>NZ_JAHOIB020000001.1:4800000-7157916 GCF_019129155.2 Bacteroides sp. MSK.18.37 | reverse complement strand
GTCTCTCCGCTAGAAAGCAGCTTTTTGCTGCTTTCTGTTTTTATGGAGAGTTTTTTCTCTAGTTGGTAATTGTAAGGAGAGGTGCTCGAGTGGTTGAAGAGGCACGCCTGGAAAGCGTGTATACCCCTAAAGGGTATCACGAGTTCGAATCTCGTTCTCTCCGCATCATTTTTTTACATTTTAATATTAATGAACGGCTGTTTTGACTTATCAAGGCAGCCGTTTGTTTTATATTGTTTTCGGGAATTCGGTTATTCCAATTCTTCAATAATCTTCTTTACATCTACCGGTTGTAATCGACCATATACCTTCTCGCCGATCATCACTACCGGAGCCAGTCCGCAGGCGCCTACACAACGCAGACAGTCTAATGAGAACTTTCCGTCCGGGGTAGTGTCACCGACTTCGATACCTAATACACGTTTGAACTCTTCCAGCAGTTTTTCTGAACCACGTACATAACAAGCTGTACCCATGCAAACAGAGATGGGATGTTTTCCTTTGGGAGTCATGGTAAAGAAAGTATAGAAAGTGACGACACCATACACTTTCGATACGGGAATTCCAAGTTTGGAAGCGATAATCCGTTGCGTTTCCTCGGGTAGATACCCTTGCAAATGCTGTGCCTCATGCAAAATATTGATAAGTTCGCCCGGTTTGTTTCCATGCTTGTCGCAGATCGTTTTGATTTGCTCTGCCATGTCACAGGCTAGTTTGATATCTGACATAATACTCTTCATTTAAAAGTTAATCAATCGCTTTGTTGAAATAATGCGTATGCAGGAGAGTTTCCGATTTCTCACCTAGCGGTTTGCCGAGATAATCCTCGTATAATGTCTTGATATACGGATTCTCGTGCGATTTGCGCAAAGGTTTGTTGGCGTCTTCACGGTAAAGTGCGTTGGCGCGTGCATAGAGTATTTCCGAGTTGCCGTGATGCAAAGGCTGCCCGCCGCCACCGATACAGCCTCCGGGGCAAGCCATAATTTCGATTACATGATATTCGTTATGTCCGTTCCGTATATCTTCCAGTAGATGACGAGCGTTGCCTAGTCCGTGTGCGATGCCTACTTTTAATTCAAATCCGTTTAGGTTAATGGTAGCACGACGGACGCCATTTAGTCCGCGTACCTGTTCGAAATTTACATTTTTCAAAGGTTCTCCGGTATAGATTTCATAGACAGAACGGAGGGCGGCTTCCATTACACCACCTGTTGTTCCGAAAATGACACCGGCACCTGTCGATTCACCCATCGGGTTGTCGAATGGGCTGTCCAGTACGAGAGGGAACCCGATATTGGCACGTTTAATTAGTCGTGCCAGTTCACGGGTAGAGATAGAATAATCCACATCGGGGATACCGTTCACTTTGAATTCATCACGTGCACATTCGTACTTTTTAGCCAGACAAGGCATGATAGATACGACAACCAGTTTTTCTCTGGGTATGCCCATTTTCTCCGCCCAATAGGATTTGGCAATGGAACCGAACATCTGTTGTGGGGAGCGGGCGGTGGACGGAATGTCCAGCATGTCCGGGAAATGATGTTCGAAGAAGTTGACCCATGCCGGACAGCAGGAAGTCAGGATAGGTAATCGTACGGATTTATCTCCGTTGAGATAGCGCGTCAGACGGTTTAGTATTTCCGATCCTTCTTCCATGATGGTGAGGTCGGCGGCAAAGTCAGTATCGAATACATAGTCGAATCCCAGTTCACGCAGTGCATAAACCATTTTTCCGGTTACCAGTGTGCCGGGAGGAAAACCGAATTCTTCGCCTAGGGCAGCACGTACGGCAGGGGCTGTTTGCACAATCACCACTTTATCCGGGTTAGCTAAGTCGTCGAGCAGGCGGTTCGTATAATCGCGTTCGGTCAGTGCACCTACCGGACAGACAGCTACGCATTGTCCGCAATAGGTACATTCGCTTTCCGTCATCATCCGGTCAAAGGCAGGGGCTATCGTCGTGTTGAATCCGCGACGGATGGCACCGAGCGCACCGACTGTCTGAACATCGTTACAGACACTTTCACAGCGGCGACAGAAAATACATTTATCCATGTTGCGCACGATGGAGGCAGTGATTTCCCGCTTGCGGGGAGAGAGCTCGCCTCCATTGAAAGGCATTTCGCGGATATTAAAGCGTAGCGCTAATGTCTGAAGTTCACAATTGCCACATTTGGGGCAGGTGAGACAGTCGTTGGGATGATCCGACAGGATAAGTTCGGCTACCACTTTGCGTGCGTTCATCACACGTAGCGTACTGGTTTTTACTACCATTCCTTCTGTGCAACGGGTAGCGCAGGCAGGAGCCAGATTGCGCCGTCCCATCACTTCAACCACACAAATACGGCAGGAAGCCGGATTATTTTTTATACAGGTTCCTTTCAGGTCGATATGACACAGCGTAGGTATATTGATACCGATTTTGATAGCGGCTTCAAGAATAGTGCTTCCCTCGGGCACAGTGATGAAATGACCGTCTATCTGGAGAGTAATTTGTTTTTCTTCCATAGTAAATAAGATTTTAGCAGACAAGAATAGCATTGAATTTGCAGCGTGCCATACACATGCCGCATTTGATACATTTATCGGGAGCAATGACATGTGGCTTACGCACCAGTCCGCTGATAGCATCCGCCGGACAGTTTTTGGCGCATAGATGACAACCAATGCAACGTTCCGGACTGATGGTATATGTTAATAGTGATTTACATTGCTTGGCGCGACAAGTCTTATCCCGCACGTGCTCCATATATTCATCGTAGAAGTTATCCAATGTGGATAAAACGGGATTCGGAGAGGTTTGTCCCAGTCCGCAGAGGGCCGTATCTTTGATGACTTGTCCCAAAGTGGCAAGTGTGTCCAGGTCTTTTTCTGTGCCTTTTCCTTCTGTAATCTTGTTCAGTAGTTCCAACAGACGTTTGTTTCCAATGCGGCAAGGTGTGCATTTCCCGCAGGACTCTTCCACTGTAAAATCCAGATAAAAGCGGGCTACGGATACCATGCAGTCGTCCTCATCCATGACAATCATCCCTCCTGAACCCATCATGGAACCGGCCGAGAGAAGGTTGTCAAAGTCAATGGGAGTGTCCAGATGTTTTTCTGTCAGACAGCCGCCTGACGGTCCTCCTGTTTGTACAGCTTTGAACTTCTTTCCGCCTTTGATGCCTCCTCCGATTTCGTAGATTACTTCCCGAAGAGTAGTTCCCATCGGCACTTCGATCAGTCCGACATTATTAATCTTTCCGGCAAGAGCAAACACTTTGGTTCCTTTGGAACGTTCTGTGCCAATCGTTGCAAACCAGTCGGCTCCTTTGGTTAGAATAATGGGAATATTGGCAAGCGTTTCCACATTATTTACATTGGTTGGTTTTCCCAGATAACCGGATTCGGCAGGGAAGGGAGGTTTCAGAGTCGGCTCTCCCCGTTTTCCTTCCATCGAATGAATAAGGGCAGTTTCTTCTCCGCAGACAAAAGCTCCGGCTCCGTATCGTATTTCTATGTCGAAACTGAAATCTGTTCCTAAGATATGATCTCCTAGTAATCCGTATTCGCGTGCCTGATTGATAGCTGTTTTCAGTCGGTTGATAGCTAACGGATATTCGGCACGGATATATACTAATCCTTTAGTGGAACCAATGGAATAACCGCAGACACACATCGCTTCTACAATCGAATGTGGGTCGCCCTCCATAATGGAACGGTCCATGAATGCACCGGGATCTCCTTCGTCGGCGTTACAAACCACGTATTTGACATCTGACTGTTGCTTGTTGGCAAATTCCCATTTCAGTCCCGTCGGGAAACCGCCACCACCACGTCCGCGAAGTCCCGAACGTTTGATAATATCAATAACGTCCGTCGGCTGTTTGTTAAGCAGGCAATCGGCCAATGCAAAGTATCCTTCACGGGCGATATACTCTTCAATATTTTCGGGATCGATAAAACCACAGTTACGCAATGCGATGCGGAGTTGTTTCCGGTAGAAATCCATGTGCTTGGAGTCGCTGACGGTATGTTCCGTTTTGGGATCTACATACAGCAACCGTTCGATTCTTCGTCCTCCGATGATATGCTCGTTGATGATTTCTTCCGCATCTTCGGGAGTGACTTGGGTGTAAAAGGTATTATCGGGGATAATTTTCACGATAGGACCTTTTTCACAGAAGCCGAAACAGCCTACGGTGATGACTTCTACTTTATCGGTGATTTCGTTCTTTTTGATGGCTTTTAGAAGATTGTCTGTAATACCCTGGCTGGAAGATGCCTTACAGCCTGTACCACCGCAGATCAGAATCTGAAGATGTTGCGCACCGGATGCCAGTCCGTAACACTTTTCAGTCACCTTTTCATTACTTTCTTCGCGCAATGAAAGATTGTGCTCTGCTCTCTTCCTGATTGTTGCCAAATCATGGATAGATAAAATTTTCATAAGTATCAGAATTGTTAGTCGGTTTTTTGCAAATATAATTCTTTGTTTGAAATAACAGCGTAGTCTCGTACAAATAAAATTGTTCTTTGACGGAGGATTTAGGTAAATAAATCTCTATCTTCGTATTTAATAGGTATCAAACCTAAAAAATATAACTGAAGTATGAGACGAATTTTACTTGGACTATGTTTTCTATCCTTTCTGAACAGCGCATCCGGACAAGAGATTCCTTTGCCGGAAAAGATGCCGCAGACACATCCGCGGGTACTGACTACTCCGGCGGGAAAGCAGGAAACATGGAAGCTGATTAAAAAAGAAGAATGGGCGAAAGATGTTTTCAATAAATTGAAGGAACGGACGGAAGTATATACGAACCTGACGGATGCTGAACCGGCGTGGTTGCTGTCTCGTTTGGCAATGTACTGGAAGTCTCATGCCACGGAAGTATATGTGAAAGGTGAAACGTTCGACCATGCAGGTGGTGAAAGAGCTCCTTATCCCACTGTGCGCTACACGGGAACCCGTGGCACAGCTGCTACCCACGGCCGTCCCAAATTGGCGGATGTCGTTCCTTATGATGATGAGGACGGGAATGTCACTTTCTGCAATAATGCACTTCCTGACCGTCCTATGGAGAGTGTACACCCATCCAAAACAGGCCGGAATATTGAAAGCCTGAACTGCGAAATCCTGGGAATTGCCCGTGATGCCGCTTTCCTTTATTGGATGACGGATGAAGAGAAATTCGCTAAACTTGCCGCAGGGGTCTTTGATACATATATGACAGGTATTTATTATAGAAACGTGCCCATCGACCTGAATCACGGCCATCAGCAAACATTGGTAGGATTGACTTCTTTCGAAGTCATCCATGAAGACGCACTCCATATCGCTGTCCCTTTATACGATTTTCTATATAATTATCTAAAGGCCAATTACCCGGATAAAATGGAAATCTACGCCGGAGCTTTTAAGAAATGGGCGGATAATATCATAGCGAACGGTGTACCTCATAACAACTGGAATTTGCTACAGGCACGGTTTATTATGAATGTCGGATTGGTATTGGAAGACAATAAAGAATATGCCGACGGAAAAGGACGTGAATATTATATCGACTATGTGATGAACCGTTCCAGCATCCGCCAATGGAGTCTGACGCGATTGGCAGATTATGGTTTCGATATAAATACGGGAATTTGGGCAGAATGTCCGGGATATAGCAGTGTGGTAATCAATGATTATGCCAATTTCGTGAATCAGTTTGATACGAATCTGCAATATGATTTGGTGAAAGCAATGCCTGTATTGTCGAAAGCGGTAGCAACCACTCCCCAATATCTGTTTCCCAACCGTATGATTTGTGGCTTTGGAGATACGCATCCGGGATATTTGAGTACGAACTTCTTTATCCGTATGATACAGAATGCACAGGCGAACGGGAAGAAAGAACAGGAAAACTATTTCACGGCTTTATTGAAATGCCTGAACCCGGATTTGGGAAATGATAAAACAGAAAAGAAGAATGTGCGTGTATCTGTCAATTCTTTCTTTGAAGATAAACCGCTGACGCTAAATCCCAAAGTGCAGCCGGGAAAGATAGAAGATTATGTTTCTCCTTTGTTTTATGCTCCCAATGTGTCATGGCTGGTACAGCGCAACGGTATGCATCCGCGCAACAGTTTGATGATTTCGTTGAATGGCAGTGAAGGGAATCACATGCACGCTAACGGCATTTCGATGGAACTTTACGGAAAAGGATACGTATTGGGTCCGGATGCAGGTATCGGGCTTTTCCTGTATAGCGGACTGGATTATGCGGAATATTATTCTCAATTCCCCAGTCATAATACAGTTTGTGTGGATGGAATATCGAGCTATCCGGTGATGAAAAGTAACCATTCTTTTGATTTGCTTTCCTGTTTCCCGGCATCAGCGGAACCGGGCAAAGCATTTACGTCCGTTACTTACAGTAACCTTTATTTCCGTGAACCGGAAAGCAGGGCGGATCAGACCCGTATGATGAGTATTGTCACTACCGGGGCGGAGACGGGGTATTATGTCGATGTATTCCGCAGCCGGAAAGAGAAAGGAGGCGATAAGATGCACGATTACTTCTATCACAACCTTGGGCAGACTTTGACATTGACGGCAGCAGATGGCAGCGACCTGAATCTCCAGCCTACGGAAGAACTCGCCTTTGCAGGCGCACATCTTTACGCTTATTCCTATTTATATGATAAGAAAGTGGCTGCGACCAATAAGGATGTCAAAGCAACTTTCACCATAGATATGAAAGATAAGGACGGCGATGATATATACATGAATCTTTGGATGAAAGGCGAACCGGATCGTGAAATCTTTACGGCTTTGGCGCCAATGACCGAAGGGCTAAGCCGTACACCGAATATGCCCTATAATATAAAGGAGCAGCCGACGCTGACATTTGTTGCCCGTCAGCATGGAGAAGCTTGGAATCGTCCTTTTGTCTCGATATATGAACCGAGTACGAAAAAGGAACCGTCTGCTATTCAGTCCGTCTCTTACTTTGATGCAGAAGGAGCAGGTTTGGAAGACTTTGCCGGTATCTGTGTGAAAAGCAAAAACGGACGTATAGATCATATCTTCTCTCTATCTGATGCCGCACAAACCGCTACTTATCAAGGAATGAAAGTGAAAGCGGATTATGCTGTTATCAGCAATGAATATGCAGGAAACCGGACGTTGTTTTTAGGGAATGGAACCCAATTGGTTGCACCCGGGGTAATGATTCAGACCGACAATGCCGCTAATGTATTGCTCGAAAAGAAAGAAGGGAAATGGTATATTATTTCTTCTGCTCCCTGTACGGTTGTTATCGGCGATAAGAAGATAAAACCCGATGCTGCGTCGGAGCCTATGTTGTTGCGTATCTGATGTTTCATTGGTAATAAAGAAAAATTGTATATCTTATCCGTAGTATGGTATATTATGGCCTAAGATGGAAATTGTTGCAATAAAAAACAAAAAAAGCGTGTTTAAACGTTTTTAATACTATATTTTTTCTAATTTTGTGGCTTTCTGTCCAAGTAGTATATAAAATGGACAGTAAGCCCTTTTTTTGTGGGTAAATATTTAGTGGGAAATATTTAGTGGGAAATAAATGATGGTATATGTGATGAGAAATGGTCGCAGGGTAATAGCTGCGTTATCATTTCTGTTATTATGTTGTGGTGTACATGTGCACGCACAACGGGTGGCTGTAAAGACAAATGCATTGGGTTGGCTGACCGCCAGTCCGAATGTAGAAGCAGAATTTGTATTGGGTAGTCATGTCTCCTTAAACATGGGGATTGCTGCGAACCCAATCAGTACAGACAACTTTAAAACGACTTTCACGCATTTTCAGCCTGAAGTTCGTTACTGGCTAAATCGTCCGATGGTGAGTCATTTTCTTGGAATCACCGCTTTCGTGAATAATTTTGATATGATGGTAAAAGATGTGCATCACAAAGGCGATGCATACGCCGCCGGTTTGACCTATGGATACGCATGGGTGCTGGGCGATCATTGGAACATCGAAGCAACTGCCGGAGTGGGTGTGTTGCGCTACCGTCAGTTTAAGTATGATAAGGGTACTCCGAAACCGGGTGCGGTCAACGATAGTAAGACCACCATTGCACCTGTCAAACTGGGGGTATCCTTTGTTTATATTATTCGATAACGAACATTAGCTAGTCAGAAAAGAGAATGAAAATCAATTTGAAACGTGATAGATTAACAGGTATACTTCTCGTGGCGATGATGTTCGTCGGTATGAATGTATCCGCCCAACGGATCCGCGTGCAGGGGCATATCACAAACCCGCAGGGAAAAAGTGTTCCGAATGTAAATGTGTTGAATCCGGTCAATGACGAACGTATAGAAATGTCCGACGAGGATGGTCGTTACAGTGTCTTGGTTGAGAAAAACGGCTCGTTGAAGTTTACATGTGTCGGTTATGAAGACAAAACAGTGAAGGTGGCAGGAAAGCAGATTCTGAATGTAGTATTGAAAGATGCCGTCATCGAACTGGACGAAGTAACGATTACTTCCAAAGTGAAGGACAAAGTGATTCCGGAACCTACGGACATCGAAATCAAAGGCAATTATTTCCATCTGAAAACCCGTGTCCCGGTGCCTAAGGAGATGTTTAACTCACATCGCCGCTTGGTATTGCAGCCTTCCATTTATGATGTGACACTGAAAAAGCGTCTGTTGATGCGTCCTGTTGTATTTGACGGGGATACTTATAATACAACGCAAAATCGAATGTACGATTATGATATGGATAAAGATCCTTTGCACGATTATATCCGTGTGAAAACTACTTCTTCGCGCAAGGGGGATATTATTGCTTACCATGATTCTATCTATATAGAATATCTGCAACATGACTACCGTGCAGATGTGCATCTGGCGATGGAAAATTACCGGAATATCATTTATCGTGACTCTTTCTCCATTGCACGCGGAACGGTCAACCCGCTTCGTTTCTTGGAGTATAAATTCTCCGCTTTCAGCCTGACGGACGAGAAATACCTTCCGAAACCCGTGATGCAGTTGCGGGATACGAAAGGTGAGGTAAACTTAACCTTCCTGGTAGGTAAAGCCGACCTGGATGATAAGAATCCACAGAATCAGGTGGAACTGAACCGGTTGAACCAGGAATTGCGTGGTATTGAGACGAACCCGGATGCCTCTTTGAAGAGTTTTCATATTACGGGGGTGGCTTCGCCGGACGGTTCTTACGCGACGAATCTTCGTCTGGCAAAATTGCGTACGGATAAGGCCCTGGAACGTATACTGGCACAACTGGACCCGGAAACACGTAAACTGTTGGAGGTGAAATCGGATGCATCGGTTGCCTCCTGGAAGGAGGTAGCTGAATTGCTGAAAAAAAACTCCAAGCCGGAACTGGCTAAAGAAGTAGAGGACTTAATCAAACAATATGCAGCTACTCCTTACCGGTTGAATGGGGTCTTGAAATCGAAACCTTTCTACAAGGAACTTGCGGCTACTTATTTGCCTAAATTGAGAAAGGTGCAATATACCTATGGTTATTCAATCTTCCGTTCCTTGACAGACGACGAGATTAGAGAACTTTACAGAAAGAATCCGAAGGAACTGACCCGTTTCGAATATTACCGTATGATTACGACAGCAAAAACTCCCGACGAAAGGGAAAAGTATTGTAGGGAAGCTCTTGAACTTTATGATAACTTTACGTATGCAGCCAATGAACTGGCAGTGGCAACGATACAGAAAGATACTCCGGATTCACGTATTCTCGAACCGTTTGTCAGTAAATCGGCACCGGCGGAGTTATTGTCTAATCAGGCTATTGCCTTGCTACACGAAGGGAAATATACAAAAGCGGATTCAGTCTTGACATTAGTTCCCGAAGAAGCGGTTTCTGAAGATTTGCAGGCCATCGTTCAGGCATTGGCCGGTTATTATAATGATGCTTTCGAAAAGGTGGCGGCTACCAGCCCTTTCAATGAGGTGGTGATGCTGCTGGCAATGAAGAAGAATCAGGAAGCATGGGATAAGATTTCTACCATAGATGTAGAGACCGCCCGCGAATATTATATAAAAGCGATTGCCGCCAACCGCCTGGAGAAAATAGGTGATGCGATTATGAGCATTGAGAAGGCCCTTGAACTTGATCCTTCCTTATTGGAAGTAGCGAAGGTGGACGGTGATATTATTGACTTGCTGCCGGAAGAGCAGAAAATTAAATAATGATATATACAACAAGAGTAAACGATGAATATCTTCAGAATCAACAATAAATATGTAGCAGTGGCAATCTTCCTGATGCTTGCTGTTACCTTACAGGCACAGGATTATGGTGCATTGCAATATATGTTACAGAAACGGCCTGCAAATGAAAAGTTCGAGAGCAATAAATTCAATGAACATCTCTTTTTCTCTGCCGGAATAGGGCCATACAGCTTGTTAACAAGTGGAGATAGTCAGGATGGAATGGGAATGACCGCCCATCTCTTTATGGGAAAGTGGATTACTCCGGTTCATGGACTTCGGATAGGGGTGAATTTAGGTTATCTGCCGTCGAGTATCTACGATTCTAAAATAAAAATGGGTGGCGGCAGCCTGGACTATCTGTTGAATATGTCCTCCCTGGCATACGGATACAATGCAAACCGTTGTTTTGAGTTAGTAGGGATTGCAGGTATAGAAGCCGGTTATTCTAAGGTGGGCGACAATAGCGATCGTTCCGAAAAGTATCCGGATTTGAAAGGCGGCGGTCAGCTTTATTACGGCGCTCATCTCGGTTTACAGGGAAATGTACGTCTTTCTTCTACATTGGATTTGTTTGTAGAACCGCGGATCGGATGGTATAATGACGGTTTTGCGTATACGGAAAGTTGGAGAAACTATAAAATGGCTGGTTCGGTTCTGGTAGGTCTGACCTATATGCCTGCTGCTCCGATGGGAACTAAGATTCATTTCGATGATTTCGATAAAAGTTCCTTCCTGAATCATATGTTTATCTCTTTATCCGGTGGTATCAGTACACTGAAAGTTCCGGGAATCAAGAATACGATTAAAGGATTAGGTCCCCAGTTCTCTGCCGGAATCGGTAAATGGTTCAGTCCTTCTTCCGGTCTGCGTTTGTCCGGGACGGTTGGACTTTCAGACACCCCTTCGGGCAGTGCAAGCGGCTACTTTAAACATGTCGATCTGCATGCGGACTATCTGCTGAATATCAATAATGTTCTTTGGGGATATGATGAAGACAGAATATTTAGTCTGATCGGTATTGCCGGAGTTAACCTGGCAGGTACGAAAGGAGTGGATAAAACCGCCAAGTATGCTCCGGGAATAGGAGTCGGTGTGCAAGGAAGTTTCCGTATCAACCGTTCTGTGGATTTATTTATAGAACCTCGCTTCAATGTGTATAATAAGAAATATGCAGGAGGTTGCGGAGTAGGTGGCAATACGGATCAGCTCGGAGAGTTGAATTTTGGTTTGACTTATCATACGATTGACCGTGCGGCACGTCCGAAGAACGGATTCTCAAGCAATCACATCGCAGACAATCTGTTTATGACTTCGGGAATCGGTGTGCAAATGTTCCTGAATAAGACGAATCTTGAAAACCTTGGTTCTTTAGGTCCGCAGGCTTCTGTCTCTATCGGTAAGTGGTTGAGCCCTTATTCCGGTTTGCGCCTGGTGGGTACGGGTGGATTCTTTACGAACTATGTAGTTCCGGGAAGTGTTAAAGCGGGCAAACTTAGACATGTCAGTGTCAGTGGTGGTCTTGATTACTTGTGGAACATAACGTCTACCATGAGTGGATATAATCCCGATCGTATCTTTGATTTAATAGGTTCGGTAGGTGTCAACCTTGCTTATACTTCCAAATCAGACCATAAGTTCCAACCGGGTATTAATGCAGGCATACAGGGATTATGGCATGTGAATGATTTTCTCGGTTTGTACATTGAACCGCAGATTCGCTTGTGTGGAGATAAATTCATTGAAGGTAATCTGGGCTTTATGCAGAAAGACGTAATGGTAGGAGTCAATGCAGGTTTCCACTATCGCTTTGTTCCTTATTCAAAAGCAGCCAATCGTAGCGTGTTTGGTCAGGATGACAAGCGTTACTTCATCTCCGGTGCACTTGGATTGGGTAGCTTGCTCGTAGCCAACAAAGATTTGGTGAAGAATGCAGGTGTAGAAGCAAAAGGAAGCATAGGTAAATGGTACACTCCGTTATCTGCATGGCGGGTAAATGGAACAATTATGTACAAGGCCAAAACGTCGTCGAAGATGAATCTTCATTATGCCGGTTTGGGTATGGATTATATGATGAGTCTGGCCACATTGGCAAAAGGATACAGCCCCGATCATGTGATAGATGTTGTTCCTTTTGTGGGAGTTACGGCCGGACTGGTACGCCGTTACGGTAAGTTCCGAGCAGTGCCGGGAATGGATGCCGGTGTGCAGGTAAAGCTGAAAGTGGCTTCTTCTTTGTATCTGTATGCCGAACCTAAAGTCGGTATCCGTACCGATACATACGATGGCTCCGAACAGGGAAGACCTGACCGCGTAGCTTCCATGGTAGGTGGATTATTGTACAGATTCAGGATGCCTACTTTCCAATAAAAGTAGATAAAAAAATATAGGTGAGGTTGCGCAATCATTGAATCAGTATTGTGCAACCTTTTTGTATTCTATGGCTCCGGGTGGATAAGCAACTTTGTTTAAATAAAGTTAAAACAAAAAGCAGGAAGGGGTATTTTGTACTAGCTTTACGTAGATGATTAAAAAATAAGTTTGTCATCCAACTGTTTATTTGTATGAAAGCACCTCATATCCTGCTTGTTCTTCTGTTTTCTGTCTTGTGTTCGGTGAAACTGAATGCGGAACAATCTCCCTATATCTTTCGTCATATCGGAGTGACGGACGGTTTGCCCGATAATTACGTGAAAAGTGTGTTTGAAATACCCGACGGACGGTTGGGGGTAAGAACTACAGTCTTGTTAAGTTTATATGACGGCAATCAGTTTACCAGCTTTCCTTATAATTCGCGAAGCAGGTATCCGATAGCTTACCATCATGCTGTTCCCGAACAATATATTGATGTGCATAACCGCTTATGGATGAAAGAACGTGGCGGACTTCATGTTTTTGACTTAACAACCGAACGATATATTGCCAATGTCGATTCCTTGTTACAGGACTTTGGATTGACAGCCAAAGTCTCCGATATGTTTATTGATTCGGAACAACATTACTGGTTTGTTACTCCACAGTCTTCTGTCTATATGTATGACGAAAAAAAGAGAAAGTTGGAGCTGATTTGCGCTAGGGATGAGTTTATTGAATATTACGGAACATTGCAGAATGTAGAAAGTAAGGGGAACTGTGTATGGATGATTCATGAAAAAGGCGTCATACGATGTTATGATACAGAATTAGGACGATTCATCCGTCAGGAGGATTTTCTGATAGGAAAAATGAATCCGGGTGACCGTGCTGTCATAAAGATGCTGGATAATGGCGATTACTGGTTAATGTGGGACTGGGGGATAGGATATTACAGCAGTCAGGGAAAGAGATGGCAGGAAGTTTTTACCACTCCGCGGGACAATTATACCATACTGACTTCCATCTGTGTGGACAAGGAAGGCAATGCTTGTGTCGGTGGCGTTTCTCAAGGTATGTATAGGATTATGCGCCATAATCTGTCCGTTACCCGGATGAGGGACATTCCGTTGCATACAGGTGGAACGATACACAACGATATTCATAGCTTGTTCTTTGACTCCGGAAGCGGAGCTTTATGGCTGGGACTTTTCAGTCAGGGGATATGCTATTATCATCCGAGTATGGATAACTTTCCTCTTTACAACCGGACGAATACTTATGGGAAATGGAATAATGAAGATGTCTGTGCCTTTGCGGAAGATGAACAGGGAAATATTCTTTTGGGCACTCTTGGCGGGCTTCATTTATATGACCCTTCTACAAAGAGAGTGACTGTTCCCTATAGGGAATTAGACCATCAGATTTGTTGGGTGCTTTACAAGGATAGCAAACAGCGTATCTGGGTGGGAACTTATCAGGAAAATCTGTATTGCATTGACAAAGGCAAAGTAAGGCTGTATTCATATCCGAGCGGAGGCTATCAGCAAGATCCGGACTTCAGGAATATCCGCGCTATTATTGAAGATAAGAAAGGGCGCATGTGGATCAGTGTTTACGGTGGTGTGGGAAGTCTGGATGTGAATACCGGTAAAATAACCTTGCTGGTCGAAAAACATCCTGAACTGAAAGAATATAAAACGGCTGACGCACTGGCACTGGACAATAGTGGCAGACTGATAGTAGGAGCCTATAATGGTTTATATATCTATGATCAGGAGACGGATCAAGTCTGGATTCCCGAACGGGACGAACCATCCAACAAACTGTTTATCCATGACAGCAACAAATATAATTGTATCCTGAATGACAGTCGCGGCCTGCTGTGGTTCGGCACTCAATATGCGTTGAATATTGTAACTCCTGACAAGCAATTATATACACTTCAGGAAGGGGACGGACTCCCCAATGCTACCATACAAGGTATACAGGAAGACAATAACCATGATATATGGATTTCTACAATAAACTCTATCTGTAAGATAAAGGTTGATAAAAAAGGCGCGGATTATGTTTTCCACGTCGTATCATTTCCTACCGGAACAGGTTCGCAACAAGATGATTTATTTGATTTCCATTCTTTGAAAGCGAGAGACGGGAAAATCTATTTCGGCAGGACAAACGGCTTTAATGCCTTTAATCCGGAGAATGTGTTCTACGATAAATTTGTGAATCATCCGGTTTTCACCTCATTGAAGCTGTTCAATACATCCATTACTCCCGGGACGTACTATAATGGACGTGTCTTGCTCGATAAAGCGGTAAATTACGCTCGCAGTATCGAATTGGAGCATGATGAGAACTTCATAACACTGGATTTCTCAGGCGTAAATTTCTCCAATCCTTCTCATACTTTCTTCCGTTACCAATTGCAGGGATCCGATAAGGAGTGGATAGAAGTTCTTTCCGATAACGGGCAAGGACGGGCTGTTTATAACAATCTCTCTCCAGGTGAATATGTGTTTAGGGTATCAGCAGCCGGAAATGATAAACTCTGGGGGCCGGAGTCTTCATTTTCCATTGTTATCCATCCCCCTTTTTGGGAGACATTGATGGCGCGTATCATCTATTTCGTACTTTTTTGCGCCTTGTTATATGGTCTTGTCATATATATGAATAAGAGGAACCACCGGAAGTTGGTGGCTATGCAACATGAAGAAGCCCAGCGGCAAAAAGAAGAATTGAACCAGATGAAGTTCCGATTCTTTACGAATATCAGCCATGAGTTGCGTACCCCGCTGACACTGATTATTACACCTTTGGAAATCTTGAAACGCAAGATTGCGGACGAGTCGGTCAATAGGCAACTGAACACCATATACCGGAATGCACAGGAACTTCTGACGTTGGTAAATCAGTTGCTTGACTTCCGCAAACTGGAGATGAAAGGCGAGAAATTGCTCCTGATGAATGGAGATTTGGAAGAGTTTGTCACCTCTGTTTATAATAGCTTCTGTCCGGTCGCGGTAGAAAAGAAGTTGGATTTTACATGCCGGATTCCCCATCAATCACTCTATATGTATTTTGATAGGGATAAAGTACATAAGATTATTAATAATCTTCTTTCCAACGCATTTAAGTTTACCCCAGAAAACGGAAAAGTCACCTTGTCGCTTTCCGGGGAAGGGAAAGAAGGCAGACAATATGCAATGATAAGCGTATCGGATACGGGTGTCGGGATACCGGAAGCTGAATTGCCTTATATCTTTGACCGTTTTTATCAAGTGAGAAATTGGGAGGAGGAAAAGCCGGGCAGTGGTATCGGACTTCATCTTGTCAGGGAGTATGCAGTACTGCATGGCGGGAAAGTAACAGTTGAAAGTCATCCGGGACAAGGCTCTACATTTACTGTGTATCTGCCGGTAGATTTAAAACCGGAAGGGGAACAGCTTGAAACAGTGGAATCGAATCCTGCGGAAAGTGAAAGAACGGACGAGACACAGCAAGAAGCCGCTTTCCCGTCACAGGAGAACAGTGATGACCGGAAAAGGCTGTTGATTGTCGAAGACAACAAGGAATTCCGCACCTTCCTGAAAGAGCAATTGGAGGAATTCTATCAGGTGTTGGAGGCAGGTGATGGTGAAGAGGGGGAACAGTGTGCGATTGACAAGAATCCGGATTTGATAATCAGTGACATCATGATGCCTAAGGTCGATGGTATCGAACTGTGCCGGAGAGTCAAGACCAACGTGCAGACATCGCATATCCCTGTTATCCTGTTGACCGCACGAACGGCCGATGATATAAAGATTAATAGTTATGAAGTAGGGGCTGATTCTTATATGTCCAAGCCGTTCAACTTCGATATGTTGATGGTGCGCATTGAGAAACTGATAGAGCAACAGGAGAAAAGGAAGCAGGAATTCAGTAAAAACATAGAAGTCAATCCAAGCTTGATTACTATCACTTCTGTTGACGAGGAACTTATTCAGCGTGCTTTGGAATATATCGAGAAGAACATGGATAATACAGAATATGCAGTGGAAGAATTAAGCCGTGATTTAGGCATGACCCGCATGAATTTATATCGGAAGTTACAATCCATCACCGGAAACACCCCTTCCGACTTTATAAAAAGCATTCGTCTGAAACGGGCGGCGCAGCTTCTTCAGGGAAGTCGGTTGACGATGGCCGAAGTTGCAGACCGCGTCGGATTCAGCTCGGCAAGCTACTTCACAAAATGTTTCAAGGAAATGTTCGGGGTGACGCCCACCCAATATGCAGAGATGCATTCCGGAGACGAAAAGCAGGAATATAAATAGAAGACGGAAATATATTTGAGTAAATCTCCTTTATTGTTCGTAGTGGGCAATAAAGGAGATTTTTTTTGTGCATTTGTTACCAGTTTACCAGCTTCTGTTACCAGTTTACCAACCTTACAGGCATGGAAGGCGTAGCTTTGCAATTGTCTTCAATGAATAAAATAGATTAAAATATTAAATAGTTTAGTGAAATGAATATGACAGGATTTCTATCAGGTAAAAGAAAATGTTTATTGGCGATAGCTGTTGCGTTTTCAACATTTGTGAATGCCCAATTGGCGACTTATCCGGCAGGATTAAACACCGGCATGCCGCATAATGACGATTATACCGTCAAAGTGCGTCAAGTAGGTGGGGAGTGGAAAGATGTATTCGAGTATGAAGTTCATGTGGATATGGATAAAGTACAGTCTGCTTCGATGGTACAGTTTGATATGGGTGAGCCGGTGGAAGTGATGGTGAAAAAGAACAATGGCTTGATTCAGGATGTGAAAATCCGTCCGTTGGCAACAGGAATACAGCATACGGTAAACTCCAACGTTATATATTTCACACTGACAAAACCTCAATATCTCTCCATTGAATTCAACGGTGACCGTTTGCACAACCTGCATTTATTTGCCAATCCTTTGGAAACGGAAACCTACACCGAAAGTCGGGACAATGTGATGTACTTCGGCCCCGGCATTCATCTGCCTAAGGATCTGCCGAATACGGAAATACGGATTCCATCCAACACCACGGTTTATCTGGCTCCCGGAGCCGTCGTGAAAGCCAAGCTCCTGGTTGACAAAGCGGAAAATGTGCGCATCATCGGACGTGGTATTCTCTATCATTCCATTCGTGGAATAGAAGTCACTCATTCTAAAAATGTGTTGATTGATGGCATTACGGTAGTGAATCCCGACCATTATACGGTATTCGGCGGGGAGGCTACCGGACTGACCATTAAGAATCTGAAGTCTTTCAGTTGTAAAGGCTGGAGTGACGGTATAGATTTGATGTGTTGTAATGACGTATTGATAGATAATGTTTTTATGCGCAACAGTGATGACTGCATTGCTATATACGCCCATCGTTGGAATTATTATGGTGGAAGCCGCAATGTAACTTTACAGAACTCCATTCTTTGGGCGGATATCGCCCATCCAATTAATATTGGCGGGCATGGAAACCCGAATGACGCCATAGGTGAAATAGTAGAAAATATAACTGTCCGCAATGTCGATATTCTGGAACAGGATGAGGACGACCTGCCATATCAGGGGTGTATGGCAGTAGATTGTGGCGACAAGAATCTTGTTCGTAAAATCTTGTTTGAAGATATACGTGTGGAAAATATCCAGGAAGGAAGATTGTTTCATATTAATGTCCGTTTCAATCCCACGTATGACAAACAGCCCGGACGTGGCATTGAAGATGTCACTTTCCGCAATATCACCTATAATGGATTGGGTGAAAATCCTTCTTTGATAAAAGGGTTCGATAAAGAGCGTGGCGTGAAGAATGTGACTTTCGACAATGTGATAATCAATGGAGTGAAGATGAAGGATACCGACGGCTTTATCACGAATGAACATATAAAGAATATCAAAGTACGATAACCTGCTGTCTGTCATGCAGAGTATTAACAGATAAGTTCCCCGGCATTAAAGGTAAACTTCCTTTCTTCCGATACCAAACTTTCTTTTGCTTAAGTATAAACTATAAACGCAAGTTTCATTTATAAAATCAAAGCTTGCAATTATATAAATGAAACTTCCGTTTTTATAATCAAAGCTTGCATTTATAGTTTTCTCTTTGATCAGAACAACTTTAGAATTAAGGGAAAAGAAGTTTGTCATAAGGAGCTAATAACTTTTCTGTTAATAGATAAGATGATAGATAAGGGTACTCTTTAGTTTGGTTAATGCCTTATGTTACCCCTTTTACAGGTTTTGTTACTACGTTGCCATCCTAAAATACACTTCAAGCATACTTTTGTGGTATCGTGAAACGGATAAAATGAGTGCTATGAATAATACTACAATTACATTAGAAGATTTCTTCTCGGAATGTTATCTCCAATACTATGACATTATCAAGAGATACATTACTTTTCGTATTGACAACTCTTATGAAGCGGAAGATTTGGTGCAAGATGCTTTTGTACGTTTATGGGAACATAGGGCATTTGTGAATAAGGAAACAGTTCGTCCGTTGCTTTTTACTATTGCACGGAATTTGGTGACAGACAAAGTTCGCCGCTATTATAAAAAAGCGGAACTTCTCTCTTATATATATAAGGTACAAGAGGCAAGCCGGAATACGACGGAAGAAACAGTCTGTTCCAATGAGCTTCAACTATTGCATGGCCGGGCAGTGAACAGGCTTCCCGGCAAACGCCGTCAAATCTATGAACTTAGCTTTCGTGGAATGCCTTCGCCTGTTATTGCTGACAAACTTTCTTTGTCCGTCCGCACTGTTGAAGGACAGTTGCTGCTTGCCCGCAAGTCGGTACGGAATGTGTTAAAACAGCAATTGGCCGGCTGATTTTAAATGAAAATATACTAACTTCAATTATTAAATTAATATTATGAGAATTAAACCCAGTTTCTTATCTAGTAAAAGAGCCGTCATAGTTTTAGCTATGTTGGTAGGCGGTTCATCCGGTACGTTGCTTCTGGCAAATGCCGGTGTAGAAGAAAACTTGATTGTTGCTCAAACGGGGAGAACAGTCAAAGGAGTTGTTACAGACCAGAATGGTGAGCCGTTAATTGGTTGTAATGTCGTTGTCGTAGGTTCGCAAGAAGGAGTGATAACAGATCTTGATGGAAAATTCAGCTTGAAAGTGTCCGATGGGGCAAAACAGTTGAAGGTTACCTATATCGGATATGTAGATCAGGTTGTAACTATCGGCAATAGCCCGGAAATAAGGATCGTGCTGAAAGAAGACAATAATGCATTGGAAGAAGTGGTTGTTGTAGGTTACGGAACGCAGAAGAAAGCTACACTGACCGGTTCTATCGAACAGGTGAGCGGCAAGACGTTGGAAAGCCGTGCGGTGACCAATGTCGGTCTGGCCTTGCAGGGACAAACACCGGGTCTGGCGGTGACGCGTTCGTCCGCCCGTCCGGGAAATGAAGACTTGAAGTTCCAGATTCGTGGTGCCACATCCGTCAATGGGGGCGAACCGTTGGTGATTATCGACGGTGTTCCTGCTTTGAACGGCTATTCCTTTCAGAATATGAACTCGGATGATATTGAAAACATCAGTGTCCTGAAAGACGGTGCCGCCTCTATTTATGGTGCGAAAGCCGCCAATGGTGTAATCCTGGTTACCACCAAAAAAGGTAAGGGGAAAGTGAGCGTTGATTACAACTTCAATATGCGTTTCAATACGAATGGTATCACGGGATTCTCACCTTCCATGTCGGAATATGCCCAGATGTGGCTGGCTGCCAATAAGGAAGAAAAAGTTCCCGAATGGTGGGCATGGGTTTCGCAGGAAAACATGGAGCGGATGGCTCAAGGGATTGAAGGTATTTATCCTACCCAGTATTATGGGGATATATTTATCGGCAATGCCAACCGTCTGGATGAGATGTTTGCCACCCGTTTTTCCTATCAGCACAACTTGAGCATTTCCGGTGCTACGGACAAATCCGATTTCCGTATTTCGGCTGCTTATGCCGATAATCAAGGTAATCTGGCTACAGCGTACGACGGCCAGAAACAGATAAACCTGCGTCTGAACTATGGCTATCAATTAGCCAAATGGATGCGCCTGGAGACAGGAGCTAGCCTGGTAAATACAGAAACCGAGTCTCCTTCAGTGGGATTGGATAATACATTGTATGGCAATGACATGCCTTTCTTTCCCGCAAAGAACCCTTACGGACAGTGGTACGCCAATTTTGGCAATGTGGGCGACCGCCAGTCGGTTGCCGCAACGAGCGACGGCGGCCGGGATAACAAGAAGTCGTTGACGACCCGCATAGACATGAAGGCAATCGTTGATATCTGGAACGGTATCAGCTTTGAAGGTATGGCCTCTTTTCAGAACGAGGAATTTCGGCGTGAGCGTTGGGTGACCCCGGTGCAGACTTACGACTGGTTCGGGAATCCGGCGCAACAACTGGTCAACGCTACCGTAACGGGATTGAATACTACAGACCCTTCAAATCTGGCTCATAATAATCCGGGATACCTGACTGTTGCCGAGAATTATTTCTATCAATATTATTCCGCTTTGTTGAAATACAACAAAACATTTGCTGACGTACATAATATATCCGTGCTGGCGGGTATCAATGCGGAGAAGAAACAAGTGAAGAAATTGGCAGCCGGCCGCAAGGACTTTGAGAATGACGGAGTGTATGACTTGAATTTGGCAGACGGTACGCTTCAGGGAAACAGTGGCGGAAAGTTCCAGAACGGTACTTATTCGTATATTGCCAAAGTGAACTATGATTATGCGGAAAAGTATCTGATTGAACTCGTGGGGCGTCGTGACGGTAACTCCAAATTCGCCGACGGCTATCGTTTCCAGAATTATGGCTCCTTCTCTTTGGGCTGGGTGTTTACACAAGAGAACTTCATCAAACCCGTATCTTCTTTTATCGGTCTGGACTTTGGTAAGGTGCGTTTGAGTTATGGTAGTTCCGGAAATGATGCCGGACTGGGTGATTATGACTATGTGTCAACTGTTAATCAAGGAACTACGATATTGGGCTCGCCAGCCGGATCCTTAATTTCTACTTCATTGAACAATTCCGGTTTGATCAGCCTGACAAGAACATGGGAACGTGTCGAGCAGAAGAATATCGGTGTTGACCTGAATTTCCTGAATAACCGGCTGGTATTCAACTGGGACTATTTTATCAAAGAAAATAAAGGCATGTTGTCCGAGGTTTCATATCCCGCCCTCTTGGGAGGTCGGGCGCCTAAGACGAACAGCGGTCATTTGCGTGTAAGAGGATGGGAAGTATCCTTGACATGGCGTGATCGTATCAAAGATTTCTCCTATTTTGTTACGGCGAACGTAAGCGATACGCGCAGCAAATTGATGGAACTGGAAGGAGCAAATACAATCAAAGCCGGAAAGAATGAAACATTGAATGGCTATCCGCTGAATGCTTACTTCTTGTATAAGACGGACGGTTATTTCCAGTCGCAGGATGAGGTGAACGCTTATTATGCGAAATACGGTGGTACGGGAGCGTTGTCGGCTTTGCCGGCAGGCGGCAGCACGGAACTTCGCCCGGGGGATGTCAAACGTCTGGATATGAGTGGCGACCGTTCTATTTCCGCTGACGGCAGTGCTTCCAGTGACTTGATTTATATGGGAGATGGAAATGCCCATTATCTGTTCGGTATTACGCTTGGCGGTTCGTGGAAAGGTTTTGACTTTAACGCCTTGTTCCAGGGAGTTGGAAAGCAACTGATTATGAGACAGGGCTGGATGGCCTATCCGTTTGCAACCATCTATACCAATCAGAATTCAAAATTCATGGGAAAGACCTGGACGGAAGACAATCCGAATGCAGAGTTCCCGCGTCTGACTGTTTATACAGACCGTTCAAAATGGAATTATGAGAACAATGACTTCATGTTGCAGAACAACCGGTATATCCGTTTGAAATCATTGGTTGTCGGCTACACCTTGCCGCAAGTATGGACGAGAAAGGCGAAACTGGAGAAAGTCCGTGTTTATTTCTCCGGCAATGACTTGTGGGAGGCAACGAGTATCAAGGACGGGTTTGACCCGGAAATGGGAGAGATGTCACAGAACACCGGTTATCCATTCTCCAGAACATGGTCGTTCGGTATAAATGTCGGTTTCTGATTGTGTAACTTTTATAAATTTGATGGATATGAGAAAATTATATATAACAATTCTTTCCGGTTTATTGCTTGGCTTGTCAAGTTGTGCGGATACATTTCTGGATTTGGAACCACAAGACAAGCGAACCAATGTGGTCTATTTCAAAAAGCCGGCGGACTTTAAAGAATACGCCACCGGTTTTTATAACCAGCTCCTGGGGTGGCGCACACCGTATGGCAAATACTCTATTTACGAGTTTATGGATTCCTCTTCGGATCTGGCTGCCAATTTTGTGACTTCGTCCGACGTAGGTCGTGGCACTATTTCTATTTCATCTTCCGACGAACGCTGGGATCAATGTTATACTTACATACGCACGGTGAATATCTTGTTCGAGAAAGCGAAAGATTATCCGGGTAGTCAGTCGGAAATAGCGCCCTATCTGGCAGAAGCTTATTTCTTTCGCGCTTACAATTACTTTACGTTGCTGAAAGCTTTTGGCGGTGTGCCTGTGGTTACTTCCGTGATGGATACAGATTCCCCGGAACTGCGTTCTCCCCGAAACAGCCGTTATGAGGTAATCGACTTGATTCTTTCGGATCTGACGAATGCGATAGCGTCTCTTCCTATCGAACAGAATATCCCGGAAACGGAGAAAGGACGTGTCAGCAAATGGGCTGCCGAAGCCTTTAAGGCGCGTGTACTGCTTTACGAAGCTACCTGGAGAAAATACAACGGAACGTCTACCGACTTTGAAGGTTCGGCAGGCCCCGCCAGAGACCAGGTGAACGAATTTCTGGAGGAAGCTATCTCTTTGTGCGACGATGTAATGAAGAAAGGAGGATATCAAATCTGGAATTATAACAGCAATGACAAGATAAAGAATCAAAGCAACTTATATCTGTTTAACCTTGAAGATGCGGGAAGTAATCCGGCAGGACTGACAAAAAGCAGTAATAAGGAATTTATTCTCTATGGCGTTTACGATATCAATCTAAGAACAGGCGGAGTCAATTTGAGCCATACTGTGTCGCTAATGATTCCGAGCCGCAAGCTGATTGACATGTTCCTTTGCACGGACGGTAAACCTATTGACAAATCCGACCTGTTCCAGGGATATCATAAAACCGGTGACGAATTCAAGAACCGTGATTATCGTCTGATGAATTATATCAATGGCGGAGTAGACCCTGCACCGGGTTCGGTGACATTGGACAAAGGTCTGGCGGGTTATGATTGTGCAAAATTCAAGGCTTACAATTATCCTACCTACCGTAAGGCAAACGATGAATCCGCCAATTATCCGGTATTACGTCTGGCGGAAGTATATCTGAACTATGCGGAAGCCTGTTATGAACGTTACGGTAAAGTGACTGATACACAATTGGACGGAATCAATGAATTGCGTGCTCGTGCGGGTGTGGCCGCCTTGACCAACAAGCTGGTTGAAGATAATGGACTGGATATGCTGGAAGAAATCCGTCGCGAACGTGCCATCGAACTTTATATGGAGGGCGCCCGTTTCGACGATTTGAAACGTTGGGGAATTGCGGAGAATGCACTGAACACTTCGCGTTGTGGTATGGTTGTCGGTGGTGACGGTTATGAAACAGAATTTAAATCGGCGGACGGGACTCCTACAAACCGTTATGCAAAGAATTCTTTCGTCTGGGGAGAGGAAAAAGTACAGACGGGAGACGGAGTCTTGAATTGTGTGGTAATCAGTAGTGCTGCCAACCATTCTTTCATGAAGAAGCATTATTTGTGGCCTATACCCCAGAAACAGATTGATTTGAATCCGAGCTTGGAACAGAATCCGGGATATTGATAAATTATTTAAATGGATAAGATTATGAAACGTTTATTTATAAAAACCATAAGTTACTGTCTGCTGGCTTTGGGAACAGTAGTCTTTACAAATTGCGAAAAAGACAGTAATATCAAACAGTATGTATATCCTGCTCCCGAAGTGTCGGGCTATTCGCCTGCGGCAGGTTATGTGAAGTCACGTGTGGCGATATTGGGACATAATTTCGGTGACCGTACAGAAGCGGTAAAAGTCTCTTTCGGCGGAATACTGGCGGATAAGGTATTGTCCTGCAATAATAATTGTGTGGTAGTGGAAGTGCCTGAAGAGGCGATGAGTGGTGACATTACCTTGCAGGTATGGACTAATTCGGTAACAGTGGGAAGTTATGAGATATGGCCGTCGCCTATTGTTTCCGAAATGCTGACGGAGAGTGGCTCTACTATTATCAGGCCGGGAGAAACGGTGACAATCAAAGGTACAGGTTTCGGTACGGCAAAGGAAGATGTTGTTGTGAAGTTCGGTGGTGTTAATGCGGTAGTGACCAACTGGTCTGAAACAGAAGTCCATGTAGTCGCGCCGGAAGAGTTTCCTACCGGCGAGGTGGTTATCGTTGTGAATGGCTTTGAAGTAGTAGCCGGAACGGCGTTGAATCCGTTAGCCAAAGGAGATGTTTCGATTGCTTATTTGAAGAATTACAGGCAGCCGTTCAAGATTGACCCTAATATGACGGATGCGCAACTGGGTACTTCTCCCGGAACTTACCTTCCGGCTGACTGGATAGTGAACGATGCTGCACGCAGTATGCAGAATGGGGGAGCTTCAGAGAAAGTGGCCGGGTTGAACAGTGATAATCTGCTTTTGCAGGCCGGTTGGGGAGCAAACGACTTTACAAATGGTAAACTTTATCAGACAACGACATTGCCGAAGGGAAAATATCGTCTGACAGTAAACCTGAAAGAGTATGGAGTGAAGAAGAGTACGCTCTATATAACTGTTGCTGAAGGAAATGAGTTGCCTGACGTTACTGATATTAATAAGGAGAATGAAAAGGTGAAAGGTTTTTACTTGTTTAATCAGGTAGAGAACATGAGCCCTTCTTCAGTACAGTTTGAGTTTGAACTTACGGAGGAAAGTACGGATGTTGCTCTCGGATTTGTTTGTTCTATGACCGCCAACGGCTGGTTTAGAGCAACAGAATTGAAATTGGAGTTATTATAAACAGATTCTAAAAACAAAGAAACAGATGAGAAAGATATATTTAATATTACCGTTGTTGTTCTCATTGCTAGTCATTTCTTGTGATGACGATGCGGAAATAGTACAGTTGACAAATGAAGACCCTGTTCTGTCGGTTTCCAATATTTCACCCCAACGTGGCTATGCCGGAGCAGAGGTTACTATTGAAGGGACTAACTTCGGAGCCGCGAAAGAATTGGTGAAAGTATTTTTTGCCGGTATGGAAGAATCTGCGGAACTGCTTACTTGCGAGGATACCAAATTAGTAGTGAAGGTTCCTGAAAATGCAACCAGTGGTGCTTTGACTATCGAAGCGAACAAGATGAAGATTGTAACGTCGGATCAGCTTTTTACGGTTATTCCTGATCCTGAAATGACGGAGATATCTCCGGCAAGAGTAGTAGGCAATGCGGAAGTAACGATTACCGGTGAGAATTTTGGTACGGTGATAGAAGATGTGCAATTATATTGTACGATAGACGGAGAAGAAGTCTCTTTCCCTGTAACTTCATGTACGGATGAGGAAATAAAGGCTACAGCTCCCGAAACTACCGTATTTGGAGAGTTTGACCTTAAACTACGCATTCAGGGAAAAGCTGCAAAGAATACGCTGAAGATTACCTTGTTGGAGAAACCGACTATTACCTCTGTGAAGTCTGACAATGTCTTGAATGAAAGTTTTGCATTCGCTGGGGACAAAGTGACAATTTCCGGTACAGGCTTTGGCACCGAATCTAATGCTGTTACAGTGAAATTCGCAGGTATTGACGCCGCCGCTTCCATTGAATCCTGCGTGAATGATAAGATAGTCGCAATAGTTCCGGATGGTTTTACCGGTGGTACGGTTACCGTGACGAAAGACAGACTTTCTTCTACTTCTACGGATGAACTGAAAATATTGGAAGATGATACGGATATCTCAAGCTATGTTTTGAAGAACTATAAAGCTCCTTTTACTCCGAAGCCTTTTGAAGACGGACAGGGAGGTAATAATAACTCTTGGGCTGTACCTGCTGACTGGACGGTGAATGAGGCGGCGCAGAATATGTTTAACAAACAGGATGGACAGTTCTGTTCAAAGCCTGTCGGAGGATTGAATACGGATGCACAGGTATTGACTATGCAGGCAGGTTGGAATAATGACGCTGTTGAGGCTGCCAAAGTAATGACGAATGGTAAGATGTATCAGAACATTACTTTACCAAAAGGCTCTTATGAAATGGTAGTAACTTATGGGGAAGTGGTAGTGAATGGTGGACATCCTTATATGGCGGTTTGTAAGAATAAGACCGAATTACCGAATTACGGAGAATTATCAGAAGTAAATGGCGATGTGTATTGGAAATTTGAAGGTCATAACAGTAGTCTTACTACTCACACTCTCAATTTTGAATTGACGGAGACGACGGACGTTTGCCTTGGCTTTACGGCAAGTATGCCTCAAAACTCTTGCTTTAAGGTTAAAGAACTCCAACTGGTTTATAAAAGTAATGCTGTGCAATAGTTCTAATTTATAAAAAGAATAGGTATGAAAAAAATATATTATTTGATGTTCACAAGCTTGTTATCATTGTCGGCAGCTTGTGGTGATGATATTGACCCGATAGAAAGAGATTGGGTGACAGATAACGGTGAAGAGGATATTCCTCACAGCATTGTAATCAAGGATGAAAGTGAACCGATGATTCATCCGGGCGGATTGCATAGTGCGGAAGACCTTGCACGTGTGAAAGCTAAGGTAGCAAGCGGCACATCTCCCTGGATTGATGGATGGAATAAACTGTTTACTAATGACCATTTTGCGGCATCTTCTTCGCCTGTGTCGGTTGCTGACGAATCTACTCATCCTGATGTTGCGGTAACTCCCAATCCTACAGTAAAGATAGTCAGGGGAGGAAACACAATTTGGGAATCTGATGGAGATAATTATACGAATGCATCCAATCAGGCTCATGCCGCTTACCATTATTCTTTGGCCTGGAAGATTACGAACAATGTGAAATATGCGCAGGCTTCTATCAATATTCTGAATGCGTGGGCTACCACCTGCAAGTCAATCAATGGAGACTCCAACATGTCATTGGCCGCAGGACTGTATGGCTATCAGTTTGCTAATGCCGGAGAATTGATGCGCGACTATTCCGGTTGGACTTCTGATGAGTTCAAGGCATTCCAGCAGTGGATGATAGATGTCTTTTATGTGGCCAATCATGATTTCATTGTCAGGCATCATGGCACTCATACGTTGAACTATTGGGCAAACTGGCCGTTGTGTAATTTGGCGTCTATGCTGTCTATCGGTATCCTCTCGGATCGTCGGGATATTTACAACGAAGCCGTCGAGCATTTATTGAATGGCGATAGCAATGGCTGTCTGAAAAAGACGATTGTTCATGTATTTGACGGAGAAAATGCCAGTCTGGCGCAGATTCAGGAAAGTGGACGCGACCAGGGACATGCCACATTGGTCATCGGACTGTTGGGAATGATTGCCCAGATGACATACAATCAGGGAGACGATTTCTATGGTTACAATAATAATGTCATTTTAAAGGCTGCGGAATATGTAGCCAAATACAACGTGGCTATGCTGGATGTTCCTTTCGTGCAATATAACGGATATAATGTAGTACATACGGAAATCAGTGCGGATGCCCGGGGAACATCGCGTCCGATGCATGAAGTGCTCTACTGGCATTATGCAAGAGTCAAGAATCTGGAACCCCAATGGATGAAATATACATTGATGGGCGTAAATCAGATGCGTCCGGAATGGGGAGCGCAATCGAAAGATGGCGGAGGTGCGTATGACTTGTTAGGATGTGGTACATTGATGTATCCGAGAGATTAATTATTGATAAATACAGGCTGGATTCTTTGGAATATCAGCCTGTATACTTTATTTTCACAGGAATTTAATGGAATATATTATAAAATATGACATGATGAAGAGGTTACGGATTTTATTATTGGTAGTACTAAGTAGCGTATCTCTTTTCGCAAAAGAGTCTTTAATGACTTATCCCGCTCCTCAAGGAGCTGCGTTAAATGATGATTTTACCGTCCGGGTTCGTCAGAAAGGAGGGGAATGGAGAGCATTGTCCACTTATTTGGTCAAGGTTGATGAAGTGAAGAATACAAGACATCATGTA
This sequence comes from Bacteroides sp. MSK.18.37, assembly GCF_019129155.2. Lineage (NCBI taxonomy): Bacteria > Pseudomonadati > Bacteroidota > Bacteroidia > Bacteroidales > Bacteroidaceae > Bacteroides > Bacteroides sp. MSK.18.37. Next base: position 7,129,019 of record NZ_JAHOIB020000001.1, on the reverse strand, counting down.
GAAAATGCTTCAATGGCGACTTTTGATTTTTCCGGTACGGTAGAAGTTGCTGTTACTTATAACAAGGGAAAGGTGAATACGGCAAGAATCCGTCCTCTTTCGCATAACATATCTTCTCAAATAGAGGATCAAACAGTTGTTTTTTCATTGAGCCGTCCTTGCAACTTGTCAATAGAAGTGAATGGGGATATTTTTCATAACCTGCATTTGTTTGCCAATCCTCTCGAAGAATCAGTGCCGGATAAGAATGACCCGGATGTACTTTATTACGCTCCGGGCATACATACTTTTGAGAACGGAGAATTGAGAGTCCCTTCAGGAAAAACTGTCTATCTGGCAGGTGGAGCTCTTTTGATGGGGCGTGTAGTGATTGAGAATGTACATGACGTCAAGCTGACTGGCAGAGGAATTATTGACCACACGGTGAAAGGAGGCATTAAGATAGCAAATTCACAGAATGTATACGTAGAAGGTATCGCTACTACGCAGTGCTCGACCGGTGGGTCGGATAATGTGACCATCCGTAATGTGAAAAGCATAAGCTATTATTCATGGGGCGACGGTATGAATGTGTTTGCCAGTAACAATGTGCTGTTCGATGGTGTGTTCTGTCGTAATTCAGACGACTGTACTACGGTTTACGGAACCCGTCTCGGTTTCGTGGGAGGATGCAAAAACATAACGATGAGGAATTCTACCCTTTGGGCTGACGTGGCTCATCCCATTTTTATAGGCATTCACGGGAATACAAAAGAACCCGAAGTACTTGAAAATTTGAATTATATCAATATTGACATATTAGACCATAAGGAAAAGCAGGTGGATTATCAAGGTTGCCTTGCTATCAATGGGGGTGATAACAACCTGATTCGTAAAGTGCGTTTTGAGAATATCCGGATTGAGAATTTCAGAGAAGGACAGATTGTCAATTTGCGTATCTTTTATAATGAGAAATATTGTACGGCTCCCGGTAGAGGAATTGAAGATGTATTATTTAAGAACGTGTCATATACGGGAGAGAATGCTGGATTGTCCATAATAGAAGGATATAATGAGGAACGTCAAGTGAAAAATATCCGTTTTGAGAATCTCTCTATTAATGGAGAGTTGATTTATGATGAAATGCCGGATAAACCGAAGTGGTATAAAACAGCGGATATGGCTTGTTTTTATATTGGGCCGCATGCAAAAGGCATAACTTTTACAAAAACAGATATAAGATGAGAAAGAATTTGTTCTTGTTGATCGGACTGTACGTTTTCATTGCCGGTATGAACGCGCAAGTCACGGAACGCGAGCGACCGAAGGAATGGCAATCTTTGATTAAAGGAGGGCGTTTTATGGACCGTTTCTTGCCAATGCAGGGGAACATTACTTCAAAAGACGTATGGGGAGCCGACAGCGTGCGTCTCCGGTACGTGGACAATGGTATCGAACTTCCGGCAACTTCTTTCTGGGGTGGAAATATAGTGCAGACGCCTGATAGTTGTTATCATTTATTCGTTTGCGGATGGCCTGAAAACTCTCCCAAGGGTCATATGTTCTGGCCGAATTCGACTGTTTATCATGCTACCGGTAAACATTTGCATGGACCATTCACTGTGCAAAACTCCATTGGCAAAGGGCACAATCCCGAAGCTTTTGTCATGAAAGACGGGCGTATTGTGGTTTACGTAATTGATGGTTATTATATTTCGGACAGCATGGATGGCCCTTGGACGTATGGCAAATTTGATTTTGATGCCCGTGACCGGAAAGTCATAGAGGGATTGTCTAATCTGACTTTTGCCCGTCGTCAGGATGATTCTTATCTGATGATCTGTCGTGGTGGTGGCGTGTGGGTTAGCCGTGACGGGCTTTCTACTTACAACCAGTTGACGGATAAAAGGATATATCCGGATGTGGACGGACGGTTTGAGGATCCTGTCGTATGGCGGGATTCCCTTCAATACCATTTAATTGTAAATGATTGGCTGGGACGAATCGCCTATTACCAACGTTCAAAAGACGGGGTACACTGGGTGACCGAGCAGGGAGAAGCATACGTGCCCGGTATATCGTTTCATGAGGATGGATATGTAGAACACTGGTTCAAATATGAACGTCCGAAAGTCTTTCAGGATAGGCAAGGGCGTGCTGTACAGATGAATTTTGCCGTTATTGATACCATCAAGTGGGAGGATCTTCCTAATGACAATCATAGTTCGAAGAATATTTGTATCCCGCTGAACAAGGGACTGTTACTTTCTGTCCTGAATCAGGAACCGATAAAGCCGACAACACGTACCATTGGAGTCAAGATAGCGGCAGAGGAGGATTTTAATCCGCAGACAGAAGTTGATATCGAGTCTTTGCGCTTTGGTTCGTATACGGAAGTGAATTTCGGACGAGGCTGTAAGCCTCTCCGGACACGGAAATCCGGTAAAGACCTGATTGTCGTTTTTAACGGGAAGGGCAGTGGCATTACAGAAGAAGAGTTTGCTCCCAAGATGATAGGAAAGGATAAGAAGGGTAATTTGATATACGGATATGCCCGTTTGCCTTATGTTTGTTATACGCCGCCATTACTTTCGGCACGTCGTCCTGTTGTGGACGATGCCGGGACAGAACTTGCAGTTGAGATACAGAACTTTGGCTTGTCCGCTTCTCAAAGGACGGGAGTAAAAGTATTCTGCGACGGCAAACTTCTGACGCAGGGGACGGTTGAACCGTTGAAACCTTATGAACAGGTGGTGTTGACCTTGAAAATAGAAAATAAGGTTGTCTCCGGACAGCCCTCTTATGAAGTAGTCTTTTTTTAATTATAAATAATAGATTGAACAATGAAAGATTTTAAGTATATAATGGCTTTGTCGGTTCTGACGCTGGCAGGCAGTGTGTCATGTTATTCAGAAGAATCCCGTGGTGTATCTTCTCCGGATGGAAAACTTCATCTGATAGTTCCGACAACCGGAGAGAATGACGGAAAGGCTTGTTTCACGGTAGAATACAATAACCGTTGCATACTTTCACAGGCACGTTTGGGAATGAATACAGACCAGCAAAGTTTTGCGGGAGATTTAAAGTTGAAGTCTGTATCGGAGGCAAAGTCGGTAAAGGATGATTATGAAATGCTGACGGGAAAAAGAAGCCATTGTACAAACGAGGCTTTTGAAAGGACTTATAATTTCGCCAATTCCCGAGGGCAGGAACTGGCGGTTACTTTCAGAGTCTACAATGACGGAATTGCTTTTAAATATGGGATAAAAGCAGTTTCTGCTGATGAACGTCTTCTTAATGAAGTTACTACTTACCCGATACCCGCAGGGAATAAGAGATGGTTTCAGCAATATAGCAAAGATTATGAAGGTTTTTATCCTTTAGCCGTGGATGGGACATCAACTGTAGAAAAGAAGAGAACATATTGTTGGGGATATCCGGCTCTTGTTGAGTTCCGGGATTCAGTATTTATGTTGATTACCGAAGCCGATATACTGCGTGGACATTGTGCTTCTTTTTTATATAATGGAATCGACCCGAATGAATATCAAGTACGTCCGGCTACCGATAATCTGCCTTTGAAAGAGACATGGGAGTCTCCCTGGCGTCTGCTTGTTATCGGTTCTTTGGCTGATATTGTAGAATCTACGTTAGTTACCGATGTGTCCGAACCTTGTAAGTTGGCAGATACGGATTGGATAAAACCGGGAGCTGTATCATGGGGGTATTGGGCGTATAATAACGGCTCCAAAGACTTTAAAATAGTGAAGGATTATATTGATTTGGCTGTGAAGATGCAATGGCCGTATAGTCTGATTGATTGGAAATGGAATGAAATGGAGAATGGCGGAGACGTGCATGATGCATTGCAATATGCCTTGAAGAAAGGAATAAAACCTCTTTTATGGTATAATTCGTGTACTGCGTGGGTTGGAAACGGAGCTCCGGGGCCTATGGACAGGTTAAACAAGAAAGAAAATAGGGAAAAAGAATATCAATGGCTTGCGGAGCAAGGGGTAACCGGTGTTAAAATCGACTTCTTTGCTGGTGACAAGGTGGAAACAATGGATTATTATCTGGATTTGCTGGAAGATGCGGCTAAATATAAATTGATGGTGAATCTCCATGGAGCCACCATTCCCCGTGGATGGCAACGGACGTATCCGCATTTGATGACGATGGAAGCAGTGTATGGGGCGGAGTGGTACAATAATACTCCGAGATTGACCCCGCTGGCGGCGAGACATAATGCCACATTGCCTTTTACGAGAAATGTGGTCGGTTCGATGGATTATACGCCCGGAACTTTTTCCGATTCCCAGCATCCTCATATTACATCGCATGGTCATGAATTGGCATTACCGGTTATCTTCGAGTCAGGATGGCAACATATGCCGGACCGGCCTTCCGTTTACGAAGCATTGCCGAAGGAAGCCGGAAAGTTACTTTCCCAATTACCGGCAGCCTGGGATGATACAAAGCTTTTGAGTGGATATCCCGGAGAATCGGTGGTTTTGGCCCGTCGTAAAGGCAACGTCTGGTATATTGGGGGCATTAACGGAACCGATGATAAACAGACATTGACTTTTACTTTGAATGCTTTGCCTGGTTTGGGAAAGAAAATAGTCATATTCAGAGACGGCAGTGAGGAAAGGCAATTAGATATAAAACGCTCCCGATTGTCAAAAGGTCGGACATCAATGAGTATAGATTGCCTTCCCAGAGGTGGTTTTGTAGTTGTGATCGAATAGCATTTTCCTTCATTTGCAAGGAAAGACAGTATATAGTAGTTCATTCTCATATAGGGAATGAACTATTTTATTATTCAGGGGTATCTTGATTTTATCTGCTAAATGCTATCTTTGCTTATTATTTGTAATCTACAGAAATTAAGTCAGACTATGATTGACAGGATTATTTGCTTTATTATTCTTGTATGGATAGGGAATGGCCATATTCCGGTGCAGGCACAAAGAAGCTTTGTTCATCCGGGCATCACTTATACCCAAGGTGATCTTGACCGGATGAAAGCAATGGTCGCAGCAAGGCAGGAACCTTATTATTCAACTTTTCTAAAATTGAAAGAATCTCCTTATTCTTCATTAACGGCTGTAGCAGCTAATCGGGGAAAACAAATCAAAGAAGGGCGTTTCAACGCTACTATCGGAATAGATGGCAGGCGTGCCCATGATTTGGCATTGCTTTGGCATTTAACCGATGATGAAGCCTATGCCCGTAAAGCTGTGGAGTATTTGAATGTTAATTCTTATTATACGAATACCAGTGCCCGTGGAACGGGACCATTGGATAATGGAAAGATTTATCTGCTGATAGATGCTGCGGAACTGATGCGTGATTATCCGGGATGGGAGGAAGCGGATCAGCAGAGATTCAAAGATATGCTGGTTTATCCGGGATACAGTTCGATGGAGGATTTCTGTGCCAAATATGCGGATTATTGGGACGATTCTAAAAATGGAATAACTTTCTATTGGAACATCTATAATTTTGATGCGGCGCGTTTTGGAAATCAGGGATTGTTTGCTGCCCGCAGTATGATGGCTATGGGGATTTATCTAGATAACGAGAAAATGTATGAACGCGCCTATCGTTATTTGTTAGGGATGGAGCATCGTGAAGATGATTTGCCTTATCCGCCTGGTCCATCGGTTGCGAGTGAAGAACCGATTCGGAAATCACCGACAATTATTGATTATAAGTTGGTGGGAAGAGAAAACAAAATTCCTGATTATGGTTATGATGAGCAACTGCAATACTATATCTATCCGAACGGGCAATGTCAGGAATCCAGTCGCGATCAGGGACATGTGTTGGCGGGAGTCCATAATTATGTAGCAATAGCGGAAATGGCATGGAATCAGGGAGATTCCTTGTATAGCTGTCTGAATAATCGTCTTTTGACCGGACTGGAATGGAACTATCGGTATAACCTGTCGAAAGTCCGTTCTTATGAAGAGCAGAAAGAACCATGGGAACCGGCAGGATATAGCAGGAATCCGGACGAGGTCACTTTTGAGAACGGGAAGTTTCTGCAAATAAGGAGTCGTAGCGGACGTTGGGAATCCATAGCCGTATCTCCTCACGGACGTGGAGACGTAGCAGGTAGTGGCGGAACCCGTGAAATGGCATTGGCGCATTATGCAGTACGTGCCGGACTGCCTGCAAACGACTATACCTGGCTGAAACGTTACCGTGATTATATGATAGAACATCACGGTTGCGAAAACTGGGGGATAGCACCCAACTGGTTTTATGAATGGACAGGATGGGGAACATTAACCAAGCGACTGACTCCCTGGATGGCAGGTGATCCCGTTTCCTTTTCTGCAGGAAAGCGCGTATCGGGAATCCATTCGTTACCTTGTGAGATATTGGCTGCCGATTATGATTATTATTGTCTTGCGGAAGATCCCGAAGGGCATACCTATCACAATGTAGGAAAGAAACGTGGCAACGAATACAGACCAGACGGAGCAGTAGAGCTACGAAAAGAAGAAGATAACTACGTCATTACCCAAATAGAAGATGGAGAATGGATGAATTATACTGTAAGTATTCCTACCGATGGAGATTATACCGTTTATCTTGTTTATCAATCAAAAGGAAATTCTTTATTGTCCGTAGCTTCTGATTCGGAAGTAAAGACAGAACCCATGCAATTACCCAGCTCCGTACAATGGACGGAAAGAGAAATAGGTAAACTCACTCTTCCCGCAGGAGCTTGTGTACTTCGTTTACAGATAGAGCAAGCCGGAGATAAACTTGAAATTCAGAAAATAATAGTAAAGCAGGATAAGGGGATTTGATTTTTCGTTCGTACTTAATAATAGTACTACAAAAAAAGATGGCCATGAAAATTCGAATATGTTTGTTAATCATACTAATGGGATTATTGTATCCGGGTTATATTAGCTCGCAAGAATCCCCTTATGTATTCCGCCAGATTGGAGTTGTCGAAGGATTACCGGATAACTATGTAAAAAGCGTTTTCCCCATTCCCGACGGACGTATCGGTGTGCGAAGTACTGTGTTATTAAGCCTGTATGATGGTGCGAACTATTCAAATTTCCCTTTCAATATTCATGGCGAATATTCGATAGCATATAACCATATTATTCCCGAACAATATATTGATGCCGACAAACGTTTGTGGATGAAAGAACGCAAGAGCCTGCGTGTCTTCGATTTGACTACCGAACAGTACATCTATAACGTAGATTCTTTATTTCAACAATTCGGCTTAAAGGATAAAGTGGCGGACCTGATTATTGATTCAGAGAAACATTGTTGGTTTCTGACGCCGGGTTCCTCTGTCTATATGTACGATGCAGAGACAAAGTTAATCGAACAGGTTTGCAGGAATGATGAGTTTATGGAATACTATGGAGGATTACTCGGAGTAGAAAGTTATGGAAAATACAGTTGGATGGTTCATCAGAAAGGGGCTATCCGTTGCTACGATTTAGAAAAGAAACGTTTCGTGCATCAACTTGATTTCCTGAAAGACCAACTGAAACCGGATGACCGTGTGGTTTTGAAGATACTCGATAATGGTGACTTTTGGTTGATGTGGGATCGTGGAGTAGGCTATTATGATGTCTATAATAAAAAATGGAACCAAATTTCAGGTATCCAACTCGGACACTATTCATGGTTTACTTCTATGGACGTGGATAAAGGCGGAAATGCATGGGTAGGAACCGTTATCGATGGATTCTATGTCATTGATATGCACAATTTCTCTGTAACCCGGACACTGGATATTCCTTTATTATCAGGTAATACAGTACGAAACGGTATTCAAAGCATCTATTGCGACCGGGAAAATAATTCCGTTTGGATAGGACTTTATAATCAGGGAATGTGTTATTATCATCCCAGCATGAATAAAATAGTGCTGTACAATAAGAAGATGATAAATGGCGACTGGAAAGGAGAGGAAATCCGCTGTATGCTCGAAACATCTAAAGGAGAAATTCTGATGGGTACTACGCAGGGTGTCTATCGCTATGAACCGGAGACTAAAAGCATGAACAGATTCTATCATGAATTCAGTCAGAAGAATTGCCGTGTACTTTATGAGGACAGCAAGAAGCGTGTTTGGGTCGGAACATACCACGATGGACTCTACTGCATAGATCATGGAAAGGTACAATCTTACGATTATCCCGATACGGATTATCAGAATGAATTGGATTTCAGTAATATCCGTGTCATGGTCGAAGATTCTTCCGGTCGATTGTGGGTAAGTATATATGGTGGTGTAGGATTATTCAATCCTGAAAACGGGCAAATAAACTTATTGTCCGAACAGTTTCCCGAACTCAAAAAATATAAAGTAGCGAATGCATTGGCCATAGATAATCAATCCCGGTTGGTCGTAGGCAGTGATAACGGACTCTACATTTACGATCCTGTAACGAATAAAATATGGATACCGGAGGAAGACGGCCAGGCTAATTCTATTTTCAATCAGGGAAGTATCAAGTATAATCAGATACTCAAAGACCATGAGGGAACTTTATGGTTTGCTACACAATATGGCTTGAGCGTTTTGACTTACAATGGGCAAAGCTACACATTAGGGAAAGAAGAAGGTCTGTCTAAAGCTATCCTGAACGTAGTGGAAGATAAGAACCATGATATATGGATTTCGACAGTCACTTCTATTTATAAGATAAAAGTAGACAGAAGAGCAGATAAATACAGCTTTCATGTAATCAGCTGTCTGTCGGAAGATGAAATCCGTCAGGATGATTTATATAGTTTCCCTTCGTTAATGACCAGGGACAATCAGCTTTTCCTGGGGCTGATGAACGGCTTTATTGCTTTCTCACCAGAAAACATGATAGATAATCAGTGCCTCAATCGTCCTCTGTTTACTTCATTCCGCTTGTTTAATGTTCCGGTTGTTTCGGGCGAAGCATATAACGGACGTGTCTTATTTGATAAAGCATTAAGTTATTCGGACGAAGTACAATTAAAATATGATGAGAACTATATCACACTTGAGTTTTCTGGTCTGAACTTCCCTAATCCTTCTCAAACCTCTTTCCGTTACCAACTGGAAGGATTTGACAAAGAATGGACGGAAACCCTTTTTGAGAATGGACAAGGACGTGTGGTCTATAATAATCTCCCTTCGGACGAATACATCTTCCGTGTGTCCGCTGCCGGAAACGACCGGATATGGGGACCGGAGTCTGCATTCAAAATTGTCATTCATCCCCCGTTCTGGGATACACTGGGCGCTCGTATTTTCTATGCAATTTTAGTTATTCTCTTAATCTTCGGGCTGATTTACGTAATAAACCGCCGCAACCGGCAGAAGATGATTCGTATGCAAGAAGAGGAAGCGTTGAAGCAGAAAGAAGAACTGGATCAGATGAAATTCCGTTTCTTCACAAATATAAGCCATGAACTCCGTACTCCGCTGACGCTGATTATCACACCATTGGATATGATGATACGTCGATTGACAGACGATGCGATGAAAAAACAACTGAATACCATCTATAAGAATGCTCAAAACCTATTGTCATTGGTGAATCAGCTACTCGATTTCCGCAAACTGGAAATGAAAGGAGAGAGGTTGCATCTGATGAACGGCGATATGGAGGAGTTTATTGTTTCGGCCTATAACAACTTCATGCCAATGGCAGTAGAGAAGCACCTTAACTTTGTGAACCAATCGGAACATAGAGCGCTTTATATGTTCTTCGACCGGGATAAGGTATATAAGATTGTGAATAATCTCTTGTCCAACGCCTTCAAATATACACCGCAGGGAGGCACAGTGAACTTACAGCTCGCGACAGAAGAGATAGAAGAAAGAAACTACGTGAGAATATCCGTATCTGATACTGGAATCGGAATATCCGAATCAGACCTTCCTTATATCTTCGACCGTTTCTATCAGGTAGGAAATGAAGGAGACGAAAAAATAGGTAGTGGCATCGGACTTCATTTGGTAAGGGAATATGTAAATATACATGGTGGCCGTATTAAAGTGGACAGCCGGATAGATCGTGGATCAGTATTCACTGTTTGGTTGCCGATGGACCTGAAACCGGAACCGGACGAACTGCCGGAAGAAATCATCGGAACGGAAGCATCAGATGTTAAAGAGAAAGAAACCACTACATCTACAGTTGATGATAACCTGAAGAAACTGTTGTTAGTGGAGGACAATCAGGAGTTCCGTACTTTCCTGAAAGAACAGTTGGAAGATTTCTATCAGATCATTGAAGCGGCAGACGGTGAGGAAGGAGAGCGAAAAGCAATAGAGGAAAATCCAAACCTGATTATCAGCGACATTATGATGCCGAAAGTTGACGGTATCGAACTTTGCCGTCGGATCAAGACGAACGTGCAGACTTCCCATATACCTGTGATATTGTTGACGGCCCGCACTGCCGATGATATCAAGATTAACAGCTATGAAGTAGGAGCAGACTCTTATATGTCGAAACCTTTCAACTTTGATATGCTGATGGTACGCATTGAAAAGCTGATAGAGCAGCAGGAAAAGAGAAAACAAGAATTCCGTAAGAACATAGAAGTAAATCCGAGCGCTATCACTATTACTTCAGTAGACGAACAACTCATACAGAAGTGTCTGGAATACATAGAGAAGAACATGGATAATCCTGAATATGGTGTAGAAGAGTTGAGTGGTGATTTGGGTATGGTGCGTATGAGTCTTTACCGTAAGTTACAATCCATCACCGGACACACACCGACGGACTTTATTCGCAGCATCCGTTTGAAACGGGCGGCACAGTTATTACAAGGAAGTCAGTTGCCGATTGTTGAAATAGCGAACCGGGTAGGATTCAGTTCACCCAGCTATTTCTCGAAGTGTTTTAGAGAAATGTTCGGGATGCTTCCCAAGCAATATGCCGAGGAATCGGGAAGAAAAGAATGACATTGTGTTTGTGTTTGTAGTTTAATTATTACATTTGCGCTCAATAAGTGAGATAATTTTAAGTTCTTGTTCACATTGGGGCAGAAGAAGTTTTATTTTATAATATATGTTGATATGAAAGTATTAGTTTTAATTTCATTGGTAGGAGGTTTGATGTTATCCTCTTGCGGAGGTAGCAGTTCAAAAAATAATGCAAATGTTAAGGAGGTAAATCCTGCAGATACCATCTATTTGGGAGACTTACGTGAAAAATTTGCAAATGATAGTGTTTTCTTTAAAATAGTGGCACCGGATTTGATGTTGATGGATTATCAGTATCTTTGGGCAGTAACAGAATCGGAAGCAGTAGAGAAAGGACTGACAAAAGAATACTATAAACGTGTGAAGAAAGAAATCACCGATACGAATGAAGCGATCAAAAGAGGTGTGATGAAAGGTGCGAACGTAAAACGTATACCGGATTTCCAGGCATCACAGGAAAATAAATAATGAATCCTTCCGGATGAAAGCTTTCATCCATGCAAATATAAGAACAGGGGAGTCGTCAAATGTAACGACATCCCCTTTTTTATTGGTGTGACGGTTAGATTTATCCCGATGAAATGGGAAGTTTTTGCAAAAATACACGCTTGTTACGATAGTTTTGTTATCTGTTACTTTTGTGATATTTGAATTTGAAACTTGTTCCTACTTTTGTATCATCGTTAAACGGATAAATTTAATGCCATGAATAAACAGCAAGCTACATTTGACGACTTCTTCTCTGAATGCTATCTTAAATATAAGGAGTATATCAAGAACTATATCGCTATCCGCATTTGCCATCCGCATGAAGCGGAAGATTTGGCACAGGATGTCTTTGTCCGCTTATGGGAACACAGGGTATTTGTGAACAAAGATACAGTCTGGTCTTTGCTTTTTACCATCGCTCGCAATATAGTAACCGATAAAATCCGTCGTTATTATAAACAGGAAGATTTCGTCGCCTACATATATAATAGGATGGAAGACGCCAGTCGGAATACCACAGAAGATACCATTCATTTTCGTGAACTAAAGAAGATGCATGACCAGGTTATGGAAGCTCTTCCTGTCAAACGCCGTCAGATTTATGAACTTAGTTTCAATCATGAACTCTCTTGTCCTGCCATTGCAGGAAAGCTGTCCTTATCTCCCCGTACAGTAGAATGTCAACTATTACTGGCTCGTAAAACGGTTCGCACCTATTTGAAAAATGAATTCTCCAAAGTCGGTTAAATACCAGATTCGGAAAAACACATATTAACTTTAACAATTTAATAGTATTATGGAAATTAAATCCAAATTCTTATGTTCAAAAGGAGTCGCATTGGCTTTCGCCATGCTACTGGGTGGTTCGCCCGGTGTATTGCTCTATGCAAATGATTCTGTAGAAGAGAGTTTGATGGTAGTCCAGACGGGCCGCACCATCAAAGGACTTGTGACAGATGCGAATGGTGAACCACTAATTGGTTGTAATGTAGTGGTCGTAGGAAGTAATGCAGGAGTAATTACCGATATTGACGGTCGGTTTACGCTGAATATTCCTGCTGATGCCAAACAGATAAAAGTTAGCTATATCGGATATGTAGATCAGATTATTAACCTTCATGACCGCTCTGATTTTAAAGTGGTATTAAAGGAAGATAATAATGCACTGGACGAGGTTGTTGTAGTGGGTTATGGCACGCAGAAAAAAGCGACGTTGACAGGGGCGGTAGAACAAATTGGTAGCCAGGTATTGGAAAGTCGTGCCATTACCAATGTCGGTGCTGCTCTGCAAGGAGCCACTCCGGGTTTGGTAGTCACTCGTTCTTCCTCACGTCCGGGTAATGAAGGTTTAAATTTCCAGATTCGTGGTCTGACATCTGTCAATGGAGGTAGTCCGTTGATTATTGTAGATGGGGTACCCGTATTGAATTCAGAGTCATTCCAAAATCTAAACTCGGATGATATTGAGAATATTAGTGTATTGAAAGACGGTTCAGCTTCCATTTATGGGGCGAAAGCAGCTAATGGCGTTATCTTGGTAACTACCAAAAAAGGTAAAGGCAAGACAACGGTTGATTATGGCTTCAATATGCGTTTCACTACCAATGGTATTATGGCTTTCTCTCCCAGTATGCAGGAATATGCTTCCATGTGGCTGGAAGCCAATAAAGAAATGCCGGAACATGACTGGTGGGGCTGGGGAGAAGAAAACCTGAAGAAGATGGCTCAAGGCATTGAAGGTATTTATGAGTCGACTGTAGCCGATTGGGGTACGATGTTCGTTGGTAATGCCAATCGCCTGGATGAATTGTTTGCCCGCCGTTATTCTTACCAGCATAACTTGAGTGTAGCAGGTTCTACGGATAAATCCGATTACCGCATCTCATTAGCTTATGCTGATAACCAGGCTAATCTGGCTACAGCCTATGACGGACAGAAACAGTTGAATTTGCGCTTGAACTACGGAATCAAATTGACTGATTGGTTCAAACTGGAGACTTCAGCCAGTATGATTAAAACAAATACCGAAACACCCACGCATGGTATCGACCGTACACTTTACGGAAACGATGCTCCGTTTTTCCCGGCAAAAAATCCCTATGGACAATGGTACGCTAACTTCGGTAATGTAGGTGATCGCAATGCGGCAGCAGCTACAACGGATGGTGGACGTGACGAGAGAGAGAAGTTGACTACTCGTGTCGATTTTAAAGCATTGGTGGATATTTGGAAAGGAATCACTTTCGAGGGTACTGCTTCATTTCAAAATGAGGAATATCGCAGAGAACGCTATTCGCTTCCGGTACAGTGTTACAATTGGTTCGGCGAGCAGACGGCGAAGTTAGTATATGAAACAACACAAACCCTTAGTACTCCACAAGATGTGATGAATTTTAAAGACTCCCATCAGCCGGGATATTTGGTACAGGCAAATAATGCCCGGTATCAGTACTATTCAGGGTTATTGAAATATAAGCGTACATTTGCCGAAGTACATAATATAGATGCTATGTTCGGCATCAATGCCGAGAAATGGGTGACTAAGAAAGTTGTTACCGCCCGTGAGAAGTTTGAGGATGCCGGAATTTACGATTTGAATTTGGCTACGGGTACACAGGGTAACGGTGGAGGAAAGACTCATAATGGTACCTATTCATATATTGCCCGTTTGAATTATAACTATGCGGAAAAATATATGGTTGAATTGATGGGGCGTCGTGACGGAAATTCCAAGTTTGCTCCCGGTTATCGTTTTAAGAGCTTCGGTTCCGTTTCTTTGGGCTGGGCGTTCTCGGAAGAACAATTTGTAGAATTTTTAAAACCTGTTCTTTCTTTTGGTAAGTTGCGTTTAAGTTACGGTAGTTCGGGTAATGATGTCGGGCTGGGTGATTACGATTATGTGTCTACTGTCTCTCTTGGAACAGCCGGTTTTGGAACTATACCTGCCAATCAGGTATCTTCAGGTTTTGGCGGTTTAATTTCTTATGACCGTACTTGGGAGAAAGTTTCACAGAAAAACTTTGGTATCGATCTTAACTTTTTCGATAATCGTTTGAAAGCTACATTCGATTATTTTATAAAAGATAATACCGGTATGTTGGTAAATGTCACATATCCGGGTGTATTAGGAGGTAAAGCTCCTAAAACGAATAGTGGTCATTTGAATGTAAAAGGTTGGGAATTCACTATTGGATGGCGCGATCAGATTAAAGACTTTTCTTACTATGCCAACTTTAATATTGGTGATACAAAGAGTCTGTTGAAAGAGATGGAAGGAGCAGATTCTTATGGGGCTGGTTGGAATGCAGCCGTGAATGGGTATCCGTTGAATTCGTACTTTCTTTATCGCACAGATGGTTACTTTAAAGATCAGGCAGAAGTAGACCGCTATTATGCACTCTATGGAGAGGGTAAAGAAGATTTGACTGGTGTAGGAGCAGGAAGTGCAAGCCGGTTGCGTCCAGGTGATACCAAACGTTTGGATTTGAATGGTGATTATAAGATTTCCGGTGCAGGGAATGAGAATAGCGATTTGCAATATCTCGGTGACTCCAATCCACATTTTGTTTTCGGTTTCACACTGGGAGGATCATGGAAAGGTATTGATGTGAACGCAATGTTCCAAGGTGTCGGCAAGCAGTATGTTATCCGTAATGACTGGATGGCTTATCCTTTTCAGACACGTACTGCCAATCAGAACCCGACATATTTGGGAAAGACATGGACAGAGAGCAATCCGAATGCTGAATTCCCTCGCTTGACTACCAATGCGAATCTCGCACGCTGGAATTATCAGAATAACGACTTTATGATGCAGAATAACCGCTATATCCGTTTGAAAACATTAATAGTCGGCTACACATTGCCGCAGATATGGACTCGCAAGGTGAAACTGGAAAAAGTACGTGTTTACTTCTCTGGTAATGATTTATGGGAAGCTACCAGTATTCGAGACGGTTTCGACCCGGAAATGGGAGCAGCCTCCAACAACAGTGGATACCCGTTTGCACGTACTTGGTCGTTCGGTCTGAACATCACTTTATAGTAGCTATGGAAAATTAAATACAGAATAGAAGATATGAAAAAGATAACGAACTATATATTAATTTGCACCTGCGCATTGGGATTTTCTTCATGCGTGAATACGTTCCTTGACTTGGAACCACTGGATGCCAAGACAGATGTGATTTATTTCAAAACTCCGGAGCATTTCCGTGAATATGCTAACGGGCTTTACGGGCAATTATTGGGATGGCAGTCTTCCTATGGAAGTATATTCGATCACATGGATGCGGCATCCGATCTTTCTACTTGTTTCAGATATTCGTATGGTGTGGGGACCGGTGTGATGGGAGTTCCTAATGACGATAGCCGTTGGGGTAATTGCTATGGTAATATTCGTGCCACTAATCACATGTTTGAAAGAGCAGTTTCTTCCTATACAGGTAATTTAGCGGATATTAAAAAAGAATTAGCCGAAGGTCATTTTTTCCGTGCCTATAACTATTTTTACTTATTGAAGTTTTTTGGTGGAGTGCCTGTCGTTACGAAAGTTCTCGACGTGACTTCACCGGAGTTATATGGAAAACGTAACAGCCGTTATGAGGTTGTCAACTTGATTCTTTCCGATTTGGATGAGGCTATCGCAGGGTTGCCGTTGGAACAGAATATAACCTCTGCCGACAAAGGTAAAATCAGCAAACAGGCTGCACAGGCATTTAAGGCTCGCGTGTTACTTTATGAAGCTACCTGGCGTAAGTACAATGGTACTTCTACTGATTTTGAAGGTTCTGCCGGTCCGGCTTCCGATCAGGTAAATGCTTTTCTGGAAGAATCCGTTCAATTATCCGAAACAGTGATGGGAGATGCTGCTTATTCCCTTTGGAATTATAACAATGTTGCAGCTATGAGAAATATGAGCAATCGTTACCTGTTTAATATTGAAGAAGAAGCCAGTAATCCTGCCGGTGCCGGAAGAGCGACGAACAAGGAATTTATCATCGCTTCTGTATATAGTCAGGAAACGCGTAAAGGACAGGTAGATTTGAATCAGGTGATTTATACGGATATGCGTCCCAGCCGGAAATTGATTGATATGTTTTTATGCACTGACGGGCTTCCGGTCAGCATGTCTGATAAGTTCCAGGGATATAAGAATCCGGGGGACGAGTTTCAGAATCGGGATTTCCGTTTGACTTCTTATATAGGTTCATATGCTACGAGCCTGACAGTTGAGAACTGTGGGTATGGTGTTTCCAAGTTTGCTATTACCGATATTCAACGCCAAAGTAAAGATGAATCGGCCAATTATCCGGTACTTCGGTTGGCAGAAGTATACTTGAACTATGCCGAAGCTGTGATGGAACGCTATGGTGAAATATCAGATGACCAGTTGAATAAGTCGATAAATAAAATCCGTGCCCGTGCGGGAATTGCTAACCTAACAAATGCATTGGCAAAGCGAATTCAGGAAGGAGTGCCGGCAAATGCGAGTAAGACAGTCAATCAGGTAATGTTGGATGAGATCCGCCGTGAACGTGCTTTGGAACTCTATATGGAAGGTTTTCGTTGTGACGACCTGAAACGTTGGGGCATTGCGGAAGAGAATCTGAATGAGTCTCGTTGCGGTGCGGTAGTAGGTAATGCCAGCTATCCGACGGCATTTATAGACGAAAACGGGAACGCTACCAGTGCTTTCAATCCGGCTATTTTTACGAAGGGGACGGAAGAAGTGGAAACAGGTAAAGGCAAATTACCTTGTGTAGTGCTTCTCAAATCATCCGACTGCGCATTTACTAAGGGAGATTATTTGTGGGCGATTCCAAGAAATCAAATCAACCTGAATTCAAATCTGGTACAAAATCCAGGATATTAATCATTCAATCGTTTAACGTATAATACCATAGATTATATGAAGTTTTTATTCAAATATACATTTCACTTGGCAATACTTGCTTGTGTTTCCGCACTTTTCTCCGGTTGTGAGCAAGACCCCAAGTATAGAGTTTATGATTATCCTGTACCAGTAGTGGAGAGCATTTATCCTACGGACGGATATGTCACTACACAGGTAGTTATTACGGGAACCAATTTTGGTGACCGTGCTGAAGCAGTGAAAGTTTTCTTCGGTGAAGCCCAATCCAATAAAGTGCTCGATTGCAAAAATAACCGTTTGGTAGTGGAAGTGCCGGAAACTGCAGTAACAGGCAATCTGTCTTTACAGATTTATAATAAAAAGGTGGAGAATATCGGTCATTATACAGTACTGCCTACACCACGTGTCATTACAGTGACTTCTGATAGTGAAGACGGTGAAGGGGTAGCCGATACGGGAGACAAGGTTACTATAACAGGTGAAAACTTTGGTACGGATCCATCCGATATTTCTGTTAGTTTCAATGGAACGCCGGCCGAATTTGAGCTGGTGGATGAGTCTACTATTGTTGCGACAACTCCTGCAGATTATAAGACAGGTAATGTGACTGTAACTATTCATGGATATACAATGACAGGTAGTGCAATGTTTAATCCTAACTCAAAGGGTGATGTGACAGTGCTTTACCTTCAAAACTACAAGCAGCCGTTTGCCAAGGCAAATGATGAAAATTGGAAGAATGGTGAATGGTGGACTCCGGCAGTGTGGAATCAAAATGCAGCATCGTTCAATGCAAAAGGCAATACGACTGTTTCCGGAATGCAATATAAATCAGAAGAAGGCTTAACGTTAGCATTCCAGAATGGATGGGATAAAGAAGCTTATACGAATGGGAAAATGTGGCAGGTTGCTACGCTCCGTCCTGGTAAATACAGACTGGAAGTCACTTATGCATATACATTGGTAGTTACTGATGCGGGGAACTTTATTTCCGTATTGATAGCTAAAGGAGATAGTGAAAGTGATATACCGAATGTCGCTGATCTTGAGCAACTAAATGGAGTTTATGTGGTCTATGATAAAATGGGAACAGCGAATGATTCGGGTACGTTGGTTACACCTTCATTTGAAGTGACGGAGACAACGGATGTTGTCATTGGATTCCTGACTTCTCTGGCTAAAGGTAATTCATACTTTAAGGTGACAGAATTGAAATTGATTCTTGAATGATGTGGAAAAAGAAAAAAGAGTAATTCATCGTGATAATATAATTAAGATTATGAAGAAAATATATAACTATCTGTTTCCCGTTTTTCTCTCGCTTTTCGCATTAGCTGCTTGTGACGAGGATAATGAAGAAATTGTTCCAATGAGTTACACTGATCCTGTGGCGACTGTAACAAAGATAGATCCCGTAGAAGGATATGTTGGGAATGAGTTTACCGTTAGTGGCAGTGATTTTGGTATCATAACAGAAGATGTGAAAGTATTTATCGGTTCCCAGGAGGCAGTAGTAGTCTCTTGCGCCGATGATGCTATCCTTGCGAAAGTGCCGGAATCGGCAACAAACGGAAAGATAACCGTTGAGGTTTTCGGGCAACGTGTGGAGACTGATCTAGTTTATCGTGTACTTGGTAAGCCGGGTGTCAGCGTAGTGAAACCTTCTTATGGTTTTCCGGGTGCCAGTATCGTTTTCGAAGGACAAGAATTTGTTTCTTCTAAAACACTGTATACTTTGACTTTCGGGACTTCCACAGACAAGGCAGAGATTGTGGGTACACCTACTGATACCGAATTTACGGCCAAAGTTCCCGAGACAGCTGTCAGTGGAGTTATGACACTTATTATGGCAGAACAAACGATTGATTTGGCTTCTTATCCTTTCACTGTGTTGAAGCATGCAACGCTTGATACTCCTAAGGAAGACGAACCGGTTCCATCAGGTTTTGCTGGCAGTAAATTTGCAATAACAGGAACCAATCTTGTGCAAGAATTGCTGGATAAGTCTGTTGAAGGGTTGGAGCCTTTGAAAGTAACTTTCTCTAAAGCTGGCGGAGAACCTGTAGAAGCTGCAATAGATACAGATAATTTGACGGATAAGAGTATTCCACTCACTGTACCTGCTTCGTTGGAAGCCGGAGATTATACAATTACTGTCATTACTCCGTTTGAAACTATCGGGACACAGTTGAAATATACGGTATTACCGATGCCGACAGTAACAGGCATTTCAACGAAAGCCGGATATATTAATGCGGAAGTAACGATCATTGGTCAGAACTTTGGTACGAAAGCTGAAAATATTCAGGTCTTTTTCGGAGAAACAGTTTGTGATAAAGTGACACTGAATGATAAAGGTAATATTGTAGTGAATGTTCCCAAAGGAGTTTCATCAGAAGCTCCGGTGAAGATTAAACTGATAATTCAGGGTAAGGAAATAGAGATGGGCGAATCGGGCACATTTGAGGTTTGGGAAACTCCGGAAATCACTTCTGTTGAAACACCGTATATTTATCCTAATGGCACATTAGTAAAAGCCGGACAGGAAATAACATTTACAGGAAAAGGTTTTGGAACGGATAAGAATTCTGTTACAGTTACTTTTGAGGGAATATCCGTACCCGTTACGGTTAAAGAGATTACTACGACTTCTATTACTGTAACGGTTCCGCAAGGTTTCAATGGTGGAAAAGTAACAATGGTGTTTGAAGGTATTGCACAACCCGTAGAGAGTGATATGTTACAACCTCTGCCGGTGGATGGAGATATTTCTCAATATGTACTCATGAACTATGAACAGCCTTTTGAATATGTAAAAGAAGGTGGGGATAAAGGATTCCATAAAAAAGGAGAGTGGGCAAAAGCTGCTTATTGGATAGTTCAGAACTCTAACTTGACTGCTGGTGAAGGAGGTGCTGCTGTTGATTTGGCATTTAAAACGAAATATGGTGATGGAAGTGATGCAGGTTTGGCTTTACAAACAGATTGGGGATTTGACAATCCTAAAAATGATGGTAAGGTATATCAGACTTCTCATCTTCAAAAAGGAAAATATAAGTTGACGGCACACGTTTATGAATATGACGGCAGAGGTTTTACCGGTTATGTTGCGGTTTGTAAAGGTAACGAGATGGCAAATACGAGTGATATACCAAGTAAGAGTCTGGCAAACGCTTCTATTTCGGGTACGGGTGATGTAGTAGTTGATATTCTTGTTGAAGAGCCTACCGATGTTGTCATTGGTTTTGTATGTACGATTACAGTAAAACAAGGACGGGCTAAGATAGATAATTTCAAATTAGAGTTAGTAGAGCAATAAACTATAATTGGGTGCACCGTAATCAATGGTAGATATGGTGTACCATTAAACCAAAAATATGATGAAAAAGATATATTATATAACCGCAGTATTTGCTACCCTGTTTTTGGTAGGATGTGGGGACGGCATTGACCTTCCGGGTGTCAATGTGGAAACTGATTTGAATAAAATTCCTCTTCCTGATAATAATGTAAATTTGGAACAGGTTGAACTTAAACCGTCAACGGAACCCATGCTGCATGAAGGGTTGCATACGGAGGAAGACTTCCAGCGTATCCGGGATAAAAAAGCTGCCGGAGAAGAGCCTTGGATAAGTGCTTATCAATTATTAGTAGAAAGTCAGTTTTCGCAGAAGACGGCAGATACTTATCCTACGGAATGGATTAAACGTGGAGTTTCCGGTGATGAAAATTATATGAATGCAGCCAGAGGGGCCACTATTGCATATCAGCAGGCGCTTCGTTGGAAGATTGAACAAGATGATGAATATGCGGCAAAAGCGGTGGAGAATCTGAATAAGTGGGTACAGACTTGTGTAGGTGTAACAGGTAATACGAATTTATCGCTTGCTGCAGGACTTTATGGTTATGAATTTGCTATTGCCGGTGAATTATTGAGGGATTATGGAGGATGGGATCGTGCGGACTTCGCAGCGTTCCAGAATTGGTTGCTTAAAGTGTTCTATCCTGCTAATGATGATTTCCTGAAACGTCATCACGATACGAATGCGTTACATTATTGGGCTAACTGGTGTCTTTGTAATATAGCGGCTAAAATGGCTATCGGCATTGTAACCGATCGTCGTGATATTTATAATGAAGGTATTGCCCATTTGCAGACAGGTGATACAAACGGACGTTTACGTCGTGCTATCTATCACGATTATGCACCGGACTATAACTTTGCTCAATGGCAGGAAAGTGGCCGTGACCAGGGACATACATTGATGTGTGTTGGATTGATGGGAATTATCTGTCAGTTGGCATGGAGCCAGGGAGACGATTTCTTTGCTTATGATGATAATCTCTTCCTACGGGCCTGCGAATATGCCGCTTGTTGTAATTACACTAATGAGACTGTACCATATACTACTTATATATGGCAAAAACAGAGTCAATGGGGATATCCGATTCCGGAAGAACAAACAACACTTGGTGGTGGTAAATGGATCAAACGTGCGATATGGGCGTTGCCTTACTATCATTACAAAGGGATAAAAAACATCTCGGATGATAATCTCAAATATACTAAGATTGCTACCGAATATGTAGGAATAGAAGGCGGCGGCGGTTATTATGATGCTAACTCTGGTGGGTATGATGTACTTGGACTCGGTACATTGATGTATGCACAATAAATGAATAATTCAAAATGAATAGATTGATACGAATAGCGCTTACATTTTTACTTGTAATGACTTCAGGAGTTATACAGGCAGAAATTGTCATCTATCCGGTGCCACAAGGCATCTACTATGCCCGCCACAATGACGATTATACAGTAAAAGTACGGCAAGTGGGTGAAAAAGATTGGGTAGACCTTTATGAATATAATGTAAAGGTGGATATGGATACCAAGTCGGATGCAACCATGGTACAGTTTGATTTTTCCGGTAAAGTGGAAGTGCTGGTGCAAAAGAATAACGGGGAACTCCGTTCAGCAGTAGTGCGTCCACTATCTAAAGGTATTCATCCGGAGATAGACGGAAATTTTCTGCTGTTCACATTGGATAAACCACAAAAACTCTCTGTAGAGTTCAACGGTGACCGTTTGAATAATCTGCATGTGTTTGCCAATCCGATCATTGAGAATGTGCCTGATAAGAATGATCCGAATGTGATGTATTTTGAGTCCGGTATACACGAACCCACAGATGTGGCAGGCAAATGCTTCCGTATTCCTTCCAACACGACTGTCTATCTGGAAGGTGGAGCGGTGCTGAAAGGTTGCCTGACTTGCGACAGTGTAGAGAATGTAAAGATTCTCGGACACGGTATGTTGCTTGAACCGCAGCAGGGAATATCGGTGGCATACTCCAAGAATGTACTGATTGATGGAATTACAGTTGTCAACTCCCGTCACTATACAGTTTCCGGTGGACAATCACAGGGAATTACTATCAAGAATTTGAAATCATTCAGTTATCAGGGTTGGAGTGATGGATTGGATTTTATGTCTTGCTCGGATGTAGTGATTGATGATGTTTTTCTTCGTAATTCAGACGACTGTATAGCCATCTATACGCATCGTTGGAATTATTATGGAGATTCTCGTAATATCCGTGTACTTAATTCTACACTATGGGCGGATATTGCTCACCCTATCAATATCGGTACGCATGGAAATACGAAAACAGGAGATGAGGTTTTAGAAGATATATTGTTCAAGAATATCGATATCTTGGAACATGATGAGGACGATCGTGATTACCAAGGCTGCATGACTATTAATGTAGGAGATCACAATCTGGCACAAAACATCACTTTTGAGGATATTCGTGTGGAACATATCCAGGAAGGACAGTTATTTCATCTTCGGGTGATGTATAACCAAAAATATAACACAGGTCCCGGCAGAGGTGTCAGAAACATAACGTTCCGTAACATTTCATGTACCGGAAAATATATCAATCCTTCTTTGATGGAAGGTTATGATAAGAATAGGAAGGTTGAGAATATTTTGTTTGAGAACATAATGTTGAACGGCAAACGGATCGCCTCTTTGGAAGAACTGAATATAGATAAAAAAGATTTTGTAGGGAAGATACAGATAAAGTAGCTAACAAATAAAAGATTGTGTTGATTTTACCCT
Source organism: Bacteroides sp. MSK.18.37 (assembly GCF_019129155.2). NCBI lineage: Bacteria > Pseudomonadati > Bacteroidota > Bacteroidia > Bacteroidales > Bacteroidaceae > Bacteroides > Bacteroides sp. MSK.18.37. The sequence continues at coordinate 7,105,577 of NZ_JAHOIB020000001.1, read as the reverse complement.
CACACTCTCACCCGGCTCTCAATCCCTTTATCCATCGTACTTTCGTGGGTGAGGGTAAAGGTGAGGGTAGTGTGAGGGTAAAACTTACTCTCACACTGTCGACGCTTACCAAATGATATAAGTATGCATTGGCATTGAAAGGTTTAGCTATTGAGAGAACAGTCCGTTGTATTTATTGTATCGGAATTATATGATTATAACTAAAAGCCTAGAGACAGAATGGTTGTTTCTTGTCTTTGAGACAGAATCTTCCTGTAGTGTACTGAATAAGTTGACACTTCTCAAATTCGAAATTCACATGGAAGAATTAAAAAAGAAGTACACTCCTTACACAGAATCTGAACGAATGTCTTATATTCGTGAGTATTTATCGACTTCCGAAACGAAGTATCAGTTTGCCAAGCGTACGGGTATTTGCCGACGTCTGCTGATTCTTTGGCTCGAAAAGTATCATATAAATGATAAAGTTATGAATACAGAACAGCCCTCTTTAAGCAAAGCCTCTGATGAGTCTCTCAATGAACTGGAAAAAGAACTCGCTGCATTGCGTGCCGAAAACCGCAAACTTCAGCGTGCCCTTCAGGAGGAAAGTCTTCGTCATGAAGCTTGTGAGGAATTGATTAATCTTGCGGAGTCCACCTATCACATCAAGGTTCGAAAAAACTCCGATGCCAAGTAATCGACACCTTGTCACAGGGGAACTCTGCCCGTCATATGCGCGGCAGTCTGCAGTTCCTCTGTGATTACTTCGGCATAACCAGACAAGGTTATTATAAGCATGTCAACAGAAAAAAGGAAATAGACATCCTCACATCAAGCATTGTGCTGTATTGTAATGAGTTACGTAAACTTATGCCTAAGGCTGGTATGCGTGAACTCTATGCATGCTGCCTCCGCAAGTTTGGTGTCAGGATGGTCATTGGGCGTGATCAATGCTATAATATTTTTCGTGCCAATGGCCTGTGTCAACGTGTCAGGCATGTGAGACCAAAGACAACAAATTCCAATCATAATTATTACATTTATCCGGACTTGCTGAATGTCACTCCTAAATTTGTAGCTGACACATTCGGTTCAATGGTTGTAGCGGACATAACCTATGTTGCCACGTGCCAGGGATGGGCTTACCTGTCCCTTCTTACCGATGCGGGCAGTCGGGCCATAGTCGGATATGCCCTGTGCAAAACACTCGAAGCGGAAGGTCCTTTAAAGGCACTGAGGATGGCTATGGACTTTTACAACAGATACAATGTTGATTTGAATAATCTGATACACCATTCTGACCGGGGAGTGCAATACTGCTCAAACCTGTATGTAGGTATGCTCAAGAAACATCATATTAATATCAGTATGACTCCGTGTGGGGATCCGCTACATAATGCTCTGGCTGAACGGATGAATAACACGATCAAGAATGGGTGGCTTTTTGACTGTACAGATGACAGCTTTGAACAATTGGATAAACGTATAGCCGATGCCATATATGCATACAATTATGTTAGACCGCATCAAGGCATACAAATGAGAACTCCGATGGAATATATTCGTAAATGCAGTGGAAAGGTAGCTGAAGTCCCGCTCGTCGGGACGGGTGCTCCCGCCCCTATTCTTATGGATTACGCAAGCGAATTTTGATAATTTCTCGAAAAAAAAGCATCCGTCCTAATTACAGCGAACATAATCGTAACTAATTTCGCTCTAACTGCATTCAGAACCGACATCTTATTTTTTCCCTCTTCGACCTTTCTGTCATAATATTTCTTCAATGGACTATTTTTCACTTGTGAAACAGATAGTGCCGCCATATGTAGCAAATGCTTGATGCTCTTGTCAGCCCTATTAGATACTCTATTTTTAGAACGTTGGCTACTTCCTGACACATAGACGAACGGAACAACTCCTGCATGACAGCAAAACTTCCTGGGATCAGTAAAAGAAGTGAAAGCATCTGTTTCCATGATCATCTTCAGTGCAACACGTTCCCCAACTCCATCCACAGACATGAGTAAATCCATTTGATGAGCAATGACAGGTGCCTGATTTATAAGTTCTTTTATTTCAAGGTCTATTTGTGCTATGTAATCCGTAAATGTATTGATAATCCCTTCAACTCTATTGCATTTAGCAATATATATTGAGTGTTCCATATAGTCTACCTGATCTTTTAGCTGGGATTGATATTTAGCCCTATCTGCAACAAGCATACTGCGTTCTGTTGATAAGTTTTTGAGTTTTTGTATTATAAGCTCTGATGCGGTATACGGTTGTAGGCAATCATTATATCTTTCTGCATACATTGCTATTCGGCAGGCATCTATTTTATCATTTTTGCCACGAGGTATTCCATGACAATATTTTATTTTAGCTGCATCTTCCAAACATAAGTAGACTCCTATACTTTTTGTTGCACAGACCAAAGGATAGGTATATTGCCCTGTATGTTCCGCACAGACAACCAAACTGTCCTCAGAGAGGAAAAATTTCTCAAACGTTCTTGTTAACCAAGATTTAATAGAGGATAGATCATTAGGAATAACATCATAAAGGATGTCCTTACCGTTACTCCTTAAACATAAATCCAATTTTTTCTTACTCACATCAACTCCTAAATAAAAAACTTTCATACTTTTGTTTTTGAACATTAAACAAAAAAGAAAGGACCTGAACTTGACCTAATAACCTTAAACAGGTTTACTGAAATTCTTATATGGGTTTGAGTTCAAGGAAGGAGCAAAAGGACCGAATAGGGACTTAGACTTGACTTCTATTGCCGCTGATGGTTTTCCTTTTGCTTTCCTTTCAATATCAATTCAAAGATAAATATTTTGATGCTGCAAATCTAAGGTTGCCGCTAGGGCGATCCCCGAGCGAAGAGTTTTTGTTATTTAATGAAAGTTTACAGCCCGAAGTCTTGCACTTATAAGAGAAGATACATAATTTTGCAAAATATCTAAAATGACAACTTATACAGGAATTACAAAGGGACAAGTAAACTTATTTAGGTTTTAAAAAATATTGAGTAAACTAACTTAGGTATAACAAGCGAAGTTGTCAACTAAATCCAGTACAGTACATCCTGCTTTAGAAACTATAGTTTCCCGCCTTTGGAACTGGAGTTTCGAGCCTTTGGAACTAAAGTTTCAAGACGGGAAACCATCAGTTTCAACGCTTGAAACAAAATGTTTCCCGCCTTGAAACAAATAACGAGGTTATTGCTCTGACGAAGCTCTGACTATATCAGTACTGTAATGATTATAATATTATCTGTCGTCTTTTCTCATCATCTACTACAGCCATCATTCCCTCTACTTGTGCAAGAGCCAGCATACGTCCGTGGAAGGAATATCCCGGATTATAACCTTTATCTTCATCTCCCAGCATCATTCGTCCGTGGTCTACACGCATTGGTAATCCCGGATTCTCATTTTCGAAGATACGGATAAGATCAATCAGATGTCCTCTTCCCGTAAGATGGGAGCTTTCAATGAAGTTTCCACCTTGCATGGCAGCTGTGCTGCGCAGATGTACGAAATGAGTTCTTTTTGCAAATTTCTTAGCCAACTCACGTGTATCGTTATGTTCGTCTGCACTCAAAGAGCCTGCACAGAAAGTCAATCCATTATGAGGATTATCTACGGCATTCAGGAACCATTCAATATCATTTTCATTGGTAACGATACGTGGTAAACCTAATACCTGGAATGGAGGGTCATCCGGATGTACGCACATATTAACTCCATATTCTTCGCATACAGGCATGATTGCAGATAAGAAATAACGCATATTTTCACGCAAAGCATCCCGGTTTATATCTTTGTACAAAGCAAGTAACCGCTTGAAGATGGAAACCGGATTTTTATCTCCTTCTTTGATATTGCCATTAACAAAACCTTGAGTCTTGACAATGATCGTATCAATCAAAGCGTCTTTTTCTGCTTCTGTGATAACCTTATCCAACTCGGCAACTTTCTGAAGTTCTTCTTCAGTGTAATCTTTTTCAGCTCCTTCACGTTCCAAGATTCGGATATCGAAATAAGCAAAGCGAATACGGTCGTAATAAAGTGAACTGGTTCCGTCCGGCCAGGGGTGTTGCAAGTCTGTACGTATCCAGTCGATAACGGGCATGAAATTATAACACACTGTCTTTATGCCGCATTTACCCAAATTGGCAAGGCTTACTTTGTAGTTCTCAATCAACTGTTCACGTTCCGCTCCTGCGTATTTGATTGCTTCACATACAGGAAGACTTTCCACTACCGACCAACGTAAACCATAAGATTCGATGTATGATTTCAAATCGTTAATAGCTTCTACTGTCCATATTTCACCATTCGGTACATCATGCAGGGCAGTGACAATCCCTTCTACCCCTATTTGTCGGAGCATCGGCAAGGTTATCTTATCCTTTTTGCCGAACCATCTCCAAGTCTTTTCCATCATAGTCTTTCTCTTTATAACAGGCTATTATTTATTGCTTAAACTCCGCTGAATGCACTGAAACCACCATCAATAGGTAACATTGCTCCGGTTACGAAGCTAGCGGCTTCACTACACAGGAAATGCACTGCACCATTCAACTCTTTGATGTCACCGAAACGTTTCATTGGAGTTTTAGCCAATACTTTCTTGCTTCTATCTGTCAGTGTACCATCTGGGTTGATAAGCACACGACGATTTTGATCGCCGATGAAGAAACCCGGTGCAATAGCATTTACACGGATACCATCACCGTATTTAAGTGCCATTTCGCTTGCCAGCCATTGAGTGAAATTGGCTACGGCAGTTTTTGCAGCCGAATATCCCGGTACACGGGTGATAGCGCTGTATGCTGCCATTGAGGATACATTAATGATACATCCTTTGCCTTGTTTTGCCATTACTTTACCGAATATCATAGACGGATAGACTGTCCCATTCATATTCAGATTAGTCACTTTTTCCCAGCAAGAGATATCCATATCATAGAAGTGCTGATCTGGCTCAAGAGTAGCTCCCGGCATATTGCCACCGGCAATGTTCAATAGAATATCGATCTGTCCCCATTTGGCTACGACTTCTTCGGCTACTTTCTCCAGGCTGGCGATGTCAAGTACATTACCAATGATACCGATTACATCGTCACCGTATTGCTTAAGTTCAGCCACGCGGTTGTCCAGTTGCTCCTGACGAATGTCAATAGCTACTACTTTTGCTCCTTGCTGTACAAAGTGTTGGGCAATATTTCCACCCAGTACACCACCTGCTCCGGTAATAACAGCGACTTTACCGGCAATACTAAATAATTCGTTCATGGTTCTATCAAATGTTTTTATGATGGATGCAAAAATAGCGGGTTTTTACACATGCTATGATGCGTATCTTTGCAAGATATTTACTTATCTTTGCAAAAGTAGTTTAGAAAGGAGATTTATGAGGAAGATAATGAATGAGAAGTTGACTATTACGACTTCTAATCCCGTCCGTGCCCGCTTTTATGAATATCCGCGTTTCACGTATCCGTGGCATTTTCATAGTGAGTATGAAATTATTTATGTGGAGAAGGGAGAAGGGGATTGTCTGGTGGGTGACAGCATTATCTCCTATTCAAAAGGTGATTTGATTCTTTTCGGTTCCGAACTGCCTCATAGTATGCAAAGTCCACCGGACGACGGGGAAGAATCTGATAACGAAGAAAAATCCGAACTGAAAGTAAGAGGAGTCAATATTCAGTTTGAAAAAGACTTTATGCATTATTCTATATCTCAATACTCCCAGTTTATTCCTATCAGGAATTTATTGGAGGATGCTTGCAGAGGAATTAAATTCACAATTACCCGTTCGGGGAAAATCATTAAGCTATTAAAACAAATACCTTCTGCCAAAGGAGTAGATCAAATCATCCTGTTGCTTTCACTCCTACAAATGATGGCTACCAGTAATCACAGGAAGTATCTGACTACTTCTCATTATACTCCGTCTCCTTCGATTATGCGTAATGAAAGAATGGAAAAAGTGATTGCCTATTTGAATAAACATTATACCGAGTCTATCGGTCTGGATGAAATTGCTTCTTATACAGCGATGAACCCTACTGCTTTCTGCCGATACTTTAAAGAAAACACAGGAAAAACATTCAAAGAGTATGTACTTGATATGCGTATCGGATATGCTTGTAAACTATTGAATAGTAGTATGATGAATATATCTCAAATCAGTGCTACTTGCGGATTTGAATCACCTGTACATTTTAACCGCATTTTTAAAAGGGTGACAGGAATGACACCTACTTTATATAGAGAGCAGATGGAATAAGCTTTTCAGGCAATAAACATTTGAGTATAATTTCTTCCTCGTTCGTATATAATAGAAAAGATGAATAAACATGAACGTAAATAGAATGAAGAAAAGAATTTTGCTTTTGTTGTTGGTGATACCGGCATTGGTAAAAGCGCAAGATGTGATGACAGAAACCCGTCAGGAACTGACGTCTCCTGATGGAGCTTATCGTTTTACCTTTTATCAACGTGCGGTGGGAGAGGATAATGCACAAATGTATTATACCTTGACTTATAAGAATCGTCCGGTGATTGAAGAAAGTAAACTGGGTGTTCTGATTGAAAATCAGTTATTTGAATCGGCGTTGGGTATACCGAATGATACTTGTCATTTTTGGTGTGAGAATCTGAAGTTGACAGGGACTGAACATCAAAAAACGGACGAAATATGGAAACCTGTATATGGCGAGCGTGCGGAGGTTCGTGATTGCTATAATGAGATGACTTTGAAGTTCAAGAAAGGGGAAGGAAAAGGCAATCAGGACGGTGGTTATGATAAGCGTAAGAACTACTTTATGAATATCATAGTTCGCGCCTATAATGAAGGAGTTGCTTTCCGCTATCATTTTCCGGAAATGACAAACGGGCTTTTCTTGCATATTGTCGGTGAGCAGACTAGCTTCACAATGCCTGAAGGAACGATGGCGTATTACGAACGTTGGGCGCAAGGACCTTATGAACTTCGTCCGTTGAAAGGATGGGGTAAAGAGGAGAGTGAGCGTCCATTGACATTGAAACTTCCTGATGGATTATCAGTAGCTTTGTTGGAAGCAGAAATGGTGGATTATGTTCGTGGTAAATTCCGTTTATCGGCAGAGAAACCTTCCACTTTGGAGACAAGCCTGTATAGTAGCGTCGATATTATTTCTCCTTACAGTACTCCGTGGCGTGTAATCATGGTTGGCGAACGTCCGGTCGATTTAATTAATAATAATGATCTTGTCTTGAATCTGAATCCGGCTTGCAAACTGGCTGATACTTCTTGGATCAAACCCGGGAAAGTATTCCGTTCGGGCGACTTGAAACAAGATAGAGTAAAAGCAGCCATTGACTTTGCGGCAGAACGTGGTATTCAGTATGTGCACATGGATGCAGGATGGTACGGACCGGAAATGAAAATGAGTTCGGACGCTACTACTGTTTCTCCTGATAAAGACCTTGATATACCTGCTTTGTGTAAATATGCCGAATCGAAAGGAATCGGACTTATGGTGTATGTCAATCAGCGCGCATTAGTGCAGCAGTTGGATATTCTGTTGCCTTTGTATAAAAAATGGGGATTGAAAGGTATCAAGTTCGGTTTTGTACAGATAGGTAATCAGCGTTGGAGTACCTGGCTGCATGATGCAGTTCGTCAATGTGGAGAATATGATCTGATGGTAGATATTCATGACGAATATCGTCCGACAGGTTTCAGCCGTACTTATCCTAACCTGATGACGCAGGAAGGTATTCGTGGAAATGAAGAAATGCCGGATGCCACACACAATACGACTCTTCCTTTCACCCGCTATCTGGCAGGTGCAGGAGACTATACGCTTTGCTATTTCAATAACCGGGTGAAGAATACGAAGGCACATCAGTTGGCGATGGCAGCTGTGTATTACAGTCCTTTGCAATTTATGTTTTGGTATGACAGACCGGAATTCTACCAGGGAGAAGAAGAACTGGAATTTTGGAAAGCAATTCCGAGTGTATGGGATGACAGCCGCGCGTTAGATGGAGAGATTGGTGAATATATCGTTCAGGCACGTCGTTCGGGGAATGACTGGTTTGTAGGAGCAATGACGAATACGGAAGCCCGCACAATTACATTGACTACGGATTTTCTGGAACCGGGTAAGAAGTATATGCTTCACCTGTACGAAGATGATGACAAGCTGAATACACGAACGAAAGTACGTAGTACTCATAAGAAGATAAAAGCCGGAGATAAGCTTGTTTTGAAGCTAAAAGCGAATGGCGGAGCCGCATTGCATTTTACTCCGCTGAAAAAATGACTCAAATTATTTTGATGGTCATTGAGTATGTGAAAATGATAAGTAAATGATAATTTATTTTCAGACAGAAGAACATAAGAACAAAAAATAAAACAGCAGTTCAACAAGCAACAGAAATAATTTTCTAAGCGCAGCCTTTATGTTCTTTTGTTCTTCTGTCTGAATTCAATTCCCATTTGTAGTCTTTATTGGGATTTACTACTTACCACTATTTACCATAATTAATCAACCACTTCACCATCTCCGGATCATAGTGGGAGAAAAAGAGCGTTTTAGCTGTATCAAGCGCAGCGATAGCCGCCATATCATCCGGTGTTAACGAAAAATCGAAAACATTGAAATTCTCAATCATACGTTCTTTATGAGTCGATTTAGGAATCACGATAATATCGCGTTGAATCAGATAACGCAGTGCGACCTGTGCCACTGATTTGCCATATTCTTTACCGATTTCCTGGAGAGTCGGGTTGGTGAAGAAGTCGTTTCGTCCTTCAGCAAACGGTCCCCATGACATAATTTTAGTACCATATTCTTTCATTACTTCCTGCAACTTTATCTGTTGGTTGAAAACGTGTGTCTCTACCTGATTGACGGCAGGAGTAATTTCACAGAATTCTGCCAAGTCTATAAAGCGGTCAGGATAGAAGTTGCTGACACCGATTGCACGGAGTTTACCAGCCTTATATGCTTCCTCCATAGCCCGGTAAGTTCCATAATAATCACCGAATGGCTGATGAATGAGCAGTAAGTCTATATAATCACTTTTTAATTTGTGAAGTGATTCATCAATAGAAGCTTTAGCTTTTTCGTAACCGGCATTTGAAATCCATACTTTTGTAGTGATGAACAGTTCCTCGCGTGGCACACCGCATTTGCTGATTGCATTTCCTACACCTTCTTCATTATGATAGGCTTGTGCCGTATCAATAGAACGATAACCCACACTGATTGCATCTGATACGCAACGTTCACATTCTTCAGGCGTAACCTGATAAACACCATAACCTAAAATAGGCATTTCAATGCCATTGTTCAATTTTACTTTTTCCATAATCAAGTATATTATTAAAATAAAAGCGTATTCTAATGTTTTTATTATCTTTATTTCCTCTATACAAAGTTAGTCTGTAAAAGGTAATCTGTTTTTATATAGATTACGGGTTTTGCTACCTTTTTTACGGATAACTCTATCTTTGCATTTAATATCTACTATTATATAGTCGTTTTTTGAGTATTTTGTTCTTCATATTCGTAGTATAGGAAGTTAAATCAATTAAAAGAAGCATTATGAATAAATATTTTCTTGTTGTATTGTTGTCATTATTCATGCAGGTTGCTAAGGTGGCAGCAGCCCCCTGGCAGTGGTCCGTAGAAATAAAAGAGCTGATTTCAGAAGAGACAAACGCCCACCCTTCTGCCTATCTATGGATACCGGAAAACTGTAAACAAGTCCGTGCCGTCATCATCGGGCAACACAATATGACCGAAGAAACAATTTTCGAGCATCCTGAATTTCGGAAGAATATGGGCAAACTGGGAATTGCAGAGATATGGATCACTCCCGGAATAGACCAACGCTGGGACGTGACAAAAGGTACCCAACAAATCTTTGAAACAATGATGAAGAACTTGTCTGAAATAAGCGGATATACAGAGCTGGAGTTTGCCCCGGTTATACCTATCGGACACTCGGCAATGGCTACTTATCCGTGGAACTTTGCCGCCTGGAATCCTGAACGTACATTGGCCGTACTCTCTATTCACGGTGATTCTCCCAGAACTCATTTGACGGGTTACGGGCGTGCGAATTTGGATTGGGGAACCCGTACGATTGAAGGTATCCCCTCATTAATGGTAATGGGAGAGGACGAATGGTGGGAAGACCGGTTGATAACCTCTTTCGATTATCGTCGTGAATATCCGAATGCTCCCCTTTCATTTCTTGCTGATGCAGGACACGGACATTTCGACATATCCGATGAATTGATTGATTATCTTTCCCTCTTTCTGAAAAAGACAGTGGAATATCGGTTGCCGGAGCATTCGTCATTGGATGCTCCGATTCAGTTAATTCCGGTAGAAGCAAAGAATGGCTGGCTGGCAGACCGTTGGCGAAAGAATGAAAAGCCTACAGCCGAAGCCGCTTCCTATGATAAGTATAAAGGAGACAAGAACCATGCGTTTTGGTATTTTGATAAGGAAATGGCAGATGCCACAGAAAAATATTACGCCAATGAGCGTGGAAAGACAGAGCAGTATATCGGCTTTGAGCAAAAAGGAAAACTGATAACTTTCAATCCGAAATCCCATGTACGTATGTCTCCTTCTTTTCAACCCGAAGCGGACGGAGTCACTTTCCACCTGAAAGCAGTGTACACAGATACGTTAAGGAACGAATATTCAAAAGAACACAGTACGCATCCCATTCGAATGTCGAGAATTTGCGGTCCGGTGGAAGTGGTGAATGATACAACTTTTACTGTTCGTTTCTATCGGATGGGATTGGAGAATCCTAAACGTACAGGAGGCATCTGCCTGATGGCTTCCGTAAAACAGGATCATAAATACCGGAGTGCCGTTCAGCAGGTAGAGATTCGTATTCCTTACCGGAATAAGGAAGGGATACCCCAACGTATAATTTTCCCGAAACTATCCGATGTAAAAGCTTCAGTGAAAGAAATAAGTTTAAATGGAACTGCTGACTCCGGTCTTCCGGTTTACTATTATGTAAAAGAAGGTCCGGCAGAGATAAAGGGAGATAAACTGGTATTGACTAAAATTCCCCCACGTGCAAAATTTCCGGTAAAGGTGACAGTGGTAGCCTGGCAATATGGGCGTAGCGGAGAACCTAAAGTGCAGACTGCTGAAGCAGTAGAACAGAGCTTTTATATTACTGCCCGTTAGTTTGACAAAGAGATTGTCCAAGGAATCAGAGTACTAATTCCTTGAACAATCTTTCCAAAGTCTTATCTAAATCAGTAGAAAATCCCGGATGTGGGCGAGATACTTGTATGCAGGAACTTTTTACTGCAGTCAGCCAACGAAACCTGTCAGGAATATCCATATTGGCTATGGCTCCTCCCTCTTTATTTCCCATGCATATCTTGTCAAAGACCTGTAACCCTTCTTTCAGGCAATTAATATCCAGTTCGGAAGAAAACAGTTTTAGTTTGTTCTCATCTATCGTATAGAGGGATTTCAGGTATTTGGCTTGTTTGGAAAACAACACAATCCCCATATTGATAAACTCCTCCCGTTCTACTTTAGGAACGAAACGGATGACTGCGTATTCATATAAGTGCCTTTCTTGCATTATGCGCTTCATTTACAAATGTTTCGGAATGTTTCATCCTTTCTTCTAAGAATCGAATATAAATGTCTCTCAAATCCTGTGGAGTTTCTGTGCCTTCTGTCCAGTTCAACCAGTCGTCGGGAATAGCATTGACTATCTCACGGATTTTATCAGAAGTCAATATCTGCTTGAATTCAATATCTACCTCTTCCAGTTTATCGGCAAACGGCAATAATACATGGTCTTTTATCTGTACAAAAGGAACCAGTGCCTGTTTTTGCCAGTTAGTCCAGGAATGGTGGAAATAAAGGGACGCCCCATGATCTATCAGCCATAGTTCTTTGTGCCATATCAACATATTGGTATTTTTAATGGTACGGTCTACGTTAGTCAGCAAGGCATCCAGCCATACTACTTGCGAAGCCGTTTTTCCATCTACTTGATGTACTATCGGATCAAAAGTCAACGAACCGGAAAGGAAATGCAATCCCATATTCAGTCCTCGACTCCATTGAAGTAAATCCTGTATCTCTTCGTCTGCTTCCGTTCGTCCGAAGGCCTCGTCCAGATTCAGAAAAACTATTTCGGGGACTCTGAAACCCAGTGCACGGGCTATCTCCCCACCAATCAGTTCGGCAATCAGCGCTTTTGTTCCGTGTCCTGCCCCTCTGAATTTGACTACATACTTAAATTCATCGTCAGCTTCGGCCAAAGCAGGCAATGAGCCCCCCTCACGCAGAGGAAGAATATATCTTGTAACATTTGCCGTACGTAAATCCATGTAGCTCCTTTCTTTGATTCGGGCAATAAAGATAGGACGTTTTTGTGGAATAGTAGGTGAAATGCTTTTGATTATAATAGTTTTTTATGTTTTTCGGTTGAGTATACGTTAGTGTCTTTGCGAATATCTTTCATTTTTTACTATCTTTGTCCTTGAAGTTTGAGAAGAACGGCATCTGCTTATGAAAAAATATATTCTGCAATTAATCATAGTACTGGTTTTTATACTACTTAAAGTTGAAGGAGTTTATTCTTCTTCTCCTATGAATTATTATAATATAACGACTTTTGAGGGACTGCCAAGTAATACAGTAAACGCAATAAAGAAAGATGTATCCGGGTTTATCTGGATTGGAACGAAGGTGGGGTTATGCCGTTTCGACGGATGTGAGGTGAAAACTTATCCCTTACTGTCAGAAGATGATATTTGGTCGATAGAAGAATTGGATAGCGATACATTGCTGCTTGGTACAGTTTCCGGACTGAAATACTTTAGTCGTAAGACTAATGTAACGGTAAAACTGGACATTCCATCTGCAATAGTCAAATCAATCTGGAAGATTGCAGACAGCCAATTTCTTGTGGGAACGGAAGCTGGTCTTTATTTTATAAATAATCATACTCCTCGCCAGATATTTTTAGAAACCGGGCTTTCACCGTGCAATCATATCACGTCTATTATTTGTGAGGATAAGAATATATATTGGTTTTCTACCGCCGACGGGTTGGGTAGAATAGATATCCGGACGATGCAACCGGAGATTTACCGGATGCCGGAAGAGATATCAAACAGCAATTTCTTCATTTGTCTCACGCGTATGGGCAACCATATCTATTTGGGTAGTTTCAATAAAGGAATATTCAGCTTTGATATGTCCGGAAAGAAATTTGCCAAAGTGAACGGTTTTGAACATAATCTGATAATGACAATAGACGGACAGGATAACCAATTGTTTGTCGGTACAAATGGACAGGGATTGAAAGTGTTGTCTTTGGAAGATGGAAGTATCGAAGTTATTTCACATAAGGAGAAGGCACGGAATTCTATCAGTTCCAATACAATCACTGCATTTTTATATGATAATGGCATTCGTTGGATTGGAACCCAGTTTGGGGGAATCAGTTATACACCTCGTATTGGTGCCAAGTTCTCTTATTACAGTAAAAATGATTTTTACTCAACTGATTATCGGGTTCGTAGTTTTTATATGTTTCCTAATGGAGACAAGCTGATTGGTACAAGGACAGGGCTTTTCTTTATTTGTGAAAAAACAGGGGAAATAAGAAGTTATAGTTTGGAGAAAAACTTTTCTAATTTGCGGTCGGACATAGTAGTGTTTATAAATCGGATACAGGACAAAATATTGATAGGTACTTACGGTGGAGGGGTGCATGTTTTTGATGAAAAAACATGGTCTTTAAGGGACTTCTCCCATGAAGAGTTGTTTCTGTATGGTTGCATTCTTAATATTGTAGACGATGCGAAGGGGAATTTATGGTTTGCTTCTCAAAGTGGACTTTATCAGAGTACCCCTGAAGGACATGTGCTGAAGAAATATGATACGATGAACTCCGTCCTGACAACAAATGCCATATTATGTTTGTGTGTTGATTCGATGAATCGTCTATGGGTAGGTAGCAAATTCGGTCTGTTTTTATTGGATATTGCTACGGGGAAGATGCGTGCGGACTGTTTTAGTGTTCCGATAAAGGCTGAAATTAAGTATATTATGGAGGACTTGCGGAAAGATATGTGGGTTTGTACGGATAATGGTTTGTATAAGATAGGGAAGGATTTGGTTGTTCATGAACATTTTACTACTGATAATCTGCTTCCGGATAATCAAGTGCCTTGTATCCTGGAAGATAGTCATGGAATTTACTGGATCGCTACACAAAAAGAGATTGTACGTTACAATCCGATAGAAGAACAGCATTATACATATCAGAGACAGGATGGGTTGAGCGGTCTGGAATTTAATAATAGTGTCTTTGTTTCCAATGACAGTATTATCTGGTGGGCCAATGAAGGCGGGTTAGTCTATACCACAACCGGGAATATTAATACAGAACGTCGTATTATAAGTACCCCTATAATAACATCGTATGCTATTTCTAATATAGAATATGACTTTCCGTATATGGACATGTCGAAAGGAATTGAATTGCCTTCTTCTGAAAATACTCTTCGTTTTAAATTTTCTAATATGGATTATGCGTTGCCTTATGCCAATTTCTATGAGTATAAGTTGGAAGGGTATGATAAGGAATGGTTGAAACAGACAGGGATTAATGAAGTTTCTTATAAGGACCTACCAGGAGGACATTATGTCTTCAAGTTGCGTGTCCCGGGCGGTGAAAAACAGATGCAGACTGTGGATATCTATGTCCGGAAATCATATACTTTTATGGCAGGCATATTATTGATGGTTCTAATAATAAGTATTCTAGTAATATATTTCTGTTACCGGATATGGAAACTTAAAAAGCGGATGACGGATGAGCGGATGATATTAAGTAAGGTTCAGGAGAGAAGTAAAGATAAAAAGGCGGCATTGCCCGAAATGAAAGTGAATGGTATCTTGGATAATTTGCTTTCCTATTTGGAACATGAAAAGCCTTATCTGAATCCAAAATTAAGTATTGGGGACGTTGCTGCAAAATTGGACTGTACCGAGACAGAGCTTTCTCAATTGCTCAATAACCACATGAATGTGAACTTCTCTAATTTCATTAATGTATATCGTGTCAATGAGATTAAAAAACGTTTAAATCAGGAAAACCTCTCAAAATATACTTTGAAAGCTTTGTCAGAACAATGTGGCTTTAGTTCTAAGGCTACTTTCTATAGAGTATTCAAGAATGTAACTGGCATGACACCACTAGAATATTGTAAGAAACAGAACCTTGTGATAAAAGAAAATTGAGTAAAACCTATATTCTCATTTTTTTTGAGACAAGTTTTATGACGCTTATCTGCTTGTATAACAATACTTTATGCTGAAAATGTAATTCTCATTTTAGTTGAGATAAAACAGCGCTTCTATTGTTTGGAAATAGGGTGAGATTGTGTGTAGTTTTGCATCAGACAGGGACAGAAAGCCTTTCGAATAAGGCACGAATCCTTGCTGATGTTTAACTAAATAATCAATATTATGAAGAGCATTTTGGAAGTTATAATCCTTTTACTTCTTTCCTTTCTGATAGGAAGTAATAAGTCGGTTGATACTGCTTGTTCATTGCCCGACACCTCTCAATGGAGTGTGGCTAATAGTGATATTTGTTTAAAGGTGAATGGAGATTCGATTTTTTGGACTATGAAATCTGATAAAAAGGATATTCCTGCTATCACGGCATCTGCCAGATACAATTTGCTTACTTCCGGAAGAATCAGTCTGACGTACAGCTTACCTTTATTATCTCAAGATTTGTCCTATATCTATGGAGAAAGGAATGAGATACTGCATCGTCATATTATCCATGCATTCTTATGTAAGCAGGAAGATGATAAATTGGTATTTTATTCATCTGCGGGTGATTCTATTGTTTTTTGTCGTAAAAACTAAAATGGAGACGGAAGATATGCAGACAATGAATTCTACTACAAATCAATTATTGACTGAAACTTACACATCCTTATGTC
This sequence comes from Bacteroides sp. MSK.18.37, assembly GCF_019129155.2. NCBI lineage: Bacteria > Pseudomonadati > Bacteroidota > Bacteroidia > Bacteroidales > Bacteroidaceae > Bacteroides > Bacteroides sp. MSK.18.37. Next base: position 7,089,548 of record NZ_JAHOIB020000001.1, on the reverse strand, counting down.
CCATAATCATTCATTATATAAATCGTAAAATCAATGATTATGAATCTGCCAGAGACATGGCGCAGGATGTATTTCTTCGTCTCATGGAATATAAGCAAATACTTCGTAAAGAGACAGTGAGAAGTATGGCGTTCTTCATAGCTCACAATCTGGTGGTTGATTATTTGCGACGTTATTACAAGAAGCAGGAAATGTCTGCCTATTTCTATGAATATGGCGTGAACATTACTGATGATACAGAGAGCGGGGTGATAGCCAATGACCTGTCGGCACAAGAAAATCTGAAACTACTTCTACTTTCTCCGCAGCGTCGGACAGTTTATATAATGAGTCGTTTCCAGGGTAAGACAGCACCTGAAATCTCTGAAGAATTGTGCCTTTCGCGACGTACCATAGAGAATCATTTACTGGCTAGCCGTAAAGAGATTCGTGAATATATCAAGTCATGTATTTGAGAGTTATACTATATCAACAAAATTGTTAATTTTAAATTTTAAAAATGTGAATAAGAAGTTATTGAAATTTTCATCGAAAAGAATATTATATTCTGCGATGATGGCTTCCGCTCTATTGGCAGGAAGCCCGTGGACTGCTTTTGCAGACACGGATAATATACTGGAAGTGTTGCAAAACAGTACCGTACGAGGTAAAGTTGTCGATGCTAGCGGTGAACCCGTTATCGGTGCCAGTGTTGTGGTGAAAGGCACAACAACAGGAGTGATTACAGACTTGGATGGAAACTTTATATTGAATAATGTTTCTGAAAAATCAATTCTGGTTATATCTTATGTGGGGTATAAGTCACAGGAGATTGCTGTAAGCGGAAAGTCCGCCATAAACGTCACGATGCAGGAAGATAGTGAGATGTTGGACGAAGTCGTTGTTGTGGGGTATGGTGCTATGAAGAAATCTTCATTGACCGGTTCCGTAACAGTTGTTGATAGCAAAATATTCGAAAATAAAGGAAGTATGTCCAATCCTCTTCAGGCATTGCAAGGACAGGCTCCCGGTGTTCGGATTACACGTTCATCATCAGCTCCGGGTGAAGAAGGTTGGGGAGTATCCCTTCGTGGTGCAGTTTCCAAAAACACAACAGAACCGTTGCTTATTATAGACGGTGTTCCTTCAGACGCAGTTTCAGACCTGCAATATCTGAACCCTTCGGATATCGAGACTATGAACTTCTTGAAAGATGCTTCGGCAGCTATCTATGGAGCAAAAGCTGCGGGTGGTGTGATTATTGTAACAACCAAAAGACCGCAGGCCGGTAAACTTAAGATAGAGTATAATGGCTCATATACCCGTAAGATGCCGGGACTTCAAGCTGAATTGATGAGCCTGGATGAGTGGGCTGGTTCATTTCTGCAAGCAATGGAGAATGACGGCCTTGACGATACTTATACATGGTATCGATATGTCAAGTTGATGCAGGCAAACAAAGGTGGTTTCATTAATGTACATGACGGGAGCAATCCCAACCCGATTCCAGGTATGGGTGTGAACGATTACGTTTTTCATGATGTCAACTGGACGGACGTGATGTGGGGGCCTGCCAATTCTACGCAACACGACTTGAGCTTTTCAGGAGGTAACGAAAAGGTCACTTACCGTTTGTCGGCCGGTTATTTGTTTGATGACTCCAACCTGCGTTGGGGGGAAAATAACAATCAACAGTATACTTTCCGTTCGAGTAATGTAATTAAGGCCACTGACCGTTTGACTATCGAGTCTGTCATATCAGCAGTCCGTAAAGAGCAAGTTACTCCTACGCAAATCGGAAGGGCGTTGAATGTTACGACTCCGTTGCCAGGTCGGCCTGTTTCAACTATTGATGGCAAGCCTTATTTGTGGGGTACCGACTATACAGCCAATTGGTTACTCGAATTAGGTGGTGAGAATAAATTGGTGGTGACAACTTTCAATTTGAATGAAACATTAAAGTATCAGTTTACAAAAGAACTGACTGCTTCTGCAACATTCGGATATTCAACGAACAGTGCTATACGTGACGAGAAAATGAAATCTATCCAATGGTATCATTATGATGGAACAGTGAATACCTCTACAGCAAATCCCTATCCTACTCAAGCGGAATCAAAATATACTAAACGTGCTTCCCGTACGGATAATTACTCTGTATCAGGTTATTTGAACTATGCGAAAACGATAGGTAAAAATCACAATATCAATGTAATGGCCGGTATGCAATACGATCGTAGAGATTATGAAATCACCGGAACGTCTGCCACTGATATCCAGTCGGAACTAGGTATCATTAATGGTAACGGAGTCATTTCTATTGCCGAAGCCAAAAAGAACAGCTATGCGCTCCTTTCCTATTTCGGACGTTTGAATTATAACTACAACCAAAAGTATCTGATAGAATTTAACGCGCGCTATGATGGTTCTTCAAAGTTTCAACCGGAAAACAGATGGAAAGGTTTCTATGGTGTTTCAGCAGGTTGGAGAATTACCGAAGAAGCGTTTATGGTGAATATTAAAAAGTATATTGAAGAATTGAAAATTAGGGCTTCTTATGGTGAGGTCGGCAACCAAAGCGGTATAGGGCTTTACGACGGGGTGCAACTCTATAACTTCAATACAGCTTCGGGCGCCTATATTGGCGACGGAAAAGTTTCATATATTGCTGCGGCTAAAGAACTGGTGACAACCAATAGAACTTGGGAAAGAATCAAAAATTATAACGTCGGTTTTGATTTTACAGTACTGAACAGCCGTTTGACTGGTAGCGTAGACCTCTATATGAAGAAAAACGACAATATGTTGATCGGGTTGCTGTATCCCGGCACCTTGGGTGGCAATGCTCCGGCAAGTAACAACGGAAAATTCGAAAGTAAAGGATATGAAGGTATGCTTCGTTGGAGTGACAAAATAGGAGAAGTGAGCTATCATATTGGCGGAACATATACTTACATGGAAAATAAGTTGTTGTCAGGAGGTAATGATGTTATCTCTGCCGGTTTCAACAGCACGATAAACGGTTATCCGTTAAACTCTGTTTTCGGTTACCGATATGCAGGAAAAATACAGAATGAGGAAGATTTACAGGCATATAAGAACCTGTATTATGGAAACAATACGCTTTCAATGCCCTCGAATTTACGCGTGGGTGACCACATGTATGAAGATGTGAATAAGGATGGTAAGCTTACACAGGACGATTTGGTCTTTCTCGGAACAGATGACCCCAAAGTAACTTTTGCCTTTGACCTTGGATTGGAATGGAGAGGTTTTGATGTGTCTGCTATTTTTCAAGGTGCGGCACAAAGAACGGTTTGTCGCGATGCAGACTCTTGGAAAGTTCCTTTCAAAGCAGTGTGGATGAATACGTCAAACCATACGATTGGAAAAGTCTGGAGTCCGGAAAACCCTAATGGCAGATACCCTGCCTATTCAACTAAATCAGAAATCAATAACTGGAATTATATGCCTTCTTCATGGTTTATAGAAGATGGTACATATCTCCGGTTGAAGAATCTGACAGTGGGATATACTATACCAAAAGCCATATTGACAAAGATAACCAAGGGTGTACTTGAAAATTTCAGGGTATATGTTACCGGTACGGATATTTGGGAAAACTCAAAAATTAATGATGGCTGGGATCCGGAAGCAACCCGCAAGGTAAGTGACAGACAGCGTTATCCATTCACAAGAACATATACTGTTGGTTTAAATGCAACATTCTAATACTATATATAATATGAAACTATCGAATTTATATACTACCTTACTTTTTAGTTTGTGTTTGTTGTTCCAGTCATGTCTGGACATGAATCCCGAGGAGCAACTCTCGGATGGCGACATGTGGCAGAATCGCGGGCAATTCGAAGCTTTTGCCAAGAATTTCTATGGTTGGACACGCGATTTCGGTGGCTTGGGGGATGCTCACGGTGATGTACAAGCAGACCTGTTTAGTACAAATCCCAGGAATCTTTTCAGTAATGGAACATCTACCATTCCACTTACCGACAAAAGCTATACAGATGCTTATGCCAATCTTCGTCAAGTAAATCTGTTGTTACAAAAGGCAGAATCTTATGCTCTTCCCGAAGAAATTAAGATACCTGTTGGTGAGGCATATTTTTTCAGGGCTTATATCTATTTTGACCTGCTTCAACGTTTTGGAGGAGTCATTAAGGTGGAAGAACCGTTAGATATCACTTCTCCGGAGCTTTATCGCACTCAAAATACAAGAGAAGAAATTAACGAATTCATTATCTCCGATTTGAACGAAGCGATAGCGCTTTTGCCGAAGTTTAAGGATATCACTGCTGCAAACGCAGGCACTATTTCACTTGAGGGTGCACAAGCCTTTTTATCCCGTGTGGGACTTTATGCGGGGACATGGGAAAAATTCCATAATGGTAATGGAAGCAATACGGAATTGTCAAAGAAATGGTTGAAAATAGCATACGAAGCTGCTGATGCAGTTATTGAGTCGAAAACATTCGAACTCTTCAAACCGTCTGATTTGGTTATTGAAGGGGATGAAGGGGCTGCTTACCGTTATTTGTTTATACTGGAAAATGAGAAATCGAATCCGGCCGGTTTGAACAAAAGTGCAAATAAAGAATATATATTTTCCAGAAGACATGATACGACATTGGCACCTATTGGTATCAATATTACCGAAGGTCGTTTTAATAATGCGTTATATGTAACACGTAAATTGGCCAATATGTATCTTCAAAAGAGCACCGGATTGCCGATTGATATATCGAAGTGGAATTACGCTACTAAAAATTCGGAGTATTTCGACCGTGACAACCGCATGACAAGCATAATGATGGTAGACGGAGGTTTTTACTTCAGTAGCAACGGTGGACGTTATCGTAGAACGTGGTTGGGAGATGCAGCTGAAATTAAGGAAGCCGGAGTGACTGCTCACAATGCAGCAGGTGGTACCGGGTACCGTTGTCGCAAATGGTGTTCGGAAAGAGAAGTGGAAAACCGGAAGGAAGGATACGACTATCCTATTATTCGTTATGCGGAGGTGCTTTTAAACTATGCAGAAGCAAAATTTGAATACGATGACAATATCTTGGATCCTGATTTGGACAAATCGTTGAATCTGGTACGTTTGAGAGTTAATCCTACTATGCCTAAATTGTCTAACGGACTGCTTCGGGGTACAGGTACAAACATGAGAACGGAAATTCGTCGTGAACGTACGGTGGAATTGATTGATGAATGTTTCAGACTGGATGACTTGAAACGTTGGAAAACAGCAGAAAACGAAATGCCTGAAGATATGTTGGGAATCAAATATACGGGAACCGCTTTTGAAACTTCCGGTTGGGCAGGGGTTGTGACGAATACGGAAGGATGCTTGATTTGGGAGAGCGGCAGAAAATGGGACAATAAGCAGTATTTGTATCCTTTCCCGCTGGATCAGTTGCAACTGAATACGAACTTGCGGCCCAACTGGCAATCTACAAATCCTTATGTGAAATAATTTTAATGTTATAATTATATGAAAAGAATATATACATTAAGCAAGACGATGGCTTTCCTGTTTTCATGCATGGCACTGATAGGAACTGTAATCTCTTGTGCGGACGATTACAATACCGATCCGCTGACTAAAAATACCATTCTATCATCGATAACGATTGATGAGAAATATGAAGTCTATACACTGGTAAAGGGCGAAAACTATACTTTGCATTTCTCTACTTTGCCGGAAGATGCGACTAATCCCGGGGTGTCTTGGGTATCAGGTAACGAAGAGGTGGCTACGGTAGATGCTAACGGTAAGGTGACGGCTGTTGCTGTCGGAACATCGGTTATTACGGCAAAACCAGCTGTCGGATATGCAGATGGAGTATCGGCTGCCATAACAATTAGTGTAGTTGAAGAACTTGCGCTTACACAATCGGTTGAGATAACCAATTTGCCTGAAGAGCTTACCATGATGGAAACGCAATCGGTTCAGCTCAAAACGAAAACTGTACCGGAGAAACCTAGTTTCTATCTTCTATCGTGGAAAAGTAGCGATGAGAAAGTGGCTACGGTTGATGAAAACGGGCGAGTACTGGCTGTGGGAGAAGGAAAAGCGACAATTACTGCAACAACTACAGATGGCACGGATCTGTCCCATTCAGTTGAGGTAACGGTAAAACCTGTTATTCACGTGGAAACATTCGAGATGAGTTCTATACATAACAAACTTGCCAAAGGTGAAATATCTGTGTTGAAATACACTGTAACACCTGCGGATGCAACTGTATCTGCTTTGGTATGGACTACTTCCGATGCTACAGTCGCTTCCATTGAAAAACGAGTTTTGGGAGAAGAAGAGGTATTCGTCATCTTGGGAGGTGTAAATTCTGGTACAGCAACATTAACGGCAAGTATTACCTATGCTGACGGTTCTCCGGGCTTTGAGAAATCATTTGAAGTTTCTGTGGTAGATGGTAAGATTAATGATGATTTCCTCTTTACGGCAGGATGTTTCGAAGGTGGGGATTATGGAGTATTGGAGAATGGTAGATTAGTGAGGAAGATAGAAAAAGAAGCCAACGCGAAATGTGAAGCACAGTTCCGTGGAACGATGACTTTCTACCCGTCGAAATATCCTATATATGCAGTGAAGACTTTCTTCGAAGATAGTCTCGACCCGGCCAAGACTCCCACATTGTTACTTAATATCTGGAACAATAATCCACGAATCAGTATCGGATTCTATGGTGGTACTGCTGCGGGTAATGCACAAAATTTATATAAAGTAAGCATGACAAGAACCAGTGATGGCGGATATGTAACTTATGCCGACTTAAGCACCCCCAATATTTTCAAGGGAGCAAATGCCGACTTTTTAACAAACGGAGTGCTGAATGACGGAATTACATTAGACCGCTGTGAACACAGGTTCTATGATACTTACTATACTGAAGCTGTAACGGAACCTTTTGCGCTCGATTGGGTTAAGACCTTCGAATCATTGGAAGCATATAAGGCTTATCTGATAGAGAATGAAGGAGTTGTTTTTGAATAATTATTTAAATGAGATGAAATATGAAAAAGAAAATGATAACTCTAGCGATGGTGTTATTTACATTCCTGTCTTGTAGTAATAAGGACTATTTTGATGAGGGGCATGTTGACCTGACACCGGGTTATACAATAGAAGAAGAGGATACTTATAAAGTATACACTTTGAATCATCCCTGTCTGATGCATACCAATGACGATTTCCAATATGTAGTGGGGAAGATAAAAACAGGTGCTCAACCTTGGGGCGCTGCATGGGAGTTCCTGGAACAGAACCAATACACGCAACTTAACGAAAACTGGACAACTGACGCTCCCGAGATTCTTTTGAGAAATTCTTCAGGTGGTAACTTTAAAGTTGCCAGAGAACCGGGATTGGCCGCCTATTATTTGGCCTTGCGCTGGAGAATAGCAGAAGGACTAGGCGAAGAAGATGCATATAAGTATGCGGATAAGGCTGTGAAGATTCTGGATAACTGGTCGACTGTATGTAAAGCAATTCAAGTGGAGAATACGAATGACCATTATGCGTTAGTTACCGGATTTGACGGACATCGGTTTGCACAAGCGGCGGAAGTAATGCGGGATTATCAGCCTTGGGTAGATAATGGAGGATTTTCTAAGTTCCAGACTTGGTTGAAAAATGTAGTTGCAGGTCCTGCAACCTACTTCATCAGTCAAAAAACAGATCCTTACTGGTCTTGGGGCGGATGGGAAGTTCCAAACGTGGCAATCATGCTGGCAATAGGTATTGTATGTGATGACCAGGATATGATTAATGAAGCGATAAACTATTATAAACATGGTCCCAGTTCGGGATGTATCCAGCACTTGGTGGTAGCACTACATCAAGACCCTGCCGGTCTGGGTGAAGGATATTGCCTTGGACAAGCTGATGAATCGGGTCGCGACCAGGATCATGCCGGATTGAGTATGGCTACACTGGCTCCGATGTGTCAGGCTGCGTATAATATCGGAGAAGATTTGTATGGCATCAAAGCAAACGACTCTTTTACGACAGAAGACGGACGTGTATATAATCGTTACCCTAAATATGCTGAATATGGGGATGTAAATCTGACTCTTGCATTCTTTGAATATTATGCAAAGTTCAATTGTGATCCTATTGAAGCTGTAGATATGCCGTTTACCTATTGGGAAACCAGACATGGTCAGCAAAACGAAATTTCATATCAAGGTCGGGGACACTTCTATGCAGGATATGAAATGATTTATAGTCATTATAAGCATGTAAAAGGAGTGAGTGCTCCCTATTCGAAGAAGTTTGCGGAGAAATATCGTCCGGCTACCAGTATTCACCCGTTTGAATATGATAATGATTTTCCCGGAATAGGTACTCTGATGTTCTACAAAGGAGAATGAGTTGAGGTAACAAGTTGATAAGATAAAAATAAGAAACCGTCTGTAAACGGGCGGTTTCTTATCCTGATTAGAATAAAGACAATGATGAAATTAAAGACTATAACTGCATTTTTTGCAATAACATGGGCAGTTTCTACTACTGTTTCTGCCCAGAAGGTTAGTATATATTCCACCACTTCTACCGAACGTTGGGTAGAGAAAAAACAGACATTGGATAAAAATCCTGCCGGACAGGCGGATATCTGTGTTTATCCTGACAGTCTGTTACAGAATGTTGTTGGGTTTGGAGGTACTTTTAATGAACTTAGTTGGGATGCCTTGCAATGCTTGTCTCCGGCAGAACGTGATAAAGTGATGGCAGCCTTGTTCTCGGAAGAGGGTATTCATTTCGCATTAGGACGTACTCCTATTGGTGCCAGTGATTATGCTATGGGATATTATTCTTACAATGACGTAAAGGATGACTATACCATGCGTAACTTTAGTATTGACCGTGATCGCTATATCCTCATTCCTTATATTAAGGAAGCGCTGAAGCTGCGTCCTGATTTGAAGATGTGGGCCTCTCCTTGGACACCGCCTGCATGGATGAAAGTCAATGAACATTATTCGCAGAAGAGTTCCGGTATTGAAGGGACTGAAGTGGGGCACAACCGTCTCGACCCTCATCGCAATCTTATAGGGAATGTTACCGGTTTTAAAATGCAACAGGGGTATCTTCAGGCGTATGCCATTTATTTTTCCAAATACGTACAGGCTTACAAGCAGAACGGCATAAACATTCAGATGATTATGCCGCAAAATGAAATCGCATGGACTCCCTGCTGGCCTTCCTGTACTTGGCGTCCGGAAGACTTGGCTATTTTTGTCAATCAGTATCTTGGGCCCCAGTTTGAAAAAGATTCCATTGATACTGAAATCTGGATGGGAACAGTCAATTATCCGAATCCGGATTATGTACGCACTTTTTTCAAGCAGAAAGATTCTGATAAATATGTAAAAGGTGTTGGCGTGCAATGGACAGGCATGCGGGCTTTGCCGGCTGTACATAAAGAATATCCGGATTATTGCTACATGCAGACAGAGAATATGTGTGGTAATTCGGAGAATGACTGGTCTGCTTTGGAAAATACATGGAATGCTGTAGTTCACTGCTTCAATAATGGTGTTGATTCTTATATTTATTGGAATATGGTATTGAACGAAACCTGTAAGAGTTGGTGGGACTGGGCACAAAACACTCTTATTATTATTGACAGAAAAACAGGGCAGGTACGCTATACGGATGAATATTATTTGATGAAACATCTTTCCCATTTTGTTCAGCCGGGCAGTCGTCTGCTGAAAGTGTCAGATGGTAAGAATACGCTTGCTTTCCGTTCGCATGATGGTAAAGTGGTAGTTGTAGCTTACAATCCGGAAGAACAAGAACGCTCTTGTAGTTTTAAGGTAGGTAGCAAGTATATACGTGTTATATTGAAAGGTAAATCTATTAATACAATTGTCATTTGATTATTTTTAGTACTTTCGGATTGAGTATTTCGGCATATTGCTGCGTATTAAAGAATAAGTACTCATAAAGAATTTACGGTTTTATTTAATAACAATGTTGTTGCACTGTCATTTCATAGCCGGAAGACGTGGCTACGGAATGGCAGTGTTTTATAAAAAATGTGTGATTATATATGAAAAGACAAATTTGCAGTATTTTATTATTCATATTTTGCGTGACATTACAGGCGCAGTTGGTGACTTATCCGGAAGGTTTGAAGGCGAATATGCCACATAATGATGATTATACGGTGCGTGTCCGTATTCCGGGAGGTGAATGGGAAGATTTGTTTGAATATAATGTACAGGTAGATATGGATGCTGTGCAGAATGCTTCAATGGTTCAGTTTGATATGAATGGAACGGTTGAGGTGATGGTGAAAAAGAATAATGGAACCGTACGTGAGGTTGATATACGTCCTCTTAGTTGCAACATCCAATACCGGCAGAACAAGAATGTGATTACTTTTATGTTGGACAAGCCTCAATATCTGTCAGTGGAATTTAATGGGGACAGACTTCATAATCTGCATCTTTTTGCAAATCCGTTGGAAACAGAGGTTTATAAAAAAGCAGAAAAAGGTATCATGTATTTCGGACCGGGTGTTCATGCTCCTTTGGATTTGCCAAATAATCTGATACGTGTTCTTGGCAATACTACCGTATATTTGGCTCCGGGTGCAGTGCTTAAGGCTAAGTTATTAGTTGACGGTGTAGAAAATGTACGTATTATCGGTCGTGGTATATTGGCTCATCCGGTTCGTGGTATCGAAGTGACGAATGCAAAGAATGTACTCATTGATGGAATTACGGTAGTGAATCCGAATCATTATACGGTGTTTGGTGCAGGAACAAAAGGGTTGACGGTGAAGAATCTGAAATCCTTTAGCTGTAAGAGTTGGAGTGACGGAATCGACCTGATGTGCTGTCGTGATGTGCTGATTGACAATGTTTTTATGCGTAACAGTGATGATTGCATTGCACTCTATAATCACCGTTGGAATTGGTGGGGAGGTTCTGGCAATATCACAGTGCAGAATGCTGTTCTTTGGGCGGATATTGCTCATCCGATTAATATCGGTGGACATGGAGACCCGGAATCACCGGTAGGCGAAGTAATGGAAAACCTTACTTTCCGGCAGATAGATATTTTGGAACATGATGAGGACGATGTTCCATATCAAGGGTGTATGGCTATTGATTGCGGTGATAAGAACTTGGTACGTAATGTCTTGTTTGAGGACATTCGTGTAGAGAGTATTCAAGAAGGCAGACTTTTTCATCTCAATGTGCGTTTCAATGAGAAATATGATAAAGCTCCCGGACGGGGAATTGAAAATGTCACTTTCCGTAATATTACTTATGACGGGCTTGGTGAGAATCCGTCTCTAATCAAAGGGTTCGACAACAGTCGGAAAGTGAAGAATGTAATCTTTGATAATGTCGTTATTAATGGTCAGAGGATGACGGATCTGAATGGATTTGTAAAGAACGAATTCGTAGAGGATATACGTGTGCGGTAAAATTAGTTTAAATAGTAGCTTTATAGATATTAAATATATAAACAATGATTATGAGTAAGCAGTTTTTGGTTGCAATCGCATTATTGGCAGTATCGGCTATATCGTCGGCTCAATCCGTGTACCCCGGACAACACCAGGGGAAAATGAAAAAAGAGACAGTAGCTCCTGTACGGGTGGAAAGTTTTGATTTGAAAGACATCCGTTTATTGCCAAGTCGTTTTCGTGACAATATGTTGCGGGATTCCGCATGGATGACTTCCATTGATGTGAATCGCCTGTTGCATAGTTTCCGGACAAATGCCGGAGTCTTTGCCGGTCGTGAAGGCGGGTATATGACAGTGAAGAAACTCGGTGGCTGGGAATCCTTGGACTGTGAGCTTCGCGGACATACTACCGGACATTTGCTTTCGGCTTATGCCTTGATATATGCCGCTACCGGAAGTGAGATTTTCAAGCTGAAAGGGGATAGCCTTGTCAACGGGCTGACTGAAGTTCAGAACGCTTTGAAAGGAGGATATCTAAGTGCTTTTCCCGAAGAATTGATAAACCGTAATATCCGGGGAAAGAGTGTCTGGGCACCTTGGTACACCTTGCATAAGCTTTATTCCGGTCTGATAGACCAATATCTGTATGCAGATAATCTGCAAGCCTTGAAAGTGGTGACTAAAATGGGCGACTGGGCTTATAACAAACTAAAACCGCTCACAGAAGAAACCCGCAAACTTATGATACGTAATGAGTTTGGAGGTATCAATGAGTCATTTTACAATTTGTATGCTATCACAGGAGACGAACGTTATCGCTGGCTGGCGGAATATTTCTACCACAATGACGTAATCGACCCATTGAAAGAACTTCGCGATGACTTGGGGACTAAACATACGAATACCTTTATCCCGAAAGTCATAGCCGAAGCGCGTAACTACGAGTTAACCCGCAACGAGACAAGCAGGAAACTATCGGAATTCTTCTGGCACACCATGATTGACCATCATACTTTTGCTCCGGGATGTAGCAGTGACAAAGAACACTACTTTGATCCGAAGAAGTTATCCCAACATCTGACTGGCTATACCGGAGAAACTTGTTGTACCTATAACATGCTCAAACTTAGCCGCCATCTTTTTTGCTGGACGGGCGATTCATCTATTGCGGATTATTATGAAAGGGCATTGTATAATCACATCTTGGGACAACAAGACCCTGAAACAGGTATGGTAGCTTATTTTCTGCCTTTGCTTTCCGGGGCTCATAAACTGTATAGCACAAAAGAGAACTCTTTTTGGTGTTGTGTCGGCAGCGGATTCGAAAATCATGCTAAATACGGAGAAGCCATCTACTACCATAACAATCAGGGAATATATGTAAATCTATTTATCCCTTCACAGGTAACCTGGAAAGAAAAAGGACTGACAATCCGTCAAGAAACGGAATTCCCACAGGAAGAAACAACGCGTTTCACTCTCCGGACAGAAAATCCTGTTCGTACCACCATTTATCTGCGCTATCCTTCGTGGAGCAAGGATGTAAAAGTGTTGGTAAATGGTAAGAAAATATCTGTGAAACAGAAACCTGGTTCTTATATTGTCATTACCCGTGAATGGAAAGATGGCGACCAAATCTCGGCTACTTATCCGATGCAAATCAAACTGGAGGCTACCCCGGATAACCCGGATAAGGCAGCCCTGTTATATGGCCCGTTGGTATTGGCGGGAGAACGGGGAACTGAAGGTATGCAAGCCCCTGCTCCTTTCTCAAATCCTGCTCTTTATAATGATTATTATACCTATAATTTTCATGTCCCAGCACATTTGCGTACCTCTTTGAAACTAGATAAGAAACACCCTGAACGTGCTTTGCAACGTGTAGGAAGTGATTTGAAGTTTACGACAGAACAAGGAGATGTGATTCGTCCGCTATACGATTTGCATCGTCAGCGCTATGTCGTATATTGGGATTTACAATCAGAAAAATAGATAGTAAACAACGAAATGAAGAATCGTTTATTAATTGCCGCTTTTGTAAGTATCTGCTTTTTGTCCGGTTCTTGCAAAATATCATCCGGTCAGGGAAAACAGTATGACTTCTCTTCTTTGGATTCTGTTATCCAAGGATGGGTAGACAAGGGATATTACCCCGGAGCATCCATTTGTGTAGTGAAGAATGATACCGTCATTTTTCAGAAGAACTATCGGGATTATACACCCGATACAAAAGTATATGTCGCTTCTGCCGGAAAATGGGTAGCGGCTGCTGTCATAGGCGCGGTGGTAGACCGTACTGATTTGGGATGGGATGATCCGGTAGAAAAATGGTTGCCGGAATTTAAAGACGATGCTAAAGGTAAGATTCTTCTCCGGCAATTATTATCCCATACATCAGGAGTACGTCCATATCTTCCCGAGCCTCGTGTAGATAACTATAATCATTTGGATTCGGCAGTCACTGAAATTCTTCCTTTGGATACAGTCTTTACTCCCGGCACTCGTTTTGAATATGGTGGACTTGCCATGCAAATTGCCGGAAGAATGGCAGAAGTGGCGATGGGAAAGGAGTTTGAAACGCTTTTTCAGGAACTGCTGGCACAACCTTTGGAAATGAAGAACTCTCATTTTACCCCAATCAACACGGACGGCGGACATGCACCCATGTTAGGGGGCGGACTGTGTACTACAATGAATGATTATCTTCACTTCCTGTCCATGATTTATCACGATGGAATGTATAATGGCAAGCAAATTATATCAGCAGAAACTGTGAAAGAAATGCAGGCCGACCAAGTGAAAGGCGCCATAATCCCTTCAAATAACTCGGATAATTATGTAGCGAAAGGACTGGGACAATCCCACAATGGAATCTATGGATTAGGAGAATGGCGTGAATTAATAGATAAAAAGACAGGCGAAGCTTATCAGATTAGTTCACCGGGATGGGCCGGTGCTTATCCGTGGATAAATAAACACGATAAAGTTTACGGGTTCTTCATTTCTCATGTAACAGGTTCTTCTGCTAAAGAAGACGGTTTCTCTTCTTTCTTTGGCAGCCCTGTCATTTCACGGACCGTTTCGGAAATACTGAAAGGGAAGCCATTGGTTGTCAAACAAGGACGTATCAATGTAGGAAATGGCTCTCTATACTATGAGGAAGCCGGTCAGGGTGAACCGATCATCTTTGTACACGGTCATTCGCTTGACCATCGTATGTGGGATGAGCAATTTTCTGTGTTTGCGAAAAAGTATCATGTCATTCGCTATGATTTAAGAGGATACGGCACTTCTTCTTCCCAAACAGAAGATTATCAATTTATGCATGTTGAAGATCTGGTTACTTTAATGGACTCTTTGCACATCAAGAAAGCGCATATTGTCGGGCTTTCTTTGGGCGGGTTCATTACTGCTGATATGTTGGCGTATTTCCCAGACCGGATGTTATCGGCTTTTTTAGCCAGTGGAAACATCCGGAAATCGAAGGGTCCTAGTGAGCCGATGACTAAAGAAGAAGCAAAGGTGCGTGATGAAGAAATAGCTGCCCTGAAACAGAAAGGAGTGGAAGTGATGAAGAAAGAGTGGTTTGAAGGATTAATGAAATCCGGTGGTAGCCAGCGTGAACGGATGCGTGTGCCTTTGTGGCAGATGATTGACGAATGGGATGCATGGCAACCGCTGCACAAAGAAGTACGGGTAGTAGCAGGGCTGGATGCTATTGAAGAATTGAAGAAGAGTCACCCTGCCGTACCTGCTTTAATTGTAGAAGGTCATTCTTCTGATAACAAATTTTCAAAAAATCCTCCCATATTGGAATATCTACCTAATGGAAAGCTGAAAATCATAGAGGATTGCGGGCACATGATGAATATGGAGCGACCGGAGGAATTCAATGCAGCTTTAGAAGAATTTTTAATCAATATTGAACAGTAAAATGAAAAAGCAATAAATATCATGAAACAAATAGTTCTATGCCTGATCGGAATATTATTTGCATCGTTTGTATCTGCACAAAAGATAAATCATCCTTCCCTTTTGTACACCCCTCAACGTATTCAGCAGGTAAAACAACGTATGCAGAATGAACCGAAATTGCGGGAAGCCTGGGAGGATATTCAGAAAACCGCCGATGAAGCCTTACAAAAGAAAGATTTCAATCGGTTGGATTATTTGTCGTTGGCCTATCTGATGACGGATAATAAAGAGTATGCAAATATAATCAAAGAGATTCTTTTGAAAGCTGTGGAAGCCGAATCCTGGGGAGATATGGAAATGATGGCACGTATTCCAGTCTGGCGTTCGCAACTGGGCATGGCGCATAAGAGCTTCCTTTCTGCCATAGGATATGATGCGGCTTATAACATAATGTCTTCTTCGGAAAGAAAAAAGATTGCTGAAGGATTGAAACGATTGGCTGTAGAGCCAGCCTTGGGCGACTGGCTGTTGGAACCTGCCCGAATCCATTCTTTGAACTCTATGGGACACAACTGGTGGACTTCCTGTGTATGCCAGGGTGGAATATTAGCATTAAGCCTGCAGAATGAACTTCCCGAAGTAAAAGATTGGGTGGAGCAACTTCATGAATCACTTCCCGAATGGTTTGACTTTGCAGGCGATGCCTTGCAACAGAAAGCAAAGAGTTTTGATGAGGCCGGAGGAATGTATGAAAGTCTGAATTATGCAAACTTTGGTATTCAGGAAGCTCTATTGTTTCGAATCGCTTGGATAAACACTCATCCGGGACAAAATCCCGGCGATATACCCCAATTAGCAAAACTTCCGAACTACTTTTCTCAAGTATGCTATCCTCGTACAGGTATGCTGTATAGTTTGAATTTTGGTGATAGTCATAAGAACGTATCAGCAGAATCCAGTATGATGTTATTGTATGCTTTGGGACTGAAAGACCCGACTATTCTGTGGTATATAGCCCAAGTAGAGCAAGGACAGCATCGCGATGGATTCTTCCTGAATCGTCCGATGGGCTTTCTCTATACCCCTGATTTGAGTAAAGCTCCCGTAACTCCCGATTTGAAAACCTCACAGCTATTCTCGGATTTCGGTTGGGCCACCATGCGTACTTCTTGGGAGAAGGATGCTACGATGCTTGCTGTGAAAAGCGGTCATACGTGGAATCATTCCCATGCGGATGCCAACTCCTTTATTGTATTTCATAAAGGCGTTGATATTATCAAGGATGGAGGAAACTGCTGGTATCCCAATCCTGCCTATCGCAACTATTTTTTTCAAAGCCAGGCACATAATGTAGTCCTGTTCAACGGGGAGGGGCAACCTCGTGAACAACAGTATAGCGGCTCTACTTTGCGAGGAAATCTTTATCATCTCTTGGATGCGGGTAATGTGAAATATGTTTTGGCCAATGGAACAGGTCCTGTCTCTAATAATTTCAGCCGTAACTTCCGTCATTTCCTGTGGATGGATAATGTGATTTATATGATCGATGATTTGAAGACACATAAGGTAGGACAGTTCGAATGGTTATGGCATACCAATGGAACTTATAAGAAATCGGGCATTGACGTGAATGTGATAAACGGAAATTCTTCAGTAGTCATCCGTCCTTTATATCCCCGCATGCTGGCTAAGTCCGATTTTGTGCACGACTATCCCGAAGATTTATATTGGGAAGAAATAGAAGCTCCTACGGAAGATTTGAAAGGAACCGAAAAATATTATTCATTCCATTTACCAGCCGAGGTGAACCGTGTGAAAGGACTTACAGCTATTATTCTGAAAGACGCTCCCGATGAAAAAGACCTGCCTCAAATGGAAAGACGTGAAGGGCAGGACTGGATAGGGCTTCGTATCCGTCATAAAGGTAAAATTACCGATTTATATATCAACCAACTGGCGGACGGAAGATTAATGCACAGTAATTCATGGATTATGCCCGACGGCTGGATGACAGATGCTTATATGTTTGCAGTTTCTTACCCAGAAGGTACTGAAGCAAAGAACGCTAAGGACTTCTTTATTGCTTATGGAAGTGCATTGAGACGGGGTAATGAAACTTACTTTTCATCATTGGCTAAGCTGTTCGTTATTCAGAAAGCAGAAGATAAGAAACTTGATCTTTGGATAAACGGACAGCCGAAGATAAATACCACCTTTAGAAGCACAAAGAAGCCTGTGTCTGTAGAAGTGAATGATAAGAAAATCCCGGTAGTTTATCAGAAATCACAGATAAAGGTGAAACTGTAAATTATGTATATCCAGGATAGATTCTATCTTTTTAAAGAGAGTAAGTTCCTTGTTTTTTGTGCAAACCTATATAAAATCCGAGATATTTTATGTAGGTTTGCATTGTTTCATTAAATATGAATCCTCTATGCATAATCTAATACGACATATAGTAAAGGCTTTGACTACTCTTTGTCTGCTACTCATAAATATACCTATTTATCCGATTTCTTACTCTTTCCGCAGCATTTCCGAAACAGACGGACTTTCCGACCTGATGGTCAGTTCTTTTTATAAAGATTCATTAGGCTATATTTGGATTGGCACGGCAAGTTCTGTTGAACGTTTTGACGGAGTCCATTTGAAACATTATCCCATATTAGGGAATAATGAAAAACTAAAATGGGTGAATGTAATAACAGAGACGACTGGTAATAGGATATGGATAGGGAATGATATGGGATTGTGGACGGTTCATAAGGAAACAGAAAAACTGGAACCCTTTAGTCCGGAGACTATTAATTGTGGTGTTCGTGCCCTTTTACCAACTCGGGATGGAGGATTGTATATAGGTAGTGAAAAAGGATTATTTATCTATCGAAATAATCAATTGGAGCGACTGGCAGTAAGTTCCGACATCTTATCGGCAGAAAATTTCATCGTTGCATTGAATTTGGATGAAAATGGAGCTTTATGGATTCTTACCAAAGGTGGATTACATTCCATGAATATTTCAAACCGGAAAATAACCTCTTATCCATACAAGCAGGGATTCTCCTATAGAAATATGACACGTATCGGCAAAAAGCTTTATTTAGGAACAATGGATCATGGGTTGCTATGTTTTGATATCTCGACGGGTGAATTTAAAGAAAATATTATTGACTTGGGTTGTAATGTTATCATGTCTCTCTCCAGTGATGAAAAGAATTTGTTGTATATAGGCACTGATGGAAACGGGGTACATTTTGTTTCTGCGAATAATATGAAGATTGTTCGTTCCTTTTGTTACGAATCGGGAAATAAACAGGCGATCCGTTCCAATTCTGTCTATGCATTATTGGTTGATAGGGAAGGAGTGATTTGGATTGGTTTTTATCAGTTAGGCTTGGATTATACACTATATCAGAGCGGGTTATTTTCTACCTATGCCTATCTTCCTTATTTCGACTCAAAAGAGATGCCTGTTCGTGCAATAGCTGTTTCGAAAGACGAGAAACTGATAGGTTCGCGCAATGGACTTTTCTATATAGATGAAAAGAAACAGCGGTTTAAAAGTTTTAAGGTTCCCGAATTACGTTCCAATATGATTTTGTGTATTTATGCTTTTGAAGGAAAGTATTACATAGGTACTTATGGTGGCGGTATATATATCCTCAATCCTTCCACGTTGACTTTATCTGATTTTGAAACAGCAGACTTAAAATCAACTCCATTCCTGAAAGGACATGTGTTTTGCATAAAATCGGATGATGAAGGAAGTTTGTGGATGGCGACGTCTATGGGACTTTACTGTTATAGAGATGGAAAGCAAATCCGGCATTATACTACTGAAAATTCGAAATTACCGGGAGAGAATGTCTATGATATATGTTTTGATTCCACTCGTAAAGGATGGATTTGTACAGAGAACGGTTTATGCATTTGGGATCCATCAACCAATAGTTTGAAGTCGGATATGTTTCCTGAAGGGTTTATTCATAAAGATAAAATCCGGACAGTATACGAAGATTCTAATCATGAGCTTTATTTCCTTCCGGATAAAGGTGCAATTTTTATATCTGATTTGTCGATGAATCATTTTCGGAGAATGCAGTCGGGCACTCCTTTGGATGGAAAGGATGCAATGTTTATTATAGAAGATCATGAAGGTTGGTTGTGGATTGGTACTAATTTGGGCTTATATCGTTATGATAAGAAAGGTAATTTTATTCCCTATAATTTCGTAGATGGCTTGCCCAGTTCTATATTTATTACTTGTTTCCCTGTGATAGATGAAGAGGGTACGATGTGGTTCGGCAATTCGAAAGGTATGATTTATCTGACCTCGGAACAAAATGGCAGAAAAGCAAAATGGCATTATCCGGTTGCTATTACCGATGTATTAGTGAATGGAAAGCAATCGGTTTATGCTAAGATGAGTAGAGAAAATAACGTGTATAAAATAAAATTGGAAGCAGATCAGCGTAATTTGACAATCCGTTTCTCTGGGTTCACTTATTCGGAGCCTGC
This sequence comes from Bacteroides sp. MSK.18.37, assembly GCF_019129155.2. Lineage (NCBI taxonomy): Bacteria > Pseudomonadati > Bacteroidota > Bacteroidia > Bacteroidales > Bacteroidaceae > Bacteroides > Bacteroides sp. MSK.18.37. The sequence goes on along the minus strand of NZ_JAHOIB020000001.1, from coordinate 7,069,657 downwards.
ATATATGTCTTATAAATGTAAGATGGAAGGAATAGATAGCGACTGGCAATTATTGAGTGGACAATCTGAAATAACGTATTATGACTTATTATCCGGCAATTATCAGTTTAGAATTCATCGGGTGGATGATCCGGAGTCGGAAATTTGCCTGATGGTGACTATTGCTCCTCGTTTCAATGCTGTTATGTGGAGTGTGACTGTTTTAGTGATATTGATAATAACCTTGGCTTATATATATTATCGCCGGAGAATGAAACGAAACAACCTAATTCAGTCGAAGGAAAAACAGCAACCGGTAATAGAAGAAAAATATAGAAAGAGTAATGTGACTGAAGAAGAATGTAGGCGCTTGGCTGGCGAACTGGAACTTCTGATGCAAAGGGATCGACTATATGTTAATCCCAATCTGAAAATAGCAGACTTGGCTGCAATATTGAATGTTTCCACTTATACATTATCCTATTTATTCAATCAATATTTGGATAAAAACTATTATGACTATTTGAATGACTATCGCATAGAGGAGTTTAAGCGTTTGGTTGATAAAGATGAATATTCTAAATATACGTTGACAGCTTTAGCCGAACTATGTGGTTTTAGTTCGCGTACTTCCTTCTTTCGTTATTTTAAAAAGGTTATTGGAATTACTCCGAATGAATATATTCGAAGTATCGGAAAGACCAATGAAGAATAATATACTTATGTACCTTTCATTTTAAACTTTAGATTGATAAATACCTCTTTAGAGTCTCAAATAATAAATTGAGACTCTATGAAATTGAGAGTTAACTGTCTGATAATTAGAATGTGTGTTGATCGCTTGCTCTCCGCCAATAGGACGGAATTTATCTCTTTCTTTTTGAATATCCGTTTTCATATTTACCTTCTATATTTGCCAACGTAATGATAAACAAAAATCTAAGCAATGGAAAATATAGATATGTCATCCGTACAGTTGATTACTGATTCTTATCAGAATTATCATCGTTCCGTTTACTTGTATATCTTATATAAGATAGGAAAAGATGAAGACGCGAAAGATCTGGCTCAAGATGTATTTTTACGTTTGATGGATTATAAGCAAATGTTGCGACCGGAAACAATAAAGTACTTTATTTTCTCTATTTGCCGGAATTTGGTTATTGATTATTTGCGTCGTCATTATAAAATGCAGGAAATTACATCCTATTTTTTAGATCAGCTTCCTACCTTTATTAATGAGGTAGAGAGCCAGATAATCGCTAATGATTTATCTGTGTGTGAGCAGAAGAGAGTTCTCCGGCTGCCTGCGCAACGAAGAAAGATTTATGTAATGAGTCGCTTCAAGCATATATCGTCAGCGGATATTTCCGCTTGTCTCGGATTATCTGTCCGTACTGTAGAAAATCATTTGTTTATCAGTCGGAAAGAAATCCGTGAATATATCCAACAGTGTATCTAATATTAGAATAAATAGTATAAATGTTAGTTTTAAATTTTATGTATATGAAAAAAAGTCTCTTCAGATTTTCATCGAGAAGGATTCTATTCTCCACGGTGATAGCCTCTGCTCTTATAGCAGGTGGCTCGCAGGCTGTCTTTGCAGATGCCGGGGAAGTGCAAGTCGTATTGCAGACTGGTACAATTAAAGGTAAAATCGTGGATTCCAATGGCGAGCCCGTTATCGGTGCTAATGTTATGGTAAAAGGCACCACCAATGGCTGTATGACTGACATTGACGGAAACTTCTCATTGAAAGATGCCAAAGGAACTTTGGTTATCTCATATATCGGTTACAAAACGGAAGAAGTTCAAGTGAAAGGCCATGAAACCAGTTTGAAGATTGTATTGAAAGAAGACTCTGAACTACTCCTGGAAGTTGTAGTGGTGGGATACGGCAGTATGAAGAAAGAGTCGTTGACAGGCTCGGTAACAGTGGTCGACCAAAAACTTTTTAAAGACAAAGGTACGGTATCCAATCCGCTTTCGGCCATGCAAGGTCAGGTGCCGGGTTTACGCATCACCCGCTCGTCGGCTGCTCCCGGTGAAGAGGGATGGGGTGTCTCAATCCGTGGTTCTGTATCGAAGAACAAGGTAGAACCTCTCTTGATTATTGACGGTGTACCTGCCAGTGGTGTGAGTGAGATAGCTCAACTCAATGCCGATGACATCGAAACCATTAACTTCCTGAAAGATGCTTCGGCTGCCATTTATGGTGCAAAAGCGGCAGGTGGTGTGATTTTGGTAACTACCAAACGTCCCGATGCCGGCAGAACCAAGGTGGAATATAGTGGTTCGGTTACACGTAAAATTGTGGGTTTGCAGCCCCGCATGATGAGTATGGACGAATGGACGGATGGTGTGCTCCAAGCCCGCTTGAATGACGGCTATGGCGAAGACGACAACTGGGTGCGCTATGCCCGTTTGGCTAAAGCGATGAAGGGGAGTTGGATTAATCTGCATGGTGGAAATAATCCCGATGAAGATCCCATTCCGGGAGGATTCCGCGGTGTGGCCGACTTTGTGTTTCATGATATGAACTGGACTGATGTGCTGTGGGGGAACGCTACTTCTACCCAACATAACCTCAGCATAAGCGGAGGTTCGGAGAAATCGACCTACCGGCTCTCGCTTGGTTATTTGAATGACCAAGGGACGCTGCAATGGGGGAACAACTCGAACGAACGCTATAACGTACGTTTATTCAACAGCTTCAAGATAAACGACCGTATCAGCTTGGAAAGCAATATGTCAGCCAGTCGTCAGCATCAGGTGGCTCCTACACAGATTGGTAGTATATTAGGCAGTAGCATACCGCAGCCAGGGTTACCGGTTTCGACCATCGATGGCAAACCGTATGCGTGGGGAGGCATTCATACTCCCAACTGGTCGGCCGAGTTGGGAGGTGACAACAAACTTGTAGTGACCACTATGAATGTGAACGAGATTTTGAAAGTGAACATATTGGATGGCCTTGATTTTCAAGGTACTTTGGGGTACTCAACGAACAATGCGGCCCGTGACGAACAGTATCTTTCAATTGATTGGTATCAATACGATGGCACACCGATTCAAAACGAGAACTCTCCCTATCCTGCAAAAGAAAAATCATCGTATACTAAAAGCTCTGCACGTACCGATAATTACACGGCATCAGCTTTTCTCACTTATAAGAAATTATTTGATGAGGCTCACGACATATCGCTTATGGGAGGTGTGCAATATGACTATGCCGCTTACGATTATAGCGGTACCAAAGCAATGGACGTGGAAGCGGCAATCGAATCGCTTAACGGTAAAGGACAAATCTACATAGACAAGGTAGACCGTTGGGAGGAAGCTATTCTCTCTTATTTCGGTCGCTTGAATTACAACTATAAGTCAAGATATATGGTAGAAGTGAATGCTCGCTACGACGGCTCTTCGAAATTCTTGCCCAAGAATCGCTGGAACTTCTTCTGGGGCGCATCAGCCGGATGGCGTATCACTGAAGAGAAATTCATGGAGAACTTGCGTGACTATGTGAATGAACTGAAACTACGTGCCTCATATGGTGAGGTAGGTAACCAAAATGGTATCGGACGCTATGACGGCATCCAACTTTACAACTACAAATCGAACAGCGGTGCTTTGTTGGGCAACTCGAAAGGAACCTATGTGGAATCTGCCGGACTGGTGAGCACTGTGCGTACTTGGGAACGTATTTACAACTATAACTTGGGTATTGACTTCGGATTCTTCAACAATCGCTTTACGGGTACGTTCGAGATCTTTAAAAAGAAAAACGATAATATGTTGGTTTCGCGTCTGCATCCCGGTGTTCTGGGCGGAACTGCTCCCAGTACGAATAGTGGTAAGTTTGAAGCCAATGGTTACGATGTTAGTTTGACTTGGCATGATAAGATAGGCAGTTTCAACTACCATGTTGGCGGTACGTTAACCTATATGACCAATAAACTCGTTGATGGAGGTAACATCGTGGTGAGCGCAGGTTATAACGAAGCTGTGAATGGCTATCCGCTCAATTCGGTATTTGGCTACCGCTATGTGGGCAAGGTACAAAACCAAGACCAACTGGACTATTACGTGGACAAATATGTGGGCAGCAACTCTATCGCCCTGCCTGCCAACTTGCGTTTGGGCGACCACATGTATGAAGATGTGAACAAAGACGGTAAACTGACACAAGATGACCTTGTATTTCTCGGTTCCGACGACCCCAAATATTCGTTCTCGTTTAATTTCGGATGCGAGTGGAAAGGATTCGATTTCAATACCGTATTCCAAGGTGTGGGCAAGCGTACCATCTATCGTGAAATCGACTCTTGGAAAGTGCCTTTCAAGGCTATTTGGCTGAACACTACCAACCAGTCGGTGGGTAATGTATGGAGTCCTGAAACTCCCAATAACCATTTTCCTACTTATTCAAACAGTAATGACATCAATAATTACAACTACATTCCCTCTACCTGGTCGGCCGATAACGGAGCTTACCTGCGTCTCAAAGAGATTGTACTTGGTTACACATTGCCAAAGGCATGGATGAATAAGAGCGGTTTCATCAGCAACTTGCGTATTTATGTATCGGGCGCCGATTTATGGGAAAAATCGTATATCACCGATGGTTGGGATCCCGAAGCCACCCGTAAGGTGGAAAACAAGCAACGCTATCCGTTTAACCGCACCGTGACTTTCGGTGTGAATGCCACATTCTAATTTTTATTCTTAATATTGAAGATAACAATGAAAAAAATAGTATATATTTTAGGAATTATTTGCGCCATGACCATGCAGTCGTGTTTAGACCTTGAGCCCAAGACGCAATTGGCGGATACCAACTATTGGAAGTCGCCCGAACACTTCAAACTTTTTGCCACCCAGTTCTATGGCTGGTCGGCCGACTTTCGATGGCTCGACGACAGTCAGCACGCCGATATTCGCTCGGATTTGTTTGCCGGCAGCACGGTGAACATCTATAGTAACGGAACGAACAGCATTCCGTCATCCGACAAGCATTATGCCGACAATTACAATCGTATTCGCCAAGTCAACACCTTGTTGCAACAGGCTGATGCGTATGAACAACAAGCCGACATTGCCATTTCAGTGGGGGAAGCCCGTTTCTTCCGTGCTTATTGTTACTTCGAGTTATTGCAGGCTTACGGTGACCTTATCATAGCCCGCACGCCGCTCGACATCGACTCGCCTGAGATGCAGAAGGCTCGCAATCCGCGTACCGAGGTGGCTGACTTCATCATTGACGACTTGAAAGAAGCCGCTAAACTATTGCCCGTTGATAAGGCTATCAGCAGCAGCGATGAAGGTCGCCTTTCCAGCGAAGCCGCTTTGGCGTTTCTTTCGCGTGTAGCCCTTTACGAAGGTACATGGGAGAAATTTCATAATGGCGGTCAAAATACCGAACGTACAAAAGATTTGCTCAATACCGCAGCACAGGCGGCTCATGATGTAATGGCGGGCGGAGCATTCGAGCTTTTTGCTCCTCAAGAATTGGGAACGGAAGCCTACAAGTATCTCTTTATCTTGGAGAATGAAAAGTCAAACCCTGCCAATATCAATAAAACAGGTAATAAAGAGTATATCTTTACCCGCCGCCACGACCCTGTTATCAATTCTATTGGTTTCAACATTACACAAGGGCGTTTGGGCAATGCCTTGTACGTTACTCGCAAAATGGCTAATATGTATCTGCAAAGCAATGGGTTACCCATCAATCCCCAAACGTGGAATTACACGAAAGTGGATGATGAATATAAAAATCGCGACAACCGCATGAACAATCAGCTTATGGTGCCCGGACAGACTTATTGGGGTACAAATGGCGGACGCATTGATTGGAGCGGCGATGCTGCCGAAATAGCCAATGCCTCGCATAGGAACTTCATGCCTCAAACCGGTACGGGCTACTTTCCCCACAAGTGGTGCAGCGAACGTGACGGAGTGCCCACCGGTATGGAAGCTTACGACTTCCCCGTCATCCGCTATGCCGAGGTGCTGCTGAACTATGCCGAAGCTGTGTTTGAACGCGATGGACAAATATCAGATGAAGACTTGGCTATCAGCTTGAACTTGACACGTAAACGCATTAACCCCGAAATGCCTGACTTGACTAACGACTTTGTCACGGCAAATAATTTGGATATGCGCACAGAGATTCGTCGTGAGCGTACCATCGAGTTTTTCGATGAGAATTTCCGCATTGATGATCTGAAACGTTGGAAGACGGCCGAAGACGAAATGCCGATGAATCTCACCGGTGTGAAGTGGAAAGATACTGATTTTGAAAGCAGATGGCCCGATGCTTCTTTTAAAGACAAAGATGGTGAAGGCTGCATTATTCACGAAAAAGGACGCAACTGGCACGAAAAGCATTACTTGTTGCCGCTGCCCACTGACCAACTCAAGCTGAACTCCAACTTGAAACAAAATCCGGGTTGGAACCAATAATCCATTCATTATTCATTTATAAAGTAATCGAATTATGACATACAAAAACATACTTCAAAAGGGTGCATTTGCAACACTGTTGGCGGGTGCCTTGGTGGTGACCGTTTCGTGCAACGATGACGATGTATCCCCCGTTTTAGAAGAGAGAGTGCTCGTTAAGGAAATCAACCTTGAGGTGACTCCCGAACTGCCTCTGCTGATAGGCACTGATACTTTGATAAAATATACCGTAGGCCCGGATGAGGCTTTCAACAAAGAGGTGGTATGGAAATCGACTGTGCCCGATGTGGCTACCGTAGATGCCGAAGGACGCATCACTGCAGTGAAGGCCGGTAATACGGTCATTTCGGCCAAACCGGTTGTAGGCTATTCTGCCACTTCGACCATCAATGTGAAGGTGGTAAACGAAATCATTCACATCACTGATATCAGTCTTACTAATGAAGAGCTTGAAGTGTTTGTTACCTCGACTCTGCCGCTCATTTGGCAGACTACTCCGGTCGATCCCACTTACCCCGGAGTGATTTGGAAAAGCCTTACTCCCGATAAAGCCACCGTCAATGAAAAAGGCGAGGTGAAAGGTGTGGCCGAAGGAACGGCACGCATACAAGTCACCGCTACTGACGACAAACATTTCACAAAAGTGTTTGAGATTAAGGTGAAGCCTATTATTTATATCGAAAGTATGGAATTCGTGAAGGATACCGATAAGCTGGCTTTAGGCGAAACCTATACTCCGCAGATGAATGTAACGCCGGCAGACGCTACGCTGTCGTACATCGCATGGGAAAGCAGCAAGCCCGATGTTGTAGAGATTGACGAAAAAGGCCGGTTTGTGGCGAAGGCTTACGGCAATGCCGTGATTACTGCTTTGGCAGACTATGGCGACGGTAAACCTATCAAAGCTACGATGAGTATCAATGTGAGTGAGGGATTGATGAACGACCAATTTACCATTGAGAACATCTGGCAACCATTCGGCAATTTCAATCATCGAGAATTTGAATGGATGGAGAACGACGGAGTACTTCGCATATTACCCGGTGACGATAAGGCTTACAAGGCTGTGCGCATTTGTCGTACCGGAGGATTTGGGTTCAACGTAACCAACTATCCCATCTTGGCCTTTAAAGTGAAATTCCCCGAAAATGTGTTCGAAGCATCAACAAGCATAGAGTGGTATCTCGACATTTGGGGTGGAAGCGGCATTACCGTAGCCGGTAAATATGGCGAAGATACCGATAAAGGAAAAAACGCCATGACTGTGGCAGATTGTGGCGAATACAAAGTATTCTACGCCGACTTTACGAAGAAATTCCTCGGCAAGAATCAACAGTATATGCCTACTGCATTGACGAAGTACGACACGGTGGAACTTCAATTTTGGAAAATATGGTATGAAGCCAGCGAAACTGGCAGTATCTATGTGGATTGGGTGAAGACCTTCGAATCGGAACAGGAACTGAAAGATTTGATTAAAGCTGAAAAAGCCGAATAATGGTAGCCGACTTCTCAGAAACTGATTGAATAACAAAATGAATATTGAATATATGAAAAATTTGATTTATACCTTCGTGGGCAGCATGGCACTTGTGTTGCTGACCGGCTGTAGTGCTGAGTTCGAGAACGGAACTCCCGAACCATGGCAACGCGAAATCAACCCCAATGAAAATTATGAGTACACCATCAAGCACCCTTGTCTGGTGAACACCGAAGCCGATTTTGAACGTGCACGCCGTAAAGTGAATGAAGGCGCCGAACCTTGGATTAGTGGTTGGCAAAAATTGTGCGACAGCCGATTTGCCCAACTGAATTATAACTCAAATCCGCAAGAAGAAATTGTGCGCCACTCAAAAGGCGGAAACTTCAATACGGCTGCTTTTGATGCCGGTGCCGCTTATCAGTTGGCTTTACGCTGGAAAATTTCGGGAGATGAAGATTATGCGAAAGCGGCTATTAAAATTCTGAACGGATGGGCTAAAACTTGTAAAGGGGTGAACTATAAAACGTGGCCTGACGACAGCCATCGCCTGCTTGCTGCCGGATTTATCGGTTACCAGTTTGCTGCTCCCGCTGAACTGATGCGCGACTACGAAGGCTGGAAAACCGAGGATTTCGAAATCTTCAAGAAATGGATAGATAAAACTTTCTATCCTATCTGCGACGATTTCTTAGATAACCACTTTAACTCTTCAGCCATTGCAGGTTGGATGAGTTGGGATCTGCCCGCCATGCTCACCATTCTTTCTATCGGCGTGCTGAATGATGACGATGCTAAGATTAAACAAGCCCTGGAGTTTTTCTACCACGGAAAAGGTATGGGCTGTATCGAGTGGTCGGTGAGAGGTATGCACGAAGACCCGGAAGGAAAAGTGAAAGGCAGACATTTGGCACAGAGCCAGGAGATGGGACGCGACCAGGGGCACGCCACTCTCAATGTCGGTTTGCACGCTTACTTCTGCCGTACGGCTTATAACATGGGTATCGACCTTTTTGCCTACAACGACAACATTGTTCTCGACCTCTGCGAATATACGGCTAAGTATAACTTGACTTCGGCTGAAGATGTAGAAATGCCTTTCGAACCTTACTATCACCCCAAATATGGTTGGCACGAGAAGGTGTCGGCCGAGGCTAAGGGGCGTGCCCGTCCGGGATGGGAACTCCTCTACAACCATTATGCCAAGGTGAAAGGTATGAATGCACCCTATTCTCAAGCCTTTGCCGAAAAGGAACGCCCCGAAGGATATGGTGAGCGTGGAACTGCTGAAGCCGGCGATTTGGGATTTGGGACATTATTATATACTGAAGAATAACTTTTGAGTTTTCCGGCTGATTTCAAGGAGTTAAGAGGTTAGACTTCTTAACTCCTTGATACTACTCTGTGAAACCTTCACAACTCTTTCCTTATGATAAATAGATTATTTCCTACCTTATTATTCTTTATCTGCTTCTTTTATAGTTTGCCTCAAACGGCAAAGGCGCAAAACAACGAGTGGGAAAATCCCGCCAAATATGAGTGGAACAAAGAGAGGCCACATGCTGACTTTCGTCTCTACGAACAGGCAGAGGATGCAGTGAACGACAAACCCCGAAAATCGTCTTGGCAACATTCGTTGAATGGTGTGTGGAAGTTTATCTATGCCCCTACTATAGCAGCGAGCATAAAAGATTTTTATCGGATAGATTTACCCGACAGTAATTGGGATACAATAACAGTTCCTTCTAACTGGGAAATCCAAGGATTCGGTGAACCGATAATCCGCAACATTCAGTATGTATTTTCATCCAATCCACCTTATATTGACGTAGACAATCCTGTGGGTACCTATCGGCGCACATTTACGGTTCCTCGAAACTGGCAGGAGCGCGAAGTATTTCTGCACTTCGGCTCCATTAGCGGCTATGCCCGCATTTATGTGAACGGGCAGCAAGTCGGAATGACCAAAGCTTCCAAAACACCGGCTGAATTTAATGTGACGAACTATCTGAAAGAAGGAGAAAATTTACTGGCAGTACAGATTTATCGCTGGCATGATGGCAGCTATATGGAAGACCAGGATTTTTGGCGACTGACCGGGATTGAACGTGATGTATTCTTGCAAGCTTACCCTAAACTGACTATTTGGGATTTTTTCTTAAAATCAAGTTTGGATAGTACATATAAGAATGGTATATTCAATGCTACCGTAGATTTGCGTGAATTTACAGGTAATAATGTAAAAAAAGGAACACTCAAACTGGAATTATTGGATAAAACCGGCAAAATAGTTTTGTCACAACAAAAGAAATTTGACATAGAAGATGAGTTTACCCAATTAGCTTTTTCGGGCGTCATTAAGAATGTATCCAAATGGAATGCTGAAAAGCCATCTCTTTATGATTGTGTCATCACACTTTGGGATGATAAAAACAAGCAGCTTGCAGTTACTGCCTGTAAGACCGGTTTCAGAAAGATAGAAATAAAGAATGCTCGATTATTGGTGAATGGTGTTCCGACTTATATAAAAGGCGTGAACCGTCATGAGCATAATGACAGCTTGGGGCACGTCCAAACTCGCGAAATTATGATGAATGACCTGAAATTGATAAAACAACTGAATATGAATGCTGTTCGTACCAGTCATTATCCCAATCATCCGTTGTTTTATAAATTATGTGACCAATATGGCATTTACATTATAGATGAAGCCAATATTGAAACCCACGGAATGGGCTCAGTTCCTTATTTCAAAGATACCATTCCGCATCCTGCTTATCGTTCCGAATGGTATGCGGCTCATGTAGACCGTATCACCCGTATGGTGGAAAGAGATAAAAATCATCCGTGCGTCATAGGCTGGTCGTTAGGGAATGAATGTGGTAATGGAATCGTATTCCATGATGAATATAAACGTCTGAAAGAATATGACCCAAGTCGTTTTGTGCAATTCGAACAGGCTTGGGAGGACTGGAATACAGATATTGTATGTCCGATGTATCCCAATATGTGGAAAATAACGGAATATGCCAAGTCCGGTAAACAGCGCCCCTTTATCATGTGTGAGTATGCCCATGCCCAGGGGAATAGTAATGGTAACTTCAAAGACCTTTGGGATGTTATTTATGACAGTCCAAATTTGCAAGGTGGTTTTATTTGGGACTTTATGGATCAAGGGTTTAAAATGAAGACAGAACCGGGAGACGGACGCATCTACTGGACGTACAATGGAAAAATGGGAAGTTATAAATGGCTGGAAGATAGGAAAGGGGAATTAAATACAGGAACCGACGGCTTAATTTCTGCTAATGGCATTCCCAAACCACAAGCGTATGAAGTAAAGAAAGTCTATCAGTACATTCAGTTTAACGCGAAAGATTTGAGTAAAGGGATTGTTTCAATCAGGAATCGTTATGATTTTACCAATCTGAATGAATATGCTTTTACTTGGGAAGTATATAAGAACGGAGAGAAATTCTCTACAGGAAATTTCAATGTTGAATTAAAACCTCATGCGGAAAAAGAGGTACGATTGAATCTTCCAGTCATTCCGGAAGATGGAAATGAATATTTTCTCAACCTCTATGCCTATACAAAGGTTGCTACCGATTTAATTCCTGTACATTATGAAGTGGCTAAGGAACAGATAAAGCTAAATAGAGGCAGTTTCTTTGCTTCTCTTTCGGCTTGTTCGGGTAAGTTGTCTTATGAAACGAAAGACAATGTTTTATCTTTTCAGTCGGATGCCGTCTCCGGTAAGATTGATTTGAAAAAAGGAGTGCTGTTTAATTATAGCATAAACGGCAAACAACCCATTAAGCAATATCCGGAACCGGCTTTTTGGCGTGCTCCGGTTGATAATGATTTCGGGAATAAAATGCCCTGGTTGGCAGGTGTCTGGCGGACAGCGCATGTGAACCGTTATGTGAAGAACGTGGTTATAGAGGAAAAGAACGAAAAAGAATTGTCCATAAAAATTGATTGGATATTAAGTGACATTCAAGTTCCTTACACGATAGAATATTTGATACGTAATAATGCATCTATTATTGTGACAGGAAGTATTGACTTGACAGGAACGAGACTTCCTGAACTTCCTCGCTTCGGTATGCGGATGGAATTGCAACAACCCTATGAAAATCTGACTTATTATGGTAGGGGACCTTTTGAAAACTACATCGACCGTTATTCAAGCTCGTTCATCGGGCGATATGAGGATAAAGTCGACAATCAGTTCTATTGGTATATACGTCCACAGGAAACCGGAAATAAAACGGATGTTCGTTGGCTGGCTTTATTGAATAGTGAAGGAGAGGGAGTGAAGATTACAGGTCTGCAACCTATCGCATTTTCCGCTCTGCATTTCTCACCGGAAGACCTTGACCCCGGTTTGACCCGCAAATTGCAGCATACCATTGATATTGTTCCGCAAAAGAATATTTTCCTGCATGTTGATTTGAAGCAATGCGGATTAGGCGGTGATAATAGTTGGGGGATGTATCCACACAATAAATATCGTTTGCTTGATAAAAAATATGTTTATAGCTATATGATTGAATTGATAGACTGATAAATAATTAGAATAGCATAGAGATAATGGAAATGTGATTGATAAGTATTGCGCTATGGGTTCTCCACATTCTCCTAATCGGGAAGAGACAGAACTACTGAAACGGGAAGGATGGAGTACGGCAAAAGAAATGATTATAGTCTTTTTTACTGTTAAAATCTAACGCCAGGTTGCATAATTGTACAACTTGGCGTATATTTGTAATATGAAACGTAAGATTATGTCTTATTCAATGGCTTTCAGAAAAAGAGTCAGAAGACACCATCAGGAGAGATAGAAAAGGCGTTAAAAATAAAGGAGGCTTATTATGGAGACAAACAATCATCAAATCGTTGATTACAGTGCTGTGTTAGAAGCACAGTATGGAGCACTGGGCACTCCTGAACGTGCGAAGTTTGACGAAGAAGCTTATGCTTTTTATACGAGTCAAATACTTTTGGATGCGCGAAAGAATGCCAGATTGACGCAGGAAGAGCTTGCAAAACGTATCGGTGCCAACAAATCATACATCTCACGCATTGAGAAAGGCATTACAGTTCCGAGTGTTGCTACTTTCTATCGTATCATAAATGCTTTAGGATTAACGATTGAGCTTAAACCTGCTTTATGATTTAGGTTATTTTGCAATAATAAAAAGTCCCATTCCATTTATTTGGTTCGGGACTTTTGTTTTTATTTGGATTGTATTGAGTAAATTATTTACCCCCTTCGTATTTAGTTATGTACATATAGAGAATACGAAGGGGCTACTTTTTTAAAAAAGGAATGTGCTCTTTTGGAGATTTTTATGTATGTTTGTCACATGTTTAATATGAAAGGAAGCAGTTGTAAGTGAAGAACACGATTAAATATCTGATTCTTATATTAATATATTTGGCTTGTGGGGGTAATCTACAAGCCCAAAACTATACATTCCGTAATGTCGTCATGTCCGACGGGCTATCCGGACTGTTGGTGAATGCCATTTATAAAGATTCCGAAGGTTTTGTATGGTTGGGGACGGATAATTGCCTCGACCGTTTTGATGGTGTGAAAGTGCGCCATTTTGAATTCCGTGGCATTGAGTCGGGAAGAAAGAAACGGGTAAACAGTGTTACGGAAACATCCAATAAACAACTTTGGGTGGGAAACGGAATCGGGCTTTGGCGGTTGAATCGCCCAAACAGCCAATTGGAAAGGATTGTCCCCGAAAAGATAGACTTTGCCGTCAATACGTTACTGGCCGATGGAGATATTCTTTATATCGGCACAGAGAAAGGCTTATTCATTCATAAAGACGGTCAGTTGCTTCAAGTCTTGACAGACCGGAATATGCTTGCCGCCTGTAACAGAATCATGGATATTTGTCTGAATGAAGATAAAACGGTATTATGGTTGGCCACGGTACAGGGATTGTTCTCTTATTCACTGAAAGACGGCAAGATTGATTCCTGGCATTTTCAGGAGAATGTGCCCGAAGCCGATTATTTCCGTTGCCTTACTCGTATCGGCGAAACGCTCTATCTCGGTACAATGAGCCAAGGTGTAGTACGTTTCGATATAAAGAAGGAATCATTCTCTCATGCGGTATCTTTGGGGTGCGATGTCATTTCCGATATTTCCAGCGATGGTAAAGGGACTGTGTATATAGCTACTGACGGCAATGGCGTACACTTCCTTTCACACAAAGACCAACAAGTGACACGTCGTTTTTACCATGATGTCAATGATAAGGAAGGAATTCGCAGTAATTCTATTTATTCCTTACTTATAGATGATAGAGGTGCCGTCTGGGTGGGGCATTTTCAGGCAGGACTGGATTATTCACTCTATCAGAACGGCCTTTTCCGTACGTATGATTATCCACCTTTGTTTAATTCGGCCAATCTTTCCATCCGTTCTTTTGTAAACAAAGGGCAAGAGAAGGTCATCGGTTCGCGTGACGGCTTGTTTTATATAAACGAAGCTACCGGAGTAGTGAAGAGTTTTGTAAAACCCGTCTTGACCTCGGATTTGATACTGACAATCTGCTTCTATCAAGGAGAATATTACATCGGTACGTATGGTGGCGGTATGATGGTATTGAATCCGGAAACGCTGTCTCTGAAATATTTTGCCCAAGGTGATACGGAGCTTTTCCAGAAAGGACATATCTTCTGTGTGAAACCGGATGCCAAAGGAAATCTTTGGATAGGTACTTCGCAAGGGCTGTTCAGCTATAACGGACAGACAAAGCAGATAAAGAGCTTCACCAGTGCCAACTCCCAACTGCCGGAAGGCAATGTGTATGAAGTCAGTTTTGACTCTACCGGCAAAGGATGGATTGCTACCGAAACCGGTATGTGTATTTACGACCCGGCTTCCCAAAGTTTGCGTTCCAATGTCTTTCCCGAAGGATTCGTGAATAAAGATAAGGTTCGTACTATCTACGAAGATGCTGAACACAACCTCTATTTTATCCGTGAGAAAGGAAGCCTGTTTACATCCACTTTAACGATGGACCGTTTCCAGAACCGCTCTATCTTTTCTACTCTTCCGGACAACTCGCTAATGTCTGTTATAGAAGATAACCAAGGCTGGTTGTGGGTGGCTTGCAATGACGGGTTATTGCGTATCAAAGAAGAGGGAGAGGAATATGATGCTTTCACTTTCAATGATGGAGTGCCGGGACCAACTTTTACGAATGGAGCTGCTTATAAAGATGAAAAAGGACTATTGTGGTTTGGTAACACTAAAGGACTGATTTATGTCGATCCGAAACGTGTGGACGAGGTGCGTGGCAAGGTCCGTTCGATCGTATTTACTGACATATTAGCTAATGGTGTCCCTTTTACCAGCTCCTCTTTGAAATACAATCAGAATAATTTGACTTTCTGTTTCACAGACTTTGCTTATGGTCTCCCATCTGCCTTACTATATGAATATCGACTGGAAGGAGTGGACAAGGACTGGAAATTATTGGCTGCACAGAACGAAGTTTCTTATTACGGACTTTCTTCCGGGACTTATACTTTTCGTGTACGTCTTCCGGGAAATGAGCAATCCGAAGCTAGCTGTCAAGTGACGGTATGCCCTATGATACCTTGGTGGGGATGGGGACTTTCCGTTTTATTAATCGTAGGAATTATAGCCTTTATACGGTATTATGTCTGGAAACGTATGCGTCGTTTGCTTGTTTCTTCTGCTTCGCCGGTTGTGGTATCATCAGCAGAGGAGGAGATACAACAAAGAGAACAGTCTGTAGAACAACATCCGGAAGTAAATTCAGAACAACAACCTTCCGTTGTTGAAGAGAAATATAAGACCAATAGACTGACCGAAGAGGAATGTAAAGAACTTCATAAAAAACTGGTGGCTTATGTGGAGAAAGAAAGGCCATATATCAATCCCGATTTGAAGATGGGTGACCTGGCTTCTGCATTGGATACTTCTTCACATTCATTATCGTATCTTTTGAACCAGTATCTTAATCAGTCCTACTATGATTTTATCAACGAATATCGCGTTACCCAATTCAAAAAGATGGTAGCGGATAGCCAATATTCCCGCTATACTTTGACTGCACTGGCAGAACTTTGTGGATTCAGTTCGCGTGCCTCCTTCTTCCGCTCATTCAAAAAGAGTACGGGAGTTACTCCGAATGAATACATCCGTAGTATCGGCGGAACAGCCAAAGAAGAGTAACTTTCCGACTTATTATCCCTGAAATCTATTTTGCATCCATATTACCTTCACCCTTCACTTCTCCCTGTTCATCGGGGTTAGAGGGTGAACCCTGCCCTTTCACTTGGTGAACCCCTTCTCTTTTATTCTTTTCCTATTTCCAATCTGTTATTAGATAAGTTCTTCTTCTCCCTATCTAAACTTCCTTTTCCTTAATTGCAAAGTTGTTTTTTATAGGAAGCAAACTTTAAATGCAAGTTTTGTTTTTATAATCAAAGCTTGCATTTATAAAAACAAAACTTGCATTTATATAATCAGAACTTTCATTTATAGTTTATCATTAACCAAAAGCAACTTTGCAACAAGGGCAAAACAAGTTTATCATTAATGAAAAGGAACTTATCTCTTAATGTCCTGCATCATCATTAGCCTGAATGTAAGATGAAGGAAAGGCCAAAATGGTGAAGAAAGGGAGTAAAGAGGTGAAGGGGGTGAAAGCAAATGGGTATAAGGAGAGCGAAAATACATTGTTTTTTAGTAAATAGAGTATCAAATTATAAAATGAGACTCTGTTTGTTGTGAATGTAACTTCTTGATATATAATGATATATATGCAAATAAGTCTATCTGGATTCTTGGAGATTACTCTGTCCTGTTTTCGAGCTGTTATATCCAAAATCACCTCTATATTTGCATCGTGATCAAAACCGAAAAAGATAGTATTATGGAGACAACAGCTAACACTTCCGACAACATTATCACCCGTTCTTATGAAGAATATTATCAGGTGATTCTTACCTATATTACTTATCGTATCACTCATCGCTACGAAGCGGAGGATCTAACCCAGGATGTATTTGTACGTCTGCTGGACTACAAGCAAATGCTCCGTCCGGACACAGTGAAATATTTCTTGTTCACCATTGCCCGCAATATCGTAATCGACTATATCCGTCGTTATTATAAGAAACAGGAGATAGACAGCTACATCTATGATACTATGTCCACTTCTACCAATGAAACCGAAGAAAAAATTATCGGTGATGATTTAATGACAATGGAACGGACCCGCTTGGCTGCTATGCCCGAACAACGTCGGTTAATTTATACATTGAACCGCTTCGAAAATAAAACGTCTCCGGAAATCGCAAATGAACTGAATTTAAGCTGCAGGACGGTGGAAAACCATCTGTTTCTGGGACGTCGTGAAATGCGCGAGTTTTTCCGGAATTGTATATAATCTTATTCATTAATAAATAACCCTTTGTGCTTATGGAAAAGGAGTCAGAATTTACAAAGAGGTACTTGTATGCCTCACCTTATTTTAGAGAACAAAAATTTAATACTATTTTTAAACCTCAAATTTAATTTTATGAAACGAAGAGGATTAATATTTAATTCGCGACCTAACAAAACAGCGGTGTTTGCGTTAGGATTAATGCTGGGACTTTGTCCTGTTTCAAAGGCGTGGGCCGATACAAACATGAAAGATAGTCAAGTAGTGGCATAGGCTCAAAAGAAAGTGAAAGGTCAAGTCGTTGATGCAACAGGCGAACCATTGATTGGTGTGAATATTACTGTAATAGGAGGAACAGAAGGAACTATTACGGATATTGACGGAAATTATACGATTGGTGTACCTGCTGGAGCTAAGTTGAAATTCAGCTATATTGGTTATAAGGATCAAATTATAGATGTGGCTGCGCAAACTGTGATAAATGTAAAATTGCAGGAAGATAGCGAAGTGTTGGACGAAGTTGTGGTAGTGGGATACGGTTCACAAAAAAAGGAGACATTGACTGGTGCTGTAACAGTGGTATCTGATAAAATGTTGAAGAATAAAGGAACGATGTCAAGTCCGTTACAGGCAATGCAAGGTCAGGTTCCGGGTGTTACGATCACTCGCAATTCGGCAGCTCCGGGAGATGAGAGCTGGGGCTTGAAATTGCGTGGTTCTGTTTCTGCAAATAATGCGGAGCCATTGATCGTTATTGACGGAGTTGCTTATGATGGTGTAAATGCACTGCGTAATATCAACCCTTCTGATATTCAGTCTATCAATTTTCTGAAAGATGCATCGGCTGCTATTTATGGTTCCCGGGCTGCAGGTGGTGTGGTATTGGTAACCACTAAGCAGGCAAAGGAAGGAAAAGCGAGAATAGAATATAGCGGTTCATACACTTACAAGATGGTGGGATTGCAGCCGGAGTTGATGACTATGAACGAGTGGGCAAATGCAGTGTTACAGACTTGTCAGAACGATGGTCAGCCGGATTCTTACTCATGGGTGAAATATGCGAAAATGGCATTGGCTAATGAAGGTAAATACATTGATTTGGATCACAGTGCAAATCCTTTCGCTCCCAGCTATTCAGATGTAATGGATTTCGTGTTCATGGATACCAACTGGCAAGACGTGTTGTTCGGCAATTCTTATTCTACGCAACATGACTTAGCTGTTTCCGGAGGTACAGAAAAGAATTTATATCGCTTGTCCGTAGGGTATATGTATGATGACAGTAACTTGAAGTGGGGAAATAATAACAATCAGCGTTTCAATCTTCGTTTGACTAATAAACTGAAAGTCTTTGATAACTTTTCTATTGAATCTGTGATAGCCTATAACCGCCAGGATCAGGTGGCTCCTTCACAACTGAATAGAACATTGACTTCCAGTTATCCGCAACCGGGACTTCCGGCTTCTACGATTGATGGAAAACCTTATTCGTGGGGAACTTGGTTGTCACCGATTTGGTTTGCCGAACTGGGTGGAGATAATAAACTGAAAGTATCTGAAATTAATATCAGTGAGAAATTCACTTACAATATTAATAAACATCTGGATGTAGTAGCAAATCTCGGTTATAACTCCGGAGTAGCTTCACGTGATATAAAGAAGATGGCTATTACTTCTTATAATTATGCGGGAACCAAGATAAACACCAAGGCCGACGGTTACAAACAGGAAGAGTCGTCTTACGAGAAAACAAGTTCACGTACAGACTTCTATTCTATGGCAGGTTATGTTGATTATCACAATACATTTGCGCAGCATCATAATGTAAGTGCAATGGTTGGTACTCAATATGAATTGAAAGAATATGATTATTTTGGTGTATCGGTGAAAGATATACAGAACTCGTTGGAAACTGTAAATGGGGCAGGTCTGGTAAATCTGACAGATAAACATGGTACGAAGTGGCATGAGGCTGTGATGTCCTACTATTCTCGTTTAAATTATAACTATAAGTCAAAATACTTATTGGAAGTAAATATGCGTTATGATGGTTCTTCCAAGTTTAAACCGGAAAATCGCTGGGACTTCTTTTATGGAATATCCGGTGGATGGCGTATTACGGAAGAGGCGTTTATGAAGAACATCAAATGGTTGAATGATTTGAAAATCCGTCTTTCTTATGGTGAAGTTGGTAACCAGAGTGGTATTGATCGATATGATGGTACACAATTCTATAAATTTGAATCTCAAAGCGGAGCCTATATCGGTCCTAACAAAGGCACTATCATAGATACGAATGGTAAAATCGCTTCTCTGGGACGTGAATGGGAACGCATTAAGAATTATAACTTAGGATTGGATTTTTCCTTGTTCAATTCCCGTCTGACAGGTACTGCCGAAGTATACATGAAATGTAATGATAATATGTTGATTAATGTTTCTTATCCGGGAGTTCTGGGTGATAACGCAGGTATGTCAAACAATGGAAAATTTAGATCACATGGATGGGAAGTCATGGTAAACTGGTCTGATAAGATTGGAAAAGACTTCACTTATCATGTAGGAGGTACTTATTCTTTTAATACGAATAAACTGACGGATATTGGTGCAGTTTCAGTTCTGAAATCCGGTTTTGTTGATAAACAGCAAGGTTATCCGTTGAATAGTATTTTTGGTTTGCGTTATGCCGGCAAAGCACAGACAGAAGAAGAACGTCAAAAATATCTATATCGCTTCCTGACTGGTAATACTATCGGACTGACAGAACAAAACTTCCGTTTGGGAGATAATATGTACGCTGACGTAAATAATGACGGCAAACTGGATCAGAATGATATTGTTTATTTAGGTACAGATGATCCGAAAATCTCTTTCTCTTTTAATGTAGGAGCAGAATGGAAGGGATTTGATTTATCATTGGTTTTCCAGGGTGCTGCTCAACGTACAATCTTCCGTACGGGAGATAATAATGGTAATGAGATTTGGCGTATACCGATGAAAGCATTATATCTGAACACTTCGAATCAATCGGTAGGTAACACGTGGAGTCCCGAAAACCGAGGTGCTTATTATCCGACATATAGTAATAAGAATGAAATCAATGACTACAACTATCAGGCTTCTTCCTGGTCAGTGGAAGATGGTTCTTACATTCGTCTGAAAAATGTGACATTGGGATATAATGTACCTTCTGCCTTTTTAGCTAAAACGAAAGCAATTAGTTCTTGTCGTGTATATGTAGCAGGTGCTGATCTTTGGGAATATTCTAAAATTAACGACGGATGGGATCCGGAGGCTAGCCGTAAGGTATCAGCAGCAGGACGTTTCCCCTTTGTCCGTACAGTGACTTTCGGATTAAATCTAACTTTTTAATGTATGAAGAATATGAAACTATATAAGAAAGCTCTTTTAATTTTATCGCTTGGTCTGACACTGAATTCGTGTCTGGATCTTGATCCGCAGGACCAACTGGCAGATGGCAACTTATGGGGGGCAGCAGATGATTTTAAATATTTTGCAACTAATTTCTATGGTTGGACTCGTGATTTTACATCGGTAATTTCTGATGGTGCACATTCTGACTGGCGTTCGGACTTGATGACTTCCAGTTCTGTAAATATGTACAGCAATGGTAGTAATCCGATTCCTACTTCAGACGGTAACTATACCAGCAATTATGCCCATATCCGCCGTTGCAATTTGTTGCTGCAAAAAGCGGCGTCTTTTTCCGGTAACGGTGATATTAGTCGCTATGTAGCAGAAGCGAAGTTCTTCCGTGCTTATTCTTATTTTGATTTGGTGCAATTGTTTGGCAATGTGATTATCACTAAAGAACCGTTGGATATTACTTCACCCGAGTTACGCATGAGCCGCAATGACCGTAGCGAAGTGATTGACTTCGTGATTCAGGATTTGAAGGATGCGGCTGAAGTATTACCGGAAACAATTACGACAGACGATGAAGGGCGTATTTCAAAATGGGGAGCTTATGCATTCCTTTCACGTGTTGCTTTATATGAAGGCACATGGCAACAAAACCGCAATAATGAAGAACGTGGCAAAGCATTGTTGAGTATTGCAGCGGATGCGGCGAAAAAAGTTATCGACAGTAAGCAATTCGAGCTATTCAAACCAGCAGCATTGGGAGAGATGGCTTATAAATACCTGTTCATTTTAGAGAATGTACAGTCTAATCCTGCGAATCTGACTAAGAGTGCCAATAAAGAATATATATTCTATCGTCGTCATGATGAAACGATTGCTCCGATCGGGACTAATATCACACATGGTTGTGTAGCGAACGTGCAATATATTAATCGTAAATTTGTGAATATGTATCTTTGTAGCAATGGGCTACCTATTGACCATGCCAAGAGTGCTGACGTCTTTAAAGGTTATGGAGGTCTGACTACGGAATTTGAAAATCGTGATAATCGCATGAAGAACTGTCTTCTGGCTCATGGCACTAAATATTGGGATAACGACAAACCGCGTATTGACTGGAAAGGTATGGATGGGGAAGATGCGACCAATGCCATTACATGTAATGTATTCCAAGGTTCCGGTTATCAAAACCAAAAATGGGGTACGGAACGTAAGGTGGCTGATACATTTGAAGGTTACGACTTTCCGATTATTCGTTATGCAGAAGTTTTATTGAATTATGCAGAAGCTATGTATGAGTTGGGAACCACTGGCAAAGCTTTGGATGATGCTTTGAATATCTCGTTGAATTTGGTTCGTCTCCGTGTAAACCCGGATATGCCTAAACTGACTACGTCTTTTGCTTCAGAAAACAGTTTGAATATGCGAGAGGAAATCCGTCGTGAACGTACCATCGAATTGTACAATGAAGGTTTCCGAATTGATGATTTAAAGCGTTGGAATACTGCTATTGTAGAGATGCCTAAACCTATTCTAGGAGTGAAATGGACAGGAACTGATTTTGCGACTTCATGGGCTGGCGCTTCTAATATGGCAAAAGACTCCGATGGCTGTTTGATCTTGGAAAATAGTCGGCGCTGGGGTGGTAAAAATGACCTGTATCCGCTTCCGGTAGATCAGTGTCAGTTGAATCCGAACTTGGGACAGAATCCGGGATGGCAATAATCAAGTCTGAATAACTTAAAGAATAAGAATCATGAAAAGAGATTATATAAAATATTTTGTTGGACTGGCGGCTTGTTCGTTTTTAGGTCTGACTTCATGTGATGATGATAAGGATTTAGGAGAAAAGATGGACGAAATGATTACAGTGTCCACCATTACTCTTAACGAAACTCAATATGATGCAGGGAATAAAACAATTTGTCTGCTGAAGAACAAAGAACTGCAACTCTCTTGGAGTATTGCACCTGAAAATGCAACCGATGCTAATGTGCAATGGACTTCGTCGGATGAATCTATTGTTGCTGTTACACGGGAAGGTAAGGTCGTGACTAAGGATAAAGCAGGAAAAGCTATTATTACATTAACGCCGGAAATCGGTTTCGGTCCGGAAGCTACGATCGTAACCAGAACTGTTGAGGTCTTGGAGGAATATACCTACATGTCATCTATTAATATAAAGAACGAACCAGTGGAAGAGATTGCAGCTGGGGATGAATATCAGTTGGAAGTTGTGTCAGAACCGTCAAATGTTACATTTAAACGATATAAGTGGGCAAGCAGTAATCCGGAGGTAGCTATCGTAGATGAAAAGACGGGATTGGTAACTGGAATCAGTAAAGGTAATGCAACTATTACGGTGACTGCTGATGATTTTAGTTCGACTCCTGTATTTGCAAGTTGCAACATAGGAGTTAAAATAGTGACTCCAATTACTGGAATGACATTTACTGAAGATAAAGAACTCAATCAATTAGGATACGGACAGGAATACCAGATCAAATATACATTAGATCCTGTAGATGCTACTGCATCTTTACTGACTTGGACAAGTGATAACCCTGATATGATTAGTGTAGATAAAACAGGAAAATTGAAAGTACATACTACTAAGGCCGCTTCTGCTGTGATAACAGCTTCTTATGGCCCTGTTGTACAAAATGTAACTGTCACAGTTGCCGATGGACGTTTCTGGTATTCATTAGGTAATGGTTTGGGTAATGGACTGGATAATAATTGGTATTTGGATGGCAACAATGCGTCTGTTGTTTCATCTGATGGAAATAAGACCACTGTTCAGATGGGCTCCGGATACCGTGGTGACTTATGGCTTGCAAGAAGTGGTAAAGGAAAAATTGTAAATGTAACTCCTGCTGATTATAGATATTTTGCCATTAAGGTAGGATTTAAATCTCAATTGGTTCCAGGAAAGAACAAACCCAATGGTTGTATTAAATTAGAGATCTTTGATGATGGTATTAAGAAAATCGGTCCTGAATATTTTGGAACAGGCGGAGATGCTAATAATAGATACGAGATTCTGGGTGCAAGTGAGATTTCGACTACGGAGCCAAATGTCTTGTATTACGACTTACAGTCAAAATATAAAACTGTGACTCCTACAGATTGGAATCAGGTCTTTGATTTGTCGCAATGTAAGTTTGTAATTGCTGATTTCCCGGAAACAGCTCAGACTTATGATCTTTACTGGATTCGTTCTTTCAAATCCATAGAGGAACTTCAAGCTTTTGTAGATAGTGAAAACAATACTAACGAATAACTACCATGAATAAGATGAAATTATATACAATAATAGGAGCAGGGCTTCTTGCCCTGACTTCTACCACGCTTTTAGCATGTAGCGAAATAGAAGACGGCTCTAATGATATGAGTAGTTGGCCGGAAGTGAAGGATTATGTTACGACTTTGGAGCATCCTTGTATGCTTCATACAGAAACGGATTTTGAGTTTGTAAAAGGAAAAGTGCAAGCCGGTGCGCAACCTTGGAAAAATGCGTTCGATCATTTAAGTCGTGGTGGGAATAGCTTGTCACAATCAAATTATAAGGCTTCTCCGGTGAAATTATTGGCGCGTCTCGATCAAAATAATTGGGCAGGCAAATATCCCAATGACTGGAATAACTACACGAAGTTGATGAAGGACGCTGCCGCAGCCTATCAATTGGCCCTTCGATGGAAATTGTCGGAGACTGACGGTGCACAGTATGCAGATGCTGCTGTAGCTATTTTGAATGACTGGGCTAAAACATGTACAGGATTTATCGTGAATGATAAAGGTGAATTTATAGATCCGAACGAGTTCTTGATTTTTATTCAGGTACATCAAATAGCAAATGCAGCGGAGATTATGCGTTCTTATCCAGGATGGCAGGAAGCTGATTTCATTAAGTTTAAAGCATGGATTGCAGATGTCTTTTATCCTCATATCACAAAATTCCTGTCTACGCACAATGGAAATGAATGTGCACTTCATTATTGGCTCAACTGGGATTTATCTGCGATGACAGCTTTACTTTCTATCGGTATTTTGGCGGATGATAACTTTAAAATCAATGAAGCTATTCAATATTTCAAATTCGGTATTGGTTCGGGAAATATAGGAAATGGCGTTCCTTTCATACATTTAGATCCGGATAGTAATGAAATGCTGGGACAATGTCAGGAATCAGGTCGTGACCAGGGACATGCTACCTTGTGTGTCAGTCTGTTGGGTGCTTTCTGTCAGATGGCAAAGAATGTAGGTGAAGACCTTTTCATCTTTGATGACGGACGGGCATTGGCTATGTGTGAGTATGTGGCTAAATACAATATCGGTGGTGCTGAAACGGGTAGTTCAAGTGCCAGTTGGAAGATGACCGGTTTCAGATATACAGATAATGATCTGCCTTATACTACTTATACAAATTGTAGTGGAAGCTGGGATACCATTTCTGCACAGGAAAGAAGAGAGGGAAAGGATTCACGTGGTGAAGTGCGTCCTGCGTGGGAGCTGGTGAATCGTTTGGCGCAGGATTATGGTAAATCAAGCATCTATGCTAAGATGTGGGTTGATAAAATGCGTGAAAATGCATCACGCGGAAATTCCGATGGTGGGGCAGGTGATTATGGACCTAATAGCGGCGGTTATGACCAATTAGGTTTCGGAACCCTGATGTTTGCAAAAGAGTAAAGAAAAAGCTGTTGGTAATATAACATGATTGTTTTACAATAATCTTGGATAAATAGAAAAAAGTTGGAAAGGGATTAGGTATTTACCTAATCCCTTTCGTATATATAAGTAAATAGGTCAGTAAATAGATTGTTTTGAAATCAGAGATAGGATTCAGTTTTAAAAGTGCTTGGTTTTTATATAAGGTAGAAAGAACCTGTTTTTAGGAGTAACGAATCTAGTTTTGAATGAAATTGATTAGTAAGGTATATGCGTAAAAAGATTCTGTTTTTAGCAGGAATGATGGCTTGCTGTTCATTGGCAGGTGCACAAGAAATTTCTAAGACCTGGGTGGCTGATAAGGGGAATGGAACTTATCAGAACCCGGTTCTTCATGCAGACTATTCGGATCCGGATGTATGTGCAGCCGGAGATGATTTCTATATGACAGCGTCCAGTTTTAATTGTATTCCCGGAATTCCTATTCTTCATTCTAATGATTTGGTGAATTGGTCGTTAGTAAACTGTGCTTTACCGGTTCAGGAGTCGGAAGAATTCTTCGATAAGGCACAGCATGGTAAAGGCGTATGGGCACCGGCTATTCGTTTTCATAACGGAGAGTTCTACATTTACTGGGGTGATCCGGATTATGGAATCTATATGATTAAAGCCAAAGACCCGAAAGGAAGATGGAGCAAGCCTGTATTGGTGAAAGCCGGGAAAGGAATGATTGACCCGACACCACTTTGGGATGAAGATGGAAAAGTTTATCTTGTACATGCATACGCTGGTAGTCGTAGCGGAGTGAATAGCATCGTAGTTATTTGCGAACTGAATGCTGAGGGAACAGAAGTTATTTCCGATCCGGTGATGGTGTTCGACGGAAATGATGGAAAGAATCATACCGTAGAAGGACCGAAGCTCTATAAACGCAACGGATACTATTATATTTTTGCTCCGGCAGGAGGGGTAGCAACCGGTTGGCAATTGGTACTTCGCTCAAAGAACATCTATGGCCCTTACGAATCGAAAATCGTGATGGCACAAGGAAAGACAACGATAAACGGACCTCATCAGGGTGGTTGGGTAGATACCAACACAGGAGAATCCTGGTTCGTCCATTTTCAAGATAAAGGCGCTTACGGACGTGTGATTCATCTGAATCCGATGATGTGGGTAAATGACTGGCCTGTAATCGGAGTGGACAAGGATAAAGACGGTTGCGGTGAACCTGTAACGACTTATAAGAAACCGAATGTGGGAAAGACCTATCCGATCGTTACTCCGCCGGAGAGTGACGAATTCAATACCCGGCATTTGGGATTACAATGGCAATGGCATGCCAATAAAAAAGACACTTACGGGTTTACTACCGATTTGGGATTTATCCGTCTTTATGCAGGCAGCCTTTCGAAAGAGTTTGTGAACTTCTGGGAAGTTCCTAATCTGTTGATGCAAAAGTTCCCGGCTGAAGAGTTTACAGCTACGACCAAGCTGACATTTACTGCCAAGCAGGATGGAGAACAAACCGGAATTATTGTGATGGGATGGGATTATAGTTATCTTTCTATTCGCAAGGCGGGGGATCAGTTTATTCTGCAACAGGCAGTTTGTAAGGATGCGGAACAGCAAAATCCCGAACAGATAAAAGAATTGGCAAACATTCCGGTAAAATATCTAAAGATGCCGGGAGTAGCAGATAATGAATGGCAAACAGTTTATTTACAGGTAAAGGTTCGGAAAGGAGCCATTTGTACATTTGCTTATAGTCTGGACGGGAAGAAATATACGACAGTGGGAGAGTCTTTCACAGCCCGTCAAGGCAAATGGATTGGAGCCAAAGTCGGACTATTCTGTGTGACTCCGAATGAAGGCAATCGGGGATGGGCAGATGTCGATTGGTTTCGGATGGATAAGTAATTGACCAATCAATAATTGACAAAGAGAAATAAAGATTAAGAATTAACTCGAAGATATCAGATTAAGATGAAAAAGATTGTAGTAGGTTTGGCTGTAATGTTAGGTTTCTGTACGTGTGCTCATCAGCCGTCCGGTACATTGGATGTGAATAAGGCATTGGACTATTGTGTAGAGCAGACACAACGTACGCTTGCGGAACTGAAAACAGACTCCGGCATCGACTATACAATGATGCCACGTAATATCATGACTGACGAACATCATTGGAATTGTCGGAAAGCGACGAAGGAAGAATGGTGTGCCGGTTTCTGGCCCGGAGTATTGTGGTATGATTACGAATATACGAAAGATAAACAGATTCAGGAAGAAGCGGAGAAGTTCACGAACTCTCTGGAGTTCCTTTCCAAGACTCCGGCTTTCGACCATGATTTGGGCTTCCTCGTGTTCTGTAGCTACGGAAATGGTTACCGCCTGACCAAGAATCCGGCTTACAAACAAGTGATTCTTGATACAGCCGATACGTTGGCTACTCTGTTCAATCCCATCGTAGGAACCATCCTTTCATGGCCTCGTGAAGTGGAACCTCGCAACTGGCCGCACAACACCATCATGGATAACATGATTAACCTCGAAATGCTTTTCTGGGCAGCGAAGAATGGTGGAAATCCTTATTTATATGATATTGCCGTTTCTCATGCCGATAAAACGATGAAATGCCAGTTCCGTCCCGACTATACATCTTACCATGTAGCGGTATACGACACCATTACAGGTAATCTGATAAAAGGAGTAACCCACCAAGGTTATGCTGACAGCACCATGTGGGCGCGTGGTCAGGCATGGGCAATCTATGGATACACGGTAGTTTATCGTGAAACGAAAGATCCTAAGTATCTTGATTTCGCGCAGAAAGTGACAGATGTCTATCTCGAACGTCTGCCGGAAGACAAGGTTCCTTATTGGGACTTCAGTGCCCCGGGAATACCGGATGCTCCGCGTGACGCTTCTGCTGCGGCAGTGGTGGCCTCTGCTTTGCTTGAATTATCCACTTACCTCCCGAATGGAACAGGAAAACGTTATAAAGATGCAGCTATTGAAATGCTGGCAAGCCTGAACTCTGACAGTTATCAGAGTGGCAAAAGCAAACCGTCATTCCTGTTGCATAGTGTAGGACATTGGCCGGCTCATTCCGAGATAGATGCTTCTATTATTTATGCAGATTATTACTACATTGAAGCATTGCTTCGGTTGAAACGTCTGCAAGAAGGAAAGAATGTAATTAAATAAAGAAGATTTATATCGAATAAAACACTATCTTTATCACAGTTATTTAACAATAAATCTATGTTGTATGAAACAGTGCATTAAAACAAATGGAGTTTTATTCTTTTTTTGTTTGATATCATTAATCATTACTGCACAGGAGCAATCAGTGCAGTCTAATATCAAATGCTTGAATTATCCTAGTTCGTTTGAGTTATTGCTTCGGCATTTTAAAGGAAAAATTGTATATATTGATGTAATGGCATCTTGGTGTAAACCCTGTCTGGCAGAACTCAAAGAATATGAAAAAACAGATGATTTTTTCAAAAAGAATGATATTGTAAGACTTTTTATTTCAATAGATGAACCCAAGGATTGGAATGCCTGTTTGAAAAGATTGGATGAAAGATTATTAAATGGGTATTTTGTCACCTATCATCGACCAGAGAATAGTGTTGAGAATAATAAATTTTCTGTTGAAGTGGAGAAGTTGTTTGTCACTTATGATGAGAAAGGTAATTTCGCCGGGCTTTCAGTTCCTCAGTTTATTATTGTTAATAGGGAGGGAACTATTGTAGAATATAAGGCACAAAGACCAAGCAATCCGGAGGAATTGAAGAATCAGTTGAAACAATACTTGGAATAATATGAGGAAAGACTCCCAAAAACGAAAAGCTCTGCAAGAACGAAGGTTCCGTGCAGAGCTTTTTTTACTGGTTAGGGTTAGGTTTATTTTATTGTTTTACCTTGATGATGTCATAATTCAGATCGCTGACAGCTTCTTGCAAGCTATCGTTCACCAGACGAAGAGTGGTGTCATTTACAATCACGAAATACATCGGAGCTTCACCATCCTTCGGAGTTAACTTAACAGCAGTAACAGGTTTTTTGTTCACAACCTTGTGTACTGTTTGTTGTTTTCCTTTTGAAGTGAAAGTCTTGTTTTGTCCTTGACCTTCAGCATCGAGGTAAGTCATATCCAGTGTATACGCAGTATCCACACCGTCAGTTGCAGCGTTCAGGGTCAGTACATAGTCAATACCCGGACCGTCGGCAGCAGGAAGAGTACCTTCATAAACTTCAGTCAATTCGGTAATCGGAGTCATAGCAAGAGCTAGACTGTCTGCTTGAGCCTCTGCGGCTTTGTTTGCTTTTGATTGGCATGATGCCAAAGCAGCTACGACTGCTGCTAACATAATTACTTTTTTCATCGTTAAGTGCTTTAAGTTAATATAAATATAGTGAGCTATTGCTCGTTTTTTGCTATCCTATTCCTGCTCTTCGTCCCGTTTGATGACAAGCAGTTTGTCTACTCGTCCGCGGTCCATGTCCACCACTTCGAATTGCAGATTCTTGTAGGTGAAGATGTCTCCCGCTTTCGGGATACGGCCAATCAGGAACATGGCTAATCCCCCCAGAGTGGTGAAGTCTTCCGATTCCAGATCTTCATAGGATAAAATCCCCATTTCCTCCATGAAGTCGTCGATGTTCATTGAAGCTTCCACCAGCATCGAACCATCCTGCCTTGTGACGATTTCTTCTTCTTCCGTTTCATCCTCTTCAAGGATGTCTCCGAAGATACTTTCGGTCAGGTCGTGCAGTGTGATAATGCCTTCTGTGCTGCCATACTCGTTAACAACAACTCCGAACTTGTTTTTGTTCTTCTTAAATAGCTCTAAAACTTTATTTGCATATAAACTTTCCGGAATAAAGAGGGGAGGACGGGCTATTTCGCGTAAGTTAAACAGCTTTTTACTGCCTATCATCAGGATAATATCCTTTACGGAAACTACACCGATAATCTCATCTTTCCGTTCGTCCACCAACAGATATTTGCTATAATGTTCTTCTTCGATTGTCTTCATCACCTTTTCCTGCGTATCATCAGGGTGAAGGATAATGAGATCTCTGCGATGCGTCATCAGTTCGTTAGCCCGTTTGTCGGAGAAGCGGAACACATCACGTATCATTTCCGTTTCCTCTTTGTCAATCACACCCTGTTCCGAACTTTGATGGAGAATCATTTTGATTTCCTCCTGCGTCATGGGGCGTTCTTCGCTTTTCAAACCGATGAGTTTATTCAGTAGCCGGGTAGAGACACTCAGCAACCATACAAAAGGATAAGAAACCTTTGTCAGGAGAATCATGACCGGGCTGAACAAAGTGGCGTATCGCTCCGGATTACTAAGAGCGATAGATTTGGGTACTAGCTCTCCGATAATCAGAGAAAGATAGGTAATGATTGCTACGGTAGTAATCATTGCCAGGTTGCGTGCATAAGCTTCTGCGCCCGGAATGAGGGAAAAGAAAGGAACGAGGTCGTCGGCAATAGCCACACCACCATACGCACCGGATACGATACCGATCAGCGTAATACCGATCTGAATGGTAGATAAGAATTTTTCCGGTTCTTCCAATTGTTTTAAAACTCCACGGGCTGATTTGTTACCTTTTGCGACAAGTGTTTCAAGACGTGCTTTGCTGGATGATACCAGCGCAATTTCATACATGGCAAAAATGCCATTCAGTACAAGTAAGAGAAGTATGATAAGAAATTCCATAAATGGATTAAAATGGTTATAGGGTCGAAATTACAAGAAATCAGGGCACTATGCAAATCTATGTTATAGATTAATGATTTTTTAATAATAGTGTGTCCTTTTTTATCAAAAACAGAGGAGGAGATACATTGGTTTGTCAACCGCAGTATCTCCTCCTTTATTTGATTTAGGAACGATGTCCGTTATTATTTAGCGTAGGTTGCTGCTTTTGCTTTCGCACGTTCGATACGTTTCATGGTATCCGGGTGTGACGAGAACATCTTTTGCAGGTAAGAAGCTTGTGGAGCATCTTTCGACAGTTCGGACAACTTAGTCAGTGAGTTAGCCATTGCATACGGGTCGATACCGTTCTTTACACAGAACTCTACTCCGTAATCATCCGCTTCGCTTTCCTGCTTCTGTGAATATTGTGCGCCTGCCAGAGCTTCAGCCATAGCTCCCAGCTCGGAGTCGGTCAGTTTGGCTACTTTATCGCTGCTGGCACCTGCTGCATTCTTCACGGCTGAACGGAGATAAGCATTCTTCATGGCATCTTTAGAATCTGTGTGAACTACGTGGCCAATCTCATGTCCTACCACTGCCATCACTTCTTCATCCGTCATCACATCCATCAGACCGGCGCAAATACGTACACTACCGTCGCCACAAGCGAAAGCATTTACGTCTACCACTTCATATACACCAAAGTTAAGTTTCAGTCCATCCACTTCTTTGATATGTCCCGTCAATTTCTCCAGACGTTTGCCATATTCAGTATCAGGTTTGGTCAATGGATTATGAGCATCCATCCATACCATATACTCCTTACTCATGTTGGCGATGTCCGCATCAGATAAAGTAACGGCTGATACTACGTCTTTACCGGCTTGTAACGCTTTTCCCAAATTAATCTTCTTGCCGAATTGTGCAGAAGCTGTCATACCCATGCCTAACAATACGAAGGCAATCATAGCGATTTCTCTTTTCATACTCTTTTCTAGTTTACAGTTTTATGCATAAATTAATACTCAAATGTTATTCCTAATGTGGGGAGCAATGTCCCGCTCGATTGTTTGAGGCGTTTCATTTTATAGTGTTGGCTGTCGGCAGGGGCTTCCGGATTTTCGATGATACCGGTGCTCATCAGTACATCTTGCTGTTTCAGTTTGCTTACCGTGATATTTTGCAAATCAAGATAGAATCCCAGCATACAATGTTTCAGATAAAATGTCTTGTCGATACGGAGGTCTACCTGTGCAAAAGCCGGAAGACGTTCTTTATTATATTTAGAATAGTCGTAATATGCTTTACCTTGTGCATCCCAGGCAGATACCAGGGATGACTTTTCTTCATCATAAGGCGTATAAGGAGCACCGCCGATGCAACTGACTTTCATCCCGACACTCCATTGGCGTGGCAGATTGTAGGTTCCCCGTAAGTTGAAGATATACCGGTTGTCCCATGCGGATGCAATGTATTCACTCTCTTTGTCGTTGCGGTATTCGCTTTTAAATAAGGTAAAGGAAGAAGCCAGATTCAGTTTCTTGGCGATCAGCCATTTCACCAAAATCTCCGCACCATACGAACGTCCCTGGGCGGTGGAGGTCAGCAATTCGTTGCCAATCACCCCGTAGTCATTTCCTTTGCAGGTAAGAGGAATGCCATCCACAACGGAGAGCGGAATTTTATCATAATCTTTGTAGAATCCTTCCACGGAAACTTCGAAAGTATCTCCTTTGCGCCAACTGATACCCAAGCTTTCCTGGCTGACTTTCATATAGCGGAGATTGTATTTGTTGACATACGTTCCGTTATTATCCTTAAAACCGAGAGCCGTGTAAGGAGGCAACTGGTAATAAAGTCCTGCATTTCCACTTAAAAACCAGTGATCGGCAAGTTGATAGGAAAGCGATATGCGCGGTGAAAGCTGGTCGGAGAGTGATTTCATCGCCGATGAATAATTGTTGGCATCCGCTCTCAATCCCAAAGAAGCAGTGAAGCGTTCGTCCATCGAAGAGTAGCTGATAGTGCCGAAAAGTCCCCAGCGCATCATCCCCAAATAAGTATGGTAATCAAACGTTTGTGCCTGATTGGTATATGCCTTTTGAAAGGTGGTGTTGGTATATTGGCTGTAATCCAGGTTCAATCCGAGGTTGACCTTCCAGTTGCGGAAAGAAGAATTGTTTTCGAAACGGAATTTTGTCTCTTGTTCGGTAGAACGGAGGCGGAGCATCAGATTCTCCGGAATACTTTCATCATTCTGACGGTATTTGGTGTTGCGGTTGTTCAGATAGCTGTGACTGACTACCACTGACTGCACATGTGCGCCTGCATAATGACGATAAACGGCTCCCAATGTAAATGTCTCCTGCTTGATTTTCGGCAGGTAACTAAGAATATATTCGTTGTCTTCGCTATCCGCTTTCGTGTTCAATCGCATATTGTCGATTCCTCCGAGTCCCAGCACTGTCAACTCGTTCTGTTCGTTAAACCGGGTTTTCAATTTGAACTGCGCATCGGTGAAAGTCGGCAGGAAAGGGAGGTCGAGCATATCAAACAGGAATTGCAGATAAGATTGACGTATAGATACCAGATAAGAGGTCTTTTTCCCGATATGCCCGTTGGAGGCGAGCGAGACTTCGGATGCTCCGAGGGTAGCCTTTACAGAGTTGTGCTCCATATCTCCGTCGCGCAACTTGAAATCAAGAACGGAACTAAGTGCGTTTCCTCTATCAGTGGGGAAAGCACCGGTGTAGAAATTGACTTCACGTATCAGGTCGGCATTGAGGATTCCCACCGGACCACCGGAGGCTCCTTGCGTACTGAAGTGATTGATATTGGGAATTTCCACTCCATCCAGGTAGAAACGGTTTTCAGAAGGAGAACCACCGCGCACAATCAAGTCGTTGCGGTATCCAATCGGTGAGAAGGCAACTCCCGGATAAGACTGAACAATACGTGAAATGTCCCGATTAGCTCCCGGACTTTTTTCTATTTCCTGCAATCCGATAATGCGCAGGCTGACGGGGCTTTCCAAATCACGTCGGAAAGGAGAAGCGGTGACGGTTACTCCTGCGAGTTCGGTCAGGTTCTCTTCCATCTCTATTGAGATGTTCAAATCTTTGGTAGATACAATATATTCGGGAGTGGTGACACTTTTGTAGCCGATGGCAGTTGCTTGCAGGCGGTAGATGCCGGGAGGCACTTGTTCGATGGTGAAATGGCCTTCTGCATTGGTGACGCCACCTTTGTTCAGTCCGAGAACCATTACGTTAATGAACTCTAATGGCTGACGGCTGTTTTTCTCAATAACCGTTCCCCTGATTTGATGTACAGGTTGTGCCTGTAGCAGGGAAAGTAGAAGGTTTGAAAATAGTAGCAGAGTCAACAGTCTTTTCATGTGATTGCGAATTATTGCTGCGAAAGTACAAAAAAAGTATTAAAGAATGATACCTTCCGTGAATAAAAACAGAATATGTCTTATATTTGTAGGACATATTAAAAACAGATTCCTTATGAAGACTGTAAAACTGATAACTTGTAATGATGCGATGAAAGCACATATCCTTCAAGGGGCATTGGAGAATGAAGGTATCGAGTCTATTCTGCACAATGAGAACTTCTCTACTTTGTATAAAAGCTGTGTGAGCAGTATAGCGGGGGTGGATATACTGGTGGCAGATGAAGACTATGATAAGGCTGTTCAAGTATTGAGAGATAACGATAGTTGGCCGGAAGAGTTGACGCTTTGTCCGTATTGCGGCTCGTCGGATATCCGGTTGGTTTTGAGGAAGGGAAAGCGATGGCGTGCGATGGGTGCTGCCGTACTTTCGGCATTGATGGTCATTCCTCCGGGAGACAACCACTGGAATTATATTTGTAAGCAATGTCATAAAACCTTTGAAATGCCGGTTTCTAAATTTGATCCTTCCGCAGTAGCAGAGGAATAACTATATCTAACTATATAACACACAATGAAAAAGAAAAAACTTCTATTAATTGCTCTTTTTTTAGTATGGGTGGCTCCGTCTTTTGCTGCCAAAGTAGATACCTTATTAATTAAAAGTCCTTCCATGAATAAGGATGTGCAAGTGGTGGTGGTAACGCCGGATGCTGCGCTGGGGAAGAAAGCGGTAGCTTGTCCCGCCATTTATTTGTTGCACGGTTACGGTGGAAATGCTAAAACATGGATTGGAATTAAACCGAATCTTCCTCAAATTGCGGATGAAAAAGGAATTATATTCGTTTGTCCGGACGGAAAGAATAGCTGGTACTGGGATAGTCCGCTCAATCCGTCTTATCGTTATGAAACTTTTATTTCATCGGAACTGGTGAAGTATATCGACGAACATTACAAGACGATTGCCGACAGAAAAGGACGTGCCATCACCGGATTAAGTATGGGTGGACACGGAGCGATGTGGAATGCAATCCGTCATAAAGATACGTTTGGTGCCAGTGGAAGTACAAGCGGAGGGATGGATATTCGCCCGTTCCCGAAAAACTGGGACATGTCCAAGCAGTTGGGAGAATATGAATCTAACAAGGAAGTATGGGATAATCATACCGTTATCAATCAGATTGATAAGATAGAGAATGGCGATTTGGCTATCATTGTCGATTGTGGAGAAGGAGATTTCTTCTTGAATGTGAACAAGGATTTGCATAACCGCCTGTTAGAAAAAAAGATCGATCATGATTTTATTACCCGTCCGGGAGGACATACAGGGCAGTATTGGAATAACTCCATTGATTATCAGATTCTGTTCTTTG
The DNA here is from genome assembly GCF_019129155.2 of Bacteroides sp. MSK.18.37. Lineage (NCBI taxonomy): Bacteria > Pseudomonadati > Bacteroidota > Bacteroidia > Bacteroidales > Bacteroidaceae > Bacteroides > Bacteroides sp. MSK.18.37. The sequence continues at coordinate 7,033,733 of NZ_JAHOIB020000001.1, read as the reverse complement.
ATAAGTTTTTCAAGAAATAAAACCGGGAATACTTGACTTTGGCTTTTCAATGTTGTATCTTTGGTACAGAATCATAAAATAGATTGAGGTTAAACTACGATAGAAGGAGGGAGCGGAAGCTTTCTCCTTTTTTGTTGTATACTTGGGAGGCGTGAGCTTTATCCCGGCTTATAAAAGGGATGAAACCAGAGATTAACGTGTTTTATACCGCAGCTTTATAAAAATTAGACGGTGCGTTACGACTCATTAAACGCTGCGTTAGGAGAAGTTGAAGCCTTTGTTAGGTAAAATCAGAGCCTTTGTTTCGGAATAAACAAAGTTGAGGTATGAAAAGGGGCTTTATAGGTTAAGAATCTATAATTCTGCTCTTGACAGAAATAGAGTGATTGTGCTACTTTAAAAGAGAATTCGATGTTCGGAATGAAAGATTATTCGAAAGAAACCGAAATGTTGCGTGTGTATGGATAATAGCTGGCCTGTCCTCCGGCATAGGTCGTTTGACAAATCATCCTGGATGGATTCCCTTTTTTATCAAACTCATACGAATAGATTGTCTTTTCATCGTTACTTCCTGCAGGACAACTGCGTATGGTGAAATGGCGCGGGTCCTTACCCAATAACCCAGCGTAAAGAGCTTCAATATGGAATGTCAGAGGGTGTATTTCTAATAAACCGAGGCAGGGCAAATGGTATGTCGAACTTTCTTCTCCCGGTTCATAAATGAACTTGTTTTCAAGGCCGTTCATCTTGGAACTGATAGAGGTTATATCTCCGTTCTCGTATGTAAGTGATGTTGATGAGTATTCTGTATTGTCAATATTCTCGACAATTCCGGTTAAGTATCCTTCTGCAGAGTAAGAAAATTGATAAATACGATTTTGTGAAGACAAACTGTATACACATTGACTGGCATAGCCTTCGCTATTTAATGTATATACTAAAGTGGGATAGTCAGTGGTAACTGTTACCTGATTATCAGAGTAGCTCAAGTTTACTTCGTTGCTGATTTCTTCTTCGAAATAACGTTGTTTTATAATATGTTGAATCAGGCGCTCACCATCGAACATAAATTTCTCTGTCTTATCTACAGGGTTTGAATCGTTCTTGACGGATTCATTGAAAATCATAGCCCATTGCCCTTTATTCTCTACTGTGCCCTTTTCGTCATCATCCGAACAACTGAATATCAGTATTGCCAGCAATAAAATAGCTATTTTTTTCATCCTTTCTTATTTTAATCGTAATCCGTTACTACTAAAACGTCTACTTGCCGGACTTATTACGCTTTTCTCTATTTTGAATTGCGCTTTTGTGGTCTCTTCGGTTTCTTCATCCTTTGGTGGATAACTTCCGTCAATAACACCGATGGCTACTTTTAACATTCTTTCGTTAGGATCACCGAATGGTAAAAATTCACTATAATTAGTAACTCCATCAATAGTAGTTTCACTGATTTTAAGATCTGTTGCAGGGGAGATAGCTCCTCCGGCATCGTGGTTGGAATCATAGACAGTGCATACTACCGGGTTGATTGACCACAGAAATTCTTCATTAATGAATTGTTCTGTTGCTACATTTTGTCCTTTAGTGACACCACCGATGGTTACGACAGGATAACTGTCTTTCAGTGAAAGACTCCTAATTAACATTTCCGGTGCTCCGGCTGTTGTACTGCTTGTAATAGCAAACAGAGCGGGCAGGTCTAAATTAACACCGCTCTTTAATATCTCACTATCAAAGTTGATGGTAGCATCCTTGTCTCTGTTTTTATTATTATATTCCAGATAGGCCATCGGCTTATTTAATCGTGCCTCTGAAGTCAGAATTGTACCTAATAACTGAACACAATCCAATGAACCACCGGTGTTGTAACGTAGGTCAAGTATAACATATTTCACGCCAGCTGTCTTGAACTCTTGTGAGATTTGTCGCAGTTCGTTATTGTATTTGTCCGGATCACTATTGGTTCCGGCTGTGAAGCTATTGTACATGAGATACCCTACTTTAATATCTCTATTGTTTTCTTTTACCGTAAGTATTTTGGTCTTATGCACTGGATTATCCTCAACGGATCGTGCCGCAGGTAGTTTTAATGTTATGTCATTAGGTACTACCTTGTATACAAATTCTTCTTCTCCTTCTTCCCCTTCTTCCGGCTCAACAGGAACTTCTTTCCATACTCCCATCACCAAATCCCGGGCTTGGGTTCCTTGCAGTAATTGAGTCTCGTATTTCTTGCTGATGTAAGAAGTATCGACTTTCATAATCCAGTTTCCACGTTCCAGTCCGGCTGCTTCTGCCGGTGAACCGGGGATGACGTAAGTAATTAATGCATTATATGCTGTATCGATATCCGCACTTCGAACCAGTGAATAATCAAATCCATAGGTAGGCAGCGGAGTCTCCATCACAGAGTCCACAAACGAATAGCTGTCGTTTTTTGATTTTACTTTAGATAAAAACGAGGCAGGTTCCAGAAACAGATTCACATCATCGTAGGAAGGTAGATCTTGATACCACAGATAGTTCTGCTGCATGATGTCGTACATCCATGTATCCAGTGCGGTCTGATGGGCATACTCCGGCCAGCGGTCGACACCACAGGAGAAAAAGCCACTGATAAATACGATGCTCAGGGCAGGTATGAGGATTATCTTTCTTAATTTCGTCATCATAAAAAGCTTTTTACTGTGCAAATGTAGGAAATACTTTGCTTATCTACCACATTTATGGTATAAAAATGCCTTCAATATGTGATTGGCTGTTAGAGATTCTTGCCTTATCTTTGTAGCATAGAATTTTTTAATAGGTATTAGCTTACATATAGAACGTTATTAATAGACGAATCATTATTCATGGATATAGCTGCATTATTATCAGGAGGTGTCGACAGTTCGGTTGTTGTACATCTCCTTTGTGAGCAAGGATATAAGCCCACTCTTTTTTATATTAAGATAGGCATGGACGGAGCGGAATATATGGACTGTTCGGCAGAGGAAGATATTGAATTATCTACTGCTACGGCACGTAAGTACGGTCTGTCTTTGGAGGTAGTGGATTTGCATCAGGAGTATTGGGAGAATGTAGCGGCCTATGCCATTGATAAAATCCGGCAGGGGCTGACGCCTAATCCGGATGTGATGTGTAATAAGCTTATCAAATTCGGTTGCTTTGAACAGCGTGTAGGGAAAGACTTCGACTTTACGGCAACCGGTCATTATGCCACCACCTTGCAACGCAACGGTAAAACTTGGTTGGGCACAGCGAAAGACCCTGTGAAAGACCAGACGGACTTTCTCGCACAGATTGATTACCTGCAAGTTTCCAAACTCATGTTTCCCATTGGAGGTTTGATGAAGCAGGAAGTGCGTGAGATTGCCAATAAAGCCGGATTGCCGAGTGCCAGAAGGAAAGATAGTCAGGGTATCTGTTTTCTCGGGAAGATAAACTACAATGATTTTGTCCGTCGCTTTTTAGGAGAAAAGGAAGGGGCGATTATTGAATTGGAAACCGAAAAGAAATTGGGTACACATCGCGGCTATTGGTTTCATACAATCGGCCAGCGCAAAGGGCTTGGATTGAGTGGTGGACCCTGGTTCGTAGTCAAGAAGGATATTGAAGAAAATACAATTTATGTGTCCCGCGGTTACGGTGTGGAAACACAGTACGGCAATGAATTCCGGATGCATGATTTCCATTTCATTACTGATAATCCCTGGAAAGGGCAGGAGAAGGAGATAGACATCACTTTCAAGATTCGTCACACTCCCGACTTTACCAAAGGAAAACTGATACAGGAAGGGGAGAAGCAATTCCACATTTTGTCCTCTGAAAAGCTGCAAGGCATTGCTCCGGGGCAGTTTGGGGTGATTTATGATGAAGAGGCGAAAGTTTGTGTGGGAAGCGGAGAAATTATCTGTTAAATAGTTCCCTTAGAGGGGTAGAGGTTAGTGAATAGCGGTGTCAGATATAGTATTCGGCTAAATCCACAATCCCTGCCCTCATCGCATATTTAGTAGCCTCGTGCACATTATTCACTCCCAATTTGCGAAAGATATTCTTACGATGGCTGTTGATCGTATGGAAACTAAGATTTTTCTCTGCGGCAATCTCTTTCGTTGTTTTCCCTAATGCAATTTCTTTTAGGATATTCTTTTCTGTCTGCGTCAGCAAATGGTCGTCCATGCTTGACGCTGCCAGCGGAGAAGAAGTTCCCGAAAGCAGCAGATTGCTGACATGATTGCAAATATACCGTTGTTTGCGGGTGGCGCATTGAATGGCAGTCATGATTTCTTCTTTTGAGTTATCTTTCATCACTACCCCGAAAGCCATGCTGCTGAATAATACTTGGCGGAGAAAGTTCAGGCTTAGTTCGTCAGAGAATAGAATCCAGTCGGCTTCCTTGAATCTTTCCTGCAGGACAATCAATTCATCTGCCCCCGCAAAATTGAACAAGGTGTAATCCAGGATAATCACTGCTTGCGGATACAATCGTAGCTGCTGAATCAGTTCAGCCTTGTTGTCAGCTTCTAAAAGGAGGGATACCTCCTTTTGTTTACTCAACAGGAACATCATTCCTGCCTTACTGATATCCTGATTGTCTGCAATGATAAATTCTCTCATAAGCCATACTGAATAAAAAAACTCCGCTACAAATGTACGCATTTTGCGCGATTTGTAGCGGAGTTATGATAAGATTCTTGTATCCGGATTACCAGGAACGTCCCTTGAAGATATTTGACTGGTCAAGCGGAACGATATTTCCGTTCAATGTCAGGTTGTTGTTGCTGAAGTTCGGGCTGATACTAACCGAAGCTGTATTGTTTCCACTGCTCATATTAATAAATACTTGAGCGGAGATGCCGATACCCTGAACACTGAATGAACAGTTCACATTTCCTTTTTTGTCGATATTCATCTTCATATCCGAAGAATTACCATCTACTGTCACACCACCGATTCCGTTAGGACCTGGGTAAGGAGTGTTGAAAGCAGTCTGTACGGTAGCTCTGTTGCCGTTCATCAGGACGAAGTTGGTGTTTGAAGTAACAAAAGCACTCATACCGTTGCGGAAGACAACCTGATTAGCTTCCAATACAAATTGCTTGTTTTTCAAAGCCTGTACAGCTTGTTGATAGGCTGCCATGTCCTGCACCTCTTCTTCGGCACGGAGTTTCGCTCTCTCTGCATCTCTTTGAGCTTTTCTTTCTGCGCGGCGTGCTGCTGCGTTACTTTCTTGTGCATACATCATTGTGCTTGCACTCACTAATACTAATGCTACTAATGCAATAAACTTTTTCATAACTTTTTTTTGTTTAGGTTTAATATGTTGTTCGTTTATTGCAAAAACAAAGTGTATGCCAGATTGTTCACGAACGTCGTGCAATTTTATATCCGATGGCTGCCACGGTGATACTCATTAAGGGACTGATAATGTTGAAAAAACAATAAGGGAGATACACAAGTGTGGGTACACTCAAGATAGTGGCTTGAGTCATTCCACAGCTGTTCCACGGGATCAATACGGATGTAACGGTTACTGCATCTTCCGTGGTACGGCTTAGTAAGCAACTTTCATACCCTTTCTTGGCATAAATATCGCGAAACATATTTCCCGTCAGAATAATACTGATATATTGATCGGCAGTGGTCAGATTAAGAAACAGACCGGAACAAACCGTCGCACTGACCACGCTGACTGTTTTCTTCATAAAGCGCACAAAGATGGAAGTGATACTTCCCACCATGCCGCTTGCTGTCATTGCTCCGCCGAAACACATGGCACATAGTATCAACCAAATCGTATTCATCATTCCTGACATGCCACGTGTGGCAATTAAATCTGTCAGAACGGCATTATCCGTGTGTAAATTTGTCTCTCCGTAGATAGTCATCATTAGTCCTTTAAACAGTGAATCGAATCCGGAAGCGGCAATTCCTGAAATTTCTTCCAACAAATCCGGCTGAAAGATCAAAGCAAAAACAGCAGCCAGCAGGGTAGACAGGAACAGCGTAACGATAGACGGCACTTTCTTCGCTATCAATATCCCGGTTGCTACGGGAACTATCAGTAGCCACGGAGTGATATGAAACTTTTCATTCAGAGCTGTTGCCACTTCTGCGATGTGTTGTGTATTGTTGGCATCATGAGAGAATCCTGCTACGGTGAAAATAATTAGCGTAATGACAAGAGATGGAACCGTAGTAATCATCATATAACGGATGTGACGGAACAAGGGAGTGTCTGTGATAGAAGAGGCCAGGATGGTGGTTTCGGATAAAGGAGATATTTTATCTCCGAAGTATGCTCCTGAAATAATGGCTCCGGCAATCCAGCCGTCTTCGAAACCTTGTGCTTTTCCGATACCCATCAGGGCGATACCGATGGTAGCAATGGTAGTCCACGAACTTCCGGTCATAACAGAAATCAATGCGCAGATGATGCAGGTAGATGCCAGGAAGAAACTGGGATGGATAATTTGCATCCCGTAGTAGATTAGCGTAGGCACTACTCCACTAATCATCCAGATCCCGCTCAACGCACCGATTATCAATAGAATAATAATGGCTGTTGCCACTCCGGCAATATTGTTGGTGATGGCGAGCTCATAATCTTTCCAGGGAATTTTATAGAACACCATACCGATAAGGATACAAATAGCTGTAGTGGTGAGTAGTGACACTTGGCTTCCGCCGCTTAGGGCATCACTGCCAAATGTGCGGATAGTGGCAAACAATAATAACACCAGTACAATGATCGGTATCAATGATACAATGGGAGAGGGGGCTTTCTTCATGTTGATTCTTATAACCTTTTATTTGTTTTCCGGCTACTGTTTTGTTTATAGCCGCGCAAAGATACAACAAAAAAGAATGAAATCTTTTGCTTCAAAACGTCAGGCAATAAAAATTATTATAAGTTTGTATTTGATTGGAATATGTATAAGACCGGCTCAATTAGCGAAAGTCTTACGCCTTATCCACCAGTAACGGATGAAAAGTACCCCTGTCAGGATGAGGGCAATGGATAATCCGGTATAGAAAACAGAAATGAACGTTTCGGGCAGAAGATGGAAGCTACGTATGGTAATTCCCAGAGAAATCATGAAGATCATTGTAATCCAACTTTTCACATCGAAAAAGGAGAACGGGCAATTTTTGTGTTCTTTCTTTTGTTCGATTCGCTGGGTATGTTTATAATAAAGCCTTCTGAACACCAGAACGAAGAATAACAAGAAAACGACGGTAGCTTCTCCTATTTTGAACATCCAATCTTGGGAGGTGTTTAACCAGGTTACAATTCCTATTCGCAGAATATTCGCACCGGCTATAATCCAGACGGTGCCGGCTGTGATAAGTAAGATTTGTCTGTTAACTCCGTATTTCATTGGCTTTTTTATTGTAATAAACGGTTTGACCGTCCGTTTTGTTGACTCACTTCTTGTAGAAAGTCGTAATTAATAAAGAAATTCCGGTTAAAACGACTCCGGTACCGATAACTCCGTGCCAACCATACAGTTGCCAAAAGCTGCCCGCCAGAAATGTTCCCATTGAACCGCCAATAAAGTAAGTAGTCATGAAAACTGTATTGATACGGTTCGAAGCGCGCGGGTCTAGTTCGAAGATACTTGTTTGGTTGCTAAGTTGGATGCATTGCATCCCTATGTCAATGATGATGATTCCGGCAATGATACCAATAAAAGTGTTTTCACCGATGAAGAACAGTAACCAGGCAAAGAGAATCAATCCGCAACCGATAAAGTTAAAGTGGCGTACACCTACTTGCTTTACGTATCTTCCTACGAAAGAAGCAGTCAATGCTCCGGCCACTCCGCAAAGTCCTAGCATACCGATTACGTCGCTGTTGGCGAAGAACGGGGCTTGTCCCATTTTAAAAGCCAGACAGGACCACATGGCGAGGAGGGAACCGAAATTCAGTGCCGCCCGGATCGAATAAATGCGCAGTTGCGGGTATTCTTTCACTAAGGCTAACAGAGATTTCATCAGGCCGCTATACTTTCCCTGAAAGTTGGTCTGAATGTCAGGAAGGACTTTTAATACAACGATTGCGCAGATAAACATCATGCCTGCAGCGATGTGATACATTTCCCGCCAGCCAATCAGTTCACCGATAAATCCGCTGACGACACGTGAAGCCAGAATGCCGGTCAATAGTCCTGATAAGACAATCCCTACATTCCTGCCTTTATTTTCCGGACGGGAGAACTGGGCGGCTATCGGAATGAATATTTGTGGAATCATCGAACAAACTCCCGTGAGGAATGAAGCGATAAGTATCAAATGAAAATTGTGCGTCAGGGCGATAGTCAATAGGGAGAATATCAGAACGGTGAAGTTGACCAGGATGATTTTCTTACGCTGATATAAATCTCCCAGAGGGGTGATAAACAACAATCCTGCCGCATAGCCTATTTGCGTGACCATGGCAATCAGGTTAGTTCTGAACTCTGATATGCCAAGTTCATGGCGTATCATATTTAATAGAGGTTGAATATAATAGATGTTGGCTACCGAGACACCGGCCACAATAGCAAGTGTCCAGAGGATAGATGCCGGTAGTCCACCGTTTTCTTTTAATGGCTGTTTCATGCGGCAAAGATAATAAAATAAGATGTTTATTCGATGAAGAAAGTGGTGGAAACTGTGTTACCTTCTCCGTCTACTGCCGTCAGGGAATGTTTGCCGGGAGCAGGTTGCAGGGAAATTTTGTGGAAATCCTGTGTCTGTGTCTGATAGGTGTCGTCGAGATGCCAGAAGATAGTGGCATTGGGATTGCTGTGTGCCAGTTCCACCGTGATAAAGCCTTTGCTGCCGTCCAATTGCTTGGGCAGCTTGATGTGGGCGTTCATCGGAGGGTAGATGAACTGCATGGGTTGGAAAGAATCTTCTCCGCAGCCGGCTTTGAAAGGTGGCAGCGGTTTATATTCCGGATGATGCTGTTTATAGTACCATTCCCATACGGGCGGCAGGGCAAACCATGATTTCTGAATGGTAGGTTCCGTGTTTGCACAGTTTTCATAGATGCGGTGGCTTTCGTCGGCGGATAGTGTGACGAGATGATGGTAAGGACAAGCCTCTGTCCGTAATCCGACGGGAAGGATCAGTACGGTGTCGGTTTCTTCACAGAAACGTCCTTTCAGATGACCGGATTGACGGCATATTTCTGCATCAACGAAAATTCCTGTGGGACGTTCGAACCAGGGTGAAGATGGGAGATAATTGAATATATCGAATAATACGGGACCGGCTGTCTGTGCACCGACCAATCCGGGTTTTCCTTCTCCGGTTGCATTTCCTACCCATACGCCTACTGCATAGCGGGGAGTCACGCCAACGGCCCAGGCGTCACGGAATCCGTAACTCGTTCCGGTCTTCCATGCGATAGTCTGCATTGAGGGGATTGATTTCCAGTCAATTTCTTCAGGGCGGTTGACTTCTGTTAAGGCGGAAAGGGTGAGCCAGGCCGCTCCTGCAGAAATGACTCCTTCTGAAATAACTCCTTCTAATATATCCTTTCTCGAAGTTGTTTTTCTTGAAATGGTCTTTCCTGAAGTAACTTTTCTTGAACCATCTCTTTCCGAAACTGTCTTTTCTTCTGTTCCCAGTAGTATCTGCACTTCCTTTTCTTGGGGAAGGTCGTTGGAATGACTGTTGGAGAGGCTTCGTCCCATTTGTGCATAAGCATTCGTCACATCCCATAAAGTAGCTTCGGCACCTCCTAAAATGAGTGATAATCCATAATGGGAGGCTGATCGGTTGATAGTCTTGAACCCCATTTGTTGCAGCATGTGATGAAATTTGGGTACTCCATATCTTTGTAACATGGTGACAGCCGGGATATTCAATGAGCGGGCAAGAGCTTCGGAAGCGGGGACGGCTCCTTCAAACTGCAGGCTGAAGTTTTGTGGAGTAAAGCCGTTGATATTAACGGGTACGTCCGGTAACAGCATTTGCGGTAATAGACTTCCCTCCTGTAGCATGGCACCATAGAGAAAGGGTTTTAAAATACTGCCTGTACTTCTGGGAGCTTGAATCACGTCTACTTGATTCCCCCCTTGCTTACGGTCGAAATGTACATTTCCGCAGTATGCTACCACTTGATTGGTGGGAATGTCTATAATTAGGATAGCCAGGTTACGGATATCACTTCGATTAAATTCATTGCTCCACCGTTCCGCCAAACTCTCTATATGGGTTTGTATTCCTTTATCGATGGTTGAGCGGGTATATAATCCGTTTCTTTCTTGATAAAAGCGGGTAACCAGGTGGGGGGCTATTTGAGGAAGAGGATGTGGTTCGTCGGGTAACGGTTCGCTGATAGCCAATTCATAGGTGGACGCATCAATAATCTCTTCTTCAAAAAGTTGTTTTAATAAACGGTTGCGTTTGGAAAGTAGTATTTTTCGTCCTTTGGATAGATGAATCATGGCGGGGGCATTGGGCAGGACGGCCAGCATGGCTGATTCCGCCCATGATAAATCTTCGGCAGAATGACCGAAGTAGCGCCAGGCAGCAGCATCCAGTCCTACTACATTTCCTCCGAATGGTGCATGGGAGACATACATGGATAAGATTTCCTCTTTGGAAGTCCGAAACTCCAAACGGGTAGCCCAGATCATTTCGATGACTTTCTCTCCGATAGTTCTGGGTTTGTTCCGGGCGAGACGGATGGTCTGCATGGTAAGGGTACTGCCTCCGCTTACAACACGTTTATTCTTTAAATTCTGATAGAGTGCTCTTCCGGTAGATAGCGGATTAACTCCCCAATGGTGGTAAAAGTGTTTATCTTCAAAGGTAATAAGACATTGCTTGATTTTTTCAGGTGTTGTCTTTCGGGGAGGAAACCGCCATTGACCATCCGAAGCGATACGTGCTCCCAGTAATTCTTCGTTTCGATCAGTCACAACGGTGGAGTAGGGTACATGAAACAGTTGCCGGGGAAGGCAAAAGATGTATCCTATCATCAAAAGAGCAATGCTTATTGTCATTACTTTCTTAGTAACAGATAATCGTTTGAAGAATTTATATATAGGATTCATTTAAATGTTAAAAGCTATCGACTGACAGTTGTTCTTCCCGCTTTGCTGCGTGCCTGTACGTTTACATCATACATTGCTTCACATTGAACGGCAGGAAGAATAAAGTTACCTGCATAAGTTGCTTGTAGTCTGACAGTGAATACTTTTGTTTCACCACGACGCAAATTGAAATAAGTTAATACCCTGTCATCGCGTATATCCAGATAATTATATTTGCTGACGGATTTACCGGAACCGTCGGCTGCTACGCTTTCCGTTTCGGGGGCAACCATTCTTTCGTTGTATATTTCCCAACCGGACGGTATGATATGCGTCAGTGCCAGATTGGTGTAATCGGAAGTTCCGCTAATATTGGATATGGAGGTGATAGCCATAAAGTCAGTTCCCTGTATAATATCATTGACAGAGATCGGTGTACCGTTCAGGTTGGCATATCTTATATCCATGCGAAGATTGTCGCTGATGGCCGGTAATGTATCGTTCAACAACTGTGTGCGTGTGATAAGGTCTACGCTAAGCGCTCCTTTTCCTTGATTCTTCACAGCAATCATACCGGATTTGGGAGTGGTGGCGATTTCCTTTTCAAACACAGCTTTAGCCGATTTCACGGCAGGTTGTTGTTTGTCGTTCCATGTCCATACGAAATCCAATGTGCCTGACAGCTTTTCAGCCAGACGTCCCATTGCCATAAGAGCAAAAGCGGTGGATTGTGTACTGAACCACTCCTCTTGTGACAGATTCTTTGAAACGACTTTTGCCTGCTGTAAAGCATCCCGTTCCCGGTTCATCAGGATCAGTGTTTCCAGAATCATAGCTTCATCACGGTCGGAGGAACCGTAAATCTGATTCATGGAAGAGTAGGGGCTTACTGTTGTTTCCGCATTATACACCAGTTCTTCAGCCGGTTTCATCTTTCCGGTCAGTGCATAGGTTGCTGCCAGTCTCCATTTAGCCTGAATGGATAATCCTGCCTGTTCTTTCATCCGGTTCATGGCCCCATATTCCGGTGCTCCTGCCAATGCAAGCGTATATAAACGGAAAGCCTGTTGCAATTCCGACTGCCATTGTTGCCAGCCGCTTGCATCCTGCGGCATCCGCCAGTTCTGTGCGGCAGCACGTTGGAAACGCTTCCACTTGTTCAATACGTTCGAATGAACGGCGTATCCTTTTTCTTGTGCCAGTGTCAGGAACATTCCTGCATAAGAACTGATCCATTCGTCGGCAACAGCATTTCCCGGCCAATATACAAATCCGCCATTGGGGAGTTGACGACCATAAATCTGCCGGATAGCTTCCTGTACATTTGTCTTTATCTTTTCGGCTTCTATCTTATCTATTGTTTTGAATTGGCCGACAAACAGAAGAGGCAAAGCCTTGGAAGTCAACTGTTCCGTACAATGGTGCTGATAGTTGTATAAGAAGTCGAACCGGCGGCTGATATCAACCGAAGGTATGCGTGATACTTCCAGCTTTATCTGGTTATTTGCAGAAGAACTGCTTAGATTGTATGAAAGTTCTTTGCTTTGTCCGGCTTCTGCCCATTGACTGTTGCGCAGGGTTACTATCGGATTCGGGTTGCGTACTTCTATTTCAATGGTTTCTTTAGTTTGTTGTCCGCCACCATTGGCTGTCAGATGGATGGTAGCCTTTCCTGTTTTACTACTTGTTTTTAAAGTAAAGGACACAAGCTGGTCACCCGGTTGGCTAAATTTGAGCGACTGTTGGTTAGCCCCTACAATCTGTACTCCTCCACCGGACGCCTGAAGTGATACGGTTACATTCTTCACTTGATTTTCCATCGCAAAGATATTTACCGGAACGGTGATTTCTTCCTGAATACTAAGCACACGGGGCAAGGTGGACAACATCATTAACGGAGTCCGTACGAAAGCCGTTTTTTCCGCATTGCCGTACGCTCCCTCTTGTCCGGCAACTACCATGGCACGTACCGAACCTACATACATCGGAAGTTTCAGCGTATGCGTCTGGCTCTTACCTTTTCCCAGATAGAAAGGACCTATAAACTTGACTACCGGTTTGAAGCGGTTTGCTTTTGCATCGGCAGGTTTTAATGTGGCGTCTCCACCCGTACTGAAAAGTGAACTGTAACTTCCGGCGGAAGCTCCCAATACATTATCATACATATCCCATGTCCGGATGCCGAGTGCTTCGCGTGAATAGAAATCATTCCATGGATCCGGGGTCTTGAAATTGGTAAGATCCAGCAAACCGTCGTCTACAATAGCTAATGTATAAGTCATCGGTTTTCCGGTTTTTTCGCTGACGGTCACATTGAAGTTGGTTTCCGGGCGTAACACTTCCGGCATCTGTATCTGCGGTTGCAACACCGTCTGACTGTTAGTGACAAACACCGGAACAACGCCGTACATACGGATAGGCAGGTCATTGACTGTTTGCGCGTGAGACTGTAACAGACTGATATGCAGATATACATTCGGAGTCATCTCCGGTGTAATCTTGAATGTATATTTCGTATCTCCTCCGTTGGAAACCTCTATCCATTCTTGTCGTAATACGGTAGAACCGTTTTCTATGGATACCAGTGCACGTCCTCCCGCTGCTGCAGGAATGATTGCTGTGGCTGTTTCTCCTATTTCATAAGAATCTTTGTTCAGCGAGAAAGCAAGCATTTTGATACCGCTAGGATCAGTCTTGCTCGAACGTCCCCGCCATTCCGGCCAGTCAACATAAACTGTACCTCCGGTGGCATGTCCACTCTCTTTATCTTTCACGTAAACCAGGTAGCGTCCCCATGACGGATAATCGATACGGAATTTGAAAGATGCTTTTCCGCCTCTTGTCTGTAAATTGCCGCTGGCAACAGGAGTGATGGAACTGTTGTTGATATACGTTCCGAAAGATTCACCACTGTTTTCCCACCACCAACTCCAGCCGATGCGGTATATTTTGTATTCCAGATTAGAACTGTTCACTAACTGTCCCTGCGTGTTTACAGTTACAATATCGAATACATGATCTTTGTCAGTTTCAATATATTTGCCTTTTGGCTGGTTCAGATTGATACCGACATAAGAGGTGAATGGTGAGAATGGAATTGTTTGAGTGTAGATGCTGGCATCTCCTCCCGGTTCGAACACGCGGGTGGTGAAAGTGGCGTTCAGCATACCCGGCGCTTCCGTTGCGGTCGGAACTTTCAGCATGACATTTGCTTTTCCTTCTGCATCCAGTGTGCCGTCAAATATATCTGTTTTGATAGTCGTGAAATCCGTAGCCGGATTGTTAAAGATATATTGTCCGTAATTCTTAAACTGTGTATTCACTTTCGATAAAGACATTTCTACTTTGGCTTTCAGTTTGGAGGCAGTTGCTCCTGTCAGCCAGGTTGAAGTGAGTGGGGCATAGAAATTCTTGTCCGTGGCTTGAAGCACCTTCGGCAATGCCAGATTTATTTTCAAGCGGTTGGGCTTTATGGTTTCGATACGCAGACCTTTGTGGAAGGTGGTTCCTCCCACCTTAATATACGCATTCCAAAGTCCGGTCGGGTCTGTTGCCTGTGTCGGAACGTCGAATGTATAGAATCCGTTCATTCCTTGTGTTGAAATCATTTTTGTGTAGAACTGTCCTCTCGGATTGTAAATCTCCAGTGCTACGGGATGCTTGTCGGGGATTCTCTTTTCGCGGTCTTCCAATATAAAGGAAATGTGCAGCGTGTCTCCCGGGCGCCATACTCCTCTTTCGCCATATATAAATCCTTTCAGTCCCTTTTGAATATCTTTTCCTCCCACGTCGAATCTGCTGACGGACTGTTCTTCACCGTCCACAACGCGGACGTACGCTTTTTGCTTGTCCGATTCTGCCACGATAATGAAAGGCACACCGTTCGGAGTGATTTCAACGAATCCTTCTCCATTGGTTTCTCCTTTCCCTATGGGTTGTAACTGGAAATTATACGCTGTTACCTGTGCTTTCCCTATCGGTTTTGTATCCAAAATATTACTAACGGCAATCCACAGTTTATTCAGTGAGTTCCGTTTTACAATCATTCCCAGGTTGGAAGCAAAAACGTTGCAGGCAGCTGCCCGGTCTGAATCCATATAATAAGACGGATGGCAGGGGTTGTCGCGTTCCGTCCATCGGTACACACTCCAGTCCATTGTTCCGCCATTGTAATAATAGTAGGCTTCGGGGGTATTCCAGATTGCTTCATCTTCTTCGGACAAAACACTTCCACTTACTTTGGTCAGCCCGTCGGAGGTGCTGCTGTCGGCGAATTTCATATCCTGATTCTCGCCTCCTCCACAAGGATAAGCGGAGTATTCCTGACGAAATGAAAGTATGACACGATAGATGGCACCCGGTTCCTGGTGGATTAATCCGGCAAGGTCTATCGAGTAATCTCCCCAATGATGAATGTCTTTGGAAGCATCTTTGGCAAGCCATAATGTTTTCTTGTAAACCAGTCTTCCAGAACGGCGTAGCTCATTGCCCGAGGCCAGTGAATTGGTTTGCATAAACATCAATACATTGTTCTCGAAAATGCGGATCACGCTCAAATCCACAGCGTATAGGTTGACAGCCCTGAAAGGAATAATCAAACTTTTCGAATCGGGCAGGATAGCGGCGGTAGTAGACATTTCCACTTGTGGTTTCAGACTTACTTCACTGAATGAGATCGTATGAGAAGTTCCCAATGCTTTACCTTGACTGTCTTTGACTCCTTCATGGATATTCAACGTAAGTTTGTTCTGTGTGTTTGCTTCGAAATATATAAAAACTCTGTTCTCACTGATTTGGAAGATCGATGAGGAGATTTCCGGGATCTCAATCAGTCCTTTTAAATCTTGAGTAGTGGATAAGGGAGCGGAGAAAACAATCTCGATTCCATTTTCCGGTTGGTCGATGCGTTCGGCAGACATAAAACGAAAACAATCTTTCGCTGGTATCAGCACTTCTTCACTTTGTTTACGGTCGATGCCGGCTGCGTTGCCGTTGGCTGTGATAGTCAAGGGGTAATCATCTGCTTCTCTGGGGATTTGTCTGATACTAAACAAATACCGGGTATGATTGTCGGTTGCGGTGACTTCCACCGGATAACTCTTTTTTCCGTCACTGGCAGTCAGCATCTTTTCTACCTCTTCCTTTTTCACTACGTCGCTGAAACGTATCTCTCCTTTAATATTTATTTCATTCGGTTGGGTAGCTGTAATCGGCAATGATTCCAGTTGCAGGGTGAAGTTACGTTCCTGTACACGGAATGAGAAGTTGAACTCTTTCAGCTTTTTGTCCACTTCGATGAAGTCTCCGAGCCGGAAAGTTCCTTCGTAAAGTGTTCCCGGTTTCAGCGCTCCTTCTTCGGGCACAAATTCAATGGTATTGTTGCTAACCCAATATGCTTTTCCTTTTAATGAAGGTGAGAAACTGAACGGATTGCTTTTTAACTCATTGTTCATATCCACCATGGGTTGGTCGTGGGTCAGTTCTATACGTATGGTCGAATTTTGCGAGATGACTCCTCCCGTATACGCATTTACATACGGTGCATAATCGGCAGAAGGAATGATGTCTTTTTGAGTGCGTGTGCATGAATATAGGCCCACAGTCATCATGATAAGTAAGAATAGTCCGGTAGCACTGATGCTACGTGTAGTCTTTGTTTGTCCCATAGTGAGAAGTTTTTTATAGTTCAACAAACAAATATACAGTTTTTATGCTAAATCCTTTGTTATTCTGATTATTTTTGCAAGTTCTTAATCAATTTATTTATGGGGAAAAAGAAAGAATACAAAGAGGCCAATCGGCGATTTTTGAAAAAACTATCTTTTCAGGAAGGTGTTTTCGCGTTGCCGTGTGGAATCTATTACAAAGTTTTGGAAACTGGCGAAAGTACGATTTCTCCGGGTGCACGGAGCATTGTTACCGTGCATTACAAAGGAAGTCTGATTGATGGCCAGGTGTTTGATAATTCTTATGAGCGTACTTGTCCCGATGCCCTACGTCTTAGTGATGTAATAGAAGGGTGGCAGGTGGCACTTCAGAAAATGCATGTTGGTGATAAATGGATTATTTATATTCCTTATGCAATGGGATACGGTATCAAATCTTTTGATTCTATTCCTGCCTACTCGACATTGATCTTCGAAGTGGAATTGCTTGGTGTTGCATAGAGCATAAAGATGAGCTATACACAATCAGATACATGGATATTTTTCTTTTAGCTTTTTCATAAAAGACTTGCTTACTTGTAAAAGTTCCATCTCATTAAATGGAGGAAGCAATATGCAATTGTTGTCTTCAATCGAAACCAGATAGCTTATATTGATAATGTGTGACTGGCTAATCTGGATAAGATAGGGATGCAGACTCAATATCTTTTGTGAGTTTGTATTTCTTTTGAGTGCCAGGGTATGATTATTATTTAATACAGCTTCCCATAGTTTACTCTTGGAGTTATACCGGAAATAGCCAATCTGTTCTAAATGGATTAGTTGCAAGTTTCCAGTAATGGTAGTATATAAAAAGATCTTTTCTTCTTGATGTTTTTCTGTGTTGGTGTGATTACAATTGTCAATATTCATATTCTATTTATCTTAGTATTCGATTAATCTGTTGATGATGCCAACGTCGTAGTTTTATTTTGCATCAAAAGTAACGGATTGCTTTTAGCTATAAAAATAAAAAGTGTCTCATTTCTGAAATGAGACACTTTTTACTATTAAAAATTGTGCTTTTAAAAAAGGAAATTATTGTTCTACTCTTTGATTCTCAATGAATTTACTGGGTGATACACCATACTTTTCTGAAAAGTTACGATAGAAAGTTGCCCGGGAGGTGAAACCGCATGCAAACATCAGTTCTTTTACATTACTCTTTGGATTTTCGGCGGCTAACTGTCTGAAATATTCCAGTCGAAGATAATTAATGTATTCCCGGAAACCTGTAAAGCCCTGACTTTTGATTGCTGCTGAAATATCATGTTCCTGTTTATTCAGGGACTTGGCTAAAAGTTCTATATTATACCGTTGATCGGTATAGGGATGCTGTTCCTGAAGATAGGCTTCAATCGTTGAGAAGAGCGGGAGAGTAGGAGATGGCTTTCCAGCTTGTAGCATTATAGTGCTTTCCGTATTCTTTGCATTATGAATCATGTTTATATGGTTTGAAAACGGATTCTCATAACGTAAATATTGTATGGAGAATAAGACCGTAAAAACGATTGCCATAATGCCGAACAGATTGAAAACAAATTCATTGATATTTAGAGTGAACAAAATGTATATCCCTAAAAATACGAATAGAAAACCGATGAATAGATACATGTTATTATTTATCCTGCGGTAGGTCTTGTTATTCATCATCGGATAAATAAGAAGAACGAGTGGGGTAAAAACGGATAACAGGAATATGCAAGCCCTAAGCTTGACATCTATTTGATGGATATTCGGAATAATTTCATCTATGGAGTGGATGGGAGTGATATTCCCATTGAAACCTAAATAACTGATTCCTACAGTTATCGTAATGATGGGTAATAATAGAAAAGTAAATATTCTGAAATGGTTCAGATAGCCCGGTGATAAAGAAGCGATAGGGAACAGGGCTACAATATTTGCTAAAGCATACCATTTGAGCATTTTCTCAATGTTGAGCAATTCTGTGAAGTTGTATTCCGGAGTGTCTGTGACAATTGTCAGCCATCCGATATTTTCCCATGAAAACATAATACCGATGCCAGTTGCTATAATTCCCCAATATAATTTCGGATAATTGTCTTTAGCACGTATAATAAGGATGATTCCTATAATTAACGCAATCAGATCAAGTGTAAGCTCAATAGATAGATGTGTAATTCCCATTTTTTTGACGTGTTTCTATTCCTTGCCAGTCAGTGTGTAAATGTTTCCCGTACAAAGGTAGGCAAAATAGAAATATCAGGCAATAAAAAAGATATGGCTTTGGAGAAACTTAGTTGTGCGGCGATATGCTATATTTCTTTCGCTGAATCATTTTCGGCCAATTCTTTGATCTCTTTATTCAAAAATACAGAAAGCACAGTTCTTACTACAACCACTCCACCCAGGATTGCCAATTCGTCCAACGTTGGATCAACCACAGTTTTTAGTATGTCGGAAGCAATTAGAAATTCCAATCCAAGCAAAAGGTAAGTGCCAAAATCCGCCCTCAACTGCCGTATATTGTTAACCGTATATGTTCCGTTGAATCGTTTTATTTCATTGCGTAAAAAGGCGATGAAGCAGACTAATACTCCGTAAGTGACAATTAGCAGACTAATAACACTGATAATAGTGGCAAGTGTATTTAAGAATGTGAGTAGCATTGTTGTATAATGTTTTAGTATCTGTTATGTAAACAGGCGAAGTCATACAAAAGTTCTCGAATTAGCTACATTATTTGCTCTTACAGGTTTATATTTGTATATTCAAGTTAAAAGCTACCTATTTGTCCAGTTTAAATAGTGTCTGGAGGGTATTCAAAGTGGGTTGAAAGTGGATGTAAATCAAACACTGATTGGTACAAAGGAGAAAGAAAAGATGATATGGTTTATATGAAGTAATACATTTCTGAATAAATTTATCCATATCAAATTATTACAAATAAAAAGAACTCCTGTAATCTTAACGATTACAGGAGTTCTTTATCTATATAAAGTAACCTGAATTACTTACCTAAAGCCTGAGCAACATCAACCGCACAAGCTACTGTACATCCTACCATCGGGTTGTTACCAATTCCTAGGAATCCCATCATTTCTACGTGAGCAGGAACTGATGAAGAACCAGCGAACTGTGCATCAGAGTGCATACGACCCATCGTATCCGTCATACCATAAGAAGCAGGACCGGCAGCCATGTTATCCGGGTGAAGAGTACGACCTGTACCACCACCAGAAGCAACAGAGAAATAAGGTTTGCCAGCAAGAACACGTTCTTTCTTGTAAGTACCAGCAACTGGGTGTTGGAAACGAGTCGGGTTAGTAGAGTTACCTGTGATAGATACGTCTACACCTTCTTTCCACATGATAGCTACACCTTCGCGAACGTCGTCAGCACCATAACATTTTACTTTTGCACGAGGGCCGTCAGAGTAAGCGATTTCGCGAACAACTTTCAGTTCACCTGTGAAATAATCGAATTGAGTCTGAACATAAGTAAAGCCGTTGATACGAGAGATGATCTGAGCAGCGTCTTTTCCAAGACCGTTCAGGATGCAACGCAACGGTTCTTTACGTACTTTGTCTGCTTTTGCAGCGATTTTGATAGCACCTTCAGCAGCAGCGAAAGATTCGTGACCTGCCAGGAAAGCGAAACATTTAGTTTCTTCGCGCAGCAACATAGCAGCGAGGTTACCATGGCCGATACCAACCTTACGGTCGTCAGCTACAGAACCCGGGATGCAGAAAGCTTGCAGACCGATACCGATAGCTTCAGCAGCTTCAGCAGCGTTTGTGCAACCTTTCTTGATAGCGATTGCACTACCTACCACATACGCCCATTTTGCATTTTCAAAACAGATAGGTTGAGTTTCTTCACACGTTTTATAAGGATCAAGTCCATGAGCTTCACAGATAGCGTTAGCTTCTTCGATATCTTTGATGCCGTTAGCGTTCAAGGCAGCGATAATCTGTTTGATACGACGGTCTTGGCTTTCGAATTTTACTTCTCTAATCATAGTTTCTTTCCTCCTTATATTATTCGTGACGTGGATCAATAGATTTAACTGCTCCCTGTTCTGCTGTTACGCGTCCATAAGTACCTGTAACTTTCTTCAAAGCTTCGTTAGCATCAGTACCTTTCTTGATTTCGTCCATGAACTTACCCATGTGTACGAATTCGTATCCGCAGATTTCGTCGTTCTTGTCCAAGAAGATTTGTTTGATATAACCTTCTGCCATTTCAAGGTAACGAGGACCTTTAGCCAAAGTACCATAAAGAGTACCTACCTGGCTACGCAGACCTTTACCCAAGTCTTCCAAACCTGCACCGATAATCAAACCACCTTCAGAGAAAGCTGATTGAGTACGTCCGTATACGATTTGCAAGAAAAGTTCGCGCATTGCAGTATTGATAGCGTCGCAAACAAGGTCAGTGTTTAATGCTTCAAGAACTGTTTTACCCGGAAGGATTTCAGAAGCCATAGCAGCTGAGTGAGTCATACCAGAGCAACCGATTGTCTCGATCAAGGCTTCCTGGATGATACCTTCTTTAACGTTCAGTGTCAGTTTACAAGCACCTTGTTGAGGAGCGCACCAACCGATACCGTGTGTCAAACCAGAAATATCAACGATTTCTTTAGATTTTACCCATTTGCCTTCTTCGGGTATGGGAGCCGGTCCATGGTTAGGACCCTTCTTTACAACACACATGTGTTCCACTTCGTGTGAATAAGTCATAATTAGCTCTTTTTTTAAGTGATATAATTAAAAATACGTAGTCACGATTCTCTAAATCGCCCACAAAGGTAGTCGATTTATTTGTTTCTGCAAATCGCCTTTTATTACTTTTTTGTGAAAAGTGACAAATCTGTTTACGTTTTTTTGTCGTTTGTAAAGTCGGGATTGCATTTGTGAAAGATTGAGACCGGGAGAACTATCTATTCTTTGCTTTGTTGTTATTAGAAAAAGAAAATTTATGGAACTGAATCAAGTAGATATACATTATTTAATAGCGGCAATTTGCGTTATTTCATCTGCACTTATTTTTTATACGATAGGTGTTTGGGGAGAACGTCTTCAAAGGAAATTAAAGTTTTGGCATCTCATTTTCTTTCTTCTCGGGTTGTTGGCTGATACGGTGGGTACAAGCCTGATGGAGCATATTGCCGAACTGACTCATCTGCATGACGAAATGCATACGGTGACAGGGGCAATTGCTATTCTTCTGATGTTTGTACATGCGTTATGGGCGATATGGACCTATGTGAAGGGAACGCCTATAGAAAAGAGACATTTTAATCGTTTCAGCATTGTAGTTTGGTGCATTTGGCTTATACCTTATTTAATAGGGGTTTATTTGGGGATGCGATTACACGTATAGGATTAGGCAGCAGATAAATAGGGGAGAGGGATTATTCCGCTAAAAGCTTACGTTATTTAGTTCAAAAGGATACAAAAATGAGGGTGTTCGGAGAGGGGTGTACAAAGCGCTGAAACGCCCACCAGTAAAGGGGGAAAAGCCAATGAAAACCAGTAGAGTAGAGAAGAGAAGAGTAAAGAAGAGTAAGTAAAAGTATTATTTCTGTTATAAACAACAGCAATAATACTGGGCAGAGAAGATGGCTTTGGATGCTGCCGTTGTCGGTTCGGATCACTTCGTCGGTACCGTTTCTGTTCCCGTGTCCCTCATGAACTGTTCGTCCGGCAGATGACCGACTTTTGTCTGGTAGGTTGTTGATGCTCGCCCGGTAGGTAACGGACATTCACACGGTAGATAACCTACGTTTGTACGTTAGGTAAATTCTATATTATTTCACGGGCTACCGTTTCAATACTTGTTTGCTAAAGTATCATTTGCTTCAAAACCGTACCGGAAGGAATGAAACGGATTGATAATTGTTTTTAGTAAGATTGTAGGCGTATCATTATTAGATATGGGATTAAAGTTGTAACTTTGTTGCTTCAAATATTAAATGAAGATATGATCGAAGTTTTAGAGTCTGCTTTACAGAAGGCTGCGGGTGAAGGAATGGATGAATTTATCCAAGCGTTTACAGATAAATATAAAGAGATTGTCGGTGGCGAACTAACTGCCGAAACAATGCCTCTGCTGACAGGAGAACAACATTCTTTGCTGGCATATCAGATTTTTCGTGATGAAATAATGGTTGGTGGATTTTGCCAATTAATTCAGAATGGCTATGGTGGCTATATCTTTGATAATCCGTTTGCGAAAGTGATGCGTTTGTGGGGAGCGGAAGAATTCTCTAAATTAGTTTATAAGGCTAAGAAAATCTTTGATTCCAACCGGAAAGACTTGGAAAAGGAACGGACGAATGATGAATTTATGGCTATGTATGAGCAATATGAAGCTTTTGATGAATTGGAAGAGACTTATTTGGAGACAGAAGAGCAAGTAACAGCATTGATTGCGAGTTACGTAGATGAACATTTGGAACTTTTTGCAAAAATAATAAAGTAAAGGATGCAGTATTTTTTAAGTACTTGCATTTATTAATTATGAATTAGAATTTATATCTTTGCAAAATCTAAAAAATATGTTTATGAAACAGATGAAATTTTTCTTGGTGGCTTTGATGGCTGTGGTTATGGGTGTGTCGGTTACTTCATGTATGAATGGAGATGATAATAGTGGACCACGAACTTTGAGTGTCATTGCAAAACTGGATTCTTATGGTAGTAATTTTAAAATGATAGATGGGACTAAGTTGGTTCCTACTGATCCGACTAGCATTATGCTTTTGAATTCAGGAATGTACATTGTTAATGGTCAGTATAATGTAGAAGATGTGAATGTTAATGCAGCTTCTATAACTTTTACATTGACTTCAACTCCTACCAATATTGATGGACCGAGCGTAACTTCTACACCGGATGATGCCGATGCAACAATGTATGCTTTGAATTATGAGAATACATATTATCCTTATTTCTTTGATAAGAATACATTAATTCTTCCTGCAATGTTTCATTTTAAAAACTCATCAGTATCAACTGAATTAGAAGCAGAGTTGAAGAAACATAAATTTATTCTTTCATATGATGCGGAAAAAGTCGCTGAAGGTGGTGAAACATTAGATTTGTATGTGAATCATATTATTACTGAAGATAAAGATGAAACTCGTACATCTTACACAGTAAGCTATCAGGCTTATGATTTGTCATCAGTATTACATCAATTTACAAATCTGAAAAAGATTATAGTGCATGCTCAAGTAAATACTTCGTCTAATAAATTGGATAATTCTAGTACAAGAGAAGAGAAATTTGAAATAGATTATTCAAAGATTTCACAATAACATTGAACTACAAAGAACTATTTAACATAGCAATGAAATTGATTTCCTCTCCGGCCAAGGCCTGGGAGGAAATTTCTATGGAAGAGGATAGGCGAAAAGTATATATAGCTTTTGTCTATCCTATGATTGGTTTATGCGGTCTGTCCGTATTCGTCGGTTCGTTATTGACGAATGGATGGGGAGGTCCGCAAAGTTTCCAGATAGCTATGACCAATTGTTGTGCCGTAGCTGTAGCCCTGTTCGGTGGCTATTTTCTGGCAGCTTATGCCATTAATGAAATGGGAACAAGAATGTTTGGTATGCATAGTAATATGCCGTTGACACAACAGTTTGCAGGATATGCATTGGTTGTGCCTTTCCTGCTTCAGATAGTAACCGGACTGTTACCTGATTTTAGAATTATTGCTTGGTTGCTGCAGTTCTACATCGTCTATGTGGTATGGGAGGGAGTTCCTGTACTGATGGGAGTAGAAGAAAAACAACGATTAAAATACACCCTTTTGTCGTCTGTATTGTTAATACTATGTCCGGCGGTGATACAGATCGTGTTTAATAGACTGACGGCTATACTTAATTAATGAGTAAAGATGAAACAACCTCCTGTAAATATAAAGAATAAACGGGCTACGTTTGATTACGAGTTGATAGATACCTACACAGCAGGTATCGTATTGACCGGTACGGAAATAAAATCCATTCGTTTGGGAAAAGCCAGTCTGGTAGATACGTTTTGCTATTTTACGAAAGGCGAATTGTGGGTGAAGAATATGCACATCGCCGAATATTTCTATGGATCGTACAATAATCATACGGCACGTAGAGAGAGGAAGTTGTTGCTTAATAAAAAAGAATTGGAAAAACTTCAGCGGGAGATGAAAAATCCCGGCTTTACGATTGTCCCTGTACGCTTGTTTATCAATGAGAAAGGTTTGGCGAAACTGGTCATAGCTTTGGCGAAAGGTAAGAAAGAGTATGATAAACGGGAATCCATTAAGGAGAAAGACGACCGTAGAGATATGGCAAGAATGTTCAAGCGGTAAGTAAAAAACGCTATAAGATAAAACGCCGGACTACGAGAGGTCTGGCAGATGTTGGCAGAGTGGTAATTAGGTATTAATGTGATAGGGTAATGAAAAAGACAATTTCTCAGATCGTATCCGAACGCATCCTTATTCTGGATGGGGCAATGGGTACAATGATTCAACAATATAATCTCAAAGAAGAAGATTTTCGTGGTGAACGTTTTGCGCATATTCCCGGACAGCTGAAAGGGAATAATGACTTGTTGTGTCTGACACGTCCCGACGTGATTCAGGATATTCATCGTAAATACCTGGAAGTGGGTGCGGATATCATCGAGACCAATACATTTAGCTCAACCACAGTTTCTATGGCTGATTATCACGTAGAAGAATACGTACGTGAGATGAATCTTGCAGCCGTAAAATTGGCTCGTGACCTTGCTGACGAGTATACAGCCAAGAATCCAGATAAACCACGTTTTGTGGCCGGCTCCGTAGGACCTACCAATAAAACCTGTTCTATGAGCCCGGACGTGAACAACCCGGCTTATCGTGCTTTGAGTTACGACGAACTGGCTGCATCCTATCAGCAACAAATGGAAGCAATGCTCGAAGGTGGGGTAGACGCCATTCTGATTGAGACAATCTTTGATACCCTAAATGCCAAAGCTGCAATTTTTGCTGCCGAACAAGCCATGAAAATGACAGGCATAGAAGTGCCGATCATGTTATCTGTAACAGTGTCTGATATTGGCGGACGAACATTGTCCGGACAAACATTGGATGCATTTCTGGCTTCTGTGCAACATGCCAATATATTTTCAGTCGGTTTGAATTGCTCATTCGGTGCCCGTCAGTTGAAGCCGTTCCTGGAACAGCTGGCATCCCGTGCACCTTATTATATTAGTGCCTATCCGAATGCCGGGTTACCGAATAATCTGGGTAAGTATGACCAGACACCTGCGGATATGGCTCATGAAGTGAGAGAATATATTGAAGAAGGATTAATCAATATTATTGGTGGCTGTTGTGGTACGACAGATGCTTATATTGCTGAATATCCCGCCCTTGTAGAAGGAGCTAAACCACACGTTCCTGCCTCTGCGCCGGATTGTATGTGGCTCTCCGGACTTGAACTGTTGGAGGTGAAGCCGGAAATAAACTTTGTGAATGTCGGCGAACGTTGCAACGTAGCCGGTTCGCGCAAGTTCCTTCGTCTCATCAATGAAAAAAAATACGATGAGGCTCTTTCTATCGCCCGCCAACAAGTGGAGGACGGTGCTTTAGTGGTCGATGTCAATATGGATGACGGATTGCTGGATGCAAAGACAGAGATGACTATTTTCCTGAATCTTATCATGTCCGAACCGGAAATAGCCCGTGTTCCGATTATGATCGATTCTTCCAAATGGGAAGTTATTGAAGCCGGACTGAAGTGTCTTCAGGGCAAATCAATCGTCAATTCTATTTCTTTGAAAGAGGGAGAGGAAGTTTTCCTTGAACATGCCCGAATCATCCGGCAATATGGAGCCGCTGCTGTGGTCATGGCGTTCGACGAGAAAGGACAGGCAGATACAGCCGCCCGTAAAATCGAAGTTTGCCAACGGGCTTACCGTCTTTTGGTTGACAAAATTGGTTTTAATCCTCACGATATTATTTTTGACCCCAATGTGCTTGCTGTAGCTACGGGGATTGAAGAACATAATAACTATGCTGTAGATTTTATTGAAGCTACCGCTTGGATAAAGAAAAATCTCCCTGGTGCACACATCAGCGGAGGAGTCAGCAACCTCTCTTTCTCTTTCCGTGGCAACAATTATATCCGTGAGGCCATGCATGCAGTGTTCCTTTATCACGCCATCCAACAAGGAATGGACATGGGGATTGTGAATCCGGGAACTTCCGTATTGTACACTGATATTCCGGCTGATGTCTTGGAAAAGATAGAAGATGTTGTCTTAAACCGTCGTCCGGATGCGGCGGAACGGCTTATCGAATTAGCGGAATCTCTGAAAGCAAACATGAGCGAAACTGCCGGACAACCGGCTGTCAAGCAAGATGCCTGGAGAGAAGGAACTGTTCAGGAACGTTTGAAGTATGCCTTGATGAAAGGAATCGGAGATTTTCTGGAACAGGACTTGGCAGAGGCATTGCCTCTTTATGATAAAGCAGTTGATGTAATTGAAGGACCGCTGATGGATGGAATGAACCATGTTGGTGAACTGTTTGGTGCCGGTAAGATGTTTCTTCCCCAGGTTGTGAAGACTGCCCGCACCATGAAGAAAGCCGTAGCTATCTTGCAACCGATCATTGAATCGGAAAAAGTGGAAGGAAGTGCTTCGGCAGGTAAAGTGCTACTGGCAACTGTAAAGGGGGATGTGCACGACATCGGAAAAAACATTGTAGCTGTAGTGATGGCCTGCAATGGTTATGATATTGTAGATTTAGGAGTAATGGTTCCTGCAGAAACCATCGTTCAGCGTGCTATTGAAGAAAAGGTAGATATGATCGGGTTGAGTGGACTGATTACTCCATCTTTGGAAGAAATGGCTCACGTGGCTGTTGAACTTGAAAAAGCAGGTTTGGATATTCCTCTTTTGATTGGTGGAGCCACTACATCGAAGATGCATACGGCATTAAAGATTGCTCCTGTTTATCATGCTCCGGTAGTACACCTGAAAGATGCTTCCCAAAATGCAAGTGTCGCTTCCAAATTGCTCAACCCGCAGGCAAAAGCCGAGCTGGTGAATGAATTGGAAACAGAATATGAAGCACTCCGTGAAAAGAGTGGGCTGATGAAGCGTGAAACTGTTTCGTTGGAAGAAGCACAGAAAAATAAGTTGAACCTGTTTTAAACATTGTCACAATGAAAAAGATTTTCTCTTTCTTATGTCTGATTGTAGCAGTCACTGCTATGACCTCCTGTTCTTCTGCAAAAGAAGAAAAAGGAACATCCGGAACCGGAAATGCTGTGTTGGATAATATTTTCGAGCGCAAAAGTGTGCGTGCTTATCTGAATAAAGGAGTAGAGAAAGAGAAAATCGACTTGATGCTTCGTGCCGGAATGGCTGCTCCTACGGGTAGGGATATCCGTCCATGGGAATTTGTGGTAGTATCTGATCGTGCCAAACTAGATTCAATGGCAGCAGCACTTCCTTATGCCAAAATGCTGACGCAGGCCCGTAACGCCATCATCGTCTGTGGAGATTCAGTACGCTCGTCATATTGGTATTTAGATTGTTCTGCAGCAGCACAGAATATTTTGTTGGCTGCTGAAAGTCTGGGATTGGGTGCTGTATGGACAGCGGCCTATCCTTATGAAGACCGTATGCAAGTAGTGCGTAAATATACTAACCTGCCCGATAATATTCTTCCGCTTTGTGTCATTCCTTTTGGCTATCCGGCTACAAAAGAGAACCCGAAACAGAAATTTGACGAGAAAAAGATACATTATAATCAGTATTAGTAAACAAAAGTTTTGTCTTTTCAATAATTTCCTTACATTTGCGTCTAAATTGATTAAAATCTGATACGCAAATGTTTGGAATAGACGACCCTTTTATTATTCTGCCTTACCTGCTTTCGGTGGTATGTGTGATTTTTGCTGCCTGGTTTGGGCTGAAATATTGGAATAAGGACGACGAAAAAGACGAAACCCGATGAATACATTTACTCTTGGACTAATTGTGGTAGCTTATCTGCTGTCACTGGCCTACCTCGGCTTTTTGGGATATAAGAAAACAACGAATACCAGTGACTATTTGGTAGGCGGACGTCAGATGAATCCTATCGTAATGGCACTTTCTTATGGTGCTACGTTTATTTCTGCATCTGCTATTGTAGGTTTTGGAGGAGTGGCGGCTGCTTTTGGAATGGGTATTCAGTGGCTCTGTTTCCTCAATATGTTTGTTGGGGTGGTTATAGCTTTTATCTTTTTCGGTTTGCGTACCCGGCGTATGGGGGCGAAGTTGAATGTGAGTACTTTCCCTCAATTATTAGGCCGTCATTTCCGTTCCCGTAATATACAGGTATTTATTGCTGCTGTTATTTTCATCGGAATGCCGCTTTATGCAGCGGTTGTAATGAAAGGTGGAGCCGTATTCATCGAACAAATCTTTCAGATTGATTTCAATGTTTCCTTATTGATATTTACCTTGGTTATTGCTGCTTATGTCATAGCAGGGGGAATGAAAGGAGTAATGTATACAGATGCTTTGCAAGGAGTTATCATGTTTGGCTGTATGTTATTTCTGTTGTTTTCTTTGTATCAGGTGCTTGATATGAACTTTATCGAAGCTAATAAAGAATTGACTGCCATTGCTCCGCTAGTTCCGGAAAAGTTTAAAGCGCTAGGACATCAAGGATGGACTGCAATGCCCATCACAGGTTCTCCACAATGGTATTCGCTGGTAACTTCTCTCATTTTAGGAGTAGGAATCGGCTGTCTTGCACAGCCGCAGTTAGTGGTTCGCTTTATGACCGTGGAGAGTAGCAAGCAGTTGAACCGCGGTGTATTTATCGGTTGTTTCTTTCTGATTATAACAGTAGGGGCTATCTATCATGCTGGAGCCTTGAGTAATCTTTTCTTCCTGAAAACAGAAGGAGCGGTTGCTACCGAAGTTGTGCAGGATATTGATAAGATAATTCCATATTTTATTAATAAAGCGATGCCCGACTGGTTTGCCGCACTCTTTATGTTGTGCATCCTTTCAGCTAGTATGTCTACGTTAAGTTCGCAGTTCCATACGATGGGTGCTTCGGTAGGCTCTGATATTTACGGAACTTATAAACCCCGTTCACGGAATAAACTTACCAATGTGATCCGTCTGGGCGTATTATTCTCTATCCTGGTCAGCTATATTATTTGTTATATGTTGCCTCATGATATTATAGCCCGCGGAACTTCTATCTTTATGGGAATTTGTGCAGCCGCTTTTCTTCCGGCCTATTTCTGTGCTTTATATTGGAAGAAAGCTACTAAACAAGGTGTCATGGCAAGTCTTTGGGTGGGAACAATCGGCAGTCTGTTTGCTCTTGTGTTTCTTCATCAGAAAGAATCTGAAGCATTAGGTATCTGTAAAGCGTTATTCGGACGGGATGTGTTGATTACCACTTATCCTTTCCCTGTGATTGACCCGATATTATTTGCCTTACCATTATCTGTATTGGCTATTGTCGTAATCAGTCTGATGACCTATAGGAAATAAGTATTAGGTATTACACCTAATACTTAATACTTTATCTCATGCTTTTATTTTCTTTTTGTAGGATTCGTAGCGCGACATAATATCTCGAACGAAATTGTAAGTCTCGATGCCACGGAAATATCCGTTTTTGCAGACAGGATCGTTGAAGTATTCTTGATTGCTTTTAAGCAAGATGAAGTTTTCTACATTATCTTTCCATACTAATTTGTTTTTCCCGTATTTTTCGGCTAGTGCCATTGCGTCATATATATGTCCCAAACCGGCATTGTAAGATGCCAGAATAAAATTGAGCCGTTCCTGCTTATCGGGAATCATGCTGAAACTCCGGTCGGTGGCAGTAATATATTTGATAGCCGCTTTCACACTTTCCTCCGGATTCTGCTCTTTGCCGGGAGGTACTCCCATTGCACGTGCTGTGGCAGGCATTAACTGCATGAGTCCTTTGGCACCTGCCCAAGATACAGCGGTAGTGTCAAAATTGGATTCTGTATACGCTAATGATGCAAGCATACGCCAGTCCCAACCGATGTCTTTGGAATACTTTTTGAATAAATGGTCATAATGAGATATCTTTCCTTCTTTTAAGGAGAGGATAGGAGAGTGCGGCATCATTTTACTATTCTCAAAATAACGTTTCATACTGGCTGTGTAAGCAGGAGAAGTCATGTTTTCCTGATGCCATTGGGTAGCGGCGGCTGCGAGCTCGGGGCTGTCTTTTCGTACCGCCCACGAAGAACGTTGATCGAAACTGATGGACAGGCCGATATTTAAATTGGGATAATAGGTCTTATTAAGTCTGGCTAAATCATTGTCGGCCACCGTATACAGAATTTTTCCTTGCGCTACTTGCGTAATCAAGTCCTCAATAGTGATACTGTCATTGGTGACTTCATGAATCCGGATACCTCCTCCTAATTCACTATTCAGATTGACGAGGCGGTCATAATATTTCCCTGGTTTTACGTATATATCTTTTCCTACCAGTTCGGTTACATCTTTCAACGGCTTCTGTTTTCCTCTTCCTTGCTGAACAATTACCTGGTGAGTAATTACATCTTCGCCACAATAAAGAAGACTGTCTTTCCACTCTTTGGTGATTGGCAGATTATAGGCAATCATGTCTCCTTCACCTGCCAATAATTTTTGGATCATTTCGTCGACGCTGTTGGCTACTTCAATCCTAAGTTTTAGTCCCAGGCTTTTGGCAAACTGTTCACTAAGTTCATATTGGAACCCCATTTCTTGTCCCCGGTAAATGAAATAGGAAGTAGAGCTATATAATGTCAATACAACGAGTTCGCCACTATCTTTTATTTGTGGAAGATCACGCGCTGTCTCATCCATCTTGTTATGATGCTTATTCCGGCATCCGAGCATACAACAAAATAGAATAAGAAATAAAGGAATACTCAGTGTCTTGACATTCATTTCTTAATTTTTAATTTTCAATTTTTAATTCTTAAGGTGCTTCTTGATGTACATAGTCAGTATATCAATAGCTACCCTATTACTGCCTCCTTCCGGTACAATAAGGTCGGCATATCGTTTGCAAGGTTCGATAAATTGCAGGTGCATAGGTTTTAAAACCCGTGTATAGCGTTCCATTACAGCTTCGGCAGTACGTCCGCGCTCAATGACATCTCTCTGAATGACACGAATCAGGCGTTCGTCGGGATCGGCATCAACAAATATTTTGAGGTCCATCATATTGCGCAGCTTTTTATCACATAAGGCAAGGATTCCTTCAATGATAACCACCTCACGAGGTTCGATATGAATGGTTTCGGGCTGGCGCGTGCATGTGAGATAAGAATAGGTGGGCTGTTCGATACTCTTCCCTTCTTTCAGCGTCATGACATGCTTGGATAGCAGACTCCATTCAAAAGCATCCGGATGGTCAAAATTGATATTCTGGCGTTCTTCAACCGGGACATGACTACTGTCTTTGTAGTATGAATCCTGTGGTAAGAGTACTACTTCTCCTGCGGGGAGGCTTTCTATAATTTTCCGTACGACGGTGGTCTTTCCGGAGCCCGTTCCGCCTGCTATTCCTATAATTAACATCTCTTTAAATGTATATTTGAACCAAATAGAGTATTTTTGCATTACTATTAATGTGGTAAACGCATTAACAAGACAAATATAGAAACAATTCATTAAAATAACAACGTAATGGTAAAACACATTGTATTATTTAAGTTAAAAGACGAAGTTCCTGCTGAAGAGAAACTGGAAGTCATGACTAAATTCAAGGAAGCGATAGAAGCTCTTCCTGCTAAAATTTCTGTAATTCGCAAAGTGGAGGTCGGATTGAATATGAATCCTGGTGAAACATGGAATATTGCGCTTTACAGTGAGTTTGATACACTAGAAGATGTTAAATTCTACGCAACACATCCCGATCACGTAGCTGCCGGAAAGATTCTGGCTGAAACGAAGGAGAGTCGTGCGTGCGTAGACTATGAATTATAAACCCCAAAAATAAAGATGAGAAAAATAATTTCTTTCCTGCTTTTAAGCTTTGTTGTATATGCATTGCAAGCGCAGATCAAAGA
The DNA here is from genome assembly GCF_019129155.2 of Bacteroides sp. MSK.18.37. Classification (NCBI taxonomy): domain Bacteria; kingdom Pseudomonadati; phylum Bacteroidota; class Bacteroidia; order Bacteroidales; family Bacteroidaceae; genus Bacteroides; species Bacteroides sp. MSK.18.37. The sequence continues at coordinate 7,000,917 of NZ_JAHOIB020000001.1, read as the reverse complement.
TCCGGTAAAGTTTAAAACAGAGCTGACAGCTCTCTCCGATACGGAGGCAGAGGTGGTGTTTACAGCTACCATGGATAAAGGTTGGCATGTTTATTCTACCGATCTGGGAGATGGCGGCCCTATTTCCGCAACATTCAATGTTGATAATAAATCGGGTGTCGAGCTTGTAGGCAAACTGAAGCCTGTAGGCAAAGAAGTATCTACTTTCGATAAATTGTTCGAAATGAAGGTACGCTATTTCGAGAATACAGCAAAGTTTGTGCAGAAAGTAAAATTCACGGGTGGAGCTTACGCAATCGAAGGTTATCTGGAATATGGAGCTTGTGATGACGAGAGTTGTCTGCCTCCTACTCAGGTGCCGTTTAAGTATTCCGGAGTAGCAAAAGCCGGAAATGCCGCTGCAACAAAAACAGAGCAACCGGAACAAAAGGTAGTGGATAAGCAAAAAGAAGAACCCGTTCCTGCTGTTACGAAAGATTCTTCTGCGATGATGGAACTGGTGCCTGCAACTACAACCGAAGTTGCTACGGATATTCAGCCTGCTGTTGCATCGGGTGATCTTTGGAAACCGGTAATCAGTGATTTACAAGCTTTAGGAGAAGAACATGGTCAGGAAGATATGTCCTGGATATATATTTTCATTACTGGTTTTCTGGGTGGATTATTGGCATTGTTTACCCCTTGTGTATGGCCGATTATTCCGATGACAGTCAGTTTCTTCTTAAAACGTAGTAAAGACAAAAAGAAAGGAATTCGTGATGCGTGGACATACGGTGCATCTATTGTAGTGATTTATGTGGCATTGGGCTTGGCTATTACTTTGATTTTCGGAGCCAGTGCATTAAACGCTTTATCTACCAATGCTATTTTCAACATTCTCTTCTTCCTGATGCTGGTGATTTTTGCTGCTTCATTCTTTGGAGCGTTTGAAATCAGGCTGCCGTCGAAGTGGGGAAATGCAGTAGATAGCAAAGCTGAATCTACGACCGGATTGCTAAGTATTTTCCTGATGGCTTTCACGCTTTCATTGGTATCTTTCTCTTGTACAGGTCCGATTATCGGCTTCTTGCTGGTACAGGTATCTACAACAGGAAGCGTAGTTGCTCCGGCAATCGGTATGTTAGGATTTGCCATCGCTTTGGCATTGCCGTTCACACTCTTCGCCCTGTTCCCGTCTTGGCTGAAATCGATGCCAAAATCCGGCGGATGGATGAATGTTATCAAGGTTACGCTGGGTTTCCTCGAATTAGCATTTGCACTTAAATTCTTGTCAGTTGCTGATTTGGCTTATGGTTGGAGATTGCTTGACCGCGAAACATTCCTGGCTTTATGGATTGTCATCTTTGCTTTGCTTGGATTCTACCTGTTGGGCAAGATCAAATTCCCGCACGATGACGATGATAATAAGGTGGGAGTAACCCGCTTCTTTATGGCGTTAATCTCTTTAGCATTTGCCGTATATATGGTTCCCGGTTTGTGGGGAGCACCATTGAAAGCCGTATCTGCATTTGCTCCGCCTATGCAGACGCAAGATTTCAATCTGCATAAGAATGATGTACACGCGAAATTCGATGACTATGATTTAGGAATGGAATATGCCCGTCTGAACGGAAAACCGGTTATGCTCGACTTTACCGGATATGGTTGCGTAAACTGCCGTAAGATGGAAGCAGCGGTATGGACTGACCCGAAAGTGAGTGATTTGATTAATAACGACTACGTATTGATTACACTTTATGTAGATAATAAAACTCCGTTGACTGAACCTGTGAAGATTATCGAAAACGGTACAGAACGTACTTTGCGTACTGTCGGTGATAAATGGAGCTATCTGCAACGTGTGAAATTCGGAGCTAATGCCCAGCCTTTCTATGTATTGCTGGACAATCAGGGTAAACCGTTGAATAAGTCGTATGCTTATAACGAAGATATTCCTAAGTATATTGAATTCTTACAGACCGGATTGGAGAATTATAAGAAAGGAAAATAACGATTTCTCCGATAATGACCAATCTTGGACAATGAATAAAAAAGCGGTTTCATCTTTTCGATGAGGCCGCTTTTTGAATAGAATAAATTGAAATTTTAGCGAAAATTACATGGGTACTTCTATTAATAGAAGTTGGGTTCCTTTTAATATATGTATCGGGAATTCTTTTGTATCCCAAACACCGATACCATCACGTTTGGACAGCCGTTCTTCCGCCACTGTGATTTCTCCTTCAAGTACGAAGATATATACTCCGTTACCTTCCTGATGCATCTTATATTCGATTGTTTTTTCCGTATCGAAACTTCCCATAGAGAACCATGCATCTTGTTTGATAGAAGCTGGAGTCTTCCCGTTCGGAGACAGGATTAGCGCCAGTTCATTTGGTTTCAGGAGCGGACGAATATCGAAGTTGTTATACTCCGGTTTGGTGTTTTCAACTCGTGGAAATACCCATATCTGCAGGAATTCCAGTTGTTCTTTATCACTGCCATTGTATTCACTGTGATAAATGCCGCTGCCTGTACTCATAACCTGAATATCACCCGGAGTGATGGTTTTTGTGTTTTGTACACTGTCACCATGTTTCAGGTAACCTTTCAGAGGGATGGAAATCACTTCCATATTTTTATGCGGATGTGTATCGAATCCCATAGACGGGTCTACACTGTCATCGTTCAGCACTCGTAATGCTCCGAAATGAATTCTTTCCGGATTATAATAGTTGGCAAAACTGAATGTGTGATGGGTCTTGAGCCAGCCGTGATTGAAATAGCCTCTTGATGAAGCTCTGTCGATTACTTTTTTCATAATCTTCCTTTCTTTTTTAATAGAACTTTGGTGTGCGTCTTATTTGCACTTTACTATTACTAATAACAATGGAAAGGTAGATAAAGTTCTTAACGGGAGATTTAATAAGAAGGGAGCTTTATTTTTTTATTTCAGAAAAAATACATACGTTTGTAACATCATAACAATACCTTTGTGCCCAAAAATAAAGAAAATATGTACGCAACAGACACTCTAATGGATGAACGGGAAGTGGTTCTCCGTCTGATAGACGGAGATGAAGAGGCCTTTTGCGAACTTTATGCCGCTTATAAGAATCGTTTGCTCTACTTCGCCCTGAAATTCGTCAAGTCGCATGAATTTGCGGAGGATATATTTCAGGATGCGTTTACGGTAGTTTGGCAAACCCGTCGTTTCATCAATCCCGAAGCCTCTTTTTCTTCCTATCTTTATACTATTGTACGTAATCGTATTTTGAATCAGTTGCGGGATATGGCTAATGAAGATCAGCTGAAAGAGCAGATTCTTTCTCAAGCGATCGATTCAGCGAACGAAACGAATAATCATATTCTGCTCAATGATTTGAAAGAGATTATTGCCCGTGCATTGGAGCAATTAACGCCCCGCCAGCGTGAGGTATTTAAAATGAGCCGTGAACTACAGATGTCTCATAAAGAAATAGCCGAAGCATTGGGCGTTTCAGTTCATACAGTGCAAGAACATATTTCTCTTTCTCTAAAAGTGATTCGTTCCTATTTGACTAAATATTCAAGTACATCAGCCGATGTACTTTTGATTCTATTGTGCTTGAATTTATAATAAATGTTAATCACACCCTAGCTCTTTCTTACTTTTGTGTATTACTTATACAAAGGGAAGGAAATTAATATCCTTATATTGAATATATGATGAAAGATACTAAAACAGAAAAAGATAAATTGCATCGTTACCTGGATGATCTTTATACCCGGGATGATGCTTCACAGTTGTTGCAAAGTATTAAGGATTCAGAAAACCAAGATATATTGAACGAACTGGCAGCAGAGGTTTGGGAAGAATCCGGGAACCTGCAACCTGGTAATGATTTGGAGCGGGAAAAATATAAGAGAGAGGCACGCCAATTACTGAAGCGTATTGAACACAAAAAACGTACATGGTTCCGCCGGGCTTCTGTGGTGGCAGTCAGTACAGCGGCTGTAATAGCCATTATCATAGGGAGTGTCAACTTTTTCCGGTATATGAATGAACAACAGGTCACATTGGCTGAAATTACCACTTCCTTTGGTGAGAAAAGACAAGTGACTTTGCCGGACGGGACTCTTTTGGTTCTGAACTCTTGTTCGCAAGTGCGTTATCCGGATCGTTTTGTTGGAGATCTCCGTGAAGTGGAACTTGAAGGAGAGGGATATTTCCGTGTTGCCCGTAATGAAAAGATGCCATTTGTTGTGAGGACGAAGCGACTGGATGTTCAGGTGTTAGGTACCCGGTTTGATGTAAAATCCTATTCAACAGATGAAATAGTGTCTGTGAGTGTGGAGAGTGGTAAGGTGCAGGTCGATTTGCCGGAAGCGATGATGAGGTTGACTGCTAAAGAACAGGTGCTTATCAATACTGTTTCCGGAGAATATAGTAAGAAAACAGAGGATAGGGGAGTGGCTGTCTGGATGAAAGGTGGGTTACGCTTTTACAGTACACCTATCCGCGATGTGGCAAAAGAACTGGAACGGGTATATAATTGCCGGATTACTTTTGCTCCCGGTCAGGATTTCAACAACTTGATTACCGGCGAACATGATAACAAGAGTCTGGAAGCGGTACTTAAATCCATTGAATTTATCAGCGGTGATATCAAATATAAGAAAGAGGGCATCAATGTACTTCTTTATAAAGAATGAGATGAATAATAGATAATGTTCAACCTTTTAAAAAATAATAGATGAAAACAGCTCCTTCATGAACCTCCCCAAAATGATAGAAGCACTCCAAAGGAATGCCTCTATCCGCAATCCGGACGGATATTCATAAGCTTCGACCCAAATGAATAACGTATCGCGCATTGCTTGTTTTTAATAACTTTAGTCAATTACTAAAACGCACAAATTTATGAATAATCTTCTTATTTGTAAAGGGATAAGTAAAAATAGCTGTTCGTTTTTAGCTTTTTTACTATTCACCTTCATTTTAATAGCTCCGGCTGCTGCTCAGACATTGAAAGAGCATGATATTACGCTTCGTGTGCAAAACGAGCCGGTAGAGAGTGTTTTCAATAAAATCAGCAAACAGACTAATTTTAAGTTTCTCTATGATCAGGAGACGGTGAACAAGGCTCCGAGAGTTTCTTTCGACATTAAAAATGCTTCATTAAAACAGATTCTGGGAGAAATTACTTCCCAGGCCAAGCTTTATTTCAATAGGACCGATCATACAATTGCTGTCAGCAAACAGCCGCTTAAGAAAGAAGAAACTGCTCAACGTGCACGCACTATCCAGGGAATAGTTGCAGATGATAAAGGAGAACCGGTGATTGGTGCCAGTGTGCAGATTAAGGGAGAAGGCAGTGGTACGATTACCGATATTGACGGACGTTATTCATTAATGAATGTACCGGAGTCTGCAACATTGACTATTTCTTATATTGGATATAAAACGGTAAATATCTCTGCAAAGGATAAAAATACGGCGAAAATCACGTTGGTAGAAGATAGTAAGATGATTGATGAGGTAGTAGTGGTGGGATATGGAGTTCAGAGAAAAAGAGACGTCTCTACTTCTATTTCTTCCGTGAAAGCTGAACAAATTGCGGATGTTTCTGCTTCAGACTTTCGTCAGGCGTTGGCAGGTAAGATGCCGGGGGTACAGGTTACACAGCCAAGTGGTGATCCGGAGGGAAGTGTAAGTATCCGTGTTCGTGGTATCAGTACGGTTAATGCCGGTAGTGATCCTCTTTATATTATTGATGGCGTGCCGGTGGAACGTGGATTTGCCAATCTGAATAATAATGATGTCGAATCTGTGGAAGTTTTGAAAGATGCTTCGTCGGCAGCTATTTATGGTAGTCGCGGTTCCAACGGTGTAATTATTATCACGACCAAGCAGGGACAGTCGGAAAAGATGAAAGTGCAGTATGATGGATATTATGGTATCCAGAGTGTTTCGAAGAAACTTTCAATGATGAATGCATATCAGTTTGCCGAATTTGCAAAGGATGGTCATGACAACGCTTATCTGGATGCTAATCCCGGAGGTTCACCGGATGACCCGAATGGAATGCGCCCGAATTCATGGGAACGTATTCCTACCGAACTCTTTCCCTATCTGAATGGTGATAAGGGGTTGACGGATACGGATTGGCAAGATGCTATTTTTCGTACTGCTGCTACTACCAGCCACAATGTTTCTATTTCCGGCAGAGGAAAGACAGTCGGCTATTTCATTTCAGCCAACTATTATGATAAAGAAGGTATTATAATTAATTCCGACTTTAAGAAATATAGTATGCGTATGAATTTGGACGGGAAATATAAAAGACTGAAATTCGGTCTGAATTTCTCTCCTTCCTATTCTACTTCCAATCGGGTAGATGCTTCCGGATCTAATGGTATTGTGCAATCGGCATTGATGATGCCTCCGGTATGGCCGGTGTATAATGCGGATGGCAGCTATAATTATCAGGGAAATGGCTATTGGAGAATTGGGAATGACTATCAGCATAATGCCGTATTGAACCCGGTAGCCATGGCAAACTTACAATCGGATGTCGTAGACCGTATGGCGATTGTCGGAAAAGTTTTTGCTGAATTGGAGTTGTATAAGGGGCTTACTTATAACATTTCTTTTGGTGGCGATTATTATGGTTCGCATAATGACCAATATCGTTCTTCGGAACTTCCTTTATTGGGACAAAAGTATTATGATGTAAAGTCAAATCCGACAGCCTACAGTTCATCAGGTTTTTATTTCAACTGGTTGGTGGAGAATAAAATCAATTATAACACAACGATTAAAGATGCTCATTCTATCAATGTGGTCTTAGTACAGTCGGCTCAAAAAGAGACATATAAAGGAGATAATGTGACGGCGACCGATTTCCCGAACGACTATATACAAACAATTTCCGGAGGTACGGTGACGAAAGGTGCATCTGATAAAACCCAATGGACGATTGCTTCTTATCTGGCGCGTATGCAGTATAGCTATAAAGGTAAATATATGGCTTCGGCAGCTATTCGTGCAGACGGTTCTTCCCGTTTTGGCAAGAATAACCGGTGGGGATATTTTCCTTCAGCTTCTTTGGCGTGGAGAATAAGCGGAGAAGACTTCTTTATGAAGGCTAAGTGTCTGTCGTTTGTTGATGATTTGAAGTTAAGAGCGAGTTATGGAGTGACCGGTAACTTCCAGATTGGCAATTATGATCATTTGTCTCTGATGGCTTCCGATAACTATATACTCGGTACAGGCAATGGGCAGTTGGTGAATGGATATAAACCTAGTACCATAAAGAATGAGGATTTGAGTTGGGAAAAGAATGCGATGGTGAATGTGGGTGTTGATTTGCAGATGTTCAAAGGATTGCTGGGATTAACTGTGGATTATTATAATACCAATACCTCTAATATGTTGTTGAATGTACCAGTTCCCCACCTGACCGGATATAGCACTGCATTGATGAATATCGGTAAAGTGAATAATAGGGGATGGGAAGTTGCTTTGACCTCACAGAAGAATATAACTAAAGATTTCGGTTATTCGTTTAATGCTAATTATGCCACTAATACGAACGAAGTGAAGGCACTCGGTCCGGGTAATGCTCCTATCATATCTACCGGTAGCGTAGATCATGCTTATTACATAACGAAAGTCGGTGAACCCATCGGATGTTATTATCTGTTGGTGCAGGATGGAATTTTCTCCAATGAAGAAGAATTAAAAAAGTATCCTCATTTCAGCAATACCCAGCCGGGAGATTTCCGCTTTGTGGATGTAGACGGGGATGGAGTGATGGATTTGGATAAAGATCGTACAATCGTGGGTAACTATATGCCCGATTTTACCTATGGGTTTGGTGGTAAAGTCTGGTTTAAGGGATTTGACCTTGATTTTAATTTTCAAGGAGTATATGGCAATGAGATTCTGAATCTGAATCGTCGTTACATTGATAATCTGGAAGGTAATACCAATGGCACCACTATAGCCTTGAATCGTTGGAAAAGTCCGGAAGATCCGGGAAACGGTCAGGTGAACCGTGCCAATCGTAAGTCAAAGGGTTATAATGGTCGTACTTCAACTTGGCATCTTGAAGATGGTTCTTATCTGCGACTGCAGAATGTGACACTAGGATATACTTTGCCGAAGAACTTGACTCAATGCTTTTTCGTGGAAAAATTAAGAGTTTACGTTTCCGGACAAAATTTATGGACTTCGACTAATTATAGCGGATATAATCCGGAAGTAAATGCACGTCCGAGTAATTCTCTTTCACCGGGTGAGGATTATGGAACTTATCCATTAGCTAAAACATTCTTGTTTGGGCTAAACATAACACTTTAATCATCCTTTAAAATACACGTTATATGAAAAAATATAAACTAATACTATTCCTATCAACTGCCTTGTTATCAGTTGCTTGTACAGATAGTTTCTTCGATTTGGAACCGAGTAGCAGTGTGCCTACCGACAAGGTATATAAGACAGCGGAAGATTTTAATGTAGCTGTGATAGGATGTTACTCCAAATTGCAGACACAAGTTTCCTATTTTACAGAGTGTTGCGAATATCGGAGTGATAATTTGACATTGAGTGCGCCCACTGCCGGAACACAAGATCGTTATGATATCGATCAGTTTGCAGATAAAGCCTCTAACGGAATTTTGGAAGATGCCTGGGCGAACTTTAATAATGGAGTCTATCGTTGCAATCTTGTATTAGATAGAATTGATGAGGCCAACTTCGACGCAACTCTGAAAAAACAATATAAAGGCGAAGCTCTTTTTATCCGTGCCCTTACTTATTTTAATATGTATCGTTTATGGGGAGGGATACCGATGACTAATAAAGTGGTGACGGTGGCTGAAGCTCTTAAAATCGGGCGCAGTTCCGATCAACAGGTTTATGATTTTCTTGTCGGTGATTTGAATCAGGTTATTAATGAAAATATGTTGCCGTCTTCTTATATAAGTGCCGATATGGGACGAGTGACTTCCGGTGCTGCAATGGCATTGCTCGGCAAGATTTACCTGACTTTCCATAAATGGACGGAGGCTCGCAATGTGCTATCTCAACTAGTGGGTCGGTATTCTTTAATGACTACCCCCGAACAGGTGTTTGACGTGAACAATAAAATGAACGATGAGATTATTTTTGCTGTTCGCTTTAATAAGGATGTTGAAGGAGAAGGACATGGATATTGGTTCTCTATTATTAATCTGACTGATGATACCAATCAGACAAAGTCTCTGAAAGAGTGCTACAAAGATGGGGATAAGCGCAAGAATCTGATTACCTATGTAAAGGTGGAAGATAAAGTATGCGTGATGAATAAATTTAAGGATGTCAAAAGTGCGACCTATAATACAGTCGGTAATGACCAGATTATTCTCCGTTATGCCGATGTGCTGTTAATGTACGCTGAAGCTTTGAATGAAATCAGTTATAGTAATTTGCAGAATTCAGAAGCTATGGTTGCTTTGAATGCTGTGCATACTCGTGCCGGATTGTCTCCGCTTCAGATAACAGAGCTGCCCGATCAGGATAGCTTCCGTAAAGCGATTATGTTGGAACGTCAACAGGAGTTTCCTTATGAAGGACAGCGTTGGTTTGATTTGGTACGTATGGGAGGTGCTAAGGAGGCTATGAAAGCAGAAGGACATATTATTCAGGACTATCAATTCCTGTATCCTATTCCAAAAACAGAGTTGGAAAGAATAAACAACACAGAACTGTTGTGGCAGAATACGGGATATTAATAGGATTAAACTAAAAGAAATCAAACGATGAAAAAAATACTATATAGCTTGTTGTTTATTTTCACGGTAGTCTTTACTGCTTGTGAAGAAGATCTGCCAAAGGCAAGTTTCGATTTATATGAACTGAAGTCACTAACGGCAACAGCCGGAGATATGAATGTGACTCTTTCCTGGGAAGCATACGAGAATGCCCGTCCGAATGAATATTTGATTCTTTGGACTTCCGGATCATCAGAAGCGGAAGGAGGCGAGATGACTGTGGATGCAAAAACAATGACTGCCACTATCAATAATCTGGTGAACGATGTTGCTTACACTTTTTCTGTGCAACCTCGTTATGCGGGAGGATTGGCCAGTAAAACTACTGCTGCCTGTACACCGAAGAATGCAAGATATCCGATTTCTGATCTGACGGCAGCAGCCGGCAATGAAAGAGTGCGTTTGAGATGGACGAAACCTGCAAGTGAACGTTTCACTCGCTATCAGGTTACCGTGAATCCCGGTAATCAGATTATCAATCTGGATGATACTTCATTGGAAGAATACATCGTTGATGGTTTGACTAACGATCAGGAATATACATTCAATGTAGTCTGTGTTTATCCTACAGGCAATTCTATTGCGGTGGAAACTTCTGCTACTCCCGGATTGATCTATCCTATTCTCGCTAGTACGGAACTGGTTGTGTGGGAGCCTTCTACCTTTGCTTATAACGATATGTATTTCATGGCTGGTGAAGTGAAATCGGTAAGTTGGGATTTTGGTGATGGTACGACATCGGGAGAAAACAATCCGGTGCATGCTTTTACTACTACCGGTACTTATACAGTGGCTGTAACGGTGACTTATGTTAATAATACCACCGAGTCGGGCAGTCTGACTGTCACGGTCGGCAATTATAAATGGAATTCTGTCGATTTGAACTTCGGTGGACTTACCGGATATGTAAAGACCTCCAATCCGGTGTTCTCTCCGGATGGAAAAACAATGTATATCCCGACATCTACTCCTGCGGGTCATTTATTTGCTATTGACGTAGTGAGCGGTGAATTCAAGTGGGTGTTTGCTATCAGTCAGATAACTTATGGCGGAGGTGCGTTGGTGGCTCCTGATGGTACAATCTATCAGTGTGTAAGAAATGCCACTATTAATAATGTATATGCTATTAATCCGAACGGAACTCAAAAGTGGGCAGTAAAATTGGATGCTGCGATAGGAGCTTTCCCTGCATTGTCGGCCGATGGTGTTCTTTACTGTCTCACCAATAAGAGTACGTTGTATGCGCTGGATGCATCCAGTGGTGCTATTAAATGGCAACAATCGCTTGACGGAGCAACCGGTAGTGCTGTGGCTATTGATAAAGCCGGAAATGTTTATGCAGGTACAAGTGCAGCCATTTATTCTTTTAAACCGAATAAAGAGCAGAATTGGAAATTGGAAGAAGTGAATGTGACAGAACAGGCTACGTTTGCTTTGAAGGATCAGGTACTTTATGCGACTTTGAAAAACGGAGGACTCGTTGCTGTTGATATGACAAACGGAACAAAGAAATGGACGTATCCGACTACAAAAGGAGATGCTTATTTCCCGATTGCTGATAAAAATGGCAATGTCTATTTTACTGAAAAAGGATCGCAGACTGTTCATGCAGTAAATGCCAGCGGATCTAAAATCTGGGAGAAAAATGTGGGTAACAATTTGAACTACAGTGGAGGTGCTTTGAGTACGGATGGTATTCTTTATATAGGTACCCAATCGAATAACAAAGTGCTGGGACTTGACATCACTAATGGAAACATTGTTTTTGAAGAGACTGTGGGACAACAGGTCATGGCAGCTGTTAGCATTGGTCCGGACAGACGGCTTTATTGCGGAACGATCGGATCTAATAATATCGGTTCGATAAAGGCTTTTGCTGTCAATAAGACATTAGCAACAGACTCCTGGAGTATTCGTGGTGGTGATATTCAAGGTACAAACCGTCAAAAGTAAGCGATAATGAGAGTTCCTGTTTTTATCTTATTTATGGCGATGACAATGGGTTTATATGCACAGAAATATAAAGTAGGTACGACTACAGCTTTGTGGAAAGTACCTGCTTCCACAGACTTTTCTCAAGCTCGGTCTGTGGGGGTAGAGTATGTGGAAGTAGCATTTAACCAGTGTTATAGAGGAGTTCCGGCAGATGAAGTTGTTCCTCGTATCCGGGATATGAAAGCAAAAATTGATAGTGCCGGTATCAAGGTCTGGTCTATACATCTTCCTTTCTCACGCATGTTGGACATATCGGTGCTGGATGAAAAGAAAAGGAAAGAAAATGTAGATTTTATGGCGGAGATGATTGGACAGTGTGCTCAATTTCAGCCGAAATGTTTGGTATTGCATCCTAGTTCTGAGCCTATTACTGACAGTATTCGGGCACAAAGAATAACTAACGCTTCCAGGTCTATCGCTTATCTGAAAAAATATGCGGATCAAATAGGAGCACAGTTGTGCATCGAAAATCTGCCGAGAACTTGCCTGGGTAATACTCCTGAAGAGCTTTTGGAGATGATCAAAGATATTCCGGGTGTGAAGGTTTGTTTTGATACCAATCATTATACTAAAGGGACGACAGGGCATTTTGTAGAAACTGTTGGTGAACGTATAGGTACTATACACGCTTCGGACTTTGATTTTGTCAACGAGTGTCATTGGCTTCCTACACAAGGTGACATTCAATGGGGAAAGTTAATGCATGCACTCGAAGGAATCGGCTATGAAGGGGTTTTCATGTATGAAGCTACCAAAGACCATGAAAACGACAATACGCGTCCGACACCGGAACGGGTGGTTGAGACTTTCAATAAAATAATTAATGACTATAAAAATCAGAAATAAGATGGATATAATAAGAAAAATACAATATTTACTGTTTTGTCTTTTGGCAATAGGTTTTGTTGCTTGTGATGATGATGACAACAACAGTACCGAAACTGGTCATGAAGGAATTCTTACGCAATTGGCAGAGGAAGTAGATGCCACTGCACAACAGTTGTGGAGTTCTTCTCCTTTGATTGTCAATACCGGACGTACCACTACTTTGACCAAGATCCAGGGATATGCGGATAAGTGTAAAGATGATTATTTCATCAGTTATCTGAATGGCTTCGATCAGGCAAGTACGAGTATGGAAAAGTGTGATCCGATTATCTATTTTTATCGGAGTGCATTTGATCGTGTAATGGATGGAATTAAAAACTCAAAAGTAGAAAATGGTACGGCAGCGATCTGGTTACTCTATAATATGGGGTATGTGGTAAAAACTCCGTCAGGATGTTTTGCTATTGACATTTCTCATCGTTGGGCGAAAGAGCTGGCACCTTATATTGATTTTCTCTGTGTTACACACAAGCACTCCGATCATTATAGTAATGATCTTATCCAGGCTATGTTTGATTTAGGTAAACCGGTGTTATCCAACTATTTGAAAGACACGACATATCCTTATACTGCAAAGGGGGATAAAGATTATGAAATTGGAAAATTCAAGATTAAAACCTGTATCACTGACCATAACAATGCCGGGTTATCTAATTTTGTGACTGTGTTTTCAATCGATTGTGGGGAAGATACCGGTAATTTCGTTTTTATGCATGTAGGAGACTCTAACTATAAACCGGAACAATATACGAATCTGGCTTCTCATGTGAATGTTTTGATACCGCGTTATGCTCCCAATGCTCTGACCGAAAATAATATTCTGGGTTCAGGTGCGGGACAGGTGGAGCCCGATTATGTCTTGTTATCACATATCTTGGAACTGGCTCATGCAGGTGTTGATGAATCAAGATGGTCATTGGATATGGCACTCGAACGGGCTTCGAAGATTAACTGTGAACAGACTTATGTACCAATGTGGGGAGAAAAACTAGTCTGGAAAAACAATAAACTGAATTAAAATTCTTAATGCTTGAACTTATGAAACGGATATGTAACTTCATACTTCTTCTGTGTTTGGTGCAACTGGCTGTTGCTCAAAATAGAATAGCTGAAATCAGAGAAAATCTGCTGGGAAATCATCCAGATAAAATATTGGTTGTATCCCACCGGGCTGACTGGCGTAATGCCCCGGAAAACTCATTGCAAGGTATACAGAATTGCATTGATATGGGTGTCGATATGGTGGAGATCGATTTGAAACGAACCAAAGACGGACATTTAGTAGTGATGCATGATAAAACGATCAATCGTACCATGTCTGGAAAAGGACTGGTGGAAGATTATACATTGGCCGAATTGAAAGCAATGCGTCTTAAAAATGGAGTAGCTTGTAAGACAAGACATCAGATTCCTACATTGGAAGAAGTGATGTTGCTCTGCAAAGGTAAGATCATGGTAAATATTGATAAGGGGTATGATTATTTTCAGGAAGCTTATATTGTACTCGAAAAGACGGGAACGGTTGACCAGTGTGTTATCAAAGCCGGCCTTCCTTATGAACAAGTGAAAGCCGAAAACGGTGCTGTATTGGATAAAGTGATTTTTATGCCTATTGTACAGTTGCATAAAAAAGGAGCCGAAGCTATTATTGACAGTTACAAGATTCACATGAAGCCTGCTGCTTATGAGTTAGTGTTTGATAATGATAGTCCTGAGGTGCTTAACCTGATAAAAAAAGTGCGTGATACGGGTTCTAAGTTGTTTATAAACTCTCTTTGGCCCGAATTATGTGGTGGTCATGATGACGACCGTGCAGTAGAACTTCATCAACCGGATGAAAGCTGGGGATGGATCATTAATCAGGGAGCCAAATTAATTCAAACTGACCGTCCTGCCCTCTTATTGGAGTATCTGCGCAAAAAGAAACTTCACGACTAAATAGACTTTTTCATGTTGAAACAACTTATAAACTTTTACAAGGTCTCTTCACCGAGACCTTGTAACGGGGAAGCTTTGTCTTCATCCGGCTCACAACATCTTCATTCCGATGCCCGTCGTCTGAAATACCTGAAATGGTCTACTTTTCTTTCAGCCACTTTCGGTTACGGCATGTACTATGTTTGTCGTCTTAGCCTGAATGTCGTGAAGAAGCCCATCGTAGATGAAGGAATTTTCTCCGAAACAGAACTGGGAATTATCGGTTCGGTATTGTTCTTTACTTACGCCCTTGGAAAATTTACGAATGGTTTTCTGGCCGACCGTAGCAATATCAACCGCTTTATGACTACCGGTTTACTGGTAACTGCTTTAGTGAACCTGTGCCTGGGTTTTACCCATTCTTTTATTCTGTTTGCTCTCCTTTGGGGGATTAGTGGCTGGTTTCAGTCTATGGGTGCTGCTTCTTGTGTAGTGGGACTTTCCCGTTGGTTCACGGACAAAGAACGAGGTTCCTATTACGGATTTTGGTCTGCCAGCCACAATATCGGTGAGGCGTTGACCTTCCTAATTGTTGCGTCTATCGTTAGTGTATTGGGGTGGAGATACGGTTTCTTCGGTGCCGGTATTGTTGGTTTGCTTGGTGCTTTAATTGTGTGGAAGTTCTTCCATGACACTCCCGAGAGTCAGGGCTTTCCTCCTGTAAATGTTCCCAAACAGAAAGAGGAGATGAGTGTGGTGGAAACGACAGACTTTAATAAAGCCCAACGCCAGGTATTGATGATGCCTGCCATCTGGATACTGGCTCTTTCGAGTGCTTTTATGTATATCAGTCGCTATGCTATCAATAGCTGGGGTGTTTTTTATCTAGAAGCGCAAAAAGGATATTCCACGTTGGATGCCAGCTTCATTATTTCCATTTGTCCAGTCTGTGGTATCGTAGGTACCATATTTTCGGGTGTTATTTCTGACAAGTTATTTGGCGGTTGTCGAAATGTTCCCGCCCTGATTTTCGGATTGATGAATGTTCTTGCACTTAGCCTGTTCTTGTTGGTTCCCGGCGTACACTTCTGGATAGATGTGTTGGCCATGGTTCTTTTCGGTTTGGGTATCGGAGTTCTCATTTGTTTTTTAGGTGGCCTGATGGCAGTCGATATTGCTCCTCGCAATGCGTCGGGAGCAGCATTGGGGGTAGTCGGCATTGCCAGTTATATTGGGGCCGGATTACAGGATGTAATGAGTGGTGTTCTGATAGAGGGGCAGAAGACGGTTCAGAATGGAGTCGATGTTTATGATTTCACTTATATCAATTGGTTCTGGATAGGAGCGGCTCTGCTGTCGGTATTCTTTGCATTATTGGTTTGGAATGCAAAATCAAAAGAGTCAGATTAGTTTCAGGTATATTAGGTTAGATTGAAAAACACTTGTTTCCAAAAGAGGATAACAAGTGTTTATTTTCAATGGTATCGGTTTTTATTTCGGGAAGTTCGTAGCTACGATTCTTCCCGAAATGTTTTATCATATTTACCTCGTCTCTACCAGCCAACGATTGATATTGCGAGTTTCCGCACTAAATTCCACTCCGATTTTTATTATTTCCCGATGGTCTTTCTGATAAGGAATCAGATATCCTTTCTCGTCAATTTGCTTCATCGCTTCTTCTGCTGTTCCATTTAATTTGAACTCAAACACATAGACATATTTCGGCGTTTTAACCATAGCATCGGCACGTCCACGGGTGCTGCGCACTTCCGCTTCCGTGAATTGTCCCATCAATTTGAATACGAGATAGAAGATAACCTGATAGTGGCGTTCAGTCTGGTCATTCAATTCATACGGAATATCGGCAAAGAAAGCTTCCAGACGGGTGAGGAAAGATTCGTAATCACCTTTCTCCAATTCATCAATGAATTTTCCAATATAAAATCCCTGATCATTGTTCTTCATCGGAGTGTAGAATGGCACAAGAAAGTTAATGAATCCGTAACGTACCTCATCGTTAGGAAAGTCAAGTAAATAATTATTAAACCGTCTGTCGTAATCCTTAATAGTCAAATATCCACTTTGATAAATCAGCGGTACGGGATTATTAGCATCCATTCTGTATTCTGCAAAAGAAGATGTAGGTGCTTCTATGCCATTTAATAAAGTACGGAGATCATACTCACTTTTTTGCAGTAGTTCAACCAAAAATGTCGGTGTGCCAGTCTGGAACCAATAGCTACCCAACTCCAGTTTGCTGAAAGCATTCAACACACTGAACGGATTGAATACTCCTGCACCATCCGGATGAAAATGATAGCCGTCATAGTTGCGTTCCATTGCTGTGACTACCTCTTCTGGAGTCTGATGATTTTTGTGCCCGAAAACTTCAATTTCGGGTTCGAAAGTACTCTTTAGTTCTTCACGGGTGATGCCGCAAAGTGTGGCGTAAGAATAGTCGAGACTAATATCATTCAACTGATTCAAATCGCTGAATACGCTGACTTGTGAGAACTTCGTAACTCCGGTCAGGAAAACAAAACGGAGATATGCGTCGGCGCTTTTTAGTACTCCATAAAAGGCTTTTAATGTCTGACGATAGTCTTCGAATAATTTCGGACGGGTAATAGCCTGCAAAAGCGGTTTGTCGTATTCGTCCACCAATACGACGACACCTTTTCCTGTTTTCAAGGAAGCTTGTTCGATTACATAACTAAAGCGCTCCTCAGGGCTACGGTCTTTTTTCTCATTGCCGTAAATAGCTTCCCATTTTTCTAAATATTGGTTTAGCATTGCAATTAAATCTGCTGCCGTTTCATATTTTTTGGCATTCAGATCAAGATGTAAAACAGGATGTTGTTCCCATTTCGTCTCCAGTTGTTCAATAGCCAAACCATCGAATAGCTCTTTTTTTCCTTGAAAATAAGCATCGAATGTAGAAATTAATAAGCTTTTACCAAAGCGACGCGGCCTGCTTAGAAAATATGGCTTTCCTAGGTTAGCCATACGCCATATAAGTGCTGTTTTATCCACATAAAGATAATTATCCTTCCGTATCCCTTCGAATGTCTGTATTCCAATAGGAAGTTTACGCATCAAGTTGTCCATATCCGATGATTTTAGAGTTTCTTAGGCAAAGATACAATATGCAAATGAGAATTTAGGCAGAAGACGAACATAATCTTTTCAGAATAAATTCAGTATTGTGCCTTTCTTTTGCCGGAGATAATTTGTTATCTTTGTAACTTTAACCCGAAAATCAATGAGTAGAATATTATTAAATACTAAGACTTGGCTATTATTTGTGCTGTTGCTTGGAATATCACTTTCTGCATGGGCACAAAGTGACGATTTTAATACATGGACTAAATTCAAGGTAAACCATAAGATAGATTCCCGGTTTTCAGTTTCAGGTGATTTGGAATTGCGCATGAAAGATGATGTGAGTAAATTGGATCGTTGGGGGCTGACTGTTGGCGGAAGTTACCGACCCTATTCATTTTTGAATCTGGGGGTTGGCTATGAAACCCATCTTCGGAATTTGGGTGACTCGGACTGGAAGTTCAGGCATCGCTATCATATAACTGCTACTGTCAGTTTTCGTTATCAATGGTTGAAAGTAGCTGTAAGGGAAAGATTTCAGCAGACTTTTGATCGTGGCAACTCTGAAACTCGTTTGCGTTCCCGCTTGAAATTATCTTATGCTCCTACAAAAGGAATTGTTTCTCCCTATTTCTCTGTTGAAATCTATCAGAGTTTGGATGACGTTTCTTTTTGGAGAGCCGATCGTATGCGTTATCGTCCCGGAGTAGAAATAGCTTTGGCCAAACGTTGGTCGTTGGATGCATTCTATTGTTATCAATATGCATCTTCGCAAGGCAGACACATTGCCGGAATAGAAGTGGGATATTCTTTCTGAAATTAGCAGGCTCTTAATATAATAATGTGAGAGTTTAATTCTTTGTTCCTGACTAGTCGTTTGTAACTTGTTGATTGTTTGCGTTATAGATGAAAATGTGAAATTTTCCTATAGAAACTATACTCCGACTTAATATAATTATATACTTTTGCTTTCAAGACATCAAAATGATATCTTGAAATTGATGATTCCTCAGTACAACAGACGTGTTGTTCAGTATCCCATAACCGAAAGCGAATACTTCCTCTTATGCTATTCTTTCTGTTCAATCAAAAGTTTCTATTGGAAAATTAAAAAATAAATATGATGAAACTATTTTATAACCTACAAAGGGGCGTGGGTTTACTTGTTTTTTGTACTATCTTGCTTAGTGCTTGTGTGAACCATATTTCGGAGGAAGAGGAGGATAGTGTTAATAATGGAGATATTCCATTGAAATTTATTGCCGATATTCGTGAATCAGTTGGTACCCGTATGGCAAATAATAACTTTGCTGAAGGGGATGAAGTCGGTCTGTTTGCTCTTGCCGGAACCACTACAATGCAAGAAGAACGTTATGTGGATAATCTTCATTTCATACGTTCATCCAATGGTGAGTTTGAATCTAACGAGTCGGTATACTATCCGGATGATGGAGTTACATTGAATTTAATCAGTTATTATCCTTATCAAAAGAGTGGCGTGGGGATAGGGGAGAGCACCATGCAGGTGGCGGTTTCAACGACTCAAAATATTCCTGACGATTATTCACATTCTGATTTCCTAATTGCTTCTAAAGAAGAGGTCTTAGCCAGTAAGGAGGCGGTCGCTCTGACCTATAATCATCAGTTTTTTCGTCTGAAAATTGTTCTTATTCCTGGAGAGGGGGAGAATTTGGAAGATATGTTATCCGTTAAGCCTACGCTTTCGGTGAGTGGCTTTTATACTAAAACAAGTTATGATTTTCAGAAAAAGACTTTCTCTGGTTATTCCGAAGAGAAAGATATTATTCCTGCAGGAGAATGGGAGATAAAAGACGGACGACTGATAGGAAAGGAATTTATTTTGATACCGCAGGAGGCGACTCCGGGATACCAATACATAACGTTGGAAGCTGCAGGAAAGCTATATATAAGCCCATTACCATCTACTTTACAATTAAAAAGTGGAAAGCAGCGCGAATTGGAAATAAAGTTTGTATCAGCCGAAGATGTATTAATGAGCAAAGTGAATGGGGAAATCGGAGATTGGGACGGAACCGAAATAGATCATACAGAATCAGTCACGCTTCATAAATACATAGATGTTTCGAAGTTAACTTTTGAAAAGTCGAATGTGTATAAAGTGTTACATTCGGGAAAGCAAGTAGCTGAAATATGTAAGGAGTATCTTGTTACTCCGGAATTTTCTTCGCAGGCAATCGTTGCCTATCCGATGAAAAAAGATGGTAGTGTGGACTTATCTCAAGGTGTTGTAGCACAGTTGCTAGGGAAATCCGGAAAAGTGAATGGAGGAAGCGTATCATGGAATATGGAAGATTACTCATTGGCCTATGTTGACGGAATTTTGCCGATTCGTAATAATGTATATGTGATGGCAAACGGAACCGTTTCTTTATCTGTTACGACAGCAGATGACGTACTATCTGTTTTGGCTTTGGAAGATATCGTTCGTGATGTACGTGGAGGAATCATTCATAATTATCCGTTAGTGAAGATTGGAACACAATATTGGATGCGGGATAATCTGGAGGCATCTTCGTATGTTGGCGGTGAAGCACTTCCCAGACTGGATGCAGTGACAGCGAATGTTGTCGGATATCTGCAATCTACTACGGAACACTATTTTTATACAGCTAATGTAGTACTTTCTAATAAAATTCTGCCTGCTCATTGGAGTATACCGGATTGGAAAGACTGGAACATTTTAAAAGACTATCTGAATGGAGAGGCTTCTTTGCTGAAATCAGGTACTTGGTTACCTTTGAAAGCGGGAGAACAGGTACAGCCTGCAACTAATTTATCCGGTTTTAATGGAATACCTGTAGGAATGTATGTGGGGGCTTTTCAAACTGATTACGAGAAAAAACATCTGGCATATTGGACACTGGATAATGCAAATGCCGCTATCGATATCAAGGTTTTCTATCTGAAAAGTGATACGGATATCATTGAAGAATCTAATGCAGGTGTTGATACAAAAGCCTTTGCCATTCGTTGCATCAGAAAGTAAATCGACGAAAAAGGCTTCTCTTTTCCATAAATTGCTTATATTTGGGAAGTAAAACTAACTAAAAGAGAGAACTATGAAGAAGATAATAAATCCCTGGAAAGGTTTGGAAGGGTACAACTGCTTTGGTTGTGCTTCCAATAATGAAGCCGGATTAAAAATGGAATTTTACGAAGATGGTGACGAAGTGGTAAGCATTTGGAAACCACGTCCCGAATATCAAGGCTGGATTGATACCTTGCATGGCGGTATTCAAGCTGTCTTGATGGATGAAATCTGTGCCTGGGTTATACTTCGTAAACTACAAACCACGGGGGTGACGTCGAAGATGGAAACTCGTTACCGAAAATCGATTGATACCAAAGATTCTCATATCGTATTACGCGCGTCTATTAAAGAGGTAAAGCGGAACATCGTTATTGTTGAAGCAAAGTTATATAATAAGGATGGAGAAGTCTGTACAGAATCAGTTTGTACTTACTTTACTTTCTCGAAAGAAAAGTCGAAAGATGAAATGCATTTTTCGAAATGTGATGTAGAATCGGAAGAGATATTACCATTAATTTGAAATAAAAACTTAAGTTTTTGTGATAAATGTTTGGTAGTATCAAACAAATACTTTACTTTTGTCGCAGTTAATAAAAGAAATATGAAATATACAGCTACACATCATCATCATCATTTTCCTAACGAATAATCGGTGGGCGTGGATGATATTGTGTATAACTATATAAACGATAACGAAGGCTTACCGAATGCGGTAAGCCTTTTTTGTTTTTCAACGCAGATTGTATTTGTAATTAATAATTAGTAATTAAATAAAGTCATGTTAAGAATCGCAGTACAAGCCAAAGGACGTCTCTTCGAAGAGACAATGGCACTTTTAGAAGAGTCAGATATCAAGTTAAGCACTACTAAACGTACCTTGTTGGTACAGTCTTCTAACTTTCCTATCGAAGTTCTATTTCTTCGTGATGATGATATTCCGCAAACGGTAGCTACCGGGGTAGCTGATTTGGGAATTGTTGGTGAGAACGAGTTTATGGAAAAGGAGGAAGATGCGGAAATTGTCAAACGTCTGGGATTCAGCAAATGTCGTCTGTCACTGGCTATGCCGAAGGATATTGAATATCCCGGTTTGTCATGGTTTGAAGGCAAGAAGATTGCTACCTCTTATCCGGTTATTCTTCGTAACTTCCTGAAAAAAAATAGCGTAAATGCCGAAATACATGTGATAACCGGTTCGGTAGAGGTGTCTCCGGGTATTGGATTGGCTGATGCCATTTTTGATATTGTAAGTTCCGGTTCTACTTTGGTCAGCAACCGCTTGAAAGAAGTGGAAGTTGTAATGAAGTCGGAAGCATTGTTGATTGGCAACAAGAACATGAGCGAAGAGAAAAAAGAAGTGCTCGAAGAATTGCTGTTCCGTATGAACGCAGTAAAAACAGCTGAAGATAAAAAATATGTATTGATGAATGCTCCAAAAGACAAACTGGAAGAAATCATAGCTGTATTGCCCGGTATGAAGAGTCCTACAGTGATGCCATTGGCACAGGAAGGCTGGTGTTCTGTTCATACAGTACTTGATGAAAAACGTTTTTGGGAAATTATCGGAAAATTGAAAGGACTGGGAGCAGAAGGTATTTTGGTACTGCCGATTGAAAAGATGATTGTATAAATAGATAGGAACGAAAATTCGTTCCTGATAAAATATGAACCATGAAATTGATTAAATATCCCTCAAAAGAGCAATGGACAGAACTTTTGAAACGTCCGGCACTAAATACGGAAAGTTTGTTCGATACTGTTCGTTCTATTATAAATAAGGTAAGGACAGAAGGCGATAAAGCAGTATTGGAATATGAGGCTGCTTTTGATAAAGTAACCTTGTCCGCACTTGCTGTGACTCCTGAAGAGGTTCAAGCCGCCGGGACATTAGTAAACGATGAACTAAAGGCTGCCATTTCTTTAGCTAAACAAAACATTGAAACATTCCACTCTTCCCAGCGTTTTGTCGGGAAGAAGGTAGAGACAATGAATGGGGTAACTTGCTGGCAAAAATCAGTGGGAATCGAAAAGGTCGGCTTATATATTCCGGGTGGAACAGCACCGCTTTTCTCAACTGTATTAATGTTGGCTGTTCCGGCTAAAATTGCAGGATGCAAGGAAATCGTACTTTGTACGCCTCCCGATAAAAATGGAAATATTCATCCGGCTATCCTTTTTGCTGCGCAATTGGCAGGTGTCAGCAAAATATTCAAGGCTGGTGGTGTGCAGGCTATTGCCGCTATGGCCTATGGAACGGAGAGTGTCCCCAAAGTATATAAGATATTTGGCCCCGGCAATCAATATGTGACAGCTGCCAAACAGTTGGTAAGCCTGCGTGATGTAGCTATTGATATGCCTGCCGGTCCTTCAGAAGTGGAAGTCTTGGCTGATGCATCTGCCAATCCGGTTTTTGTAGCAGCAGATCTTTTGTCACAGGCAGAACACGGAATAGATAGCCAGGCTATATTGATTACCACTTCCGAGAAACTTCAAACAGAGGTGATGGAAGAAGTGGAGCGTCAATTAGCAGAACTTCCCCGTCGTGAAATTGCGGCGAAATCACTGGAGAATAGTAAATTGATTTTAGTGAAGGATCTGGATGAAGCATTGGAACTGACTAACGCGTATGCTCCGGAACATCTAATCATAGAAACGGAGAACTATATGGAAGTGGCCGAACGTGTGATAAATGCAGGTTCTGTCTTCTTAGGTTCATTAACTCCCGAGAGTGCCGGCGACTATGCTTCCGGAACGAATCACACCCTGCCGACCAACGGTTATGCCAAAGCCTATAGCGGTGTAAGTCTGGATAGTTTTATCCGTAAGATTACATTTCAGGAAATCCTCCCGGAAGGAATAAAAGCTATCGGTCCTGCTATTGAAGAGATGGCGGCTAATGAACAGCTGGATGCACATAAAAATGCCGTCACAGTTCGTCTCAAAGCAATTCAAAATTCATAATTTAAAACTTAAAGAAGTGAAAACGTTACAAGAACTAACCCGACCGAATATCTGGAAATTAAAACCCTACTCTTCGGCACGAGATGAATATAAAGGAGTTACAGCCTCTGTTTTCCTGGATGCAAACGAAAACCCTTACAATACGCCTCATAATCGCTATCCGGATCCTATGCAGTGCGAACTGAAGACGTTGTTGTCGAAAATCAAAAAAGTATCTCCCAAGCATATTTTTCTTGGAAACGGTAGCGATGAAGCCATCGACTTGGTTTTTCGTGCATTCTGCGAACCGGGAAAAGATAATGTCGTAGCCATCGACCCTACTTATGGTATGTATCAGGTTTGTGCCGATGTGAACGATGTGGAATACCGGAAAGTATTACTGGATGATGACTTCCAGTTCTCTGCCGATAAACTGCTGTCGGCTACCGACGAACACACCAAATTGATTTTCCTTTGCTCGCCTAATAATCCAACAGGAAATGACTTGCTCCGTTCTGAAATTGTAAAGGTACTTTGTCAGTTCGAAGGATTGGTGATGTTGGATGAGGCTTACAATGATTTTTCCCAGGCTCCGTCTTTCCTCGAAGAGCTGGATAAATATCCCAACCTTGTCGTATTCCAAACATTCTCCAAGGCTTGGGGATGTGCTGCAATTCGCTTGGGAATGGCTTTTGCTTCCAAAGAAATTATAGACATTCTTAGTAAAATCAAATATCCCTATAATGTCAATCAGTTGACTCAACAACAAGCTATTTCTATGTTGCATAAGCACTATGAGATAGAACGTTGGGTGAAAACGTTGAAGGAAGAGCGTGATTATCTGGAAGCGGAATTTGAAAAACTTCCATGTACCATTAAACTGTTCCCGTCCGATGCGAATTTCTTTTTGGCAAAAGTGACGGATGCCGTGAAAATCTATAATTATTTGGTAGGGGAAGGAATAATAGTGCGTAATCGCCATAACATTTCACTTTGCTGCAACTGTTTGCGTGTGACTGTCGGTACTCGTGTCGAAAATAATACCCTATTGGCAGCTCTTAAAAACTATCAAGGATAATTTATGAAGAAGAAAGTATTATTTATAGATAGAGACGGCACGTTGGTGATCGAACCTCCTGTAGATTACCAACTCGACTCATTGGAAAAACTGGAATTCTATCCGAAAGTATTCCGTAATTTGGGCTTTATCCGCAGTAAGCTCGATTTTGAATTTGTGATGGTCACTAACCAGGATGGATTGGGTACACCTTCTTTTCCGGAAGAAACATTCTGGCCTGCCCATAACTTGATGCTTAAAACATTGGAAGGGGAGGGGATTACTTTTGATGAGATTCTGATAGACCGTAGTTTTCCTGAAGATAATGCGCCCACCCGCAAACCGCGTACCGGAATGTTGACGAAGTATCTGGATAATCCGGAATACGATCTTGCCGGAAGTTTTGTAATAGGCGATCGTCCCACAGATGTGGAACTTGCCAAAAATATCGGTTGCCGGGCAATTTATTTGCAAGACTCGACCGAAGCTCTGAAAGAAAAAGGATTAGAAGAAGTCTGTGTTCTTGCAACTACTGATTGGGATCGGATAGCCGAATTCCTTTTTGCCGGAGAACGGAAAGCGGAAGTACGTCGTACTACAAAAGAAACAGATATTTATGTTGCTTTGAATCTTGATGGAAATGGAACTTGTGACATTTTTACCGGTCTTGGCTTTTTCGATCACATGCTTGAGCAGATTGGAAAACATTCTGGCATGGACTTAACCATCCGTGTTAAAGGAGATTTGGAAGTAGATGAACATCATACGATCGAAGACACTGCTATCGCACTGGGCGAATGTATCTATCAGGCTTTAGGTAGCAAACGAGGGATTGAACGTTATGGCTATGCCTTACCGATGGATGATTGTCTTTGTCAGGTTTGTCTGGACTTCGGTGGTCGTCCCTGGTTAGTTTGGGATGCTGAATTCAAGCGTGAGAAGATAGGAGAGATGCCGACGGAAATGTTCCTTCATTTCTTTAAGTCACTAAGTGACGCGGCAAAGATGAATTTGAACATCAAAGCGGAAGGACAGAATGAACATCATAAGATAGAAGGAATTTTTAAAGCCCTTGCCCGTGCTTTGAAAATGGCAATTAAAAGAGATATCTATCATTTTGAACTTCCATCTAGTAAGGGTGTGCTTTAATGTTTTTTAGAATCATATCCATATTGCTTATGCAAAAGCAAATCCCACTATGCTTATTGGCGATAGTCTTATCCGTCTCTCTTTTCGGTCAAAATCTGAAAGCGGATAAGATTATTCTGTCTGATAGTGATTTGACAAATTTGTATCAAATAGATTCGGGCGTATATCGTTCGGAGCAACCTTCAAAAGAGGGCTTTAAAGCTTTAGAAAAGTATGGTATTGGAGAAGTACTTAATCTACGAAACAGACATAGTGATGATGACGAAGCAAAAGGAACAAGTATAAAACTTCACCGGGTAAAAACTAAAGCACATTCGATTAGTGAAAAGCAATTGATACAGGCATTACGCATTATTAAAAATCGTAAAGCGCCTATTGTTTTCCATTGTCACCACGGCTCTGACCGTACAGGGGCTGTTTGTGCGTTTTATCGTATCATTTTTCAGAATGTTTCAAAAGAAGATGCAATCCATGAAATGACTGAAGGAGGCTATGGCTTTCATCGAATTTATAAGAATATTATTAGAAGAATCAAGGAAGCAAATGTGGAGCAAATAAGAAAAGAAGTAATGGAAGGTGGAGAGTTATAATATGCCATATCTTTACCATCGCTCTGTCACAGCTGTGCCACCGTATTGTCACAACCATGCCATCATGCTGGCACAGTTGTGCCAATGCGGTGGCACAAGCCTATTGATAGGACGTCCTTACAAGGCCTCTATTTCTTTAAGCCACATGGCTGAACTGGCATCGCTCGGCATTCTCCAATCTCCTCTCGGGCTGATAGAAATACTTCCTACTTTAGGACCGTCCGGCAAGCAAGAACGCTTGAACTGTTGATTAAAGAAACGACGGAAGAAGGTAGAAAGCCATTTCTTGATGGTTTTTTCATCATACATATCTTTGAATGCAATATTTGCCAGATAGAATATCTTGGAAGGCCGGAAACCGAAACGTAAGAAATAATATAGGAAGAAGTCATGTAGTTCATAAGGACCCACCAAATCTTCTGTTTTCTGTTTAATTTCTCCGTTTTCATCTGCCGGAATCAGTTCCGGACTGATGGGAGTATCTACAATATCGAGTAAAGTCGCTTTCGAATTTTCATCCATGCCATTTACTGCCACCCATTGTACCAAGTATTTTACGAGAGTTTTAGGGACACTCGCATTCACTCCATACATGGACATATGATCGCCATTATATGTTGCCCATCCTAGTGCAAGTTCTGATAAATCTCCTGTACCAATAACCATTCCCCAAGTCTGGTTCGCCACATCCATCAATATTTGTGTACGTTCGCGTGCTTGAGAATTTTCGTATGTGACATCGTGTACATTAATATTATGGTCTATATCCTTAAAATGTTGAATG
This sequence comes from Bacteroides sp. MSK.18.37, assembly GCF_019129155.2. Classification (NCBI taxonomy): domain Bacteria; kingdom Pseudomonadati; phylum Bacteroidota; class Bacteroidia; order Bacteroidales; family Bacteroidaceae; genus Bacteroides; species Bacteroides sp. MSK.18.37. The sequence goes on along the minus strand of NZ_JAHOIB020000001.1, from coordinate 6,973,642 downwards.
CAAGCATCTTTGATACTGATTTCACGAATAGAGATACCCAGCGATTTCATTAGATCGATGGCATTATGATAAGTACGGTCGGTCGTTCCGAATCCTGGCATCGTAATGCCGAGAATATCCTTTCTGGACAATCCCAACTTATCAAAAGTCTTCACACATACAAGTAATGCCAATGTTGAATCCAACCCGCCAGAGATACCGATTACAGCAGTTTTAGCTCCTGTATGGACAAGCCTTTGTGCCAATCCCGCTACCTGTATGGAGAACACTTCTTCACAATGTTCATTTAGCTCTATTCCTTGCGGTACAAAAGGATGAGAATTAAACTTCCGGGTTAAGGTTAGCTCTTTGCTGTTGACAAATTCAGTCGCAATAGAAACCGCCTTTTTATCCCCTAAGTTTGCTTGATTAGCTGCAAAGGTTGTATTTATCCTGCGTTCTGCCCGGATACGTTCCACATCAATTTCGCTGATAATCAGCTGTTCTTTCATGCTGAAACGTTCGCTGTGTGCAAGCAGTGAACCGTTTTCATAAATGAACCCGTTACCGGCAAAAACTACATCGGTAGTAGATTCTCCAAAGCCACAAGACGAGAATACATATCCGGCAATACAACGTGCAGATTGTTGGCTGATGAGAGAACAAAGATAATTATTCTTTCCAATACCTTCATTATCAGCAGACATATTGAAAAGAATTTCTGCACCTTGCAGTGCTAATGAAGAACTCGGAGGTATAGTAGACCAAAGGTCCTCGCATATCTCGATGCCAAAAGTCGTATCTGAAGTCTCAAAAAGCAGATTAGAACCTATCGGAACGATTTGTCCACAGAGACGTACATTATTTGTTGTCAACTGAAGCGCCGAGGTAAACCAACGTTGTTCGTAGAATTCTTTATAATTCGGGAGATAGGTTTTAGCGGTAACTCCTAACACTTTTCCTTTTTGAATCACTGCAGCTGCATTAATCACTGTCGAGTTGACCACCACAGGCATGCCAACAATAGAAATAATGTCTAATTGGCGGGTGTTATTCAGGATTTGCATCAGTCCCATTTCTGCTTCTTCCAGTAAAAGTTGTTGTCCGAATAAGTCACCGCAAGTATATCCGGTAATACTCATTTCCGGAAAAATAATGATCTGCACTCCTTTTCCTTCGGCTACTGCAATCAGACTTTCTATCTTCTCTACATTGAATTTGCAGTCGGCCACTTTTACGTGTGGCACAGCTGCGGCTACTTTTACAAATCCGTAGTTCATCTTATACCTTATTTATATATAATGGGTGCAAAAATAGGAAATAGTTTTGAATAATTATCTTTTCTGTGTTGAATCCTCTCAATAAGCTATTTGGTATGAGTTACGATATTGTTGTTTAAACAATTAAAACAGCTATTAAAATGAACGTTAATATTTAATTATCCTTGAAATATACTATGGATTTACTTCTTTAATGGACTATATGTACTTAAATATGTAGCAAAAAGACATTAGTGGAAATATGGTATAAAATATGCGACATATAGTTTCATTTATTTAAATATAATATATATCTTTGTAGACAAAATAAAACGATATTGAAGTACACCTAAACAGAACAAGTGATATTAGTGTTTAATTTATAACTTAAGAGAGCAGATGGTCAAACCTTTAATTCACACAGCAACAACACGAAAAGTCTATTTGGATATTTGGCGCAATATTAAGAATTTGCCAAGTTAGTCTATTCCTATTCTATATTTATAGATAATAATAGCCTATCCCGGGTCGGTGCAGAATATGCTTAAAACCGATTTTGGGGGAAGGGGTGTATTGTTATTTCCTACGCAAAGATAAGCGTATTCCTCATTGTAGATAAATCTATAAAAATAAATCAATTTCATTAATTTTAATTCAAGTATCAAAGATGAGAAAATCAATTCTCTTGTTTGTACTCTTTACTCTGACAAGTATCCCCCTGTTGCTTTTTGCGCAGGGTGGATATCAGGTAACCGGACATATTATCTCGGCGGAAGATAATCAGCCGATGATTGGTGTGTCTGTTTTGGAGAAGGGTACGACGAACGGAGTAATTACCGATATGAATGGTAATTACAGTATCACAGTGACGAAGTCTCCTGCTACTTTGCAGTTCTCTTATGTCGGTATGAAAACGATAGATAAGCAGGTGACTGCTTCTACTCGTATAAATTTGACAATGGAAAACGATGCACAGATGGTGGAAGAAGTGGTAGTTGTCGCGTATGGTGTACGTAAGAAAGGAACAATCGCAGGTTCTGTATCTACGGTAAAAGCTGAAAAGATGGAAGATGTTCCTGCTCCGAGTTTCGACCAGGCACTGCAAGGACAGGCGCCAGGATTAATGGTGCTTTCTGATTCTGGTGAACCCAGTAAGGCAGCCACTTTTCGTATTCGCGGAACAAATTCAATTAATTCGGGAAAAGATCCTCTTTTTATATTGGATGGAGTAGCTATTTCAAGTTCGGATTTCAATACAATTAGTCCTAATGATATTGAAAGTATTTCAGTATTAAAAGATGCTTCTTCTACTTCTATTTATGGGGCACGTGCTTCCAATGGTGTGGTCGTTATTACATCCAAGCGCGGGCGTATGGGGGAAGCGGCTAAGGTTACTTTCCGTACACAGCTCGGATTTTCTCAACTAGCCTCAAAAGATTGGGATCAGATGAATACGGATGAACGCATTCAATTTGAGAAAGAAGTTGGACTGGATAAAGGACAAGATTATGAAAAGTTGAGTAAGACAAATATCAACTGGCTGGATAAAGTGTACAATGATACTGCCCCTTTGCAGAATTACGAGTTATCTGTAAACGGAGGCACGGAGAAATTGAATTATTATGTTTCAGGAAGTTATTACGATCAAGATGGCATTGCAGTAGGGTCTACATTCGAACGTGTCGGTTTTCGCGCCAATGTAGAGGCAAAAGCTAATAAATGGTTGAAGATAGGAACAAATTCAATGTTTGCCTATCAGGAAGTTGAACAGAGTGATGATGGAGAGTATGCGTTATGGGCTCCTATTTCCGCGTCTTTTTTTATGTTGCCTTACTGGAACCCTTATAAGGAAGATGGAAGTCTGGCACTTCAGGATGACGGGAGTTGGAAGGGAACGACAGAAAATCCGTTGGCATGGATGGCAAATAATCCGTTGTCGAATAAGAAATACAAACTTTTATCCACTTTTTATGCCGAGGTTACTCCGGTAAAGAATCTGACAATCCGTTCACAGCTAAGTGCTGATTATGGTCATACTACCTCTTTTTATCAAAGTTTCCCCAGTTACAAGCCAAATAATAATTATGGAGGTGCGCAGCGTAGCTCGTTTGATATGCTTAACCTGATGATTACAAATACGGCAAACTACCGTTTTATGTTGAATGATGTTCATTCATTCAATTTTATGGTTGGTCAGGAAGGTGAAAACTATCATTATGAAGGTTTCCAGTTAACTACTCGGGGACAGACAAATGATATTTTGACAAACTTAGCTTCAGGCTCAACTGCTTCATCATGGTCAGATCCTGTCACAGAATATTCTTTTCTCTCTTTCTTTGCCCGGGGCGAATACAATTATGATGACCGTTACTATGCTGATTTCTCGATTCGTGGGGATGGATCTTCACGTTTTGGTACCGATAACCATTGGGGAGCTTTCTGGTCAGTCGGTTTTATGTGGAACCTTCGTAAGGAGAAGTTCATGCAAAAATATGATTGGCTTACTAATGCGCAAATTGCGGTTAATACAGGTACATCCGGTAATTCTTCTATTAATAACTATGAGCATCTGGCTTTAGTTTCCGGTGGATATAAGTATGATAACGAATCAGGTATTGCAATTTCCCAGTTAGGAAATGAAGAATTGAGTTGGGAGTCTACATGGGCTACTAATGTGGCGTTGCATTTAGGTTTTATTGATCGTATCAATTTGGATGTGGAGTTTTATAATAAGAAAACGACCAATATGTTGATGGCGGTTCCTATTTCTTATACATCTACCGGTTTTGGGACCCGTTGGGATAATGTGGGAGCCATGCGGAATCGTGGTGTAGAAATTAATGTCGGCGCAGATGTACTCCGCATCAAAGACTTTAAATGGAATGTGAATGCCAATGTATCCTATAATAAAAATGAAATAACCGAGCTCTATAATGGGGTGACAGAATATGTAGCTTCCGATACCGGTAGAATGGTTGCGGTAGGTCATCCGTTAGGAGAATTTTATCTGAACCGTTATGCGGGAGTTAATCCGATTAATGGAGATGCTTTATGGTATACCAAAGACGGTGAAATTACTATGGAATATAATGAAAGCGACAAGGTGATGCTGGGCAAAACACATGAAGCTCCCTGGCAAGGTGGTTTTGGTACTACACTTTCCTGGAAGGGATTTTCACTTTCCGCACAGTTCACATGGGTGGCTGATCGCTGGATGCTTAATAACGACAGAGTCTTTCAGGAGAGTAACGGACTGTTCAGTGCCTATAACCAGTCAAAACGTATGCTTTACGACCGATGGAAAAAACCGGGAGATGTGACTGATATTCCCCGTTATGGAGTAACTCCCCAACTGGATTCACGATTCCTTGAAGATGCATCTTTCCTGCGTCTAAAGAATTTGATGCTCAGCTATACGTTCCCACAGAAATGGTTGAAGCGGACTAGCTTTTTGAATAGTGCCCGTATTTATGCGCAGGGACAGAATTTGTTGACATTTACAAATTTCACGGGTATGGATCCGGAGTCTACGTCCAATGTGTACAAGGCCCAATATCCGATGTCACGTCAGTTCACATTCGGACTGGAAGTTTCATTCTAAAATAAATCAGTGATGATAAGAAAAATAAAATTATATATAGCTTTGGTTGCGGTATTGCTTTCGGCATCTTCCTGTCTTGACAAATATCCGCAAGATGCTATTCCGCAAGATGATGCTATTAAGACAGTGAGCGATGTGCGTCAAGCTTTGATCGGTATTTATGCGCAGTTTAAAAACAGCAGCCTATATAGCGGTTACTTGACCTTGTTACCTGATATTCAGACAGATCAGGTTTACGCTGTTAAAGGATATACGAATGTCTATGGTGATGTATGGCGTAATGAGATATTAGCTATCAATAAACAGGTGGAATATGTGTATGGTGGTTTGTATGCCGTTATCGGACGTTGTAATTTCGTTCTTGATAACATGGCTGCCGTAGAAGCGGCTACTTCCGATGACGAACAACTGGATAAGTTGGATAACTACAAGGGACATATTTATTTTGCCCGTGCGCTGGCTTATTCGGAACTGCTGAAGTGTTTCTGTAAAGCTTATGACAGTGATGAAGAGGCTGCCAATGAACTGGGAGTTGTATTACAGTCCAGTTACGTTAATCCGGGACCTGTAAAACGTGCTTCTTTAAAAGATTCCTATCAGTTTGTTTTGGATGATTTGGCTAAAGCTGCTGAATATCTGGCTGCGGATGATGATGATACTGCGGTTATCTATAATTCTGCATATTTCACGGTTGGTACAGTCAATGCTTTGTATGCTCGTATGTACCTGTATATGCAGAAGTGGGAGAAGGCCGTTGAGTATGCCACTAAAGTGATAGATAGTAAGAAGTATGCATTAGCTGATGCTACAAAGAACAGTTATTCGGTTACTTACAATGATTTTGCGTATATGTGGCAGTATGATAATTCTACTGAAATCATCTGGAAAGTAATGTTTGAGGTAAATTCCTATGGAGGCGCATTGGGTACCGTATTCCTCAATTATGATTATACATCTTATAAACCGGATTATGTACCGGCTAAATGGGTATTGGATGCCTATGCTAATGCTGATTTACGCTACAATGCCTATTTTGGTTCGGTAACAACCGGCTTCTCCCATGCGTTAACCTGGCCGCTTTTGATCAAATATATGGGTAATCAGGATTTTATAAGCCAAAGAGTATTATGTGTTTCCATGCCGAAGCCGTTTCGGTTGGCAGAGCAATATTTAATTCGTGCAGAGGCTTATTGCCGGATGGGAACAGCTTATTATGGAAAAGCCGGAATTGATATTTCTACTTTACGTATGGCTCGTTATTCTTCCTACGGTGGTTCTACCACACTAACAGAAGAGAACTGGTTTAAGACTGTCAGTGAAGAACGTATGAAAGAACTCTTTATGGAAGGTTTCCGCCTTAATGACTTGAAACGTTGGCATGAGGGATTTGAACGTAAAGAACAAACCTCGACTGTCTCTCCGGGCAATACGCTGAAGTTAGAGAAAGACGATCCGCGTTTTGTATGGCCTATCCCGCAACATGAGTTGGATGCTCCAGGTGTGGATTTAATGCCTAATGAAAGCAATAAATAATGTATAAAGATAATATAGAGAAACAATGAAACTATTAATAACAGGGATCGTAGCACTGATAACGCTGGCTGTCGGATTCTGGGGATGTAATGATCTCTCCCGAACGACTTACAGCGGTTCCGACTACGTGATGTTCTCCGATACATTATCTATGTATCCGGTGCAGGACAGCGAGAAATGGTTTGAAATTCCGGTAGTAGCTACAAATATATGCGATTATGACCGTTCTTTTGGCGTAGAAGTAGACGATAAGGCTAGTAATGCAATTGAAAAAAAGCAATATGTGGTTGAATCAAATACGGTAACCATTAAAGCAGGGGAACGGGTAGCAAAGTTTCGGATGAAGGGTATTTATGAGAACATTGATAAAACGGATTCTTTGTCGGTTACGTTCAATTTGCTTGCCAAAGATGAAAATGTATGGGATTTGTACGGTACCCGTACTCGTGTTCAAATGCAAAAAGCATGTCCTTTCGAACTTAGTACATTTGAAGGCTATTGTCTATTGACTTCCTCTTTCTTTAGTGCATATATGACGAATACGGAACATCGGTTATTACAAGCGGAAAGAGACAAGACTGAAGATAATACTATAATATTACATGATTTCTTCTATAAGAATTATGATCTTAAAATTAAGTATGATCCTTCCGATCCGTTGAAACCATTTGTAGAGTTTGATGATCAAATTATAGGTAGTACGGCAGAAGCCTTCGGAACCATTTACGGTAATGGAAAGCTGATGTGTACTCAGCCTGTTGCGTACGATTCTTATTATAATGTATGCCAGAAATTTGTATTCTTATATAGCACTATTTATGTGGTGGGTAAAGGTACGGTAGGTACTTATGTGAATATTCTGGAGTGGATTAGTGATGAAGAAGCGGAGCAGTATAAAAAAGAGGAAGGACTCTAAACTATAATCGGAAATAAATATGAAAGATATAATAAAATATTATTTGCAATTGATTGTGTTGATGTTCTGTCTCTTCACGTCTGCTTGTAGTGATGATGATGAGACTGTAACACCTGTGTTTCCGGATTTGCAGAAAATAGAATGTGCAGTCGGAGATACCAAGACACTGACTTTTGAAGCTACTGATAACTGGATATTGATTTCGTCGTCGTTGTGGTGCTATTTTGAACAAGATGGTGAACAGACCTTCACTTGTTCAGGTGGTGTTGGCGAACAGACTGTCACCATTCATATTAGTGATGATGCTACGGAACTGATGAAATCCTATAAGGCGGAGTTGACAATGACGATGGCGGGAAGTCGGCAGGTAATAGCAGAAGTGACACGTCCGTCTACAGGTTATGAGTTGCATGCATTCGATGCTGAACAAACTATAGAATATACAGCGGAAAATCCTTATGTGCAAGATTATGGTGGTAAAGCATACTTTTGGGTTAGCTCAAACGCTGATTGGATTGTAGAAAGTTCGGAGAGCTTAGATTTAAGTAAAACGAATATTTCTGGAGAAGCAGGTAATAATGTGAAAATTACTCCGCTTTTGAAACAAGGTACTGAAAATCGTAAAACAGCTTGGACACAGGAACTTATTTTTAAGAATAGGAAAGGGGAAGTAATTTCAAAATTACCGGTTCATTACGATGGAATTCCTGCCGATAAAATAGAATTTAGCAATGATAATATTTATTCGAATAAGATTAAAGCTTCTGTAGATGGCGAATCATATACATTTAAGAATCAGTCTTATGAGGCTGAAGGAGTACCTTTAACAGTCATCGCCAGAAATGATGAGTATACTTATGTTTGTGTAGAATATACATCAACTATGGGACCAGAGACAGGTTGGAATGAAGAATGGAGTTTTAAGTTACTTACAGGCTTTAAAAATTGGTTGTGGATAGAGGATGATAGTGAAGGGAATTTGATGATCGCAGCAAAAAGTAATGATGGTGCTTCTCGTAGCGCATATTTGATGGTATTTCCAAATTTGGTATATGCTGAAGTCGAAAATGATTTTGAAAATAAAGTATTTTCGAAGGAAGGCATTGTAGGAGAATATAGTAATTATATTGGAGCACTTATAGAACAAGATGCATTTGTTGCTACTTCAGGACTTTCAATTATGGACTCATATACATTTAGACCGTTATATGATGGTGCTGGAAATGCAATACAGGCAGAACCCTATGCTGGCGAAATGACAGAGAATGAATTGATTGAAAAGTATGGTACTTCTAATGTTTATACAGTCTATTCGTTCACTTTAGGAATGTCTTATACTCAAATATTTGTTTTACCTAATGGATATACTGGATCTAACTTGCAAGCTACTACTATATTGAACGGAAAAAATACTGCATGGTCTGGAATTAGCTTAGAACCAGGACAGAATTCATCTGGACAAATGGGAATCAATATTTATGGTATGAATTCAGAAGCAAATGGAGATGAAATGTGTATAACGATTAAGAATGGAACAGAGCCATATGCTGTATTATTAATTGAGACACGCTATAGTGACTGATAGAGAAATATATTAATATGAAAACGAAGATATTATTTATAAGAATGTTTGTCCTTTCCTGTATGCTGTTTACTTTAGGGTTTACAGTAGGAAGTTGCTCTGACGACGACGATGCTGTACTTCAGGCAGGATATGGATATGCTCAGTTCAAACTCTATAAGAGCTGTTTGGCAGAAACGAAAGTGACGCGTGCTAGTACGAATGAACTGAACTATTTGCGTGATGCGCAAAAAATGAAGATTGTGCTCATCAACCAGGAAGACGGTACTGAAGTTGTGCAGACTGTAGGTCTTGAGGCAATGGGAGACGATAGTGAATTTGGTCTGCGAAGTGAAAAACTTCAGTTGATGGCAGGTACTTATCAGATTGTCGGGTTCTATCTATATAAGGCAGATGGGACTACACAGGATTTGAAACAAATTCTTTCCGGAGAACCGGATGAAAAGACGATTATTACTGTAATCAATGGCGGATTAGCTGTACAAGATATACATGTGAAAGTAGTTAAGCGGGGTATGGTGAAATTTACTGTGACCAAGAATTTTCTACCATCCACTCGTGCTGCATTAGGAGAGGATTATCTTTTCTCTGATATCAAGTATATTAATGTAACAGTGCAGGAGCAATTTACGAAAAAAGATACGACTTTTTCTAATGTTGCCGTAGAATATACAGAGAAACTGGATGGCAATGGAACGAAAATTTCCGTAGCCGTCAGTGATTCAATTTTTCGACTTTCTGCGGGTAAGTATAAAGTCAAGAATTATACGACTATAAAGAAGAATAAAGGTTCTTTGGAATATGGAGAGGTGAATGGGGCTGATTTTGAAGTTTCGGATAATGTGACTACAGAAGTTAAGATTCCGGTTAATTTCAGCAAAACTACTGGTAGTATCAAAGATTATCTTGTTTTGAAAGAAATTTGGGAAGCCTTGGGAGGTCCGGCAATACCTGAAAAGAACCAAAAAGGATGGCGTTATTCAGGTGTTACATATCCTTTAGGAACTAACTGGAACTTTGATAAGGATATTGATTTATGGGGCGATCAACCAGGTGTCGAATTGGATGCCAAAGGACGTGTCGTGGGACTTTCTATCGGAGCATTTGCTCCTGAAGGCGATATTCCCGAATCCTTAGGAGACTTGACGGAACTTAGAACTCTGTCATTAGGTAACCATTCCGATCAGGTAGGTGATAATATCATTGAGGAAACAATGGGACTTGAACTGACGGAAGCGCAGAAGAATTCTGTACGGAGCGATTTCTATAATAAGTTTGTAAAGAATGATATTGCATTGTACTTTTCTGAACCTATACAAGCTGCCTTGAAATGGCAGAAAGAGGGAATACCTACAACTTTCTCACCATCTGTTGTAAACGATAAGGCGAGTCGTCCTTCTTTAAAAGATGTACCGGCTAACCGATTGACCAATGGAATACATAAAATTCCAGTTACCATTGGAAATCTAAAGAACTTGCAATACTTATATATTGCCAACGGTAAATTTGAGGGATTTGAAGAAGGGACTGATCTTGGCAAATTGGAAAACTTGACAGACCTTGAAATTTACAATTGTCCGTCTATGAAGAAACTTCCGGAAGAGCTGCAACAATTACCCAACCTTCAATCATTCAATTTAGCGAGCAATCCGAATTTGGGAGATTTTCATGAGGATTTAGGTGAGTTTGTGGCTAGCGAAAATATAAGCAAAACGTTACAGATCTTCTATTTAACTTTCAATAACCTGACTGTTTTACCGGATATGTCGATGGTGAAAAAACTAGGTAAACTGGATTGTGCGTACAACAAAATTAAAACGATTGAGAAAGCATTTGGTAGAGATGTGAACTTGGTGCAATTATCAATGGACCATAATCTGATTGAAGAATTGCCACGTGATGAAAACGGTAGCTTCTGTGGATATGCCGATGTGGAGTCATTCTCTTTTGCTTATAATAAATTGAAAAAGTTCCCGAATATATTTAGCTCACAATCTGTATATGTTATGTCTTCGGTTAATTTTTCATTCAATGAGATAGATGGATTTGAAGGTGAAGAAGACGGCACATTCAAGGGCGTGAATGCCAATACGATTGCCATAGGCGGTAATAAACTGAAGAAATTCCCGACTATACTATTCAAAACCAATTCACAAGTGTCTGCTTTAGGATTGAATGGTAACGGTATAGAAGAGATTCCGAAGGGTACATTTAGTGCTTCAAAATATTCGTATATGATGAAAACGCTTGACTTGACTTATAATAAGCTGTCAAAGTTACCGGATGATTTTAATGGTAGAAATATGCCTTTCCTTTATGGAGTGGATGTAAGTAACAATCGTTTTACGGAAGTTCCTACCGGACCGATGGATGCAGCTACATTAACAGTGTATGCTGTCCGTAGTCAGCGCGATGAGAATGGTAACCGTTTGTTAAGAAAATGGCCGTCTAATATATCTTTATGTCCAAGTTTGCGACAGTTCTGCATAGGTGGAAATGATTTGCGAAAGATTACTGATACGATTTCATCGTATATTATAGTCTTTGAGATAAAGGATAATCCGAATATCTCTCTTAATCTTTCCAATGTCTGCAATATGATTAAGGCGGGAGCATATCTACTTATTTATGACCCGGAGCAGGATATTCGCGGATGTGATTATGTGAAATAAGAAACGGATAAATAATAAAAAAGAATCTATATGAAACCATTGTTTAAAATATATTTATACCTCTTTGCAGGTTTGCTCTTTATTGCAGCTTGTAATGATTCGGATGAAGAGGGGATTACTGGTTTCACCATTGATACCCAAGAAGTCACATTAGGTGCTATAGGAGGAATGGAGCCGGTTAAAGTGGCTTCAGGCACCAAATGGGTAGCAAAGGTAAACCAACCTTGGGTGAAGGTGATGCCTGCTAACGGTGTAGGAAGTACTAATTGCGAAATTGTAGTAGATTCTACACTTTCTAATGATGTGCGGCACGCTGTCGTGACATTTGTGCCGGAAGGACAACCGAAACAGGAATTGAAGATACATCAGACCGGATATGGAAAAATGATCGGACTGGATAAATATGAAGTCGAAGTTGCCAACATGGCCAACGATGATAAAAGGTATTTTGATATATCCGTGACTACGAATGTAAAGTTCAAAGTGGAGTATTCACAGGCGATAGGATCTTGGGTTACTACTAATAATAGAACACCTGATGTTTTTTTGGATTATGGAGCTCGTCCCCGTACTCTTAAAATGCGATTCAAATGGGACATGAATACTGACCCGCAAGAGAGAATAGCTTCTATAAAATTCCTTCCGGTAAACGCGGAAGATGAATTGGAAAAAGAAGTGACATTGACTGTAAAGCAGGAAGCTGCACCTGAAATAACAGATGATAGACGAGGTGATTCTATTGCTATTGTCATTGCAAGTACAAAGATGCGCTCAATGATGAATTGGGATGCCAGCGAACGTCTTGACTACTGGTTAGGGGTGACAGTTTGGGAAAGAACAGATAAAGACGTAACACCCGAAAAAATTGGACGTGTACGTTCTGTTGAATTCAGATTGCTGAATACAAAAGAAGTGTTGCCTGTTGAAATCGGTAAAATTAAGTATCTGGAGACATTGGTTATCTATGGCAATACGAACACTAGTTTACTTCCTTCTCCTTATCGTATAGGAAATGCATTGGCTGAATTAAAGTATCTGAAAAATCTGACAATAAGTGCATTGGGCATTACAACTATTGATAAAAATGAATTAAAAGAACCTTGCAAGGTTTTAAGGACTTTGGATGTAAGCGGCAATAATTTTACGAGTATTCCGTATGATTTGACTCCTACTAATTATCCGGAACTACTTAACTTAAGTTTAACGGGGAATCGTCGATATAGTTCAATTACTGATTTGAGTACTGAAACGCGCGACAATCCAGGGTTACGTATAGATGCTTCTTCTTCTTCATTTAAGAATTTATTGAAGTGGGAAAAGCTGAAATCTTTGTCATTATCATATAATTTGATTTATGGTCAACTACCAACATTTATTAATAGCTATAATGGTAGTCTTGAATATGGTGTATCTGCTTACACAGATGAGGATATCCTGAAAAACGATACATTAATGAGTGCTAGCGATGAGGTTAAAGCAAAACTAAAAACAATTCCGAAAATTTTGCCTAATGCCGAATTGTTCTCTATTAACTTGAATTTCTTGACTGGTGATGATTTGCCGGATTGGTTACTCTATCACCCACGTTTTGCACGTTTTGATCCATTCACCTTGATTTATACGCAAGATTCAGGTAAAGATATGAAGGGCAATATTCCTGGCTTTAAGAATGAACCGTCAAACTTGGAATGGTTCTATGAACGTTATCCGAAAGCCAGACCTACATTAACCGATAATTGATTTTTTTAATTATGAAAAGAATATATTTAGTTCTAATAGCTACTATAGCAATCACTTTTGTATCCTGTTCCGATCAGGAGATAGATACAGTGAAACCTGATGCCGGACAAGTAGCTCCTATCATTGATTTACCTGAAGGAGCTACTCAAGGTAGAATATTGGTGAAATTTAAACCGGAAGCGGCATCCTTTTTGGATGCTGCTACCACCCGCTCTGTCGGGGCTGCTTTGACTCGTTCAGGAATTTCGGATATGGATGCCGTTCTGCAGCGAATCGGCACTTCTAAACTGGAACGTATTTTTCCGGTGGACAATCGTACGGAAGAGCGTACTCGCAAGGCGGGATTGAATCTTTGGTATATTATCCATTTTGATAAAGATACGGATTTGGAGCAGGTAGCCAAAGACTTGTCACAAGTAGCAGACGTGGCAAAAGTCCAGTTCACCCGCGCTATTCAGCGTTCTTATGATCCGAATGTGCGGGCAACTGTACTCACCAAGCAGGCAATGACCCGTGTGGTGCATACAACTCGTGCTGTGAATACCGATGCGAACGATCCTTTTTTTAATCTACAATGGGGATGTAAGAATGATGGTTCTATTCTTCAGAATGGAGAAAAAAATGATAAAGGAGATAATGTAGTACCTGCTGTAATGGGTGTTGATGTAAATTGTGGGGAAGCCTGGAAGCTTTGTACGGGTAATCCTTCCATTGTTGTTGCTGTGCTTGATGAAGGTGTGATGTACGACCATCCTGACTTGGAAGGAAATATATGGGTGAATGAGGATGAAACATTTGCTTCAAAGGAAGATGCTGATGGAAATGGTTATGCCGGTGACCGCTATGGCTACAACTTCACAGATGATAAAGGCTATATCTCTTATGACGACCCGAATGATACCGGACATGGGACTCATGTGGCCGGGATTATCAGTGCAGTGAGGAATAATGGTGAAGGTATTAGTGGCATTGCAGGAGGGGATAAAGCCAATAATAGAGGTGGTGTAAAAATCATGAGTTGTCAGGTCTTTTCCGGTTCTAAAGGATGTGACTTGTATCAGGAAGCGAAAGCTGTGAAATATGCAGCAGATAACGGTGCCGTTATTTTGCAGTGTAGTTGGGGATATAATTCGGGGCTTTCCAATCCTATTAGTGGGTATACCCCGGGGTTTACTTCTGATAAAGATTGGGTCGATGCTGCTCCGTTGGAAAAAGAAGCCTTCGATTATTTTCTTCATAATGCCGGTTCGCCAAACGATGTCATAGACGGAGGTATCATTGTATTTGCCGCAGGTAATGAATATGCAGCTATGGCCGGATATCCGGGAGCTTATCCTGATTATATATCTGTAGCCGCTTTGGCTGCCGACGGGACTCCTTCCTGTTACTCCAACTATGCGATGGGCGTTTCTATTGCAGCTCCGGGTGGTGACAGTGATTATCATCAGAGCTCGAAAGGAAAAATATATTCCACATTACCTCCTTCTGCCAATGAAGATGGTGGGGAAAATTCTCATTACGGATATATGGAAGGAACATCGCAGGCTTGTCCACATATTTCGGGAGTAGCGGCATTGGGACTTTCTTATGCAGCTGAATTACATCGTCATTTCCGTGCAGATGAATTCCGTAAAATGATATTGGAGTCTGTCAATCCGGTGGAACCCTATTTTAAAGAAACGAAAGTTTATTGGTACACAAATGCTTCGTTCGGACAAATAGCTGCCGGACAAATGGAGCCTGCCGCTTATGCGGGCAATATGGGAACAGGGTTGATTGATGCCTATAAGCTGTTGAAAGCAGTTGAAGGAGGTGGTGTGGAGATGACTGTACCTAATATGTATGTGGCCGTCGAAGCTACAAGTAAAATCAATTATTCCCGTTATTTCAAAAATGGAGAGAATATGACCTTTACCTGTACAGTTGATGATAACTCAATTGCTACCCTTACGACAGAGAACAACATTACTTTCACTTTGAAAGGCTTGAAAGTTGGTTCTACAAAAGCTACAGTCAAGGCGAGTGACGGCACCAAGCAAGATTTTTTCATCACTGTTCGTAAGAACGATAGTTGGATGTAAACTCTATTATGAAACGATATCTTGCCGAAACCATCGAACTTGGGCTGTTCCTTCTTATTTACCTGTTTCCTGTGCATAGCTTTGCGCAGGAAACAGTCGAACAAGTCTTGCAGTTTGAACATACAGTAATGAATATAGGAACTTTATCAGAAGACGATGATCCGGCAATGTATCATTTTAAATATCATAATGTAAGCAAGAAGCCTATATACCTTTCCAAGTTAACTACTTCCTGTGGTTGTACGGTAGCCAAATATGATAAAAAGGTAGTGCAACCGGGAGAGCAGGGAGAAATCATATTGGTCTTTCATCCAATGGATCAGGCTGGTGATTTGTATAGGGAAGCGTTTGTTTATACCGATCTTTCGAAGGAGCATCCTACAGCTAAGTTGGCACTCGTCGGTAAGGTATTGCCTACCGCTGACCGATGGAGGGACTATCCTGTATATATAGGGAACACATTACGGCTGAAAAGAAAGGATTGGCAAGTCAGGATACTTTCCCGAGAAGGGAGGCAAGTGGAAAGATTTGTATGCGTTAATACAGGGAAACAGCCTTTGAGGTTATCAGCCTTGTTGTTACCGGAATACATTCACTTCCATACAGAACCGGAAATTATTTCTCCGGGAATAGAAGCTGATATGGTTCTTTCTATTGATAAGGGCTTACTACCTCAAAAGAATGAAATTACATTTCATTTTATGTTGGATGGTATTCCTGTCCGGCCTTGCGAAAGGAGAATACAGGTGAAACTATTGTTACAATAATAATTATTATAAAATATGTATATGAAAAATATATTCAAAATGATGTTACTGCTCACTATGGCATTATTTATGTCATGTGGAGACGACGATGAAGTGAAGCTTCCTGATACGAAGGATGTAAATTATGCGAATATTGCAGGGACTTGGCGATTGAGTGAATGGAATGGAGAAAAGATAGACGGTGATACACGATACTATTATATCAAGTTTGACCGGAAAGAGAAAGACGGAAAACGTTCTTATACCATTTATACAAACCTCAACAGTGCTACGTCCCAGCAAATTCCCGGCTCCTTTACTCTGAATAAAGAGGAGGATTACGGAGATGTTATTAGCGGTACTTATTATTACCAGCTTGATACGGACGATGAATGGGAATATTCATATATCGTTTCGGGGTTAACTGATATTTCAATGGTATGGACTGCTAAAGAGGATATGGGGGAAATAAAAGTTTATACTCGATGTGAGGATATACCATCAGATATCTTAACCGGAACACGAACTTCATTCTAATCTTGATACTTTTAGTATCTTTTATAATAAAACCGTTTAAGTCAGTTTCTTGCACTTAAACGGTTTTGTTTTTGTATTAATCTTCAGTAGTACAGATTATATATAAAAAAACGAAGATTTATTTGGAAATAATATTGAAACTCTTTATCTTTGCATTGAATTTATAATTGTAATGAATACAACTTTGAAAGAAAGGGAAGATAATGAAGCCATACGATCGATTATTAGAACATAATATCAAGCCGTCCATGCAGCGTATCGCTATCATGGAATATCTGATGGATAATCCGATTCATCCATCAGCTGATGATATATATACTGCACTATCTCCCTCGATGCCGACACTTTCAAAAACTACGGTTTATAATACATTGAAATTGTTTTCGGAGCAAGGAGCAGCCTTGATGCTTACAATTGATGAGAAGAATACGAACTTTGACGCAGATACTTCCGTACATTCTCATTTTTTGTGCAAGCGTTGTGGACACATTTATGATCTGAAATGCCCGGAAGCCATAAAGAAAGTGGAGAATATAGACATGGATGGTCACCAGGTATCAGAAGTTCATTATTATTATAAAGGTATTTGCAAGAATTGCTTAAGTAAAGATAAAGAAACACGTATTGACTAATTAATTTAAAATTGAGAAGAAAATGAAAAAATTTAGATGTACTGTATGCGGTTACGTTCATGAAGGTGACGCAGCTCCTGAAAAATGCCCATTGTGTAAAGCTCCTGCCAGCAAATTCGTAGAAGTTGTTGAGGTAGAAGGTGGCGCATTGTCTTTTGCTGACGAACACGTTATTGGTGTGGCAAAAGGTTGTGACGAAGAAATGATTAAGGACCTGAACAATCACTTCATGGGAGAATGTACTGAAGTTGGTATGTATTTGGCTATGAGCCGTCAGGCAGACCGTGAAGGTTATCCTGAAGTAGCTGAAGCTTTCAAACGTTACGCTTGGGAAGAAGCTGAACATGCTGCTAAGTTTGCGGAATTGTTGGGCGACTGCGTATGGGATACTAAAACGAACCTGCAGAAACGTAAAGATGCTGAACAAGGTGCATGCGAAGACAAAAAACGTATCGCAACTCGTGCTAAAGCTCTGAATCTGGATGCTATCCATGACACTGTACACGAAATGTGCAAAGACGAAGCTCGTCACGGTAAAGGTTTTGAAGGATTGTACAACCGTTATTTCGGTGATAAGAAATAATTAAGCCTAATAAACTCTTAAAAGGTCTGTATTCTGCAACGAATACAGACCTTTTTTATTTATATTTGTCTATCAATTTTTAAATACCACAGTTATGAGAAAAGTACAACTATTGTTAGTTTGTTTAATGCTTTCGGTGGCTGCTTTTGCTGCTGACAAAGTGATTAAATTGCCGAAGCCTAATTTAAACCGTACCGGTGCGGTGATGAAGGCATTGTCTGAACGACATTCAACTCGCGAGTATGCTTCTAAATCATTGAGTCTGTCGGATCTGTCTGATTTGTTATGGGCTGCTAATGGGATAAACCGTAAGGAATCCGGAATGAGAACAGCTCCGTCGGCGTTGAATAAGCAGGATGTGGATGTATATGTAGTATTACCTGAAGGAAGTTATCTGTATGATGCTAAAAATCATCAGTTGACTCTGGTTGCTGAAGGAGATCATCGTGGAGCAGTAGCCGGTGGACAGGCATTTGTGAAAACAGCTCCGGTGTCCTTGGTGTTAATCAGTGATCTTTCCAGATTTGGAGATGCGAAGAGTGCACGCAGCCAGTTGATGGGGGCTATGGATTCCGGCATCGTTTCTCAAAATATTTCAATATTCTGTTCCGCTGCTAACATAGCAACAGTGCCACGCGCTTCGATGGACAATGAACAATTGAAGAAAGTTTTGAAATTGAAAGATAGCCAAATGCCAATGATGAATCATCCTGTGGGATACTTCAAATAAGGATTGGCAAGATATACAAAAGAGTGACGGTATCCTGCAAGGATACCGTCACTCTTTTCCTATTATAGCGTTACTATCCCGACCGGATAGCGTCACTATATTTTCTTCTTTACTTCAAGAGAAATTCATCAATCGCTTTTTTGTAAGTTGCCTTGTCAGCAGCTCCACGGAAAAGCTGTGGATCTCCTTTCATGGGAATGAATACAAACAATGGAATACTTGTTGCATTAAATAAAGCTGCCAGTTCTTTTTGTTTATCTACATTGACTTTGTAGATGACAATTTTTCCGGCATATTCCTTTGCCAATTCTTTCATGATAGGAGCTGTCTGGCGACATGGTCCGCACCAATCTGCATATAAGTCGATGATGGCGGGCTTATTACCTTTATAATTCCACTCCTTTGATTTCTCATAATCGAAGACGTCTTTCAGAAACATTTCTTTGTCCATTACGACGACTTCACCGTTACCTGTTACCTCTTTTTTACCTTGATTAGTTTCCCTACTGTCATTGAATGCGTATACAATTACGCTTGCCATGACGAGGGCTACCATTACTAATACTTTCTTCATTCGTTATTATTATCTTTTTATGTATAATGCTTCTCGATAACCCCTTGCAGTTCGCTACTATGGATTACGCCGGAATGTCTCCAGACAGCCTCTCCATTCTTGAACAGTATAAAGGTCGGTACAGCTTGTATGCGATATTTAGTAGCCAGGTCTTCATGCTGGTCAACGTCTATCTTTGCAATACGTGCTTTATCTCCCACAATAAGTTTTAGTTCTTCTAAAACCGGTTTCATTGCTTTGCAAGGTCCACACCATTCTGCAAAGAAATCAACTAAAACGGGCACTGGTGACTGTATTAAATCTTCAAATTTTTCCATAATCTTTTCTTTCTTAGAGTTAAAAAGCAGTCTTTGAAGACCGCAAATATAATTTCTATTTTATTATATAACGAGAAAAAGCTGATTTTGTTCATGAAATAGTAATCATAGAGTCATCATCTTGTAATGTGAAAGAGGGAATTTTGCGTATCTAAAAATAATGGAACTATGAAATTTTTATTTATTGTTCAAGGTGAGGGGAGAGGGCATTTTACACAGGCAATCACTCTCGAAGAAATGTTATTGCGCAATGGGCATGAAGTAGTGGAAGTCTTAGTCGGGAAAAGCTCGACACGTACTTTGCCGGGATTTTTCAATCGGAGTATTCATGCACCGGTGAAGCGATTCATTAGTCCGAACTTTCTGCCTACGGCAGATAATAAACGGGCGAACCTGACGAAAAGCTTTGCATACAATTTATTAAGATTACCGGAGTATCTTCGTAGCATGTATTATATAAATCAGCGGATCAGGGAGACAGGGGCGGAAGTTGTCATCAACTTCTACGAGCTTTTAACCGGACTTACCTATGCACTCTTCCGTCCCTCCGTTCCGTATATTTGTGTTGGGCATCAGTATCTGTTTTTACATCGTGATTTCGAGTTTCCGGATAAAAATTCGTGCCAGTTATGGATGCTGCGTTTCTTTACCCGGATGACCGCTCTAAGATCTTCGAAGAAACTGGCTTTGTCTTTCCTGGAAATGGAACAGGATGATATGAATCAAATAGTGACCGTTCCTCCATTGATTCGTCAGGAAGTGACCGCTATCCGTCCGGAAAAGGGTGATTATATTCATGGATATATGGTTAATTCCGGGTTTGCTGATAGCGTGGAGAGTTTTCATGCGAAACATCCGGAAGTTCCTTTAACTTTTTTCTGGGATAGATCGGATGCTGAAGAGGTGACACGGATTGACGAAACATTGAGTTTCCATCAAATAGATGATGTGAAGTTTCTTAATGCTATGGCGGGTTGTAAGGCTTATGCCAGTACGGCAGGCTTCGAGTCTATTTGCGAAGCAATGTATCTTGGAAAACCTGTATTAATGGTTCCGGCACATATTGAACAAGACTGCAATGCCTATGATGCAATGAAAGCGGGGGCAGGAATAATCAGTGATTCCTTTGATTTGCAGCCGTTGCTTCGTTTTGCAGGAGAATATACTCCGAACCGTCATTTCGTTTATTGGGTTCGTAGCTGTGAACGTCGGATGATCCGTGAACTGGAGAAACTGGCAGCTTCACATTCAGAAATAACTTCAATACCAACATTCACTAATTATTTACCAATATGAAACTAAACAGAACGGATTATGTGCTTGAACGCGCATCAGATGGTGGCTACTATGCCTGGTTGACTGTAAATATGCAATGTAATGCTTATGGGGAATCTCCTGAAGAAGCAGTTCAGAATTTACAGAATATAATGAATGAGATGATTGACGAGATGTATATGGTGGAAGAGTTTATATAAATTGAAAATAGAGAATTAAAAATTGAGAAATAAAAGTTATGCCATCTGGCATTATATTTCTCAATTTTTAATTCTCAACTCTCAACTTACTCAATGCTAAGTTCGTCGATGATATGAGAGGCTCCTGCGTATTTATCG
This sequence comes from Bacteroides sp. MSK.18.37, assembly GCF_019129155.2. NCBI lineage: Bacteria > Pseudomonadati > Bacteroidota > Bacteroidia > Bacteroidales > Bacteroidaceae > Bacteroides > Bacteroides sp. MSK.18.37. The sequence goes on along the minus strand of NZ_JAHOIB020000001.1, from coordinate 6,952,547 downwards.
ATGATAAACAAGGTATAGCGGATGTCAACACAAGCGGCTCGCTGCGATGAAGGACGGAAAGCAATGTCTCCTGTTAAGCCTTCAAAGTTGCGGTCGAAAGCAGTTCCAACCAACTGACCTTTGCTGTTAAATACCGGACTACCGGAGTTTCCTCCTGTATTGTCGGTGTTTACGATAAAGCAGACAGGCATTTCACCGTTTTTGCCATAACGTCCATAATCCTGGGATTTATATAACTCTTTTAGCTTTTGAGGCACTACGAATTCCCAGTTTCCCTGATCTTCTTTTTCCATCACACCTTTGAGGGTGGTATGAGCATCATATACCACACCGTCAGCCGGTTCATAAGAAAGTACCTGGCCGTATGTCAATCGTAAAGTAGAGTTCGCATCCGGATAAATCGGCGTTCCTTTTTCCTGTCTCATGTCCATCATGCCTTTCACCCATACTTTATGAGCTGCGTCATAGTTCTGATTGGCTTCTTTCATGGCAATGGCTGTTTTCAGAATTCCGTCGGTAACAGAATATTTGAATAATACCATCCAGTCATATCCTATTTTATACAAACTTGGTTTCTTGATAAACTTCTCAAAGTTTTTAGGATTGCCGAAAATGGAATGTTCGAAACAGGCATCAACGAAGGCGTCAATACTTCCCTTGAAACGAGAATTGATGATTTCGAAGATGTTGATTCGTTGTTCTGCAGGAATGTAGTTGGCATAAGTCTTCAGCATTTCTTTCGCTACCATCCGTTCCACGTCGGGGAAAGGGACAGAAGCAAAATACTTATCACCTTCTTTCTTCAGTTTTAGTTTTGCTTCTTTTATCTGCTCTTTATCTTTCGATTTCAGAGCGGTAACCAATTCTGTCGTGGAAGGGATACGCATAAAATCAAGGGCGGTGACCAATGCTTCATTGATAGCCTGCTGATGATATAGCGCATCGCGTCGGTGAGATACAATAGAGCGAATCTCATCAAAGGCTTTCTGATACGAATCATCTCCCTTCTCACGGCCGCGGGCTAATAGTTCTTCTTGCTGTGCACGTTTGGTATCCAGTACATTGAGGCGTATCAGTCCTTCATTCATGCCGATTGCATTTTTCCAATAATTGGCCGAAGAAGCATATTTGCTTGCATAATGAATACGCACTGCCGGATCTTTCAGCATTTGCTCCATAAGTACTTTCTGACGGGCTCCGCGTACATGCTGGCGCATGAAATTGGTCGTTTGCATCCGTTCTTCCACTTCGTCGGCAATCATATACCGCCAGTTACGTCCGGGGAATCCCATGACAAAGGTGAAATCTCCTTCCTGAACTCCGGCGAGGCTGATCTTCAGATGTTTTTTCACTTGCAGAGGAACGTTGTCTTTAGAATATTCTGCCGGTTTTCCATTCTTGTCCGCGTAAATACGGAAGAGAGAAAAGTCGCCTGTGTGACGAGGCCACATCCAGTTGTCGGTATCAGCTCCGAATTTACCGATGGAAGAAGGAGGAGCCCCTACCATACGAATATCACTGTATACTGTTTTGATGAACAGATAATATTTGTTTCCTCCATAAAAAGCCTTGAGCTCCAACTTTGTTGCAGGAGTTATTTCTATATTCTCGGCTTTGGCAAAACGTTCTGCTACGTTGCCAAGATAACTTGGAGATAGATAATTAACACCATCCGGGTCCGGATCTTTTTTCAGTTGTTCGTTGACGTAATCCGTCACATCGAGAATCCGGTCGATAAAAGTGACGGTCAATCCCGGAGTAGGGAGTTCCGCATCACGGTTCATAGCCCAGAAACCATCTGTCAGATAGTCATGTTCTACATTACTATGTTGCTGGATAGCTCCATAACCACAGTGATGGTTAGTCAGTACCAGTCCTTCGGAAGAGATAACTTCTCCCGTACATCCTCCTCCGAAGTGTACAACAGCGTCTTTTAGAGAAAGGCCATTTGCGTTGTATACTTCCTCTATCGGAATTTCGAGGCCAAGTTCGCGCATGGCAACAGCGTTCTGTGCTTTCAGATCGGTTAGCATCCACATGCCTTCGTCGGCGTGGATGCTAAGAGTTGCCAGTGAAAATAGGACAAATAGGATTTGTTTTCTCATTTATTCTACGATTGTCATTTCATTGATTAGGTGTCCGCAGTTTCCTAACTTTTCCAAAATGAACAGGACATAACGGATATCCAGGTTAATACAACGTTGCAGGTTGTTGTCGAAGTTGATGTCACCGCTTAATGATTCCCAGTTGCCATCAAAAGCGCAACCGATCAGTTCTCCGTTTTCATTCAGTACCGGGCTGCCGGAGTTACCACCGGTGATGTCGTTGGTTGACAGGAAGCAGACAGGCATATCACCATTTGGCAAAGCATAACGGCCATAATCTTTCTTTTCGATGAGTTCTTTCAGTTTGGCAGGTACAACGAATTCACGGTCTTCCGGATTTTCTTTTTCAAGAATACCTTTGGTGGTCGTATAGTAGTTGTAGTGTACACCGTCTTTCGGATCATAAGGTTTCACGTTACCATAGGTCAGACGAATGGTAAAGTTTGCATCCGGATAAGAAGGTACAGGCAACTTCATTTCCCCCAGACCACGGATATAAGTTTTGTGCAGCAAAGCTAGTTCCTGATCCATATCCTTGAGCTGGGAAGCCAGTGTATCCATCAAGTCGTATTTAGACTGGCAGTATTGTAGTGCCAGATCATTGTCAATCGCTTTCACTGAAGGCTTCTTTGTAAACTTCTCGAAGTTTGCCCGGTTGGCAAAAATAGAGTTGTCATACATATCATCAACGAATTTGTTATAATCGCCTTTATATTTCTGCTCAATAACCTTATAAATAGAAGGACGTTGGTTTGCCGGAATCATTTCAGCATATAAGGGGAACAAGGCTTTCGCTACCTTGCGGTCTACTTCATGATCGTAATCTTTGTTATGGATGCTTTCGTAAGTGCTTTCCAAGGCTTTCATGCGTGCTTCGATTACAGAATCGTTTTTCTCAAGTAATGCTTCGCGTGTTTTAGTCAACATCACATTGCCAAATTCGATAGCTCCGAAGAAAGTCTCTCTCAAACAGGTGTACTGATAGTTGAGAGGAGTTGTCTTAGCTACCAGGTCATCAATGTTCTTCACTACCGCTGCATATTCAGCATTGTTTTGTGCTTTTGCAAACTCTGCGAATTTGGCTTCTTGTGCAGCTTTTGTTCCCAATACATCATTATCGATGATGGCCTTATTCATGCCGATGGAGTTTTTCCAATAGTTGCTGGAACCTGCATATTTGTTAGCATACTGAATACGGATTTTGTCACTGGCATTCATTACCTCTTTCAGGACAGCCAAACGTGCACCACGAATACGGATACGTGGATCGTTTTCCGATTCCATACGTTCTTTTACTTCTGATACAGTCAGGTAGCGGCTCGTACTTCCGGGGAATCCCATAATCATTGCATAATCTCCTTCTTTCAATCCTTTGATAGAGATAGACAAATGTTTCTTGGTTTTCAGTGGGACGTTGCTCTCGCTGTATTCTGCCGGTTCACCATTTGCATCTGCATAAATACGGAACATGGAAAAGTCGCCGGTATGACGCGGCCACATCCAGTTGTCTGTTTCACCACCAAACTTACCGATAGAAGAGGGTGGAGCGGCTACCATACGTACATCCGGATATATTTTCTTATAGAAAAGATAGAATTTATTTCCGGCATAGAACGGAAGAGCTTGCGGAACAATTCCCTTTTTGTCTGCCAGGTCACTTTTAAAATAAAGATCATGAGCCAGCTTTTGAAGGAATATATTGCTGAATGATTCGGATTCGGTGATTTCTTTCGCCGCAATCTTGGCATTGACAATATCCGTAATATCTTCGATACGTTCGATAAATGTGAATTGCAATCCCGGAGTAGGGAGTTCTTTGTCTCTGGAAGTAGCCCAGAAACCATCAGTCAGATAATCGTGCTCAACACTACTATGTTGCTGGATGGAGGCGTAGCCACAATGGTGATTGGTCAGAATCAAACCTTCGGGTGAGATAATTTCTCCGGTACATCCGCCTCCGAATATACCTACGGCATCTTTAAGAGAAATTCCATTCGGATTATATAGGTCCTGTGCTTCCAGTTTTAATCCTTGTTTTTTCATCATGTCTATGGAGTGTTGCTGTTGCATCAGTTGCAATAGCCACATACCCTCATCCGCTTTAACGGAACATACAAAAAGCGCAGCCAGCGCTAATAGATAAAGTCTTAGTCTGTTCATTATTTAATGATAAAATTAAAATATATGATTGGTTAGTATTCAATTTTCAAATCTCCGTTCTTCAGTGCTTCCATGATATTAGCAGGCGGACGTTGATTCATCAGTTCGTTTTTCATAAAGTCCATATAAGGAGCTACATGCTTAAAGAACTGGTAATAGCCTTTGCATAAGTAATTCAATCCCGGTTCGCCTTCTGCCGTTTGGCTGAAACGATTTTTCGGGCATTCTCCGTTGCAGGCAAACAGGAACTCACATTCCTTGCATTGAGTAGGGAGAGACTGATATTTCATGTTCCCGAAATTGTGCTGACGCTCGCTATGCATCATTTCCACCAGAGTTTTACTATAAATGTTACCTAATTTATATTCGGGAAATACAAAATGGTCGCATGAATAAACATCTCCGTTGAATTCCATCACGCCGGCATGACCGCAGGTCTTTGCCATTGTGCATATACCAGGCTGTTCGCCCATCCAGTTCGCCAAAGTCGAATCGAATATTTGTACATAGTACTTGCCTACATCTTCTTTCACCCATTCGTCGAAAAGAGCACAAAGGAAGTTGCCCCATTGCTCCGGAGTGATCGAAAAATCGGCAAGGGTTCCGGCTTTATTTTCTGCAAGAGAAGCGAGGTGACGACCGTCCTCATGTGAGAGAATACGTTCAACGATAGGAGCGAACTGGATATACTGACAACCGATTTCTTTGAAGAAACGATAAAAGTCTAGTGGATAGTCGGCATTGAAGTCATTAATAACTGCCATCGCATTCCATTCCACCCCATGTTTTTTCAAAAGATTGATGCCTTGCATCACTTTCACAAAAGAGGGTTTTCCCATTTTATTTTTGCGATACTCGTCATGAAACTCCTGGGGACCATCGATAGAGACTCCTACCAGCCAATTATTTTCACGGAAGAACTCGCACCATTCGTCGGTGAGCATGGTTCCGTTGGTTTGGATGCAGTTGTCGATCGTTCGTCCGCGGGCATACTTTTTTTGTAGTTCCATCGCCTTTTTATAGAAGGAGAGCGGTCGCATCAGCGTTTCTCCTCCGTGCCAGGTGAAAAGCACCTGCGGCATGGTTTGTGAGTTAATGTACTCGTCGATAAATTTTTCCAGAAGTTCATCGCTCATTACGTGTTTCAGATTGTCTTTGTATAGGTTGGCCTTTTCCAAATAATAGCAATAATCGCATGCTAGATTACATACGGCACCTACAGGCTTTACCATTACATAAAGCGGTTTGGCAAAAGGGGCAAATGTTGATGTTTTCATGACTGCAAAATTAGATAAACTAAATGAAAAAAATAGCCTTACACCTATGTTTATAAGGATTATTAAAGAAAAGAGTCTTACAAGATTTAAATATTGATAAAATGTTTCTTTGAATTCTGAATCAGTTGTACCTTTGTACCCAGAATTTAATGAATAGATGAACGTGAATAAAATTTTGCCTTTTTTGCTTTTGCTTCCGTTTTTGGCTTCCTGCACCAGTAAGTACAAGATTGAAGGAACCTCTTCAGTGAATAGTCTGGATGGAAAGATGTTGTATCTTAAGTCCCTTCGTGATGGAGAGTGGGTGAAGCTGGATTCAGCTGAAGTAGTGCATGGTCTGTTCTCAATGAAAGGGAAAATAGATTCCGTACAGATGGTGACACTTTATATGGATGAAGAAAGCATTATGCCGATTGTGCTGGAAAGTGGGAAGATAACAGTAACCATTAGCAACACGGACCTCAAGGCAGTCGGAACATCTTTAAATAATGCACTGTATGAGTTTATCAGCAAAAGAAACCAATTGGAAGAAAGCATTGGTGAACTGGAGCAGAAGGAAACCCGTATGGTACTGGATGGAGGCGATCTGGATGAGATTCACGGTCAGTTGGTGGTGGAAGGAGACTCACTGATGAAAGCGATGAATCAGTATGTGAAAACGTTCATCTCCGATAATTACGAAAATGTGCTGGGACCCAGTGTGTTTATGATGCTCTGCAGCTCTTTGCCCTATCCCATTATGACTCCGCAGATTGATGATATAATCAAGGATGCTCCTTATTCTTTTAAAGATAATAAACTGGTTAGAGAGTTCCTGTCTAAAGCAAGAGAAAACATGAAGTTGATAGAAGAACATCAACGATTGGAACAAAATGCTTCAACAAATAAGTAATACTTGAGTTTTTTGTGTATTTTTGCACAAAACTCAAGTAAAGTGAAAACGACTACTGTTTCGGTATACGCCGCTTTCTTTTTTATTTTAGTCTTATCGGTTTCTTGTCATAGAGATTCGGAGGCCCCCGATGCGGCATTCCAGAGGATTGAAATGTGCATGGAATCTCTTCCGGATACAGCTCTGTATCTATTAAAGTCAATACCTCATATTGAAAAATTGCGTGGAAAGTTGCAGGCGGATTATGCACTTTTATTGACGCAGGCGATGGATCAGAACTATGTGAAGTTTACTTCTGACTCATTGATTGCACTGGCGCTGAATTACTATACTGTAGAGCATGGTGACTCAGTTACGCGTGCTAAAGCACAGTATTATTATGGAAGAGTGCTGCGTGAATTGGGCAAAGATGAAGAGGCTTTGACGTTTTTATCTTCGGCAAAAGAAATGTTCGGGAATATTCAATGTTGTAAGATGTTTGCAATGGCTACTGATGAGATAGGGATGATTAACCGGAAAAAGAAATTGTATCAGGAGTCGTTGAAGAATTTTCGGGAGTCATATACGATCTATGAAGAGTTGAAAGATTCTTTGAGTCTTGTCAGAGCCGGGCAAAATATAGGCCGGGCTTATTTGTTTCAGAATAAATGGGATAGCTGCTATTTCTATTATACTTACGCTTTAGAACTAGCCAGGGAAAAGCAATATCCGTCTGAAGTTTCCATTTTACATGAGTTGGGGATACTGTACCGTTCCATGGGAGAACTGAAAAAGTCAGAACGCTATTTTCTTGCTGCTTATGAAAAAGAAACGGATGAAGAAAGGAAATACGTGGAGTGTATGTCTCTCGGCTATTTGTATATACAGATGGGCGATGTAGAGAATGCCCGGAAATATTTTAAGATGAGTATCAATTCTTCTAAAGAATATACCCGTATTGATGCATATAACAATTTATACTTTCTTGAAAAAGATATTGATAATTTTGAAGAAGCGATTATCTACCATGAAAAAGCGGACTCTATCGTGAATGTATTGGATGAAGTCGATTCGCAGGAGTTGATAACAGAACTGCAAAAGCAATACGAGAACGAGAAACTCCGGAATGATAATCTACAACTGAAAGTGGACCGTACAGTTTTTATATTTTGCGGTACGGTTATTTTCCTGATTGTGGCCTTCTATATGTGTTATTACTACTACAAAAGTAAAAATCACAGGAAGAAGATTGCCGAAATCGAATCCCAGATTAGAGATAATGAAGAGGAGATAAAGCGATATCAGCAGGAGATGGAAGAAATCCAGGAGTTGAAAGATCAAGTACTGGAAGAGAACCGCATACTGGAAGAAAATCGAATGAAGGTGGGCGAGTTGAATGGAAAGATTGTACTTCTAAGTATGCAGAACAAAAACTTATCGGGACTATTGAAAGAACTGGGAGGAGAATTAACTGTCGGACCCTCTTCTGAACAGTACATATCCGCTTTTCGTCTGCTGCTTGCTATCAAAGAGGGAACATTAAGAGGTAAATTGTCTAATGGAGAACGCTATAAATTGTTTAGCCTGTTTGATTTACTCTATTCTAATTACGTTACCCGGTTGCTTGACAAAACTCCTTTATTAACTAAACATGATCTTGAGATCTGTTGCTTTCTTAAATTTGGACTGACCAATGAAGAACTGGCGCGTATTTTTCAGACCTCTTCCGATTCTGTTACCAAAGCAAAAGGAAGGCTGAAAGGTCGATTAGGCATTTCTCCACAAGAAGATTTGAATGTGTTTTTAAGGGATTTTTGATAAATAAAAAATGAATTGTCCGGGTCATTAATAGAACGCTAATCTGTATTTGATTGAAATGTAAGTGTTTACGAAAAATCAGGCGCACTGATTTTGTCCGGGTGACTTTTTTTGTGTTTTCGGATGCATGCTGTACTTTTGACACAACAAAAACCAAATAGCTATATGAAAAATCCTAATGAATTATCTGCCGCCTCTTCTTTGAGAGGTGACGAATTGCAGTTAATAGAACAAAAAGCCAGCATTGTTGTCGGAATAGCAAATTCTCGCACCAGGTTACGGATAGGAATTCTATTAAGTAAATATTCAGAGTATCAGGTGGATTATATATCCTCCGAGAGTGAGATCGGTAAACTGATTGAAGAAGCCGACTTGATTATTGGTGCAGGGATTACCGCTTACGAAGGGGTATTGCGCCGAAAGCCGGTGATTGTAGTGGGTGATTATGGCTTGGGAGGTCTGGTTACTCCGGATACATTCCGCAAGCATTATAACAATCGGTTTAGAGGGAAGATTAATGGTGTCAGAAATGAATCTTTCTCATTAGAGAATTTAGAAAAGGAAATTTATAAAAGTTTTAATTTGACTTTTCAAGAATTACAAATGATGTCAAACCAAACTATAACCTTGCAAAACATCTAAATATCTGAATTTCTTAATTTAATAGTTTGATGCATAAAACTGGTTAGGAATATGGGGGTGCGTGAGCATCCCCATATTTATATAAGATTATGTACTGACTATCGGTCTTGATCTTCGTTTTTCACCATTCCCTTGTATTGTTCCGGCAGGGCGCTTTCAACCGCAGCGTAGGCCTCTGCCATGGTTGCCTTGATATTTTCCATTCCTTTCCCTTTGGGAGGAATAGGCTCGTGAATAGTCAGAATCATGCGATGACGGTGTATCCATTTGCCTGTGCGTGGCAGAATCTCGAATGAGCCGTCAATGGTGACGGGTACAACCGCCAACTGTAAATCATCAGCCAACTGGAAAGCGCCTTTCTTAAAGTATCCCATGTGTCCTGTAAATGTACGCGCTCCTTCAGGAAAGACTACGAGAGAAACCCCATCTTTCAATGAGTCTTTTGCCTGCCGGATTGTTTCCAATACTTTTTTAGGACCAGATCTGTCTACAAAGATATGTCCTGCACTTTCACAGGCTTTTCCTACAAACGGCAGTTTGCGCAGGCTTTTTTTCATCATCCACTTAAAGTTTCTTCCGATGAAGCCGTAAATAAGGAAAATATCAAATGAACCCTGATGGTTAGGGACGAAAATATAGGAAGTCTTGTCATGCAACTTTTCACGTCCCTCAATCTTCACGGGAATCAATAGAAACAGACAAATTAATTGTGACCAAATCTTCCCCGGATAATATCCCCAGATGTGGGCTCCTCCCAAGAGAGAACCTACAATAGTGACGATTGCCGTGAGGATGGTCAACACTAATAAAATAGGCAAAGCGATGCAAATCTGATAAATATAATACAGTATCTTCATAGGGTTGGATTTTTATCCTGCAAATATACATGATTATTGGTAAAAAAGAGAGGCAGATGTGATATAATCTTTTTGATTGTGTTATTTTTGCCTCTTGTCATTAGAGATAGTTACAAAATTATGATACGTATATTACATACTGCCGACTGGCATCTGGGACAAACCTTTTTTGGTTATGATCGCACGGAAGAACATGGAGTATTCCTGAATTGGCTGGCAGAAGAAATTCGTCAGAAAGAGATTGATGCATTGATTATAGCCGGAGATGTTTTTGATGTTTCCAACCCTTCCGCAGCATCCCAAAGCATGTATTATCAGTTTATTTATCGGGTGACAGCAGAGAATCCGTATTTGCAGATTGTCATTGTTGCCGGCAACCATGATTCGGCAGCACGCCTGGAGGCTCCTTTGCCTCTGTTGCAAGCTATGCGGACGGAAGTCAGAGGGGTAGTTCGCAAGCTCGAAGGCGGAGAAATCGATTATGACCATTTGACTGTGGAACTGAAGAACCGGAGAGGGGAAGTGGAATTGCTTTGCATGGCAGTTCCTTTTCTGCGTCAGGGAGATTATCCGGCCGTGCAAACGGAAGGCAATCCGTATGCGGAGGGAGTTCGCGAACTTTATGCACAACTTTTGCAAAGGCTATGGAAGCGAAGGACGGAGAATCAGGCGATTCTTGCCATCGGTCATTTGCAGGCTACAGGATCGGAAATTGCAGAGAAGGATTATAGCGAGCGTACCGTGATTGGTGGGCTGGAGTGCGTATCTCCGGAAACTTTTTCCGAACAGATAGCTTATACGGCATTGGGACATATACATAAAGCGCAGCGAGTGTCCGGAAGAGAGAATGTGCGGTATGCCGGAAGTCCCATTCCGATGTCTTTTGCCGAGAAACATTATCATCATGGAGTCGTGATGGTGACTTTCGACGGAGGTTGTGCGGTGGACATTGAACGGTTGGAATGCCCGAAATTAATACCTTTGTTGAGTGTCCCGAACGGAGAACCTGTTTCACCGGAAGCCGTCTTGGAAGCCTTGAAGGAACTACCCGAGACAGAAGCCGTAGCCCCATATCTGGAAGTAAAGGTATTGTTGGAGGAACCGGAACCCATGCTTCGGCAGGAGATTGAAGATGCACTGGCAGATAAAAACTATCGGTTGGCGCGTATTGTTTCTACCTATCGCACTGAAACTGGAAATACGACGAAAGAAAATGAAAACTGGAAGAGGGGGTTGCAGGAAATGTCTCCCTTGCAGATTGCACAGTCTGCCTTTGAGAAGATTTATCAGGTGGAAATGCCTGTAGAACTGACAGGTTTGTTTGAAGAGGCCTATTTGGCTGCTACCCGTAAAGAAGAGGAGGAAGAAGAATGAAAATACTAGCTATACGATTGAAGAATCTGACCTCGATAGAAGGAACGGTAGAAGTGGATTTTATGGCAGAACCATTACATTCTGCAGGTATCTTTGCCATTTCAGGACCTACCGGTGCAGGTAAGTCTACTTTATTAGATGCCTTATGCCTGGCATTGTATGATAAGGCTCCCCGCTTTGCAACTTCAGTGGAAAATGTGAACCTGGCAGATGTGGGAGACAATCAGATTAATCAGTCTGATGTTAGAAATTTGCTGCGTCGGGGGACAAGTGACGGTTATGCGGAAGTCGATTTTTTAGGTATTGACGGACGGCGTTACCGTTCTCGTTGGTCGGTGAGGCGGACAAGAAACAAGATAAACGGTTCTTTGCAGCCACAAACGCTGGAAGTGAAAGAACTGGATACGGAGAAAGAATTTCAAGGTACCAAGAAAGAGTTGTTGATTCAGTTGGTGGAGTTGGTTGGCCTGACGTATGAACAGTTCACCCGTACAGTATTATTGGCACAAAATGATTTTGCTACATTTCTGAAATCAAAAGGGGCGGCAAAAGCAGAATTACTGGAGAAGTTGACAGGAACCGGCGTGTATTCCCGGATTTCTCAAGAGGTCTATGCCCGGAATAAGGCGGCACAAGAGGAGGTGACCTTGATTCAGAATCGAATGAATGTGATCGAATTGATGCCGGAAGAAGAGCTGCTTGCTCTGCAAAAAGAGAAAGAACTATCAATTGAAAAGCGCGCGGCAGGGATTAAACTGCTGGCAGAACAGAATGAACAACTGAATGTGGTTCGTTCATTAAAAATACAGGAAGAACTTTGGAAGAAAAAGCAGCAGGAAGAACAGGAGGAACAGGCCAGGGAGAAAGTATTGCAGGGTGCATTGGCTTCCCAAGAGGAAGGATTGGTGCATTTTAAGGCACAATGGGAGGCCATACAGCCAGACTTGAAGAAAGCACGTCAATTGGATGTACAGATACAGTCTCAACAAAGCAGCTATATACAGTCGCAGCAGATTTTACAAGCGGCTAACAGGCAGGTGGCGGAGCAGGAACAAAAAATGCGAGTGGCTGCGGAACAATTACAGGTGTCTTATTCTTCTCTGAACCGCTTATTAAGCCATGTAGGGATAGAAGAAGCACTGCAACTTGAACAGGTGGAAGAGATTCTACGGCAAGAAGAAAGTAAACTGGCTGCCGCTACCAGTACGAATGAGGAACGTTTGTTGCGCTTAAATTCTTTCGGATATCCGTTATTGGCCGAAGAACAGGTGAAGTTGCAAAAAGAGTTGACTCGTCAGCAGAATATCCGGCAATTAACGGAAACGCAGACGAAAGCAAAGACGGAAATAGAAAGACTGGAGAAAGAAGTGGCCAATTGTCTGAAACAATTGACGGAGCAAGAAACCGCATTGAAAGTTACTCAACGTCTTTACGAAAATGCACGTATGGCAGTGGGAAAAGACGTGAAAGCATTGCGCCGGCAATTACAGGAAGGGGAGGCTTGTCCGGTTTGCGGTAGCACAGCGCATCCTTATCATCAGGAACAGGAGGTGGTAGATACTCTTTTCCGGAGTATAGAGCAGGAGTATAATGTAGCATCAACCAACTATCAGCAGATGAATAACCGGAGCATTGCTCTGCAACGTGATTTGGCGCATCAAAAAACGGTGGACGGACAGATCGCGGAACAGTTGGCAGCATTATATAAAGCAGGGATTGAAGCCGGAAACGAAGAGCAAATACAACGTCGTTTGGCGGAACTGGCAATACGTATTTTGGAATATCGCAATCTTTATGCAGAATGGCAGCGCAGCGATGAAGAAATTAAAAAGATGCGTGCACATTGTGAAGCCCTCCGTGAGAATGTTTCTCTCTGTCGTTTGGCTATGCAGAAAGTATCGTCTGCCAAAGAACAGCTGGTAATCTTACAGAATGCTGCTTCGGCCGAACTAAAGAGATTTGAAGTGATAGAGAAAGCGCTGAATGTGCTTCGTCAGGAACGTTCTCAGCTATTGAAAGGAAAAAGCGCGGATGAAGCGGAAGCTGCCGTAGCAAAAAGAGAGAAAGAACTGAATCTCGCTTTGGAGAAAGCACGTAAAGAAGTAGAGGCGGTACACAACCGGCTTTCCGGTTTGCAAGGAGAGATGAAGCAAATTGCACTGGCTATAGGAGAGTTGCAAGAACAGTATAAAAAGATAGAGTCTCCCGAACTGCTTCCTGAAATAATAAAGAAGCAACAGGAAGAAAACCTGAATATAGAACGTGCCCTTTCTACTATGGAAGCCTGCCTGCTACAACAAGCAAAGAATAAACTGACTGTGGAACAGATTGCGAAGGAACTGGCAGAGAAACAAACTGTTGCCGAACGTTGGGCAAAATTGAATAAACTGATTGGCAGTGCGGATGGAGCGAAATTTAAAGTGATTGCTCAAAGTTATACTTTGAATTTGTTGCTGCTTCATGCCAATCAACATTTATCCTATCTCTCTAAACGCTATAAGCTGCAACAGGTACCCGATACGTTGGCACTTCAGGTAATAGATTGCGATATGTGTGATGAAATACGGACCGTGTACTCTCTTTCAGGAGGTGAATCGTTCCTGATTTCTTTGGCACTGGCTTTAGGTTTGTCTTCCTTGTCAAGTAATAATCTGAAAGTTGAATCTCTTTTTATTGATGAAGGTTTCGGTTCTTTGGATGCGGAAAGTTTGCGTACAGCGATGGAAGCATTGGAACAATTACAGATGCAGGGGCGGAAAATAGGAGTAATCTCTCATGTGCAGGAGATGAGTGAACGGATTTCTGTTCAGGTGCAGGTACATAAGAAAGTGAATGGAAAAAGTGTGCTTACCGTGGTGGGGTAAGCACACTCCTTACTACTTAGTATGAATTATTCAGGTTGGATTCTTTTACATTAATTCGTTCAGTTCGCTTAAATTCTTTTTGATTTCGTGGATACGATTTAAGAACTTCTTGCGGTAAATCCATAAGATCAATCCCAGTCCTCCGCCCCATAACAGGATGAAGAAAGCAATCATGCCCATTCCATATTGCCACACTTGCCAGTAGATAAATGAAAGTATAGCCAGGACTAGGAGAAAGGCAATAGCAATCAATCGTTCCCTGATGGTCCATCGATGGATACGGTTCACGCGGCTGATTACTTCTACCAAAGGCATCTCGTCTATTTGTGTCCGTTGGAGGAAACGGGTGGTGACGATATCCCAGCAAAGGGCAGGAATCCATGCGAAAATGATAATGATATAGATCGGGTTCAATCTGTTATGTAACAGTACCTCCGCTAAAAATAAGATCAGTATCGGCAGAGAAATCAGAATAAGCTTGATGTTCAGTCTGGCAATGGCATGGATACCTTTGTCCGCATGCCTTATCAGCTTTTCAAGCTCTTCTTCTTTGATGAACTCTTTATCTTTCAAGTGTTCATCCAGGGCATTCCAAGATTTTTTCAGTTCTTCCAGTTCCATATATCTTATTCCTCCTTTTTCATTCTTTTAAGTTTGTCTTTGATGCGACTTAGTTTGGTCGCTACATTGGTAACCGTCAGTCCGGTGATTTCTGCTATTTCCTCGTAACTTTTGTCTTCGAGATAAAGCAGGATAATTGATTTGTCGAGTTGTCCCAGTTGGTTAATCATCTGATAAAGCTGTTTCAACATTTCGTTGATCGGGTCGTGTGCTTCTATGGCCCAGTCGGTATCTCTGGTGAGGCTGACTATTTCTGGCACATTCTTTTCTTTACGATAGAAGCTGATACAGGTGTTGAGGGCAATACGGTAAATCCAGGTGGAAACCTTACATTCTTTTCTGAATTTGGGATAGGCTTTCCAAAGGTTCAATACCACATCCTGATACAGATCATTGAGAGGAGCATTGGGATTGGCATACAGATAGCATACCTTGTAGATCACCCGTTCATATTCGCGGATCACCGACAAAAACTCTTGTTCAATAGGGGCGCTAACCTCTGCTGTTTGTTCTCTCATGGAATCTATGATTACTTTTCTGGTTAGTTAGTCGTGAGAAAAGGAGAAAAATCACAGGGGAATAAGGACTATTGGAGATTAGCTGCCAGAAACTTACACATTTCTTCGATACTTTTTCCCCGACGGCGGGCATAATCTTCCAATTGGTCTTCTCCAATCTTTCCGACGGAGAAGTATTCGGAAGCCGGATGTGAAAACATAAGTCCGCAAACAGAAGCGTGCGGGTACATAGCTCCGTTTTCGGTCAGCGAAATGCCTATCTGCTTCATGTCCAACAGTTCATCCAACAGGAAGTTGACGGATTGATCCGGTAAAGACGGGTAACCGACAGCAGGGCGAATGCCTTGATACTTTTCGACCAGTAAGTCCGCTATGCCTAAATTCTCGTCTTTGGCATATCCCCACGCTTCTTTGCGCACATATTCATGCATCTTTTCTGTTGCTGCTTCTGCCAGTCGGTCGGAGAGGGTTTGGACAAGCAGGTGTTTATAAGGGTCCTGTTCGTACAATCCTTCCATGTCCGCATCAATGGAAGAGGCAAAAGCACCGATGGTATCCGGGATGCCGGAAGAGATCGGGCGGATAAAGTCACTGAGACAAAGAAAAGGACTACCGTCTCTTTTCGGCGTTTGCTGGCGCAGTAAAGGAAAAGTGATGAACCGGTCTTTTTCTTTCTCAATAATCAGGTTATCCCCGTCAGAGTTTGCCTTGCAAAGCTTGAAGATGGTCTTTACTTCATAATCCCGGTCAAGCAGATCGAGCATCCGGTTGGCCTCTTTGAATAGCTGCATTGCTTCGGAAGCTTTATTACGTTCTTCTTCCGGGAAAGTTGTCAGCCACGAAGCACGGCAGGCATCACATCCGTGAATGTTGGCGATGGCTGCAAAACGTGGCTGGAACCCCCATGCATGGAAAAAGTAAATCCAGTTGATGTAGGGAGTGACTGTATGTATTTTATAAGATAAAATGGTACTCATAGGCTTGTTGAAGGCGAGCTGCTGTTTATCTGAATCTTAATTCCTGTCCGCGATAAGTCTCGTCTATTTCTCCGTTGTTATATAACAGATGTCCGTTTACAAATGTTTTCTCTACTTTCCAGTCGAATGTGTGTCCCTCTAATGGGCTCCATTTACATTTGCTTAGAATACAATCGGTTGTTACAGTCCATTCGCTTCCGGGACGGACTAATACCAGGTCAGCCTGATAGCCTTTGCGAATGAATCCTCTGTTTTGTATCTCATACATCTGCGCAGGAGCATGAGCCATCTTTTCTACTACTTTTTCGATAGTAAACACTCCTTTTTCTGTCAACTCCAACATGCTGACGAGTGAGAACTGAATCATCGGCATTCCGGACATTGCTTTTAAGGCACCGCCTTCTTTTTCGCTAAGTAAATGTGGGGCATGATCTGTGGCAATAGCATCAATCAAACCGCTATTGACAGCCTCTCGCAAAGCTTTCCGGTCTTGCGCTGTCTTAATGGCAGGGTTGCATTTGATGCGGGCACCCAGTGTCTGATAGTCCTCTTCCGTAAAGAGCAGATGAGAAACACAGGCTTCTGCCGTGATCTTTTTTTGTACCAAAGGTACATTAGAAAACAGGCTCAACTCTTTAGCTGTGGAAATATGCATGATGTGCAGGCGGGCGTTTGTCTCACGTGCCAACTGCACTGCCAGTTCGGATGAACGATAGCAAGCTTCTTCCGAACGAAGGAGCGGATGAAGAGCCAAAGGTACGTCGTCTCCGTATTCTTTCTTATATTTATCCGTGTTTTCTTTGATAATTCCCTGATCTTCGCAATGAGCAGCGATGAGCAGATCGGTTCCACCGAATATATTACGCAGACTGGCCATCCGGTCTACCAGCATATTGCCGGTGCTTGAACCCATAAATAACTTCACTCCACAAACCCGGTGTTTATCCAGTTGTGCAAACTGGGTATAGTTATTATTCGTTGCTCCGAAATAGCAGGAATAGTTGACTGCTGACTTTTCACCCAACAGAACAAATTTTTCCTCCAAAGCCTCCAATGTGGTAGTTTGCGGATTGGTATTGGGCATATCCATGATAGAGGTGACACCTCCTGCTGCCGCAGCACGACTTTCTGTGGTGATATCTGCCTTATGAGTCAGTCCGGGATCGCGGAAATGCACATGTTCGTCGATGGCACCCGGCAAAAGATAACACCCGGTTGCGTCTATTATCTCGTCGCAGGGGGCAGTTGCGTTTTCTTCACCAACCAATATTTCGGCTATCTTTTCATTCTCGATTACTACTGAACCCAGAACTTTTCTTCCTTCGTTGATAACAACGGCGTTTTGAATCAGTGTACGTTTCATTTCTTTTGTGGGAATTTATGGAACCAACTATTTACTTTTAATTTTATCACACCAAATATGGCTTCTCCAAAGATGCTGCTATTCATTTTAGAAGTCCCTAATTCACGATTAATAAAGATAACGGGAACCTCGATAATTTTGAAACCACACTTATAAGCAGTGAATTTCATTTCAATCTGAAAGGCATATCCTTTGAAGCGAATATGATCTAAATCGATTGTTTCCAACACCTGGCGGCGGTAGCAAACAAATCCGGCAGTGGTGTCATGTACAGGTATTCCGGTGATAAACCGCACATATTTAGAGGCAAAGTATGACATCAATACCCGTCCCATCGGCCAATTCACTACATTCACTCCGCTGACATAACGGGAACCGATGGATACATCTCCTCCTTGTTCCGAACAAGCCTGATACAAACGGGGTAAATCATTCGGATTATGACTGAAGTCTGCATCCATTTCAAAAATATACTCGTATGCGTGTTCCAGTGCCCATTTAAATCCGGTAATGTAGGCAGTACCCAGTCCCAGTTTTCCTTTACGTTCTATCATAAAAAGCTGTTCGGGAAATTCTTGTTGCAGTTTTCTTACGATGGCTGCCGTTCCGTCCGGAGAGCCGTCTTCTATGACCAGAATATGGAATACTTGGGGAAGGCCGAAAACGGCACGGATGATATTTTCTATGTTCTCCCGTTCATTATAGGTGGGGATAATTACAATGCTATCCGATGTCTGCATATAGATACTATAAAATTTAGAAACAAAAGTAGTTCTTTTTCCTTTAGTTATAGCTGAACTAAGGAAAATTTAACGTGTTTCATGCCCCATTCGGAATAAGACGGCAGATACCTTATTATAATACTTCTGTTCTTTGGGTGTATACTCCCAATCTTTTTTGTAATTTTGCGGGGAAATTTTATAGGTATGACAATAACTGAGTTGCAACAACAATATGCTGCCCATCCCAATATGGCAGTAATGAAGCGCTTGTTGAAGGACACTTCCGTTCAGACTGTTTTTTGCGGAGGACTGTGTGCATCCGCCGCTTCTCTTTTTTCTTCTGTACTGGTGCAAGAGGGTGGTTGCCCGTTTGTATTTATTTTAGGTGATCTTGAAGAAGCCGGATATTTCTATCACGACTTGACGCAGATATTGGGTACGGAAAGAGTATTGTTCTTTCCATCTTCATTCCGTCGCTCCATCAAGTATGGACAAAAAGATGCGGCCAATGAGATTTTGCGTACAGAAGTACTTAGCCGCTTGCAAAAGGGGGAAGAGGGATTATGTATCGTTACGTACCCGGATGCATTGGCGGAGAAAGTGGTGTCGCGCAAGGAATTGAGTAATAAAACGCTGAAGCTGAATGTAGGAGAGAAAGTGGATACCACTTTCATCACCGATGTGTTGCATAGTTATGGTTTTGAATATGTAGACTACGTATATGAGCCGGGACAATATGCTGTTCGCGGTAGTATTATCGACGTTTTCTCTTTTGCTTCGGAATATCCTTATCGCATCGATTTCTTTGGTGATGAAGTGGAAAGTGTTCGTACCTTTGAAGTGGAGTCTCAATTATCCCGTGAGAAGAAAGATGGAGTGTCTATCGTTCCCGATTTGGCGGTGACAGGAGATGTAACGACTTCTTTTCTGGATTTTATCCCGAAAGAGACTACCTTGGCGATGCGCGATTTTCTTTGGTTGCGCGAGCGAATCCAGGTGGTACACGATGAGGCGCTGACTCCACAGGCAATAGCCGTTCAGGAGGCCGAAGAGAATGGTGGCATTACATTGGAAGGGAAATTGATAGACGGCAGCGAGTTTACTGTACGGGCACTCGATTTCCGCCGGTTGGAATTTGGTAATAAACCGACCGGAACGCCCAATGCCAGCGTTACTTTCAATACATCTGCCCAGCCTATCTTTCATAAGAATTTCGATCTGGTAGCTTCTTCTTTTAAGGATTATCTGGAAAAAGGCTATTCGCTTTATATCTGCAGTGACAGCATGAAGCAAACAGATCGTATCAAAGCTATTTTTGAAGATCGGGGTGATAAGATTAATTTTACTCCCGTAGAACGTACCATTCACGAAGGTTTTGTAGATAACACACTGCGGCTCTGTATCTTCACAGACCATCAGTTGTTTGATCGTTTTCATAAATATAATCTGAAAAGTGATAAAGCCCGTTCGGGAAAAGTGGCACTATCCTTGAAAGAACTGAATCAGTTCACTCCGGGAGACTATGTGGTGCATACGGATCATGGTATCGGACGTTTTTCCGGCTTGGTACGTATTCCGAATGGTGACACTACGCAAGAGGTTTTGAAACTGGTGTTTCAAAATGAAGATGTGGTGTTCGTCTCTATTCATTCCCTGCATAAGGTTTCCAAATATAAAGGTAAAGAAGGAGAGGCTCCCCGGCTTAACAAATTAGGTACAGGTGCATGGGAGAAACTGAAAGAACGTACGAAGAGTAAAATCAAGGACATTGCCCGCGATTTGATAAAATTGTATTCGCAGCGTCGTCAGGAAAAAGGTTTCTCTTACAGTCCCGATAGTTTCTTGCAGCGTGAGCTGGAAGCATCCTTTATTTATGAAGATACACCGGATCAGAGTAAGGCGACGATTGATGTCAAGGCAGATATGGAAAGTGACCGCCCGATGGACCGTCTAGTCTGTGGCGATGTAGGATTTGGAAAAACAGAAGTTGCGATTCGTGCGGCTTTCAAAGCTGTTGCCGATAATAAACAAGTAGCCGTTCTGGTTCCGACAACAGTACTTGCTTACCAGCATTTTCAGACTTTCCGTGAACGTCTGAAAGGCTTGCCGTGTCGGGTGGAATATTTAAGCCGCGCACGTACTGCCGCACAGACCAAAGCTGTATTGAAGGGATTGAAAGATGGAGATGTCGGTATTCTGATAGGTACCCACCGTATCTTGGGAAAAGATGTCCAGTTTAAAGACTTGGGATTGTTGATTGTGGACGAAGAACAGAAATTCGGTGTCTCTGTCAAAGAAAAGCTGCGCCAGTTGAAAGTGAATGTGGATACACTGACTATGACTGCTACTCCAATTCCCCGTACCCTTCAATTTTCATTGATGGGTGCACGCGACTTGAGTGTGATTTCTACTCCGCCACCCAACCGCTATCCGATTCAGACCGAAGTGCATACTTTTAATGAAGAAGTGATAACGGATGCCATCAATTTTGAGATGAGCCGCAACGGTCAAGTCTTCTTTGTCAATAACCGGATTGCGAACTTGCCGGAATTGAAAGCGATGATCGAACGTCATATCCCGGATTGCCGTGTAGCGATTGGACATGGACAGATGGAACCGACAGAGCTGGAGAAGATTATTCTGGATTTTGTCAACTACGACTATGATGTACTCTTGGCAACTACAATCATCGAAAGTGGTATTGATATTCCGAATGCCAACACTATCATTATCAATCAGGCGCAAAACTTTGGATTGAGTGATCTCCATCAGATGCGTGGACGGGTAGGGCGTAGTAATAAAAAAGCTTTTTGTTATCTGCTGGCTCCTCCGTTAGGTAGTTTGACAGCCGAAGGAAGGCGACGTCTTCAAGCAATTGAAAACTTTAGTGATTTGGGAAGTGGCATTCATATCGCCATGCAGGATTTGGATATTCGTGGAGCCGGAAATCTGCTTGGAGCCGAACAAAGCGGATTTGTTGCCGATTTGGGATATGAGACATATCAGAAAATTCTTACTGAAGCTGTCCATGAGTTAAAGACAGACGAGTTTGCAGAACTGTATGCGGATGAAATCAAGGGCGAAGGACAAATTAGTGGAGAAGAGTTTGTAGACGAGTGTCAGGTAGAAAGCGACCTCGAACTATTGTTGCCTGCCAACTACGTAACAGGCAGCAGCGAACGTATGTTGCTCTATCGCGAACTGGATGGACTGACATTGGACAAAGATGTGGAAGCTTTCCGTGCTCGTCTGGAAGACCGCTTCGGACCGGTTCCCCGGGAAACGGAAGAACTACTCCGTATTGTGCCTCTACGCCGTCTTGCAGCCCGTTTGGGTGCAGAGAAAATCTTCCTGAAAGGTGGGCGGATGACCTTGTTTTTTGTTTCCAATCCGGATAGTCCGTTCTATCAAAGTAAGGCTTTTGGTAAAGTGATAGACTATATGATGAAATATACTCGTCGTTGTGATTTGCGTGAACAGAACGGCAGACGGAGTATGCTGATTAAGGATGTTACTAATGTGGAAACGGCGGTCAGTGTGTTGCAGGAGATTGTGGCTTTGCAATGATAAGTGGACTCTGATAATTGGTGTTTTTTAATGAGATTCAAAAGAATAAGTTTGTTTTATTACATAAGTCTGTTTATCTTTGAACTCATAATAATTTAGGTATTACAGATATGGCTGCAAAATATGAACCACAGGAAAATGAGATGCCGGAACAGGTTAATGAACCGATAGCTGCTTATCAAAGGACAGCTTCTGATATGAGTCTTTATATCCCTACGGAATATGAAAGAGAGATTATCATGCGTTCGGAAAAGGATTATGAAGAAGGTCGGTTGTATACTCAAGAAGAGGTCGATAAGCAGGTGAAACAATGGCTAGATTAAAGATTGTGTGGACAGAAACTGCTACAATTGTTTTGCGGCGGATTTTGACTTTCTATCGTGTAAGAAACGGAAATTCCAAATATAGTCGTTCTATCTATACAATGATAAACGATGTTCTGAAGTTAGTTGCCAAATATCCATATATATACAAAGCTACTTCTGTGCCTAATATACGTGTTTTTCATTGTGATTACTTTAAGGTATATTATAGAGTGCTTGAAGAATATATTCTTGTGGAAGCTATTTTTGATACTCGCCAAGATCCTGATAAAGCCCCTTTTTAAGAATTTATCTTTTCTTTCCGTATAACTTGTCTATCAAATCTGAACGTCCGATACGTCTCAACTCATTGATGATGTTTTTTCGTTCTTCCGGTTTGTACCAGAAAAAGAATTGGCGTTGTGCAAGTTTCTCCCGTTGGGTTTTGGCACTGAATATCGGTTCTAGCGTGTATGGATGGAATCCGCTATACCAGGCTTCGGTAGCCACTGTCATCGGAGTAGGAGTGAAGTCCTGCACTTGTTCCAGGTGGAAGTCCAGACGTTTGGTGATAACGGCAAGTTCCGCCATGTCTTCTTCATTGCATCCGGGATGCGAAGAGATAAAATACGGAATCAGTTGTTGACGCAGATTTTCTTCCCGGTTGATGCGGTCGAATATCTTTTTGAATGTTTCAAATTGCTCAAAAGAAGGTTTGCGCATTACGGATAATACCCGGTCACTGGTATGCTCCGGAGCTACTTTTAACCGGCCACTCACATGATTGACTATCAATTCACGGGTATATTCGGCAGTGCTACGGTTGATAGCTTCATCTTTGCTTTGATGAAGTAACAGGTCATAGCGTACACCGCTACCGATAAACGATTTTTTGATTCCGGGCAAGGTATCCACGGCATGGTAAATATCCAGTAAAGGGCGGTGATCGGTATTCAAATTCGGACAAACTTTCGGGTGAATACATGACGGTCGTTTGCATTTTTTGCAAATAGCTTCATCTTTCCCTTTCATCTGATACATATTAGCGGAAGGACCTCCCAAATCACTTAAATATCCCTTGAAATCGGGTAACTGAATAACTTCTTTTACCTCTTTCAGTATAGACTCTTTGCTTCGGCTGACAATAAACTTTCCCTGATGGGCGGAAATGGTACAGAATGCACAGCCGCCGAAACATCCCCGGTGAATGTTGATGGAAAATTTAATCATATCGTATGCCGGAATCCGTTTCCCTTTGTATTTTGGATGAGGCAGGCGGGTATATGGTAAATCAAACGAATGATCGAGGTCTTTCTGGCTCATCGGAGGATAGGGAGGATTGACTACGACTATCTTATTCCCTACTGCTTGTGTGATTCGTGAAGCCGAATATTTGTTGGATTCTTCTTCGATATGTCGGAAGTTACTAGCCTGTTTCTTTTTATCTGCCAAACATTCTTCGTGTGAATAAAGTTGAAGGTCATCTTCGGCAGATGTCCATTCTGTTGCACGACAAAGATAGGCTGTCTGGGGCACAGATCCGATAATTGTTCTAAATTTGCTGCTTGTCAGTACAGGTTCTTCAGTGGTGAGCAGGCTTTTCATATTTTTCACCAGGTCTGCAAGAGGCTTTTCTCCCATTCCGTAGATGAGCAGATCTGCTCCGCTGTCGCACAAAATACTCTTTTGTACTTTGTCCTGCCAATAATCGTAATGACTCAATCGCCTTAAGCTAGCTTCGATTCCTCCAATGACTACCGGAACATCCGGAAAAAGTTTCTTTAGTATCTGGCTGTAAACTGTAGAAGGATAGTCCGGGCGCATATCCGGTCGGCCGTCCGGAGTATAAGCATCTTCACTGCGTAGGCGTTTGTTGGCGGTATATTTATTAACCATTGAGTCCATGCATCCGCCGGAAATACCGAAGAATAGCCGTGGACGTCCCAACTTCTTGAAGTCGCGTAGGTCGTCACGCCAGTTAGGTTGGGGAACGATGGCTATTTTCAAACCTTCCGCTTCGAGAATGCGTCCGATAACGGCAGCACCAAAAGAAGGATGATCCACATAAGCATCAGCACTGAATAGAACGACATCCAATTCATTCCATCCGCGAAGTTCAACTTCTTTTTTGGTAGTGGGTAACCAGTCGGTCAATCGATATTCTTTCATGCTGCAAAGATACGGATAATAAAAAACATCCCAATGATTTTTTTATTCATTGAGATGTTTAACTTCAATCATCAGGATGTTTTCTTCCAATCATTGGAGTGTTTTCTTAAAACTTCCCGTTGATTGTGAACTGTAATGTCATTTGTTCTCCGTCATAGATTTCACGGAAGCCGATACCTTGCTCGGACAGATATTCCTTTAGATCCTGAAACGCATCAGCATGGTTCATGATAATCTCTATCGTTTCACCCGGAGTGGCAGTGCACATCGCTTTTATTGCAGGAATCAGCGGACTGTATGCTGTTATTCCGCAGGTATCTACCGTAATCATTATTCCTCCTCTTCTTCCGCTTCCGGACTGGAGAGCCAGGTAAGATAAAGCTTGATGAGCTGTTGCAAGCCGAATGCCTTCATATTATTGTGATAAATCACGTCAATACAAAGGTCCAACAAGTCTTTACTGTCTTCCTCCTGACTAGCGATAAGGGAGCGGATATTAAGTTTCAACTTATCCAGAACTGCTTCATCTACAATACCGGTACTGTCGATAAGATGACGGAACAGAGCATATTTCTCAATTGTTCTCAAGTTTTCATTAGATACTTCTATGCTGCGTGTACCGCTGGGATTTGCTTGTATAGTATACATTGTTTTTTAGTTTTAAAGGTTATTATAGTAGCAAAGATAGAATTTAAAATGAGAAACGGATTAAAAAAAAGGATATTTTTTATTTTTGAGTAAAGAATCCCAGAATGCCTGCCATAATGGTTGCCCGGTCTGCTTCGGACTGGATACTTTCAAAAGGAAAGCCCAATACAAAAGTACGGTAGTTTCCTTTGTAGGCAATACCTGCACTCTGATTGCCGGGTGCATACGTAAATACGGGGAAAGCAGTATCTACGGGAACAATACAATCGGCAGCAGGTACAGCATAACTGCTTTCATTAGGCAGACGTGGGATTGTAATAGTACGGCCCAATCCTTTAATCTGATTCGAACTCTTATCCGTCAGGCTACCTTGATAACCATATTTCAGTATTTTCTCCGTAAACTCCCGGTTTCCTTGTGTTCCACTCATATCACTTCCTACATAAGCACCACTGACAAACAGGTTACCTCCCGCTTGGCAATAACTGGTCATAATCCGTTGCATAGCCGAAGAGAATGTCTTGTAATATGCTTTACTTGCAGGATCTTCTTTTTCCAGTCCCAAAATATAATCTACCACCGGATAATCTTCTAATGTAACCAATCCGTTCTCTACTGCTTCGTCGCTGCATGATACGAAACTATATTTTCCGGCTGCCTGAATTGCTTTTCCGTGAATAAAAGGATAGTCGAACGTGTTTCCTGCAATTTTCATTCCTTCTAATTCGTTTCCGCTATGTCCCAGACTTCCTTTTCCTTCTTTACCGGCTTGTGTACGGTCGAAGCCGGTTTGTGCTCCGCAAAATGAAATATTCGATATATACGGAACGCCGGGATCTTGCATTAGATCGAATCCAGCTTTATCAGAAGTGTTAACGACCGCCGGACCGCTGATTCTGTCAAAGCCATTGATGATGATTACTTTTCCCTGTTCACGTTTGGCTTTATAGGCAGAAAGGATTTCAGAAGGAAAACTTTCCCCACCCCGGTTTACAGCAGTTACTTTGAATGAATAAACAAGTCCCGGTTCTATTTTAACGGTGTGGGACGTTTTGCTGACTAAAGTGCCATTGTCAAAACCTCCATAACCGATGCGGGTATATACAATGTATTCCCGTGGTCGTGCAGTCGGTTCTTGCGGATCGTCTTCGCCTTTCCATGAAAGTTCTAATGTATTCTTTTTCTTTCCAAATTGAATGGCGAAATTGCTCACAGGCAGAGGCTGAACAATGTATTCTTTATCGTGCTGGTTGGTAATGAACTGCAAAATTCCTTTGTAGATGGCACGTCCCACTGTAAATTTAAAGTTCGGATCATGTCCTAACTGCATATCTGCGAAGTTCTGGTGGGAGAGTAGTTCAATAATCGTAGAAGGCGTAGCCGGAAGACGTGTTTCGCTATAATTCCGGTTCCACATGCTGCGGCGTGTCCACGGCAAGCTGTAGCTTGAATAAATATCTTTCTGAATCTGTGTCAGCAGAATGTCTGCCAGATCACGTGAGGCATACCGGTCTGTTCCTGCATTCAGTTTGCCATTATTGAAATCGGTGGTGTAAATGCCGAGTGATCCGATCAGTTCGTCTGTTTTGCTGCATCCGGCGTCACTGTGCAATGCCATCGTCATTTCCAAAGGTACGCCCAGACCCGACTGTTGTGGGTTATAGACGGAACTGCCCGATAAATAATTGATAACGTTAGAGCGTGTGTTGATATCGTCTGTATAGTCGTTTTCACCTTTTCGTCCGGCATATACTTCGTATGGCATTCCCGCCCATTGAGCAGAGTAGCGTGCTCCTTCCAAGTAACGCGGTAGCCCGCTGATTTTTCCTCCACGGGCAATGTTTCCCATTCCCCCTCCAAAACGTACTGCATCGGCGCATACAACCCCATGTTCGCTGCTCTCGTTACTAAGTACCACCATGCCGTAGTCGTTGCTCCCTTTATCGAATTCAAAAGTTCCGAGGTAAACCCATGTGCCTCCACCTATTTTCTGATTAACTTTAAATTCGGTTACTCCTCCGTTATGGAATACCAGATATTTGGCGTCGCTTACACTGTTGGGCAATGTTTGGTAGGAAACATAAACAGCATACTTGCCTGTTGCCGGCAGAGTAGGCACCCATTCGGCAAATACCTGGTCTTTATTCTTCTTTTTCTTTCTCTCTGTCGGAATAAAACGACAGGTTCCGTCAGTGAAAGGATTTTCTCCATCTTTATAGATTGTTTTCTTCTGAGCAAATCCTTTTACCGGAGCATTTGCCCAATTAATCTTTTTACCCCCCATTTCCAAATAAAGGGAAGCATTGGGGGTATCATTATCTACAATGATTTCATTCTTTTGTGTATCTCGTTCGCGGGGAGTATAGACAATCGCTCCTGCATTTTCCAGCATTGGAATTACATAAGGAAGGACAAAAGATTGAGTGAACATGTCTTCTGTGGTGCAGAATAATCGGGGACGTTGCCATCCCCATTCGTTTTTATCATTTTTGAAATAGTTGCCGTGGCTTTGCCAGATTGCAATGTGGCGGTCTTGTAGTCCGCGTGAGATTTCATTAGGACGTGAAGTGTTTTTCACCCAGGGAGCTCCTTTATAATCTACATTTAAGGATAACCGCTCCTTATCCTTTTTCTTATTCCGGTAGAAATTAGGTACCAAATCTTCAATGGGTTTCCCATCCGCATAAATGGTGAGTTGGTAATAATGAACGGGACCCGGAAGCAATTCTTTAACTTGATTATAAATGTTTTCTACAGTTTCCGGACGGAAAGGCTGGTAGGCGAAACTCTCCGATGCATAGATTGCAATCGTCTTACGGTCGTAATTAATATCGAAGCTATTCAGTTTAGGAGTGCTGATTTTGGCTGTTGCGGTATATTGGTTGAAGTAATCCGTCAGCCGCTCTTTTACATTTCTTTCAATATCCTGCGCAAAAAGAAAAGTTGCACAGAATGTAAGGCCTAGAAAAAATACTATTATTTTCTTCATACTTGTTGCTTTTTTGCTAAATGCAGATTATCACGGATTATCGCAGATTGTTTTATTCTATTTTTCTTTGCGAAAATCTGCGTTAATCCGCGTTTAATTCTCCCCGCAAAAATAAACAAAAAAGAGCGAGAAGTATCGAAACTTCCCACTCTTCTTTCATTGTTTTATATTCTCTTAATTAAGAATGATTACTCTTATAATGGAACATATTCTACAAATGCTTCCATTGCTTCGTAAGAAGCCAATCCCAATTGATCGTACAAAGTAGCTGTACCACGGTTACGATCTTCGCTACGTTGCCAGAACAAACGTTCGTCGTTACCCAGGAACGGAGCACTTTCCATTTGCGACTGATGTTTCAGGATAGAGTTACGTTTTGCACGAAGTTCTTCCGGACTGATAGGCACTGCCATTTCAATATTCTCGATTTCCCATTCAGCCCACGCACCACGGTACATCCAGATACGACAGTCTTTTAGCCATTTGGCACCTTCTTCTTTTTCAAGATCGACAGCAGCAAATACAGCGTCTGTACATACACGGTGAGTTCCATGTGGGTCGGCTAAATCACCAGCAACAAAAATCTGGTGAGGTTTTATTTCACGGAGCAAGTTGCGTACAATTTCTACGTCTGCTTCACTGATTGGGTTTTTCTGAATCTTACCTGTTTCATAGAATGGCAGATCGAGGAAGTGGCAACGTTCCAGCGGTATATTATTATAAGTACAAGCTGTACGGGCTTCACCACGACGAATCAGACCTTTGATAGTCAGAATATCACGACTGTCCATATCACCGTCTTTCTTCTCCTTCAGGAAATTGCGTATTTCTATATATTTTTCATTGATAACCAAATCTTCGCTATTATTGAAGAGCTGATTGAATCCATTGATAAAATGCATGAAACGAACTACTTCTTCGTCACCTACGGCGATATTACCGGAAGTTTCGTAAGCTACGTGTACTTCGTGCTTTTGTTCTACCAAACGGCGAAGCGTACCACCCATTGAAATAACATCATCATCCGGATGCGGAGAGAAGATGACCACACGTTTCGGATACGGTTTTGCGCGTTCCGGACGATAGGTATCATCAGCATTAGGCTTACCGCCCGGCCATCCGGTAATGGTGTGCTGCAAATCATTGAAGATTTTGATATTTACATTGTACGCAGAACCGTAAAGTGCTAGAAGTTCACTCAAACCGTTTTCGTTATAGTCTTTATTTGTCAACTTCAAAATCGGTTTGCCGGTCAACTGACACAACCAAACGATTGCACTGCGGATTAATTTATCATTCCATTCGCAAGAAGTGACTAACCATGGACGTTGGATACGTGTCAGGTTCATAGCGGCTGAAAGATCAAGAGCTACATGTGCATTATTGTGAGTTTGCAGATAAGAAGCAGGAATTGTGTCAGTGATCGGACCTTCCACACACTCTTTAATCATAGCTGCTTTGTTTTCACCCCATGCAAGCAGATAAACTTTCTTTGCGCCAAGAATAGTAGCTACTCCCATTGTAATGGAGCTGATCGGCGTATTATCCAGCGTTCCGAAAATCTTGGATGCCTCGTTTCGTGATGCATTATCTAACAAAATCAGACGAGTGGTAGAATTCAGTCGGGAACCCGGTTCGTTGAACGCAATGTTACCTACACGACCAATCCCTAACAAAGCAATATCAATACCTCCGAAGCTTTCAATGCGTTGTTCATACAGACGGCAATATTCGAAGATGGTATCTTTGGCAATGCTTCCATCGGGAGTGAATATATTCTGCTTGTCAATGTCGATGTGATCCAGCAGCATACTCTTCAAAGCATTGAAGTTACTGTTGATTGCATCGGGAGACAACGGATAATACTCATACATATTAAATACGATCACATTGCGGAAGCTAAGTCCCTCTTCCTTATGCATACGGATAAGCTCGGTATATACGTGGCTGGGTGAATCTCCTCCGGGAAGAGCCAATACACAGAAACGTCCTGCCTTTTGTTTCTCGCGGATGGTTTGTGCTATTTCGCGCGCAATATAGTTAGCACCTTCTTCTACGGATTCGTAGATGTCCGTAGGGATTTTTTCGAGTCTTGTCAAGACTGATTTTTCAAATGCATTCTCCGGTCTGTAGTATCTGGGGGAGACCCGGTGGAGACTGATTTGAGAACTAAGATTTGTTTTCATAAAGTTGTTAATTAAGTTATGTAAGATTAGCGTCCTTACGACTGTATTTTCACGACAAAGATACAAAAGAAGTCTATATAATTAACTACCGAGTTCTAGGTATTGTTGCTGCAAGAATCTGTTTTTAACATTTGTTATTTTGCCAATGTTACAGATGGAATTCGTCTGCATCTTTCCATACCGGGAACTTCTCTCTGAATTGGTTGAGAGTGTTCAGATTAAGACTCACAGTAGCTATTCCTTCCTTTTCATCTGGAAATGAGCCGATTTCTTCTCCGAAAGCAGAATAAACTCTACTTCCTCCATTATATGTAAGCTGATATCCGTCTATACCCACCCTGTTGACACCGCATACATAGCATTGATTTTCCAAAGCACGCGCCCGGAGCAGAGTGTCCCAAACCAGACGGCGGGGGATAGGCCAGTTGGCTACATATATTAAAAGGTCGTACTCGTTGTTTACGTTCCGGCTCCATACAGGAAAACGGAGATCATAGCAAACCAACAGGCAGATATTCCATCCACGATAGGGGATGATAAGTCGTTTGTCACCGACCGAAAAATGTTCGGCTTCCCTTCCCATACGAAACAGGTGACGTTTGTCATAATAGAATTCTTCTCCTTCCGGTGTCAGGAAGAAGGCCCGATTATAGAACTGGTCGTTTTCAGTTGCTATATAACTTCCACAAATGGCTAGCTGAAATTGGGCAGCCCATTGTTTGAGTATTGTAATGGTTGCTCCGGAGTTCGGCTCTGCCAGCATTTTACTCTGCATGCTGAATCCGGTGGAAAACATCTCCGGTAAAACAACAATCTCCGTTATTCCACGAAGACTTTGCAGCTTTTCGTGGAGCAAACGGAGATTTTCTTGTTTATTTTCCCAAACAATATCGGTTTGTATGATAGAAATACGGATAGACTCCATGATAACTAAGTATTAAGTAATAAGTATTAAGTATTAAGTATTAAGCCGTGCGGATAAGTATATCAAAAGCTACGATTAATACTTAATACCTAATACTTAAATCATATTTCTCCAAGAGCAAAATTCTCCGGATGTTTTCCTTTGAAATCCTTGAAATAAAGTTTGATTTCTCTCATGTCCTTATTAATATCTCCTGACGGCATGATAGCTTTCGTTGCCGAAATCGTTTTCTTGCTGTAATCAATACCAATCAGGACGATAGGAACCTGTGCTTTCAAAGCTATAAAATAAAAACCTTTTTTCCAGTTTGGATTCGCTTTGCGGGTTCCTTCGGGAGTGATAGCCAAATTAAACTTTTTATATTTAGCAAAATTATGAACCATCTGATCTACTAGCGAAGTTTTTCGGCTACGGTTGACGGGAATTCCGCCAACTGCTTTGAAAAAAACTCCAAGTGGAAAGAAAAACCATTCTTTTTTCATCATGAAACTTGTCTTACGGCCTATAGCACCATAAAATAGTTTTCCAATAAATAAATCAAGGTTTGTTGTGTGTGGAGCGGCACATATCACGCATTTATCATAATTAGGCACCGTAACGTTTGTCTTCCATCCTAACAGGCGGTAATAGATAAAGCTATAAATTGCTTTTTTCATTCTGTTGTTAGTTCAATTTCCCTATAGCTTCAATAATCTCGTTTACCTTTGCATTAAAATCAGCACGGAATTTCTTATAAAAACCTTTCACGTTGCCCGGTTCTGTGTGGCTGATGC
The DNA here is from genome assembly GCF_019129155.2 of Bacteroides sp. MSK.18.37. Lineage (NCBI taxonomy): Bacteria > Pseudomonadati > Bacteroidota > Bacteroidia > Bacteroidales > Bacteroidaceae > Bacteroides > Bacteroides sp. MSK.18.37. The sequence goes on along the minus strand of NZ_JAHOIB020000001.1, from coordinate 6,920,819 downwards.
GAGTGACAAACTCATCCTGCATCTTCAGTACCTCTGCCATCAGTTCATCTGCTTTTACCTTGTCTGTGCCAGGGATAAACATACTGTTGATTAAACACTCGGTGAATAATTCTCCTGCGATATAGTTTACGTTCTTTTTGAGTTCTCTTCTACTTGCCATAATCTTTACATTTAATGGTGAATAATAAAAATACTTGCGGTAAAGATAGGCACTTTCTTTGATTCTAGCGAATAATATAGGGAAAAACATTATTCAGGCCTTCATCTTCTTAACTCTATCTCTTCATTTAAATAATTTCACAGGCTATTATTGATGGAATAACGGTTTGATTGTGATCCTGAATAGTATTTATATGATTTACTTGTTAATCTGCGTTTCAATAAATTCCTATTTAGTTCATTTCGGATCACTAATGAGTAATTTATTTAGTTCAACAGTTGATAGGGTAAGTCACTTACTTAACCAATGTTGGTTATGTATGAGCCAAATGTTATTTTTAGTGAAGCGGTAGCCCGAGAAATAATATAGAATTTACCTAACGGACAAACGTACGTTATCTACCGTGTGAATATCCGTTACCCACCGGACGAGCATCAACAACCTGCCGGACGAGAGTCGGTCATCTGCCGGACGAACAACTCATGAGGGACACGGGAATAGAAACGGCACCGACAAAGTGATCCGGACCGACAGCGGTAGCAACCAAAGCCATTTTCTCTGCCCTATATTATTGCTATTATTTATAACAGAAATAATACTTTTCTCTTCTCTACTTTACTCTACTGGTTTTCGTTGGCTTTTCCCCCTTTACTGGCAGGCGTTTCAGCGCTTTGTACAGCCCTCTTTGGATACCCTCGTTTTTGTATCGGTTTCACTTGTTTTCTCACCGAAGTACAAGAATAACTTTCACGTGAATGACGGTGTTTCTCTTATTTTTCTTTTTTATAATAGCTGCAATCATAAAGTAGGTTATTTTTGTTCTTTCTCTTAATTTATTGTATAATCTAAAATAACTAATGATGCAAAAAATTAATAAAAATGGATTTAGCCAATGTGCCGGAGCGTACATTGAGCGTTTGCGGAAAGAAGGGCGATATTCTACCGCTCATGTTTATAAGAATGCTCTTTTTTCTTTTAGTAAGTTTTGTGGAACATTGAACATATCGTTCAGGCAAGTCACGCGAGAATGTTTACGTTGCTATGGACAGCATCTTTACGAGTCCGGATTAAAGCTCAATACGATTTCTACTTATATGCGTATGCTTCGTAGTATCTACAATCGGGGAGTAGAAGCGGGAAGTGCCCCTTATGTTCCCCGGTTGTTTCATGATGTTTATACAGGCGTGGATATCCGGCAAAAGAAAGCATTGTCTGTGACCGAGTTACACAAACTTCTATATGAGGATCCGAAATCCGAACGTTTGCGTCGTACGCAGACGATTGCCGCTTTAATGTTTCAGTTTTGTGGAATGTCATTCGCAGATTTGGCGCATTTAGAGAAGTCGGCTTTAGACCGGAATGTGCTTCAATATAATCGTATCAAGACTAAAACACCAATGAGCCTGGAAATTCTCGAAAGTGCAAAGGAGATGATGAATCAGCTTCGAAGCAATAAACCTGCTCTTCCTGATTGTCCCGACTATTTATTCGATATTTTACATAGTGATAAGAAGCGAAAAGATGAAAAAGCATATAAGGAATATCAGTCTGCTCTTCGTAGATTTAATAATTGTTTGAAGGATTTGGCGAGAGCGTTGCGCTTAAATTCGCCTGTCACTTCATATACTTTCCGACATTCTTGGGCCACTACTGCCAAATACCGCGGAGTTTCTATTGAAATGATAAGTGAATCGTTGGGGCACAAATCTATTAAAACCACACAAATATATCTGAAAGGCTTTGGATTAAGAGAACGTACAGAAGTAAATAGAAAGAATTTATCTTACGTTAGAGATTGCAATGCAGGCAGGTGATATATAGACAAAACTTTAATAATCAGCATTTAAATGTATCTGTTACTTCTTAGGTAACGGAATCAAATATGACGCAAAGATAGACAAAAATATAAATAGCAAACAAATATTCTCCCATTTTTTTTCGTTTTATCTGATGCATACGGCAAAAAAAAATCCGAACATGAAATAATTATATCTTCATGCCCAATGATTTATATGTCCTGTTTTAAAAAGAATTTTCCCCTTCGCTAAAGGCAAAAGCTCTTCTCTCACTGTAATTGTCGATGTTTTTCTCTGTTCTCATTCCGGTTGGTCTCGATTGTGTGTTTACTGTTACCTAAGAAGTAACAGAATTATATAAGGTAAAAATAGTGGATTAATCAAAAAAGTTTTGAGAATATCTCTATTTAAAAGTATAACATACAAATAAAGATGAAACAAACTAAAGCGGCTTTTAGGAATAAGCCATTTATTTCGTTAAAAGGTAGTATTCTATTTCTGATACTCATTCCGATGAGCGGTCTGATTCATGCGCAATATTCCATGGGAACAACGGGGCAGTTGATGATACCTACCGCTGAAATGCAAGAGACCGGTACATTTACGGGAGGAGTCAATTTCTTACCAGAACAGGTTACTCCATCGGTTTTCAGTTTCCCTACCATGAACTATTTTGTAGATATGACTCTTTTCTCTTTTATCGAATTCACTTATCGGATGACATTACTCAAAATGACAACCGGCACAGGCAGAACGGGTTATCATAATCAGGACCGTTCTAATACGATTCGCATTCGTCCAATAAAAGAAAGCCGCTATTTTCCGGCTGTTGTGATTGGTGGAGATGATCTTTTGACTGAGAAGAAGACTCCATATTGGGGAGCTTATTATGGTGTGTTGACAAAGACTATCGGATTTCGTTCAGGAGATCAATTGGCTGTCACAGCCGGATGGTATATTCATCAAGGCGATTGCCGGGTATTTAATAAAGGACCTTTCGGAGGTGTCCGTTACACGCCTTCTTTTTGCAAAGAATTGAAATTGATGGTGGAATATGATACGCATGGATGGAATATGGGGGCTGCCATGCGCTTTTGGAAGCATTTGTCCGTCAATGTGTTTACTCGTGAATTTACGTGTGTTTCCGCTGGTCTGCGGTATGAATGTACATTAATACATTAAAAGAAGATGAAAAGGATTGTTAGTGTGACTGCTGTTTTTCTCTGTGGTATTTCTTTGTTACAGGCACAGCCAGTTCGTGTGAGTGAGACACTGAAAGAATTGGAAATGGAGAATATTTCAGTTGTGGAGAAAAGGGACACGATAACTGCGGCTTTTGAGACCTCTGCCTATAGAGGTATTTATAATGGAATCGGTATTGCTATACGCCATTTGGTTGTTATACCGGAAATACCGACTTTGCAGCTACTTATATTAGATAATGCCCTACCACAATTATGTATAACTATCCCTGCAGATTTGATTCAAAAATGTCAGTCCGGTGAATGTACGTTGGATGAAGTGTATCGTAAGATGGGGATGACTACTTCTACCGGAACTGCTGTGCGTCAGCTGAAAGGTGTAAAACGAAAAGAAAGTTCTTTCGGTAAGGTAGATTTTGTGATATATCCCAACGTGATGTTAGTCAATAATGTAACTTATAAGTTGTATAAGGCGGCACTCGAGTTGCAACCTGCCCTGGAAATGCAATTATGGAAAGGAGCTTCGCTACGGATGCAGGTTTCTTTGCCTATTGTAAGTAATGAAGATGGTAAGTGGAACTGCGTTCGCTTGGGATTCATGGCTTTGCGTCAGGATTTTCGCTTGGCTAACCATTGGAAAGGATACCTCACTGGCGGTAGTTTCTCTAATGACCGTCAGGGACTTGCTGCAGGAATCGGCTATTTTTCAGCAAACGGCAGGTGGACGGTAGAAGGTGGAGGAGGAATTACCGGTTCTTCCCATTTCTATGGCAGTGACTGGAAAATGAGTAAGTGGAAAAGAGTCAATGGACAGATTAGCGTAGGATATTATGTGCCGGAAGTGAATACCTTGGTGAAAGTAGAAGGGGCCCGCTTTATTTATGGAGATTATGGAGTACGCGGAACTCTTTCACGCTATTTCGGCGAATATATTGTAGGTATATATGGTATGTACACAGATGGAGCAACGAATGCAGGGTTTAATTTCTCTATTCCATTACCGGGAAAGAAACGCAGGCGACATCTGCTACGGGTGATGCTTCCCGAATATTTTGCTTTTCAGTATGATATGCGTAGCGGGAATGAATACGCTCATCGTTCATTGGGCGAAAGTTATAGTGTTGAACCTAAGTCGGCAGAGAATTCACACTTCTGGCAGCCGGATTATATTCGATATTATTTGATTAGAACGAGTGAGAAGTGAAACATGATTGATATTTAAACTAGTATTTTTAACAAATTTGAACATTATGAAAAGTGTAAAATGGTTTTATGTGGGTGCCATGGCGATAGCCTTGGGTATGTTAACTTTTGCGACAGTAGCCTGTCACGATGATGATGACGATCCGAAACCGGCAGAAGGGGAAGTTGTTGAAACTCCGAAACCGGTTGTAGAGTATTACATTATGGGGACGGTGACTTCCGGAGGAGCAGCAATGGATGGGGCAAAGGTAAAAGTGGGTAGTAAAAATTACACAACCGACTCGAATGGTAAGTTCTCTGTTACAGAAAGTGCTACAGGTACTTATAGTATTGAAGCGTCTTCTAATGGATATCTTTCACAGAAAACGTCAGTTGTCATTGCAAATAATGCAGAGAATCGTAGTGTGGTAACGGTAGCTCTGGCTTTGACAAAGGAGAGTCCGAAAACTGCTGTGTCAATAGAGGCTACAGGAGAAACTAAAGTAGAGGATAATAGTGAATCGAATCAGGCAATTGAAAAGCCGGGAGAAGTTGCTCCGGAAGAAGTGGTAGAGGATAAACCGCTCGTGAAAGTCGAACTGACAATACCGGAAGATGCAATTGAGGCATCTCAACAACAAGCAGGAATTGTTGAAGATGGTAAAGTCAACATTAGTGTGACAACCTTTGTTCCTGCTCCTGAAGAAGTAACTACTGAAGTAAAGGCAGAGGACGTGAATAGAGATGTACCTAAAAGCATACCTTTAGCTGCTGCTAAATTTGAACCGTCTGGTTTGAAATTTAAGAAGTCTGTTACGATTTCTATTCCTAATCCTATCCCTGGAATAACATTCGCTGATGCTGATATGATACTTACTTATCAGAATCCAAATACAGGAGAATGGGGGGATGCAAAAGATAATAATGGAAATGTAATTAAAAATATATCTTCTACTACAGAAAGTGGAGCTGTCACTGCATATACAGCCGAAGTCGATCACTTCTCTGCTTATGCTATAGAGAATAAAGTATATAGCAAGATTAGTAATGAAACTGTGACAACTAATATTCTAGGACAAGCTAGTCGTGATAATAGCGAGAATGCTAAAGCGGTGGCTGGCATTGAACTGAAATATAAGGAAAAGTCTGGTTGGGACTATGATAAGAATGATGCTGGTCTTGTTGCTGAAGTTAAATCGCAATTAGGAGCTGGTGCTAGTGCTGAAGATACAAAAACGGTGAATGCAATGGTTGCTTTTATGAAAACTCGTATGTTCTCATTAATGGGATCGGTATCTGGCATTACGGAAACTGAACGTGTTTATAACACTGTAAATGTAAACGGATATACTACCATGAGTTATACTTGCTATGCAAAAGTCCGTACTACCACGTTGACGGCTAATGTAAAGTTTAAGGGTACTGCAAAGTCTGTTTCGATTACAGCAACTCGTTATACCGGTACGGACCATCAATATAAAACGGTTACTTATAATCCGACACATAGCGGTGGTAAGGGTGGTAGTATCTAAGATGTTTTATAGTAAGGGGCTTAGATTCATTTGTAGCATTGAATCCCTGCCTTAGTCGATTAGAAAAAAGTACAGAGGTACTTCTTTACCTAATTGGCCCCATGCATCAGATTTTATTTTGATGCACATTTCCCCAAATATCAACTGTCTGTGAAGATCGTTGATATGACTTTGATACCGTTTGTCAAGTTGATGGCAGTATAATAAGTTTTTAATTATTCATTTTAAGATAAAACCCTTTTGAATATGCTCCTTTTCCAATAAACCCTTTGGGGCATGTTCATATAGAGTATAGAAGGAGGAGGTCACTGTGAAGCGGTCTCCTCTTTTGCTTTTCGAAAATACTGTATTACATTAGAAGTAATACCCTAAATTCACAAAGCAACTTCCTTTGTCCGTCTGATTGGAATATCCCAATGATATTTCCAATGGCCCGAAGATACTGTCCATTCCATAGCCTGCACTGATACCGAATAATTGCTTGCCTTTCAATATATCGAAGAAATTACTATCTGTTAGTCCGTAGTTACCCGTCAGTGTAAGATAATGAATGGCTCCCATGCGTTGTCTGAACTTAATAGATGCAATCATAATGGTGTTATCCATCAATTCCAGATTGGTAACCCCGGCAAATGGTAATTGCTGTGGAATATAGAAACCAGGTACGTCACCGCCAATGGCATTTTGCAGCGGGTAGGGAAAATCTCTTCCGATCAGGATACGTCCATAAATGGAAGGAATGATAGAGAAACGGCGGGTTACAGGAATGACGCTTGCCCACGAAGCATTCAGTGCTGAAAATGGAGCGTGTTCGTTGTATTGTGCCATATTATCCGTATAGAGTGAATAGGCGGCTCTGAAGTCACTTCCTTTAGAAGGGAAACGTCCTTTATCATAGGTATTATATTGCACTTGGGCAAAATAACTTAGAAAGTGTTCGGATTCTACTTTCAGGTCGGAAATTTCAGGTTTCTTGAACAAGAAATCTTTGTATTTGTAATATTCAAAACGAAGACCGAGTCCGAAACGGAAATTCTTGTACCATACATCAGAGAAGCCGAATTCGGCCAGATGATATTTGTAAGTTGTATTATAGGCACGGTCGCCTTCCTCGTAAATATTGATATCATTGTATTGGAACATATACGAGAAGTTGAAATTACGCTGTTGCATTGGTTCCAGCGTATAGTCTATGCGGGCAGCATATCGTTTACCCAACCGACCGGTAAGAGCCAGGCGGGAAGGAATACGAGTTTTGAGGTCTGCTGTTGCATTGACCAACAAAGATGCGATCTCTTCCGAATCGAAACGGATGCCCAGGTTGATTCTTCTTTCATATTTTTCCTGTAACAGGAAGTTGAGGTGATAACCTTCAGGTGTCTCTTTCAACGTATAACTGGCACTGGAGTAGGACTGACTGCCACGTAACTGATACAGGGCCTGTTCTATTTGTTGAGTGGAAATATCGCTGTTTTCTTTCAGATTACATTTCTTCATCAACCATTTTTTATCATCCACCTCTACACCGGAAAATGAGATGTCCGTCACATAAACCGTACGCGCATTAGAAAGAGAAGAATAAGGACCATGTTGTTTCGGGGTATAATCTTCGGCTATTCCTATTTTCTTTTTCAAAGCAAGCAATGAACCCCATTGGGCTTTTGCTGCTTCTTCGCCTCTACGCATCAGGGTATCAATGGCGGCTGGAGTAAAACTGGCGGATGAATATCCATCTACATTGACACGGATATAGGTATCTGTGAGATCTACATTTTTTTCATGGTTAGACTGACAGGTGATATCTACAATTTGTCCCAGAATGTCGGGGACGCTATTGAGCTTGTCAGCCTTCTTCAGAGCATTCTGTACGTCTACTCCGATAATAATATCGGCCCCCATGGCTTTCACAACATCTGCCGGATAGTTGTTTACAATGCCACCGTCCACTAATACCATACTGTCTTGCCGTACCGGAGTAAATACACCGGGGATAGCCATACTGGCACGCATGGCAGTAGAGAGTATTCCGTCATGGAATACAATTTGTTCTCCATTAACAACATTGGCTGCTACACAGGCAAAAGGAATGGGAAGTTTATTAAAGTCGATAGAGTCATGATACCCTACGGTAAGGTCTGAAAATAGATTAGCCAGATTCTGTCCTTTCATGATTCCTCCGGTAGCGGCATCTTTGGGAGTTTTGGTGAAAGGAATAGAGACTGTATATTTTTCAGATCGCTCACGATCTGTTAATGACATGGCACTTCTTTTGATACGGTCACTCAATAGGAATGTCCAATCTTGTTTTCGTACCATGCTATCCAATTGTTCCGGAGTATAACCGATGGCATAAAGACCGCCTACGATAGCTCCCATGCTGGTGCCGGCTATATAATCAATAGGAATTCCGGCTTCTTCGATCACTTGCAGTGCTTTGATGTGTGCCATTCCTTTAGCACCGCCGCCGCTTAGAACGACACCTACCTTTTTTCTTTGTTCCTGAGAATGCAAAGAAAAAGGCAATAAGATGCCAATTGATAAAACTAATGTTGAAAAGATTTGTTTTTTCATTAGGACATGGTCTAGTATTGATGTTTAATATAATACAAATGTAGAGCATAATTTGTTTAGTTGTTGAAATGGGAATTAAAAAAAATGTTCCAAAAGTCGGAAATGTGGATAATTTCTACATTTTATCTGGTGGATTCTACATTTCTACATTTCTTAAGGCAAAATATAATAGACTGAATACCAGTAAATAATAGGTGTAATGAATTTTGGCATACTAATTGCAAGAAAGAGTATAGAACAAACATAAGTTAAATTAAATAATAAGATTCGATATGAGATTATTCTTTTCGAAACATGAGTTGAAACTGAGGAGAAAGAGAACCATTGCTGCTATTATATGTGTGGTACTTGTGTTGGGTGTGTATTGGATACTGACCCGACCTCAGAAGGCTGCGCCGGAAATGCCGACAGTCATTGTAGAACCGGTAGTGAAAGATGATGTAGAGATATACGGGGAGTATGTAGGGCGTATTCGTGCCCAACAGTTCGTCGAAGTCCGTGCCCGGGTGGAAGGCTATCTGGAAAATATGCTTTTTGCCGAAGGTACATATGTCAATAAGAATCAGGTTTTGTTTGTCATTAATCAGGACCAGTATCGTGCCAAAGCTGATAAGGCCAGAGCGCAGTTGAAAAAAGACGAAGCGCAGGCTTTGAAGGCGGAGCGTGATTTAAAACGTATCCGTCCGTTGTTTGAGCAGAATGCTGCAAGCCAGTTGGATTTGGATAATGCGGAAGCTGCTTATGAAAGTGCTGAGGCAACGGTAGCCATGAGTGAGGCGGATTTGGCACAGGCTGAATTGGAGCTGGGCTACACCATTGTCCGTTCGCCTTTGTCGGGACACATTAGTGAAAGAAATGTGGATTTGGGTACGTTAGTGGGACCCGGGGGAAAATCATTGCTTGCTACTATTGTGAAGAGTGATACGGTGTTGGTTGATTTTAGTATGACGGCACTCGATTATCTGAAGAGTAAAGAAAGAAATATTAATTTGGGACAGCAGGATTCTACCCGTTCCTGGCAGCCCAATATTACCATAACATTGGCAGATAACACAGTCTATCCATTCAAAGGATACGTGGATTTTGCCGAACCCCAGGTGGATCCTCAAACCGGCACTTTCTCTGTACGTGCAGAAATGCCTAATCCGAAACAAGTATTGTTGCCGGGACAGTTTACAAAGGTGAAATTGTTGCTGGATGTTCGTGAAGGAGCACTCGTTGTTCCAATGAAAGCCGTTACCATCGAAAAGGGTGGAGCATATATTTATACCATGCGCAGGGATAATGCAGTAGAGAAACGTTTTATCGAATTAGGACCGGAAGTCGGGAATAATGTGGTGGTAGAAAGAGGATTGGCAGAAGGAGAAATGGTAGTTGTAGAAGGGTTCCATAAGTTGACTCCGGGTATGAAAGTACGGGTGAGCCAACCGGATGCAGAAGCCCAGGATAGTATAACTGCGACAAAAAATGAAGTGGCCGGGGCGAAAGAAAATGTTACCGGAACGAAGGATAACGCGAAAGGAGAATAAACGATGAAAGTTACTTTTTTTATAGATAGGCCGGTCTTTTCGGCTGTAATCTCCATCGTGATTGTGATTGTCGGTATTATTGGTCTGACGATGCTTCCGGTGGATCAATACCCGCAGATTACTCCTCCGGTGGTGAAGATTAGTGCTTCTTATCCGGGTGCGAGTGCACTTACTGTATCACAGGCAGTAGCTACCCCGATTGAGCAGGAAATCAATGGTACTCCGGGGATGCTTTATATGGAATCAAATAGTTCTAACTCCGGAGGTTTTTCGGCAACAGTTACTTTTGATGTATCTGCTGATCCGGATTTGGCAGCTGTTGAGATTCAGAATCGTGTGAAACTGGCAGAATCCCGTTTGCCGGCGGAAGTGATTCAGAATGGTATTTCGGTAGAAAAACAGGCTCCCAGTCAGTTGATGACGCTTTGTTTGACTTCTACCGACCCAAAGTTCGATGAGATTTACTTGAGTAACTTTGCTACCATCAATGTGCTCGATGTGATTCGCCGTATTCCCGGAGTGGGACGTGTATCCAATATCGGTAGCCGTTATTATGCCATGCAGATATGGGCGCAGCCGGATAAGCTGGCAAACTTCGGACTGACCGTACAGGATTTGCAGAATGCATTGAAAGATCAGAATCGTGAATCAGCAGCGGGTGTGCTGGGACAACAGCCTGTACAAGGATTGGATATCACGATTCCTATCACGACACAGGGACGTCTTTCCACTGTAGGACAATTTGAAGATATCGTAGTACGTGCCAATGCGAATGGTTCTATCATTCGATTGAAAGATGTGGCACGTGTATCGCTGGAAGCTTCTTCGTATAATACAGAGAGTGGTATCAACGGTGAAAATGCTGCCGTGCTTGGTATTTATATGTTACCGGGTGCTAATGCGATGGAAGTGGCCGAGAGAGTAAAAGAGGCAATGGATGAGATTAGTAAGAACTTTCCGGAGGGATTGAGCTATGAGATTCCGTTCGATATGACGACTTATATTTCCGAATCTATCCATGAAGTATATAAGACGTTGTTTGAAGCGTTGGTATTGGTGGTTCTGGTAGTTTATTTATCCTTGCAGAGCTGGCGTGCAACGTTGATTCCGGTAGTGGCGGTGCCTATTTCATTGATCGGTACTTTCGGATTCATGTTGATTTTCGGTTTCTCATTGAATATCCTGACATTGCTCGGATTGATCCTTGCGATCGGTATTGTGGTGGATGATGCGATTGTGGTGGTGGAAGGTGTGGAACATATCATGGAAACGGAGCACCTAAGTCCTTATGAAGCTACGAAAAAAGCGATGAACGGACTTGCCAGTGCTTTGATTGCCACTTCGCTGGTATTGGCGGCTGTGTTCGTCCCGGTTAGCTTTTTAAGTGGGATTACAGGACAGTTGTATCGCCAGTTTACGGTGACAATTGTAGTATCCGTGCTTATTTCTACGGTCGTGGCTCTGACATTGAGTCCGGTGATGTGTTCGCTGATTCTGAAACCGGATAGCGGGAAGAAAAAGAATATCGTTTTCCGGAAGATTAATGAATGGCTGGGTATCGGTAGTAATAAGTATGTAGCTGCCGTAACTCGTACAATTAAGCATCCTCGTCGAGTTTTGAGTGCTTTTGGTATGGTGTTGATTGCTATCATGTTGATTCATCGCATTATTCCGACCAGTTTCTTACCTGTGGAAGATCAGGGATATTTCAAGATTGAATTGGAACTGCCGGAAGGGGCTACTCTGGAACGTACCCGTATCGTGACAGAGCGTGCCATTGCTTATCTGGAAAAGAACCCGTACATTGAGTATATACAGAATGTAACGGGAAGTAGTCCTCGTGTCGGAAGTAACCAGGGACGTGCAGAACTGACGGTGATCCTGAAACCTTGGGAGGAACGGAAGAGTACCACTATTGAGAAGATCATGCATACGGTAGAGAAACATCTTGAGGAATATCCGGAATGTAAAGTCTATCTGTCCACTCCTCCGGTTATTCCGGGGCTCGGTAGTTCGGGAGGTTTTGAGATGCAGCTGGAAGCTCGTGGAGAAGCCACTTTTGATAATTTGGTAGACGCGACAGATACATTAATGTACTACGCATCCAAACGCAAAGAGTTGGCGGGCTTGTCATCTTCTTTGCAGTCGGAAATCCCACAACTCTATTTTGATGTGGATCGAGACAAAGTGAAGATGCTGGGTGTACCTTTGGCTGATGTGTTTTCTACCATGAAGGCTTATACCGGTTCGGTTTATGTGAACGACTTTAATATGTTCAACCGTATATATAAGGTTTATATTCAGGCAGAAGCTCCTTATCGCGAACACAAAGACAATATTAATTTGTTTTTTGTGAAAGCCTCCAATGGAGCGATGGTACCATTGACTTCTCTGGGAAATGCATCATATACCACAGGACCGGGAAGTATCAAACGTTTCAATATGTTTACTACGGCCGTTATTCGTGGAGCAGCTGCGCAAGGATATAGTTCCGGACAGGCGATGGAGATCATGGAACAGATTGCCCGCGATCATCTTCCCGATAATATCGGACTGGAATGGAGCGGCCTTTCCTATCAGGAGAAGCAGGCGGGAGGTCAGACGGGTATGGTGATGGCACTGGTATTCTTGTTCGTTTTCCTCTTCCTTGCTGCACAATACGAAAGTTGGACAGTGCCTATTGCTGTGTTGCTTTCTTTACCTGTGGCTGCTTTGGGAGCCTATTTGGGAGTATGGGTTTGCGGATTGGAAAACGATGTCTATTTCCAGATTGGCTTGGTTATGTTGGTCGGACTTGCCGCTAAGAATGCAATTTTGATTGTAGAGTTCGCAAAGGTGCAGGTAGATAAAGGTGAAGACTTGGTGCAATCGGCCATATACGCAGCCAAATTGCGTTTCCGTCCGATTCTGATGACCTCTCTTGCCTTTGTGCTCGGTATGCTTCCGATGGTACTGGCAAGTGGTCCGGGTTCGGCAAGCCGGCAGGCAATCGGTACAGGTGTATTTTTCGGAATGATATTTGCCATCGTATTTGGTATCATTCTTGTGCCGTTCTTCTTTGTGATGGTGTATAAAACAAAGTCGAAAATCTTAAAACATAAGAAATAATGAAACGAAAGAAACTATATATTGCTATCCTGTTACTTGCCGGAGTACTGACTTCCTGCAAGGTAGGGAAAAGCTATGTCCGTCCTGATCTTCATTTACCCGACAGCTTGGAAAGATCACAGGATTCGGTTAGCTTCGGTGACCAGGACTGGAGGGATATTTATACAGATGCTACATTGAGAAGTCTGATAGAGCGTGCATTGGATCATAATAAAGATATGCTGATTGCTGCTGCCCGTGTGAAAGAAATGGCTGCGCAGAAACGAATTTCTACGGCTGCATTGCTTCCGGATATTAAAGGAAAAGTGACAGGGGAACGCGAACTCGAGAATCATGGAGGAGATGCTTTCAAGAGATCGGATACCTTTGAAGCACAATTCCTCGTTTCGTGGGAAGTCGATCTTTGGGGAAATCTGCGTTGGGCGCGTTCGGCCAGCATTGCCGAGTATCTGCAATCTATTGAAGCACAACGTGCATTGCAGATGACGATTGTGGCTGAAGTGGCACAGGCTTACTATGAACTGGTAGCTTTGGATACAGAGCTTGATATTGTCAAACAGACATTGAAAGCCCGTGAAGAAGGGGTGCGCCTGGCGCGTATCCGGTTTGCCGGTGGATTGACTTCCGAGACTTCCTATCGACAGGCACAAGTGGAGTTGGCACGTACGGCCACTTTGGTTCCTGACTTGGAACGTAAAATCTCCCTGAAAGAGAACGATATTGCTTATCTTGCGGGTGAATATCCTAATAAGATAGCCCGTTCCCGTTTGCTTCAGGAGTTTAATTCTCCGGAAACACTTCCTGTAGGGTTGCCGTCTACTTTGTTGGAACGCCGTCCCGACATTCGTCAGGCAGAGCAGAAATTGATTGCTGCCAATGCAAAAGTAGGAGTGGCCTATACGAATATGTTCCCGCGTCTTGCCCTGACAGGTGGTTTCGGTAGTGAAAGTACTTCTTTGTCGGAACTCTTGAAATCTCCCTATGCAGTTATGGAAGGAGCTTTATTAACTCCTATCTTTGGTTGGGGAAAGAACCGTGCGGCATTGAAAGCGAAAAAGGCTGCTTATGAGGCTGAAGTACATAGTTATGAGAAATCCGTACTGGAAGCTTTCAAGGAAACACGTAATGCGATTGTCAACTTCAACAAGATTAAGGAAGTGTACGAACTTCGTGCCAATCTGGAACGTTCGGCCAAGAGCTACATGGACTTGGCACAATTGCAGTACATCAATGGAGTCATCAACTATCTGGATGTGTTGGATGCCCAACGTGGATACTTTGATGCCCAAATCGGATTGAGTAATGCCATTCGTGACGAGTTGATTGCGGTGGTTCAACTTTATAAGGCTCTTGGCGGAGGCTGGGAGCAGAATCCCTAGAATTATATTATAAATTAGCTCGCTGAAGAAAACGTAAAGGCTATCTCCTACGTCGGGAGATAGCCTTAATTTTTCTTTCTTCTTTCTTTTGTCTTAAAAACAACAGAAGAAGAATTTTTATAATTCGGAAAAAAATGCGAAATTTGCAACGCTTTTCAAGTTTGACAAGAAACTTACTAACACCTTTAAATAAAAAATTAAAGAAAATGACTAAAAGTGCATTGCAAATCGCAAGGGCTGCTTACCAGCCCAAACTTCCGAAAGCATTGGCATCAGGAGCTGTTAAGGCTGTAGCAGGTGCTGCTACTCAATCTGTAGCCGATCAGGAAGCTATCAAAGCATTATTCCCGAACACGTATGGAATGCCGTTGATTACATTCGAAGCTGGTGAAGCTGTTGCTCTTCCTGCTATGAATGTAGGTGTAATTCTTTCCGGTGGTCAGGCTCCGGGCGGACACAATGTAATCTCCGGTTTGTTCGATGGTATCAAGAAATTGAACCCGGAAAACAAATTATATGGTTTTATTCTGGGTCCTGGTGGTCTGGTAGATCACAACTATATGGAGCTGACTGCTGATATCATCGACGAATACCGTAACACAGGTGGTTTCGATATCATCGGTTCCGGACGTACGAAGCTGGAAGCTGAAAGCCAGTTTGAAAAAGGACTTGAAATCATCAAACAACTGGGCATCAAGGCACTGGTTATTATTGGTGGGGACGACTCTAATACAAATGCTTGTGTATTGGCTGAATACTATGCTGCTAAGAAGTATGGTGTACAGGTAATCGGTTGCCCGAAAACAATCGACGGTGACTTGAAGAACGATATGATTGAAACTTCTTTCGGTTTCGATACAGCTTGTAAGACTTATGCTGAAGTAATCGGTAACATCCAACGTGACTGTAACTCTGCACGTAAATACTGGCACTTCATCAAATTGATGGGTCGTTCGGCTTCTCACATCGCACTGGAATGTGCTTTGCAAGTACAGCCTAACGTATGTATCATTTCAGAAGAAGTGGAAGCAAAAGATATGTCTTTGGACGATGTAGTAACATCTATCGCTAAAGTGGTAGCAGACCGTGCAGCACAAGGACACAACTTCGGTACAGTTTTGATTCCGGAAGGATTGGTAGAGTTCATTCCTGCCATGAAACGTCTGATTGCTGAATTGAATGACTTCCTGGCTGCTAATGCTGAAGAATTCGGTCAGATTAAGAAATCTCACCAACGTGATTATATCATCCGCAAACTTTCTCCGGAAAACTCTGCTATTTATGCTAGTCTGCCGGAAGGTGTTGCCCGTCAGTTGACTTTGGATCGTGACCCGCACGGAAACGTTCAGGTATCATTGATCGAAACTGAAAAACTGTTGTCTGAAATGGTAGCTACTAAGTTGGCTGCATGGAAAGAAGAAGGCAAGTATGTTGGTAAATTTGCTGCTCAACACCACTTCTTCGGTTATGAAGGACGTTGTGCTGCTCCGTCAAATTTTGACGCTGACTATTGCTACTCTTTGGGTTACACAGCTTCTATGTTGATTGCTAACGGTAAGACTGGTTATATGTCTTCTGTACGTAACACAACAGCTCCTGCTGCTGAATGGATTGCTGGTGGTGTGCCTATTACCATGATGATGAACATGGAACGTCGTCACGGTGAAATGAAGCCGGTTATCCAGAAAGCATTGGTAAAACTGGATGGTGCTCCTTTCAAAGCATTTGCTGCACAACGCGAACGTTGGGCTATCGAAACGGATTATGTATATCCGGGTCCGATCCAATACTTCGGTCCTACAGAAGTTTGCGACCAGGCAACTAAGACTTTGCAACTGGAACAAGCTAAATAAATACATTTCAAAGTAGTTGTTAATACAACAGCTGCAATGAAGGGTTCTTTCAGGCACGGATTACGCGGATTAATACGGTTTTTAGTTATTTCTTATAACCCTGTATTCCGTGTAATCCGTGCCTATCTCTAAAAACATTGATCGTTTAAAGTAAATGCCACAACGCAACAACCCGATGTCTGCCGTACAGAAGAAAAGAACTGTTTCCACCACTAAAAGAAAGGGAACGACCTCTTCTTCCAAGACTTCCCGTACTTCAAAAAAGGAACAGGTGAAGCATCGAACTGTGATGCCTACCTGGCTTCGTAATATTCTGGCAGTGATGATTGTCGGTTGTTTCTCCGTCGCTTTCTATTATTTCTTTATCCGCCCTTATGCTTATCGATGGAAACCTTGCCATGGCTTAAAGGAATATGGTGTCTGCATCCCTGACGGATATGATATTCATGGTATTGACATTTCTCACTATCAGGGAAAGATTGACTGGAAGAAGCTGTTGCAGAATAAGGAGACGGCTACTCCTTTACATTTCGTCTTTATGAAGGCCACAGAAGGAGGAGATCATAACGATACCACATTTGAGGCAAATTTTGCCAATGCCCGTAATCATGGATTTA
The DNA here is from genome assembly GCF_019129155.2 of Bacteroides sp. MSK.18.37. Taxonomy (NCBI): domain Bacteria; kingdom Pseudomonadati; phylum Bacteroidota; class Bacteroidia; order Bacteroidales; family Bacteroidaceae; genus Bacteroides; species Bacteroides sp. MSK.18.37. Next base: position 6,903,890 of record NZ_JAHOIB020000001.1, on the reverse strand, counting down.
TCCGTGGCGCTTATCATTTTTATATTCCGAGCACGGATGCTTTGAAACAGGCGGACTTCTTTATTCGCACGGTAAAACTTGTTTCCGGTGATTTACCTCCCGTACTTGATGTGGAAGTGACCGGGCGGAAGGAAAAAAAGGAATTACAGCAAGGCATCAAACGCTGGCTGGACCGGGTGGAATCTCATTATGGAGTGAAGCCTATTCTATACACTTCTTATAAATTTAAAACCCGTTACCTGGACGACTCTATCTTCAATGCATACCCTTATTGGATTGCCCATTATTATGTGGACTCTGTGCGGTATCAGGGGAAATGGCACTTTTGGCAACATACGGATGTAGGAAGTGTTCCCGGCATTAAAGAAGACGTAGATTTGAATGTGTTTAATGGCTCGTTAGAGGAACTTAAAAAGTTGACAATTAAGTAACGGGTATTTCTTTTCCCTACAACTTATCTCTTCTCATATTTGTTATAATCGTATTATTACTAAAAAATACGATTATGAACTTTGATATAGCTATTATTGGTGGTGGTCCGGCCGGGTACACAGCTGCCGAACGGGCAGGGGCCAACGGATTAAAAACTGTTCTTTTTGAGAAAAAGGCAATGGGGGGAGTATGTCTCAATGAGGGGTGTATTCCTACTAAAACTTTGTTATATTCTGCTAAAATACTGGATAGCATCAAGAGTGCTTCCAAATACGGCGTTTCTGCCGAATCTCCTTCGTTCGATTTATCCAAGATTATGAGCCGTAAAGATAAAACAGTAAAAATGTTGACGGGCGGTGTGAAGATGACTGTGAGTTCTTACGGAGTGACTATTATAGAAAAGGAAGCTCTGATAGAAGGAGAGAAAGAGGGGAAAATACAAATCACTTGTGACGGAGAAACCTATTCCGTGAAATATTTGCTGGTATGTACCGGCTCTGATACAGTGATTCCTCCTATACCGGGACTGTCAGAAATCAGTTATTGGACTTCCAAGGAGGCCTTGGAGATAAAGGAACTCCCTAAGACACTGGTCATTATTGGTGGCGGGGTGATCGGGATGGAGTTTGCTTCTTTCTTCAACAGTATGGGCGTGAAAGTACATGTTGTAGAAATGATGCCGGAGATTCTGGGAGCGATGGATAAGGAAACCAGTGGTATGCTTCGTGCCGAATATGCCAAACGGGGAGTCACTTTCTATTTGAATACGAAAGTGGTGGAAGTAAATCCTCATGGAGTTGTGATAGAAAAAGAAGGCAAGATGTCTGCTATTGAAGCGGAGAAGATCTTGCTTAGTGTAGGACGTAAGGCAAATCTATCCAAGGTGGGACTGGACAAGCTGAATATAGAACTGCATCGGAATGGAGTGAAAGTAGACGAACATCTGTTGACTTCGCATCCTCGTGTATATGCGTGTGGTGATATTACAGGCTACTCTTTATTGGCGCATACTGCTATCCGTGAAGCGGAAGTCGCCATCAATCATATTTTAGGAGTGGAAGACCGGATGAATTACGATTGTGTTCCGGGAGTCGTTTATACCAACCCTGAAGTGGCGGGAGTGGGAAAGACGGAAGAAGAACTGGTAAAATCAGGAATTCCTTACCGTATTTCGAAATTACCGATGGCTTATTCCGGACGCTTCGTTGCGGAGAATGAACAGGGAAACGGGCTCTGTAAGCTGATTCAGGATGAAGATGGGAAGATTATCGGTTGTCACATGTTGGGAAATCCGGCATCAGAACTTATTGTGATAGCAGGTATTGCTATTCAGAGAGGGTACACGGTGGAGGAATTCCAGAAGACTGTGTTTCCACATCCTACGGTTGGAGAGATCTATCACGAAATTATGTTTTAACTCTTATTCCGCTTGATCTATGATTCGATGTATCTATAGTCCGTTTACTGATATTTACTTTCACTTGGCAGCAGAAGAGTATCTGTTGAAGCAGGGAAATGAAGATATTTTCATGCTTTGGCAGGATACTCCTTCTGTGGTAATAGGTAAGCATCAGCGGTTGCGGTCGGAAGTCGATAAGAAATGGGCGGAACAGGAACGAGTACATATTGCCCGTCGTTTTTCGGGTGGGGGAGCGGTGTACCATGATTTGGGCAATATCAATCTGACTTTTATAGAAACGGCTCCCCGATTGCCGGAATTTGTTACGTACTTGCAACGGACATTGGATTTCCTGAACTCTATAGGCCTGATGGCAAAAGGAGGCGAACGACTGGGGATTTATCTGAATGGATTGAAAATATCAGGGAGTGCGCAATGCGTACATAAGAATCGGGTGTTGTATCATTGCACTTTATTGTATGATACGGATCTGACAGCATTGCATAAAGCTTTGAATCCGGAACTGATGGTTGATGATGAAACTTTATCGTCAGTATATGCCGTTCCTTCCGTTCGGAGTGAGGTAACCAATATTCGGAGTTATTTACCGGAGGGAACTGTAACTGATTTTAAAGAGAAGGCTTTTCAGTATTTCAGTAAGTCCCAATCTGTCAGTGCTTTTACCGGGAAGGAAATAGAGGCTGTTAATCAGCTCCGGGAAGGGAAATATATTCAGAAAGAGTGGATATATAGTCGTTGATGTCCGGGCTGGCTTTGTCAGCATCCGGTTAAAATTTACTTAACTTAAAACTTTCTATTTCAGCCCGTTGTTGTAATATATCAAGGTTGAATAATAAATTTACTGTCTATGTCAAAATTCGAAATAAAAATGCCTAAGTTGGGCGAGAGTATAACCGAAGGGACAATCGTCTCTTGGTCTGTAAAGGTAGGTGATATGATTCAGGAAGACGATGTGCTTTTTGAAGTGAATACTGCCAAAGTAAGTGCGGAGATCCCTTCTCCCGTAGCGGGAAAAGTGGTGGAGATTTTATATAAGGAGGGCGATACGGTTGCTGTAGGAACAGTAGTCGCTATAATTGATTTGGATGGAGAAGAATCTTCAGGAACGGAGCCGATAAATGTTTCTGAAACATCACCATCGTTAGCGGAAACTGCTAGGAACGAATCAGCGAATACTGCATCGAAACCTGTTGTTGTAGAGGAAGAACGTTGGTACTCTCCTGTTGTGATTCAGTTGGCGCGGGAAGCTAAAATTCCGAAAGAAGAGCTGGATGCTATACAAGGAACTGGTTATGAAGGGCGATTGAGTAAGAAAGATATAAAAGATTATATTGAAAAGAAGAAAAGAGGAGGTAGTGTTGAACCGAAGCCGGCATCTGTTGTTGCTGCTCCGGCCGCAAGCAAACCATCAGTTGCTGTTTCTTCTGAACAGGCAAGTCCGAAGGTTGCTCCTGTAGCAATGCCTGGAGTCGAAGTAAAAGAGATGGATCGTGTCCGCCGGATTATTGCCGACCACATGGTTATGTCTAAGAAAGTATCTCCTCACGTGACCAATGTAGTAGAAGTAGACGTTACCAAATTGGTACGTTGGCGTGAAAAGAATAAAGACGCTTTCTTCCGTCGCGAAGGAGTGAAACTGACTTATATGCCTGTGATAACGGAAGCCGTGGCAAAAGCATTGGCTGCCTATCCACAGGTGAATGTATCGGTAGATGGATACAATATTCTTTTCAAAAAGCATATTAATGTCGGTATTGCCGTCTCTTTGAATGATGGAAATCTGATTGTTCCTGTGGTGCATGATGCCGATCATCTGAATCTGAACGGGTTGGCTGTTGCCATCGATTCTTTGGCCTTGAAAGCAAGGGATAACAAATTAATGCCGGAAGATATTGATGGGGGTACATTTACGATAACCAATTTTGGTACATTCAAGAGCCTGTTCGGTACGCCAATCATTAATCAGCCGCAAGTTGCTATCTTGGGAGTAGGGTATATTGAGAAGAAACCTGCTGTTGTAGAAACTCCGGAGGGTGATACGATTGCAATCCGGCATAAAATGTACTTGTCTTTGTCTTACGATCATCGGGTAGTAGACGGAATGTTGGGAGGTAACTTCCTGCATTTTATAGCCGACTATCTCGAAAATTGGAAAGGCTGATAACTGATTGTTTCATTCATTAAGAACTTCATTACTCATGAAAAAGAAATATGATATAAAGACTACAGATGTAGAAACCCTGAAAAAGTGGTATCATCTGATGACATTGGGGCGTGCCTTGGACGAAAAGGCACCGTCTTACCTGTTGCAATCTTTGGGTTGGTCTTATCATGCTCCCTATGCAGGGCATGATGGTATTCAACTTGCTGTCGGTCAGGTATTCACTCTCGGTGAAGATTTCCTGTTTCCATACTACCGGGATATGTTAACCGTGCTTTCCGCCGGAATGACCGCTGAAGAAGTTATCCTGAACGGTATTTCCAAAGCAACGGACCCAGGTAGCGGAGGACGTCACATGTCGAACCATTTCGCCAAACCGGAATGGCACATTGAAAACATCTCCTCTGCTACTGGTACACACGACCTTCACGCAGCAGGTGTGGCCAGAGCAATGGTATATTATGGACATAAAGGCGTAGCTATTACTTCTCACGGAGAGTCGGCTACTTCCGAAGGATTCGTTTATGAAGCTATCAATGGTGCCAGCCTCGAACGTCTTCCTGTGATTTTTGTAATACAAGATAATGGGTATGGTATTTCCGTACCCAAATCGGAACAGACTGCCAACCGTAAAGTAGCCGAGAACTTCTCGGGCTTCAAGAACCTGAAAATTATCTATTGTAACGGAAAGGATGTATTCGATTCGATGAATGCTATGACCGAAGCGCGAGAATATGCTATCAGTACCCGTAATCCGGTTATTGTGCAGGCGAATTGTGTCCGGATCGGTTCGCACTCCAATTCAGATAAGCACACCTTGTATCGGGATGAGAATGAATTGGAATATGTGAAAGATGCTGATCCCTTGATGAAGTTCCGCCGGATGCTGCTGCGTTATAAACGTCTGACCGAGGAAGAACTGCAACAAATAGAAACTGATGCAAAGAAAGAATTGTCTGCTGCCAACCGGAAGGCTTTGGCTGCTCCCGATCCCGATCCTAAAAGCATTTATGATTTTGTAATGCCCGAACCTTATCAGCCACAGAAATATAAAGATGGTACACATGAGGCGGAAGGGGAGAAGACTTTTCTAGTCAATGCCATTAATGAAACATTGAAAGCTGAATTCCGCTATAATCCCGATACCTTTATTTGGGGACAGGATGTGGCAAACAGGGAAAAAGGAGGCGTGTTTAATGTAACCAAAGGTATGCAGCAGGAATTCGGCGAAGCCCGTGTATTCAGTGCACCGATTGCGGAAGATTATATTGTAGGCACCGCCAATGGAATGAGTCGCTTTGATCCTAAAATTCATGTGGTGATTGAGGGAGCGGAGTTTGCCGATTATTTCTGGCCTGCCGTAGAACAATATGTGGAGTGTACACATGAGTACTGGCGTAGCAATGGGAAATTCGCTCCGAATATAACTCTGCGTCTGGCTTCCGGTGGCTATATCGGTGGAGGCTTGTATCATTCTCAAAACCTGGAGGGAGCTTTGACCACTTTACCGGGGGCACGTATTGTCTGCCCATCTTTTGCGGATGATGCTGCCGGATTACTTCGTACCAGTATGCGATCCAAAGGCTTCACGCTGTTCCTCGAACCGAAAGCATTGTATAATTCGGTAGAAGCAGCGGCAGTAGTGCCGGAAGATTTTGAAGTACCTTTCGGAAAAGCACGTATTCGTCGTGAGGGATCAGATTTAAGCATTATTACCTATGGCAATACCACCCATTTCTGTCTGCACGCAGCAGAACGATTGGAAAAAGAAGGTGGCTGGAAAGTGGAAGTCATTGATATTCGCTCCTTGATTCCGTTGGATAAAGAGGCGATATTCGAATCGGTCAAGAAAACGAGCAAGGCATTGGTGGTTCATGAAGATAAAGTATTCTCCGGTTTTGGTGCGGAGCTTGCTGCTATGATTAGTGGAGAGATGTTCCGCTATCTCGATGGACCGGTGCAGCGTGTCGGTTCTACTTTTACTCCTGTCGGTTTTAATCCGATTTTGGAAAAGGAAATTCTGCCGGATGAGGCCAAGATATACGAGGCTGCCCGGAGATTATTGGAATATTAAATAGTGTGGATTATGAAAAAGATAGGTTTATTTTATGCTACCAAAGCCGAAAGAACGAGTTGGGTGGCAGAGAAAATACAGAAAGAGTTTGGTGAAGACAAGATAGAAGTGGTGCCTATCGAGCAGGCTTGGCAAAATGATTTTGCTGCTTATGACTGCTTCATTGTGGGTGCTTCCACTTGGTTTGACGGGGAACTTCCTACTTATTGGGACGAACTGTTGCCGGAGCTCCGGACAATGAAATTAAAAGGTAAGAAGGTGGCTATCTTCGGTTTGGGAGATCAGATACGCTATCCAGAGAATTTTGCAGATGGAATCGGTCTGCTGGCAGAAGTCTTTGAAGGGGATGGGGCTACTTTGGTCGGTTTTACTTCTTCCGAAGGTTACACTTTCGAACGTTCAAAAGGCTTGCGTGGCGAGCAGTGGTGCGGGTTGGTTGTCGATTTGGATAATCAGTCCGAGCAGGCGGAAAAGAAAATCAAAGCATGGTGCCAACAGGTAAAGAAAGAGTTTGCGTAACAGTTTTGTTTCTCTTTATAAGATAGTGACGCTATCCGATACAAATAGTGACGGTATATGCTATGGATAGCGTCACTATCCCGCACGTATACCGTCACTATTTTTTCTGTATCAATCAGGAGTCTTCCGCCGACTCTTATCCTTTATAAACAAACTTCACCTCTGCCCAGCGATTCTTCTCTTTATAATGAACGAAAGTCAATCCGTTCTTTTCCGCTTCTTCGCGGATGGCGGCAATATCGTCTACATAAAATCCACTCATATAGAGTTCGGAATCCGTATGCATGCAGGCAACATATTGCTTCATATCATTCAGTAATATATTCCGGTTGATGTTGGCGATGATAACGTCGAAAGGTCCTTTTCCTGTAAGCGACGAGGCATCTCCTTGTGAAACGGCAATATCGTCTACGTGGTTCAATTCGATATTTTCGATGGAGTTTCGTACACACCATTCATCAATGTCGATGGCTGTACAGGGGCGTGCGCCCCGCATACGTGCGAGGATGGCAAGAATCGAAGTTCCGCAGCCCATATCGAGCAGAGATTTATCTTTCAGTTCACTGTCCAACAATTCTTCAATAATGAGGCTGGTAGTCTCGTGATGTCCTGTTCCGAAGGCCATTTGAGGATTGATGACAATGTCATATTCCGCTTTGGGAACATCTTGGTGGAAAGTGCTGTGAATCACACATCGGTTTCCGATAATGATGGGTTGAAAGAAATTCTTTTCCCATTCTTCATTCCAGTCCTTATCTTCTGCTTCGGTGTATGTATAAGTAATATCCGTATCGGGTAGGGGGAACTCGGTGATGGCAATCTTGATGGCGTTTTCATCACAGATTGTCTGTTGGATATATGCGGTCAGTCCGCCTTCACACTCAACAAAACTTTCAAACCCGACTTCACCCAGTACGGCAGCTAGTACGTCAGTGACGATTTCTGTGCAAGGGTGGGTGCGGAATGTGAACTCAAAATACTTCATAGTTGTTTTTAATTCTGGTGAATAATGGACAAAGATAGTTAGAAATAGGGATTTCCCTATTATCCTTTGGGGAAAATCTCCCTCGGACGAAAAATCTCTTCCTTATCTTTGTAACATGAATAAGTTTAAGTAATTACATAAACCGAGATGATATGAAAAAGATTGTTTATTTCTTGCTATTTGCCTTGTGCCTCCCGATAGGCTTGATGGCACAAAGCGTTGATGACGACCTTTACTTCATTCCTTCAAAAGACAAACAGGAGAAGAAAGAAACTCCGGTTAAGAAGGAAACGAAGAAACAGGTGACCAACATCTATACTTCACCGGGTACTACAGTAGTGGTTCAGGACCGTAAGGGAAGAACACGGGATGTGGATGAATATAACCGCCGTTACGATGCACGTGATAATGAATTCGTAATGGATAATGATACCTTATATATAAAAGAAAAATCTAATCCGGATTTGGACGGAGAATGGGTGACAGGCGAATTCAATGGTACGGAAGACGACTATGAATACGCTGAACGTATCATCCGTTTCCGCAATCCGCGTTTTGCTATCAGCATCAGCAGCCCGTTGTATTGGGATGTAGTTTACGGTCCGAATTCATGGGACTGGAACGTATATACCGACGGTATGTATGCTTATGCGTTCCCGACATTCAGTAATCCACTTTGGTGGGATTGGCGTTATGGCTCTTACGGCTGGGGATGGAACTATGGCTGGGGATGGAATCGTCCTTACTACGCTTGGGGATATTCTCCGGGTTATTGGGGCGGCTGGTATGGCGGCTACTGGGGTGGCTGGTATGGCGGCGGTTATTGGGGACATCACCACCACTGGCACGGTGGTCCTAGCTGGGGCTGGGGCGGAGGTGGAAGACCTTATTATGCCGGACGTAGTGTGATAAATGGAAATAACCGTTCCTATTATTCAGGTTCGAGAAATTATAATTCTACTTCTTATAGAAGAGGAACAGGTTCATCAACTACACGGCCTACTAATTCTTCAGTTGGACAAAGTGTTCGTCGTTCCGGTACCACTACAGGTGCAAATAGCAGAGTAGTAGGAACACGTGATTATACTCGTAGCAGTAGTAATGGTTCTGTTCGTTCGGGAAGTTCATATTCTCGTAGGAATACGGAAACATACACACGCCCAAGCAGTACACGTAGTTCCGGTACTAGCACACGTAATTCTGGTTCTTCCTATACTAGAAGTAACAGTTCAACGGGAAATTCCAGAACAAGTACTAGTCGCAGTAGCGGTAGTAGCTACTCACGCGGAAGTTCAACTTCTACATCACGAAGCTATACACCTGATAGATCATCATCCCGCTCTTCCAATTCAGGTAGCTATTCAAGAAGTAGTGGAAGTAGCTACTCATCAGGTAGCAGTGGTAGTTATTCTCGCAGTTCTGGTAGCAGTGGCAGTTCTTCACGTAGTAGTGGCGGTGGTGGCTCTTCACGTAGTTCTGGCGGTAGCTATAGAAGATAATTTATAATTTCAAAAGAGATTGATTATGAAAAGTAATAGAATATTAGCGATTTGTATTCTTTTGATAGGTGTAGGATTTCTAAATGCTCAAACAACTATCTATGATGCAAACCGATGGATGGGAAGTGATTTAAATGGAACTGCTCGTTTTGTAGGTATGGGTGGTGCTATGGGAGCCTTGGGTGGAGATATTACTACTATGGGAACCAATCCTGCCGGTATCGGAATTTATCGCAGCAATGATTTTATGGTGTCATTTGGTTTTGATAATACAGGAACAAAAGCTAATGGAGCGAGTCTTGACAAGTTTCATGGTTCATTCGATAATGCCGGATTTGTGTTCTCTACAAAAATAGGGAATACAACAGCGTTGAGATTTGCCAACTTTGGTTTCAATTATCGCAAAATGAAGTCATTCAATAGAAGTATGCTGATGAGTGGAGTATTCAATACCTCTCAAACAGTGCAGATGGCAAATATGGTGAACTTTGATTCATACGGAGGTTTTGATCCATTTACAGAAGCAGCTTTGAGGAGCGATGATGCTTTCCAAAATCCGGAATTGCCTTGGTTGGGTATTATGGGATATAATGCTCATTTAGTGAATCCTGTTTACGGGGAAGTTGATCCTGATAATCCAGATGCAGAACCTCCTTTTGAGGGATATGAACCCTATTTTCGAGCAGGAGATGCTGTGAGTCAGTCTTATCGTTCGAAAGAAAGTGGAGGTATTCATTCTTTTGATTTGAATGGTGCATTGAATTTTTATGATCGTTTTTATGTTGGAGCTACGTTAGGACTTTATAGTGTGAACTATGATAGAACCAGCGAATATAATGAAGACTTTACAGATAAGGATGGAAATGGCCATGGAGGATATACCTTAGGAAATGACTTTTGGGTAGATGGTAGTGGGGTTGATTTTAAACTAGGTTTTATTCTTCGTCCTTTTGAGTCATCCTCATTCCGTATTGGTGCAGCTGTACATACTCCGACTTTTTTTAGTTTGAAGGAGCGGAATACTGCTTATCTTCGTTTCGACTTGAGTGAAGAGTTAAATGATATTACTAGACCTTATGATGCTCGTGGAAATGATACTGAAGGAGAATATGAATATAAATTAGTTACTCCGTGGAAATTCAATGCAAGTATGGGATATACTATCGGTTCTTCCGTCGCATTGGGAGTTGAGTATGAATATTCAGACCGTACTAAAGCTAAAATGAAAGATCCGGACGGATATGAATTAGGTCAGACGGAAGACATTAAAGCGATGATGAAGCCTGTTCATACACTTCGTGTTGGAGCTGAATTTAAGCTAGCACCGGAATTTTCATTCCGTTTGGGATATAATCATATAACTGCTCCTTTGAAATCAGACGCTTTTAAGTATCTTCCTGTAAACTCAATGCGTACTGATACGGAGTTCTCTAATCCGGGTGCTACTAATAATTATACATTCGGTTGTGGTTATCGTGGTGAAAGTTTCTATGTGGATATGGCATATTTGTATAACACTTATAAAGAAACATTCTATGCTTTTGATAGTTTAGAATTACCAGGAACAAAGGTAACCAATAATAATCATAAGGTGGTTCTTACCGTAGGTATGCGCTTCTAATCTAATAAAGAGACAGTTTTCAATTTCAATAATAACTTTTGTGTGTAAAAAATCCCTGGAATGCTGAGTGTCTACAGCGGTTCCGGGGATTTTTATTAGTATCACTTTTATTCTTTTGTTTTATCTGCGTAACGGAGTCCGTTCATCAATAATTCCGCGGCCTCCGTAAAGTCTCATCGTAACAGGACTTCCGGCTTCTATGGTAATATCCTGATCTGCGATGATAGGTTCTTCCTTATCGTCTACAATTACAGAACCAATCTTCTCACCAGCCTTGATTATCTGTGGAATCAAGTTAGTCAGGATACCTTCGGAAATTTTCCGGATACTGATATATTCCGGGGTTGCATTCTTGTCAGCTTCGATTTTACCGTTGAAAAGATCCTGCACACCTTTGTTCTTCAAGAAAAGTTTAACGATTGCTTTACCTTCGTACGGGTTGCCTTTTTCATCAAGTAGAATAACGGGCGCAGTCATTCGCTTGAATGTAAGGGCTACATTGCTAGAACCTTTGCTGGCTTGGGCTGTGCCAAACAAATATTCTAAACCGCCTTTGATGTCACGGTAGCGACTAAAGAGGGATCTAGTCGTTACATCACCGGACAATTCGGGATAATGAGCATAGAAAGTTACAGCTTCCGAATCTGTAGCTGTCTCGCTCCAATTTTGGTTATCTACTCCCAAAGTAAAAGGCTGATATTCCTGCTCGGAAACGGACATTGAAATGACGTCTCCAGCTGAAAAACTACTTTTTAAAGGGAGTGACAGGTTACTGCTGCTACGAGTAACAGCGTCAGTGATACTTTCATTGTCGACAGTAGTAAGAAAGTTGATACCTTCTTTACTGGGATCTTGCAGTTCTTCTTGCTGTTGACAACTGAACAGGCATACTGATGCCATAACAAATAAAAGGCTTTTTCTTTTCATTTGAGGGGTAATTAATAGGTTAATAATAGTGAGAGGTTTTTTAATATTCTACTCTGTCTTCTTTGGCCGCCCAGGCTTTGAAGGCAGTAAGGGCTTCATTATGCAATAAGATTTCGGAAGGAAGCTTTCTGTCTTCAGGCTTCAGTTCCAGTTCGTCATAGATAAAAGAGTCGTCGAAGCCAATATTCTTGGCATCGGTCTTATTGTTTCCATAGTACATTTTATCCAATCGCGCCCAGTAAATCGCACCGAGACACATGGGACAAGGTTCGCAGGAAGTATAGATTTCGTATCCGCTAAGATTAAAAGTACCGAGTTTGGCAGCTGCGGCACGTATCGCATTCACTTCGGCATGAGCAGTTGGGTCACAAGATGCCGTAACACGATTTACTCCTGTTGCAACTATTTCCCCCTCTTTCGTGGCAATCACAGCACCGAAAGGGCCTCCACCATTTTCAACATTTTCTTTGGAGAGCTCGATTGCTTTCCGCATTAAGTCTTCTCTAGTCATGGCACAAAAAATATATTGTTAGTTTCATTTTCCCTTTGCTTCTTTTTACAAAGATAGAAAAAACTAACAATATACAATGGAATATTCCTATTAATTTTTTAACAGTATCAGTAAACTTCGCAAGAAAATGATACTTTTTTTTGCTTTTTTTCGGGTTATAGTTTACCTAATATCTTGTCCATTACCCAGTTAGTGAGCGTTGCACTTTCTCCGTCGCAGGAGCAAACGGACTTACCTAACAAGTGATCGACCACTGCCTGAATAAGAGGTTGTTGCACATGTTCCGGGTTACCGATACAGATTTCTTCCCGTCCTTTTTCGGTATGTAAGCCGATAGGCTCATAAGTAAAGACAGAGAAACAAATCATTCCCTTGTCACCGATAATTTCAATACGGTCTTCGCGGGCAGAGTCATGGGCTACGAAACACCAGGAACCGCTACCAACCAATCCGCTATCAAATTGGAAACAGGCGCTTAATGTATCTTCAGCAGGATAAAGTCCACCTCGATTGCTCTTATAACCGCTTGCTTCGAGGATACAACCGAACATATCCTGCAACAAATCAATTTGATGCGGAGCAAGGTCGTAGAAGTAGCCACCTCCGGCAATGTCAGCCTGCACACGCCAGGGAAGGTTGTCACGATTGTAATCCAGATCGCGTGGCGGCTGGGCAAAACGAATTTGCACATTGATAATATTACCGATAGTACCGTTCTCTACCAGTTCCTTTACTTTCTGGAAATAGGGGAGATAACGGCGATAGTAAGCAACGAAACAGGGAACTCCCGTTTCATTGGATATGCGGTTGATGCGCGTACATTCTTCGTACGTCACAGCCATTGGTTTCTCAATATAGGCAGGTTTGCCTGCTTTCATGGACATAATGGCATACGTAGCATGTGAGGAAGGAGGAGTGGCAATGTAGATGGCATTTACTTCCGGATCATCGATCAGTTCTTGTGCATCGTCATACCATTTTTTGATTCCTCTCTCTTTGGCATACGCTTTCGCTTTCGCACCGTCACGACTCATCACGGCTACGACTTCCGAATGTTCTACTTTCTGGAAAGCGGGACCGCTTTTGGTCTTGGTTACTTCTCCACAACCAATGAAGCCCCATTTGATAATCTTTTCACTCATAATATATACCTATTGTGTCTGCTTTAACAAACCCCAAAGATAAAGCTATTTTTTGTCAAGAGCAACTTTATTGATTATTAACTTGGCAGAGACAGTGGGAAAACAGACATTACGTTTTATTTCAATAGAGGCTCTGTTTTACCTGAACAGACGGTCTGTTAGGAGAGAACAGAGCCTCTAAAAGATGGCAACGCACACTCTAATTCCGGTAAGAAGCAAGGTGAAGATCGCTATGCACCGGGTTAAAGGAGAATGAACACCGGGCAAAATTGAAAGGAAAGCCGGGGTGGGGGAACTTTCCTCTCTATGAATATGATTTTTTCTTTGATATATAAAAAGAAAGAGGTTGTGCCAACGTTTTGACACAACCTCTTTACGTGCAGTTTAATTGAAACTACTTTATCATTAACTCTGTAAAGATACGACATTCGGAATCGAAAGTCAAGTCTTTGAGAGTTTATTTACTTTCCTCTTTCAGGAAAAGAAGATTAAAAAGATCTTTCGGATTGCTTTTCCGGAACTGCTGATATGCCTTTAAATAATCGGTACGAGTGGAATCTAGCAGATACAGTCGATACAGGTCTTTACATAATTCCTGTTGTTTACCGTTCCATTCGCTGATTTGCTTGTAAGGCCATTCTTTGACTCCTTTGCCGAGATATGGCTTCAGAAAATCGGCAGCTTTGTAAATGCTTCGTCCGTCAGCAGAACTGACAGAAAGAACAGGTACATGGGCTTTTTCTCCCATAGTCGCAATATCTATCAGATGTTGCAGATTAAATTCTGAATATCCGAAAGCCAATGTCCGGCGTAATTCTTCGGGCTGTTTGCCGTCCGGTTCAATCTGTTTGAATACCCGCTTCTTGGGAACTTCCCGAAGTATCCGTTCGGCTACTTTATGATTGCCTGTATAGAGTGCAAATGCAATGGCTTGTGCATCATAAGCAGTACTATGATTGTTGGGGCGGCTGGCTTCTTCTTTTCCTTGTTCACTAGTCAGAATCCAGTCCAGTAATTGCCCGAACCATTTTTTTAGCTGCTCTGAATCTTTCGAGGTGAACGAACGGGATTTTTCAAGAAGCTGAACGGCATCCAGCATTTCCACTAACGAATAAGTATCTATCACACCATAGCAACGGCCAAGATCATTATTATGTCCGGGCGCAACCTGCGCATATTTCAGATGTGGGTTCATGCAGGTTTTCTTATCCAGAAACCAGACACGAATCTGTTTGGTTGCTTTCAGTGCATACTGTTCTTTGCCACTGAAATACCACGCAAGTGCGAGTGTCGTGACATTATTTGCCATCTCTCCCAAGCGGTTACGGTCCAGTTTATCCAGTTCCGGATTGGATACACCATCGCGGCTGATATAAGGTTTACCGTCCGGCTTGGTCGGGTCCGGCCAGAAATAGCGTGCCTGGCTCAAGTAGTCGTGTTTGTCTCCGCTTGGTGGCGTTTTATCTTTCATCATAACAGAAAGATAGTGGGCGTTCAAAGCCTTGTCTGCCTGCTTTAGTAAGTTCAGATAAGTGGCGTTGTATGCGGGTTGATTGAGAGACTTTTTCACTTGTTCCAGATGTTCCGCATTCCAGATGCTCTGGGCGCAAACAGTCATTGCAACAATGCTGAAAGCCAGTGACAAACGGATTCTCTTGGAGTAGTTCGCTCGTAGATTCATGGGATAATATAACTTTTTGGGTACTCGTTTTATTGTATTGTCTATTTCTCGTAATATACATTCATAATGATGGTGTTCAGTTTTCTGTCTGTTTGAATATTCAGCTGTTTCACCCAAATCAATCCGAATTTCTCCTTATGATAGAAGTAATACACTTCTCCTGCTGCAACAGTCGGAGTATTTGTTTTGATATCAGACGCTTTCACATCTCCGATGTCATCCCGGATATTGGTGATTTCACCGTTTGTCACTTTGGTAATCAGTGCGTCATCTGTGACTTTCTTGAATGGAGTTGTCTGTGTGGATTCTTTCCAGATGGCATAATCATTCAGATTCAAAGCTGTACCATTGCAAAACTGACTGTTCAGAAGATTGGTTCCGATATTGGCCGGGTTCAACAGACGCGCTGTGGGTGCACCGCTAGTATTATCCATTGCGAAAGTAACCCATTCTTTATGTTCGACTACATCGCATGGAGTCATCGTCCGTCCATTCGTAACATCAAAGAAAGCATTCTCCGTTCCATGACTTCCCAGTTCGATATCCTCCCAAAGGACGTATGGCAGGGTAGGTGTCGGTTTCACAGTTACGCTTCCCGATACGGCTAGTTCCTGATTATCTCCCAACACGTTGTCATACACTAATACTACGTTGTCGATTACTAAATTTTCGGTAATGTCTTCGGGAGCATTGAAAGAAAGGCTGGTAGCGGTAGCTGTAAACTCGTAAGATTGACCGTTTACGATTAGTTTCTTGATAATATTCAGGTTGGTTCCGGCCAGCGTAATAATGGCTCCTGTGCCCACTTCTCCTTCCAGAACAGTGGTGACAGTAGGAATAACCGGTGGCACGATTACTTCAAAATCATTAGATACATTCACGGTATTGGTGGTATACGTAACGCTCAACTGGACTTTTTTAGTTACATCGAAAGTTGAGGGTACGGTTACCATAAGTGAAGTATGCGAACGGTCCGGATTGGGATCGAAAGATACCACTTGATCTCCGAAGTTTACCTTAGTAATCAGGTGCATATTCTTTCCTGTAAGTGTGATCTTATCTCCGATAGTAGCAGAACTTACATCAGTGGTGACACCCGGCACTACCACTTCGAATGCATCACTCAAAGTCAGTTTGTGTACCGAATTGTAAGTGGCAACGACAGAGATATGCTGTGTCACTTCAAAATTATCGGGCACCGCCACTATCAGCGTGGTTTGTGAACGGTTGGATGGCTCGGTGGTGATGTTGACCACCTGATTGTCAAAAGCCACTTTAGAGATCAGATGCATATTCTGCCCGGTAAAGGTAACCTCGTCACCGATTGCTACGGAATAATCCGTAGCCAGTGGATTGACAGACGTTTCCGGAATTATAATTTCATTGTCACGGGTACATCCGTACAACAAACCTATCAGACAGAACAAGACTGCCGATAATGCGGTAAATTTATATTGTCTTTTCATTGTCTTTCGTCTTTTTTAGTAACGTTGATAATACAGGTCGAAAGTAATCGTTGCATTGGCATCATTCGTCGCCTTAACAGCGTCAAAATCTACATTGACAGAACGGATAATCATGATACCGAATTTATTCTTCTTCAGATTCTTGAACACAACGACACTGCCTGCCTTGTATATATTCGATGCTTCTTTATCCTCTGCTTCCGTTTTCTGACGGCTGCGTACCGAGTTGGAACCTTCCGCATCCATATCAATATTGAATAATGCTTTGGTAATCTCGTCGGTAGGAGATATTTCTTCGATGTTTCCTTCTTTAATGTTTCTAATCAGTTCGCCATATCCTTTGCTTTCCTGAAGTACAAGAAGTTTGGTGACAGTAGAAGTAAACTCACCAAAGTTTTCGTTGACTTCGGCTTCGGTAGAAGAACTTTTCAATGGAGGCAATGGAGTACCGTTACACCAGTAGTTTCTCAAATTAGCTTTTATGTTCTGCGGACCGTTCAATGCAAAGTCATTATTACTGTTGTGTACCGCTGCAAAATCAATCAGGGCACGGGAATCCACATCTTTCAGGATACAAGTGGTGGAAACCTGTCCGGTAGTTCCGTTAATCATATTACCGAAATCTTCATTGCGGTGTGCGCCCATCTTCAGATTCGGATAGCTGAATACTCTCGGAATAAATACATAACAGTCATTCCGTAGTGTCAGACTGCCTGTTCCCTCATAATATTTGGCCAGAACATCCACAGTAGCACTCTCCGGCAATTCCGGAACACGGAATACAATGCTGTTGGCAGTCTTCTCAACGAAGTTAGTCACTTTCACTTCATCCCCGAAATGGATGCTTTCAATCAAATTCAGGAAAGTTCCGTTGAGGGTAATCAGACTTCCCTCGGTCACCCGTTCTGCCATTGCGTCAATGGTCGGAATATCTTTGATGATCTCAAAAGCAGGACCCTCCGGTTGAGTGAACTGCTCTCCTGTAGAGTCAAGATAATAGAGGGAGATAGGAGCGGCATCCGTGATGACGAAAGGAATGGTTGCTACAATTTCTCTTTCGGACTGATAGGAGATAGAAGCCTCTTTATCACCGAAACAAACTTTGGACACGATGTCCAGATTCTCACCCTGTATTTCAATCTGATCTCCCACGTGCGCTCCGGCAGGAACATTCTTCACTTGGGGAACCGGATATACAATCGTAAATGACTGCTCGCTTTCCGTCTTTTTTTCTTTCGTACTAAGAACGATTTTCCCGTTTCCGGCATTGGCGGGAACTACAATAACAATCTCCTGTTGAGAGAGCTTATAGCGTATCGTAGCTTCTACGCCACCAATCGTTGCCTTTTGTATATCGCGCAGGAATTCTCCTTTGATAGTGATTTCCTGTCCGAACTTACCGCTTGTCGGGGTGAACTCTATAATTTGAGGATCACCCTGCTCGATGACATCAGTCGATTCTTTTTCGTTGCAGCCTGCCAGCGCAGTGAGAACGAAGAAGATGAATAGGTTATAGAATTTATTTTTCATGATTCAGTGTCGTTTAGTATTAATAGTTAGGGTTCTGTGTGATGACGCCCGGATTATTGTCGATTACGCTTTGTGGAATCGGAAGTATCAACTGATAATCCTTTAACTTGTTGATCTGTTGGGTGTAGCCTGCATAGAAATCCCATTCGGTTTCCTGAATATGCTTGTTGATTACCTCTATGGCCTTGCCCCAACGCAAGAGGTCGAACCAGCGTTGATTTTCGAAAGCCAGTTCCAGACGACGTTCTTTCTCAAGATAGGTGCGGAATACGTTACGGGTAGTCACTGCATCACTCTCGATTTTGCTTAGTCCGGCACGTTCACGTACCAGATTCAGGTATTTCAACCCGGCAGAGGGACCGTCTACTTCGTTCAATACTTCCGCATACATCAGTAGTACATCTGCATAACGAATGACAGGCCAGTCATTTTCAGCATCGTATCGTATGGATACTTCCGAAAGGAATTTCTTTACATAAGCCACTTGTGCTTCCACGTCTTTACTCTTATCATAATAACTGTCTGCCATGCTGACGTCCTTTCTCAAATCCTCTTTGCTGTAAGCGGCGGATATTTCTTTCGTAGGATAATTCTTACCGTCACCGCTACCCGTGATTACGTTCGCGCCACTGTTTTGCGGTGCAAATGTATTGGCAAACGGAGAACCGATTCCCAGACTACCACTTTTATAGCGTACAGTGAAGATAATATCATCGTTCATCTCTTTGGTTGTATCAAACACGTCGGCATATTTGACATTCAGTGTCTCGCCTTTGGCAGTCACTACATCGCTTAATAACGGTTTGGCATCTTCATACCGTCCGAGGGTAAGATACACTTTAGCCAGTAGAGATTTGGCTGCCAGTACTGTGGCACGTCCCAGATCATTAGAGCTGTATGTGATGTCCTGTAAATCCGTAACGGAACGTTTCAGATCGTCGATGATTTGCGCATAAGTGGCCTGCACCGAACTGCGGTCTTTCTTTAGTGATTCTGCGATACTGATCTCTTCTGTCACCAGAAAGGTAGGGCCGAAGAGACGTACCAGATTGAAATAATGATAGGCACGGATAAAGAGAGCTTCACCCTCGAATTGTGCACGTTTCTTTTCGTTCTCCACTACGGCCAGCACTTCGGGTTTCAGTATTGAGTTGCAGTTATTGATATTCTGATAGGTAGCTTCCCAGTAGGTGCGGATATTCGGGTTGCTGGCGTCCATTGTTCCAAGGTCCAGTGCCAGCAGTTGCATGAATGCGTCGTTGCTGGAACGGGTGCCGTTCATGCGAGTGTTGTCCGAGCGAAGTTCCGTCAACGCCCATTCTATATTCAGTGGAGCGTGTATGCCTCCGTAACAACCGATGACGGCTGTGTTCACTTCCGCTTCATTTTGGTAGAAGTTGATATCGGCTATGTAAGAGTCCGGCGTGATGTTCAGGTCGCAGGAGGCGAGTCCCAACGCACAGGTTGAGAGAATACCGATGAATGTATGTTTTAGTTTCATTGTTATTTGTCTTTAAGGAGTTAGAAATTAAGTTCGAATCCGAAAGTGACTGTCGATTGCAGGGGGAACCCACCTGACTGGTAACCGTTGATAAGAGGAGAACTGTAAGAACCACTCGTCTTACGTGCTTCCGGATTAATACCACGGTAGTCCTTGGACCAGATATAGAACAGGTTCTGTCCTGAAGCATAAAGACGGAGTGAACTGATACCGATCTTCTTCAACTGCTTCTTATTGAACTTATAGCCTAAAGTCACATTGCGCAATGCTACATACGAGCCGTCTTCAATCAGGTAATCCGTAAATTCCCGGGCGACACCGCCATTTGCTGCGAAAGAGGGAGTTTTTCCGTCGCCCGGATAGTCTGCACTGATCCAGCGGTTTTTCACGTAGTTGCGGTTGAACTTCTTGGTTTCGGTAAAGTAACCGTCACCGTTGAATACATCCAGTCCGTGAACTCCCTGAATCATAACGTAGAGGTCGAAGCCTTTCCAGGTCAGTGTATTGGTGAATCCCCATGTTGCTGTCGGGAATGGGTTGCCGATTTCTGTACGGTCTTTGTCATTAATCACTCCGTCGTCGTTGATATCTACAATCCGGAGACTGCCTGGTACGGCACTGGCCAAGTGGGGAACAGCGTCCACTTCTTCCTGACTTTTGTAAATACCGTCTGTCTTGTAGCCGAAGAAAGAAATGGCTCTCTTGCCTACCTGTGCCAGATATGTTTCGTTACGTTCACCCGTAGAGATCAGTCGTTCTTCTCCCGAAAGTTCCAGTAACTTGTTGAAGTTGGAAGAGATATTGAATGAGCTTTCCCATTCAAAATTCTTGGTGCGGATATTATGGGTATTCAGTTCCACCTCAATACCACTGTTGCGGATACGTCCGATATTATTCCAGTAATTATTGAATCCGGTGAAAGAAAGAACCGGCTGTTTGAATAATAACTGTTTGGTGATGGAGTAGTATCCGTCCACTGTCAGGTTGATACGGTTGTTCAGGATGCTCAAGTCGAATCCGGCATTGTATTCGTAAGTCTGTTCCCAAGTGATGCGGTTGTTACCTTTGGTTTCGCTGGTCTTGGCGAGTCCGGAGATCAGATTGCCATTTCCCTCTCCCAATGCGTAATTGTTGGGATAGAGCAGGTCATAGTATGAATTGGCAGGAATGCTGTTATTACCTGTCACACCGAAACTGGCACGGACTTTCAGCAGGTTCAGCCAACCGAATTGTTTCAGGAAAGATTCTTCCGAAGCACGCCATCCCACAGATACCGAGGGGAAGTAACCCCATTGATGACCGTCGGCAAACAGAGAACTTCCATCTGTACGGATGCTGGCAGAAAGCAGGTATTTCTCATCATAACTGTATGTGGCACGTGCCAATAGGGACATCATTGCCGTACGGTATTTCTGGGTATAAGTTCCGTCGAGGTCGAAAGAAGTTGCAGCGTTCAGCGTATGGATATAGTCGGTGGGGAAGCCCAGTCCGACGATACCGGCAGTTCTTTCAGAAGTAGTCTGCGCTGTATAGCCGGCCAGTACGGAGTAGTCATGCTTCCCTGTCTTTCCGGTATAGTTTAACGTGTTCTCGCTCAATAAGTCGATATACAGACGGTTGGTATAAGTACCCATAGCTGATTCTTCATCTTTCTTGGCAGCATAATCACGATATTGATTGTTCTGGCGATACTTGATAAAGAAACCGTTGGAAGTGGTGAATACCAGTCCTTTCATCAGTTGGACATTGAAAGAGGCATTTGCCTGCAGGTTGTAGTCCTCGCGGAAACGTTCTTCCGTATCCATCAGTGAACGCGGATTGTTATTGCTCGAACCGAAAGGACTGCTGGACGGGGTGAAAGTTGTTCCGTCCTCACGGGTATAGGTAACATTGCTGAAGTCACTGCCTCGTGCATACGAACCGATAGGTTTGCCGGTCAGCGCAGAAGTGGCAGCAGTATGGCGTACAGGCATGAAAGAGGGCGTACGATAGAAATCCATGAAGTTGGTGGCAGGAGTTTCTGTCTTGGTGTACGACGGTGCCAGATTCAAACTGAAGTCTACCCGTTTGGATAGTTTTGCATTGATGCGTGAACGCAGGTTCAGGCGGGTATAGTTGCTGTTGAGCATGATACCGTCTTCCTGTGCATAGTTGCCCGAAATATAATAAGTGATGTCATTCTTGCCACCTGATACGGAGAGCTGCACCTGGTGAATCTGCGGACTGCTGTTCAATCCTTCTTTCTGCCAGTCGGTGTAGTTATCAATGAGACCGAAAGCCTCCTCTGTCTGTGACATTGTTTTATTTTTCAATACCGATTCGTATCCGATCATGCTGCAATAATCTTGTGAACTCATGATGGGATGTAACTTATAAGCCCATTTCAAACCGGTGGAAGCTTTCACGCTGTATTTCGGTTTACTGGCTTTTCCTGTCTTGGTAGTAACCAGGATAACGCCATTGGCTGCACGTGAACCGTAGATGGCTGCCGAAGCGGCATCTTTCAATACTTCGATGGAAGAAATATCCGCCATATCGAGTGTGGAAAGACCGTCCGGTGTGGGATAACCGTCGATGACGATCAGCGGAGAACTGTCGGCACTGATAGAACCCATACCACGCACACGGATTTGCGGGGCGGCTCCCGCTTCGGAAGTAGAGTTCTGTATATTGACACCGGCAATTTTACCTTGTAATAACTGGTCTACCTGGGTCACGGGAATATCTGTCAGGTTGTTGATATCCATCTTGGACACAGATCCCGTCAGGTGAGACTTTTTCTGCACACCATAACCTACGACTACCACTTCATCTAGTGTCTTTGTATCTTCCAGCAGGTGAATATCCAATTTGTTTTTACCGTTGATGGCAACTTCCTGTGGGGTGTATCCGATGTATGAAACCACCAGGATAGACTTGGAAGAGGGGACACTCAACGTAAACTGACCGTCCATGTTGGTGATTGTACCTGCGGTACCACCTTTTACTTTCACATTCGCTCCGGGGATTCCACCCTGACTGTCGGTCACTGTTCCGGTGACGGTAAACGACTGTGCATAAGTGACGGTAACGCACGGAACACAGAATAACAGCATCCATGCCATTACCAAAGAGTAATGAATAAATTTGTTCCTCATCTGATTAGTATTTTAAGTGTTTCTTATTCTAAACTATAGATTAAATGAATTCTTTTGTTAGCGGGTGTCTCGCGGAATTGAGCGCCGATGGCTTCATATCCGGCTTTCGGATCAAAGAACGATGCACGGCGAAGAATCCAGCAGGCTTCTTCCTGTTTCTTGTCCCATTCCTTGATTTGTTGGTAAGGCCATTCGCTCTGTGGTTTGCCGATATATGGAATCAGAAATTTCAGTGCTGCCGTGATGGAACGTCCGTCCTGGCTGGTAGCGTTGTAAATATCTTGTCCCAGCGTGGAGGCGATTGAACACATATCGAGCATGTGTCCCAGATTGAAGATCGTATATCCCAGGGCAGTAGTGCGTGCAAGTTCCAACGGTTGTTTGCCGTCTGGTTCTATCTGTGCGAACAAACGCTTTTCGGGAAACTCCTGAATGGTTTTCATGGCAAGGTCTTGATTGCCTGTATATAGAGCATAAGCTGTCAGTTGCACGTCATAAGCCAGACCGTGATTGTTCTTTGCTCTCTGTTCTTCGGCAGCTACGGGACTGGTCTGCATCCATTCCACTAGTTGCGTGAACCATTCTTTCATCCCTTTCTTTACTTTGGGAGTAAATGCTTTCGAGTTCTCCATTAATGTCATGGCGTCAATCATTTCCGTGAACGAGTAAATATCGATCATACCTGCACCACGTCCCATGCCTTTATTCTTTCCGGGAATGGTTTGTCCGTAAGTGAGGTGCGGATTCATCTTCGTCTTGGCGTCCAGAAACCAGACATTCAGGAAGTCTACGGCTTTTTGCGCATATTTCTCATCACCGGAGAAGTAATAGGCAAGTCCCAGTGTGGTGACTGCTTTCGACATATCTCCCAGTTTGTTGCGGTCGAGCTTATCCAATTCCGGATTTCTTTGTCCGTCTTTACGGATATAGGGCAAACCGTCCGGTTTGGATGGATCCGGCCACCAGTAAGGGCCCATGCTCATATAATCGTGTTTGTCTCCGCTATCTGCTGTCATTGTTTTGTCCATTACGGACGGCGGAGTCATCTTCAAAGCCTTGTCGGCATCTCTTAAAAGAGTTTTGACGGCAGGGGCATATAGAGGTGAATCGGCTTTTTCTTTTACTTTGGCTAATTTTTCCGCAGCATAGATGCGGGTGTTGGCTACCTGTGCGTTCAGTGTGAAAGCATAGGCGAACAATAATGTGCATACTAATAAGTTTTTCATATTCTATTGATTTTATAGTTTATTGAATCCATAATAACGGGTGACGGATGGGAAGATTACGTACCACCTCTTCGTTGGTGGGGAAATGTTCCAGTTGCATCCATGTGTTGAAAAATTCTTTATTGAAATGATGTAATGTGCCGAATAACAGGAACGGTTGCGCCACCGGCCATTCTTCCCAAAACATAATGTCGGGTTGTCTCTTCCAGCTACTTTTGTCTTTTACGTATGGATAAAGCTAGGCGATACCCTTATCGATGTTTTTGCCGTCCGGTGTAGTGTAATTCCATATATCTTCTTCTCCAGTAGTGAGCAGTTGGCAGATAGTGGCCATTGCGTCAAGGTTGAAAAGAGAATAACCGTAGGGCTTGGTGCGTTCCAGTTCTAAAGGGAAACTGCCGTCTGCAGCCATTTGATTGGGTAAAAGTACTGTTTTATAACGTTCCGTGCAAAAACGAATCATTTCCCGGTTGTCCGTGAACAAGGCAAAGGCAGCGGCTTGCATGACCCAGCAGGTGCCATGATTGTTTTTCGCTTCCATTTCTTTGATTCCGTAACGGTGCGTGGACATCCAGGTTAGATAATCGGAGAACCATTGTTTGATAGTCCCCAGTTCTTCCTTGTCAATCATCCT
The DNA here is from genome assembly GCF_019129155.2 of Bacteroides sp. MSK.18.37. Classification (NCBI taxonomy): domain Bacteria; kingdom Pseudomonadati; phylum Bacteroidota; class Bacteroidia; order Bacteroidales; family Bacteroidaceae; genus Bacteroides; species Bacteroides sp. MSK.18.37. The sequence goes on along the minus strand of NZ_JAHOIB020000001.1, from coordinate 6,879,424 downwards.
TTTCGCTTCCATAAGGCGGAGCGACTGCACCACTTCGATCAGGTGAATCGTATCGATGATTCCTATCCCTCGTCCTGTTACTACTCCCTTGATGGCCTGTGCATACAGCAGATTGGGATTCATCTGTGTGTCCGGGTTGACAAACCATGCCCGGATATGTTGCATGGCTGCATCGGAATATACTTGTTTACCCGTAAGTATCCAGGCGGAAGTAAGGTCGCCTACCAGTTGGCTCATGCGAATCATGGCCTGCCGATGTGCTGTGAAATTCTCCGGATTGGTTTCTCCGTCCCGGCGGATATAAGGACCGTCGGGAGCTTCCGGATTCGGCCACCAGTAATCACCCTCCGAATAGAAGTCATGAATACCTCCGGCACTTCTTGTCGCACGGGTAGCGGTCACAGTGACCGGTTCCTCATGAAGTGCGGCATCTGCCCGTTGTATCGTTTCTTTTTCTAAAAGGTGACGAATCTGTTCGGCTGTGTCTTCTCCGGCAACTGCCGTAGCAGTGCCAAAGAATATAATGAAACCTATTGAAATTATTGTCTTTCTCATGGTGCTTTTCTCCTTTCTTATTCAGCTTTCACTTCTATTCGGCTTTCACTTCGATGAAAGCAGTTTGAATGCCCGGTGATTTTACAGCTACCTGGCATGTGCCGTTCAAGTCAATGCGAATTGCAGCTCTGCCATTATAAGCCTGTACTCTCCGGGAGCCGGTGGATGTTCCTAAGTTCTGAATCAGTTTTCCGTCTCCCGCAGCTTCAAATGAGATTACATTTGCCGCGTCCAGGCAGGGGATCCCTTTGTTGTCTGTCAGCTGGGCTTCCACCCATACGATAGAACCTTTATCGGGGTATGTCTTCAACTTCAGCTGTTTCGGATTGCTCCATTCTTCTGTCTGGTAGTTGAAACTTATTTCATCCGTAATGGCTGCTTTCATGTTACCTTTACCGAGTCCTTTCACTGCAACCGCTTTTATGTTATTTTCTCCTGCTTTCAGTATGCAGTTCCAGTGAAGTCCCGCTGCCGGAAAATCCTGGCTGTTGCGTTGCTTGACTCCCTGACTGACGCCGTTCACGAACAGCTCTACTGCTGCACAGTTGGAATATACCAGAATCTCTTTTTCTTCGTTCACTTTGCCCCATCGGGTCCGCCAGTTATGACCGTAAATATGAATCATAGGCTGTTTAGTCCAGTAAGACTGGAAGACGTAGTAGGCTTCTTTTTTAGTAAGATCCCGTTCTACCACTCCTTTCTGATTGACGTATGGCACCGGATTATCGGGGCGGAGAGGGGTGGAGAAATCTTTGAATACCCAAAAGGCGGTTCCTGTCAGCCAAGGCATTGTTTCTTGCTCTTTCAGGTGCCAGTCGAATAGTTTTACGATATACGTTTCCGACCAGTCTCCATCTCTGGAAGCACGGGGATCTCCGCCTTGCAGGGCGAAGTCGCCTGCCCGTTCGTCGGCACTGTTTCCACCCATAATTGCTTGTAGCGGGTTGAAAGGATATTCGGAATGACGTCCGGCATGTGAGTCACCTCCCCATTCTACATGCAGGAAATGTTTCACCCGTTTCATCTCTTTCTCCGAAATACTCTTGTAGTCTGTAAATTGTCCGCGATACCAGCCTGCCCAAATGGAGGGAGAATAGACATCTACAATATCATTGCAGAAATCACATCTGCGGATGGAAGTCATACGTGACGGATCGAGTTGGTGTGACAAGTCATTCAACTCTTTCATGAAAGCGCGGATGGCCGATTGCTCGAATGTTGAAAAATCATTGGGCCAGTCATTTTCATTTCCCAATCCCCAAAGGATGACGGAGGGATGATTGCGATGCTGGGTAATCATGTTGGTCAGCATCCGGCGCGCTTGTGCCTGATATTTCTCTCCTCCCAGTCCACCTCTGCACCAGGGTATTTCTTCCCATACCAAAATGCCTAACTGATCGCATAAACGGAGGATGATGTCCGATTGTTGGTAATGTCCCAAACGGATAAAGTTGACTCCCATCTCTTTAATCAGTTTCATTTCCGCTTCCATTTGTTCTTCTGTCATAGCGGCGCCTACTCCGGCATGGTCTTCATGCCGATGGGTTCCTCTTAACAGCAGACGTTCTCCATTCAACTGGAAAGGTCCGTTTTCAATGAATTCAAAGTGACGGAATCCGATGGATTCTGTAATAGTCTGTTTACTTTGAGGAGTAGTCAATGTCAGTTCGCAGGTATAGAGTTGAGGCTGGTCGGGACTCCACAGAATCGGATTCTTAATCGTTGTCTCGAACAGGGGATTTGTTCCCAACGGAAGAACCGTCGTTGTCTGTTCCCATACCTTTTCTCCATTAGGCGCCTTTAATAAAAGGTGAATGCTTGCCTGGCGAATATCATTCGGGTTATGGAATGTTCCTTGTATCTTTAGAGAAGCGTTTTTCATATCTTTCTCTACAGGGGTATTTATCTGTATATTGCTGAAAGACACTTCGGGCTGGTAAATCAGATTCACGTAGCGATAAAGGCCGCCGTATAAGTTGAAATCTGACAGGTCGGACGGAATCATCTCCGTATCTCTGGTATTATCGCAACGAACGGACAATGGAATTCTGCCATTGAAGCGTTTAGCGCAATCCGGGTTGGCAAGGGCTTGTTGAACGGCTTCGGTGATATCGACACTCCAACCGTCGTAGCCTCCTGTGTGACTGGCTACTTTATACGTATAGACATACACTTCCGTTTTTTGTCCTGCTCCCTCAAACTCCAGTATGACGCGTCCATTGAGATATGGATTCTTGATAGAAAGCTGCGTGCGATACCATCCTGCGCCCTGATAATAATTGATATCCGGGTCTACTGCATCTTCTGCATTGAAACAGTGGGGTAGGGTAACCTGTTGCCAGATAGGCACTGCTTCGGAAGAACCGGGAGCGGCGGGACGTACTGCTTCCCAAATGCTTCCAAGGTCACCTTTCAGGTATTCCCATGAGTCTGTCAGCCGGATTCTTTGTTGAGTCGGAATCGTGGCATTCAACGGGAGTATCAGCAGAATGAACAGGATGAATATAGAAGATAATCTTTTCATAATTAGTAATGTACTAATAAGGATAAATAGTAAAGTGATGTTATCGTGAGAGTTGCCGGAAGATTTAGAAAAGACTTTCTTCCTTTTCTAATTTTGCTTTGCGGAGCAAGGCTTCCAGGAAATAATAGTCGGCGTATGAAAGCGGGACATCTATTTCGCTGTCGTGTGGTTTGGAACCTGTGCTGTGCAGCAACAAGAATCCTTTATCTCCGTTTAGTTGCGCACGATAGCTATGCGTCAGATTCTGGAGAATCTTATCGGCTTCCTGCTTGTATTGTTCTTTCTTTTCTGGAACGTATGTGCTTAGTTCATAAAGGGCGGATGCCATACAGGATGCAGCGGATGCATCACGGGGTTCGTTTGGTATTCCGGGTGCGTTAAAGTCCCAATAAGGAATCAGGTCTGCCGGCAGGGTCGGATTGTTGAAGATGTATTTCTCCACTTTCTCCGCCTGTTGCAGGAATTCGGGTCTGCCGGTTTCACGATAGCACATGGTGTATCCGTATAAGGCCCATGCTTGTCCGCGTGCCCATGCTGATTCGTCGGAATATCCTTGATGCGTCATTTTGCTGCGTACCGTTCCGTTAATGGTATCGTATTCTACTACATGATAACAGCTGTTGTCTTCACGGAAGTGATTCTTCATGGTAGTGAGTGCATGGTTGACTGCTATATTATAATAGGTGGAGTCGTTCGTTTCGCGGAATGCCCAGAACAGAAGTTCAAGATTCAGCATATTATCGATGATAACGGGGAATTGCCATTTGTCTGCATGGTGGTCCCAGGAACGGATACAGCCGATTACCGGTTTGTAACGGGTAATCAGGGTGCGTGCGGATTGCAACAGAATATCTTTATAAGTGGAATCTCCGGTCAGACGATAACCGTTTCCATAGCTGCAATACATCTTGAAGCCCATGTCGTGTGTCTTTCCGTTATTTTTTTCGCGTTCCAGAATTTCTGTATGTTTCTGCGCCTGCTCTTTCCAATATGGATTGTGCGTGTACTCATATAGATACCAAAGCTCACCGGGGAAGAATCCACTGGTCCAGTCTTTAGAAACAACCAGTTCCAGTGAACCGTCCGGTTTGATACTGCGGGGATTGGTTAATTCCCCCCAGCCCTTACTTTCTCTCTTTTCTCTACTCTCTTGTGATTCATTGGCACGTGCCTCGTCTATTTGAGTCAGTGCGTATTTTAATTGCTGTTCGGCAAATGCGAAGTTAGAAGCAACGATATCTTGCTCTTTAGAGTGATTACAACTGGTAAGTGTGATAATTCCAAGTCCGAAGACTAACAAGTAGTTTTTAATCTTTGTTTCCATATGATTATATTAAGTAGAACAACATTGCAAATGTATGGAAACAGAGTAGAATCGGTTTGTCTAATGATGCCAGATGTTTGCATTTTCATCCCAAACAAATAAAAAAATCCGCACTGTAAGCCTTGTTGGGACATTTTTTATTGTTTGGGACGATTTTGTAAATCGGCTATTCCCGGATGGTATCAATATCTGTATGGCCTGAATATGACTTTTGATATTCCGATGGAGAAACACCGTAAGCTGATTTGAAACATTTCGTGAAGTAGGCGAGAGTACTGAATCCCGTGGCCGTTGCAATTTCGGTAATGTTCATTTCTGTTTGCTTCAGCATTTGTGTAGCTATCTCCAAACGTTTATGACGGATAAGGTCATTCAACGGCAGGTCGGTGATAGCTTTCAGTTTCCGGTAAAGATTGCTCCGGCTGAATCCCATCTCTTCACAGATTTTGTCTACTTTCAAATCGGGGTCGGTGAGATACTTTTCAATGATTTTAAATAGTTTCTGCATGAATTTCTCATCGGCGGAGGTCGTTTCCACTTCAATTCCCATGGATTGCAGGGAGAAGTTTTTGCTATATACGGATTTTAGCTTTTCCCGCTGTGCCAGAAGATTGTAGATACGTACCAGCAGAACATCAATATTAAATGGTTTAACCACATAATCGTCTGCTCCCGACAAGAATCCCTCTTTGACGTGCATCACCATCGTGCGGGCAGTGAGTAGAATAACGGGAATGTGTCCCGTCTGCAGATTGTTCTTGATAAGTGCGCAAAGTTCCAGTCCGTCGATACCGGGCATCATAATGTCCGTCACTACCAGGTCGGGAAATTCTTTCAGGACAATTTCAAAAGCATCCGAACCGTTGTCGGCTTCCAATACGTTGTAATATTGTTCCAGGTGTCCTTTTACGTAACTTCGTATCTCTTCATTGTCTTCTACTAATAGAACCGTTTTGCCGGGTAGGGATGGAGTGGTTCCGGAAATGGTGTTTTCGGAATCAATGGTTCCGGACATACCCTTTTCTACTTGTTCATTGTTTTTTCCCGAGAGAACGGCAGTATTCGCCACCTCTTCTTCTGTCATGGTGTGGTTCGGTAATAGGATAGTGAATACGCTTCCCTTGGGAGTATTGGCTGTGACTCCAATTTCTCCGTGATGCAGATGAACGACAGATTGAGTCAGGCTTAATCCGATACCTGTGCCATTCATATTCTCGCTACCTGTCGTGTGACCGACCTGGTAGAAAGGAGTGAAGATTTGGGTACGTTCATCTTCTGGAATTCCTTTTCCCGTATCTGCTACCTGAATCACTAAATAACTTCCCTGATGGGTGGTGATAAGCGGAGAATGTTCCGATAGCCAGTCGCTATGTTCCTGGCGGAGAGTGTCTATATCTGTAATCAGCAGTAAACGCAGCGTGATTGTATCTCCCGGTACTGTGAATTTAAAAGCATTCGACAATAAATTGAAAACGGCTTTTTCGAGTAAGCCCTGATCGAAGCAGGCTGTCACCTCGCCTTGAGGAGCCTGATATTCGAAACGAATCTGTTTGCTTTCGGCAATCTGCCTGAATGTGTAGAATATTTCGAGCAGGAAAGCATTCAGGTCGCTTTGAGACAGTTGGAGGGTGAGATTACCACTCTGGTTCTTCTGTAAATCCATCAATTGATTGACGAGAAGTAATAATCGGCGGGCATTTTTCAGAATCATGTCCAGTTGTGTTCTGATAAACTGGGGAACTTCTGCCCGTTTCATCAACTCTTCCAGCGGGCTGATAATAAGTGTCAGCGGAGTACGTAGCTCATGCGAGAAGTTGGTGAACAGGTGTAGCTTTGTCTGATGGAATTCTTCCATGCGTTGTTTCTCCATTTGCTTCATGCGCAGGTCTAGTTCCAGTTTATGCTTACTGTACATATAATAGCCGATAGTAAACATGATTCCCAATGCGGATAGGACATAAAGGATATAGGCCAGCGGCGTTCCCCACCACGGAGAACGAATGATGATTTCCATTTTCTTTCCGGTTTCATTCCATACGCCGTCATTGTTGGATGCTATGACCTGGAATGTATATTTTCCTGGAGCGATGTTGGTATAGAATGCTTCTTTACGACTACCTACGTAATTCCAGTCTTCGTCGTGACCGGAGAGTTTATAGGCATATTGGTTCTGTTCGTGCAGAATATAGTTCAAGGCACTGTACGCAATGGAAAAATTATTCTGATTGTAGGCAAGAACCAATGTTTGCGTATCGTCCGGGGCACTATCCAGCAAATGAGTATCATCATTCGGTGTGATTACCTTATTGTTTACGGTCAGTTGGGTAAGTACTACCGGTGGCATGGTATTATTCTTTAGAAGAGAGCCGGGAGTAAAAGAAAGGAAACCATTACTTCCACTAAAGTAGACCTCACCGTGGGGCAGACTAATGACTCCCTGCGGTGTAAACTCCAACGTTTCGGAACCGACAAAACAGTCATAACTGCGTATCTGCCCGGTCTTGGTATTAAGTTCGGCTATTTCCTTATCGACACTAATCCATAAGTTGTTGTTGTGCTCCACCATGGCATATACCTCATTATTGGGTAGTCCCTCTTTCTTGCCAATATGTTTGACGACACCTGTTCCTTGTTTATACAGGTATATTCCTCCTCCGAAAGTGCTGAACCAGATTTCTCCGTTCGCTTTGCGCACCATGGAAGTGATGTAGTTATTTTCGAGTTTCTGATTGGGATTTGTCTCTGACATGTTGCAACGGAGCACCGTTCCCTTTTGCATATCATATTCGTAAAGTCCGAACGAGCGGGTTCCTATCAGAAAGGTGTGAGCATTCAGTGCCAGGAAGCTCCGTAGGCTGGTGAAGTTGACGAATTCCTTTTTCTCTTTGCCATACGGGAACTGATTGGTGATTTTTCCGTCCGGAGACAGTTTAACCAGTCCTTTGTCGGCTGTCGTCCCTATCCATAGATTATTCTCTGCATCTTTATAAAAAGTATAGATGGCAAAGTTTTTTTCCCGGCCGAATGAATATACTAATGTGAATTTTTTGGAAGGAATATGGAATTTATAGACTCCTCCGGTACTTGTGCCACACCAGATATAGTCTCCGTCCAGTAAAAGGGATTTGATGATGTTCTTGTTGAACAATCCTTTGGATGTCTGCTCAATCAGGAAGTTGGTATATTCCTTGGTGATAGGATTGAACTGCATCAGTCCTCCTCCCTCTGTTGCAATCCACAATGAAGTGGAATCATACACCATTGTACCAAAGATATTATATAACTTCTGGTTGTTATTTTCTACCGGATGGTAGAAGATGAACCGGTTATTGAGCGGGTTATAGTAGTTCACACCACCGGAATAAGTACCTACCCAGAGCGTTTTCTCCCGGTCGATGTAGATACTGCGGACGGAAAAATGACTTAGACTGTTCTGATTAGCATCGAACCGGTTGTACTTGGATATATCATCGTTTCTTAAATCCAGAATACTAAGTCCGTCGAACGTCCCGATAATCAATTTCTGGTCCTGCTCGGTGATGCAACGGATATAGTCATTTGTCAGTCCGCTGTTTTTCTGATTGTAGATAGATAAGTCTTTGGTCTTCGGGTTCCATTTATTCAGTCCCCTGGTTTCTGTTCCTATCCATACCTGATGTTGGGAGTCTTCGAAAATACAACTGATTGCATCGTCCGACAGGGCAGGCTGTGTGCTTTTATTGAGTTGCTGAATCAACTCCATTTCAGGTGTACAGATAAATAATCCGTGACGATGAGTACCAATATAAAGCCGTTTTTCTGCATCAATATAAAGCTGCATGATTGCTTCATTCTCCGGGACATGGTCGGAATATTTCTTCTTGAATTCCCCGGAACGAGGTTGCCATATACATAACCCTGTTCGGGTACCAACCCATAGATTACCGGACTGGTCAAATTGAAGAACGGCAATGTTGTTTCCTGGCATGTTTGGATAATCGTCCGTCTGATATTTGGTAATCTGATTGGTTTTGAGATTGATATAGTTAAGCCCGTTATTAGTACCTACCCACAATCCCTCGTTTGCATCGTCCGGCAACAGGCAAGTGATATGATTGTCCGACAATGAATGAGGATCATCGTTATCATGCTTATATATAGTAAATTTCTCTCCGTCGTATTTGTTTAATCCATTGCGGGTTGCAAACCAGATATAACCTTTGGAGTCTTGTGCAATGGCAAGGACTGATAGTTGCGACAAGCCATTCTTGAGATTGATATTCGAGAAATTGAATATTCCGCTTTCTGTGGCATAAGCCCGTGGAAAGCAGATAGACAGGAAAATCAAGAAAGCAATAAAAGAAAATGAACGTGTATGGAATAGAAGTTTTAGTGTAATAGAAATAAGGTTATTCTTTATCATAGTATTTCTTATAAATCTTTTGGTATTCCTTTTCCTTTTGGAATTTATCCAGCCATGTATTCAAACTATCGAGTAAGGCGGGGGATTGTTTACTGACTGCCCATGAGTAGAACTGCGTGAAGCTGATAGCTGTATTAATATCTATTTGCGGCAACGAATCTGCTGCTGCCAGTGCAATGCTTTCGTCGCAAACGGCATAGTCGATGTCTCCATGCGCTACCATTGATATCAATTGTTCGGAACCGTATTTATCAATCTCCTTGATGTAGATAGTATCTCCGATCTCATTGCCTAGATTCTGAATACGCAAAATAGAGGGGGAGCCTTTTACGACATGAAGTGTTCGCTGGGCTAAATCCAGTTGGGTGCGGATATAGAGTGAATCATTCTCTCCAATTTCTTTGCGTTGCACCAGCACTTGCTTGTTGAGGAAAATGGGAGAGGTGAGAAGCAGAGAGTCTTTTAACTTGCTGGTGGCTAATATGCCATAAGCAATCACGTCATAACGTCCCTCGCTTAATCCTTCCAACCGCTCTTCGAAACTCATAATAGGTGTTATTTCGGTTTTGAGTCCTTTGTCCCGGGCGAATGCCTGTATCAGTTCGTAATGAAAACCGGAAACGGTGTCACTGTCTACATAAAAACTGATGGAATTATATTCGGTAGCTACACGTATGATACCCTCCTTGGCAATGGCAGCATAATCACGCGGATGTCCCGCAGGTTTTTCTTGCTTACCGCATTGACGGAAAGAGAAGATAAATGCCAATACAATAATCACTGGCACTAAATATCTGAACAGTCTCAATTTGGGGCGTGATACCATAAGTCGTATAGTTTTTGTTAATCATAGAAATTCCATGAAAGACCGAATTTCAGCACACGTGGGTTGATGGGGTAGTGAGGAGACAGAAAGTAATTCGGACTGCTCATGCCCTGGTTCACGTGATACATCATTACATAGAAACGTGTACGCTTTAAATGTAAGTTTGCATATACATTCACAATCGGATAACCTCCTATCTGTACCTGATCGTCTGTCGGTTGCAGGTGGAAATTCTGAATGGCCGGCATATAGGCAGGTGCATTGTATTTGCTGAAATAACGCACGTCGGCTCCCAATTGCACACTAAGTACTTTCTTCGCCAGTTTGAACTGCATATAGAAGTTATGATATAGCGAGAGATCAGGTAAAGGAAGTACAATCTGGTCACTGGATTTCTGCCAGGTCACCTCATTGTCCAGATGGAAGATTCCTAGCTTGAAGTCCTGATTAAGGCTAGCAGATAATACCTGTATACTTCCGCTGTTCTGTTCCGGTTTTGCTTCCTGGTTGAAGTAAGTATAGTTCTTGATATTTTCAACTCCTGCTTTCAGACGTGTTCTCCAACGTGCAATGCTCAATTCCCCTTCAATACGGGTACGGAATTCCTTGTCCATATCGTCGTCCCACATGAAATGCTTGGAATGATAATGGCGCATATAGAAAGGAGCAAGTTTATTGCTGACTTCACCACGGGCTATAAGACTGACGGTGTCTTTCCACAACGGGAAGTTCAGGTCAATATCTCCTTTTACATTGAATTGTCCGATTGCTTTTCCTGCCAATCCCACTTCACCGATAGCGTGGTAATGAAGCACATTCCCTTCACGTTTGGATAATTCGCCTCCAACAAATATTTCATTTTCGTTGTATTTATCAGGCAACGGATTTCCTTCCATATTCATCAGTGTATACTTGCTGATTTTATAGGAAGCAAATGCAGTCAATCCGGCTTTGGCATATTTATTGAATCCCTCAAGTAACGCAATACCTATGGTGTTTTTGATTCCGACGTAGGTGGTACTGTCTCTGACATTAGGATTATCCGTATCAAAGTAAGTATTCTGATAATAATTTTTTTCACGCATGTCGTCATTAGAATTAAAGCTATGCCGTGCCCGTTCCACTTGGATGGTGTGTATAAAACTGGTAACGGGGACAAACTCCTGTTTGACGGGAGTGGTGTCATTTTCAGCCTGTGGTATGTCACGACTGAATCCGAGATTATATCGTTGGGTCAGGAAGACATAAAAGTCATGGTTGCGGTTGGTCGTTGCACTTAGTACGGTAGGAATATTGGTTGATTCATATTCTCTTTGACCTTGCGCCATTTCTTCCGGTGCAGTGATATAGCGGTCGTCCTCAATACCTCCGTTTTCATTTGTTTTCAGGTAATTATTGCTGTATATAGCCTGCATCTGATATTTGTCGCCGATATAGCTACCGAAAACTGCTGCATTAAAGTACGCCGTATTCTGATTATTGTAATATCCTCGTCCGTATAGGTAGTCTACATTAAATCCGAAAGCCAGTTTCTTGTTTACATTGACAGAGAAGTAAGATTTGAAACGCTCTTCCCCATTCACTTTATTACCGGCTTTGTGATACGTCAGATTCGTATAAGGTACGTTACTGTTAGTGAAATTAAATTCCGTAGGACGAATGAAGAAACTGGAGAAAGGCTCCATGAAAATAGTCGGCTCTGGGTCACGGCGGTCAAAGAAGATGCGTGACATACGGGGAGAACCCATATTGGCCAGATAATTATAATGTCCGGTAAGTCCTTCAGTCAGGTTTGAATTCTGGAAATGATGAAAGGCTGTATCTGCCGGGATGATAGTCCGGTCGCCCAACTGGTTCTTGATACGCCACATATACAACTTTGGAGGCAAGCCCTGTACTTCGACATTTGCACTATCCAATCTGTCCGGAATCATGGCAGGGTCTACCTGATTTCCGTATTGGTCGTATCCGTTTTCGTCTACTCTCTGGCGACCATTATCGAACTGTGCGTGAACAGTCGTCAAACCTATAACGGAAAGTAATATATATAATAGTAAGATTCGTCTCATAATTGGAGGCAAAGATACTTACTTTAATTGAGAATTGAGAATTGAGAATTGAAAAATATGTTGCATCCTTTACTTGGCGAGCAATTATTTCTTAATTCTCAATTCTCAATTTTTAATTTATTAAACCTCACGGATTAACTCCATCCCTTTCTTGATAGCTTCCTCGTTCATAGGAATCAAGTGATGGTGACGTTCCGGCAGGGTTTTCTTAAGTCCTTTGATAACATTCTCCAACGTTACGATGGGGCGAAGCTTCAATAATCCGCCAAGTACGATCATGTTGAATGCTTTGGCATTATTCATTTCGTTGGCTGCATCCATTGCGTCGATACGATATACCTTAATATCCTTACGGGTAGGAGGGTTGATAATTCCGTAACCGTCATAAATCAGGATACCGCCGGGTTTCACTTTGCTTTCAAACTTTTCGAGTGAAGGCTGATTCAGAATGATGGCAGCGTCGTATTTACTAAGAATCGGTGAGGATATTTTGTCATCACTTACAATAACTGTAACGTTGGCTGTTCCACCTCGTTGTTCGGGGCCATAAGCGGGCATCCAGGTCACTTCTTTGCCTTCCATCAAACCGGAATATGCCAGAATCTTACCCATAGACAATACGCCTTGTCCACCGAATCCTGCTATAATTATTTCTTCTTTCATTGTTCTGTTGACTTTTAGCGTTATTCTTTATCTTTTAAATCACCCAGTGGATAGAATGGGAACATGTGTTCTTCCATCCATTTGTTCGCCTTCTCCGGAGTCATCTTCCAGCCTGAACTACAAGTGGAAACGATTTCTACCAAATTGGAACCTTTACCGTTCATGGAGTTCTCAAAAGCCTTGCGGATTGCCTTCTTAGCCTTGCGGATAGCCGGTACGGATTGTACGGACTGACGGGTTACGTAAGCAGTTCCTTCCAGTTGGGCTGCGATTTCAGTAATCTTCAATGGGTAACCGTGAAGTTCAACGTCACGTCCGTAAGGACAAGTCGAACTCTTCATGCCTACTAGTGTAGTCGGAGCCATCTGGCCGCCTGTCATACCATAGATCGCATTATTGATAAAGATAATCGTGATATTCTCACCACGGTTCAAAGCGTGGATTGTTTCGGCTGTACCGATACAAGCCAAGTCACCGTCGCCCTGATAAGTGAAAACAAGGCGGTCCGGCCACAGGCGTTTCACAGCAGTCGCCACAGCAGGAGCACGTCCGTGTGCTGCTTCCTGCCAGTCAATATCGAGATAGTTGTAGGCAAACACTGCACATCCCACCGGAGAGATTCCCACAGTTTTATCTTCCATACCCATTTCCTCAATGACTTCGGCAATGAGTTTGTGTACCACACCGTGACTGCAACCCGGGCAGTAGTGCATGGCGTTATCGTTCATCAGAGTCGGTTTTTTGTAAACCAGATTCTCGGGTTTGATTATTTCTTCTTTAGTCATAACTTCATCTCCTTATCTGTTGGTGAACCGTATAAAAAACTCCATCAGCTTGACAAAGATTGCCGCGCCGCATACGTAGATAAACATTTTGAAATCATCTTTTGCTACAAAGTAGGTGATGATGGCTGCAACAGCCAATATCATAAATAGGATGTTCAGTACGTTTCTTATTTTATCGGGATTCATTGTTTCGTTATTTGATTATTTTTTCTTTCAAGGCAGTTACAATTTCATCCGGATCGGGAACGATGCCACCTAGACGTCCGAAATGTTCTACCTTTACTTTACCGTTAACAGCGAGACGGACATCTTCAATCATCTGTCCGGCATTTAGTTCCGTAACGAGCATACCTTTTACTTTATCAGCGTATGCAGCAATCGCTTTGGTTGGGAACGGCCACAGTGTAATCGGGCGAAGGATACCTACTTTAATTCCTTTTTCACGGGCTAGTTCCATTGCTTTCTGGCCAATGCGTGCCATTGAACCGAAAGCGATAATCAAATACTCTGCATCTTCGCAGTTGATCTCTTCGAAGCGTACTTCATTTTCTTCAATTTCACGATATTTAGCTTGAAAACGGAGGTTGTTGATTTCCATGGCTTCCGGTTTCAATTCGAGGGAAGTGATAATATTCGGTTTGCGGTCTTTTGCTTTTCCGGTAGCAGCCCATGGACATTGTTCAATTACTTCTGCTTCCGTGCGGCGTGGCTTTTGTGCAGGAAGAACAACCTTTTCCATCATCTGACCGATCACACCGTCGGCAAGGATAATAGCCGGATTACGGTATTTGAAGGCCAGTTCGAATCCTAATGCTACGAAATCCGCCATTTCTTGTACGGATGCCGGAGCGAGGGCAATCAGTTTGTAGTCTCCATGACCACCACCTTTTACTGTCTGGAAGTAGTCAGCCTGGCTGGGTTGGATAGTTCCCAATCCGGGACCGCCACGCATTACATTCACAATCAGACAAGGAAGTTCGGCACCGGCCAAATAAGAGATTCCCTCTTGTTTCAAGCTCACGCCCGGACTTGAAGAGGAGGTCATTACCTTCTTTCCGCTACCTGCACCTCCATATACCATATTGATAGCTGCCACTTCACTTTCCGCCTGGAGTACTACCATGCCGGTTGTTTCCCACGGTTTCAGTTCGGCAAGCGTTTCCAACACTTCCGATTGGGGAGTAATAGGATAACCGAAGTAACCGTCGGCACCGCAACGGATAGCTGCGTGGGCGATGGCTTCGTTTCCTTTCATTAATACAACTTCTTCTGCCATATTCTTTTCTTTTATTCTACTTTTACTTTATACACTGAAATACATCCGTCCGGACAAACCGTTGCACACGAGCTGCATCCGTTACAGGTATCTTCCTTCACTTGCCAGGCATAGTTATAGCCTTTCATGTTTACCTCTTTATTGAGGGCGATTACATCGAGCGGACACGCCACTACACACAGGTTGCATCCTTTGCAACGCTCCGTGTCGACTACGATTGCTCCTTTGATTTTTGCCATAATCTTTATTTTATTACGTTATCTTTGAGTACGGTTATTGATTATACATCTCTTTTATTGATTGAACATATCCTTGTGGTAGAAGTTGAGGATATCTATTACCATCTTCCTGGCCTGAACGGCAGGACTGTCCGGATTGATCTCGATGGCATACTGGTAGTTGTCCAGTGCCTGCTTCCAATCTCCTTTCTTTCGGTAGGCATTTCCCCGTAAATAGTAAAGAGTATCTTTCTCTTTTTCGACAGAACTGTCCTGGAGAAGCTGGTCCAATTGCTTAATCGCTGTGTCCACATCCCCCTGATTGATAAGCTCTTTTAGGTTGTCTATTTGCTCCATTTCTTTTCGTCTTTCGGGATTCTGAAACGCAAAGATAGTTTTTATTTATGTAAACAGGGCAAATGAGGACGGAAATTTGCAACGTTTTGAGTTTATTGCATATTCTATGAATATATAGTCAGGGGAAAAGAAAAACGATTCTCATCTTTTTTTGTTTATAACAAGAATATATCTATTTTTGTCGCCAACAATAAGATGAATCCTATTTTCTCTGATAATGGATTATTAATAGACTTTGGCCTTGTAGAATACTAAAATGAAAGATGAACATGTGAATGATATAAATAATTATCAGAAACTGTATATGCAATATGCACCTATGTTGTTGCGTTTTGCCGGAAAGTTTATTTCTCCTTTCTTTGCGGAAGATATTGTCCATGATGTATTTCTTAAAATATGGGACAAACAAGTGTTTCTGTTATCAGAATCAGAGGTTAAAAATATATTGTTTGTTGCTGTCCGAAATGCTTGTATAGATCATTTGCGTCGTATTAGTTTGGAACAGGAATTTGCCGATAAGCGTGCTATCCAGCTCAAATTAGATGAGTTGAGTTTTTATGACGGTGCTGATGAATTGTTTATGAGGAAAGACTTAATGGCACATGTGATGGCAAAAATAAATGAACTGCCCGAAAAGAGACGTGAAATCTTCCTGTTATCTTATATGGAAGGGCTTAAAGCGGCGGAAATTGCCGAGAGATTAAACTTATCCACCCGGACAGTGGAAAACCAATTATACAGAACCTTACTTTTCTTACGGAAAGAGCTTCAGACTGCTTTCGTTTATTTATTCATGTTCGTTTAGTGCTGATTTATTTCTATTCCTCACAGTCTCGGAAAATAAAATTCAAAAAAAATAAAGAAGTCGGTGAGTAATTCCTGCTGATTGCTCGTTACATATATAAAAACAGGAAAATAGTATCTATTTATATATGGAAAGCATGACTTCAGATTTAATAATAGGATTTTTGAAAGGCTCGTTGAATGAGAAAGAGATCAATCAGTTTTATGATTGGGTGAATGAAACGCCTGAAAATAAACAGATCTTTTTTGAGGCAAAGATGGTCTATGACGCTTGCTTGTCTAAAGGAAGTAATATTGATATGGATAAGAGCTGGCAGCGGTTACTGGAAAAGAAACAGAAACAGGCGCCGAGGAAAATATACACTCTCTTCCGAAAAGTTCAGGCTTATGCAGCGGTGGCGGTGATAGCTGTTGCTTTTACTTCCGTTCTCTTTTGGTGGTTGGGTGATACTTCTTCCGTACCTGTTGCCCGATATGTTGGTGGCGATGGAATCGTAGCCGATAAAGTTGTTTTGCCCGACGGCACAGAAATCAGCATGGGTAGTCAGACTAATTTCCGCTATGATCCGCAATATGGAAAAGATAAGCGTGTTGTTTATCTGGAAGGAGAAGCCTTCTTTAATGTAGCCAAGCAGAAAGACAAGCCTTTTATCGTAGTTGTGAACG
This sequence comes from Bacteroides sp. MSK.18.37, assembly GCF_019129155.2. NCBI lineage: Bacteria > Pseudomonadati > Bacteroidota > Bacteroidia > Bacteroidales > Bacteroidaceae > Bacteroides > Bacteroides sp. MSK.18.37. The sequence goes on along the minus strand of NZ_JAHOIB020000001.1, from coordinate 6,862,955 downwards.
GGCAGGAAATAGAAGCTTTAGGGACGAAATTTAATGTTGACGCTTATCCGTCTGATTCCGTGGTAACCACCACATTATTGGAAGGTTCCATTCGTTTGGTTAGTGAGAGGGTCAGTTCTTCAACCGTTTTAACTCCGAATCAACAATATATATATCACAAAAACAAAGGTACTTATAAAGTGGCTCAAGTAGATGCGGCTCTTTACACCTCATGGATTTCCGGTTATTACTATTTCCATGAAGAGAATTTAGAGGGTATATTAGCCCGATTGGGAAATATATACGGTGTCAGTTTCCGGATACAGTCTGATAAGTTGAAAGAACGCCGATTTACCGGAACTTTCTATCGGGGGCAAAGCATCAAAGACATTTTGGACATAATTAATATTTCAATCCCTATTCGATACAGTATTAATAATCGGCAAGTGACAATTAATTGAGCCGTATAATCTAATAAAACATTATTATGAACAGTAGTTAGCCTTAAAAAAAGAGAAGAAGATTTTGGCGAATCCTCTTCTCTCCGAGAGATGCATGCATCTCCTAAATTAAACTTCCTTCGAACGGAATAGTATTTAATCTTAAAACTTACAAATGTATGAATAAACAGCCTATTGTCTATGGGTTTGCCCTAAAAAGAAGCATAAAAAATACAAAAATAACCTTTGCTGTTTTGTTGTTATTTATTCTGCAGGGCATAGTTGGTAACGTGTATGCGCAGGAAAAGAAAATATCGATATCAGTAAAAAATGAGAAACTCGAGACTGTGTTACGAATGGTAGAAAAGCAGACCAACTATTTGTTTTTCTATGATTCGGACGAAATCAACAAGCAACAACGAATCACAATTAATCAAACGAACAGTTCCTTGAAAGATGTCCTGGATGCGGTTGCTAGTAAGACCAACTTGTCATATACCATTAAAGGACGTCATATCATTTTGGCTAAAAAGCCTAACGTCTCTTCTGCAAACAAAGACGGACGCGCAAGCGGTTCGGAGAAGAAGATAACAGGTATCGTGAAAGATGAAGCAGACCTTCCTGTGGTGGGTGCTAATGTGATTGTTCCCCAAACAAAAAAGGGAGTGATAACGGATATGAACGGTAATTTTTCTTTGGAAGTAGTAGCAGGCGATGAAGTTGAAATCTCTTATCTTGGTTACACGACACAAAAAATAAAAATATCCGCTCAAAGCTTTCTGAATGTTGTATTGCGTGAAGATGCGAAGTCATTGAACGAAGTAGTGGTGGTAGGTTACGGCTCTGTGAAGAAGTCCGACCTGACTGGTTCTGTCGCTTCTGTCTCCAATACAACTCTGCTTAGAGGTGGAAAAACGAACTCTGCAGGTGCGTTGCAAGGAGAGTTGTCCGGTGTGACCATCACACGTTCGAATAACAAACCGGGTGGAGGGTATGATATAAAGATTCGTGGTATCAACTCTATCACTGCCTCTTCGTCTCCTTTGATTGTCATTGACGGAGTTCCCGGCGGTAATCTGGATTTTGTCAATCCGGACGATATTGAAAAGATTGACGTCCTGAAGGATGCTTCGGCAACAGCTATTTATGGTTCCAGTGGTGCAAACGGTGTAATCATTGTAACGACCAAAAGAGGACAGACTGGTAAGCCGAAAATTTCCTATAACGGTTATGTTGGTGTGAGATCTTATACAAACTTGCCCGACATGATGTCCGGTGACGAATATGTGCAGTTGGCAAGAGAGGCTACCCGTGGCGGATCGCCCAACTATATTTATAAGAGAGACGAGCAAATTTTTACCGACCCGTCCGAATTGCAGGCAGTGAAAGAAGGTAAGTATTTCGATTGGTTGGATGCTGTGTCCAGTCCTGCCTTTATGACAAACCATAGCTTGTCGGCGATTGGTGGCACGGAAGCTGTGAAATACGGTTTCTCTGGCGGCTATTATTTCGAAGATGGTATGATTCAGCCGCAAGAATATACACGCTACAACTTGCGTTCGGTAATAGATATCACTATTAATAAGCATGTTTCTTTCGGAGGAAGTATGTATGCGGTTCACAGTATTCGTGAAAAAGGTAACTGGGACTTGTTGCGTGATGTGTTCCGTATGCGTCCTACTCAACATCCCAATAGCCTGGTGACAGGTGAGGAGATATGGAAATATTCCGGCAATAATCTTTTCAATCCGTTGGTTACTTCCAAAAATCAGCGCTCGCAAGTGAAGAGCCTCAACCTGCAAAGCAATATTTATCTTAAAATAACACCTATTGAAAATTTAGAGCTTACTTCTTCATTTTCTCCCTACTTTACACAGACTTCCATGGGGGATTATATCGGAGTGTGGACAAAGGCACAGCAGGGAACTGCCAAAGGTGCTAAGGCGAATGCGACAAAAGATAATTCATTGAGTTGGATTTGGGATAACATTGTAAACTATACTTGGAAGAAGTCCGTTCATTCTATTACTGCGACCGGAGTGTTCTCCGCTCAAAAATATCAGTACGACAGATTGTATGGTGCAAGCAAAGATTTGTCTTTCAATTCACTTTGGTATAACCTGAATGGGGGAGCTATCGAGAGCTTGAGCTCCAATTTCAGCCAGTGGACGATGATGTCTTATGTAGGTAGAATCAACTATGGGCTGATGGATAGATATTTGCTTACGGCTAGCTTACGTTATGATGGTTCTTCACGTTTGTCCGAAGGAAATAAATGGGCGCTTTTCCCTTCCGCAGCTATTGCGTGGAGAATCACTGAAGAAGACTTTGCCAAGAATCTGGATTGGTTGTCTAACCTGAAACTGCGTTTCAGTTATGGTCAGGCGGGTAATACCAACTCTGTGTCCCCTTATGCATCCGAAGGTACCATTTCGGGGTCTGTATATTATCCGTTCGGAACGTCTACTTCCGTGGGAAATCTTCCTGCCAACATTGCCAATCCGATGCTGACTTGGGAGCGTACTTCAGAATATAACGTAGGTCTTGATTTCGGTTTCTTAAACCAACGAATTTCGGGTAACATTGAGTACTACAATCGTACTACCAATGACCTGTTGATGAAACGTAATATTCCTGTTCATTTGGGTTATTCGTCGGTTACTTCGAATGTAGGTTCCGTAAGAAACAGCGGATTTGAGTTGCAGTTGAATACCGCGAATATCATGACCAAGAACTTTGCCTGGAATACGACCATCAACCTGGCTTACAACAAAAACGAAATCGTAAGTCTGGCTGACGAAGAAGATCTTAGCAATTATTCCATTCATCTGCAAGGCATGAGAGGACGCTATTCTGACAAGCGTTTTATTGGTAAACCGGTAGATACGAACTGGACTCAAAATACAATTGGCGTATGGCAGTTGGGAGAAGAAGAAGAGGCTGCAAAATATGGTTGTGTACCGGGAAACTTCAAGATTAAAGACTATAACAATGACGGCAAGCTGACGGACGATGACTATATCATTGACGGCAAGAGAACACCGGACTGGACAGGAGGTATGACAAATATGTTCAAAATCTATGATTTCGACTTTTCATTCCACATGTATTTCCAGGCGGGAGCCACACAGTACGACCGTTTCTTTGAGAACTTCGCATTAGAATGGAACAGCCAGAACTTCAACAATCTGCGGACTAATTATTGGACGCCGGAGAATCCTTCGAATACCATGGGACGTCCCTCACAAATGGGTTCCAGAGGTAATATCGCCTATGAAAGAACAGACTTCCTGAAAGTTTCCTATATCACGTTGGGATATACTTTAAACAAGAGACTGATGTCAAAATGGGGACTGGATAACGCCCGCATCTATGTGACTGTACAGAATCCTTTCATTCTTACGAAGTTCAGAGGTCTTGATCCCGAACAGCCTGATCTTACTAACATTGGAGATACGGACGGTATGACTATGAATGCTTTACTTGGTGTTAATATTTCATTTTAAAAAAACAGATCTATGATAAACAAAAGATATTTGAAGTATACGCTTCTGTTATTTACTTTTGGAATGACTGCTTGTTCTGATTTTCTGGACGAAGTGAACCATTCCAGCCAGTCAGCGGACAAATACTATCAGACAAAGGGTGGATATGAGAGTCTGATTGTAGGTTGCTACTCAAACTTGAAAAATATCTATAATACGACTACTTATCAGATATTTACACAACAAGGTACGGATGTCTTCACACAGAATTATCCGACGGAAGTAGCGGCAATGAATCAGTATACCACTACTTATCAGTCAAATAACGGTACGATTTATGCGATGTGGAGTTCTTATTTCAATGCGTTGAACAATGTAAATGCTGCTATCGATCGTTCGAAGAGTGTCATTTTGAAGACAGACGACCCTGATGGAATAGAACCCAGTGCGTTGACGCAACTTGTGGCTGAAGCCAAAGCGTTGAGAGCCTGGTATTTGTTTGAGATTGTGAGGAACTGGGGACAGGGACCGTTGAAAATCAACGAGTCTAAAGAGCCGAGCTATACTGTCGAGTATTCGAATGGCGCCGCTTTCTACCAGCAGATTTTTACAGATTTGGAAGAAGCCATTCGTGTTCTTCCCTGGCGTCAAACGGGTTCCAACTACGGACGCATGTCCAAAGCTGCTGCGAAACATATCCGTGCGTTGGCTTATCTGACACGTGGTTATGAAGAGTATGCCGATCCGAAGGATTTTGAAAACGCATTCAAGGATGCGGAAGATGTGTATCTTAATTCCGGACATAAGCTGTTGGACGACTATGCGATGGTTCATCGTCAGTCGAATGAGATAAACGATGAAATTATTTTCCCTATCGGTTTTGCTGACGGAGCTAACTACAACACCAATATCTGGAATCAGTGGTATATGATGCCTTATGCTATTGGCGGATGGCTGGGATTGGGCAAAGACAGTTATTATGGTAATGCGAGTATGCATGTGGAGGCGATTCCTACTAAATTTGCTTATATGATGTATGACTGGCAGAAAGACAGACGTCCTTCTGTGACCTTTATGAGTCCTTTGAATGGTAATGCGAGCAGTTCCACAGACGGAAAGGATGCAGGCAAGAACTGGTTCCAGTGTACTACTCCTGTAGATGGAGTGTTCGCCAAAGGCGATAAGATTATCTATTTCCCGGTACCTACCGATCCTGAATATAAGTATTGGGCTGAAACGGACAAGAATGGAGTAAGATACAAAGTGTTCAACTATCCGATGGGAGATGACACAAATTGGGCGAATGATGATTACTACAAACGCGCTTATCAGACAACGAACTCAACTTCTCGTACCTGTCTTCCTATCTGGAAATTCAAAGATGGAAACGCGGAGTATAGGGAAGACGAATCCGGTTCGGGAACGCGTGATATCTATCTCTTCCGTTTGGCGGAAACTTGTCTGATTGCGGCGGAAGCGGCAGTGATGAATAACAACGATCAGGCTAATGCCGAAAAATATATTAACTACGTTGTTTCCCGTGCAGAAAAACATTCTCCGCAGGGTGGGCTTTCTCGTTATTCCAATGTCACGATAGATAATATTTTGGACGAAAGAGCCAAAGAACTCCTTGGTGAAGGATCACGCTGGAACGACTTGCAACGCACCGGCAAACTGGCTGAACGTGTATTGAAGTACAACTGGGATGTATCCAACATCTATGGTGGGACAATCAAGACTACCTTGACGCAAGAGTCGTTTGAGAATAAGTTTAAATTGCGTCCGATTCCTTTGCAGTGGCTGAACTCTTTGTCCAATGGTCACGAATTGGGTAACAATCCGGGTTGGTAATCGAATTTTGAACCTTTAAAATGATATTCATATGAAAATGAAATATATACTACCGATATTATGCTTGTTGTTTACGTTTGTTTCGTGTCAGGAAGATAATACGCCTCCGCCGCCCAATCCGAACCCCAACTATACGGAAGTGGGACCTTCTATGGAGTTTGTTCATCCCGGTATTCTACACACGACAGCTTCCATTACCCGAATGCAGAACTTTGTGAATGGGAATGTTTCTCCAGCGGTGGACTGTTACAGACTGTTGCAGCAGAATTCTTTGGCCTCTGCTTCATATATAATTCAAGGTCCTTTCACAACTATTGCTCGTTTTAATCCAGATATGACTCCTCATCCTACCAAAACTAAGAGCGAGGAGGATCACAAAGCTGCCTATCTGAATGCTCTTATGTGGAATATCACCAAAAATGAAGCGCATGCTCAAAAGTCGATTGAGATATTGAATGCTTATGCCGGCACATTGCGTGAGATAGACATGAGTGATAATGACGCTCCCTTGTGCGCTGCTTTGCAGGGATTTCTTCTTGCCAATGCCGCTGAACTGATGAGACATACTTATCCTTCGGTATCAGATACGGATGTCAAATCTTGGGAGAATATGTTCCGTAACGTATTTATTCCGGTATTGAGAAACTTCTTTGCCAAATCTCCTTATGCAAACGGCAACTGGGGAACCGCTGCTATCAAGGCCTTTATGGCGTTCGGTATCTTTTTGGATGACGAAAGTTTCTATAACGAAGCGGTGACGTTTTTCTATGAGGGGCACGACAACGGAAGTTTGACGAACTATATTATGGAGAGCGGACAGTGTCAGGAAAGCGGACGTGACCAAAACCACACGATGCTGGGGATAGGACATCTGGCAGAAGCCTGCGAAATTGCTTATAATCAGGGTAACGAAACGCTTTGGAGCGCATCGGAAAACAGACTTATGAAAGGGTATGAATATACAGCTAAGTATAATCTCGGGTACGATGTGCCTTTTGAACCTTTCACGGATGTGACAGGAGTGAGATGGAATAATATCTCTGATGACGATAGAGGAAAATTCCGACCGGTATTTGAGATTGCTTACAATCATTACGTAACTCGCAAAGGTCTGGAAATGCCGTATACGCAACAGGTTATCTCAAGAATCTCTCCGGAAGGGGACGCAATGTGGTGTGACCATCCGGGATATGGGACACTACTGTTCCGTACGGAATCGGGTATGCCGCCGAGCGAAGGAGCTATTGATGCGAAAGGAACCGAATGGAAGGTCGCTACGGCCAATGCAACGACTGCAGCAGACGGAGATAATTTGGTGGTGACACCTGCTTTGCAAAGCAATGGAAAATATAGAGGTGATATAGAAAGAAAGTCAACCTTCCACGTAGGTAATTATCCTATTGTAGCGGTAGTTATAGAAGGTCTTCCAGCGAAGAAAGCGATAACATTTGACTCTCCCGAATATGGATCTTTAATAAATGATAAAGGTAACCAGCACGGACATGGCACTTATTCTACCGTTGAGAAGGAGTATGGTACTGTTTATTACTGGGATTTGGTGACGGGAGCAAGTTACACGTTAGGTAAGCCGATACCTACGGATCAATCATTCAATATGTCTCTCAAGTTGAAGATTGCTGATCTTGAATATCCGGACGGCGTATCGCCTTATACCGTTAAATGGATGAAATCCTTTAGAAACGAAGCGGAACTGATTAAATATTTGGAAGAAAACTAATCACCTTCCAATTATAAGGTAAAAAAATAGGTAAAAAGAGGATAAAGGGAGGGTGTGTCTTGAGTTACTGTAGACTTTCGATACACCCTCTTGTTATTATATACACCATTAAAATATAGGTAAATGATAAAGAAAAGAATACTCTCTTTGTGGATAAGTTTATGCGTTATCTGTATAGCCGGTGCCCAAGAAAAAGAACTGGCTTACTGTAATCGGCAAATACATAAAACATTGAAAGCAATAGGAACTTCTTCGAAACTTCCGAGAGCTATTGAAGCCGGCAAGTCATCGTGGAATATGGTGAGTCCCCACGACTGGACAAGCGGATTTTTTCCGGGAGTCCTGTGGTATGATTACGAATACAGCCATGAACCGGAGATAAAGGAAAAAGCTGTTCATTTTACAAAATTGCTGGAGTCTCTGTCGAGTAAAGTTACCAGTCACGATATGGGATTTCAAATGTTTTGTAGCTACGGTCATGCCTATCGCCTTACGAAAGAGAACTATTACAAAGATATCCTGCTGAAAAGTGCGGACGAACTGGCAAAACTTTACAACCCCCGTGTAGGCACCCTCTTATCATGGCCTTGGAAAGTGAAAGAAAGCAATTGGCCTCATAACACGATTATCGACAACATGATGAATCTGGAACTTCTTTTCTGGGCTGCCAAGCATGGAGGAGGGAAGAGGCTCTATGATATCGCTTTGTCTCATGCTCGTGTGACGAAAGCTAACCATTTCCGTACAGACGGTTCTTGCTATCATGTAGCTGTCTACGATACTATTACAGGAAAACTCATCAAAGGAATCACTCATCAAGGATATAACGACGCCTCGATGTGGGCGCGCGGACAGGCGTGGGCTGTCTACGGATATACGATGGTCTATCGTGAAACACGTGACAAAGAATATCTTCGCTTTGCCGAAAAAGTGGCAGATCTCTACATCCGTCGTCTGCCTGCCGACTTGATTCCTTATTGGGACTTCGATGCTCCCGATATCCCAACCGCTCCCAGAGATGCTTCGGCAGCAGCGGTTGTCGCTTCAGCTTTGTTGGAACTGTCGACGCTGGAAGACGATAAGGAGCGGGCAGATAAATATTATAAATTGGCGGAGAAGATGCTCCGCAACCTTTCTACGAAGAAGTATCAAAGCCGTGATAAGAATCCTGCTCTTCTGCTGCACTCTACCGGACACTATCCAGCCGACGATGAGATAGATGCCTCTATTATCTATGCTGATTATTATTACATTGAAGCGCTCATGAGATGGAAGAAGATACGTGCCGGACAATCTTTGTCCGAAGCGAACAAGTTCATGCATCCGGGTATTCTCCATACGAAGGAGAGTTTGGAGAGGATGAAATATTACGTAGATCATCGGATAGAGCCGGCTTACAGTTCTTACCGTTTGCTCGAAGCTGATTCTTGTGCCTTGTCCACTTATCAGATGCAAGGTCCTTTTGAGGTGATAGCCCGCTTGGGAGTGAACAAACACACCAAACGCCCTAGCGAAGACGATCATAAGGCGGCTTATCTCAACGCCTTGATGTGGACCCTCACCGGAGATGAAGCTCACGCCCGCAAGTCGATAGAGATATTGAATGCTTACAGCACCACGCTGAAACTGATAGGTCCGAACGACAATGACGACCCACTGTGCGCCTCTCTACAAGGCAGTATGTTGGCGAACGCGGCAGAACTAATTAAACATACTTATTCCAAAGTCACTCCGGCGGAGATTGCCGGCTGGGAGAAGATGTTGCGAACGGTATTCATTCCTGTATTGGACACCTTCTTCAAGGCGAAACCATATACAAACGGCAACTGGGGGGCTGCTGCTACCAAAGCATATATGGCCTTTGGTATTTTCCTGGAAGATGAGGCTCTCTACAATCAGGCAGTTCACTTCTATTACAACGGGCACGACAACGGAACGATTAAAAATTATATCGGCGAGAACGGACAGTGTCAGGAGAGCGGTCGCGACCAAGACCACGTAATGTTCGGCTTGGGTAATTTGGCAGAAGCCTGCGAAACCGCTTACAACCAGGGGGATGAGAAGATGTACGCCGCTCTTGATAACCGTCTGTTGACCGGTTACGAATATACAGCGAAATATAACTTGGGAGAATCCGTTCCCTTTACTACGTGGACTGATATTTCGGGCCGATATTGCAACTGGCAAATAATTTCGGACAAATTACGGGGAGTGTTTCGACCTATCTATGAGATCGTATACAATCATTACGTCACCCGCAAGGGATTGGATATGCCCTATACTCGCCGGGTTCTCTCCAAGATGTCAGTAGAGGGCGCTTCCAAATGGTGTGATGGCCCCGGCTATGGAACATTATTCTTCCGGACCGACATGGATGATGATTATATTCGATATGCTGATCCATTCGTTGGTACTTCCGACAACGGACATACCTTTCCCGGAGCCTGCGTACCTTTCGGTTTCATTCAAGCAAGCCCCGAAACGGGTAATGACGAATGGAAGTATTGTAGCGGATATAACTTTGCGGATGATTCCCTTATCGGTTTCGCCCAAACGCATTTGAGTGGGACGGGGTGTCCCGATCTGGGAGACGTTCTTCTATTGCCTTTCAGTGGGGAAGTGAAAGACGGAGTCTATAGAAGCAAGTTTGATAAAAAATCCGAAAAGGCGTCTCCCGGATACTATGCCGTCCGGCTGACGGATGCTGCTGTTGACGTGGAATTGACCTCCACGCAGCGTACCTCTTTTCATCGTTACGTTTATCATTCCACTGCTCCTGCCCACTTACTGGTAGACCTCCAGAACGGGATCGTTTGGGATAAAGAACGGCTGAAAACACATGTCTTGTCTGCTGAAATGGATATGCCCGACAATCATACCATCACAGGTCATCAAGTGGTAGAAAATTGGGTAAAGCGACAATACTATTATGTGATCTCTTTTGACAAACCGTATGTTGTACGTGAAGTGCTTTCATCGGCAGGAGGGGAGAAGGCGAAACGACTTATTCTTGATTTCGACCTTGCTGAAGGTGATACGTTGCAAGTGAAAATAGCGCTCTCTTCCGTTTGCCTGGAAGGCGCGAAAGCGGCGTTAGCGAAAGAGAATCCGGGATGGGACTTCGACAAGATTCGTATGGAGGCCTGCCGGCAATGGAACAATTTGTTTGATCGGGTAAAGCTGACTGGTAGTGACGAACAGAAGAAGAATTTCTATACTTCGCTCTATCACCTGTTTATCCAGCCCAACGACATGGCGGACACGGACGGACGTTATCGGGGTGCTGACGATAAAGTGTATACCTCGAAGACGGGCTCTTATTATTCCACGCTTTCTCTTTGGGACACCTATCGTGCAACTCATCCCTTGTACACCATTCTCTCCCCGGAGCGGGTGGACGGAATGATACAGAGTATGCTCGAACACTATCGCACGATGGGGTATCTTCCTATCTGGGCATTGTGGGGAAAAGAGGCACATTGCATGATAGGCAATCATGCTATCCCTGTCATCGTGGACGCCTATCTGAAAGGATTCCGAGGATTTGACGTGGAAGAGGCGTATGCCGCTATTCGTGGAAGTTCTACCGTAAGCCATCAACATTCGGACTGGGAGGTTTATGATCGTTATGGATATTATCCTTTCGACATCATCCCCAAAGAGTCGGTTTCCCGTACATTGGAGTCCACCTATGATGATTATTGTGTAGCCCGCATGGCGAAATCTTTAGGAAAAGAGAAAGATTATGCTTATTTCTCCCGCCGGGCTTCCTACTATAAGAATCTGTTGGATCCCTCAACGACTATGATGCGGGGAAAGGATTCGAAAGGAAAATGGCGTACACCTTTTAATACATTCTTATTGTCTCATGCCGCTACTTCCGGCGGAGATTATACAGAAGGAAATGCCTGGCAATATACTTGGCACGTGCAACACGACGTGGAAGGATTAATCGATTTATTCGGGGGCAAAGAGAAGTTCGCTAACAAACTGGATTCTTTATTCTTTTTAGAATCATCCGCGGAAAATACAGGGTTTACGCAAGACGTGACCGGACTTATCGGACAATATGCACATGGCAATGAACCTAGTCATCATGTAGCTTATTTGTATAACTATGCCGGACAACCTTATAAAACCCAACAACTCATTCGTGAAATTTTTGACCGTTTTTACCTCCCCAAACCGGATGGATTATGCGGAAATGATGATTGCGGACAAATGTCAGCATGGTATATATTCTCTGCAATGGGATTCTATCCGGTAAATCCGATTGGGGGAGAATATATATTGGGAGCACCACAGGTGGAAGAAGTTACTATTTCATTACCGAATGATAAAACGTTCACGATGCAAGCAAAAGGATTGTCGCATGAGAATAAGTATGTGAAGTCGGTAACGTGGAATGGCAAACCCGTTGAGAATTTCAGGATACATCATTCGGAAATTATGAAGGGAGGGGAGTTGGTATTTGTAATGACCGATAAATATTGAGTGTTTTCGATTAGCTCTCATGCACACATATCGGCTGTCTGTATTATGGGGGAGTATTTGATTTTAATCAATAGTCCCCTTTTCTATTTCCTGTTTTAAAAAACTGTAGACATATATGGCTCCTTGATAATATAAGCCGGAACGTTCGTCTTCTAATTTTGCGAAAGTTTCAGAAGAATACAGTACATCCATAGATTTTTGCAAATCCCATCCGTAGTCGCTCATAAGCATTTCTATCAGTTCTTTTCCTAAAGATTCAACTAAAAATTGTTTTTCCTTATTCATAACTTTTTAGTAAATTAATTGCAGCGGGAGTTCCAAAGAAATATTGTATAGTAGGGCGGATATTATGATAATTCATTCACTAATTGTGATATGTTTATATATCCCTGAATAAATCGTCTTAATTGGAGACCTACAGTATCATCAGCAATGGGACCTATTACAATATCATAATCATGGGCTTGAATATTGGTATTATTGTTTCTATTTAATAGAATAAATTCAGCCCATTCTATGGTATATCCGCCAAACTGTTTGATTTTAATATCACTTTTACCATTTAGAATAGATTCATCAAACATAAACTTAGAAACAACAGGAACCCCTTTTCCTTGTCTGAATGTCGTTAAACTTGCCATCTTTTCGGCTTGTTTAATATCTTCACTCAGATAAAACCCTTTTCCGAAGTCTTTGCCTTTTCTTCCTTTATCAATATCTATTTGGGATATTTCTATATTTGAACCGTGGTAAAGAATCATGCTAAAGCTCCTCCATTTCGTTGACAGATTTTCGTTAAATCATCCACAGCTTCCTCTATGGAGAATGTATGTTCGATATCATAGAATTCTTCTAAGAAATCCAAGCCGGAAAAACGCTTCAGGTATTTGTATGCCTGACTGTTACTTAAGGAATATTTTTCAGCGAAAGCTCCTATACATCCCACAAAATATTCAATTCTGTTAGATAGTTCTCTGTTACTCATAATTCTTTCATTATAGGTGATGAATAAATTTGTTAGCCTTATATGAGGCTTTATTCAATCCTTAAAGACAAAGAAACAAATTAATGAGAGAACTTGCAAGTGTAGTAGATAAATTTTAACTATAACACTAAAAATAATCACTTGACCTCTACGACCGTATGATTCCTTTTGTGATTGAGGACAATGTTTGGATTGGCATAAATTCGACCATACTTCCAGGTGTAAGGATTGGCTATGGAGCGATAGTGGGAGCCGGTAGCGTGGTAACTAAAGATGTTCCGGCGATGACAATCGTAGCCGGCAATCCGGCACGAATCATCAAAAAGATAGAAACAAGCGAATAATATAATGGCTGTTTCCTGATGAGATAGGAATTATACCTGAAGAAACTGTAATTAATAAAGGTGCGTTCTAACTCTAATGAAGGTAAGGTAGTTGAAATAAATATCTTATCTTTTTCTCTTCAAATTCCTCTCACCTCTTCAACATCTTCTGCATCGCTTTGTTCATCGGTGATAGCGGGTGAAGGCCTAAGCTTCACCTGCCTTTTCATCAGGGTTTCTTTTGTTTTCAACTAGTTCCATTTTTTGTTTCATACTTTGAAACGAATGGTTTCCCATAGTGAAACAGTTTGTTTCTCGGTGAGAAACGAATCGTTTCACCGTATGAAACTTTTAGTTTCTAGCGCTGGAAACAAAAAGTTTCAGCAGGCTGGAAACTAGTTAGAACGCAGCTTTACCAATTATACTCATCCGTGTAACTGTCAAAGACTGGTTCTTCGGTGATACCTTTCCGGCGAAAAAGTTGGCGGATATAGTTTTGGTCCGCGGGGCTTAGGAAGCGTTCTTCGCGATAAAAGCGATAGTAAAGAGTTTTTCCGAAATGCCCGATCAGTTGTTGCTTGATGTTTGTTCCGTCCTTATAAGGTACGTTGTCCAGCAGGTGGCTGATACCCCATGCCACATGTATCTTTTCTGCGTTTTGGAAGTGAGGACAGTCAATGCCGGTGGCCGGAATACACATTGGGTTTACGATGCTGATGTAGGACGTGTCAGCGGTAGTGAGAAGTGCAGCCACCCGACGCAGGCAGTTACAAGCTTTCGGACATTGCTCGTTGTAGCAGCGGGCGTAGTTGAAAGGGACTGTTTTGTTTTTTAATTTATTGTCGTTCATTTTATATTGTATATTACATACATGATTGACAAAGGTAGTGCTTTTATTGTGGAAAGGTACAATTTGAAAAAGAAAAGTAAGCGTCTCCGCGATTCTATCTTGTCGCCCTTTTTTCATTCTTATATTTTTGCTATGTATAAAAATGAAGCATTATGGATTTAGCAGAAAATCGATTTGGAAAAACTTGGAAACATTTCCTTGAAGCATTGAAAGTAGACTACAATTGTTCTTTAGCCGATGTTTGCCGCGATCAGCATACCACTTTTGGTGGTATGAGTTCCTGGATGTCCAGACGGGGCTATAGCGTTAAACAAGCCAAGGCAGATGTGGTCCGTGATTATTATGGCGGCGTTGAACCCTCCCAACCGACAACTTCCTCTCCTTCATTCACTCAAATAGCACCCGCCATGTTGTCGGAAGAAGAGTTTAGTCTTGCCGGGATCACAATCACCTTTAACAGTGGAACCACCATTTCGGTCAAACGGGCCACACCCGGTGGTGTTATTAAAATGTTGCGCGATTACGAAAGAACGGAGGGAGATCCATGTATTCTCTAACATCAGCCAATCGATACTATCTGTACCAGGGCTTTGTTCGTATGAACCTTGGCATTGACGGTTTATTCAAAATTATACGATCGGAAATGAAGGACTTGTCTCCCGTTTCCGGAGATATCTTTTTATTCTTTGGTAAAAACCGACAAAGTGTAAAAATACTGCGTTGGGATGGCGATGGCTTTCTTCTGTACTACAAGCGCCTCGAAGGTGGAAGTTTTGAGTTACCGACATTTAACCCCAATACAGGTAATTACGAGATTTCTTATCAGGTTTTGTCTTTTATCTTAAATGGAGTGTCATTAAAGTCTGTACGGTTGAGAAAGCGTTTTAGGATCTAATTCAACATTCTGATTATTAGATATTTGCGCTAAAGATATCATCCGGTTTATTTGGCCAATTCGTTGATTTTTTATATCTTTATGCCATGAAAAAGGATGAGATCATAGAGTTATTGAAGGAACAAATCAAGGGATTACGAGATGACAACAACAGACTCTTGGACCAAATAGATGCTTTGATAAAGGAGGTTTCTTCCCTTAAAGAGGCACTCCTTCAAAAAGGCGAATCTCTTAGCAAGCAACAGCGCCTTACTAAGGGACTCGCCAAACTTGTATCCAACACATCCGAACAGCAACAGGCTCCCCAATCTGCCATATCCGAAGAGGAGCGACAGAAGATAGAAGCGGAAAAAGCAGATAAGCGTAAAGCAAGAAAGAACAATGGGGCCAAACGTGACATGCATTATGAGATGGAGGAAGAAGAACATGTCGTTTATCCCGATGATCCCGATTTTGACATCAATAAGGCCCGGTTGTTTACCACTGTTCCCAGAATATGCGTCCGCTATGAATGTGTACCCATGCGCTTCATCAAGCATGTCTACAAGATACACACCTATACGCAAGAAGGTCGCCTGTTTGAGGGAAAAACACCGGCTTCGGCCTTCTTGAATTCCAGCTATGACGGTTCATTTATTGCCGGATTGATGGAATTACGTTATATACAATCGCTACCTGTTGAAAGAATCATCAACTACTTCGAGAGTCATGGCTTTACGCTGAAGAAACCTACGGCTCATAAGTTGATAGAGAAAGCCTCAAACCTCTTCGAAAATCTTTATAAGTGCATCCGGCAGACAGCTTTGAGTGATCCTTATAAGGCAGCCGATGAAACCTATTACAAAATACTCGTCCCAGAAAAGAACAGCAAGGGAAAAGGAGTCAGGAAGGGATACCTTTGGGTGGTTGTCGGCATAAACACCAGGATGATATACTTGCTCTATGATGACGGCTCCCGGTCTGAAAGAGTTATTCTTAACGAATTAGGCAGTTGCAAAGGTATCATACAAAGCGATGGTTACTCACCTTACCGGAAGCTCGAAAGCGATGCTTATCCCAATATCACACGCATCCCGTGCTTGCAACATATAAAACGGAAATT
The DNA here is from genome assembly GCF_019129155.2 of Bacteroides sp. MSK.18.37. Taxonomy (NCBI): domain Bacteria; kingdom Pseudomonadati; phylum Bacteroidota; class Bacteroidia; order Bacteroidales; family Bacteroidaceae; genus Bacteroides; species Bacteroides sp. MSK.18.37. Next base: position 6,846,813 of record NZ_JAHOIB020000001.1, on the reverse strand, counting down.
TATAGATTGCGGTGAGAAGGAGCCGGATGCAAAAAGAATCGTGGAGCTGATAAACGCACTTTATCAAAACGAGCATAAGCATAAAGTTGGGGTTGAGGGATGGACGGTAGAACAGAATCTTATGCATCGAAAAAAGTATGCGCCGGACATACTCGGAGAAATAAAAGATGTGCTTGATGAAATAGAAGAACGGGGGGATTTATTACCTAAGAGCGAACTGCAGGAAGCCATTACCTATCTTCGCAATGAGTGGAATGCAGTGGTGGACATCTTTAATTATGGTGACACTTATCTGGACAACAATATGGTTGAACGGATGAACCGGTACATATCCTTATCTAGAAAAAACTCATTGTTCTTCGGCAGCCATAAGGGGGCCGAACGAGGCGCCATACTCTATACGATAGCACTCACTTGTAGGATGCATAAAGTGAATCTATTTGAGTATCTCACGGATGTGATAAACAGAACAGCCGAATGGCAACCGAACACACCAATTGAAAAATACAGGGAACTGCTTCCTGACAGATGGGAAAAGGCTAATGACTAAAAAGGGATCATTAGCCTTTTTATTTTAATACACTATATAGAATCGCGGAGACGCTTACAAAGAAAAAACGTGAAAGGATGGGTGAAGGGAACACCCTTCACCTATAAACTGCTTATAGATAGGATAATACAAGGAAAAGTGAAGGGTGAAGAGATTGTTCATTATAACTCTTCGCATACCCGCATTTCCATACCTTTATATACCACTACAATCTTGTGTAGTTGCGTGGAGCCAATAGCTTGTTTCACCGTGTCCGTGTCGGCATAGCGGTTGGCCTGGGCGATGGCTTCCTGACGCAATTCCTCCACACGGTTTTCAGAATCGCGATATTTGGCGTACTTCAACTCAACGATGTAGCTGTGCTTCATGTCAGAATATATGTCCAACATGGGACAGAGGAAAATATCGACGTAACCCGCTTGTGTATCTTGCTCGGAGATAGGACGGTAGAAGCGGTTTTGCGCAGTCATGGCCAAGGTGAAGCCGTGAACGAAGAATTCGCCCTTTTGCTTGTCACGCTGGGATGCATAACGTTTCAGGCAGTCGGCAATGTAACTGAAATAGGCTTGCCAATTGCCATCATAGGCGAGCTGACTTGAAAGTTCGCTCTTTTCGTAGCTGCTGAAATTTAAGTCTGCGTCGTTGTAGGTATTCAGCAAATAAGTGTAGAGCTGCTCTTGAACCACCAGGTTCGGAATGGTCAGTTTGGTCTTGCCTTTATCTATTCCGCTAATGGTTAACATTCCGAAATAGTAGAGCAGGCTTATAAAATTGTCCGGATTGGTGATGTTGAGGGCAGGGAAACCCTTCTTCAGTTCACCGGTGATATAACCTTGACTCACTAAAGTTTGAATGACGGAAGCATCGTGTGCAAACTCCTTATCCTTTCGAATGAGCATACGCAGCTTTTCATAGTCGATACGTATATTATCTTCTATCATTTCTCGTGGCGCTTTGCCGTTATCTATGTAATTCTTCACGAAGTAGAGCACCATGTTGGAGTTGTACATGGTAGTTTCACCGTAACAATCCTGCGCGAAGCAATAATTGTCGTACCATGGTTTCATTATTTCTATCAATTCGTCAACAGTATGGCGGAAAGGACTGTTCGTTGAATAGTAAGTCAGCATTTCGCGCACTTCTTCTTCGGTGAACCCCATCATTTGGTTAAATTGAGGGGTAAGTGAGTAGTTTGTGCCGATGTTGAAGCCACTCGTCAGGTCATCCATCGTTACGGGGCTTACGCCGGTGATGAAACAACGCTCTATGCTGGAATAAGTTCCTGCCTTCACCTTATTGAAGAAAGCACGCAGATAACCTTCGCCATGCGTTTCATCAGTGTAGCGGTGCAAACTTTCCGCATCGGAAAGGATGGCGTTGGTGAAGTGGTCGTATTCGTCGATGAAGAGATACATTTTCTGTCCGGCACGTTCGCACTCCGAAACCAAATAGTCCAGTTGGTTGACAGCCCCGTCCTTTTCGTCCAATCGTTCTCTGATACCTTGTGGCAGGAGGTCAGAATAGACTTCACAGAAGAAGTCGAAGCGGATTTGGCAATGTGCATCCAGTCCTTTTCGATAATCGTTCAGTTCGCCGGTGATACCTGAAAAGTTGAGGTAAAGCACCAGATAGCTGTTGCGGTTTGCTGTGGGATGCTTCCCAATGTAGAGGTCGCCGAATAAGTCGTTGAACTTATCGCGGGTACGCACATCGTAGTAGTGTTGCAGTACGTTCAGCGTGAGGCTTTTGCCGAAGCGGCGGGGACGGATGAAGAAAAAGAACCGGTCTGCCTGCTCTATCATAGGAATGAAGCGGGTTTTGTCTACATAATAATAGTCTTCGCGGCGGATGACTGCGAAGTTCATCATACCGTAAGGCAAACGCTTTCTGTTGGGTACTATATATTCCATTGGATCCATCTTCTGTCCTCCTGCTGATTTCTTATTTAACAACTTGCTTCTTTAGCGTTAACGACACAAAGATAGTAAAAGTTCTTGTTGGGTACGAGGCATCCTCAAAAAAGTATTGGAAAAACTCATTCACACAAAGAACTACAGCCCTGACAAAGCTATTCTGAAACAGCAGTGAAGTGGCGGAAATAATTCTCGAGGTTAGCTTGTATATATTGAAAGATACTGTATTTTTGTGCAGAACTAAAAAAAGAACAGACTATGTTGGACATTATTTTGATTGTAATTAGTGCCCTTTGTATGATAGCCGGGTTAGCAGGTTGTATTCTGCCGTTTCTTCCCGGTCCGCCTATTGCTTATGTGGGGTTGATCATTCTGCACTTCACGGATAAGGTACAATATTCTACGACACAATTAATCGTATGGTTATTGATTGTAGCTGTTTTGCAGGTATTGGATTATTTCACTCCGATGCTGGGAAGTAAATATAGTGGCGGTAGTAAATGGGGGAATTGGGGATGTATCATAGGAACTCTTGTCGGTCTTCTTTTCTTGCCTTGGGGGATTATTCTCGGTCCGTTTCTAGGAGCGGTGATTGGTGAACTATTAGGAAATAAAGAGTTCTCGCAGGCACTCAAATCAGGTGTGGGCTCTTTACTCGGATTTATATTCGGAACTTTACTGAAGTTCGTTGTCTGCGGTTATTTTTGCTATCAATTTATCATAGGTCTTATTCGGTAACCTATTTGATGTTGTAAAACATTCGTAAGAATAACCTATCTATTGCCTTTACATAGAGTACTAAATCGATGTGTGTTCGTCTTTATTGAAGTAGCACATTGAGGTAGTACCATGAAAAAGACTTTTACTTATCTTTCTTTTATCATTTTCTTGGGGTGGTTTCCCTCGCTTTTTGCGGGAGAAATTTATGTATCCCTGCAGGGGAATGATAAGAATCCCGGGACAAAGGAAGCCCCGTTTAATACATTAAACCGGGCAATCAAGCAGGCTCGTGAATGGCGTAGACTAAATTGGCCGGAAGTAGCCGGAGGAATTTATATTCGTTTGGAAGAGGGTGTTTATGCCCAGCGCAATTCTCTGTTTCTTCGTCCGGAAGATAGTGGGACACCCGATTCTCCAACAGTGATTTGTGCAGTAGATGGGGCTCATCCTGTGATTAGTGGTGGAGTTGCTGTTACGGGGTGGAAGCGTGGATGTAATCATCCGGCAGTTCCTGAAAAGCTAAAGCAGAAGATATGGTCGGCAGAGGCTCCCCTAATAGGAAATAGAAGAGTAGAAACCCGGCAAATGTGGGTGAACGGTCATAAAGTTCAAAGAGCTGCGCAATTTCCTGACGGAGGATTGGAACGAATGATTGACTTCAATCCGGAAGAGCAGACAATTACGATCCCCGTTTCTCAAAGTGTAAATCCGGAAAGACTTCAAAATGCCGGTCAACTGGAAATGATTGTCCATCAACGCTGGGCAATTGCTATTTTGCGTGTGAAAAGTATAGACGCGAAAGACGGACAGGCTGTAGTTCGCTTCCATGAACCTGAAAGTCACCTAGAGTTTGCGCATCCCTGGCCGCAACCCGTCATCGGAGGAGAGAAAGGAAATTCTTCCTTTTGCCTGACCAATGCACTGGAATTGCTGGACCAACCCGGTGAATGGTTTCAGGAATATCCTTCCGGCACGATTTACTATTATCCGCAGGCAGGCGAAAATATGGAAACAGCTGAAGTGATTATCCCTGCCTTGGAAACTTTAGTGACCATAGACGGTACATTGTCCCGTCCGGTAAAGCATATACAATTTAACGGAATTACTTTTGCGCATACCTCCTGGATGCGTCCTTCTTTTCAGGGACACGTCACCTTGCAAGGGGGATTTCCTTTATTGGATGCCTATAAACTACAAGAACCGGGGCTTCCGGAAAAAGCGGAACTGGAGAACCAAGCCTAGATCACCCGTCCCGAAACAGCGATACGTGTAAGAGGTGCCGAGCATATTGATTTCAAGCATTGCACCTTCCGTCATTTATCGTCCACCGGACTGGATTATGAATGGGCCGTTACAGCATCGAGCGTCGAAGATTGTCAATTTACGGATATTGGAGGAACGGCTTTACTGGTCGGTGCATTTCCGGACGGAGGATTTGAGACGCACATTCCTTTTATTCCTGCTGACGTACGGGAATTATGTTCCCATATTACTATCAGAAACAATTTCATCAGTAATGTGACTAATGAAGACTGGGGATGTGTAGGTATCGGCGCCGGATATGTCAGAAACATGGATATTTCTCATAATGAAGTCTGCCATCTGAACTATTCAGGGATTTGTGTAGGCTGGGGATGGACATCGCTGGAGAGCGGAATGTGCAACAACCGGATAGAAGCAAACTATGTACATCACTTTGCCCGTCGGCTATACGATGCAGGCGGTCTGTATACTCTTTCCAACCAGCCGGGTTCCGTCATGCGAAATAATCGGATCGAACATTTAATCGAAGCCCCCTACGCTACGAATGACCGTGCTTTTTATATCTATCTGGATGAAGCTACGGACGGATATACAATGGAAAACAACTGGTGTCCCGCTGAACGTTTTGATTCGAACCGCCCCGGGAAAAAGAACGTGTGGAAGAATAACGGGCCTCAAGTGGCGGACAGTATTAAATACAAAGCCGGAAGAATAAAGCAAGATTGAAACAAATCAATGGATTAACATAGTCATCAATGTACTAGTATAGCAATCAATAAACTAATGTAATAATCATTAGAGCTAAACTAGTATGGTAATCATTCAAACTAATCTGATAATTATAGTAATCAATAAACGATATTTAATCAATAAAATAGATGAAACCAACGAACTATCACTTATTTGATTTCCTTGATTTCGATACCGAGTTATCAAGGAATGAGTCGCTTTGGAAAGCATACAAGCCAACGGCTGTTTATGAAAAGGAAGGAGATATTTACGTAACAGTTCCCTTTCAGAAGCAAAAGCTGGCTAACGATATGATGGCGGATACCGATGTTCCCCAGGAGGAATATACGTTAATCATCCGTCAGTATAACATCGGTATCACCCGCCTGTTTCTTGGCTTCGGTGATTATGTACTGACAGATGAGTCGGAAATGCTGCAATTCAGTGACCGGATTCAGAAAGTGCCCCTGTTTATAAAAGAACAAAAAGGAAAATGGATTCTTTCGACGGAGGACGGAACGAAGCGTGCCGTTATCAATGTGGAAGAGCCTCTATTAGACCGATGGAGCGAATTGCTTCCCGACCCTCAAGAAACGCTTGATATCACTTTATACCCTGACGGAAAGCGTGAAATCCGCTTGTCAGCCTACGACCATTTTTCGCCTCCCCGCTACGATGCGTTACCTGTTGCTTTTTGCAAACGCGACGGTCGGAAAGAACGTGCAACGCTTTCTTTTGAATGTAAGCCCGATGAATGTTTTGCCGGAACCGGAGAACGTTTCTTTAAAATGGACTTAAGCGGACAGACTTTCTTCCTGAAAAACCAGGACGGGCAAGGAGTCAATAACCGGCGTACTTATAAGAATATCCCCTTCTATCTATCTAGCCGCATGTATGGAACATTCTACCATACATGTGCTCATAGCAAGCTCTCGCTGGCCGGACATTCCACCCGTTCCGTACAGTTTCTAAGCGACCAGGCATTGCTGGATGTATTTGTAATAGGCGGTGATACGATGGAAGATATTCTTCGCGGTTATCGTGACCTGACCGGCTATCCGTCTATGCCTCCTCTTTGGAGTTTTGGCGTTTGGATGAGCCGTATGACTTATTTCAGTGCCGATGAAGTAGACGAAATATGCGACCGTATGCGTGCCGAACACTATCCCTGTGATGTAATTCATCTGGATACGGGCTGGTTCCGTACCGATTGGCTCTGCGAATGGAAATTCAATGAAGAACGGTTCCCCGATCCGAAAGGATTCATCGGGCGGTTGAAAAAGAACGGCTATCGTGTCTCTTTATGGCAACTTCCATACGTTGCGGAAAATGCAGAGCAGATTGATGAAGCCAGAGCCAATGATTATATAGCCCCATTGACCAAACAACAAGCGACCGATGGTTCCAACTTCTCCGCCCTGGATTATGCCGGAACAATCGACTTTACTTATCCGAAAGCAACCGAATGGTACAAAGGACTATTGAAACAACTCCTGAATATGGGAGTAACCTGTATCAAAACCGATTTCGGTGAAAACATTCACATGGACGCCCTCTATAAAGGTATGAAGCCGGAATTGTTGAACAACCTGTATGCCCTGCTTTATCAAAAGGCTGCTTACGAAATTACGAAAGAAGTGACAGGTGACGGCATTGTCTGGGCACGTTCCGCATGGGCGGGATGCCAGCGTTATCCTTTGCATTGGGGAGGCGATTCCTGTAGTTCTTGGGATGGAATGGCAGGTTCTCTGAAAGGTGGTCTGCATTTCGGTCTGTCGGGATTTGCTTTTTGGAGCCATGATGTTCCCGGCTTCCATACATTGCCCAATTTTATGAACTCGGTAGTAGCAGATGATGTGTACATGCGTTGGACTCAATTCGGCGTATTCACATCGCATATCCGTTATCACGGAACCAATAAGCGTGAACCCTGGCACTATCCGGCCATAGCTCCGTTGGTGAAAAAGTGGTGGAAATTGCGTTATTCGCTCATTCCATACATCATAGAACAAAGTAAACTAGCCATAGAAAGCGGCTATCCGCTCTTGCAGGCACTCATTCTGCATCATCCGGAAGATAAACTTTGTTGGCATGTGGATGATGAATACTATTTCGGCAATGATTTCCTGGTAGCTCCGGTGATGAACAGCGAGAACCGTCGGGATATCTATCTTCCCGAAGGAAAATGGGTGAACTTCTTTACGGGAGAACGTCTGGAAGGAGCATGCTGGCTGAAAGACGTATACGTTCCATTGGAAGAAATGCCCGTATATGTGCGTGCAAATGCCGTGATACCCATCTATCCGGAAGACGTGGACTGTACGGATGAAATGGATTTAAGCAAGAGCATGGCTTTACGCATAGATAATGATTATAAAGGATTTTGGACTATGATAGATTGTGGTAGAAAATTAATTAATTTAGTATAGTATGAAAACATGGAAGAGTAATTTAGAAGAAACAAAACAACGTTATATAAATTGGTGGAACCATAAAGGAATCATTCTCAATATGTGGGAGCACTTCCAGGAAGGAGTGCAACCACATGCAGAGATAACACCTCCCGCACTGGCAAAAGATTTGTCGCAAAAGTGGTTCGACCCTCAATGGAGAGCTGAATATCTGGACTGGTACGTAGCGCACAGCAGCCTGAAAGCGGATATTCTTCCGGTTGCGAATACCCAACTGGGTCCCGGTTCTCTAGCTGCCATTTTAGGCGGAGTGTTTGAAGGCGGGGAAGACACCATTTGGATTCATCCCCACCCGGATTTCACCAATGAAATAGTCTTTAACCCCGAACACCCGAACTGGATTCTTCATAAAGAACTCCTGAAAGCCTGCAAAGCGAAAGCCAACGGACACTACTTTGTCGGTATGCCCGACCTGATGGAAGGACTGGATGTCCTAGCCGCACTGAAAGGAACGGATAGGGTATTATTGGACACAGTGATGCAGCCCGAAATCTTGGAACAACAGATGCAGCAAATCAACGACATCTACTTCAAAGTATTTGATGAACTATACGACATCATCCGTGAAGGCGACGAGATGGCATTCTGTTATTTCTCGTCCTGGGCTCCCGGAAAGATGAGTAAACTGCAAAGTGATATTTCGACCATGATTAGTCAGGATGATTATCGCCGGTTTGTGCAACCTTTTATTCGTGAACAATGTCAGAAGATTGATTATACCCTTTATCATCTGGATGGAGTGGGAGCTATGCATCACCTGCCTGCCTTGCTTGAAATTGAAGAATTGAATGCGATTCAATGGACTCCCGGAGTGGGCGAACCACAAGGAGGATCTCCCAAATGGTACGATCTGTATAAGAAGATTCTGGCATGCGGAAAGAGCGTAATGGCTTGCTGGGTGACATTAGACGAACTAAAACCTCTATTGGATCATATCGGTGCGGACGGTGTACACTTGGAAATGGATTTTCATAACGAAAAGGAAGTGGAACAGGCCATGCGGATTGTTGAAGAATATACCGGTTCTTCTACTTCTGTAAATACCAATGAACATCAACAGGATGCCGACTTGGCAGCTACCGGACAGGAACGTATTTGTATACGGGAAGAACAACATCGGGAAGAGGATAAACTGCAACCTCTGTATGAAGCCATTGTTGCCGGGAAACTGGAACCTGCGGTTGAAGTCACCCGGCAAGCCATTGCGGAAGGAGTAGCTCCCCAAATGATTATCAATAATTATATGATTAAAGCAATGGGCGAAGTGGGACAACGTTTCCAGGATGGAAAAGCTTTTGTTCCTCAACTGTTGATGGCAGGACGTGCCATGAAAGGGGCTTTGGAACTACTGAAACCTTTATTGGCAGGAAGTGCTTCCACTACAATCGGTAAGATTGTCATCGGTACAGTGAAGGGAGATCTCCATGATATTGGTAAAAACCTGGTGGCTTCCATGCTGGAGGGGTGCGGCTTTGAAGTCATAAATATTGGTATTGATGTGACTTGTGACAAGTTTGTGGAAGCTGTGAAGGAAAACCATGCTGACATCTTGTGCATGAGCGCATTGCTGACTACTACCATGACGTATATGAAAGAGGTTATCCAGGCATTGGAAGAGGCCGGTATTCGTAATCAAGTGAAAGTGATGATTGGCGGAGCACTCGTCAGTCAGGGGTTTGCTGACGAAATCGGTGCGGACGGATATAGTGATAATGCGAATACAGCCGTAGCAGTTGCCAAAGAACTGATTGGAAATAAAAAATAGAATAAAAAGGCACGGATTACACGGATCAACACGGCTCTTAATTACATAGCCTATTAAAACCGTGAAATCCATGTAATCTTTGCCTAAAGAAAATTAGATTTAAACTTACGTTACTTATTTAATACTTGAATTATGCATGTGAAATTCTTAGAGACATTAGATTGGAGTATTCTGATTGCCTACTTCCTGATTTTGATAGCTATTGGTATATGGGCAAGTTCTAAACGAAAAAAGGGGAGTAGTCTTTTCCTTGCGGAGAATTCGCTGAAGTGGTATCATATCGGCTTTTCCATGTGGGGGACGAATGTGGGACCTTCCATGTTGATAGCTTCCGCAAGTGCCGGATTTACTACTGGTATTGTTTCGGGGAATTATGCCTGGTATGCATTTGTCTTTATATGTCTGCTTGCTTTTGTCTTTGCTCCCCGATATTTGGGTAGTCGCATCACGACATTGCCCGAATTTATGGGAAAACGTTTCGGACAATCTACCCGTAACATCCTTGCTTGGTATACCATTATTACCATTCTTATTTCATGGCTTGCATTGACTTTATTTGCCGGTGGAGTCCTGATCCGTCAGGTCTTCGATATTCCTATGTGGCAATCGGCATTGCTGTTACTTGTCATCTCCGCTTTCTTCACGATGCTTGGCGGACTGAAAGCTGTGGCCTACACGAATGTATATCAAATGATACTGTTGATTGTAGTATCAGCCACACTGGCTATCATGGGAATCTATAAAGTGGGCGGTGTAGGCGCACTGGTGGACGCCGTTCCGGCGGATTACTGGAATCTTTTCCATCCAAATGATGACCCGGCTTTTCCTTGGCTACCTATTATCCTGGGTTATCCTATTATGGGAGTTTGGTTTTGGTGTACGGATCAGTCGATGGTGCAACCGGTTCTTGCTGCCAGGAATCTGAAAGAAGGACAGATGGGAACCAACTTTACCGGATGGTTGAAAATATTAGATGTACCTCTTTACATTCTTCCCGGCATTATCTGCCTCGCTTTATTCCCACAATTGGAGAATCCCGATGAGGCTTATATGACAATGGTGACTCATCTGTTCCCGACAGGAATGGTCGGCTTGGTATTGGCTGTATTGACAGCAGCATTGGTAAGTACTGTCGGCTCTGCATTGAATGCATTAAGTACGGTATTCACGATGGATATCTATGTGAAGAAAATCCGACCGCAGGCCAAGCAGAAAGAGATTATCAGGGTGGGACAAGTGGTTACGGTAGTCGGTGCACTGATTTCTGTGATAATAACCATAGCGATCGACAGCATCAAAGGACTGAATCTATTTAATGTTTTCCAGTCTGTACTGGGATTTATAGCTCCTCCGATGGCAGCTGTATTTCTCTTTGGCGTGTTCTGGAAACGCACCACTACTCTGGCAGCTAATATGGCTCTAACATTGGGAACAGTGTTCAGTATCGGAGTAGGAATCTTGTATTTATGGGTATTTCCGGCCGAACAATATAATGCGTGGCCTCATTTTATGCTGCTTTCCTTCTACTTATTCGTTATCATCGGAATAGGCATGATAGTAGTCAGCCTGTGGGATAAGTCTCCGCAATTGGGCATCTTGAATATGGAAAAGATAGAGGACAAACCTGCACGAATTGTTCTTATCCTATGGGGATTACTTATTGTGACTATGATCGGGCTTTACATCTTCTTCAATGGCCACTAGTTTTTATTCACCACAGAGGACGCAGAGGACACAGAGATTATTATCTAATAATAAAAGACTCTGTGTCCTCTGCGTCCTCTGTGGTGAAACTATTTTCTGCGAAAACAATTTTCGTACGTACACAGCCCGCAAGTATATTCCAGCTTACGGACATGAGAACCCACTCCAATAATACCACTTACAGATTTGATGGGAATCATCAGACTGGAATCAGTCAACTGAATACCACAAGGCGAAGCAACCGGAAATAAGGAGAATAGTTTTTGTTGTTCCGATACGTGCCATCCGCAATAACCGGGGCTGTACCTATTAGTGTGTTTCCAACCTCTTTTTTCGATAAATACAGCCAACTCCTCTTCCATGCAATCAGCAGCCTTTTCTGCAATGATGCTCCCCAATGAATCTGCTATATATATTTTCACCATGTCATCCTCTTGCTGGAGGAGATGTTGGAACTCCTCAAATTCAACTCCGGCAGTTGCGGTAAAAAAGGCAAAAGCTTCCGAACCCCGTAATTGGCGGGTAATGGTTTTACCGATTGAGAGAACCGTATCTTTTACTGTCAATGTTGCTTTTTCGGTGTCGAGCAGTCCATCGGCGATGAAAAAGAAAAAACGGGGACGAAGAAGGGGAGTGATACGGTCAAGTAACGTATTTATTTCTTCTATAACCATTCCATCCGGCATAGAATCTTTATATCCCATCGCCTCGTAGATATCGGACGATGGGATTTGCAGTTTCTGGTAAGTAAGTTCCTGTTCAACCATTGGTGGATGCATTGAAATATATAGGTTGTTGTAATCCTGCGGACACAGAATTAAACTTGTGTTTTATTGAATTCTTCCAATGCAGTATAAAATGCATCTATATTAGTAGAAGACGTATGTGGCGGAATATCACAACCACTTGACAATACGAAATTAGGATATGCACGGGTAGTCTCCAATAGTTGCAAAGTCGCTTCCTTCATAGTCTCCGGGCCTGCCATCTTGAAAAGGCTCACCGGGTCCAGATTTCCCATTGCCAGTGCATCGGTCGGAACCTCTTTCAACGCTTCCTCCATCTTAATTTTATTCCCGAAGTGGTAAGCGGCTGCACCGGTATAAACCATCGCTTGCGTGCAATTCCCTGTGTTTCCGCAATTATGAAGCACTACGGCAAAGTGCTCATCCTGTACCTTCTCTATTATTTCTTTCACAAATAAAGAAGAATATTGCAGGCAATCTTCGTTGGATAACAGTCCTGCAGCAGGTTCAGCCATGATTACACCGTTCACACCGGTTGCTTTCAATGCCATGCAATAGCGGGTGATGAAGTCACTGCATTTTCTTAATAACGTATTGGCTGCATCGGGATTAATATAAATCAGCATCATGATTTCCGACATATCATACAAACGTCCGGCCAGCGAATAAGGACCGATGCAACCGGCAAAAACCGGGCGGTCTGTAATATTTCTGGCTGTCAGCATATTCGCTTTAAGATATTCCGGGATTCTTCCTTTGTTTAATGCCGGAATCTCCAGTTTCTCAATAGCTGCCTCGTCTGCCAGTAAACGACCGGATACACTGGGCACCTCATTTTCCGGAAAGATAATCTCTGCCCCGAAAGCTTCCGCTTCTACCGTCAGATCCATGATGACGGTTGCGGCCGCCGCCGGGTACTTGCCACAAAGAGCCTTGATTGCCTCATAATGAACCTGCCCGTTTGTCACTGCATCATGCACCGTTTTCCCGATAAACTCGATACCCGGATGTGTCATGATCGGAATTGCAATCGTTTCCTTACGTTGGATCGTTTGGCTGATCCATTCTTTCATATTCAGTCTACCCATAATTTTAGTTTTTAATATCGTCTTGTAATAAAGACGAAGTTACCCCTCTTTTGTAATCTCGTATATGATAAAATCTGATACCGGTATAAAAATAAAGCTGCTCTTCTTTCTGAAGGGCAGCTTTACACCTATTTGATTTATCTTCGAGCTTTATTTTACCGGAATCTTATCAATACGATTCTGATGACGGCCACCGTCAAATTTGGTAGAGAAGAACTCTGTCAAAATCATGTCCGCTTCTTCAGTGCTGATGAAGCGTCCCGGCATAACCAGTACATTAGCGTCATTGTGCTGACGAGCTAGGTGTGCGATTTCTGCATTCCAGCAGAGAGCAGCACGAACCCCTTGGTGCTTGTTCAGCGTCATATTGATTCCGTTTCCACTGCCGCAGATAGCGATACCGGGATAACATTCTCCCGATTCCACTGCAAGAGCCAGCGGATGAGCATAATCCGGATAGTCTACGCTTGCGGTAGAGTTAGTTCCGAAATCCTTGTAAGCCCAGCCTTTTGCTTCCAGCCAGCCGCGAACATATTCTTTCAGTTCAAAACCGGCATGGTCGCATGCTAATCCGATTGTTTTCATTAGAGCATTGCTTTTACTTGGTTATATACGTTCTCGGCAGTAAATCCAAGTTTCTCATCCAATACTTTATAAGGAGCAGAGAAACCGAAAGATTCCAATCCCCAAACTTTACCGTGGCAACCTACCAGACCTTGAAGAGTGACAGGCAGGCCGGCAGTCATACCGAAAATCTTCGCATCTGCCGGAAGGATAGCTTCCTGATATTCTTTCGGTTGGTTGCGGAACAGACCTTCAGACGGAGCAGATACAATGCGTACCTTCACGCCATCTTTGCGAAGCAACTCTGTGCCGGCTACCAATGTAGACACTTCAGAACCTGAAGCTACCAGGATAACATCCGGATTTTCGTCGGAACCTGCTACGATATAAGCACCCTTAGCTGCTTGTTCGTAATCTGTTCCTGCCGGTAAGTTGGCAATATTTTGGCGAGAGAAGATCAATCCTGTCGGAGTAGACATATTTTCCATAGCAAGTTTCCAAGCAATGGTTGTCTCTTCTGCATCAGCCGGACGAAGTACCAACATAGAGTTGTGTCCCTTATGGTTTTTCAGTTTTTCCATCAGGCGGATTTGAGCTTCCTGTTCTACCGGTTCGTGAGTAGGACCGTCTTCACCTACGCGGAATGCGTCGTGTGTCCAGATGAATTTCACCGGTTGTTCCATCAAAGCAGCCATACGTACGGCAGGTTTCATGTAATCGGAGAATACGAAGAATGTACCGCAAGCAGCGATCACACCACCGTGGAGAGACATACCGATACAGATACAAGCCATTGACAATTCAGATACACCTGCTTGGAAGAATGCTCCGCTGAAATCACCTTTCTTGAAAGAATGAGTCTTTTTCAGGAAACCGTCAGTCTTGTCAGAGTTAGAAAGGTCGGCCGAAGCAACGATCATGTTTTCTACCTGTGTAGCAAGTGCGCCCAATACGGTTGCAGATGCAGCACGAGTAGCGCTACCTGCTTTCTGTTCGATAGCAGCCCAGTCCACTTTCGGAGCTTTGCCCGAGAAGAAGAGTTCCAGTTTTGCAGCCAGTTCCGGGTTTGCTTTCGCCCATGCAGCTTTCTTTGCATACTTTTCAGCAACGATCTTCTTCAGTTCTTCTGCACGTTTTGCATACAGTTCGGCTACTTCCGGGAATATAACAAACGGGTTAGTAGGATCACCACCCAGATTCTTGATTGTATTTACATAAGCGTCGCCACCGAGAGGAGCACCGTGTGTAGCGCAGTTAGCTTCATAGCTGCTGCCGTCTGCCTTGCGTGCACCTTTACCCATTACGGTTTTACCGATAATCAGTGTCGGACGTTCTTTTTCAGCTTGTGCTTCTTTGATTGCCGCACGGATTTCGTCAGGATCATTACCGTTGATACTAAGTACGTTCCATCCCCATGCTTCATATTTCATGGCAGTGTCTTCAACGGTTACGTCTTTCGTTTCTGTAGAAAGCTGAATATCGTTGGAGTCATAGAACATAATCAGGTTGTCCAGTCCCAGTGCACCGGCAATACGTCCGGAACCTTGAGAGATTTCTTCCTGAATACCACCGTCAGAGATGTAAGCGTAAATGGTCTGATTCATCACCTCGTCGAAACGGGCTTTCAAGAATTTGGCAGCGATAGCAGCACCTACTGCAAAAGTGTGTCCTTGTCCCAGCGGACCGGAAGTATTTTCGATGCCACGCATGATGTCCACTTCAGGGTGTCCCGGAGTAGGGCTTCCCCATTGGCGGAATTCTTTCAGCTCGTCCAGTGTGAATTTTCCTGTCAATGCCAACGTAGAATAAAGCATCGGAGACATGTGGCCCGGGTCGAGGAAGAAGCGGTCACGTCCTTCCCAACGGGGATTTTCAGGATCGTATACTAGAAACTCAGAGAAGAGTACATTTACAAAATCAGCACCACCCATGGCGCCACCCGGGTGACCGGAATTGGCTTTCTCAACCATTGAAGCAGCAAGAATACGGATGTTATCCGCTGCACGATTCATAAGTTTGTTATCGTTCATATCATTAAAATTTAATTGATTTCTGTCAGATTGTTCGCAAAGATAACTCTTTATGTGGATTTAACAATCCAAAAGAGCTATCTTTTTTATCGACAATTTTACGGTCTTCTTGTTTGTGATACAATAAGTAATTGCTCTAAAATTACTGTAACTCTAAAGTAACAATGGACTTAGCAGGAAGTTTTACCTTCATTGTACCTTTATTGATTTTTACCTCTTTGAAAGGTGCCGGTTTTACAATATTAGGTTTTTCAAAAGAATTGTAATCGGTCAGTTTGGAAGCGGTCAGAATCTCTCCGACAGCTTTCTTGGCTTTCGTATCACCCAGATTGATGGTGATTTCCTGCGCTTCATCAGCATCTACATTGGAAAGAGAAATATGGATCACCCCATCTTTATTTTTGGAAGCTGTGGCGCTCACCATCGGTACAGTGCGGTTATCACGTACACTTATCTTTTCGCAAGTCAGGTCGATAGGAAGATAAGTGGCATCCTGATGTACTTTATACATCTTGAAGACATAATAAGTAGGAGTGAGCACCATTTCTTTGTCTTTTGTCAGAATCATCGATTGAAGTACGTTGACAATCTGTGCGATATTTGCCATCTTCAAGCGGTCTGTATATTTGTGGAATACATCAAGACTTAAAGAAGCCACGAAAGCATCACGCAACGTGTTTTGCTGATACAGATGTCCTTTGATGGTTCCCGGTTCTTCATCCCACCAGGTTCCCCATTCGTCCAGTAAGAGGGCGATTTTCTTGTCCTTGTCATATTTGTCCATGATGGTACAATGTTTCTTGAGTACATCTTCCACTTCCAGACATTTGCCCATCGTCCAGTAATAATCATCCTTGTTGAATTGAGTGGCTGATCCTTTGCTGCCACTCCATCCGGTTACGGTATAATAGTGCAGAGAAAGACCGTCCATCCGGTGTCCTACACGATTCATCAATACATCTGTCCATTTGTAATCATAGTCACTTGCGCCACTGGCAATCTTGAACAGACGGTTGCCGTCATAATTACGGCAATAAGTAGAATAACGACGATATAAGTCTGCGTAATATTCCGGACGCATGCTGCCACCGCACCCCCAGCTTTCATTTCCTACGCCGAGATATTTCAATTTCCATGCTTTGTCGCGACCATTCTTACGGCGAAGGTTAGCCATAGGCGAGTCTCCGTCAGAAGTCATATATTCCACCCATTTAGCAAGCTCTTCCACTGTGCCGCTACCTACATTTCCACTCACGTATGGTTCGCAACCCAGCATTTCACAAAGATTCAAAAACTCGTGTGTTCCGAAACTGTTATCTTCAATGGTACCGCCCCAGTTGTTGTTCACCATCTTCGGACGGTTCTCTTTCGGACCAATGCCGTCCATCCAGTGGTATTCATCGGCAAAGCATCCGCCCGGCCAGCGAAGAACGGGAACGGACAAGTCTTTCAGTGCATTGAATACATCTGTGCGGTATCCCTTGATATTAGGAATATCCGAGTTTTCGCCTACCCAAAGACCACCGTAGATACATGAACCCAGGTGTTCGGCAAACTGGCCGTAAATTTCCTTCGGTATGATTTCTTTGCCTTGATCGGCATGTACGGTTATGGTAGCACTCTTTTGTGCAGAAAGAGATACGGATGCTGCCAGAAAAGCCGTGCTGACTAATAGTTTTGCTTTCATAAATGGTATTTGTTTAATGATTATTTTTTACCACAGATTACGTAGATTATCACAGATTGATTTTATTCTGATTACTATCATGTTATAACCCATAAATAATCTGTGTTAATCCGTGTAATCTGTGGTGACTTCTATTTTAGTAAACGAACTTCATAAACGGCAGAGGTCCATTCCGTCCCGTCAGGGATAAAACGTATCGGACAACTACCCGTATTCAGTTTTTGAGGCAGAACATAAGAAAGAGTAATGAAACCGTCTTTATCTGCTTCACTGATAGTCGGATGAACAGCCAACTTTTCGTTATTCAAAAGAATAGCCACTTTATTGCGGTCATCTTTCCGTACCGTAATCAGGAGGCGGCTTGCTTCCTCTTTTACCTTCAATTGATAGCCGAACCAACCTTTAGCACGTCGGAAATGTCGGTCTTTATTCGTCCCCGTTTCTGCCTGTTCATACTGGATGCCATGGTCAGACTCCGGCTGCTGTTCGCCGGGGAAGATCAGGTCAATGGTTTGATTAGCCAATTCTGTTGCTTTTCGTTCAGCCGTTGCCATCTCTTCCTGAATCGCTTTAAACTGCTCTTCGCTTGCCTGCCGGAAATAAACGGCATAACGGGAATTGTGCAGGCGGAAGAACGGAACGAGTTCCAATGCCTTGTCTTGTGCAGGATAAACCTCTCCGTTATAGCTGAAAGTAATCCGGCTATTCTGTTCTTTCTGAAGAGATTTGCAGATTGAATCAGGATTTCCTATCAGCATCGGAACTTCTTGTAAAGGAATTTGTTTGCCATGAGCGATATGGCCGCCACGACTGTCATCGGCATATAAACCATCAAGATATTCAGTGCCTGTGGAAGCTGCAAGAACGATTGGACCATATAAGAAAGCATAATAATCTTTCTTGTCGGGAATCTGTTCCACGCTGACTTTCATAGGCAAGTGGAAAGTAATGACATCCCCTTTTTTCCATTTGCGGGAGAGAGGAAGATACTGGTTACCTTTTGCCATAACGAACATTTTTCTTTTTCCATTGATGCTGACGCTATATCCTTTGGATTGGTTCGCCCATTCCGGAATACGTATCATTAAAGTACGTTTTTTCTTAGGCGCTTCATCTATTCGCAAAGTTACCTTGTCGTCATCAGGGAAACGGGTTTCCTGTGTCAAAATAATGCCTTGCTCTTTCCAGGTCAGTTGTGAAGGAATGAAGAGATTGACATAAAGTGTGTCTTTCCGATACGCATAGATAAATTCACCGTATTTGGTATGATTCTCCAAGCCTGAACCTACACAGCACCACATGGATGTTTCCGGTTGTGAGTATACACGATAGTGTCCTGGACGCATAGGAGTGAAGTAGACAAATCCACCTTTATCCGGCTCTTGTGACGCTAAGATATGATTGTAAAGCGCACGTTCGTAATAGTTTACGTAGTTTGGATCAGGTTCGTTTGTTTGATTCGGATTGTGAGAATTCTGATAAAGCATTTTGGTAAGACGGAGCATGTTGTAAGTATTACAGGTCTCCGGTCCTTGAACGTCGTTCAGCATGGACGTGAAGTTATCCGACGGATGGAAATGTTCGCGGACGCTATTTCCTCCGATGCAGACGGAACGGTGATTGACTACCGTGTTCCAGAAAAAACGGGCGGCATGATCCCATTCTGCAGCATGATTCCAATTTTTGTCGTCTTGTGAAAGTTCGGCTATTCGCTTGTAGCCGATCACTTTCGGAATCTGTGTGTTGGCGTGCATCCCCGTCAATTTGTCTTCCTCTTTGATAAGCGGGTCTAAGATAAGCTTGTGAGAGAAACGGCGTGCCAGTTCCAGATACTTCTTGTCGCCTGTGATTTCGGCCACGTCAGCGAACGTTTCGTTTAATCCGCCATGTTCGCTACGAAGCATATCCTGCATTTGTTCGTCACTCAAGCCGGAAGTGATATCGATCATCCAGTCTGTAAAAGCGATAAGCATTTGGCGTGCAAGGTCGCTTCCTGCATAGATATATGCATCCCGCAATCCGGCGTAAGTCTTATGTATATTGTATAAAGGTACCCATTTGCCGTTAAGGTCGAAACCTCCGGCACGGATCTTTCCTGCTTTTATATCTTTCCAAAGTTGAAGGCTTCCCGGAGTTCCTCCGATGAATCCTGTGCCGACAGTTTGCTGTGCCCGATTCAACTCATTCAGCATGTAGTTGAGGCGATTATAGACTGCGGTATCTCCGGTGGCGGCATACATCATGGAAAGTGCGGATAAATAATGTCCGCCGATATGTCCGTCCAATCCGGTATTTTCCCAATTGGTGTAGCTGGGGGCTTTAGGCTGTAACCCTGCTTCGCGGAGAAAAGGAGCGAGCAGATGGTCGGGGTCTAATGCAAGTATGTAATGTAGATCAGTCTGTTGAGCTTGCAGAAACGGACTATCCAATAGTTTCACATTTTGTAAAGGGAAGTAAGACACCTGTGGAGCGTTTTGAGCTTTGGCCAGTGAGGTGGACAGGACAAGTGCAAGTATGAACGAGGTGGTTTTCATGATAATAGTCTCCCCATCTCCCTCTCCAAAAGAGGAGAGGGGTGGAGATAATTAATGTTAATACTTAGTTAGAATTGGCTCTTGATAAACAGCGATTTATCGGCAATCTCTGATGAACAACAATGGATTGCCGACTGTCAATTATTTAAATTTGACTGCTGCCTCTTCGATAGGCAATCCTGCCTTGTAATTTTCGATGTATGCATTGAAGCCGGCTACATCTTCGGGCGTAGGTGATACCTCGATACCCGCGTCACCGACAAATACGCTTTCATCCAGAAAATCGGCAAGAGATTGTTTCTTTTCATTGTTCACGAGGTAAGAACCTAACAGGGCAATACCCCAGGCACCACCTTCACCGGCTGTTTCCATCACGGAAATAGGCGAGTTGATGGCTGCAGCAAGTATTCTTTGGCCTACTCCCTTTGTTCTGAATAATCCTCCGTGACCAGTAATTCTGTCCACTTTGATTTTTTCTTCGTTGAACAGGATGTCGTTACCAATCTTGAGTACTCCTACCGAAGCATACAAGTGAGTCCGCATAAAGTTTGCCAGGTTGAACTTGTCATTTGCCGAACGTACAAACAAAGGTCTTCCGTCAGCAAGTCCTGTTACAGGCTCGCCTGAAATATAATTGTATGAAAGCAAACCTCCACAATCAGTATCACCAGTGAGCGCAATATTGTAGAGTTTACTATAGATTTCATCCATATCTACAGGTATGCCCAGAAGCTCCTGGTATTCCTTGAACAAGTTAACCCATGCGTTGAGATCAGAAGTGCAGTTGTTGCAATGCACCATGGCTACCAGACTTCCGTCAGGAGTTGTCACCATGTCAATCATTTCGTATGGCTTCGACAGTTCTTTCTCCAATACAATCATTGAGAATGAAGAGGTACCTGCGGATACATTTCCGGTACGTTGTTTGACTGCGTTAGTCGCAACCATTCCGGTACCAGCGTCTCCTTCCGGCGGACAAACCGGTATTCCTGCCTTCAAATGACCCGATGCATCGAGCTTTTTACTTCCTTCCGGAGTGAGGACACCTGCATTTTCACCTGCCGATAATACTTTAGGCAGAATATCCTGTAGCTTCCAGCTATATTCTTTCGAAGCAATCAGCTTGTCGAACTTAGCCACCATTTCAGCAGAATAGTTGTTAGTAGTTGGATCTATAGGAAGCATACCTGATGCATCGCCTATTCCCAACACCTTTTCGCCTGTGATCTGCCAATGCACGTAACCTGCCAGAGTGGTCAGAAAGTCGATTTCATTAACGTGTGCTTCGTTGTCTAAAATAGCCTGATACAAGTGGGAAATGCTCCAACGCAGAGGGATATTATAGACAAATAGTTCGGATAAAGCAGCCGCTGCGCGACCTGTATTAGTGTTTCTCCAAGTGCGGAAAGGCACGAGGATTTCTTCTTTTTTGTTGAATGGCATATAACCATGCATCATAGCGCTGACACCGATGGCAGCCAGAGTCTCGATCTCTATGCCGTATGCATTCTTTACGTTAGTACGAAGATCGGCATAGCAATCTTGCAGCCCTGACCAGATGGCTTCAATGCTATACGTCCAAAGTCCGTCAACTAACTGGTTTTCCCAAGTGTGGCTACCTTGAGCAATAGGCTTGTTTTCCTGGTCGATCAAGACAGCTTTTATTCGTGTAGAACCGAGTTCTATACCAAGAATTGCTTTACCTGCCTCGATGGTTGATTTTGCATCTAATTTCATGTTGAAATCAATATTTTAAGGTATAACGATCATTATAAAAAAAATCAAGTTTCGCAAAAACTTAACGAAATAATTAAGCCATGCGAAACTTGAATAATTGTTTTTAGCAAAGTGCTTTATTCAACATGTAATAAACTTCGTTCATGCGCAGTTCTTTCTTGAAGCAGCTGATTGTAGTATCCTTGTTGATATGTACCATTTCGATACCTGCGATTTCAGCATAATCTTCCCAATATTCTGCTGTCAGGTCGTAAGAGAAGCAAGAGTGGTGAGTTCCACCAGCCAGAATCCATGCACCTGCACCTACTTCAAGGTTTGGCATCGGAATCCAGAGAGCAGAAGCAACCGGCAACTTAGGCAGCGGTTTCGGCTCGATACATTCTACGTCGTTCACGATCAGACGGAAGCGGTTACCCATATCTACAACAGTAGCAGTACAGCCTGTACCTACTTTTGAAGTGAAGACCAGACGTGCAGTCTGACTCTTGCGGATACCTATACCGAGGAAGTGTACTTCCAGGCGAGGTTTGTTGGCTGCGATAAGCGGACAGATTTCCAACATGTGTGACTGAAGGATAGAGCTGTTTGCACCATCGAAGTTCAGTGTGTAATCTTCCAGGAATGAACAGCCTTTAGGAAGACCCTGATTCATTACCCATACAGTGCGGTACAGAGCAGCCGATTTCCAGTCACCTTCAGCACCGAATCCATAACCTTCCGCCATCAGACGTTGTGAAGCAAGACCCGGGATTTGATCGAAACCATTGTATTCAATGTCGCCCAAATCGTCGAAGTTGGTAGTAAATCCTTTGGCACCTTTTGCTTTCAGGATAGCACGTATAGCCAGTTCAGCCTTGGCAGCATTCCATACTTTCTGGTAAGCTTCAGTTGATTTATCTTCCAGAGAAGCATCGTGATCGTATTCCTTGAAGTAAGTAGCTACCAATGCATCTACCTCTTCATTTTTGATATCCTTGTGATATTCCATCAATTCGCTTACCGGACAGTAATCTACGTGGTAACCCATACGTTGTTCAGCTTCCACTTTATCACCATCGGTTACAGCTACGTTGTTCATCTGGTCGCCGAAACGGATAATCAGCATATCCTGTGAATCTGCCCAACCGGCACAAACACGCATCCAAACGGCAATCTTATGCAAAGTCTCTTCCTCTTTCCAGTAACCTACCACTACTTTACGACGGATACGCATACGGGTACAGATATGTCCGAATTCGCGGTCACCGTGAGCAGACTGGTTCAGGTTCATGAAATCCATGTCCATTGTATCCCAAGGAATTTCCTTGTTGAATTGAGTATGCAGGTGCAACAAAGGCTTCTTCAACTGTTGCAAGCCGTGAATCCACATTTTAGCAGGAGAGAACGTATGCATCCAAGTGATAACACCGACACACTTTTCGTCATTATTGGCTGCTTTGAAAACAGCTTCCACTTCTTTAGAAGAATTAGCTGTTCCTTTGTATACCACCTTTACAGGGAGTTTACCGGATTCGTTCAATCCGTTAACCATTTCATTAGAGTGTGCGTCTACTGCGATTACTGCGTCACCTCCGTACAAAAGCTGTGCTCCTGTTACGAACCATACTTCATATTGATCAAATGCGTTCATAATGTTATTGCTTTAATTGTTATTGTTCTAATTTTTAATCTTTAATTATTTCTGTCCGTAATAAGCATTCGGACCATGCTTGCGGCTGAAATGTTTTTCTATCAGCAGCGGATTCATTGTTAAATTGGGATTCACCGCATAAGCGATACTTGCCATTTTAGCCACCTGTTCCATAACCACAGCATTGTGTACGGCATCATACGCGTCTTTTCCCCAAGAGAAAGGACCATGATTTTTCACCAATACTCCCGGTGTATGTACAGGGTTCAAGCCTTCAAAACGTTTCACTATCACATTACCGGTTTCCAGCTCGTAAGCACCTTTCACTTCCGCTTCTGTCATATCCGCTGTGCAGGGAATGGCATCATGGAAATAATCTGCATGAGTGGTTCCGATATTCGGAATGTCACATCCGGCTTGTGCCCAGGCTGTTGCATAGGTAGAGTGCGTATGTACCACTCCTCCGATCTCCGGAAATGCTTTGTAAAGTATTACGTGAGTAGGAGTATCCGAGGATGGCTTCAGCCGTCCTTCAACGACCTTGCCATCCAGATCCACTACTACCATATCTTCGGCTTTCATATCATCATAACTTACACCACTGGGTTTGATTACTACCAATCCGCTTTCACGGTCGATGGCAGAAACATTTCCCCAGGTAAAGATGACTAATCCATGCTTTACCAATTCGAGATTGGCATGAAATACTTTTTCTTTTAGTTCTTCCAGCATAATGATTATAATTTAAATTTCGGGTCCTTGCGGTAAGCCTTGCTATTGAACTTATACAAGGCAGCACCACGTTTCGAACCCAGTTTGTCAATTTTATCAGTCTTTTCTATATAATCCATTTCGGCCACTCTTTTACGGAAGTTCCGTTTATCCATCGGTTCGTCGTAAATAGCTTCATATAGACTTTGCAGTTGAGACAACGTAAAGAGTTTCGGAAGCAGATTGAATCCGATAGGTTCCACGGATGCTTTTTGCTTCATCAGTTCCCGTGCTTTTTCCACCATTTCAGGATGGTCGAAGATAAGTGGGGGAAGTTCGTTCATATTCACCCAGTAAGCGTTGTGCTTCTGAACAAGTTTCCGGTCGTATTCATTAATATTGATTAATGCATAGTAAGCTATGGAGATTACCCGTTCACCCGGATCACGTTCGACAGCTCCAAAAGCTCCTACCTGCTCCATATAAACGTTTTCCAGTCCGGTAAGCTCATGCAATACACGTTTGGCGGCATCGTCCACACTTTCATCTTTCTGCACGAATCCTCCCATCAGTGACCATTCACCCATTGCCGGCTCAAAGTTTCTCTTCAACAGGAGCAGGCTGATTTCCCCTTCGGAGAAACCAAAGATTATACAGTCGATGCCGACATAGAAAGTTGGATTGGTACTATAATACTTATTCATATCAGGGTATTACCAGAAGTATATATAAAATAATGCACAAAGAACTACTACACCGATAGAGGTGATAACATCCCACTTGTTCCAGCTTTGCTTGATGAGTGTCTTATAGTCATCAGTAAAGGTGATAGCTTCTATCTGCTTGGCAGTAGGTGCAGGAGTGAAGAATGAAACAACAACCATCAGTACGATCAGGAATACGAGCAGCCATATTTCGAAGATCAGCCAGTTTGTCTGCCAGAACCAGGCAGTACATTCCCAGTACCATCCAGACATCACATCTTTACCTGTATTCGTGAGGATATTGGTCAGCAAACGTACCATACCGATTATAAAACCTACTATCATAGCTGTTTCACCTGCCTTAGGCGTAATCTTCTTGGAGAATATACCGAGGGCGAATACAGCCACCATCGCAGGAGCAAGCAATGACTGGATGCCTTGCAGATAATCATAAAGACTACCCAAACTCTGCATGATAGGTATCCATACAATACCCAGAATTACTACAACAATAGTAGCGATACGACCTACCAACACATAAGTTGCTTCGCTCTTGTCCTTGAACATCGGTTTGTAGAAGTCTTCAGTAAACAAGGTAGCGCAAGAGTTGAAGAATGCTGCCAATGAAGCCACCAATGCCGAAATAAAGCCAATAGTAACAATACCTTTTACACCGGCAGGCAATACGAACTTAACCATTGAACCAAAAGCTGTATCAGGATTATCCAGTACGAAACCGCTTTCCGGACGTGCCGACAATGCAGCAGCTATCATACCCGGTATCAAGAACATGAACACAGGCAAAATCTTGAAATAACCGGCAGCGATAGTACCTCTACGTGCACGTCTCATAACCTCTTCGCTGGATTCACCTTTACGTTGTCCAAGCACACGTTGAACGATATGCTGGTCAGTACACCAGTACCAGAATCCGATAATGGATGCTCCGATAAATACCCAGAAACCTGGATAGTCATCATACATCGGGTCGCCTGTCTCAAAGTGGAACATGTGGTTTGTGCCGTGAGCAACTCCGTCTGTTCCTATATTAAGTGTTTTGGCATACTCTATCATGTGAGTCCAACCGTCGCTGATACTACCGGCTCCAAGTGCCGACAATCCTAAGAAAAGTACAAGGAACGAACCGATAATAAGTATCGGAGTCTGGATAGCAGACAATGTCATAACTCCTTTCATACCACCCAGAACCGTGAAGATTCCCGTAAGAACGATCAGGCCGATAGCACCAAACCAGAATGGCAATCCGAGAAGACTTTCCATGAAGATACCTCCGGTAAATGCTGTTACGCTGACTTTGGTTAATACGTATGCTATGAGGGTAATGATAGATAACCATGAACCTGTAGCAGGAGTATATCTATATTTCAGGAAGTCGGGCATCGTGATGATTTTTCCTAACTTCACGTTCATCAGCTGATAGAACGGTACGAAAAGCCAACCTAAAATAAGGATCATCCATCCCTGCATTTCCCAGTGTGCCATACCTACTCCAGATTTAGCTCCTGTGCCGGCAAGTCCTACAAGGTGTTCCGAACCGATATTGGCAGCGAAGATAGCTGCACCGATGATATACCAGGGTTCCCCTTTACCAAACAAATAATCTTCACTGTTAGCGCCTTGTTGCAAACGCTTGTCTTTCTGTATCGAACGCCATACCGCCCATGTGACTGCTAAAATACCGACTACGATGATTACCCAGTCGATCCATATAAACTCGTGTGAATTCCAGTTCATCTTATTCTGCTTTTGTTTTTTGATATTAAATTATTTCTCTATACCGAATTTGAAAATACATTCACTGTTGTAAGTCTGTCCCGGTTCCAGAACTACAGACGGCCAGTCTGCCTTGTTAGGACTGTCAGGATAGTGTTGTGTCTCCAGACAAACAGAAGCACGCTGGTTATAAACGAACCCTTTTTTGCCGGTTACCGTTCCATCGAGGAAGTTACCGGTATAAACCTGTATACCCGGTTCGTTGGTATATACTTCCAGAGTAATGCCGCTTTCGGGTGAAGTGAGTTTGGCTGCCACTTGGGAAAGATCTCCCTTAGTGTTCAATACCCAGTTATGGTCATATCCGTTTCCATTCTTTAATTGAACGAAATCGTAGTTATTGATTTCCTTACCTACAGCTTTCGGAGTAGTAAAGTCCATCGGAGTGTCTTTAACCGGAGCAATTTCGCCTGTAGTCATAAAGGTGCTGTCTACCGGAGTATAGTAGTCTGCATTCACATACATGATATGGTCGGTTGAAATTTTAGACGGATCACCGGAAAGATTGAAATAAGAGTGGTTGGTCATGTTGATGATCGTCTTTTTATCAGTAGTTGCGCTATATTTGATGTCGATAGCGTTGTCATCAGTCAGTTTGTAAGTCACTTTAGCTGTTACATTGCCCGGGAAATTAGCATCTCCATCCGGTGAAATACGAGTCAGCTCCAGTGTTGTCGGATCAATAAGGTTGGCTTCATAAACCTGGTATTGCCAGCCTTTCGGACCTCCGTGCAGGCAGTGTCCGTAATTGTTTTGTGGCAACTGGATCGTATCGCCATCCAATACAAAACGTCCCTGGTTGATACGGTTTGCATAGCGTCCGATAGAAGCGCCAAAGTCGCTCGGTACATTAATATAATCAGCAATGCTGTCAAAACCTAAAACTACATCCTGCATCTGACCGTTTTTGTCGGGTACCATGATAGACACGATACGTCCTCCGAAGTTAGTGATGCATACTTCCATGCCTGCCTTATTCTTTAACGTGTAAAGAGCTGTTTGGGCATTATTCACTTCTGTTTGAAATTTTACCGGGTCAAGACCGGACAAAGTCAGCTCGGAAGCCGGCTTGTTATTGCACGCAGCCAGCATCAGCGCGGCAATTCCTGCAAGTAGAAAATGTTTTTTCATGGTTTTATTTTTAATGTAAATGAGATGCTTATCTTATTTTGGGTGTAAAAGTAACACTTTAGTTTGGTGTATCAAATACACTCTTATATGTTATGCAGCATAAAAGAGAAAAAACTGCTTCCGGATATCAAGATTCCGGAAGCAGTTTCAATAAGCATATCAATGAGCGTTTATTGAACCTTCTTTCCCCAATAAGTCTTTTTATTTCCTTGTGCGGCGTAAACGATGGTATGAGTTCTGGGAGTAGCTTCCCAATCCACTTCTCTTTGTAGATAAAGCACTACTCCGGCACTAGTCGTAATCGTCTGTGAAGCCGCATCGAATGTCCACGATGCATCCTTCCAACTGCCGGAACTAATCTTATGCGTACCGGCATCAAAAGTCAGTGTTTCAGATGTCCTTTGAGTACTAGTGGAGGAAGTCAGAGACAGATGTTCCCAATTACCGGCAATTTCTTCTTCCGTGATAGGCACTTGTGGCACGGCTCCATATCTCTCCGGCATCACCAAAGGCCAGCCGTTGGCATCCCAGCGGATACTGCGAACGTGTCCCATCATGATAGCGTTGGAGTATTCATTCCCCCCGACATTCGCAGGGAAACGTCCCTGTGAAGTATAAAACCAGTTGCCCTCTCCATCTTCGAAAATACCGCAGTGGGAGATACCTACCCATCCATAGCTATTGTTAAACAGATAAGGTGCTGTCAGTATCGGATAGAGTTCTCCGCTTCCCATAGCAGGGGTACCGTCCATATCAACATACGGACCGTCGATGTTGACAGAGCGGCAGACGCGGGTGTTATATTCTACTGCTAGTGTACCATAAGCGAGGAACAGGTAATAATAACCATTGCGGTAAATTACTTCCGGACCTTCCGAAGCTTGCCAACGGCTATTGCCGCGGGTAGCGATAATTTTACCATAACCGGAGTTGTTTTCACCCGTGATGTCCCACGGATTGCCTAGGGTGTGGAGCGGCATACCATCTTCGGGATTCAGTTGCAGGGCAGCAATGCCACTGTGCCATGAGCCGTAGATCATCCAGTGTTCTCCGTTCTCAGTAATAATATAGGTTGGGTCAATAGCATTGATCTTGAAATAACCGTTCCAGTCGCTGGTGCTTACGCGTCCATAGTCCGTTTTGCCTTTATCGCTGGCAGAGCAGACAACAAACCCCTTATCTTCCCAGATATTGCTTGCCGGGTCGGCTGTTTCCATCAGTCCGATGAAAGCACGTTCGGTCCATGAACCGTCGAAGTTTCCGTTATTATCCACTTCCGGTTTGCCCGTTTTGATATAGTTAGTAATCACGATGGAGTAGTACATACGGTATTTGCCAGTGGCAACTTTGCGGGCAACCGGTGCCCAATAACCATAAGAAGGGCTATCGATAGGCTCCAGTCCCATTTCTGCACGGTAGGCGTTCAGCTTCTCTTTAATCCAAGTAGGAGGGGTTTCGGTCATGGTTGCTCCGAGGTATTCCCAGTTGACTAGGTCGCGTGAGCGCCGTGCATGGAAATGTCCGTTACCGGAGTGCGCATTTCCGTAAGAAGCATCTGTCTGATACATATAATAGTATCCGTCATCAGCTTTCATCACTGTGGGGTCGTGTACGTTTGCCAAGTTCCATTTACTGCGTTGATTCCAAGCGGCTATGCCTATGTAGTTGTCTTCATAGGCGGGTGCCACATAGTTTTTGAGCTGTTCGTCAAGGCTTTGGCTTCCTGTGGTTGCTGTGAGCACATCCGAGTAGGTATAACGGCTGTTACCGTAGACGTAAGAGCGGATATAGTAAGAGGTATTGCCCGTCAAGCCGGAAATCGTGGCGCTGAAATTTTCATCGGCATCCACTATGTTATCTTTGATAGTTGGGTTCTGGGCATTGATACTGTAGCAAAAGCCTTTCTTGACTACCTGATTGATATTGCCGGTGACCGATGAAGTGACAGTCAGCGAAGTGCCTGTGACTGTAGTTACTTCGGGAGTAACTATGACTATATCGCTGTTTCTATTGTATTCGATATTGTCCAGTCCATCGGAGCAAGCAGCAAAAGCAAAGACCGTCAGCAGGGATATTAAGAAAAATGTTAGTTTTTTCATTTGATATGGATGATAAAGAAATTAATAGTTATTCTTATTCATTGAAGACAAGATGAGCCTTCTCGACAGATAATGTAAAACACAGGTCATTGGGATCTATGGTATTGATGCCCAAATAATACTGGGTAGAGGTTTTGCCTTTAGTACCCACCATCACTGCTTGGATGTCAGCGGTGCTATTGCCGCAATTAGTTACGTAGACCGTGACTTTGGCTCCATTCATACCGGAAAGCCAAGTGCCCCAGTCGCCTTGTGTTCCGCCATTAACGCAGGCGGCATATCCATTGCCCAATCCGAAGTTGTCGGCGCGAACAAATGCGTATTCGTCAGTAGTTATGCTTTTATGGAGAAACACAAGGAAGTTATTCCAGTTGGCAGCCAAATCACTATAGTTGGTGAAGGTGATATACTTTGTCTTGCCCACAGGTACGTTGAATATGTCTGAAGAGGCTCCGTGGAAGCTCGTTGAGTTGTCTTCGGCTCCTACCATGCTAGTTGTGTTTCTCACTTCAGAAGCTATAGACTTGGAGACGTTAACCTCTACCGTTGCGGTGATTCCTTCTTCAGCAGTAATGGTAACGATCTGCGAACCGGTCTTCACCGGAACGGCAGAGAAGATGAGTCTCGCGTTGTCAATGATTCTTGTACTTTGGTCGGTGTAAGTTGCTGTAACCACCATACCTGTCGGGTCGAAGGCCATCGTCCGGTTCGCCAAACTCTCGGTAGCTGCCGAGGTGTAATAATAGTATTGTGTGTGCGAGGGTGGGGTAGTCACCTCGATGGATGCAATCTGTTCCACTACTTCAAAGGTAGTATTAGCCATAATCGGTTTATCACAATTCTCACCCTTTAAGGTCTTGTTGTAGATGACCACAAGAGTTTTCACACCAGGTTGCTCCATATCAGGGATGGCAGAGATAGAGAGTTCGGCAGCCGGTACAGTTTTGGTCACTCCCTCTTCAAAGGTAACGATGGCCGATACATCGATCATGGCCTCTTCGAGCGGAGTACCTACGTTGACTTGATCAGGTACGTCCTGCAGTACCATCGATACCGGATTCTTGTCTAGAGCAGATGTAAGGCCACCTATAGGGACGATGTTGGTTTGCAAGAAATCGATGTAAGAACCTTCGGGAACTAAGAAGCAGCGGATATTGGTGTTGTTCGCATCTGCATTCAGATTTCCTTCCTTGTATGGTTGCTTGTAAATCTTGGTGGCTACACCGTTGGTCATCTTTATGGTAAAAGCATTTTCATTGGTACGGTCAACGGTGAGTGTCACCTTGCCGCCCAAGCTCTGTACGTTAGGGTCTGCATTGCTGGCATCAGGAGATAGGAGCAATGTGCTTGTGGTGTACTTAAAATAGAGCTTGCCCCATTGCGAGTTGTAGGCTATAGAATCGCTTGTGGCATCAAAACGGATAGCTCCGTATTCAGTGTATCCTGTACCTCCACGATCCACATCGTTGGTGACTACAAGGGCATAGTTCTTGAAATACGTGTTATCGGTCGGGTTGATATGGAGATTGAACACCGCATTCCACTTCTCGCCATCAGGTACCACATAATACTTGGAGAAAGTAGACCACCAACCGGAGGTGAAATCCGTATTTCCGATGGTGTACACATCTTCCTGCATGCCCTCAAGCACTTCATCTTCCGGTTGTTTCTTCGAATCTTCAATTTCCTGTATCTTATCGGAAATCCAGTCGGGGGCGTTTACGTCATAAAGTTTGCCATCCGTGCAGCCTGTCAGTGTCAGTAATCCAAAGGTTACGGAACAGCAAGCGTATGCTATCTTTTTTAGTAATCTCATTGTCTTAAATTTTAATAGGTCTCTAAGTTTATTTACTTGCTTAAATTTACAACCGGACGCACTTTACATCCGCTTTCCCGGAAGTAAGTGGAATTATCTGTACTATAGTTGGCGGAGTTGCCTTTCAGATTGGGGTTGTTGTTCATCAACTGCTGCACAATGGGCAGGAATTCGTGTCCCGATATGTAGGTATCGAAAGTGCTCTTCAGTTCAGGATCGTTTGTTACATCGCTGTAGTTCACAGGATTCTTTACTCCCACTGTAGAGCGGCGTACCGTACCGTGTTCCTTGAGCTGTTTCAAGCGGCTGCTGTCGTAGAAGAAGCCCCAGCGGATGAGGTCGAAACCTCGACCGAATTCGCAGCCGAACTCTTTGGGACGCTCTATGTTGGCAATCTGCTCAAAGAGTTGGTCAGTCGTGTCGAAGTCGGAAAGGTCTAAGTCGGACAAATCAGCGCGATTGCGCACTTCGTTAATCCAGTCGATAGCCTGCTGTGTAGGACCATTGACTTCATTCTCGCACTCGGCAGCGCGGAGCAGCACATCTGAATAGCGCATCAGGCGCAGGTTGATGCCATCGTGCAAGCCTGTAACGATGGTGCTGTACAGACCGGTACGGAGATTCGTGAATTTGGCAATCGGCAGACCACCGTAAGTGTTGTTGGTTACAATATTGTCGGTGGCTGTAAGTTTGTGCGTATAAGCTACATTACCATACTCAAAATCCGCCCAGTCGTTTTCGTAGGTTCCGATGGTCCAATAGAGTCTGGGGTCGAGTTTGCCATTGATAGTACGTTCACTTTTGAAGAGTTGATAGAGCCAGGGCGAAGCCGAGATGTCGGCCCAACCGCCATAGTTACCGGGACCAAAGTTGCTCTCAATAGCCGATCCTTGTGTGGCATTGGGACTTGTATTTACCGGAGTCCACTCGTCGTCGGTGCCTTGCGCTCCATAGTCAAGATACTGCACTTCGAAGAGGCTTTCCGCATTGTTCTCGTATGCCGAACCTTCGCGGAAGTTATCGCCATAGTTGGACATTAGCCGATAGGTGCCGTATTTCTTGCCAATGATGTCTTTCAGCACCGTGAGTGCATCGCTGTATTTTTGGCGCATCATGAGTGCGCGGGCATAATAGCCTGCCGCAGCGCCGCAGGTGGCACGTCCACCAGCCCATTCGCCGCCTTCATCACGGGAAGGAAGCAATTCCATCGCCTCGTGGAAATCTTTTTCCACCTGATCGAGCACGTTATCGTAAGTGCTGTTGGTGGTATACAGTCCGTCTAACGAAGAATAGGTGGCATAATCTGTGATGAGGGGCGGATTCTGATAATAACCAACCAAGTTGTAGTACGACAGGCCGCGCAAGAAAAGCACTTGTCCTTTGATACGTTTCATTTTATTAGAAAGTTGGCTGTTGTCCTCACCGCAACGAGAAATGGCGAAGTTGCACACGTTGATGGTGTAGTACCATTCCCGCCAAGGCCACCACGTGATGTCCGAGGTAACTTCTGCGTTAAGGTCATCGAAAGGCATGTACCACACTTGTGAAGAGTTCCAGGCTTCATCGCCACGGCACACGTCGATGGTGTAGCCTACACGAGCATAGGAACCCTCCATACGGATATGGTTGTAGGCGGCAATCACGCTTTCCTCCAAATCATCGGCATTAAAGCCGAAAGTACTTGAGGTTTGCTGGTTGGGATTCAACAGATCCATTTTGTCACTGCAAGAAACCAGCGTGCTAAATCCCAAAATGAGAATAAGTGAATATTTATATAGTTTCATAAAATATGTTTTTAGTATTTAGGTACTAGATAGTAACGATTAAAATGTAAAATGAACGCCACACATGAAAGTGCGTGCAGTAGGATAAGAACAGAAGTTGTATCCCGGAGTGAAAGTTCCTCCCGCATAGTCTACATTATAACCGTGATACCCGGTGAATGTGTGGAGATTCTGTGCTGACACGTAGAAACGTACATCTGATACATATTTTCCGAACCACTCGTTAGGGAAATTGTAGCCCAATTCTACATTGGCAATCTTCCAGTAGGCTGCGTTCTGAATCTTGCGTGAACTGAAGAGGTCGTTCCAACCCAAGCTGGCGCTGTTGGTGACATAAGTGCGTGGCACGTTGGAAAGATAAGTGCTACCGTCTTCGCTAAAGCGGTTGGCATCAAGCATACCCACCTCTTTGTTTCCCCAGCCGTAGCAAGAGTTAAGCGAGTTGTAGATGTCGTCGCTGACGTGATAGTTCAGCGCACCGAAGGTAGCAATGCTTAGGTCGAAGCGCTTGTACTCAAAACGGGCATTGAGACCGAAATGAATCTTAGGCATACCGCTGCCTAGCACCACTTGGTCGTTGGCGTCTACTTTACCGTCGGGTTTACCGTCCGGTCCGCTTATGTCTTTATAGAGGCAGTCGCCAATCTGGGCACCCTCTTGAGTGGCGTGGTTGTCCAGGTCTTCCTGTGTGCGGGCAATACCCTCATAAGCCCAGCCGTAGAACTGACCTATTTCTTGACCTACATTGGTAATATATGCTCCGGAGATGTAAGAGTCGGTACCAAAGCCTAACGAAGTCACACGGTTGCGCAACGTGCTTAGGTTGGCCGAAAGTTCATACTTGAAGTCACGATCGCGGTTACGGTAGGTAGCCGAGAACTCAAAACCGGAGTTGTTCATCGAGGCAGCATTCATCGTAACGGTGGTATTGGACACACCGGCTTGTTCGGGAACAGGGACAGCATACAGCAGGTCTTCGCTGGTGTTCTTGTACCATTCGGCTGTGAACTCTAAGCGATTGTTGAACAAGGCGAGGTCGATACCCACGTTGTAGGTTTTCTTTTTCTCCCATGCCAAGTTATTGTCCACGAAAGTGGAAACGGCAGAACCGGTCACTACGTTACCGTTGAAATTGTAAGTCATATTGTTGCGCGACATGACAGCCTGATACATATACTCACCGATATTCTCGTTACCGAGTTCACCATAGCTGGCACGAACCTTGAACAGGTTTACGACATTCTGGTCGAAGGGGAAGAATTTTTCCTTGTCGAAGCGCCAACCCACAGAGACGGAGGGGAAAGTTCCCCAACGGATATTTCTGGTCAGGCGCGAGCTGCCATCCCGGCGCACTGTTGCCGAGAATAAGTATCTGTCATCGTAATTGTAATTAATACGACCGATGTAAGAAAGGATGGAATGTTTGTATTCGTAGCTTTCAGAATACGTGTCGGAAGCATTCTGGAGCTGTAGGAAATACGGTTCGGTGAAGTTGATTCCCCATCCGGTCAGCAGGTCGGTGTCTTCTTCTTCGTAAGTCTGGCCTGCCAATACGTTGATGTGGTGCTTGCCTATCGTGCCATCGTAAGTAATCACGTTCTCTATCAAAGCATCCGAATAGTCGCGCGACCCCTTGGTGAGTCGTTCGTTGCTTTTGGACAAGTACACACGGTTACTCTGCACCCATGCGGGAATCCAAGTAAAGTCCTTGCAATGGGTTTTGCTGTAAGAGAGGTTAACTTTATAGTTGAGCTTATGATTTTTGTTATCAACGCCAATCATCTTGAGGATATCCATGTCGGCAGATCCGGTTCCTACGAAACGATCTACGCGGGTGTTGCGTTGCAGCAGGTTATTTACCAGCAATGGGTTGGAAGCGGAGATGTCACCATGCACGGTATCGTAGTATACACCATAGCCGTAAGCGTCATAATTAAAGTTGTTGGCGATTCCCACTAAGTTATCAAGTACCCATGTAGAAGAATCGTATGCCTTGATGGTGGGCTGCATCATCAAGGTGCCGCGCAGCACGTTGGTTACGTCGCCATACAGACCTTGAACGTATTCGGAAGCATTCGACAAGCCCATATTGTCTTGGTCGGAGTGAGAGTAAACAAGACTGGTCTGGAACTTTATGAATTTGGTCTCCATGGTGTTGTTGACACGCGCCGTGTAACGTTCATAGTTAGGGCCGGCACCTTCGAGAGTTCCTTTTTGGTTGAAATAGTCTAATGATATATTATAGGTGTTATGGGCGCCACCTCCGGAGAGGTTTACATTGTGGTTTTGACGGATACCCGCTTTGAATACTTCGTCAAACCAGTTGGTGTTGGTGTCATCTTGGAAATGGTATTTTCCGGTTTCGCTGTCAAGTTTATATCCCGTTGGCAACGGAGTGTTGGAGTTTGCGGCCGTCTGACCGAGGTATTGGCTGTACTGGTCAGCATTCATTACATCATAGACACCTTTAGGAATATTATCCACACCGAAGTAACCATTGTAATCCACTTTCAGTGGTTGGTCTTTTTGTCCGCGTTTGGTGGTGATGATAATCACACCATTGGCAGCGCGCGAACCATAGATGGCAGCAGCCGAAGCATCCTTCAGCACTTGGATGGTTTCAATATCGTTTGAAGAGAAATCGCGGATGGAAGTTCCCATGGGAACGCCGTCGATAACGTAAAGAGGAGAGGTGTCTCCGAAAGACCCGACGCCACGGATGCGAACGGTAGGATCGGCTCCGGGTTGTCCGTCAGAGGTGATCTGTACACCGGAAACCTTACCTTCGAGCATGGTGGAGATGTTGGAGTTTGATGTCTGTTTCAAGGCTTCCGCATCTACCACGGCAACAGAACCGGTTAAGTCGGATTTCTTTTGTGTACCGTAGCCTACGACAACCACTTGCTCAAGCATCTTATTATCGGCTTGCAACTGGATGTCTTCAATAATGGCGCGGTTGCGAACAGCCACTTCACGTTCCTTGAAGCCCACATAGCTAATCAAAAGGGTAGCGTTTCCAGGAACCTCCAGTTGGAAGTTTCCGTCTAAGTCGGTAACGGTTCCGCCTTGTCCACCTTTAATCTTGATGGTAGCCCCTGGCATGGGTTCACCTTGTTCGTCGATAACTTGACCACGAACCTTGATAGTCGGAGATTGTGCCACGGTAGCCATTGCAGGTGTAGGATACACCGCCATGCCGCCAAAGGTACACATACTAAGCATTACGGAAAAAAATAAATGTTTCCTCATTTTTAAAAGTATTAAGGTTGTTAATTTGATAGATTAAATTGTTGTGCAATAGGGGGAAGGTTGGATTTAGCCGAAGCTATGCACGATACGACAGCCATTTTCTTGTCATTCTTCATAATATTAATATTAGATTAAACTTTAAATGCATGGTGCTCTCCCAAAGGATTGAGCACCGATTGCATGACAAAAGTATGGCATTGATTGTAAATGAGGGTGGACAAACGTGTTTTAGAGGTGGATAAAAGGTTTTAGGTGTAAAAAATACAACTTATTATGTGAGATTATTGTTTTTAGGTAAAACTATTCTTCCTTATTAAGCAGTGAACTCGGGGTCGTATTAAAATATTTGGTGAAGCACCTGGTGAAGTATTTAGGATCGTTGAATCCTACTTCATAAGCTATTTCTGCAATATTCATATTTTTCGTTTCCCGATTCTTCAGAATCAGTTCGCGTGCTATATTCAATCGGTAATTTCGGATAAACTGTCCGGCTGATTGTCCGATGAGGCTTTGCAGTTTCTTATTCAGCAAACTTTTGCTCACTCCTACAGCTTCACTGAAATCACTGACTTCAAAATAAGAATTCTTATAATTCTCTTTGATTACTTCCATTATCTGATTCATAAACTTCTTATCACCCGATTCTTCCTCCATATTCAGCACATCCACATCCATGTCGAGCGTGAATTTGCGCTGATAGCGTTTTCGGTTTTCCAAGATGTTCTGAATGCGTGTCAATAGCAATGTTTCATCAAAAGGTTTCAATAAATATTCATCTACTCCCATACGATAACTTTCCAAACGGGCCTCTTGTGAAGTCTTGGCAGTTAGCATCAGGAAAGGAATGTGTGAAATGGCGAAAGTATCTTTCACCCGACGGGAAAGTTCGACACCGTCCATCACCGGCATCATTAAGTCGCTGATGATAAAATCCACCGGATTGCTGTTTAGAATATGCAACGCCTCTTCTCCATCCGCCGCTTCCAGTACATTATATTGTTCACGGAGGATGGAACGGATATATCCCCGCATATCCACATTGTCTTCCACCACTAGAATCGTCAAAGCCTCTTTCTCTTTAGGAGTTTGGGAAGTTGGCGTAGCATTAATCGAAGAATCGTTAGAATTAATGATTATCAGCTTGTCATCCTTTTCTTCTTCCCGTTGCAAGGGGAGGAGAAGACGGAACGAACAGCCTGAAAGGCGGTTGTTGCGTACCTTGATTTCCCCACCGTGCATCTGCACGATTCGTTTGCAGAGGTAAAGACCTATACCGGTTCCCGCCTGTCCGTACACCGGATATTTTACCTGATTCTGCGACTGGTAAAAACGATTGAATATCCGGTTCAGATCCTCTTCCGGAATGCCCGGTCCGGTATCGCAGACACATATATACAAAGATTCTTTTCCACCCTCACCAGATGATAAGGAAGATATATACAGGGAAACAGTACCTCCATTCGGCGTAAATTTAATAGCATTACTCAATAGATTAGTCACCACTTTACGCATTGCTTCCTCATCATACAGAATCTCCGGTGTTTCCATCCTGTAATACCTTTTCAGTACGATATTCCTTTCTCCCGCAAACACCTCGAAAGGAGTGATTAGCGAATCAATGAATTTCAGAAAATTTCCCCGTGTTTTGACAATCTCCAGCTTGCCGGATTCTACTTTGCGGAAGTCCATCAACTGATTGACCAATGACAACAGATACTTCGAATTGCGCTCAACGAAATGAAGTTGTTCGATCACCTGCGGATTATAACTCAACTTCAATGCCCGCTCGATAGGCCCGATAATCAACGTAATCGGCGTACGGAATTCATGTGTGATATTGGTAAAAAACGAGATCTTATCAAGCGTAAGCTCCTGTACTTTATGCGACATTCGGATCAACTGCGCTTTTTGTTTCGTAATCTTCTCATTCTGCTGGGTCAGCATCTGGTTCTGGCGTGAAAGTTCTTCCGTCTGATTTTCCAGCAGATGCTTCTGCTGTTCCAGCTCGTGTGTGCGTTCTTCCACCGTGCGATGCAGATATTCCTTCTGTCGTTTCAGCGTGCGGATTCTCCATTGGTAGAATTGCCATACGCTTACTAGCGCGAGGATGATAATCAGTAGAATGAACCAAACTTTTTTGTAAAAGTATGGAACAATTGTAATTTTCAGTTCAGTCACATTTTCTCCTTCATTTTCTCTGTCGGGAGTATATTTCACTTGCAGTGTATAGTCGCCCGGAGGCAAATTGGTATAACTGGCAAAACGGCGGTTGCCGGACACTTGCATCCATTTATCATCAAATCCGAGCAACCGGTAACTGTAAATTGCCGTATTACTTGGCTTAAAATTGAGCGCTGAAAACTCCAGTGAAAACGATTTCTCCTTCTCGTGCAGACGTAGCTCCGTAGTGATAGCAATGTCTTCCGGCAAATATTCGCTTCCCGGCAATATCTCCTCATTGCCGATCCGTAGGCGTGTGAAACGTACCTTGGCGGCAGGAAGAGAAATGGTCGGACGATTATTCTCGATAGCTACCAGTCCGCCAACACTGCCGAAATAAAGTAAACCTTGTGTCGAACGGCAAGAAGCGTTCCAGTAAAACTGGGTGTTAATCAGTCCATCCTGCAAAGTATAATTGATAAACCGATTCTCTTCCGGATGATAGCAGGAAAGACCATTGTTTGTGCCAATCCACAGATACCCGTTGCCATCTTCTAATATTCCACGCACACTACTGTTAGGCAATCCTTGAGGAGTGCTGTAAGATACAAATATTTCCTTTCCCTGCTCGTTGGTAGTCCGTTTGTAAATGCCATATCCGCTACTTCCCAGCCAGAGTGTGCCGTCCTTTGTCTCAAAAAAACAGGTGATTTTTTCAATCAGACGAGAGTTGGGATCGTTCAGCTTGTAGTTTAAATGCCTGTATTCGAATTCTCCTGCGGCCGAACGGGAATGAAGGTCGATGATATATACCCCTTCCAGACATCCAATCCAAAGCTTCCCTTCTTTATCAATAATAGAACCGATGCAGCCATGAATATTCTCCGCCACTTTGTCTGCCAAAGGAGCACTGATTGTTCCGGTTTCCGGTTCGTAAAAGTAAAGCCCTTGATTGGCACCAATCCATATACCTTTATTAATAGGGTCGTATGTCAACGAACCGACAAAGTCAATTGGAAATCCGCTACTTGTCTGAGAAGAAATGACCTTCAGCACTTCTTGGGGAGCTTTCAGGTCGAGAAGGTTGATGCCTCCACCCCAGGTTCCTATCCAGAGATGATCGTCCGGATCGGCTGTTAACGCGCTGACGGAATTATGGCTTAGTCCACCATGGTCACGGGTGAAATGTGTAAACTTTTCACTTCCATGCTCTTTCTGGTTCAGCCCGCCTTCCACAGTTCCTACCCATAAAGTGCCGTACTTGTCTTCGTAAATGGCATTCACCGGATTGTAAGACAAACTCGACGGATTTTCCTTGTTGTGTAGATAATTCCGTATCGACAACCGTCGTGGACTTAGCATATTAATACCACCGGTTTCGGTTCCGAACCAGATATGATCTTCCTCAGACAGTATACAATTGATAAAATTACTGTTTAGCAGATTGGAACTTCCATTTTGAAAGTCACCGGATGCGATACACTCAAAGTCGTCCGTCATTGGATTATAGATGTTTACACCGCGCAAGGTGGCAATAATCAATTGTTTGTCATTGGTTATAGACAGGTCGGTCAAGTAATTTTGCGAAAGCGAACGTGGGTTGTTAGGGTCGTGTTCATACCGTTTGACGATGTTCCCGCTTTTATTATATCGGAACAGTCCCCGGTCGGTGGAAATCCATACCTCGTTTTCCTTCATAAGAAAATCGGAAATATAAGTTCCAGGCTCGAATTTTAGACATTCGGCGATTGGGGTAGTTGTCAGTTTTCCCTGTGAGTCCCAATCCACTTTAAGTATTTCACCATTGATTCCTGCCCAAATTTTACCGTCTTCGTCAATATCTTGAAGAGCAATATTCGGCCCGTTCAGGACAACGAGGTCGAGAGTGGAGACCGTTTCTACATCTCCTTTTTCATTAAAAACAATACGATTGAGTTTATTGGCACAATGTAGCCAGATACAACCTTTCGAATCTTTCATGACGTGTACAGCCGGTTGATTCAATATGTTTTTCAAGACCCCTTTGGCATCCCTCGGTACGGTCGGTTTCAAGGTAGTTAGGTCAATGATATCCGTTCCTCCTTCAGACACCATCCAAAGACGTTGAGCTGAATCTTCACATACATTGATAATAAAATTACTCTTTAATTTGCAATTGGGAGTGTTTGGATTGTAATTCACAAACTCATAACCATCGTAGCGTGACACTCCGCCGCCGGCAGTGGAAATCCACAAGAATCCACGGCTGTCTTTATATAAATCGTCGATGAAATTATGAGGCAATCCCTCGTTCATTGTCACGTAAGTGATGTTGTATCGATCTGCGAATCGTTCCTGTGCATGCACGCTCTTCCATCCGGCAAAAAACAAAACGCTATATATAATAAGGAGTGTGAGTAGGTGTCTTTTCATATTTGTACGTATTAATAGTAGCAAAGTTAAAAGATAATCTCAAATCGCAAAAGCGGAAGAGGGCTTCTTTTTAGCAGGTTAGCGGATTATCCACCAATCATGTTCGTATGTCCACCTTCAATGGGGGAAACGGGGCGTATTTTTGTGGCATGATTGACAAACTAATCACTAATGTTATGACAAACTTGTTTATGCCCCTTTTTTTTGTAGCTGGTAGCTTGTTGACAAGCTGTACTTCTGCCGTGTTTAGCCCGACCCCATCCGCGAATCCTTGGGATGATAATTATTTGTCAGTAGCCAAGATGGAAGATTACCGCCAATGGGGAACATACAACGTGCACGACCCGTCCTGCCGAAAGCTGGGCGACTATTACTATATGTATTCTACCGACGCCATCTTCGGCGAAAACCGAAAGGAAGCCGAAGAAAAGGGTGTGCCCTTGGGGTACATTCAGATGCGTCGCTCCAAAGACCTTGTACACTGGGAGTTTCTGGGATGGGCATTTCCCGAAATTCCGGAAGAAGCTGTGCAGTGGGTGCAGACACATGCCGATGGAAAAGGAGCAACCAATATCTGGGCCCCTTATATCATTCCCTACAAAGACAAATACCGTCTCTACTATTGTGTCTCCGCTTTCGGACGCAAGACTTCGTATATCGGACTTGCTGAATCCAACTCCCCCGAAGGTCCTTGGACACAAATAGGAAGTATCGTCAAAACCAATGATTCTATCGTCATGAATGCCATCGACCCCAGTGTGATAGCCGATGAAATCACCGGAAAATGGTGGATGCACTACGGTTCTTTCTTTGGTGGACTCTACTGCGTGGAACTGAATCCGGAAACAGGACTAGCTCTCAATGAAGGCGACTTGGGACATCTGGTAGCCCGCCGTGCCAACTATCGGAAAGACAATCTGGAAGCACCAGAAATCATCTATAACCCCAACTTGAAAAAGTATTATCTCTTCACTTCATACGACCCGTTGATGACTACTTATAATGTACGTGTCAGCCGTTCTGATGCTGCCCAGGGACCGTTTACCGACTATTTCGGCAAAGCCGAAAAGGACACCACGAACAACTTCCCGATACTGACTGCTCCCTATCGCTTTGAGAATCATCCCGGTTGGGCGGGCACTGCTCATTGCGGAGTATTCACCGACGGACAGGGAAACTATTTCATGGCACATCAGGGACGTCTTTCTCCGCAAAATCAACTGATGGTATTACACGTCCGCCAGTTGTTCTTTACACCGGACGGATGGCCGGTTGTTTCTCCCGAAAGATATACAGGAACTCCTTCGCGTAAATTCACCGAAGTCGATTTGGTAGGAGAGTGGGAGATGATTCGGGTGCAGGAGCCTAAGTATGAACGTCAGCTGGAGGCCGGTCAAATTCTGTGGGGAGAAGGCAAATTGAAAGACGGTGAGTGGAATCTTTCCACCCGAATCAAGTTGGCTAAGGACGGAACTTGTACGGGAGAGATCACAGATGACAGATGGAAAATTGTACCAATGAATGGAAATTGGTCTTTTTTGACTGAAAAGCATCTATTAATGATAAAATCAGATTCGGAGAAAATAGAGAATCTGATTATCTTTGCAGGACACGATTGGGAGAATGAAACGGAAACCATTCTCTTTACCGGACTCGATAGCCGGGGATGTTCTGTCTGGGGAAAAAGAATTAAATAATCATATATAATTTTATATTGAAAACCATGAGAAAATACACGAATTTATTGGCCGTATTGGCCTTATCTACAGGTATGGCACTTCATGCACAAACCAACGAGCTGGTGATTCAGACGAAGAAGTTGGGAGCAGAAATCCAACCTACCATGTACGGACTCTTTTT
Source organism: Bacteroides sp. MSK.18.37 (assembly GCF_019129155.2). Classification (NCBI taxonomy): domain Bacteria; kingdom Pseudomonadati; phylum Bacteroidota; class Bacteroidia; order Bacteroidales; family Bacteroidaceae; genus Bacteroides; species Bacteroides sp. MSK.18.37. Next base: position 6,803,962 of record NZ_JAHOIB020000001.1, on the reverse strand, counting down.
TGAGGACATCAATTATGCTGCCGATGGCGGATTATATGCAGAACTGGTAAAGAACCGCTCATTCGAGTTCCCCCAGCACCTGATGGGATGGAATACTTATGGCAAAGTGACACTGATGGACGACGGACCTTTTGAACGTAATCCGCATTATGTACGTCTTTCCGATCCGGGACACGGACACAAACATACCGGCCTGGATAACGAAGGCTTTTTCGGTATTGGCGTCAAGAAAGGAGAGGAGTATCGCTTTTCTGTCTGGGCACGTTTGCCACAAGGAAGCGCGAAAGAAACATTACGCATCGAATTGGTAGATACCAAGTCCATGGGCGAGCATCAGGCATTTGCCTCGGAGAATCTTACGATTGACTCCAAAGAATGGAAAAAGTATCAGGTCATCCTGAAGCCCGGCATTACCCAACCAAAATCCGTACTTCGTATTTTCCTTACTTCCAAAGGAACCGTAGACCTGGAACACGTATCCCTTTTCCCGGTTGATACCTGGAAAGGACATGAAAACGGTCTCCGCAAAGACCTGGCACAAGCATTGGCGGATATTCATCCCGGAGTCTTCCGCTTCCCCGGTGGTTGTATTGTAGAGGGCACTGATCTCGATACCCGTTACGACTGGAAAAAATCAGTAGGTCCCGTAGAAAACCGTCCTTTGAACGAGAATCGTTGGCAGTATACTTTTACCCACCGTTTCTTCCCCGATTACTACCAAAGCTACGGATTAGGATTCTACGAATACTTCCTGTTGTCCGAAGAAATGGGTGCCGAACCTCTTCCGATTCTGAACTGCGGTCTTTCCTGCCAATATCAGAACAACGATCCGAAAGCACATGTGGCAGTCTGTGATCTGGATAGCTATATTCAGGATGCACTCGACCTGATTGAATTTGCCAATGGAGACGTCAATACGACTTGGGGAAAAGTGCGTGCAGATATGGGACATCCGGCTCCGTTTAACCTGAAATTCATTGGTATCGGTAACGAACAATGGGGTAAAGAATACCCTGAACGTCTCGATCCATTCATCAAAGCGATTCGTAAGGCCTATCCCGATATGAAGATTGTAGGTAGCTCCGGTCCGAATTCCGAAGGTAAAGAATTTGATTATCTGTGGCCTGAAATGAAACGTCTGAAAGCCGATCTGGTTGACGAACATTTCTATCGTCCCGAAAGTTGGTTCTTGGCACAAGGTGCACGCTATGACAACTATGACCGTAAAGGCCCGAAAGTCTTTGCCGGAGAATATGCCTGCCACGGAAAAGGTAAAAAATGGAATCATTACCATGCCGCTCTGCTCGAAGCTGCCTTCATGACAGGGCTGGAACGCAATGCCGATGTCGTACACATGGCTACTTATGCTCCTCTTTTTGCTCACGTAGAGGGATGGCAATGGCGTCCGGATATGATTTGGTTTGATAACTTGAATTCCGTGCGTACTACAAGCTATTATGTACAGCAGTTGTTTGCACAAAACAAAGGAACCAACGTACTTCCGCTTACCATGAACAAGAAAAATGTAACGGGAGCTGAAGGGCAAAACGGACTCTTTGCCAGCGCAGTCTATGACAAGGATAAGAATGAACTGATTGTTAAGGTGGCTAATACTTCCGCCACAGCCCAACCGATTTCATTGAACTTTGAAGGTCTGAAAAAACAGGATGTACTTTCCGACGGCCGTTGCATCAAACTTCGTTCTCTTGAGCTTGACAAGGATAACACGCTTGAACAACCTTCCGCCATCACTCCGCAGGAAACTCCGGTATCGATTGAGGGTAATGTGTTTGTTACCGAATTGGAACCTACCACCTTTGCGGTTTATAAATTCAAGAAGAAATGATAACTAAGATTAGATTCATTGTTTACTCATTTGCACTGACAGTCTTTTCCGGGCTGTCAGCGCAAAATGACACCACTTTCATTGCTAACGGTAACCCCATCATTAGATACAAATATACGGGTGATCCTGCTGCTATGGTGCATAATGGTAAAGTATATATCTATGCCGGACACGATGAATGTCCTCCTCCCAAAGAACACTACCTGCTGAATGAATGGTGTGTGTTTTCCTCTCCTGATATGAAAACATGGACGGAGCATCCCGTTCCCTTGAAAGCAAAAGATTTCAGTTGGGCGAAAGGAGAAGCGTGGGCAAGCCAGGTAATCGAACGAGACGGTAAATTCTACTGGTATGTAACGGTAGAACATGGTACGATTCCCGGCAAATCAATTGGCGTAGCTGTTTCGGATTCTCCGGCAGGTCCTTTTGTGGATGCTCGCGGATCAGCATTGATTACCAATGATATGACAACCGAATACACTAAAATCCGGTGGGATGACATTGACCCGACGGTTTTCATTGATGATGACGGACAGGCATATCTCTGTTGGGGAAATACCCAGTGTTACTACGCTAAACTGAAAAAGAACATGATTGAGCTGGATGGTCCGATTATCCCCATCAAGCTGCCCCGTTATACGGAAGCTCCATGGATACACAAACGTGGAGACTGGTATTACCTCTCTTACGCTTCCGAATTTCCCGAGAAGATCTGCTATGCTATGAGCCGTAGTATCGAGGGACCTTGGGAATATAAAGGTATCCTGAACGAACTGGCGGGTAATTCCAATACCAATCATCAGGCTATCATCGAATTCAAAGGAGATTGGTACTTCATTTACCACAATGGAAGCATTAATACGGCAGGTGGTAGTTTCCGCCGCGCTGTTTGCATCGACCGTTTGTACTATAATGAAGATGGTACGATGAAACGGATTCAGATGACGACAGAGGGTGTACAATAAGAAGAATCAAAACGAATAGGGTTAGTTAAATCAATAGGTAATAGATTTTAGATTTTTGTTAATTGTAAAAGTAAGGGCGGCTCCCGTGATGGAAGCCGCCCTTCTTACTTATTTAATTTCGAATAAATTCTTATTCAATTCTACGAGAACCGTCGCCGATTACTACGTCATACACTTTCGGGCTTCTGCCGAATTTAGCTTTGAAAGCAGCTTTTGTTTTTTCAACGAAGTTATCGTACAACTCATCCTTAACAAGGTTGATAGTACAACCACCGAAGCCGCCACCCATAACGCGTGAACCGGTTACACCGTACTCTTTAGCGCAGTCATTCAGGAAGTCGAGTTCTTCGCAGCTTACTTCGTACAACTTGCTCATGCCGTGATGAGTTTCGTACATCTTCTTACCTACAGTTTCGTAATCATCCTTTTCCAATGCCTCGCAAACATCGAGTACACGTTGGATTTCTTCGATTACATATTCTGCACGCATATAGTCTTCAGCGCTGATATCAGCTTTCGCTTCTTCTAGCATAGCCATTGTACAGTCGCGCAGGAATTCTACGTGCGGATGTTTTTTCTGGATAGCGGCAACAGCAGCTTCACAGCTTTGGCGACGCTTGTTATAAGCAGAAGAAGCCAATTCGTGTTTCACAACTGAATCCATCAGAACCAGACGATAACCTTCCGGATGGAATGGGAAATACTGATACTCCAGTGAACGGCAATCCAGACGGATCAAACTACCTGCTTTACCGAATACGGAAGCAAACTGGTCCATAATACCGCAGTTCACACCACAATAGTTATGTTCTGTAGCCTGGCCAACTTTAGCCAATTCAAATTTATCTATTTTGTTTTCACCGAACAGTTCGTTCAGTGCGAAAGCATACGTACTTTCCAAAGCAGCAGAAGAAGACATACCTGCACCCAGAGGTACATCACCTGCGAAAGCAGTATTGAATCCCTTCACATCAACGCCACGTTTAATCATTTCACGGCATACACCGAAAATATATCTTGCCCAGCTGGCGCGTGGAGCATCTTCTTCATTCAAACCAAATTCTACATAATCCTTCAAGTCGATAGAGTAAGCCTTTACTTTGTCAGTACCGTTAGGTTTGATTTCAGCAATCATCCCTTTGTCTACCGCTCCCGGAAAAACGAATCCACCGTTGTAGTCAGTGTGTTCACCGATCAGGTTGATACGGCCCGGAGAAGCATATAAAAATCCAGTAGTTCCGTCAAAGTGTTTAATGAATCGACTTCTTACGTATTCTGTATCCATGATATTTATATTTTAAAGGTGAATAAATTGAATTCTATTCTATGTGATTATTCCACAGGAATATCCTTATTTACATTCTTGCAACCTACCAAACCGTAGAACAACAGGTAAGCCAGAGCAGCGATAATCAACCAGTAGCTAGCCATATAACCTACAGAGTCAGAGATGCTTTGTTGGATCAACGGCAATACACCACCACCAACAACCATCATCATAAAGATTCCGGAAGCCTGTGCTGTATATTTTCCTAAGCCTTCTACTGCAAGGTTGAAGATACCACCCCACATTACAGAAGTACAAAGACCGCAAAGTACAAGGAACAAGGCACTTATAGGAACCTGTGCCATCATAAAGCCTTCGCCTACAGTGTAACCCGGCATTGAAACCGTTACATCTTTCGGAGTGAAGATAGCGATCAATACGAAAATGATAGCAGTAGCAGAAACAGCGATCAACTGTGCACGGCTGGAAACCTTACCACTGATAGCACTACTTGCAGTACGTCCCACAAGCATCAGCAACCAATAGATAGCAGCGATAGCACCACCGATAGCAGCACCGTTCATCATGATACCGGCACCTTTATCGCTTGAATCGGCAAGATAGAAGTTCAGTGTACCCGGGATACCAATTTCAATACCTACATAAATAAAGATACCGATTACACCCAGTAAAGTGTGACGGAAGCTCCATGGACTGTGAGAGAATTTTTCTTTCTTCACTCCACCTTTCTGAAGGTGTGGTTCAGGAATAGCAACAAATGAGATAACGATAAATGCAGCAACGAATACACCCATAGCAACGAAGAGCAGAGGAGCAACGTCAGACATAGCAGTACTTGAAGTAACAGTACCGATCAAAGCACCTACGAAAAGCGGAGTCAATGTACCAGACAAAGAATTAAGAGCTCCACCAGTCTGAATCAACTGGTTACCTTTGTTACCACCGCCACCGAGAAGGTTCAACATCGGGTTTACCACTGTGTTAAGCATACAAACGCAGAAACCGCAGATAAATGCACCAAGCAGATAGATTACAAAGTTTAATTTGATAACATACTCACCGAATGCGAATACTTCAGCACCTGCTCCGAATAAGCTGGAAAGATACTGTGTGAACAAACCGAGGAAACCTACTGCCATTGCAATCAAAGCAGTCTTCTTGTAACCGATCTTAACGAGCATGTTACCGGCAGGAATTCCCATAAACAGGTAAGCCAGGAAGTTCATCATATTTCCCATCATACCTAAAGTGTTCGAACCCGCATATTCATTTCTCCAGATTGTTCCGAATGGAGCAGCGAGGTTTGTTACGAAAGAGATCATCGCAAAGATGAAGAACATCGTGATAATTGCGACGAGATTACCGTTCTTTTTTTCTTGTGTCATGGTTCAAAAAAAATGTTAGTTTATAAAATTAGGTTAGTTATTTTTCAAATCTTATTCTTCTACCGTAAATTTGTAGACAGTGATCTGTTGGTATTCATCACCCGGCAGCAAGGTAGCCGATGGGAAATGAGGTTTGTTCGGAGTATCCGGAAAACACTGTGCTTCAAAGCAGATAGCGCTTCTGGCAGGGAATGTAGCTCCGTGTGCACCTTCAAATCCGTTGAGCCAGTTGCCCGTATAGAGTTGTACACCCGCTTCGGTGGTATATACTTCCATGATACGTCCGCTTTCCGGGTCCTTGCAAGTGGCAGCCAGGTCGAGCGAACCGCTTTCCATCTTGTTCAGTACATAACAGTGGTCATATCCTGCACCGAAAATCAGTTGCTGGAATTTGTCGTCGATACGTTCGCCTACAGTGTGTGGAGCACGGAAATCCATCGGAGTACCCTCTACTTTGGCAATTTCACCGGTAGGGATAGAAACTTCGTCGATAGGCGTATAGAAATCAGCGTTGATCGTAACGATGTGGTTGTTAACGGTAGGAGTAGGGTTGGAAATACCGGCGAGGTTGAAGAAACCGTGGTTAGTCAAGTTAACGACTGTAGCTTTGTCGGTGGTAGCGCGGTATTCGATAGTCAGTGCATTTACTTCATTTTCCAGGCGGTAAGTCATTTCCACTTCCAGATTGCCGGGGAATCCCTCTTCGCCGTCAGCAGAAACATAGTTGAATTGCACTGTGCTCTCATCAATCTGGACAGCATCCCAAACACGGGCGTGGAAACCGGTAGGTCCACCATGCAGAGAGTTAGGTCCGTTGTTAATCGTGAGTTCATGTTCTTCGCCGAACAAGGTGAATTTTCCTTTTGCGATACGGTTACCGTAGCGTCCGATAGTAGTGCTTAGGAAAGGTTCCGGGCTGTTGATGACGTGGTCGATGCTGTCGTGTCCGAGGATTACATTAGCATACTTACCGTTTTTGTCCGGTACCATGATAGAAAGAATGGCGCATCCGTAATTGGTTACAGCTACTTCCATTCCCTTTGTGTTTTTGAGGATAAATAAATCAGTTTTCTTATCATTTATATCCTTTTGGAAATCTTTCCGGCTGAGCCCTGATAGATTCCCTTCTGTTGGGAATGTGTTATTCATGTCTGGTATTATTAAAAATTTCCTGCAAATAAAGGGAAATTCTTTCTTACTCACAAATTATTCCGACTAAATATGACAGGTGCTTTAGGAAAGTTTAGCTTTATTACTTCATCTTCTTTGGATGCAAGGACAAAAGATGATTTCTTAAATGAATTTTCATCCTCCTTTTCTTAAAAACTGAACTATTTTTTGTATGTTTGTTCCCGGATTGTAACAATCCGAGCGAATTTAATCTAAGTTTATAACAAGAAAAACAAAAATGTATCCATTAAAATTCGAACCTATTCTGAAGCAGACGCTTTGGGGGGGCGACAAAATTATTCCGTTCAAGCATTTGAATTCAGACTTGAAAGGAGTAGGAGAAAGCTGGGAGATTTCCGGTGTTGAGAACAATGAATCCGTAGTGGCTAATGGCCCGGATAAAGGTTTAACCTTGGCCGATATGGTAAGAAAGTATCGTGAGGAACTGGTTGGTGAAGCGAATTATGCCCGTTTCGGCAATAAATTCCCACTGCTCATTAAGTTCATCGACGCCAAACAGGATTTGTCAATCCAGGTACACCCAACAGATGAGTTGGCGAAGAAACGCCACAATTCGATGGGAAAAACCGAGATGTGGTATGTGGTAGATGCCGACAAAGGAGCTAAATTGCGTTCAGGATTCTCTGAACAGATTACCCCGAAAGAATATAAAGAACGCGTGTTGAACAATACGATTACCGACGTATTGCAGGAATATGAAATTCATCCGGGTGATGTATTCTTCCTTCCTGCCGGACGTGTGCACAGCATCGGGGCAGGTTCTTTCATCGCCGAGATTCAGCAAACTTCTGATATAACTTATCGTATCTACGATTTCAACCGTAAAGATGCGAATGGTAAAACCCGCGAACTTCACACCGATTTAGCCCGTGAAGCCATCAACTACGAAGTGTTGGATGACTATCGTACTAAATACGAACCACTGAAGGACGAACCGGTAGAACTGGTTGCCTGCACCTACTTCACGACTTCTCTGTATGATATGACTGAAGAAATCAGTTGTGACTATTCCGAACTCGATTCATTCGTGATCTTTATCTGTATGGAAGGATCATGTACAATGAGAGACAATGAAGGTAATGAACTGACTGTTAGTGCAGGAGAATCTATCCTGTTGCCTGCTACCACGCAAGATGTCACTATCACTCCCGAAGGAGGAAGTGTGAAATTGCTGGAAACATACGTATAAGATAATAGCGTACAAAATGAAGGTCATCCGACTTTGTTTCATCCTCATGATGGGCAAAGGCGGATGACTTTTTTGAAATATATAAAATAACTAGTGATGTAATGAGGAACAAAAATGGATTTAGCCGATGTGCAGAGTTCTACATCGGCCGTTTGCGAAAGGAGGGACGCTATTCTACGGCGCATGTCTACAAGAATGCCCTCTTCTCTTTCAGCAAGTTTTGCGGCACGCTCAATGTGTCGTTCAGACAAGTCACCCGGGAAAGTTTACGACGCTACGGGCAGTATCTTTACGAGTGTGGCTTGAAACCCAACACGATCTCTACGTATATGCGTATGCTTCGTAGTATTTATAACCGGGGAGTAGAAGCGGGCATTGCGCCTTATGTGCCGCGACTGTTTCATGATGTTTATACCGGTGTCGATGTTCGCCAGAAGAAGGCCCTGCCTGCTGTCGAATTGCATAAGCTTCTGTATGAGGACCCCAAGTCGGAGCGTTTGCGTCGTACACAGGCTATTGCTGCCCTGATGTTCCAGTTTTGTGGAATGTCGTTCGCTGATCTGGCTCACCTGGAGAAATCAGCTTTGGAACAGAATGTGTTGCGATACAACCGTATCAAAACTAAAACCCCGATGAGTGTGGAAGTGCTTGATACAGCCAGAGAAATGATTAACCAGCTTCGCAATAGGGAAGATGCACAACCCGATTGTCCGGATTATCTGTTTGACATCCTTAGCGGCGATCAAAAACGTCTGGATGAAAGAGGGTACCGGGAATATCAGTCCGCTCTTCGCCAATTCAATAATTGTTTGAAGGACTTGGCAAGAGCCTTGCATTTGCAATCTCCAGTCACTTCCTATACACTTCGCCATTCTTGGGCAACGACAGCGAAGTATCGGGGAGTACCTATTGAAATGATTAGTGAATCATTGGGCCATAAATCTATAAAAACCACACAAATCTATTTGAAAGGCTTTGGACTTAAAGAACGTACAGAGGTAAATAAAGGGAATTTATCTTACATTAAAAACTGTTGTGTAGACAGGGCAAAAAGTGCAAAGTATTAGTATTCAGAACTAAAGTATGTGTGTTACTTCTTAGGTAACGGAACTTAAATTTGACGCAAAGATAGACAAAAACATAAATAGTAAGCAAATATTCTTCCACTTTTTTTCGTTTTATCTGAAATATAGGAAAAAAACTATCCGAACATGAAATAACTTTATTTTCATGTTCTAAACTTTTTATTGCCTAATCTCTGGATTTTTCCTGTTGAGTATTAGGCAGTTCCTTTCTTGTGCCCTATTCCTATATGTGATTTCCATTTTTATAGAGACGCGCGCCTTGTGTGTGTATTGTCCGTTACCTAAGAAGTAACGGAATAACATGGGGTAAAAAAACATGATTTTAACAAAACCAAAATCACTTAGTGCTGGGCCTAGCGATGGGACAGGGGAAGGCGTAGCACACTCTAAACGCTGGTATGTTGCTCTGGTTCGTATGCACCACGAGAAGAAGGTAGCCGAACGTTTAGACAAAATGGGGATCGAGAATTTCGTCCCTGTCCAACAAGAAATTCATCAGTGGAGTGACCGGCGCAAGGTAGTTGAGTCTGTCCTTCTTCCAATGATGGTGTTTGTGCACGTAAATCCGAAAGAACGCAAAGAAGTTCTGGGTTTTTCTACAGTGAGCCGTTATATGGTGATGCGTGGTGAGAGCTCTCCGGCGGTGATTCCAGATGAGCAGATGGCTCGTTTCCGTTTCATGCTCGACTATTCCGAGGAAGCTATTTGTATGAACAGCTCTCCTTTGGCACGTGGTGAGAAGGTCCGTGTTGTGAAAGGACCTCTGACCGGGCTGGTTGGTGAACTGGTCAATGTCGATGGCAAAAGCAAGATTGCCGTCCGGCTGAATATGCTGGGATGCGCTTGCGTTAATATGCCTATTGGCTATGTCGAGGCTGTCTGCGAGAAAAACTAATCCCGTCATCATTTATCCACCATTTACATGAATACGAAATTATCCGGTGCTTTTGCACTGATATTCTTTTTCTTCTTTCTCTCGGCTTGCCAGTCCTATAAGAAAGTACCTTACTTGCAGGATGCGGAGATTTTGAAACAGGCGAATACGCAAGTTGCGCCTGTTCAGGACGCAAGACTGATACCGGGTGATGAAGTTTCCATTCTTGTTTCCACTTCCGATCCGGTTGTTTCGCAGCCTTTCAATGCGCAAGGCAGTACGTTTCTATTGGACGATCAGGGAAATATCAATTATCCGGTTTTAGGTAAACTTCCTTTGAACGGTTTAACAAGTCGTGAAGCTGAAAACCTGATAACGGATAGACTGAAATCTTACGTGAAAGAAAGACCTACGGTAGTAGTCCGTATGTCCGGTTTTAAAATTTCCGTTTTGGGCGAAGTGGCCTCTCCCGGTGTTTATCCGGTAGTGAATGAGCAGATCAATGTGCTCGAGGCCCTTGCCATGGCAGGAGATTTGACTATTTATGGTGTTCGTGATAATGTAAAACTAATCCGCGAAGACAGGAATGGGCATAAACAGTTTGTTACACTCAATCTGAACGACGCGGATTTGTTATTATCTCCTTACTATCAGTTGCAACAGAATGACATCCTGTATGTCACTCCTAATAAAACCAAAGCGCAGAGCGCAGACATCGGAACAAGTACGACGATGTGGGTTTCGGGATTTTCCATTCTGGTATCTATTGCCAGTTTGCTGGTCAATATACTTAGATAATACCATCTAATTCCCGGTACTCCTCCGTACAATTAAAACACGGACACTCCTTTATCGGATTCAAATCATGATGGCCTACAATCAACGTCTTAGGAAATATTTTCCTCAATTCGCGGAGCAGACCGAGCAAAGAAGCCCGTTGTGCCAATGTACGCGTGTCTTTGGGACGTCCCGCCATATCCAGCCCTCCTTCGTAACAAATACCTATCGAATGGGTGTTATGGTCACGGCAGTGTGCCCCGACCTTTTCCAGAGGACGGCCTTGGTAGATTTCTCCATCCCGGGTGATGTAGAAATGATAGCCGATGTCACGGAATCTCCGGTGAAGGATATGATCTTGACGGCAAGCCTCCGCCGAAAGGGACTTTCCTTCCGGCGTGGCACTGCAATGAATGATAATCAGAGTGATGGTACGCATAAGGCTACATACAGCTCTGTACTCCGATCAGACCTCCGATAGCGGTGGCAACGGTGATAATCACTTTGATGATGAAGCTCCATACGGAGCGGGGAGAAGATGAATTACTCATGATGTTACTTTTTTAAAGATTAAAAATAAAGGATTTAGGATTAAGCAGCCGGATCAGGCGCTTCACCGCCACCATCCGGTTTCGGATCAGGGGTATCACCCGAATCAGAACCTCCTCCGGCAGTTGTTGGTTTCTGATATTCGGCCTGCTGTTTCAACTGGCTGTCGAGTTTCAGGTTGGTGGTTGACAAATTACCGGTAGCACGGGCTTTCAGACGCATACCAGTGATGTTTTTCTCCAATGAGAAATCTTCCAGCGTATCAGCTGCCTTACTGCGGATGCCCACACCAAAGATGGCAAGGTCGTCGATTTTCACACATTTGCCGTCGAGCAGCAGTTCCTTGATGCAGTCTACCATGTCGGAAAGCACACCTTTGATGACACCACCGGAATACGGTGAATTGTGTTTTGACATGTGTTCGGCAAGCTTAGCCAAATCAAACGTCTCGTCGCTTACCGCACGGGCGAACCACTTGCCTGCATTCAGGCCTTTTTGCTGTTGGTTTTGATAAATTTTGTAACGAATCATAAAACAATAAATTAAAGGGTTAAACATTGTGTCCGGGGGATTCTTTTCCCTTTCGACGATACAAAGATACAACCCTGAAACCCGCAGAAATCAATAGTCTACAGTTGCACGCGATTGTTGTCAATTATGCGCAGTAACGGTCGGTTATTCAATGGAAAAACGTAGGATATGTGAATATGTTTTGTTATTTTTGTAATTGTAAATCAGAAACTTATTCATCATGAACGAATTCAAAATACGCGCCTACGGTCGCATGGAACTGGCTCAACTTTATTCTCCGGAACTAACTGACATTGCTGCATATCGAAAGATGAAGAAATGGATCTCTTTATGTCCCGGACTTCTGCAACGCCTGTACGACTTAGGTTACGAATCAAAGCGCCGCTCATTCACCCCGTTGGAGGTGAGAGTGATTGTAGATGCCTTGGGAGAACCTTAGAAGAGCGGAAAAGTAAAGCACCGCTTTAGCAATCGTAAAGCTATGCTTTACCACCTCTAAAGCGCCGCTTTAGGATTCATGAAACGTCCTGTTGTTATATAAATGCAAAAAATGCACTTTTTCCGAGGGTTCCCTAACACACGCACACATGCGTGCGCGTATAAACGCCTTTATCGTCTGTATTGATAAGCAATCCTTTTTTTATCAGACGGTTCAGCCAGCTAAGAGCAGTGTTAGGTTTGATTTTCATCTTTTCAGCCTGCTCCAACAACTGTGCGCGGGTGAACTGGTTGCCCATCATTTCAAAAAGTGCATCCCGGTCGGCATTGGCTCTATGTTTGACCTCTGTGGAAGGAAGAAAAGACAAGATATGTGTGGCATGACGATAGAGCGGAGTTACAAGCTCCAGCACCGCATGGAAATCTTCAGCGGTGATTGTCACATCCCAACGGGTGATAATGCCGTCTTTGATATTATCGGCGGCAATCTCCTTGTCAGGGGTCAGCAGAGGGGAGGAAGAATCCTTGAACTGATAAGGCTGGTCGCATTCCAATGCACGAATCATAGCTATTTCTGCCATGATACGGCATGTATTGACAGCCAGTCGGGCTATGGAACTGCTCATTTCGTTATCGTTGGCAAGTCCCGAGCGGAAAAACAGATCGGCAAAGAGGGCATTGAACTCTTGCTTTTGCTCATCAGTGAGCCGGAGCGTATGAAGCCCGTGTGCTTTCATCAGGTCCAGTTGCTTTTTCCATTCCAGGCCTATGCCTGTGAAGATGGCTTCCAGATCGGTTTCGCCACTTTCAAACTGGTTGATCCATGTCCATATGCCGTGCATATAATAAAACAGCTGGCGCGAGAAAAGACCGTTCTCTGTCGAGGGAATGAGTGGTTTTACTTGTGCGGGTGTGCCGGAAAGCAGGAGGGAGAGATAGCTTTTCTTTACCTCCCGGTATTCCTGGTCGGTGCGCCGGTTGTACGACAGACGATCGTGGTCGAATGCTTTGCGGAGTGTATCGCTCCAGTGTCCGTATTCAGAACCGATAGCAGCGGAGATGGTATCCGCTTCGGTTTCGCAGATAAGTCCTGTGCCGTTGGCATCCATGATATTTTGCAGAATACCTGTTCCGGTGTTATTGCCCGAGATGAGAAACATTTTATTCTTGGGCATTTGAGGAGCTTCCACTTTGCAGCGCTCCTTTCCCATGGTATCATAGGCGGCTTTCTCTTTTTTGTAGGCCTTGACCTCTTCCGCTACTTTTTGGCGGATCTCGTCATGAATAGGCTCTACAAGCAGCCGGATGAACGAAAGAATTCCCTTACCCGAGGCGGAAGGAGCCACAATAAAACTTTGCAGGCAAGGAGACTGGAGTTTGCCGGCGTATGGACATCTCACATATCGCTCCATGCTGGCACCTATGGCGGTCAATGCTCCGAGCAGCATGACATCGCGTTGTGTGGGGCTGGTGGCATAACTCATGATGAGCAACAGGATTTTCGGCCAGTCCGCTTCGGTGAAAGAGGGCAATGGTTGGTTCGGGTCACTCCCGTCCTGCAGCTCTTCGGATTCGTCCGGTTCTTCATTGTCCACCTTATTATACACGTGCGTGTGTGTGAGATTTTTGGACGGTGCATTTCCTGCATTTTTTGCATTTTTCCGGTGGTTCATCATTTCCTCTTTGCAGAGAGTCACACCCGCCCTTTCAGCAAGATGGAATGCAGTGCCCAGATGGACATCTCCATGCCGGGTAGTAAGTGCGTTAGAGAATATCCGTTCGGCATGTTCCCGTTCGTACTTGGCAGACACCCGGCACAACCGATGGAAAAACTCGCGTCCCGCTTCTCCGCAATCCGTTGCGATGGCGAACGCCAGTTGTACATATTCAGCATACGTAGGGGCAATATCCGCTCCTGCAGTTTCAACCGCCTCACAGAGGCGGCATAACGATTCAATTTCGTCCATAATTTTAATTTATAGTTTTTAATATCTAATTATTTGTTGTTTCTAAACAACGCTCCCGGATCATGACTAAGAAAACAAGACCTAACAATGTCCTTACCGGAAAAGTCTACCCCTTTGCGTTTTTCTCCGAATGGAGGAGGTGTTTCAGTACCATAGAGCAACACAGTGAACATCATTGCCAGTTTCATATTTTCGATGATACTGTTTGTGTCGTTAGCAATGGGTAAATGATCGTAGGGTACGAATGCTTTCACACCCCGTCCGCTGGGACTGATAAACGTGAGTACAGGATGCAGAAGGTGGTCATTAAACAATGTACTGCGCATTTCCACTGCCTCCTGATAGGAATCGAGATGGTCGATATCTACCACCACCAGATGTGAAGAAGCTACGAAACATTTGCTGTTGCGACGCGAGAACGTACCACAGGGAGTCACATAAGGCAATAGTGATGCTTTTGCTGTCCGTATATCTCCGGAATTGCGTACTTGCTCGGTCAGAATTTTGAGATTCTCGTTGCAGGTTATCATTTGAAAAACTTGTTCTACGGAGACTTCGCAGGAGGGAATAAGTGTTGCAGGAGTAACAATCCGCCCCAGTTCATTTTTGATGGGAGCAATGGGAGGCATGAAATAAGACATTCTGAAATCGTTTGTCATAACATTTATATTTTTTGATTATCGTCTTGAATTTTCAAAACGCGAGGCGAAGGTAGAAATAGCTTTTAAATATATCGTTCAGACATGTCTGAACGGATATGCATAAAATTAACATATAATACAATGTATTTAACAACTAATAAAATTATAAACATGAAAAAATTTAATCATCCCGTACTGGGCCATTTCATCGCAGAGCAGTTTGAACGTGCTCACTTGTCAATAGAGGCTATGCGTAAAGAAATCCACATGGGAAAACCCACTTATTACAAGATGATATCTGGGGAGATTTACGTCTAAGTGATTTTACCCGTCTTTTTTCCTATTACTATGACAATCTCACAAAAGAAGAGTTTCGAGCCAAAATGGTAGAATGGGGAGAACTTTATATTGAGTATAGGGAGAAAAATGAGGATATGGATGAAAATCTAAATCAAGAATAAAGTAATGCAGGAAGTCCAACGTTTTAATAAAGTCTTAAAATCTTTTGTCCTTTCAGGGGACATCATCTTACTGAACTTACTGTTGTGGGTGTTTGGTTCTCTTTGGGGAAACCGTTCTCCTTTTGAGTTTTCCATGCCTCTTTTCCAGAACATGGCTTTGATGACTTTATGTTATCTGGTTTGCAACATTCGTTCTGGAGTGATTCTTCATCGTCCGGTGGTTCGTCCGGAGCAAATAATGCTTCGGGTGGCACGGAACATGATTCCTTTTGTATTGATAGTACTGGGACTTTCGTACATATTCCATTTTGAATGTGTTAACCTGCGTCAGCTGGGGGCATTTTATGTAGTTCTCATTATCGTTATTATTTCTTATCGCCTGACGTTTCGCTATATTCTGGAGCTTTATCGCAAAAGTGGGGAAAATGTCCGAAAGGTAGTACTGGTGGGTAGCCATGAAAATATGCAGGAACTTTATCATTCCATGACGGATGATCCGACATCAGGATATCGTGTACAGGGGTATTTTGAAGATTTCCCATCAGACCGCTATCCTATGAATATTGCATATTTGGGGCAGCCGTGCGAAGCTGTTGATTATTTGACCCGTAATGCGGGAAAGGTAGACCAACTTTATTGCAGTCTTCCTTCCGCCCGTAGTGCTGAAATTGTGCCGATTATCAACTATTGCGAGAATCATCTAATTCGTTTTTTCAGCGTTCCCAATGTCCGGAACTATCTGAAACGGAGAATGTATTTTGAAATGTTAGGTAATGTCCCGGTACTTTCTATCCGTCGTGAGCCACTTGAGTTATTGGAAAATCGTATTGTGAAACGTAGCTTTGATATTGTTTGCTCGCTACTATTCCTTTGTACTCTTTTCCCGATTATATACATCATTGTGGGACTGGCTATAAAGATAAGTTCTCCTGGACCTGTCTTTTTCAAACAGAAACGAAGTGGTGAAGATGGTCGTGAATTTTGGTGCTATAAGTTCCGTTCGATGCGGGTGAATGCTCAATGTGATACGCTTCAGGCTACGGAATGTGATCCTCGTAAAACCCGTATCGGTAATCTGATTCGCAAGACGAATGTGGATGAACTTCCCCAATTTATTAATGTACTGAAAGGGGATATGTCTTTAGTGGGTCCCCGTCCGCACATGTTGAAGCACACAGAAGAATATTCCCATTTGATAAATAAATATATGGTTCGTCATTTTGTTAAACCGGGTATTACAGGTTGGGCACAGGTGACAGGTTTTCGTGGAGAAACGAAGGAACTTTGGCAGATGGAAGGACGTGTGCAACGTGACATCTGGTATATCGAGCATTGGACGTTCATTCTGGACTTATATATCATGTATAAGACTGTATATAATGTAATCCGTGGGGATAAAGAGGCTTATTAGGTGAGGAATTGGAAATTGAGTAAAAATTAAATCAATAGTTGTAAAATTACATGAGTAGGTGGTTATGAGAAAACTGAAACGATTGACTTTGGGTGTGTTACTTGCTTTTTTGCTGGTATCCTGCCAATCATATAAGAAAGTGCCTTATTTGCAGGATACGGCTTTTGTGAATGATACAGAACAGAGTGTTCGTCAGACAGGTGTGAAGGTTATGCCCAAGGATTTGTTGACGATTGCCGTGTCTTGTTCTACTCCGGAATTGGCTGCACCTTTCAATCTGGTTCGTTCGAAGACTGCAGGTGGATTGGAGGAAAAGACGGCGGGACAAGGAACCACGCCCTCTGCTCTGCAACAATATTTAGTAGATAATCAAGGGAATATCAATTTTCCAGTGTTGGGCGAGATTCATGTGAGTGGATTGACCAAACTGGAAATAGAAAACCTGATTATAGATAAGCTGAAGGTTTATTTGAAAGAAGCGCCGATTGTAACTGTGCGTATTGTTAATTACCGAATTTCGGTATTGGGGGAGGTTGCCAAGCCTGGTAGTTTTGTGATCTCTAATGAGAAGATTAATTTGCTGGAAGCACTCGCTATGGCAGGTGATTTGACTATTTATGGTATGCGTGATAATGTGAAATTGATCAGGACAGGGCAAGATAACAAGCAGGAAATTATTACTATGGACTTGAATAAGGCTGAAACGGTACTGTCTCCTTATTATCAGTTACAGCAGAATGATATAATTTATGTGACACCTAATAAGACTAAGGCTAAGAATTCGGATATAGGAACCAATACGGGATTATGGTTTTCTGCTACTTCTATCTTGGTTTCACTTGCAAATATATTGGTAATTTTATTAAATAAGTAATTAGTAATGAAAGAGAATGAGAATTCGTATAACAATAATATGAGTGAATTAGACGAAGAGAAAGTAAATTATCAGGAAATTCTCTTTAAGTATATCATTCACTGGCCTTGGTTTATTGCTTCGGTTTTAGCTTGTTTGATTGGCGCTTGGGTGTATTTGCATTTTCAAACTCCTGTGTATCAGGTCTCTGCATCTATCATGATAAAGAATGATAAAAAGAATGGTGGTGGAAATACTGCAGATTTGGAAAGCTTGGGATTAGGTGGGGTGATTACTTCTACGCAGAGTATTGATAATGAGATAGAAGTGCTACGCTCAAAAACAATACTGAAAGAGGTCGTTAATAATCTGGAACTTTATATTACTTACTATGATGAGGATGAGTTTCCTAAAAAGGAACTGTATAAAACCTCTCCCGTAATTGTGAATTTGACGGCACAAGAGGCGGATAAATTGCCAAATGTAGCTTTGGTTGATATGAAGTTATCTCCAGAGGGTGGTCTGGATGTGAATCTAAAGATAGGCTTGAATGAATATAATAAGCATTTTGATAAACTTCCAGCAGTGTTACCTACGGATGCAGGTACATTTGGGTTTACATTGAAAGATTCTTTATCAAATGGGAAGATAGTAGGGCAAAGTGTAGTACGAAATATCAGCGCTGTAGTTAGTCAGCCTTTTGGGGTGGCAAAAGGATATCAGTGGGCATTGGAAATAGCACCTACCTCAAAAACGACTTCTGTAGCAGTTGTTTCATTGATGAATACGAATATACAGCGGGGACAGGACTTTATTAATAAGTTAATGGAAATGTATAATCGGAATACGAATAATGATAAAAATGAGGTTGCCGAAAAGACGAGAGAGTTTATCAATGAACGTATTAAGATTATTGATGAGGAACTTGGCACTACAGAGGATAAGCTGGAAGCTTTTAAAAGAAATGCAGGATTGACGGATATCAGTAGTGATGCCCAATTAGCAGTATCGGGAAATGCTGAATATGAAAGAAAACGTGTAGAAAATGGAACTCAAATTAATTTAGTTCGTGATCTTAATAAATATATCAATAATCCGTCGAATGAGTATGAAGTATTACCTAGTAATATTGGTTTATCCGATAATGGTTTAACTACTCAAATAGATCGTTATAATGAATTGATTATTGAACGTAAGCGTTTACTTCGTACTTCTACGGAAAGCAACCCGATGATTGTAAATCTGGATACAAGTATTCGTGCCATGAAAGCAAATGTAAAAGCTGCTATTGATGGGACTTTACAAGGCTTGCTTATCGTGAAGGCTGATCTGGATCGTGAGTCCAGTCGTTTTTCCCGTCGTATCAGTGATGCTCCGGGACAGGAGCGCCAGTATGTAAGTATTGCACGTCAGCAGGAAATCAAGGCTGGGCTTTATCTGATGCTTTTGCAGAAACGTGAAGAGAATGCTATTACTTTAGCCGCTACTGCGAATAATGCGAAGATTATTGATGAGCCAGCAGCTGAAGGTGCTCCAGTTTCTCCTAAGCCTAGGATAATCTACTTAATTGCTTTAGTGGTAGGAGTGGGATTGCCTGTTAGTATTATTTTTTTAATTGGTTTGACTAAATTTAAAATAGAAGGGCGTGGTGATGTAGAGAAGTTAACAAGTCTGCCTATTGTAGGTGATGTACCGTTGACAGAAGAAGCAAACGGTTCTATTGCTGTGTTTGAGAATCAGAATACTTTAATGAGTGAAACTTTCCGTAATATCCGTACTAATCTTCAGTTTATGCTTGAGAATGATCAGAAAGTGATTTTAGTGACTTCGACGGTTAGCGGTGAAGGTAAATCTTTTATTTCTTCAAATCTAGCGATTAGTCTTTCTTTATTAGGAAAGAAAGTGGTGATTGTGGGGCTTGATATTCGTAAGCCTGGTTTGAATAAAATTTTTAATCTTCCGCGGAAAGAGCAAGGGATTACTCAATATCTGTCGAATCCAGAAAAGAATCTGATAGATTTCGTTCAGCCTTCGGATGTTAGTAAGAATTTGTTTATTCTTCCAGGAGGAACTGTACCACCTAATCCAACAGAGTTATTAGCTCGTGATAGTTTGGATAAAGCGATTGAGGTATTGAAAAAGAACTTTGATTATATAATTTTGGATACTGCCCCGGTTGGTATGGTGACTGATACTTTGCTCGTAGGTCGTGTCGCTGATTTGTCTGTTTATGTATGTCGTGCAGACTATACTCGGAAAGCTGAATTTACCTTGATTAATGAATTGGCTGATAGTAATAAGTTACCCAATCTTTGTACTGTAATCAATGGTCTTGATCTTCAGAAGAAAAAGTACGGTTATTATTACGGTTATGGTAAGTATGGCAAATATTATGGCTATGGTAAGCGTTATGGGTATGGGTATGGGTATGGCTATGGAGAGCATACAATAAAGGAAGAATAAATATCTAAAATAGTAAGTACTTAACAATAATAATATATGAATATAGCAATTGTAGGCACGGGTTATGTTGGCTTGGTGTCCGGTACTTGTTTTGCAGAAATGGGTGCCACTGTGACTTGCGTGGATGTAGACGCAAATAAAATAAACAAACTGAAAGTTGGTGAGATGCCTATTTATGAACCGGGGTTGGAAGAATTGGTGAAGCGTAATGTAAGTTATGGGCGGCTGAATTTCACGACAAACTTGACCGAAGTCTTGGATGATGTAGAAGTAGTCTTTTCTGCTGTAGGAACTCCTCCTGACGAAGATGGAAGTGCTGACTTAAAGTATGTACTTGCTGTAGCTCATCAATTTGGACAAAGTATTAACAAGTACACAATTTTAGTGACCAAATCAACTGTCCCCGTAGGTACTGCTCGAAAAGTGAAAGCTGTCATTCAGGAGGAACTAGATAAGCGTGGGGCGGATATATCCTTCGATGTAGCCAGTAACCCTGAATTCCTGAAAGAGGGAGCGGCTATCAAAGACTTTATGAGTCCTGACCGAGTGGTAGTAGGTATTGAGAGCAAGAAGGCCGAAGAGGTGATGACTAAGCTTTATCAACCCTTCTTACTCCAGAACTTCCGTGTGATCTTTATGGATATTCCTAGTGCAGAGATGACTAAATACGCAGCGAATGCGATGTTGGCTACCCGTATTAGTTTT
Organism: Bacteroides sp. MSK.18.37; assembly: GCF_019129155.2. NCBI lineage: Bacteria > Pseudomonadati > Bacteroidota > Bacteroidia > Bacteroidales > Bacteroidaceae > Bacteroides > Bacteroides sp. MSK.18.37. The sequence continues at coordinate 6,783,343 of NZ_JAHOIB020000001.1, read as the reverse complement.
ATGAATGATATAGCTAATTTATGTGAACGAGTAGGAGCTAACGTAGACCATGTACGTAAAGGTATTGGAGCCGATGTGCGTATTGGCCAGAAATTTCTTTATGCCGGTTGTGGATATGGCGGTAGCTGTTTTCCGAAAGATGTGAAAGCTTTAGTGCATACAGGCATCGAAAACGGCTATCACATGGAGGTGATTGAAGCAGTAGAGCGTGTTAACGATCGTCAGAAGAGCATTGTGTATGATAAACTGACTCGTTTGATGGGTGATGTAAAAGGTAAAACCATTGCTATGCTAGGTTTAGCCTTTAAACCTGATACAGACGATATGCGCGAAGCTCCCGCTTTGGTGGTTATTGATAAGTTGCTGAAGGATGGTGCTATCGTTAGAGTCTTTGACCCCATCGCTATGCTTGAATGCAAACGTCGTATTGGTGAGGTGGTAACCTACACTGAAAATCTATATGACTGTGCCGATGGCGCTGATGCGTTGTTGCTAATGACTGAATGGAGACAATTTCGCTTACCCACTTGGAACGTGATTCAGAAAGTAATGACTGATAAATACATTGTAGATGGACGTAATATTTGGAATCGTGCGGAATTGGAAGAGTTGGGATTTAGTTATACGAGAATAGGGGAAAAGTGATTTTTTATTCTTCATATTGAATAGCATAGATATTATAGTATAGCTGAATGATGATGACGCAGAGTAATAATAAAAGAATAGTTAAAAATACACTTTTCTTATATATTCGTATGTTCCTGATGATGGGCATAAGTTTATATACAAGTAGAATAATATTAGCTACATTAGGTGTAACAGATTATGGTATTTATAATGTAGTTGGCGGAGTAGTAACTATGCTTGGTTTTCTTACTGGTGCAATGAGTTCAGCAACTCAACGCTTTTTGTTAGTTAAATTAGGGATTAATGATGTGGAAGGACTTAGAACAACCTTTCATTCAGCTTTATTAATTCATTTCATTATAGCATTTATAGTATTATTCTTAGCGGAAACTATTGGGCTGTGGTTCTTGAATGTGCAAATGAATATCCCCGTCACAAGAATGGAAGCAGCCAATTGGGCCTATCAAGCAACGGTGATATCTTTTGCTTTTTCGTTATTCATTGTACCATATAATGCTTCTGTCATTGCTCATGAAAGAATGGGTGCCTTTGCATATATTGGAATATTTGATGCTGTAGCAAAGTTAGCGATTGCTTATCTATTATTAGTTATTGGTTATGACCATTTAATAGTATATTCAATTTTGTTGTTATTGGTAGGTATCATTAGTAATCTGCTTTATATTATATATGCTCGTACTCATTTTACAGAGTGTACAATGAACTTTTCTTTGGATAAAGAGTATTTTAAGTCCATAATGAATTTTGCGGGGTGGAATTTGATAGGAAATTTAGCATATGTCGTAAAATCACAAGGAATCAACATTCTTATTAATATTTTTTGCGGCCCGGCTATCAATGCGGCAAGAGGTATTGGATTTCAAGTGAATCAAGCTGTAACTTCATTTGTAACCAACTTCCAAATGGCTTTGAATCCCCAGATTACAAAGTCTCATGCACAGGGTGACATGGATTATCTTAATGAATTGATATTTAGAGGCACTTTGTATTCTTTCTATTTAATGTTGTTTTTATCGATGCCTATATTGGTGAATACTCATTTTATACTATCAATATGGTTGGTAGAAGTTCCACAATATTCAGTAGAATTTGTACAATTGGCAATTATTCTTTCTTTGTGTGATACGCTATATAGACCATTGCTTACTGCCCATTTGGCTACAGGAAAAATAAAAAATCTACAGATCATAGTAGGTGTTGTCAATCTCTTGAATTTACCTGTTTCGTATTTTCTATTGAAGATGGGATTTAATGTTTTATGTACGATGTGGGTTGCGATAGCCATATCATTAATTACTCTATTGTTGCGAATATTTTGTTATTGTAGTATCGAAGTGTTCCCTGTACTAAATTTTGTAAAGCAAGTTTTGCTTAGAGTATTGTTAGTTTCTCTATTTGCTATATTCTCAACATTTATTTTGCAATTTATGCATTCAGATGGCTGGTCATATTTCTTTTTATCTTCTTTCTATTGTGTTGTTTGTATCACAATAATCACCTATGTAATAGGGTTAGATAAAAGAACTAAAGATTTCTTGAAGAAAAAAATTAGAGTTATTATGTATCATGAGTAAGAAAGTAGTTCGAATTTTAAGATTGTTGATAGAGTTGAGGTATAAATATTTGTTTCAATTCTCCATTGTAATAGTGGAACGTGGATCTAAATTGGAAGTTGGAGAGAATACTAAGATTATTAAATCAAAGATTGTAGTCAAAAATCGACATAATTTGCAAATTGGCAATTCTTGTATTATAAAAAAATGCACTCTTTCCTTTTATAGTGATAACGGTTGGAGAGAATCATCAATAGGCAGTAATGGAAATTTCAATGGTGTATACCTACAAGCTTATGGTAGTTTCAAGTGTGGTGATTGGAATATTTTTGAGCAGAAAAGTAATACTCCGATGCTTACCGTTTTTAATGGGAGCTTAGATATCGGACATCATAATCGTTTTATGAATCGTTTTTGGATTCGTTATAATGCAAACGTAAGAATTGGTAATTATAATAACATCAATGAAAGATCTTGGTTGAGAGCTGATGAACAAATTACAATTATAGATTATAATCAAATCTCTTATAATGTAATGATTTGGGATACTAATACACATAATATATATACACCATCAAAAAGAAGAGAGTTAACAGAAAAATATTATCCGTTTTTTGGATATGAATATGAAAAGCCTTCAACGAAACCTGTCAAGATAGGTTCTGATTGCTGGATTGCCCAAAATGCTGCAATATTAAAAGGAACAGAGTTGGAGGATGAAGTGATTGTAGGTTTTTGTACCATATTGTTAGGTACAAGTATCCCTTTCGGAACTACGGTGGTGAATAAGGTAGAATACCGATTTGTGTAAAATATAGACTTAATAGATATATGTGTTTAATTTAATTTATTGATTATGAGTAATTTACCCCCCCCACCCCACCACACACATGCACACCCAACGCACGCCCACCCAGATTTTCGTTTGTGCTCCCTGTGTTTAAAGCAAAATATTTGTCTGAATCTATAGATAGCATATTGAATCAGACTATGAGTGATTTTGAATTGATTATCGTAAATGATCAATCTCCAGATGATATTGATTCTATAGTGTTTTCTTTTAACGATAGTCGTATTCAATATGATATAAATGAAAAAAATATAGGTGGTACGGATTTAATATTGAATTGGAATAAGTGTTGTCAAAAGGCTGTAGGAGACTATCTGATATTAGCGTCTGATGATGATGTTTATAGTCCTGATTTTTTAGATGAAGTTTCCTGTTTACTAGAGCGATTTCCTAAAGTTAGTTTGGTGCCTGGTAGAGTACGTTCTATTAATGAAGAAGGTGCAGAAGTAGAGAAAGATCATCTGTTTCCCATTTATATGCCACAAGATGATTTTTTATATTATGCATCACGTGGAATGATTTCTGTACAAGCCCAATATGTCTATAATCGTGAAAAATTTATGAAAAGAGGTGGATTTATAAATTTTCCTTTCGCATGGAATTCTGATGCGGCAACCGCTTATATGATGTCTGACGGAGGAGTATTAAGTACCCCTTCTATAGTATTCACGTTTCGTAAATCGTCCATTCATATCACTGGTGATGGCAGTATAAAAAAACAGGATAGTGAAATTGACTGCTGACTATCTATATTGGGGATGGGTTCATACATTCGTTTCACAACTATCTGTGAAAAATTATAAGACTAAGTTTTTTGAGGATGTCTCTTATCATAAATTGCAAATTCAATTTGATATTTTATTGTCTGGAATCCCTTTTTCAAAATTATCAGTATGGAGAAAATATTGTTTTCAAAACAAGTATCTTTCTCGTTCAAGAAAGATTAAGATATTTCTTCATGCTGTATTTTGTCAAATAACACATTCGTGATATGTTGTATGGTTTTGAAAATGCCTTTTATGATTCGGCATCTGTATATAAGTTAAAGGATACGAATCAGCGGGTTTATGTAAAAGATGTATTGGAATCATTGTCTGCTATCATGCCATCTTTTAAAGAATATCGTTTCTATTTTTTCTGTGCTACAGCAAACATAGAACCGGATTCCATGAATGATGCCTTTCCTCGTAAAATTCTTATTCAGTGGGAAGATCAATTAGGAACGGAACCATCTGTAAAGGTCATGTCTTCTTTTGTTTGTGTGTTTAAAACACATCTTCGGAAAAAAAGCGAAAAATATTCCAATTTGTTTTCTTATCCTTTGGGTATTCCTTATAAAATAAAGGAACAGCCTTTTGTTCCTATATTGGATAGAAAGTATAATGTTTTTTATTCTGGCAATTTGAATAAAAATCGAGTTCCTTTTTATGAAGCTTTAGCAAGGGGTAGATGGTCGATAAAAAGAAGGTTGGCTATTCCTATCTTAAAATTGGCAGCTAGATATGAATATGATAAAAAATGGAGAAATTTTTCATTAAGACTGAAAAGTTTAGTTTTTAAGATTGGTGCCACTCATTTTGATGATATTTTTGATGCATCGTATATTGAATTTACACGGTCTTTTGAGGCGGGATTGACTCCGGATAAATATGGAACGCTTTTGGCAAATTCTAAAATCATCTTATCGCCTAAAGGATTTTTTAATACTGAATGTTTTAGGTTTTATGAGGCACTTAGGCAAGGCTGTATTGTGATAACAGAAAAGTTGCCTGCTACTGCATATTATCATCCGGAGAATTATATAGAAGTGGAATCTTGGGATGGTATAGATAAATTAATTCAAGCACTTCTTACTGATGATAGTAGGATGGAGAAACTCTCTTTGAAAGGAAGAATATATTATCAGAATACTCTTTCTCCAATGGGAGTCGCAAAATATATTGTTTCTAAAATTAATGTATATTGATTCAAACAATCTTTACTATTTAATTATGCGTATAGAATCACTTGATATTTTAAAAGGGATAGGTATTATCCTTGTGGTAGTTGGTCACATGATTGGGAATCAACTATATATCCGTCCATGGATATATGCATTTCACATGCCTCTTTTTTTCATGCTATCGGGATACTGCTTCAATATAGCGAAGCATCCTCAATTGCTACCGTTTGCTGTAAGTAGGGTTTGGACACTTCTCGTTCCTTGTGTTCTATATACGGTGGTTAGTCTTGTAGTTTCTCCGGAATATATTTGTGAAGGGAGATATTATGAACTGAAGATATTGCTTCCCGGCGCACTTTGGTTTCTTCCAATATTATTTATGGTAGAAGTTCTAGGGTATAACGTGGCTCGCTTTAAGGGGAAGGTAAAAATATTTATCATATTACTGTGCGTGGTCTTAGCTGCTTGCTTTCGTTTTTGGGAATTCCCTTTAACATATAGGCTTATTCAAATTCCAATGTGTCTTTTGTTCTATCTAATAGGAAATTCATTGAGAAAATATGCTATTGTTGAGAGGTTTTTGATGAATAGCAATTGGATGCCTTTGTGGAAATATTGTTTGTTGGGTTTGTCGGTGTGTGTTTTGACTTATGTATATGTGAGAACTGATGCGTTAAAACATAATCAGGAAATTTTAAACTATTTTGAGATAGGGATGGTTCTTGCTTGTTTCAGTGCTATTGTCGGCGTAGCTTCGTTCTCGGTTTTTTCTATGAAAAGAATGCCTAAATTAGGAAATGTATTGATATATATAGGTAGAAATACATTGATAATTATGTCTGTTCAGGGTATATTTATATCATTAGCTGATTATTTTTTGCGTCCATTGATACCGTCGTTTGCTATCGGTAAGTTAGTTCAGTTTATTTTTGTATTTTCCTGCTGTTTGATAATGATACCACTAATCAATAAATACATTCCTGTACTAGCCGGTAAAGGGATAAAACATCGTTCACTTTAATTAAATATGTTTCTTTCAGTTATTATTCCTGTATACAACGTAGAACCTTATTTGCATCGTTGTATTGATAGTGTCATAGCCCAAGATATGGGTGATGAAATAGAATTGCTGTTGGTGGATGACGGTAGCAAAGATGCATCGGGGGCAATATGTGATGAATATGCATCGAAGTATAGTTGGATTCATGCCTTTCATATTCCCAACGGAGGAGTAGGCAATGCGCGTAATTATGGTATTGAACATGTTCAAGGTGAATACTTTACTTTTATAGACTCGGATGATTTTCTTGATCCCGGTCTTTATAAAGAAGTGTTGAGATTGCATCGTCAAAATCCTTCAGATGTATATGTATTTGGTTATAAAGATTATCCTATCGACGGCAGCGGTGGACATGTGTTGAAACAATGTCGGTGTGACAATGCCGAATCGTTGGCGCAGTTATATTTGGATATGAAACGGAACTATCTGATGTTTCCGGTTGTCAACAAATCTCCACTATTTTGAGGATTGCCTCTTTGCTCTTGATTGTCTGGGCAGAGCAAAATCTGTAGGAGTGATTGACCAGATTGCTTATAATTATGTGCATCATCCGGGAGAACATTTAGGTGGAAAATATACCGAGCCTAGAGTGATTGTCGAAGTGGCACGTGAATTGAAGAGGCGAAGTGACTTACTTCCTCAAAGTGATGAACTGACTCAATATACAATTCTTGAATATTATAATAACATGCTTCATGCGGTTGATAGCAGCCGTGGCATAAAGCAAAGATTACAATATATACGCATACTTTTGAGAGAAATCGAAACACTTGGTTTCAAGACTGAATTCAAGAAGTATCTAGGCAGGAGAAAGATGCTGATACGGTTCTCCACTCCTGTGAGTGTACTTTTGATGTGTCTCTTACGTAATTTAATCCTAAAATTCAGATGATATGTATCAAAATTATAAAGTTGTAGTGAATACGGCTGCAGGTCGCCGCCGTTATATGCAATATTTGGTTCCTCCCATTTTGAATGCTGATATTGTAGATCGGTATGATATATGGGTTAATACTCACAATATGGTGGATATTGAGTTCTTTAAAAAGCTTGCGAAGAAATATCCGAAAGTTAATTTGGTGTGGCAACCGGACGGAGTCGTTAATGGTATTGCGAGCATTAATGCATTTTATCGTGATTGTTGTGACAAAGATACTATTTATATGAAACTTGATGATGATGTGGTATGGTTTGAACCGGAATTATTCGAGAAGATGGTAAAGTTTCGTGTGGATAATCCAGAGTATTTTTTAGTATCACCGCTCGTAATCAATAACGCTTTGTCTACTTATCTTTTACAGGTGCATAATAAAATCAAGTTGGATAAGTATTATATGAGTATCTGTATGGAGAGGACTATTAGTTTGGACGGTTGGTTTGCAGCGGATTTGCACAATTGGTTCATGGAGAAGTATCTTACTACTGGTAAGTATCAAGAGTTATATGTTGGTAAACATCCTATGGCAATGGGGCGTTTTTCAATCAACTGTATTTTATGGTTTGGTGGTGAAATGGCTGAATTCAAGGGCGAAGTGCCTGGAGATGATGAAGAGTTTTTGAGTTGTATCAAGCCAACTCAACTAGGCAAAGCTAACTGCTTTAATGGTGATGCGCTGATTGCTCATTTCGCTTTTGGAACTCAACGGGAAGGACTCGATAAGATGGATATTCTGAATCGATATGGTAATATATTGCATGAATTATGGAAGCAAGATGAAACAATGCGTAAGATCGATGTTTCTGTACAACAAATGATGGAGGAAGTGGAAACGCGTGAGGATGAATTGAGCGCTCTTCCATCTCCATACAGGCATGTGCCTAAAGAAAGAGAAACTTTTGCAATGCGTTGGGGAAAGAAACTGCCGGAAAAGGTGAGGTGCGCCATCAGAGAGTTGCAACGTAAACGGCAATATAAATTCATAGAGAGATGAAAAATACGATAAAAAAAGTAATGCCCATGCGGCTTGTTACTTTGGTCAGATGTGTGAAGAGCCATCGTGCTGAAGGTAAAATGGACATGATACTTGGAGGTTTAAAGGATTTTCAGTGTCAAAAGTGGGTGTATTCGCACGCTAAGGATGAAGAGACAGCCTATCTTGAACAGTTGGAAAAGATATGCCGTAAGATTGAAATCGATGAAAACAATTATTTCTTTTATCCATATTCCAAGACGCTTCACCGCTTTTTCCCCACGCACGCTATGAACATTTTAAGCATTACTCCGGCTTATGAAGAGGTGCTTGCGACAGACTTTGCTGCAATGGGAGAAAATAGAGTGGTGCGAGCGTTGAAAATCTTAGTTGACAGAGTGACTGAAAAGCAATCTTGCGTAGTGCGTTTTATGGAGGTGACACGCCTTTGTAGGCGTGTCTTGTATCCTTCTGATTCTTTCGAGGGAGCACTACAGAAAATTCTGTTTTTTCATGCGATGCTTTGGCAAATGGAGCATGGGCATAATGGCCTGGGGCGATTGGATATGGCTCTGTTCCCTTACTATAAGAAAGATATTGAAGAGGGGCGGCTTACGAGAGAAAAAGCTGAAGTCATTCTTCGGGAGATGATTGCTCTTATCGGATCGCAGACGCATCAAAAAAGCGCTACACTTTATGGAGATACCGGACAATATATCCTTTTGGGAGGTTTCGATAAAGAAGGTCGGAATGTGGAGAATGAGTTGACTCACCTTTTTCTGGGAATATTCGCCACACTTTCCATTCCTGATCCAAAACTGATTTTAAGAGTAAATAATCATACATCAAAGTCTGTCTATGACGCTACTGCCCGGTGTTTACTCAAAGGGAATGGGTCACCTCTGATTTTGAATGAGGATAAGGTGATACCTCTGATGGAGAGGTTTGGCTATGCTCCGGAAGATTGTTACAACTTAGGGACTAGCGCCTGTTGGGAGCCGCTAATCCTAGGGAAGAGTTTTGACCAGAATAATAATCTTAACAGTATTTCTCCTTTGAAAGCTGTCAATAATGCTATAATGATGGCGTCTTCTTATACAGCGGACTTTGAAGCCTTTATGCGGTTGTTTGAACAATGTCTGGAAGAGAATATCAGAAGTTGCGCTCACGACTTGGTAATGGATTGTTCTCCTTTGTTTACATTGTTGTTTTCGGATGCCACGAAGTCGGGAAAGGATATCAGTAAGGGAGGAGCGAAGTATGCTTATCATGGAATGTTAGTGGTCGGTTTGCCTAATACCATCAATGCTTTGCTTAATATAAAGGAACTGGTGTTTAAGCAAAAGTTACTTACTCTTAAAGAGTGCAAGGACGTGATAGAGCATAATTTTGAAAACGCGGCGGATCTTAGGGGCTTGCTTCAGTCGCAACCTCTCAAGTTTGGGAAAGTTGATGACAGTGTTTTGCGATTAACTAATCGGGTGAGTGATAAAATTGAATCAGTTGTTTCGAATATTCGCATCAATGGAAGGCGGGCAAAAGTGGGGTTTAGCTCACCCAACTATATTTCTCAAGCATTTGATATAGAAGCGTCTATGGATGGGCGTCGTTCGGGTGAACCTCTCTCTACGCATATATCGCCGGTTGGGAAAAATATTGATATTGTGGAGGTTATCAACTTTGCGTCTTTGATGAATTATGAGGGTTGTCGTATCAATGGAAATGTGGTGGACTTTATTATACCTGCGGCTTTTAATAGGCATGTGGATAAATTGAGCGAACTGTTGAATGACAGTGTGCAGCGTGGATTATACGAACTTCAGTTGAATGTGTTGGACAAAAATACATTAATTGATGCACGAAATCATCCGGAAAAGTATCCTAACTTAGTTGTTCGTGTATGGGGATTTAGCGCATATTTTAATGAACTTCCGGATGAATATAAAGTAAACCTAATAAATCGGGCAGAGGCGTATGAGTGCTGAACGGCAATTATTGGTAACAGCTGTTCAAAGAATGACTTTAGATGATGGAAGCGGTTTACGTACAACTGTGTTTTTTAAAGGGTGTCCTCTTAAGTGTCCTTGGTGCTGCAATCCGGAGACTCAATCCAGCAAACCTGAAACTTTTTACAATGAAGAAAGATGTGCAGTTTTTAAGGGGAGTAAATATTGTGGTAGTTGTAATGATGTTTTTAATTTGGAAAACACTTGTCCTTTTGGTGCGAGGGAATCTGTGGGCGAATGGTTTGCTTTGGATCAACTTAAAGCCAAAATTGAAGCGAGTGGGTATCGGAGGGTCACCTTCTCCGGAGGTGAGCCTTTGTTACAAGGTGAAAGTCTCTGTGCATTGATAAGAAGCTTGAAAGAGGAAGAATATAATATAGCAGTGGAAACCGCACTTTCTGTCCCCCCTCTTGCAGAAATGTTCCAGTGGGTGGATGAATGGATTGTTGATTTGAAATTTCAATCTCCTTATTATACTTTTTTCCCTACTATAAAATTATCTAATGCAACTTACCGATTGGTTGTATTTGCAGAACTGCTAGATAATATCGATTGGCTATCTTGGCTTGTCGAACAATTAAAGAACTATTCTGTAAACTCTATAGAATTATTGAGCTATCATACGTTGGGACACGCAAAATATCAACGATTGAAACGTTGCTTCTCAACATTTACGACTCCGACAGCAGAGGATATTTCAAGAATATCATCCGCACTTGTTGAAGCTGGTATAAAAACAAGATATTTACATATATGAAACAGTATGATTATTTGATAGTGGGTTCCGGACTTTTTGGATCCACTTTTGCCTGTATGGCTAAACGACAAGGTAAGAAATGTTTGGTCATTGATAAGCGTCCACAGCTGGGTGGCAATCTTTATTGTGAAAATATAGAAGGAATAAATGTTCACCAATATGGAGCGCATATCTTTCATACTTCAAACAAAGAAGTGTGGGATTTTGTCAACTCTATAGTGGAGTTTAACCGATATACCAATTCACCGGTGGCTAATTATAAAGGCAAACTTTATAATCTTCCCTTTAATATGAATACCTTCTATCAGATGTGGGGCGTGACAACTCCTCTTGAAGCTGAAGCTAAATTGGAGGAACAGCGGACGGAAGCAAAAGTTGCTCTTAATGGTCGTGAACCTGAAAATTTGGAAGAACAGGCGCAGCTTCTTATTGGAAAAGATATTTATGAAATACTCATCAAGGGATATACTGAAAAACAATGGGGACGATCTTGTACAGAATTGCCTGCTTTTATCATTCGTAGATTGCCGGTACGTATGGTATTCGATAATAACTATTTTAATGACAAATATCAAGGAATTCCAATCGGTGGCTATAATAAACTGATTGCTGGTCTATTGAATGGTGTAGAGTGTCGTCTGAATTGTGATTTTGGGGAGAATCGTGAAGAACTGACAGCTCTTGCCGATAAGATTGTTTATACAGGTGCGATAGATGAGTTCTATGGTTATCGTTTGGGGCGTTTGCAATATCGCACCGTATCTTTTGAAACAGAGATCTATGATACTGCCAACTATCAAGGTAATGCTGTAGTGAATTATACTGACCGAGGAGTACCCTATACTCGTATCATTGAGCATAAACATTTTGAGATGTTTGGTCAGCAACTTTTGGATTGTCCGAAAACTGTAGTTAGCAAAGAGTATTCTACAGAATGGAAACCTGGTATGGAGCCCTATTATCCAGTAAATGATACTCTAAATAATGATTTAGCCGATAAATATCGTGCATTAGCAGCTCACGAAAAAGATATCATCTTTGGAGGTCGATTGGCTGAATACAAATATTATGATATGGCTCCTATTGTGAAAAGGGTTTTTGAAATAGTTAAATCACAAGGTTTATAAAATGAAGAAATACATACTTATTATTAAAACTATAACAAATGATAAACTTAGTAAATCTTTAATAGGTGGTGGAGCAAGTGTTAAGGCTCCTCAAGATATACATAAAATTGCTTTACAAAATGGTTATGAAGAATATCCTATCATTTTGAGAGGGTATAAGAATAAGCTACTTTTTATTGTTGTTTTATTCCTAAAAATGATTCGTCTTGCTATCAATTTACCTAATGGTGCAACATTGTTGATTCAGTATCCAAGTTTAAATCCTAAAATGCTTTATTTTATTCTTCCTTTCTTGAAAAAAAAATATCTGATAACATTGTTGCATGATATTAATTCTGTAAGAGAAAAAGGGGAGCTATCGGGCTTTGAGAATAAGGTTTTGTCAAATTTTGATGAAATAATTGTGCATACACCTGAAATGCAAACTTATTTTGAGCAGCGATTGAGACCGGGTATTAAATATCATTATTTAGGTTGTTTCCCTTATATTGCAGTCCCAGATAAAGAAGCACGTCAGTTAAGTAAGCAGGTTTGTTTCGCAGGTAATATAGATAAGAGCGTGTTTTTTAGTGATTTTGTTTTTGAGAATAAAGATTTAGATCTTATAGTATATGGTTCTTGTTCCTCAAATAATGCTATGAAGAATAAATATGAGTATAAAGGAGTTTTTAAGCCTGATATAATTGGTCACTTAGAAGGGAGTTGGGGACTTGTTTGGGACGGAGATTCCACAGAAACCTGCTCTGGTACATGGGGGAGTTATCTTAAAATTATTGCACCTCATAAATTTTCGTTATATGTGTTAGCTGGATTACCATTAATAGTATGGAAGGATTCGGCGATGGCGAAATTGGTAGAGATGAAGAATATTGGTATTACCGTGACATCGCTTTCAGAGATTTCTGCTAGAATTTCTGCTGTTTCAGATAATGATTATAAAGAATATTGTGCTAATATTCTAAAATTCCAGCCAGTTCTATTGAAGGGTGAAAATGTGTGTTTGTAGAACATTGGGTATTATAGCCATATAGGAATGCATAATTTCTAGTAAATTTTATTATTATATGTTGGGTCTTAGCTTGGTAATAATTAATCGTGATATTAAGGAATATTGTTTTCCTTCCTTAATGGCTTTTTTTCTTATTTGTTCAAATTCAATTATTTTTCCTGGTATATATACATTACTCATTGCATTTGGGTATGTGGCATTTTACAAAATTAGATATGGAACCTTTACCATTAAATATTCAAAACTAAATATCTTATTTCTTTTAGCCTGCTATATTTCTGTATTTTCAAATTTATATATCGATTATCGCATTCTTATGTTTACTGGGATGATGCTTATTTGTGCACCATTTTATGTATCTAAAAAAGTCTTCTTATTTGAACGCAAAATTTTATCTGTAATTTTATTATTTTTTCCTGTTGTATCAATGATAGCTATGTATTGCTATCTAAAAGGCATAAATGCCTTTGCACAGGAGGGGGTACATATTGACCTCTCTTTTTCGGCTATTTATTATCATCCTATGTGGTTAGCTCCTATTGCAGGATTAGCTAATGTTATTTTGTTGTGGTGTCTATTTCAGTTACAAAATAAATGTTTCAGATGTATTGTGTTGTCTATTTTGTTACTGTCTATTTATGTCACTGTTGTTGCTGCATCTCGTACTGCTCTTTTTGCATCCGTGATAACTATGGTGTTATACATTGTATACAATGCAAGAAATGTTAAAAAAATAATATTGTATTTGTTGGTTATAGGATTTCTTGCAACAATATCGATTCCTGTATATCTTGAGCATTCAACTCAAATACAAAATAAGTTTGAAGGGGGAAAAGGTGAAAAATATGGTTCTCGCTCTGCCCATTTTGGAGAGGGGTTTGAAAAATTAAATGAATCTCCTCTTATTGGAAGTGGATTTGCAACGGCTTGGTATAGAGGCGTACTTCATAAAGGTCGATTGGAGAGTGGTAGCGGATGGTTGTCTATATTATTTCAATTAGGTGCCCTAGGTGCAATAATAATGTTATTCATTCTAAAGAAAGTAACTCGAGTTTTTAAATATATTAGACATGATCGAAGGTTACAATTGTTTGTTATTTCTTTACTTTTTCTGTGTTTGCATTCTTGTTTTGAGGGGTATTTATTAACTGTCGGTTATTATATAGGTTTTGTATTTTGGCTTCTAATTTCTCATATAATATGTTATCCGGATATGGTGAAGAAGTACAAATTAAATTTTGAATCATGAAAATGTTTTCTTTGGATACTTTTGTTTACAGTGTATTGTTCTTTTGTATTGATTGTGATGGGTTGAATCTATTTAAAATATTTAATATCATTCTATCTTCATTCAGTTGATGTTCATGTGTTAATAGCTTATTTGTTATGATCTTTTTTATTTGCAAAATCTTGTATTGAAATGAACTTATTTTTTTTCCAAAATTGTATTAGTCCGCATCAGATACCTTTTATCGAAGAACTGTCAGTTTTTACAGATGTTGATAGGGTAGTGGTGATAGCTCCTCGTGTGGATTACGATGATCGAAAGCTGATGGGATGGAAAGCTTCTAACCTGCTTAAAGTAAGTAATGTTGAGTTTATTATTGCTTCTTCTGTTGATCAGGTGAAAAAGTTATATGAGTCATGTAAAGGTGAGGATACCTATTGCTTCTTTTCAGGTATTAATGCTTTTGCAGAGGTTGTGTCTTGGATGAAACTTTCACTAAATTATCCTTTTAAACGTGGAGTGATCACAGAACCTCCTTTACTTTATCATTATCCTTTATGGCAACACAGCCTAAGGTTTGCGTTGAAGGATTGGAAATATGTAAAACATTTCAACTATCTATTGGTGATGGGAGATGAGTTTGTGAATTATTATAGATTTTGGAGTAAACGATGGAAAGTATTGCCTTTTATATATTGTACGGAATGGAAAGAGCGGACTTTGCCTGTACCTATAACTGAAAAGCTTAAGGTCCTTTATGTTGGTAGTTTTTCGGACAGAAAGAATGTTGTGGCAATGTTTAGTATATTAAGCCAGAAGAGCGAACTGGAGCTAGGCTTAGTGGGTGATGGTGAGAAACGTACATTGATAGAAACGATGAATAAAGAAGCTAAGGCGAAAGTTATTCTTTATGGTATGCAGCCTATGAATAGGATTTCAGAGATTATGCAACAGTATGATGTCTTAGTTTTACCTTCTAAGCATGATGGCTGGGGGGCTGTGGTAAACGAGGCGCTGACAATGGGATTATATGTGGTTACTAGTAATCATTGCGGGGCTTCATATTTACTAAAAGATAGACAGCAAGGAATTGTATTTAATTTGGAAAGCTCCTCAAGTTTGAATAATGTGATAGATACTTGTATTGCTAATCGTGATTGGATAAGGAAAACTGTAAATGAGCGAATCGCGTGGAGCAAAGATCATATTTCATGTAAGGCTGTGGCACATTATTTTATGCAGAATTTATAATCGAAAGTTTATGAAAGTAGTACACTATATTCCTTCTATTGGAAAATCAGGTGGGGGGGTAAGTGCATATTTACAGTTATTATCACATAATTTGGGACAGTTAGTGGAGTTGCATATTGTATGTCATCTCTGTGATAATGAATTGCAACTAACTAATTGCAAAGTGCATTATATAGAGAGCAGCATTAAGCATCCACTAAAGATGAAGCATGAGTTCTGCGCTTTGCTTGATAATTTAAAGCCTGATGTAGTACATGTTAATGGTTGCTGGATGTTACAATGTTCATGGACTGTGTTTTGGGCTAAAGCGAAAGGGTATCCGGTTGCTCTTTCACCGCATGGCATGCTTGAACCTTGGGATATCAAGAAGAATTATTGGATAAAGAAACTGCCTGCATTATTACTATATCAGAAACACAGCATCAAGATAAGTGATGTACTTGTAGCAACAGCAGAGAAAGAGAAAGAGAATCTTTTAGCATTGGGATATAATTCAAATGTAGCTGTTGTCCCCAATGGGGTAATCGTTGATGGTATTGGTTGCAAAGAATCGTGGGAAGAGCGGAAACAAATACTTTTCCTGGCACTTTATCGTAAGAATAAAGGTATTGACATTTTGATGGAAGCTGTAGCTAAAATAAAGCAACAACTTAATGGGTGGAAGATAGTGATAGCAGGTATTGAATCTGATTATACTGTAGTAGAGTTGAATGAAATGGCTATCCGATTAAATATATCAGATATGGTAGATGTTGTAGGCGGATTGTTCGGAGATGATAAGTGGGATGCTTATTGTTCTTCGGATGTGTTTGTACTTCCTACTCTTAATGAGAATTTTGGCATTGTGATAGCAGAATCGTATCTCTGTGGAACACCTGTAATTACTACGAAGGGAGCCCCTTGGTCGATGATTGAGAAGTATAACTGTGGATGGTGGATAGATAGAACTGTGGATGAATTAACTTATGCCATAATTGATTTTGTCCATACTCCTATTGAGAAGCGTAGACTGATGGGCCTGCGAGGTCGTCAATTGGTAAAGGAGCGCTTTGCAAGTGATATTGTTGCAAAGCAAATAGTAGAATTGTATAACTCAATAATATGACAAAAGATTTGATGGAGTTTAAAACTCCATATTCAAAGAGTAATAAATTACGTCGTTTAGTATGGGGCGTAGTTTGGACTTGTTTTGCCCGTCCATTTCCTCGCTCTATGGCGATGGGATGGAAACGTATGCTACTTCGTGCTTTTGGGGCTAAGATCGCGTCTACTGCTGTTGTGTATGCTACTGCTCGGGTATTTCAACCGTGGCTGCTAATAATGGATGATTATGCTTGTTTGGCCGATGGGGTAGACTGTTATAATGCAGCGCCCATTCATATAGGGCGTAATGCTACGGTAAGTCAACGGGCTTTTCTTTGTACTGCAGGGCATAATATTATGGACCCACATCATCATCAAATTGATGCTCCGATTGTAATTGAAGAACAGGCATGGGTATGTGCTGAAGCCTTTGTTATTCAAGGGGTCACGGTAGGTCAGGGAGCTGTATGTGCTGCTCGTGCAGTGGTGATTAAAGATGTTGAACCATGGACTGTGGTTGGAGGAAATCCAGCAAAGTTTATAAAGAAAAGAGTGTTAATAAATGTTAGCGGGGGGGGGGGTGAACCCTTATCTCTTATTTTATATAATCAGTCGGCTTGATGCTGCATAATATCATTGAGCTGACATGAAAGTAAATATAATAACAGGGCCTTTTGGCTGTCTACCCCCATATGCTATTGGAGCAGTGGAAAAATTATGGTACTCTATCGGTACAGATATGAGAAATAAGGGACATCAAGTCATCTTTATATCTAAGAAACCACTAAAAGAGAGTTCTATGGATGATAATCTTCTTCTGCATGGCTATGAAAGAACTGGATCTTGGGTAAAGGACTTTGTTCTGGATTTTGTTTTTTCAATAAAGGCATTAAGTAAAATGCCTAAATGTGATATGCTTGTGCTTAATTCAATATGGAGCCCTATTCTTTGTCTATTATTTAAATGGAAGTATCGTAGGGCTTTATATAATGTGGCACGATTTCCGAAGAAACAGATGGGGGCGTATTTTGCTATGAGTAGTTTGGCATGTGTGTCAACTGCAGTTTACAATGCATTAATAGAACAGAGTCCGAGTATGAAATCTAGGGCTTGTGTCATACCCAATCCGATTGATACTCATATATTCTGTAATGAACACATGGTAAAAACTCTTTCAGATAGTCCGGAAGTGGTTTATTCTGGCAGAGTACATAAAGAAAAGGGATTGGATATATTAGTAAAAGCAGTGACAAGACTCCATGAGGTGGGGATATCTGTTGGATTACGGATAATTGGTGCAACGAAAATAGAAGACGGAGGTAGTGGTGAAGACTATGTAGATTATTTAGAATCTTTAGTAAGAGGATACAGGATAACATGGGTGGAACCTATTTTCTCACCTAGTTTGTTGGCAAAAGAAATACGTAAAGGTGATATTTTTTGCTATCCTTCTATAGCTGGATTAGGTGAGACATTCGGTGTAGCCCCTCTTGAGGCAATGGGCTTAGGATTGGTTCCTATTGTTTCGAATTTAGATTGTTTTAAGGACTTTATAGTGGATAATGAGAACGGATTGGTCTTTGATCATACTGATGTACGATGTGATGAATTGTTAGCTAATTGTTTAATGCGCTTATTATCAGATGAAAAAATGTATTCAGAAATGTCAGCGAAAGCAATTAAAAAGTCTGCAGGTTTTAGTGTGAGTAGAGTGTCTGATATGTATATGAGTATTTTTAAAAAAGTATTAGGTGGTGAGTGAGCTTTATCGTAAAAATAAGAACCAACGTGATGCGTATTCTAGCCCATGGCCAAAGAAAGAAGCAATCATGATTCGTATATGGGAAGTGGTTTGGACACTTTTTGTAAGGTGGTTGCCAAAACCTTTTTATCGGTGGCATATATTTCTATTGAAACTGTTTGGTGCACATATTAGTGGTCATCCTTTTATTGCACCTACTGCCCGTATATATGCCCCATGGCTTTTAACCGTAGGAGATAGGTCTTGTATAGCGACTCGAAGCGAAATATATAATTTGGGACCTGTTATTATAAAAGAAAGAGTAACCATAGCACAGTATGCTTATATCTGTAATGGATCCCATGACTTATCTGATAATAAATTACCTTTGGTTGTAGGTGATGTGGTTATTGACAATGATGTGTTTATTGGAGCAAGAGCCATAATTCTGCCAGGATTACATCTTTGTCGATATTCGGTTGTTGGTGCTGGCGCAGTACTTACCAAAAATACTACTGATTTTGGCATTTATGCAGGTAATCCTGCAAGATTTATAAAAGAAAGAAATATTTATGGTGAATAATCATTATTATGGTGGCTCTTATGTTGCATAAATCTCCTAAAATCTGTTTAGCTTGTTCGGCAGGCGGGCATTTACGTGAGCTACAATTGGCTATCGGTGCTATTCCCGAGCAATGGGATTGCTATTGGCTTACCTTAAAAACGACATCAACTAAAGCTTTTATGGCAGACAAGGAACATGTATTTTTAGTGAATTTTCAACCAGCAAAGAAATGGACACTGATAGTGAACTGTTTGCAAGCAATATTCTGGGTGCTGGTGAAACGCCCAGATGTAATCATTACTACAGGAGCTGGTGTGACTGTACCTACGGTTTTTTTCGCAAAAAAACTATTGGGGACAAAAGTAATATTTGTTAATTCGGCTGCTGATGTGACACATGCTTCTAAAACTCCCGTATGGATAGAACGGTATAGTGATCTATTTTTGGTCCAATGGGAAGAGATGCGGCAATTATTTCCTAATTCAATTTGTTGTGGTGTTTTATGATTTTTGCTAGTTTAGGTACAATGAACATAGCCTTCAATCGTATGGCAAAAGCCGTGGATGAATGGGCAGCTATAACTAAGGAAGAGGTGATAGTACAAACTGGGTATACAGATTATCCCTACAAACATGCGAAAGCTTTTAAATTTTGTACAAAGGAGCAGATGAAGGGTTATATTTCTAGAGCTGATATATTAATACTTCAAGGTGGCTGGGGAGCAATATCGGAAGCGATGGAATTGAGGAAAAGAATAGTTGTGATACCAAGATATGACAAGGTAGAGCATATCCATGACCAATTTCAATTAATTAGGAAATTGGATACTTTGGGATGTGTGCTAGGGGTATTTGACGAAAGGGAGCTTGCTGCAAAAATGGAACAGGCAAAAACTTTTGAGTTTAAGCAAATAGAGAAAGGAAACGCACAGAAACTGATTGAGAAGAAACTGCAGGAGTGGTTTCCGAGATGACAATAATTAGCGAGTTCAAAATAGAATCTTATGAAAGTATCTATAATAACGTCATGCTTTAATCGTGTGGCGACGATTCGTGGTGCTATAGAGAGTGTCTTGGCGCAGGACTATAATAACATAGAGTTTATTGTTGTAGATGGGGCGAGTACAGATGGTTCGTTAGAGATTATTAGAGAATATGAAGATCGTATATCAACTATTATCAGTGAGCCTGATCATGGTATGTATGAAGCCATCAATAAGGGAATTCGTGTGGCTACAGGTGATGTAATCGGATTGCTACATTCGGATGATTTCTTTTATGATAATGGGGTCATAAGCCGCATTGTGGAACACATGAAGACTACTCGAGCGGATTTTCTGTATGGTGACGGACTTTTTGTGAATCCCGATAATACTGACAAGGTAGTACGTAACTGGATTGGCGGTGATTATCGTTTGTGGAAGGTACGTCATGGCTGGCTTCCATTACATCCTACTTGTTATATTCGCCGCGAGGTAATGATGAGACTAGGTCTTTATAACGAAAGTTATAAGATTGCTGCGGATAGTGAACTGCTGGTGCGTTATCTGATGACGGGCGGACTTTCTGTTACTTATTTGAAAGAGTATGTTGTACGTATGCGTATGGGAGGGCTTTCTACTGATAGTGCTAAGCGTAAGAAAATGTGGGGAGAGGACATTAGAGTGTATTCCTCTCACGGTCTATGGCCTACTCTGACTAAATTAGAGAAGATGGCATGGAAAGTACCACAGTTTGTATTGGCATTATTGAAAGGATAATGGCAATTAAATGAAATTGATCGTTGATTTGTGTTGATCAACTAGCCACTTTCTAAAAATAAACTTCTGAAGATTATTAGCCTATAATATAACGAAATATGTAGGTCCCTAACTTCATGCTACACACATGAATCCCCTACATTCTGCAGGTTGGGAAAAATACAGCGGTATATTCCTGATCTGTCCCCTCATATTGGCAAAATGCTGATATGTATTCTAAATATATCAACTGTCTGTGAAGATCGTTGATATATTGTTTTTTTAATACCATGCTTATTGATTAAAGATAATATTCAGATTTCTAGTTTTGTATAATAGAAAGAATTAGAATATTTTTTATTGATTATCTATTGTGTTTTTGAAAGAAAATGCATTTCTTTGTAATATAGATAAAAGCAATTTATTATGTTGACTACTGTAGAATACTTATCTTTGCTTCGTGAGTATATGCGCAAGAATGCTGCTAAATATGGTATTTCTCGCATGGGGATATTTGGCTCCGTTGCTCGTGGTGAACAACATGAGGGTAGTGATGTCGATATTTGTGTTGAAATTGATAGACCTTCTATCTTTACTTTAGTTCATATTAAAGAAGAATTGGAAAAACTATTGAAATGCCCTGTTGATCTGGTTCGGTTGCGAAATAATATGGATGAATTATTGAGAGGGTGTATCAATAAAGATGGAATTTATGTGTAAAAGTCAGATAATAGAATCATTGCTAAAGAAAATTTTCCAAACGGTGGAAAGGATATTAGCGAACTCGGAAACTATTACTTCCCCTTCTTTTTATTTATTGACTCCATCCGGAATGGAAAGACTAGAGAGTACTTGTATGTTATTAATAGCCATCGGTGAAGGAGTGAAAGGTGTTGATAAATTAACAGATAAAAAGTTATTATCTTTCTATCCAGAGATGGATTGGAAAGGTGTAATGGGAATGAGGGATATAATCGCACATCATTATTTTGATTTAGATGCTGAAATTGTTTATGACGTGATAAAACATGATTTGCCGAAGTTAAAAGATGTGTTGCAACAAATCATAGACGATTTGAAAATATCCAATCAAGCGATTGACTAAATGGTTTTTATCTCAAATTTCTAAAATACGCCCGTATCTTCCGCATAATCTTGATTCCCATCACTACGCCATCAAATACAGCCATACCGGTATTGAACGAACGCATGAGTGCATCCGCCTTGTTGGTTGCCGGAGCAAGTGGGGCAAATATTTCGCGTGTAGTAGCTGTCATGGCTTTTTTTTGGGCATGGATCTCATTTAAAAGCTTCTTTTTACGTTCGGCAATCTCTTCTAATGTAAATTTCTGCGGGGTCTGCGCATTCATAATTTATTTATTTGAATCAGTTAAAAATAAATTAGCGAGGAAGTTCACCATCGGAGAAATGATGAGCTGCTTGCGGAAAATAATAACCAGGGCGATGAGAACAACATTGATGCCTGCTATGATGGCGAAACTCGACATCAGACCGCCCACTAAAGGCTCCAATATATAAGCAAGAGCAAAAAGCAGATAAAACAGGGCAACCATGCCAAGGATAATAAGTACTAATATCATAATTAACGTGGAAAAAAGTATGGTTAACTTCTCCGTCAATTCTAATTTGGTATATTCTTTTTGAAGCTCCAGATATTTCTTGAACTCGAAAAACAACTGCTGAAAATTCTCAATACTTTTATCGTCTGCAAACATGGTCGCTCTGTTTTTAGTCTTTGGTTACTCACTTATTCTGCTATTTCTCCCTTCATCTCGGCAGCGATCTCGTCAACGAGAGTTTCCATTTCACTGCGATTAAGCTTGATTCCTTTTTTACGAAGAATCTCTGCGATTTTATGACGGGTATCTTCTCCCTTTTCAGGAGCAAATAAAATACCAAGGGCTGCACCTACGGCTGCACCACCCAGAAAAGCTGCTAAAACATTCAATCCTTTCATAATGTATAATGTTTAAAATGATTATGATACAACAAATATAACATTTTTATGGAAAGGTTGTTCGTGAAAACTGAAATTTTTTGCTACGTTTTATAATTCTTTTTTTCTTTTATGGTTTAATCTTATTTAACTGACTTTCGTAGCTAACCTTTGAAGGTTAAGGCGTACTTTTGTTTTCGAATATTGTAAATCAAAACATAATGGAAGCTAAGATTGTTTTTATAACTGGCGCCAGTAGCGGAATTGGTGAGGGTTGTGCCCGTAAATTTGCGAGGGAGGGATGGAATCTGATTCTGAATGCCCGTACCGTATCGAAACTGGAAGAACTGAAAGCTGAACTGGAAGGGGCGTATGGTGTCCAGGTTTATACATTGCCTTTTGATGTGCGCGACCGGAAATTGGCTGCCACATCTTTGGAATCATTGCCCGAAGAATGGAAGGCGATTGATGTGTTGGTGAACAACGCCGGACTGGTGATTGGTGTGGATAAGGAATTTGAAGGTAGCCTGGATGAATGGGATATCATGATCGATACGAATATAAGGGGATTGCTGGCTATGACGCGTTTGGTGGTGCCCGGTATGGTGGAACGTGGACGCGGACATATTATTAACATAGGATCTATTGCGGGGGATGCCGCTTATCCGGGTGGAAGCGTGTATTGCGCAACGAAAGCTGCCGTGAAGGCTCTTTCGGACGGCCTCCGGATCGATTTGGTGGACACTCCGTTGAGAGTGACAAATATCAAACCGGGAATGGTGGAGACAAACTTTACAGTGGTGCGTTATCGGGGGGATAAGGAAGCTGCCGATAATTTTTATAAAGGGATTCGTCCGTTGACGGGAGATGACATTGCAGAAACGGTTTATTTTGCCGCGTCAGCTCCTGCACATATTCAGATTGCGGAGGTGCTTTTGATGCCTACTTATCAGGCAACAGGCACTATTTCGTATAAGAAGAAGACGGAATAGACGTTTTTTTGACGGATTTCTTTGCCGGATGATAAAATTTCTATTATTTTGTTGCCCGAAACTAAATATAATAGACGAGAATATTGAATTATTAATTAAAACAGCGTATAGGAATATGAAAAAATTAGTCGTATTAGGAATGGGAGTATGCTTGGTGCTAGCATTTGCATCTTGTAAATCCAGCGAAAGTGCCTATAAAAAAGCTTACGAGAAAGCAAAACAGCAAGAATTGGCAGAACCGCAGGTGGAAGCTCCGGTAGAGGTAACTCCGGTGGTTGCAGCTCCTGTGACAACTACTAAGGTGGCAGATACATCCGGCGTTCGTCAGGAGAAGGTTACAGTGGTTTCCGGCAACGAGGGTTTGAAAGATTATAGCATCGTAGCAGGTAGCTTTGGTGTGAAAGCGAATGCTGAAGGCCTGAAAGATTGGTTGGATGGACAAGGATATCACTCTACTATTGCATTTAATGCTGACAAGGCAATGTATCGTGTTATCGTAAATTCATTTGCTGATAAGGCTGCTGCTGCTGAAGCTCGCGACGCATTCAAGGCTAAATACCCGAACCGTTCGGATTTCCAGGGTGCTTGGTTGCTGTATCGTGTATATTGATTTCTTTTTGGTAATATATATTGGAAAGAACGAACGTTTTTTTCCGAATAAGAAGGCGGTAACTGGGAAGTTACTGCTTTTTTATTGAAAATGAGTGGCTTTTTCGTTTAGATATTTTTATCTTTCTACTAAAAGAAGTTATAAATGATAGTGGGGAAACTTTTATAGCAAAGAAAGTTTTTACTTTTGTCAACTCTTAATTTGGAGGATGTTTTGCCTGAATGTGAATAGGGCATTAATTTAGAGATTGAATGGAACAAAAATATGTAATGGCTGCTATCGACGCGGCTCTAAAAGCAGGTGGAAAGATTCTTTCTATTTATAATGATCCGGCATCGGACTTTGAAATAGAGAGGAAGGCTGACAACTCTCCGCTAACTATAGCAGACAGAAAAGCGCATGAAGCGATTGTGGCTATTCTGAACGATACTCCTTTTCCTGTTCTTAGTGAAGAAGGGAAGCATTTAGGGTATGAGATCCGTCGAGGATGGGATACTTTATGGATTGTAGATCCGCTGGATGGAACGAAGGAGTTTATTAAGCGCAATGGAGAATTTACGGTAAATATCGCTTTGGTGCAGAACTCTGTACCTGTATTCGGTATTATTTATGTGCCTGTTAAAAAAGAACTTTATTTCGGGATCGAAGGTGTAGGGGCTTATAAATGTTCCGGTATTGTCAGTTTGGAAGATGACGGCGTGGCATTGGAACAACTGATTGGGAAGTCGGAACAGATACCTTTGAAGGAGGTGCACGATCATCTGATCGTGGTTGCTTCCCGTTCGCACCTGTCGCCTGAAACGGAATCATATATTGCAGATTTGAAGAAGAAACACGGCAGTGTGGAGTTGATTTCGAGCGGAAGTTCAATTAAAATCTGTCTGGTTGCTGAAGGTAAGGCTGATGTATATCCGCGTTTCGCTCCGACGATGGAGTGGGATACGGCTGCCGGGCATGCGATAGCCCGTGCTGCAGGGATGGAAGTATATCAGGCTGGAAAGGAAGAACCTCTACGATATAATAAGGAGGATTTATTGAATCCGTGGTTTATCGTTGAGCCAAAAAGAGAACACTAAATAATGTTTATATGACATTTGAAATTGTATTTGTACTATTATCCCTATTAGGAATGGTAGCGGCTTTGATAGCAGATAAGATGCGTCCGGGCATGATACTTTTTTCGGTAGTGGTTTTGTTTCTGTGTGCCGGCATTCTGACTCCTAAGGAGATGCTGGAAGGGTTTAGTAATAAAGGGATGATTACCGTTGCTCTGCTGTTTCTGGTGAGTGAGGGTATTCGTCAGTCGGGCACATTGGGACAAGTGATTAAGAAGTTGCTTCCGCAAGGAAAGACGACAGTATTTAAGGCACAGTTGCGTATCTTACCTTCGGTGGCATTTATTTCTGCCTTTCTGAATAATACGCCTGTTGTGGTTATTTTTGCCCCGATTATCAAGCATTGGGCTAAGTCGGTGAATCTCCCGGCTACGAAGTTTCTGATTCCTCTTTCTTATGTGACTATTTTGGGAGGTATCTGTACCTTGATCGGTACTTCTACCAATCTGGTGGTGCACGGTATGATATTGGAGGCCGGATTTGAAGGCTTTTCTATGTTCGAGCTCGGAAAGGTGGGTATTTTTATAGCTATTGCCGGTATCATTTATATATTTCTTTTCTCTAAACGTCTTTTGCCGGATGCACGTCCGGATACGGCTGTGCCGGATGAAGAAGTAGAAGAAGGGGAGAAGTTGCATCGGGTAGAGGCTGTTTTGGGTGCCCGTTTTCCCGGTATCAATAAAAAACTGAAGGATTTTAATTTCCAGCGTCATTACGGTGCGGAGGTAAAAGAGATTAAAACACGTAACGGACAACGTTTTGTGTCGAATCTGGAGGAAGTGGTACTTCACGAAGGGGATACATTGGTGGTGATGGCGGATGATACGTTTATCCCGACGTGGGGGGAATCTTCTGTGTTTGTCTTGTTGACAAACGGGAATGAACCGGATACTAGCGGGAAGAAGAAGCGTTGGTTTGCTTTGTTGTTGCTGGTGCTGATGATTGTGGGTGCAACGGTAGGGGAGCTTCCGATAACGAAGGAGATGTTTCCGGATATCAAACTGGATATGTTTTTCTTTGTGTCTATTACTACTATTATTATGGCATGGACGAATCTGTTCCCTGCTCGTAAATATACTAAATATATTTCGTGGGATATTCTGATTACTATTGCCTGTGCTTTTGCTATCAGTAAGGCAATGGTGAACTCTGGTGTGGCGGATAGTGTTGCGAAGTTTATTATCGGGTTGAGTGATGATTACGGCCCGCATGTGTTGCTTGCAATGGTATTTATTATCACGAACTTGTTTACGGAATTGATAACTAATAATGCAGCAGCGGCTTTGGCGTTTCCTTTGGCACTGTCAATCTCTGCCCAATTAGGAGTGAGCCCTACGCCTTTCTTTGTGGTGATCTGTATGGCTGCATCTGCCAGCTTCTCGACACCGATCGGTTATCAGACAAATTTGATTGTGCAAGGTATCGGTAACTATAAGTTTACGGATTTTGTACGTATCGGGTTGCCGCTTAATATTATCACTTTCTTAATCTCTATTATTCTGATCCCGTTGATCTGGAACTTTTAAATAAAATTGTAAATGGAAGAAAAGAACCATATATATCCGATATTTGACCGCATGATGACGCGGCAGGACAAAGAAGAGCTTTTGGGGCAACACAGTGTGATGATCTGGTTTACCGGATTGAGTGGTTCCGGAAAGAGCACGATTGCCATCGCATTGGAACGTGAACTTCATAAGCGTGGATTGCTTTGCCGTATCCTGGATGGGGATAATATCCGTAGTGGAATTAATAATAACCTGGGATTCTCCGAAACGGACCGGGTGGAAAATATCCGTCGCATAGCGGAAGTGTCGAAGTTGTTTCTGGATAGTGGTATCATTACGATTGCTGCATTTATCAGCCCTAATAATGATATTCGCGAAATGGCTGCAAACATTATTGGTAAGGATGATTTTCTGGAGGTTTTCGTTAGTACTCCGCTGGAGGAATGTGAGAAACGTGATGTGAAAGGATTGTATGCGAAGGCACGGAAAGGGGAAATTCAGAATTTTACAGGAATTTCCGCACCTTTCGAGGTTCCCGAACATCCGGCTTTGTCACTGGATACTTCCAAATTGACTTTGGAGGAGTCGGTGAACCGTTTGTTGGAGCTTGTTTTGCCAAAAGTGAAGTGTATAAAATGAAATAAATATGGAAGAATATAAATTAAGCCACTTGAAGGAGCTCGAAGCCGAGTCTATTCATATCATCCGCGAGGTGGCGGCGGAATTTGAGAATCCGGTGATGCTTTACAGTATCGGAAAGGATTCCTCGGTGATGGTACGCTTGGCTGAAAAAGCGTTTTATCCGGGTAAAGTGCCATTCCCGTTGATGCATATCGATTCGAAATGGAAGTTCAAGGAGATGATTCAGTTTCGTGATGAATATGCGAAGAAGTACGGATGGAATCTGATTGTTGAAAGTAATATGGAGGCTTTTCATGCAGGGGTAGGACCTTTTACGCATGGAAGCAAGGTGCATACGGACTTGATGAAGACGCAGGCTTTGCTTCATGCGTTGGATAAGTATAAGTTTGATGCTGCATTTGGTGGTGCCCGTCGTGACGAGGAGAAGTCACGTGCGAAGGAACGTATTTTCTCTTTCCGGGATAAGTTTCACCAATGGGACCCGAAGAATCAGCGTCCTGAATTGTGGGATATTTATAATGCCCGCGTGCATAAGGGGGAAAGTATTCGTGTATTCCCGATTAGCAACTGGACTGAATTGGATATTTGGCAGTATATTCGCTTGGAGAATATTCCGATCGTTCCGTTATATTATGCTAAGGAGCGTCCGGTAATTAATTTGGATGGCAATATTATTATGGCGGATGATGACCGTTTGCCTGAAAAGTACCGTGACCAGATTGAAATGAAGATGGTTCGTTTTCGTACGTTGGGCTGTTGGCCTCTGACAGGGGCAGTGGAAAGTGGAGCTGCTACGATTGAAGAGATTGTGGAGGAAATGATGACTACAACGAAGAGTGAACGTACTACCCGTGTGATTGACTTTGACCAGGAGGGTAGTATGGAACAAAAGAAGCGTGAGGGATACTTTTAATTGTAACTAGTTATGGCAGATAATAAATTAGATATAAAAGCTTTTCTGGACAAGGACGAACAGAAAGATTTGTTGAGACTGTTGACTGCGGGTTCGGTAGATGATGGAAAATCAACGTTGATCGGACGCTTGTTGTTTGACAGTAAGAAACTGTATGAGGATCAGTTGGATGCACTGGAGCGTGATAGTAAACGTGTGGGGAATGCGGGCGAGCATATTGACTATGCGTTATTGCTCGATGGATTGAAGGCTGAACGTGAACAGGGTATTACGATTGACGTGGCTTATCGCTATTTCTCAACGAATGGTCGTAAGTTTATCATCGCGGATACTCCGGGACACGAACAGTATACCCGTAATATGATTACCGGGGGATCTACGGCTAACTTGGCTATTATCTTGGTGGATGCTCGTACCGGAGTGATTACCCAGACTCGTCGCCATACTTTCCTGGTGTCTTTGCTAGGAATCAAGCATGTGGTGTTGGCTGTCAACAAGATGGACCTGGTGGGTTTCTCGGAAGAGCGTTTTAACGAGATTGTGGCTGACTATAAGAAGTTTGTTGCTCCATTAGGTATTCCTGACGTCAACTGTATTCCACTTTCTGCATTGGATGGGGATAATGTGGTGGATAAGTCTGAACGTACTCCGTGGTACAAGGGGATTTCTTTGCTCGATTTCCTTGAAACGGTTCATATTGATAATGACCATAATTTTACGGATTTCCGTTTCCCGGTTCAGTATGTGCTTCGTCCGAATCTGGATTTCAGAGGATTCTGTGGTAAAGTTGCATCCGGTATCGTTCGCAAAGGGGATACGGTGATGGCGCTTCCTTCCGGAAAAACATCTAAGGTGAAGAGTATCGTGACTTATGACGGGGAATTGGATTATGCTTTCCCACCGCAGTCTGTGACCTTGACATTGGAGGATGAGATCGATGTGTCGCGCGGCGAAATGTTGGTGCATCCTGATAATCTACCAACGGTGGATCGTAACTTTGATGCTATGATGGTCTGGATGGATGAAGAACCGATGGATGTAAATAAGTCGTTCTTTATTAAGCAGACTACCAATTTGAGTCGTACGCGTATTGATACGATAAAGTATAAGGTGGACGTGAATACGATGGAGCATCTGTCTCTGGAGAATGGTCAGCTGACTAAAGAGACGTTGCCTTTGCAGTTGAATCAGATTGCCCGTGTGGTGCTGACTACGGCTAAGGAATTGTTCTTTGATCCTTATAAGAAGAATAAATCTTGTGGCTCATTTATCCTGATTGACCCGATCACTAATAATACTTCGGCAGTAGGTATGATTATCGACCGCGTGGAAATGAAAGATATGAGTGACACGGAGGATATTCCGGTATTGGATATGGCAAAACTGGGAATTGCTCCGGAACATTATGAAGCGGTAGAGAAAGCTGTGAAGGAACTGGAACGTCAGGGCCTTGCAGTGCGACTAATAAAATAGATTGTTCAACAATAAATTGAAAACTGAAAATGACAGCATTCTGTCGTCTTTAATTTTTAATTCTTAATTTCTAATTAATAAAGTGGGATTACTCGAATTTAATAAACTTCCGATTAATACATTGGTAGGTGCCGACTGGAAGACATTCAAGGCTATCACCGCCGGGCGTGAAATTGACGCAGCCTACAAAGGTAAATACCGATTGACGAAGGCTGTGTGCCGATTGCTTTCTCCACTGGCGTCATTACAAGACAGGCGTTACGAGAAGTTGCTGGCTAATCAGCCATTGGAGCATGATCCGGTGTTCATTTTGGGACACTGGCGGAGTGGAACTACATTTGTACATAATGTGTTCTCTTGTGACAAGCATTTTGGGTATAACACTACTTATCAGACTGTATTTCCTCATCTGATGATGTGGGGACAGCCTTTCTTCAAAAAGAATATGAGTTGGCTGATGCCGGATAAACGTCCGACGGATAATATGGAACTGGCAGTGGATCTTCCCCAGGAAGAGGAGTTTGCTTTGTCGAACATGATGCCTTATACATATTATAATTTCTGGTTCCTGCCGAAATATCAGCAGGAGTATGCCGATAAGTATCTTTTGTTTGATGATATAACGGATGCCGAATTGAAGGTGTTTGAAGAGGTGTTCACGAAGTTGATTAAGATTTCTTTGTGGAATACCCAGGGAACTCAATTCCTTAGCAAGAATCCTCCGCATACCGGAAGGGTGAAGGAACTGGTGAAGATGTTCCCGAATGCTAAGTTTATCTACCTGATGCGTAATCCGTATACCGTATTCGAATCTACACGCAGTTTCTTTACAAATACGATTCAACCGTTGAAGTTGCAGGATGTCAGCAATGAACAATTAGAGGAAAATATCCTTTCTATCTATGCAAAACTTTATCATAAGTATGAATCGGATAAGAAATTTATTCCGGAAGGTAACTTGATGGAAGTGAAATTTGAAGATTTCGAAGCGGATGCGATGGGAATGACGGAGAATATTTATCAGTCTCTTTCTATCCCCGGATTTACCGAAGCACGTACTGATATAGAAAAATATGTGGGCGGAAAGAAGGGATATAAGAAGAATAAGTATAAATATGACGACCGTACGATTCGTTTGGTAGAAGAGAACTGGGATTTTGCTTTGAAACAATGGGATTATAATTTATAAGAAGAAAAAGAAAGGAAAAGTATTGATGATTCAGAAAAGCGTTCATCGCCTGTTGATGACAGGTTTCGTTGCATTTATTTCTTCCTTGTCTTTGATGGCGCAACATAAAGTTGAAATGCTTCCTTTTGGGGACATGGATCAATGGGTGGACCGTCAGATAAAGGAATCGAGCATTATCGGTGGGAATACAAAGAATGTATATGCGATAGGGCCGACGACGGTAATTAAGGGAGATCAGGTTTATAAGAATATGGGCGGATCGCCTTGGGCTACTTCAAATGTGATGGCGAAAGTTGCCGGTATTACGAAAACTAATACTTCGGTATTCCCGGAGAAGCGGGGAGATGGATATTGCGCCCGTTTGGATACGCGCATGGAGAGTGTGAAAGTGTTGGGACTGGTTAATATTACGGTGTTGGCGGCTGGCTCTGTCTTTACCGGTTCGGTGCATGAGCCGATTAAGGGTACTAAAAACCCACAGAAAATGTTGCAGACCGGTATTCCGTTTACCAAAAAGCCGGTGGCTCTTCAGTTTGACTATAAAGTGAAGATGTCCGACCGGGAGAACCGTATTCGCGCTACCGGTTTCAGCAAGATTACGGATGTTCCCGGAAAAGATTATCCGGCAGCTATCCTGCTTCTGCAAAAACGTTGGGAAGATGCCAATGGAAATGTGTATGCAAAACGGATAGGGACTATGGTGACTTATTACTATCATTCTACAGACTGGAAAAATAATGCGACCTATGAAATTATGTACGGTGACATCACGAATCGTCCGGAATATAAGTCGCACATGATGCGTTTGCAGGCGACTGAAAGTTATACGGTGAACAGTAAGGGTGAAAGCGTGCCTATTCATGAAGTGGCCTGG
Source organism: Bacteroides sp. MSK.18.37 (assembly GCF_019129155.2). NCBI lineage: Bacteria > Pseudomonadati > Bacteroidota > Bacteroidia > Bacteroidales > Bacteroidaceae > Bacteroides > Bacteroides sp. MSK.18.37. The sequence continues at coordinate 6,751,602 of NZ_JAHOIB020000001.1, read as the reverse complement.
GGAGATGAAAATGATGTTCCGACTCATATGTGTCTTCAGTTCACGTCCAGTCATGGAGGAGCCTATATCGGTTCTCCGGGAAATACACTGTGGATTGACAATGTAAAACTGGTATATTAACTAAAGTATATAGACAAAGAATAGAAATAGTCAGTGATCTAATTTCATCACTGACTATTTTTTTTGTTTTAATTCTTCCACAACAAACCCCTTCAGATGCCTTCTGAAGTTATATTACACTTTTATCGCTCTATAAAATTCTATGAATGAATGAAAATTTACGTGTTTTTTTGTTTGTGTTATATTAAATATCTATATTTGCACTAATTTTAGAAGAAAGGATGACGTTTATTGTCTCTTAGTCAGGTGTGGAACATTTGGGTTGTGTATCTAGCCTGTAAGACAATTGAAATATATTATTTACTAAAATAAATTGAGATGAAAAAGGGTTTATTGTTTATTTTATTGGCAGCAGTCTCAGTATGTCTGCCTGCACAAGAAAAAGAAAATGCAGCAAAGAGTTATAGAGTGGAAACAAATCGCTTTGGTGCTAACTGGTTTATTAGTGGTGGCGTTGGCGCACAAATGTATTTTGGTGACAATGATGGTAAAGCTGACTTCGGAAAACGTCTTGCTCCGGCACTTGACATTGCTGTAGGTAAGTGGTTTACTCCGGGTATCGGATTACGTGTAGCTTACAACGGGCTTCAGGCTAAAGGTGCTACTCCTAATGCTAATGGTCCGCTTGTAGACGGAGGACAGTATTCTAATGGCTACTACAAAGAAAAGTGGAATGTGATGAACTTCCATGGAGATGTAATGCTGAATCTTTCCAATATGATTTGTGGTTATAGAGAAGATCGTCTGTATTCATTCATTCCTTATGCAGGAGCTGGATTTGTACATTCAGGAAAAGGTGCAGGTTATGACGAACTGGGTATCAATGCCGGTTTGATCAACCGTTTCCGTTTGTCTTCTGCTTTGGATCTTAACGTTGAATTGCGTGGACTTTTGATGAAAGGCGCATTCGGCAATTCAGGTCCTGAAGGATTGGCTGGTCTGACTGTAGGTGTTACTTACAAGTTTAAGAAACGTGGTTGGGATGCTGTTCCTACTGTACCAATGGTTCCGGAAAGCCAGTTGAACGACATGAGAGACAGAGTGAACGCTTTGAAGGGTGAAAACGAATCTTTGAAACGTGACTTGGTTGAAGCTCGTAACAAGAAACCTGAAGTGATCGTTAAGAAAGAAGCTGGATTCGTTCCACGTCTGGTTGTTGTATTCAATATCGGAAAGAGCAACATCAGCAAGAGAGAATACATGAATATTGAAGCTATGGCTAAGGGTATCAAAGCAACTGATAAAGTGTTTACTATAACAGGATATGCTGATAAGGGTACTGGTTCTGCTGAATACAACATGAAGTTGAGTAAGAAGAGAGCTGAAGCTGTTCGTGACCTGATGGTTAATGAATTTGGTGTTCCTGCTTCTCAATTGAAGGTTGATTACAAGGGTGGTGTAGGCAACATGTTCTATGATGATGCTAAGTTAAGCCGTGTAGCTATTGTTGAAGAATAATATACATTTGAAATAATAGAATAAAAGAGACGTTTCCTTTCACGGGAAGCGTCTTTTTTGTATTTTTGTACCCCATGAGCAGAATAGTAGCAATAGATTATGGAAGAAAGCGTACCGGAATAGCTGTGAGCGATACAATGCAGCTGATCGCAAACGGATTGACGACGGTGCCCACGCATGAACTTCTGAACTTTATCGGTGAATATATAGCTAAAGAACCGGTGGAGCGGATTATTATTGGATTGCCCAAGCAAATGAATAATGAGGTTTCGGAGAATATGAAGAATATAGAGCCTTTTGTTCGTTCGCTGAAAAAGCGTTATCCGGACCTTCCGGTCGAATATGTGGACGAACGTTTCACTTCTGTTCTTGCACACCGTACCATGCTGGAGGCAGGTTTGAAGAAAAAAGACCGCCAAAACAAGGCATTGGTGGACGAAATAAGTGCTACTATTATTTTGCAAACATATTTGGAGAGTAAACGTTTTTAGTATAGGACATAAGAATAACTTAATTTTTTAGTAGAGTATAAAAGTATGATTTTACCTATTTATGTATATGGCCAACCTGTATTGAGAAAGGTTGCAGAGGACATAACACCGGATTATCCGAATCTGAAAGAGTTGATTGAGAACATGTTCGAAACAATGGTACATGCGGACGGTGTAGGATTGGCTGCTCCACAGATTGGTTTGCCTATTCGCGTGGTTACGATTACATTGGATCCGCTTTCGGAGGAATATCCTGAATTTAAAGACTTTAATAAGGCGTATATCAATCCTCATATTTTGGAAGTAGGAGGGGAAGAAGTGAATATGGAAGAGGGATGCTTAAGCCTTCCCGGTATTCACGAAACAGTGAAGAGAGGTGATAAAATTCGCGTGAAATATATGGACGAGAATTTTGTGGAGCATGAGGAAGAGGTGGAAGGTTATCTGGCTCGGGTGATGCAACATGAGTTCGATCATTTGGATGGTAAGATGTTCATCGACCATATCTCACCGCTTCGTAAGCAGATGATTAAAGGAAAGCTGAATACGATGTTGAAGGGGAAAGCGCGCAGTTCATATAAGATGAAACAGGTGAAATAAAGATAAAAAACGTTTATATCCCTGTTAAGTAAGCGAAAAGCATTATTTTTGCTTCGTTTACAAGCATAAAATATCAATGATAAAAAGAATCTTAACAGTTTTATTACTGTTCCCAACGCTGGTGTGTGCTCAAATAAATACGGATCGGGTGATGACTATTGCCCGAAACGCTCTTTATTTTGAGGACTATGTACTTTCTATTCAGTATTTTAACCAGGTTATTAACGCTAAGCCTTATCTGTATGAACCTTATTTCTTCAGGGCATTGGCTAAACTGAATCTGGAGGATTTTCAGGGTGCTGAAGCAGACTGTGATGCAGCTATCCAACGCAATCCATTTGTGGTGGGTGCTTATCAGATTCGTGGTTTGGCAAGGATTCGTCAGAGTAAATTTGATGGAGCGATTGAGGATTATAAGAAAGCATTGCATTATGATCCGGAGAATATTACTTTATGGCATAACCTGACATTATCTCATATCCAGAAGAAGGATTATAATGCTGCGAAAGAGGATTTGGAAAGCTTGTTGAAGGTGTCTCCACGCTATACCCGTGCTTATTTGATGAGGGGGGAAGTGTCTTTACAACAGAAAGATACGATTGCTGCCTTGAATGACTTCAATAAGGCGCTTGAACTGGATAAATATGATCCGGATGCTTGGGCTGCAAGAGCGATTGTTAAATTACAACAGGCTAAGTATGCGGAAGCGGAAGCGGATTTCAACCGTGCTATTCCGTTGAGTGCTAAGAATGCTGGAAATTATATAAACCGTGCATTGGCTCGTTTTCATCAGAATAATTTAAGAGGTGCCATGAGCGATTATGATCTGGCATTGGATATTGATCCGAATAACTTTATCGGTCATTATAACCGCGGTTTGTTACGTGCACAGGTAGGAGATGATAACCGGGCTATCGAAGACTTCGACTTTGTTATCAAGATGGAGCCGGATAATATGATGGCTGTCTTTAACCGTGGTTTGCTGCGTGCGCAAACGGGTGATTATCGCGGGGCTATACAAGATTACACAACTGTTATCAATCAGTATCCGAACTTCCTGGCCGGATACTATCAGCGTTCGGAAGCTCGCAGAAAGATTGGAGATAAGAAGGGTGCGGAGCAGGATGAATTTAAAGTCATGAAGGCTCAGATCGACAAGCAGAACGGTGTGACGAACAAAGATGTAGCACAGAACAAGGATAAGGAGAATGATGAGGAAGGCGGAGAGAAGACCCGTAAGAAATCCGATAAGAATATGAATAACTATCGTAAGATAGTGATTGCGGATGATTCTGAAGCTGAACAACGCTATACAAGTGATTATCGTGGTCGTGTGCAGGATAAGAACGTAAATATAACGCTGGAACCGATGTTCGCTTTGACTTATTATGAGAAGATGAGTGACGTGAAACGTTCGGTGAACTTCCACAAATATATTGAAGACTTGAACCGTACGGGTATACTTCCGAAACGTCTTCGTATCACAAATATGGAAGCTCCGTTGACGGAAGAACAGGTGAAGGTGCATTTTGCCTTGATTGATACACACACATCGGCGATTGTGGAAGATGACAAGAATGCTTCGAAACGTTTTGCCCGTGCGATTGATTTTTATCTGGTGCAGGACTTCTCGAGTGCGGTTTCTGATTTGACCCAGACGATCTTACTGGATGGTGATTTCTTCCCGGCATATTTTATGCGTGCGCTGATCCGTTGTAAACAGTTGGAGTATCAGAAGGCTGAACAAGCTGTCGAAACAGATGTTGTTCCGGGTGATAATAAGCGTAAGGAGATTACCGCAGTAGATTATGAAGTGGTCAGAAAAGACTTGGATAAGGTGATTAATCTGGCTCCGGACTTTGTGTACGCATATTATAATCGTGCTAATGTTTCTGCCATGTTGAAAGATTACCGTGCCGCAATTATTGACTACGATAAGGCGATCGAGCTAAATCCTGATTTTGCGGATGCTTATTTCAATCGTGGACTGACTCATATTTTCTTAGGAAATAATAAGCTGGGCATTTCAGATTTGAGTAAAGCCGGTGAGTTGGGGATTGTTTCTGCTTATAATGTTATCAAACGTTTTACAGATCAATCGGAATAACATTTTTTTGATAAAAAATAGAAAACTCAAAAGATTTAGTTACTTTTGCGTTCAAATTATGAAAATATAACATCATCATATTATGATAAAGATAACATTTCCCGATGGCTCCGTTCGTGAGTATAACGAAGGAGTGAACGGTTTACAGATTGCTGAAAGTATCAGCTCGCGTCTGGCACAGGAAGTGCTGGCATGTGGAGTGAACGGCGAGACTTATGATTTAGGACGTCCTATTAATGAAGATGCTAATTTTGTTCTTTATAAATGGGATGATGAAGAAGGTAAACATGCGTTTTGGCATACAAGTGCACACTTGTTGGCGGAAGCTTTGCAGGAACTTTATCCGGGTATCCAGTTTGGTATCGGACCGGCTATCGAGAACGGATTCTACTATGATGTGGATCCGGGTGAAGCTGTGATTAAAGAAAGCGATCTTCCAGCCATTGAAGCTAAAATGTTGGAACTGGCTGCAAAGAAAGAAGAGGTAGTCAGAAAAAGCATCGCAAAAACAGATGCTCTGAAAATGTTTGGCGATCGTGGCGAAACATACAAATGTGAATTGATCTCCGAACTGGAAGACGGACACATTACAACTTATACCCAGGGTGCATTTACTGACCTTTGTCGTGGTCCTCACTTGATGACGACTGCTCCGATCAAGGCTATCAAGTTGACCTCAGTGGCTGGTGCTTACTGGCGCGGTCATGAAGATCGTAAGATGCTGACCCGTATTTATGGTATCACGTTCCCGAAGAAAAAAATGCTGGATGAATATCTGGTATTGCTGGAAGAAGCGAAGAAGCGTGATCACCGTAAGATCGGTAAGGAGATGCAGTTGTTTATGTTCTCCGAAACTGTAGGTAAGGGACTTCCTATGTGGTTGCCGAAAGGTACTGCATTGCGTCTGCGTCTGCAAGAGTTCTTGCGTCGTATTCAGACACGTTACGATTATCAGGAAGTAATCACTCCGCCAATTGGTAATAAATTGCTGTATGTGACTTCAGGTCACTATGCAAAATATGGTAAGGATGCATTCCAGCCTATTCATACTCCGGAAGAGGGTGAAGAGTATTTCTTGAAACCAATGAACTGCCCTCACCACTGTGAGATTTACAAGAACTTCCCACGTTCATATAAGGACCTTCCATTGCGTATTGCAGAATTTGGTACGGTTTGTCGTTATGAACAAAGTGGTGAGTTACATGGTTTAACTCGTGTACGTAGCTTTACACAGGATGATGCGCATATCTTCTGCCGTCCGGAACAAGTGAAAGATGAATTCCTTCGTGTGATGGATATCATATCTATCGTGTTCCGTTCTATGGATTTCCAGAATTTTGAAGCACAGATATCCTTGCGTGATAAAGTGAACCGTGAAAAGTACATCGGTAGCGATGATAACTGGGAGAAGGCTGAACAGGCTATTATCGAGGCTTGTGCGGAAAAAGGATTGCCTGCTAAGATTGAGTATGGAGAAGCAGCCTTCTATGGTCCTAAACTTGACTTTATGGTGAAAGACGCTATCGGTCGTCGTTGGCAGCTGGGTACGATTCAGGTTGACTACAACTTGCCGGAACGTTTTGAACTTGAATATATGGGTTCTGACAATCAGAAGCATCGCCCGGTAATGATTCACCGTGCTCCGTTCGGATCAATGGAACGTTTTGTTGCCGTACTGATTGAACATACTGCCGGTAAATTCCCATTGTGGCTGACACCGGAACAGGTAGTTATTCTGCCAATCAGTGAGAAGTTCAATGAATATGCAGAGCAGGTGAAGATGTATCTGAAGATACACGAAATCCGTGCGATTGTAGATGATCGTAACGAGAAGATCGGCCGTAAGATTCGTGATAATGAGATGAAACGCATTCCTTATATGCTGATTGTCGGCGAAAAAGAAGCAGAAAATGGAGAAGTTTCTGTTCGTAGACAAGGCGAAGGTGACAAAGGAACCATGAAATTTGAAGAATTTGCTAAAATTTTGAACGAAGAAGTTCAGAATATGATAAATAAATGGTAACTTTGCAGCCGTTTCAGAATAAAATATTTAGTATAACAATAAAAAGATCAAACTAGGAAGTAAACGTTTTTAATGAAGAATGACACTCTAAAAGGGCAATACAGAATCAATGAACAGATTCGTGCCAAGGAAGTTCGCATAGTAAGCGATGATATTGAACCGAAAGTATATCCAATCTTTCAGGCTCTGAAAATGGCTGAAGAGAGAGAATTGGATTTAGTGGAAATTTCTCCTAATGCTCAACCCCCTGTTTGTCGTATTATTGATTATTCTAAATTTCTTTATCAATTAAAGAAACGCCAGAAGGAACAGAAAGCGAAGCAGGTTAAGGTTAATGTGAAGGAAATCCGTTTCGGACCCCAGACAGACGACCATGATTACAACTTTAAGTTGAAGCATGCTAAAGGATTTTTGGAAGATGGCGATAAGGTGAAGGCTTATGTATTCTTTAAAGGTCGTTCCATCCTTTTCAAGGAGCAAGGTGAAGTGCTTTTGCTTCGTTTTGCAAATGACCTGGAAGACTACGCTAAAGTAGATCAAATGCCGATACTGGAAGGTAAGCGCATGACTATTCAGCTTTCTCCGAAAAAGAAAGAAGCTTCTAAAAAGCCGGCAACAGCTGGAACACCGAAACCTGCTGCTCCTGCACAAAAAGCAGAGAAGCCGGAAAAGGGCGAAGAATAAGAAAGGATGCGTAACGCGCAGGTATAGTGCGTTGCCATTATATATTTAATAATTTAAAAACAAGTAAGATGCCAAAGATGAAGACTAACTCCGGTTCTAAAAAAAGGTTTACCCTTACCGGAACAGGTAAAATCAAAAGAAAGCACGCTTTTCACAGTCACATTTTGACTAAGAAAACTAAGAAGAGAAAAAGAAATCTGTGCTACTCTACAACTGTTGATACAACAAATGTAAGCCAGGTTAAGGAACTCTTAGCAATGAAGTAATCAAAAGCGTAAAAGTATTATTAAAGTATTAACCGAATGCATTAGCCTGAAGTTCGCTGCGTGAAGTAGCGGCGCTAACATTCAAAAAAAGTAAAACTATGCCAAGATCAGTAAATCATGTTGCTTCAAAAGCAAGAAGAAAGAAAATTTTGAAATTAACCAGAGGTTACTTTGGTGCAAGAAAGAATGTATGGACCGTAGCTAAAAACACTTGGGAAAAGGGTTTGACTTACGCGTTCCGTGACCGTAGAAATAAGAAAAGAAACTTCCGCGCTCTTTGGATACAACGTATCAACGCTGCTGCACGTCTTGAAGGAATGTCTTATTCTAAATTGATGGGCGGTCTGCACAAAGCCGGTATTGAAATAAACCGTAAGGTTTTGGCTGATTTAGCTATGAATCACCCGGAAGCTTTCAAAGCTGTAGTTGCAAAAGCAAAAGCTGCTTAAGCATCAATAGTTTACGAGTTACAAAGTGTCAGTTACTAAGCTAGTAACTGGCACTTTTCTTTTGTTAGGCAGATGAAAGGGAATAAAAAAAATGTTAGTTGGCAAACAAAATCCTTTTTTTTCTTGTTAGTTTCATGTATTCTTATTACATTTGTGATACAAAAATATTAGCCGTATCGACTGGATCGGGAAACTCTTCAAATTAATCTGATGCACCGAGAAAGCTTCGTTCTTCAATGGCGGGCCACATCCTTCGGGACAGCTTTAAGCCGGTGGATTACAAAGAGGGCGAGCGCTCAAATCTTGTTCTATCAGAGTTTCATCACATCGTCGATGCGGCTTTTTTTATATACTTTTCTATGATATTCTATTTCTCCGGTACAGGTAATTCTAAATGGATTGCAAATCAGCTTTCCAAAGAGCAAAAAGAAGAATTGTTTTTTATTCCCGATGCGTTAAATAACGGAACGTTCGAGTTTTGTTTGCGGGAAGATGAAAAGATCGGTTTTGTATTTCCTGTCTATTCGTGGGCTCCTCCTGAAATCGTACTTAATTTTATTCGGCAACTCTCTTTAAAGGGGTATAAAAGACAATATTTGTTTTTTGTTTGTTCCTGTGGGGATGATACCGGGCTTACGCAGCAGGTGCTGGAGAAGGCTTTGAGTCATAAAGGCTGGAAGTGTCATGCAGGCTTTTCTGTGACTATGCCCAATAATTATGTATTGCTTCCCGGTTTTGACGTAGATAAGAAAGAATTGGAGGAGAAAAAACTGGCAGATGCTATTCCGACTCTCAATCAAATAAATGCTTCAATAAGTAGGAGAGAGGAGTTGTTTCTTTGTCATGAAGGGAGTATTCCTTTTATTAAGACGAGGATTATCAATCCTTTATTTAATCGCTTTCAGATGTCTCCCGGGAATTTTTATACTACGGATGCTTGTATTGGATGTAAGCGTTGTGAGAAGAGTTGTCCGGTAGGGAATATTATGATGATGGGCAGAAAGCCTGTTTGGGGGATGGATTGCACCTCATGCCTGGCATGTTATCATGTTTGTCCGCAGCATGCGGTGCAATATGGGAAAAGAACGAAAGATAAAGGGCAGTATTTCAATCCTAATTAATCTACTCGCCAATTAATCTACTCGTCTTTGATTTTAATGCAGCAATTGGATAAGTCTTCAATGATAGCCAGGCTTTCTACTCTGACGCTTTGCTCCTCAAGTTTTTTACGCCCATTTTGGAAGGCTTTTTCAATAATGAATCCCATTCCTACCAAGTTTGCTCCGGATTGCTTGATGAGGTCGATAATGCCTAATGCGGCATTGCCATACGCGAGGAAGTCATCCACGAAAAGAACATTGTCATTTGGAGTGAGGAAATCGGCACTGATAACGACTTCATAATCACGATCTTTAGTGAATGAGTGCACAGTGGTGCTTAGTGCATTCTGGATGGTTTTAGGAGACTTCTTCTTTGCAAATACAACTGGTAAATCCATCAGGTAGCCTGTCATGATAGCAGGGGCGATGCCGCTGGCTTCGATTGTCATAATCTTATTTACGTTTGTGGCTGCAAAACGGCGGACAAACTCAACTCCGATTGATTTCATCAGGACAGGGTCCATTTGATGATTAATAAAACCGTCTACTTTCAGGATACCTCCTTCGTAGCACTTTCCGTCTTGCAGAATTCTTTTTTTAAGTAATTGCATGCTGTATGATATTAATTAAATAATGTGCTAATATTCCATTCCGCATGGTGAACAGCGGTTGGTATATTAGCACATGGAAATTTGAATTGTTACTTGTTGTCTCTTAAGTCTTTTACTCGGACGGCTTTTCCTTCGCTTTGCGGGAGAGAGCCTTTTTTTACCAGTTTAACTTTGGGAGTCACCAATATTTCATCCTTTAATTGGCGGGTTATATCCTTGCGGATCTTCTCCAGTTCAATATAATTGTCAGTGGAAAGGTCGCTTAATTCTACTTCGACGATCATCTCGTCTTGGTTGTTGACTGTTTCCAGTGTAATCAGGTAATTGCTGCCTAATTCGGGAAATTGTACGAGTATCTTTTCTACTTGCATCGGGAAGATATTTACTCCCTTGATAATGAACATATCATCACTGCGTCCCTTGATACGATCAATACGGATGTGCGTGCGGCCGCAGGGGCATTTTCCCGGAAGAATACGGGTTAAGTCACGGGTGCGATAGCGGATTAACGGCATCATCTCCCGGTCGAGAGTCGTAAGTACTAATTCTCCGATTTCTCCTTCCTGAACGGGTTCTCCTGTTTCCGGATCGATAATTTCTACCAGATAACAGTCTTCCCAGAAGTGCATTCCGTTTTGTTCCTGACATTCGAAAGCAACACCGGGACCGTTCATTTCTGTCATACCGAAGCTGTTGTATGCTTTTACGCCCAGCATCTTTTCTATTTTCCGGCGTTGTTCGTCGGTGTGAGGTTCAGCACCGATAACCAGCGTTTTCAGTGTGGTTCCTTTGGGATCAAGGCCTTCTTCCTGAAAGACTTCGGCAAGGCGGATGGCATAGCTGGGGATAGCATGTAAAGCGGTAGTCTTGAAGTCGTTGATGAATTTAATCTGTCGTTTACTGTTTCCGGCTGCGGCAGGGACTGTCAGACAGCCCAGGCGTTCTGCACCGTATTGGAAGCCTAACCCTCCTGTAAACATACCGTATCCGGAGCTGTTTTGGAAGACGTCGGTCTTGCGTATTCCTACTGCGTACAGGCAGCGGGCTACCAGGTTGGCCCAGGAGTCGAGATCGTGCTGTGAATGAACAATAACTGTCGGGTTTCCGGTAGTACCACTAGAAGAGTGAATACGTACACCATCATTGCTCATATCACCTGCTACCAGCCCGAAAGGATAGTGGGCACGCATATCGGCTTTGGTAGTAAAGGGCAATTTGCGGATATCGTCTAATGATTGTATGCTATCTGCAGTGATGCCATGTTTGCTGAAAACTTCTTTGTAATATGGGGAGTTTGCAGCTATATTGATTGTTTTCTTAAGCCGTCGAAGTTGTAATTCCTGCAACTTCTCCCGGCTCATGGTTTCTAGTTCTTCTTCCCAGTATTGTGTATTCATGATAATGCCTGTTATTACATTAGCTTTTCTGCAATTTCCTTGCCGGCAGCCAATGCTTTAAGATTCATTTCTACAATTGCTTCTCCCTTGCGCAGGAAGATTTCACGGATGCTGTCTTGTACTTTTCCGTAGTCGATGCCAAGGAATGGAATGGTTGCTCCCAGTAAGACTATGTTGGCAACGCGGGCGGAGCCTACTTCTTTGGCTACTTTGTCTACGTTCAACACAATTTTGTGAGGCAGCTTATTGATTTCTGCCATTACTTTGTCTGCTTCCGGATAATTGGGGATATTGACAAACGGAGTTTCGTTAGTCACTAACCAACCGTTAGGGCTAAGATAAGGGAGGTAGCGCAATCCTTCCATGGGTTCCAATGAAATGATAAGGTCGCATTTACCTGATGGGATCAAGTCTGAAGCAATCGGCTGGTCGCTGATACGGAGGTTGGATTGAACATCTCCTCCGCGTTGGCTCATTCCGTGCACTTCTGCTTGTTTCATATATAATCCTTCTTTCAAGGCAGCTTTGCCGATCACTGTAGCAATAGACAGAATTCCCTGTCCACCGACTCCTGATAATATAATGTCTTTCTTCATGGCTTACTTACTTCTTTTTTTGCGTGCTAATGTCTGGATACACTCTCTACGTGGAATAATGACAGATACACCACGGTATTCGATCTCTTCGCGAATGATTTGCTTCATCTCCTCATAGTTTTTCTTCAACGGAGTAACGACGCGGATATGAGCCGGATCTACTCCGATACCTGCACAGATCGCTTCGATACGTCCGGTTCCGGCAGAGTCCTGTCCGCCTGTCATGGCGGTAGTTTCATTGTCGGAGATGACGATGGTTACACTGGCATTCTCGTTCACACAATCTAATAGTCCGGTCATTCCGGAATGGGTGAATGTGGAGTCTCCGATGACAGCTACAGCCGGGAAAAGACCTCCGTCAGCCGCACCTTTCGCCATCGTGATGGAGGCGCCCATGTCTACGCATGAGTTGATTGCATTGAAAGGAGCATTCGCGCCTAATGTGTAACAGCCGATGTCGCTGAATACTTTATGAGATGGGTATTCTTCTTTCAGAACTTCGGTTAGTGTGATATACATATCGCGATGTCCGCAACCTTCGCAAAGTGCAGGCGGACGCATTTCTACGACAGAAGGAATGCCGAATTCCGATTTATTCTCTTTGCCTACGGCGCGGGCTACAGAGTCCGGATTTAATTCTCCATCCTGTGACAGAGTGCCGTCCAAGCGTCCTTTTACTTTAACGCCGATGCCCAGATAACCTTTCAATTGTTTTTCTACAAATGGTTGTCCGTCTTCCAGAACGAGGATTTCGTCACAGGAGTCAATCAATTGATGTAATTGCTTTTTAGGCAATGGATACTGGCCGATTTTAAGTACCGGATATTCGCAACCTTCAGGATAGTTTTCCATCAGATAGTTGTAGCCGATGCCACAAGCGATAATTCCTAACTTTTTGTTAGGACCATCTGTATATTTATTATAAGGTGATTCTTCCGAAGCTTTGATAAACTCGTCTTGGCGCGCAAGTAATACTTTGTAGCGTTTACGGGCATTTCCAGGTAACAAGATGAACTGACGAGGATCTTCGCTGAAAGAGATGCCATTCTGTGGTTTTTGTGCTTTGCGTTCTACTCCAGAGCGGGAGTGTGCAAGGCGGGTTACCATACGCATCAAGATAGGTTCGCCCAATTTTTCAGAGAATTCGAAACCACTGTATACCATATCATACGCTTCCTGCTGATTGCTGGGTTCGTACATGGGAATCAGTGAGAAATCTCCGTAGAAACGGCTGTCTTGTTCGTTCTGCGAAGAGTGCATACTGGGGTCGTCTGCTGCTATCACGATCAATCCGCCTTTCACGCCTGTGATGGCAGAGTTGACAAAACAGTCGGCAGCTACATTCATACCTACGTGCTTCATACAAACTAATGCCCGTTTACCAACGAATGACATACCCAACGCAGCTTCCATCGCTGTTTTTTCATTGGCACACCAACGGTTGTGTATATTCTGTTCGGTCGTTATTGGGGCCATTTGAATATATTCCGTAATTTCAGTTGAAGGAGTACCAGGATAGGCATAAACACCTGAAAGTCCGGCATCCAGTGCAGCTTGTGCAATGGCTTCATCGCCAAGTAAGAGTTGCTTGCTCATATATATTTCTTTTATTTAGTGTTGATCACAGTTTGTTAATCTATCGGGCAAAGATAGGCTTTTCCGTTCGTTTTATCACAAATTTACTTGAAAATCTTTCTTTCATTCAGGGCTTTCCAGTATTTTCTTGCATTTGCCATGTGGTCGGCATAATTGGATGCAAAGTTGTGAGTTCCGGAAAAATCTTCTTTAGCACACATGTAGATATAGTTATGTTTGGTATAGTTCAATACGCTGTCTATTCCCTTTTTAGAAGGGATACGGATGGGGCCTGGAGGCAGACCGGTATTTATATAGGTGTTATAGGGGGAATTGACTTTTAAATTTTCGTTGGTGATTCGGCGCAGACCGAAATCCTGTAGTGCAAATTTGATGGTAGGATCTGCCTGCAAAGGCATATCTTGATGTAAACGATTGATATACAATCCGGCTACCATTGGCTTTTCTTCATTGTTGTTGGTTTCTTCTTCAACGATGGAAGCAAGAGTGCTGACTTCTTCCGGTGTCATGCCGATGGCGGTGGCTTGTGCCAGACGTTCTTTGTTCCAGAAGCGTTCGTGCTCATTCTTCATCCGTTTAAAGAAGTCGTCTACGCTCATGTCCCAATATACCTGATAGGTTTCAGGTATGAAAAGGCTGGGGAGTGTTATGGTTGTGTATCCCATTTGAGCCTGGAAAGTAGAGTCGAATAACTGGCTGGCGATTTCGGCAGAGTCTATCATGAGTTGTTTTCCAATGCTTCGTGCTAACCGGTCTAATGTCCGGACACTTCCTATGGTAAGGTTGATCGCTTCCTGATAGCCTCTGGAAAAGCGACTATATACGTGATAGACATTGTCATTGGGGCGAATGGCATAACGTCCGGTATGGATATTCTGATCGAAATCTTTGTATTTTGCCATCCACTGGAAACCGGTGAACTTATTGACATGCCCGATTTTTTGTATTTTATGATAGATAGAGTCGGCTGTATCATCCCGGTCTACATAAATATATACGGTTTTAGATGGATGAAATTGAGGAGCAAACAGATAGTAATAAAAGGTGCCTCCGGCAATTGCACAAAGGAGGAATGCTCCGATTAGAATTGATAGTAGAATATTTCTCTTTTTTCTCTTCATCTTTTGAGGTATATTTAAAAAGTTCGTCAAAGATAAAAAGAATTTGGATAGGTGTAATCCCTTTCTATAATGAATCGTTGAAAAGAGGATGAATTACTCCGGACTTTTCTAATATTTAAAGATTGAATGTGCTGATTGTATTAGGTTGTATTGCGATTATTAATTCGTTCTACAATTGTGGAACGAATCAGAATTTGTATGTAGATAAGTTAGTCTTAGTGAAGCGAGTTGTTAATTAGTTCGGCCAGAGGGAATAATTTGCATTTGCTTCTATTTTGTTTTCTATCTCATCGGGTAAAGGTGCGAAGAAATCCATATTAGTCAGGCTCTCGATGCTATCCACTGTGACTACATATGAAGATAGAGGTTCTACTGCCTGCTCATTGTTGAATAAGAAGCCGATAGCCCGTATCGGTTTGGCAAAAGGAGATAGGACTACTTTGAAAAACCGTTGAGGTACTACGACCTTATTTTTCCCAATCGTTTTAGGCTGTTTTTCAATAATAGGTCCACATATAATAATAATGGCACTATCTGCTATAGCCCAATTCCGGATTTTTTCTTCCAGATTTTTCCATCCTCTTCTATTTAACTGGGGATGTTGGGGACACATATTGCTGAAATAGAATGATTCTTTCATGGCTTCAGGACTCCATTTCATATCTGCAGCAGGCGCCATGTGTCCTTTGTCGTATCCTGAACGGGTGTAGTCAGCATTGGTTGCAATCGGGCCTGTCACTAATGGGTCGGCAATAAAACGATTGCCTCTTTTTTCTTTTCCTTTGGTTTCTTCCCGGGTTAATTCGTAAGAGACCCAGTTGGGTATTTTTAAATCTTTGTTATATGATACGGTATATCCGCTATGCCGGATTATTTGTTCTTGCCGGGGAACTAATGGTATGGGTGTCTCCAGATCTTTGCCAAGTGGAATTTGAAGGGAGATATCGGTTTGCGGTTCATTATTATTCTGGGTATTAATCTGTTGGCAATATAAATAGACGCCAAAAAGAATAGGAATGAGCACAATGATGGCGATGATACATCCTAATCTGTTATTGGAATGTGATTTCTTTTTGAATAGCTTTCTGTTTTTACCTTTTTTACTTCGATTCATTGGTTAGCTAGTAATGGCGGGTTTGTTTTATTCTTCTTTTCTCATGCTGAATTCACAACCGCAATATTGTTGGTTGTAGAAGTTATACTCTTTAATGATGGCGATACGTCGTTCGCTAAGTCCGCCTTTCCGCCAATTCTGTTCCCAGTATGTGACATCCGGGTATGAAGCGGTGGCATATTGTCCGGCTTCATTAATCTGCTCCAGACTTTTCCAACGACTGGAAGCAAGCGTTGTGGTTATTACGGAAAGGCCATGTTCATGTGCATAACGGGCGGTCTCCAATAAGCGTAGTTTAAAGCAACGTAGGCAGCGTCCTCCTCTTTCGGGTTCCTGCTCCATTCCTGCTATATGGCATCGCCAGTTTTCATGATCGTAATCAGCATCTATTATTTCCAATCCCAATGATTGGGCATAGCGTGTACATTCGTCTTTTCTTATCATATACTCTTCCTGCGGATAGATGTTAGGATTGCAATAATAGATAACAGGGGTGATGTGATGTTGCATCATACATTCAATAATGGCTGATGAACAAGGAGCACAACAGGTATGAAGTAAGACTTTATCGGCTCCTCCCGGAACTTCGAGTTGGAATTTCTTTTTCATGCTGTAAAGTTAATACATATTTACGATACGAGTCAATGGTTTATGCTTTATTCAGAATAGTTTTTTATAAAAATAGGAGGGAGGATATCTCCTTTATACTGTTTTTTATAAAATCTTGTTTATTGAACTAATTCACTAAATGAGTATGAATTAACTAATTAATCTCATCTTTTTTACTACTTTTGTCCATTCAAGTTTATAACAACTCAATAATGGATGAATTAAATTGCGGGCAAGGAGAGCAAAATGCAGGCCCGGAGAAGAAAAAAAGTACCTCGAAAATAGTGAAGAGAACTTTAGTTGTGGCTGCATTGGCTTTGGCGGTATATGTTGTATATTCCGTAGTTTATTTATTTGTCTCACCTGATCGTAATATTCAGCAGATCTATCTGGTTCCGGAAGATGCTGCGTTTATCATTCAATCATCGGCTCCGATTGAAGATTGGGAAAAGTTTAGTGGAAGTGAAACATGGCAATGTCTGAAGAAAGCGAAATCTTTCGAGGAAGTAACGAAGAGCGTAGAGAAGCTCGATTCGGTTGTCAAAAGCAATAAGGTGCTATTGTCGCTTGTCGGTGAACGGGATATGCTTATTTCGCTTCATAAGACTCGTGCCACAGAGTGGGATTTTTTGCTTATCTTGGATATGCAGAAAACATCGAAGATGGATTTATTGAAAGACCAGGTTGAAACCGTATTGGTCATGAGTGGTTTTACTGTGACTAACCGGATGCATAATGGTATTAATATCCTTGAAATGCGCGATTCCGAGACGAGGGATATTTTCTATATTGCTTTTGTCGATAATCATTTGGTTGGTTCATACACATCCGGACTTGTCGAGTCGGCTATTGATTCGCGTAATAAACCTAAAATCGGGCTTGATCAGTCTTTTATTGAAACAGAGAAGTTGGTTTCCGGTAAGGGACTTGTCAGAGTCTTTGTCAATTATGCGCGTGTACCTCAATTTATGTCTATTTATTTAGGTACAAGAAATGAGTACATTGATCTGTTTAGCAATTCCATGAATTTTGCCGGACTTTATTTAAATACGAATAAGGAGCGGATGGAAGTGAAAGGATATACATTGAAAAAAGATTCTGCCGATCCTTATGTCACTGCTTTGTTGAATTCGGGAAAACATAAAATGAAAACACATGAGATTCTGTCCGGGCGGACAGCTCTTTATACGAATATAGGTTTCAATAGTCCGGTGACCTTTGTAAAGGAACTGGAGAATGCACTGTCGGTTCACAATAAACAGTTGTATGATTCTTATCAAAGTTCCCGGAAAAAGATAGAAGGGTTATTCGGTATATCTTTGGAAGAAAACTTTTTGAGTTGGATGTCAGGAGAGTTTGCTATTACCCAATCCGAACCAGGTTTGTTAGGACATGATCCCGAACTGATTCTGGCTATCAGGGCTAAAAGTATTAAAGATGCCCGTAAGAACATGGAATTCATTGAAAAGAAGATTAAGCGACGTACTCCGGTTAAGATTAAGACTGCTAATTATAAGGATTTCGAGATTAATTATGTCGAAATGAAAGGCTTTTTTCGCTTGTTCTTTGGAAAGCTATTTGATAAATTTGAGAAGCCATACTATACTTATGTTGACGATTATGTAGTTTTTAGTAATAAAGCTGCTTCTTTACTTTCCTTTGTAGAAGATTACGAGCAGAAGAATTTATTAAAAAATAATCCGGGTTTTGAAAATGCACTGTCATATTTAAAATCAAGTTCTACTATTTTCTTATATACAGATGTGCGCAAGTTTTATTCCCAGTTGAAACCGATGATGAATCCTGCTACATGGAATGAAATACAATCAAACAAAGACGTTTTGTATTCATTTCCTTACTGGACTATGCAGATTATAGGAGAGGATCAGTCGGCTTCTTTGCAGTATGTGATGGATTATAGCCCATATCAACTGGAAGAGGTTGACGTTGCTATTGCTACCGATGAAGATGATAAGGAAATGAACGAAGATGCAGAGACCGAAAAAGAGCAGATGAGCGAACTGAAACGTTTCTATATCGAAAAGTTTGAAGGAAACGTTTTACGGGAGTTTTATCCGGAGGGAGCATTGAAGAGTGAAGCGGAAGTAAAAGAAGGGAAACGCCATGGTCGTTACCGCGAATATTATGAAGATGGGACATTGAAACTTCGTGGAAAGTATGCAAATAATAAACCGAAGGGGACATGGAAGTACTATACCGAGGACGGAAAATTTGAACGCAAAGAAAAGTTTTAGATAACGTCAACAAAAGTTGATTTAAAAATTAAGCTCAAAAAATAATCGGATTCTTTTTGTTTTCTCAAATAAAGCTGTAATTTTGCACGCCGTAAACGAGAGACAAACGCCGCTATAGCTCAGTTGGTAGAGCAACGCATTCGTAACGCGTAGGTCGCCAGTTCAAGTCTGGCTAGCGGCTCTCAAATAAAACGCTGATTATTAGTTCTTTAATCAGCGTTTCTCTTTTCTAAAAATTCAATTCCGAATAAAAAAAACATAAATCTGCGTATATATTTGCACAAAATTGTATAGTAGAATTGTGTTTTGATTATTCGACTATGGCAACAATCAGATTAACAATTTTAAGTTCTATTAAGGAACATGATGGCAGGCTTCCCATCTTAGTCTGCATCTCCCAAAAGAAAGAACGCGCCTACATCAAAACAGAGTTTCTGTTAGATGATATTGCAGAATTCGATAACGGTAAAGTCGCTTACCGGAAGGATGCGAACGTCATGAATAAAAGGCTTGAATTTGTGTTTTCACAATACAAAGAGAAATTTAATTCTATTGAATGTATAGACTATTTTTCTGCAATTCAGATAAAGCGGATTATAATGTCCAAGGAACGCCCTTCACATATTTCGTTTCTGGAGTTCTGGAAACAGCGCATAAATGAAATTAGGGAAGAGGGGAGGGAAAGCTATGCAAAAATGAATGAGGAGACTGTACGGGTGTTTACGAATGCGGAAGGAGATGTACCTATTCCTGCAATTAATACTTTATTGGTAGAGCATTTTAAAAAGTGGATGATAAAGAAAGGCTATGCTAATGGAAACATCGGATTGCGATTAACCCATCTGAAAGCCCGGATAAACGAGCTGATAAAAACAGGTGTTCTGAAAACGGATATGCACCCATTTGCGTACACGAAAATACCAACAGCAGACCCTAAAGAATGCGATCTTTCAATAGAAGAATTTCAGAAAATACAAAGAACGGAAGTTGAAGGAAAACGATTGAATTTAGGTAGGGATATGTTTTTACTATCTTTCTATTTGTGCGGTATCAATCTGAAAGATTTGTTATCAGTCGATTTGTCGGTGGATATACTTTCTTTTGAAAGAATCAAGACTGTTCATGCTAGGACAGGGAAATCAGTTATAACGATACCCATACACAGTGAAGCGAAAGCAATTATCAGTAAGTACATAAATAAAAAAGGATTTTTGGATTTGGGGTATTCTTATACCTATTCTAATTTGCAAAAATATATCAATCTTTGCATGAGGGAACTAAAGGAATACTTGGGGATTAAACAGACATTGTGTTTCTATTCTGCTCGTAAGACTTTTGCACAATTCGCCTCTGAACTTGGCATACCAGACGGGGTGATAGATTATTGCCTCGGTCATTCGGACAAAAGCAGAGGGGTTATCAGGTATTATACAAAAGTAAAGCAGAAACAGGCGGAGATAGCCATAAACAGAGTTATAGACTATGTGAACAACCCGGATAAATATAAGGACTATATAGAGATGAGGGCGGATATCATGATGATGAAGGGGTAAAATAAAGAGGATTACTTGAAGATACATTTCCCTCATACTCCTTTTTTATAGGATATTTTCACTATGCTTCGATCAAGACCAGCGTAAGTATAAAAATAATACTTGCAAATGTGGAAAATAATCGCGAATATTGCATTATCCGTTACAAATAAAAATAGTTTTAAGTTATATAAATTAGTGTTTGTTAAAAAAAAATAGGTTTAACTTTTATAAACAAAATAATACTCATGGGATACAATGGTAAAAATAGGAGATTAAGAGGTTCGGTTATAAGAAAATCATCTCTAAAATTTGGAACTAAACTAATTTCAAGTGTAATAGCAATTCCTATAGCTGCCGCCTTGGAAGAGACTTCTACAAAAAGGAGTATTGTGAAAACAAATAGCCAAACTCTACCTAATACCTCCCTCAAAAAAAACGAAAAAACACAGAAGTGTAAAATTTATATAGATAATATACGCTCAATCACTGATAATAAATACAAATATATCATAGCGGACTTTATTACTTTGATCGAAGAGAACCAGTCTTTAAAAAAAACTATATTATTAAAAAATAACGAATTAGAGAAGTTGAAGTTAAGAAAGAAACTCTTCACATTTTTTCCAAGAAAGAAAAGCAAAATTGAAGCTGATATTAGTAATACAATAAAGGACATTGAAGATTTAAGCAACAGAAAACAAATAGAAACATTAAATGCGGAGGGGTTGAGAAATTTAATCGTTGAGAAAAAAATATTGTCTTTGAAAGAACCATTAAATTCTTCAAAGCTTTTACTATCTGATGATAGACCCTCTTTTTTTAATAATCAAAGTGTGTATCATTCTTTTATGCTAAATCGAGTAAAAGCGCAAATTTCATTTATGCCTAATATACATATAAGCCATTGCCCTGCATTAACAATTACCGCTCCATGTATAGATTTATTTTTTTTCGGAAAGGGTATTATCTTTAAATGTAATGGAGAGTTTGCTATTATTGGTTATGAAAATCTAAACTGTAAATATAAAGAAGTGAAAATAAAAGAAGATGAATCTTTTAATACTCATGACTATACTTTAGATAGTTATACGTTTCTTTACCCAAGAAATGATGGAAGAGCGGATTTAAGATATAGCTATAATCCACAAATCCCTATTATTAAATATGGAAGATTATCTTTGGAAACAAGCAGAGGATTATCATTAAATCTTTTTTTTAACAATTATTTCACTGGACTCCAATTATATAAGGCCATAAAAGGTATTTCTTATTCAAATATTGACTATAAGACAAAAAACAGTCAGTACGCAATAGACAAAAACGTTTCAAATATTTCCTGCCAAAATTCAGAAAACAAGTTTTGTTTAAAAGATTCTGATGGATTTGATGTGATTGTGGATTTATGCAATGATGAGGAAATAAATCAGATATTGACCTATGCAGATAGTTTAGTTAACGCAGAAAAATACAAAGAAGCCAATGTGTTATATAAAAAACTCTTAAATACCACAACGCTACAAAATAACTCTTTATATAATAACATTGTTGTTAATAAGATTAAGGATATAGAAAACAATCAATCAAAAAAAACTATAGATGCGACAAATGTGTGGAATAATGAAATGCACAATTTACTAATTGATGCAGACAACTTGATGGAAAATAAAAAATATAAAGAAGCAAAAATGCAATATTACAAGTTGTTGGAAGCTGCGATGTTATACAATAATCATTTATACAATGGCATAGCAACAACAAGACTGAAAGAATTAAAAAATAAGATTGATTTATCCGATCCTTGCTATCCCGGCCCCTTATTTGATATTGAAATGATCAATGAAATTATAGAAGATGCTAAATCTTATGAGAAAAGAAAAGATTACAAAAAAGCACTTTCCAAATATATAGAAGTCAAAATGTATGCTAATATGTACTCATCGCTACCATATATAAACCTTGCTAAAATAGAAATTGAAAAACTTAAAGAGCTGAAAAATGAGAATTGAAAGAGAAGGCTGCTTATTCGGCTGCCTTCTCTCTAAACAATCTCAATTGGTCAATCGTCGGGTAAAACGTCGGATTCTCCCAGTTCCTCGAAATCACTGAAATCATCGAATCAAGGTACTTTCCACAATCGAGAATCTTTGCGCATTTATCAAGCTGGAATTCCCCGGCTGGGTATCTCTTATTATTGAGCGTTTCTTTAGCCCAAGTTAGCAACTCGTTTATCGAGTCATAGTCATATTTCTTTTCTTCTGCCATAATGTTAGTTTTCGGCAAAGGTATAAAAAATCCCGGCATATCTAATACACCGGGAGGATTCCATTTTAAAAAGGAATAAGCTATAATCGTCTTCTTAAATCTCTATTTACCATCTTTTTAAAAGGACGTTTTTCAACTCCAGACAAGTTTTTTGCATCATTTATTTCATTTACATTAGAATTTTTCTGTGCTCCCTTAATCTCTAGAGCAAGGTCTTTCACTGTCGAAAGCTTGTCTGTTTCTTTCTGTATATCCTTACATATTGCCTTTAATGGTTCAAAAGTCTTCTCTATTGCATTATATATATCAACAGACTTGCTTCGTATAAAAAATGCAAATACTACAAAATTTACATATGGCAGGAATAAAGTAATATAAACTGCAATATCATAATAAGGCACTAACAGGTGCCTTGTTAAGATTTCACCCCAAATCCAAGTAGTAATTATTCCCAATAACAATATGATAGAAAATACATATATTGAACACTTTAATGAAGAATAATCAACCCATAATTTACATCTTTTCTTTTCACCAAAAAACCATGAAGAGACTGTGTATAAGAACGATAATAAAACAACTACAATCCAAAAGACCCTTATAGAGTCTGAATCAAATCCTGCAATAAATAATGAAACCAAAGAAAATAAGAATGTAAATAAACTCAAAGCTGAATAACTTTTTGAATTACATTTTTCTAAAACGTAGCTATTTAAAGAATTCTTCTTATCATTAATATCTTGCAAAGCTTTTTCTTTCTTCCTTTTCAATCCCTCTATCTTAAAACCTGCATCGCAGCCATCAATACTAAAACTGCTTAACCCATCAATTGTATCTTCGTCAATAGCTTTTTTACATTCTAAAACAATTTTCTCAATACGTCCAAAATAATCAAATACTTTTTGGGCTATTAAACAAGTGTATTGCTTTGTATATTCAACAGCCACAAATGCGATAGTAAGTGTCGCGCCCATTTCTATAAAAGAAGTGAAATTATCTAATTCCATTTTATTACAAATTAAATATTTTCACTAGGTCAATAACTAGATTAGCAGGATCGTTAAATACTGTATCGAAAAAAGATACTAATTTCTCTGAATAATCAGGATCTGCCATATTACATATTGCAGTACGTTTTTCTATATCCGTTTCAATACGATAAGAACAACGATCTCCAATAGCTAAATGAGCTGACTTATCTTTATAAGCAATTTGTGTGTTTGTTGACTTTATTAAAATGTGATATTCCCCTAATGATTGATAATAAGCCAAACGTTTATATAAATTGTGATTTACAGCCTGTTCTTGTCGAAATTTATTTAATAATATATACAAATATCCTTTTTTCTCAATAAAATTACTTACAGATTCAATGTATTCTTTACTTCCTGTTACTTCGTTACATAAATTCCCTGCAAATATTCTAAACTCCGTACTAGAATGATCGAACATTTCTTGAAAAACAGACAACATTTTATCATTATCCGAATTAAGGAAAACTTTATTAATTTGCTGTTCTGCTAAATTATGAACAAAACATTTATAAGTATTCATAGAATTATATTATCTTTTTCGCAAATTAAACACATTAAGTCTGATTTTGCTCAAAAATAACGTTTTTTTTATCTTTTATTTGCTTAATATTGCAAAGTGAACATTACAATATCAATTGTATGCATAAAAATATAACCCTTGCAATAATCGCAAGAGGAATCAGCCAGTATAACCACCTTTCTAGACGTTCCATAGCATCACCAGCAAAAGCAAGCGGAAATAGCCATAAACAGGGTGGTAGACTATACCAACGATCCAGAAAAATATACTGAATATATAGAGATGAGAGTAGATATTATGCTGATGAAAGGATAACCGAACCTTTTTCTTATATTTGCTGGAAAATAATCTATATGACAATTGAAGAAGCAATTGCTCTTATTGAGCGAATAAAAGACCAGGTTGTCGGGGCTCCAGTTAAAGGTCGGTTCATTGAATCTTTGTTTATTGGGCCAACCAACTGGGATGAAATGCATGTCTTTATGAATATCTGTCTTCAAAAAGGGGAAGATGAAGCTATCGACGAGTTTATTGGCAAAAGTTTTTCTGTGTATGGCAGGTCGGTAACATATATTAATCCTGACCTTCCACGGTGGGATGTAACTGTGCTGGATGATTGGGAGAAAACTATTAATAATTAAAAAAAGTATCTGCAATGAGCAAACCCTGACCTCTTTTGTTTTAATACAAAGAAGCAGAGTTATGAAAAAGCAAATAGAAATACATAAAATAGATATATCAAGCAATCTTCCTTTGCAATACGCTGATGAAGGCATAAAGGCCGGTTTTCCTTCACCGGCTCAGGACTATTTAGAGCAGGCAATTGATTTGAATAAAGAGCTTATTCGGCACCCGGCAAGTACTTTTTATGGTCGTGTAGTCGGAGACTCAATGCGTGATGAAGGAATAGAGGAAGGCGATATACTCGTAATAGACAAATCGCTTGAATTACTGGATGATGATCTTGCCGTATGCTTTATCGACGGTGAGTTTACCGTAAAGCGTGTAAGACTAGAACCCGATGCAGCATGGTTAGTACCGTCAAACAGTAATTATCCACCCATCAAAGTGACGAAAGATAATGAGTTTATGGTTTGGGGGATAGTAACCTATACAATAAAAAAGAATCGGAGGAAAAGATAATGTTCGGATTGATGGACTGCAATAATTTCTATGCTTCCTGTGAACGGGTATTCAATCCAGCGCTTAACGGGAAGCCTGTCGTTGTACTTAGTAATAACGACGGGTGCGTTATTGCACGATCCAATGAAGCTAAAGCACTAGGTATCAAAATGGGAGTACCTGCTTATCAGATTAAGGATTTGGTGAGTAGTCACGGAGTTGCTGTATTCAGCAGCAATTATACGCTGTATGGAGATATGTCCGGACGCGTAATGTCTATTTTGGCAGGATTAGCACCCGAACTGGAAGTTTATTCTATCGACGAAGCATTTATCAACCTTGATGGCATTCAGGATATTCAATCACTTGGAACAAGAATAGTAAACCAGGTAACACGTGGTACCGGTATTCCTGTTAGTTTAGGTATTGCACATACCAAGACACTTGCAAAGGTAGCTAATAAGTTTGCAAAGAAGTATCCAGCTTACAACCGTCTTTGTATCATTGACACCGAAGAGAAACGAATCAAAGCACTACAACTGACAGATATTAGTGACGTATGGGGAATCGGACGTAGACAAGCAGCAAAGCTCGAAAAGCAAGGAGTGAAAACAGCATATGACTTTACGCAGCTTTCCGGTGCATGGGTACGCAAGAATATGACGGTTGTAGGAGAACGTACATGGAAAGAGCTTCGCGGTATATCATGTATTGATATGGAATCAGCTCCACCGGCCAAAAAGCAAATTTGCACTTCACGAAGTTTTGGCAAGATGCTCACTGATATAGACACAATAGCTGAAGCAATAGCAACACACGCTTCCACTTGTGCAAAAAAGCTCCGGAAACAAAAATCTTATGCAATATCCCTGATGGTGTTTATCCACACGAATAATTTTCGGGAAGATCTTCCTCAATATTGGAAAAATACCGTTCTACATCTTCCGGTACCAACAAATGACACTCAAGAGATAGTACATTATGCACTAGCCGGACTGAAAACAATATTCATGAATGGGTATCAGTATAAGAAAGCCGGGGTTATCATCACCGAAATAACTGAAGGCGCCCAGCTTGGACTTTTTGATTCAGTGGATCGTGAAAAACGGGAAAGACTTCAACAGGCAATAGACAAGATTAACGGAGAGCATAACCAATTCGTTAAATTGGCTATTCAAGGAACTGGAAGAGACTGGAAACTTAAACAAGAACAACTCTCTGGGTGTTATACTACTGATATTAATCAGATTATAGACATTAATTGTAGATAGTATGTGTTTCCATAATTCCATGTCAGCGAAAGCAATAAAACTTGCCGCCCGATACGGTCGTAAATCGGATATTGTTGAAATATACCAAGATATGCTAAACGAGCAGTATCACGTGAATGCATTCAACTTTCCGAAATATCCTATTATCACAACCGCGGATGAGATACAAGTGTTCAACTGGGGATTAATACCATTCTGGGTAAGAACCGAAGAAGATGCGCAGGAAATCCGAAAAATGACTCTCAATGCACGTTCGGATACTATTTTTGAGAAGCCTTCTTTCCGGGAACCAATTATGAAGAAGCGATGTATTGTGCCGTCAACCGGGTATTTTGAATGGAGGCATGAGGGAGCAAAGAAGATTCCCTATTACATATATCTGAAAGATGAACCTATCTTTTCGATGGCAGGTATTTACGATCGTTGGCTAGACAAAGAGACAGGAGAAAAATATGATACTTTCTCTATTATAACTACTGATACTAACCCTTTGACTGATTATATCCATAATTCAAAACATCGGATGCCGGCTATCCTATCTAAAGAGGACGAAGAAAAATGGCTGGATTCTGACTTACAGAAAGCGGATGTTACTTCTTTTCTTAAACCGTTTGATGCTAATAAAATGGACGCTTATATAATAGAGAGAGATTTTATTAAGAAGATTTCAACTGACCCAACCATTTTACAAAGAGCATAAAGAGGTAGCCGAATAAGCTACCTCACCTATATCTAAATACTTTTCCTTAAATCTTTCAAAAACGCTCTCAAATTACGAACGTCCTTTTTAATTAGCATTTCATTCACTGTATTACCATTATAAGTATCATATATAGAAATACGTAATATTGGAACTTTTCTTATAACTGAATTCAGATCTTTTATGAAATCATAAAAAGCCCTTTGTCTCCATCTAGAACTGCCATTTTCTGATAAATCACCATAATCTCCACTAATAACAAAATTTTTATCAGAAGAGTTTGTCTTCCAATTATTTCCCCAACTTGCAGCTCTTAAACATTGTTCTTCCTTTGTTAAACAATATGTTTTATAATTAGAAACTGAAAAAAAAGGGAAATCATTGTAGATAGAAGAAGCCAATGTCTCAAGTCGGTATCGATTGAAATGTCTTTCTTCGTCAAGCTCAATACAAAAATCTTTCAATGAAATATCCCAGGAACCATAGTTTATGGGTATTTGTTCAGAAGTTCCTCCTAATGCTGAGTAAACTCTTTTCACCTCATTTATTAGCCCAGAATATTCAATCTCAAAGATTGATAACTTTGGAGATTTTATCAATGAACCACTGTATATATCCTCTGTAATTGATTTTAATAAGGTTTGTCTTTCTCCCATATCTTGTTTGTATTATAAATATATTGCATTAATTAATGCATCTCTGTTATTTTCATCCTAAATTCCCGCAGCTGGTCGATAGTAGGATAGAATGTAGGATTCTCCCAGTTCCTTGATATCATTTGTATCATTGATGACAGAAAAGAAGCACAGTCTAGTACTGTAGTTGCTTTATTGATTTGAAATTTGCCATCAGGATATGATTTATTACTAAGCGTTTCTTTCGCCCAAGCTAGCAACTCTTGCACGGAATCGTGATCGTAGTTTTGTTCCATAATGTTGTTTTTGGGGCAAAGGTATATACCTGCTGTGAAATATGCTAATATTGAGTATTCAATTCTAGATAAAAATGGTAGTAGGCAACATTAACACTCTAATATTAGAGTCAAGATGTTAAATAGTAGTAATATTGCTATTTTCTATAGCGTCTTTTATTGGTAGTAGTAGTAATATTACTATCTTTGTAATGCATTTGTTGACGATAAGTAAACTTCTACACATTACTTGTTAAAAATGAGATTTAAACCCCAGAGAAAAAAATGGGAAAAAACATGAAAATTTCAGCTATATTAAAAAGGCTGAAAAAAAGTGGTTGGGTACAATCCCACCAAGTAGGTAGTCATAAACAATTTAAACATCCTACAAAAAAAGGAAAAGTTACTATTAATGGTAATCCTTCGGATGTAATTGATGGTATGCTACTTGCCAGTGTAGAGAAGCAGTCTGGAATTAAATTTTAGCCAGACTCTACAATTTTAGTAAATTTTATCAATATGAAGAAAGTTGTCATTACTGTAGCAAAAACTCCTAAAGGTTACTCTGCAGCTTGCGAGTTATTAGAAGGTTGGATAGTTGCTGTCACTGGAAGTTTTGAGGATTTGAAATTGCAAGTGAAAGAAAGTATTGATTTTTATGTATCATGTGCCCAAGAAGAAGGGGATGATTATCCTATTATCTTCAATGGGGATTATGAACTGGAATATAAATTTAATATTGAAAGTTTACTTTGCTGCTATGAAAAAGTCTTTACAAGATCGGCTTTAGAGCATATAACAGGGATAAATCAAAAACAGCTTAGCCATTATGCCTGTGGACGTTCAAAGCCTCGTAAAGAAACTGCCGAAAAAATAGTGAATGCTCTTCATAAGTTAGGAAGAGAGTTATGCTATGTATCTATTTAAGAAAAGGGTGGTTTATTAGCCACCCTTTTTCTTTTCATATTACCACCTAAATAAGTTATAACTAATCCCTACACCAAGATATAAACCATTGGGATAACTGTATCCGGCTTGTAACCCAAGTCCCCAACGCTTCCTCTTTGGAACAATAGTATGATAAATATCATTTGTCACTTCCTGAAACACAGTTCGCGGATACACTTCTATACTGTCAAGTCTTGGGTGGTAACCAGAGACCCATGCTTGGTAAAGACTATCCTTATAGCAAGTTTGTTCACGATTGACTACTGTATCACCTATGTGTATCGTATCTTTTAACTGTATAAACAACAAAGGAGCCATAGGTGAAGAAATAAGCAATGTATCAACTTTGACAACCGTCCTTATATTCGTCTTAGTTCTTATTTGTGTCGGGAGAGGATCAGGTGGACGGAACCAGGCTACTACACAAGCAATAGCCAATAATACGACTAATGTCCAAGAAAACGTTTTCATGGCCGAACTACTGTATTACGAAGAAAATTAGAAAATTCACTCCTGACATCAAAGCAGGGACAAGCCTTGATATATTCCCTAGACTCTACCTCTCCGCTGCCGTCTAGATCCGGCGAAGTATCACGATGTCCGAGCACTTCAATTATAGGATATTCCTTACAGAGCTTCGCGACCAATTCGCGTAGTGCTGTCCTTTGAGCTGGAGTACGTGTATCTGCAGGTTTTCCAGATGCGTCCAAGCCTCCGATATAACAGATGCCAACACTATGCTTATTATACGAAGACTTTGAAAATCCTTTGGTATTACAATGCGCTCCGTCAATGCTTAACGGTCGCCCATTCTCAACCATTCCGTCAAGGTCAATAATGAAGTTATAACCGATTTGATTGAATCCCCGAGCCCGGTGCATCCGGTCAATATCTTTGGCTCGTAAATCCTGTCCGGCACGCGTGGCCGAACAATGGATGATAATTGCATCAATAGTTTTCATTTTGCGTCTCCTTTTTGTAAGTAGTTCGTTAAATAGGGGATGTTCTTTATAAACTCAACACTTAATACATAGTGCAAGAAAGCTACTACCTTATGGCCATTGCTAGAGTTGGGTAGAATTTCTTTGATATTCCTTAGAATGTTCACCCCGTAGAAATAGAAAACGCTATACGTAATAAATGAAACACATTGTAGCGCACCTTCCGGATTTCCTTTGTGTTCACCAATAAAGTAGATGCAGCTAACCAAG
This sequence comes from Bacteroides sp. MSK.18.37, assembly GCF_019129155.2. Lineage (NCBI taxonomy): Bacteria > Pseudomonadati > Bacteroidota > Bacteroidia > Bacteroidales > Bacteroidaceae > Bacteroides > Bacteroides sp. MSK.18.37. The sequence goes on along the minus strand of NZ_JAHOIB020000001.1, from coordinate 6,721,492 downwards.
GCAAAGAAAATAGTTGCTTCTACGATACACCTCCAAGCCTTTTTAAAAGAAAAACTCTCATGATTGATAAGGAGTGCAGTAAGTAGCCCGCAAATGAAATTGAGGGCAAATACAGCAATAAGACTTTTGATCTCCCCAGAAATAGGATTGAGATAAGCAGCTATGCCGGTAACCAATCCAATAAGTAAGTTTTTGAAATAATCCATATCATTTTTATCTAAAATATTAATACTTTATTTTAATACCTCGCTACAATCATCAATAGCTGTCTGAAATACTTGTTTCACTTCGCCAAAGGTTAGCCCATGATCCTCATGTAGCGAGAATCCGGTTACTCCATTTCGCGATGCATTGAAGAATCCGACAGTCGTTTCATCCTTAATGATTTCGGCAGTAATATCTTTCACCGCTTCGGTACCACGAGTTGACATTCTGTACTTAATCCTGATAGCGTCCGTAACCTTAGTTGTGGCAGTACTGTTAGTTGCTGTGATGTTCATTCCTTGTTTCCTCCTTCTATTAAATCATAAATTTGTCCATACGTACCTGCAGTAAGATACTCTCCACAAATTTCTTTTAATAGAGCAGCATCTTCCGTTTCAATATCAAGTACTCCACGATTGTTAATAATCTGTTGTAGCATTTTATATGCTCGTAATTTCTTGGAAGTTTCCATATTCTTCTGTGGATTAGAGCCTGCTGCAAATAATGCCTCTGCCACCAAATCACGAAGAGATTTCTTACTTTCCTTACCATTCACCAATTCGACAAACTCCCGACCTCTAAAGTCGAGTAAGTTTCTGTTTAGATTTACTTTCATAATTTTTATTTTATTTCAACGATTAACCCTTTTACTATATGCAAAGTCTTTCCTCGTGTAGAAGGATCTAAAAGTGTAATTGTGCTATCTGAAATAACAGACCAATAACTCCCATTGCCATCACTCGGAAAGAATCCATTTGCCGTTACATCTCCTAGTACCCTTACGTTGCCATCGAAGAAACCCGCATAAATGTAATTATCGGGATATTTAGGAGTCTTAAGATTGGTAGAACCATAAATAGCAGCACTTCCTCCAAAACCAGCCCCAATAGCGGAAATACCGAAATTACCATCCGTGGCTGGATTGAAAGTAACATGCACTACACCTTCTTTCGAGGTGGTACTATATCCCAATTTCAGACTGCGGGAAATATCCCCGAAATAATCACCCGCTTTCCAGACTAACCGACCGTTATCAATAGTGAATCCTCCAACCTTTGCGCCGTCCGCATCAATACGTTTCACACGGATATAGTCAGTATTCAAATATCCACCTACAACAATGGTAGTACCAAGTTTTGCATATTCAACTGCATCCTCAAATGCCAATTTACCCAATCCGTCTCGATCAATCTTGGAGTTAATCATTGTCTGCAGATCACTATGCAGTGCGGTGATTGTAACAGCACCTTCCAAATTAATTTTAGATGAGTGAATCGTAGTCTCTCCGGCCGCCTGGTTGATATAAGATATAAGCGTATTACCGTTTTCCAGTTCTTTAGAAGCATATATCTTATTACCGTCGGAAGTCGTTATCCACCCGGCAGTATCTATCCGCTGCGTCAGGCTGTCAACTCGAGTTACTTGTGCGGAGATTTGAGTATTGAGCACTTTCAGATCAGCTGTACATTCATCTGAATAGCTTTTCAGTTTGTCTTGTATGGCTTTGTTTGCTCCTTCAACGGCTGTATTGAAACTAGCTAAAGCAGAGTTGAATAGAGTAAACTTATCATCTACATTCTTTTTTTCCTCAATAGTCGTTTGTCCATCTGCAATAGCTGTATTTATTGCAGCAATAAGATTGTCAATTGCACCTGACAAAGAAACCTTGGCATTAAGTAAATCTGTTTTAGCAGAGCCTTCCAGATAAGCGTTCACATATAGTTTGCTATATGTAGCTTCAACAGCAGATTTCGTATTTCCGACTGTATTTAAGTATTTCTCAATCGCTTTAGCTTCCGCCTCGTCTATAATGCCATCCGCAAATGCGCCATCTACATAGTCATGCAAGCCTTCAACTGATGTTGCAGCATCCTGCGCAGCCTTAGCAGCATCCGCAGCATCCTCTAAAGCCTGCATTGCCTGTTTCAGTGCTTCATCCGAATAATCCTTTAGCTTGTCCTGTATAGCCTTATTAGCGGCTTCAACAGCAGTATTAAAATCAGCATAGGCAGAATTGAAAAGAGTGAATTTATTATCCACGTCTTTCTTTTCTTCAGATGTTGTAAATCCGTCGAAAATTGCGGCATTGATAGTATTAATCAGGCTTTCAATACTCCCCATTAAGCTAACTTTAGCATTGAGCAAACCAATCTTTGCAGGACCGGATAAATAAACATTTGTGTAGAGTTTATTGTAAGTTGCTTCGATAGCTTGTTTGGTATTGTTGACAGTATTGATATACTTTTCAATAGTTTTTGCTTCTGCTTCGTCTATAATTCCGTCAGCGAAGGCTCCATCTACATAATTATGAAGTCCTTCCACTGAATCAGCAGTATCCTTGGCCGCTTTAGCTGCATCCTTTATTTCCTGATGAGCAGCTTCCCATTCAGACAGATTTTCCAATCCGGAAGAACCTGCTTTTATTTGAATGTTACCGCCGATCTCACTTTTTACTAGATCGAAATATGTATCACCATCCGGAGAAAGGATTCTTTCTGTTGTTACGCGGCCCGGCAGAATTTCAGTAAATCCGTATAGCTGAACAAAACTTCTACTACCTTCATACTCGCTGTTAAGCACTCCGGTGAGTAAATGATAATATCCAGCTATCTGTTCCATTTTAATAGCTGTTTCACTCAAGAGGAATGTTCCGGCTTGATTCTCCTTGCCAACTTTAGCATATAGATAATACTTTTTGTCCGGGTCAATGAGTACCGGAGAATCATAGTTAGCCATGTCCCAGTACTTGTATTCATCTGCCTTATGAGAAGAAGAAAGAGAACTAATACCGAGTGTCAAATGCTGAAGGATTCCTGCCGGAGCGTTCAGTATCTTTGTACTTGTATTGAAAGTAATATTATGAGATACCTGAACCGGATTCGTTTTTGAATTGACAAAACGAAATAGCAAGCTTTCGTCTCCGACAAGCAGTTGCATGGTTGAAACGGTTATCGGATTGACGGAGCCGGAGAAGTTCAACAGTGCATCTTCAAGCATAGACATCGTTTCCTTTGCGTCACGGAAACGACGTTTAGTGAATTGTAAAGCGTCCTTATGCTTCTCAATAACTGTCACCTCGTTAGTTTCTATCTTGTTCAGATCACTTGACACAGACGTACCTATCGGTTCGTTAGACAATTCAATTTCGGGTGAATACGGATTATTCACAAAACGTTTGATTCCAATCATCCGGATAAGAGAACCTTCCGGATGAAACTGTGTATCAGAGAAGTTTACATATCCACCTAGCACAATCTTTCCGCCTATCTCCAACCAGCGTTTTTTAGCCCAAATACCGTCCAATGTCCCGGTAAATATGAATGCTTTATCTTCATGTTCATAGAGGTATTTAGCAGCTTCCTTGAAAGCTTCCCAGCTCGCACCCGTTTGTGTGCTATCGTTACAGATATAAGCCTTCGGCAATTGCATTCCGAACACTGCGTATGTATCACCAACCTTCGGTCGCCAGACTTCCGGCTCTGGCATAGTAATACCATCAATTTCCTGCGGAACAATTTCAAATCGACGTGCCTCTTTCTTGTCTTTCGCTTCATGGATATACTTTACTTCGAACTCCTTGCCTGTAAGCATACCAGTCTGGAAAATAACCGTCATTGTTTCTCCTGCTATGAGACAATCTTCGAAATTCAACTCTTCAGGAATGTCTTTATCTACAAAGTCAAAGAAGTTATTCTCCTTGTTCACTTCAATAACAGAACTAACAGTACCAACACGGGAAGGATAAATAGCTGTACAGTCCAGACTATCTTCCTTTGCTGTTGTAAGTTCTTTATCAGCACGCATGACACAAGTTCCATCCGCATCTGTCTTATACGTTCTCCCTTCGTAAACAAGAGTCTTATTCTTTGGAAGTAACAGGTATTTAGATCCGTATGTAGAATAATCAATATTGCGATCTGTAGTTTCTACCAAAATTATTTCGGGTGGTATATCCCCAGAAGTCCTACCAACACCGACCTTGAAGCCGTGGCCTTTACCATACGACAGTTTCAAAGGGTTCTCCTTGTTATACTCAACTTTACGCAGATGGATAGTCTTAATTTGTTTTCCTTCAACCGTTTCTTCTGTGATCTGCCATTCTGTCTCATATAGTTCTGCAAGTTGATTGAAAGCATCAAGAATATAGGTGTGATTGTAGTTGATTACTTTTTCCGTTCCCTCAATGCAATCACCGACTTTCCAACCGGTACTCCGACGGTTCAGGTTCTCAACGAGTAGACGTAGGTGTTCATGTGCCTTGGCTGTATATGAGAATTTAATGCTTCTGTCAACGGTATGACGTACTTTCCACAGCATAGCATCAGCCTTCCCAGTTTCCAGAATCAGAGTGTATTCGAAGTTACGTTCACCGTTCTTCTTGAAATTGCTGTCTTTTTTGAGGGAATACCGTTTTCCGTAGAAATCACACCAGGAGCCAACCGGAATTTCAATATACCCCGGATGAGAAAAATACAAAGTGAGTGTATCTTCTCCCATGATAGCTTCATAAGAGTAGCTTTCATCCTTTACTTCGATTTTTATTTCCTTATCACCATTATATAAACTTATCATGTCCTTAGAATTATATCCTAAAATATAAACGTCAAATAGAAATGTATTGAATAATAGGCATAAAAGTAAGGAAATGATAGACGAATCATTGATAAAATAATATATTACACACAACATCAACAGCATTGTCACGAAATAAATCAAAATGGAAAATATTAAAAGAAATCACTCAAAATGTAGTTTAATTCACCTAAGTTCTCTCGGGACAAAATCTGCGCAAATTAAAGAGCAAAATTTGGGACAAAACGGTTATCGAAAATATGAAGATGGCCTACTAATTCAATGGGGGCATTTAACTAATTCATCAGCTGGAAGTGCAACTATATGGTTCCCTATTTCTTTTCATGATGCCTCCTATCAATTTGTGACTACGATGGAGACAGTATCTAATGAACATACATTATATACTGCTTTACCGTATAATAAATCAGCATCTTATGTAGATGTCATGCGAAAGTTTCTACTTGCAGATAATAGTATAACCGTAGGAAGTAGTACTCGTTCATTTGACTGGATAGCTATAGGTCGTTGAAAATAGAAATATTATAACATCAATTTGATTATGGATAGATTTAGTAGAAAATTGGTATTACTTTTATTGCTTGTAATTTGGCAAAGTTCTCTCGGAACTAATGCAATTCAATCATCTGGTCAAAGTTTCGGACAAAATTCATATATTAAGTTCAATAATGGTCTATTAATCCAGTGGGGAGTAAAGGCTGGAGCTGTAGGATTCTCCTCATTATATCTACCTACAAGTTTCTATGATACGAATTATATCGTACAACTAACGGGAGTATCAGCTAATACAACAGAGATTATAGTGTATGCTCCAACAATATATACTAAAACAGTTTCTTCATTTAAAGTAGGTACAAGGTATATAGCAAGCGGAGGAGAAATAGCTTGGACAGGTTGGCAGTTTACTTGGTTTGCAATAGGACGTTGGAAACTTTAAAAATTATAAATTATGAAATATTGGAAACAAGGATTCTATGACGAATACCAGGAAGGTTCGGTAGAAATTACGGATGAATATTATCAAGAGTTACTGGCTGGTCAATCTACCGGCTTGATAATAACTGAAAGCAAAAAAGGATATCCTATTTTAGTTGTGCACGAGGCTACTATCGAAGAAACCAGATCGCAAAAACTTGATGAATTACGATTGTTCGATTCATCTGAAGCAGTGAATCAGTTCAGTATAAACGGAGTATTGGGATGGTTAAACAAGTCTACACGCGTCGGGCTTATGAACTCAATCAATATTGAGAAAGAAGCCGGACGATCTGAAACAAGTATCTGGATTGGTGATACAAAGTTTGTCTTATCAATCGAAAGAGCTATTGACATATTACAACAGCTAGAATTGTATGCCCTTGCGTGCTATGATACGACACAAAGGCATACGAAAGCTATTCAACAGCTAGAGACAAAAGAAGAAATTGAAGCATACAATTTCAAGACTGGTTACCCGGGAAAGCTAAGTTTCACCGGATAACCGACCGTATAATCATAGTTTTCGATTTCCTCAATTGTCTGCAATGATCTAACTGCTGCGATGTGAGATTGTGTCACATTGTAGCAGTTTAATGCATACATTTCAATCTCATTCAGCATTGATAAAGCGTCAGAAATTGGAATGATATACTTTATAGCATCATACCACAGTACTGTATCTGTTTTACCAGCTTCTTTTTCAATCGAAATTGAGTTAAATAATCCAACACGTGTACTTTTATCTAACCACATGCTTTTACCTAATAAATCAAAAGAATTGACATTAGTCGATTTGTCAAATATCTGTATTTCAGACATTTTCATTTTTCGCACTTCTTCGATGTCGTACTCATATTCTACCAATATTGGGTATCCATCCTTACTTTCAACTATCAGTAAACCGTTAGACTGCCCAGCTAATAACTGATTGTAATACTCTTCCGTAATTTCTACCGAACCTTCCTGGTATTCGTCATAGAATCCTTGTTTCCAATATTTCATAATTTATAATTTTTAAAGTTTCCAACGTCCTATTGCAAACCATGTAAAATCCCAGCTAGTCCAAACGATAGCCGGAGTTGAATTTATTCCACGGGCAAGAATTATAATATATGATTTATTCTTATTATTAGGGTCATAACCCGGAGCATACACAAATGGTTCACTTGTGACGTTTAACCCTGCAGTAAGATAAACATTGTAATTAGTATCATAGAAGCTGGTAGGAAAATACAGGCTAATTGCACCCGTTGCTCCAGCTCTTGTTCCCCATTGCATCAATAGCCCATTTGAATATTTTACATATCCATTTTTTGCTTTTTCATTCCATAGATTTTGTGATTCTAATTGTATAGCATTAGTCCCGAGAGAACTTAGTAAAGTTTTCTCTGCATCAGTCATGAATTTTCTTGTAGTACTTTCTTCAATCATTGATGCTGGATGAGAAGCCGGATGAGAGTAATTATTAGCTCCGGAGGCTATTCCACTAAGTTTTGTACGTTCTGCATCCGTCATAAAACGATGAGTCGAATCTTCTTCAACGTCCGTAGCTGTATGTTTATGCGAACTTGCAGCATAACTACCCTTGGGTTGGTATGCTGAATCGTGGTTGTGATTTCCTGCCGCCTTACTATTCCAAGTAGATCTTTCCGAATCCGTGACAAATCTATGCGTACTATCTTGGTTAATATCCGTCGCATCATGACTATGTGATGAAGCAGCATAACTACCTTTAGTTTGATACACTGAATCGTGATTATGGTTTCCCGCAGCTTTACTGTTCCAGGTCTCTTTTTCCGTGTCAGTAACAAAGCGGTGAGTACCATCAGGAGTTATATCCGTTGCTCCGTGTTTATGCGAACTCGCTGCATAACTTCCTGCTGGCTGATAGACCCCTGTATGAGTATGATTCGACGGAGACGCACCAACTTCGGAAGCTGTATAGGATGGTTTACTTGCAGCCTTCGCCCATGCAGGTACATCGCTTGCTGGCATCGAAGTTGGAAAATCACTTATTTCAGACTTCTTGTGAGTATGCGCTTTCGGTACACGTGTGTCACTTAACCGGGCATCATTTCCCTCGCATACGGTTCCTTCTGCACTACCAAAATTCTTATTAAAGGCAGAGTTTTTAGTGAATGCAGGTTCGTATGTACCTGCATGATTGTGATTAGATGGAGATGCACCTACTTCGCTTGCTGTATAACTAGGTTTACTTGCAGCTTTCGCCCATGCAGGTACATCGCTTGCCGGCATGGAGGTTGGGAAGTCGCTGATATCCGCTTTCTTATGCGTGTGAGCTAACGGAGTTCTTGCATTGCTTAACCGGGCGTCGTTACCCTCGCATATAGTCCCGGCAGTCGTACCGAAATTCTTGTTAAAGGCGGTAAGTTTAGTGATTATCAGTTCATATCTGCTATCATGGTTGTGTGTATCCAGAGCTGCTTTCAATGCCTTTCCCTGTTCGGCAGAAAGCACTTTATTAGTCCCTCCACTTGTCAGATTATTAACAATATCAGCTATATTGAGCTTCTTTCCTAACTCTGTTGCCATTGTAGCCGCAAAGTTCGGATCATTGTTCAGGGCGTTCGCTAACTCAATCAGTGTATCGAGAGCATCCGGTGCTCCGGCAACGAGTGCATCAACTGCAGCTTTCACTTTTGCGTCAACTCCTGAAACCGCATTGTTAGCCGCCAATGCAGCAGCGTTCGCATCGTCAGTGGCTTTCTTTGCTAACCCTGTTTGTATAACAGATGCATCCTTGGCTGTATTTGCTTCATCTGTCGCTTTCTTCGCTAAGGCGGTTTGAGCTTCTGATTCAGCTTTGGCAGCATTGGCCCCTGCAGCCGCAGTAGTTGCAGCATCTTTAGCTGCATTAACACTACCAGCCGCAGTATTAGCCGCATCTGTAGCTTTCTTTGCAAGAGCCGTCTGCTCAACAGATGCATTTTTAGCTGCATTCGCATCATCTGTTAATTGCTTGACAAGAGCAATCTGTCCGGTGGCTTCTTCTGTTGCTTGCGTCATTTCCTGCACAATACCGGCATACTCTGACTTGCGTTGAGACTCTGCTTCGACACGCTCCGTTTCAGCGTTTATACGCTTAGACTCATTTGATCCGCGAGTACCTTCCGCAGTTTTACGCTCATCTTCATTCTGCTTTCTCTTGTCTTCTTCTGACGAACGGGAAGTTTCAGCCGTAGCGCGGGAAGTTTCAGCAGCCTTTCTCTTGTTTTCTTCTGATACCCGGCCTGTCTCCGCTGACTTGCGGGCTGCTTCGGCAGATACACGTTCGGATTCGACAGTAACACGGTTAGATTCGGCAGCCACACGCGAGGTTTCATTTGTTTCTCTTGTCGCTTCATCTGTTTTCCGCTTATCCTCGGCAGAAACACGGGTAGATTCAGCGGAAGAACGACCACTCTCCGCAGTTTTTCGTTTGTCTTCTTCCTTCACACGTTCCGATTCAGCAGAAGAACGACCTGTTTCAGCGGTCTTACGTGCATCTTCATTGCTTTTACGTGTTTGTTCATCCGAGACACGTTTATTTTCTGTATCAACACGTCCGGATTCAGCAATTACCCGTTTATCTTCAGCAGTTACGCGGGCCGCTTCTTCTGTCTTACGCGCATCTTCATTTTGCTTTCTGATATTTTCAGCAGAGGAACGTCCAGTTTCAGCCGTAACACGTTCTGTTTCGGAAGTCTTTCTTTTATCTTCTTCGGACACACGGGAAGTTTCGGCAGATTTACGTGCTGATTCGGAAGCTACTCTCTCGGCTTCTGCTGTTCCTCTTCCTGTTTCGGAATCTTTTCTAACCTGCTCGTTAGCTTCTCGTGTACCTTCAGCGGTAGCACGTTTCTTTTCTGCATTATCCCGTGCAGTTTCCGCAGTAGATCGTCCTGTTTCAGCGGTCTTACGTGCATTCTCATTAGTGATACGCACTGATTCAGCAGCTTCCCGGGCTTGCTCTTCACGGGAACGATTCGTTTCGGCTGTCTGCCTGGATTGTTCGGAAGCATTACGACGGGATTCGGCTGTTTCACGGGCTGATTCATTGCTTTCAACAGTTGCTTCTAATTGCCGCATATCGGTAGTAGCTGTTTTTGCATCACTCGTAGCCTTGAGCATATTATCCAAGGCAGTCTGAATCTTCTCTAAACCAAATTTAAGGCTAGTCTTAACTCCGTTGATTACTCGGTAGCCGATAGTGAAGAAGCCTTTCATGTCGCTGGCTTCGTTCAGTTCTGATATTTTTTTCTTCTTTAATGGCATAGCAAATCAATTTAAATCTATATAAAACTCTCCGTCCTCTGTTATGATAAATTCGCCCGCTTCGGATGAAAGCAAGAACTCCGTTTCTCCGATCCGAAAGCTGGTAAATACGAGTTTCAAGGTAAATTCCCACCATACACCGTTATTTAGCATGAAATCATTCGTCTGACAACTTTTATAATAGCAGGGATAGCTTTCACTCCATTCATCACAATAAAATATACGTTCTGCATCGGAATACTCATATCCTTCATCATCGACCTTAGCAGACAGTTTTGTGAGATCATAGAGTAGGGCATCGCGATTACGCCAGAACGCTTCAATCGTCCCGGCCCGCATCAGGCATTTGAGAGATACTTCTTTGGTCTGGAATTTCACAACTTCACCATCGTAGATTGCTCCGTCTTGACGCTTGAAATTCTGTAATAGGTTCTTTTTTACCGTCGGAGCCTTTAGTATTTCAGCATTGCTACCTTGCAATACGACTACGCCATAATCGGATAAGTCTTTGTCATCAATCTCGTAACCTTTAGGCATTGAAAGCTCATTTACGGGTTCCTGGTATTCGTAATCGACTTCTCGGGGGAAGTCGTTACTAAAAATAAATTTAGCAACTTCAAGGCCCGGATTAATAACATAGCTGCTTTGGGAAGACAGACGTAACTTATAACTCCTGTCGATTAAGGGAAAGTAAAATTCATGATAGCTTAAGTCAGAAAGTATATCAATCAGTCCACCAATACCCAAACTGCCTATATATGCAAACTCAATGCTTACTTCAGCTGTATTAAGAGTTGGTGTAGTCAGATCAAACTCCTTCCCGTCTTCTTCCGGCCAGTCGTTTTTGTCCGGCTCTTTCATAGCTGGAAATGCTACAAGATTATTGTAACTTCCCCTTGTAACACATATACCCAATCTGGTATAAGCATCTGTTCTGTCTATTAGTAATTGCCCTTTCATCGCTTAAGTGTTATCCCTTTAGTGTTAAGTGAATCAATTCCTAATTTCATAGAATACATGAATTGTCTAATGTCAACAAGATTTGCTGTATACCCTTCAATGTTAGAAAGATGGGCTACGATTATATCATGTCCTCTAACCATGTCGCTCATGTTCTTGTCCATGCTGGTAAGGAATGATAGTTTTTCGGCAATCTTCGCTGTATCCGACTGGATCACTTTCACACCACTGTTGATTTCGTAGGTATGTCCCTGAATGACTGTAAAGCGTCCGTTAAGTTCATCAACAGAATCTTGTGAAGCCGTTGCAACACCCTTCTTTGAAGCTTCACGTGATGATTCAGAACCAGAGCTACCTACTATTTTCTCCCAAGCTTCGCGGTCTGATAATGCACCGTTTACAATGTTATCCCATTTCGTTTTTAAATCATTGACATCATCTGTTGTTATACCTCCTTCCTTATCATTTGCCTTGGCAAAATCCTTATACCAGTTTTCTAACTCTGTTTCATAGTTTTTGGCAAACATTGAAGTAAAAATCGCTTTTCTCATGTATTCTTCGAAATTATCAGCAAAGTCCTGAGAAGAAGCATCCATATCCATAAGAGTATTTACAAAACTATCAAATAGGCTATCAAAAGAAGTCTGGGTTAGTTGTTCATTGATAGATTTAATGATTTCATTTTCGGTATCCCCATACTCAATAATATCATCCAAATACCCCCTGAAATCACCATCCATTTTTGACCATAACCCAGAATAATTGGTTTTTATCCATTCCAACTGTTCTGCTGACATATCAAGCATACTCCACATGCTACTGAAGTCAACACCGCCAAGGGATTTAGATATATCGCCAGCCACATCTTTCCAGTTAGTACCGTTGTAATCATAAGAACCTTTCCACATTCGATAATTCATAGAATGACTACCAGAACTTGCACCTGCATCCAAGCGCGAACTAGCTAGTTCCCTTGTTATTTTCCTCTCGGAATTTAATAAGTCCAATGCCTCTTGTCCGGCTTTTGTCGCTTCTATTCCGTAAGATTCTTTTATATATGCCTTTTTCTTATCTAGTAACTGATCCCAGACATCTATCAAAGTGTCATACTGCTCAACAAGTTCATTGTAGTCGTCATAATCAGCACTTTTCATGAAACTCATATCTAGTCCAGTTATGGATTCTGTGTCCCTCGCGAAAGCGTCGGTTACAGTACTTGATATGTTTTCGATAATATCCATACCATATTGAAAAGTACCCACTTCACCTGCAGCATCTATAATAGATAAGATAGCCGAAATGATTCCACCTATTTTGGTTCCTGAAGAGCTTAGGGCATCAACAAGGGCTCCAACTGTATTTCCAATATCAGACAAACTAACATTCTCTTTGCCGAGTTGCACGATGGCATTGGAGACAGCAGTAATATTACTGATTGCCTTGTCTTTAGACTTTTCTACATTTGCCTGTGCATTAGCTTGATTTTGTTCTGCTGCGTTCTTTTTCTTCTTCGCTTTCTCTATAGCAACTTCATCGCCTGATTTCAATGCCTTTTCCAACTCCTCCTGTGCCTCTTTTACTTTATATACAGTGCTTTCATATTCAGTAAAAGAGTCCGTCAATCCTCCAAAGAAACCACCTTTATCAACCAATGCTGTATTTATGTTATTCAAAGCTTCTTCTATCACTTTGATCTGTTCCGGGGTGGAGGTTTTGAACTCAGGAGACCTTTTAAATTCTTGCAACTGTTTCTTTACCTGCTGTAATTGTTTCTTGGTAACTTTACTCATATCACCAAAGACAACTTCCCAATTGATGTTTTGCTTTAACTTATCAAGGTTAAGGTTCGCTAATGCTTCATCCCATTCTTTTTGCAAGGTAGCAATTAGGGCGTTCTTTTCATCGCCTGATTTATTCTTATCATTTTGGACTTCTTTTATTTTCTGCTGGTATTCTTTAGTCAAAGCAAGGCGTTTCTGTTCCCAAGTACCGTATGTTTGATAATATTCGTTCCACGCACTTTGAGCTGCTTTCAGTCTCTCGCTTTCTTCTTTTTGTGTCTCTTTCATGACATCGGAAATGCTCTTATCTTTCTTATCTTCAGCTTGTGTATAGGCAATAGAAATTTCTTGGCTCTGCTTTTCGGTTAACTTACCACCTTGTGCCTTACTCCATTCCTCTTCCTTCTTTTTTATGGCAGCTATCTCATTCTTGTAGTCTAATTCGATCTGGGCTATCTTTTTCTTTGAACCTTCCTCCATCAAATCAATTTCTGATTTCTGATTATTTCTTTGGAGGGTGAGAAGTTCTTCATTGCGTTTTTCTTGCTCTTTGCGAAGGGTGTCGGCTTCTTTTTTTGCTTTTGCGGCGGATGATTCTTCTTTTTTGTCGGATGAAGTAGAGCCTCCTTTTCTTTCATAAGTAGCTTTTGCAGTATCACGTAAGCCCTTAAGCCTTTTCAATTCTTTATCTCTATCAGCATCGGACATTATTTCTTTAGATTTCAGAAAATCATTATATGCTTTATCAGCATCTTCATACGTTTTTTTGTATGAGGATAACCATTCTGAAACTGCTTTCTTTTCTGCTTTCGCTGCCTCTTCTTTTGTCTTTTTTGCAGCGTCTATCATCGTTTTGATACTATTAACATCATAAATAGCTTCACCAGACAAAGAGCCTTTTATATCAATCGGTAAACGGAGTTTTACTTTTCCATTCTCTCCTTTCCCTTTTATTCGCTTCTCTAATTCGGAAATGTAGTGGTCGAACTCGTTTATATCAATATTTTTAAGATTAGAAATAAATTGTTCGGAAATTTCCTTTCCATTTTCCTGCAATAAGACATCGCGATCCGCTCGTAACTCTTTTAATTTCTTAACATATCCATCAACACCTTGTTGGCCAGATAATGTTTTTAATAGATTCTCATAATACTTGATTTCCTCCTCAATATTAGAAAGCTCTTTTGCTTTCTTCTCGCCCGCACGTTTTGCATCTTCTTCCGCAATTTCACGTTTTAGTTTAAGAATATCCGCAAGTTTTATAGTTTCAATGTCGTATTTTTTGAATATTTGGGGATATTCTTTGCGAAGTTCTGCCAAACTCTGTCCACGTTGTAAGTCAGCTAAAGCAATGTCACGGGAGCTTTCTACGAGTGAATCAATCTTCTGTTTATGTTCCTGCTCCTGCTTGGCAGCTTCTTCCTGTTTCTTATTGAAACGTTTTTGAGCCTTTTCCGCCTCTGTTGTAGAATCATGTAAAGCCCACATAGCAGTTGCCGCCCCCACTAGGAGCGTTGCTGCTAACACGTAAGGATTGGCCTTCATTGCAGCATTTAAGGCTAATTGAGCTACAGTCTGCGCTTTAGTTGCAATAGTTTGCATTCCCTTTGCTGTCGCATCAGCCCGTGCAGCTACTGCCCAGCCACGAGTTAGTGCAATGTTTGTGATAAGTGCAGTTTTATACACCCCATAGGTGGCAATCATTCCTACAAGCACTTTGCCTATAGTTTCATAGTTTTCTATTAGGGAAGTAGTCAATTGAATACCAGACATAATAATACCTTCCGACTTTTGCCCCATCTCATTGAAAGCATTATCCATAGCATCTTGCATCATTGAAAGCTGACCGTTGATAGTCTTAGAGGCGTTTTCGGACATTCCAAAGAACTTGCCACCGGCAGAAGTAGCATCAATAAACGCCTGTTGTACCATTTCAGCGGAGATAGCCCCCTTGGACATTTCATCTTTCAATATAGCAATAGATTTTCCTGTCTTTTCGGAAATGGTTTGCAGTGGATTAAATCCGGCATTGATCATTTGGTTAAGGTCTTGTCCCATCAGCTTGCCAGCAGCGGACATTTGGGAGAAAGCTAAGGTAAGAGAATTGAACTTATTGGATTCCCCCATGGAAATATCACTAATAGCTTTCAAGTACTTGATAGTGTCCTCTGCTTGAATATTGAAACCCAGCATCATTTTTTCAGCACCTACCATATCAGTCAAAGTAAGAGGCGATATTTTTGCCAATTCTTTAATTTGGGGGATGATTTGACTAGCAACATCTTTTCCAACCATTGTTTCAATTGCTGTCTGCATAGACTGAAACTCACCACGCACTCGGATTATTTCAGAGCCTAATTTCTTCAGAGCTGCAACGCCTCCAATAACACCTAACAATTTCCCGAAAGACAGAGACATCTTTTCATTTGCGTTTACCACTGTTTCTGTTTCTTTCTGATATAGCTTTTGTTCGTCTTTTAATTTACGCACTGACAAACGGGCTTGCGCTTGTTGAGTTTGAAGTTCGAACAATGCGCTCTTTTCCTCCTGTAATGCACTTTTTGCACCTTTAAAATCAGCAAACAAAGCATTTTTCTTAGTTGTGCCTTCTCCTGCTTTTTTATATGCTTCGCCAAGTGTCCGAACATCATGTTCAATATCCTTTATCAAAACCTTCTGTTTGATGATTTTTTCAGTTAAGGTATTGACAGCCTGTGCCCCCTCATAAACCTGTTCTTTCAAGACATTACCAATATTGACATTGCCTGAAACATCGCTAAAAGTAGAGCCTAACTTGCCATTGCCAACACTCGCAATTCTCTGGTTTAATCGCTCAATATGCTTTTCAAGTCCATCAATTTGCCTTTGAAATGATGAAATACCCTGCACTTCATTAGGGAAGTTCTTCATTATTTGTTGCACACGTTCAAGACTTTTCAACGAAATCTTTTCAAATGCTGCATCAATCCTCCGCCCTTGAGTTTCAGCCGAATTTCCAAGTTCTACAAAAGCCTTTTGAGACTCACGAATTTTTCGCATTACTTCTTCATTGTTGTATGTCGCATCGAAATGTAAGTTTCCCATATACTCTATTTTATTAATCAAAAATCAACGACCTTTCAAACTTGTTTCAATACAAAGACTTCAACGAAAGATTCGAGATAAAAGTAGACAAATGTGATGTAAAAAGAACTTTTCAAATAGTTTGATATGCAACAAGACAAAGATTGTTGTGAAATAATTGGAAGTAATTAGATTTCTTGGTAGTTTTGCAAGAAAAGAAGTAAGAACATGAATAAAATAACATTTCTATTACTATGTATTGCTCTGCTATGGGGTTGCTCTACAAATCATAATATTGACTCTGCTATAAAAGATATATACGGTTCAAATGTGCCATCCAAAGAAGAGGATGGGGCTTATATTTATGTCTTAAACTATCTTGAAAAAGAAAATAAACAAGACGCAGATTTAGCAAAACTAAAGGATAAAATAGATAAATACACAAATTCTTTATCCGAGAATGTAGGAAACGATGTTTCTTCTAAATCAGATGCTAATACATCTGCAACATGTAAAGACGATTGTTTAAGTGACTTCTATAAATGGGAAACTCCATCTATTCGTGTTGTGCTTATTTCACGCAAGTGTATAGACAATAACGGTAGAGACATTACAATTATAATAACCAATAAAGGGTGATTCACTCACCCCTTACACTTAAAAGCATCTGTGCTGATACAAATTAACTACTTATCTTTAACTTTGAAAGTTATTAAATCAAATAGTGCAATTCCTAAATCATATATTACTTCAAGATAATATATAAATGCAGCGATTACAAAAGAGTCAGAAACAATATTTATCACTGATTCTTCAATGATATTTTTATTCTTAAGAAAGGCGCATAAAGTTTGAATTACGAACAAGCATACCAAAACAACTATTTGCATAATTAATCCATGCTTCAATTCATTAAAAGTTGCCGTAGAATGAATATCCATCTTTTCTTTTATCCTGTTTATTTCTGAAATAATAAGGGTACTTGTAGGTATGTTAATTGCTAGAATTGTGGTAAGTAATGATATAATATTTGAAGAGAATCCTTTTATAAACTCTCTATCACCATTATTTGCCAATAATCATAAAGACATATATAAAATGAAAACAAGTTCCAAATAAATATAGATAAATCATCTATATATCAATAATTTATATACGAGTTTTTATTTTCGGTTGTTTTCTACGTTTTCAGTTGCTTTGCTCTTTTTAGGTGCATTTTTGTTTCTTGTTTGTTTCTTGATTTCGTTTTTTTATTTGTACCTTTGTGATAGGAAATAACGAATAAAAGGACACAAATATGCCAAGGACCAGAAAGCCAATAAAAGTAAAGGAGCCGATTCGTCTTCGGACGAAGGAGTTGGCCAATGGCAGCAAGAGTTTGTATCTGGATATATACCGAAATGGTAAGCGGACATACGAGTATTTGAAAATGTATCTTATTCCGGAAACGGATCGTAATGCCCGCCAACAGAACGAAACGACAATGGCTGCCGCAAATGCAATCAAATCGAAGCGTATCATAGAGTTGACAAGTGGTGAAGCCGGTATCATGAATCACAAGGATAAGGTTTATCTGCTGGACTGGATGCAACTCTATAAAGAGGAACAGAAGAAACGTGGTAAGAAAAACATAGGCCAGATAAAATCTGTTACCGGTATCTTGAAAGAGTATGCAGGAGAAAGATTCACATTAAATCAGATTGACCTCACTTTTTGCCACGGCTATATCGACTATATGCTGACAAACTACCGTCCCAAAGGAAAACCCATCTCGGCTTCTACGCGTAATACCTATTACCAGATTTTCAACGGTGCGTTAAATGCCGCTGTCCGTGCGAAACGGATCTTAAAGAATCCATTCAACGAAATGGAAAAATCGGAGAAGCCCAAGATGCCGGAAAGTGTGCGTTCGTATATGACTATTGAAGAAGTGAGATCATTAATCGCTACACCAATGCAGAACGAAGGGGTAAAAAGTGCCTACCTGTTCTCCTGCTTCTGTGGACTACGTATCAGTGACATTATCGGATTGCAATGGAAAGATGTGTTTATTGACAACGGCCAATACCGCTTGGCAGTAGCCATGCAGAAGACGAAAGAACCGATTTACCTTCCGCTCTCCAATGAAGCGTTGAAGTGGATGCCGGAACGTGGGGACAAGACAGCAGACGACCATGTGTTCGATTTGCCTTCTGGTATCAACCAGCTTATCAAACCATGGGCCAAAGCCGCCGGAATTTCCAAGCGATTCACCTTTCACACCGCCCGCCACACGTTCGCCACAATGATGCTGACATTGGGGGCCGATTTGTACACTGTATCTAAATTGCTCGGTCATACATCTGTAAAGATGACCCAAGTGTATGCCAAAATCGTCAATAAGAAAAAAGACGATGCAGTAAATCTGACCAACGGTTTATTCGATTGACAATGCAATGAACATCAGATATGTAATCACTTATAAGGGTGTTGTTCCGACAGGATTCTCTTTCGGGAGCAACACTCTTATAATATATCATATAAATCCAATTTAAAATATTTCATCATGAAAAGACCTAACAATGGCCCTCTCTCTTTTTGGAGGGAAAAAACATCTGCACCATTTTGTTGCAGAACAGGATGTAGCGAAAGAATTATTCGCATTGCTCGTTGAAGCAAAAACAATGTATCTCCGTGATGTCGTGACGGGCAATAAGCAGTACTACCGTTACGTGGAGGATTTCGTAAACAGCCACCGGTATATCGACTGTGACCATGCGGTCTGCCGGAACTGCCATGAAATGAACATTCATATCATCAAGGGGCTATTAAACGATTGCTCCCATCTTATCCGAGCATTTTTTACCGAAGCAGACTTCTCGTTCGAGAAGTGTATGGAACTGAAACGAACGTATGATACGTTTGTGCCACCATCACAGTCCGTCACGTGCTGCAAAGATGGACCGACAAGAATTTATCCTCTTTCTTTTGGATGCAATCTCACTCGTAAACAGATGATAGGTATTACAGCTTGTGCCAATGCTTATCATCTGTTTTGCGTTTCTACCCTACACGTTGAAGATATGGAAGCCCTGCTTTCCTGTAAAGAAGGATTCTGTATTCGTGTAAACAATATCCGCCATGTGGCCATCCTGTTTGATACACTCCTTGAGCACTCGTTTATCCAAGCCAAATGGCAGTCCGTTCTCAGTAATGGGCGGTTCTTGCAAACCAAGGATGGAAAAGGATTCGTTTCAGCTTCAAGCCTTTCATCCGCTCTGTCTGCCTTGCGTAACAACATGACATCAACAGGTTACGGTATCAGACGAGCCATTGATGAGCTGAGAGAGTGGTAAGAAGTGCCAATAAGCGAAGTATGTGAAAGGTAAAAGCGTGACAGTTGCCGTGATACGTGGTTACTATCACGGTACAAACTCACGCTGACCTTTTGGGTTGCCCTATCTTTGACCTCCGTTAGCGCGCTACATAACGGAGGATATACTTCATTGTCTAAATTTATAATAACTCATTTATGCAAAATAATAGATTGACATTCATGGAACGGCTGAGTGAACGGCTTACAAGCGTCGAAGCCATCCTAAAGAAATTAGATCCGATAGAAAGTCTGTTGGAACGCATCGCATTGCTGGAAAAAAATATATATACCACCAAACAGGTGTTTACCTTCCAAGAGGCTTGTATGTATATCGGAATATCCGAGAGTATGCTGTACAAGCTAACATCAGGCAAGGAGATTCCGCACTACAAGCCACGTGGCAAAATGATATATTTCGCCAAAGAAGATCTGGATGAATGGCTTTTACAGAATTATGAACCAACCGTAGATGAAGCAGCACGTATGGCAAACGAGGCCGCTGCCACACAACCTTTCTTTAATCAAAGACGCCATGGAAAACGAAAGAAGAACTGAATATAATGTGGATATGAGGCCGGAGGAGGATTTCTTATCGGATATCCTCTCCGCCTCGCAGATTCGGGCGACGGATACCTATGAAACGCCGCCACAGATTATCTGGATAGACAACTCGACCATTGCTACGCTCGGCAACTTCAGCGCATCAACCGGCAAGGCGAAATCAAAAAAAACATTTAACGTTTCGGCCATTGTCGCTGCATCGCTGGCAGGGAAACAAGTGCTGAACTACCGGGCGCACCTCCCGGAAGGTAAACGCAAGATTCTGTACGTGGACACGGAGCAGAGCCGCTTCCATTGTCATAATGTACTGGAACGCATCTTGCGGCTTGCCGGACTGCCCACTACAACCGACAGTGAAAACCTCGACTTTATTTGCTTGCGCGAATACTCTCCGGCAATACGCATTGGGGTCATCGACTACGCCTTACGTCAAAGAAAAGGATACGGACTTGTTATCATCGACGGTATCCGTGACCTGATGCTTGACATAAACAGTACCGGTGAGTCCGTGGAAGTCATTAACAAGATGATGGAATGGTCATCAAAGTATGACCTGCATATCCACTGTGTGCTACACTTGAATAAAGGAGATAACAATGTGCGCGGGCATATCGGTACGGAAATGAGCAACAAGGCGGAGACTGTACTGGTCATCAGCAAAAACAACGATTGTCCCAACGTCAGCGAAGTTCATGCGTTGCACATCCGTGAGAAAGAGTTTAAACCTTTTGCTTTCACTGTCAATGAGGGCGGGCTCCCGGTTCTCGCAGAAGGGCATTTGTTTGAGAATGCCCCACATCAGAAACCGAAACAGCGGACGGGTTTTATGGAACTAAGCATCGAACAGCACCGTGAAGCCCTTTCCGCTGCATTTGGAGACAAACCCATCCGTGGGTTTGAAAATATGCTGCAAGCCATGATGACTGCTTACGAGGCAATCGGGTTTAAGCGTGGGAGAAATGTAATGGTCAAACTGCTGCAATATCTGACTGACACCTTAAAACTGGTTATCAAACGAGATAAACTTTTTTATTATGACATGACACAGGCAGAAACCATGCTTTTCGATGAAGAATGAGAGCGGGCGCGGGCCTATATAATTCAGTTTAATTTAGTATTTATATATATAGGGGCGCAAACTAAACTAAACCGCTTTTGTACAAACAAGTGAAAAGAAATTTAATATGACCATAGACGAAGCAAAACGAGTGCGTATCGTGGACTTTTTGGCCCTGCTCGGCCACCGTGCGCAGTATATGAAATCAGAGCAATATTGGTATCTTTCGCCTCTCAGGAAAGAGGTGACGCCATCGTTCAAAGTCAATGACCGGCTGAATGAATGGTATGATTTTGGCGAGGCCACCGGAGGCGACCTTGTGGAACTGGGTAAGTACCTTTGCGGAACTAAAAGTGTGAGTGAAGCATTAGCATACATCAAACGGTATGTCAATGGTGTGTCGCTGCCGAAAACCCGGGCGTTGCCCGCAACCTCTCGACCAGTGGAAGCCGACATGAAGAATTTGATTATCGTGCCGCTGCGACACCACGCACTGCTCTCATATCTCCATTCACGTATGATTGATTCGGATATCGGACGAATGTTCTGCAAGGAAGTCCATTACGAACTGCGCCAGAGACGTTACTTTGCACTGGCCTTTGGCAATATATCCGGTGGATACGAGGTACGAAACCCTTATTACAAAGGATGTATCAAGAACAAGGACATTTCCTTGATACCCCAATCGCGTGGTGAGGCACAGAGCCGTGTCTGCCTATTTGAAGGATTCATGGACTTTCTGTCCTATCTAACCCTAAAACAGACGGACGATAGTGCCATTTGCATTAATGCCCCCTGTGACTACCTTG
Source organism: Bacteroides sp. MSK.18.37 (assembly GCF_019129155.2). NCBI lineage: Bacteria > Pseudomonadati > Bacteroidota > Bacteroidia > Bacteroidales > Bacteroidaceae > Bacteroides > Bacteroides sp. MSK.18.37. Next base: position 6,699,856 of record NZ_JAHOIB020000001.1, on the reverse strand, counting down.
TTATGAACTCGGTCAGTAATCTGAAAAGGACATTGACGTATTTGCAAAAATACACGTATATTCACTGTTACCTTGACAATGACCTTGCCGGACAAAAGACAGTGGAAACCATAGCCGGGATGTATGGCAGATGCGTCTATAACGAATCAAACTGTTATGCCGGTTACAAAGACCTGAACGACTACTTACGTGGGAAGAAACAATGAACAACCCGCTCCCTAAGCCCTCCTTCATCACGGAGGGCTTTTTTTATATCCCGACTTTTCCTGTTTTCTTATCCAAAATCATATTTGAATATGATTTTGAAATATGATTTTTAGATTTTGAAAAAATGTTATATTGAAACGATACGTTTTATAATCAATAATTTTATCTTTCAAATTATCCATTCTTATTTTGCACACACAACCAAATATAAAAATCATATTATACAAAAATATATGAAATCATATTTTATTTTCACCATTGTCCTGACGGTTGCCTATCTCGTCTATTATGCAGTTATCATCGTGCAGGACCTTTATGGAAAAAAAGGAAATGGCAAGCCGGAAGAAGAGGTATTTGACCTCGGTGCGCCAGAAGATGAACAGAGTGTGTACGTGACGGAGAGCGATACGGGATTCAATGTGGGTAATGAGAAATATGAAACAGATGTTGCCCCTACCGCTTCGCCTGCACCACAGGAGACGGAAACCGCAGACAATAATGGCGAGATAGCCGTGGCGGAGAAGCTAAAACGCCTGAAAGCCCAAGCGGAGGAACAGATGGAAGAAACCGAGACCTACCTGTCGGACGCATACACGGCAGACGAACTATACAAAGCGATGCTTGCCAAAGGAAAGACGGGCAACCGTCCGAAACTGGTATGGAAACCTCTCAAAGACCGATTGTAAAATGTCGAAAGCAAAAAAAATATTATGTGCACTGTGCTTTGTCCCTTATGCGGCATTCGCCAAAAGTGGCAGCGTAAACTACAGTTGGGGTGCAGACGCACTGGCAACGATGCACGACTTCGTGGTGACGATGATGCTGTACGTGCTGTACATCTGCTACGCTGTCGCCTCGGTTTTCGTAGTCGTTGCCGCGCTCCAGATCTATATCAAAATGAACACAGGCGAGGACGGCGTGGTGAAGTCTATCGTATCACTTGTCGGTGCGTGCCTCTTCATCATTGGTGCTTCAATCGTGTTCCCTGCTTTCTTCGGCTACCGCATATAGGTGGCTGACAGAAGTGTAAAATAAATTCAAAAAAACAAGAGTACCACAAAAATGTAATAAATATGTTTCAGAAATTCAAAAGAATGTGCCGAAAGGCAAAGAAAACCATCATGCAAGTTTCCACCAAAGTAAGAATGTTAATCATTGCCCTGTTGGGAGGCATACCTGCTATGGCTCAAAGTACAGCAGGCGATTACTCGGCCGGTACGACAGCTCTATCAACCGTAGCGGAGGAAATCGTGAAATACGTTCCTGTCATGGTCAAACTCTGCTATGCCATTGCTGGTGTCGTGGCCATCATCGGAGCCATTTCGGTGTATATTGCCATGAACAACGAGGAACAGGATGTCAAGAAGAAGATTATGATGGTAGTTGGGGCGTGCCTTTTCTTGATTGCGGCAGCCCAAGCATTACCTCTATTCTTCGGAATTAACGCATAAACAGTCAGGGGAAATGATTAATGACGGACGTTATCCGGATTATCCGCTGTTCAAGGGGTTACAACGGCCTTTGGAGCTGATGGGATTACAAGGCCGCTACATCTATTGGGCGGCAGGCGTGGCTGGTGGAGCCATTGTGGGCTTTATCGCCGCCTACTGTCTTATGGGCTTTGTGGCCGGACTGGTCGTATTGGCAACTGTCTTATCTGCGGGAATCGTGCTTATCATCCTCAAACAGCGAAAAGGGCTGCACAGCAAAAATGTAAAACGTGGAGTGTATGTGTATGCCTATTCGCACAAATTATGACTATAAGAAAAACCATCACGGCAATGTGTGTGGCTGATTGATTGTTGAACGCGGGCGGGTCCGCCTCCAGCCGAGGCAGACCTGCCCCTATTTAATGAACGAATATCGGAATGACCCTATATATCATTTTATTTTTCATCGCCCTATGTACGGGTATGGCCTTGTCAGTCTATACGTTCGGTACGGGCGGCAAGCGCAAGCACATCTTTCAGAATATCTATTTCTCTGTGGAAGATACAGATGGTGTGGGTGTGCTGTACACCAAGACGGGTGAATATTCCGCCGTCTTAAAAATCGAAAATCCGGTACAGAAGTATTCGGCGGACATTGACAGCTATTACGATTTCACGCATCTATTCTCTGCCCTTGCGCAAACACTGGGCGAAGGATATGCCTTACACAAACAGGACATCTTCGTGAGAAAACAGTTCGCGAACGAGCCGGAGCATAATCAAGAATTTCTCTCAGCATCGTACTTCCGTTATTTTAATGGGCGTCCGTACACGGACAGCCTTTGCTATCTGACTATCACACAGGAAGCCAAGAAGAGTCGTCTTTTCTCTTACGATAGCAAGAAATGGCGCGATTTCCTCGTGAAAATTTATAAGGTTCGAGACCTACTACGCGACAGCGGTGTACAAGTGAAATTTCTGAACAAAGCCGAGGCAAGCGAATATGTGGACCGTTACTTTGCGATGAACTTCAAAGACCGTACGGTCTCGATGACGAATGTCAAGGCTGACGACGAAACGGTATCTATGGGTGACAAACGCTGTAAGGTGTACAGCCTCGTGGACGTGGACTGCGCCGCACTCCCCTCGCTGATACGTCCCTATACCAATATCGAGGTGAATAATACCGAGATGCCAGTGGATCTTGTCTCGGTGGTGGATAATATTCCGAACGCAGAAACGGTGGTGTACAACCAAATTATTTTCCTGCCCAGTCAGAAGCGTGAACTGGCATTACTCGACAAAAAGAAGAACCGGCACGCAAGCATCCCCAATCCAAGTAACCAAATGGCCGTAGAGGACATCAAGCAGGTACAGGACGTAATAGCCCGTGAAAGCAAACTGCTCGTGTACACACACTTCAACATGGTGGTGGGCGTGCCTGCCGACACCGACCTTCAAAAATGCACGAATCACTTGGAAAACGCTTTTGGGCGCATGGGCATACATATCAGTAAGCGTGCATACAACCAACTGGAACTGTTCGTCAGTTCGTTTCCGGGCAACTGTTACAGCCTGAACGAGGAATATGACCGTTTTCTGACCCTCTCCGACGCTGCGGTATGCCTGATGTACAAGGAACGGGTGCAGCATAGTGAGGAAACGCCGATAAAAATTTATTATACTGACCGTCAAGGTGTTCCGGTAGCTATCGACATCACGGGAAAAGAGGGAAAGAACAAGCTGACCGACAACTCGAATTTTTTCTGCCTGGGGCCTTCGGGCAGCGGAAAGAGTTTCCACATGAACTCCGTCGTGCGCCAGTTGCATGAACAGGGGACGGACGTGGTAATGGTCGATACGGGTAACTCATACGAGGGGCTATGCGAGTATTTCGGCGGCAAGTATATCAGCTATACCGAGGAACGGCCCATCACGATGAATCCGTTCCGTATCAATCGGGAAGAGATGAACGTAGAAAAAACGGGATTCTTGAAAAACCTCGTCTTGCTTATCTGGAAAGGTACGCAGGGAACGGTCACAAAGACGGAAGACCGTCTGATAGAGCACGTCATCACGGAATATTACGACGCCTACTTCAATGGTTTCGAGGGCTTCACACCCCAACAGCGTGAGGACTTGCGTAAGAGCCTCGTTATTGATGACCGCAACAGCAGTGAGAAGCGGCACGAAAGCGAACGGGAACGCGCGGTCCGCATCGAGGGTATCATTGACGAGATAGAGGGCCGACGCAAGGAACTGAAAGTGGAGGAACTGTCATTCAACTCTTTCTATGAATATTCCGTGCAGCGCATCCCGGATATCTGTGAGGAGAACCGTATCACGGGCATCGACCTCTCGACATACCGCTATATGATGAAGGACTTCTATTTGGGCGGCAACCACGAAAAAACGCTGAACGAGAACATGGACAGCTCGCTGTTCGACGAGACGTTCGTGGTCTTCGAAATCGACAGCATAAAAGATGACCCGCTGCTTTTTCCTTTGGTCACGCTGATTATCATGGATGTTTTCTTGCAAAAAATGCGCATCAAGAAGAACCGCAAAGTCCTTGTCATCGAGGAAGCATGGAAAGCCATCGCCAGCCCGCTGATGGCGGAGTACATTAAATTTATGTACAAAACAGCGCGTAAATTCTGGGCCAGTGTGGGCGTGGTGACACAGGAAATACAAGACATCATCGGCAGCGAAATCGTGAAAGAGGCCATCATCAATAACTCGGATGTGGTGATGCTGCTTGACCAGAGCAAATTCAAGGAACGTTTCGACACCATCAAGACGATTCTTGGCCTAACGGACGTGGACTGTAAGAAAATTTTCACCATTAACCGCCTTGAAAACAAGGAAGGACGCAGCTTCTTCCGCGAGGTGTTTATCCGTCGGGGCACGACCAGCGGTGTTTATGGCGTGGAAGAACCGCGCGAGTGCTACATGACTTACACGACCGAACGAGCGGAGAAAGAGGCTCTGAAGCTTTACAAGCGCGAGTTACAATGCAGCCACCAAGAGGCTATCGAGGCATATTGCCGCGACTGGAATACCAGCGGTATCGGCAAGGCATTGCCGTTTGCGCAGAAAGTTAATGAAGCGGGATGTGTACTGAACTTAACCACTAAAATAACATCATAATGAAAACGAAAAGGATTTTAATCACCCTGTCACTGGGCTACGGGATAAATATGATGGGGTTTGAAAGCAGCTTGACGCGCGAACAAATCTCTGTCAGCAATCCGGAACTCACTGTTTTGTCCCTCCGGGAGTTTTGTATGCTGTCCAAGGAGAACCTGCTCCGCATGGATGACATGACACCGGACAAAGTAGCCGCCATCGAACGGTTGTTGGCAGAGTATTCCCTTCGGTTGGGTATGTCCGATGTAGAACTGGAAGCGTATTTGAACCGGTATTATGAAGAAAACCCCAAAGAAAAGGAGTTTTACGATATGTGCGACAGGCTATGTAACAGCAAACCTGTCTTCGATGAAAACAGGTTTCGAGAAGAACTATTCAGGGAACTGAACAGTAGTTCGATGAGTGAAAAAAGACTAAGTGACTTGGGATGGCTACGTTATCAGACCGTGCGCGAAACTTATCTAAACCAGCCTTTCTTTTTGAGATGGTTCGGCTCCCAAGAAGCCCGGATCAAAAGGGCCATCAAGGATACTACCATCATACATGATATGTTCTGCCGACTTGTCACGGAGAATTGTATCGAATCTGAACGGTGGTATTTCAATCACAAGGAACCGGAATACATAAAAGAGGTCTGAAACGATGAAACGGCTGTTTATCTTTTGGGTTATCCTATTGCCTGCCCTGACACAGCACGTTCACGCACAATATTACAGCGTGAACTATGACGCTCGTACCGTGGCGGCCATGGCCGCAGCATTCGGCACGGAGGCAGTAGCCGAAAGCTACTACCGCGAGCAGGTGGATGATATTCTGAAACACTATACGGCGGCAGAAGTGGCGGCAGCAGGGATATTTTCTTCCAAATTTTTGGAACACAAGGCTCTGTCCGACCTTGGCATCTGGTGCAGCAGCACGGAAAATTACTACTATCGTCGAATTTACCACATGGTGGCAGAAAAAATCATGCCGAAAATATGGGTGGTGGCGAAGCTGATGCTGCGCTCACCACAAACAGCAATCCACTGGGGCAGCTATCTGATGAAGGTGTGCGACGATACGAAGAGCCTGTGTATGCAGTTCGAAAGTGTGGTGACAAACAGCACGCTGTCGTTCTCGGACATCGCTTTTCTGGAAATTGACCGCGACATTGCCACCTTGCTGAACCTCGCAGAATTGGGCGGTACCGATTGGCAACGGATGTTGGACAACTTTACCAAAGTGCCGGGCAATTTCACGATTGAGAACTTAAAGGGCGACATTGACAACCTTTATAACATGGGCGTAGGGCTGGCAACATCAGGTATGGAGAACCTCGGTGACGCTCTACTGCAAAGTAGTGCGTTCCATGACCTGCTGGGTGGCAAAGTCAATGAAATCGGCAACCTGTATGAACACTACGGTACTCTCTTCGAGCAGGCGGAACATGACATCGGCAGTCTGCTAATCGACATGGTGGGCGGTCAGGATAGCGTGGCCGCATTGTTCAATTTCAGCAACTACGACCTCACATCGTGGATGACCGACTATATGGACAATGCTGTCGGGAACTATTACACGCAACGGTGGTATATCGCACGGCGTGATCAAGGAAGCATTTCTCTATGCGACTACTACCCACCGACAGACGACAACAGCATATTGAATGGGGGCGCATGGACACGCTTTAACACGAGTGATCCGGGATTTTATCCGAACGCTTCGCAACGGGAGCAGGCCCTCGCCAATTCAGAACGGTATGCCGGATGGTCAAGAAGCCGAGTGCAACAGCTCAACAATAGCAACGATGGCTACACCTATACTATCAATACCCGACAACAGGCCTATATCATCAGTAAGGGTAACAAACAGACAAAGAAGGCATACGCCTACGAGATACACGTGACACAGAGTTGGAATCGGACGGAGGTGGTCTATGAGGATGTCTTCGACTCCTATTCGATGGATTTGAATACGTTCAAAGCGCAGCTCAATGCCCGCCTCTCGGAGTTCAATGACAACGAGGAAGGCTATGTCTATTACATAGCATCCGATGCACGGAACTATTATCAGGCGACGGATGCCGCAAAATTGCAGGGATGCGAAAGCGTGACCATCAGTGTAACCTGTTCAGACGGGGCGACGCTGGGACAAGGCTCGACACAATACAAGTGTCGCAAGTGTGGCGGCTCACTGGATGCCCACTCCAAAGAGTGCGTCATGCAGACCTCGGTAACGGAGAACGAACTGGACCTTTCAGAACTGGACGCACTGATACGGGAAGCGGACAATCAAGTCGCCGTTCTTCAATCTCAGATTAGTGCCTTGGAAAAGGAAAACGCCGACCTTCTGAAAAAAATTGCCGAGGCGAGCGTGGAAGACGCAGCAGCTTACCGGCAACAATATAACTCCAACCGGACACGTATCGAGGAACTGAAAAGCGAACTTGCCGAGTGGCAACAAAAACAGAAGGAGTACGCAGATGCAAAGCAGGAAGCGGAAGCAGAGAACGATGTGCCGACAGATGATTACTACCGCCTACCGGCTATCATGCAGGATTGCAAGACAGCCTATAGCCTCACTTGGCAGGACGGAGGTACATGGAGCGGCTATACGTTCGTCCGTAAGGCGACGATGCCGAACATCAATGGTATCATTACGTTCCGTGCGACTATTTCTATCGCACGGAAGCCGAAATACTTTCTGGGTATCAAGATTCACCGTGCCATTATCCAAATCAGTTGGGAATTGACTTCGGCATACACAGACACGCACGTTACCGATGTACTGACACTCGATCCGAACCTGCCGAACGAGGAAAAGACTAAAATCGTGAATAATCGCATATCGGAAATCGCACGGGAATATCCCAACTGTAAAATCACTACCGAGTATGCCCGTACAGAACCTATGGAAGAAGTACCGAACAGCGACGTGTACCACCTGCTTTGGTCAAGTGACCGCCTCGAAATCGCACGAGAAGTGGATTCACGTATCACGAAAATATACGCCGACCTCGTATCCTTGGAGAAGATGATGCACTACAAGCGGAACATCATCGACGTACTGAAGGATGTGCTACCGGGACTCGATACGGACGAGGGTCGTAGGCTGACACTCGTGGAAGAGTGCCATGACCGCTGGGTAGAAAACGCACGAACATCCCGAAGTGGCAGAAAGGAGGTACGGCCATGAAACGCACTATACTGATAGCCATTACGTTGCTTGCACTACTACCCGATGTCGCCAAGGGCCAATGGACATTCGATATCGTGTCGGTGGAAGCGTACATAAATGACCACAAAAAACAACGCAGCCTGTTGCTGGCCCGAAGCACGCTGGAATACAGCAACCAACTGCTGCATGAGTACAGCCGTGAGGAGACGGGCAAATACAAGGAAGTAAATATCGACCTTGACCGCTATACCCGTGCCTTTGATGTCATCGACGTGATGTACCAATCCCTGCGGACGGTGCTGAACGTGAAGGATACCTACAGCTCGGTAAGTGACCGTATCGGTGACTATAAGACCATGCTGGAGGCTTTCCATGAGAAAATCCTAAAACATGGGAACATCGAGCCGTCAGACGCACTGATACTGACTATCAATGAAAAAGCAATACGGGACATCGCCAACGAGGGAGAACACCTCTATAAGTCGGTGAGCGACCTCGTGCTGTATGCCACGGGCGCAGCGGCCTGCTCGACCAGCGACCTGCTTATGGTACTGGAGTCCGTGAACAAGTCGCTGGACAGCATTGAGCAACACTTGAACCGGGCATACATCGAGACATGGAGATACATACAGGTACGTATCGGCTACTGGAAATCGAAGATTTACCGGGAACGTACCAAACGGGAAATTATTGACGGTGCTTTCGGACGATGGCGCAATGCGGGACGACTGGATTATTGACGGTAAAAGAGGAAGGAGGTAAATAATGCCACAAGTTAGATTATGACTTCTATGTACCGAAATTGATAAGGGATATCTTAAAACGCAGGAAAAGCGTTTCGTCCTGAATGTTCGGAGAAGTACAAACAGAGAAAGAAACTTTAAGTACAAACAAGTCTATCTGGCCTATAACCAAGAGGCAAATGGACATTTGGATTAATAAAAGATGTAATGAAAAAGATCGTTTTTGAAAAAGACATTACGCTATATAAAGCCGATTGCCTTGAAGTAATGCCTCTTCTCCCAGAATCAAGTATTGATTTAGTTCTATGCGACCCACCTTTCGGAATTACAGCCTCGCAATGGGATAAGATAATACCATTCTCGAAAATGTGGGAGGAGATTAGAAGAGTGAGAAAGGATAATGCGCCTACGGCTTTATTTGGCAGCGAACCGTTCAGCAGCCTTTTACGCTGTGGCAATTTAGCCGAATTTAAATATGACTGGGTATGGGAAAAGTCAAAAGCAAGCAATTTCCTTCTTGCTAAAAAGCAACCTCTAAAAGCGCATGAGCTAATCAGTATCTTTTGTAACGGCAGAACTCCTTATTATCCAATCATGGAGGAAGGTGAGCCTTATGAGAATCGTACAAAGAGAGGAAGTAACTGGACAGGAGTAAACAAGGTACCAAATCCTACATTCAGAAATGAAAACAAAGGAACGAGATACCCACGAAGTGTGAAATATTTTAAAACTGCGGAATCAGAGGGCAAAACGATTCATGTTAATCAAAAACCAGTCGCATTGTTGAAATATCTGATAAAAACATACACGAAAGAGGGTGACACAGTCCTTGATTTTGCCTCTGGAAGCATGAGCACTGCAATCGCCTGTATTCATACGAATAGAAAATGTATTTGTATTGAAAAGGATGATATGCACTTCTTGCGGGGAGAGGAAAGGATTAGAAATGAATATAATATAAAAAGAAATGTGGAATAATCCTGGTGATTAACTGATTGAAGCACATTGAGTATTGAAAGATTAATAACAAATAACCGAAAGTAAATATGGACAGAATACTCTTACTCGTGACGGTTACAATAATTGCAACCACGGCGGCAAAGGCACAATCCGTGACCTATAACCACGATTCGCCGAAACAAAACCAAGTAACAGTAATGGAAACCGGTACGGGAGCACTCTCGCCCGACCTCTACTACTCCATACTGCACAACAAGTATAAGAAGTCGGCAGCAGTCAAGAACAAACTGTCGTTCCGCACACTGGCGGGCGTCCACCTATACAACCAAACGGACGAAGCTGAAGCCATCGACTCGGCATTGGTGAGCCGGGCAAAGATAGAAGCCTTGAACGTGGCTGACCGTCAAGCGGACATCGCATGGGTCGCTGAAGGCGATAAGGTCAACGGACAGATGGTACGGTTCAAACGAAACATAGACCGCATCTTGCCTGTCGGGGGGACACCGGAGGATAAAGACAGATGGACGGAATATTACCATATCTACCAGTGCGCCATTGATGCAACGAAAGATGCCTATATGCCCAACGCACAGCGGAAGAAAGAGTATCTGCGCATCTACGAGGATATAACTCGACAGAACGAAATCCTTGTCGGCTACCTTGCCAAACGGCAGAATACTACGATAACAAGTACGCTACTGAATGCTACCGCTGACCGTACTCTGGATAAGGAGAGTATTGTCCGCGATGCGGTGAACCGATGGCACGAATCGCGCTTTGCCGTGCGCGGCCCGCAATCAGGCAATAACACGGGTGGCAGCGGCGACGGAGATGAAACAGTAAACAAAGGGAACTGAAAAAACAAAAACGTATGGCAGACGGAAATATACTCTCGGATTTCGGTATTAATATCCTTGAAGAAGAAATAGACGATGTGATTTTTCAAACGAACGAGTTCCTGACTGATGCGACTTTTACCGGCTCGCAGGGACCGTTCTGGTGGATACTACAAATGTGCATGGCACTGGCTGCCCTGTTCGCTATTGTGATGGCAGCGGGAATGGCGTACAAGATGATGGTGAAACATGAGCCACTGGATGTGCTGAAGCTGTTCCGTCCTTTGACTGTTTCAATCATCCTCTGTTGGTGGTATCCGCCAGCAGACACGGGTATGGCTGGCAGTGGGAGCAGTTGGTGTTTCCTTGACTTCCTGTCTTACATCCCGAACTGCATCGGCTCGTACACGCATGACCTGTACGAGGCAGAAGCCACCCAAATAGCGGACAAATTCGAGGAAGTGCAGCAACTTATCCATGTACGTGACACGATGTACCAAAGCTTGCAAGCACAGGCAGATGTCGCTCACACGGGTACCTCCGACCCGAATCTGGTAGAAGCGACCATGGAACAAACCGGAGTGGACGAAGTGACGAAGATGGAGAAAGACGCAGCCGAACTGTGGTTTACCTCACTGACGGCAGGAGTCATCGTAGGTATCGACAAAATCATCATGCTTATCGCTCTGATTGTGTATCGTATCGGATGGTGGGCAACCATCTATTGCCAGCAAATCCTACTGGGCATGTTAACAATATTCGGACCTATACAATGGGCGTTCTCGCTGTTGCCCAAATGGGAAGGTGCATGGGCGAAGTGGCTTATAAGGTATCTGACAGTACATTTCTATGGTGCAATGCTCTACTTCGTCGGCTTCTATGTGCTACTGTTATTCGACATTGTACTGTGCATACAGGTAGAAAACCTGACGGCAATCACAGCAAGCGAACAGACAATGGCGGCCTACTTGCAAAACAGCTTCTTCTCCGCCGGCTACTTGATGGCGGCAAGTATCGTGGCACTGAAATGCCTAAACCTCGTGCCGGACTTGGCAGCATGGATGATACCTGAAGGCGACACGGCCTTCTCTACACGGAACTTTGGAGAAGGTGTGGCGCAGCAGGCCAAAATGACGGCTACGGGCGGTATCGGCTCGATGATGAGATAATGATAAACCTAATATTAAATATCCAAAAGATGAATGTACAACAGAAAATTGAGAAATGGTGCAGGAACGAGCGTTTCGTGCACTATGCAAATGAACGCATAAGCGAAGAACTCGTTTATGCACCTAACCACCGAATTGATCCGGAATATGAAGAACTGGACGAAGCCATTACATGGGACAACCGATATATTGTCCCTATGATGACTTACCTTACCTATCGTCTGCAACTGGTCAAATTGCAGAAAAATGCCAAGAATCGAAACCGCCGTGTCTGGTGGATATTCGTGCATGTAATCATGCGGGAAGATTACACACAGCTTTTTGACGGGAAGTTCGAAAAATTTCTGACGGAGTTGCATGATACAGTCATGACAATGTTACATGACGAATACACACGATTGTCTAACAAGAAAAAATAAAGGTATATGGTCATCAAACATTTGGAGAATAAAATCCGACTGGTGGGCATCATCTGCACTGCTTTTCTTGCAGGGTGTATCATCATCAGCGTATCAAGTATCTGGACTGCCCGGACAATGGTAACGGACGCGCAGAAAAAGGTGTATGTGCTGGACGGAAATGTACCTATACTCGTAACCCGCACGACGATGGACGAAACACTGGACGTGGAGGCCAAGAGCCACGTAGAAATGTTTCACCATTACTTTTTTACTCTCGCACCGGACGACAAATACATCCGCTATACGATGGAAAAAGCGATGTACCTGGTCGATGAGACGGGACTGGCACAGTACAATACCCTCAAGGAAAAGGGATTTTACTCCAATATATTGGGTACGAGCGCGGTGTTCTCGATATTCTGTGACAGTATCTCCTTTGACAAAAAGAATATGGAGTTCACCTACTATGGTCGGCAGCGAATCGAGCGCCGGAGTAATATCCTGATGCGCGAACTGGTTACGGCAGGGCAACTTAAACGTGTGCCGAGAACGGACAATAATCCGCATGGATTGCTCATAGTAAACTGGCGCACATTGCTGAACAAAGATATCGAGCAAAAAACAAAGAGTAACTATTAAATCACCAAAGATATGAATATCAAAGGATTCAAACGGATGTTGTTCGGCGAGAAGATGCCGGACAAAGATGACCCGCAGTACAAGGAACGCTACGAGCGAGAGGTGCAGGCCGGGCATAAATTCGCCAAGGCGACACGCATCGACCAAGCGGCGGCCAAGGTGCAGGGCTTTGCCAACGCACACCGGACGCTGTTTCTGGTCATCGTCTTTACATTCGTCATCGGAGCTTTCGTATGGAACGCCTACCGCTTGGTAACTGTGTACAGACACAGTCCGGCAAGTCGCACGGCGACGGAAATGCAGGATTCTGTGCTTCGGAAACGGCACAAGCTGTTGCAGGAAGTCGAAATAAGGGAACATAAAAACAGAGGGGACAAACCACAATAAAAGAATACTTATGAATACACGGCTTGAAAAATCAGTCCGTTCGTCAGACGAATGGTACACGCCAAAGGAGATACTGGACGCATTGGGCAAATTCGACCTTGACCCTTGCACTCCCATCCGTCCGTTGTGGCCGACTGCCGAGGTCATGTATGACCAGAACATAGATGGGTTGTCCCAGATATGGGAAGGGCGTGTGTGGCTCAATCCTCCCTATTCGCGTCCTCTTATCGAGCTATTCGTCCGGAAATTGGCAGAACATGGCAACGGCATTGCATTATTATTCAACCGTTGCGATTCCAAAATGTTTCAGGACGTCATCTTCCCAAAAGCGACGGGAATGAAATTCCTACGCCACCGCATCCGATTCTACCGACCAGACGGAGCACGAGGTGACTCTCCCAGTCGCGGTAGCATCCTATTAGCTTTCGGAGAAGACAACGCAGAGATACTGAGAAATTGTGCCATTGAAGGCAAATATGTACAACTCAATTAAAAGATGTATAATGAAGATATTGGAGAAAATCAATTTTCGCCAGCCGAAATATATGCTTCCCGCCATCCTTTATTTCCCCCTGCTCGGCACGTCTTATTTCATCTTCGACCTGTTTCAGACAGAAACGATAGAAATACAAGACAAGGCGTTGCAGACGACGGAGTTCCTGAACCCCGAATTGCCGGGGGCACAGATCAAGGACGATGGCATAGGCAGCAAATACGAGAATATGGCGAAATCATGGGGTAAGATACAAGACTACTCCGCTGTAGATAACATAGACCGGGAAGAACCCGATAAAAACAAGGAAGAGTATGAATCGAAATACACGCAGGACGACATCGACCTGCTCACGGAAGAACAACAGGAAAAAGCTGCGGCAGCGGAAATTGCCTCTGCCAAGACACGAGAACAGGAAGCACTTGCCGAACTGGAAAAAGCACTCGCAGAGGCGAGACTGAGAGGGCAAAACGCGACTGTACCCCCGGCAGAAGCGGACACGGCCAACATTGCTCCACCACAAGGAGCAGCAGCCTCCGGAACCATCAACGAAGAGAGCCGGGCTGTGAAAACGCCATCAGCGGACGAACCGCCCAGCGAGGTGGTACGCAAGGTGAAGACAACCTCGGACTACTTTAACACACTGTCGAAGAATGTCCGTGAACCGAAACTCATCCAAGCCATCATTGACGAGAACATCAAAGCGGTGGACGGCTCGCGCGTGAGGTTGCGCCTGCTTGACGATGTGGAGATTGGCGAGTGTGTGATAGCAAGGGGAACATACCTGTACGCTACGGTAAGCGGATTCTCATCCGGGCGCGTGAAAGGTAATATCAGCAGCATCCTCGTGAATGACGAATTGGTGAAAGTGAGTCTCTCACTCTATGATACAGATGGCATGGAGGGGCTGTATGTGCCCAACAGCCAATTCCGGGAAACGAGCAAGGATGTAGCAAGCGGGGCAATGTCGGGCAATATGAACATGAGTATGGGAAGTACAACAGGAAACAGCCTTGCACAATGGGGGATGCAGGCGGTGAACAATGCCTACCAGAAAACAAGCAATGCCATTAGCAAAGCTATCAAGAAAAACAAAGTCAAGTTGAAATACGGAACTTTCGTGTATTTAGTGAACGGACAGGAAAAAAGGAATTAAAACGATGATGACATGGAAACAGATTTATCAGAATATCACAAAGGTACGGATGGGCTTTATTATGCGGACTATATAGCCCCAAATAAAGCCGAAACATTTATCGGAAAACTTGTGAGTACCGAATGGTGGCATCACAGAGGGCAGTTTGCCCTAATATGCAACTTCCGAACAGAAGACAGACGGAGGATTGCCTTATTCGCTTTTCAAAAACATACCGGTTTTTACGGACCAAGATACGGGAATGTTAATTTCAAAACAGTGGAGAAGGGCACTCTTTGGCAATGTGAAATCCAAATGACCCGGACGGGACGTTGTACTTGGGCGCGTGCCAGGCAGATAAAGAAATGAAGCGAAATAGGGAAAAGAAATCAATATAAATATTTTTAATCATGTGCCTATGAAATCTTCAAACTACTTAAAAAAATTATACGGGAATCCGACAGATGAAAAATATACACCGGGATATGGTGTATTACCCATTATCAAATATATACCCGAAGGCAAGATAGTCTGGTGTCCTTTCGATACGAAGCGCAGTGAGTTTGTGCAGAAATTCAAGGATGCCGGTTTCCATGTCGTGTATTCCCATATCTATAACGGACAGGATTTTTTCAACTATGAACCGTCCCAATGGGATATACTCGTATCCAATCCTCCTTTCAGCCGGAAGGTGGAAGTCTTTGAACGCTGTCTGAAACTCGGAAAACCATTCGCCTTGCTGATGTCCAACTATTGGCTGAACAACGTAGCACCCTGCCGACTTTTCCAGAATACTGATCTGGAATTACTCATGTTCGATAAACGTATTCAGTTCGGAAAAGGGAAAAACGTACCGTTCAACAGCAGCTATTTCTGCCATAAAATACTTCCGAAACAAATCATATTCGAACAGATAGATGTTACGGACAAATCTCCAAGTTGTATGCAGGATGACATCCCAGATAAGGCAAATATCAATTCGCAAGAGAATAAAGCAATCATGAATTTTCAATTATAACTCTGTATTTCAATGAAAAGGAATTTATTTGGCATTATGCTTCTATCAGGTATTTCCATTTTACCGAAAGCTAACGCACAAACTACCTACGAAGAAATGGAACAACTGACGGTAAACGAACAGATAACAACTGTCATCACTGCATCGGAACCGGTGCGTTTCGTGGATATTTCCACTGACAAGGTGGCGGGCGATCAGCCCATTGACAACATCATTCGCCTAAAGCCCAAGGAAAGCGGACACGAGGATGGTGAAATACTCGCCATCGTCACCATTGTGACGGAACGATACCGCACACAATACGCACTGATTTATACCACAAGGATGAAAGAGGCAGTAACAGATAAGGAGATATTGCTACAAGAGCGTAATGCGTACAACAATCCGGCAGTCTCAATGTCCACTGCCGACATGACACATCATGCACGGCGCATCTGGAACTCACCTGCAAAAATCCGCAACGTAGCTACCAAAGCACACCGCATGGTGATGCGTCTGAACAATATCTACTCGGTGGGTGACTACTTCTTCATAGACTTTTCCATCGAGAACAAGACGAACATCCGTTTTGACATTGATGAGATACGGATAAAGCTGACAGACAAGAAACTCGCCAAGGCAACCAACGCACAGACTATCGAACTGACACCTGCCCTGGTTCTGGAATCGGGCAAGACATTCAGACACGGCTATCGGAATGTGATTGTCGTGAAAAAGATGACCTTTCCCAATGACAAGCTACTGACCATCGAAATGACGGAGAAACAGATTAGTGGCCGTAACATCAGTCTGAACATCGACTATGAGGATATACTGGCGGCAGATTCGTTCCATGCAGATTTATTGGAGGAGGAATGACTATGAAAAAGACAATCATCGTGATAATTACCTGCGTGTGTATCGCTGCAAGTACAAATGCACAACAAGGTAGCGGACGCCTCTCGCTTGGCACAGGGCTACTCTACAAGAACGGCATGGATATAACGCTCGCCTACGAACACGAAATGAACTATCGCCATACGTGGGAGTTCTTCGTCAACGGCTATCTACAATGGGCAGAGTGCGCTTCGTGCGGGCATATCTGCCTGGAATCATTTTGGCGAAACTACCGCAGCTACGGTTTTGGCGTGGCCTACAAGCCGTGCATGACGCGGGGACGCAACCACTATGGCAGTCTGCGTATCGGAGCTTCAGCCGGAAGCGACATGAATAAGTTCCTCGGTGGCCTGCACTTCGGTTACGAACACAACTATGTGCTACGGGCCGGATGGACACTGTATTGGCAAGTGAAAAGCGATGTGATGATAAAAGGTGCGGACGTGCTGCGAGCAGGTGTCGTGCTGGGTGTGAAACTACCTATAAAATAGGGAAACAAAAAAGAAAGCAATATGATACGAAAGATACATTTGGTGGCAGCGGCAACGGCTGCCGTGCTTTGCGCTGCCTGTGACACGCATATAGACGTACCCGATACAGCAGTTCGTCCAGGACATATCCTCTGCGAGGATGGAACAGCCTTGCCTTACGCACAATATGAACAATCGGGGAAAAAAGCGATAGCGGTTGTCTTCGATACCGAAAAACGCGGAGATACGGAGGGGGACGGTTATGCAGTTTACCTGTGGGACATTGCTCCACAGGCATTCGCCGACAGCCTCGGCATCGCACAAGGCACATCGGCTGACATCATGGCTTATGATGGCAATGAGAATACATTCGCACTGTATGATACACAAGAAACCGCTTCGCCAATGGCAGAAGCGGTTTTCGACCTATGGCGGTACGGGCAGAGTGCCTATGTACCGTCCGTGGCAGAGATGCGGCTGCTCTACACCATGCGAAAGATAATCAACCCTGTCATCGAACAATGTGGCGGTGAGCCGTTACCACTGGATGAAAACGACTGTTGGTACTGGACATCCACAGAAGTCGAAAAGCAACAGACAGCCAAGGCATGGCTCTATTCCATGGGGAGCGGCGCAATGCAGGAAACACCTAAAGTACAGGCGCACAAAGTACGCCCTATAATTACCATAAACGAATAAAAGATAGAAAGATATGAAAGATACGGATATATTTTTCAGCATAGCATTGATGATATTGGGAATTGTCCTCATGTATAAGTCCATGAAAGGTAATTCATGCCGACAAATACTGGCAAAACTCGCAGATTCCATAGCATCGGATAAAGAAGATATTAATTTTCAAATTAAAAGGTTCGGCTACCTTTTGGACGAAATGACTGCCGATAATGAAAAAAATTCAATCTTGAAGCGTCATGCCGACAGACTGGAGGAACTTGTCACGCAATTAGACCGCACACGAAACGAGCTTGAAACAAGTAATCTGTCAATGGCGGATATTAACGGAGAGTTGAAAAGAAGTAATGCCGAACTTGTAAAGAGAGCAACCCAATTACGCAATGAGATACAGCAAGACGAGCTTGTCATCCAAAAGATGCAAGAACGCCTTGATTCTCTCAAAAGAATCAAAGTGGGGCTTGAAATAGCCCTGAATAACATTCAGGCAGAAGAAGTACACTATCTCTCGGAACCGGTATTCAGTTTGGGTATTACCCCATCCATCAAAAGCCATCTTGAATCTCATGGAATATTATATATCGGAGACCTGATTCATCTTAACGAGCAATATCTCATGGAAATCTGGGGTATCGGTCCGGTAACACTTGATAAGATAAAAACAAAACTGAACGAGAATGGTGCATGGTTCGGTATGGATGTAATCAGAGTAGGTAATCATTGGTATCGTAGAAAACAAGGACTAATAACAGACTGACTTATGGAAGAAAGTAAGGAATTGCAAGGGTTCTATAAAATATTCCGCACAGTGGTATATGTGTCCGTGCTGCTGGAGTTCTTTGAATATGCCATTGACCCTGCAATGCTCGACCACTGGGGCGGCATACTGACCGACATTCACGGACGCATCAAACAATGGATGATTTACCACGACGGCAATCTTGTGTACAGCAAAATCGCAACGGTACTGCTTATCTGCATCACTTGTGTCGGAACGCGGAACAAGAAGCATCTGGAGTTCAACGCACGCCGGCAGGTGGTGTATCCATTGACGAGTGGGTTATTGCTGCTCGTACTCTCTGTATGGCTGTTCGGCCATACGATGGAAACAAGGCTTTATACCTTACCTCTGAATATCATTCTCTATATGATTGCCTCCATTGCTGGCGTAGTACTGGTACATATCGCATTAGACAACATTTCAAAGTTCATCAAGGAGGGACTGATGAAAGACCGTTTCAACTTCGAGAATGAAAGTTTTGAACAATGTGAAGAAAAAGTCGAGAATGAATACAGCGTAAATATCCCCATGCGATACTACTATAAGGGTAAATTCCGTAAGGGGTGGATTTCTGTAAGCAACTGCTTTCGAGGAACATGGGTAGTTGGAACACCGGGATCGGGTAAGACTTTCAGTATCATAGAGCCGTTTATCCGACAGCATTCGGCCAAAGGTTTCGCCATGGTGGTGTATGACTACAAGTTTCCTACATTGGCGACCAAGCTCTACTACCATTACAAGAAGAACGAGAAACTGGGCAGAGTACCCCAAGGGTGCAAGTTCAACATGATTAATTTTGTGGATGTGGAGTACAGCCGTCGGGTGAATCCAATTCAGGCAAAGTACATCAACAATCTTGCGGCGGCCAGCGAAACGGCGGAAACATTATTGGAAAGCCTACAAAAGGGTAAGAAAGAGGGAGGCGGCGGAAGCGACCAGTTCTTCCAAACCTCGGCGGTAAACTTCCTTGCCGCTTGTATCTACTTCTTCGTGAATTATGAACGTGAACCCTACGATGCCAACGGCAAGCCTCTATATGCGGAAAGACAGCAAGATCCGCAGACCAAATTCTGGAAACCGACAGGTATCGTGCGCGACCGTGAAGGCGGCAATATCGTGGAACCTGCCTACTGGCTGGGAAAGTATTCGGACATGCCACATATTCTGTCATTCTTGAATGAAAGTTATCAGACGATTTTCGAGGTACTGGAAACTGACAATGAGGTTGCTCCGCTGCTTGGTCCATTCCAGACAGCTTTCAAAAATAAGGCAATGGAACAATTGGAGGGTATGATTGGCACGTTACGTGTTTATACCTCGCGTCTGGCAACCAAAGAGAGCTACTGGATATTCCACCGGGATGGCGATGACTTCGACCTGAAGGTGAGTGACCCGAAGAATCCGAGTTACCTGCTGATTGCAAATGACCCGGAAATGGAATCCATCATCGGTGCATTGAACGCTCTTATCCTAAACCGTCTCGTTACCCGTGTGAATACCGGGCAGGGGAAAAATATTCCTGTGAGTATTATAGTGGACGAGTTACCGACACTTTACTTTCACAAAATAGACCGTCTGATAGGTACGGCGCGAAGCAATAAGGTGAGTGTAACGCTCGGCTTTCAGGAACTACCGCAACTGGAAGCCGATTATGGTAAGGTAGGTATGCAAAAGATCATTACGACGGTAGGTAATGTGGTAAGCGGCTCGGCACGTGCCAAAGAAACGCTGGAATGGTTGTCCAATGACATCTTCGGCAAGGTGGTCCAGGTCAAAAAAGGCGTGACTATTGACCGGGACAAAACAAGTATCAATCTCAATGAGAATATGGATAACCTTGTGCCTGCCTCGAAAATCTCGGATATGGCAACCGGATGGATATGCGGTCAGACGGCACGGGACTTTGTGAAGACGAAAACAGGTATGGGCGGTTCAATGAATATTCAAGAATCGGAAGAGTTCAAGACTACAAAGTTCTTCTGCAAAACAGATTTTGATATGGCAGAAATCAAGAAAGAAGAAGCGGCGTATGTGCCGCTGCCGAAGTTCTACACTTTCAAGTCGAGAGAGGAACGGGAGCGCATCCTATATAAAAACTTCGTACAAGTGGGGCAAGATGTGAAAGAGATGATAAAAGACGTTCAAAATAAGCGCAACGCGAAATAAAAATCCGGCTGTCTGACATATAATGTAAATAAAAACAACAAAAACAAAAACCGTCAGTACAATCGTACTGGCGGTTTACTACTAACTAATCTCTTCTTCTGGTTTATCAGGAGAGCTACCTGCTTAATAATTGGGTGAGTTGCTGATGGCAATTTTTTCGTATTCCTCTTTGTCAGTACCGCATTCAATTGCCCTGTCAATGACATCCCCTAACTCGTTGTAACAAACTTCTTCATTGACACACTCTGCATCTTTGCCTTTCAACAGATATACCTCATAATAGTCCGACCCATTAAGTGCAATAATGACGTATCCGGTGTGTAACAGTCCGTTTACTTTGATACGAAGTGCAGGCAGGTCTTTGAAGATGGTGGCTGCAAACTCTGCGATACCCCATGACATGAGGACGGGCATAGGGGTAAGTCCTATCAACTGCTCTTGAATGGTCTGTGCTATTTGTATTACATACTCTTTTTCCATAACTATGCTATTTTTAAGATGATTATTGTTTTTTTATTCGAACCATTCCGGGTTGTCCTTTTTCAGTTCGGCAACCAATTCTACGTCTGTCAGTCGCAGGTTTGCCATGTCGGTAAAGAAGAAAACCTCGTCATAGATTCTTTCGGCTTCCTTGCTTGCGAAGCCTTCGTTTTCATCGTTGAAACTACCGGGCTGAAGGGCATCAAGCAAGGTAATCGAGCCGATAAGGAGTTCTTCACCCTCGTTGGATTCCACCACACGGCAAGGATAGTTATTGCCGCCAAATTGTACTTCTTGTGTTTTCATACGCTTGTTATTTTAATGGGATATGCTTTC
The DNA here is from genome assembly GCF_019129155.2 of Bacteroides sp. MSK.18.37. Taxonomy (NCBI): domain Bacteria; kingdom Pseudomonadati; phylum Bacteroidota; class Bacteroidia; order Bacteroidales; family Bacteroidaceae; genus Bacteroides; species Bacteroides sp. MSK.18.37. The sequence continues at coordinate 6,678,330 of NZ_JAHOIB020000001.1, read as the reverse complement.
CATTTGTCTTGAGGTATTCCATAAGACACTTTGCTTCTTCATGTGATGCACGATTGCGGTCATCATAGTGACGTGTCTCATCCGCCATCACAATGATGCACTCCTTAAACAATCTATAGAGGCTCTGTTGCAGTGTGGGGTGCATATCAGGTATAGCGGCTGCAAAACGCTTGGGATTGAAACTAAAACTATTCACTGCCATTTCCCATTCTTTGGCAAGTTTGTACTCTTTGCTTTCTTTGATGTTGTCCATTGTCATGAAATTTTAATGATTTATTTTTCTTCCCTCTGTTCGGTTCTATATTCTGTCTGAACCGCTTGGGATTTACAGATGCTTTACAGGACTGACGAACAAGCTACTTCCAACGCTTTTTTTGGAAAATTACTCTTTCACAGAAAGGAAGAATTTTATAAAAATGCACTTCAAAGCGATGGAATCAAGTGTGGCAGTCCACCTTCGCGTCTGGAAAACCAATCGGCGAGGACAGGAAGGAACCGGAGAAGGAATAAGATGGAAAAGATAAAAAGGAGGAAACTGATAGGTATAAATGAAGACGGGTGGCGGCGGGGTATCGGGAGGTAGCTATAAATGGGATAGAAAAGGCATAATCGCGCGGATGGCGGGTTTGCCCGGCAGACGCGCCGCCCGACAACGGTTTGGAGCAGTTGTCCGTGAACATCTTTAATCTAATTACAAATTAGGAACGAATAGAGGACAGATTACTCCACCCTCTATTCGTTGGTTACTGATTATGGTTAAGCTGCAATATCTTCCTCTTGTGGCTGTTCTTCGGTCTGCATCCCTACTTCGGATTGCTGTTTGTCAGATTGCTCCGCTTCCTGCTTTGCTTGTTCCTGCACCAAAAGAACGGCTTTTTTCTCTTCGATACGTTGGTGACGCTTCTCATACACTTCATTATGTCCGTTCTTGATGTCTGCCAACAGGTCGGGCATATGTTTTTGTGCGAAGTCAAGCAAGAGGGATGCAATGGCATTGTTGCCGTATGCGTTCTTGAAATTAGCAATTAGAAAATCCCTGCGAATAATCGCTTTCTGCTTGCTCGTGAGGTTGGCAATGATGTTTATCTTTTCTTCATCTGTAAGGTAGGAATAAGGCTTTTTTTCCTCGATACCTACCGCTTCGAAATGCTCTTTGCGGAGGGATGATAGCAAGAAGAAATAAATCATCTTGTCCTCGTCTTGCCCAAACTTGCAATCGGACATATCAACCTCCAAAATCTGTTTTTTTGTGTCCTCTACAGTCTTTTCAAGGGCAATTTCCTTGTTGCGTTTGTCTTGCTTTTCCAACTTCTCTACCGGTGAAAGCGTCTGCTCCTGTTTTGTGTCATTGGTAGTACAGGTAACTTTCGGAACATAACAGAGTACGATGTCCTTGCTCTCAATACGGAAATAAAGGATGATTTCACCTGCTTCACTTCGGGTACGGATTTCTTCGCATTCTTCCGTGTAATCGTTCAAATCCTGTTCGAACTCGCTCTGTGCCTGTTCGTATTCTTCGGTGGTGTCGTACTCATCTTTTCGGGGTGCTTCGGGCTGTTCGGGATATGCCTTTGCATAATAGTTAAGGCTTTCCACTTCGTAACCCATGGCGGTAAGACGTTCTACTACGGCTTCATTGCTGTTGAAACTTTCATAGCAGAGGGATACCTCAGGGCGTTCTTCCATAAGGCGCACGGCTTTCTCCGTGAGATATGCTGCATTCATTTCAGCAAGGCAAGTACGATTGGCGCAATTTCCGCAACCACCCTCGCAAAATAACATCATATTATTTGTATTGTGAGGACACGACAGACAGAGGGTCTTGTCAAATGCGTATCGCTCCAAGTCGGTGGTATATTGCCGTTCGATGTTCCGTGCAACATCAGAGGCTTTCATTCCTCGCCAACTATTGTACTGCATCCCCTCTTTAAGATGCTTGTTGTACACCTCTTTCTGAATATCTTCCCCATAACGGCAAATTTCGCTCGCTACGCTGATTGTGATTTCGTCCTGTTCCAAAAGCTGTGCGATTTCGGGCATTAAGGAAACGAATTTAAGGCGTGTGCGGATATAGCTTTCGTTTTTACCGAACTGCACCGCCAAAGACTGCACATCGTGGCGACCACTATCAATGAGCTTTTGGTAGGCATTTGCTTCCTCTATCGGGGTAACATCCTTGCGCTGGAGGTTTTCAGTTACCGCCATTTCTTCGGCAACTTCGTCTGAAATTTCCATAACGACAGCCGGAATGTCTTCCAATCCTGCCATGAGGGAGGCACGATATCGGCGTTCTCCAAAAACAATCTCAAAGCGGTTGTCTTCTATTGGGCGTACTCCAATAGGCTGTAACACACCCTGCTGACGAATACTCTCGGAAAGTTCTGCAAGGCTCGCTTCGTCAAAATTCTTACGTGGGTTGTAATTGCTCGGCTGCACGTTTGCCAATGCTACCATTGTGATGTTTTTCTCTACTGATTGAATTGCTGTTGCTTCCATAATCATAAAAATTTAATTGGTTTTAATATTTAATTTTTTATTTTCCCTTTGTTCGGTTCTCTTTTCTGCCTGAACCGCTTGGGATTTACAGATGCTTTACAAGGACTGACGAATAAGCGATTTCCGACGCTTTTTCCGGAAAATTACTCTTTCGCAGAAAGGAAGAATTTTATAGGAAATGCACTTCAAAGCGACGGAATCAAGCGCGGCAGTCCACCTTTGCGTCTGGAAAACCAACCGGTGATGGCAGGAATGGACCGGATGAGTGGCATTAAAAGAATATAGAAAAGGAAGAATACGCTGAAAGGCGGATGGTAAAACGGATGGAACTATAAAGGGATGATTAACGATACAACGGGACAAGCGGAAGGACGTAAGACCAGACGGTGTAAAACAGGAATGGAACTTACCGGATAAAAATCCTTTGAGCCATTTCGCTAAATAAATCTGTATCAATTGCCTGTTTTACCAGAAATTTGCATTATTTTTGCAGTAACGAAACAGCCGTTTCGGAAACAGCCGTTTCGGAAACAGCAATAAAAAAGGATAAGGATATGAGATTTTTTGACAGGACAGAAGAAATAGCCTCTCTTCGCAAGATTCGCGAAATGGCCAAAAACAATGCTCAGTTTACAGTGGTAACGGGACGTCGCCGTATCGGTAAGACATCACTCGTGTGGAAGGCATACGAGGACGAACCGATTCTCTATTTCTTTGTTGCCCGGAAAGCCGAAGGCGATTTGTGTGAGGATTACCGGCTTGAAATAGAGAACAAGTTGGGAGTCCCAACCATGGGGCGGGCAGAACACTTCACCGATGTGTTCGAGTACCTGATGAAACTTTCGGCAGAACGTCCCATCACACTCTTTATCGACGAGTTCCAGGAGTTTTTCCGTGTGAACAAATCGGTGTTCAGCGATATGCAGCGCATCTGGGATCTATACAGCCCGAAGTCCCGTATTAACCTGATTGTCTGTGGTTCGATTTATTCCATGATGACAAAGATATTCAAGGATAAGAAAGAGCCGTTGTATAACCGGCAGTCGCGCTTTATGACTGTGCGTCCGTTTACCCCAACTGTTCTGAAAGATATTCTTTCGGAATACAACCCCGGCTACACGGCAGAAGATCTGCTGGCCTTGTACGCTTTCACGGGCGGTGTGGCGAAGTATGTACAACTACTCGTGGATGCAGGAGCAACAACCAAAACGACTATGCTCGACCAGATTATAAAGGCCGACTCCATATTTTTGGGCGAGGGTAAAGCGATTCTTATCGAAGAGTTCGGCAAGGATTACGGAATCTATTTCTCCATACTATCGGCCATTGCACGAGGAAAAACATCCCGTTCGGAAATTGAAAACGTGGTAGGCAAGGAAATCGGCGGTTATCTTACCAAGCTGGAGAAAGAATACGAAATCATATCGAAGAAGCAACCGCTGTTCGAGAAGAGTTCCGCCAAGAATGTCCGGTATGTCATCGAGGATAATTTTTTCACGTTCTGGTTCCGCTTCATCTACAAGTACAGCTATATGCTGGAGATAGAGAACTATGGAAGTGTGAAGATGATTATAGGTCGGGATTATGAAACTTTCAGCGGTCTGATGCTTGAACGTTACTTTAAGCGTGTACTGATAGAACGGCAAGTCTATACGCGTATCGGAGGCTGGTGGGACCGCAAGGGTGAGAACGAAATAGACATAGTAACTGAAAACGAACTGGACGATACGGCGACATTTTTCGAAGTCAAACGCAAGGCCGAAAATATCGACATGGAAAAACTGGAAGCGAAAGCAGCCGCTTTCATGCGTGCAACGGGAGAGTTCAAAGGTTATTCCCTGTCATACAAAGGGTTGTCAATGACTGATATGTAGCAATACATATCGGCATAACGTACTAACAGAAGTCACTGATTTAAAAGAACGGGAAGCGAGGAACATACCCTCACTTACCGTTTTTTTCCAAATACTCCTTCATCGCCTCATTTACAATGTCTCTCAATGACATATTCTTCTCAATAGCAAGGAATTTCATACGCGTATGAACACTCTTGTCGATAACGAAATTGCAATGTACCGCAGGCTCTTTTTCAGTTTTAAGCGGTGTGGCTTCCTTCTTTTGCGGAGATTTCTTCGTGGATGACAGCAATCCGTCCAGTCCGCTTTTCATACTGTCTTTCAATAAATCACTCTTGCCCATATTGTCTTATTTTAATTTCAAAACCTCTTGTGCCAAAGCTATATAATCTTTGGCTCCATTGCAGTTCTTATTGTACTCAAAGACGTTCTTTCCCTTTATTGCCGGAAAGGAGGTTTCCAAATATCGAAATGGTTCCCGCATCGAGGTTTCGGGGACAATGTATCTCAAACACCGTGGTGACAAACTTTATTTCAATCTTTTTATTAACGAAATTCGTACAGCTACGGCAGATGCGAAAGATACGGTCAAGGGCGAATTAGTATTTCGAGGTAAGGTCGGGCAGCATATCGAGGAAAAAAGGGATAAGAAAGACCAGCCTTACACAATGTTTTCGGCATTCAGTACGGAGAAAGTAGAGGATGGCTTTGAATACCAATGGGTACGTTTTTTCTGTTTTGGCAAAGAACGCGAAGCATGGTTACAGCCGGGCGTGCGAGTGGATGCCAAAGGTGAAATATCCCTTTCGGCATATAACGGAAAGCTGAATGTTTCATGCAAAGTGGAAGAACTTGTACAGTATGTAGCAGATTCGTCTAATTCCAATCAGTAAAGGATATGGCCGGATATAAAAAACAGCACACGGACGGGCCGAACAGCGAAGATAAAGCATTAGACCTCTTCGCTGAAATGATGATTGAGAAAATCGAGAGTATCCGTAAGGATTGGAGAAAGCCATGGTTCACGGAAGGAGCGTTACAATGGCCCTGCAATCTTTCCGGACGCGAGTATAATGGTATGAATGCCATTATGTTGCTTATACATTGTGAAAAGGAAGGTTACAAGATTCCGCGCTTCTGCACTTTTGAGTGTGTACAACGGCTCAACAAATCCGATAAGGACAATCAGGAGAAACCTCGTGTTTCTGTACTTCGTGGAGAGAAATCATTCCCAATCATGCTGACTACATTCACCTGCATACACAAGGATTCTGGTGAGAAGATTAAGTATGATGACTACAAAAAACTATCTGATAACGAGAAGAAGGAATACAATGTTTATCCTAAGATGCAGGTATTCCGAGTCTTTAACGTGGCACAGACCAACTTGCAGGAGGCAAGACCGGAGCTGTGGCAAAAACTCGAAAAGGAGTATTCGCTACCGAATATTGAGAACGGAGAGTATTTCAGCTTCGCTCCCGTCGATGCGCTGATAAAGGACAATCTGTGGATTTGTCCGATCAAACCACAGCATCAGGATAACGCTTACTACTCTATATCGAGAAATGAAATCGTTGTGCCGGAAAAGGAACAGTTCAAATCTGGAGAGGCGTTCTATGGAACACTATTCCATGAGATGACACACTCGACCGGTGCGGAAGGAGTTCTCGACCGTATCAAGCCGACAACTTTCGGCTCGGCAGAGTATGCGCGCGAAGAATTGGTAGCCGAGTTAGGCAGCGCATTGGTTGCCCAACGTTACGGCATGACGAAACATATAAAAGAGGACAGTTGTGCCTACCTCAAAGGATGGCTCGACGAATTGAAGGAATCGCCACAATTCATCAAGACAACTCTGTTGGATGTGAAAAGAGCGGCTTCTCTGATTACCCAAAAGGTGGATAAGATTGCACTGGAATTGGAGCAGAACATTGATGAAGAGCAAACAGTAGCACCGAAAGAAAAAGTGTATTATTCTTCCGTGGCCTATCTTCAGCTTACCGATGACACGATGCGGTTGGACGCATTCAAGGATAAGGGGGACTACGAAGGACTGCTGACTCTCGCCAAGGAGTATTATGACGGTAACGGCATTAACGAAGAATATACTTATTCTTCTCCCATACAGAACCGAGGAGACAATCTTTTGATTGAGGACAAGGATTTTGCTGTGGTGTACAATGGGAGTGTCGGAGGAACTTATGAAGTGATGCTGAAATTCACGGAAAAGGAAGTACGCGACCATATCAGGCGTTATGGTATCGAACATGCTGGAGATACGTTAAAAGGGGTAGCCAAGGAGATGGCTGCGGAACAATTCGCTATCATGACACAACAAAAGATTCCTGCATTTGAAATGCCGAATGGTGATGTGCTGTATGTCAGCTATAATAAAGAATCCGACATGATAGATATCGGGCCAGTTACTAATGCGGGACTTGTCGCACAACATCGTTTCCCATACGACCATAATGCTTCGTTGGATGCCAACCTGCAAACCGTGAACGAAAAGCTGAATAATATGGAGGAATACCGGGAAGAGCTACAAGAAGCAGAGTACAGCGGCGGAATGCGCCGATAAAACGGAAAAAGATGCGGAGCTGTTTGCTCCGTACCTTTTCTTGAATTTATTTTATTACTCTAACAAATTATCTATCATAGACTGTAAATTTGTTATATCGCAATACTGATTATGTCCCCCTCTGTAATCTTTCGCGTGTTGGGCTGTCCGGATTAAGAAAGAATCGAGTTCTATTTTTACACCGCTACCCATTCGGGACAAACCGGAAGAGTGACTGATGTAAACGAATTTACCGTTACGTTCTATGAAACAAGAGGTATTATAATGCCCCTTTAAGTTGAATGTTACTTTTGCGCCAACGGCTGTTGCGTACTTGGAAATCTCACGTACTAAGGCCGTTTGGAAACTGCGGTATTTTTTTGAAACATAGACTCCTGCATCTGCAAGGATTGCGTTCTGCCATTTGGTATAAAAATTCTGTGCCATATTTTTAATATTAATTCTGTAAATAATTCTCCCAATTCTCTTTGTCAATAGTTAATTTGTTCATTTCCCAATCGTATTCCACTTCCGGCATATCAGAATAAGGGAAATACACAGTGTAGCCTATCTGTCCATAAGAACAATGTAGCGGTATAACGCAAATCTCCTGACCACAATAAGGCTGTGGCGTACAATATTTCTTCCAATCAAAACGACCTGCTGCTATATTGCAGCAAAGTAATTTTAGAGTTACTATACCTTTCCAACTCTGAAAATCTTTTTTATAACCTTTTTTCATACTACTAATGTGCTATATTATAATAAACTTCGGGTTCACTTGACACGTTGTAAATCCAGCTTCCGCAACGTACCAATAGAGCATTCTTGCCATAATAGAGTTTCTTCATTCCGGTTATACTTCCTGTTATGTGAAAGTTAGGGAAACGACTGATGTCTATTTTCTGTGCATCGCATCTGTAGAGTGTTTTAGTTCTCATTGCATTTATTTTTTTAAGTTGTTTTTTATTTCCCTCTTCTTGAAGCCTTCCGACTTTACCCAAGAGGTTGTTTCATGTGCATTTTCAACGGTGGATGCAAGAACTATGAGCAAGTAACCGGAATGAAATTTTATGAATACCGGAATCTGTGATTGCGGAAGGTTACGTCAAATTTCATTTCAGGTAGCAACAGCGGTACTTGAACATCGTTTGCCACCGTACCTTTGCGCACGAAACAAACAATGGTGCATGTCGGGACTGTGAGAATGTAATACAATTAGAACAGGTAATATAGAATCGGTAAAAGAGGCTGTGAATTGGTAACAGAGGTTCGGCAGAACATGGTCTATAAAAGTAACCGGACTGTTATATAGGAAGATGATAACCACCCGCTTGAGTTGCGGGTGGCTTTAAAAAAATTATATGGAGTATCAGAAGTGATAGTCGATGACTCCTCCGATATAGAGTATCGTTCCCGGTTCAAGCGTACAGACAAACTCCATAAATGCAAAAGATTTTTCGGCAAATGACTGGTATCCCTCTCCGTCCAAATAGAAATGATACGCAATATCCAATGGATTTTCCAATGCCTTTTCAAGTTGATAAACAGGGCCTACAAACTCCAACATATTTTCCGTCGTAATAGCTTCAGCTTTCTTACAGATGTTAGTCACAAAGTTCTCTTTCCATTGTTCCACACCACCAATGTAGCGTATGGTGTCATCACCTACAAGTTCGAACATATCTTTTGGTAGAGCAGTATTGACCAAATAACGAATATCCTCCTTACGTTCTTCGTCATCTATCTCCGCACAATAGTCATAGAAACTGCCATCTCCTTGATGGAGAGTGTCTTCATTCAGATAGTTTTCTTTTTCTATCCACATTTTAGAAATCTGAAAAATTCGGCTGTGCATAATTTTGAAATTTAAATGATTAAACTTTATTCCCTTTACTTGAAGCTCTTCCGGCTTCTTGTCTGGAATGATTTTTATGCGAAATTGACAGCAAGGAAAGGATGGATAAGGCAAGTAAACAGTGGATGGAATGAAGTGGAATACCCAAATCTTCGATATGCGGAAGGCTGCCACAAGTATCCGGGAACTGTTAGCGCAGCGTTACTTGACCATTCTAAAGCTGTATCTTTGCATACAAAATCTCTCAGATAAGAACTGCCGATGTGCGATATAAAGAATATCCGGATTGGAAGAATATAAAAGACTGGAGAAGCACTCTGAGACTGTATAAAAGGACTGAAGGCGACAAAGTCTCCCCAATCTGCATGGCAAATCAGAGAAGCTTATCGGATAATGATAGTTCGCTGCACGCTGTCAGCATACCGTCATTTCGTTTTCTGCATCGGATTAGTCTTAGCCTGCGGCATATTCATAGATGTTACAGAAAGAATTGTCGTTTTCATCTTTCCGTTGTTCGGCAATAGCAAGAATTTCTGTTATTGATTCGACAGACTGACCGCTTATCACCTCAAACCACTTGAATACTTCTGTCTGGTTGACAAAATATTCCTTGTACCATTTGTCGTCTGGAGTACATAGGTCTGCAATGTACTTGTCGGGAAAGTATTTACCCTCTTGGTCATTTGTCCAGTACTCCGCCAGACCCGACTCTTCCGATTGATAGAAATAACATAGTGTTGGGAATTTCTCACATACCAGTTCAAGTGTTTCATCACACGGAAACCAAGCTGTTTCCGTTGTGAATTTCAAGAATGTCAGGCCAATAAATGTGTTATACTGTTTAGAAACGGAGTACGACGAGTAAAAAAGGAATAGGACCGGTTGTGGGAGTTCGGTGGAGCATGGCTATAAGAGTAATCGGGCTGAATATACAATACAAGGAAATGCTATCCACCCGCTTTGGCTACAGGTGGATATGTTATTGTCATTCCGCACCTCTCATGATGGTGAGTTGGTCGGGACGGTTAGGAAACCAATAAGAATCACTGTCAATATATACACATCTGCCACTATTACAGAGATTCCCAAAAGCTAAGACCTCACAAGGTCCAAATATCACTCCATAATCGTTTGTAAACGCCACCATATCTCCCACACTCAAGTCGTTTTCCGTATCCATCACCTTGGAAAGGTGGTCGTAAAACTCAATACCTTCAGCTTCACGTTCTGTTTTCCAACGCAAAAAGTCTTCTTTATGACTTCTACCGGTATGTATCGGTGATAATTCAGAAGGAAAAACCTCCGCTTCCGAAGTATCAGATGCAATCAAAATAACGCTATCCTCTTCAATGTTTTCCGGAATAGAAGCCACTTGGTAAACCCCATTAGACAGACCACTATCTGGGTCATGCCAATAAAGAAGATTACCCAACTTGATAAAATCGTATTTTCCCATATTCTTTGATTTATTATTTCCCTTTGCTTGAAGCTCTTTCGGCTTCTTGCCGGGGATTGATTTTTATGCAGGATTAACAGTGGAATAAGGGCGATAAGACAAGTAAACAGTAAATGGAATGGAACGGAATACCCAACCTTCGAATGTAAGAGCAGAAGCAGGCTTGTCCTTTTATACCTTGCAATGAGAAGGGGACTGAAAGTCAATCTTTGATTTGAGGAAGGCTGCCGTAAAATATCCAGGAACCGTTAGCATAGCGGTGCTTGACAATCGTCCGGACACTGTACCTTTGCATATAAAATCTCTTCGGCCAGATTTGCCGATGGTGCGATAAGGGAATACTCAGAATGGAAAAACATAAAAAGGGGTATCATATTATAGGCGAAATATATAACAGAGCTAATATAAGTCCTAAAAAAATATTTTTGCTATCTTTGCCAGAGTATTATATAATATTAAGAACATAACAATGGAAAAAACATTTACACAAATCTGTGAATTGTTCGATCAATTCTCAAAAGATGCCAACCTCCAGATGGAGAAAAGCAACAAAGCTGCCGGAACTCGTGCCCGCAAAGTATCACTTGAACTTGAAAAACTTCTCAAACAGTTCAGAAAAGAGTCACTCGAAGCATCGAAATAATTTTCATTCTGGTTCTGACAGTAGGAAAATGGCGAACTTCACGTGTACCATATCGAAAAAGCCTCTTCGCTTCACAGCGGAGAGGCTTCATTGATTATGACAAAGTTAAACATCAATTATGCGAAATTTCTATTTCGCTTTTGGAAAAAACAACTCCACTTTCGTATGTCTGTTGGCTTCCACGGGCGTATAGTCGGCAATTCCACCTTTGCTAACTCTGATAATCCGCTTGGCTGGTATTCCACGTTGTTCCAGTTCTGCGGTAATAAAACCTGCTCTCGATATACTCAAAGAATCATTGATACTTGATGTTCCTGTAGAACTGTCAGCAGCACCAGTTACCCTCACGGATAAACTGTATTTCTTAGCTACACGAGCCAGTTCGTCAAGATTAAGCCTCTGTGAGGTATCCGTCAGATGTGTCGTATTGAGAGCAAAAAAGAAATAGATGGGTGTACCGATGCACTCTCCATCAGCGTATGAAAGAACCGTGGAATCCATAGCGAGGGTGTCCTGATGGGCGGACTGCACATTTCGGGAAGCCGTGTAATTATATGATGGCTTTCCATTCTCTGTCTGAAGAATAGTCGTGTCAAGAGGTGACGACCCGTCCCAATAGCTATGCTTCAATCTTGCACGAAGCGAGTTCAAACCGCTATAATTATTTATAGGATATCTGCATCCGGTTATATCGTCGTTGTCAAAGATATGGCTATATGTATCGAGTAGTCCTTCGATTTCCAGAATTTTCTTTAATTCCACGAGCGTTCGCTTATCTTGATTGTGACGTCCCACATAACGCCTGTTCTCCTCCGAAAGGAAGTTGCCATAATCGACAAGCAGTTCGTTCCGATGGATGTATGGTGCCGTATCCACTGCGCGCTTCCAGCCGACCTTACCGAGATGAAAGGTGAATCCGGCAGTCAGCGAAAGCATGTGATCGCCCAGACGGTTTGGATAGCCATATCCGTCGAAATCCTGGAATGTAGTTGTGTTAGAGAGTTCCAGCATAGCACTAACCCGTTTGGAAATACGGTATTGTGTTAGTATGCCGTAAGAAAGCGCAAAGGGATTGTTCCCGTTGGTGGCGTTATGTAGCAGACCGACACCCATAAAGGGTGCAAGCCTCCAACGTACCTGTTCCTGTCGGGCATATCTGCGTCCAAGGAGATTCCACAGGAGATCTGCATGGATATAATGGTAGTCCTGCGTAGATAATTGTGCATCCTTAAACTGCAAGCCACTATAATTTACCCTTGCGCCGACCAAAGGAGTAAACCATTTGCCGACGGCGAGGCTGTACGAAGGTTTCACTCGTCCAAAAAGGTCTTCACAACCGAGAGGTGTACCAAGAAAAACTGTCGCACCTCCGGATATGCTAACAAACCAGTTGCCGGTTCGAGATGCCGGAAGTAGCACCCCGTTGAGATAGACGGGCTGCATCGGTTGAAGCAATTCCGCTACTTCATAATGAATAGTGTGTCGTACAGTGTCCTTCTGTACGGGTTGTACACTTGCTTGTGCCTGCAACGTGCAGAGCAAAGCGAAGATGAAAATAATTTGTTTCGTCATATTCCAATGATTTCATTAGTTATACTTTTAATCTGGTGTAAAGCGTATGCCATTTACCGTTTAGATTTCTTGCCGATAGTCGAGCGCATCATGCGGCTCGCCATCCTCATACAGCGAAGTGCCCATGCTCGATTGTCCTCGTCCTCGTCGCGTCCCCATTTGAGGTCACTCCCTCCGCCTCCACCACCATGTGATTCGGCAAATGTAGTGGCATCATCTACCATTCCGAGAAATAGCATTGTCGCACAGTGCATGATTTCCGTACCCCGCTCGGCGATAGACTGTACCAGTGAACCGTCAAAGAGCTGCCGTTCTGAAACATTCATTTGTGCCGATGCGTTACGATACTCGCTGATTACACTCTCCAGTAGGACGTCTTTAAACAAGCTATCCACTTTGGAGTGTACATCACGGGAATATTGATAGGCCTCCTCTTTGAGTTCTTCGGTACGTTCTTCAATGGCTCCCATATCCTTTTTCAGTTCGATGAGTTGCCGGTCAGCCGTCTGCAACTTTTCCTGCTTGTCTGCCAGTTGTCTGATGATTCCTTGCAGCTCTTTTTCCAACATTTGTATTTGGATTGCCAATTCTGCCGCATTGCCTTTGTTTTCTTTTAAATTGTACTCGGCTGCCGATAACAAGGTTTCTTTTTCAGTTTTCTGCTTTTCAAGATTGCTAATCATTGTCGTAAGCCCTTTGACTCTGCGTTCTGCCAACCGGATGTCTGATTGAAGTTCACCCAATACCTGTTGATGGAGTTTGATATTATCCTCGATTGTTGTACACTCTTCAGACAACATTCGGCGGTATTCCTCAGTCGTTCTGTGCCGTGCACCCGTTTCGGATATGCTTGTTCCTCTTGACATTCCCCACTTTGTATTGACTTCTGCGAAAAAGTCCGTATGAAGTTGTTTCATTCTTGCACTATATTCAAACTTATCCTTACCGGCGAAGATTTCCTTGTACGCAAAGCGACTATCCTTGATTGGCAGAAGCGTACAGTGGATATGCGGGTTCAATTCATCCAGATGTACAATGAATGCAGCGATGTTCTGCTCACCATATCTGCCACAAACGAATGAATAAACATCCTTGGCCCAGCGTTCAATGTCACGCTTCCGTTCGATGCGGGTATTGTCCGCACCTTTTTCAAAGTCCACCTGTTGCGTACCGAAAGCAAGTTCCTGCATTCGCTGCCGTGAACCGCCGAAGATGATATTTACCACCGTGCGGTATTTTGGTTCGAGCAGCCCCTCATTAGGATCTTTGATTCCACGGTGACTCAATATGTCCGCCATCCGTTTGGGAATGCTACGGCTTGTGTCGATGGGATGTATTTTACCTCCGGGCGCAATCTCGAAGTTCAGCCGTTTACGCGTAGGATCATAATTTCCCTTACTCATAGCGTACTTCTCTGCCTTTTCACTACGGTCACGCAGATGTTCATTACTTTGGGCGGTGGTAATCCCTTTCGACACCTGCACGTCGAGTACCTGTTTTTGATTTGCCATACGTTTTTCATATTGTTTCGGACAATCTACCGTGTCCCAGCTTGCTGCTTGTTCGGACACCCTTCCCACCAACGTCAGGCAGGTGGGGTATTAGGCTCCCCCTTCCCTTTGTTCGTGGCAGGCGGGCAAGCCCGGATGCCTTCTATAACTGGCAGGGGGGCTTCACTGGATACAAAAGTGGATTGTTGCGGTTATACATTCTGTTTTCAACCTCCAATCTGATACGTTGCCTCCTGTGCCTTTGCCGCAAATGCCAGAAAAGGCTTAAAAAGCGTTTTAAGGAACTCCCTGTCATCTTCATCATAATCGGAATTTTCATCCCTATCTACATCAAGAATAAGCCCGGCAATACCTTTCGAAGTTGCAATAAGTCCTGTCCAGTCTCCATACAATTCCAATCGGAAGTAGTCCATAAACTCTGCACTGTCATCGAATCTCGACTTACGCAGTGCCCGTTGTATAGCGGCAAATGTAATGCACTCCAAAGCTACCATACGAATCTTGACAGCTCGTTCATCATCATCCGCTGCCGGATTGATGCGAGTGATACTGTCCGGAGATGGGCAGCTATCGCATATGCCAGCTTCATCCATTGCCCGACGAACAAGTTGCTCACACTTGATTCCGATCTCGTCAAGGGACACTTTGCCGATTATCCAATCGGACAATGCCTCACGTAGCTGTTCTGCAAGGTTCAACTTCTTCTGTCCATTGCAAGACTCCGTGGATTGGCTGGTTTGCACAGTCATGGTAATGATGACGCTTTTGGAAAGCCGGATGCGATTCAACAAGCCGAACTCTTCCATTACATCCAAAAAAGAACGGACAGTAGCCCTATGCCAATGCCATTCCGATGAAAGGTCAGAAACAGTCACGTGGCACTGGTTGGGTTGAAGTTCGTAGCCTTTGTTCCTTAAAAAAGGGGAAACAAAACCTGCCAAAGATTTATCCAATAAATCACAGAAGGCTTCTGTCTTTGTTTTTCGTTCACCGACTTTCTCCTTGAGGTAGTCAAATACTTCTCTGTCTGCCAATATAGGGACAGCTATTTTCTGCTTGGTTTTCATTTTCATTTCATTTTTTAATTATTACTATTGTGCGGATATATCAGTGTTGCCGCTATCCGCATCTTGCGGCAATATCGCGTGATGATGGTCATAATAACTTTCGGCTAATAGTCTGGGGAATTTCATCCATTCAGAGATTATGCCTATGTCCTGAAATTCGGTCATAACCCGAACAGAGGGATAGAACAGGGCAGCCAAAAGAAGATAGGCGGCAGTTACCGCCGTTGTGTACAAGTGTGGAACAAAACTGATGGCCAAAGCCACCAATGAGAGTATGACAAACATACATGGTCGGTCACATAAACCTCTTAACAATCTGTCCGCTCTCCTAAATGAATATATAGTGGCACAGATAGCAGTTGAAAGAAAAACACCGAACTCGCCAACATGTCCGCTGATGTAAACATAGTGGAAGAGCAATAGCAGAATCAATACGACCTGTACATATAGTTTACGAGCCTTTACACTGTGTATCATAGCATCGTAGAACCTTACCATAAAAGAACGGTGGCTTTTGTACAATGCTAATGGCAATACGAAAAGCGTTATACAGAAGATAAGTTGTAGTATATTCCAAATCATAAATAATAGGGTTTCTCGCGTATTTGAATGGGGGATATCATCAACTCTAATTGGACAATATTGTGGGTGGCCAATAGGATGATAACTTCGGCGTCCCTCGGTGAAAGGTATATCGCTGCTTTCTTAATACGTTGCTTGAACGTATGCTCCTGCTTACGGTAGGCTGCCAATGCCTTATCCAGTTTATGTTCCGGAATTGTCCATGTCATGCCTTTGGCGTATGAGCCTTTGTCTTTGTAAGCCCGCAGTACCAACGTGCGGGAAACAATGTAATTGATATATCCGTTTCTTGACAAAGCATACTCCTTATAGAAATTGTCATCAACAACCTCTATCCATGTCCGGTATTCCCTAATCCAATAAACCATTTGTCGGTATAGTGTGTCCCGCATAACATGACCATTAAAGGAAATCCATCAAGAGATCGTCTTTGTTCTTCTTATACTTGAATGTGCCACTTTTGGAATGAAGATCCAAATCAAGGCACAGCTCGCCGTACATCTGCTCAAGAGAATCATAGATGGTGACAAGAATGCTATTTACCTTACCGTCTGCATCTGTCTTGCAATTCATCTTGAACATCTGTCCAAATGCCGGGTTGGAGTATGCACAGGTGCTATGCCCGAATTTGTCAGCGTGCGTGGGGATGTGGTGGTAGAGAGTTATAAGCTCCATATCGTCCTCAAACAGATCCATCACTTCCTCCAAATCGTAAGGGTCGCGTAGCGGGAAGGTCAGTAGAGCGTAGTCACCGTAGAATTGTGCTTCCTCCATTGTCGTCACATCGAGTAGTTGCGGTAGTTGCAGAGGGACAAATGTCATAAAGTCATTGAAAAAATGTCGTAACATATTCATTTTTTATATTGTTAGAGCGTCTGTATGAAAATATCCATAAGCATTCCTGGCAGTTCAGTCAGTTGACCACTTTCCGATTGCAGGATTCGGCTCAAGGTTTTGAACGCCACAGGTGTCTGTGCCGCCATCCTGTCAAGTTGTTTCCGTTCTTTATCGGAAAGCAATGTCATAGAGAATCCGTCCAGTGAAGTATAAGGGTGGATAAGCATCCATATATAAGCATGTGCTTGCGAAGAAGTCTTGATTTTTTTGTTCCGAACATCTTCTATACAAATCTGCATATTTTGTATTTGGCGACGATTGGTGCGCATTGTCAAATAAAGCATAGCCTCCCGATAGGTAATCTCCTTTCTCTCAGCGGCAAAGAATATCTGCGAACAACACTGTTCAGTACCACGTGTGATGTCAGCCATACTCTCACCTTCGAAATCGTGCAAGTGAGAGAGGAACGCACGGAATATAGCATCTTCTTTAGTGATATAAGTAATCAGTTCATTGCGGCTATGTATGCCGTTACGGATAGTTCGAGTCAGTAACATACGGTAAGCCGCAAGGATTTCCTCTTTGTTACCCTTATGAAGCGGAAGATTATCCAGTGAGTTGAAAAACGGGCGGATTTCTCCAGCGGCATGATGCAGTTCCTCATCATTGTTATAAGGTGAGAACTCTCCTTTGAGAGCCAAAAGTTCCTGATAAGTACGCGTCTTTGAGAGGGCTAAGCGTGAGAACTCAGTGCGGATAGAATCATGCAGTCTGATACACTCTTCACGCTGATTGGAATGGGGGTGGCTGAGCGTATCATTCCGGAGATACCTAAAAACAGAGTCTTTTACAGTTTGCCATTGTAGGATATGCTTGGTCAATACTTGAAATGAGGAATCTTTCTGACGTCGTATATTGTATAAGTACTCCCTGTATATTCCGGCAGGATCGTTCGTAGCTTCAGACAATGATTTGCCATTTCTATCGCTGCATGATATCAGGCCCAATATGGCCAATGAAACGATACATCTTCCAGTCAAAAATGATGGAGTCTTGTAGTATGATTTTAAAATTTTCATATTTAACAATTCATATTTAACGATGCAAATCTATATATTATTTTTATTGTAAAAGCTCTTTTATATCGCATTTAGTATAATTTTTGGTATCATATTAATAATATGATTATCAATGAAAACAAGTGCAAGAAAAAAAGCTAAAAAAAGGATTCAGCGAGATTTTTGCCACGATATGATTTTAGATTAAAATGAAAGTGCTATATTTGCACTTGTTATCAAAACAGTGTATATTAAAATGGCAAAAGTTGGCTATATATTCAAGGAAAATAATGACAGTTTTGATGCTGAGAGAGAATGGATGCAGCGATACGGTTGTGTACAAATCGTAGAGGAAACAGTTGAACATGAAACATTGAGACCTATGTGGAAACAGCTTATGGCGAATCTTCAAAGGGGCGATGAAATAGTCATATCCAAATTCAGCAATGCTGCACGCGGTTTAAGAGAACTGGCCGCGTTCATCGAACTATGCCGTATCAAAATTGTACGTGTCATATCCATTCATGACAGAGTTGATACTCGCGGTGAATTATTCCCCGGTACGACAGCAGCCGATGTGTTGTGGATAATAGGGGCATTTCCGGAAGAAATTGCCGCACTACGAAAATATTCCGCTCATGTCGAGAAGTTACGCCAGAATATCAAAGCCCCGGCTATGCCGAAGGTATTACCTAAAGCTGAACGAGATAAGACAATCGTGGATATGTATATCAACGGGCATTCTTTCGATGACATTTGGGCTGCAAGCGGTTTTAGCAGCAAAAGTTCTATTTGGCGCATACTCAATAAATATGGCGTAAAACTTGATCGTGGCCAAACCAGCGGTCCGCGTGTCAAACAGAACCCGAAAGAGGACGGAACAAATGAAGGTGGCTCCTGATAGAATTTTCAGATAATCAGGATCGTATATTTGTTTTTCGGTTATTATTTTGTATTTTTATTATTGTTAAAACTATAAAAGTAAGACTTATGGGAGATATTATAATTGTATTGCTGGTATTCTGGGTTGTCGGCAAGCTCTTGAAGGGCGTGTTTGGCGGTTTCAGTAAAAGCAGCTTCAAAGATGATAAGTAGGCCAGCCAAGGGATGGGATAAATACGGTCAAAAAAGACTGGTTCAAGAGGCGTGAAATTGTAAGAAGGAAGTGGAATGGAATAAATATAAACGGAGCTTCCGGCAACAGGAATCCAGGATATATCGGTTGAGATATACCCTGAATACATGTCGGATATTGTCTGTCCGGAGATGTTTAGGCTTTCCACCTATACCCCTCGTCTGTCAGTTCCAAGTATTCCTCTAATCCCGGTTTTACGAAAAAGACAATTTCAAAGGCTTCGTTACTTCCGTTATCGGGGAATGTCATGTCGGTTTCTCCATTTCGGATAGTCCCTTTGCCCACGTTGGAACCAAGGTCTTCATCCGCATAGGCATATTGAAACTCGACGTCCGGAAATATCTCGGAGAGTGTTTGGATAAGCAGAGGCACACCTTCCCAAGCCGTATCAAACCAAAGCATGTTCGGTTCTTCAAAATTCTGATTAAAGGCATTCCATTTTGTACCCCAGTTGGCAATAGACCATTCATACCAAGTAGGATAACCGTATTTTCCCCAGTTTCTCAGATATGTCATTCCAAGTTGTAATGCTTCTTCCCTGACTTTTTCCTCCTGAATTTCCATCCATTGAATGACTTTCAGGTCGTCCTGTGAATTGAACGGTTTACGTTGCTGTGCTATGATATACTGCATACCAAATTCCCCAGAAGTGGACGCTTCTATCAGTAAGTCCTTTGGCATAGGGATAATGTTGTTGAAGTCAATATAGCAAGGCGTACTGTCTTCATCAGTTTTTCCTTTTAAGAAATCCATCACATTTTGTACTGTTTCTCTGTCTGCGTTTATTTCTAAACGGTTTGTTACATAATTAGGCATGATTTTAATGTTTAAAGAATTGGTTAGTATTAACTTTTATTTCCCATATTGTCGGTTCTTTACTGATTGAACCGTTTTGGGATTTATGGATGCGGTAAACGGATGTCGATACAGCTTCATACGGCAACTTTTCTTGCCAAATTACTCTTGCGCAGGAAGGAAGAATTTTGTAAGAAATACACTTCAAGTAGCAGGATCAAGCGCGATAGCCGACCTTTGCATCTGATAAAACCAAACCGGTGATAGGATGAAGAATAGATGGGAGATAAAATGAAAAATAATTAATATAAAAGAAGAATGCTATTCCTTTTGCAGAAATATAAAAAAGGAATAGAATGATATAATTATAAAAGAGGGGCTATTATTACCCTCTCAATTATAAGAGGGTATGTTCTCAAACTCGCGCCCCTTATTTGTAATACTGTAATACTGTAATACCGCAACACCTCCGTTAAAGGTCATTACGGTATTTTTTTTGAATTATTCTTGTGTTGCTTCCATAGCATTGCTGTATTCTTTGATTTGCTCCATTGTCAGCCATTCGGGTTTTTCGTTTTCTCGGAAGCTGTCGTGAATTTTCGTCATGTATTCAATTTGTGTCTTTTCAGAACCAGCCCACAAACGACGAGAACTTTTGTTTCCAAAGCCAAGATAATATTCACAGTCGGCTTGCAAACGCCCCAATAACATATACCTGAATTTTAAATCGTGCTGTAATACTTCTTCTATTGTCATACTCGTTTTCGTTTTTAATTAAGTTTTTTATTTTCCCTTTTTTCAAGTCTTTCGACTTTGCCGGAAGGGTTGTTTTTCATGTGCGTCCCAAACGACGAAGCAGGAACGCAGTGCAAGGAATCGGAAATGAAATTTTATGAATACCGAAATCTATGATTTAGGAAGATTACGTCAAATTTCATTTCGGATAGCGTAGCGATACTTGGATAGCGTTCGTTCGCCGTAATTTTGCACACGAAAACAAGACCGGGCGAAAGTCTGGATAACGACAGGAAACATCAACATTCATTACATAAGGACTGTAAAAGAGAAGCAGGCAGTTACGCTGCTATAAAAGGGAAACAAGGAAATTAAAAAAGTGGGCACGGAGCAATCTGTAAAAAAGGGGGATGCCACCTGTCTTCGGGCAAAAGAAGATACCATACCGATATGATTTAACCGATACGGTATCTCTTTGGTAGTCATCAGTACCATACTTTCAGAAAACCATTTAAAAACATTCGATATTCGCCTCTTGGAAAATCTGCGGGGCGTGCTGATAAAGCAAAGGAAGATTCAATACCGCCATTGGATATTCCACAAATCCGCTTCTACGCTTGTAACCTGAATAGGTCGCTAAATTATTTGTCTCCAGAAACTCCATTGCATCCGGATAATGATTCACATCAATAAATGTACGGTCTGGCAAATCGAGTGCATCCATGCTCTCCAAATTGACGGATAGCACGATATACTCTGTTTCATCTTCCACACTTTGCAAAGTAAGTGCTAACCAGCCATTGCCATAAAATTGAGGCATGAGATAAAAGCGTTCTCCACGAAACTCGTATTCTTTCCGCGTTAGGGAGCTGTCCGGCTCTACCAAGCGAAAATCATCCTCTCCAGAAACAAATTCTGTTGATGGGTCGCTGACATCCACATACGTTCCATTTACATTGTGACACAAATACTCTGCATTTTCTGAACGAACAATCACAAATTGAATTTCCATACTTTTAAAATTTAGCTATTAAACATCATGTTCTTTTTTTCCCTTTTTTCGGAAGCCTTTAGGCTTCTCCAGTCGGGATTTGATTTTTACGTGCATTCAAGATTGCCTTTAAGGAAAAGCAGGCAAGGAATTTGGACAGAATTTTTACAGTTGCGGTATGGAGCGTATACGACATTTGAGCGATTGAAAATCGGGAAAGCTACTGAAAAATTGTGTTCAAATAGCGTAGCGGTACTTGAATGTTTTTCCGTGGCAATACCTTTGCACAGGAAAAAACAAGTCCTGACTGGTAGCAGCCTGAAACGAAATAATTTCGTTTTATACAAGGGTAAAACGGAGTGATAAAAAAGGGAATGACCACAAAGAGCAGCCGACAAAAGCCGGCTTTCTTTTGTTCCTGTGGGAGGAGCTGGGACATTTAATCCGTTACATCATAATAATAGCTTAGCTCGTCATCTTTCAGATACTCCATTGCATATTGACTGGCTTGTGCCCAAAGGGTATTATACAATGTCGCAATTTCCGGCCTTGTTTCATAATGCTGCCATATCTTATGGTTAAGCACTAAAACCAGTTCCGTGAGATACTTGTAGTTCTCTTTCCACTCCTCAAAAGCACGGCTGAAAGTGTCCTGTATCGCCGAAAGACCAAATCGGTCAGCAATGGAAAAATCATTCCAAAAGGTTGTTTGCAATTCATAACCGTTCTCTAACATAAATTCTCTGAATGTCATAATGCCTCAAATTTTAAGATTAATATTTTATTTATTTCCCTTCGATACTTCCTGTACCGAAAGGTTGATTATTTTTCTGCCCACGGGATTGGCGGCCAGAACGGGCAAGGAGGATGCGGAAAATACACTCTTCGATATTTCGGAGAGGAAGATTTTACAGCAGCAAGTGTCAGCGGTCCTTGACAGGACGGACAGCCGGCAATCGAATTTTGCAGGGAAATAACCAGGCTTGCGGGATAGAAATATAGGGGGTAGCTGGATGGGGCTATAAAGGAGGGCCGGAGTCTAAAAAAGGAAACTGGCACAAGCGGCCACCTACAACAGTTGGGCGGGAACATTCATAAATGTGTAAAAAGGAATAGTTTCCCACCACATTTTATGCAGAATATATACGGCATAAAACACAAGTGCCGTAACAGCCTCTTGAGAAAGCGTTACGGCATTTGTTTAAGTACAGGTTACAGGCTATTTTACCTGAACGAGGTTGTCCTGTAGAGTTTTCCAGCCATACACTGCGGCCACATAGGGGTGGAGGGAACGTGTAACTTGGCGAAAACCATTCTCGTCAATTTCATAGTTGTAGATTTTTGCGGCAATCCGTTCTGCGTCGTCACGATTTTCAGCGACACGGTACAAAACATAATTCGTGCCATCATGGTGCGACATACGGCCTCGTATATCGTAGCCGTCACCGTACCACTCTGCATCATACTGTGTAGATTGTAATATCCCGGCAATGTTGTCACCCAAAATTTGATAGCCTTGTTTGCGTCCGTTCCACAATCCTAAATCTCCAAATGCAATAATGACTCCATTGACATCCTTGTTTAGGTTCTGCCGCTCATCCCCCAATTCATTATACACTTCGTCCGACCACTCTTCATCGCTGACCTTGTAGGCATCATCGTCCAGTTCTTCTCGCTTGAAATTTTGATAATACTCTCTTGCTGTTTCATCCAATAGAGCATCACTTGACCAAATTATTTGTTTCATACATTCTAATTTTTTATTTTCCCTTCCCTTCAGAGGCTTTTACCTCGTCCGGTGGGATTTGATTTTACGTGCAAACCACAAGGCGGAAGAAGAGAACAATGCAAGGAGGAAGCGGAATCCGAAGGATTTCATTTGAACGGCATTGACTGCAAATGAAACGCGCCTTGCAGGTTCACGTCCGACTTAACTTCGCACTGTAAAATTAATGGACGGCGGACGTAACCTCACTTTTGGGAAGAAATATGGTTATAAGAGGGACTGGAAAGCTGCTCAGAGGTATGGAATTGAGAGAGTCTTCTTTTTTCTATTGAAAATCGTAATTTGCCTGTTCATCAAGTGGAGCTAAGTATAACAGTATTACCGGGTGAAGATTTCATTTGGAGCTTGGCATCGCAACAGTCACTTATAAAAGTATGATGCGTATTAATCCGGTCATGAGCAAAACAAAAGCGACCAAAAGATCGCTTTGTTCATGATAAGGCAAGAATTATTTTTTGCCTTTTTTCACGGGCTTTACCGGCTTTTCAGGAACATCCTCCTTTTCGATAGGAGGATAAAACTTGACAGCCACCATAACAACACGATTGTGCTTCACACCGACCTTGTCGGTCCACTCTTCAGGCTTAAAGTAGCCTTCAATGGTGAGCATCGTACCTTTGGTCAGTTGGTCGAATGACCCAGTATTCTCGTTTTTACGCCAAGCCTCAATATTCATAAAGGCTGAAATGCGGTTGGTTTCCTCGGCATTCCTTTCCTGACGGCTTACGGCCAATGGGAAACGTGCGACACTGCTGTTGGTGAACTCTCGGATTTCAGCGTCTTTACCTAAGAATCCGGTTACTGTGAAATTGTTTTCAATCTTTTTCATGTTGAATTGCTTTTAGAAGTTATTAAATCAATTTTTACACTGCCTAAAAAGTAGATGTCGTTTAAGGGATGCACCAAGGATAGCGCGTCAATACGCTTTATTTTTAGCCACAGGTAAAATCGAAGGCTCGATAAAGGAAGATTGAAGCGGCTACGCCATTGGTCAAGACAACCATGTCGTTCCCGTCGGCATACTATCTTTGCAGAGGAAAAATGATGATTGCTTCGATAAAAAGCGATTATGGAAAATGGGAAACAAGTAAACCGGTAATGATAAGGAAAAAGAGCAAATCCAAATGTCGGCACAAAGGCGAAACATCCGTCCGAAAGTCAGTGAAGAATAGCAAAGCCAAAGCGAGACATGCCTGGCTTGAATTGAGACTGTAACAAACAGAATACCATCCAATCAGAAAAAAGGCCACTGCATAAGGAATGTGTCAGCCAAGAGTGGACAGAAGCGTAGGTAGCCCATCCTTGGAGGATAGTGATATCCGCATCGAAAAAAAATGGAACTGGAAGGAAAAACGGCAGGAAGAACCAGACTTTTCACAAAGTGGTTTCCAATTCGCTTTGTGCGAATGGCTGGTTTCTACAAAAGGGAGTGGCGCAGCCAAAAGAAAAAGTTATAAAAGGAAAATGGAAGTAAGGCTGAAATGGGTGATTCCATTCCAGCCAGTCGATGATATTTGTCCAAGGTGTCATTGAAATTCAACCATCATAATACGATGCTCGAATATTTTGGTTTTGTCGCTGGGACGTCGCTGGCAAACCCAAAGGTGTCGTGCACCGTAACCGTATGTGAAATATTCATCAAGTGGAGTTTTTTTCTCCAACTGTCTCATGCTTTCACGCAATTCCGCCTCATTGCCAGAAAAAAGAATCGTGTTAATGATTCGGAAATAAAGTTCAGTTACCTCGTCACAATAGGGGCAAAAGCTGTGTTCAATTGTTACTTTCATGCTTCTTTTGATTTTTATTGTACTTCGATTATATCTTCAATTCGACCATATAGGACAGAACGTAGTGCGGTTTTGTCAATGGCATAATATTCGGCAATATGTCCGTGTTGTTTCACGAAATACCGTTTGAGAACATCGGAGAAGTCAAAACGGTAGCCCATTAAAGCGATACCTCTTTTGAAATGGCAGCACTCTTTCACATTGCGGGTGAGCCAGTTCTTTTCTTCCCGACTCAACTTGTCGCCATTATCAAGACGTTCCCGTAATTTGTAAACCTTGCTATCTTTCAGTTTTTCCAATTCGGGCACATCCCATTGGACGAATTTCATTGCTATCTGTGTCATGGTTTCTATGTTGTAAAATTGTAAAAATTACTTCATCACAGTATTTAATACTCTCTCTTTGCCACAGATGAAACGAACAGTGATTTTGTTGTCGAAATCACCGACAATCGTTCCATCCGTGTGTCTCTTATAGAATAAGCAAAGTGTAGGATAGAGCATAATTTTACTTTATCTTCTTCTACTCATTCAGTTACTAATTTGACCTTCCATTCTCCCTGAGAGAATATTCTAAAGCTCACGTACTCGTCTTCAAATTCATAGGTTAGAATCTTGATATAGACTTTATCTTTGTCCTCCAACGATTCTACCAATTTTTTGATTTCTTCTTCTGGATACACCCAACGAGAGGAAAATTCTGCATCTACACTATCACCATATCGATTGGTAAATTCGCTGAAAGTGTCATCCAAGAAAGCCTCTATTTTGTCGAGGTCTGTTTTATTTTCCGTTCTTGCGTGGAAAATGTTGGTTGCATAATTTGCCATAAATACCAAGTTTTAAGTTTGTTACTTTCCCTCCTGTAGCATTTCACTTACTTTCGGGCTTGATTGAAATTATGTCGCTTCAACAGGTGGCATGGCTATGTATGCAGGGTTTCACTACAAAATACGACCTCTGCGAAGCGGAGCGTGGAGATTTTGTAGTGAACCTTCAGGTTACAACCTTGCATACAATAAAGACATGGCAAATACCTTTGCGACACAATTCCCATCGGGCAGACCGAAAGTTGATATGCGAGCATGTGGGAGTTTGCTCGGTACGGATGTGTGTAAAAGGTGGCTATGAAGTAAAAGAGTATCGCAGCGAAAAGAGAAAAGAGGCAAGAGCTTATCTTCTCTTTTGGCTGTATGGGTAGAATGGGAAAATCACAAAAAGTAACATGAAAATCCAGTTTGGTTTAGTTTGTTAGCCTTATATATGCTAAACTAAATTAAACTAAATATAGGCAGGCATTTTTGGCTGCCTGTACAAAAAAGATTATCTTTGCTACAAGCAATACAACTTCAAGAGATAATAATTTGTATTCTCTTTATGAGCTGCAAATAATTTGTTAGTTAAAGTTAGGAGCAAATTCTTCGAATGATGAGAGCAGATAAAATTGCTCGGAATGCACTCTGAAAGCAAACAAACGAAAAGAAAGAAACAGAGTGCAAATAGAAAAATGAGAAATCACTTTAATTCCTATTTTTGTTCCTTATTTGTTTCTTCATTAAAACCACCTTTCTTATAACATATTGATTATAAAATATTTAAGTATGTATTTTTAAGATGGTTAAGAATATTTCCAAATAACTCAATAATGATGCGATTGCTAAGTATGCTATTATTTTTATAGCTCTATTCATCAAACTATACTCTTTAAAATGTCTTTTATATCATTTGGATTTCCTATTATTTGTAGTTCATCCAATTCTATTTCCTTAGTAGTATGACCTGTTCTTATTTTCCTCCTAAACCCTTTGAGTCCAATAGCAACTTCTGATCCACAATCAGCTGCACCATTATTCAACTCTTGAATATCCTTATCGTTTTCATCGATATATAGAGTTTTATCTTTTTCAGCTTCAAATTCAAGCGTAGTTGTAGAACTCCTTGTTCGTGCACTTGCATTTTTCAGCATTTCAGGAATCAACGACCTTACTCTAGGTAAATTAGGATAATCAAATTTAAACTTAATACTTGTGATTTGATCTGAATTCGCATTTACAATATCCCAAAACTCACTTCTACTATACTCCCTTCTAATAGAGATTTGCAGAAAAGCATCCTGTAATACTTGTCGCACAGAATTTGCAATAATACTAGCAACAACATTAGTGTCTGAAAAAGCTAATAAATCTTGCTGAATAGCCATTCGTTGTACTTCTCTATCATTATGTATAATTACATAAGCACTTGGCTCATTCAATTCTTCACTCACTTGAAAAGACTTTTCTATGATAATTTTTCTTGGATTAGATATCTGAAAAATAAAAAAATCATTTGTCTTAACTATGAAGTGAACGTTATGCTTTTTATTTCTGTATGCAAAGATAACATCTTTCAAAGCTTCAGCAAATATAATATTCTTTTTCTCCATTGCTTTTTTAGCCTCCAAGTCAGGATCGCAAAATAAGGTACGTTCTTGATATATTGGTTTAAATTGGTATGTGTAAATATTGAAAATCATAGTACTTGATTTATATCATTATTTAATCGCGTTTCTTGAAATGTTTATACAATCACAAATAAACACACAATTATGAAGAAAATCAAGTTTTTACTATTTTTTTCTTTGATTCAAGCAACATTTTCTCAAAATACACCCAAATAGAACATGCGCACGTCGTTAGATTGACGTGCGCATGTTGTTTAATTTCTACTGTTAAAAAGCTTATGTAAAATATCCATATC
This sequence comes from Bacteroides sp. MSK.18.37, assembly GCF_019129155.2. NCBI lineage: Bacteria > Pseudomonadati > Bacteroidota > Bacteroidia > Bacteroidales > Bacteroidaceae > Bacteroides > Bacteroides sp. MSK.18.37. The sequence goes on along the minus strand of NZ_JAHOIB020000001.1, from coordinate 6,650,867 downwards.
TTTGAAGTTTCCTTCAAGTAAGCATGATATATCCTTTCCTATGGAAATTAATTCAGCCTTATTATCTTTTAAATTATCAAGTGCCCAAATCTTTTCTATAATTAACTGGATGTTCTAAAGATGATAAAGAAGCAGTGATAGAAGGTATTTTTATTGGAGAAGTTAAAGCAATTGAAGACTGCACTAATCAGTTCAAATTCTCATAACATAATAAAAGTAATTAAAGCCGGATTTCTCCGGCTTTTACTTTACCTACCATAGTTCTACAAAGTCACCACGATGGTCGAATTGGAGAAAATTGTGGCTGAAATCAAAGAAAAGAAGGAAAATAGTTGATTAGTTAAATATTGTTTCTACATTTGTGTATTGTTTAATATTTAAAACACACGATTATGGAAAATTTTCTGTCCTCACTAGGGTTTGATGTAATCACAACAATAGTATCTGCATTTATTATATTTTTATGTCGTAATTTTATTATGATTACCCTAAGTTATATTATCAATTTGTTTTCTACCGATGATGTTAATATAAATGGAGTATGGTATGGACGACCTATTGGAGATGATTACGAGGACCCTAATTACGAGGAGAAGATAATAATTCATCGAGTAGGTAAGAATGTTATTGGAACAGTAGAAACGATAAATGGCATTTTTAAAAATAGAAAGTATTACTTTAAAGGCAAATTTTGCAATTTAACTTTTGTAGTCTGGTATAAATCAAAAGATAATAAAAACATGGAGATGGGAAACTACTCTCTTTGCTTCTTAAATTGTGGTAGTGAAATGGAGGGATATGTTACATATTATCGGGATGATAAAAAGGAGATGAAAGCGGCAAAATATATATTGAAGCGCAAAGATTAGATTCTAATATTTAGTGAATATTTCATTTAACATAATGCAATTTAACGCAGTAGTGGGATCTATCCGTATAGGAGACAATACTCATGTAGTGAATAGTAAGGAGGATATTAAGAAACTGGCTGAGAATTTATAAACTAATAAAAATAGGAGGTGATATTATGATTAATGCACGTGAATTGCAAATCGGAAACCACATTGTGTCAAACGGTATTAATTATACCGTATTAGGAATAATACAAAACGTAGGAATGCCTACAGTAATTAATGTTTGTGATGAACATAATCGCATTTTAGATTTAAATGAAGAAGAGTGTGAACCCAAATCAATAACACCCAGTATTCTGACTGAATTTGGTTTTGTTCCACTCAACTCTTATCCAGATATCTTAAAACTTAAAATTACTGACTTGATGAGTTTGTATGCTATAAAAATAGAGGAAGAAGAAAATATTCATATTGTAATTTCAGCTCCCGTACAATATGGAGATGATATTGTATTTCAAGCCGCAAAGGAAAATACATGCATCAACTCCTTACATAAATTAGAAAATTTATACAATCTTTTAAGATAAAAGCAGAACAGTCGGACTAACCATCCGGCTTTCCCTTTTAATCACCAAACGCCCCATACAGTCGCCAAACAGAGTATAGGGTATTCAATAAAAACACTAACACTATGAAATTATATAAATATAGAGCTGATATATATAGAGATTTGTTGACTCTTGTCAATAATCAAATATATGCGCCAACCGCACAAAATCTTAATGACCCAGCTGAGACCATAGTTAATGACAGTAAGATGTATGAAGTTTTTAACCTCATAGAGAAAAGTGGACTTCCTATAAATATAGCAAAAGATAATTATGCAAAGATAATAGCACAAGCTAGAACTAAATTGGGAATATTCTCTTTAAGCAAAACAGTCTTTAATGAATTATTATGGGCATATTATACTAATGGACATAAAGGTTTTTGTATTGAATATGATTTTGAACAGCTACAAAAGTCTTTATCAAATAGACAATTGCACGGTATTTTCAATGTTCAATATAAAAATGATACTCCAGAATTTTCAATGAATAGCATAACTTACAATTTAGTAGATGATACACAATTTATAAAATGCTTAATCGCTACTAAATCAATGGCATGGGAACGCGAAGAAGAAATTAGAATAACTTTATATTCCTCTGGCTTATTGGGAATATCACCCGAATCCGTCACTGGGATATATTTTGGTCTTCGAATGGCTGAATCCGACAAAGAACTGGTAAAAAACTCTTTGAAAGGTCGAAATATAAAGTATTATCAAATGAAGCTAAAGCTTAATAGCTATCTATTAGAAGCTGAATTAATTAAATAGAGTACTAAAATTAAGATGGAGGGATAAAAGGGTATGGCAAAGAGAGGTGAATTCAAAAAACAAACCAAACTAGCAGAAAAGGCATATAAAGCATTTAAAGCTTTAGATGATAAAAGTTACAAGCAACGAATTCAAACTTTAGTTAGCGTACATGAATATGGCTTTGCTATCTTAATATTATGGTCTAGAATTGAAATTACCTTAAAACTATTAAGATATTATGATAAAATAGAAGAATATCCAGATAAGCTGGATTTCATATCTAGAAAATGGAAAATATTGAACAATGTTTATATGAGTAACTCTAACTTTTATGATTTAATTATTCAAAATCAGTCAAAATCTCTTTGGAAAACTAGAGATAGAATAGCACATGCAGCTATTAACATATCAAAGGAAGATTATGATAAATATAAACCGGCTGCTGATTATTTTTTATTAAGTATTTCTCAGTCTTTACAACCAATAAATGAATATAAAGCAAAATTGAAAAGAAAAAGGGTAAAATAAGAATTCTATTAATTAACCACCAAACGCCCCATCCCGTTGCCAAACGGAGGATGGAGCGTTAAAATATAAGTATACATTTTGTTTTCTTGGAATATTGTTGGTATGTTTGCGATATTGTTTAACCTTTTAAAAAAATAAATTATGCTAACTTTAAAAGATTTGTATTTAGGATGTTCTTATCTAACATTGGACAATAAACCAGTGATATGTAAACTAATATCGTTTACGGATGAATGTAATATTGAGATACAGTATGGAAATGAAAAAGATGTAATAACGATTTGGGATATAAAAGGAGCTGAACCAACTGATCGTTTTTTTGATTCAAGATGCGATGAACACGAAAGTTTAGGAAATGACATAATTTGGAAATTTAACAAGAGAGAAAATCCATTTACTATATATAGAAGAAATGGAGGTCTCTACTACTCTAATGGCATAATAGAGAAAAGAAATGCAAGTCCTATGCCATTTAACTACATACATGAATTACAAACAGGGCATCAAAGTTTTTACTCTGAAATAATAAATTTCAATATTTAAGAACAAGCCGGACTAACCATCCGGCTTGTTCTTATTTATCACCATTCCCCTCAAGACGCACAATCAAACACCCGTGAATAATTCCTCTTTTGGTACTGGTTCCTTAAATAAATCAGCAGATTCTCATAAGAAGAAATAAACCCTTCATTGATTAAATCGGCTACTTTCTTCTCCAGCTGATAAAGTTCACGCTGCTTTAATTCATTTCCATGCTTATTTCTCAATAGCTTCTCATGGCTATTGAAAATAACCCAGTTCAATGCCTCTCCTACCTTTTGCATAGCTTTAGGCATGAAGTCTTTAGGGACTATCTTCATAATTGCTGAACTGAGTTCTTTGTAAGCGTCTCTGGCATCGTTACGGTAGCGTATCATTTCGTCATAGACGAAGCGCAATACTTTAACTTCAAATGTGCGGGTTTATCCACATAGCAAACTTTATAAAAAGTAGTGGATTCATCCAAACTTTATCAGGTGTTTTTCCCTCTTTTGAATTTCGACCCTTCACTTTTATAAGTAGTTGATTTTCACCAATGAGCAAATTTGCACTTTGGCTTTCGTCCTTTGCAAGAGCTATTAGAAACTCTTTTGTCGTGTCCATCTCTAAAAACTTACTCATTTGCCTTCTTGGATTATCGGCTACATTATTCCATTGACGAAGCAATTCACTTCCGTCAAAATACCCATCACTTGTTCGCTGGATCACTGAAAAATTATCAATGTAGCGAACCATTTCTTGATTTGTTTTCATACTTTTGTACTCAAGATTTAGAAATTGAACCTCACCAAAGGATGCTCCTAACTTCATCCAATGACGGGGTTTATACTATTCAGCCGTTAGGATAGCTGAGTTATTTCAATATTCTACTATTCACTAAGCATTCTCCGAATCAACTCCTTATTCTTCGGGTCATCGGCATTAACAACCTCGCTATCATCGAAGATATTCAGTTTCTTTCGTTCATCCTCACTCAAATAGACAGTAGTGATGGCATCAGCCATGAGCATCTTTAAATTAGCGTAACTGATTCCCCATAAAATATAATCCATAGTCCATCCGTAACGCTGACAGGCAAAGTCTATCAATGTTCCATAGGTACTATTGCCTCCAAAGGTTACGCTACTATTATCTTTCTTAACTGCGGCTATTCTGTTACGCTCTAAGCGTTCTTTATCTATCCCGAAGTGCTTGATAAACTCTTCTGTATTATCTCCGGATAGAACGATTGTAAACATGGTAGCAAGCTCTTCTACTTCTAATTCAGAAAACTCTTTTGTCCGCGCCTCTATCTTAACACTATCAAAGACATCCTCCTTCCGGTTGAACGTATAGTTAGACAGTATTCGGCAAACAACCTCTTTTTTTTCAGTACATAATCGAATGCCTTCCAAATATGGATTAGTAGATACCAATCTAGCATCAGCTCCCAAACTCTTGAACAATCCTGCAAGGTGATAAGTCATCCCCAAAGTAGGAGGATATAGGTAAAATTGCTGACTACCAATATTGAAACCAATAGGTCTCTCAATGATGGTATCAGCAATGTTCATTTCAAGCAATTCTTTATCTTTCATAATGCTGAATAGTTAAAGAGTGCTGTTGAAAGCACTCTTTTAAAAACAATATTCTCAACCCTCTGGAGCAGTAGGTGCTGTATATGGTTTTACTTGATTACCCGTAGCTGGTTTCAAGACATCAGCCGTATACTTCCACTTCTTACCTTCAGCCGTGTCAAATGTATCTTCTACTGACACAGTAGAGCGTTCAATCAAGAACCCTTCACATTCAGGATTCTCCGGTGTCAAACGGAAAGCATACTCATCTGCGACTACCCCATCTTCGTCTTCAATAGGCTTAGTACGTCCTTTAGCAGCACGAATTTCGAACTCAAACGTATAAGTGTTCTTTGTATACTTAACAGCTTCATTCTCACCGCCTTCGACTTTAGCCTCTTTCTTCTCACCTTTGGTAGGTGTCAACTTTGTAGAGTTTTCTACCGGATCATACGGTAATTTAGTCCATGTTGTTGGTGCAGCGCCATCAGCACTGCACTTACCGAATTCAATTGAGGGTTTACCCCATGATAATTGTGCCATAATCTTTTATTCGTTAGATATTTGAATTAATAATTTATTATTGATGAAGTGCTCGTCTTTACCGTTCACTTCTAATACACGCTGTTTGGAGCCTTTGGAATCAACCCGAAAGCCAGCACCTCGGCAATTAAACAGAAGTTCATAAGACATCTTGCAAAGCTCGCGCAATCGGATGGTATTCTCTTCTGCTTGACCGTCCCGGATATAATCAGGAACATATATATTCACGTTAACAAAAGCCTTTTGCATCTGACCACTACCGTTGTCGAGAATGGAAATGACAATATCCTCTTTATTAGAGCTGGTAGGGCGTTTTGTTTTCTTCAACTTCCCGGTAACAGCTTTTTCTAAAGAAGAGCCTTTTATAACCGCATAAATCGCGTCCTTTATTTCTATATCCGATTTCATTTCGCAACTTGATTTCTAAGTTTCTCCATCACATTGTAAAATTCTGCATGTGCTAATAGTTCAGCAGATGCAAGAACAGATTTATTGTCTCTGGCTTCTACAAGTCCGGCATAGTTCATTCCAGCAACAACGATAAGAGCATAACCGTTTGAATACTTCTTCGCACGTTCTTCAGCCAAAGCCTTTCCTGCCCTTGAACCTTCCGAGCCATGAAGTACAGTTCCAAAATCAGAGCTTTTAACAATACGACCATGAGCGACAACCACATAACCTACAGAACTTCTTAGATTACCAGTTTGATTGAACCAGCTTTCTTCTTGTGCTCTATCTCTAGCTTCAGCGACACACATATCACCCAAATTTGAGAGAGCCTGAATAGCTATTTTATCTACCCGTTCAGTTTCTGCTTTAATTAAAGCGTCAATTTCACTCATTGATGTATTCATTCTTATAGCCATAACTTTGCATTTAGTTGCCCTCTGTGGAATCCTTGAACCTGCTTTTCAGCTACAATAGCCCCATTATTCAGAAGTCGGATAATATCGCCACATTTGAACTCTCTACAGTCCTGATTCAAATAGACTACATACTGATACACATAAGTCTTCCCATCTTCGAAGGCTATTGTATTGGCTTTCCCGTTCGGTTCATATCGGCAGGGAATGCTACCTTCAAATGAAGATGTACCGGGATGATAATCACCGTTATTATCTTCGTAACCTCCAGTGTTTACTTGGTATTGCAATATATGAGGTCTGAACTGTATCATAAATAATCTGCTATATCAAGTACTTTAATCCTATTCCCTAACGCATTGGGTAAATCATACTCACGGCATAATACTGTATAGTAATCTTTAATTCCCTGGATATTCCAAGACATAGAGAAACCACTTTCGCTGATTGAAGTGGCACGGAGTAGGAGAGAGGGGATGAACTTTGCGATAGCCACCGACACCCGCATGCGGTTATCCTCATTCATCTCATCCTCTCCGCTTATCTTCGAGTTCAGACACATATCCAAAAGGTCAGCCTCCGACAAGTTAATGCCGAAGGTTTGGAACTTTTGTTTTATGTAGTCTCTTGCTTTCATGTTAATATGGTGTAATCAGTCGGCTATAGGAAGTATTACTATAATGCGTGCAATACTTTGACCTGTATAGATATCGGAACGGACATTTAGGCACTACGGTTGGTTTGTTTTCAATGGTTATAATTTCAATACTGCATAGAGGTGGAGCGATATTTATCGCAAGAACGTTCATCGGAGCAATAGAAATGACACCAGCTTGAACAGTAGGCGTATCAACAAAGCTAATAGGCGCATCTACAGACTTAGACGGGATTGATTCACTGAAACTGGACGCTTGCACACCTAGAGATGTAAACAGCATCATAAACGAGCAAAACAGAAAACAAATAAACTTTTTCATCTTTTCTTGATTTATAAATTATACATTTGTCAGGGTGTAGTCTCCCACACCCTGACCTTTTACTCAATACCAAGAGCAATTTTTAGTTTGGAATTTGCTTCTTCGTCAAGTTCGGCAACCTTATCAAGAAGAGTTTTCTCCCCCATGTTTCCAGTCACTTGAACACCGATACCCTTCAACGCATCAACCAAACCCTTTTTCTCAAATTCCTTTTCAAAGAGGGAGATTTTAACCTCTTTCTTTTCTTCGGGAACTTCGACCCGTTTAGCGAGTTTGCGACTCTCCAAGTCCTGTACACGGGCTTCATCCTTGATGTCAAAGGAATCTCCACAGTTATATAACCGATGAGTGAACTTATCGCGGAAAACACTAGTCACTATTACTTTCATGCCTGTACAGTTTTAGAGTCCATACAATAAATTCTATCAACATTGTCGATTACAGGAACTACCATAGCCTGAGAAGAAGTAAATTCCTGAAGAGGATCGTTCTTCGCATACTTAGACAATAAAATGAAGTCATCAGCTTCCTGATAGACTACCCCGGCAACCGGTCTTGTCTTTTCTGCAAGTGTTGTCCATACCAAAGAGCCTAACTTTTCATCACAAGTAAATACGGCCGTACCATCCTTCCAGGGTTTGTGAGACTGGCGTACGCCATTAATTTCAGTCTTGATCTTGCGGTTAATACGATGGAGGGTAATACTAAACTTCTTCTTTAAAGTTTCAGTGGCAGAATCCAAGTCCAACGCCGGAACAGAGGTGCCGACAAACTTATTGATAAAGGCCCATTGTTCTCTAGCCTGCTGATTGGTATAGAAAGCATTCAGCCAAGTATCATCAGCCCAAACGTCAGTAATAGTATTGCTGTCCTCGTCAGCTTTATCCATGACACGTTTGATATCATCCACAACTTTAGCATCTGCACTACTCCACAAAGCAGCAACACCAAACTGATTTTCATCCTTATACCCATAAGATAACCTAATCCCGGTTCCGTTATTTCTCGTTGATAGAGCAACACCAGTAGAAAGGCCGGACAAGAACATATCTTCAATACGCTCCCAAACACCTTCAAGACATCGTGGGGTATCAGCAAAGATTTTATTGATAATAAGATTCACTGAAAGTCCCTGTGCAATCATATTATCAATATCCTTCATCTGCTTTTCAGTCAGGTAAAGTTTCATTCCCAACTTGGGAATATCACCTGTGGCAGTGGAAAGAGAATCACGCTTTTTCAGCGGTAGTTCTGAATCTAAAGATACAACATCGGCAGCCACACGGCTGTAATCAGCTAATATGCTGGCCCACTTCCCATCAGCAGAGAAATCTGGATTAAGCAGATTTTTATACATATAAGTCTGCTTAGTCTTGTTTCTTTCATTTATCTTCTCAACAATGGATAACACCAACTGAGGAAAGAACTTTTGAGCGTACTCGAAATAAAATGATTTTTCCATTATGCTTCCTCGTCTTTTCTAAATTCAACCAAAGGCAACGCTGCTTTCAACGCATCCAAAATAGCATTGTAAGGGTACGGAGCTGCTGCCGGATTAACTCTACCTCGTGTCATGATTGCAGCAAAAGGTTTTGCAGTACGGATAGTACCTTTAATAATACCTGCATAGGAATATCCTTCAGGAAGTGCCGCAAATGCAGTTCCTTCTGCATTAAGGGGCATAGGTTTGTATGTCCCGGCACCATCAGTAATGGCAGGAACACCAGCCTTAATTACCTTCAATGGATAACCGGTCACATCCAAAGAACGCCCACCGTCAATACCGTCAAGGTATTTAGCAATAACGATGTTATCATTTCCTGTGATAATCTCGTTCGGTTCATTGTTTAGATTCACTTTTGTCATCTTTCAATTTTTAATGGATTAAAGAATTTGCAATGTCTGAAATCTGTTCCTTAGACGGTTTCCCGTCATCAAGGACGTGTCCCAGTCTATTGCTTGGTAAATTTGCCGTCTTTAGGTTTGTTGCGACTGTAGTAAGGTGTGAGTTGATTGCTGCTTCATCCGCTTCTGCAGAAATAGCAAACCCCTCTTTGATACGCCATTCGGGAATACCTAACTCTTTGGCTTTAGACAAAATCGTATTGGCTCTGGCAGACTCGGCTTTTTCCTTCTCAAGAGCTTCGTATTTTTCTTGCAAAGCCTTGAATTCCTTCTCGCGCTCGACCTCTTTCTTCGAGAACTCTTCGAAGCGTTTGTCCATCTCCTTTTGCCATTCCGGTTTGTCCTTGTTTTCAGCGGTTTTCTTGGCATCTTCCTCAGCTTTCTTTCTCTCGGCTTCTGCTTTCGCTTCGTCTTCGGTCTTTTTAGCGTCAGCTAATGCCTTTTCACGTGCTGTTGTTACTCGTTTGTCAATTCCGCTTTGAAGACCTGTCAAAAAATCTTTTTGAGCGGCAACGACAACACTAAGGTTTTCGTCAGTTACAAGTCCTATTGCTGCAAGTGCATTGGCGTGTCCCTGCAAAATTTCATCACTTAACCCAAGGGCTTTATACTCTTGTTTTAAAGCATTGAAAATCTTTTCTTTCATATTGTATAAATATTAATTTGTTAGAAGTTTAATTTGTGGAAGTAAAAATACCACCAATACAGATAATTAGTTAATATTTAGACATTCCATTCGCAACAAGTTGACTATTGTTGTGAATATGGTATAAAAGTAGTGAGTAAGTGGGGGAAGGGTAGATTATTGGATGGTTAAGAATTTACTAAGAAGAGATTGTGGAGAAATAGAATAAAAAAAGGCGTGAAGTAACAAATTCACGCCTAAAATGCTATAAAAATGAATTATAGTTATTCGGGGGAATGAATAATAAAATAATCTATTTTATTACATCAGACATTTGTAAATTATGAATTTTCTCTTTGTGATAATTCTGCTAAAAATGAATCAATAAACGCCAATAAGCTATTTTCGTTATTAAAATCAAAGTGTTTGATTATATCAAACCGATTATTGTTATAATATTCAAATCCAACTAATGATTTAGTAGTCTCAAAATATTTTAAAATATCACATTGTTCATTGGGCTCCCAAAAATGAACATAATACCCTTTCTCATTGCACCAAATATCCATTTTAAAATATAAAGTTCCAATAGTATATCCATCAAAAACCATATTGGTACCCTTATATCGCCAAATCTTTGCAAAAGGTGAGTGATTTTCTTTATATCTATCCTCTAGTCTAATTGCCATATATTCGGGTAAATCGTTCATCATATTTCTGATTGACTTGGCAGTCTTAAGATTCTCTTCATCCATCAAAGAATTATAAAATTTCTCTAAAATTATTGTATCCATTATATTTGAATTTAAATATGTTATCAAATCTGCATACTGACGTAAAATGGCTATACAATTCATATTTTGCGCCTGTAATATTGCTGGTTTAATCCAGCTATCCACGAGATTTATGCCATTATCCAACGAATAAGCAGGTATGATTACTAAATGTTGGTGCACATTTATTTTATCCTGTTTTGTCCAACTACTTTCATCAGGCCGTTTAGATTTATCTAAAGGTAAATAAACAATAGCATCTATTGTAAAATTAGATGAGACCAAATCATAATAGCGAGGCAGTTGACGAGCCATATCTCCAGCATTATTTATCTTATTCTCAATGATAATAGCTTTTTTAGTAGTTTCTGATTTTATCAAAATATCGATTTTACCTTCTTCTCTGACTACTTCTGCATCTTTAAAGTCATCTTTTTTAATTGTTTTCCCGGCCAAATTAAGCATTTCTATGAATAATTGTAAGAACAACGATTTTTCGTTATGTTTCTCAGTGGGATCAAGAAATGCCTTGATAACATCTGAATGATAGTTTTCACGATAATAAATATCAGAGGTCAAGCGAAAAATATTAAACCCAATATCAGAAATACGTCTTTTGGTTTTATCATAATCATGAGCAACTATTCTAAGATCTGCTAATAATTGAGAAATATTTACTATATGTGCATCAGTAATCTTTTTCCAAGTTGATATCATCTTAATTATATTCTATTTTGACTCCCATGTTAAATCAAATTTGTTACAGAAAACTCCTTTGCTAAAGATTATACATCTTTCTGAATTTTCTCAACCTGTTGCTTGAGAGGCCTATGAGCACCGACTGTATAATGTCACCACCACTCATTTCTATTGATATGTTCTGTACTCCCAACACTATATTAGCATCAATATTCAATTTTCGACTTATTTCACGAGCCACCTTCAATGTAGGTTCACTCCTGCCAGTAAGATAATCACTGATACGTGATGGACTTACACCAAGTAATTCTGATAGTTTTGTTTGATTTATACCCATCTCATACATGCGTAACTTAATAACATCAGCCAAAGAAGGAGTTTTGATTGGATAATGTTCATCCTCATATTCCTCAACAAGCCCAGACAATAAATTCAATTCAATAAGATTCCTGTCAGTCAATGGAGTGTTATCGTCTACTAATGGAAAAAGTTCTTATATTCTTTGACAGATTGCATCATGTTCTACCTCATTTTATATCTTAGCCATCACATAGCAGGAGTCAATTCAACATTCAATCCCAATGCGGAAGCGATACGGTAAAAAGTAGAAACTTTAGGTTCCGTTCTTCCTGTTTCAACGCGGGAAATATAAGACTTATTAGTTCCGATCTTTGCAGCAAGCTCTGCCTGTGTCATATTAGCTTTCTTTCTGGCTTCCTCAATTAGTTGCCCTGTAAAGAAAGCATTAGCTCTATCCTCAGCAGCTTTACGCTCCGGGGTTCCTTCTTTGCCGAATGCGGCATCTAATTGCGCATCGACATCAAACATCTTTAGTTCTTTTTCGCTCATAATATTCTTTCTTTAATTTTAATGCTTTATCTATTTCTTTATCGGGCGTTTTCTGTGTTTTCTTCTGAAAGCCATTGAATAAAATCACAATCTGTCCTTCATCAAAACAGAAGAAAATCCGATAAATATTACTTTGCCACTCAATTCTTAACTCAAACAGGCCGTCTTTAATAGACTTCACATATTTAGCAGATAGCCTGTCTACAGTCTTTAACATGAGTAAACCGTATAATACCTTTTCTTGCGCACCTTTGTTCAAGGTGTCAAAAAAATCTTTATAGTAGTTTTCGTATGCTATTATCTTTCTGTTCATGTAGCAAAGATAGTAAAAGTTTATCAGTTGAGCAACTTTTGCGAGATGAATTTTAGCCAATAAACAAAAAATAACGGCAACTCTATCGAATCACCGCTATCCAAAAGAAGGGCTAACAGCCTTTACCTTTTTTCTTTGAACCTTTCTTCTTTCCCATGATAAAATGTTCTATTTATCCTATTAGAAAATTATAACCCTCGTAATTTTTATGACTAAGATGTCGGCTGATGTTCTTTTTCACTGATTTTTTTCTTTTCTGCCGCTTCTCTTAGAATCTTTTCTACCTCTTCATCTGGCTTATCAGTTATACCCAAGAGCCTAACAGCGGTATTCAATGATATTATTCCATTGGAATAAGCACTACCAATAGATGACCACCGAGTTTGTCTGTCTTCTTCAAATGGTTCTTGAAACTCAAACGAGACAACCAACTCGTCAAGGGGCTTCGCTTTATCTGGATGAAGGAATTTCAATACTGATATAATAACCTTTACTTCTCGGTCAACCAAGATGTCATATATCTCAAGATTCTTCAACCGCTTGATATAGCCGATAATCAAAGCCCTCTTTATGGCTTCTCCCGAAAGAGTACCCATACCTTTCATTCCTTCAAAAGACATATCAGGGGTAAGGGAGTCTTCGAGGATAGATGATTTCAAATCTTTCTTCTCGGCTTCACGTGTTTCAGAAGAAAGAGGAGGGTCTATGTATTCAAACTTAGAATCTTTCCCATAGTACTGAATCAATGTACCTATTGCATCCGGATCTTTTAAGTTTTCGATAACATCTGCTGTAGCTGCCGCCATAGGATCAGAGAAATAGTTATTGATATCTCCGGTTTTAGAATCAAGCATTTCCTCTCTTTCTGCCCGATGTTGCACACCCATCCAAGCCTTTTCCTGCTGATAGAATATAATGTTTATCTTTCCAGTTGGGTTCTGGTAAGTCTCCACTTCCCATCCCACTGTTCCCTTTTTACAGTTGAAATAAAAGTCTTTAGTTTGAATATCCCAATGTTGCACGGACTTACCTGATGATTTAACGGAATACCCGAAAGCAAAGGCAACCAATGTGCCAAACTGGTCAAACAAAGGTCTTAGTTTATACCCTGTGGAACGGGCCAGCACAACAACCTTGACTTCTGCCTGGTTACTTTCGTTCCTGTATAGATGATAAAGCTTTGCACTCTCTGTTTCCGCTCCGGCAAGCCTCTTTACTTTGCGCATGGTGACATTAAACCTCGTTTTATCAATGAAGTCAAGAAACATCTGATAAACATCATCATTGCCGTTTTTCTTTTCCCACTTAATCGGTTTACCAAGAAGAAAGAATAATTCTACTTCATTGATGAATTGCTGCCTGTTCCGGGGAAGCTTCTCGCTGATATACGGGTCTTTGTTCTTTCTGAACTTATTAGGACGCTTCATAACCTTGTGAAGTTCCGGCTTGTACTCACTTAAAGCGATATCCACTTCATCCTCCCTATTCTGCATCAGAGCGATGGCTGTACTAATATCACCATCCTTTATAAGTTGGAATATGTCTCTCTCAACACCCATTGAGTTAAGGGCCTTATTCCTGAATAGTGTTAATAATTCCTGTATATAATTCATAATCTGTAAATTTACCAAATTCCTAATTCTTCTTTTGAAACTTTTTGTGACTTTATTATCTTACCAAGAAGCTCACCCAAAACCCAGTAACGAGCGGCATCTATTCCGTGATTATCATGGTCTTCCGGCTCGTTGATATAGTTTCCGTCTTTATCCTTTGCCCATACATATTTTCTATACTCTCTTTGTAAGTTATACGAACGTTTGGTTATGTATATTTCATACTCCTTCATCTTATCTATACCCGCTACAACAGAACCGGGGTATTTACTTACAGCATATATCCTCACACCTCCGTTATGAATCTCTTGAATGGTTCTTGGGTCTGCACTATCAGCTATAGTTTTTAATCCCCAAGGGCGTATAGATTTAACAATGTCGGATGACAGCAGTCCTGTTCGATAGTCTACTTCATCAAGATATAGGCGATTATCAATAACTCCACACCGGATTGCTGCCGTTGGATCATTGGTGAAACCAAAGTCAAGACCTAAACCGACTTTTTTGCATTCCTGCGGGAATTCGTCAATAATACCCCACTTCTTGAATACAGCACCCTCTGCCACGTCAGCCCAACGACCGATAACCACGTGAGCATACTTTTCAGGATTCTTCTCTTTCATTTCCTGCACTTCCCGAAGGAACTCAGGAGAAAGGTTCTCTAAGTTGTCAAAGTAGATAGTGTGAATATGAAGTACATTCGGATGGGTAGAAACCTGAACTTGCACACCGTCAATCTCTACGAGCTTGTGAGTATTCTCGATGTACTTTTTATAAATGAAGTGATTAGAGTCGCAGGGGTTCATTATGATGATAATCCGGTTCTGAATCCCTTTCTTACGGATAGAGAGCATTATTTTATCGAACTCTTCTTCATTTGTCCACTCTTCCGCTTCATCGCAGACGAAAGTAGTGATACCCTGAATAGATTTTAGTTTTGCCGTCTGATTACCGGAAGAAGTCTTGATGCCTCGGAACATGATACGGCTATTAGTCATTTTATTGACTATATCCGTCTTGGTAGTCTTGAAATACTTAGTTGTTCCGTCTAGCTCTATCTTCTCCATCATTTCGGGAATGATAGACATACCAGCGGAAACCATCGTGTAGCGGGTGTAGAGAACCTGATGCACTATCTTTTCGGCTTCCGTCATTTCAAAGGTCAGACGTTCAATGAAGGTGGAAGCATTGAAGGATTTCCCCGAATTATGTGTCACAGTGCCATCTGAGTGCAAATAGCGTTGATTTCCATCAAGACAGATACCACACCAATCGCCCATGCCAACTGACTCTATTGAAAGCTGAGATAGATGCCAATCCTTATTTTTACGCACTTCGTCTTTACTGATTTTCTTCCTTGATATCTTGCACGGGATTCTCCATACATCTCCGTTTATGAAAACACGATATACAAAACCGCAATCCTTACCATTACATCTTGCCAGCTTTTTATTGATACTTGTCCTAAACCCAAGTGTGTCGGCAACATATTTTATTTGCTTTGCAAGTTTCTCATTCTTTTGAATAATCTCATACCCATTCCTAAGCATACAACCATCCGTATCTATAAGTCCTGCAAGCAAATCAAGCCTTACATTTTCGCTATTTGATATATAATCTTGTGGAATATGCTTATTACTAATCAAATTATATTCACGCAGAGTGTCCATTAATGGATTTGTCAGACCTCCGTTCTTTGCAAGTCTATAAGTTATGGCATTTCCTCTTATCCCATTTATGGCTAATCTCATATTATTTCTATCCGCATATTCTCGCAAATAGTCTTTTATCTCAAAATCAGCGGTTGTTACTTGAGGAAACATGCTTGTTCCATCACCCAACCACACACCAAGAAGATAAGGCTCAATGTTCACATATTTTTCAATGTATGGTATTGAGTTTGATTTATAGCCACGGAAACGGT
The DNA here is from genome assembly GCF_019129155.2 of Bacteroides sp. MSK.18.37. Classification (NCBI taxonomy): domain Bacteria; kingdom Pseudomonadati; phylum Bacteroidota; class Bacteroidia; order Bacteroidales; family Bacteroidaceae; genus Bacteroides; species Bacteroides sp. MSK.18.37. Next base: position 6,634,942 of record NZ_JAHOIB020000001.1, on the reverse strand, counting down.
CTCTGAAACGCTTACTTTGATTCACAAAGTCGGTAATGCGCATATCCAAAAACTCAGGATAAGCGGTATATCTTCCATCTCTAATTGAATCTCCACTCTTTCTTAAGCTTATTATATGCGCATCATTCACAAAATAATCTTCCGCACTTGTTTGCTGGACACGAAACATTTCACTTTGTCCTCGCATCGTCCCAATTACCTTTCGTGGGCATCCATCATCACCCATGACAAAATCGCCTACTTTAATATCCTTGATTTGCTTTACCGTCAAATCAGACATTATTACTTCTTGCGTGGGTGTTTCACATCCACGCCCACCGGTGATAAGGATAATGAATTTCTCATTATCGGTGTACAGAGGGTGGTATATCGCCTGGGGTTCTATCATTTCAGTTTGTCTTTAATCCAGGAATCAATACTGATACCGTGGTTTATGTCGGTAGGAATGTCAGCTTCTTCATCCTGCTTACGTTCAACCTTTCTCCAATCTTCATCGTAATGGTAGAGCCAAACAGACTGCGCCTGCAAACTGGGCGCCAGCTCACCTTCTACAACTTGAACTTCTTCTTCACCTGTCAGATTTCCGTCCCTATCCTTTATCTTTCGTATAGTGGTACTTTTCGTCTTGACACCCCCCAAAGCCATAGCTAGGAACTTTGCCCGGACTGTTGCAGTTATGGTCGCCCGCCCGCGCGTTAATACTTCACTTAATTCAGAGTACTGACTTTTCTTCTCACAAAATGTCTGTGGGGCCAATCCTACAGCAAAAGCAATTTCCTTATCTGTGAATCCCTTTTTTGCATACGATTCTATGAGAGAAAGAAAGTCTTTATTTGTATAGTCAAACTTAGGCTTTCTTCCTCCACGACCTTTTGTATTTTGAGATTCACTATTATTCATAAATTTATCCGTTACTTAATCCCCTGCTCGAGGTTGTTTTTTCCATCCTGCTTCTTGTATTGATAAAAGCGTTTCGTACTCTCAACTCATTCCTTAAAGCATTTCTTCCAAGCATGTGCTCACTGTTTCTCAATCTTTCATATTGATTTTCGAGTTGTTTCACCGTCTTTCTTCTTCTGACTCGGCTTTCCTCCTAATTTTAAGTTATTAATCTATTCTTTCAATTTGCTCATCAAAGACTTCCCCCTTGATAAACTTCATATCCGGATCATAACCGAACCGTTTGCAGAAAGCCGCTTTAGCTTTATAGGAATCAAAGGATAACATTACATAAGCATCCATATTCTCGGCTTGCTTTTGTGCGTTCTCCTTGACTTGTTGCTTGACTTCTTTCATGTGGGCTACTTTTTCGGCACGTTCCAACTGTTTGGCGGCTTTATCGGCTTCTTTCTGTTCGGTGACAGGTGACATCATATCAGACAAAGCATCAGCAATGGAGCTTTCTTCTTCAGTCTGCAACAGATAATCAACACCAATCATGTTTAGGTCAGCATCAGTCAGACCTGCGTCTTTCCAATCAATATCAGGAACAATCTGCGCAAGAGCGTCGAAATCCCAGGTACCTTGTGCATTTGGGTTATTCATCAGAATATTTAGTTCCTTCTCCTGTTTTTCGTCCACGTCTATCACATCGACCCGGATGCGGTAATCGTTATCGGGGAACTTCTGCAATTCATCCATGACAGACAAACGCTGATGTCCGCTGACTACGGTCAATCCAGTACGCTTGTTCACGACAATTCCACCGACCAACCCGAATTTCTTGATACCACGTTTTAATGTCTTTCGTGATTCATCGGAAAGTTTTCGAGGATTATAATTTGCAAAGTGAATGGCAGAACGATTTAGTTCTACCGATTCGCTCTTTATGTACTTACTTAGTTCCATGTTATCCGTTACTTAAACCTAATCCACCACTGCGTCCTTGACGAGCAGACCTTGAATATTGTTGGTACACGCTTCCGTTTCTTGCATAATTTAAACGGCTAAGGTTACGATACATGGCACCGCCAATACTGTTAATTCTTGCCTGCCTTCCTGGATTACCAGCTGCAGCATTACTCAAACGATTGGTTTGTACGCCTATATCGGCAGCACTTTTCATTCTTCCTCTTCTTCTATTTCTGACTCGGCTATTTGTTTTTTATTATTATACTCAAATAAAATTCTTTCACTCATAGGAAATACCCGATAGATTCGTTGTAAATCCTGCGGATAGTTCTCTTTTAACCAAAGCATACAATCAAGATTAAAACCCACTCCTGAACTGGCTTTTAAAGAATATCTAACTGGTTCTGGCAATCCATGTTGTCTCATGTATGCAAGAATATCCATTTGCGTCCAGTCAGCCAAAGGATAACATAAGCCGTTGTTCTCATATCCGTTAGCTTCATACCCTTTCAGCATCAAACGTCTATTCATGCCATCGGCTTTCTTCATCCCCAAGAACGTGTAATAAACTCCATACTTTAGCTGCATAGCTTGTACTATATCCGCAAGTTTCAGTAACTTCACTTTTGGATTAGGGACACAATACAACCCGCCACGAAGAATGTAAGTAAGATTCCAGTGAGGCGCTTGCACAAACTCAATCTTTGGATATTTGGCTTTAGTCCAGCCAATCCATCGGTTTATGTGCTCCAAGTCTTTGACGAAGTACATAAACACACAAACGATCCGATCAAACTTTGGATAGATTAAATCAAGTAAGACAAGCGAATCTTTACCCAAGGATAAAAACAGTAAAGCCTCATTCGATTTTACCCGAATGAGGTCTATATACCGGTTCGCTTGCTCTACTTTATTCATAGCTAACCACCAGATAATCCAAATGAAACACGAAGATCACCGTAACGTTGTCTACGTGAACCTAACTGGGTGGCACTTGCCGTACCCCTACGATTAGCAACTAATCTACCACCAGCACCTGCGCCATTCATATTTCTGCGCGGTCCGGCTACTCTGTTTACTCTTCTTGCGACTCAGCAATAATTTTTAAATTAAACAATCAATCTATATGTTTCTCTAATACCTCGCCTAAAGTATAGTCCATTTGGGCTGTAAGGTATTCTTCGCCTTGGTGTTCGTAGACAATATCGTTACCATCTTCATTGGTAAGGATCGAAGCTTCTGCACCTTTAACCTCTACAATAGCATAAGGTCGTTTGCCTTTGTACTCACCAGTGAGAAATTTAATAGCATCGTACTTGATAGGCTTTAACTCGATTTCACCCTCTTCGGGAAGTTCTTCATCAGCTTTATATTCTTTACCACCACATAAGTAGGTTATGTACTTTTTTGCATTGGTAGGTCTGATTTCGCGGTATTCGTGCGTTTTCTTACCAGCCAAAATTTCATCGAAATATATTTGCTTAATACTAAGCGTTAGAATGTTCATAATCGTGTCTTTTAAATTAATAATTAAGTAGTTGCGGAAACAGGACTCGAACCTGTGACCACCGCCAAGTCAAAGCGGTAAGCTAACCAACTGCTCCATTCCGCGATATATTTCTTTTAAGTATATAATTCAATGTGCCTTTGCTACTTATCGAATATTTTTTCATAAGCTCTCTATAATTAGAACCCTTTGAGTATTCTAATTGAATCTGTTGTGCTAATTCATCTGAGTATTTTTTAATTGCCTCTGATGCTTTTTTAGCGCAGCGCATTCTTGTTTCTTTAGCCTTATCCATCGCATTTTCAAACGGTGTACCTATTGCTATATTCTCATACGAATTATCAAAAGAATCACCATTTAAATGTCTAACTTCAATGCCTTTGTCAAAAATAGCATCACCAAATTTTTGATAAGCCTGCAATCTATGTACATAGACCTTGATAACTTTCGTTTCACTCACCCTTATGCCAATATACATATACGGGTCACTGTCACGCGTACCGACTTTTTTACCGCGTGCAGAAAAGGCATTGCCTTGTGAATCGACATAATATCCTTTATCTTTGGCTAATATTTCATATCTGCTCTTCATATTTTAAATATTCACTTCAAAGGTACTATCACAACCAAAGATAACGAAATTTATCTTAGTCTGATACACAACAACTGTCTTATTGTTGTAAACTAAGCCACTTATCACGTTTTTCTCTGCACTTTTCTAAGGTTGCCGCGCAACAGGTAAATAATTCACCATTTTCAGTACGGTAGTCATACTGGTACATTCTCACTTTCTTACCTCTCAGCTTGGTGTTATAGGTGCAGTAGTTCTCTTTACCAGGGGCGCATACACTGCATCCGTTTTTATTTATTGAGTTCATAATCGTTTAATTTATTTGTTCGATAAATATGTACTTAGTATAACAATCATAACCATTTGATTTGAAACGGTGTACATAAACACCGTCTACAAATGGATACGGGTAACTCTTAAAAATGCGGTGATATTCTTCTTCGGTGAATACTCTATCTTTATTACGTTCATCTGTAGCAAAAGGTAGATTGTTTAAATCAGGCTGGCAGGCCAAAAATTTAGGGGCATAAATCTGCACCTGTATTGTACCTATTTTCATAAGAGTGTTATTAAAGATTCATATATAAACAAGTCAGATCACATTCTTCATCGTAGTCGTATTCAAGCGATACGGGCGCAAAGTATTGTTGTATCTTCTTTGCTGCTGTTTCATTCTTACCCTCAAAAGAGAAAGTAAAAGAGCGTTTGCCTCTGACTGTTATTTCAACCGGTATACCTGCTACCTTAGTCATGTTGTTTTCAAGTTCTTGTTTTGTCATAATCGTATATTTAAGCGTTAATACCAATTGCATTTCTCATAAAGTTACTTGCTTGTTCTACTGACATATCCAACTTCTTTTGGATCAGAAGAAGCATACAGCTTACTTGCTCTTTTGTATTTAAGTTGCCTTGTACAAATTCTGATATGATGAACTTTTCTATTGTTCTTTGTTTAATTACTGATGTTGCCATAAGCGTGTGTATTGTGGTAGCCCGAAGGCTACCGGATTAAGACTTAATAAATTATACCGGTTGAGCCGTATACGCCACCGTTGTACCATCTTGCGAGCTTGCCGTAATAACCGTACTTCTTATAGTTGATTGTATCGGCTTTAAACAATTTCATTGCTTCTACCTTGTTGCTTGCTTCGTAATGTACACCTGTGTCTTTACCGTTGCAATCATACACTACGTAAGTATTACTCTGTTTCTTTGATTCTATTGTCAACATAATCGTATGTGTTACACAGGGCTTTCGCCCTGCTGGTTAATACTATTATTTAATACCGCAAAGTTTTGAAACTTTCAATAGCTCTTTATCGCTCATAAATATGAGGTCAAAGAAAACACCTTCATCAAAAGGCTTGTTTTGCGATAAAGCGGCTGATTTCATTTCAACCATGATTCTAGTAATCAATTCACTTTTTACCTTATCGCTCATTTTTGTTGCCATAATCTTTATATTTTAATTGTTATTACTTCGTTTTTGATGATGCAAAGATAAAGCAAACTTTATTAAACACAACATATTTGATAAAGCTTTATTTATTGATTAAGAATATTTAATAAATTAGACTTTATTGATATTAGGTTGTTTGATAAAGTTTGCATTACTTTGTAGAGTAATCAAAATAAAGTATAGTTTATGGAATTGAAAATAAAAGAAACAATGAATGAGAGAGGTGTTACTTCTGCATGGCTTGCAGAACAAGTAGGCATTTCAAAGGTGGCTGTTAGTAATATCGTAACCGGCAAATCTTCGCCATCACTGGATAATATTCTAAAGATTGCTGATGCTTTGAATGTATCTATAACAGAATTAATAGGAGAAGAAAAAGCTGATAACACTATCACCTGTCCTCATTGCGGAAAGAAAATAAAAATAGAGAAAGGAGAATAATATATGGAAAGTAAAATCTCAAAATTTATGCGTGATGACACGATTGACAAAGATGGGAAGCTGGAAACCATTATGGATTACGTTATATCATGGACGCTAAGAATGGCCCAAAATTCATGCAGTACAGCAGATTCTCTACTATATGAATACTCGCGTGCCATTTTGGGAAAATTACTTCATAGAAATATTGATAATTTGACTAATATAGAATCTGTCAAGGTTGAAAAGCAATGCTATAATATAGATTTATGGGTTAATGTAGTTTTAACTATCAATGAGCAAAAGGAGAAACATGCCATATTAATAGAAAATAAGGCGTATTCTCCTATTCATAATGCAACAGACGAAGATGGAGCTTCTAGGTGTCAACTAGAAGTATATAAGAAAAAATTTAATAGAGACTATGCTAACGATGAAGATGTTATTAAGCACTACTGGTTGATAACATGTCATGAAGAAGAGAAATACCTGAAACCTATTAGAGAGATATGTCAATTGCATGATTTCGAACTTATCCCATTAACCGAACTTCAAGATAATGGGGCTCCGGATACTCAAAGTGACATCTTTAATGAATTTTGGTTAAGGTATTGGTAAACAAAGTATGCCGGAGTTAAGTGCTCCGGCACATTAATTGATTAGCCCTTTGAATTTCAAACGATTTATAATTTCTGTGTAAAGATAGTCTATATCCTCGCTAAAATCACCGTAATTTTGATACAGAAACACAACATCTTCGCAGTTGTTGGAAATTGTACTTTCAGATTGAATGCCAACAACCTTTGCAATTTCCCCTCTTATCCCATAAACAGTCTTTCCACCGGCAAGTGTACTGGGTGAAAACAAGTATAGAATAATAAAGATGAACTTCTTTCTTTGGGTGACATTTTCGAGGCATGGGGGACAATCTCTTTCGTTGAGTATCTCAGCGAATATCTTATAGATTTCATAAATAAGGCTTTTATCAGATAGAATAGGCGTAGATATTGCATTCTCTTCTTCGGAAAGTTCTGATTTCTTGATTCTAATCTTTTTTAAGCGAATAATTCTATCAAAATTCAGTTCCATAACACGATTATTTTAAAAGTAAATAGTATATTTGCATCATAATCGTGTAAGATTTGGGAGAATCAATGCTTGGTCGTGCTGGCAGATTCTCCCTTTCTATTTTAAAGCCCTATTCCTTTTGAGAATGGCTTTATTTTTTTTGTCTACTTCTCTGCTCCATATTGAAGCATTATAAAGAGATACAGCATACAGTTTTATTTCCTCGCTGTTTGCAAGGAATTTCACTTTCAACGCTGCTTTCATAGATTCAGCGTATAGGTAAGTATCTATTTCCATTGTTATTTATAAATTAAGTCCCCGCCTAACCAACCTGAGTTAGCAAGTGAGGACAGGGTAAATAAAAAAGGCATCGAACCGTTAGATTCAATGCCGGGTGATAATTGCAGCGGTAGCTAGACGGTACTCGTTAACAAGAAAGCTCAAAAGAATGCACTGAAACTTACAAGGGTGAGCTTGCTTAGATTAACGTATGCGATGGTGACGATAATTCTAATACTTGTATCCTGAAGTGATTGCCTCAGTATCAAAACTGCATGGGATGATGCCCGGCGGTCGAGGCTCCTAGAATATACAAATCGCCCTCAGCGGTCAACTGACAGCCAAGGGCAGGGATTTGGTATATGTACTGGGCAAAGAGAATTTTAAGGTTGATGTGTTGGGTGGTTAAAATTCTGAAGTGTCAACATCTATATTAATTATATCAACATTACGAATCTTGTTTTTTTCTAATTCAAGATTCACATCAAATTTAAAAGAAAAAGATTCTGTTGTTTCTAACCCATCCCCTCTGGCTTGATCGCCATCAGACCCATACTGCAACATAACATCCAGAACACCTTCACCAATGCAATTTACTTCTTGTCCATTTATGCACAGGGTATGTATATCAACATCGTGAACTTCTTCTATTCGAGAGTGTGTTGCTAAAATATCAATATTATCAGGAATAGAATAATTCATTGCATCCAGCAAGGCATCTTCAATACCGTCAACCGTTATTTGCTTATTTTTAGGAGGTATTGCAATAGCTATACGAAATTTGTAATCACCTAAAGACTTGACATAGTCAGCAATATCCTTCAGACGAGTTTTAACTTCAGATCTCAATTTTCGAGTTTTAATTTCAATAACTATTTTTTCTGATTCATTTTCAATGACTAAATCAGCCCTAAATCTACCTAAAGGCACCTCTCTTTTAACTGTATATCCCATTTTTTTGTATTGATCGGTAATTTGATCCTCAGCCATTCTATGGTAATACTTCTCAATATACTTATAATCTATTTGCATTTTCCTCTAAATTAAAAATCCACATATTATTATTAACTAATCCACACTCAATGTAAAGTGTATGCTTTTCCGTAAATACAGAATTTACTATATCTACAATAGTTTCTCCATCTAATCCACTAAAATCAATAAGATTTACATCATATTGATTCAAATCTATTGCTATTATTGATCGAGTAATTATCTGACTATCGTCGCCGTATAAAACGCCATTTAAAGAATCCCACACAGGCTTACTAAGATTATCCGCATCTAAAGATAAGTTTTCTCTGAAGAAATAATAGACTAAGCCATATAAATGTTCTGAAGTATAAGGTTTTAATTTTCGTTTGTACTTCCTTTGACATGAACTTACAAGTTCGGCTTTATATCTCTTTTTTTTAGCAGGATCTGCCGAATTATAGGACAGAGGCCTTTTATTTAATATAAAATTTATCATCTCTAACTGTAAATCTGTATTTCAAATGATATTGTCTGTGACAAAGTTTCCACAAAGTTAATGATTCTGTCTGTATTTTCACGCATCTAATTTATAAAGTTTGAGTAAAGTACGCATAAAAAATCTGCTTTGGTCATTCTTTACCTCCTTTCAGTAATTCGGGGTTATCGTGGATGTTACCGACAACAAATAGTTCTATTGATAAAAATCCAAGAGGTGTAGTGTATATAAGGTCTTTGTTCTTTAGCCACCAAGCGCCCCGTTCACTATTCCAACACACAAAGTAATTGCACTGCCCGTTGTTGAGTATATCCCCTTCATAGATTTCTTTTCCGTTCTTGTCGAATAATCCAGTGAACTGACCTACGGTTTCGGGAATGACTACATAGGGAACATTTCGGCTTGTCTCCGATAATGACTGCCTGTCTTCTACAATGTATGTATTACCACACTCATGATAATAGTACCCGGTGATCCATTTCCTGTTATCGGCAGACTTCCCTCTGAATTTTATTGTACGATTCATTTTATTCCTCCTATTCCTGTTTTACGTTAATAACTTGGATTCAATACACTCACATCACATTCGTGGCACAAGCTGCATTCCTTCAGTTTATCTCTAAGGCACATAGCTTTAGAAGTTGCTTTATTCTTTTCTGCCCATTTTGCACCAGTGATAAAAGAACGTTCTGCCGTTGCACGAACATTCAGCACCTTTTTCATTTCTATTTCTGCATATTGTTTTGCAGCTTCTTTCATATCTTTACTCATATATCTGTTTGTTTTAATCTTTATAAAAACAAAGCGGAAGAGGTGCTGCATAGCAAGATAGCTTTTAAACCACCTCCCCGAAGGTTCGAACTTCTTGAGCAATTTCCGTGACTTACTGTACACATTCGGCTTTGTTTCATTTCCATATCAATTTGAATTTACTTGTACCAACGTCCACCGCAATATTTACATACGCAATATTTTCCCATACTCATCACCTGCACTTTTTCATCAACGCATATACGACATATGCAAACATTGTGGTCGCCATCTGACACGGGTTCCTGAATCTTATCATATTCCCAAAGGGATAGTTTACCTTTAGCCGGTATTGGTTCAGGGAATAAGATAGGATTAGCCAATACCCAATTATATACACCTTTATCCGCCCAAATGGATGTATGGTTTTGCACGCAGTCTACGATCTCCACACTACCGATGATGGAGCCAAAAGGAAGATCGTTGAAACCTATACGGCTCATAGGCGTATTAAGAATCTTTAGTCTTTGATTTGGCTGTAAGCAGCCAAACTTGGCAATATCACTCTTTGCGCTTGAATGAATAAGGACACGTCCACGGAAATTTGTTCACCAACTCCGGTTCTCAATATCCTTGATACCGTGAACGATCAATGAGGCCCACGGTTGCTTTATTGTTATTGCTTTCATTGTTCCAAACTTTTTTTTGTTGCTACTTGTTTAATTAAAAAATAGATTATATGAGAACCAAATTACTACTTACGTTATTCTGCATATCATTATGCCTTAACATTGCTTCATGTATGTCGGTGAGGGTTCACCCGCATAAGGATAAAACAATTCCTCCAGGACAAATAAAGAAAGTGACAGGCAGTAAGTCTGCGAGATATTATGCTCCGGGGCACAATAAGTAGAATAGTTATTCTTCTGTTTTTCGCAAATCCTTGATAATTCTTCAAGAACTTGCAAGGTCATTACTTGGTCTTATTCATTAAAAAACTTGGTCTTTTAACAGTTTGCTATTTTGATTTGATAGCTAATATTTCTTTCCGTGCATCTTCTCACGGAGTTCGTTATACTTCATTTTCTGTTCGATGTGCCAAAACAGGTCTATATCTAAGTGCTTGGCAAGCCCGAATATTGATAGTATCATATCATTCACGGCTGTAGGAAAATCAAATATTCCGTCATACCTAACAGGAAGTGTAGAGATGGAATAGATTGATTCGGTGAAAGTTTCGTCTTTACAGGCTTCTGCCATATCTTCAATACAGTCATCAATATCTCCGTTGGCAAGTTCAAGGCTTATTCCTCGAAGTCCTGCAAGGTCAAGCAAGCGGATTACAGCATCGGCTAACTCTTCCTCAATTGAGCCTTTTATAGTTTCATTGTATGCGACTTCGTAACCACGCTCTTTGGGAATGTCTGGGTCTAACCCTTGACAAATGCGGCTGTTAGCAATCTTCTTATTATACCGATCAACATTGGCTCGTTTACCTTTTCTATCAGCTTCCACAGCTTCCATGAGTTCGGATATAACAAGACAAAGACAGTGCTCGTTACTCAATTCCTGATCGTGAAAGCCGTGTTCACAAGCGGTTTTATATGCCCTATCACGGAGGGCGTTCAAATCTATTTTACTCATATTTATCTTGAATTATTGAAATAGTGCTTGCTGCACTTGCGACAATACAAATTTATTCGCATCAGCGAAGAACTTTTTCTTTATTTCGAATCCGTATGCTCTGCGTCCTAGTTGGGCGGCAGCTAATAAAGTAGAACCACTGCCGGCACATGGATCAATAACGACATCACCTTTATCAGTGAATATCTCTATTAACCTACGAAGTAATGGTACTGGCTTTTGGGTATTGTGAACCTTCGGTGTTTCATTATCCTGTACCCAATCAAAGCAATTGAATATCATCCGTCCGTCGTTGTTAAACTTTGGAAGCTTGTCACGATACAACAAAAGACCATATTCGCAGTTACCAACCACTTTCATGTTTGCTTTTAAAACCTGCGATGAAAATTTTTTTCTAAATACAAGATTTATGTATTTACCCAAACCGTATCTCTTACCAAGTTCGATATATCGGAACTGGTCTTCAAATTCACAAAAGATTATCATACATGGTGCACTTTTTTTAGTCTTAGGTTCTTTTATAAGCATTTGGCTACAGAAGTGCATAAACTCTGCCGGGCGAAAGTCTTTATCGGTATCAAAGAATTGTTTGCCCGCCTTATCACTTTCTCCGTTCTTATTATCACCATTCACATACCATGAGGGATTAGAGGCATAAGCATTATTTCCCAAATTGTAAGGGACATCGGCTATAATTAGTTGAGCTTTAGGGATTCCATAAACTTTGTAGTTCTGGAAATGGTCATTATATAGTTCGACTTCTTTCATATCTTACTAATCTTGATTTAATTAATATTATCCATCAGGTGGGCCGCTATCGCATAAACCACCAGGTAAAATAAGATGTTTACTCCTAGGAGAAGGAGGATGTTTGAAGTATTCTCATGACTAATCCGGCTTCTTATTACTTTCGAAAATATGAGCGAATGTACTTTTTTCATCTGATAGATCGAGTTCAAGTTGTGAAGGGTGACGTTTGATGTAATTATAAAATGCGAACATCTTCTTGTCATCGTCACCGCAGCGGTCTACCAACAGCCGGATGAAAGCCAAAAGGCAATCGGAGTCGTTTCCGAAGTTTTCCTGTGTGGATAGCTGGGATTTATCCACATCTTGTTTCAATTTACGGATCGCGGCTATTGCTGTGTTGAAATTGCGTTTTGCATCGTGGCGTAGCTCATAACCTTGCTTTCCCATTTCGCTTCTCAAATCATAGAGAAGGGTTTCTACGACATCTGTCAACACATAGGTTAAGTTGAGAGTCGTATTGAGATTTGTTGTTCCTATTAACATGATTTTATTTATTTCTTATTTGGATAAATCCACGATTTTCTGTCTCTCTAAGGAGTTCAATATCTTCTTCCTTGATATCGCAAGGAGTTTCACCGTTTACGGTAGTATAGTCCGGGATATTAAACTTATCCCTGATTTTCTTTTTGATTCTAGGGATGTCTTTAGGATCAAGATGCTTTGTTATCCAATAGATAGTTACTTTCATGATTCTTGCTTATTATAAAACTCTTCTAATTGCATTTTCTGCTTTTCAAACTTTCTTTTGGATAGCTCATCCATTAGACTATTAGATATACGCAAAGCATTGATAGCAGATTCATCCCCAGATGCTGCACGCTTTTCAAGTTCTGTTCTATACTCTTCATAGAACATGCCGGACATAGGCTTTAACTCATCCGCTATATGTGATTTATGCTCATTCCAAGACTGGGTGTCGGCAGCAGCACATCGTTCCTTATTATACTCACGAAGCCAACTCATAATCACCTGCCCATCAATACGATTGTATATTCGTCCGTATTTCATCTTCATGGCATTTTTGAAACAGAGTTTCAAGTCGTCCGTTTTGAGGTATGGATATTCCTCCATAATCAAATCAACGGTCATAGCTACTTGAATATCAGACATAGTTTCAGTAGCATTGAAAAATTCCAAAGCATCGGCAAGCAAAAGAACAACGGCGGCTCTTGACTTTGTTTCCCCAAGTATCCTTGTAATTGTTCCTATTGCTGGTTCTGAACTTAAAAATACATCTTCAATCGTTTTGGGGCGAAGCATCTTGCAGTATTGCTCCGGCGAGGTTTTTAAGGCGACCAACCGACTCTCTTCTTGTGGCAGCAGTATCAGTTCGTTTTCCATTGTAATTACCTTCTAAAATTTTAGTATAATTTGCTTGTTTAAATATCCAATCAAAATCACATTTCCAATTGCGGTCATTTCCTCCAAGAAGAAAGGGACTCTGAAGAACAAGATTAAAAGCTGTTCTGATGGATTCTTTGCCATATTGGGATATCCGGGCTTTAACGGCTTTCTTTCTAGCCTCGGTCATTGACTTTATCTGCTGAAGTTTGTTCTTGAATGTAGAGTTATAGTATTCCATCAATCCGTTGTAATCAACCTTTTCAGAAAGGGAGGGCGAAGAAAGCTTGTCTTTCTTTGATACTCCGTTAGGAGTATTTTCTTTCTTTTGATTATTAAGAGATATATCTATATACTCTCTTTCTTTATCTTTCTTTGTATTTGTGCCCTCCGTGTGCCCTAATTTTTGTGAAAATTCAGATTGTGGCGGGTGATTATTCGTAGGCTGTGCCGCAAGTTGTGCCCTTAATTGTGCCCATTCTTCTTTTAAACTATTGATTTCCATGTCAATATCTGTGCCCTTGTTTGTGTCCTTTGTTGTGCCGGCATCGTTATATTCGTCATATTTGCACAATGTTATGATATTGATACCTTGTGTACATTCAGAAGTTATCATACCTTCTTTCCGTAGATGCTCCAAAAAAGAACGGACTTTCTTTTCTGACCATTGCCAACGTTTTGCTAAAAATCTGATGGATGCTGGGTATTGCCCACGATTATAGACCACCTCTCGACCTCCGATACACTCCTTTCGGGGCGTTGCATCAAATCGTGCAGATTGTATTAAATCTAACCACGCTTCGCAACTGCTAAATGTCCGGGCTTCATTCCACATTATATTCGAGAAGAACCTGCGGCTTAGTTTTATAAATCCTTTATCGTTTTCCATTCGATTAAAATCTCACGTTTGTTAATTGTCTTCCTTTAGAGCAAACTACCCATTTACCATTACCGCTATCAAACAACCGTAAATCAGAGACTTCGCCAAAACGTTTGATGTTCCCACATAAATCTACGATCCAGCCACATTCTTTAGAAGGGTGGGGGCGAATAGCCCGACCGACTATCTGATACCACATAGCAAGTGACATCGTAGGACGTGCCATAACGATTGTATCAAGCTCTGGATAATCAAAACCCGTAGTAAGTACTCCAACATTAGCAACTACCGGAATTTCGCCTGATTTGAATTTATTAAGTATCATTTCACGGGTAGCCATTGGAGTGTCACCCGAAACAATTGCACATCCTGGTATTGACATCGTAAGCCGTTCGGCTTCTTTCAAGAACCGAGTAAATACTAAAATGCCTTTTCTCTTACCACCTGCTTTGGGGGTTATCAGCCTTTGAACGATATGAACGAGATAACCATAGAAGTCTATCCGTTCATATTCTCGTTGAACTGATTTATCGGTATAGTCGGCACCGGTGGTATTTACTTTCAGGTTAAGTTCATTCCATCCTGAAGGATTCATTGGATAATAGTTTAGCTTCGCCAAGTAGCCCATATCTAATAGGGTTGATACCTGTACATGGAAAATGACCTCTGAAAAAACATGAGACTTTGTCCGGGTGATGAATTTCAGCATAGAACCGAAATTACGACTGGATGATAACCGATAAGGCGTAGCTGTCAGCCCAAGAACCTTACACTTCACCGCATCGAAGAAATCCTTATACATTCCTTCTTTGGGGTTTACCAAATGACATTCATCCACAATGATGTTTTTGAAGTGAGTAAAGAGTTCGGGATGAGCTTTCACAGAACCGATGGTAGCAAATGTTATTCGGTTTATCTCCTTTGAGTTGAAGGAAGCAGAATAGATGCTACAGTCGAGAATGCCGTATGAACATAGTTTTTTGAAATTTTGCTCGAGTATTTCCTTACTCGGCTGGAATACTAAAGTATGGCCCTCAAGTCTTGCAGCTATATCCGCAATGATAAGCGACTTTCCCGATCCTGTAGGCAATACCATGATGGCGTTAGTTTTCTTTGCCTTGTTGCTGAAGAAAGAAACGGCTGAATCAGATGCTTTCTGTTGATAATCACGTAGTTTGTACATTGTCTGCTCTTCTTTCTGTAACGGTTCTGATTCTTCCGAGTTTCATTATCTCATCGCACATCCAAGTATATCCACAGAAACCTTTAGATTTCCGCATTATTTTTTTAGATTCGCTTGGTGTAACATATCTGACTTCCACATTTGCTACCCATCCATCGCCAAAATCATAATAGAAGTTTCCTTCTTTTAGATTTGAATAGATTGGCTTTCCACGTCTAAATGCAACCTGCGAATAGGCATATAAATTTCCTTCTCCAGTCCATTTACCATTCCATGAATTGTTTTTGGGCATAGTGAGGATAAATAAAGCTACTGTCTTATTTTCTTTTTTTATCGGTGTGAGTTTATACTCAACTCCTTCAATGATAGTGGATTTCATATTCCTTTCTCCTTTCGTAGTTTCTTATTAAGTGCTTTGTAATACTTGATAAGCTGCTCATAATCAAAATCAGACTTCTTAGAAGTACCGGCAGCTTTCACTTTCAGCAAGTCGAATTTCTGTTGTCCAATTTTGGCTATCAGATTCACCCGATATCCTTCCAGATGATCAGCTTTGAACCTATTGCAGTGACGGCATTCGGCATGGCAGTTATTCTCATCAAACCGTGTCGCCAAATGCGTGCGACTGAAGTAGTGCCCGCAATCGGCTTGCTCAAACGGTTTTATCTGTCCGCAACTGATACAGCGAAAATATCCGTTCGGCATACAATCACGAAGCCGGATAAAGAGAGAGAACTCCTTATCAAGTTTAGCTTTCAAATTCGGCTTCTTCTTTACTGTTACCCCTGCTTTATCAAACAGAGGTAAAGGCTTGTCTTTCTTCTTAGCCTTGGTTCGTTTTATGTAATATGGCATTCTACTATTGGTTTACATAGTTCAATAACTCGCTTACAATCATCCACATCGAACATTCCTATATGGCAAACTTCACGGGGTATATTCAGTTGGTTAGATAGCCATAAGTAAGCTTTGTTTCTGTTCGAGGTATTGGGAATGTGTTTCTTCCAAATCTTATTGATTAGGTCTGTTTTGGCAATCTGGTCAAAATAGAAGTGAGCTTCTTTCTTTGCTTCTCTCAATTCCGCATTTGCTAAACGTCCTAATGCTTGGTTCGTACCCTTATGTACACCAACGTAAGCTCTACAATCACGACACAGATAAATCATGCCGTAGGAACGTCCGTAGATTATGGAACTATCCACGTATTCAGTAGGCTTACCGCAATAGGGGCAAATCTTAGCTGCTATAATTTCATCCATAATTTTCCAATTAAAAGCCCCGAAGCGTATTCTCCGGGGCATTACATACAATTTAGTCTATGCAGTTGAACAGTGCTGCTCACTTTATTACGTCGGGGACACTATCTGTCTGCGCACAACAGAAACATTCATTTGCAACTGAATGCTTTCGTGTCCCCTTTCTCACACAAGTTTGTGGATAAGCCAGGACTCGAACCTGGACGATAGGAGTTATTTTTGCTATTACATTTAAAATAGCTATGCCCGTTACTTTTATGCACTTAGCTTGGGTGCAACCTACCTATAAACATATCACTTTAGCGTCTAACCAATTCCGCCACTTATCCAATTTTGCCTGTACCACGCTTGATACAGGACTTGTCCTAACTTTAAATAATACTATGAAAAACAAAATATACACCCTCACGGGCTTATTCTTTAGTCTCAATGTAAGCCATTGAGAACTCCATCGGAATATATCTACCAACTGGAATAGGTTTAGCAGATTCAACCATAGCGTGAACTTCTTCTTTGTCATACTCACGCCCGGCCTTTCTCGCTTCCTCTTCTCTTTCGTATTGCTTTTTCTTTAGGTAGTCGGTGATAATCATCATTGCACGGTCAACGTTGAAAGTGTGGACCACAAACGTATAGGTTGATTCACTACCACCACTACCGAAGACTATTCTCGATTCAATTTGGTAGAACTTCTTTTCATCCGGCTTTTCATCTTCTTCATTGTCACCTTCTACATTCAAGTTTTTTTCTTCCCAATCAAGAGGTAAAGTATCAATCTTACGTTCTTTCAAAGTGTCAGTAAGGATGATACAAGTATCGAACTCTTTCACCATGACAATAGTAAAGCCGAAAGAGTAATTGAGTTCTATGTAGTCTTTGAGGATAAGCAAGGCTGTATCAAGCGTACTGGCGTAGAATAGAAACTTATGCTTCTTATCTTTGATTTTAGCCTGTGCGATATATGGATGAAGGTAAGTACTTGGCTGTTCTTGGGCGATACGTTTCTGATTGCTCACCTCTACCTCTTTGATTCCATCAGCTTCCATACTAAAGCGAATTTGTGCCAATCGATCTTGGTCGATTAAATCGCCACGCTCAAATAAGACTTCGTTTCGTTCGATTGATACGACTTGTCCCGTATCTTCGTCTACAAAGTCTTCAGTCCACGTTTTTAGGACACGTTTTGCAAGATACATATTGAGCATCTTGTGAGGATCGGATGTTATATAGCGTTCCTCATTTTTCTTGGTTTCTATCATGGCTTATATTTATTGATTGTTGAGAGAATATCTTCAATAGGTAAAGACACCGCTGTTTTGCCTGGTTCTTCGTATTCTTTCAAATACTCATAAGCATCAGGAAATTGTTCTTTTGCTCTTTTAAATGTCCTCAAAGAAAGAAGGGCTGATACAATTGAATTGTAAGTCTTTTCTTTTTCATCGTTTAGTTTATCAATCTTTATCCGCAGTTTATCAAGATGTTCAATGACTTGACTACCAACTTCGATATGCGGATACCAAGATGATGAAGCAGGAAAATATGATAGCTTCTCAATCCTAATTTCATGTTTACCGGAGTAGAGGGTTGCGCAGGATGATTTCTGAAAGCAACTTCTGTGCTTTTTAAAACAATCTTTCAAATCTTTAGGTAGAGAGTTCTGAATCGCTTCCTCTGATATTATTTGTCTTTCATCTGATAGTGACTTTATCTTAGCAACTATCGGGGCTACCATCTTTTCGGCAACTTGTTCAGATATGGTTCTTGTTATATTCATAATTAAATAAATTCTTTGTTACGTTCAATTTCTTGTTGGATATGGATTAGAAACTGATTTTCATTGGGAGCCGGCAGATAAATACCAGCTTGAGCAACAGAATAGTTTCTGAATCTCTCTATGGCTGTTGTCATCTCGCCAGTGGTAAGTTCTGAACTACTACGCATATAAGTGATTTCATTTCCCTGCTTATTGATTTTCTTTCGTTCGAATAAATCACGATTACAGGTCTTTTTGAAGTAGTCAAGCTTAACCTCATCGAGACTGCAGCCAAGTTCACAGGCAAAAAAACTAAGTATCAGATGTAAATAGCTATTTTGCGCTAATGTGCGGTTGGGAAGTCGCTTTTTAACCTCCACAACCGCGCGGTCTTTGAATAGCTTGTTTACATACTCTTTATACTTATCTACTTCGTAGGGGTTACTCAGGTTGAAGATCATCTAAGCCAAAAATTTTAGTATCAGTAATAAGCTCCCTGTTTTCCTCCAAGAACCGAATAAACTCTTCACAATGATTAGTGAGAATTGGTATATCACGTTCGGGAACAAAAACATAGGTTTCAGTATAAGTATCTACCGGGTAGCCCGCCTTACTAAATTCAAGTATATTATACTCGAATGTTCGTATATCATTGCCATTTTGAATCAAAGCATACGGGTAAACGAGGTGTTGAAAGTGACTTTTGAACTTACCAACGCTGTAGCTACCTGTTGTCTTGATGTCGTGAACGGTGGTAGGCATCAGTTCATCAATGAAGCCATAAACCAATACATTGCCGAATGTGGTAGGAAGGATTGCTTCTACTCGTTGCTGAGTTAGAGCACCTTTGAAGTAGTTGGCAAACTCGCGGCAGATAGAGATAGGAAAAGTAAATACCCTGTTGTTGTAAGTAGCCTGATAAGACAAATCATCTGCTGTCCTCTCTACAATTATATCTTTTGGCTTTCTATTCTCTATCAAGGCATCTACCAATTCATTGAAGCAAGTACCCCTGTCCGCTTTCTCGTTATCAAAAGGCTTTCGATTGATACGGTCTATCAGTTCTTGAAACTGCTGTTCGTGAAATTCTTCGGGAGTATAGGGAGGATTTTCACTCCATCCCCAATACTTATCCCAAATTACATCACTATTCAGATAACCCCAAAAGGCATCAAGAATTGTAGCATAAAAGCGGTACTTAAGCTGCATCTGAATAGGTTTTAGTTTCTTTGTCAAATACCAATCCCAAAGAGTTTACTTTGGCTGCAAACAGGCTTCTCGCTTTCATTAGAGAACTACCAACGTGTTCAAACTCATTGATATGTGAAGCGAACTCATTAGCGGAGTTGGCATCGGTGATAAATTCAATGCTTTCTTTTATTTCTTCTATCACCTTGTCATACTTTTCCTGCGCTTCCTTCTTAGCCGCCAGCATACTTAAATATGAATTGATTATCTTAGTGGTGATAAAGTCGTTCTTTGCGGTCGGATTACCGCTCTTATCGACGATAGTAGGCACCTCCATTACAGAAGGTAGATTGCAAGTATTCTTACCGTCATTTCTTGAAGTCGGGTCAAAAGTTATAGTGCGTCTTTGAACGCCTCTTTCGCTTTTCATTTCAAGATAACCGAGCAAATCCAGTTCAGTAACGATGGAGTTGTAGGACTTCTCACGTAAGGCAGGAATGAACACCGTATCATCACCTTCTTTTCTCGTATCACGGTGGGCGACAAAAATGATATGTTTATTCAGACTTGAGAGTGTTCTTGTCATCCAAGAAAATTCCGCATTGATACCACTCCAATCTCTGATAGACGGTTGGCGGCTACCACATTTATAAGTAATGATAAAGTCCATCATCTTACCGATAGTATCAACAACGATTGTCTGATAAGCTGACAAATCTTCTTGCAAGACTTGTTGAACATCACTCCAAGAAGTGACTTGTACTGTGTCTATGTTTTCCAAATGTACCATATTCATACGTTTCACCCCGTTATCGAAATCCAATAACAAAGGTTTCGGAGCACTCAATGCTACCGTACTCTTTCCCATACCGGCTTGACCGTAAATCATCATTTTTACTGTGGTAGGGATTACTAATTCATTACTTTTTTTGATAAGACTCATAATCGTAAAATTTAAAGGGTTAATTATATTCTTTGTTCTTTAGAATCAATAGCGTAAAGAAGCACATCACAAGCATTGATTGCATAAGGAGACATTTTCGTGGTTCCGGTCTTTTCTGCCCGTATTTTCTTTTCTGCTATCAGCTTTTCAAGTCTATAGCGACCGCCTACAAACTCTTTGGCCTGCTCTTTATTGAGAGAAACTCTGCTACCTATTCGATAGAGAGTATTTAGTTTTGCCTCTGCATTCATTCTGACCTCCTTACTCTTTCAATAGTTTCAACTCTTGTTCTTCTTGCCCTTCTCATATCACTCTGTTCGTGATAAAGTGAAAAAGAAAAAAGGCATAAAAAGCAGCAAGCAACTGCAGAACGAGCAATAGGAGAGAAGTCCATAGTAAATTTCATTCCTGTCATTCGTTCATAAAACATTGTCGCCAGCTCTCTTCCGTTTCTAATTCGAAGAATTCTGAAAGCCTCTTGCAGTTGGTTATTTATCGTACTCAACGCCCTGCATTTCATCGAAGCTATCTCCTTCTTCTCATACCCCTGTGCGTACATTCGTGCTGTAACCTCACATTCAGGTGTAAGTTCTGTTAATACTCTTTCCATAATCGTGTAAGTTGATTGGTTACGCAGTTCTGGTAACTATAACAATACCTTTTTCTTTGAATGATTCAGACTTCCATTTCTTGCCTTCGCTGTAATGTTTGGCGTTCAAAAGGGATACATTGTTACGAATTGTCTCTAACGAAGATATTGGCAATTTGATTGTTGCCCCTTTCTTCATGGTTTTCATTTTTTCTTTGCTACTTACTTTTTCCATAAGCTGTTTTTTAAATTAGTGATTGTGGATAAGCCCCGATTCGAACGGGGATGGGCTTTACTGCCAATGAGCGAGAGTCCCGGCATACGTTCCGTGCGTTTTCCAATTCCGCCACTTATCCATATTTGCCACACCAACGCTATGATGTGAACTTGAGGTAAAAACTATAATTACGAATAAAACTTCTGTTCACTCTCACGAGCTACTTTGTTCCCGGATACCGAATCAACGGACACCGGGATAGATGCAGAACATTTAAAAATCAAATAAATACAGGGGCTTAAACCCTACGACGTCCTTTTCGTCGGCATCATTGGTTAAACATAAAATAAACTTTGTGAAGGAACCCGGACTCGAACCGGGAATGCCAAGCTTTATCGTGTCTGCCAATTCCGCCATTCCTTCAAATAAAAAAGGTGCACTATCTTCACAGACCGCGCACCAGTACAACACAAACACAAAATAAAACACGATAAAAACTACTATATTTTTCAGAATCCGCCCGGCTGGTTTCCCTTACTCACAGTACTGACTTATTGCAGGAACCTTATGCCAGATTATCGGTCTACCTTTTTGCGGATGTCTGTTTGGATTTTAGTTGTTTCAATTCTTCAATCATCCTTTCAAGGCGATTGTATTCTTCTCTCCCGGCATCGTAATCAAGTACGATACAGTCACGACAAAACTCTAACCGCTTAATTTGCAGTTCTAATGCTTCATTCATTTCTATTCTTATTTAACGGTTATTATTCTTAAACGTTTGACAAGAGCATTTCCTAGGTGATAAGAATCACCAAAAAGAGTAATACCCTTAAAGGAGCTGTGTCGGATATTCACATTGCCAACTGTTCTTATCAGTCCGTCTGTATGTAAAATAGTGTCTCCGGCTTGAATTGTACTTATATGTACCTCTTCTACCTCATAGTTCATTTTATCTAATTTATATTGAAGATTATTTTTTATCTGCCAAGATCTCGAAACATTTCTTAGGAAGATTCTTTTTGAATTTCTCCCATGCGAGGCGTTTTGCTTCTGTCTCTGAACAGGCTTTTACTTCGTAGTCTATCGACCAACGCATATCTACATTGACCAAATATTCTTTTTTAATTTTATTCATTTCTTATTCTGTTATTAGTCAATTAATTCGGGATTATCATGAATATTACCAAGTACTTTAATTATTCGTTTTGATGAATTCCACCAACCGGGAGATACTTGATGCCAATAACCTGTGTCCATTTTTTCGTCCAGGTCTTTTATGTTGGCTAAACAAAAACAAGCATAATCATCTATATATCTCACCAATTTGGGGTATTTACCGTTTACGCTGATTATATCCCCTTCATAGATTTCGTTGCCGTTTTTGTCGAATAAGCCTGTGAATTGTCCCACAGTTGTAGTTTCTACCTTACTTCTATTAAACATTTCAGTAGCTTCGCATCCATATTGGGAAAGTTTCTTGCTGAAAATAGCCATTTCACCACTTTCGTACTGAATCAAGTCACCAAATATCCATTCGTTATTATATAAGTTTTTACCTCTGAATTTTATTGTTCTCATATTCATTACTTATTTAATTTGAACTTATTCGTGTAATTCTGTATAGGCTATTCTGACAAAGGCGAAAGAACCGATACATATAATACCCATTATAATAATAGATATTAATTTCATGGGGCTAGATGTCGTTATTGCCCCGTATAGCATACCAATAGCACACAAAGCTAAAATTATGGATAAAACAAACTGGATTAACTTCATTTTAATCCTCCTTTTCTACTTTAAAGCCCTTGTCTTCGAGATAACTAATTATGGTATCTTCGTTTATCTGATTTAGGATTTCTGTTTCATCCATTTCAGAAACCAAACTAGATGTATCGAAATACTCTACGCAATCAGATGCATTCACTAGCGATAATAAACTATCTGCATCTACTTTTGAATAATAATGCGACATAATCGTATAATTTAAAATTTGTGCCCGCCAACCTTTTAGACAGTTGTACCCAGAATCGAGACTGGACGGGCAATATATCGTTGAATTTCTACTGAAAGAAAATTTAAAAGTCATACTTACAACTTGAATCTTTCGTTTAGAACCTTGTGAACGTGTCGGTGGTTACTGCCTGTAGCCGATTAACTTCGCTGTCTGCTATGTGCCCGAAGGCTTACCATTATGCGCACGGACGAAAAATCCGTTATATATTGCGCCCGCCATACCTTCTACGGATTGTACCCGGTATCGAGACCGGACGGGCATTGTATAATCGTGTATTATGCGTATCTGCTTAAGCCTTGAATCAGACAAAGGGCATCATAATCCATATCATTATCTTCACCTGTATCTGGCCCTGAAAGGATGGCTTCATAGGTATCAATTTCTTCTTCGATAACTTCTATGATGTCAGCCTTGCAATCCACATTGTAAACTCTACGGACTGTTTCTTCATCCATATTCTGAATATTATCCAAGTCTTTGTATAAGGCATTCAAGCCTTGTTCTAATTCGTAGTGTGTCATAATCATGCAATTTTTAAAAGGTTAGCTTTCTTATAGCATCTGAACTCACCTACTTCTGTATCGAAATAAGTCTGAACGGTGTCGTTCTTAGCCCTTTTATCAGTACCGGTTACTGTGGGCATGTATTTTTCGCAAAGAGTACCGTATGCTTCACGTACAGAACCATCGATTTTCTGAAAGTAGAACTTTACGATCCGTTTTTTCATTTCAGCTTTCAGCTTCGAATTAGTCCAGGCTGTTTTCAAAGCTTCTGACATTGAAAAACCGTTCTTCTTAACCATTTGCCAAGCAAGGCTCATGACCTCTTTCATCTGATTTTTAAAATTCGTGCTCATAATCGTGTATTTTAATATGTATGTACTATTTTATCCTATCAACCTTTTTTCTATCTTTGTATCGTGATTGAATGATTGATGATGCAAATATACTATCTTATTGCAATATATCGCTAAATATCGCAATAAAATATTGCTATAATGACAATATTTAACATTATGAATAAGATTAATATCGCAAGTTTAAGGAAGTCTCTGAAACTTAGGCAAAAGGATTTTGGTGAAAAAATTGGTATCAAACAAGCCTATTTGTCAGAAATAGAAAGTGGTAAAAAGCCTCTTACAGAGGAGTTATATAATAATATTATAGAAGTATTTGGCATGGATAAAGTTTCTGAATACTTTATCAGTACGAATGATAGCGATATTATCGCAAATAACAATACAAACGAAGCAGTTCCAATAAACCAAAACTACATAATACACGTACCACTAGTGAACCAATACGCACAAGCAGGATATTTATGCGGCTATGAAGATGCTGCATATATGGCAACTTTACCTACTATACCTTTTATAGTAGATCATGAAGCCCAAGGAAATTATGTTGCCTTTGAAGTAAAAGGTGACAGCATGAATGATGGAACAGAAGATAGTTACCTAGAAGGTGATCGACTCCTTTGCCGAGAGATACAATCTCATTTATGGGTAACTTCCAAATTGCACATTAGAAAATGGGATTTTGTCATTGTTCACCAAGAAGGAATACTTGTTAAAAGAATAATAGATCACAATGTAGATAATCATACAATTACAATACATTCTTTGAATGATATGTATCCAAATAAAGTTATTGACCTAGCAGAAGTAAAACAGATTTTTAATGTGATCGAGTTACAAAGACCAAGACGAAGGTAATATTCAATTAATAGTGAACATTAGAAAAACTCTCTATATAAAAACACTCAAAATAAAAAATTACTAGAGATAGAACACTATGGAAAACTTTACAATAAATTCGGTAAAAGATTTCATATCTATATTAGATGAAAGAAATATAAAACCTGATATTGATTTCTTTAGAGGTCATTCCGATATTAATTATAAACTCATACCTTCTATTGGTAGGCTTTTTCCCAAAGATTTAAAAAGGACCAAAGATTTTGAGCAAGACATGATGTCTGAATTTAGAAGAATGCATACTCTTCATGTGGATAAGTGCAATAATGAGTTTGAGTTATTATTCTTAGCTCAACACCATGGATTACCCACGAGATTACTTGATTGGAGCTATAATCCATTAGTTGCTTTATATTTTGCAGTATGCAGTAACTATGATAAAGACGGATGTGTATATCAATATTTCCCCTCAAGAATGATCTTTGTAGATAATAGAAGTCCTTATACTATTGAATCCAATTTTTTAGTTAAACCTATTATAACAAATGAAAGATACAAAAACCAAAATAGTGTATTCATAATATATGCAAACCCGACAGAAGAAGAATCTGATATTTATGCAAAGTATAGAATTCAAGCAGCATATAAGAAACATATTCTTATGAGTTTAAGAAAAATAGGAATAAGCCATAGTTTTATATATCCAACGCTAGAAGGACTTTGCAAAGATATTAAACTAACAAAGTTAAATCTATGGGAAATATAAATTTATAATATTTATATTAGACAACACTCGAACAATAAACAACAAAAAAACTCATAACTATACATATAATCCATTTTTTGCAGAATAATAAAGAAACCAAATGCTCCACATAATAAAATATATTTTACACTTAATAATCGTCATTCTTTTAATAGTTGGATGTAACACTAATAAAAACGATGATGAAATAAACACTTTCGAAATACTTACATTTGATAAGCACGAACTGACAATTAATCCAAGCAGTCCTTATCAAACCATGTTTATAAATGCAACAGGGAAATTCAAGATTAAAGTAGAAGGAATAAAAGATAACGACAGATGGTTATATTACACATTATCGGAAAACGAACTTACGATCAATGCATTACCTAACAATGATGAAGTTGTAAAATCAGCTCTCATCGTTATTTATGATGAAGAGAATGCTATATCTGACACACTAAAGATCACTCAACCTATCTATGAAGAAAGGATTGCTCTTATCAAATTTTACAAAGCTCTCAATGGCGATGAATGGACAAAAAATGAAAACTGGTGCAGCGACAAACCAATAAGTGAATGGTATGGAATTAGAGCAATCAACGATGCATTTGTTAGCAGTATTTGGCTTTCTGGCGACGCTTATATAAAAGGAGAGCTACCGTCATGTATAACATCACTTAAAAACTTAAGAGAATTCTGTTTTGAAGGCACAAGAATGAGTGGAAAATTGCCTAGCAATATTGGCGATCTCACGAAACTTCAACACATAGCAATTAAAAATTGTAACTTTTCAGGAACCATACCTGAATCTTTGAAGAGTTGTAAAGAATTAAAAATTGTCGATCTCTCTCATAATAATTTTTCAGGTGCTATTCCAGAGTTCTTCTTCCAGTTACCTAAATTACATTCTATAGAGTTGAATCACAATAAATTTGAATCATTTAGTATGAATAGCAACCCAATAGAAGGAGATCTAGTTTACATGTCTATAGATAACAACGAAATATCATCTTCTATTCCAGAAAACATATTTAAAATAAAAACTATGCAATTTATATATGCGAATGACAACAAAATTAGTGGAACAATCCCTGAGAACATTGGAGATTCACGAAACCTTATGATATTAAGATTGGAAAATAATAGCATTACAGGAAAACTCCCCGAAAGCATGGTAAATCTACAGTTATTAAATGATTTCAGAATTACTAACAATTATATAGATGTCAATAATACCGACTATTTAAAATCTAACTCCAACTACTCCAACTGGAGATTCGAAAATCAAAACAACAATATAAAACCAAATAATTAAAGTAAAACAATGAAGAATATCTTTTTTTTAATGATGGTTGCACTGGTGATAGCTGGATGTAGCAAAGATAAAACTATAATAGAAAAGGAACCGATTAAATTGAATCAACAAAATATAGTTATAAACTACCAAGAAGATATTAAAGTTCTGTTATCCTCTGGTGATATACGTGATTGCAGCTATAGCATTGAAGACGAATACATCGTACGTGTTTTATTTTTGATGGATGGATTTTATATAACAGGCGATCATGTAGGAGAAACAAATATTTATATTTCAGATGGCAATTCTACGGCTACTCTAAACGTTAAAGTAAAACCAACAAAAACAGCAATCGCTACACCATTTTTAGATTATAATATACCTTCAGGAAAAATTAAAGAATATATGTCTGACAAAAATGTAAAAAAGTCAACAACAAATAAATACGGAGATATATTTTATAAATATGATAACCAGATTGATATATATATACCAGAATATAAATCTATCATGTCATATGTTAGATACACAGATGAATCTATTAATAGCTTAGAGGAGAAGTATAAACTACATTTAAATGAGATATATAATTATTTGAACGAATCATATGAAATCTATGAAAGTTTCACCTCGCATAAGAAAGTGAGATATAAATATTCATACAATCGTCCCAATAAAGATTACGCTGCATTTCTTTTAGAGTATACTGGTGGTTCTTCAAACATTAAATATCCAGAAGTTTACATTATATATTCAAATTCTGAAAAAAATATCCAAAATTTAATTGACGAATTGAAACATGAAGAATGTTACGTATATCCAACAGATCGAAGATTTCAGTTAGATATTTATTAAAATAAAACGTTTTATTAATATTTCAATTCTACCTTAAAAATAGCAATTGTATAGTAGATTGTTTTTTGAAAAGGTTAGAAAAGAGTATTTAATGAATTAGTAATCAGTATAATAATAGAACCGCTACACGGGACTTCGTAACGCGTAGGTCGCCAGTTCAAGTCTGGCTAGCGGCTCTCAAATTAGAACGCTGATTATTAATTAATAATCAGCGTTCTAATTTTTACAGGATTCCCTATTCTTATTTTAAAAGGGAAATCCTGCGTATGTAATAGATGTGAAATATAAAAATGTAATCTATGTTGAGTCGTATTATTGTTTTAGTGGTTGCCGGAGTAGCCGTAGTCTATATCGTTCGCTTTATAGATAACTTTTTCTCCCAACGTAGAAGATAAAACTAGCTTTCAAACATTCTGCTGCGTGCGAGCATACAAGCGCCAACGATGCCGGCTTTGTCTTTCAGCTTAGATGTGATGATGGCTGAATCTTTATTAACCAGATTTAGAGAGTACTTGCGTACGGCTGTTTTTATGGGTTGGGTGATATAATCGCCGGTTAAAGATAAAGTTCCACCTATAATGACCAGTTCCGGGTTGAAGATATTGATTAGCCCGGCAATCTGTTTGCCTAGTTTCTGTCCGATTTCTTCTACAATTTCAATGCAAAGCAGGTCTTCTTTATTCACAGCGGCAATGATCTCATCAAGAGTGATCGGATTTTCCTCTGTGGCGATTCGTGTAGATAGAATGGAACTTTCCCCACTTTGAATACGCTCTAATAAGATACGATGAAGTGCCGATCCGGAAGCTTCCGTCTCCAAACAACCTTTTTTCCCGCAATGGCAGATTATCTCATTATCATAAGCACTCATGTGTCCAAATTCACCGGAGAATCCGGATTTCCCGGTATAAATCTTACCATCAATAATAATTCCGATACCTACTCCCCAGCTTACATTTACAAAAATGATATCCTTTTCTCCTTTTACGCAGCCTTGCATATATTCGCCATAAGTCATGGCACGCGTGTCATTATCAATGGTTACTTTATATCCCAATTTTTCGGATAATACATCCGCCAACGGCCTTTCCTCAAAATTGAATTGGCTGAAGCTATACCCTGATTCAGGATTTACACGCCCCGACACATTTACATTAATATTTAAGATCTTCTCTTTATTAATAGTGAGTTTCTTTATAAAATTGAGAATATGCTTGCATAACTCATTCATCCCTTCGATTGAGTTCTCAAACTTATAAGGTATATTCATTTTCAATTCTACCATATCGCCTTTGAAATTTATCAGTCCGATATTGACGGCGAATCTTTTGATGTCTACACCCAAAAAGTAACCGGATTCCGGATTAAGCCCATAGAGGTTGGGATGGCGTCCGCCACTAGTTTCCAATTTGCCATAATCATTAATATATCCGTCATCACACATTTCACCGATAAATTTGGTGACAGTCGGTACACTTAAATCCAGCTCTTTTGAAAGATCGGGAATTGTAGAACTTCCATTATATATATAATGTGTAATAATCCTCTTTTTGACAAGAGCACTTTTAGAGCCTTTTTCTATTTCTTTCAAGAATTGTTGGTTCATAACTATGTATATTTGGTAATTCACACAAAGATAATTAATTTTTTTATTAATACGTGGTTTTGAGGCCTTGAAAATTAGAATATCTTGAATGTTATATTCCCTATATACTATGTAATGGATTTATATATAGGATAATGTAGCTATGGACGATTGTGGATATAATAAATGAAATAAGACGATTTGTGAGGTAATTCCCCCTTCTATTAATTAATAATGCGAGGAATAACGATTTTATTAATAAAATATTTTATTATCTATTGTTTATTTAATAAATATAGCTATATTTGTGCCGTGATATTATTAATAAAACTCTATATCCTTAAATGAATTTAGTATGAGAAACTATTTTTTAGGTCTGTGTTTATTATTTGCTTTGTGTTTTACGGCATGCTCTCATTCAGATGATTCTGTTGATGTGCTAATTATTGGTGGAGGCGCTAGTGGAGTGACTGCTGGTATTCAGTCTGCTCGAATGGGGGCTGCAACATTGATAGTAGAAGAAACAGAATGGCTGGGTGGAATGCTTACATCTGCAGGTGTAAGTGCTGTTGACGGAAACTATGATTTACCGGCAGGCTTGTTTGGTGAGTTTCGCGGACATTTGGCAGATTATTATGGAGGGCTTGATTCTCTAAAAACCGGTTGGGTGAGTGCAGTGTTGTTTGAACCTTCAGTCGGAAATAAAATTTTCCATGAAATGGTTGACGCGGAGAAAAATTTAAAAGTATGGCATAATGCTACTTTGGTAAAGCTGGAAAGAGAGAATGATGCTTGGATTGCTCAAATTCAGATGAAAGATAATACAATTAAAAAAATACATGCTAAAATATTGATTGATGGTACTGAATTGGGGGATATAGCAAAAATGTGCGGGGTGAAATATGATGTCGGTATGGAAAGCCGTCATGATACTAAAGAAGATATTGCTCCGGAAGAGAAAAATAATATAGTTCAGGATATTACATACGTAGCAATCTTGAAAGATTATGGTAAAGATGTGACTATTCCTTGTCCTGAAGGATATAATAAAGATGAATTTGCTTGTGCTTGTGCCAGTCATGTTTGTATCATGCCTAAAGAACCGGATCGTGTATGGTCTAAAGACATGATGATAACTTATGGAAAACTTCCTAATAATAAATACATGATTAATTGGCCGATAGAAGGCAATGATTATTATGTAAACTTGATTGAAATGACCCGTGAGGAACGTGAAGAAGCCTTGAAATATGCAAAACATTATACGATGTGTTTCGTTTATTTTCTGCAACATGAATTAGGTTTTAATACATTGGGCTTAGCTGATGATGAATATCCTACAGCCGACAAATTACCATTTATTCCTTACCATAGAGAGTCTAGGAGAATCCATGGGCTAGTACGTTTTGATTTAAATCATGCTTGTGAACCGTTCAGGCAGTCTCAACCTCTTTATCGTACTTGTATTGCCGTGGGGAATTATCCTGTGGACCATCATCATACGCGTTATCATGGATATGAAGAGTTGCCTAATCTTTATTTTCATCCGATACCGTCATACGGTTTACCTTTAGGAACTTTGATTCCGAAAGATGTTGAAGGATTGATTGTTGCTGAAAAATCAATATCTGTTTCTAATATAATTAATGGTACCACTCGTTTGCAGCCGATGGTTATGCAGATCGGGCAGGCAGCGGGAGCATTAGCAGCTCTTGCGGTGAAAGAAGGTAAAAATATAAGAGAAGTATCTGTTCGGGAAGTACAAAATGCGATTTTGGATGGAAAAGGATATTTATTGCCTTATTTAGATGTTGAGTTAGATCACCCAATGTTTAAGTCACTACAACGTATCGGCTCTACAGGTATATTAAAAGGTATAGGTAAAAGTGTTGACTGGTCAAATCAAATGTGGTTCAGAGCGGATACATTATTATTGGCAAATGAGTTGAAAGGATTGGGTGATGTTTATCCTTTTGTCAATAAGCAAGTATTCGAAGGTAATAATACCATATCAATTCAGAAAGCTACAGAGCTAGTAGGAGAGATTGCAGAAAAAGAAGGTATTGAGATGAAAGAGGGTAGGGTAGAAGAGATCTGGGATAAATTTGATTTGAAAGATTTTGATATGAATCGAAATATTTTGAGAAGTGAAATGGCAATTTTGATTGATCAGATATTAGATCCTTTCAATAATAAAAAAGTAGATATTATAGGGCAATATATTCAATAGGTAATAATAATATAAGTGTTAACTGCTGTTTTAATTAAACTAATATGAAAACATTAGATCGAAGAGACTTTCTAAAAAAAGCCACATTGGCTGGCGCGTCAGCCTTGACTGTACCAACTTTGTTTGAATCTTGTACTTCAAAAGCTAGTGCCAGTACAGTAGTGGCAACTGATGGTTTGGAAAGTAAACTCATTGTTCCTAAAAACAATGGCTTAAAAATTACCGGAACTTTTTTGGATGAAATATCACATGATATTCCACATCAGAACTGGGGTGAGAAAGAATGGGACTTGGATTTTCAGCACATGAAAAATATAGGAATTGATACAGTAATAATGATCCGTTCTGGTTATCGTAAGTTTGTCACTTTTCCTTCTCCTTATTTATTGAAGAAAGGTTGTTATATGCCTTCCGTTGACTTGGTGGATATGTTTTTACGTTTAGCTGAAAAGTATGGAATGAAATTCTATTTTGGACTATACGATTCGGGTAAATACTGGGACACAGGGGATATGACCTGGGAAGTGGAAGATAACAAATATGTAATTGATGAAGTTTGGGAAAATTATGGTTCCAAGTATAAAAGTTTTGGAGGATGGTATATCAGTGGTGAAATAAGCCGGGCAACGAAAGGGGCGATTGGTGCTTTTCATGCATTAGGAAAACAATGTAAGGATATATCTAATGGATTGCCTACTTTTATATCTCCTTGGATTGATGGCAAAAAAGCAATCATGGGAACGACAAAAATGACGAGAGAAGATGCCGTTTCTGTACAACAACACGAAAAAGAATGGGATGAAATTTTTGATGGAATTCATGATGTGGTAGATGCATGTGCATTTCAAGATGGGCATATTGATTATGACGAATTGGATGCGTTCTTTTCTGTCAATAAAAAATTAGCAGATAAGTATGGTATGCAATGTTGGACAAATGCCGAATCTTTTGACCGTGATATGCCAATTCGTTTTCTACCCATTAAGTTTGATAAACTTCGGATGAAGTTGGAAGCAGCCAAACGTGCCGGATATGATAAGGCTATTACTTTTGAATTTTCTCATTTTATGAGTCCGCAATCAGCCTATCTGCAAGCTGGTCATTTATATGACAGATATAAAGAATATTTTGAAATAAAATAAATGTTATGAAGTCTACAATCAATTTTAGTTATCTTATATTCCTATCTGTTGTGGCAGCATTGGGAGGCTTCTTGTTCGGATATGATACTGTGGTTATATCGGGAACAATTGCCCAAGTGACTCAACTTTTTCAATTAGATGCACTACAACAGGGATGGTATGTAGGATGTGCTTTAGTAGGCTCTATCGTAGGTGTTCTTTTTGCTGGAATCTTAAGCGATAAGTTAGGAAGAAAACTTACGATGGTTATATCAGCTGTGTTGTTTTCCACATCAGCTCTAGGATGTGCTCTATCAGCCGATTTTGCCCAATTGGTAGTTTATCGGATTATAGGTGGAGTAGGAATAGGGGTTGTGTCCATTGTTTCTCCTCTTTATATATCAGAACTAGCTGTAGCGCAGTATAGAGGACGTTTGGTGTCATTGTATCAGTTGGCTGTAACAGTTGGTTTTTTGGGAGCTTATTTAGTTAACTATCAATTATTGGCATGGGCGGAGAGTGGTACGCAATTAAGTGTGGATTGGTTGAATAAAATATTTATAACTGAAGTATGGAGAGGTATGTTGGGTATGGAAACATTGCCGGCAATCTTATTCTTCATAATCATATTTTTTATTCCGGAAAGTCCCCGCTGGTTAATCGTACGTGGAAAGGAATTGAAAGCTGTAAATATATTAGAGAAAATATATAATTCAATTACAGAAGCGAAAAGTCAATTAAATGAAACGAAATCTGTGCTGACCTCTGAAACAAAATCGGAATGGTCTTTATTGATGAAGCCTGGAATTTTCAAAGCTGTTATTATCGGTGTGTGTATTGCGATTTTAGGACAGTTTATGGGTGTGAACGCAGTACTTTATTATGGCCCTTCTATCTTTGAAAACGCAGGACTTTCAGGAGGAGATTCTCTTTTTTACCAAGTTCTGGTAGGACTAGTCAATACTTTGACCACCATTCTGGCTCTTGTCATCATTGATAAGGTAGGCCGCAAGAAACTTGTTTATTACGGAGTTTCGGGAATGGTTGTTTCTCTGATTCTCATCGGCCTGTACTTCCTCTTCGGAGATTCCCTGGGAGTATCCAGCCTCTTCCTGCTCGTTTTCTTCCTGTTCTATGTATTCTGCTGTGCCGTGTCTATCTGTGCCGTGGTGTTCGTGCTCCTCTCGGAGATGTATCCCACCAAGGTTCGCGGACTGGCCATGTCAATAGCAGGATTCGCTCTGTGGATCGGAACGTACCTGATCGGACAGTTAACCCCCTGGATGCTCCAGAACCTTACCCCCGCCGGAACATTCTTCCTGTTCGCTGTTATGTGCGTACCGTATATGCTAATTGTCTGGAAACTCGTGCCGGAGACTACCGGGAAGTCGCTGGAAGAGATTGAAAGATATTGGACCCGTTCGGAATAAATATAAAACAGACCTTAATAACAATAAACTAACATTTTATAAATATGGATAGTAAGAATAACATTGGTCATTCAGCAGACATCTCTTTAACTGCTGAATTACCCATACCAATCTATAATGGAAATACGATTATGGATTTCAAAAAACTGGCAAGTCTGTACAAGGATGAGCTCCTGGACAACGTCCTTCCTTTCTGGCTTGAACATTCACAAGACCATGAGTTTGGTGGTTACTTCACCTGTCTGGACCGTGAAGGAAAAGTATTCGATACGGATAAGTTTATTTGGCTGCAAAGTCGTGAGGTATGGATGTTCTCCATGCTTTACAATAAAGTGGAAAATCGCCAAGAATGGTTGGACTGCGCCATTCAGGGTGGCGAATTCCTAAAAAAATATGGACATGACGGCAATTATAACTGGTATTTTTCCCTTGACCGTTCGGGTAGACCATTGGTAGAACCGTACAATATCTTTTCATATACATTTGCTACCATGGCTTTCGGTCAGCTAAGTCTTGCCACCGGCAATCAGGAATATGCAGACATTGCCAGGAAAACCTTCGATATCATCCTGTCTAAAGTGGATAATCCGAAAGGCAAATGGAACAAGCTTCATCCGGGTACTCGCAATTTGAAGAACTTTGCCTTGCCGATGATCCTTTGTAACCTGGCTCTGGAAATAGAACATCTTTTAGATGAAAGTTATCTAAAAGAAACAATGGAAACTTGTATCCATGAAGTAATGGAAGTTTTTTACCGTCCTGAACTTGGAGGTATCATTGTTGAAAATGTAGATGTAGACGGTAGTCTGGTTGACTGCTTTGAAGGTCGTCAGATAACTCCGGGACATGCTATTGAAGCGATGTGGTTTATCATGGATCTGGGCAAACGCCTGAACCGTCCTGAATTGATAGAGAAAGCCAAAGATACCACCCTTACAATGCTTAATTATGGCTGGGATAAGGAGTATGGAGGTATCTACTATTTCATGGACCGTAACGGTTGTCCACCTCAACAACTGGAGTGGGATCAGAAACTCTGGTGGGTGCATATTGAGACTTTGATATCTCTATTAAAAGGTTATCAGTTAACGGGAGATCAAAAATGCCTGGAATGGTTTGAGAAAGTACATGACTATACATGGACACATTTCAAAGATCCCGAATATCCTGAATGGTTTGGTTATCTGAACCGCAGAGGAGAAGTTTTGCTTCCACTCAAAGGAGGAAAATGGAAAGGATGTTTCCATGTACCAAGAGGACTGTTTCAGTGCTGGAAAACATTAGAAGAAATAAAACTATAAACACTAATAAATAATATGCTTAACAAAAATCTTATTTTATCCATTCTACTATTATTTACCACATATTCTTTTGCTGGAAATATCAATAAGGAAAAGCCAAAATATCTTTGGTTTGATGCTGAAGCCAATTTTGAACGCTTTAGTTCAAAAGATTCCATTTCATACTATTTGGAAAAAGCAAAAGACGTGGGATTTAATCAGGTTGTAGTAGATGTAAAGCCCATTTATGGAGAAGTTTTATATAAAAGTAAAATACTTCCTCCACTTACTACAGTCCATAATAAGGTCATCGAACGTGATTGGGATTATTTACAATATTTTATAGACGAAGCTCATCGTCTAGGGCTAAAAGTCACTGTTTCTACGGCTGTATTTACTGCTGGACATCCCGCTACCTGTGAGGGGCTGGTCTATGAAGACAAACGATGGAACGGAAAAACATGTTTAGAGTATATGTCTAATAATAAAATGCTCGATATTAGAGATGATAAGCAAAAGGTAGGAGCCTTTTTGAATCCTGTTCGCAAAGATGTTCGTAACTTTGCATTAAGTATTATACGCGAAATCGTAAAGAACTATGATATAGATGCATACGCACTAGACTATTGCCGATATCCTGCTGATAATAGTGATTTTTCTAATGAAACTCGTAAAGCTTTTGAGAACTATTTAGGGAAAAAGATTAAGAACTTTCCAGAAGATATATTTAGCTGGAATACAGATGGGAGCAAAAGACCGGGAATTTATTTTAAAGAATGGTGGGCTTTCCGTGCTAATGTAATTTCCAGTTTTGTAAAAGAGGTCCGTGAAAATATTCATAGTATAAATAAAAATGTAAAATTGGAATATTGGGCTGCTTCATGGATTCATGCAATTTATGGACAAGGTCAAAATTGGGCTAGTCCCAAATCTGATTTTTCTCTCAATTATGCATGGGGATCAAAAGCCTATAATGAAACAGGATTTGCACCTTATTTAGATACTTTTCTATGCGGAACATATCTAGAAAAAATCTATGGAATGGATGATCCTGAATCTATCGAATTTGGTATAGAGCGTGCAAAAAAAATAATTAATGGAGACTGTAAGGTATTGGGTACCATCTATGCTCTAAATCATCAAACTAACATAGCAGATGCTGTAAAAGTGTGTTTAACAAAATCTGAAGGATTGATGGTGTTTGATATTGTACAAGTTATTGAGATGAATTTGTGGGATGGAATAAAGACAGGTATCAAATATGCTGAAGTACAAAAATAAAGAAGAATAATCACTTTTTGTTTTATTAATACTAATATTTATATGAAAAAACAATTAACATGGAGTATAAGGTTCACAACCTTATTATTATGTCTGTTTTCCGTATTATGTATTCGGGCGCAACAAGCCTCGAATGTGAAAGGAACAGTGTTGGATTCTAATAATGAACCACTAATCGGTGCTACAGTCAGTGTAAAGGGAAATCCATCTCATGGATCTATAACTGACATTGACGGAAATTTCAACCTTCAGGTTCAAAATTCCCAAGGAACGCTAGTTGTATCTTATGTAGGGTATTTGACTCAGGAAATACCTCTTCAAGGTCGCTTGAACTTAGTGATAAAAATGAAAGAAGACGCTCAAACTTTAGATGAAGTCGTTGTAGTCGGCTACGGAAGTCAAAAACGTGGACATTTGACTAGCGCAGTATCATCAATAAACGCCAAAGAATTAATGAAAGCACCAATGCAAAATGTCTCAAATTTGCTTACTGGTAAAATTTCAGGTTTGACAAGTATCCAAGCGTCAGGTAAGCCAGGTGATGATGGAACAACTTTATATGTACGTGGCTTGAATTCATTTAGTAATAATGGTCCTATGGTTATTGTAGATGGTGTAGCGCGTCCTATGGACTATGTAAATCCCAATGACATTGCTAGTATTTCTATTTTGAAAGATGCAGCTGCTTCAATTTATGGTGTACAAGGAGCAAATGGAGTTATCCTGATTACAACAAAAAACGGTGGAGAAGGTCCAGCTAAGATTTCATATGATGGTTCTGTTACAATAACTCAAAATACAGCAATGCCTGAATTTTTAAATGCTAGAGACTATATGTATTGGCATAATAAAGCACGTGAAATGGATAATCTCACTCCATTATGGACTGCCGATATTCAAAATAAGGTATTAAGTAATGATCCTAACAGTATTTGGGGAGAAACTGATTGGCTGGATATGATATTTAGAACAGGGTTTACCCAACAGCACAATATATCAGCATCTGGAGGTACAGAGAAAACACGATACTATGCCAGTCTTGGTTATATGGATCAAGAAGGTACATTAAAAAACACAAGTTTCACTCGTTACAATGCACGTGTAAACTTAGATGTAGAAGTTGCCAAAAATCTAAGGTTTTCGACAAATATATCAGGTTATCGTTCTAGTAGAGACTGGCCAGGTACAGCAATTGCCAATCAGGGTGAATTTGACCCAATTAGACAAGCAATAAATACAATACCCATTATTAAATCTGAATTTAATGGGATGCCTACAGCATGGACAGGAAGTTCCTATTATGTAAATGGTTATGCTGCATTAACAAAATCAGGATATAAAAAACAAACTCGTTGGACATTAGATTCCAATTATAAACTAGAATATGATTTCTCTGGTTTAACTGATATCTTAAAGGGATTAAAAGTTTCTATATTCGGAGCCTATAATTATCGCAATACCATAGATTCTAATTTCGACCGTTATTATGAATTATATAGTATAAATGATACTTTTGATGAAAAGGTTGTTGGCGCAAGCGGATTTTCTAAAGACAATTCTTATACAAAGGCAGCTTCTTTTGGAGATACATGGCTATTACGACCACAAATTGATTATTCTCTGGACTTTAAAAAGCATCATGTAAATACATTGTTATTTTATGAAGCACAAAAAGTATATTCAGATACTATGACTGGTAAAAAAACAGGCTATTTTAGTGATGATCCTGTTGATTTGTCATTAGGAACCATTCTTCCAGAGAATCCAATTACTGGTTCACATTCATACACGGCTCAGGCATCATGGGCGGGACGCTTTAGTTATGCCTACGATCAAAAATATCTAGCAGAATTTGCTTTCCGTTATGATGGCTCTTATGTATTTGCCCCTGAAAATCGCTGGGGATTTTTTCCATCGGCATCAATAGGTTGGGTAGTTTCACAAGAAAAATTCTTTCAGGAAGCACTTCCTTTTGTTAATTATTTCAAGATCCGTGCTAGTTATGGACAATCTGGTAATGATAATGTAACAGCCTATTTATATAATTCAAATTTTGCTATTGCAAATAATAGTATGGTATTAGGCGATGCTCCTATATCTCAATTCTATACAAAAAATAAGTATATCTACCGTGATCTAACATGGGCTACGACTCACAGCTTCAATTTAGGCTTTGAATTTGACCTATGGCACCAAAAATTAGGCGTCGAATTGGATTTATTCTATAAACTTACTGAAGACATTCTAGAAAGCAAAAGTGGTAGTTATCCGACTTCCTTAGGGGAGTACTATCCAAGTTATCAGAATTCAGGCAAAGTAGATAATAGAGGACTTGAACTTACAGTAAAACATATAAATCAAATTAATCGAGATTGGGGATATAGATTAGAAGGAATTTTCTCATATGCTCGTAACCGCGTATTAAAAAAAGCTGTAACTGATAATTACCCTAATTATCGTGCGATTTTAGGACAACCAATGAATACCCGCTTTGGCTATCAGGCACTTGGCTTGTTTCAAACAGAAGAAGAATTAGATAATTATCCAGCGGCTCCTACAGGGACAAAAAACCTAGGAGACCTAAAATATCTGGACGTCAATGGTGATGGTATCATTAATCCAGAATACGATTATGTAAAAACTGGTTACGGTCAAATACCAGAAATTAATTTTTCCCTAAATATGGAAGTTACTTATAAAAATTTTTATGCTACAATGTTATGGCAGGGAGTTACGCATTGTGATTATGAATTATCCGGAGTATATGACTCAGGTACAACTGCAGCCACAAGCTATACTAGTCCATTTGGTGGAAAAGGTAATTCTGCATATTATTTAATAGAAGGAGCTTGGACACCAGAAAATACAAATGCTAAATACCCACGTCTGACTACCATTGCCAATGGAAACAATGCGGCACGTTCTACATGGTGGGTTGTGAATGGACAATATTTGCGACTTAAGAATTTTAATATTGGTTATAATGTTCCAGAAAGAGTGTTGAGAAAAACACCTTTCAGCCGAATAAATATATACTTAGCAGGTACCAATCTACTTACATTAAGTCACTTTAAATATGTGGATCCAGAAAGCCCTTCAGTAAGTAATGGATATTATCCGCAACAAAAAACTTATAGTTTAGGTCTTAATGTTACATTCTAATATCAGGAGGAAATCAATATGAAAGGAATAACAATAAAAAGTTTAATAATTATCGTTGCTGCCAGTTTAGAACTATCCTCATGCAATGTATTAGATATAAATGACACATCGTCATTATCAGATCAAGCTATTTGGAGCTCTGAAACAGCAGCCGACATGTATGTTACAGCATCATATAAAACATTTACAGACGTCTCACAAGTGGGTAATAGTCGCAAAGTATTTTATGATAGTTATTCAGATTTAATGAAGTCGACTTCTTACGATCAATACACACATACGTATAATAAGGCTTTATTACAAGCTAGCTCTTTCTCGTCTGGAAGTGCAGGCGCTTTCGAATGTTGGGCTGATGTTTATTATGAACGAATTCGGCGTGCTAATGTCTTATTAAACGATATTAAACGTTATGGAGTTTCTAGTTTCGGACAAGAGTGGTGCGATATTCGTAGTGCAGAAGCACGTCTCTGTCGTGCATTTTCATACTATCGTTTAATTCGTGTATATGGCGGAATAGTTCTCCGGACAGATATTTCTGGGACAAGCGGAGGTGTAGAT
This sequence comes from Bacteroides sp. MSK.18.37, assembly GCF_019129155.2. Classification (NCBI taxonomy): domain Bacteria; kingdom Pseudomonadati; phylum Bacteroidota; class Bacteroidia; order Bacteroidales; family Bacteroidaceae; genus Bacteroides; species Bacteroides sp. MSK.18.37. Next base: position 6,594,499 of record NZ_JAHOIB020000001.1, on the reverse strand, counting down.
GATGGATTATATGATGCGGATATAAATAAAAAGCGCATAACAGAAGCTGAAAGTTGGGATTTTGTGCTTGAAGAGCTAAAGTGGGCTGCAGAACATTTACCTGCTACTTGGGGAACTGATGCCGAACCTAACAAATGGAAAGGACGCGCAACAAAAAGTACTGCATACGGTTTACTTTCACGTATGGCATTATATGCAGGAAAATGGCAAATAGCTATTGATGCAGCAAATAAAGTAAAAGAATTGGGAGGTGATTTGGCGAAAGATTATGCTAAGATTTTTCAGGTAGACGGTAAGCAAGATAACTCTAAAGAAATCTTATTTGCATTATATTATCAAGAAGGAAGTGTCACTCACAATTATGATTTATATAATCGCCCCTTTGGCGATATAGCCGTACATGGTAACGCATACGCTGAACATGTTCCAACAGCAGAACTCGCAGATTTGTATGAATTTCAAGATGGAAGTATCTTTGACTGGGACACTTATAAAAGTGAAGGGCACGAAGATCCTTATACTGACCGTGAGCCACGTTTCCATGCAACAATTATGTATAATGGATGTCAATGGGAAGGAAGAACAATTCAGACCTATGTAGGAGGAAGTGATGGATTCGTAGAATTTACTCAAAGTGGTAGTACTAATGCTCACACTTGTACAGGGTATTATCTGAGAAAATATCTACAAGAAGGTTATTCGGACTATATAACAAAACACAGTTATCAATATGATGTCGTATTACGTTATGCCGAAGTTCTCTTAAATAAAGCAGAAGCATATGCCCAGTTAAATTATGATCAATATAAGAATGAAGCATTAGAAGCACTAAATGAAGTGAGAAATAGAGTGAATCTACCAGATAAAACTACTACCGATGCTCCAGACAAAGAATCATTTATGAAACTGTTACGTAAAGAACGTTGTGTAGAGTTAGCAGGTGAAGGCTTCCGGTATTGGGATCTTCGACGTTGGAAACTTGCTGAAAATATAATCAACGGACAAAATGCACATGGAATAAAGATTACAAAAAATGATGATTCAACTTTTTCTTATGAAAAAGTTGAATGTGATGGAGGAACACCTCGCATTTTTCTCGAAAAATATTATTATTTCTCACTACCTACATCAGAAACGGCAAATAATAAGCTATGTGAGAATAATCCCTACTGGTAATTAAAACAATATAATTAAGAGTTGATATGAGAACTACATATAAAATAAAAACATGGATATTAGGAATTTTAGCAATGGTCGTTTTGACATACAGTTGTGCTAAAGCTGATGAAGAATTTGTGCATCGTACAAATACCATTTCACAGATGATTTGTAAAGCATCACATGGAGGTGGTGAGTTCCAAGGCGCTATTTATGAATATAATGCAAACGATGAGCTGATGACCGGAAGTTTTAATCAGGAAGATATAGAAGGTGGTTATGGTTTGATCATATTCGCTATTCCTCAAACCTTGGAGAAAGATATAGATTTAACTAATATATACTTAACTGCGACATTGACGTATGATGAAATTATCACTCCATCATTAAGTGGAAGGCATGATATTACAGGTGATGGTATTATTATTACTGTAAAATCAGGAGTTGGAACAACACGGCGTTATCGTGTTAGAGGTTATTATGAATAATAAGAATCAAATCTAATAAACTACAAGATGAAAAAACTAAATTTAATATTCCTATTAGGAATCATCATGAGTTGTATTTTATCCCTAACTTCTTGTAAGGATGAATCTCTTAGTGAGAAATTAGGGCATGAGGCTAAGATAATGATATCTTTTAAAGTCAAAGGGACAAGTGGAACTGTGTTCAATTCATCTATAGGTGATGATAATACAATAACAATTAAAGTATCTCCTTACCTCGATGCTGTAGAAGAGTTAAAATCTGCTATACCAACATTTTACTTGTCTAAAGGATCTACGGTGACACCAGACCCCAGCTTACCACAAAATTTCGCACAAGAGGGTGGTGTAAAATATACAGTAACATCGGAGGATCACTCCACAACACGTGAGTACATTGTTACTTGGGGAGTATCTGATAAACTACCTTATGGAGCCGGCTTTAGCTACGCAGAAGTGGGGGCTCATAAAATATTTACAGAGTTAGGCTATCCAGGAGAATTAAAAGGTTATAATACAGGTAAGAGTGCCGTAGAATATGGTGATCTACAAATGTATCATGCATATTGTGGAAATTATATCGTTTTGTTGTCACGGGCATATATAGACATTGATGTTAATTCACCTTATTGCATAAAGGTGGTAGATAAAATGACCCTAAATGATGCTGGTTCATTAAATATTGGTTCTATATCATTAACCAATATCAAGATGATTACATCAGATTATAGAGGAAGGTGTGTGGCAGCAGTAGTGACTAATGATGAAACTGAATTCTTTTATTGGACCAAGCCATCCGATACCCCTATTTCCATAGGCAAAATTAATGTAAATATGGCACCAACCAGTGACTTGTCGAATAATTTTCAGGTAGCTGGAGATATTACGACTAACGCATGGATTACAGCATTGGCTCCACGTGATGCTGCAGGTACGCACTACCGTATAAAGGTAACTGATGGTCATTTGGCATCTACATATTCTACCATAGAAACGGGGTACGTAAGTAGTGATTGCAGTCAATTCCAAATGATTTCTCCTATAGATGATTCAGATCAACCTAATTTTGTAATAGGTGATGCAGAGGGTACAGCAGGTGCGGCAAATAGCGTTCATTGTTATGTGAATTCATTCGCAGGTTCAACACTGTTCACAATGCCACCACTCTGGCAAAGTACATTACAAGCTTGGTGGGTAGGAACAGGGTTTACTACAACTCGTGGAGGAGGTCGCTGTCCGATAGTTTCCGCCCTTCCTATCAATGGTAAAACTTATGTTACGGTAACAAGCGGCACTTCCTTCTGGTTCGCTGCTGCTGTATTAACATCTAACTTACAAGAACTAGCCCATGAAAATCTAAATATCGCAGTAGGTGATATTAGCCGTGGATGGAGTTTCGGTGAGTGGGTTGATTGGTATTGGGATGAAGAACAACAGGAAGCTTATCTGTCAGTTTGGTTTGGTAGATACGGACTTTATACTTATAAAATGACTTGTTTTGAATAGAAATAAAATTATATATTATGAGAAAATATTTGCTAATGTTTGCCCTTGGTTGTCTGACAGCATGCCACTCGGATGGAACAACCTTAGATAACAATGATGAAAAGGAAATACCTTTGTCACCTAATGAATCAGAAGAAAAAATTAATAAGCCCAAAGGGATATGGATTGATGCACATGCTAATTTGAGTCGTTTTGCAACAAAAGATGCAATTACTTCATATCTGGAGAAAATAAAAGATACAGGCTTTAACGAAATTTATCTTGATGTAAAACCTGGTATAGGATATGCCCTGTATGATAGCGATATTCTAGCTCCACTAACTAAATGGGGAGATGAGATCGTAAACCGTGATTTCGATTATTTAGGTTTTTGGTTGGAAGAAGCGGAACGTTTGGATATTGATGTCATAGCAACTATTTCAGCCATGGGCTATGGTTATACAAAAGGGAAAGAAGGGCCGATATATGAGGATAGCAGATGGGACGGAAAAACGCAAGTTATGTTACCGGAAAATAATGATCCTACTCAATTGGTGGATATACGTGATCAGGAAGATGTCGATGCAGCAATGTTAAATCCATGTCTACCGGAAGTTCAAGAGTTTGTTATTTCCATTGTAGAAGAAATTGTTACTAAATATCCCAAGCTGAAAGGTATTAGTCTGGATTATTGTCGTTGGTATGGTGGAAACTATGGCTTTAGCGATGCTACTATTCGTGCATTCGAAACATATAGTGGTAAGAGTGTGACAAATAAAAATGATATAATCACTGCTAGTGGAGGTATCGGGACATTATATAAAGACTGGATTGAGTTTCGCTCTATGTGTATCACTAACCTAATTACCAATATCCGTTCAAAAGTCAAAACCATTAATCCGGATATGGAAATTCAATTATGGGCATCCGCAGATTGGGGGTCACGCTATAGTGTCGGACAGAACTGGGCAAGTAAAAAATATATTCCAGATCCAGGCATAAGATATACAGAAAAGTATAATGAAACAGGGTTTGCAAATCAATTGGACGTATTTGTGTTAGGAGCATATGCGGAGGCCGTATGGATAAAGGATAATCCTAACTCTGTATGGTCTGTAGAGAACTTTGTCAATACATATGATGATTATATAAAGGGAGATTGTAAAGTATATGGTTCTATTCAGTCATACCAGTATAACAGTACAGGTCTGTCTGATGCTATTTACCTCTGCATGAAAAGAACAGATGGATTGATGATATTCGAGATTTCTCATGTAATTAATAATAATTCTTGGGCTGACATTAAAGAGGCCATTAAGCGTATAGAAAAATGAAACAAAAAATATTTATTCTATTATGTACAATAGGTATATGTATATCGGTTCACGCAAAAAAATATATTGTTCATTCTCCAGATAACAAAATCAAAGTTTCAATAACAGCTGATAAACAATTGATTTGGAGTATTGACTACAACGGAGAACGTATATTGACACCTAGTGCCATACAAATGAATATTGAGGGATTAAAAATACAACCGGGTATAAACCCGGTTGTTATCAACGCAAAAGTCGACAAGATCAATGCGGAACAAATTGCAGTTGTACCAGTTAAACAGAAAACTATCAGAGACCAATATACCCAGTTAACTTTAATTTGTAAAGGTGATTATAATATAATATTCAGGGTGTATAACAATGGGGCTGCCTATCGTTTTGAGACTGTACTAAAACAATCCCCCATTATTGTAAACAGTGAAACTGTTGAACTTAATTTGATTGATGGTTGCAAAGCATATTGGCCAAGAGAAAAAAATCAAGAATATATTACCCATTGTGAAGCTATTTTTGATGAATTAAAATTAGAATCTCTTACAAAAGAGATGAAAGGCTATCTGCCAATTTATCTTTCTACTCCTAAAGGTACAAAGATTGTTATTATGGAATCCGATCTTTCCGATTATCCTAATCTATTTCTGACAGGTAATCGCAACAACACACTGTCCGGCGAATTTCCTCCTGTAGTTTTAAAAAGTGCACTAAAAGAAGGTACTGACCGTGATGAAGTATTGCTGGAGAAGGCCTCTTACATCGCTGAGACTGAAGGAACAAGAGCCTTCTCTTGGCGTGTATTAATGATTAACGAGGATGATAAAGCAGTAATTGAAAACAACTTAGTATATCAATTGGCCTCTCCATCTGTCACTCAAGATACAGAATGGATTAAACCCGGAAAGATCTCTTGGGATTGGTGGAGTACACTCAATGTATATGGAGTAGATTTTAAGGCAGGTGTGAATACTGATACTTATAAATATTTCATTGATTTCGCTTCAAAATACGGAATTGAATATATTTTATTAGATGAAGGATGGTCAGCCGGGACTTGGAATATTAAAGAAGCAATCCCCGAACTTAATATCCCGGAACTTGTACGATATGGAAAGGAAAGAAACGTTGGCCTTGTATTATGGACTTTGTGGAACCCGCTGGATAAAGATTTGGAAGGAATTCTGGATATTTATGAAAAATGGGGAATCAAAGGTATAAAAGTCGATTTTATGCAACGTTCGGATCAATATATGGTTAATTTCTACGAGCGTGTAGGAAAAGCGGCTATGGACCGTAAATTACTCGTTGATTTTCATGGCTCTTTCAAACCTTCCGGCTTACAAAAGAGATACCCCAATGTGATGACTTTTGAAGGTGTACTGGGATTAGAGCACGATAAAGATTCAAGAGATATTAATCCGGTACATGACCTGATACTTCCATTCACTAGAATGGTAGCCGGTCCGATGGATTATACGCCTGGTGCAGTAAACAATGCGACAGCAGAAGATTTTTACATCAATTTCGTGCATCCGATCAGTTTAGGTACGCGTGCCCATCAAGCAGCCTTATATGTAGTGTATGAAAGCTCGTTACAAATGTTAGCAGATTCTCCTTCAAACTATTATAAAGCTCCTGAATTTGCTTCCTTTATCTCCCGTATACCTACCACTTGGGACGATACCAAAGCGATAACAGCCAAAATCGGAGAACAATTGGTGATTGCTCGTAAAAATGGGAAGAATTGGTATTTGGCAGGTCTGACAGACTGGAATGCCCGCAGCATTGAAGTAAAACTGGATTTTCTTGAGGCAGACAAATATAAAATGGAAGTTTTCAAAGATGGTGTGAATGCAGATGTTTATGCATCGGATTTTAGAACAGAAGAGGTAATAGTTTCAAAAGGTGATTCAATCAATGTCACAATGGCCAAAGGTGGTGGTTGGGCAGCAATTCTGACTCCTGTTGAATAGAAAGATTGAGCAATGAAAAAAATACTATTCATATTATATATCTGTTGCATTTTATTATTTCCCGTAAGTGCACAGCAAATTCCATCATTTAAAGCCAATGACAGAATTGTCTTTCTCGGAAATAGTATAACGGAAGGAGGCCATTATCATTCTTATATATGGCTGTATTATATGACGCACTTCCCCGAATTGCCTCTTCGTATTTATAATGGAGGAATCGGTGGTGATTGTGTGAGCCACATGGTTTTTCGTTTCGATTCAGATATTAAAATTAAAAAGCCAACTTATCTGGTTTGTTCCTTTGGAATGAATGATTCCAGATATGACGGATATAATAAGCCCGGATATGATAAGTACGCGAATAAACAGGTAGAATACGCTAACACAGAGTTTGGAAAACTACAACAGCAGATTCTTGCAGACAAGAAAATAAAAAACGTAGTACTTTTGGGTTCTTCTCCCTATGATGAGAATGTGAAATTGGAAGGAGTGGAAACTTTACATGGAAAGAATGAGACGATCAAAAGAATTATTGAAATGCAAGCAGAAGTTGCCCAAAAGCGAGGATGGGGATTTGTTAATTTCAATACAGTGATGTGTGAGCTGAATAAGGAGATTCAGCAGTCTGATTCTACAGCTACTTTCTGTGGAGGTGACAGAATTCATCCGGATAAAGACGGCCACATGGTAATGGCGTATTTGTTCTTAAAAGCACAGGGACTTGCAGGAAAAGAAGTCGCTTATTTTCATATCAATGCAACTAACAGGAAAGCAATGGAAGAGAGAAATTGTCGAATAACTCATATAAAGAACGAAAATGACACAATATCTTTCAGCTATTTATCCCGTTCTTTGCCCTTTCCTGTCGACACTATTCCTCGTTGGGGAACAAAAGGTACAGCCCGGGATGCTGTCAGACAAATTCCCTTTATGCAGGAAATGAATCAGGAAATAATGAAAGTGACCGATTTGCATGGAAATTTCCGAGTGACTATTGATGGAACAGAAATAGGACGCTGGGACGGCAATGAATTGAGTAAAGGAATTAATCTGGCTGAAATAACATGCACGCCCCAATACCAACAGAGCCTGTCTATCATGTATCTGAATGAGGAAAGATGTGCTATAGAAAAACGTTTACGACAGTATATGGCTATGCAGTATGTCTTTTTTAAGCATAGAGGATTACTTTTCGCAGATAATAAAGCTGCTCTTGATGCTGCCAAAGCGGAGCGGGAAAGTCACTATTTAGTGAAGTATTTATATACCAATTACACCCAAGCCATGTTTCCACAGATACGTGAAGCCTGGCAAGCTGAAATAGACCAGTTGATAACTCAAATATATAAAATAAACAAGCCTCTCACACGTTTGATTAAAATAGAAAGGATTAAAGAATGAATTTAAGACTATTATTGCTTTTAAGCTTGTTACAATGGAGTTTTTCCTGTTTCAGTGTGCAGGCAATCACTACTCCCGTGGTCTATTATGGGAAAGTACTGTCCGGAGGTAAGGGAATTGCTAATGTACCTGTTACAGATGGTACACAAATTGTCCTTACGGATGACAAGGGACGATATTCCATATCAAGTACCTCTAATGCAGAATACATTTACATCACCCTTCCTGATGGCTATAATATTCCGATGAAAGGTAAAGTTCCTGCGTTCTTTCAAAAAGTACCTGCTCAACCTTCAAAAAAAGTGCATTTTGATTTTGAACTGACACCATCATCTACTGACAACAAAAAGCACGTTTTGGTGGTATGGGCTGACCCACAAGTCTATTTCGATGAAGAAATGCCACAAGTACAGCAGGCTTCAAAAGATGTAAAAGAACTGTTGGCAACTAATTATCAGGGGATTCCTGCCTATGGAATAGTCTGTGGAGACATTATCGGTGACATCAATAAAAAGCCCAGTTACTTTGCACCGATGATAGATGCAATAGCTGAAACGGAAATTCCCTTTTTCTATGTAATTGGAAATCATGATTTAGATTTAAACGTACGTTCTAATGAGCATGCCCGTACTACTTACAAATCTTATTATGGTCCCACTTATTATTCATTTAATAGAGGAGATATACATTATGTTGTTCTTGATGATATTTTCTTTATTGCAAAAAGCTATTTATATGTTGGTTATCTCACCGAGCAGCAACTTCAGTGGCTGGAACAGGATTTGAAACAAGTCACTCCGGGATCTACAGTAGTAGTTGCCATGCATATTCCTACATATTCAAGAGAAGCACGTCGGAAAGAATGGGGAAAAGAGTCTACTATGAAAGTCATGAACAACCGTTCTCATTTGTATGAGCTGCTAAAACCTTACAATACCCATATCATGTCGGGGCATGAGCACTATAATGAAAATTATGTTTTGGCAGACAATCTTTACGAACATGTACATGCTCCCTTGTCAACACTGTTTTGGCAAGCTCCCTGGGCTTGTGACGGAACTCCGGGCGGATATGCCGTTTACGAGTTTGACGGAGGCAAAGTCAACTGGTATTACAAATGTGTAGGAAAAGACAAAGACTATCAATTCGAGCTTTATCCGGTAGGTGCCAGTCGTAATAAAAAGGAGGCAGTTGTAGCAAATGTTTGGAATTACGATTCAACCTGGAAAGTGAAATGGTATGAAAATGGTATTGACAAGGGGGAAATGACCCGTTTTTCCGGATACGATCCTGCTATTTATGAATACTGCGAGAAAAATAGTTCTACATTCAAACATAAGTATTTGGGAGCGGACATTACCGAACACTTGTTTTATGCGGTTCCTGAAACGAAGGATTCCGAAATACGAGTAGAAGTTATAGATCATTGTGGTAATGTATATACCCGCAAAATGCAGCAATCTAAATAGGGATATTCCTAAAATAATAAAATTTAAGGCAACTAATTCATTGCGAGTTAGTTGCCTTTTTTGTATCTTTAAGCATTCCCCCCCAAAAACGGTTTGACGGCCAAAACGGGGGGAATTAAAAATAAAAACACATGGTAAAGATACAAAAAATCTCAGAAATCGAACCTTGTTTAGGTTTTACCGAGTTCGATATGCTTAAAAAATATCGTCAAAGTTTTGCAACGAGTGAATTAGGTCGACTCCATTCTCTGTTCCCTTTCTCGGAACTGGCCCGACAAATGCATTTGAAGTCCTCTCCTTTGGGGCGTAAAAGTTATTTTTCTCCCGAAGGTAAAATAGCCTTGATGGTCTTGAAGTCCTATACCAACTTTTCCGATGCACAACTGATTGAGCATTTAAACGGTAATATTCATTACCAGTTATTTTGTGGTATTCAGATTGATCCGCTTCATCCACTGACCAATCCTAAAATCGTCAGTGCAATTCGTCAGGAACTAGCGGATCGCCTTGATATTGAGTCCCTCCAGCTCATTCTTGCCGAGCATTGGAAACCTTATCTTGAGAACCTTCATGTCTGTATGACCGATGCCACCTGTTATGAAAGTCATCTGCGCTTTCCTACTGATACCAAACTCTTATGGGAAGGTATTGTATGGCTTCATCGTCATCTGTGCAAACATTGCCAGACCTTGCACATACAACGTCCCCGTAACAAGTATCTTGATGTACGCCGTGCCTATCTTGCTTATAGCAAACTGCGTAAACGCAAGAAATCACAGACTCGTATGATTACACGAAGGTTACTTCAGTTATTGGAAAAGTTACTTGACCAGCTGGAGCAGCTTCATTCATCCTACAGGAACAGGCTTACACTATCCTCTGATTACCAAAGACGTTTCTCGGTCATACAGACAGTCCTTGAGCAAGGGAAAAATTTATTTGCAGGCAAAAAAGTGTCCAACCGTATCGTGAGTATCGACCGGCATTACCTTCGTCCCATTATCAGAGGCAAGGAAACCAAATCCGTTGAATTCGGAGCCAAAGTCAACAATATACAGATAGACGGAATCTCCTTTATAGAACATATCTCCTTTAAGGCTTTTAACGAAGGAGTACGTTTGAAAGACTGTATTCATCTGCAACAACAACTGACCGGGGTCAGGGTTAAGGCGCTTGCGGCGGATTCAATCTATGCCAATAATGCCAACCGGAAATTTTGTACAAAATATCATATAAGTACTTCCTTTAAGCGTAAGGGCAGAGCTGCCAAAGATGAGCCGCTTCGGAAAATCTTACGGTCGGAACTCAGCCGTGAAAGAGCTACCCGCCTGGAAGGAAGTTTTGGAACGCAGAAACAACATTACTCACTGGCCAGGATAAAAGCTAGAAACAGGAAAACGGAAGTACTTTGGATTTTCTTTGGGATACATACAGCCAATGCGGTATGTATGATAGAAAAGGTCGAAAAGAAAAAAAGAAAGGCAGCATAATCTGACTAAAATAACAGGAAAAACAGGAGAGGTTTTAACTTCCCCTAAAAAAGACATGTACATAATGCAAGGGTGGGAAGGAAAAAACAAGAATATGTAAACAATATTGTACAAAAAAGATAGAAGACTGGGAGAGTTGAACGAAAAAATCAAGAGAAAAGCTCACGTAAAGCAAAGCTTTTCTCTTGATTTTTTAGAAAGAGGAACATTTACTGAATATCCCTAAAAATAAAGCCAGAGTCGATTATGATTCTGGCTTTATTTTTGAATATAGGAATTTATTTTTTCAGAAACAACTTCTTAAACTCCGCCGGATAAGGTGTCTCGAACTCCATCAAATCTCCCGTTACCGGATGATAGAAACAAAGTTTGAAAGCATGGAGTGCCAGTCGTCCGATAGGGTTGGGAGCATCTTCTCTTCCATATCTTCCATCACCGATAATAGGATGTCCTAAATCTTGCATGTGTACACGAATCTGATTCTTTCGGCCGGTTTCCAAATCGAGTTCCAACAGAGAATATCCGTTGGCACGTTTGATGGTCTTATAGTGGGTAATAGATTTTGATCCACCGTCATCATATTCACTGGAACTTACATAAAGCGTTTTATCAGTCAGCCAGGAAACGACTGTATCATAATCTTTTTCCATACTTCCCTCCACCACAGCTACATATCGACGGTCAGTCACGATATCGTGCCAGTTATCACGTAGTGTCCGCTGTGTTTTTTCGTCTTTAGCAAACATCATCAGGCCGGAAGTGTCCCTGTCCAGGCGATGAACGATAAACACACGGAATTGACGTCCGGAACGTTGCACGTATTCGTTAAGTATTGTATAGGCTGTGCGCTCTTTCTGTCTTTCTGTATTGACTGATAAAAGTCCCTGCATCTTCTCGACAACAATGATATAGGCATCCTCATATACGATTTTCAGCAGTCTGTTATTAAATTCTTTTTTTCCCTTTTGTTTGCTGATTTGCACTTTCATGCCCGCTTCAAGAGGAAAGTTGAATTGTGTGGTTATCACATTATCAACAAATACAACCCGTTTGCTTAACAACGATTTTAATTTCGTACGACTTGCGTCCGGCATCTTGGTAGCCAGGAACTCCATTAGTTCCATGGGTTCTTTCACTGCATAATTGGTATATTGAGCACGTGCTTTTTCAGCAGGAGTTCTTCTAGGTCTTTTTCCCATTTCTTTTTTCTTTTGAAATTCTATTATCATCACGGATTATCGAAGTTCCAGCAACACCACATTTTCTACGTGGTGGGTGTGAGGGAACATATCTACCGGTTGAATGGCTTTCACCTTGTATTTCTCATCGAGTAATTGCAAATCCCGTGCTTGAGTAGCAGGATTACAACTTACATACACAATCCGTTTCGGTTCGGCAAACAAGATGACATCAACTACATCCTGGTGCATACCGGCACGAGGAGGATCAGTAATGATTACATCCGGGCGTCCATGCTGATTGATGAAATCCTGCGTCAGTATATCCTTCATATCACCGGCATAAAACAATGCATTCTTGATATCATTGATTTCTGCATTTACCTTTGCGTCTTCGATAGCTTCCGGCACATATTCGATACCGATTACCTGGCGAGCCTGGCGTGATACGAAGTTGGCGATTGTTCCCGTTCCTGTATAGAGGTCATATACCAGTTCGTTGCCTGTTAATCCGGCAAATTCACGGGCCACTTTATATAAATTATAAGCCTGTTCCGAGTTGGTCTGATAGAATGATTTCGGTCCTACTTTGAAACGCAGTCCCTCCATTTCTTCAAAGATGTGATCTTTCCCTTTAAATACATGCACATCCAAATCATTGATTGTGTCATTGCACTTATTATTAATAATGTATAGAAGAGAAGTGATTTCTGGGAAAGAGTCCGCTACGAATTGGAGTAACTGCTTGAACAGTTCCATTTCGTGATCTTCCGTAATCTTGCAAATGACGATTACCATCAGTTCGCCAGTTGAAGAGGTGCGTACAATCATATTCCGCAGCATACCTTCCTGTGTGCGCAGATTGATGAAAGAGTAATCGTGTTCGTAAGCGTAGTCACGTACAGCGTTGCGGATACGGTTGGATATATCATCCTGTAACCAGCATTTCTCAATAGCCAGCACCTTGTCAAAGGCTCCCGGAATGTGGAAACCCACCGCATTCATCTGGTCATACTTCACATCCTGACGAACTTCTTCGTTTGTCAACCAGCGTTTATTTGAGAAGGTGAATTCCAGTTTGTTCCTGTAGAATTCCGTCTTGTCAGAACCGAGAATCGGAGAAATTTCGGGAAGTTCGATTTTCCCGATACGTCTCAAATTATCTTCCACTTGCTTTTGCTTATATCTGATCTGCTCCGAATAGGGGAGCACTTGCCACTTGCAGCCACCGCATACGCCATAGTGTTGGCAGAAAGGAACAGCGCGATTGGGCGACAGCTCGTGAAACTTCACCGCTTCAGCTTCGGCATATTTATTCTTTTTACGCTTGATTTGCAGGTCTACGACATCACCCGGCACTACATAGGGAACAAAAATCACCAGGTCGTTTACTTTTGCGATGGCTTTTCCTTCGGCAGCCACATCCATGATTGTTACCTTCTCCAATAAGGGAAGCTCTTTTTTCTTTCTTGCCACTTTTACACCAGTCTAATAATTACTTTGCAAAAGTAGGTATTTTTTTTGGAAAAAATTCGGGTATACAGAAATATTCCGGATTGTAATGTCGAAATTGCATTTTGATAGAAAGTTTTTTCGCAAAAAGTTTTCAAGTTTGCGAAATATCCTTAGATTTGCGAACAGAAAAAAATCATAATGTAACTTTAAACACAATATTATGGATAAAAAAAGAGTTTATACCTTTGGTAATGGTCAGGCAGAAGGAAAGGCTGACATGAAGAATTTGCTCGGTGGTAAGGGAGCCAACCTTGCAGAAATGAATTTAATCGGAATTCCTGTCCCTCCCGGATTCACAATAACTACAGATGTTTGTACGGAATACAATACGTTAGGACGTGATAAAGTGGTTGAGCTACTGAAAGATGAAGTGGTAAAAGCGATCACTCACGTGGAAACGTTGATGAAATCTAAATTCGGTGACGTTGAAAATCCTTTGTTGGTGTCTGTACGTTCCGGTGCGCGCGCATCTATGCCGGGTATGATGGATACGATTCTGAACTTGGGATTGAATGACGAAGTGGTAGAAGGTATTATCCGTAAGACAGGTAATGCACGCTTTGCATGGGACTCTTATCGTCGTTTTGTGCAGATGTACGGTGACGTAGTATTGGGCATGAAGCCTACCAATAAAGATGATATCGACCCGTTCGAAGCAATCATTGAAGAGGTGAAGAAAGCGAAAGGGGTAGAACTGGATAACGAGTTGAAAGTGGAAGACTTGCAGGAACTCGTAAAGAAATTTAAGGCTGCCGTAAAGGAACAGACCGGAAAAGATTTCCCGACTGGTGCATACGAACAACTTTGGGGAGCTATATGTGCCGTATTTGATTCATGGATGAATGAACGCGCTATCCTTTACCGTAAGATGGAAAGTATACCTGATGAATGGGGTACAGCTGTCAATGTACAGGCTATGGTGTTCGGTAATATGGGTGAAACTTCGGCTACTGGTGTTTGTTTCTCACGTGATGCCGGTACGGGTGAAGACCTTTTCAATGGTGAATATCTGATTAACGCACAAGGTGAAGACGTAGTGGCCGGTATCCGTACTCCGCAACAGATCACCAAGATTGGTTCTCAACGTTGGGCTGTATTGGCTGGTGTGACCGAAGATGTTCGCGCAGCGAAGTTCCCTTCCATGGAAGAGGCAATGCCGGAAATCTATAAAGAATTAGATGCTCTCCAGACTAAACTGGAAAATCATTATAAAGATATGCAGGACATGGAGTTCACCGTACAAGAAGGTAAACTCTGGTTCCTTCAGACACGTAACGGTAAGCGTACAGGTGCTGCTATGGTGAAGATCGCTATGGATTTGCTCCGTCAGGGCATGATTGACGAAAAGACTGCTTTGATGCGCGTGGAACCGAATAAACTCGATGAATTGCTTCACCCTGTATTCGATAAGGATGCTTTGAAGAAAGCCAAAGTGTTGACTCGTGGTCTTCCGGCTTCTCCGGGTGCTGCAACCGGTCAGGTGGTGTTCTTTGCTGACGACGCTGCTGAATGGCATGCTGCCGGTAAACGTGTGGTAATGGTTCGTATCGAAACTTCTCCGGAAGACTTGGCCGGTATGGCAGTTGCCGAAGGTATTCTTACGGCTCGTGGCGGTATGACTTCTCATGCTGCTGTTGTGGCTCGTGGTATGGGTAAATGTTGTGTATCAGGTGCAGGTGCATTGAATATCGATTATAAAAACCGTACCGTAGAAATTGACGGTGTTGTGTTGAAAGAAGGCGATTATATCTCTCTGAACGGAAGTACAGGTGTAGTTTATAATGGTAAGGTAGAAACACAGGCTGCAGAACTTTCCGGTGACTTTGCTGAATTAATGACGCTGGCTGATAAGTATACTCGTCTGCAGGTACGTACAAATGCGGATACTCCTCATGATGCGGAAGTGGCTCGTAACTTCGGTGCAGTAGGTATTGGGCTTTGCCGTACGGAACACATGTTCTTCGAAGGTGAAAAGATCAAGGCAATGCGTGAAATGATTCTGGCGGAAAATGCGGAAGGACGTCGTAAAGCATTGGCTAAGATTCTTCCATACCAACAGGAAGACTTTAAGGGCATCTTTAAAGCAATGGCTGGTTGCCCGGTAACTGTTCGTTTGCTCGATCCTCCTTTGCATGAGTTCGTTCCTCATGATTTGAAGGGACAGCAGGAAATGGCAGATACTATGGGTGTGAGCCTGCAATATATCCAGCAACGTGTAGAATCATTGTGTGAGCATAACCCGATGTTGGGTCACCGTGGTTGCCGTCTGGGAAATACTTATCCTGAAATTACACAGATGCAGACACGTGCCATCTTGGGTGCTGCACTCGAATTGAAGAAAGAAGGAGTGGAAACTCATCCGGAAATCATGGTTCCATTAACTGGTATCTTGTATGAATTCAAGGAGCAGGAAAATGTAATCCGTGCGGAAGCTAAGAAGTTGTTTGAGGAAGTAGGAGATAGCATTGACTTCAAAGTGGGTACAATGATCGAAATTCCGCGTGCCGCTTTGACTGCCGACCGTATCGCTTCTTCTGCCGAGTTCTTCTCATTCGGTACAAATGACTTAACGCAGATGACCTTCGGTTATTCTCGTGATGATATAGCTTCTTTCCTTCCTGTTTATCTGGAAAAGAAGATTTTGAAAGTAGACCCGTTCCAGGTTCTCGATCAGAATGGTGTGGGACAGTTGGTACGTATGGCTACAGAAAAGGGCCGTGCTATCCGTCCGGATCTGAAATGTGGTATTTGTGGTGAACATGGTGGTGAGCCTTCTTCAGTGAAGTTCTGTCACCGGGTAGGTTTGAACTACGTTAGTTGTTCTCCATTCAGAGTGCCGATTGCCAGATTGGCGGCGGCCCAAGCCGCAATCATGCACACTGACAAATAATCATTGCTTACTGTAGGCTTAAACCAAACGGTCAAGTTATTGATTATCACCATACATTTTGTGTGGCGCAGGCTGCAATAGAGCATTCGCAAGAATAGCGACTTTATAAAATTAAAACTTGATATCAGGCTGTAATTCACTGCTTTTAGTGGTAATTACAGCCTGAGTTGCGTTTAGGCGGTTCGTACATTTGACCGCATAAAATGAGCCAAATGAACGTATTTGCTTACACTCTGCTTACACCAAATCCCTGTATTGTTTACACCTGCTTACACCAACTTAAAAGGCTATAGCAGCTATAAAATTAAAGTACATATGACAACATTAAAAGTAATGGTGAGAAAGCCAAGAATTGATGGTCTCTATTCCGTGTACATACGGATAGTACACAATCGTAAACCTGGATATATCAAGACCGATAAAATTGTGGACAAGAATCATATTACGAGCAATGGGGAATTGATTGATCCAGTAGTAAATGAATACTGTTCAATGCTCATAAGGCAATATACAGATAGACTAAATCGAATAAATACATCTTTATGGGATGTTAAGGAAGTCATTGATTATTTGCTTAAAACAGCAGAAGAAGTTTGTTTCAGTGAATATGCCAGAACCTTTGTTAGTTGCATGGAAAAAGAAGGCTTTGAAAGAAATGCAAGAAATTATCAACTTGCCGTAAACCATTTGGAACGTTATTTAGGAACAACTCGTATAATGTTCAGCCATCTAACTACAGCAGTTTTGAAAAAATGGATAGAAAATTTGTCTCATACAAAACGAGCAAAAGAAATGTATCCAACTTGTATTCGCCAAATTTTCAAAAAGGCCATTATAGAGTACAATGACGAAGAAAGAGAAATTAAACGTATAAAATTCAATCCGTGGGAGAAAATTACTATTCCAAAATCAGACAACGGTGTACAACGTGCCATCAGTGCCGAAGCCTGCCGTGAGTTTTTCAACCGGCCACTACCGGAAACGAAGATGATTTCTTCCCTACCGGAACTTGCCCGTGATGTGTCGCTTCTCTCCCTTTGCCTTGGTGGCATCAACACGGTTGACTTGTACGAACTCAAAAAGGAGAATTATAAGGATGGTATTATCGGTTACAAACGGGCAAAGACCCGCCACAGCCGCAGGGACGAAGCGTATATTGAAATGCGTGTCGAGCCGTTCATCCAGTCCACATTTGACAAATACCTCTCCCATGATGAGAACGAGGAATACCTGTTCAATTTTCACAAAAGGTACAGTAATTCAGACAGTTTCAATGCAAACGTAAACAACGGAATCCGAAAGATCTGTGCGGATATGGGAATGAAGAAAGAGGACTACTACTGCTACTATACGTTCCGTCATACATGGGCGACCATTGCACAGAATGACTGTGATGCCAACCTTTATGAAGTGGCATTCGGCATGAACCACAGCCACGGACTGAATGTAACGAGAGGGTATGTGAAAATAGATTTTACTCCAGCTTGGGAACTTAATGCAAAAGTAATAGACTTCATCTTTTTCAGCAGTAAGAAAAGTAAGCAAGGCAAAGCCCGTGATATAGAAGAACCGGCAGACAAGATGTTCCGCATATCCAAGAAAATGATGATTTATGGCCGCGCCTATTTTAAGGGTGATGTCGTCAGTGAACTTACTGATATAGGGTTCAGCAATGTGGATCAAGTCATAAGTAAATTGGCAGCAAAACTTCCGAGTGATATTCCAACGGGATGTACAGTACAATTCCGTCTCATGAATTGTGATTCCAAAAAGGAGGTCGTATATGAACGTAGCAAAGGCAAGGGGTTTTAGCAGGCAGTCAGCCAAAGAATTATCAACGTAAAGGGAAGAACTTACCCACCGTTCACAGAGCCGTATCGGTCATACCCGGCAGGTACGGCTTTATCTTTCCCTACCGGTTGAAAATCCTACCCGTCATAATCAGCGTGAAAGCCCGTGTCAGACCTTTGCCCAGCAGGACAAAGAAGTTCCTCACAAACCACCACAGCAGCCTGAATGTATTTCGGACAAGCCATCTCGCCAGCTTGAACAGTAGTATTACTATCACTACTATCGGAAACAGGTATATCAGCAACAACAATTCAAACATACAAGGTTACTTTTTTAATGAAACTTGATATTCTAAAATCCCGGTTCTATAGTATAAAGGTACTGAAAAATAGTCATATATCAAAGCATCATCACCTTTATATTCAGTAAATTACAAAGAAAAATATAAGAAAATGGGTAACCGAACAAACCGAAATATTCGGATATGGGAAACTGTGGGACTATCATAAGAACAACCCATTTATCAAAGTCCGTAAGTCATTTCAAAACACATTTTTTAGTAAACAGTCCATTGCCTGATACTGATACCGAACTCTTCATTTCCCCTGATGTCCTGATTACTCAAACTCCCGAAAACAGCTTCAACATACCGCCAAACTTGAAACATCCGGTCATTTCAACTTCTATTCTCACATCACTTGATGCCCTAATATTATGGCTGTACGTATCCGTCTGTATTACTTATCCGACTATTCAAATTCTCACAAATCAGGTGAGTGAACTTTCATTATATCACAGATATTTTTTTCGGACTATCTCGAAATGAAGTATTCTTATTATCAATGACCGGGTTATCCGTCATATCGGATTATCCGTGTTCCGGGACTTCCGGGTGGAAACCTACAATTCTGTTGTGCATTTCTCCGCAAGGCGTTTTATGCGGTAATTTTGGTGCAAGAATGAACCCCGGAGGACATCGAACTGCGTTGCAGGATTTGTCAGGCAAGTTGTACCTTTGTGGCCACAAAACTCCGTTTAGCTTCCACAAAGGTAACTTGCCGACTGCTGCGCATCGGAGCGGCAATGCCGCTGTTTCGCCCTGCGAAAGAAGTTCCGGGAAACCCGAAAACAAGTTATCATCGTATGAAGAAGCAAATGACCAAGTACATCAAGGTACGAATGACATTGGAAGAAGTGGAACTGTTTAAGAAAGAGGCTTCTTCTTCCGTCTATAAAACAGTGAGCAGTTATGTGCGCAAGGCACTTGAAGAATACACCCGTGTCGATGTGAGACAGAAACTCAAACTCATCCAGGCACTCGGTGAGTTCTACCGGAAGTACCATAACGAGCTTTCCCATATAGGCGGCAACCTGAACCAGTCGGTCAAGAGAGCCAACGAACTTTCGGTTGCCGGGTTGCTGCCACCGGAATATCTCCGTGAGGTGCTGATGCCGGTTATCCGTGAGACACAGGACACCCTGAACGAAATAAAAAGGGAACTGGAAGAAGTCACCAAAAAGGCCGTCAAGCTCTGAATATCCCGAACTCCCAATCAATCCAACCCAAATGATAGCAACCATATTACCCGGAAGCCCGAACTTCCACGCAGTCGGTTACAATGAGCGGAAAGTCGCGAAAGGTGTAGCCCGTTTACTCGAAATCCAGAATTTCGGGGCACTCGGAACATTTGGTAGACCCACCCCCGATGAACTGGTCAAGTATCTCCAGGAATATACCTCCCGGAACAGCCGGATACAGAAGGCACAGTTCCATGTGGCCATATCCTGCAAGGGACACGAGAAGTCGGAAACCGAGCTGCTGGAGTTCGCCCACCAATATCTCCGGGAAATGGGCTATGCTAAACCCGGACAGCCGTTGCTTGTCTATTCCCACTATGACACCGA
Organism: Bacteroides sp. MSK.18.37; assembly: GCF_019129155.2. NCBI lineage: Bacteria > Pseudomonadati > Bacteroidota > Bacteroidia > Bacteroidales > Bacteroidaceae > Bacteroides > Bacteroides sp. MSK.18.37. The sequence continues at coordinate 6,574,428 of NZ_JAHOIB020000001.1, read as the reverse complement.
CAACACTCACCTGCACATCGTCACCTCTCGCATCGCACCAGACGGCAGGAAGATTGTACACGACCACGAGCGCAGACGCTCGCAGGAAGCCATTGACAAGATATTGGGAACCAACAGGAAACAAAAGACAGACAAGGATATGGAGACTGCCAGACAGTACACTTTCTCCTCCTTTGCCCAGTACAAAGCGGTGATGACCTCCATGGGATACGAGGTCTATCAGAAAGACGGTACTGTATTCATCAAGCACGGCGGGAAGGTGCAACACAGGCTTCCCCTCTCCGACATAGAGGCATTGTATAAAAGAGGCCATACGGACAGGGCACGATGTCGGCAATTAAGAAGCATCCTCAAAAAATACCGGGACGTGAGTACCAATAAGGAAGAGCTGCAAAAGGAACTGAAAGGCAAGTTCGGCATTGACATCGTGTTCTTCGGTAAGAAAGACGAGCCTTACGGTTACATGATAGTAGACCACCATAACAAGACCGTCATCCACGGTGCAAGGGTGCTGGCCGTGGACGAGCTGCTGGACTTCGCCACCCCCGAACAGCGGTTTGACCGCATCGAGGACTACATAGACCGCCTGCTCACGCTCAACCCCAAGATAACCCAGGGCGAGATTTACAGCAAGATACGCAGGCAGCACGCCTACATCAAGAAAGGTGTCATCTATTTCAACGGGCAGTCACGGCCTCTGAAACCGTTCATGGCGGAAGCCATCGACCGCAACAACCGTATCGAACGGGTTGAAAAATTCAAACCGGCCACCGAAGCCGAACGGGACATGTTATGCAGGATATTCAAGGTGAACCGCCCCGACCTTGTCACCCTCACTCCCGAACGTACCCGGTCCCACACGGATGCCGTCAACCGGCTGAGAGAGATTTTCAGTGACGATACCACCGGTTCCGTCAAGGGAAAGCTCTTCGAGGAAGGCTTCACCATACGGGAGGACGGGAACGACACTTATGCCGTCAATTTCAAGGAACACCTTGTCATCAACCTGACAGAAGAAGGCTTCAATCTTGAACGGTTGAAAAGAAAATCGCATAAGCCACAAACCGACAGACAATCCGTCCACAAAAACATCGGACATAAAACAGGCGGACATATTCGGCTGCGTGATGCCGGAGGCGGCAGCCAGAGCGAGAAGCGTGAATGGGAAGTCGGTCAAAAAGGTAATTATGACGACATCGACGACGGACGCACATTAAAGCGATAGCGGAACGATATATGATAATGGTAAAAAGGTTACAGTACAAAGTCACTGACAGACTTCCTGCCGTAACCTTTTCGGTCAGTATAAACCCTGATTTCCCGAATTTCATAATTCCGGACACCTTAGTCTGAACTACCCGGAGCATATAAGTGTTGCGCATTTCGTTTTTCAGGTTGTGCGGATGATAATTTTGGAGCATAACCAATTATCGCACGGACATGATACAGACACCGGTCATCGTAACATTCGCCAACCAGAAAGGAGGCGTCGGCAAGACGACACTCTGCGTGACATTCGCCAACTACCTGGTGACAAAGGGAAAGCGCGTGCTCGTGATAGACTGCGACACCCAGCAATCCGTGGCCAAGTGCCGCAAGGCCGACATCCGCAAGTACGGAGAGGAACACATCCCATACGATGTGCTGGCATACGGTGCGGACGACAGGCAAGCCATGACCGCCCTGATGGAAAGGCTGCGCAACGAGCCGGGCATGGACGTGGTACTCATGGATTCTCCCGGCAGCCTGAAGGCGGACGGACTGATTCCCATGTTCGTCAACTCGGACATCATCATCGTGCCGTTCCACTACGACCTGGTGACGGTTCCCTCCACCGCCAGTTTTCTCATGTTCACCGACCGTCTGCGCAAGGCCGCCGCCGGACAGATGAAGGCGAGGTTCTTCATCGTACCCAACCTGAATGACGGCAGGGTCGGCAAACGCTCCGAACTGGCCATCTGGGAGAGCGCACGGGAGACCTTCTCCAACTACGGACAGGTAACGGGAAAAATTCCCAAGCGTGCCGACATGGAGCGTTTCAGCACCATGGCCGCCCTTGACATGCAGGCCGGCATCGTGGCACCCGTATTTGAAGAAATCTATGCCGACATTTTCGGCAATAACGAGAATCAGAATGAACAATAATCAGTAACCATCAAACCCATAACGCAATGGCAAAAGACATTCCGGAAATAGACGACCTTATCAAAGGCATCAACGACACAGAAATCACCCTGACCGACAAGCGTCAGGAAGAATCTGATGTACATGAGACAGGAAAGGCTGAGACAACGGCCGGACATACAACAGCCCCCGTTTCCCTGAACGGCGGCCTTGAAAAGTGCTGGGAGGATTTTCTCTCCTTCCTTGAAGACACGGGCACCCACGACGACAAGGAAGAGCGGCTGGTATGCAAGCTCGACCGTGACCTTGCCGACTCGCTGGACGACTGCGACATCCGTGGCCGCTGCCGTTCCGACCTGGTGAACGCCATCGTCCGTGCCTTTTTCGGCGCGTTCCTGCCGCAGCTTGCCCGCTACCGTCGGGAAAACAAATCGCTTTTTATGAACCTGAAAGAGATATAGCCATGGGAAAAGAGAAATGGAACGAAAACAGGCTTGCCCTGCTTGCCGAACTCTATCCGGTGGAGACCACGGCCTATACGGCAGGCGTACTCGGCATGAGCGAGACGGCGGTGAAGAACATGGCACGCAGGCTGGGCATCGTGAAAATAGCCAAGTCCGGGTGGATGGAACGTGCCGGGTATATCCGCAGCCACTTCCATGAGTATTCCTTCTCTGAAATAGGCAGGGAACTCGGCATCACCAAGACAAGCGTCAGCCGCATTGCGGCCAGGCTGGGACTGAAACGTACCGGGGAACAGGCACGCAAGGTGCTGTCCCGTGTGCGGAACGAACTCATACGGAAAGAGAGGCGGCGTGTCATCTTCGGGCTTGAACCTCTGACACGCCTGAAGGTAGTGTCCAACAGGGCACGGGTCAGGCTCCGCTCCCGGCTGAAAAGTACTGGCTATATCGTGGGCGACGAACGCAACATCCTTTATTACAGCGATACGCTGGTACGCAGGAAACAGCTGGAATCAAGAGGCTGCAAGCTGGGGCTTCATTTCCTTCCCCTGCCGGAAGACGGAATACCAAGTATGACAACCATAATCTGAACACGCCATGCAATACGGACAAATAGTATTCCTCCTTTTCACCGCCCTTGTCCTTTACTATGCGGCACTCATCGCGCTTGACATACAGAAAGCCAGGGCCGCACAGGCGGCGGAGCAGGAGGACAATGCGGAAGAGGACATCGACATATCGGATGAAGCGCAGACCTTCAAGGCTGTCAAGGTCAATCGGGATGAACCCGAAAAGCAGCAGGAAATTTCTCAGGAAGAAAATACGGAAGCATCTGACCAAGCATCACAGTCTGATGATACGGAAGCTGCCGGTAACGAACCGGAGCAACATTCTGAAAGCGAAAAGCCTTTCCGCCGGCCCGGTTACAGGGAAGCCGTCATGACGGACGGCATCCTCGTGGAAGACCTCCTCACCGAGATAAACAGGCTGACGGAGACCGGCTGCTGCGATTTGGGTGCGCTTATCTTCACCTGCGAGAATGCGAAGTAATGATTTATTACAGAAAAAAATATCACGGGACTTTCACCGGAAAGCCCGACGTTCCTTTGGCGATAGAACTTCATAAACATGTTTTGAAAATGCAAAAGTTAAGAAAACAATTACATCGTGCGGCAGACCGCATCAAATGTTCCCGTTTTGCACAGAAAAGTGTACTGGCCGCCATCGCCATAACCGTTTCGGTAAGCGAGGCCATGGCAGGCAGCAAGGGAGCGGCAGGTTTCACCAAGGCCACCCAGGAAGTCAGTTCCTACCAGGAACCCGTGTCGAACCTGATGAAGGCCATCGCCGCCGTCATCGTCCTTGTCGGGGCGTTCAACGTCTATTTCAAAATGCAGAACGGTGATCAGGACGTGAAGAAGACCATCATGCTGACCATCGGAGGATGTATCGCGTTCATCGCATTGTCGGAGGCCTTGCCGTTGTTCTTCACATAAAAGTTCTATAAAACTTATATCGCATGGCAATGGACAAGGAAGGTTATCCGGTATTCAAGGGCTTGCAGAAACCGCTGGAGTTCATGGGCATCCGCGGCCGCTTCCTCACGCTGGCGGCGGCAGCCGTAGGCGTGTCCTTTGTAGGCTTCATCGTCTTCTCCATCGCCTTGGGCAAGATAGCGGGCTTCATCGCCATGCTCGTCATGGCAGCAGCCGGATTAATCATTATCTATGTCAAGCAGCGCGGCGGGCTACACAACAAACGCAGGTCAAGGGGCATATTCGTGTACAATAATCTAAGGAATAAAAATTAAAAATCATCATCCTATGGCATCTACCAGAAAACGGGCATTTGACGGGCTTTATGCACAGCTGGAGGAAACGGACGGCCATGTCGTCCTCTTCTCGGCCGGCGGAAACCCGTCCGTCATCTTCGGGATGACCAACCCCGTGCAGCAGCTGTGTACGGATGCGGAGCAGTACCTGCGCTTCCAGGACGTGCTTTCCAACGTGGCGCAGACGCTCGGCGAGGGGTATGCCCTGCAGAAGCAGGACATCTTCTGCAAGCAGGCCTACCACCACGACGTGCCGGAAGACGCGGAGTTCCTGAACAGGAGCTATTTCCGTTACTTCGAGGGAAGGGAGTTCACGGAGATACGCACGTACCTTATTGTCACGCAGGAGGCGCAGCACGGCCAGTTCGTGCAGTACGACCCGAAGAAGTGGCAGGACTTCCACGCCAAAGTCAGCAAGGTGGCAGACATCCTGGGCGAGAAAAACATCCGGCATTGGCTGCTGACGAAAGAGGAGGTCAACGAATACTGCCACCGCTTCATGGCGTTCCGTTTCCGAAGCGGCCCGTTCTCCATGACCAACTTCAAGGCCTCGGACGAATACCTGAGAACCGGCGACCGCATCATCCGTTCCTACCCGCTGGTGGACATCGACGAGATTAACCTGCCCTCGCTGGTGAAACCTTACACGGAGACGAGCATCAACGGTTATGCCGTCGCCACCGACCTGCTCTCGTTCCTGTCAAACGTGCCCCATGCAGACTGCGTGGTGTACAACCAGGCCGTGCAGATACCCCAGCAGCGCAAACTCCTTAGACAGCTGCAGGCCAAGGCCAAACGCCACGGCTCGATGCCCGACCCGAGCAACAGGATAGCCAAGGCCGACATCGAGGAAGTGCTGCACCGACTGGCCGTGGACAGCACCCTGCTGGTGTACTGCAACTTCAACATCCTCGTGAGCTGTCCGCCGGACAAGGTTACATCCGTGACCTCGTATCTGGAGACCAGGCTCTACGAGTGCGGCATCATGCCCTCCCGTACCGCCTACAACCAGCTGGAACTGTTCACGGACAGCTTCCCCGGCAACGCCTACGCCTTCAATCCCGACTATGACCTCTTCCTTACCCTCTCGGACGCCGCCCTGTGCTTCTTCTTCAAGGAGCGCATGAAAGAGTCGGAGGACACGCCGCTGACCACGTACTACACCGACCGTCAGGGGCTGCCCGTCTGCATCGACATCACCGGCAAGGAAGGAAAGGTAAAAATGACGGACAATGCCAACTTCTTCTGTATCGGGCCTTCGGGCAGCGGGAAGAGCTTCCACATGAACAGCGTCGTGCGCCAGCTTCTGGAACAGGATACCGATGTGGTCATGGTGGATACGGGTGATTCCTACGAGGGAATATGCGGCTACTACAAGGGCACGTACATCGCCTATTCCAAGGAGAAGCCCATCTCCATGAACCCCTTCAAGGTGACGAGGGAGGAATACGAGCAGAACTTCGGCGAGAAGAAGAATTTTCTCAAATCACTGATATTCTTGATTTTTAAGGGCAACGCCTTCCCCGACAAGATAGAGGACATGCTCGTCAACCAGACCCTCGTGGAATACTATGAGACCTACTTCCACCCGTTTGATGGGTTCAGCGACGATGAGCGTGAGGCATTAAGGCAGAAACTGCTGGTGGCATCCAAGATGGAGGAAGACCCCGACAAGTACAACAAGGGCATGGAGGACATCGAGCGGCAGATCAACGAGCCGCCACCGCCGGAGGAAACGGAGAAGCGGGCGTTGATGCTCCCGGCGGAAGCCCGGAAGGTGAAGCTGCTACGACAATGCCGTTCCCTGCTTGCGCTGGCACGGGACGGGGCAGCCAGCAAGGGAGAGCGGGAACGCGCCCTTGCCATCGTAGAGAAGTACAAGCAGGAACTCTACGAGAACACACAGCTGGTGAAGACGGACCGGCAGATAAGGCATATCGAGCAGCAGAGGCGCAGGCTGAAAGTCAGGGAGCTGTCCTTCAACTCCTATTACGAGTTCGCGCTGGAGCGTATCCCCCAGATTATGGCCATGGACAAGATCAGCTTCGATATCCATAATTTCGCCGCCATCCTGAAACAGTTCTACCGGGGCGGAGAGCTGGAGGCCACGCTGAACTCCGACATGGACGTGAACCTCTTTGACGAGCGGTTCATCATCTTTGAAATCGACAAGGTAAAGGATGACCCCGTGCTTTTCCCCATCATTGTGTTGATCATCATGGACGTGTTCCTGCAGAAGATGCGCATCAAGAAAGGGCGCAAGGCCCTGATCATCGAAGAAGCGTGGAAGGCCATCGCATCCCCGACCATGGCCGAGTACATCAAGTATCTCTACAAGACCGTCCGCAAGTTCCACGGCATCGCCGGGGTGGTCACGCAGGAACTGAACGACGTGATAGACTCGCCCATCGTCAAGGAGGCCATCATCAACAACTCCGACGTGAAGATACTGCTCGACCAGACCAAGTTCAAGGACAGGTACGAACAGATTGCCGCAATCCTGGGACTTACGCCCGTCCAGCGGCAGCAGATATTCTCCATCAACGCCCTGAACAATCACGAGGGACGCAGCTATTTCAAGGAGGTGTGGATATGCCGGGGACAGAACTCGGATGTCTATGGCGTGGAGGAAGCCCCCGAATGTTACTGGGCCTACACCACCGAGCGTTCGGAAAAGGAAGCCCTGAAAACCTACATCGCCCACTACGGCGGGTTGCAGGAGGCCATCATACGGATAGAGGAAGACCGCCATAAGGCAGGAAGTCCGCTTTTCCGTGAGTTTGCAAGGAAAGTCAACGAACATAAAAAGGTAATGTCGCTATGGTAAAATTAGGATACATATTTATCACATTCTTATTGGCAACCGTCTCCATGCAGGCATTTGCCGGATGGCGTGTCGTCATCGACAAGAACTGCATCAAGGTGGTGGCCGCCAACACCGCCTCGCAGAAACTCATCGAGGACCGGCACAACCTGCAGCTGGACTCCATCGCTGCCAGGAAACAGAAGGTGGAGCTGTACACGGTCAGCATGGCCACCATCAAGGAACTCTACAAGCTGACGATGGAAAACGTGTCCGGCTTCGGAACGGAAAGCCTGTACTACAAGGAAATCGGCTCGTGCGCCTTTGACATCCTCAAAGACGTGCCGGAACTGGTCAAGACCGTGAATGAAGCCAAGTTTACAAATAAGCTCTATTGTTTGACAGAGTTGGGCGGTCTGGTTGTGGAGACACAGCAGCTCGTGGGCGATTTCGTGAACATCGTGAACAATGCCGGGGTGCAGAACCCGCTCAAAGGACAGGGCACGGCAGAAAGGAAGAAAGACGGATACAACCTGCTCGACCGTTATGAGCGGCTGACGCTGGCCAACCGTATCTATACCGGCCTGATGAAGATACGCTACAAGGTGGACGGCATGGTGCTGATGGCGCAGTTCGCCACGGCAAACGACCTGTTCTTTGCCATCGACCCGGAGGGATGGGCGAACGTGGTGAGCATGAAAAGCCATGTGGGCGGTCTGATACAAAACTGGAACGGACTGGTGGCTGCAAATTATTGACGAAAAATTAAAATCAGGTATGGCATATAGAAAAATAAGAATACAAATAGTAAGCATCGTTGTGGCGATACTGTTATTGCCCATGAAGAGCCTTGCGTTCATCATCCCGAAAGACCTTCCGACCATCGAGGCACTGATTGCGCTCCACAAGGCCGTGAAGCAAGACGAGGACCAGGCGTTACAGAGAGTGGCCGCCAGTTTCGGCGAACAGTCTTTAATCACGAAAGGCGCCGTCAGGTTCAATGACGTGCGCACCACGCTGAACACAAGACTTGACAACGCCCATTCCTACCTGATACTGGCCGGAGCCATTTCTTCCACCGCCAACTCCCTGTACCGGCTGGTAAGGGAATACAAGGACTTCACGGAAGGCACTTTCAAATATGTGAAGGACAAGCCTTTCGTGGCATGGTACTACACGGATGCCAACCTCGCCATATCAAGGGAGATAAAGCACTGCTACAAGCTCTATGCGTCCGTGGCCGCTTCGGGCATCAACCTGATGAAGGCGAGCATGGACGAGAAACTGAATCTGGTGCTGACGCTCAAAAGCACCATTGACAAGGCACGGTACATCATTGACAACGCAAACCTGTACTGCTATCTTGTAACGGATTGCGGTTGGAAACCTGATTACATCTGGGAAATCCTGAACTCGGAAGTCAAGGATGCGATAGCGGAAAAGGTCATCAACAAATGGAACGAAGGATATGCAGGTTAGAAAGACAATTATCATGGCTGTAATCATACTGGCCGGCATCCCGCTTGTCTCCAACGCCCAACGGCCTACAAGGGACAAGGAAAAGGAACGGCAGTGGAAGTCGATGGAGAACGGCCCGTGGGACTTCGCTCCCGACTGGTACTACTATTTTCTCCACAAGCGGTATTCCGGTGCGGACATGTACTGGAAATGGGCGGGCTTCCATTCCGGCTTCCGGGTGCGGTTCAGGGAGAAGGACTCCAACATCAAGCGTATCATGCCGGTGCGTGTCACGGCCGGGGAAACCCAGCGTCAGAAGGCGGAAAAGGCGGAAGAGGAACGCAAACACATCGAAGGACTGTACAAGGAGGAACTGGCACGGGAGGCGGACCGCAACGTGGATTTGAGTTACCCTGCCTACAAGGACGAGTTCAACCGGATGCAGGACCGCATCACCGACGGGCTGCTCTACTGCATGAAGAAAAGCGGCGGCAGGCTCAAGTACCAGGTGGACGAACTGAGCCGGCAGAATGAAATCCTCTGTGCGGACATCGCCTACATCCACAAGACCGGTGTCGGCTACGGGCTAGAGAACGCCAAGAGGCAGCAGGCCTACGAGGAAGCCAGGAAGAAAATGGAGGAACTGGTCAGCCGGACGGCGCATCTGTGTGCCGTGGCCGCCACTCATTATTAAAAAGGGAAACAAGAAACTGGAAAATATAAATATAAAGTAAGAACGGTATGAATATAATGTGTACACTCCTGACCATCGGTCTGCCCGCCATCGACGAGAGCCTTGACAAGCTGCTGGTCGCCATGGAGACATTCCCTAACGTGGCGGTGCTGGGTGATGCGGTCTCGCTGGCCCGTGCCCTCGGACTCTGCCTCGCCCTCTGTGTCGGCTCTTACGAGTGCTGGATGATGATGCTCGGACGGCGCGGCATGGACGTGATGAAGCTCCTACGCATCATCGGCATCTCCATCTGCATCTCCTCCTCGTCATGGATATGCGAGGCGTTGCAGGTTCCCGGCAAGAGCCTGGAGTCAGCCACCAAGGCCATGGCGCAGGCCAAGAACAAGGAAGTGGCCGCCTTCGAGCTGAAGGTGGCGCAGAAACAGGGGAATTACCTTGACCGCCTCCGGACGGTGCAGGACTCCATCGCCACCGCCAAACAGGTGGCAGCCATCGGGCAGGATGCGGCCTGGTGGGACAAGCTCATCTACAACGTGGAGAACCTCGGCACCACCATCAACAACTACGCCCAGCGTGCCGCCGTGGCCGCCGAGACCAAGGTCAGCGAGTGGATTAACGACGTCATACGCTTCATCGGCGAACTGATTTTCCAGATGTCCTACTACGGCATCCTCGTGGCGCAGCGCATCTTCATGGCCATCCTCATGATATTTTGCCCCATCATGTTCGCCCTCTCCCTCGCCCCGCCGTGGAACTCGGCCTGGAGCCAGTGGATGTCGAAGTACCTTTCCCTCTCGCTGTGGGGATTCGTGACCTACATGTGCCTGTACTACATCGACTTCATCCTCCTGTACAACCTCCAGCAGGACCTGGTGGCCTACGACCACCTCCTGCACGGTTCGGTGAACTCGTGGGAGCAGATCGGCGCGCTCGGCCTTCAGGGCGTCGGCTCGAACTGCATGTACGCCATGGGTATGCTCGTCGGTGCCTACATCATCCGCTTCGTCCCCGAAGTGGCCTCTTGGCTGATACCGGGCGGCGTAAGCTCGGGAGCGGGTTCCGTGGCAGGCTCCACCGCCATGGGCATCACGAGCGCGGCAGGCTCGATGGCCGGAAGTGCGGTAGGTTCGACAATCGGTGCGGCAGGCTCCATGGGGAAATCACTCGTAAAGTAAACTTCAAAACGACAGTATATGCTTATAGAATCCCTTGCACAGAAAACGAAGCTCGCCATGATGACGGTGCTGGCCACCATTGCCGGCTGTGCCGTCATCTGCGGGTTCACCGTCTGGTGCTGCGTCTCCCTCGTAAGCGAGGAGCGGCAGCAGATCTATGTACTCGACGGGGACATCCCGTTCCTCGCCGAGCGTGCGAAGCTGGAGGCCAATTTCACCATGGAGGCGAAGGCGCACATCCAGCTTTTCCACCAGTATTTCTTCAACCTGCCGCCCGATGACGACTACATCCGCTGGACGCTCGGCAAGGCGATGTACATGGCGGACGGCACGGCACTGAAGCAGAAACAGGCCATGGACGAGAACGGCTTCTATTCCGACATCATTTCCTCGTCGGCGGTCTGCACCGTCATGTGCGACTCTATCCGCTTTGACGGGAGCGAACGCAAGTTCACCTATTACGGCACGCAACTCATCAAACGGCGTTCCCGTGACCAGAAACGTTCGCTGGTGACGACCGGGTACATCGAGAGCGTGCCCAGGACACAAAACAATCCCCACGGGCTGATGATCACCGGCTGGAGAACCATCGAGAACAAGGATTTGGACTATTAAAAATATCGGATATGAAATCATTTAAGAAGAGTTTACAGGAAAGCCGACTAAAGACACACCAGCTCATACGTTCCTGGCTGCGTCCCAAGCTGGGAGCGGTCGGCACGAAATGTCGGTTGCCGGGGCGCATCCGGCTTGCCAACGCATGGGCAAGGAAACATCCCAAAAGGACATTCGCCTGCGTGGTCGGTTCGTTATCCCTGTTATTGGTCGGAGGCATTGCCTCGGATTTCCTGACCGGCAGGAACGTGACGGAACCCGATGTGAGTGCCATTGCAAACATGGAACCGCTCTTCAGCGGTTTCCGCACCATTCAGGCGAACAAGGACGCGCACCGATGTACACTGCTGGAACTGACCGCCGAGGGGCAGGCCGTCCGCAAGGAACTGGACTCCCTGATTGCCGTCCCGAAGAAATCACGTGCGGATTCCGTCCGTATCGTGCGGCATTACAAAAAACTGGAAAACATCGTCAAATCCCTTAAAAACAATGATAACCCATGATCAAGATTAATTTTAGACAACCCAAGTATATCTTTCCGCTGGTCGTCTTCGTTCCGCTGTGTGCCATGGTTTACTTCCTGATGCAGACATTCGGCGGCGACGGTGAGACAGCGGAGGCAGTGGCGACAGACCACATCAACATGGAACTGCCGGAGGCGCAAACTCAGGAAACCGGAGATAAGATGTATGAGATGTCACGCCGTTTCGACGACGAGGATGCCTTCACGGCAGTCGGTGCGCTCGGGGAGGAAGAGAAAGAGAATGAAAAACTGGGTCACGGCTACACCGAGGACGAGCTTGACAGCATTGACGCCGCCGAAGCCGAGCGCATCCGCCGGCAGCAGGAAATGGAGGAACTGGAGCGTTCACTGGCCGAATCAAGAAAGCACATCAACTCCTACGCTTACGGCAACGGTTCTTCCGGTGGTGGTTCAGAAAACGGTTACACCTCGCAGGATGACTTTGCCCGTGACCTTGAAGAGATACAGAAACGGAGCTATGAACGGCAGAAGGCCATTGAAGCCGGACTCGGTTACGGCAAGTCGGAAGCGGAGAAAATTGCGGAAAAACAGCGTGCGGACTCCATCGCCAGGGTACGCAGGGAGGAAGCAGAACGCAACCGCCCGAACCTTGTCCTGAAATCCTCCGACACCAATGCCGGCAAGTTCCATACCGTCACGGCCTCCAATGAAGCGGCGGAAGCCAGGCTGATACGGGCCATGATAGACCAGACCACCAAGGCACGGGAAGGCACGCGCCTTCGCTTCAAGCTGCTTGACGACGTGACCGTGAGCGGAACCCGGTTGAAGAAAGGCACATACCTTTACGGTACGGTGACAGGATTCGGGCAGCAGCGTGTCCGGGCTGCCATCACCAGCATCCTTGTGGGAGACAGGTTCATCAAGGTCAAGCTCTCTGTCTTTGACAATGACGGCATGGAGGGGTTCTACGTTCCCGAATCCGAGTTCCGTGACTTCGTGAAGGACGCAAGCTCCAGCACGGTACAGCAGAACATCAACTTCGAGTCGGAGGACGGCTACGGTTCCGGCATATCGGGAGAGGCCATCGCCCTGCAGGCCTTGCAGAACATGTACAACTCCGCCACTTCCGCCATCTCTTCCGGCATCAGGAAGAACAAGGCGAAAATCAAGTACAACACCATCGTCTATCTGATCAATTCGGATGACGCACGGTAAACTATCAAATACTTTACACACCGAACAAGAAATCATTAAATCGCATAATATGAAAGTCAGGATTCTTTTATTCTTCTTATCTCTGTTTGGAATGACAGTCAGTGCATCCGCCAACAGGAGGATTTACGTCAACCGGGAAGTGACCACGCACATCGTCATGCCCGAGAATATCAAGATGGTGGACATTTCCACCCCGAAGATTGCCGGCAACCAGTGTACCGACAACATTGTACGTATCAAGCCTTATCACGAGAATGATTCCCTGCCGGACTTGGGCTATGATGACAACGAGCTGCTGGGTACGCTGACCCTTATCGGTGAGCGGCATATCGCACAGTACGATGTCCTTTATACACAGTCTCCCGGCATGGCCTCCAATATATATAATGTGTCATACGACGACCTGCAGTCGTACATCAACCCGGAAGTCTCCATGCCGATGGCGGAGATGGCACGTTATGCGTGGGCGGTCTATGGCAGCGACCGCAAGTTCAACCAGATTGTATCGAACGAGCACGGCATGAAAGCCGTTGTGAACAATATCTACTCCGTCGGGGACTACTTCTTCATCGACTACTCATTGCGCAACAAGACCAAGATACCCTACGACATTGAAGAAACGAGGATAAAGCTCACGGACAAGAAGAAGACCAAGGCGACCAACTCGCAGACCATCGAGCTGACACCGGTCTTCACGGTCAACCACGTGAGGAAATTCAAGAAGGACTACCGCAACGTGCTGGTACTGCCGAAGCTCACCTTCCCCGAAGAGAAGATTCTGCGGCTGGAAATTTCGGAGAACCAGATCAGCGGGCGTGTCATCACGCTGACCATCGAGTACGAGGACATCCTCAATGCCGACGGCTTTGATTCGGACATTTTGAAAGACACGCCGTACTATCCCTATTATCACATCACTTATACTGACAGGCCATGAAGAAATTATTGTTTATTCTCTTGTGTGCGGTAGCCTCCATGAGCGCGTCCGCACAGGACGGCAAGCTGACGCTGAACGCCGGCTTCCTCTTCCCCTCAACGCTGAATGCGACCCTCGGTTATGAATATCCGCTGTCCTACGGCAATGCCGTGGAAATCTTCGGCGAGGCGGGCACGCACTGGCACAGGCCCGTTTCCAAAAACTTCTGGAAGGATTATTACTGGGACGGCGGTCTTCTGTACAAGCACCGCCTTGTCCGCTACAAGAACGGGATGCTCCGTTTCCGCTTCGGCCCGCAGTTCGGTGCGGTGAACCGGAAGTTCTTCCTCGGTCTGGAGGGAGGTTTCGAGTACAGCTACGTGTTCCGAAGCGGAATGGAGTTCTCGATTGTCCAGAAGAACAACGTGAACTTCCTGCACGGGGACACTTTCCGCAACGGGTTGTTGCTGGGAATAAAAATACCGTTTTGACAGCATATAAATTTATAGCTTATGGCATTTGAGGAAACGAAGGAACAGCAGCAGATGTACAGCTACTTCCGAAGTTGCATCTACATCTTTCTCATCATCGAGATCGTGATGAACCTGCCGGTAACGGCGGACAACCGCGTCACGCAGTTCATTCTTGACATACTGGGACGTTTCAAGGTGTTCAACTCGGTGGCGGGCTGCAAGGTGACGGAACTGGTCTGCATCTGTGTGGTGTGTATAGGTACAAAGGCGAAGAAGGCGTTGAAGTTCAATGTCAGGACGATGGTCATCTACCCGGTGCTGGCGGGACTGACCCTTGTCGGGCTGTGTTTCGTCTTTCACGGGATGGACTTCGGCGTCAGCTGGATGGGCTTCCCGGCAGGCCGTATCCTCTACACCCTTTGTTCGGTGGCGGGCACCATGCTGGTGCATCAGGGGCTGGACGGCATCGCCAGGTATTACAACTACAAGGTGGGCGAAGACCGTTTCAACTTCGAGAACGAATCCTTCCAACAGTCGGAAGTGCTGGTAAACAACGACTACTCGGTGAACATTCCCATGATATATTACTGGAAACAGAAGATGCACAGGGGTTGGATCAACATCATCAACCCCTTCCGTGGGACTATCGTGCTGGGTACGCCCGGTTCGGGTAAGTCGTTCGGCATCATCGACCCGTTCATCCGGCAGCACTCGGCCAAGGGTTTCGCCCTCATGGTATATGACTTTAAGTTTCCGACACTTGCAAAGACGCTGTTTTACCAGTACTGCAAGAACAGGAAAGCCGGAAAACTTCCTGATAATTGCGGATTCAGGATAGTGAACTTTACCGATGTGGAGTATTCCAACCGCATCAACCCGATACAACGGAAGTATATTCCCGACCTGGCGGCGGCATCGGAGACGGCGGCTACGCTGCTCGCCTCCCTGAACAAGGGCGGCGGCGAGAAGAAAGGCGGTTCGGAGGCCTTCTTCACCAACTCGGCGGAGAACTTTCTGGCGGCCATCATCTATTTCTTCGTGAACTTCCACCCGGTAGGATTCAAAGACGGGAAGAAGCTGAAAAGATTCATCTCACTGGAGGGAAAAGAACACACGGGCAGGAAATACGAGGTGGTCATCCGCAACTGGGACGACTTCAACGCCCTTGACGGCAAGGGGAACGTGGTGCTGGACTTCGTGGACGAGAAAGGCAACGACGTCTCGACCGATGAAGACCGCATGTTCGTGGAGCTGGAGGGCTTTTCCTATAAAGACCGCACCGGCAGGGAGATAAGGATTAGCCGCTGCTGGTACGAGGACGACAAGGGGAACGAGGTGGAGCCGGACACCGTGACCGGGGAGTATTCCGATATGCCGCACG
This sequence comes from Bacteroides sp. MSK.18.37, assembly GCF_019129155.2. Lineage (NCBI taxonomy): Bacteria > Pseudomonadati > Bacteroidota > Bacteroidia > Bacteroidales > Bacteroidaceae > Bacteroides > Bacteroides sp. MSK.18.37. Next base: position 6,558,795 of record NZ_JAHOIB020000001.1, on the reverse strand, counting down.
TGCTGTCCTTCCTCGGAAGGCCATACGACCAGGTGTTCAACATCCTGATGCAGGACGAGAGGATTGCCTCGCTGATGGCTCCGTTCAAGAGTGCCTACGAGAACAAGGCCAACGACCAGCTGGAAGGCATGGTGGGCACGCTCCGTGTCAATGCCGCCCGGCTGGTATCACCGGAAGCCTACTGGGTGTTCACCGGGGACGACTTCGATTTGAAGATTTCCGACAGGGAACATCCGAGCTATCTGGTCATCGCCAACGACCCGGAGAAGGAACAGGTCATCGGCTCGCTGAACGCACTGGTGCTGAACCGACTGATTACCCGTGTGAACTCAAAGGGGAACATCCCGGTGAGCATCATCGTGGACGAGCTGCCGACCCTGTACTTCCACAAGATAGACCGGCTTATCGGCACGGCACGCTCCAACAAGGTGGCCGTGACGCTGGGCTTTCAGGAACTGCCACAGCTGGAGGCGGACTACGGCAAGGTGGGGATGCAGAAGATTATCACCACCTGCGGCAACATCTTCATGGGGGCGGCACGCAACAAGGAGACGCTGGAATGGGCGCAGAACGACGTGTTCGGCAAGGCCAAGCAGACCTCACGTTCCATTTCCATCAACGACAGCAAGGTGTCGACCACCATTTCCGAGAAGATGGACTACCTCGTTCCGGCGGCGAAGATTGCGGACATGGCCACCGGCTGGCTGGCCGGGCAGGCGGCGCGTGACTTTACCGCAACGGACGACAGTATGCTGGAGCGATTCGACATCGAGCAGTCCGAGGAGTTCAAGACCACCAAGTACTTCTGCAAGACGCACTTCGACATGAAGAAAATCAAACGGGAGGAGGACCACTACGTGCCGCTTCCCAAAATCTACGAGTTCCGGAATGACCGGGAGAGGGAAATCATGCTCAACCGCAACTTCAAGCGGGTGAACCAGGAGGTCGAGGACATGGTAAAGGAACTGCTGGGCATGGGTTGAATGACTATACGATTATGGATACAAAATTCTGCTTACCGGGATGGAGCGGCAGCACGCTGAAAGTCATCGCCATGGTTTCCATGGTGACAGACCACATTGCCCTCTATTTTTTGAAAGATGATACTTTCCTATACGGGGCGATGCGTTGCATGGGGCGTATCGCTTTCCCGGTGTTCGCTTTTCTGATAGCGGAAGGGTTCATACATACCCGGAACAGGATGCGGTATTTTCTGACATTGCTGGGCTTCGCCGCTGTCAGCGAACTGCCGTGGTGTCTGCTGAACGGGGCTGACGGCACGCACAACGTGATGTTTACGCTGGCTTTGGGTGTAACGGCTTTGGCAGCTTTTGAAGCATTGAAAAAGAGTGGCATCCTTTGTGGAACTGTTACCCTTCTGATTGCTCTCTTCGCTACATGGTCAGGAGTGGATTACGAGTGGCGGGGTATTCTGATGATTGTGATCTTCCATCTGTTTCAAAAGTGCAGAAACACTTTCCCTTCCCACTTATGTAGAATGGCTCAATTGCTTTTTACTTTTCCCTTGATGGTACACTATGGAATAATTGGCGCAATACTCGCCTGCACCGTTATTCTGTTTTATAATGGCAGAAGAGGATTTATACAAGGCAATGTGGCCAAGTATGGATTCTATGCTTTTTACCCAGCGCATCTGTTTATACTTGTCATCATTGTAAAATACCTAAATTTATAACAAACTGACATATAGATATTTTTCAAGATAAAATTCATGTTGTTTCATAAATACCGATTATTTCCACAAATCTTCACTTCTCCAATTTGGGCTGAATCCCATTGCAGCAATATCTATTGAGGGAAATTCGTTCAACAAGACTGATAGTTTTTCATTGAAGTTGTTATTTGGAGAAGCCGAAGCAAGAAAATACCGGATTATACACAAGCGATAGTAAATCCTTTTCTTATCCACATTTGAGGCATCAATCCATGCGTATGTGGTCTTACGTGGCTCGGCAGGATTCAACATGAAATCACGATTCCATACCCTTGCGTGGTGACAGCACATATTACGAAGATTGGCAAGCACCGTCAGCCAAGAAGTGAATACCTGTGGTTTCAACCCAAAATAACCGGCAATACGCTTCATCAGTTTGTTACTCGCTATATTTGAGTAAATATAGTTAAGGTTGCCGAATGAAAGCACTTCAGTTATCATCCATGCCGGAGGATAGTCTTCAATGTAATTCTGCCGAAAGTCCTCTATGTAATCTTCCTTACTCGATACCAACTCCTTTTCTATGATTGCCAAAGTCTGGTTGAACTTGTCAGGGTTAGCGAAGTATTCGGATTTGGTAATCCAATACTTATCACCTAATTCCTGACATCCTATATTGGCCAATACACTTCGTATAGCAACCTCTATCTTTTCAATTTCATTGAAAAGCAGAATGCGTAGTTTCTTGTCAAATCGGTACAAGGTCAGTATCTGCCGGAAAGATATGCCTTCCTTCAAGACCCTATCACTCTTTGGAATCCGATAAAAGGGGAAAATATATGCAGTAAGCCTATGATAACCAATATTCATCAAATAATTTTCCACTTTCTGATCATCGTCCATGAGCATACCACGGGATTTTAGAATTTGAGCAATCTCTGCCGGGGAAGAATATGGCTTGGCAAAACTTGTTTTCATATAGGTATAATAAAAAAACGACCCGCCGATTTGAGCATTGTAAAGAGGCTTGGCAGGTTCTAATGCTGCAAAGGTAATAAAACAATTTTGATTTGCAAAACATTTAATAGATTTCCATACGATAATCTGTTGATTTCATGCCTCTTGCCTGTACAAAAGTTATCTTGTCCTGCATAAGTTTCGCTTTTTACATTTTTGATTCATTCTTTTCTTAACTAAAGTTGTTTAAGTACACGAATAACGGAGTGTATATATCTGGGGTCTTCTGCATATCCAATTCTTTTGAGCCATAGCAGGTAATTGCCACCTTTATATTTGTATTGCACTTTCGTGTAATAAGCCCGGACACTCTCCGTCCAATGATTGAACTCATAGTATTTCCCTGTACGGGGATTGGTCAGGCCGAAAAGATTGTTCTTGTTGCGGCATACGGAAGAACGAAACCAACCCGTTTCGAGGATGGCCTGCGCCAGCACAATTTTCGGATGGCGAATACCGTTACGGAGAATTTCCTCATAGAGATTAGGGATAGTAAGTTCGGGCAGACATTTATCCGGTTTTATCTCTCTTATCTTTTGGGACGTGCTTTTGTCACTGTTTCGGCTTTTCCTATTACTTTTTACCTGACTGACACCGATCTGTTTTAATGTGTCTTTAACTGATACTTTTATCGAATCAATCTCATTATTTCCTTTATTATCAACATATTCAACCGCATCTTTTACAAAAGGCGGTGCAATTTCCGTCTCTTTTGTAACCGTATAGAACTGGGCTGATGCCGCTACCGGCATGAGTGTCAGCATGAATAGTGTCAGAATAGTGTTGCGCATTTCTGTTTCAGGGATTTGATGCGGATAATTTTGTGGCAATCAGACGGCCACGGCCGCAAAATTAACAGCTTAACAACAGTAAAATGGAAATGCACAACAGAAATCAACCCGAAATGCTGCCATACGAGAGACTGGCAGCACTGGGTATCGACCGGGAAAAGGCCGACCTTCTGCCACAGGAGGTGAAGGACAGGCTTGTTTCCGGCGAGGTCACACCGCTCATGCAGGTGTCGATAAGTACCCGAAATGGTGACGTGATCACGTTACCGCTCAAATTACAGATGACCGCTGACAAGAACGGCAATCCCGTACTCATGGCCTATCCTGTCCGTGCCGCTCTCGAAGCGGAGCGTAGCGGCATACTCCGCCTGACGGAACAAGAAGCCGCAAGACTGAACAAGGGTGAGGTGGTTCAGAAAGCCGTGGAAATTAACGGCGAGAAGACACGGCAGTATCTCCAGCTTGACCCCGAAACGAAGTCCGTCATACACCGACGGGTAACGGATGTTCAGATTGAACAGAAGCTGAAGGACATGGAGAAGGTGAACGACATCGAGCTGGGTACACAGCAGAAGCAGCAGGTACGTGAGGGAAAGCCCGTGGAGCTGAACGTGGGCGGTGAAAAGGTATCCGTCGGCGTGGACCTCAAAGAACCGCAGGGGTTCAAGGTGATACAGGGCGACCTGAAAGAATGGGAACGGCAGCAGAAACTCCGCTATGACGAACGGCATCCCGAATACCTCGGACTGGTGATGACGGACAAAAACCGCTGGGAATACCTGAAGGTGGTTGACCGTCAGTCGCAGGAGCGGGCATTGAAGTTCCATTCCTCCCCGAAAGAATCCAAGGGTCTCAAAATCTAAAATCAGTTTCCCATGGCCAAGAAAGAGAATACAGACAAGGATGCCACCCTTCTCGGAAAGTTTGACGCATTGAAGAAGAAGCACCCGGACGCGATGCTGCTTTTCCGCAACGGGGACTTCTATGAGCTGTACAGGGAGGATGCCGTCAAGGCTTCCGTACTGCTTGCCTTGAAGATTTCGGAGAAAATCATTCCCGGTGAGAAAGAGCCTGTCAAGCTGGCCGGGTTTCCCCATCATGCCCTGGACACGTATCTGCCCAAACTGATCCGTTCGGGGCAAAGGGTCGCCATCTGTGATGCGGTTGAAGACCCGAAGCTGATGAAGAAAGCGAAAACGCAAGAAGAAATAACTCCAAACAATGAAGCTATGGCAAAGAAAAAGAAAGAGAAGGCTACGCAGGAAGAGCCTGCCAAGACAGTGGGAAACGCTGCCGTGGAGAAACCTGCTGACGAGAAGAAGGACGAGACGAAAGTCGAAGCCGGGAAGGAGCGCAAGCCCCGTGAGCCGCAGATGGTGACGGCCAACGGTGAAAAAGTGACGCACGGCCATGCCTATCAGAGCAAGGACAACCCGGAGGACTGGTACTTCACCGCCAAGATTGACGGACAGCAGCTGAAACCGCAGAAAATGGATGCGGCCGACCTGGCAGCCTACCAGAAGAAAGAGATGACCGTACCCCAGCTGATGGAACGCTACTACCCGACCAAGCTCATGCCCAAAGTGCCCGAAGAGGCTTTCCGGATGCCCAAGTCGATTGACGGGCCGGAGGGCAGCGTCACGGTGGAGAAGTTCAACGTGTACAAGGAGAAGGACGAGCAGCGTCCCGATTACGGCAAGTACAAGTTCTATGCGCAGGTCGGTGACACCAAGATGTCGGCCGTCGCCTCCCGTCAGGACTTGAACGCCTACTTCGACCGGGTGATGACACCCGAGCAGCTGGTGGAGAGGAACTTCGGCGAGCGGCTGCACCTGAAATCCGCCTACGAGAAATACCGGCTGCCCGAAGGCATCGACCCCAAGGGTGTCCGTGTGGCCAAGGACCATGCCGACAACAAGTGGAAAGTGTCGGTGGACATGGGCGACAGGGGCAAGACCTCCCGGCATGAAATCTCCTTTGACGACGGCTATTCGCTCTTCAAGACCAAGACCGCCACACGGGAGCAGATAGCGGCCAAGTACCTGAACACGGAAATCACCGGTATGCTGGCGGGCAACACCGCCAGGGTGGAAAAATCAGCTTCCATGAAAATGTAACTGAATGAGAAAGAGTAATTAATAATTCATATCACATTAAAAACAGTAAACGATTATGTCAAAAGCAATGAGACACGAGGAGCTGGTGGAACTCCTCCAGGAAGGCAAGATAGGTTTCCTCCGCTTTGTCATGGAGGGAGAGAACGCACAGGACTACCTCGACTGGTGCCGTGCCCACGGTACGGACCCGTCGGACGAGTCGGCGGAGTTTTATGTCGAACAGACGGACACCAAAGGGATGGACCGCCAGCTAACGGACGACGAGGACTATGGCATATGGAACTAACTCACTGTCGTCATCGGGCGGTTCCGGCCAGGCAGCACTGGAACGGTTTACGGCAATGATGATCGAGCGTATGCAGCAGATGAAGGAAACCGGCTGGAAGAAAGGCTGGATAGGCGGCGAATCGGGCTATGCCGGGCTGCCGCAGAACGTGGGAGGACGCAACTACTCCGGTTCCAACTCTTTCTTCCTGCAATTGCACACGGCCGCCATGGGGTATCAGCTCCCGGTCTATCTGACCTTCAAGCAGGCCCATAACCTGAAAGCCCATGTCCTGAAAGGCGAGAAAGCCTTCCCCGTGGTGTACTGGGACATGTTGGTAAAGGACAGGGACGGCAGGCGCATCAGCTCCGACGAGTACCGTGCCATGACGAAGGAGGAACGGCAGAGGCTGGAGGCCATCCCGTTCGTCAAGTCCTTCCCTGTCTATAACGTGGCGCAGACCAACCTGGCCGAAATACAGCCGGAAAGGATGCAGAAACTCCTTGACAGGTTCAAGGTGCCCGAACTTCGGGACACGGAGGGAATGTACGCCCATGCCGCCCTCGACCGCATGGTGCAGACGCAGCAGTGGCTCTGCCCGATACAGGCGGACAAACGTGTGGACGGGGCTTTCTACTCTCCCTCGCAGGACCGCATCGTGGTGCCTATGAAGGCGCAGTTTAACATCGGCAGCATGCCGGAGGAGACTTACCGGGGAGGCATGGAGTATTATTCCACCATGCTGCACGAAATGACGCACTCCACCATGACACCCGAACGGCTCAACCGTGAAACGGGCGGACGCTTCGGCGATCCGAAGTACGCCAAGGAGGAGCTGGTGGCCGAACTCACGGCTGCCATGATCAGCCACTCCATGGGCTTTGACTCCAAAGTGACCGACAACTCCGCTGCCTATCTGGACTCGTGGATAGGCACGCTGAAACAGGAACCGAAATTCATCGTCTCCGTCATGGCGGACGTGAACAGGGCTTCGGACCTGATTCTCGACCACGTGGACAAGCAGCGGCTGGCACTCGGCGAGCAGCCGTACCTGGCCAAGAACGACCCGCTGGCTCCGTTGGATGCCGGTGAGGAAGTACCTTTCAAGAATGCGGCCATCGTCAAGACACGCTCCGGTGACTATGCCATCCGCGCCTCCTACGACGGGGTGGAACTGGGACTGAAGAAAGTGTCGAAAGACACCGCTAAAACCTTCTTCCAGCTCACCGACATGAAGGACAAGGCGGCGTTCCTGAACATGACAGCACGCAAGACCTACGGGCCGGAACTGGCGGTCATGCAGCGCACGCAGAAAGCCGGTACGGGAATCAGCATTTAACAAGAATATGAATATCACCGTAATACGGACGGACTTATGACGGACTACAAGGTAAACTTCAAGGAACTGAAATCCCGTGTGGGCATTGACGACATCGCATACGCCCTGGGCTACCGTCTGGACCGCAAGGCCGGTGTGGGAAGGTACATCGAGCTGGTGCTGGGCGAAGACAGGGACAGGCGTGACACCATCATCGTCAGCCACCCGAACAACAAGGCGGCGCAGACGTTCTTCCGCAGGGACGGCTCGAAAGGCGATGTGGTCACGCTCATACGGGAGAACCTTTCCTCCTTCACGGTGTCGGGCAAGGACGAGTGGCAGAAAATCGCCAAGGTCATGGCACGCTTTGCCAACATGCCCGAACCCGAATACCGGGAAGACCGCGAGTATGTGAAATCCGCCATGCACACTGCCGTATTTGACAGTTCACGGTATGAAGTGAAGCCTGTCGATACGGAGAAGACACCGGGACTGTTCGCCCTCAGGGGCATCTCCGCCGAGACTGTCAGGGCGCTTTCTCCGTTCGTCTGCCTCATACGGGACCGCCGGAACGGCAAGTTCGACGGCTACAACATCGGCTTTCCCTACACGGACGCACGGGGTGATGAAGTCAGGGGCTACGAGATACGGGGGCACAGCGGCTACAAGTCCAAGGCGGCCGGCACCGATTCCTCCTCCTCGGCATGGGTGGCCGACCTGACGGGCGGCAACCATGAGGCGGTCCGGAGCGTGTTCTTCTGTGAGTCCGCTTTCGATGCGATGGCATTCTACCAGGTGAACCGGGCACGGCTAAATGCGGAAGTGGCACTGGTGTCGCTCGGCGGCACGTTCTCGGACAGGCAGATAACCGGTGTCATGGAGCGTTTTCCCCATGCCCGTGCCTTCGACTGTTTCGACAACGACCTTGCCGGGCGCATCTACGGGCTTCGCATGATGGCTCTGCTGGAAAATATCCCGATGAAAATCCATAAGGCGGAGGACGGCATACGGATAGAGGCGAAAGGAAAATCCTTCGTATTGGACACGGAACGTTCCCTGACGGCACAGGCCGGCGAGTGTCTGGGCATCCGCTACCGCATGGGACAGTGGCCACCGCCAAAGGCTTTCAAGGACTGGAACGACTGCCTGATGAACAGGCCTTTACAACCAGTCCTTTCCCCCAACAAGGATGACCGGGAACGGAAGCTGGCCGAATATCGGAATACTGGACTTAAAATGTAAGGTATATGGAATCATTGAAAATGAAACTGAAAATAATCGCCGTCATTTGCGGTTGCATGACAGGAAATCTGCCGGTATTCGCCCAGCAGACCGACCCGGCACTGACTGGGGCGGTCATCGCGCAGACAGCCGAGCTAAAAAGCATCCACAAGAAGCGCAAGGAAAGGCAGGAGAAAATCATTGCGGCAGAGACCGCTGTAACAGTGGCCCTCGACCGGGTACATAATGTAGAGAACAAGATGCTGGAATACCTTTCCAACGCCCAGGGTGCGGTACAGAACCTGTACCAGATCAAACGTGCAGGGGAACTGGTGACGACGGAAATCCCCAGGAACTGCGACCTGCTTCTGAAATCGGTGGGCGGCAACCTGAAAGGAACTGCCATCGCCGCACTGGTGTCGGACGAGCTGGCGGATGCCGCCACACAGATGGCTGCGCTCTACCCGTTCATGAAACAGCTCGTGACATCGGGAAGCTATGATGTGGGCGGCACGGACGGCAAGAACGGGAAGCACAAGGTGAACCTGTTGAGTTCCTCCGAACGCTACTACATCGCCAACGAGGTGGTGACGAGGCTGGAGGCCATCAACACCGACCTGTTCATTCTGGCATGGCAGGTGCGTACGCTCTCGTGGAACGACCTCTGGTTCTCGCTCGACCCGGAAGGCTGGGCAAGCGTGATGTCCGGCAAGAACATTGTCGGCGGCATCGTGGCCGAATGGAACCGGGGTTTCTGAAAAGACAAAAAAATAACAACGTAACATCAACAATCATGGAAACTGAAAAAAGAATCATCGGACGCTGCCCCCTGTGCGGCAGTAGCGTAGTAAAGACCTGCAAGGGCTACCGCTGCGAGCACAACATCGGGGAACGGCCGTCCTGCGTGCTGAACATCAACGGCATCATCGGCAACCGCAAGATGAACGATGCGGAAATCACGGAACTGCTGGAGAAACGGCATGTCCTGTTGGACGGCTTCACCTCCAAGGAGGGCAAGGCGTTCCCGACCGTGCTGGAGCTGGCGGACGACGGCAGCGTGCTGATGCAGCCGTTCATCGGCAAATGCCCGCACTGCGGCGGAGAGATACGTGTCGGGAGCCGGGCGTTCAACTGCTCCAACTACAACAACGAATCCGCACCGTGTTCATTCTCCATCTGGAGGAACATCGGCGGACACCAACTGACATTGGCGGAAGCCAGGGAACTATGCGAGAAAGGTATCACTTCTACTGAACTGGAAATGTATCGTGAGGACGGCACCGTGTACCGCAAGCGGCTCGGAGTGTCTCCCGACAAACTTCAAATCATCAAGGTATGAGACAGGGGACGTTGTTGATTGTGATACTGATTACCGGTATCCTATTCTGGGGCAGTGTGTTCTATTTCATGTTCCGGCCAGACAACCCCGGCAAGAGAGCCGTGGAGGTGGCGGAGCTTGCGCTGAAAGCCTCGGTGGACAATCCCGAATCCGTCAGGATCATCGGTATCAGCAAGGCGGATTCCGTCTTCGGCAGGGAGTACGTGAGCACGGAGGAAAAGATGGCACTCTCCATGGCGATGATGAAAATCAACGAAAAAGTAATGAAAGAGACGAATGGGCTGGAGAATTTTAACCCGGACAACAGGGATATGGCCGGGCTGATGGAGCGGCAGATGGAAGCCATGGCCGTCCTGCGGTCGCTCACAATTCCCGGTGGTCAGAACGGCAAGACCCTAAAACCTTTCAACGGGTGGAAAGTCAAGATTGAGTTCGAGGCGAAAACGGCGGAAGGAAAACCCTACCGCTCCGAATACTGGTTCATTCTCGACAAGGAGGCCCATTGCGTAATCAAGTCGTTTGAAATACCGCTGGTTTAAGCATACTTTAATTTTATGTACCCTTTCAGAGTCCCGGCACGTCGGTGTCGGGATTTTTTTTATGCCGTCATTTATTGAATCCGAAATAATCGGGACATGGCGATGTCCCTGTCTGCCTCAAGGCTTGGCGCATCCGAGGATTTTCCGATACAAAATAACGGAGGGCCGTGGCGGCGGCAAACACCGCTATGCTTGGCCGCACGGAAAACGGCCGGCAGCCTTCCGCAATTTGTGCCAAATTGGGTATTCCGTCCGCTTTCCGCTTGCCATGTCCGCCTTTTGCCACTTTAAGCCCTCCGTGTGGGTAAGTATCGTAAAAATCCCCCGGATGCGAGAAGCCGTAAGGCTTCAGACAAGAGGGAAAAGAATTAAGAATTACATAAATATATTAAAATTATGTTCAGCACTATTTTTCAACTCAGCAACAGACCGATAGAAAAAAGGGAGTATATCGGCATCGAACACGTGGGACAGGGTGATATGGTCTATATGGACTACACCTGTGAAATCGACAGCGAAGACCGCAAAAGGGAAATTATGAACCTTGCAGAGCGCATTTTGCCCGAGGGTATGTTTACCCTCAATGCGGACGAGACGCTGACCTATAACGGGGGCTTCACGGAGTGGCGAAAGACTTATCTTGACCTTATCCGCAAACGGACGGACGCACTCACCGAGAAGAACATCATGGAATGGGCAGGGACTGTCTACCACCTTCAGAAAGCCATTCTCAATCCGCTCGCCACGGACTGCCTTTTCATCACGGAGTTTTGTGACGAACACGGAACTGCTGAACGGTCAAGGGAACTCATGCGGTTGGTTGAAACACTTGCAGCAGGGGAAAAACTATATATCGGGGCGGTAATCGGCTATCGTTTTTAACACTTAAAACAGAAATATCATGAAAGGAACGGAACATTTCAAGGAAATCATCAGGAACTATCTTGACAAGAGGGCAAAAGAGGACGAACTCTTCCGTGCCAAATACGAGACCACGACACGCACCATTGATGATGTGGTCACGTTCATACTCAACGAAGTGCAGAAATCCGGCTGTTGTGGCTTTGCGGACGAGGAAATCTATTCCATGGCAGTCCATGCGATAGACGAGCCGACACTGGACATCGGCAAGCCAATAAACTGCTCGGTCGTTGTCAATCACCACATTGAACTGACCGAGGAGGAAAAGGCGGAACAACGAGCCATTGCGCTCAAACGCTACCAGGACGAGGAAATGCGCAAGTTGCAGCAACGCAACTCCAAGCCCAAGGCTGCAAAGAAGCCCGAGCCCAAACAACCCGAACTCTCACTTTTTGATTTTTGAGCCATGAAACCGAGAACGAAATTTGAAAAGACGGTGGCAGCCTCCAACGAGGGGCTGTCCGCCATCAGCCCGAAAGCCGTGGAGTGGGCTGTCAAAAACGTGGTATCGCATATTGCTTTCCGTACTTCCGGCCACAAATGCACGTGCAGCGATTGCGGAGGGAAGTTTGACTACAAGGGAAAGGGAAAGTTTATACGTTGCCACCATTGCGGACACCGCTTGCAGGTGACGGACACGATGAAACGGAAATGCAGGGAGACAAGCTATTTTTCTACCCTTGAAGCCGTTGACGGGTTGCAGGTGCAGCGTGTGTTCCTGCTGAATGTCTGTTACAGGAAAGGCGAGCCGATGAAAAATACCTGTTGGGAGGTATGCCGTCTGTGGCTTGGTGAGGACGGAAAGACTGCCGTCACTTCAAGGGCGAGGACGATAGGCTATTATCAGGACAGCTTCAACTGGATGACCGATATTGAGTTAAGGCAAATGTCCGATGTGCATTGGGTTATCTCAAACACGTATGTCTATCCCCGTTATTCAGCCACGGCAGGACTGAGACGCAACGGCATGAGAGGCAGGCTTCCCGACTGCCACCCCATGCGTCTTGCAAAGGCTCTTTTGTCAGACCACCGCATCGAAACCATGATGAAAGCCAAAGACCGCAAGGCGGTTGCCTATTTCGTCAGCAATACGTTCGAACTGGACAGGTGCTGGCAGTCGTACAAGGTTGCCTCACGGCATCATTACCGGCCTGTTGATTACGGAACGTGGTGCGACACCGTCCGACTACTTGAACGGTGCGGAAAGGACACACGAAGCCCGAGGTATATCTGCCCGATAAACCTCAAAGCCGAGCATGACAGGTGGCTGGCCAAAGTAAACGGCATGGAAGAGAGGCGCAGAAACAGGGAGCGTATGCAGAGAGCCAAGGAGCATGAGACCGAGTTTTACAGGGACAAGTCCTGTTTCTTCGGGATTGTCATCAGCGACAGCGACATTGAGATTTCCGTGCTTGACTCCATTGAAGCCTACAAGGAGGAGGGAGAGCACATGCACCATTGCGTGTTCCAGTGTGAATACTATGCAAAGGCTGACAGTATTATCCTTTCTGCACACGACCGACAAGGAAACCGCATTGAGACCGTGGAGTTCTCATTGAAAGAGGGAAAGGTGATACAGAGCCGTGGAGTGTGCAACTCCAACACGGAATACCACGACCGGATTGTCAAATTGGTCAATGATAACGCACACCGCTTCCTGGAGGCAAGAAAAACAGCATGATTTCTGATATATGTTCCGAACCCCGTTCTACGCTGGGAAGCGTGGAACGGAGTGCCTTTGCATCATAACCAGGAATGCCAATTATCGCAAGACTTCTTGATGTATCGTGCAGTAGTGGTATTACCATAACACTTTATAATTGTGCGAAGATTACCCAATATATATTCTGCTTCGGCTTTAGCTTCCTCAGACTGGAACATTTCCAAAGCCTTTTTAATTTCTGCCTGATAGATTTCTTCTGTTTTTTTATGCCCGACAGAATGCTTGTAATCGTATAGGATGTCATCATAACCTTTTATATAATCAATTGACCAATAATCCAATCGAGGCTCAAACAAGCCGATATATTCTCCACGCCAATATTGGGTTAAAGCCCAACACTCTTCAAAAGAATTACGACGGCCTATGGCATATTTTAACCGTGCCATACCTCGTATGTCGGCAGTCTTTCCGTATTTCATCTGGTCTTGCAATTCCAACATTCTTTTGGCAAACCTGTATTTAATTCTTTGGGAGTCTTGCAATGGTTTATTGACAGTTTGTGCCTCCCATTCCCATTCTCCGCTTTTAGACCATCTGTCCGGATAAGCATAGAAAGGATTCCGATTAAGATAGCCTCCCTTATATACATTCATGGCTTGCAAATATTCATCAGAAACACTGGCAAAATATCCGACAGCCCTTTGATAGTTTTCCTCACGGAGGGCAAGAGTTCCTATAAGTTCATTGAAATAGTCTGAATCGTGCCGGATATACTTTTTCAGATAAGTAAACAATTTATTTTCAGAAGCAATACCCCGCTTCACGTCTATAAGTTGACTGGACGAAAGAGACCCCATCAACTGAAAAGAAAGAGAACTGTAATCTTGCGTATTCCAAAATCGTTCACTTCTTCTCATTTCTTCAATTGTCTGTGTTTGGGTAGCTCCTCCCCAAAAAGCGCATGTATAATCTGTCTCTATTTCATCATGGCGTTGCTTGGTGGCAAGCAGATTGTCTGCATAACCGCATAGTAATATAGCTGTAGTATAGTCCTTATTATTCCACAAGTTCGGAATCAGGCTGGCATAAACTATGTTCTGCATCATTCTGTTCCATTCCACAGCATCTGGCAAAAATATGTCAATCTTTGATTCCATCCATTTCAAATCAGACAAAAGTGATGAATTATCATCGTTCTCTGCATCTATCTTCATGCGATAGGCACGGGCATGGTCGTGTAAATCGTCTGATGAAAACGTGTGCCGCAAAGCCTTACGGATATACTGCGAGGCTTTGCGACTGTCAGAGTAAAACTCTCCGTACATATATGCCAAAGCAAACTCCCAGTCACCACGATTGTTTACTTTCTTCTTGCTTAGCACATTTTCTGCAACAGATTTTATTGCACAAAACTCGGCAGAATCATTTGAGATAGTCTGGATGTATGATAATAATTCCGGGTTGTCTGGATTGCGTTCTGCCATGAACGCAACAGGATTGTCGGTTTTGATAGAATAAAAATCACCAGATTGGGCGAAATATTCATTTGCCATATCAACATTTCCCAGCCGGTACCAACATCCGGCTACATACCCCTGTGCCATACGCTTGAACAGGTTGTCATCAGAAATTTCCTGAAAAGCCTCATTGAAATATGCCACACATTTATCGTAACAACGTGAAGCAAAAAGTGCCCGTACCACTTGCAAGGCATAACGGTCCTTGATGCGGGTTCCGGTGTAACTCTTGCACTTGTCAATTATATCCTGGAAATCACCTGTTACATCACTTGAATCTCTGGATGATGGGTAGTACCACGGTGAATTGATTTCATTTCTGCGTTTTTCCAACTCTTTGGCTGTACTCAAAAAATCAGCTAATTCCGAATCGTGAGTATTTTTCAGATAGATATAGAATAAATTATCCGTGCTTACACTTTCGTCATAACTGAACATTATATCATTGACTGTATCACTGTTATCTTTATATACCGCCTGCTCAATGTCGTTTAATGGTATTCTTTCAGAAGTCAGTTTTTGCCACAACCGCAAGTTCTCCTGCTTGTAAAAGTCTTTAGTAAGCAAGCCGTCCCAATTGGATGTGAAGAACTTGGGTGTTGGTATTATCGGAGGATACGGACCGCAAGCATTGGCATGGAATGATACGGAAAATACTATTATTACTATGCTACTTAACTTCAGAAGTAGAGAGTATTTTTTTGATTTCATCGTCTGTATATTTTGAGAGATTGCGTAAATCGAAATGATATAAAATATTACTGTACGAATTATTGGATAGCTCTTGCTCTATCATGGACTTTACGCTTATTATGTCCTGATATTTGGAGGTTTCTACTCTAATCTCGTCTCCTTTCCAGATTATCATTTCTTTATAAGGAGTATCTTCAAGACATTGGTAAGTATGATGATTCTTAGTGTTTTTGAACTTAGTGGAATCTTGTACGTTTATCCCATTCAACAGACCGACAAACTGGCGTTTATGAAACAACAACTGCCATGAATAGGTGGAATAGGCTACATCAAGGTGCAATGGATAATCACTCAGATATTTCAGATATGGCTTTATATCTTTGGGGTCTAAGATGGAATTTACCGCATCCGGGTCACTGAAATCTCCGGTATTATAAACCATCAGCACACCGTAATCAACCGGTGGAACCTTCTGTGCCAGTTGATGTAGTCTGATTGTCGAACTAAGAGTCCAAGTTAGGTCCTGCTTGCGGATTTCATATCGGACAGAATCACATAACGCAAAAAACGAACGTTCAGTAGAAGTTGTCCAATCACAATCCAGTTGCAATCCGGACACGTTTGACAATCCGTTATATGAACACATATTCTTGACACGCGTCACGATATTTTTGGCCAACTGCCCTTCATGTCCTTTTGCATCTTTCATCGCATCCAATGTAATATACACCACAGGAACAAATTCTATAAAACCCAAAGAATCGTTATATATATAAATATAATAAGTCTCTTCCGGAATCCTCATAGTGGCATTTGGAACAGTACGGTTTCCGTCAATCGTACCAACGTTATCAACCGACACATCAAACATACGCAAATAAATACGTCCGATATCGTGCTTGCGCATGAATGCGAAATCGGACGAATCCGGTGCAAATACTGTTTTCCAATAATACACACTATTTTTCTCTTCATGAGAAAAATCTGTTTTATTTACATGGCGACAACTACCGAGTATTGCAAATAAAGCGAGAAATAAGAGAAGGTGTTTCATGTACTCAAATGATTGATTATTTTAATTGTACATTTATCTCGCTGCCCATTGAAATACTTGTCTATAATTCGGGCAAAGACTTCATCAGGCGAAACGATGTCAAAGAGCGTCATGCAGGAACAGAGTTTACGGCTGTCAATGCCTCCGAATACTTCAACGGCATCATTGGTAGAAAGATGAAGTATTGTTTCTGAAACCTCTCTCAGCCGTTGGGCGAGAACCGGATTCCCTAAATATGCAGTAGCTTCCTCTATTCCGGATATTCCATAAAACTTTGAGTTAAAAGAATACCCGAGCTGTTTGAGTTGCGGAAAGATATACCACATCCAATGCCCTCGTTTCCTGCCTCCCTGCAACTCTTTGAGAGCTATAGGATATATCAAATCTTGTGCTTCTATAAAGCGTTGAAGATTATACTTGTCTTGCTCCATATTTTCTTTGGATAATTATTTTTTTAACAAAAAATCAAGAATAGCTTTACCTATCTTTCGTTCTAATCCAGCCTTTGATGTTGGAACACCTGTTTGCCGGGCAATTTTCTGTTTTATCTGTGTTATACCAAGTGCACGCCTGATGGAAAATGAAAAACCACGTATTTTCATCATATATACCCATTTAAGTCAGTTTTTAACTACTATTACCTCAGCCAACCGAAGTAAACGGCCATTCCGACGATAACCAGCTTTTTCTATCGAAATAATGGTGTTATTGGGTTTAGTTGAGTCTGGTTCAGTATCTTCAACTTGGCAATCTTCGAGTGTTGCAAGACCATCTGGAAATAGAATTTCATTAACATTATTTTTATTCAAGATTTCCAAAAGTTTCTTTTTTGATGTTGCAAATCTCTTACGTGCTTTTTGAATGTCTTCATTTTCAGAATACTGTTCTGCCAAACGTCGATCAGCTTTATCAAAAGCATCAATAACGCTAAGTAAATCTTTGAATATGGAATCTAGTTCCGTTTCTTTTTCATTTTCGAGATCTTCTATTTTATGTTTCTGTTCAAGAATAATACGCTGAAAATCTTGTATTTTATTTTCTATTTCAGAACGACATAATTCTATATCTGTTATAATCTTATTAGATGTTTTCATTTTTGTCATTTTTATAAAGAATCGTATTTGTCTATGTTCAACTTATCCACAGTAAGTCCTGTTGATTTTAATGTAGGTTCTATTGGTGTTATATTTTTCCGCTTCGGAAATATCGGAAACGTAAAATCTGCAGCCAAACGAGACGCTGGCTTTGATAATATAGCACGAGCTTCCGCAATTTCACGTGTTGAATAAATACGATTACGCATAGCAACAGCAACAGCACGCATTATTTCTTGATTTGTTGCATCTTGAGATACTCCCAATATTGTATATGGATTCTTCATTTTATCTTAAATCTTTTAAATAATCTAATCCTTTTTTTAGTGCTTGACCTTGCTCATTTAATGACCAAGGATTATTTTGTATTGCACTTCGAGCATTGTAAGGAAGTTGATTCCAAATCATAGTATAAGCTTCGCCTATTTCTGAGTTCTGAGTTTTGAATGTTGGACTCATATTCAATTTCAGGGAATCTAGAACAGCTTCCACCTTTGTTTTTCCATATTTATCAGGAATAACATATTCCATAATACACATCGGAATTAAAGTTGCTAAGTTTTTGCATACCGGAACATTGCTTTTGTTATTCTTGTAGATATTATATACTTTCTGAAGCGCATCACATTTATTTATCGTATTATTATTAACCTGATCAACAATTTGACTTAATTCTATTTGGACTTTTATTATTGAAATTTTAGCTGTAGTTGCTGTAAATTGATTTTGAATCGTAGAAGATTTTCTTCCAATTTTTGTTTTCAACATATTGAATCTATTTTCATTAGAAGAGAATAGTAATACTAACATTTCTTCAGGAACCTCTCCATTACCTTTCAGAGATTTTACAACAACAGGATCAAATTCACGTGTAGCAGCTAAAGTATTGTCCAATACAGTAAGATTTTCTTCATCACCGTCTGATATATAATTATGGATGAGTGCTTCGACTATATTTTCAAGATTACGTTTCAAATGGGGATTACATTTACAGAAATTATATATTTCAAAAAGTATAGGTGCTCCTTTTGCCAATGTCTGAGTCTTGTTATTAAGAGCTTTGACAACTTGTTGATTAATATAATTAGAAAATATAAAGGCCAATGTATCATCATCTATATTCTTAACTACTATTCCATATTCAGAATAAAATTTGAAGTATTCTATATTTTGTGATATATCATTATTAATAGCAGTAGTAACAGATGAAATCAGATTATTTTTAAGACCGTCAAATTCCTTAATTTGCGAGATCCGCATTTGAGAGAACGAACGTTCTATCTCTTGTTTCCGCTCAATAGATGTAATCGCAGTGTTTAAGGAATCCAAAGCAGAAGCATAGTTATTAAAATCTCCATTGTTTAGCCCATAAAGACATCCTATTTCAAGAATCATTTCCCAATTTCCATAATGCCCTTCAGCCTCTATCTCAAGTGCTTTTGATACATCATTTTTATAGGTATTCGAGATCTCTAGCATATATGGTGCTACTAGTTCACAAGGCTCATCAAGTTCTTGTCCCGCAAGTTTATCCATTGCTTCAAGTTGGGATGAAAAAAAGTGTTGGTATTCAAGATTGTCTTGAATAGCTGTTTCCATTCTTGACAGTAGAGTCTTTTGTACTTCAAGAATAGAAATTACATTATTATCAGAAGGCGTTTCATAATTAACATTATCTGGCAGACCTTCTTTATTATAATCAAGTTGACCTAATGCAGATTCTAAAGTAAACGTGTATGGATCATCCCAAGAAGTATAATTTAACGACTCAACAAAAATTTTTTGCTGATAAATTGTAGTTGCCCAAATAGCGAGTAATTCTTTATAATTAGATTTTGTCAATAATCCATTTTCAGCCGCATTTAGACTCATAATAGCAATATTACGTAAAGCGATAGGATCTGATAAATATGTGGAATCATGAACTTTCAATCCATTTATACATTGGAGATAATTACCTTGCTGATAGAATTTTTCAATGGCATAAAGTCTTATTGATTCTTTGAGAATATTGCTTTTCTGTGTTGAGACCTGAACAATCAAGCTAATATCACTCAATGTTTTAGATAAAGATTGTCCAAAAGCAATAGCTTCTTCCGGAGTTAATTCAGATTGATTAAGTTTACAGATTCGTTGATTCAACTCATCAAGAATACGCTGTTGAGTATTAATACGTTCTTCTTGACATATTTGAGCTATCTCATTGTCCGTTTTAAGGATTCGCACATTTATTTCTTCTGCTTTTTCCATCAAACCTTGAGATATAAGATATATACACCAGCGATACGCTAAATCTTGCTGGTATTTTTTATTTTTATTTGTTGAAAGCAAATTGTCAATCTCATCTTTATCGGCATCTAATAATAGTTGTCGATCTTTAAGTTTGCAAATAAAAATTCTAGCCATTATATCAGAATATTTTCCTGATAAACTAATGATTCGATTATAGTCTTCTATTGCCTTATCATATACTTTATTCTTTTCGCATTCTTTTGCTCTAATTAAAAGTCTCTTACTTAGAATAGATAAAATTTCTTTTTGTAAATCTTTTTTATTATTTGAACTACATAGAGATTCTAATTCAGAGTGTAAGTTTGTAAGATTTGAAATAGCGTCATCATTATCTGTTGAAGAAATGATCAAACATTTTATGGAAACATATTTAGACCATAAATTATCGTATGTAGCCGAATCACCATCTGCCCCTTCTGCGATAATACTAAGAATTTTAGAGGCAATTTCTTCAGAACCATCTTTATTTTGTATTAACTCCAAATATAGTGACGCATAAGTATCGAACCATGACAAGCTATTATCACGGAGTAAATACAACAGTTCTATTGCACGAATTTGATCAGTTACATATATTTCTTTCGCAAGTTCAATTATCCTTTTTTGAATCTCAGGTAATAAAGTTTCATAAACAGCTTTATTAAATAATTTATCATGAGTGTTTTTAATAGTTAGCGCTTCTCGAAGTTTCTTTTCTCTGTATTCAGAATCTGGACTTTTTACAGCTTCGTCAATTGATATTTTAGCAATAAGAATTTCAGCTAAATCACTATGAGCTATTAGAGAAGATGAAATATTCCTTGCAAATTTGGAATCATAACATCCACTATCTATATAGTCATTAAGATAGTCTGCTTCGGCTCCATATAAACTGTTAGCTTTAATTTTTGTGAGACCTCTTTCTATTATTTCTACCCGTTTACGGCTTTTATTTTTTGCAACTTTGGCCAATCTAAGTATTTGGGTTTCATAATTAGATTTTACATTTTTACCTTTTCCAAGTAAAATTTCCAATGTCGAAACAATAAACTCTACATTCTCTAATTTTGACAATTCTTCCACATAACACATTAAACTAGAGTTATTTGAAAGAAATGTTTTATCGGAAGTTATAATCAGAGTTGCAAAATGAGTTTTACTATCATTAGACCCATTTGAAAGAACAGTTTTTATAAGATTATTATCCGAAGTAAATCCCCAGGCCTTATTAAATAGAACTTCAGCTTGTGTTTGTTGATTGGTAGTTATTAATCTTGACAATTCTGAGATTACGACAGATATATATTTTTTCTTATGCGTTGAATATGGGATAAATGGCTCTAAAGTACTTACTAATACAGAATTGTCATTTCCAAGACATTTATAAAGTGTTTCAGACTCAATAGAATCAGCCTTAGAATTAGCTGAAGTATATAACTTCAAAGCCGAATCTGCATAAATTTTACGAGCTTTAACCGATTTCTCTATTAACAGCTGACTTATAAGCAAAGCGGCAATGTAATCTTTTTGTTCCAATAACGTATTTGCCAGTTCTAACCTTTTATTTGTAAAAGTATTTAGAGTGGCATCTGACAACCGATAAACAGTTTTAATATCCTTAAATAATACATCTAATTGTTTAACTGATTCTTTTGTAATGTTATCTTGGGCAATTATATCGAAGCGAACATTTGAATATAATTCATAAAAATCTTTAGAAGTTAAATAAGGTCTAATTAAAAGACACAATTTTTTGCTCTTTTCTAAATTTGCTTTTTGTGCATAATATTTCTGAGCTTCGATCAGAATTGACTCTGACAAAGAATATAGCAGCGAACTATCATTTGTAAAAGTTTGCAAATTGTCAATATAGTCATTTTCAAGAACAAACTTAACAGTAGAAGTCACAAACGGATTGAGTAATTCGCAAATACCTTTACTATATAATGCTTGGTAATAATTTATGCGTAATCGAACATTATTATTTACTTCAAGACTTCTTGCAAAATCAACACATTCTTTTTTTAATGAATGATGATTTTCATATAGTGATGCAACGTCCGATACTCTTTTGCTATCTCCTTGATATATAATTGAATGATAAATAGAAAGTAATTCAGAAGGTGCATCAGGATGATAATTGAGAATTTCTTTGAAAATCTCAATTGCTTGTTCACTCTTTCCTTCCCTAAGGATTTCTTTTGCCTTTTGAAATTTGTGATTATAATATTTATCTTTAATCCAAGAAACTAGTCCCATTATTTTTCTGATACTTTTAGCGAATCGCCTTCGTGCAAAACTGTTTCTGCATTCAAGTTATTCAATTTGACAATCTCAATATACCTTGCTTCTGTTCCATATAGCTGTTTACTTATCTTGCAAAAACTATCACCTTTTTTTACTACATAAGTACGAATACTTTCGAATGTTTTTTCCTGCTGTTCTGACTGTGCAACAATTTTCTTTTTTAAAGACATAATGCTGTCATTTAATATAGAATTTTGTTTTTGCAATTCTATTATTTGCTTATTCGCAGATAATTCATTAATTTGTTTTTCTCGAATATACAGAGATACACATCCGATAGCAGAGATAAATACCAAAACACTTACAAGGGATATTAAATAATTATACCTTTTAGTGTTTGTTGAGTTACCTATACTTTTTTCTGATAAGTCTGACAATCTATGATATACAGACAAATCAGACCCGCAACAAGGGCATACCACATCTTCCTTGTGGAAGTCTGGTATGCCATTTTTACCGCAAATTGGACATTTTATTGAATCTTTCATTTTATGCTAAACCTGTACCCATTCCGATATTTATAGAACCGCTTTGAATTTCCTCTAGTAGATCTCCATTTGAACGGATTAGTTCATTTACTTCATTGATATTGTTATTATTAAGAGCGTTAACCATTTCGTCATAAACGCATACAGCACGTCCTGCAACTTGTGGATTACTTGAATTATCTCCTATAAGCTTGAACATAAATATATGTATTAACAGGGAATACTTATTGGCAATTCGTTCAAGATCTTGTCGGATAGAATCTTTTTCAAAATTGTCATTAGAATTTTTTATCTTGAAAAGTAATTCTCTCATTTCTGTTTCATCCTCAGTACTAAGGAAGCGACTAAATTCTCCAAGAAGTATCGTTGCGAATATTTCACCGATATTATTTTCTTGTTTATCCCCCATTAAAGCGCGGGTATGAGCAACACGAATTTCCTCTTCAAAATCTCCCCACCTTGAATCTGTTGGAGTATAATTGTTTTTGTTGATTGTATCAATTATTTGTTGCATTTCCCCTATGAAAGTTGCTTTTTTCGAATCCGAAATTTGAGGATTACTTAACACATCCTCTATTTTTTGAGAGAGTTCAGAAAGGCAACTACTATCATTTTGACCACGACCTAAACGTATTTCCGCTACTTTTCCAGTTTTTACAATCTTAACTTTAGCTGTCATTGTCTCATCTTCATCAAGATTAAAAGTGAAATTAAGATCACTCATTGCTGGCAGATTTTCAGAAATTGTAAAGAATCCTGATGCCGTTTTTATAAAACTACCATTTTCTGCATCAGTAAACAGTTTTATTTCTACAATCTTTTGATTATTACTTACTGTACGGAATTTTTTATTCCCTTCAAAAGGAAGAACTTCTTGGCTATCTATAATTTTCTCCATTCGGTGTGATCCATCTGGATTCTCTAACTGAATAAACGTTTGATGTTTTGTTGTTAAAACCACACCTATCTGATTTTCTGCAGATTCAATATTAGTTGCAGTTATAGCCTCTTCATCAGAGGGTAATGATTGTGCTAAAATTGCAGCACCTTCAGCTATGGCAAGCATTGGTTTTTCAGAAGAAAGCACCTTATCACTACCATATTTATCTGATAACATCTTTCGGACAAGAGGTATACATGAGGAACCTCCAACCAAAAGAATGTTATCTATAGTTTCAATGGGTATTCCTGTTTTCTCCAGTAGTTCGTCTATTAGATCAATAGTACGCTTAATCAGAGGAGTTATAAGAGTATCAAATGTGGAACGAGATATAACAAAATCTTCAACAGGATCTCCGTCTTCATTCTCAAGAAAGTCGCTAAAGTAAACTGTTGCATTCTCTACTTGACTCAAACTTTTCTTGGCTTCTTCTATACCCGACTTTAAACCTCCAATAAATTCGGATTTCTCTTTTTCTGTTTTTTCTTCAAGAAGTTCTGATAAAGAAAACCCGTCTCTTTTTTCTACTTCCTTACATACAAAATCAGACAGCAAGCGGTCTATATCATCACCACCGAGCCAACGATCACCACCACTTCCTGATTCTATGAATTGGCCATCTACTGCCATAAGTATTGAAAGGTCAAAAGTACCTCCACCAAAATCATAAACTAATACTTGTTTGCTTTCTCCTGGCATCATTTGGTCAAAACCATAAGATATAGCTGCCGCCGTAGGTTCAGCAAGCAATCGCTGAACATGAAGCCCTGCTAATTCAGCTGCTTTTTTTGTTGCGGTTTTCTGTTTTTCGGTAAAATACGCAGGAACCGTAATTACAGCATGCGTCACATCTCCTAACTTTGTATTAGCATCAGTTTTTAATGCCTTAAGAATTTCACCACTTATTTGTTCCGGACTGTATTCTTTACCACGAAGTACAATAGCTACAGCCTCCTCTGTTCCGCCTGATGGTTTTTTTATTCCGTAAGGATACGCATTGCTATCCGCACGCATTTTTTGTACACGAGGATCTGAAAAACCAGTTCCCATAAGACGTTTAACAGAAACGACAATATTAGGTGAATATCTTTTCCAATTTTTATAAACAGCATTACCAACAAGGAATTGTCCACTTTTATCAAGGGCAACACAAGAACGGCACAAATCCTCGTTATTTGCACCAGTCTGAATAACTTTTACGGCTGTATCTTTATAAGCAACAACAGAATTTGTTGTTCCTAAATCTATACCAATTGCTTTTCCCATTACAAATAAACTTAATTGTGATTATTTAATATTTCTTTTGCTTGAGCATCTGCTTCTTTGTCCATTTGAGCAATTCCTTCTTCTGACATCATTGCATCATTGGCTTTTTTATAAACCATATTAGGGGAGTCTGAAATTTCTGTTTGTGTATCATCGCAAGAATATGAGATTTTTGATGGTAATCTATTCTCCTCATGACCTAGTTGTTGAATTTGACTATTGTTTATTGCATTATTCTCAGATTCTGTTACTAATGGTGTATTAAAATCAATGTTTACTCGAATTGATTCAGCTTGTTGTTTTAATTGTCCAACTCGTTTACGACTTTCTTCTTCCCATTCAGAAAATGATTTTTCAAGCTCATTTTTTTTAACTTTCAAATCAGAAAGTGTTTTTTGTGCTGCACATACTTCGTCTGATTTTTTTTTGTAACAGTACGAATTTTTTTCTCTCTGTCGCCGTACATTTAACCACCAATTCCAATTGTCAGAAGCCAATTTATCACGATTGTTAGTTTTCTTGACAACATCACTTTCTGCTAAGTTAATTTTTTCACATAGCTGTAACAATTCTTTCTGACGTTTATCCCTCTCAGCATTTAATGCGCGTACCTCAGAAATTACGTTATAATATTCTACAGCTGTTGGTAAATCATGTTCATCTACTATTACAGCTACAGACATATCGTCATGGCTACCTCGTTCACTCAAATTTGATAAAGATTCTTTCAAAAGAGTTTCAACCTCTTCTTGCTTATGTCCTTCTAGTAGACACAATAGTTTGCTATAGAATTTGTGAATAAGTTCAGTTCTAATAAAAGTATCATCAATTCCATCACTACCTAAAGCAAAAGCCAGAGGGAAGTCTCCAGTTCCATCAAAAGCATATCTAAATTCCTCCACAGGAGTATGGTCACAAAGAGATGTCGTAATGTTTAAAAAACAATTACAATCCCATGGTACAGGTTCATACCATTTCATTAGTTTGTCACAAGCATATAACTTGCCATCTCCGATGTGAAATGCAAACCAATAACTAGGGGTACGAACTGCTGCCATCAATGTCGAACCATAAGCCTTTTCAAGGCGAGATGAACCAATCTTTTCCTTTTCTTTGCCACTAAAAGAATTTGTTTGAGCATCATTCTTTATTTCTGACTTCCAAGATTCATATATATCCGTAAACAATTTTCGAAATAGGGATTCCATTTCGGGGTATCGTTCTACCTCTTTTGTATACAGAATATTTTGTTTAAGCAGTTCCATCTCGCTCTCTGAAAGCATGGAAACCTCTCTTTTATGTCCTTGCTTATCTATTCTAGGATCTCTTGTGGGAACAACTGTTACTGCATTTTTTTTACCTGCAAAGATTTCAATAGGAGTTGATTTAACAAATTCAAGAATTTTATTTTTAGCGACTTCGGCTGCAATACGAGAACCTTTATCGCTTCGGACATAACTCTCTCCACCATGCCCATCGCATACAATAGCAATATACACCCCATCCTTATTGTAGTGTATTCCACTATCTTGACACGGTTTCTTAGAGGCAAGATGACTTGAACCTAACGCTTGTGTATAAAAAGTTATCATATCCATTAAACTAATTTACCAGCCAGCCCAATCGTCTGTACCTGCATTTGTTGTGGATGAACCAACGTCAATACCTTTTAAGGTTGGATCATTTACAATATCATTTTTGATAGTAGTTACAGTCTCTGTTGCCTTATCTGGAGCTTCTTTACCTACAGATGTATTTTTACTATTAACTCTAGATGCGGTCACGGATACCATTCTTATTATCTTTTTTAACTCATCAACATTATGGACGGTTAAAACAGCTTCTTCGTTTCCTGTAAAATCAATGAGAGTTTGCTTAATGCAATCATCTCCAATAGCTATGGCTATTTTAGTAGCAACCTTAAACCAATTATTCGCTTTTAATTTATCAAGCGCATATTCAGGATGATCTGTTGGAGCACCATCTGAAAGCAAAATAATAACTGGAGCAAATGAACCGGTAGCTTCCATCATAAATCCATGACTATGTGAAAGTTTTTGTGAGAGATTGTCATATGCCTCACCCAGAGAGGTTAGCCCGCCTGCTTGTAAATCACGCCACTCAAAAGTTTCAATTTCAGTTGGCGTAGGATACATCCATTCGCAGCCACTTGAAAATTCCAAAACTGCAATTTTAATCTTTGAATCAGAATTATTTTCAGATATTTCCTTAATAATAGGAAGAGTTTCACGTACAGCGGTATTCAAAGCTCCAATTTTGGCTCCTGACATACTTCCTGATGTATCCACTAAATAAAATAGAGTCATTACCTTACGAGGTATTTCATCTACAATTGCAAAAGGATCATTTTCCATTTTTTATTTTCGTTTTACAACGTGATTAAAGCCGTCACGTCATGATTAAACTTTATTTTTAAATCTGGCAAAATAGGCAAACCACGCCCATCTTCGATATTACGAACTTCTCCATTAGGTAAGACTACTGCCCATGTAACTTTTGATGTATTTTTAATTCCAAGCTTACCTTGAGGATTCTTTATAACAATGCCAAAAACTTCGGAAAGATCTACATTAGTAGACGCTTGTGATTGACATTTATATATTTTTTGTCCTTCCAACATTGGAATACGATAGTTCCCAACTTTTAAAACCATAGGACGGTTTATGACTTGTTTGCAACGAATACATTTAGAACCTACTGCTTCTGGGTCAATAAAAGTTTCATTTCCACAATGAGGACATTTTACGTATTGAGAACGTACTTGGAGAAGGACTTGTTGCCAAGTTTTGTCCATTACACGTTTTGTGGGATTTTGTATCGCTTCTTTAGAAAAGGCTTTTATAAATGTTTCTCTTAAAAGACGAGGGAATAGAGGCCAACGACGCATCACATTTTTATGGAAACGAGGATCGGGACGGTTAGAATCATCTGATGGATCCATAATAAAAACACAATCTTTTCCAAACAATATACGCTCTGCATCTTCCGTTAAGCAAGGGCAGCTAAGAACCTTTTTACCTTCAAATGGGCGATTTAGGTAAAATAATATAAACAGTATAACAGCAAGAGAAAAGTAATCCGTGTATCTATCAGGCATTGCTTCTTTAGCGACAATTTCTGGTGCCATATAACCGCTTTTACCAACAATTCCCATGTTTACTTTATTTGGAGCAACATTATCATTATCACAAACAAGCACATCTCCCGTTTTAGGATTGATAAAAAAGTTCCCGTCATTCATATCTTGATAACTCAATCCTGCGATATGAAGTTTTTGAAAAGCTGAACATATTTGTAGGGCAGCTTCAATGAGAACGCCAGGTGAAGCGAAATGTGTTTTAGCAAGCATAAAAGCTCCGATTTCCTCGTAATTTTTCGGACGCAGATTCATGATATATCCAAAACTACCATACTGATTAGGACTTGTTATTGCAATTGGCCACAAAAAAGAGGAATTAGGAGCACCATTCTTTACGTTGTTTTCCAAATTAGCATAAAATGCTGATTTACATTCTGAAATATACCATTTCAGTGCAAAAGAAGTTCCCTCATAATCCACCTTATAAACTATACCCTGTCCACCACGACCAAGTTCTTCAACAACTCGGCAACACTTACCATTAGTAAGTTTAATTATTGTATTTGATGCTAACTCTGCCATTTTATTTTAATTTTCACCTTATCTCTTAAATAGAGAATGTGATAACATATTAAGCATTAAAAGATAATGTATTAGTGGATATTGGAAACAGAAATATAAAACAAAAAGAAAATTATAATTCCATATTTTTATGTTTAACAGTATTGTAGTTCCTAATTTCCAATTAATTGTCTATCTTTGTGCTTAGTTAAGTATCTCTATTTAAGAGATTTGTATATTTTATAAACATTTTAACTAAGGACCATTTTTAATCAAAGATGAAATAATCTATGTATAATTTTTCCTTTTTGATCCGTGTCATTGTATTATTATTCAAGCATCTCTAAATAAGAGATACTTATCTCAAACACAAAGGTAGTCATATTCCTCAAAAAGAAAAACATATATGTGTGATTATAATTAAACATTCACAAATATTTTATTGGTGAATGCATAGCTCGTTTAGCGAGAAATAAAATTTGTTTATATAAAAAATTGAAAATCAATAACTAAATACATCTTTCAATCTCTTATTTAGAGAATTGTATGATAACTAAACAAAAACGTTTCAATTCCTAAACCTAGAATGGACATATCTTAAAGACTTTTCAATATAAGCGAATTAGCCTTATCAACTACTGAGGAATCAAGTGAAGCAAGATAGATTTGAGTTGTAGTTTCCGAGTCATGTCCCATTCCTTCACTAATTATACTTATTGGAATGCCTTTTGCTTTAGCAGCTGATGCCCAACTATGGCGGGCAACGTATAGAGTTAGCGGAATAGAAATTCCGACCATTTGAGCTATTTTTTTCAAATTGTGATTTATATTATAACCAACATTACGATAAGTGTATATTTCATTTGTTCCTGGATTTTTGATAATTGGTAACAGGTAGTCAGTTACATTATCTGGGTATTTATCAAGGATAAACTGCATTTCTTTCGTCCATTCAATAATAAGTTGTTGCCCAGTTTTACGACGGCGATATGTTATATATCCATTGACAAGATCTGCTTTTCTCAAAAATGCCATATCTATGAAACTCATTCCTCGTAGATAGAAACTTATCAAAAACATATCACGGGCAAAATCTAATGCAGGTGTCAAAGACAAGTCTAAAGACTTTATTTTTTTTATGGTTTGTAGTGACAAAGCTCGTTTCACAGTTTTATCAACTCCGGTATAAACATGCTTGAACGGATTACGATTCTCTATAATATCATTTTCAACTGCACGGTTATAAACAGCACGGAGTATCCGGGTATAGAACGAAATTGAATTTGGGGTGACACCACGATTATGATACCATGCTTCATATGCTTCCATGATTTCAGAAGTAAGGTTGTCGAGCATTATATCTTCATCTTTTCTGAATTTTTTAAAACTATTGAGTGTAACCTTATAAGTTTCAGCGGTTCTAATTTTCCCATTCTGTTTAAGTTTAGCAATGATGTTTTCCATGAAATTGAATAATGAATAATTATTGACATACTTGTTAAATTCTTCAATCACATCATCGGCTGTATATGATAAACCAGTTGTTTCCAATTTCTTATCTATTTTTACCAAACGTTCCATATCCCAGCGAATACGTTCACGAACGGAAAGCAAAAAAGGTCTCCGTTCAGAATGAGAAGGGATTGTCATCATCGAACGACTTTCATTCCACTCATTAGGAAAAACATGATATTTGGAAAGAAGTTGTCGTACCTTTCGCTCATGTATAATTTGATAATAGATTGTACCCTCACGACCAGCGACAGTCGAAGGACGAAATTTTACTTTTATTGTTGCCATACTTCATAAATCTTATAAGTTGTTATATAGCCGAGTTATTTAATCTGATTGCATCTGATATAATAGGAGTAAGTCTTATTACTTTATTTTCTATACTTTCTTTGAAATTTCTTTTTGCTTTGAACATAATGAAACCTGCTTTACAATATATAGATGAATATCAAAATGATTAGATAATCATCCCTGATTAAACATATCTCTATTGGACAGCCCTTTAGAAAGCTTGCATTAAATCTATAATAATCAATATTTTGTATCAAATATAGAATTTATACATATTGTTCACAATATGTTAAATATGGGATTTTATTGGATATTATGGTATTTTGAGGTAATATGGATAATCCTAATACTATACAACATACAGAAAATATCAACCTGCAACGGTTATAAAAGCTTGTAAAGCTAATTTTCACTCCATTTTATTGCATTTCATGTCATGCCGAAAGTCACAAAGTATTTGAGATAGTGAAGCCAGCCGACTTACTCCGTGTCTATGACACCAAGTAAGTTCCAGCTGACAGGTTACTACGATTGATGGAAGTTTCCAGTCCGTTGCCATAGAGAGAGCCTGCAAGACTACGCTTTGCTCCATTTTACAGGCTCTCACAACGGCAACGGCGTTTCAGAATATTCTTCATATATATGGATACTTGCCTGCAAGGTGATAATCTGTTCTCCGAAAAATGTAAGAAAAATTTAGCTTGACAACCATTTGAGTCTCGTGGTCGGGAGCCGTTTTTTACGTGCAAAGCTACTGCGGACAGGGAGAACGTCAAGTGTCGCTGACGCTTTCGGTCGGAGGGCTTGACGGCAGCCTTCCGCAAATTTTCCCGTTCCTCCAAAATTTGGGTATTCCGTCCGCACTCTCTGATCTCACACTTGCCTTATCTCCCTTTACGTCCGCAGTCTGGCCTGCACGAAAAACGGTTTTCCCGACCACGAGGCTCAAAGGAGCTTCACAAGAGGGAAAAGAATTGAAACCTCCAAACTTAAAGGATTATGCGAGTAAGAAAAATGACTATCGAGCAAGGACGAAGAGTTGGCATAGACCGCTTTCCCAACTTTCACAGGACAGGAAGTGTCCGAGGCATGAAGAGGCTCTATTATGGGAGCAGGTGTTTACTGGTGCGGTGTGGCGATTATATCTACAACGTGTCACCCGAACCTTGGATTTATTATCAAGCAACCATCTAAATTGTAACAATATGGACTATCAGGAATTTTCAGGAGCGACAGTCTCCGGGCAGGACAAGGCTTTCGCCCAAGAGTTTGCAAACTTCGTGAACGGACGGATGTGTTCCGCCGACAAGACCGGCAGGGAACTGACCAGAGCGCACCGCTACCTCCAGCAGCAGATGTTCAAGGTATTCATTGGCTTCATGCGGCAGTTAGCACACAATTACCAAAATGGCTTTTATGACGAACGCAACGAGTGGGCTTCACGGCTCGCTTCGGAAGCGTACCAACATCTGATTGAAAGAGAACTTATTTATGACCCCGAATTTTCAAACACTAAAACTTACTGATATGTGGGACGATACAGATTTTCCGGAATACGGACAGCAATGTGAGCTGATAGCACCGTGGCATGGCTATCATCGTGGTACAATCATCGCCAAAACCGCAAAAGGCTTTACCGTGCAGTTCAGCAGCGGAGCGGAAATAGACGTTTACGAGGACGAAATTAAATTTGACTGATTATGTGCAGGCTTATGACATCCATGTTGGAGGAAGCCTTGAAAGGCTATCCCCTTTATTCCCAAGACGGCAAGGGAAAGGACGCTGTTTGCCGTGCGGTTTTTGCCCTCGGTTCTGTCCGCTGGTTCATTCTTGAAGGAGAGACAGAAGGTAATGACACCATTCTTTTCGGTATAGTTGTCGGACTTATGGAGGACGAGTACGGCTACATTTCACTGAACGAGCTGTCGGAAGTGGAGCTTGACCTTACGGCACAAGGCCTTGGCAAATTGCTGGTACGGCAGCAAATGGACTTCCAGCCTGCACCGCTTTGCAGGCTGAATGACCACCGTCTGCAACGTTTCCTTGCGAGATTTGAAGATTGAGTTTATAAACCGTCAGCCGTGGCTTGACACTACGGCTGACATAAAACAAAAACGATATGCGCAAAAAAGACAGAATAGATACAGTTGTCCGATGCGGTGAAACGAACGGCTGGAATGTAAGTGCGGATGCCGGACAGAAGAATGGGATAGTCATCTTCGAGTTTTCAAAATTCACTCCGGCAGGGCAGGACTTTTCCTTTACGGCTACAATGAAAGGCAAAGACCTTGACAGTCTGATAGCGGACATGGAGAACTATTACGATGACTTCGACGTGGACGAGGAAACGTATCTGTGGCTTGACAACAGGGGACACGGAAAAAACGGAGCACCTTACCGTATGAGAGATGTACTTGAAGATATGGAAGCGGCAGGGAAAATGGTGGAGGACCTTCTTGACGCAATCAGAGAAATAGCATAGGACTAAGACTATATTAAGCAGCCTGCCATGTTTCAAAGGGAATATGGCGGACCGGCTTATGTTTGTTTCATAACAACTGACTCATACTGACATGACAGACGACCAAATTATTCACATTGCAGCCATAAACGGCTGGAATGTATCAACGAGAATGGGAAACGGTATTCGATGCTTCAATTTTAAGCGGAAAACACTTGGCGGTGTAGCGTTCTGTTTTACCGCTGAAATGAAGAATGGTAAGATGGAAAATCTTATATCGGAAATAATGTCCTTCGTGGATGCCATCAACCCCGAAGTGTGTGCGTGGGAGTGGATGATAAAGTCCGGAGCGACATCCCCGGCACGCTACCTGCAAGCCGTTGCGGACATGGAGGACATACGTACAAAGGCATGGCTTCTTGCCTGCGACTTGTCAAAGGCAACAGGTAAAAGTCCGTTTACGCATCATTGGCTAAATTGACCGGAACGGAAAGCGTCAGTGGCATCCGGCCCTGTCGTCTTTCCGTCTGCGGCCTTTCTTCGGGGGACCGGCTGCTTTATAGGCTATCAGGTCCGCTCCACGAAACATAAGTTTCGTCTTGTCCTGCATTTTCACAAAAGGCAAAGGCCTTTCGGGATGACTGATATAGGCATAGACAGTACACCTGTGAACACCCAAATAACGTGCGGCTTCACTGACGGAGTATATCCGACCGGGAAGAACTTCCAAAAACAACTTGTGTAAATCCATATCCAACTTCGCTTTGCCATAAAGATAAAATCGGAATACATATATATCAATACGTTAGATATTGGAATATCAGCTATTTAATGGGATTTTCAAGGAATATGTGTTATCAAACGCTGTAATGTTTAAGACCACATTGAGAAATGTATGCGTTACAAGAAAATAAGAAGGGCATATATTTAGAGGTTGACAGCGTTGACAAGGGAGCCAACGTCAAACGTATCTTATAAGGTTTGCCATAAGCTACTATCATACAATATATTATCTTTTTCTTTATTAAAAGAAGAAATAAATAGTATATCGTGATTTGTCAACCTTTGGCTCCAAATATCTTGGGTTTTTCTGAAAGTGGCTACCTTTGTCAACGTTTGTCAACGCTGATTTTCAATATAAACTATTTGGTACTAAATGTATTATGCTTTGTCAACGCTGTCAACATGAAAATATGTGCAGATATTTTTTTGAAAGTTATAGGAAGTCTTAGATAAGATTAGATTCTAATATAGGGGATTTAATTACGGAAAATATTTATATTATCCGTAGATAAATACCCATTATTCGGATAAATTCAATAACTTTGCAATAGAAAATACCAAGATATGGAAAATATAACAGATATGTTGGCAAACAAAGGTGGGGTTCTGTCCGTAAAAGATCTTTCTAATCGCTCTGAATATAAACGAGTACTTCGAGCTGTAGAAAGAGGCGAACTTATACGGGTACGCCAAGGGGTTTATGCTGAGCCAACAGCTCTT
The DNA here is from genome assembly GCF_019129155.2 of Bacteroides sp. MSK.18.37. Classification (NCBI taxonomy): domain Bacteria; kingdom Pseudomonadati; phylum Bacteroidota; class Bacteroidia; order Bacteroidales; family Bacteroidaceae; genus Bacteroides; species Bacteroides sp. MSK.18.37. The sequence goes on along the minus strand of NZ_JAHOIB020000001.1, from coordinate 6,524,871 downwards.
TTCAGCACGATGGTAGATATAGAGCGAATAATACCTGGTGGTGTTGTATGCCTATATAATGCCTGGTCTTATTACCAGCTTTCAACAACTGTCCCCCCCGCATTTTGTATAGCCATAAGAAGTAAAAGAAAAATTGTTCTTCCAGATAGTATTCCTATACAACTTTATTATTGGAAGGATGAGTATTTTGATATTGGTGTTATTGAACAAAATGTTTCCGGTCACACAATACGAATGACAGACTTAGAAAGAAGTGTTTGCGATGCCATCAAGTATCGAAATAAAATTGGTATGGATATATGTGCAGAAGTCGTAAGAACATATCTGAAACGGAATGACAGAAATCTTAGCCGCTTATATGATTACGCTAAGAAATTGAGAGTATATAAAACGCTTAACTATTTCATTGAAATAACATTAGAATAATGAAAAGAAAAATAACCAATTACGGGAAGTCCGTCAGAGAAAAGCTCCTGAACTTGAAAAAAACTTCCGGCCATGAATATATGTATTTATTAGCACGGTATTTTAACGAACGGCTGCTGTATCGTGTTTCAGTAAGTCAGTTTAAGGACAACTTCCTATTGAAAGGTGGTTCGCTTTTGTATGCAATGGATGGATTGGATGCCCGACCTACCGTGGATGTTGACTTTATGGCAAAAAGAATAAGTCGTGACAGGAAACATTTGGAATCTGTATTCAAAGAAATTCTAAGTATTCCTTGTGAGAAAGATGGTGTTGTATTTAATGTGGATAGTATCAGAGCAGAACCTATTACAGTGGAAAAAGAATATCCCGGGACCCGCTTTTATTTTACCGGATATTTGGATACTATTGAACACAATATGTCTATTGACATCGGTTTTGGAGATGTGGTTACGCCATGTCCTGAAACTGTGGATTTTCCATTACTTCTACCAGATAATCCATCCATTAATATTCAGGCATATTCGATAGAAACCGTAGTAGCTGAGAAATTCCATACAATGATAGATCGTGATGTACTGAATAGTAGAATGAAGGATTTCTTTGATTGCTATCAGATTCTTACAACAAAGGATATAGATAAGACAACATTACAAGAAGCAATCAATGCAACTTTCGAAAACAGAAAATTGGAATATAATCCCAATTTGAAACTGTTTACTGACGATTTCAAAACAGATCCTGAGCGAATTAAACGCTGGCAGTTGTTTTTGAAAAAAATCAAATGGAAAGTCAATATTCCTTTTGAAGAAGTCATGTCAGTTATAGAGAACAACCTGAAAAGTTTAATGGAAACCTATTTTCAGAAAGACAGATTAGAATAATCTATTTAATGCCAAGTGTTTAATCCGAAATCAGATGAAAACACTTGGCTTTATTGTCACATTCAATATCCTTCTAATTCTGTATTATCAGATACAACTTCCGTTTCAAGTTCAAGTCCGAACGTATCCTTTAATTGCTGATAGTCAAAGCACAATGCTTTCGGACGGTTCACCTTGACCTTCCTGACCTGCTCGCCATTGACAATCTCAATGGAATATTCCGGCAGGCCGCTCGGAGACAGGATTGTAAACCGATCCTGTTTCAGACCGAGATACGACGGATGCGATTTCAGATACGTCAGGATGGTGGACCAGTTCGATCGGTTGGCCGTAGCGTTCATGTTCCGGCTGTTGAACAGGGAGGCTATGGCCGCCATGTTCAGGTAGAGGATAGGACGGGCCTCGTTGAACTCGATGTCTTCCCTGACAGAAAGAGGTCGGAACGATTTCATGTAGCGGATACGGTAGTGAACCCGGTCAATGCACTTCCCTGATGTCTGGAATCCCTGAAGCATGTTCCAGAAGTCGGCAATCTCCGAACTCTCCTGGGCTAGCTCGTTCTGAACACGTATGCCTTTTATGGCCGTATCAAACAGTTCCGTATAGGTAAATGGAACGTCTATCACTGTTTCTAACGTGCGGAAAGCGGCCAGCGGAATGACCCAGTTGCCGAAAATACGGTCATGGATGGTCTCGTTCTCTAACTTCGTGGCCAATTCCCGCTTGGTGATGGAATAGATTTCCGGAAAATTCTTCTCGAACAGCTCCCGATGGTTCAGTATTTCCAGCGTGAGATGCGTCAGCCCCAAATTACAGAGAGCCACCAGGTCTTCATAATGTTTCTTCTCCGCCTGGCTGAAAGAGGTTTTCGAGAAGGCAAGGAAGATGACACGGGTATAAAGTGCCATGTCCTGCGTGGGCTTGTCCTGACCGCAAAGCACCACGCCGGTAGTGACGATGGTCTGTGCCGCCATCCCGTCCGTGCCCGTATTCTTCTTGGTCTGTCCGCCGCCTCCCCACAGTCCTTTCAGATAGGCTATCTTGCGGATGTCAAGGTCGTTCTTGTATTCGTCCAGCACGACAAGGGTATTGACCGCCTGCGATACACGGTCGTTCATGGCAGGAACGGAGGTGACACCCAGGTTGGGCGGATCAACCCCGTGCAGGAAGAAGGACTGGAGGGAGGTGGCGAGCGTGGTCTTGCCGGTTCCCTTCTCGCCAAACAGGTTGAGTATGGGGAAATGACGGGTACGGCTGAATATGATGTCACGGAACAGGGTGGCAAGCAGGTAGCAGAAAGCGACGTTTGCGTTCTCACCGAACACTTCCGACAGTCTTGACACATAATCATACAGCTTCACCCCGTTGCGGTTCTCATGTACCATCAGCCGCTCGAACTGGAAGATTTCCTGGTTGTGGATATAGATTTTGGAAGTCGCCGGAATATAATATGCTTTATCATCATTACTTTTGACTATACCCAGTTCATTGACTGCCCTGAATGTGCCGCCGGTGAATATGCCGTTACCGAAGGCAAAGAAACCTTCTGCCGCATTCCATCCCAGTTTCCGGACACGTTCTGCCGTATCGGTCTTTGAATAGAGGTATTCCTTGACACGGTTGAGCCTGTCTATCTTGGCCAGCCATACATAGTTGCCCAGTGAACCGACCTTCTGCTGGAAGTTGCTTAGTGAACACAGTTCGGACTCCTTCAGTTCGACGACACGGCAGACGTTGTACATGTTCCTCATACGGAAAATACGGGTACCGTTGTTCTCGTCCTCGATATGAAACAGCGGTTCCATAACAAAGTTGGATATTCTGGCCGGCTCGTCATCCTCCTCGCCAATGGAATAATAGCAGTTCTCACGTACAAACAAGCCGAACTGACGCAGCAGCTCCGCCTCACGCTGCATCTCGTTCATGGAATCTGAACGGCTGCTTTTTCTCCGGGCTTCACCCCGTGCTTGTGATACGGCATCACGCCACAGTTTTACCTTGCCGTGCAGCTTGGAGAGCTGTTCGATGCACTGATCAAACACCAGCTGGTCCTTCACGTAACGCAGCAGGTCGGCTATTTCAGAAACACATTTCCGTTCCTCCACCAAAGAAGAAGCCACAAAGAAACGCTTTTGTGCCAGCCAGATGATGAAATGCTTCTCGACCAGCGAAGTATAGTCCTCCTTACAACGGATGAAACTGTCGGCATCGTTCTTGCCGTATTGTGTTCCAGACTCACTATCAGAGACATTCGCAAACGGCAGTTCCCTGACCGTTACATGGAAACCTTTCCTGATTGCGGCAGCTCCGTTTGTCATGACCGCCTCAAATCCGGGTCCGTATGGTTTGCTTTCAGCCACGTCCGAATCCGGAATGAAGCACAGGGACGACGTGAACTTTTTCAGTTGGTCGAACTGGCCGTCCGTCCATGCCGTACCGAGAGCGGCCACCGTATTCTCATACCCCACGGACTGCATTCGGAGTACGTCTGGCGCACCTTCCACGATGATAAAGTAGTCCGCATCCCGCTGGCGGCTTGCCCTGTCAATGCCGAAAATTGTCTCACCTTTGGAATACACCATACTGGTAGCCGAATTGATATACTTCGGAGCTTTCGGGTTGTCACCGATGTACCTGGCCGTATAGGCGATGATGCGTCCCCACCTGTTCCGCACAGGAATCATGATGCGCTGGCGGAACATGGCATACACGCTGCCGTCCTCGCCACGCCGGAGCATCCCAAGCTCGAACAGCTTTTCCCCGGCAAGAGACTTCTGCCGGCAATACTCCATGAATGCGGAACCGTCCTTGGGCGCATAGCCGATGCCCGCCACGGAACAGAACTCCTCCGGCCATCTTCCATACGCATATTCACGTGCCCGAGAGCACTCTTCACTTGTTTCCGCTCTCAGGTTTTCAAGGAAGTAGTTCTGTATGCAGTCCAATGCAGCCAGCAAGGACTCCCGGTGCTTTGTCTCTGCAACCTGTTCATCTGTACGTTCCTCGTCTGTGTATTCTACCGGAATATTATTATTATCAGCTATGAACCTGACCGCTTCGATGAAGGAAAGATTCTCCTTCTCCATAATGAAAGTGATAGCGTCACCGCCACGGTTACAGCTGAAGCAGTGGAACAGGTTCCTATGCGGGGACACCGCGAACGATCCGGTCTTCTCCGCATGGAAAGGACAAAGCCCCATCAGGGTCGAGCCCTTCCTTGAAAGGCTGACATAAGGTTTGAGAACATCCTCTATGGCAAGTTCCCTGACTTTGCTTATAGTGGATTCGCTGATCATAATGTCTTCATAAGATTCCAGCAATCGATGATGGACTGCCCGGAGAATTTCGGTCGGCATGGGTTGTTCGGGTTAAGCGGCGTAATGTAACCGTTGTCCCGGTACTTTCGGAGCGTCTTGTGGCTTATGCCCAGTTCGGCACAGGTCCGTTTGGCAGAATAGACTCCTTCGGGGTCGCAGGTTGGTTTCAACTCTTTCATTTGCGATACGTTTATATGGTTATACGTGCCACCCCGAAAAGAATATTCCGTGACTACATTGCCGGGGCCGGCTTTCTTTTCAACATAGCCACAACATTGTTTACTTTTTCAGTTCCTTTCCGCATCCTTTTTCCGTATGTCCGTTATCAAGATAATCCTGTACCGTGCGTTGCAGGAGGCGGAGGTCGGCCGTTCTGTACTCTACCTTGCCGGGCCTCTTGTATGCCTCGACTTTTCCCTGGCGTCTCCATCTTTCCACGTTCCTGCGCCCGAAGATTTCATAAGCCTTCCTCTGGCTGACAAACTCCGGGTCGTCACGGTCCATTTTCAGCATCCTGACAATCCTTGCGGAAAGGTCGTTCAGGAACGTGTCGTATGGAATCAGGTGATCCACAAACTGAAGCAGTTTCATATCCGCATGATTTTAATCCCTTACAAAATACGTTTGACTGTAATCGTATGCTTTTCCCTGTCGGTCCTGGTCTTGAACTGGCGGTTATAGATGGCTCCCAGTTCAGAAGCCTGGGTACGAACGCTCTTCAAGCGTGAAATAGGGAACGTAACGGTGTCGCCGACTTCAAGCGCCACGAGGGCAGGGCGAATTTTTTCCATGTTTTCTGCCATAATTGTTGGATGTTTAATATTTAATGTTTAACTTTGTCCTCAATAAATGAGTGTTTTAACGCTCACAAAATAACACAAAAAGGTTTATATAGCCAAATATTTGTTTGATGAATTTTGATTTAAGGTTCAATTATTGATTTAATCTTATGACAATAGATATAAAAAACGTGCATGTGGGAGAGGCCATCGACAGGCGTCGCAACGAACTCGGGCTTAGTAAATCCGAGCTTGGGCGAAGAATCGGTGTTCCCCAGCAGCACATCAACCGCATTCTCGAAAGGGAGACGATGGAGACCAACCGCCTTTTCAAAGTGAGTGAGGCACTGGGCTTCAATTTCTTCTCCCTGTTCTGTCCCGTGCAGCATCAGATTTCCGCATACCTTGCGGCGGTAACACTGGACGGGAATGCAAACAACAATATCGGAGATACCGAAATTGCTGCACAATTGACAAAGGAACAGGCTGTCGTAGAAAGCCAAAAGGAGACCATCAAACTCCTGAAAGAGCAGATAGACAGCCTGAACGCACAGATTACACGTCTTGATTCCAATCTGAAGGACAAGGACGCTATTATTGAACTATTAAAAGAAAGGAGGTAACAATAACAAAACTATTCAATCTACCTATTTTGTTAAAAGTAATATTTAAGTAATAACCCAGTAAACAATTCCAAGGGGATTAGGAAATTAAATATAATTTATAAGGTAGTGTTGTACAGAAGTTTACAATAAAGTTGTAAATTGCTGATTATCAAGTTGGAATTACTGCGGCGATCGCTGCCGTAAAAGATATAAACTCTAAGCCGATACCCCATAATCAAAACAACATTAGATAAATATTCGCTTACTTTAGGCTTACACTAAATACATAAGTATCAGAATATTAAATCTATATCGGTATGGCGCAAGCAGCAATAGAAGGATAGTCAAATACGCTGGTTAGGTACTTAACTATCTGATAAATAGACTGTAAATACTTGTGAAAGTATTTGCAGTCTATTTTATTTTATGCCTGTTGGGTACTGATGTCCGTTTACCACCCAATATTTATTTGGTATTTATTATAAAAAACTAACTAAATGTTTGTTTAATCATAAAAACAGCTTTACATTTGCACCCCAGAAATCGACCGAATTGGGGTCTAACGTTTAATTTAAAAAAACAAAGAAAATGAAAAAGGGTTTATTATTGGTAGTTGTAATGTTAGCAACTATCGCTGTAAAAGCACAAGACATTTACGTAGGCGGATCTTTGAACGTTTGGCGTAACAGCACAGGCAACACTACTTCTTTTAAAGTTGCTCCGGAAGTTGGATACAACTTTAATGAAACATGGGCATTGGGTGCTGAATTGGATTATTCACATAATTATAATGGTGGACTAACAAAAAATTCAGTAATTGTTGCTCCATACATTCGTTGGTCTTACTGTGAAACCGGTGCGGTTCGCCTGTTCCTGGACGGAACTGCTGCTCTCGGCTTCGTGAAGGTTAAAGACGGAGACACTACTAAAGCCGGACAAGTGGGACTTAGACCGGGGATTGCTGTTAAATTGAATGATCACTTCTCTTTCATTGCCAAGTATGGTTTCCTGGGATATCGTAGAAATATAAATACGCTTGGAGATTCTTTTGGTCTTGAACTTACTAGTGAAGATCTTTCAATTGGTTTCCATTACGCATTCTAATAAGAAGAAAACAAATCAACAAATTAGGAAAGGGAGTTCTCAAAAATAGGGAATTCCCTTTTTTTATGTATAATCTCTATAAATTGCGCACTTGTTAACGAAAAAGTTGTTTAATACAAATTACAATTATACATTTGTATTGTTAAACAATGAGGTCAATAAAAACCTTTAGTATTAATTTAAAACTTTAAAATTATGAAGAAGAGTGTTTTGTTTGTTTTATTTGCACTGATTTCAGTGGCAGGTTTCTCTCAAATTACAGGTTGGAATGCCAAAGTAGGTATGAACTTTAGTAATTACACCGGTGATCTTGATCTGAATGCAAAGGTTGGATTCAAACTTGGTGGAGGTTTTGAATATGCTTTTACTGATACATGGTCACTGCAACCTTCATTATTCTTAACTAGTAAAGGTGCAAAGAAAGATGGCAATAGCATTAATGCAATGTATTTGGAATTGCCAGTAATGGCTGCTGCACGTTTCAATGTAGCAGATAATACTAATCTGGTGGTGAATGCAGGTCCTTATTTTGCTTGTGGTATTGCCGGTAAAACAAAGTTTGACTTAGGTAATGACACAGAACGTAAAGTCGACACTTTTGGTGATGATGCTTTGAAGCGTTTTGATGCAGGTCTTGGTGTAGGAGTTGCATTGGAATTTGGTAGAATCATTGCAGGCTTGGATGGTCAATTTGGTCTGGTTGATGTGGAAAAAGTTGGTAATCCTAAAAACATGAACTTCTCTATTATCGTGGGATATAAGTTCTGATAAGAAAACACCGAAATACAGAAAGCCGTTGCGGAAGACAATTCGCGGGGGCTTTTTTATTTTATGATTGAGAAAGTCATTTCCTTTATTGGATATACAATAGGAATGTACAGTCAGTTTACTATCGGCTTTTTATTAATCTGATAGCTTTTTCAACTTTTTAAAGTGCTCGATTACGGCTAAATAGTTCTGATCCTGACAGGCGTCGAATTTGTTCCAAAGATCTCCTAATACGACAGCTCCTCCGAAACCGAAATCTTTAATCTCCAGCAAATTATCTTCATTGATACCTCCCAATGCCATCACTTTCGAATCGATAATTTTGGCTCTTTGTGCTTCACGCAATTCTTCGGCAGTATATGTTGAATAGTAATTCACTTTAGAGATACTATCATAAATAGGACTCATAAAAACATAGTCGTAAAAATGCTTTCTGTTTTTTACCTCCTCCACTGAATGGCACGAACAGCTGATGTGACCATAATAATCATGCGGCTCTTTGGGATTACGTGCATTCAGGTGGATACCCATCAGATTAAATTCTTCTTTCAAATAGAAATGTTCATGCGTGACGATACGGCGGTGATATTTATCCGGAATAAGTGTCAATAGCCGTTCCGAATACATAGCCGGAGTTTCCGGCTTCCTAAGATGTAGGACATCCAGCCCCTCTTCGAAAAGAGCGGTAATAATCTTATCTTCTTCGACGAAGAAGGTAGGGGTGGTAACTACAATTAGTTTCATTTCTTTTGTTAAAATTGGATTGCTTAGCAAAGTTACTAATTAACTATGTCAGAAACCAACCTTTATAGTGAAAATTTGTTAGATTGCCATGTCCGCAGGTCGATTGTCCATAGTTCGCCGGCTAAAACATCTCCAAAATCACAGATTATTTTCAGCACTTCCGTAGCTTCAACACTTCCTACAATGGCAGGAGTAACTCCCATCACGCCTTTAGGCGGAGGAGGCATCCGTTGCATTTCTTCTTCGTCAGGATAAAGATCCCGGTAGTTCTTTTTCTGGTTTCCGTAGTTGAATACAGAAACCTGTCCTTCAAAACCGCAGATAGCACCATATACGTAAGGCTTTTTCTGCTCTATGCAGATATCGTTAATCAGGTAACGGGTGGCAAAGTTGTCACAGCCGTCGACTACTATATCATATTCCTGAATGATATGATAAGCATTTTCTTTTGTCAACCTGGTAGAGTAGGGATGTATTCTGATCTCGCTGTTGAGAGCGGAGAGCCGTTCCGCTGCACAGATAGCTTTCGGTTTACCCAATTCTTTTTCGGAATAGAGAACTTGTCGTTGCAGGTTAGTGATGCTTACCAAATCGTCATCTACCAGTCCGAGACATCCCACACCGGCGCCTGCCAGGTAGAGAGCGATGGGAGAGCCTAGCCCTCCCACACCTACAATAAGCACTTTGGCTTCCTGCAGTTTCTTCTGACCTTCTTCTCCGATTTCGGGAAGTATGATTTGTCTATCGTATCGCATCTGCCTATCTTTTAAAATCAAAAGACTGATCCCAATCTTTCCAAACTGGTTCGCGACCTAGTTTCTTCAAGTCACGTTCCACTTCAACCGCCTTTCGCTCATCACTTACGTGAAATTGTTCCAGGGTTTGAGGATAACTGTAATATCCTCCGGGTTCAGTTTTACTCTCCGCACTCATGGTTGTAACACCGAGCGTTGCCATGTGATTTCGGATTTCTGCACTTTCACGGGTGGAATAGGAGATATCTACGTCGTGGTCGAAGATTCGCATCGCGAATGTAAGTTGAGCCAGTTCCCGGTCGTTCATGACTACATTCGGTTGGAAGCCGCCATTTTCAGACGGGCGCATACGTGGGAAATTTACGCTGTATTTCGTTTTCCAGTAATGCTTTTGCAAATAACGTAGATGATAAGCCATCATCGTTACGTCTGTCCGCCATTCTTCCAAGCCGATCAGGACACCCATGCCAATCTTATGTACACCTGCCTGTCCCATACGGTCGAAGCCGTCTACACGCCATTCGAATTTAGACTTCATGCCTCTCGGATGATATGTCTTGTAATTTGCTTTATGGTAAGTCTCTTGAAAACAGATCACTCCATTCAGACCATGATTAGTCAGTTCCTGATATTCTTCTGCTTTAAGGGGCATTACTTCAATTTGCAGGTTGCTGAAATAAGGTTTTGCCAAATCCAGCGCCCGGGCAATGTAGGGAACACCTGCTGCGGCAGGGTTTTCACCGGTTACGAGCAGTAGGTTCTCAAAAGGAGCCAGTCGTTTGATGGCTTTGTATTCGTTGACAATCTCTTCCTCTGTCAGTATCGTTCTCTTCATCGGATTGCTGATGTGGAAACCGCAATAGACGCAGGAGTTGGTACATGAATTAGTCAGGTAGAGCGGTACGAACATGGAGATAGTCTTACCGAACCGTTCCATCGTATATTTCTGACTAAGGCGTGCCATCACTTCCAGATAAGGAGTGGCGGCAGGTGAAATCAGCGCCATAAAGTCGTTGACATCCAGATGCTCTTTTTTACCCAATGCACGGCGTACGTCGGCATCTGTTTTGGAATAGATGGCTTTTGTCGTCTCTTCCCAGGATATTTTTTCTAATTCGTCGGAGAACATTTTAATCAATTAAAAATTAAAAATTGAAATGAGGGGAGAAGGTAGGTCAGTGGGCTGACTTTCTGTTTCTCCCTACTCATTATTTGTTGGTTTTAGCGCTTTTCTTTAAATCGCGTGACAATCTCATTGCACAGAAATTAGGTCCGCACATCGTACAATATTCTCCATCGATATGATGTCCTGCACGAAAATAGGTCTGCGCCCGCTCCGGGTCGAGAGACAGGTCGAACTGATCTTTCCAGCGGAACTCATAGCGAGCTTTACTCAATGCGTTGTCTCGTACCTGTGCACCCGGGTGTCCTTTTGCCAGGTCAGCGGCATGAGCGGCTATCTTGTAGGTAATGACTCCTACGCGTACGTCCTCTTTGTCGGGTAAGGCAAGGTGTTCTTTCGGAGTGACATAACAAAGCATAGCCGTACCCAGCCATCCGATTTGTGCGGCACCGATAGCAGAAGTGATATGGTCGTATCCGGGAGCAATATCCGTCACCAACGGGCCGAGTGTATAGAATGGGGCGTCATGGCATTTTTCAATCTGACGTTCCATGTTCTCTTTGATTTTATGCATCGGAACGTGTCCGGGGCCTTCAATAAATGCCTGAACATTCTTATCCCAGGCACGAAGCACTAATTCTCCCATGGTATCCAGTTCGGCGAACTGCGCTTCATCGTTCGCATCGTAGATAGAACCCGGACGAAGTCCGTCGCCTAAAGAAACGGCTACATCATATTGTGCCAGGATATCACAAATATCATCAAAGTGATCGTATAAGAAACTTTCCTGATCGTGTACGAGACACCATTTACTCATTATGCTTCCTCCACGGCTGACAATACCGCACAACCGCTTATCGGCAAGATGAACATTATGGCGGCGGATCCCTGCATGAATGGTGAAGTAATCTACACCTTGTTCACATTGTTCAATCAATGTATCCCGGTAGATTTCCCAGGTGAGGTCTTCCACTATGCCGTTCACCTTTTCAAGTGCCTGATAAATAGGAACCGTGCCGACGGGTACGGGACAATTACGGATAATCCATTCGCGTGTTTCATGGATATTTTCTCCTGTGGAAAGATCCATCAAGGTATCGCCACCCCATTTGCAGCTCCACAATGCTTTCTCCACTTCTTCATCTATGCTTGAGGTAGTAGCCGAATTTCCGATATTCGTATTGATTTTCACAAGGAAGTTGCGTCCGATAATCATCGGTTCAGCTTCTGGGTGGTTGATATTGGCCGGTAATACAGCACGTCCTTCTGCAATCTCCTGACGGACAAATTCTGGAGTAATGTGGGTCTTAATTCCCAATTCCTCGCAATTCATGTTCTCGCGGATTGCTACATATTCCATTTCAGGGGTGATAATCCCTCTTTTGGCGTATGCCATTTGAGTGATTGCTTCTCCTTTTTTAGCGCGATAGGGCAGAGCGATGTGCTCGAAACGTAAGTGATCGAGACTTTTATCGTCCCTTCTCATTTGTCCGTATTCCGAAGTAATTTCGGGAAGTTGTTCCACATCACCACGGCCTACAATCCATTCTTCACGCATACGGGGCAGTCCTTTTTTAAGATCAATGCTCATATCTGCATCGCTGAACGGTCCGCTGGTATCATATACATATATCTCCGGGTTCGGTGTTGCTATCTTTTCTTCGCCTTCAAAGCTGACACTGGGCACTTGTTCCACTTTCCGCATCGCTACACGGATATTCGGATAAAGTTTACCGGGTAAATAGACTTTCTGCGAGCGGGGGAATTTTATTTTTTGTTCCATAGTTTATTCGTTTTTAATCAAGAAAAGCCGTTAGAGGTGAACTTGCTTCTGCCACGAAGTCGACGGCTTGTAATCCTAATCCTGCTTCGTAAGCCTGTCTTCCGGCTTCTGTAGCCGCTTTGAATGCTTTTGCCATTTCTACCGGATTTCCGGCAACGGCTATTGCGGTATTAACTAATACAGCGGAAGCTCCCAGTTCCATTGCTTCGGCAGCATGACTGGGTGCACCGATACCCGCATCTACGACTACCGGGATACCTGCCTGTTCGATAATGATTTGCAGGAATTCTTTGGTCTGCAATCCTTTATTGGTACCGATTGGTGCACCGAGCGGCATAACGGTAGCTGCGCCCGCTTCTTCCAGACGTTTGCAGAGTACAGGGTCAGCCTGACAATAAGGCAACACGATAAAACCCAGTTTTACCAGTTCTTCCGTAGCTTTCAGTGTCTCGATAGAGTCAGGGAGCAGATAGCGTGGGTCCGGGTGAATTTCCAGTTTCAGCCAGTTTGTTCCAAAGGCTTCACGAGCCAACTGTGCTGCAAAAACAGCCTCTTCTGCATTACGTACACCGGAAGTATTGGGCAATAGCTGAATATTCGGATGAATAATATGTTTCAGCATGTCATCCTCTTTGTTGTCCATGTCGATTCGTTTCATGGCAACAGTAACCATTTCCGTGCCTGAAGCCAGAATAGCTTGTTCCATTACTTCATTGGAATTGAATTTTCCTGTTCCCAGGAAAAGACGGGAGTTAAATTCGCGTCCCGCAATTACTAACTTTTCCATTCTATATATATTATAAATTAAATTACTGATTGTACATCATTGCTTTACGCATGATTCAGGATTCTACGTGTTTCTTCTATCGGATTATCCGCTCCGAGAATGGTTCCCGACAGGGCTATCCCGTTTACTCCTGTGTGAAGTATGGCAGGAATATCCTCATAAGTGATTCCTCCAATCGCTACTACGGGGATTTCGATATTCGCCTCTTTCATCTGTGAAAGGATGGAGGAATAGCCTTCCAATCCCAGTACAGGGCTTAAATTCTTTTTAGTGGTAGTAAACCGGAAAGGACCGATGCCAAGGTAATCGGCACCGGCACGATAGTGCTGTACAACATCTTCGAATGTATTTGCAGTGCCGCCGATAATGAAAGCCTCTCCAAGAATTTGGCGGGCCTGGTCGATAGGCATATCCTTTTTGCCCAGATGCACACCGTCCACTTCCAGCTTTCGCGCCAGTTCAACGTGATCGTCCAGAACCAAAATTGCTTCGTGCTCTTTACAAAGCGGTTTCAGTTGCAGGGCTACTGCCTCCACTTCTTCGAGAGGAGCCTCTTTCATGCGTAGTTGGATCCATTTGCACCCGCCTTCGAGTGCCATACGTGCCGATTCGAGGTACGAGTACCGTTCGGTCTGATGCGTGATAAATTGTAGACTGACCATTCCCTTATCCTCCGCAAGCAGCTTTGATAATCACCAGGTTATCGTTCTCATGCAATATGAAACCCTCCCATTCGGTACGGGGAATCATTTTGTTGTTTACGGCGATAGCAATGCCTTGAACCGGAAGTTCGAGCTGTGCTGTCAGTTGTGTAAGGGTAGAGTCGGGAGTAATTTCCACCTCTTTGTTGTTCACTTGTACTTTCATTGTCCTATCAGAATAAATAAGTTGAAAGTAAATACAAAGAGCGTGCTTGAATGGAAAGGCGATAAGAAGAAACACAATCCCTACGTCAGTACTAACTGCCTCAGGTTCCTAGGGTATAATCTCAGCCCCTCATGGGGCACCCCTTTGTCTTTACGGGGACAAAGTAAGTGAAAAAGAAACAGAAAAACACTAAATCATTCGATTTTTTTTCATTTTTCTGTTGATTCCTGTTTTTTGATAGGATGAGAAAAGATAAATCGGGCGCCATTTTTGTAATTCTTGTCAATCCAGATATCACCTCCCATATATTGGATGGTCAGTTTGCAGATAGCCAGTCCCAATCCTGTACCCTGTACGAACTCGTTCAGCTTTTCGAAACGTTGGAATACCAGCTCCTGTTTATCTTCGGGGATTCCGGTGCCGGTATCAGTTACCGAGAACAGCATACATTGCTTTTTTTCGTCCACTTCATAATCCAGCGTAATACTTCCTCCGGCAGGAGTGAATTTCAAGGCATTGTTCAGCAGATTGATAATAATCTGCTGCAGGCGCAAGGGATCTGTGTAGAGCATGTAAGGCTCTTTAGGCATTTGCAGTTTAATGTCTACATCCATTGTCTTGTTCCGGTTGGTCAGAGTAATCATATTCTGGCAATGGTTTACCAGCTCACACCATTCATAGTTGAATTGCAGTTTTCCTGATTCCAGGCGTGATATATCCAGTACATCACTAATCAGTTGGAGCAACAGATTGGAGTTGGTCTGGACAATATCTGCGTATTCTTTCAGTTCGTTATTCTGCTCTACCGAACCGATAATCAGACTGGAGAAACCGACAATAGCATTTAGCGGAGTCCGTATCTCGTGGCTCATATTCGAAACAAAGGCACTTTTCAGTTGGTTAGCTTCTTCGGCGCGCTCTTTAGCATCACGCAATTCGACTTCAGACTCTTCCAACTTCTTTTTATCTTCCCGTAGTTGTTTCGTAGTTCTTTCAAGGTGATTCTTCAGGATTTTAGTCCGGTAATAGTAATACAGCGAAATCATTAGACTTCCTACTAATACGAGAAATATAATCAGGATGAATTGTACTTCTGTCTTATAGGCCACAAAGAATGGGATGGGCTGATTGATTACCATTGAGTTAACAGGTAACTTCTTGTTTTCAAATCCCCATTCCTTTAGTTTCTTCGCATCAAATTTATATCTGTTGGGTAAGATATTGATACTGCTGATATCAGTTTCCTTCTGGTCTAAAAAGCGGTAGGCATATTCTCCCATGCTTTGTCCCACTCCTTCATATTGCGGGACATATCCTCCGATAGCCCAGTAACCTATTGCAGTGGAAGTCATGCTGAACATAGGCAGGAGAGGATTGGCTTTGGAAAAAGCATAAACGGAGTTATTCATGTAAGTAATACCCCGGTTATCGATTCTCCAGATGCCAAGCAACATGACTGTGTTTCTGGGAAGATTGCGCAATTGACTGGCAGCCATATCGAGTGTATGGATGCGGCCATCGACGTAGGTGATAGACAACTGTGGGAAATGTTGCAGGTTTTTCTTGAACCATGCCAGTTCGGCAAGTCCGTTGTATGTGTTATCCGATACAAATACAAGGTGTTCTGTTTCCGGATAGAAATCCTGTATCATTTCAATATCTTTTTTAATGTCATATTCGTATGTGCTACAATATCTTACGTTGTATTCCTTCATGCGTTCCATTAAGTTAATGCTTTCGGGATTATAGCTTCGGATGTCGGTCGAATCCTCCGGAATACGTATTCCGTTGCGTGATGCCATTGCACAGAAAACAGGAAGCTGCTTGTACTTTTCATCTTCGAGATGGAGGAAACTGCTCCATGCTTCACCACCCAGGAGAATAACTAATTTGGCTTTCGGATGTTTGTCCAGAATATCGGTCAATGTTTTTTTCCATTGATGCGCCTGCGTTAAGTCTGTTGCATTCATATTTTCTACCATGGTCGAATATCTTCCTCCCAATTGGGTGTAGGTCTCTATAAATGTGCTGATGTTATCGTAGGTATATTTAGTGTCAGAATTATAAGAGGTGATAAACAGGATTTCTTCCTCAGATTCTTCTGTGGTGGCAGCATTGCCGAAAAGGGGGAGGAAAAGGAGTACAGCAATGGAGACAATAAATCGTATTTTTTTTCTTTTATACAGTATCATAATTGTTTGTTATGTTGTTTTATGAGTTGCAAAAATACAACTAATGCATCTGATATACAATAAAAGTCTGTTTCTTTTTAATCTGTAAAAAAGGTCGCTGTGAAAAACACAACGACCTTTTCCATAAGTATAGTTTAGCTTGTAAATTTGATTACATTCTTTTTTCAACCACATCCCAGTCGATGATATCCCACAGGGCGTTTACGTGGTCGGCACGGCGGTTCTGGTAATCCAGATAATAGGAGTGTTCCCAAACGTCAAATCCAAGAAGTGGTTTCAAACCGGCACGTACCGGATTGCTGCCGTTCCCCTCTTTAGTGATTTTCAGTTTACCGTCTTTATCTACGGATAGCCAAGCCCATCCTGAACCAAACAATCCGACTGCTGCTGCATTGAATTCTTTCTTGAAGTTTTCAAAGCTGCCAAAGTCACGTTTGATGGCTTCTCCCAGTTTACCGGCCGGCTCCTTCTTTGAAGGTTTCGGGGCAAATTGCAGGAAGTACAGGTTGTGGTTCAATACTTGTCCGGCGTTATTGAATATAGCTCCATCCGGTGCGGCTGCAACGATTTCTTCTACCGTTTTACCTTCATATTCTGTTCCGGGCACGAGGCTATTCAGATTATTTACATACGTTTGTAGATGTTTTCCGTAATGGAAATCTATTGTTTGCTGACTGATTACAGGTTCCAACGCATTGTTAGCGTAAGGAAGTTTAGGCATTTCGTAAGTCATGGTCATCATAATTAAAGACATTAATATAGTATTCATAATGTTACAAGTTTTAATTGGCTTGTTATACTATAATAACAGAAGCCCTTTGCAAAATGTTCACAGCATCTTACTTTATTTGTAAATGTACTGTATACGTTCCACTTCTTTCGGATGCTCACGGTCGGTCCGGCAGATCCATTGGCCCGTATTATCATATTCATAATAAGAATTGCTATCGATTTGGTTTCCGTATTTATCGTACAGGCAGGTCAGGCATCCCGATGTTTTCTGGTTATTGCCTAAAATCCGTTGGTAAACGATCTGTGTCAGATAACCGTATTTATCGTATTCATAAGCATCTTTTTGTGAAATAATCTGATCCGAAGAATTGGCAAAAAGCAGGTTTTGATGTTGGGATGAAATCAATCTGCCTTTATCATCATATTTGTTTGCGGTGTATGCCTGAAGTTCTCCATTCTTATTATACTCTTTGGTTTCGGTCAATAATCCCTGTTTATTATAGGAACTTATGATAACTCTTCCATCTGTATACTTGAGCGAATCACTCTCGATACTTCCGTCCGTACCGATACGGCGTGTCCGTCGGTAGAGATCCGTTTTGGTTTTCGGATTCGTTTGCACTTCAAAGATGCAGTGACCTTGCGGATCGTATAATCTGTTCGTTTGTATTTCATTGCTTGGCTGACCGTTCTTTACGGTAAGCGACAATGTAGAAATGAGCTGCCCCTTATCGTCATACGAATAAGTGGTCGAGGTATTTCCCGTACTGTCATTTTCCGCAGACTTAATCAATCGTCCTCCATTATAGTATTTCACGGAAGTAGGAGTGGATATGATTGTTTGCAGAATAAACGGTGTCCGTAGTGCATTGGCCTGGTCACGAAATTCCTTATACTTGTGTGTGCAAAGAAAATCCTGCAGCATACTCAAAGATTCGGAATTGACAATGGCAGCTTTTAAAAGCTCAAAATCAGCTTTTTCACTAAGATATTCAAGTTCGTCCAGATGAGTACGTGCTGTGGAAGTCAGGTAAGGTGATTGCTTATACTCGTCAATAATCTGCCGGATGGCTGTTGCGTTTCCTTTCTCCCGGAGGCTGTCGATTCCTTGAAACAGAAAATCATCGTATAACGCGCGAACTTCCGGAAGGAATGGACGCGTGTCTTTATCCGTGAAGAATTTCTGCATGTTGGCGTTATCAAAAAATGCCTTGAAATTCGCTGATGTCGGATTACTCTTTACAATCTGGTAAAGCCGTTTGTTTTCCGCAGTGTTGATTTGAGAGATAAATTTGCCGTTCGGATATTCCGTGATGTACGTTTGATAAATATTCAGCGTAGGTGTTTTCAGCATACCTTCCAGTAAAGCCATTTCACGGATGTCCCGTACCTTTTGCAAGATGGTAGAATCTCCCGGATAACCGCTTGACTGGATACTGTCCATCAACGTCTTGCTAAAAGGGATTTGATCTTTCGAAGCTTCCAGAATGGAGATAACAGCCAGTTCCGCTTTGTTTTGTACGTTGGAAAGTTGTATTTTCTCTTCTTCACAGATATTGGGAAAATAAGCTTTCGTTGCCCTTTCGTAGCATCCGAAATAGTTGGTGGCAGCCTGTTCGCTTTGCTCGTTCCACAATCCGTTGAGCACATCCAATAATGCCAGTTCCTCGGCATAATAGGTTTGTGTCTCGTCATCTATCTTATCACGGTTTTTCTGCCATTTGTCGGCGTCATTATCGTTCAGATACTTTAGCAGCTTTTCCAGGCGGCTCTGCTTTTGTGCCATTGCCTGTGGAATGCAGGCGACCAGAAACAAACTCAAAATAATCGATAAAAATATACTTCTTTTCATTGCTTTTTGGTGTTAGGTTAAAATAGTTAGTGATGAAAATTCATAAAAATACCTTCATTCTCGAATGAATATTATACTTTTGTATTGAGAACAAATTTGAATGCCAAGGGTTTGTTAAAAATCCACATTGTTTTTATAATGCTGTTATGAATACCAATTATATAGATGAATTGAACGAGAGTCAGTGTGCTGCAGTGACTTATAATGACGGTCCTTCGCTGGTGATAGCCGGTGCAGGTTCGGGGAAGACGCGCGTATTGACTTATAAAATCGCTTACTTGCTGGAACAGGAGAACGGCTACAATCCGTGGAATATCCTTGCACTGACCTTTACGAATAAGGCGGCGCGCGAGATGAAAGAGCGTATTGCCCGTCAGGTAGGTATGGAACGGGCACGTTATTTGTGGATGGGGACTTTCCATTCCATCTTCTCACGGATTCTTCGTGCCGAAGCAACATTTATCGGGTTCACTTCCCAGTTCACCATCTATGATACGGCTGATAGTAAGAGTCTGCTCCGTTCCATCATCAAAGAGATGGGATTGGACGAGAAAACTTATAAACCGGGAGTAGTGCAGGCACGCATCTCCAATGCCAAAAACCATTTGGTCACTCCTACGGGATACGCTGCCAATAAAGAGGCTTACGAAGGAGATATGGCTGCCAAGATGCCTGCTATCCGTGATATCTATACTCGTTATTGGGACAGATGCCGTCAGGCGGGAGCGATGGATTTTGATGATTTATTGGTATATACCTATATTCTGTTTCGTGACTTTCCGGAAGTGCTGGCACGTTATCGCGATCAGTTCCGTTATGTATTGGTGGACGAGTATCAGGATACGAATTATGCGCAGCATAGCATTGTTCTACAACTGACTAAAGAAAATCAACGGGTCTGTGTAGTGGGAGACGATGCGCAAAGTATCTATTCTTTCCGTGGGGCGGATATTGACAATATTCTCTATTTTACAAAAATCTACCCCAATACGAAAGTTTTTAAACTGGAGCAGAATTATCGTTCCACACAAACCATTGTTTGTGCTGCCAATAGCTTGATTGAGAAGAATGAACGCCAGATACGGAAAGCCGTGTTTTCGGAGAAAGAAAAGGGGGAACCTATCGGCGTATTTCAGGCGTATAGCGATGTGGAAGAGGGAGATATTGTAGCTAATAAGATTGCAGAGCTACGACGGGAGTATCGCTACGGATATGCTGATTTTGCCATCCTGTATCGTACGAATGCACAAAGCCGTATTTTTGAAGAGGCTCTTCGGAAACGGAGTATACCTTATAAGATTTACGGAGGACTTTCGTTCTACCAGCGAAAAGAGATAAAAGATGTGATTGCTTATTTCCGTTTGGTAGTGAATCCGAATGATGAAGAAGCATTCAAGCGAATCATTAATTATCCGGCTCGTGGTATTGGAGATACGACAGTCGGGAAGATTATATCGGCGGCTACCGATCATGGCGTAAGTCTTTGGGCGGCACTCTGTGAACCATTGAGTTACGGACTGGATATAAATAAAGGAACGCATGCAAAACTGCAAGGCTTTCGTGAATTGATAGAAGGTTTCATTGTCGATCAGGCAGATAAGAACGCTTATGAAATAGGAACGAATATCATCCGTCAGTCCGGCATTATCAACGATGTTTGTCAGGACACATCCCCCGAGAATCTAAGCCGTAAGGAAAATATAGAAGAGTTGGTGAATGGAATGAATGACTTCTGCGCTTTGCGGCAGGAGGAGGGTAATCCGAATGTGTCTCTTACCGATTTCCTTTCGGAGATTGCATTGCTTACCGATCAGGATTCCGACAAGGCGGATGATGGGGAAAAGATAACGTTGATGACAGTTCATTCGGCTAAAGGATTGGAGTTTAAGAATGTATTTGTGGTCGGTCTGGAAGAAAACCTGTTTCCCAGTGGGATGGTAGGAGATTCTCCCCGGGCACTGGAAGAAGAACGTCGTTTGTTCTATGTAGCTATTACTCGTGCGGAGGAACATTGTTATCTGTCTTTTGCCAAAACCCGTTTCCGTTATGGAAAGATGGAATTTGGAAGCCCCAGTCGTTTCTTGCGTGATATCGATGTTCATTACTTGCAATTGCCGCATGAGGCAGGAGTGAGCCGTGCTGTCGATGAAGGTGCAGGACGTTTCCGTAGAGAGATTGAAGGAGGATTCACCCGTTCAGCTTCTCCGTCGCGTGCCCCTTTCGGAAGTACATCTTCCGAACAACGTGAACGTCCGAAAGCACAGATCATTGCTTCCAGCGTACCGAGGAATTTGAAGAAAGTTAGTACTGTTAGCCCAAGTAGCGGTGCACAGGCAACCTCTTCCACTTCGCCATCGGTAGCAGGAGTACAGGCCGGACAGATGATAGAGCACGAACGTTTCGGATTGGGTGAAGTGATTAAAGTAGAAGGAACGGGAGACAATGCGAAAGCAACTATTCATTTTAAAAATGCGGGAGACAAACAACTATTATTACGTTTCGCTCGTTTTAAAGTGGTAGAATAAATAATAACACTAAATAGAGAGACTCATGAAGAAACAACTAACAGTAATTTTGCTTTCCGCTTTGATTGTGAGTGGATGTGCGTCGGGGCGTATGGGAAATCCGGGAGCTATCATGGCAGGTGCTTCTATCGGAGGTAGTCTGGGAAGTTCGATAGGCGGACTTATCGGAGATAATAATCATGGCTGGAGGGGCGGTTACCGTGGTTCTGCTATTGGGAATATTGTGGGAACCATTGCCGGTGCGGCTATTGGAAACGCGTTGACGGCGCCGAGGCAAGAGCAAATAGAGGAAGATGCGTATATTCCTGAAGTACGGGAAGTGCGTGTGCAAAAGTATAAGAAACAGCCGCAAGTGCAACAGCCTATTTCTCAACTGAAGTTGCGCAAGATCCGTTTTATAGATGATAATCGCAGTCATGTGATTGATGCGGGAGAAAATAGCAAGATAATCTTTGAGATTATGAATGAAGGGAGAAATCCTGTTTATAATGTAGTTCCTGTGGTAGAAACGGTGGGGAAGGTGAAGCATCTCGGCATTTCTCCTTCTGTGATGGTGGAGGAAATTCTTCCGGGTGAAGGCATCCGTTATACCGCTTCCATTCACGCAGGTGAAAAATTGAAAGACGGTGAAGTGACATTCCGTGTCGCAGTGGCGGACGAGAATGGAGTGATTTGTGATTCGCAAGAATTTACCCTGCCTACACAGCGCGGAAACTAGAAATAACAGCCCGAATATCCGGTTTAAACATAGTGACGGTATATGCCTGGAATAGTGACGCTATCCTAAGCATATACCGTCACTATGTTGGTGGGATAGCGTCACTCTTTTCGGAGTATCTTTTTCTTTTCATAAGCAGTGCTGACTCACTTTTTCTGCAATAATATTATTTCTGTCATGATGTATAATTATTAGGGCATCTATTAGTATCATGAAATCGTAATATTATTATCTTTGTTGGTAAATGATAAAAACCTGAAAAACAGGAGGAAAAAGATAATGAATAAATTTTATTTTATCTTATTGTTGTGTTTGTTTTCATCCTGTAGGATAAACAAGACAAACCATGTAGAAACATGCAAAACTGAAAATGACAGTACAGAACAGTTCTATGACCAGTCGGAGGGTATGGAAATATTGGATACACTGGGTAAGGTTTATGGTAATGAACCTCATATAGCCGGGTTGTCTTTGGAAACTCCCAACTGCCCCGACTTTATTGAAGGTATCTATTTTGATAAAGCTACTCTTGTTTTTCAGGTCACAGGAGATACAGTCAAAGCACGGCAGATATTGGAAAAGGCTTCCGGAAGTAAGAATTTCAGGCTGGAACTTATGGGTGGTAGTAATTACTCGCAAACCCAGTTGCTCGCTATCCAGAAGGAGTTAAATAAGAAAATGGAAGAGTCGGGATATGAGAATATAAAAAGGAATGTAACGGGATATGGTGTAGGATTGCGACATATAGAAATCCGTCTGATTGTGAATACTCCCGAAAAACAAAAAGAATTCCGGGAGAAGATTATGGACTCGCCTGCTTTTCAATTTAGTGGTGTGACAGAGCCGATTATCAATCAAAAAGTGGGTGTGAACCATATAAACGGTATTTATATCCGTCCCGAATATCCGGTTTATTCTACAGCTGCAGAACAGGTAACATTCATTCTCAATAACTACAGCGGTGGAACAATAGAATGTGGAGAACGTTATTATGTTACTTTTGAAGATGAAAAGGGGATCTGGTGGGAATTGCCTATGAATACCGCTTTTGTTAGCATAGCTTATGTTATACAGGATAAGAGAGAACGGGAGATGAGGGCTTCGCTTTATCCGGATGTGCATCCGAATAAAGCCGGACGTTACCGTTATTTTTACGAGGTGACCATCAACAGGAAACCTGTCTTGATGATGGCTGAATTTAGATTGTCGGACAATGAGAAGGAATGGAAAGAGGCAAAAAGAACGCCTTTACCCGAAGGATTGTTGACAATGAAGCAGGACAACACTCATCAGACGGTTGGGGAACAGGTGGAAGAACTGGTTTATGATATGGTGGAGGTTATGCCGGAATTTCCAGGAGGTGTACGCGCTATGCTTGATTTCATTAAGAAGAATATTCAGTATCCGGAAATAGCTCGCAAAAATGGCATACAGGGGAGGGTGATTGTAGGAGTTGTGGTTGATAAGAATGGCTCTGTAACCAATCTGACTATCCTCAAAAGCATTGATCCTTATTTGGATAAAGAAGCTATCCGTGTTATCAGGCTTATGCCGAAGTGGAAACCGGGGACACAGATGGATAAACCGGTGAAGGTTAAATATGCTATTCCCGTAAGTTTTAAACTTGCCGATTAAAGATAACAAATTCCGGAGATAAAACTAGGTTGGAGAAGTTGCTTTCATACCGAAATAAGACTATACCTAAAACCATACCTAAAGCTATGCTTTAGCATCTGTAAAGCGTAGCTTTATCTAATCTAAAGCTACGCTTTTCATAGTCTTACCAATTATTTCCGGCGTTACTGCTATTGACCAGCATCTCTACCCGCTGTCTGTATGTATTTGCTCCTTCAGCGATATTCTTTCCCGCATCCGCTGTTCCCATTCCATAAACAACGATAGGAGTCTGCCACACCATACCTGAATGGATAGCACTGCCCTGATAAGGGCGTAAAAGTTCGTCCATAGTGAAACCATTCCTTCCTCCGCTGCGGTAAGCATCGAATTCAGATCCGGTAGTTGTTACCACTGTCAGCGGTTTACCGGCGACTGCCGGAGTCTTGGATAGGAAAGTAAAGACTTCATCCTGCCATTTCTTTAGTAATGACGGTGCAGACATCCAATAGAAAGGAAACTGATAGATCACAGCAGAGGCATCAGAGATGATTTTACTCCATTCGTCTACATTGAAAGCGATGTCAGGCGATAATTCGTAAAGGTTGAATACGGCTACTCCTTCAATGTCACCAACGGCATCAATTAATGCCTTGTTTGCTTGAGATCCTTTCATGTTTGGATGTGCCAGCAGGATCACTACTTTTCTTAAATCTTTATTCATATTCAATCAGGTATTTAGGATGATATAACTACTTATAGATTATAAAGGTGTAAAAATAAGAAAAAGTTCGCGAAAACCAATATCTTAATTAAAAATAAAACAATCCCTCTTTGCTTTTGAATTTGTATTTTTGCATCCACGTTCGTAAGGCGTTATTTTAGATAATAATTTATATATGATAGATTTTAATCAGTTCCCTTCTCCTTGTTACATCATGGAAGAAGAGCTTTTAAGAAAGAACCTGTGTTTGATAAAAAGCGTGGCCGACAGGGCGGGAGTGGAGATTATTCTTGCTTTCAAGTCATTTGCCATGTGGCGCTCTTTCCCCATATTCCGTGAATATATAGATCATTCTACGGCAAGTTCGGTGTATGAAGCCCGTTTGGCATTGGAAGAGTTCGGCAGCAAGGCGCATACATATTCTCCTGCTTATACGGAACAGGATTTCCCGGAAATCATGCGTTGCAGCAGTCATATCACATTCAACTCAATGCAGCAGTTTGAACGCTTCTATCCGATGGTGGTTGCAGAAGGAAGTGGCATCTCTTGTGGTATCCGCGTAAATCCTGAATATTCGGAAGTGGAAACCGAACTTTATAATCCATGTGCACCCGGCACACGTTTTGGGATAACAGCCGATTTGTTGCCCGAAGCATTACCGCAAGGTATTGAAGGCTTTCATTGTCATTGTCACTGTGAATCTTCTTCTTATGAGCTGGAACGTACATTGGAACATCTTGAAGCTAAATTTGCCCATTGGTTTCCACAGATTAAATGGTTGAATCTGGGTGGTGGACACCTGATGACTCGTAAGGATTATGATACCGAACATTTGATAAGACTGTTGCAAGGATTAAAAGCACGCTATCCTCATTTGCGCATTATCCTGGAGCCCGGTTCGGCCTTTACCTGGCAGACGGGAGTGCTGACTTCCGAAGTGGTGGATATTGTGGAAAGTCGTGGTATCAAGACGGCTATTTTGAATGTTAGTTTCACTTGCCACATGCCGGATTGTCTGGAGATGCCATATCAACCTGCCGTGCGTGGTGCAGAGATGGGAAATGAAGGAAAATATATTTATCGTCTCGGAGGAAATTCCTGTTTGAGCGGTGATTATATGGGACTGTGGAGCTTCGATCACGAGTTGCAAATCGGAGAGCGTATCGTGTTCGAAGATATGATTCATTATACGATGGTCAAGACAAATATGTTTAACGGAATTCATCATCCTGCCATTGCCATTTGGACAAAAGAGGGGAAAGCTGAAATATACAAGCAATTTTCTTATGAAGATTATCGTGACCGAATGAGTTGATAATCAAAATGATTGTTTTGCGGTAGGTGCAAAGTGAACAGATTTCTGTGAAAAAAGTAGGCAGAATGTTTGCATGTTTACGGAAAATCCCTACCTTTGCAACCGCAAACGAAAAAATGCGGAAATAGCTCAGTTGGTAGAGCATAACCTTGCCAAGGTTAGGGTCGCGAGTTCGAGTCTCGTTTTCCGCTCATGTTTCTTTGAAATGTTGGAACAATAATCTTTGCCCAGGTGGCGGAATTGGTAGACGCGCACGTTTCAGGTGCGTGTGTCGAGAGGCATGCAGGTTCGAGTCCTGTTCTGGGCACAAAGGTTAAACTTTAAAATTATGGAGAGGTGGCGGAATTGGTAGACGCGCTACTTTGAGGTGGTAGTGACAGAAATGTTGTGGGAGTTCGAGTCTCCTCCTCTTCACAGTTTATGAAAGTGAAATGCGGAAATAGCTCAGTTGGTAGAGCATAACCTTGCCAAGGTTAGGGTCGCGAGTTCGAGTCTCGTTTTCCGCTCTTGTTTCTTTGAAATAATGGAACTAAGTTTTGCCCAGGTGGCGGAATTGGTAGACGCGCACGTTTCAGGTGCGTGTGTCGAGAGGCATGCAGGTTCGAGTCCTGTTCTGGGCACCCATCTTTCAGATTTCTGAATGACGAAATTTAGTTTGCGGAAATAGCTCAGTTGGTAGAGCATAACCTTGCCAAGGTTAGGGTCGCGAGTTCGAGTCTCGTTTTCCGCTCCATATAAGATGAGGTTGTCAGTCGATAAGATTGGCAACCTTTTTTTGTATAATATTGGAAGTTTACCGGACGATTGTATCGATAGATTGAACGGAAAAGCGTAATTTTGCAAACGAAAAAATCAATGTACTCCCCCCAAAAAAGAGCGTCATTGATTCACACAGACCTTTAATTAATTTAACTATTTGTGATATGTTAACACAGATTATTAATGCACGCATCCTCACCCCGCAAGGCTGGTTGAAGGATGGGTCAGTTCTTATTCGTGACAATAAAATTCTGGAAGTAACCAATTGTGACCTTGCAATTATCGGAGCCAAACTGATTGATGCCAAAGGAATGTATATTGTTCCGGGAGGTGTAGAAATCCATGTTCACGGTGGCGGTGGAAGAGACTTTATGGAAGGCACCGAAGAGGCTTTCCGGACAGCAATCAAAGCTCATATGCAGCATGGCACTACCAGTATTTTTCCTACTCTTTCTTCTTCTACCATTCCAATGATCCGTGCAGCCGCGGAAACTACAGAGAAAATGATGGCGGAGCCTAATAGCCCTGTGCTCGGGCTTCATCTGGAAGGACATTATTTCAATATGGCGATGGCAGGTGGACAGATTCCCGAAAATATCAAAGATCCCGATCCCGAAGAATATATTCCGTTGCTGGAAGAAACTCATTGTATCAAACGTTGGGATGCCGCACCGGAACTTCCCGGAGCCATGCAATTTGGTAAATATATCACAGCGAAAGGGGTGTTGGCTTCGGTAGGACATACCCAGGCAGAATTTGAGGATATACAGACAGCCTATGAGGCGGGATATACGCATGCCACTCATTTTTATAATGCAATGCCGGGATTCCATAAACGGAAAGAGTACAAGTATGAAGGTACGGTAGAAAGTATTTATCTGATTGATGATATGACAGTGGAAGTGGTGGCAGACGGTATTCATGTGCCTCCAACAATCTTGCGCCTTGTTTACAAGATAAAAGGAGTGGAACGCACTTGTCTGATAACGGATGCATTGGCTTGTGCCGCCAGTGATAGTCAGGTGGCTTTTGATCCGCGTGTGATTATCGAGGACGGAGTATGTAAGCTGGCAGACCATTCAGCACTGGCGGGAAGTATTGCAACGATGGATCGACTGATTCGTACCATGGTGCAGAAGGCGGAAATACCTTTGGAGGATGCCGTGAGAATGGCCTCCGAAACTCCTGCCCGGATTATGGGAGTACTCGACCGTAAAGGAACGCTGGAGCGTGGCAAGGATGCCGATATAATTGCTTTAGACAGAGACTTGAATGTGAGAGCTGTATGGGCGATGGGAGAACTGGTAGAAGGCACCAATAAACTGTTTTAAATCTAATAAATAACGAAAACTATGTTGACTCAAATAATAAATGGAAGAATATTGACCCCGCAAGGCTGGTTGAAAGATGGTTCCGTATTGATTTGTGATGGAAAAATATTAGAGGTGACCAACAGTGATTTGGCGGTTATCGGTGCAACGGTTATTGATGCCAGAGGGATGACGATTGTGCCCGGATTTGTAAGTATGCATGCACATGGAGGTGGCGGACATGATTATACGGAAGCAACGGAAGAAGCATTCCGCACGGCAACTACTGCACATCTGAAACATGGTGCTACCGGGATATTTCCTACATTATCATCTACCTCGTTCGAAAGAATCTACCAGGCAGTTGATGTCTGTGAAAACCTGATGAAAGAGAAGGATTCTCCTGTTCTTGGCCTGCATATCGAAGGTCCTTACTTGAATCCGAAGATGGCGGGAACACAGTATGACGGTTTTCTGAAAACTCCGGATGAAAATGAATATATTCCTTTATTGGCGCGTACGTCTTGTATCAGACGTTGGGATATTAGTCCCGAACTACCCGGTGCACATGATTTTGCAAAGTATACCCGTTCGAAAGGAATTATGACTGCTGTTACACATACCGAAGCCGAATATGATGAAATTAAAGCTGCATTTGCAGTAGGATTTTCTCACGCCGCTCATTTCTATAATGCGATGCCGGGTTTCCATAAACGCCGTGAATATAAATATGAGGGTACAGTGGAAAGTGTGTATCTGACGGATGGAATGACCGTGGAAGTGATTGCGGATGGCATTCACTTGCCTGCCACTATCCTGAAACTAGTTTATAAGTTGAAAGGCGTGGAGAATACCTGTCTTGTTACCGATGCTTTGGCGTATGCTGCTTATGAAGGGAATGAACCGATTGATCCTCGCTATATCATAGAGGACGGCGTATGTAAGATGGCAGATCATTCTGCATTGGCCGGTAGCCTGGCTACGATGGATGTATTGGTTCACACCATGGTAAAGAAAGCCAATATTCCTTTGGAAGATGCTGTGCGTATGGCTTCTGAAACTCCTGCCCGTTTAATTGGAGTGAGTGACCGGAAAGGGGCGTTGGCAAAGGGAAAGGATGCTGATATTGTGATTCTTGATAAGGAACTGAATGTACGATGTGTATGGTCGATGGGAAAGATTGTTCCGGGAACTGATATTCTGTTGCATAAAGAATAGTTGAAATAATCTCCAAAGAGGAGGGTCATAATGAATAATAAAACGCAGATTAACGCAAATTATCGCAGATTATTTCATTTATATTGATATATTAATCAATGACTTATAAAATTATTTCTGCGATAATTCGCGTTAATCTGCGTTTTGACACACTCCCTATTATAAAAGCCAATGTTCTGTATGATATCAAAAGTCCGGCAGTTTATCATCATCAGAAGTATCCCGGACTTTTAATGTATTTTTATTCTGAAAGTAAACTGGTTTCTATCAGTTCTTTCAATTGGTTTTTATTCATTGTACCTAATTTCATTGTCGGTTTGCCGTTCAGCGGGCAAAGTAGCAGGTTGGGAATGGTGCGGATTTTAAATGCACTTTCCAATTCCGGCTCCTGATCGACATCTACTTTATAAATATCTAATTTCCCTTCGTATTCTTTAGCTAGTTGGTCTAATATAGGCGATAAAGCTTTGCAATAGACGCACCACGGGGCATGAAAATCGACCAGGCAAGGTTTATTCCCTTTGAAGTTCCAGTTATCAGGATAAGATTGATAATCAGCTACCTTCTCTACAAAACTATCTTTGGTTAAATCTATTATTTTCATATATTCTATTTTTAATGGTTCATTTCATTTTCTCTACTGCAAAGATAGGGGAGTTGGGATAAAAGAAGGATAGCCATTTTTCCTGTTGTGTTTACAATTCTTCCTTCTATGGCTGTTTTCTAATCAAATTCTAATCTGATATGAGAGGCTTATAATGACTTTTTCCCGTCTCTCCGGTTACAGATTTGTAATTTTGCCGCGACAACTACAATAAGGTAATAAAGATAAATATAGTAATGAACAGAGTATTTCTAATTTCTTTTTTTCTTCTGCTGACAGGAGGAATATGCGCGCAACAGGCTACCACAGGAACATTAACGCTGAAAGAGGCGGAACAACGTTTTCTGGAACGTAACTTATCGCTGATAGCCGAACGGTACAACATTGATATGGCACAGGCACAAGTGCTGCAAGCCAAATTATTTGAGAATCCGGTAATCTCGTTAGAACAGAATGTTTATAACCGCCTGAACGGAAAGTATTTTGACTTTGGTAAGGAGGGCGAAATGGTTGTGGGAATTGAACAGGTAATTCGTCTTGCCGGACAACGGAATAAGCAGGTGAAACTGGAGAAAATCAACAAGGAAATAGCAGAATATCAGTTTGAAGAGGTGATGAGAACACTTCGTCAGGAGCTGAATGAGAAGTTTGTACAAGTCTATTTTCTCTCGAAATCCATATCCATTTATGAGAAGGAAGTGAATTCTCTGCAAGAGTTACTTGCCGGAATGAAACTGCAACAGGAGAAAGGAAATATTTCATTGATGGAAATGTCCCGTCTGGAATCTATGTTGTTCTCTTTGAAGAAAGAGAAGAATGAACGGGAAAACGAGTTGTTGACCCTTAGAGGGGAACTTAATGTCTTGTTAAATCTTCCGGGAGACACGATGGTTGAGTTATCACTGGATGAAGAGGTGTTGAAGCAATTGGATTTGTCTCAACTATCGTTCGCCGACTTGAAAGCGATGGTGAATGAACGGCCGGATCTCAAGATTGCCCGGAGTACGGTCAGTGCTTCCCGTGCAAATCTGAAATTGCAGAAATCAATGGCATTTCCGGAATTTTCGGTGAATGGTAGTTATGACCGTGCCGGAAACTTTATCAATAACTATTTTGCAATAGGAGTGAGCTTGTCAGTACCTATTTTCAACCGCAACCAGGGAAATGTGAAAGCTGCCCGTTTTAGTATCCAGCAGGCAGGAGCGGAACAGGAAAATGCGGCTAACCGTGCGGATATGGAGCTTTATACCGCTTATGCTTCACTGGATAAAGCAGTTCAGCTTTATCAATCTACCAATATGGAACTGGAACGTAACTTTGAAAAATTGATTGCGGGAGTGAATGAAAACTTTAAGAAACGAAATATCAGTTTATTGGAGTTTATCGATTACTATGACAGCTATAAAGAAACTTGTATTCAGTTGCATGAAATAAAGAAAGATGTTTTCCTGGCGATGGAAAACCTGAATACAACTATCGGACAAACTATATTGAACTACTAATATTCATAAATTATCAAAGACTATGAACTGGAATAAATTCCTTCCTTGCATATTGCTTACTACCGTATTGGGAGCATGCTCCGGTAAAGGAGAACAAACGAATGTTGAACCGGCTGCCTTATGCCTGACAGATAGCTTGTTGAGAATTGTATCTGTCGATACGGTTCACGTTCAAGAGGTGATTGACGAACTGACATTGAACGGGCGGGTCACTTTTAATGAGAATCAGGTGGCACATGTATATCCGATGTTTGGAGGTACGGTAACAGAATTGAAGGCTGAAATAGGAGACTTTGTTCGTAAGGGAGATGTGTTGGCAGTCATCCGCAGTGGAGAAGTGGCAGATTATGAAAAGCAATTGAAAGAGGCGGAACAACAATTATTGCTGGCACGCAGAAATATGGATGCTACGCAGGATATGTATGCTTCCGGCATGGCTTCGGATAAAGATGTACTTCAGGCGAAGCAGGAGTTGACAAGTGCCGAAGCCGAAGAAAGAAGAATAAAGGATGTTTTCTCTATTTATAATTTCTCCGGAAATGCTTATTATCAGCTGAAATCTCCCGTTTCGGGGTTTATTGTGGAGAAACAAATCAGCAGGGATATGCAGTTGCGTCCGGATCAGAGTGAAGTGCTGTTCACGATTTCGGGGTTGTCAGACGTATGGGTGATGGCGGATGTGTATGAAAGCGATATCAGTAAGGTTTCCGAAGGTGCCTCCGTACGCATTTCTACGTTGGCTTATCCGGATAAGATGTTTGCCGGTACGATTGATAAGGTGTATCATTTGTTGAATAGTGAAAGTAAAACGATGAATGTCCGCATCAAATTGAAGAATGAAGAATATTTGTTGAAACCGGGGATGTTTACGAATGTAAGTGTGAAATGTAAAGCGGATGGAACTTCCATGCCTCGTATTGATGCTCATGCACTGGTATTTGAAGGAGGAAAGAATTATGTGGTCGTGGTGGAGCCGGATCAGCGTTTGCAGGTGAAAGAGGTGGATGTGTACAAGCAGTTGAGCAAGGAGTGCTATATCCGTTCGGGACTTTCCGAGGGAGACAGAGTGCTGAATAATAATGTATTGTTGGTATATAATGCGTTGAATGCAGATTAAAAACAGAAAATAGTATGCACAAATTCATAGATAATATAGTGGCTTTCTCGCTGAAAAATAAATTCTTTATTTTCTTCTGTACAGCGATTGCCGTTATAGCCGGAGCTGTTTCCTTTAAACATACTCCGATAGATGCTTTCCCGGATGTGACGAATACGAAAGTGACGATTATCACGCAATGGCCGGGACGTAGTGCCGAAGAGGTAGAGAAGTTTATCACCATTCCTGTTGAGATTGCGATGAATCCCGTTCAGAAGAAAACGGATATTCGTTCCACCACTCTTTTCGGGCTTTCTGTCATCAATGTAATGTTTGAAGATCGTGTCGATGATTTCACCGCACGTCAACAGGTATATAATTTATTGAATGATGCCGACCTTCCGGACGGGGTAACTCCGGAAGTACAACCTCTGTATGGACCAACGGGGGAAATATTCCGTTATACGCTTCGTAGTGACAAGCGCAGTGTGCGGGAACTGAAAACGATTCAGGATTGGGTGATCGAACGTAATCTCCGTTCGGTATCCGGCGTAGCGGATATTGTGAGCTTCGGCGGGGAGGTGAAGACGTTTGAGGTAAGTGTGAATCCTCACCAGTTGATTAATTATGGCATTACCTCTTTGGAACTGTATGATGCGATAGCTAAAAGTAATATCAATGTAGGAGGAGATGTTATCACTAAAAGTTCGCAAGCTTATGTGGTTCGTGGAATCGGTTTGATTAACGATCTGGATGAATTGAGAAATATCGTAGTGAAAAACATCAATGGCACTCCGATTCTGGTGAAGAATCTTGCCGATGTACACGAATCCTGTCTGCCTCGTTTGGGACAAGTGGGCCGAATGGATGAAAATGATGTTGTACAGGGGATTGTAGTCATGCGGAAAGGAGAGAATCCGGGTGAGGTGATTGCCAACCTGAAAGATAAAATAGAAGACTTGAATCAGAATGTGCTTCCGAAAGATGTGAAGATAGTGGCATTCTATGACCGGGAGGACTTGGTGAATCTGGCGGTAAAGACTGTGACGCATAACCTGATTGAAGGAATATTATTGGTTACGTTTATTGTATTGATCTTTATGGCAGATTGGCGGACTACCGTGATTGTTGCTGTCGTTATCCCATTAGCCCTTTTGTTCGCATTTATCTGTTTACGGGTGATGGGAATGTCCGCCAATCTGCTTTCTATGGGAGCCATAGACTTCGGTATTATTATTGATGGGGCCGTGGTGATGGTGGAAGGAGTGTTTGTGGCTTTGGACAAGAAAGCGAGGGAAGTGGGGATGCCGGCTTTTAATGTGATGTCTAAAATGGGCTTGATCCGTCACACGGCAAAAGACAAGGCAAAAGCGGTTTTCTTCTCCAAATTGATTATCATCACTGCATTGATTCCTATCTTCTCTTTCCAGAAGGTAGAAGGAAAGATGTTCTCTCCTTTGGCATACACGTTGGGCTTTGCACTGTTGGGAGCTTTGATCTTTACATTGACATTGGTTCCGGTGATGTCTTCCATGTTACTGAAAAAGAATGTTCGTGAGAAAAATAACCGTTTTGTCCATTTTATCAATGTGAAGTGTTCGGCTCTTTTTGATTTATTCTATGCGCACAGGAAGCTGACTATCGGAATGGCAACCGTAATAGCAGGTGTCGGATTATGGCTTTTCTCTTTCCTGGGTACGGAGTTCCTTCCGCAGTTGAATGAGGGATCTATCTATATTCGTGCTACCTTGCCACAGAGCATTTCGTTGGATGAATCGGTGACTCTTGCCAATAAAATGAGAAAGAAACTATTAACGTTTCCGGAAGTGCGGCAAGTGCTGTCGCAAACCGGACGACCGAATGACGGTACAGATGCTACCGGATTCTATAATATCGAGTTCCACGTTGATATTTATCCCGAAAAGGAATGGGAGAGTAAGTTGACAAAACTGGAACTGATTGATAAGATGCAGGATGATTTATCCATTTATCCCGGTATTGACTTCAATTTCTCACAACCGATTACCGATAATGTGGAGGAAGCAGCTTCCGGTGTGAAAGGATCTATTGCGGTGAAAGTGTTTGGTAAAGATTTGTATGAGTCGGAGAAATATGCGGTTCAGATAGAGAAAATCCTGGGTACGGTTCAAGGGATTGAAGACTTGGGTGTGATTCGGAACATCGGTCAGCCGGAGCTTCGTATAGAGTTGAATGAACGCCAATTGGCGCGTTATGGCGTTGCTAAGGAAGATATGCAATCAATTATCGAAATGGCTATTGGCGGAAAATCGGCTTCACTGTTGTATGAGGATGAGCGGAAGTTTAATATCATGGTAAGATACAGCGAACAATTCCGTCAGAATGAAGAGGAGATAGGTAAGATATTGGTTCCGGCGATGGATGGAACGATGGTACCTATCAAAGAATTGGCAGATATAACGACGATTACGGGACCGTTATTGATATTCCGTGATAATCACGCTCGTTTCTGTGCTGTGAAATTCTCGGTGAGAGGTCGTGATATGGGTACGGCAGTTGCCGAGGCGCAGAAAAAGGTGAATGCTTCCGTACATTTGCCGGCAGGCTATTCTCTGAAATGGACGGGCGATTTTGAGAACCAGCAACGTGCCACGAAACGTCTGGCACAGGTTGTCCCTATCAGTATTGCTATCATTTTTATCATCCTGTTTATTCTATTCTCTAATGCGCGGGATGCGGGACTGGTATTGCTGAATGTACCGTTCGCTGCCGTGGGTGGTATTGTGGCTCTTCTGATAACGCAGTTCAACTTCTCCATTTCTGCCGGTATCGGTTTTATTGCCTTGTTTGGTATTTGTATTCAGAACGGGGTGATTATGATTTCCGATATAAAGGCGAATCTAAAACTCGGCTCGCCCTTGGAGAAAGCCACTAAGGAAGGAGTGCGCTCGCGTATCCGCCCTGTGATTATGACAGCGGCAATGGCAGCTATCGGTTTGATGCCCGCTGCCATGAGTCATGGAATTGGTTCGGAATCACAACGTCCGTTGGCGATTGTCATTATCGGCGGATTGATAGGAGCGACTTTCTTTGCCTTGTTTGTCTTTCCTCTTATTGTGGAAGTGGTATATGAACGAATGTTATATGATAAAAACGGAAAGTTATTGCAAAGACGTATTTAGTTCATTTCTATTCTGTGGAAAAAACGTTCATAGATTAAATTTGTAGTTTTCAGTAGGTAGAGAGAGAAAGGGATAAAAGAAGGGTGATTAAAAAATCACCCGTACTTTTGTTCCTTTTTCTATTTCTGAAGATATATCCAGCTTTGCATGATAAGCAGAAATGATTTTCAGGGTCAGGCTAAGTCCGATGCCTTGTCCGGCATAGTCCCGGGTATTACTGCCCCGATAGAAAGACTGGAATATGTGTTCTATTTCTTCTTGTGGAATACCGATTCCCCGGTCTTCTATATCAAGAATGACTTGTTGTTGCTCCCGGTAGAGAGTCACATTTACTTCTTTATCAGAATATTTGCAGGCGTTATCTATTATATTTTTTAATGCTATCTTCAACAGATATGGATTGGCTTTTACAGTCATCTGCGGGTCTGTCTCTTCCAAATGAAGATGGATTCTCTCATCAGAAGCTGTCAACTCTTTTAATATATCGGCCAAAATAATCTCTTCAATATTGTTTTTCAGGAGTTCTTCTTCTTGTCGTGAAAGAAAAAGAAGATGCCGGATCAGGCTGGATAACCGTTTGCTTTCCGAAGAAATTCGTTGGAGGGATTCAATGTATTCTCCCGTGCTTCTTTCTTTCAGCAGACTGATTTCACATTCTCCCTGAATGGCAGTAATCGGATTGTTCAACTCATGTGAAGCGTGACTGACAAAGGATTTTTCTGCCTTGAATGCACTGTCCAGACGGTCGAGCATGCTATTTAATGTCTTTATCATGTCCTCCAGTTCGTCATTATTACCAGTGGTCTTTAATCGGCGGTTCAGACTGTTGGCACGTATTCTTTTCAATTCCTTTAGTATGTGTTGCAGGGGAACCAGAATACGGCCGGAATATATTTTTCCGATAAAAAAGATCAGGACGGAACTGGCTAAGATGAGAAATATGGAAAGCAACAATAGGTGTTCCTTGATTTCTGTTCCGTAGGCATTCCGGGACATGACGAGTACGATAAAGTTTCCTTCATTATCCGGATAATAAAGGGCGGCTCCCAGTTGATCCTTATATTTGAAGGAGAAAGGGATGCTGTCCTGTCCTGCCAGCAGAAGAGCCTGCTGGTGTTGTGTGAGGTATTTATTCAGCGTATCATGCACTTCGGAGAGACTGTCCATATTTAAAAGAATCTCATGGGCTTCGGGCAGGAGTTCGTCATATTTGCGCTGGATAATCTGGTAGCTCTGTTCGTCTACTTCATCTTTTTCCCAATGCTTCTGTGCGGTCAGGTAGGCTTTTTCACGCAGGTAAGAAGCATAAAGTTTATTGATGTACTGCGTACTGAAAATATAAAATACAGCAATGATGATGACAGTGGTCAGTACACTGATTAATGTATAGAAGAGAGCTATTTTAGAACCTATTTTCATAGCCGGGATTAGTGTTGGTGAGTTTAAGTATTCATGATATATCCTAATCCTACGACTGTATGGATCAGCTTTTTATCAAAGTCACGATCAATCTTTACCCGGAGATAGTTTACGTAAACATCTACGATATTGGTATTGGTATCAAAATTCTTGTCCCATACATCTTTGAGCAGAGTGATACGTGAGAGGGCAACCCCTTGATGAGTCATGAAATATTCGAGCAGGCGGTATTCTTTAACAGTAAGGTCGATGTCTATGTCACCCCTTTTGGCTTTTCGGGTATTGCAGTCCAATATCAGGTTATCGCAAGTCAATAGATTGGAAGGGACTTCTTTGTTGCGTCTCAACAGGGCTTTGATGCGTGCTTCCAGTTCCTGGAAACTAAAAGGTTTGACGAGATAATCATCTGCTCCCGCATCCAGTCCTTTGACGATGTCTTCGGTTGTTCCTAAAGCTGTCAGCATGATTACCGGGATTTGATACCCGAACATTTGGCGATAAAGTCGGCAAAGCTCCAAACCATTTATTTTAGGCATGATAATGTCCAGTATTAAAAGGTCGAAAGGTTCGTCCTGAAGGATTTTCCAACCCGTATTCCCGTCATGGCAGACGGTTACCGAATGCCCGAATTCTTTTAATCCCCGTTCGATGAAAGAGGCGATATTAATTTCATCTTCAACCAATAGTATCTTTGCCATAATTCAGATTGTTTATGTGCAAAGATACTTTTTTCCTGGCATCCGGAGAAAGAAATCCGCCCTACATTTAAGTGTTTCTTCTTTTTGAGTTGTACTATATACAAACAATAGATATGCTATGAAAATAAATTATGTCATTGGAGCTTTTCTGTGTGTGCTGGGATGTTACGGGTGTAGCAGTCCGAAAACAGAAGTGAAATCGCCGGACGGTCATATCAAAATGGCTTTAACAGTAGACGACAACGGCAAACCGCTGTATAACGTTTTAGTAGGTGACTCATTGTTGATTGAAAATTCGACATTGGGATTTACGGAGAAAAACGGTATCGACCTGGGCGGAGGATTTCAGATAAAAAACACGACTTTCGACAGTAAAGATGAAACATGGACGCAACCATGGGGTGAAAATAAAACCAATAGAAATCATTATAATGAGATGGCGGTAAATTTGGTCAATAAAGATCAGGTGGAGTTAACTCTCCGTTTCCGTGTGTTTGATGATGGGGTAGGGTTCCGTTATGAATATAATGTGCCCGCAGCGGATTCCCTATTGATTACGGATGAACTGACAACTTTCCGTTTTCGCCAAGACGGTACATCATGGTCCATTCCTGCCAGTGCCGAAACTTATGAATTGCTTTATGCGCAACGTCCCATTTCCGAGGTGGAGACAGCCAATACTCCTTTCACTTTTAAAACTGCCGATGGTGTCTACGGAAGTATTCATGAAGCGGCATTGTACGATTTCTCGGAAATGACTTTGAAGCAGGCAGGAAACTATACGTTGAAAGCTGAACTTGCTCCATGGCCTGATGGTGTGAAAGTGCGTAAAGGTAATCATTTCACTACTTCCTGGCGTACTATTCAGATTGTTCCGGATGCCGTTAGTCTGATTAATTCGGCTATGATTTTAAATCTGAATGAACCAAGTAAAATAGAAACGACCGATTGGATTCGTCCGATGAAATATGTAGGTGTATGGTGGGGGATGCATCTCGGCGTAGAAACCTGGAAGATGGATGAACGTCATGGAGCCACTACTGTCAATGCCAAGAAATACATTGATTTTGCCGCTGCCAATCAGATTGAAGGCGTTTTGTTTGAAGGTTGGAATGAAGGCTGGGAAAGCTGGGGTGGTATGCAAAACTTTGACTTTACGAAACCGTATGCTGACTTTGACATTGATGAAGTGGTTCGTTATGCAAAGGAAAAAGGAGTTGAAGTTATCGGCCATCACGAGACCGGAGGGAATATTCCCAACTATGAGCGCCAGATGGATCATGCTATGCAATGGTACACAGACCACGGTATCCATGTCCTTAAGACAGGATATGCGGGAGCTTTCCCGAATGGTTATCTTCATCACAGCCAATATGGGGTCAACCACTATCAGAAAGTGGTGGAAACAGCTGCCCGTCACAAAATGACGCTGGATGCGCACGAACCTATTAAAGATACCGGTATCCGTCGTACATGGCCTAATATGATGACACGTGAAGGAGTGAGAGGGATGGAATGGAATGCATGGAGCGAAGGAAATCCTCCGTCTCATCATGTCATGTTGCCGTTCACCCGTATGCTGTCCGGTCCGCTGGATTATACACCGGGTACGTTTGATATTTTGTTTCTGAACACCAAAGATTCTCCCCGTCGCCAGAAATGGAACGATCAGGATAAAGGAAACAGCCGTGTGAATACAACATTGGCGAAACAGCTTGCTAACTGGGTGATTTTGTATTCTCCCTTGCAGATGGCATCTGATATGATTGAAAATTATGAAGGCCATCCGGCTTTCCAGTTCTTCCGCGATTTCGATCCGGATTGTGACGAATCGAAAGCATTGGCAGGAGAACCGGGGGAATTTGTAGCCATCGTGCGTAAAGCAAAAGGCAACTATTTCTTGGGAGCGGCAACGAACGAGAAACCCCGTACACTGGAAATAAAACTGGATTTCCTGGAACCGGGCAAACAGTATAAAGCTGTCATCTATGCGGATGGAGAGAATGCGGATTGGAAATCAAATCCTACGGATTACCGGATAACGGAACAAACGGTTACTTCTGAAAATACGTTGAACATACGAATGGCTGCCGGAGGCGGACAGGCTATTTCATTTATGGCACTTTAAAAAGATCGATTGATTATAAAGTTAGACTGTTAATAATGGAAATAGGATTCGTTTTTAGGTAGGAAGATAGAAAAATAGGTAGTATAAATAAAGTTAGTTAGAGGTTAGAAAAAACGGTGGACAGTGTTGAGGCTGTTCACCGTTTTTATTATTAAGCATGTTCTCATTATCAGTTTATATAATCCGTGCCTAATACTATGAGAATTATTGCAAGGATACTCATTGTGTTATCCGGGATAATTATC
The DNA here is from genome assembly GCF_019129155.2 of Bacteroides sp. MSK.18.37. Taxonomy (NCBI): domain Bacteria; kingdom Pseudomonadati; phylum Bacteroidota; class Bacteroidia; order Bacteroidales; family Bacteroidaceae; genus Bacteroides; species Bacteroides sp. MSK.18.37. The sequence continues at coordinate 6,485,117 of NZ_JAHOIB020000001.1, read as the reverse complement.
CCTTTGCTTCCTGATACATAAAGCGCTTGATTGACTTTTTCGCAGTCTTTTCAAATTCTTCAAAATGGATTTTAATCTTGCTTATTTGAGAATAGTTAGGAAGCTGTTGATTCAATTCGATACGGTTTTGCTCCATTACTTTCTGAATATCCGTCTGCTGCAATCCATGAGCGAAAGCATCGTCGAAATCCGGGTAGATCAGGGCTACCAGTTTTTCGTGCTGTAAGACGATCAGTGACTCCGAAACATACGGCATGTTGTTCAGCTTGCTTTCAATTTCTTCGGGATAGATATTCTGTCCGCTAGAGGTGAGAAGCAGGTTCTTACTACGTCCGCGGACTGTCACATAACCCTCTTCATCCAACGTACCGAGGTCACCGGTATGCAGCCAACCGTTAGCATCAATAATTTGCGCCGTAGCTTCCGGATTTTTATAATATCCCAGCATCATATTCATTCCTCTGCATACGATTTCTCCGGCATGTGTTTTCGGGTCCGGTGAGTCAATACGGACTTCCATTCGGCTGGTTGCCTTTCCGCAGGAAGCAAGTTTCAGTGTTTCCCAACGGCTGGAACAAATAATCGGACCACATTCCGTCATACCGTAAGCGATGGTGTAGGGGAACCCTATCTTTTTAAGGAAAGCCTCTACTTCCGCATTGAAAGGAGCACCTCCGATAATAATCTCGTCAAAGTTTCCACCGAAGATTTCCATGGCAGCCTGTCGTGCCAGCGATTTGATTTTATCGTTCACAATAGGCACTTTCAGCAATAACTTGCCGATTTTGCTGTCTACTTTAGGAAGAATATCTTTCTTGATAATCTTTTCCACAATCAACGGTACACAAGAAATCACTTTGGGTTTGATTTCGGAGAAAGATTGGGAAATGATTTTCGGAGACGGCATACGCGTCAGGAAATAGATGTGTGCACCTGCAGAGAATCCGTAAAGGAAATCATATACCATACCGAACACGTGTCCCATAGGCAACATGGAAACGATATGATCTCCTGGTTTAACGGGAAGCATTTCGAAGCAGTAAGCCACGTTTGACCAAAGACTGCGATAGGGGAGCATCACTCCTTTAGAGTAACCCGTGGTACCGGAAGTATAGTTGATGATAGCTAGTTCTTCCGGACGATCTTTCCGGTAACAAATATGTTCCGGGCGAAAGTTCTTGGGATACTGTTGACCGTAAATAGCGTTCCGGTGTTCAAAAGCGTAAGTGAGTTTTTCGTTTCGGGACACTAATGCCGAGAAATCAGCCAGCGAAGCGATGCCCTCTAACAAAGGCATGGCATCTTCATTCAGGTTCTCCCATGCCTGGTCGCCGACGAAAAGTAATTTGGCTTCGGAATGGTTGACGATATTATGAATATTATCTGCCTTGAATTCATGCAAAATGGGAACAATAACAGCTCCGTAAGTGATAGTCGCCAGGAAAGTAACTGCCCAGTGAGCACTGTTACGTCCGCAAACGGCTATTTTATCTCCCGGCTGGATGCCGGCACTTTCCAAGACGATGTGAAATTTAGCGATTTTACGCGCTACATCCTTATATTGGAGGGTAATTCCTTTATAGTCAGTTAAGGCATCTTTGTCCCAGTTTTTGATGATGCTTTGCTCAATATAATCAATGAACTGATGTTCTTGTTCCATTCGATTTTTGCACATTTAGTTTAAAACTGCGCAAAATTAATACTTCGTAGATGTAAACCGAATTTTAAATTCAAGTTTTACGGTTAATTAACGGAGGGGGAGCGAACAATTTTATCAGCCGGATAAAGGTCATTCGTGTTTCTTCCTTAGAACTAGTTCATTGGCCTATATAAAACATTTCGTCTCCACGCATGAAGATGAAACGAATATCTTGCAAAGGCAAGAGGTTTCATGCGTGGAGACGAATCAGTTATAGTGTACTGAATAACTCTTTTCAGATGTTATTCTGAATCAGTATCTTCTTCTTTGGATTTTTCGGAAATAAGTAATAGTTTATCTCCTTCGTGCAGTTTCAGTGTTCCGTTGGGAATCAGGAACTCATCTCCGCGCTTCACGATCATTACCAGCGTGCCTTTCGGAAGATTCATATCTTTCAATGTGTCTGCTTCTTCCAGCATACTTTTGGTGATAGTCATGTCACTAAGATCAGAGTCTATTTCTTCCGGAAGTTCCACTCCGAAGTCGTTACCGGTTTTTTCCAGCGGTTTGGAAAGATTCAAAATCCGGGCGACGAAAGAAATGGTTGTTCCCTGTACGACCAATGAGACAATGGTAATAAAGAATACAATGTTGAAAATGAGGTTCGAACCTTCTACGCCCGCCACTACCGGATAGGTAGCAAAGATGATAGGAACTGCACCGCGTAATCCTACCCAAGATACGAAAATACGTGATTTCATCGTGATTTTCCGGAATGGAAGCAGACAAAGGAACACGCTTAACGGGCGCCCGATAATAATCATGAAAACACCAATCAACAATGCCACGGCAGCTACTTCGAGCATTTCGTGCGGGTTGACAAGCAATCCCAGGCAAAGGAACATGATGATTTGCGACAACCAGGTCAGTCCGTCCATAAAGGTGTAGATATCCTTACGGTGCATGATTTTATTGTTTCCCACCATGATACCGGCGATATATACGGCAAGGTATCCGTTACCTTTCAGTAAATCGGTGATGGAGAAAGTGAAAAACACAAATGCCAGTAATAAGATGGGATACAAGGCTTGATTATCAATATTGAGCTTATTTAACATCCGGATAGCTAGCTTTCCAAGTACATATCCGGCAGCCGCGCCGACGATAAACTGGATGACGAAAGAGCCTACGATAGCTCCGACTCCCATACCTGACGATTGAATAAACTGTATCAGGACAATGGTAAGCATATAGGCCATCGGGTCATTACTTCCGCTCTCCAGTTCCAGCATGGGACGAAGGTTGTGTTTCAAGTTCATCTTCTGTGAACGGAGAATGGCGAACACCGAAGCCGAATCCGTAGATGACATGGTGGAGGCCAAAAGCAGGGAAGTAGTGATAGGTAAATAAATATTTGACCAGCTCATACCTGATATCCACCAGATAAAGAGTCCGGTGAAAAGAGCTGTAAGTAGTACTCCGACAGTGGAAAGCACGATACCGGGACCTAGAATAGGTTTGATTTCTCTGAATTTCGTATCCATACCTCCCGAGAAAAGGATAATACTAAGGGCCACCATACCGATAAATTGGGCGTCTTTCGCGTCGTGGAACTGCAGGCCGAGGCCGTCACTTCCAAACAACATTCCTACTACGAGGAACAATAATAAGGTAGGTACTCCAAAGCGGTATCCGGTTTTTCCAACAACGATGCTGACGAAAAGTAAGATAGAACCGATAAGTAGGGTGTTTTCTGCTGTAAATATCATAGGCAATATATTATAAAGTTATAAAATTGTCGTATTAATTCTCACCGTGCGAAGTTACACATTATTAACAACAAATAAAAACTCTTTTTGGATGTATTTTTGTGAAAAAAGGGAGTTAAATTGTCTAAAAAGACTAATTTTGCAAAGAATAATCTACATTATACTTATGGATTCAAATAATCTTACACCTTTGAGGAAAGGGGGGGTGGGGGTACAATTCTTGTTTGTAGCTTTCGGTGCTACGGTACTCGTACCGTTATTGGTAGGGCTTGACCCTTCTACAGCTCTGTTTACAGCAGGTATTGGTACGCTTATCTTTCATGCGGTTACGCGTGGAAAGGTTCCTGTCTTTCTGGGGAGTAGTTTCGCATTTATTGCGCCTATCATTAAAGCGACAGAACTTTATGGGTTGCCCGGCACCTTATCCGGCATGGTTGGAGTAGCATTAGTTTACTTTGTGATGAGTGCGCTTGTCAAATGGCAGGGAGTGAGGGTGATTGAGCGGCTGTTTCCTCCTGTTGTCATAGGACCTGTCATCATTCTGATAGGTTTGTCACTGGCGGGAACAGGAGTGAATATGGCAAAAGAGAACTGGGTACTGGCACTGCTTTCGTTGGTTACCGCAGTCGTTGTTTCAATGAAAGCCAAAGGGCTTTTGAAACTGATTCCTATCTTCTGTGGAATTGTAGTAGGGTATCTGGCTGCATGGCTTTTCTACGATTTGGATTTGTCCGGTGTCAGGGATGCTGCCTGGATTGGATTGCCGCAGTTTGTCTTTCCTAAATTCTCATGGGAACCTGTGTTGTTTATGATTCCGGTAGCCATTGCTCCGGTGATAGAACATATTGGTGATATTTATGTCGTTAATACGGTCACCGGAAAAGATTTCGTGAAAGATCCGGGGTTGCACCGCACCTTATTGGGTGATGGTCTGGCCTGTTTCTGTGCCGGATTGCTGGGTGGGCCTCCTGTGACTACCTATTCGGAAGTGACAGGAGCCATGTCACTGACAAAGATTACTAATCCGCAAGTGATCCGAATAGCTGCCATTTCCGCTATCTTATTCTCCGTTATCGGTAAAATCAGTGCATTATTAAGATCCATTCCAAGTGCGGTACTGGGCGGCATCATGTTATTGCTTTTCGGAACGATTGCTTGTGCGGGTATTGGTAATCTTGTGAATAATTGCATTGATTTGAGCCGTACCAGAAATATAATCATTGTATCTTTGACACTGACTGTCGGCATTGGTGGCGCTGCTTTTAATTGGGGCGATTTTTCATTGTCCGGCATTGGACTGGCAGCTTTGGTGGGAGTAGTTCTCAATTTAATATTACCCAGAGAGGATTGAAATTCTATTCAAAAAAACATCCACTATGCGGGAGTAAATGCAGGACTCCTGATTAAGCAGGAGTCCTTCTAATATAGAAAAAAAGATAGTGACGGTATATGATGGAAATAGTGACGGTATGGTTGTTGTATACCGTCACTATCCTTATCAAATACCGTCACTATTTTGTAGAAGAGAATCTGCTTGTAAAATACCCTTCTGTTTCCTTATCATTTATGATAGAAACTTCACAATATCTTCATCCACTGTACTGATACCTCCGATCCCGAATTGTTCGATCAATACGTTCCTGACATTCGGTGAAAGGAAAGCGGGAAGTGTAGGACCCAAATGAATGTGTTTCACTCCCAAAGCCAGTAATGCCAATAAAACAATGACCGCCTTTTGTTCGTACCAAGCGATGTTGTATACGATAGGCAACTGATTCACATCATCCAATCCGAAGATTTCTTTCAGTTTTAAAGCGATGACGGCCAATGAGTAACTGTCGTTACATTGTCCTGCATCCAACACTCTCGGAATGCCGTTGATATCACCTAAAGCCAGTTTATTATATCTGTACTTGGCACAACCGGCAGTAAGAATCACGGTGTCACCAGGTAATTTTTGAGCAAATTCCGTATAGTATTCACGGCTCTTCATACGTCCGTCGCATCCTGCCATTACAAAGAATTTACGGATAGCTCCGCTTTTCACGGCGTCCACCACTTTATCTGCCAGGGCTGTCACCTGTGCATGAGCGAATCCTCCGATAATCGTTCCGTTTTCAATGGCTACCGGTGGCTGACATTGTTTAGCATGAGCAATCAGTGCAGAAAAATCTTTCGGTTTTCCGTCTTTACGTTCGGGGATGTAATGTGCCCCGTCCAAGCCGCAGGCTCCTGTGATGTAAATACGATCCTTGTAGCTGGCATTTGCACGTGGCGGAACGATACAGTTACTTGTGAACAAGATAGGACCGTTGAAACTTTCAAATTCCTCTTTCTGCTTCCACCAGGCGTTTCCGTAGTTTCCTGCCAGATGCTTGTACTTCTTTAGTTGAGGATAATAATGTGCAGGCAACATTTCGCTGTGAGTATATACATCTACTCCTGTACCCTCTGTTTGTTCCAATAACTCTTCCAGGTCTTTCAAGTCATGTCCGCTGATTAATATACCCGGATTATTGCGTACACCGAGACTCACTTGTGAGATTTCCGGATTTCCGTAGCTGCTGGTATTCGCTTTATCCAGCTGTGCCATTGCCGATACTCCATACTTTCCTGTTTCCAAAGTCAGCTGAACCAGTTCTTCCACTGTAATATCATTGCGGGTCAGTTCAGACAAGGCATGTTGCATGAAAGCAAATATTTCCGGTGACTCGTAGCCCAGGTTATGCGCATGCTCTACGTAGGCAGCCATTCCTTTCAGGCCATAGTGTACAAGTTCTTTCAGTGAGCGGATATCCTCGTTGGGAGTGCGAAGCACACCGACCGTTTTTGATTTCTCTTCAAACTCATCTTCGTTTCCATCCCAAAGACATTCGTCAGGAGCATTTTCGATCTTTATCTTGTTGCCAAGTTCTTTTTTCAGTTTCAGTCCTTCTTTGATTTTTTCAGTGATAGCCACTTTATCAAAATTGGCGTTGGTGATGGTAATGAACAAAGCATCATAGATAAATTTGTCTGCTTGTTCGGAAGGATGTCCATCTTTACGCAGATGTTCGTTGTAGACAGCAATTCCACGTACTACGAAGAGTAGTAAGTCTTGCAGGTTAGCCACTTCAGACGTTTTACCGCACACACCTTTCAAGGTACAACCGGTACCCATTGCGGTTTCTTGACATTGATAACAGAACATACTCATAACTTTTACGTTTTTAATTAGTCCAATATTTTATTTATTGAACGCAAAAGTAGAGGAAAAGTTTCAGGTGATTCTGTAACCAATGTTACAACAATGAATATTTTTTATCTAAAACACTCATTATTCGATTCATAAATCTTTAAACTGCTCTTATTATTGAATAAGCCGTACCAGTTGTTCTTTCTGTAAAATAGTGATATGCTTGCGATCGGCTATTAATAATCCATCTTCCTGCATGTGTGCCAGTTCGCGGGCGAGGGAAGGACGGGATACTCCGAAATAATCACTCAATTCCTGTTGTGAACGGTCGAGGGTGATATGCGTCTGTTGTTGCTGTTTGTATAATCGGAGCAAGTACGAAGCAAGTTTCTGACGAATCGTTTTAAACGACATAAAGAAAAGCTTATCCGATAAAGTCCGTGCATAATTGGCAGAAAGATTCATATAGTTTTCCAAAAACTGCTCGTTTTTACGGAATAACCTCAATACACTTGATTTAGGAAGTTCGATAACCTCTGTCGGTTCGTTGGCAGTCACTTCCACCGGATAGCGGTTCTCCTCACCGAACAGAAATAGAGGGGCAATCGCTCTTGGAGCAGCGATGTCTTCCACTTTGATAAGACGCCCCGAATAATCAATCATCTCTCCACGTACGCTTCCTTTGGTCAGGATGACGAGGCGATTGCACACAGCTCCCTGTTGAGCCAGGATTTCCCCTTTCTTATAAGAACGTGTATGGAAACTGATCTCTTCCAGATCGGCAAAAAGTCTTTCCGGAGTGATCCCTCGGAATAAGGGGTTGTTGACGAGTGCAGGTATCATATATCAATAGTTATTTGAATTTTAAAATAAACGTTGTTTCTTTCTCCCGCAGCAAAGTGAGACTCCCGCCCGAAAGGCGCATGATCTGTCGTGAAATACTAAGCCCGATTCCGCTACCATTTTCTTTGGTGGTGAAGAAAGGAATAAAGATATGCTCTGCTATTTCCGACGGGATTTCGGGACCGTTGTTTTTGATCTCGATCCATATTTCTTCCATATCATTGCAATAAGCCCGAAGTTCGATTCTACCATCCGGTTGGCTTCCGATTGCCTGAATGGCATTCTTTAGAAGATTGATAACCACTTGGGCGATGAGGTTTTCATCCGCATACAGAATTAAGTCCGCAGGAGAAATCTCCGTGTGGAAACAAATGGTGTCACACGGATTCTGATGGCGGGCAAGTTCAATCATCCTTTCTATGAATGCTTTCACATAGAACAATGACGGTTCCGGTGCAGGTATGCGTGTAAACTGCCGGTAAGATTCTACAAAAGAGAGCAAGCCTTTTCCTGTGGTGCTGATGGTCTGCAACCCGTGACTGATCTCTTCATCTTTACCCTCGGACATGGAAAGAAGAGTGTCACAAAGAGAAGTGATAGGCGTGACCGAATTCATGATTTCGTGCGTCAGAACCCGTGTCAGGCGAATCCATGAATCTATTTCCTTTTCATCAAGTTCGGTATTGATATCATTCAGAGCCAGGATACGCAGATGTTCTTTGCGTACATTGATTTCCGATACACGTATGGATAGATTAACGGTTCCCCGTTCGTTGTGAAATATCACTTGCAGCTTGTCTCCGGGACGGCAGTTCTCTATTTTTTCCATGAGCGTAGTGTCTACTTTACTCAACTGATGGATATGCGTGAATATATTCAGCCCCAAAAGACGGAGTGCTTCCTTGTTCTTCTGATAAACAGCCCCATTGTCATTGAGTACCAGCAATCCTGTACTGACAAAATCCAGAATCAGCTCGTAATATTTCTCTTGCTGGGCGGTTTCCGCTTTTACATTATATAAGATGTGTCCCACCCGGTTGAGTGCCCGGTTGATCTTAAGGCTTTCGGGAGTACCGTTTTCTTCGGGAAAATGAAAAGTGTTATCATTATTTTCAAGCGCGTTAATCATGAAAAGCACCTGCTTGGTGTGAAGCTGGTACAGGCGGATTTGCCAGATGATGCTAAGTACCAGCAGACAAAGACTAACCCCCAACCAACCGTATGACTGATGAATACCGAACCAGACAGTCGATATACAGAAAAGTACAGTCAGTAAAACTCTGAACCAGTACCGAATCACCAGTTGTTGGATCTGTGAGCTCATAATCCGAATTTTTTCATCTTGTTATAGAGTGTCTGCCGGGTTATTCCCAGTTGAGCGGCCACTGCTGATAGATTTCCCGCACAGGCATCGAACGCTTTCCGTATCATCTGCACTTCCATTTCTTCCAGGGTGGAGATACTCTGTTCCTGAATGGCTATCCGTGGTACGGATAATTGGAATAATTCAGCGGGAATCAGCGGACTGTCATTGATGATAACCGCCTTTTCGATGACGTGCTCCAATTCGCGGATATTACCATACCAGGGATGCGCAGTCAATTTATCCTTTGCTTCGGGAGTGAACTTCATCAACGACTTGTCATATTGCTTGCAGAAGTGAACCATAAATCGTTCGGCCAATGGGATAATATCCTCTTTCCGTTCGCGCAGGGGAGGAATTTCCACATGAATGGTATTGATGCGGTAGAGCAAGTCTTCCCGGAATTCGCCTTTCGCTACCATCTCCTGCAGGTTCCGGTTCGTGGCACATATCAGTCGGATATCAATAGGAATTGGCGTGTTACTTCCCACTTTCACAATGCTTCGCCGTTGGATGGCGGTTAGTAGCTTTGCTTGCAGATGGTAGGGCAAGTTTCCTATTTCGTCGAGAAACAGCGTACTCTTTTCGGCAGCCTCGAACTTACCTGTCCGGTCGGTGTGTGCATCAGTGAACGACCCTTTTATATGTCCGAAAAGCTCACTCTCGAATAAAGATTCGGTGATGGTTCCCATATCCACAGCAATCATTTCTTTATATTTGCGGTTGGAAAGCGCATGGATTTCCCGTGCCAGCATCTCTTTTCCCGTTCCGTTTTCACCCGTTATCAAGAGGTTGGCATCGGTGACGGCAACCTTTTTAATCAAAGCCCGTAGTTGTTGCATAACCTTGCTTTCTCCCCAGTACATAGGCGAGTGAACAGGCTTTTCTTTACTTGCCGTTTTCCTATCGTTGTGCGTAGAGGTTGCTGCAGTTTGCAGCGTTTCCACCAGTTTCTGGTTGTCCCAGGGTTTGACGATAAAGTCCGTTGCTCCTTCTTTAATACCCCGGATAGCCAGTTCAATATCGGCATAAGCCGTAAAAAGTACGACCGGAAGATCCGGACGTACTTTTTTTATTTCATGTAACCAGAATAATCCCTCATTGCCGGTATTGATGCCCGATGTGAAATTCATGTCCAGCAATACCACTTCCGGCATTTCCTCCCGCAGGACGCTCGTCAGGGTGACAGGCGAGGAGAGTGCAACGACCTTTGAAAAATAACTTTTTAAAAGGATTTGTATGGCAGTCAGCACCCCTTTATTGTCGTCTACAATGATGATTGTTCCAGATTTACTCATTTTCGTTCAAGTTTGTAAAGCGCAAACTTACGAAAAAAGGATGTGATAATTCAAGAATCGTAATTCAAAATTGATTTTATCCCCCTTGTATCTCCAATCATAACCACTGGAACTTCAATCCGAATGATAAACTAAGGTAGTCACGTGGACGGAGATAACTATTGTTTACCGCACTAATCACATAAAGGTCACACGTACTTATTTCATAGAAAAAGGTTACAGACTTGGCCATAAATCTACGTTGCGGGTCAATGTCATAGGTCAGGCGTTGTCCCATAAAGACATGGAAACGCACTTTGCTTGAGAAACCATAATACCCTTTCGGATAACGTTCCGGTTCGTTCACCCAGAACTGATTTCCAAATACGGTATTCACATAAAGACCACAGGCAAGAGGCTCTGTCGAGAATCCTTTTCCAATATTAATGCTCCAGGGCATATAGTTCTGCTTGAGCGTCATGGTCACTTTTGCTTTCTTCGAAGAATATTTCGGAATGAATCCGAGCAATACATCCGTTTCCCACTGATTACGTTTTCCATAATCCCATCCTGTACCGAAAGAGAGCAATCCCATATTTCCGGCATATTGTATTTTGGAATGAGTCGGGATAATCCGTTCCCAGTTTCTGCGGAAACGGTGAACCCGATTATCGTAGCGGGTATGTTTGGTGTGCTTCGGTGTGGCAGGCAACACGGAGTCCGCTTTGATAATGGTGAATGAAGACTCCCCGTTACGAAAGGTGATAATTGAATCATCCTTGATGATAAAACGGAGCGAATCATCCTTGTAGTTGTTGATGATTGTATCCCTCTTGCAGGTAGCAGACATCAGACCGGGAAGCAGGAGAAGCACGGACAGTACTCCCGCGCGTAAGATATAATTAGTATTTAACCAGCTCATATTCGTATTTTTCCGGAGTTATTGTAAATACCAGATAAGTACGGTAATCCATACAATCACTGGTAACATAATGTATCCCATCATCAAAAATCACATCGTCCTGATGGTGATGGGTATGGGCGGCCGTGCAGAACTGTACTCCTGCATACTGTTTGACATAGTGTTGGAATACTTTTGCCACATTATCATTGAACACATCCGTATAGGGACGCGCGTGCATACAAATGACCGTTTTTTCAAACTCATCCCGCCTGTTCGTTATCTCATTTTCCATAAAGGTAAAGTCCGGTACAGGTTCGGAGTAATCATACTCCAAAGCGTTGGTATTCAGGCAGACAAACTTCACATCTCCTGCGATGAAAGAGAAGTTTGTGGGGCCGAATACAGCCTTGTAGGTTTCCGCTCCCGTTCCCAGACAGTCATGATTTCCGATCAGAGCCACATAAGGCACATGAAGTCCGTTCATGATATCCCTTTGCCAAAGAAATTCCTTAGTCAGTCCGAAGTCACTCATATCCCCTCCGTGGATAACGAAGTCAATATCATTTCGTTGATTGATTGCTTTTACAAAATCTTCCGTTTCGTCATACCATCGTTGTGAGTCGCCCATTGTCACGAACCGTATCGTAGTTTTACCCTGGCAATTTGCTTCTATTCTTTCCATATTGTGGGCGTTGACCTCTGTTTCTCCGCTGATGCGGACGTCATACGGATGATAGTCTATCATACCGCATCCCGAAAGGAACAGGCACGAAAACAGTGCATATAAATTCTTCCTCTTCATCATTACTTTAATAGTTTAGAAAACTAGATGCAAAGATAAAGTTTTCTATCGGGATGGACAATCTCCCCATGGATAATAGAGACTGTTGGAACAATTTAAAGGAGAAATGGAATAGTCTCCCGGTTGTCTAAAAATTAGACGGTACTGTCTAATTTTTAGACAATATTCAGAAAGGTTGAAATGATAAACACTTGATAATGAATTGTTATTCTTTTTTGGCATGCTTTCTGCATTCTTGAAAATAGAAAAAACAGAAATAAAATATAATATGAAACAAATCTATTATGTGATCCGTACTTTATTGCGGGGGCATGGTTCCAACGTTATCAAAATCCTCTCTTTGGCGTTGGGGCTGACGATGAGCATCCTGTTGTTTGCCCGCGTGGCTTTCGAACAGAGCTTTGACAAATGCTTCAAAGATTATGATAACCTGTATCAGATCTTCTCCGTCTTTTCCGCCAATGGCCAAACCTTTGAGCCGCAGGAAATGAACTGCGGACCGGTGGCGGGTGCCATACAGGAGAACTTTCCTAAAGAAGTGGAAGCAGCCACCAGCTATTGTGTCTGGATGAGTGCCCCTCTTTATTATGGAAGTGTCCGTTTTGAAGCTAACAAAGTGACAGCCGATTCACTATTCTTTCAAACTATGGGTATCGATGTTTTGAGCGGTGTTCCGGAAAAAGAACTGATGCAGAAAGATGTTGTCTTTCTTAGTGACCGGTTGGCGCGTAAGATGTTCGACCAAGAAAACCCGATAGGCAAAGTAATCTCCTATAATAAAGAAATAGAACTGACAGTGAAAGGCACGTACGCCGACATACCCGAAAATGCTACCGTCAGACCGGATGCAGTGATTTCTCTGCCTACCGTATGGAGCCGTGGATGGGGAAACTACTCCTGGAGGGGAGGCGATAGCTGGATCGCATTTATCCGTTTTCGTCCCGGAGCAGACAAATCCGTGGTGAATGCACGGTTGAATGACCTGATAAAGAAATATCGTCCTGCGGAAGACCAGAAAGTGGTAGGTTATACCGCTTTTGTAAAGCCGATCCGTGATGTATACAGGGAAGAACCGGACGTGAAGCGGATGCGGAACATCATGTCTATCTTGGGAATAATCATCCTTTTTATCGCTACCTTGAACTACGTACTGATCTCCATCTCTTCACTCTCATACCGTGCCAAAGCCATCGGCGTACATAAGTGTAGCGGTGCAGGCAGCGGCAAAATCCTGGGAATGTTCCTATTGGAAACAGCTATCATTATTCTCTTCGCCTTGCTATTGATGGGATTAATCTTACTGAACTTCCGCGACTTTATAGAAGACACAACCGCCGTTGAACTCGGAGCCCTGTTCTCTTTAGACCGTCTTTGGGTACCCCTGCTGACGGTAGCTATCCTGTTCCTCATAGGAGGAGCACTGCCCGGACGCATCTTTGCCAGAATCCCCGTTTCACAAGTCTTCCGCCGCTACACAGAAGGAAAAAAAGGATGGAAACGCCCGCTATTATTCGTGCAGTTTGCCGGCGTAGCTTTCATCTGCGGATTGATGTATGTGGTGATGCTGCAATACTACTATGTCTTGAACAAAGACCTGGGATACAATCCGAAGCGCGTTGTCGTAGCCAATACTGATTTCGGCAATAAAGAAAACCAGGACTATGCCCTGACTTTCTTCCGTGGCCTGCCTTATGTAGAGTCCGTGTCCAGTGCCGATTCCCATCCCGTCTATAGTTATAGTGGAACGATGATTCAGGATGAAAGTGGACAATCACTTTTCTCCTCCCGTTTTTGCGAAATGATGGAAGACTATCCAAAGATGATGGGTATGGTGATGAAGGAGGGGCGTATGCCACGGAATGAAAACGAAGTAGCCATCAATGAAACATACGGCGAATGGATGCATTGGGGAACAGAGCTATTGAACCGTACTGTCTATAATTCAGGCTACGTATGTAAAGTAGTGGGAGTGATTAAAGACTTCCGGATCGGTAATTTCACCAACCCGCAAGCACCCTTCATCCTGATGAGTACCAAGAATTTCGGAAACTGTGTTCATGTCCGGCTGAAAGAACCTTTTGCAGAGAATCTTCAGAAACTGAATAAAGTATCGGCAGACGCTTTCCCCGATAAAACGGTCGATTTCCGTTCGATGGAGCAGATGATAAAAGAGAGTTATAACTCCATCCGCGTCTTCAGCAATGCTACCATACTGGCGGCGGTTACCATGTTCTTTGTGATGATGATGGGATTGATAGGCTACACAACCGATGAAGTCCGCCGCCGTTCCAAAGAGATTGCCATACGTAAAGTCAATGGTGCCGAAGCCTCCGGCATTCTGGAAATGTTGGTGAAAGATGTGCTCTATGTAGCCGTTGCAGCCGTTGTGATCGGTGTAGCGGCATCATGGTACGTCAATGATATGTGGATGGATATGTTTGCCGAGCACGTGCCTGTCAGTTGGGCGGCGTATGTACTGATAGCGATTGTAAATCTTCTCGTTATCGTAGCCTGCGTACTTTGGAAATCGTGGCGGATTGCCAATGAAAATCCGGTGAATAGCCTTAAAAGTGAATAATTAAAAACATAAATAAAAAGAGTATGATTGAAATAAACAACATCAGTAAAGTATTCCGTACTTCCGAAGTAGAGACAGTTGCCTTGAATCACGTAAACCTTGAAGTAAAAGAGGGAGAGTTTGTAGCCATTATGGGCCCCTCCGGTTGTGGTAAATCCACTTTGTTGAATATTCTGGGTTTGCTCGATAACCCCACCGAAGGTTCCTACCGCTTGATGGGTGAAGAAGTGGGCGGATTGAAAGAGAAAGAACGTACCCATGTGCGTAAGGGCAAACTCGGATTCGTATTCCAGAGCTTTAACCTGATCGACGAGCTGAATGTTTACGAGAATGTAGAACTTCCTCTGACATACCTGGGCTTTAAAGCATCCGAACGCCGCCGCATGGTAGAAGACATTCTGAAACGGATGAACATCAGCCATCGTGCCAAACACTTTCCGCAACAACTTTCCGGTGGTCAGCAACAACGTGTCGCCATTGCCCGTGCCGTAGTGACCAACCCGAAACTGATTCTCGCCGATGAGCCGACCGGTAACCTCGACTCAAAGAATGGGGCAGAAGTGATGAACCTGTTGACCGAACTGAATAAAGAAGGAACAACCATCATCATGGTGACACACTCACAACACGACGCATCCTTTGCCCATCGTACAGTTCATTTGTTCGACGGCAGCCTGGTAGCCAGTGTGATAGCATAAACCAGATCAGAAGCAAGTATGAGACAAATCTATTATAGCATACGTACATTACTGCATGAGCGTACTTTGAATATCGTAAGAGTGCTCTCCCTTTCTTTAGGACTAACAGTTGGCATCTTGCTTTTCTCGCAAATAGCTTTTGAGATGAGCTATGAGAAATGTTACCCGGAAGCGGAGAATCTGATAATGGCGAGAATAGCGGCACAGAATATGACGACCGGCGAAGTGCAGGGTGATGACGGAATGAATTATGACTATACCGTCTGTGATCCGGTAGCTTTTACCTTGGCGCAGGATATGCCTGAAGAAATAGAATCAGCCACCTGTGTACTTCCTTCCCAGTTTTATCATATTTATAAGGAAGACAAACTGCTGTCAAAAGCAAATTACATGATGGTCGACACCTGTTTCTTTGAAACGATGGGTATACCCGTACTAAAAGGGAACGCGAAAGATCTCATCATCTCGAATAGCATATTTGTATCAGAACATTTTGCCCGTGAAACATTCGGTAGCGCAGACCCTATTGGGAAAACCCTTTCGGCCGACAAGCAGTTGGAGCTCACAATTCGCGGCGTCTATAAAGACATACCCGAAAATTCGATGCTCTCCCGTGACTTTGTGATTACCATCCACCGCGATGGTCGCTATGCGAGTGGTAACGGTTGGAATGGGAATGATATCTTTTATGCCTTTGCACGCTTGCGTCATGCGTCGGATATAGACAAGGTGAACAGCAAAATTCAACAAGTAATGGCAAAATACAGCCCCTTGCAATGGGATGACTGGAAGTTGGAATACAGCGTTGTTCCTCTTTCGAAACGCCATCTGGATTCTGCCGATACCCAGAAACGTTTGATGATATTCGGCTTCCTCGGCTTTTCAGTGTTTTTTGTAGCCATCATGAATTATATGTTGATTTCAATAGCCACTATCAGTCGTCGTGCAAAAAGCGTAGGAGTGCATAAATGCAGTGGAGCCAGTTCCGGAAACATCTTTGGCATGTTTCTGGCAGAAACCGGAGTATTGGTTCTACTATCCGTCCTGTTTAGCTTCCTGTTGATAATCAACATGGGCGAATTGATCGAAGACCTGTTGGGAACCAGCCTTGCCTCACTGTTTGCCTGGGACATCATTTGGATACCCTTGCTCACTGTAGTAGTCCTTTTCCTCCTGGCAGGAGGCATACCGGGAAAACTGTTCTCACGTATTCCCGTCACGCAGGTATTCCGGCACTATACGGATGGAAAAAGAGGATGGAAACGTTCATTACTATTTGTCCAGTTCACGGGTACCTCCTTTGTACTCGGATTATTGCTGGTTACCCTGTTACAATATTCTCACCTGATGAATGGAGATATGGGAATCAAGATTCCGGGACTGGTAGAAGCCGAAACCTGGATGTCCGGCGAAACAGTAGAACATGTAAAAGACGAGTTGCTCCGCCAACCGATGGTGGACGGGGTATCGGCATCCACACACAGCGTACTGGGAGAATATTGGACACGTGGATTGATTGGTAACGACGGCAAACGCATTGCCACCCTTAATTTCAATATGTGCGACTATGATTATCCGAATGTGATGGGAATCAGAATAACAGAAGGCACTACCATCAAGAAAAAAGGCGATCTATTGGTAAATAAAGAACTCGTTCGTTTGATGAAATGGACCGATGGTGCCGTAGGAAAATCAGTGAGTGGGGTAGAAGGTACCATCGTGGGAGTGTTTGATGATATTCGTAATAGAAGTTTCTATTCCAGTCAGTCTCCTATCGTATTGATTGCCGATAAAGAATCGGCCAATCACACCATCAATGTTCGTCTAAAAGAACCCTATGACGAGAACCTGAAACGCTTGAACGAATGTGTGGCAAAAACATTCCCGAATGTAGCCCTGAACTTCAATTCAGTAGACAGCATGATTCGCGAAGGCTATAAGAGCGTATACCGTTTCCGTAACGCAGTCTGGATTTCGTCCTGCTTCATCCTGCTTATTGTCATCACGGGATTGATTGGCTATGTGAATGGAGAAACTCAACGCCGCAGCAAGGAAATAGCCATACGCAAAGTGAATGGGGCAGAGGCCTCCGGCATCCTGAAACTATTGATATACGACATTCTGAATATCTCCGTAATCTCTGTGCTGATAGGTACTGCCGCTTCCTATTTTACAGGCCAAATATGGTTGGAACAGTTTAGCGAACGAATTGATATGGATCTGTTACTTTTTATAGGAATAGCCCTGCTGGTACTATTGGTTATCGTGGCTTGCGTGGTAGTGAAAGCCTGGCACGTTGCCAATGAAAACCCCGTAAAGAGCATCAAAGCAGAATAAAGAATAAAAACCAACAGGCGGAGTAAAGCAGTTAATGCTTTATTCCGCTACCGTTTCCGGATGTTGTTTAGACACTTTCTTAATGTAAATCATCAGACTGACAACCGCCGTAATAAACGCCAATGCATCCGATACCGGCATACTAATCCAGATACCTTCCAATCCCCACCAGTTGGGAAAGAGCAGCAAGCAAGGCAAAAGATAAAGCAACTGTCGCGTCAGCGAAAGGAAAATACTTATTTTAGCCTTCCCGATACTTTGGAAGAAGTTACCAATCACAATCTGCGCCCCTACAAACGGGAACATCAATACAGCCAGCCGGATACCGTCTACGGCCAAATCAATCAATTCATCGCTATCCGTGAAAAGAGCCGATACGGCATGAGGGAAGAACTCGCAGATAATAAACCCGCTACTGGTAATCACGACCCCGGAGATAATCCCCAGTCGCAATGTCTGTTTCACACGGTCTATCTTCTGTGCTCCGAAGTTATACCCCACAATAGGCTGCATACCCATCGTCAGACCTAACACAATCATCACATAAAGCGTCAGCAAACGGTTAATAATCCCATAAGCACCAATCGCCATATCGCCCCCGTAATTTTGCAGACTGTTATTGATGATAATCACAATGGCACACGCACACACATTCATCAGGAAAGGAGACATACCGATGGCGAAGATACTCTCCACAATCCTCCGTTTCATCTTCCAGATATTCCCCTCAAAATGCACCGTACTGTCTTTCTTGACAAAATGGCTCACCACCCACACCATACCGATCAACTGTGAAATCACCGTTGCCGTAGCAGCTCCCCTCATTCCCCATTCAAAGTGGAAAATAAAGATAGGAGCGAGGATAATGTTCGCTACCACCGTCACCATCGAAGTCAACATCGCCTTTTTCGGGTATCCGGTAGCACGCATCACGTTGTTCAACCCAATCATCGTATAAGTGATAGGAGTACCCAATAAGATCACCTGCATAAAGCTCCGCGCATAAGGAAGCGTCTCGCTACTGGCCCCGAAGAAAACCAATATATCATCCAGGAAGATGAAAGACAAAATACCAAAGAAGAACGAATTAGTGATACAGAGCATCAACGTGTGTGACAAGATTTCCGTAGCCCCCTTCATGTCCTTTTGCCCCAGACGGATAGACGCCAGCGTAGAACCGCCCGCCGATACCAATGTACAGAAAGCCACCACCAGATTCATCAGCGGAAAGCTGATGGCTAGTCCGGCAATCGCCATTGGGCCTACACCATGTCCGATGAAGATACTATCAATAATATTATAGATAGAAGTAATCGTCATTCCGATAATTGCAGGAATGGAATATTGTAACAGCAATTTGCCGATACTTTCTTTGCCTAAGATATGTGGGTCGTTCTTGCTCATGCGCTAGTAGATTTTGTTGGATAAAAACGTATGTTACGTTTTTTTTAGCTTTGCAAAGGTACGAATTATTTGCCTAATTCGATGATTATTCGGAACTTTGCAACGACGGATACACAAGGTTTAACGTTTAGGTAAAAAGAAAGTTTATATATGAATACAACGAAAACGATTGCGGCACTCTTCGATTTTGATGGTGTCATTATGGATACAGAAACGCAGTACACAGTCTTCTGGGACGAGCAGGGACGGAAATATCTGAATGAAGAAGATTTCGGCCGCCGTATTAAGGGACAGACATTATTGCAAATCTATGAAAAGTATTTCTCGGACCAACCCGAAGCCCAGCTTGAAATAAGCGCCGAACTCTACGTTTACGAGCAAAAGATGTCCTACGAATACATCCCCGGAGTAGAAGCCTTTATAGCCTATCTTCGCCGTAACGGTGCAAAGATAGCCGTAGTCACCAGCTCCAACGAAGAGAAGATGGCTAACGTCTACAATGCCCACCCCGAATTTAAAGGAATGGTAGACCGCATCCTGACCGGAGAGATGTTTGCCCGTTCCAAACCGGCTCCCGACTGCTTCCTGCTCGGGATGGAAATCTTTGAAGCCACCCCCGAAAACACCTACGTCTTTGAAGATTCTTTCCACGGCCTGCAAGCCGGAATGACTTCCGGGGCAACAGTGATCGGACTTGCCACCACCAATACACGTGAAGCCATCACTGGCAAAGCACATTATATAATAGACGACTTCACCGGCATGACCTACGACAAGCTCCTGATCCTGCATCGTTAAGAGAAAGAATAAATCCGAAACGCATTATTGCACTTGATAAATCGCTTCCTTATATTGTTAAGGAGCTTTTATTATACCTCACAGAATCCTTCCAACCGCCTCCCCAGCTATCCAAGCGAGGTGTTTGAAAGGATTTTTTGCATTTCCTTCTCTGTTATGAATTAAATGTTATAACTTTGCCGCGATTTTTGAAGGCGCTTGACGTCGTTTTAATTTTTAATCATTAATTTTTAATTTAAAAAGACATGGCTGGTTATATATCAGATGACTCAAGAAAGGTGACTACTCATCGCCTGGTTGAAATGAAACAGAGAGGTGAAAAAATATCTATGCTGACTGCTTATGATTACACAATGGCACAGATTGTAGACGGTGCGGGAATGGACGTAATCCTGGTAGGCGACTCCGCTTCCAATGTAATGGCAGGTAATGTGACAACACTTCCTATCACACTCGACCAAATGATCTATCATGCCAAATCCGTGGTACGCGGCGTGAAACGTGCGATGGTAGTGGTTGATATGCCTTTCGGATCCTATCAGGGCAACGAGATGGAAGGACTTGCTTCTGCCATCCGTATCATGAAAGAAAGCCACGCTGACGCTTTGAAGCTCGAAGGTGGTGAAGAAATCATAGACACGGTGAGACGCATCGTATGTGCTGGCATTCCGGTAATGGGACATCTGGGACTCATGCCTCAATCCATCAATAAATACGGCACCTATACCGTGCGTGCCAAAGACGACGCCGAAGCCGAAAAACTGATTCGCGACGCCCATCTATTAGAAGAAGCAGGCTGTTTTGCCATTGTACTCGAAAAGATTCCCGCAACCCTTGCCGAACGCGTAGCATCCGAACTGACCATACCTATTATCGGTATCGGTGCCGGTGGCCACGTAGACGGTCAAGTATTGGTGATTCAGGACATGCTTGGCATGAACAACGGATTCCGTCCGCGTTTCTTGCGTCGTTATGCTGACTTGTACACGGTGATGACCGATGCCATCAGCCGTTACGTTTCTGACGTGAAGAATTGCTACTTCCCCAACGAGAAGGAACAATATTAAATATAGTATATGGCAGTTAAATTGTGGACAGTTCATTTTATGCGGATATGTGTAGCTAATTTGCTGTTGTTTATATCCTTGTATGTGTTATTTCCGGTGCTTTCCGTAGAGATGGCCGACCGTCTCGGAGTGCCGGCTGCACAGACAGGAGTAATCTTTCTCTTTTTCACCTTGGGGATGTTCCTCATCGGTCCTTTCCATGCCTATCTGGTAGATGCATACAAGCGTAAGTACGTCTGTATGTTTGCTGCTGTCCTGATGGTAGTGGCGACCATCGGATACGCCTTTGTCACCAACCTCACAGAACTGATTCTGTTGGGCACCGTGCAAGGGCTTGCCTTTGGCATAGGCACAACAGCCGGCATCACATTGGCCATCGACATCACCAACTCCACACTGCGCAGTGCGGGAAACGTCAGTTTCTCCTGGATGGCACGTATGGGAATGATCGCAGGCATTATCCTCGGAGTATGGCTTTATCAAAGCCAATCCTTCCAAACCCTGCTCACTGTATCTGTCATAACCGGAGCTGTCGGAATCCTCATGTTATCAGGAGTCTACGTACCTTTCCGTGCGCCGATTGTCACCAAACTCTATTCCTTCGACCGCTTCCTATTGCTTCGTGGATGGGTTCCTGCCATCAATCTGATCCTGATAACCTTCATTCCGGGACTGCTGGTTCCCATGGTACACCCTTTCCTAAACGATTTCGTACTCGGAAACACAGGAATCCCCGTACCGTTCTTTGTAGGAACAGCCCTCGGATACATCGTTTCTCTGTTCTTTGCACGTCTGTTTTTCCTGAAAGAGAAAACACTGCGGCTGGTCATTATAGGACTCGGATTGGAAATCGTAGCCATCTCCCTACTGAATACAGACATCTCCATAGGCATTTCCTCCGTACTCTTAGGACTGGGCTTAGGCTTTATCCTGCCGGAATTTCTGGTGATGTTCGTAAAGCTATCCCACCATTGCCAACGCGGAACAGCCAACACCACCCATCTGCTGGCAACCGAAATCGGCATTTCCCTGGGAATCGCTACCGCCTGCTACATGGAATTGGATACAGATAAGATGCTACATACCGGACAGATAGTAGCATCCATTGCTTTACTCTTCTTTGCATTGATTACCTATCCTTATTATATAAAGAAGAAAGTAAGATAGGAGAGTAGCCGGAATTAATTCCGGCTAACTTGTTTTACTCCCTTTATAGTACGTAATTTCTTGATAAGAGCCTCCAAACGTCCCGTATCACCCACCATGACCGTCAGTGTTCCGGAGAACAAACCGTCGTTCGAGTCAATACCGATTGAGCGCAGCGTGATACCATTCTCTTTGGATATAATAGAAGTGATGTTAGTCACGATACCAATATCATCATGCCCTACAACCCGCAGCGTGATAGGATATTGTGTACCTACCGATTTCCCCGCCCAACGAGCCTTCACAATACGATAACCGAAACGTTCGCGCATCTGATTGGCATTCGGACAGTCCGCCCGGTGTATCTTGATACCACCGCTTACCGTAACGAAACCAAACACATCATCCCCGTAAATCGGATTACAACATTTAGCCAACTTGAATTCCAACCCTTTCAGATTCTGATCGATTACCAGAACATCTTCCTTAGACGTCGTTTCCTCTTGTTGCGCAGCCTGCAAGTTATACCCTTCGGCACTGCGATACACAATTTCATCGTGCGTATCACTGTCCCGCTTCTGTTGCTCCACATACTTATCCAGAATCTCGTTAACGTCCAGTCCACCGTCGGCAATCTGCTGATAAAACTCCGTCACATTCTTGAAGCCCAAACGCTTGATGAGGCGCATCATGGTCGCTTCATCATATTCCAACTTACGATTCTTGAATTTCCGTTCCAGCGTCTCCTTGGCAAAAGCGTGCTGGCGTGCCACCATCTCTTTGAGAGCCTGCCTTATCTTGGTGCGCGCTTTGGAAGTCGTCACGATGTTCAGCCAGTCCTGCTTCGGCGTCTGGGTGTTTGAAGTCATGATCTCCACTTGGTCGCCGCTGTTCAGTTTCTGTTTGAGCTGCACATTCTTGCCGTTCACTTTCGCGCCGATACACTTGCATCCCAACTTACTATGGATATGGAAAGCAAAATCCAATACCGTAGCCCCTTTGGCGAGCTTGAACAAATCCCCCTTGGGCGTGAAGACAAACACTTCATCCTCGTAGAGATCCATCTTAAACTGATCCATCACTTTCAGTGAATCGTTGTCTGCATTCTCCAACGCCTCCCGCACAGAAGTCAACCACTCGTCCAGACCCGTTTCACCCTTGATACCTTTATATCTCCAATGAGCGGCCAATCCGCGTTCCGCGATCTCGTCCATGCGGCGGGTACGTATCTGCACTTCCACCCATTTCCCTTCCGGGCCCATCACAGTGATGTGCAACGACTCGTAACCATTACTTTTAGGGATAGAGAGCCAGTCGCGCAGACGTTTCGGGTTCGGCTGGTACATATCCGTAACAATCGAATAAACCTGCCAACATTCCTGCTTCTCCTTAGCCGGGTCCGGTTCCGAATCGAGGATGATACGGATGGCGAACAAGTCATAAATCCCCTCAAAAGGAGTCTTTTGCTTCTGAATCTTGTTCCATATCGAATGAATCGACTTCGTGCGTCCCTTGATGTCGAACTTCAATCCCGCTTCCGACACCTTCCTCTGGATCGGTTCGATAAAAGCAGCGATATACTTGTCGCGGGACGCCTTCGTCTCGTTCAGCTTATCCTTGATAAAATAATACGTTTCCTTCTGCGTATATTTGAGAGACAAATCTTCCAGTTCCGATTTCAGCTTGTACAATCCCAGCTTATGTGCCAGCGGAGCATACAGGTAAGCAGCCTCGTTCGCCACTTTGAGCCGGTCCTCCTCGTTGCCCGTGTCCTTGATTTGGCGCATCACATTCACACGATCCGCAATCATAATCAGGATTACACGCATATCCTCCGCAAAAGAAAGCAGCAGATTACGGAAGTTTTCCGACTCGATAGCCGGACTCTTCGCATACAGCTCGTTCGTTTTCACCAATCCCTTGATGATACTTGCTACGTCATCCCCATATTCGGCGTTCACCTCGTCGATAGACAATACATGCCCCTTCACGATTTCGTGCAACATGATACCGATCAGGCACGAACCTTTCATACCGATTTCCTCGGCAACGATCACTGCCGTTTGTAAATCTCTGATGACGGGATTCATCCCGAAGTTATTGCGTTGCAGACCGTTACACTGGGCCGCTTTGATAAGATGTCTCTTTAACTTTAGGCAATCCTTCCAGGAAATGCTATCTCCTGCAGATTGCAACAAATGCCGGTAGAGTGAAAAAAGCTCCTTTTTTTCCTCTGATGTAAAAAAGTCGTCCATATTCAATCTTGTTAATTCGATGTAAAATTAGTTTTTTTCCTGCACATTCAAAAGGAAGTAACAATTATTTGTTATCAGTAACTTATAAATATGGTTTGGTTATCAATATGTCACTTTTCAGCCCTAAAAGAACCAAAGTGAAGAACAATAAAAAAGAACCATTTTAAAGAACCGATTATGATAGGGCAGATTTTTTTCAATGAAGTTAGGGCTAGTTTTAATTTGAGGAAACCGAAAAGTGACAAACCAACGAATATTTATCTAGTATGTCGAATAGATAAAAAGCAGGTAAAGTTATCAACTGGTGTTAGGGTATATCCAGACCAGTGGAATACTAAAAAGCAGGAAGCGTATGTAAGTCCACGGTTAACTGAATTGGATAATATAAATAACGCAATAGTAAACGATGAAATAAATAAACTTAGAACAGACTTTCTTGAATTTAAGCGTTATATTTGCGATAATCCAAATGAGATTGATAATAGCTTATTTTTATTAAAGAAATATATTTACAAAGACAAAATGGTGAAACAACAAGAATTGCAAAAGCCTGTTCAATGGCTTCGTAGGACTATTAGCCAAGATAAAACGATAAAATCAGATGGACAAAGGAATACATTGGCTATTTATTTGGGACATTTAAAAGTATTTGAAGAATTTTTAAAAGCAACAGATAGAGATGATATAACGTTTACTGACATAAATTTGGCTCTAATCAAAGATTATGAGACTTATCTGTTTAATAGACAGGTAGGCAAGGGGAAGACTACTAAAACAAGTACTGTTGGAAATAAAGTAACAGCTTTAATTTCAATTATTAAGCGAGCAGAGCCATACGGTTTGATAGATATTTCTGCTGCAAAGTTGAATCAGTATAAGAAGCCCAAAAGTAGGGAAGGTGATGATAATGAAATATATTTGTCAGAAGAAGAAGTAAACAAAATGTATTCTTTAGAACTCAAAGGCTTAGAAGAAAAGGCTAGAGATGTTTTTGTATTACAATGTTGGACAGGGCAGAGGTTCAGTGATATGCAATTGTTAAATGGTGGTACTGTTAAAGACTTCAATAATGGGAAGATATTGGAAATTGTGCAAAAGAAAAGAACACATAAAGTTTCAATACCATTGTTTCCTGTTGCTTTAGAGATACTGGAAAAGTATAATTTTCAAGTACCCAAAGTACGTGAGAATACTATGTTGAAATACATAAAGGAAGCAGGACAAAAGGCAGGTATAATAGGCAAACATATTGTAACAGAAGATAGAGGTTCAAAAATAACTAATACTACTTATTGTAGATATGAATTGATAGGTACACATACAGGAAGACGTTCATTCATTAGTAATATGCTGAAACGTGGTTATGATAGTCATATACTTATGAGAATAACAGGGCATACTACAGAAATGGCATTTAAGAAATATGCTAAAATAAGTTCAGAAGATGCAGCTAACTTGATGCTAGAAACAGAAGCTAGCAAGATTAATCAAGCTAATAAAGTCAAACAATCCAATGACATTATACCTTCTAGTAATGAGAATATAGCAGAAGCAATAAGTAAAGGTATTGAAGCTGGTTTGAAACATAAGAATGATATAGCTTATGACTTGTTATTTAATAGTCAGGAAAGTAATATTGAATCTTACGGAATAGATAGAGATGTGGATATAAGCCAATTCGATTTAAATAAGGATGAACTAGACTTTCTTAATAAAACGAGTGATGAGTTTGGAGTTGGAACATCATCTTTAAAGGTAAGGAAAATACTGAATAGATTGCTGAAGCTGGGAATAATAGTACGGCTTAAATAAATATTTATATGAAAAAAGCCCACTTAGACTTAAAATCTAAATGGGCTTATATCTCAAATATGGATTTATGATGAAAATAGGTATATAGTAAGCCCATTAGTTATAGGCTTACTAATACTTTCGAAGGCACTGTCCACGATTTTGTGTAAATAGAAAACTACGGGATTCAAGTATAAAACTTGAATCCCGTAGTTTTCTATTTACACAATATTATGGAGAGTCCCCTTTATAAACTCTTTGACTAATTCAATTAGTTCCTTCTGATTATCAAGACGTTTTTTTTCGTTTTCTAACTCTTTCAGTTTAATTTCATCTTTCATTTCCATAATTTTTAAATTTTATTGTTCGTAAATCTCATTTTGAGGTTGCAAAGGTAGTGATATCTTTCAAACTACCATTCCTCCATCTACCATTTTTTCTGATAAAGATTCCAGCCAGATTAGTAGGTATCATAATAACACCTTTGGTTGTTTTGTAGTAGTTGTAATTGGCAGTAGTGTAATTGCAGTACGCTGTTTCAGAACGTAAATTCTTTACTTTGTCTGCATTATATATAAAGCATATATCTTCGCCAAAGAAGTTGACGTACCACGCTGCTTTACAATCGTGAGTATCCTTGACAGTTAGTAGACTTTTAAGTTTTTCAGTTTCCATTAAATGAGTGGGATAATTAACGTACCGTACATCCCTGCATTTTATTTCAGCTACTATCTTATCTTCGTTGTGTATTAAATAGAAATCTACGGGATTATATCTGCCAGTAGATTCCTTGTATTTGGTTATATTTCCATCTTCTAATAATGACTTGAATAAGTCCCTTCCTTTACGTTCCATTGCTAAAAAGTTATCCATTTGCTAGTAATTTGATTACTAGCCTGTTTCTATATTACATATTCATAAACATTAGCCATTGTGCATTTTCATTACAGGCTAATTAGGTTAATATATTTATTGTCTTGTATTGATAATCCTATCTGCTTCTTTCGTGATGTGTTGCTTAATCTCTTTTACTGTGAATCTTACTAAGTAAGTTGATAATAGTGCTGCTGCAATAAGTGTAATGTAAATCATAATCGTTTATTTAATTGAATGTTGTTTTGGTGTATCTTTACTTGAATACTATCTTTGGTCTGTAAATCTCATATCCTTTGACTGTTTTACCGTCAATCCACTTGGCGACAGGTTTACAATCAAACCATCTATCAAGGTCTGTAGCTTTGACTTTATCGGTAATACCTAGTATATCATACGCTTCTCTAATCCAGCTCTTAATATCAGCGTTACTAAAGAATCCAGTCTTTATCTGCTTGCTAAGTATTTGTACTATCTTCGTGTCTCTGTTTTTATCCGATTCCAGACTGATAAGAGCTTTTTCTATAGCTGTTTTGATATATCGCAAACTTCTAACTTTATCAGTTCCTAATTTGTGATAGGCAGGTACTACTAATGGCTGTACTCTAACTATTTCGTCTGTTTCTGGAGTAATAACCAGATTCTGTAGTAGTTCCGTATATCTAAGGAAAGCATCTTTAAAAGATAGTTTCTTTCCTGCTTTATTCATTGTTTCGTTTAGTCTTTCATATTCTAATTCAGTGGTCATATTCCCGTTTGCATTGTGTTCCTTTCTTAAAGCGATACCATCATTATAGATAACCTTTTCCAATTTGAAATTATACAGGTCTAACTTTACCAGCATATCATTAAGGAAGTAGTTACCTTCTTTGTCACACACAGCATAGGCACTGTTAAGCATCTTTTCAGCCATACTCTTAGCTTTCTTGCTACTATTGTTGATAGCAGCAATTAATTCGTTTGCACCTTCTATTTCATCATTCATTCTTTGTACCATTTCTTCGTAGGTAATATCTAGGTTTAGCTTCCTTTTTCCCACGCTATTAAAGATGTGTACCATTATGTTTCTAAACGGATTACTTTCAGTCCTGATTCTGCCAGCTATCTGGTAAATGTCAGTGGATATATCGAGCAGGGTATTAGTATTGCTGGAATTACTAACCACGAAGCACATACCTGTTTCACTGAAATAATCAGCACCTTCAAATGATTTGGAAGTAATGAAAGTAAATGGCTTATTGGTACTTCTACTGTTGCTGATAGTATATCCTGCTAATTTGTCCCTGTTTGACGGATTATCTGCACATACAATCTTTACTTCATCGTTACCAAGTTGGCAATATTCTAAGATAGAAGCTATATCTGTAACTGAATTTATAAAGAAGTATGCTTCCGTACTTTTATTACCGTTTATTTCCAGATAGCCGTCTTTCTTATAAGCGTTTATATAATTGGCTGCCTTTACATAGGGATGATTGGTTTGGTCTAATTTTACTATTAAAGTGTCTGTATTATCCCATTTGGCTTCTACCAGTTCCACATCTGAAAGGATGGACGGAGTGAAATCTGCACTGATTGGAGTGGCAGACATAAAACAGAATGATTTGTACTTTCTAAAGCAGTCCAGTACACCGTCAACAGCTTTCTGTCTATAACTGTATGCTTTTAGCAATATGTGATATTCGTCTATAAGCAGTCTGAAATCGGTAGGATTTAGGTACTGCTCCAAATATTCCATCTTATCATAAGTACACATTATCTTTTTTATTCCAGTGCTGGAAGCATATTTCTTTAGTTCTTTTTTGGCTTGGTAAGTAAAAGTACCGAATAATCCAAATACAGACTGTTCTTTGCCATCATAGGAGGTAATAGTAGTAAGACCAGATTCTGTTAAGCCCGTCTTATTTACGATAAGTTCTGTAGTAGGTACTGCAATGATATAGGATTCATCATTAAAGAGGACTACAGTAGTACCACCACAGCCAGTAACTACTTTATTAAAGATACAATTATGTGGTAAATCAGGTAAGTTTAAATATCCATTAGTTGAATTTATATTTAAGGTTTTCATAGGTTTTTACATATTAAATTTAGGTAGTAAGTAATCTGAATAGTAGTAAATCTGAATTTAGAAGCTAATCTGGTTAAAATCTTTGGTCTTGAGTTCCTTACTTTTTTAGTATGGTATAAGGTAGCATTTGCAAATTTTGGTAAGGATTGGGATAAAATAATAAGCGTATCACTACGCCTATTATTCGCTGTTTCAATTTACTAATTTAAGAAAATGCAGGGAAGAACTGCATTTTTAACAATGGAATCCCAAAGGGATTATATGAATTATGAAAAATGAATCGAAAAGAAGGAACTAGCTACTATTATTCACTAGTTCCATATTTTAGTCAGAATTTCGCAACAATAGAAGCATTTATGATAGTAGCTGCTTCTTCTAATTTGCTGATACAAAGATAATAAAACTTTTTGACTATAAAAACTGGAAGATACACAAATTTTAAAAAATAGTGTACAGGTGTTTCTAAGCTCTGTATTTGCCTACCAGATGTGCGTGAATGCTGGATGAATGAAGGTAAAGTATGTCTTTTTATCATTTCTTTCCAGTATCTCGTTTTCAAGGGCAAAGTATATGCTGTCGTGCTGTATGCTTACTTCGTGGACTATTCGATTAAGTGAGAGGTCTACAATATTAGTGCCTATTCTGGTATATGATTTAAGCCGTATAAGTGCTCCTAATTGGTTCTTATTGCCATTAATGTTAAGCAGGTCTGAATCTATGGTTATATATAGTCTATCAGGTTCAGTGTAGCTGTATGTGTTATATGTTCCAGTTCTATCTATGTCTAAGTATCCTAGCTCATCAAATTTCTTTAAATGCTTGAATACGGTAGTTTCACCTATACCACAGGTACGTACTACATCTTTAATTGTTGCATCTGGATTATTGGCTATTGTTACTAGTGTACAGAAGTAGGTGAACGCTTCGTTATTAGTAAGATTCTGAATGTATTGGATGTTTAATTTAATTTTCATTGGTAAGGTCTGATGTTTATTGTTTTATTATATTTATATTTGCTCGAAACTTAATCTTTATAATTATGAAAAGTAAGAATAGTTGGAATCTAATTTTTGCATCTAATGCGTTTAAATATGTTGTAGTAATATTGATTATAATTGTATTTTGTGTATTATTTTGTCTGTCTGATATATTGTATGGAGAAGATAATCCAGAAGCTAAAGGGAAAGTACTAGCTACTTGTTTAAGTATAATTGGTGGTGCTTGTGTTATATATGGTCTATATCTTAACAACAAGAAAATAGGTGAACAAACAAGGCAAAATAATATTGCTGAAAAAACTAATATTGATAAACGTTTTGGTGATGCTGTGGGGTATCTAAATAGTGATAATGATGGAATTGCTATAGGTGGTGCATACGCATTGTTTCAAATTGCTAAAGAGGATGAAAGGTATAAGTCTATTGTAGCTAATATCTTTTGTGACTTTATTTCTGCAAATTTTTCTTCTGGAAATAAAATCAGATTAATAGGCGTAGTTAAAGAACTGTTATTTCAGAATTTAGATACTGTATTTCTTGAAACAGAATTGACATTGAGAAATATTTCTTTCGAAAAAAATGATAGATTCCACGGTAAGGTTAATATCGGGTTTAAAGATTGTTCCTTTGAAGGTGTAGTTTTTAATATGTTGGAATTTGCTCGTTTTGAATCTTGTAAAATAAATAAAAGCCATTTAATTGATTGTAATAAAATAGATATAATTCGCTCTGAAATATCTGGAATTAGCATACGAAATCTTTCTATGCCTACTAAAGAAGTGAATTTAGTGGATAATATTTATCTAGGACAGGTTGAGATTTATGCGCAGACAATTATTGGTACTTTATATATTGGTAGTACTGCAACTTCGTTTGACGATGATTTTGTAGATAAGCGTATAGTAGTTTATACTGATTGTGAAAATAGAATTGAAATTAACGACAGATGTAAGAAAATAGTTTCAATAAAAAAAGGAACATTCTACCGTCGTTGAATTTGATTGTGTAATTTGTTATGACACTGTTCACATATAGACATTAAATTACCTGGATTATAAGCCACTTCTTTGCGTTTCATTCCTTCATAATTCATAAAGCTGTCTATATGATGGATGTGAAACGCAGGAGTGATTACACCTTTGGATAAGCATACTTCACATAATGGTGACTGCATTAGTTTGCTAGCTCTAAGTTTGTGCCATCTGTCAGTATTATAAATCTTCTGTCTTTCTATCCTGTTATTTGATGGATTACGCTGTTTCTTCGCTTTCTTTAAATATGGCATTATTGTAGTATTCTGTAGGTATTATATATTCTCCATCTTCCGTAGCTATTTCCAGTGGAAATATCTTTTTCTTCATAGTGTAACTTTGCAGTTGTGCGTATTTTCTGGCTGTATAGAACTGTATCTTTACTAATTTCAGAACGGCGTCTTCCGTTACTTTATCCAGTCCTATTTCCAAACATTTGATTATAGCTTTATGAAGTAAATCTTCTACATTCTGGGACATATAAATAGTGTCTTTATAATAGTTGGTGCACTGCTTTAGTAAATCTGGGTAGTGTTTAGCTATGATAGCCATAATTTGCTTATGTTGTGATGAAAGTGGTTTGGCTATTGCTGGATTGTAGCTGTACTGCTCGTATTGTGGTTTCCAGTTAATCTTCTTATCTAATTCTTCTGTTGATATGTGAAATATCTGTGCTGTTTTATCTATTCCATAGTCATATATATACTGTTCCAATACTTCTTTACTTGGGATTGTCTTTTTCATTTTTAAATCGTAGGTATTCATTCATTGTTTGCCTGTTATATCCATAGAAGTCTTTCAGTATTGCTTCTACCAGTTTTTCCCTATCTAACTTGTTGTCTGTCTCTTTATATTTGTCTATTAAATCCAGATTCCTGTCAAAGAAATCAGCGATTATCAATCTTAATATTTTAGACCTGTCTTTCTTTAATAAATCGCATAGTTCATTCAGTAGCAGTTCTGTATTCAGGTCTATTTTAAACTTAATTTCTATCGGATAATTACACGTTCTTTCCATAGTGTTTGATTTTTAATTCTATACAAATTTACTGAAATAAAATAGGGTGTCAAAATGAATGTATTACATTCTTAATTAATTGTGTTATAGTCTCTTTATGTGTAATTGAGTACCTTTTTAGCTTTACTATTTAGAAAATAAAAAACGTAATACTATGAAGAAATATTCAATTCCCAAAGGTATAGAAAAAGAAGCTGCTGAATACATACAAGGAGTACTTGCAGAGCTTGAAAATAGAGGTGTTTTAGAGAATATAGATAATGCTGCCTTAGATATGCTGGCAAGAAATTACAGTACATTTATCAAGGCATCCAAACAGTTGGAAATAGACGGTTTGACAGTTACCAGTGATAGAGGTAATATAGCACCACATCCATTGGTAAAAGTTGCAAAGGATGCACAAACACAGGCTATGAAAGTTATGTTGGAATTTGGACTGACAGCCAAAGCACGTACCAAATTACCAAAGATGGATAAAACGGATGACGAGGAATCCACACCATTAGAACAGTTCATTGTTACTGGTAAGAAAGAAGTTAGATGATGAAACTTTACTATGAGTATGCAAGTAAGGTTCTTAATAATGAAATAGTAACAGGCGATACAATAAAACTGGCTTGTAAGAGATTCCAGAATGACTTATTGAGGGATGATTTGGAGTTTAGGGAAGATGTAGTAGACAGGGCTATTAGCTTTATTGGCACTTTGAAACATTATACAGGCAAGCACGCTGGCAGTAACTTCATACTGGAAGGCTGGCAACAGTTTATTATAGCTAATATACTGGGATTTTACTGGAAGGGTACAGGAACTAGGAGATTCACCAGTTCATACATAGAAGTATCCAGAAAGCAAGGTAAGACTGCTTTAGCTGCCGCCTTATGTTTGTATTATCTAATTGCTGATGGTGAAGATGGTGCAGAAGTCTTGCTGGCAGCAAACAGTAAGGAACAGGCAAAGATAGCTTTTGATATGTGTTCCAAGTTTAGTAAGGGACTGGATACCAAAGGCAAATATTTGACAGCTTACAGGGCTGATATTCTGTTTAAGGCTACTAATAGTAAATTGAAGGTACTTGCTGCTGATGATAGCAAACTGGATGGATTTAATGCCAGTTTCGGTTTACTGGATGAATACCACGCTGCCAAAACAAGTAAGGTAAGGGATGTAATAAAATCCAGTATGGGTATGCGTGAGAATCCACACCTGTGTACTATTACTACTGCTGGATTCGACAAAACTTTACCTTGTTACCAATTAAGAACTGTAGCTATAGAAGTGCTGAATGAGTTAAAGTCAGATGATGAAATGTTTATTGCCATCTATTCTTTAGATGCTGATGATGATTGGAGAAGTGAAAAGAACTGGATGAAAGTTGCACCTAATTTGAATGTCACTGTTACCAGTAAATACATCAAAGGGCAAGTACAACAAGCTATTAATAATCCTTCTGATGAAGTGGGAGTACGTACCAAGACGCTTAACCAATGGTGTGACAGTGCTACAGTCTGGCTGTCTGATGAAAGTATTATAAAGTGTACACAAGCAGTAGACCTGTCAAAGTTTAGGGGATTACCCTGTTATATTGGAGTGGATTTAGCTGCTACCAGTGATTTAACTGCTGTATCTTATTTAGTCGTTGATAGTGATAAATACTATTTTAAAACTCATTACTACCTTCCTGAATCGGCACTTACAGACAAGACAGACAAGGAACTTTATAAGCTATGGAAAAGAGCTGGTTTACTTACTGTTACTGCTGGTAATGTTACCGATTATGATTACATAACTACTGATATGCTTAAATATTCAGAAGTAGTTAATATACAGGCTGTAGGATATGATAAGTATAATGCTACACAGTGGGCTATTGATTCGACAGAAAAAGGATTGCCACTTGAAGAATACGCACAGACATTAGCCAACTTTAATAAGCCTACCAGAGAGATGGAACGGCTTATATTATCTGGTAAAGCAATAATAGACAATAACGAAATAAACAGGTATTGCTTTAGGAATGTGACTTTGAAGTCAGACCATAACGGCAATATCAAACCTAACAAACAAGTAGACAAGAAGAAGATAGATGGAACTATATCTATGATACAGGCTTTAGGTATGTATTTGCAAGTACCACACTACACAAACCAAATATTTACATTTTAATGAAATTCAATTTCCATCCATTTAAAAAGAAAGAAGCTAGACAAGAAGAACGTAGCTACAACTTTCTTTCAGATTCTCTATTTTATAATTCAGCTACTACATATTCAGAATCAAAAGCTATGTTGCTATCTGCTGTTTACAGATGTGTAGACGTGATAAGTGATTCTGTAGCACAGTTGCCGTTAGAACCGTATTATGTAGATGATGAGGGCTTTAAAACCAAGTTTACCAAGCATCCTACATACTGGCTGTTGAATAGAGAACCGAATGACCAAATGAGCAGATTTACTTTTATCAAGACACTGGTTACCAGTGTGCTTCTTACAGGTAATGGCTATGCTCTTATTAACAGAGATGAAAAAGGTGATGCCAAAGAACTGATATTTCTAAAATCAGATTCTGTATCAGTCACTTTTAAAAACGGTAAGAAGATGTACAACATTACAGGGATGAACCAACTGGTAGAAGCTATCAATATGATTCATATCTTGAATTTTAGCTATGATGGGATTACAGGTATAAGCACCTTGAAGCACGCCAGAAACACGCTGGGACTGACTGCCGATTCAGAAGCGCACGCAGAAGGATTTTTCAAAGGAGGTGCTAATCTGGCTGGCATTATTAAAGTGGAATCCTCATTAACGGCACAACAGAAACAGGACATTAAAACAGCTTGGAGCAGTGCTTTTAATTCTATTACTGGTACTCCTAATGGCGTGGCTGTGATGGAAGGCAATATGACTTTTCAGCCTATTACGGTGAATCCGTCTGATGCACAATTACTGGAAACTAGACAGTTTAATGTGATTGATATTTGCAGATTCTTCGGTGTGTCACCAGTCAAGGCATTTGATTTGTCCAAATCCAGTTATAGTACAGTAGAAGCTACTCAACTAGCTTTCTTGACTGATACGCTTTCACCACTACTGGAAAAGATAGAACTGGAATTTGAACGTAAACTATATAAGCCTTCTGAAAGGAATAATATAGATGTGCGTTTTGATACTTCAGTTCTACTTAGAGCAGATAAGGCAAGTTTGGCTAGCTACTATAATACGCTGTTCCAGATTGGTGTGATTACTCCAAATGAAATTAGGAAGAATCTGGATTTACCAGCTATTGAAAACGGTGACAAATCATTTGTACAGGTGAATGTACAGACACTAGATAATGCAGTTACTAAGCAAATAGAGAAAGACGATGAGGTATATAATTAAAGGCAATGATTTTAGCTTTACTTGGACTATAAAGGATTGCAACGGCTATGTAGATTTATCTGCTGTTACTGATTTGGAAGTGATGTATCAACATTCTACAGTTCCATCCAAGAAATATGTAGCAGATGCCAGAATAGTTGATATAGTCCTTAAAGAGAGGGAAGAAGATTTAGGGGATACTGTTCTTTATGACAGTACTTTAGTGAAAGGTATTGAGTTTGAAGTAACAGCCGAACAACAGCAGGAAATGCTTTTGGGAGACTATAATGTTATCTGTACATTTATAAAGAATGATGATAGTCACTGCTATAAAATGATTAGGGCTTATACCATAGTAGCAGATAAAGATGGTCTTAAATATTGCTGTTCTGAATCAAAGGAAAGACTGATTAAGCTAAGTCAGTTGATAAATGATATGGGATTTATCACCAGAGATGATTTGCCTACCAAAGTAAGCGAGTTGCAAAATGACTGTAATTATGTCAATATAAATAGTGTACCTACTAAACTTAGTCAATTAGTGAATGATAGAAACTTTGCTTCCAAAGATGAAGTTCCCAAATATACAACGGAGCTTTCCAATGATGCACAGTTTACCAATGTTGTAGACTTGGCAAAAAAGGTTGATAAAGAATCTGGCAAAGGATTATCTACTAATGATTATACTAATGAAGATAAAACCAAACTTACTAATTTATCTGATTTTGATTCGACAGGTATTAATAAGGAACTAAAAGAACTGGAAGAAGCACTGGCTGCTAAAGCTGATACTAGTGAAATACCTAATTTCACGTCTGATTTAATAAATGATTCCAAGTTCGTAACAAGTTCCGATTTACTTGCTGAAAATGTAGGATATGACAGTACAACTGTGAAAGACACATTGGATTCATTGCTGTACGAAGCTATTAATATAACTTCATTTACCAGTAACGTAGAACCAGTACAGGAAATAGGAACTAACATTAACAGTATAACACTTACTTGGAAGTTAAGCCAGCCAGCAACGGAACAATTTATTAATGATGTACCTGTGACAGGCAGTTCTTTCACATTTGATACTCCATTCAACAGCAATAAATCATTCACACTAAAGGTAAATGATGGAACTACCATCAAATCTAAAACTATTGATATTAAGTTTATGAATAATATATATTACGGTGTATCATCTTCTACTACTTATGATTCCAACTTTATTGAATCTCTTACAAAAGAACTACGGCAAGCTACAGAAATGAATTTCAGAGTAAATGCAGGCAAGGATGAATATATCTGTTTTGCATATCCTTCTCATTATGGAGAAGCCGTATTTAGTGTAGGCGGATTTGAAGGAGGATTCAGAGAAGTAGCCAAGTTTTATTACACCAATGAATCAGGATATAACGAACAATATACAGTTTACTGCTCTGATAATCCCTGTCTGGGAGATACTAGGGTAAAGGTAATATATGTATAAGGGATTACTACGATACTATGAAAGAAACACGAAATTGTAAAATTGAAAAAAGAAACGAAGATTCCAGAATTGTTGAGGGTTATGCAATAGTATTCAATTCTGAATCTAGAGATTTAGGCGGGTTTACAGAAGTTATAGAACCTACGGCACTGGAAGGAGTGCTACAACAGTCAGATATTTTGTGCCTTTTGAATCATAATGAAGACAGAGGTATTCTGGCACGTTCTAAATATGGTGCAGGCAGCCTGAAACTGGAAGTTGATTCTACAGGGCTTAAATATAGCTTTGAAGCACCCTGCACAAATCTGGGAGATGAATTGCTGGAAGGTTTAAAGAGAGGTGATATTACTACTTCATCTTTTGCTTTTACCATTGATTCCGATACTTGGACAAAGAAGGAAAATGGTTCTTATATCAGGACTATCAATAAGTTCAAAGAACTGTTTGATGTGTCACCTGTCTATAAAGAAGCGTATCCTGATACGAGTGTAGCACTTAGAAAGTTGGAATCATTTGATAAGGAAGATTTGACTGACTATTATAGGGAGCTAAGACACAAACTACAATAATGAACACTTTAGAACTGTTAGACAAAAAAGAACAGTTAAAGCAACGGGCAGAGGAAATAGTTTCCAAAGCAGAAAAGGAAACCAGACGGTTAAATGAAGGTGAACACGCTGAATTTAATTCTATTGCTGATGAACTGAAAGACATAGATAATGAAATAAGAAAGATTGCAAGCGAGACAAAACTAACAAACACAAATAATACATCTATGAAAAAAGAGAAATTTTCACTTTTAAAGGCTATTAATGACGTAGCCAATAGCAGACAACTGGACGAAAGAGCGCAGGAAGTTGTATCTGCTGGTATTGCAGAATTTAGAAAATCAGGACAGAACTATTCTGGACAAATCGTATTACCGATTGAAGAAAGAACCGATGTGCAAGCGACTGTAGAGGGTGCAGGACAGGAAACCGTAGCAGAAGATAAACTGGCTCTGTTAGAACCATTGAGAGCTAATTTAGTAATGGTTAAGGCTGGCGCAAGTTATCTGTCTGGACTGGTAGGTAATGTTTCTATTCCTGCTTATTCTGGAAGTAATGTTAGCTGGGCTGGTGAAGTATCTGCTGCTACAGACGGTGCAGGTGATTTCAGTGAAGTAAACTTAGAACCAAAGAGACTAACCGCTTATGTAGACGTTTCCAAACAATTCCTGATTCAGGATTCTGCCAGTGCAGAAGAGATGCTTAAACGTGACATCGTAAATGCTATATCAGACAAACTGGAAGCTACAATCTTGGGTAGTGCTGCTGGTTCTGCTACTATGCCTGCCGGTATCTTTAATGGCGTTACTCCTGAAACAAAGGATATTACTTATAAGAGATTGGTTGATATGGAAACTGCACTGGAAGAGGCTAATGTAGCAGGAAACAAATGTTTCATTGTATCGCCATCTGCAAAAGGTATTTTGAAAACTACTGCTAAAGATGCTCTTTACAATGTAACTGACGGTGGTGTACATACCTGTGTTGGTTGTGCTGGTTGTCTGATGGAAGAAAATGAAGTGAACGGTTATCCAGTATATTGTACATCCAATGTTACCAGTAAGGGTGTTGTAATGGGACACTTTGAAGATTTTGTTATTGGACAATGGGGTGGGATTGACTTAACAGTAGACCCGTACACACAAGCAGCTAACGGTAAAGTAAGATTGGTTATCAATGCATATTTCGATGCAAAACCAAGAAGAACAGGTTCTTTCCAAAAAGCTATTTTAAAATAATATGTACGTCAAACTGGAAGAAGCTAAGAAGCACCTTCTTTTGGATGATTCTTTCAAGGATGATGATTTATATATACTTGGACTAATTGATGTTGCAGAGGATGCAGTAGCACGTAATTTGAATCTGAAACTGGATGAATTAGCAGTGGATGGGGAATTTACCCCACCTGCTGTTATTCACGCTATTCTGCTGCTGATTGGTAATCTATATGCCAATCGTGAGCCAGTATCTTATTCATCCGTTAATAAAGTGCCATATACATTTGACTATCTAGTTTCACTTTATAAAAACTACAAAGAAGTATGATTGACTATATACATAATAGAGACGGTAGGGCAACGTCTACACAGGTTAGTAGAATGGATGATATAACAGAGGATGTATTCACACCAGAATTTTATTTTCTCATTAAAAATACCAATGATAATGAAGTAACTGTAGAAATTAGACCTGCTGGACAAGAGAAGTTTATAACTACGGTTCTTTATCCTGGCTGGAATCCTGAATTATGTAGTGCAGTAAAAATAAGCGGTGAAACTGGATTACAGTACGGCTATTAATACTATATACTATGAGGGCAGGGTTACTGACAGAGACAATATTACTACAGGAATCAGTACCAGTTAAAAATGAGTTTGGGGCTACTTCTATGGAATGGGTAGACTATCTGCAAACAAGAGCCAACATTAAGTTTAATTCTGGTAACAGGGTTAATCAGAATAATGAAATATTTACTTCTTATACACTTACTTTCACAATCAGGTACTATCATAAGGTAAACGAGCAAATGAGAATTATCTATCAAGATAAGAAGTATAGGATATTGGCTATCAATTCAGACAGGACAAAACAATCCACAGAAATCATAGGAGAGCTTATTAATGAATAACGGTGTAACTGTAGACGCTTCACAGGTACTAAGAATGTTTAGTGAACTTAATAGCAGACAGCAAAAGAATGTGTATAAGAATGCACTACGGAAAGCTGGACGAATTTTGCAAAAGGAAACGAAAACACAACTAAGA
Organism: Bacteroides sp. MSK.18.37; assembly: GCF_019129155.2. Classification (NCBI taxonomy): domain Bacteria; kingdom Pseudomonadati; phylum Bacteroidota; class Bacteroidia; order Bacteroidales; family Bacteroidaceae; genus Bacteroides; species Bacteroides sp. MSK.18.37. The sequence goes on along the minus strand of NZ_JAHOIB020000001.1, from coordinate 6,445,626 downwards.
AGCGTAGTAGGTAAGACAATAAATCATAAGAATAGATGGGACGGTAAAACTTTAGGCAGTGGAATAAAACTAAAGGTTGATAAGAAAGCTACAGAAGCGAAGGTTCATATAATGGGGGACTTTAGGTTAAAGTTCTTTGAACTTGGAACAACTACCAGACGACTTAGAAAAAACGGAGCTAACAGAGGTAGAATGAACGCTTCTCACTTTTTCAGGACTGCCAAAGATAATAAGGAACGTGCCATCTTTGATAATATAAATCAAATGGTTGAAGAATCAATAACAAGGATTTCCAAAAGAAGATGAGCTTACAAATAGGAAAAGCTATCTATCACTTATTAAGTAAAGATAGCAGGATAAAAGAAAAGGTAGGTTCTAAGATATATCCGTTGATAGTTGAAGAATCCACCACTTTTCCTTTTATCGTTTATAAAAGGACTAATATTAGTCCTAACTACACCAAAGGCAGTTATTCTGTAAATGAATCCGTTACGGTTGATGTGGTTATTGCTTCTAAAGATTACACGGATACCGTTGAACTGGCAGACTATGTAAGGGATGCTTTAGAAGGTAGAAGGGGGAACTTTGCAGGAATAGAAATAAATGATATAAGGATGATTAGCGCAGATGAAGAATACATAGAAGATACATTCATTCAAAATATAACATTCGACATAAACACAAATGGCAAACAAAATACTTAGAGGGAATGACCTGATGATTTTTAAAGATACCACTGGTGCTGGCACTGCTTATAAAGCATTGGCATTTTCAACCAGTTGCCAGCTTTCCTTAACGGGAAACACTTTGGAAACTTCATCAAAAGACGGTGGCAAGTGGACTAGTAAAGCGGTAAGCAAATTAAGCTGGTCACTTACAACTGACAATTTATATAGCGTGGAAGATTTTAATGCTTTAGTAAATAGCTGGATAAGCAGAGAGGAATTAACTGTAGCTTTTGCCGTATGCACCAATGCAGACAGCGATACAGGTCTGCCTGCCGATGGCTGGAAAATAGGCGGTGGCTACACTGGTAAGGTGGTTATCACTAGTATTACCGCTAATGCTCCAGATAATGATAATGCTACTTATTCTGTTACTTTGGAAGGAACAGGTGCTTTATCACCTAAAGTAGCGTAATATATTCACTGGGGAAGCTGTTACAGTTTCCCCTTTTTTATTTATATACTATGGAAATTCAAATTAAAGGTACTGCATATAATATACGATATACTATCAGGGCTATGTTCGTATTTGAACAGATAACAGGCAAGATATTCAGATTGGAGAATCTAACGGATTACTACCTGTTTTATTATAGTCTGTTAGTAGCCAATAATCCAGATTTGCAAATGACATTCGAGGACTTTATTAATGAATGCGATGATGAACCAGCCTTAGTTATCCAGCTACAGGATTTTCTTTCTAAGGAGATGGAAAAGCAGTCTGCATTCATAAGTGATACTGTAGATTCAAAAAAAAAGTAACGATTAGCGAATTGTATGCTTTGATAGTTCTGGAAGCAGGTATAGCACCTGATTATTTTCTGGACAGTATGCAAATGTATGAGGTGAAGGCAGTCTTGGAGAATCTGCAATATAAGAATAAAACAAGCTGGGAACAGGCTAGAATGATAAGTTATATCATAGCCCAAACTAACAGTACCAAGCAGTTATCACCTACTGATATTATGAAGTTTGATTGGGATGAAGCCAAAGAGAAAGATACTTCTATCAGTAAAGACGATATAGCCAGACTACAGGCTAAAGCTAATCAATTTATAAACACACAAAACTAAATATATATGGCTGATTTAGTAACCAGACTATTACTTGATTCATCTGGTTTTAATAATAACATAGTTAAGAGCAGCAGGCAAGTACAGGAGTTTCAACAGATAACAGGCAATATAGTAGGTACTATAGGAAAGTTTGCTGCTGGTATTGGAATTGCGACTACTGCCAGTGACGCTTTTATGAAGATAATAAGAAGCTCACAGGCTACTAATGATGAATGGGACAATACATTAAATTCCTGTAAAGGAACTGTAGATTTATTCTTTCAGTCTATGTCTGCTGGCAGTTTTGAAGCATTTAATAACGGTGTTCTTTCTACAATAAGGAATTTGAAAGAACTTTCTGCTTTGCGTGATTCGTTGACTGATGCTAAGTTATCAATGGGATTCAATACTAAAGTCTTTGAAACGGAGTTTACGAAATATGAATCTATAATCAGGGATACCACTAAAAGCAAGCAGGAACGGGAGAAGGCATTTAAAGACTTGCAAAAGTTGAAAGACGATTTTAAAATAGATGTTACTGATGTCTTGGGAGGTGCAGAAGAAGAACTTATTCAATCATTGAATATTAGAACAGGACGAAAAGACTTTAATATTAATGATATACATAAATATATATCAATCAATAATAATGATTTTTCATCTAGAAATGAGAAAAGGGCATTAACGGAGTATCAAGACCAGTTAAAGGCATACGAAAAGGAAATAAACCAAATACAAGGCAGGATTAATTCTACCAGAGGTGATACTAATGAATGGACAGGTGAAACCAAAAAACAGATGAGGGAAAAACTGTCTTCTATTAAGCAACAAATGGAACTGTTCAAACAACAAAATTCAGAACTTGAAAAGCAGAATTTCTTGAATCAGGATAATGATGCCAATAGAGGTGAAATGATTAAAAACTATGAATATGCTTATGATTTGAAAAAGCGTATGTATGATTTTGATAAACGTACATTGGAATTACAGAATAGTCTTAAACCTGCTGGAGGAAATAATAAGGTAAAAACAGAAGAAGTAATTCCTGCTGGTTCTGTTGCTGAATTGGATAAGCTGATAACGGAAGCCAGAAAGAAGTATGCTGCTGCCATTACAAACGATGCCAGAGTATCTGCACTAAAACTGATACAGGAACTGGAACAGAAAAAAATAGTTCTGAATATTACTGCTAAATATAACAGTAGGGAGCAGGGAGAATTAAAACCTGCTGGTATTCCATCTGTTAAAGGCTTTAATTCAAGGGATATTGGTAAACTAACTTCTCCATTTGTAACAGAAGAAGATGTAAAAGTAAATAATGATTATGCAACTTCATTAGGTGCTATTGCTACTGTTATGGGTTCTATATCCCAAATGACAAATGAAGGTGCTTCTGCTTGGTTAACTTGGAGTGCTAATTTAATGACAGCTATAGGTACTGCTATTCCTGCTATAGAAGCTCTTATTGCTGCAAAGAAAGCGGAGTCTATAGGAAATGCCGTAGCCAGTGCCACGCAAACACCAGTAGTAGGTTGGTTGTTGGCTGGTGCTGCTGTAGCTTCTGTAATAGCAGCTTTTGCCACTATGCCACAATTTGCCAATGGTGGTGTGGTTGATGGCAGTTCCTTCTTTGGTGATAAGATATTGGCTAGGGTGAATAGTGGTGAAATGATTCTGAATAAAAGTCAGCAGTCCAATTTGTTCAACCTGTTAGACGGTGGTTCACCTGTAAAAGGAGGTGCTATGTCTGGAGAAGTTGAATTTAAGATTTCAGATAAAGCACTGGTTGGAGTTTTAAAACAACACAGTAATAGAACAAATAGACTAAGGTAAAATGGGCTATCAATTAATATATAACTCATCTTTTAAGGATATAGATGAGAATACTATCAATATTGAAATATACAGGGATTCAGGAGGTACTTTGATAGCTTCTGAATTACTCTGTTCTGCTGATGCAGTTTCAATTAACTATGAATCAGATGATGATGTGTTCAAACCAATCAAATGTTCGGATTGCCAGATTAATGTCTTAACGACAAAGGTACTGGCTAATCTGTACACAGCATTAGGAAACCAGATATATTGTACCATCTCAAAGAATGGTTCTTTGTTGTGGTGTGGGTATTCTGTTCCTTGTCTTTACAGTACAGATTATAATGAAGAATATAATTTGTTGTCATTGCAGTTCAACGATATTCTTTCATCCCTTAATAATTATAACTACACCTATCTAAATGAAAAGCAGTCTATAGTGTCTTTCTATCAGGTAATCAAACATATCATAAGCCAGATTGATTCCAATGGACTGATAAAGAATGTCTATGTACACAACGCAAAGAAGATAAATGATACTACTGATTTACTAAATAACTTATTCATATTAGATAGAAATTTCTTCGATGAAGCGAATGAAGCAGAGAACTGTAAAGACGTACTGGAATATATTGCAAGGTATCTGGGTATGACTTGCTATTATTATGGTGATTCTATTTACTTCGTGGACTATGATATTATTAAGAATATCAATTTATATACTAAATATACCCTGTCAGATGATAGTAATACGGTGGTAGCACTTGATAACACCGTTATTAATGTTAATCAGAATATTTATGAAAGTAATGCCAGTATAGCTATTGGTGAGCTATATAATAAGGTGGTGGTAGTTGCTAATTCAAATTCTAATAATACTATAATTCCTGAATGGAATGATGAGGATGATATTATAAATCAGAATGCAGACGCAAATAAGTATTATGAATCGACAAGGGATATTAGTGGTAAGAATTATACATTATTGAATGCTTTCTTTAAATCGAAGAATAATTGGGATTGGAATAAGCCATATCTTTTTGAAATTAACAAACCAATAGAACCGATAGAAGAAGTAACTCCAGATAATGCTGCATCAAATGGCAGCTACTGGCAAAAGGCAGCATACTATGAGACTGCAAATGAACCTTCCTCTTTAAATTGGAAGACATATTTTACGATAAGTGATTACGGTCTGATGGGATGGAAAACAACAGACGGAGTCCAATTGTCATTGAAAAATAAGCTACCTATAGCAGTCAAAGGTGGAACTTTCATTATTGATATAAATTATAGGCTGTCTGGTGATTGGAATGCAGCAGAATGTATTGTAACATCTGATGAACAATACTATGATGGTAAATATTCCACGGGATTCACGGATACGATGTTTAAATGTAAACTTGCAATTGGTGATAAGATGTACTATGATGGTGATGGATGGGTTAATTATCAGGAGTATCATAATAAAGTTGCAAGGAATTATTATAAGATATGTAACGGTCCAAATACTTGGGCAGGTGCAACTTGGTATAAGTATCTGGATGAATACGGTTACTGGCGATTTGTTACTAAAGGGGAATATGATTCTATTTCTGGACGTGAAAAGTATAGCGGTGGATATGCAGATAGAAATTACGTGTATTCATATATGAATAGCAGTAATGAGCGTGTATTTGTCGAGAAATGGTTCTATGATGAATGTAAATTGCAAGACTGTTTTTATCTGGTGCATAAGAATAAAGTAGGGGATAAGGTGTTTGATACAGATTATTCATTGACTAATACAGTTTCGTGGCGTATGAATCTGGCAGAAAGTGAAGATGGTGTTGCCGTTTCATTACCATCTGATAAAATGACATTAGGGGAGTTGACATTTGAACTTTACGCTCCTAATCAACTTGGAACTACTCCTATGAGACGTACCGATAAAGAACCTGTCAGGTGTAATTCATTTCACATTAATGATGTTAAATTGAAATATACTACATCTGATTATGTGAAGGATATTTTTAATGATGAAACGTATGATGAAGACTTGAAGTTTGAGAATGTAATTGATGAAAATATAGTCAATGATTTTGATGATATTGAATTTAGAATCAATACTTATAATGAACACGCAGGCAGTTATAGCTATGTTCTTACTAAGATAGGAGAGGAGTATTACTTTGTTGATACGTTGACTGATACAGCTTCACTGGATAAACTGAAAGCAGAAGAGCACTGTATTAATAAATATGTGAATTACTATAGTAAGCCACGATTCAGATACAGTAATTCAATAAAGAATAGGGGTATATCGCTTAATTCAGTCCTGAAAGAGAATACCTTGAATAAGAACTTTGTAATCAATTCCATCACATACGATTTGATTAATAATAAATGTGATGTTGAATTGAACGAAATACGATAATATGGAAATAAAATCTAACTATATACCACATAATTTCAGGAACAAGTATTTAAAGAATGTAGGTGGAAGTTATTCAAGTACAGTTTTACAGTCTACAGTATCAGGTGAAGCTGGTACTAAAGTTGTAGTAATTGATGATTTGGAAACTTCCAGTAAAGATAAGGCATTGTCTGCCAATATGGGTAAATACTTGAATGAAAACAAACAAGATAAGAATGAATATGTAGATACAATAAATCAGTATTTAAGTACTGATTCTGATGTGAAATTTAACTCTGTCGCTGGCAAGAATGGAGAGTTTGACAATCTGAAAGTAAAAGGAGGTTTGGATGTCTTTACTATTACGAGTAATGAAGTAAGGGGAACTAATGGAATTTTATATGTTACCGATTCAGCACAGGTAACAGGTATAACTTCCAATGAAAATAATGTAATGGTTCTTACAGTCAGTGATTCTGTCTTTAGGGTGGATGATATTCTACTTAGCCAGACTTTTGATTCATCTTCAAAGAAGATAGTCTTAAAGGTAACTACTGTAGATGGTACAACTATTACCTGCAATGTCATAGAAGCATTAGGCAATATAGAAACTGGTGATGCTTTAGTAAGGATAGCCAATACGAGTGATGCAGCCAGACAAAGTTCTATCCTGCTGAATCCGTATGATGGCTGTATTGATATACGTACAGGTTGTACATCTGAATCAGATTCCATAGTATCCAGTAGAATAGGTAATCTAGATGGAATTACTGATACAGATTTTGGGAAACTGTCTGGTGATGGACTTTATTCTAATAATGCTTATCTGTCTGGTGCAATAAGAAACTTATCTGGAAAATGGGAATTGAAAGATGATGGTTCTGGTAAGTTGGCAAATGGAAATATTAGCTGGGATACAGAAGGTAGTTTGACATTAAAGTATGGTACGAGGAAGGAGTTTAAAACTATAGATATTGATGATTATGATTTTGCAAATGCATTTGAGGTTGATTTAAAGGATGGGTTGAATTTCTTCTTTACGAAAAATAAGGATAATGACCCTAGAACAATAATATTACCTTGCAGTGATACATTTATAGGGCTTGAAGTTGAAATGATATTTAAGGGAAATCCCGGTTTAATAAGGATTGAATGTACAAATAATTATGCGTTTATGTATAACGGGCAAGATGTACGCTACATTTCAATCGGACATTATCCAAGACGATTAAAATTAGTAGCGAGAAAATATAATTTCTCAACTAAGGGTATGTGTAGTTGGTGGATTGATAATGCAGCAGAGTTTAAAATCAGTAGTGATGGTACATTTGCAGGAACATTCAGGTCTATTTGAGTTTATGAATCAGCAACAAATACAATTAATAATAGCCTGCATACTGGTTGTCGTAGGTATAGGATTACTGATAGCAGGATTCTGTGTAGTACCTGTAGGTATCATACATAGTTCTATTCTGGTAGCATTTGGTGAGGTGCTTACTTTCGTTGGAGCTTTATTTGGAATAGATTATCATTATAAGAGTAAATAATATTAGCCTGTAGTCTTGATTGATTACAGGCTTTTTTATTACCTTTGCAGCAATTCCAGATGTCTAATGAGTTAGAACTGGAAGGACATATTAGTTAACGAAGAGCGTTTAAGATATTATCCTGTTATGAAATCTGGACAATTTCAATCTCCAAGGATAGTAGGCAAGAACGCTCACGTCAATGTTATATACCTATCTTATATGGATAGTCTATATATCGTTTGGCGTGGGCTATTGTTTATTACTTGGAGATGGGCAGTCCAGAGCCTCATAACGGTAATATTCAATAGTTCCCACGTATTCTATGCTAATATCCTAATCTCTTATTCCGTTTAACAATAAATTAACTTCTCGTTCTTTTTCCTTTCTATAACTTCTCGTTCTTCATAATATTTGTATGTATTTTGATCATATGGTACTTTCTTCCTGACTAATGCCACTATGATTCTTATGAGTTTGTTCTTGACATTATTTAAAGCCACTTGAGGCTTCTTTCCCTTACTAATCAGTCTTTGATAGTAATCTCTAATTTCGGGATTATATATTTTGGCTATATGAGCTGCTTGTCCTAATAATGATTTAATAAGTTTATTGGCGAAATGGCTTGTATGAGCAGGTGTATTTACACTCGTTCCGGATTGTTTACCAAAGGGGGCAACTCCATAATAGCATGCAATCTTTCTTGGGTCATATCCGAATTTTTTGAAGTTGTTTGTGTAGACCAACATACAGGTTGCGTTTTGCCTGGCTACGCCTTTTATTGAGGTTATAATAGCATAATTTTCTTTCAGTTCCTCATCCGCCTCTATTATGCTATCAATGGCCTTATCGCATTCGGCAATTGTTTTGTTTATCTCCGCAATAAGGTGTTTGCTCTTGCGGTTGATGAAGGATATTGCTTTTGACTTGTTTGATTGTGATTTGTCCTCTTTTCGTAATTCCATTGCCACTCTTTGCCCAACTAGCTTATGCCTATAGAGGAAAATCTCCCTTAGTTGCGCAAGGGATTCATTCAATGGTTCAAAGGGTACAACCTTGTCCTGTTGCCTCCATGCGTATTCAGCAATGATTGCTGAGTCCGCCTTATCGTTTTTCACACGCTGGATACCACTGCTATGTTTTATGGCGTAAGCGTTCTCAATCCATATGTCATAGCCTTTTCCGTAAAGCCATTTGCTCAGTCCTATACTACATGAACCTGTGTCTTCTCCACAGAATAGCCATTCCTCAGCAATTGTATTCCAAGCGTTTGTTTTAACCCAATTACATAACTTGCGGTAGCCCGTAGTGTTATTTGGGAAACACCCATACTCACGGGAGCCTATTTCGTTCATTCCACATGCGAGAATTATCGTCGCGTCAAGTTTCTCCTTTGAAAAATCAATTCCAATAAATAATTTTTTCATATTTTTGCTGTACTTTTCTAAGACTGGTAAAAGCTGTTTGAACTCTAAACTCTAAATAGGCTCGCAACCTTGATATTCTATCGGAGCTTTGCAGCTTGGCGGAGAGAGGCCGTTACGTGGGCTAGCCTCAAGTGCTTTCTCTTTTATGGTGTCCTCTTCCCGCCTATCAGTCTTTATCTTAATACAACAAAGATAATAAGACTGATATTTTCCTGATAAGATGCGGAGGTAATTATTCGTCTCGCTTGACTTTTTTAAAATAAATTTCCGACCTCTTATCTATTAACTGCAAACTTAGAGCTTTTTTCATTGTATAACAGTCGATAGGGAACATCGACTACAATACATACATAAGAAACAGATAGTCTAGTCTTTAAAGTAGCAGTACTTATTTAGTGTGCAGTTTTCACTGTGTTCCTCACACTAATCCATTATTATTAATTGCTTTCTATAAGGAACATAGAAGCAGGATATATACTCAATATGAAAAAATACAAATTAGTATTATTCACTATGTTGGTTTGTAACCTCAACATTTTTGCACAAAAAGTAGATACTCTCTATTATGACAATAATTGGAAAGGGGTAGAAACGAAACAGTTTGCAAGTTTTATTCGATACGTATCTTATGCTCAAGATGGTAATTATCGTAATAAATTCCGAACATATTTCAATACTGGAGAATTAAATTCAGAGGGTGATTTCATTTCCATTGATAAATACGATGATAGTAAATCAGAGTTTGGTGCTTGGAAGTCATATTATAAAAATGGAAAATTGCAAACAGACTGGGATGTTGTAGATGGAAAGGGAAAATGTATAAATTATTATGAGAATGGAAATAAGAAAGAAGAATTTGAATTGGTTAATGGAACTCAAAATGGAATTGCAATAAGTTATTTTGAGAATGGTTTAATCCATACTAAGGGGGATTGTGTAAACGGTAAATATAATGGTATATTCTATCAATTTACAGAAAAAGGAGATGCTTGCTCACAAGCTGAATATAAGAATGGTGAACCTGCAAAGCCATATTATACTTATTCTACACAGGATGGATTTGTAGCAAAATATAAGATGTCTGATGGTACTTTATATTTAGAAATGCCATCAATAAATGAAAAGCAAGTTTATCACCAGAAAGGGGATACTTGGGATTATTATATGAAAAATGGTTTGTGCCTTATGGTTAATGCTTCAATTAACAAAGATTATGGAAAGTATTTTACTCTCTATGTTGTATTGACTAATAATTCAGTTCAACCCATAACGTTTAATCCTGCATTAATAACTGCTTATAAAAAGAAAAAAGACAAAGTAAAGAATTTGAATGTTTTAAATTCTGATGAATATATGGCAAAGGTGAGTCGTCGCCAAAATTGGGGGAGTTTTTTTAATGCCCTTAATGAATCTATGGCAGCTTCTAAAGCAGGTTATTCAGCTTCTTCTACTCAAACAAATTCTAGCTATTCTGGTGCTACTGTTTCTGGTGCCGTTGGTGCGGCAGTAGGTACAAATGGTGCCACTGTTGGTGCTGCTGTAGGAGTTAGTGGATACGCTGGAAGTTTGAGTACTTCATCAACAACTGTTGGTTATAATGGTGCTGCTGCTTATCAAGCTGAATTAATAGCTAGTGGTAGAATTGCAGAGTATAATAATCAAATGTTACAAGAACGCCAAATGAAAGATGAAGGATATTTGAAAATAACAACTGTTAATCCGGGTGAAACAATAACAGGATATGTCAATATTCAATATGAAAAAGGTGATGAGTTATCTATTAACATTCCTATTGATTCAGTCGTTTATCCTTTTGTGTGGGATATAAGTAAATAGTTTTATGACATAAAAAAGAAATTATGAGAAAGAATATTATACTGTTTTTTACAATATTGATATGGATGGTTGGTAAGTCTATTGATATTAATGCAGCTAATTATTGTATTCAAGAAGAGGCTGATTTATTGATTCCTGCAAATACTGCAATTCCACTTGTATTGGATTATTCTATTAATTCAAAAAAAGCTAAAAGGGGGAATATTGTTAATTTTAAAGTTGCACAAGAAATTTATATTAATGATAAACTGGCTATTCCTGTGGGAACATTAGCAACGGCGGAGATTGTAAAAGCATCGAAAAGAAAATGTTGGGGTAAAAGTGGTAAACTAATTATTAGAATGAGAGAACTTAAATTTTCTAATGGAACTACTATTGCTTTAACTGCTCCAGATATTGAAAAAAATGGAGTAAGTAAAAAGGGAAATGCTTGGACTTGGTTTTGGTGTTCCATATTTTTTATTCCTTTAAATACAATTCCCCCACTCTGTATCAAAGGAGAAAATGCGGAAGTTGAACAAGGATTAACAATTGTCGCAAATACGGTAGAACCTGCTACCATAAGTTTAAAAGATTAGTTCTAAATAAAAGAACAGCATTTGAAGAAATTCATTTGCTGTTTTTTTATTATCATTGCAAACAAAAACACTATGAAGCCAGTAGATAAGTTCTCAATCCAGTATAGCGAGTTGCTAGAGTATATATATCCAGTGACACAAGAATATTTCCCTGATTTTGATTATGACGAAGAAACAGGACAGGCATATATATTGCCGTCACAAACGCCAGATACTTTTAAAGGAAGATACAACAGAGGAATATTGAAAGGCAAATTCTCGTTTGATTCATACATAAAGAATAACGAACTTCAAGAATTGCTTGCTGTATTGGGCTTAGACGCTGAAAAGTTTTGGTATCTATTGCTTTTCTGTTATGATTGCAGTTGGGGTAAATGTATGGAAGGTATAGAAATAAAAGAATCCCCTAAAGAACAGATAGAAAAATTTGTTAATGCTATCAGTGAGGATTATAAAAGAGATACTCCGTTTGGTGCAGTCTTTAAAAGCCCAATTTGTATTACCTTGAAAATAGGTAGGAAGAATATCGTGATAGATAATAAGACGGCTATTGCTAGTATAGCGAAGTTTTGTGCAGACGGATTGGAAACAGTAAATTCAGACCAAATGAATACTGGTAGCGTTGATTTGAGTAATCCACATACTGAATCATTCTCCGTATTCGCTTATTATTTCTCACAAATGATTATCACTGCCTTGAATTATCAAGAACAGGTAAAAGAAAAGAGAAAGAAGGGAGCTAATATGTCTGACAAGGAAAAGACGCTGATTTCTCATCTACTATACTTCACTGGTATCGTGAGCAACGAAAGTGTGTTGGTTGACTATGACTACTTGAAGTCCCTGTTGAAACAATATAAGGATAAGGACATAAGGAGTTTGAACGCATTTTATTATTGATTGAGACTTATTTTATTGTTTATTTCTGCTTTCTTATTCTCTAAATACTTCATTCTACAGCTTGTGAAGTAGGGGAATAAGAAAGCAGTGTTTTTTTATTCCCGTTAGCTTCTCAAGAAAAGGGCAATCTTTGTAGTATAAAATTAATTAAAGCTGGAGCGCACCAGTCTAAAAACTGCAAAGGTATTATGACTACAAAAGAATGTAAGAATGAAATCTTTACTCTGGAATCAAGAGAATTGAACGAAGGAAAGAAAGTTGCTTTTATTGCTGGTGGTATTAATCGGGACATCAACAAAGCGAATGTGAAAGCTAAAATGAAGTCCATTAAGGAATGTGGTCAACTATCGGAGTTGGAAGTTGTCGATGGAGAAGATGTAGTAAATGAAGGTCTGAGTTTGAAAGACCCTATGTCAGGGCTTCCAATAGAAGATGAAAAGGCAAAGGACTATCTGGCTATTATTGATGGACAGCACAGGTATATGGCTATAATGGCACTTCGAGAAGAGGACAGACGTGGCAAGAAGAATTATGAAGAAGCTGCGAGGAAATGGCAGAAGGACGGTAATAAACCAAAAGATAAGCCAGAAGAATACACTCCTAAAGCCCCTGCACACATAAAAGCTAGGTATCCATTGAATAATGAGATACTCATACAGACTCTTATTACAGAAGTAAATAATACATCCGTTAAATGGGAGAAAGGTGATTTTGCAAGACAGGCTTTTGCTATGTATCCTGATAATGAAGTTTTGAAGTTTATTGCCAAATATATGGATATGCAACATCAAAAAGCAAAGAAAGGTGAAGCAGATGATATGTTACCGAATGGTGGATTCAAATTGACAACGCTTAGCAAGTATCTGACTTATTCTGCTGACATAAAAGAATCGGTATTGGCAGAGACGTGTAAATATGGAGAGTATATTCTTGCTAAATATGTGGGTGATGAAGCAAACAAGCTGGTTGAAAGGGCAGAGAAAATTATTAAAGCTGGTGTGGATGCAGGATTTACTTACCGTTTTTTGGCTAAAGGATTCTTCATCGACTGGGTTATTAAGAAGAACAATCAAGGAACTAGCTTTACAAAATTGCTTGGAATGTTAAAGAAAATAAAAAAAGAGACTACGAACAGTATTATGAAAGAAGCACAGAAACATAATTTTATGGAACAGTTAAATAGAATAGGATAAACGGGAATCTTTAGTTATTGATGTCAGTTGCCAGCTAGCGTAATGTTAGCTGGCTTTTTTGTTGCTTTATTATCGGTTTATCTACCGTGCGTCTCAACAATAGGGGTATGGGGTGAAATTTTATCAGGAAAGTGCTTTAAACCACAGCCCTCCCAACTTTCCACGACTGGTAAGATTTCAAATATCCAAAAGGGCTGTAATCTTATTGTAATCGGTTAACTCTATTTATTCTACAAATTCTGTGATAACATCGGATATTTATCTATCTTTGTTGTGTTCAAATAACGCTGAAAAGTACATAAATGAATAACACTTCTTCGTAAGTGACTGATAATGAAATATGGAAGGAAAATTAGTTTTTTTCCCGGTTATTCGGCAAGAAGTAAATAACATTTTGTATTTTTGGGCATCAATTAATAAAATTAGATATTATGATAACGACACAGGACAAAGAGTTGCTTGCCAAGAAAGGCATCACGGAAGAGCAAATTGTAGAACAATTAGCATGCTTCCAGACGGGTTTCCCCTTTTTGAAGCTGGATGCGGCAGCCTCCATCGAAAAGGGAATATTAGCTCCCGATGCAGAAGAACAGAAGGCTTATTTGGCCGCCTGGGATGCATATACCAACACAGATAAGACTGTTGTGAAGTTCGTGCCCGCCTCCGGTGCAGCGAGTCGTATGTTCAAGAACCTGTTCGAGTTCCTGTCTGCCGACTATGACCGACCGACTACCAAGTTCGAACAGACATTCTTCGACGGAATCAAGAATTTTGCTTTCTATGATGACCTGAATGTAGCCTGCCAGCGTATCGACGGAAAAGATATTCCCGGACTGATCGAAGACGGCAACTATAAAGCAGTGGTATCCGCCCTGCTCGAAACAGCCGGACTGAATTACGGCGCACTACCGAAAGGTCTGCTCAAATTCCATAAGTATCCCGAAGGTTCACGCACGCCGATGGAAGAACATCTCGCCGAAGGAGCCTTGTATGCTGCCGGAAAGAGCGGTAAAGTAAACGTGCACTTCACGGTATCTACCGAACACCGTGAACTCTTCAAGAAGCTGGTAGCCGAAAAGGTAGACGAATTTTCCAAACGCTATGGAGTAGACTATTACATCACCTTCTCCGAACAAAAGCCGAGTACCGACACGATTGCCGCCGACATGGACAACCAACCTTTCCGTGACAACGGCAAACTGCTGTTCCGTCCCGGTGGCCACGGCGCACTGATCGAGAACCTGAACGACCTCGATGCAGACATTATCTTCATCAAGAACATCGACAACGTAGTGCCCGACAGACTGAAAGCCGACACCGTTACTTATAAGAAACTGATTGCCGGAGTGCTCGTGACTTTGCAAGAACAAGTATTCGAATACCTTACCCTGCTCGACAGCGGTAAATACACCCACGACCAGATGATGGAAATGCTTCAATTCCTGCAAAAGAAACTCTTCTGCAAGAATCCGGAGACGAAAGACCTCGAAGATTCCGTACTCGCCATCTACCTGAAAAACAAGTTCAACCGCCCGATGCGCGTCTGCGGAATGGTGAAGAACGTAGGCGAACCCGGTGGCGGCCCGTTCCTTGCTTACAACAGCGACGGAACCATCTCCCTGCAAATCCTCGAAAGCTCACAGATCGACATGGACGATCCGGAAAAGAAAGAAATGTTCGAGAAAGGCACACACTTCAATCCGGTAGACCTCGTATGCGCCGTGCGCGATTATAAAGGACATAAGTTCGACCTGGTGAAGTATGTAGATAAAGCAACAGGCTTCATCTCCTACAAATCGAAGAACGGCAAAGACCTGAAAGCTCTCGAACTTCCCGGCTTGTGGAACGGAGCGATGAGCGACTGGAATACCGTCTTTGTAGAAGTGCCACTTTCCACTTTCAACCCGGTAAAAACAGTGAACGACTTGTTGCGTGAGCAACATCAGTAAAGAGTCTGAATTTAGAAACGCAGATTACCGCAAAGGAAATAGGCTAAATCTGCGATAATTTGCGTTAATCTGCGTTTCTCAAATAAAAAAGAGTGTTTAGAATGAATCAGATAGAGAAGATCATCGATATTGCTACTTGGAACAGAAGAGAACATTACGAACATTTCAGTGCTTTTGACGATCCGTTTTTCGGAGTGACCGTTCAGGTAGACTGTACGCGCGCATATCAGGAAGCCAAAACCAAAGGCATATCCTTTTCCCTGTTAGTCCTCCACCGGATAACGACTGCCGCTGCTGCGGTAGAAGAATTCCGTTATCGCATCGAAGGCGATAAGGTGGTGTGCTATGACAGCCTTCTGCCCGAAGCCACCGTAGGCCGTGACGACCATACCTTTTCTTTTGCCGCCTTTGAATACGATCCGGACGAACTCGTTTTTATCCGTCGGGCAAAGGCAGAAATGGAACGTTTGCAAGTCACTACGGGACTCAACAAAGGAGGCACTTTCCATCCCAATGCCATTCATTATTCGGCAGTGCCGTGGCTCTCATTCACCGACATGAAGCACCCCACCAATATGCGTTCGGGCGACAGTGTTCCCAAAATCTCCACCGGAAAGTACTTCCGTGATGGAGAAAGACTGATGATGCCCGTTTCCGTAACCTGCCATCATGGGTTGATGGACGGCTATCATGTGGCACAGTTTATTGAGAAGCTCCATTTGTAACTTCCGTTCTGAAAAGACAAACCAGACTATTATATGAGAGTAAAGATACCCAGATGGGAAATCGCCGTAATCTGTTCCGCTTTGCTTTTCCCCGGCACTTCGCTTAGTGCGCAGGAGGTAGGGCAGGAAGAGAAAGAGGTGAAGGAAATGCGGCAAGACGTAGAACAGCTCCAGCAGGACGTCCGCCAACTTCGTGAAGAAGTGCGGAGATTGCAGGAAGAAATTCATGGCTTCCGGCACAACAGCTTCCCGCAATGCGGAGCCGACACTGTAGCTCCCTACGTTCCCCACCATTTCATTCACCGGTTGGGGATAGAGGCGCGGCCGCAATACGTGTTCCCCACCAATCCTTTCCTGCAAGGCGAGAACGAACGGTGGAAACCCATCCAGAGTTCATTTGCCGCTCATCTGAAATACTCTTTCAAGTTTCGTCCCAACACCTGTGCCGACCGCATCTATGGCGGAGCTTATCAAGGTTTCGGCTTGGCTTTCACCACCTTTGGCGACAAAAAGCAACTGGGTGATCCGATGACGTTCTATGTCTTTCAAGGTGCACGCATTGCCCGTTTCAATCCCCGCCTTTCGCTCAATTACGAGTGGAATTTCGGTATTTCTGCCGGATGGAAACCTTATGACAACGATTACAACTCCTACAACGGAGCCGTAGGCTCACGGGTGAATGCCTACCTCAATGCGGGTATCTACCTTAACTGGTCGCTTTCCCGTTATTTCGACTTTATCATCGGCGGAGACTTCACGCATTTCTCCAACGGCAACACCAAGTTTCCCAATGCAGGTGTCAACACCACCGGAGCGAAAATCGGACTGGTGTACAACTTCAACCGGGAAGAAGCCGACCTCACTAAATCATTGGTTCATCCCTACGTTCCCCGTTTTCCGCGACACGTCAGTTATGACCTTGTGTTGTTCGGCTCGTGGCGTCGCAAAGGCGTCTATGTGGGCGAGAAACAGATTGCATCACCGGGCAGCTATCCCGTAGCGGGGTTCAACTTTGCTCCGATGTACAATCTCAACTATAAGCTGCGCTTTGGAGTTTCGCTGGATGGTGTCTATGACGGTAGTGCCAATGTGTACACCGAAGATGCGCTGGTGGAGTACGATGCAGGCAGTGGTTCCTCTCGTCGTAAATTTCTCGTGCCGGGCATTCAGAATCAGCTTGCGCTCGGACTTTCCGGACGGGCAGAATACGTGATGCCGTTTTTTACCATCGGTGTCGGCTTGGGAACGAATGTACTGGGGCGTGGCGATTTGCGCGGACTGTATCAGGTCTTTGCGTTGAAGATCAACGTCACCCGGAGTTCATTCCTTCACATCGGCTACAATCTTCAGGATTTCCAGACCCCTAATTATCTGATGCTCGGTCTTGGTTTCCGTTTTAATAATAAATATCCTAAAGTACGTCATTAACCCCCAATACGCCATTACCCCCAAATGGAAAATATCATTCGTAAAATCAGGCAAATCTATCCGGTTTCCGACGAAGCACTTCAAGCGCTTCAGGCGAATATGGAATTAAGGTATTATCCCAAAGATACCCGTATCGTTCAGGCAGGCGTCACAGACCGCCTGGTATATTTCATTGAAGAGGGCATCGCCCGTTCCGTATTCCACCACAACGGAGAGGACACCACTACGTGGTTCAGTCAGGAGGGCGACGTCACGTTCGGCATGGATTCGCTCTACTATCAGCAACCATCGGTAGAAAGCGTTGAAACGCTTTCCGATTGCAAAATCTACGTCATCCACATCGACAAGCTGAATGCCCTCTACGAAACATATATCGACATAGCCAACTGGGGAAGAATCCTGCATCAGAATGTGAATAAGGAGCTTAGCCACATGTTTGTGGAGCGCCTCCAACTTTCGCCCAAAGAACGCTACGAACAGTTCAACCGTCGCTATCCCGGATTAATAAACCGAGTGAAGCTGAAATATGTGGCTGCTTTTCTGGGCATTTCCATCTATACCCTTAGTCGGGTACGTGCTAAAAAATAGCGATTAGCAGGGCTTTTTTGCTTTAGAGCAAAGAAACTTCGTAGCGCAAACCGTATCTTTGCCTTCTGAAAATACTAACTTACTAATAGAAAAACAAATGTCGAACATTTCTGCTTCAGCTTTTTCAGACACCAAGGCGCATTATGATCTTCTTGACGGACTTCGCGGTGTGGCGGCTCTTATGGTGATATGGTATCACGTATTCGAGGGCTTCGCTTTTGCCAGTAATAGCGCTATTGAAACTCTGAATCACGGATATTTAGCCGTGGATTTCTTTTTTATCCTTTCGGGTTTTGTGATCGGTTATGCTTACGACGACCGTTGGGGTAAAAGTCTCACCATGAAAGATTTCTTTAAACGCCGATTGATACGTCTTCATCCGATGGTCATTATGGGTGCCGTTCTCGGTGCTATCACGTTCTGTATTCAGGGGAGTGTGCAATGGGACGGGACGCACATAGCTATCTCCATGATAATGTTGTCTCTGCTTTGTACGATCTTCTTCATTCCTGCCATGCCGGGTGTTGGGTACGAAGTTCGTGGCAACGGTGAGATGTTTCCGTTGAATGGTCCTTGCTGGTCATTGTTTTTTGAGTATATCGGCAATATCCTGTATGCGTTGTTCATTCGCCGCTTGTCCAACAAGGCACTGACGGTGTTTGTGGTGTTGCTGGGCGTAGCGTTGGCGGCGTTTGCTGTTTTTAATGTCTCCACTTATGGAAACATAGGAGTGGGCTGGACGCTGGATGGGGTTAACTTTTTGGGCGGTTCCTTGCGTATGCTTTTCCCTTTTTCGTTGGGTATGCTTATGTCGCGCAATTTCAAGCCTATGAAGGTGAAAGGTGCATTTTGGATATGTACTATTGCGCTGATTGCCCTGTTCTCTGTTCCTTATCTGGAAGGGTTGGAGCCGCTTTGCATGAATGGTGTTTATGAAGCGTTTTGCGTGATTGTGGCTTTCCCTATCATTCTGTGGATAGGAGCGTCGGGCACCACCACGGACAAGCAATCGACAAAGATATGTAAGTTTTTGGGAGATATATCTTATCCGGTTTATGTGATACATTATCCGTTGATGTATCTGTTCTATGCATGGCTGATTGAGAATCAACTCTACACGTTAGGTGAAACCTGGCACGTAGCTTTGTGTGTCTTTATTTTGAGTATTATTCTTGCTTATCTGTGTTTGAAGCTGTATGATGAACCAATACGTAAATATTTGGCTAAACGTTTCTTGAGTAAGAAATGACGTTTTCATTTCATGAAGTTAAAAAGAAAAACTCCAGCTAATGTAACTTTATCCGTCACCATAGCTGGAGTTCTTCTTATATAAAATAAGACTTTCTTTATCTGCAAATGAGCTTTCTTCTATGTTTTCATCTTAGAAATGATTAGATGTGATTAACAGAGCTGCTTGCTCATCTTATAATTGGTGAGACACATTTGATTAGCTTTCCGCTTTTGCTCTTCATCGACCTGAAAACCTTGTTTTTCAAAAAATGGTTTTGCCGTGATGCTAACTTCCGATGTTAATCTTTTCGCACCTCTTTCTCGTGCATATGCTTCGAGATGCTTATACAAAGATGTTGCGACACCTTGATGCTGAAAGTCCTTGTGAACGAACAGCGTGTGCATATATCCGTCATCGTTTACAGAGCCAAAGCCTACAATCACGCCTTCTTCATTTTCTGCAACCACATAATGTTGTTCTTCGAAAAGCTCATTCCAGTGTGACGTATCGTCTCCGCACGAAGCCCAATCTGCTACTTCTTCGGCTGTATAATCTTTTCGGTTCACAGTCAGAACTGTATGCTGATATAGCTCTTGCAGTGCTGGAATATCAGACAGGTTTACTTGGCGGATTTTATTCATCTTATCTCTGAATTTCTTGTATTAATGAACTTCTACTTTCTCTGCAATTCTCTTAGCCTTGTCGCGCAACGCATCCAAATCAGAATCAAGCGGAGCATAACAAAGTACCACACCCATACGGCGGTTGACACGTGTAAACGGTTTGCCGAAAATGCGGAGATAAGTATCTTCTTCTTTGGTCACTTCTTCTAGTCCGCGATATTGAGGACGTTCCTGGCTGGCAATCGGGGAAAGGATCACAGCGCTTGCGCCTATCCGTTCTTGTTTGATGCCGGGAATGGGCAGACCGAGTACGGCACGCAGATGCAATTCAAATTCATTCAGGTTTTGTGTGCCCGCCAGTGTCACCATACCTGTGTCATGCGGACGAGGAGAGAGTTCGGAGAAATAGACTCCATTATCATGGCTTAGGAAGAACTCAACTCCCCAAAGTCCTGCACCTGTGAGGGCACGGGTTACTTTCTCCGCCATCTCTTCCGCTTCTTTCAAATGGGCGGGATCAATGTGTGCAGGCTGGAAACTTTCGCGGTAGTCGCCACCTTTCTGCACGTGTCCGATGGGAGGGCAGAAGAGGGTAGGGCCGTTTTTTTGGGTAACGGTGAGCAGGGTGATTTCGCTGTCGAACTTGATGAATTCTTCAATGATAAGTTCGCGAATATCGCCACGGCTGCCACTGCATCCGTATTCCCAGGCGTGTTCGAGTTCGTCGGCACTCTTCACGAGCGATTGTCCTTTGCCGGAAGAAGACATCAACGGTTTAACGACACAAGGGAAACCTATTTTGTCGGCAGCTTCTTTCAGTTCTTCCAGGGTTTTGGCATAGAAGTATTTGGCTGTTTTCAGTCCGAGTTCTTGGGCGGCAAGGTCGCGAATGGCTTTACGGTTCATGGTGAAGTTCACAGCACGAGCGCTGGGAACTACCTGAATGCCTTCTTTTTCGAAGTCGTATAAACGTTCTGTACGGATTGCTTCAATCTCCGGAACGATAATGTCCGGGTGGTGTTTCTTCACCACGCGTTCCAGCTCTTCACCGTTCAGCATGTCGAATACTTCAAATTCATCGGCCACTTGCATAGCCGGTGCTCCTGCATAGGAGTCGCAAGCAATGATGTGCTGGCCTTTACGTTGAGCTGAAATTACAAATTCTTTTCCTAGTTCGCCAGAACCGAGTAACAGTATTTTCTTCATCATTTTGAGTGTTTTATATTAGTGGTGCAAAATTACATCAAATCTCTGGAAAAGACGAATAAAAAGGGACAAATGTCTTCGTAATGCCTGTCAATAAGGCGTTTGCGAAGACAAATGAGGACAGGCGAAAAATCGAGGTAACGTAAAGGAAAGCGGATTTATGAAGAAGAACGGTCTCCAAATCATTACCCGCCGAATGGTGATTTTTAACACACCGTGTTGTATTTGGCAGCTTGTGGCACAGGTTGGCATATCAAGGTCTAACTCGTTGAGTAATAACTTTGCAAACAAAAAACGAGTATGGCAAGAAGCACATTCAAGGTTCTGTTCTACGTGAACGGCAGCAAGGAGAAAAACGGTATTGTCCC
Organism: Bacteroides sp. MSK.18.37; assembly: GCF_019129155.2. Classification (NCBI taxonomy): domain Bacteria; kingdom Pseudomonadati; phylum Bacteroidota; class Bacteroidia; order Bacteroidales; family Bacteroidaceae; genus Bacteroides; species Bacteroides sp. MSK.18.37. The sequence continues at coordinate 6,424,058 of NZ_JAHOIB020000001.1, read as the reverse complement.
CATCATGGGACGAGTGACAATCAACGGGACTGTGGCGCAGTTCAGTTGTAAGCAGAACATCCCGAAAACGCTTTGGGACGTGAAAGGAAACAAGGCGAAAGGCAAGAGCCGCGAGGCACGAGACATCAACCTTGCCCTTGACAACATCAAGGCGCAAATCATCAAACATTACCAGCGCATTTCAGACCGCGAGGCATTTGTTACGGCTGAGATGGTGCGCAACGCCTATCAGGGAATCGGCAGCGAGTATGAGACGCTGCTAAAAGCATTCGACCGTGAGAACGAAGTGTTCAAGAAACGGGTAGGCAAAGACAGGGTAATGGCTACCTATCGGGCACGTGTACGGGCAAGAAACCATGTAGCCGCCTTTATCAAGTCGTTTTACAGACGCAGCGATATGTCCATGTTGGAACTTACTCCCGATTTCATCAAGGAGTTCGCCGCATACCTCTCGACTGAAGCCGGATTGCGGAACGGTTCGATATGGGCAAACTGTATGTGGCTGAAAGGCGTGGTCATGAAAGCGCATTATAACGGGTTGATACCGCGCAATCCTTTCATCCAGTTTCATATCAGCCCCAATGTGAAAGAACGGGAATATCTGACGGAGGATGAACTGAAAGCGGTCATGACACATGAGTTTGCAGACAGCAAGCTCGCATACATCCGTGACATTTTCATCTTTGCCAGTTTCACCGCCTTGTCATTCGTGGACATTCAGGAACTGACGAATGACAACATCGTGGAGGTGAACGGCGAGAAGTGGATATTGTCCAAACGCCACAAGACAAAAGTCGCCTTCCAAGTGAAGCTGCTGGATATACCCTTGCAGATAGTCGAACGCTACCGACCGATGCAGAAAGACAATCGTATATTCCCCGGCTTGAACTATTGGTCTATCTGCAAACCGTTGAAACGGATGATAAGGGAATGTGGCATAACCAAGTCAATATCATTTCATTGCAGTCGTCATGGCTTCGCAACATTAGCTTTGAGCAAGGGGATGCCCATTGAAAGCGTAAGCCGTGTGTTGGGACATACGAATATAGTCACGACCCAACTCTACGCAAAGATAACCACGCAGAAGCTCGACAACGACCTGACCATGTTCGGCGACAAACTGAGTAAGACGTTTAACGGAATAACGATGTCATGAGTATGAGAAGAAACAGCATAACAGTGAATGAATCCGGCAATATCATCATGCCGGAGAATGTCTCAAACATTTGGATGAGCGAGCCGGAATTGGTGGAACTGTTCGGAGTAATTGCTCCGACACTTCGTTCTGCCATCAGAAACATCTATAACAGTGGAGCATTAAAAGAATACGAGGTACAGAAGTATGTTCGGCAGGAGAACGGGTATCATGCCGATGTGTTCAGCTTTCCGATGATAGTCGCACTTGCTTTCCGCATTGACAGCTTCGGTGCGGAACAGGTGCGCAATGCCATATTTAAAAGGCTGTACTTGCGAAAAGAGAAAACAAATATCTTCTTTTCGCTGGGTATAAATGGTTGGGATATGTCTAATTATCAGGCATAAGTTCTAATGATATGACGACATGAAGTAGTGAGACCTATGCGTATTCCCATTGCCAACAATGTATTTATACGAGTATGTGAATAGGTGTATTGCCATTCATACGTACGATTACGACAAAGAGGGTGTGTCAAAACTCAATTATTAAAAAGATGAACTTATAATTTGAAATTTGAGCATCCTAAAAGATCCCAAAAAGGGTCGTATCATTACTCCATACAGAGCTTGATACGACCCTTTTAAGTGTTATACGTTACAATCTGTAACTTTTAGAAGTTGTCATTTCTGTTTTGACACACCCTCCTTTTGTTGTATGTCATAAAGCCAAATCCAAGAAAATCTTACGTGAGGTATGCGTGAGTTGTTAATCCGTTCTGCGCTAATTGCCGAGTTTTGCACTGATTAAACAAAAAAATGAAGTGCTAATGAAACAAGGCAACTTTGAAAATGAGGAGTTTATCCGTGTGGGTACTACCCTCTACAAGTTAGTGAACCAGCCCCGTCTGAACGGAGGCTATGTGAAGAAGCGCATCGTGTGGAACAACGAAACACTGCGGCAGGACTACGGCAAGGACTATCTCGCCACCGTGCCGAAGTACGACGGCTTCTGCACCGTCCCCGACCATGTGGACTACCGTCCCGTGGTGGACAAGTTCCTGAACCTCTACGAGCCGATAGGACACCGTCCGCAACAAGGCGAGTTTCCCTGTATCCGGTCATTGGTGCGCCATATCTTCGGTGAACAGTATGAATTGGGCATGGACTATCTTCAATTGCTCTACCTGCAACCCGTGCAGAAACTGCCTATCCTGCTGTTGGTATCAGAAGAACGCAACACGGGCAAGAGTACATTCCTGAACTTCCTGAAAGCTGTGTTTCAAAACAATGTCACTTTCAATACCAACGAGGACTTCCGCAGCCAGTTCAATTCCGACTGGGCAGGAAAACTGCTCATCGTGGTGGACGAGGTATTGCTCAACCGCAGGGAGGACAGCGAGCGGTTGAAGAACCTCAGCACCACACTTTCCTACAAGGTGGAAGCCAAAGGCAAAGACCGTGACGAGATAGCGTTCTTTGCCAAGTTCGTGCTATGCTCCAACAACGAGTATCTGCCTGTTATCATTGATGCAGGTGAAACACGCTATTGGGTGCGCAAGATAGACCGTCTGCAATCCGATGACACAGACTTCCTGCAAAAGCTGAAAGCTGAGATACCTGCCTTTCTGTATTACCTGCAATACAGACAACTTTCCACCGAAAAGGAAAGCCGTATGTGGTTTGCGCCCTCTTTGCTGCATACCGAAGCCTTGCAGAAGATTATCCGCAGCAACCGCAACCGATTGGAGATAGAGATGTGCGAACTTATCCTTGACATTATGGAAAGTGTCGGCACGGACACATTCTCGTTCTGCCACAACGACATTCTTCTTTTGCTGGTACATTCGCAGGTAAAGGTGGAGAAGCACCAAGTCAGAAAGGTATTGCAGGAATGTTGGAAACTTACTCCTGCCTCTAACGGGCTTACATATACCACTTACCAATTCAATTACAATCGGGAGTGCCGATATGAGCCGATAAAAAGAGTCGGTCGTTTCTACACCGTCACAAGGGAACAACTTGAATCCCTGTAATACTATTCTTTTTTTGTTGAATTGATGAATAATGATATAACCATACTGATAATAAACAGCATACACTCTCAACAAATTCTCAACAATCGAAAAGAAAAGTTGAGAGGGAAACAGCATCAGTTTGTTGGATTCTCTATTTGTGAGTGGTTTGTTGAGAAGATGTTGAGAATATAAAGCATTAACGTATAGGACAATACATATCTCATTCATCAAATCAACGTTTTTACAGTCATCATCAAATCCATAGAAATTATATCATGAACATCCAAGAAGCAAAACAAATCAAAATTGCGGACTATCTGCAAAGTTTGGGTTATTCGCCCGTAAAGCAACAGGGAAACTGCCTGTGGTATAAATCCCCGTTCCGTCAGGAAACGGAAGCCTCGTTCAAGGTGAACACCGACCGCAACCTGTGGTTCGATTATGGACTGGGAAGAGGTGGTAACATCATCGCACTTGCAGGGGTACTGTACGCATCCGACCATGTGCCTTATCTGCTTGGCAAGATAGCGGAACAGGCACCACACATCCGTCCCATATCTTTCTCTTTTCGCCAGCAGGCATCCGAACCGAGTTTCCAACATTTGGAGGTGGGCGAACTCACCCATCCGGCATTGCTCCGATACTTGCAGGAACGGGGCATAAACATCGCTTTGGCAAAGGCGCAATGTAAAGAGCTCCACTTCACCCATAACGGCAAGCCCTATTTCGCCATCGGTTTTCCGAATGTGGCGGGAGGATTTGAAGTGCGTAACCGTTTTTTCAAAGGCTGTGTCGCACCCAAAGACATCAGCCATATTCGGCAACAGGGAGAAGCGAGAGAGAAATGCCTTGTATTCGAGGGCATGATGGACTATCTTTCATTCCTCACGTTGCGGAAGAGGAACTGCTCGAACTTGCCCGACCTTGACAGGCAGGATTACGTCATCCTCAATTCGACCGCCAATGTTTCCAAAGCTATAGATGTGCTGCACGGGTATGGACGTATCCACTGCATGCTCGACAATGACGAGGCGGGAAGAAAGGCGTATCGGGAATTGGAAAGGAAGTTCGCCGGACGCATCCGCGACTTCTCCGACAACTACAAAGGGCATAAAGACCTGAACGATTACCTGCGTGGAATCCGGCAGAAATTAGCCGTTAGTCCACCGCCAAGAACTATCGTAAAACCCAAGAAGAAAGGGTTGGGATTATGACATCCCGAATGAGAAAAACGGGAGATGCCCGAAACTCATTCCTTAAGGATTGGGAGGTAGCAAGTTTGTGTTTCGGGTGTACCGAAACCGCTTGCCACCCACCATCCAAATTGCAGGAGGTGGCATCCCGTCGGTCTATACAGTTGAATCAGTAACCGAATTAAAAGGAATAAAATATGGAACAGACAAAGGAACACAAGGAACGCAACAAGGGAGGTCGCCCCAAGAAGGAAGCAACCGAGAAACTGAAATACCGTATCGCAGTGAAAATGACGGCAGCCGACTACTTCCGCCTGCTGACACGATCGCATGAGGCGGGCGTATCACCAAGCGAGTACATGAGGGAATGTTTCCGTAACGGTCATGTGAAAGAACGGCTGTCGGAGGAACATGCCGGATACATCCGCCAACTCTGCGGCATGGCTAACAATCTCAACCAGCTTGCGCGTAAGGCAAACGCCGGAGGCTTCCACGATGAACGGTGGGACTGCAAGGTGGCAGTGGCAAGGATTCATGAACTTATAACCAAGATAGGGATATGATGGCGAAAATCGTAAAAGGAAGCGACTTCAAGGGTGCGGTGGATTACATCATCGACAAGAAGAAGGATACGCAGATAGTAGCAAGCGAAGGCTTGTTTATGGAAAATCTGGAAACTATCGCCATGAGTTTCAATGCCCAGTCACGGATGAACGATAAGGTGACAAAACCTGTCGGACATATCGCGTTGAGTTTTTCCAAAGAGGATGAGTTACGGCTGACGAACCGTATCATGGCAGGCATCGCGCTTGAATATATGGAACGGATGGGAATCAAGAATACGCAGTTCTTCATCGCCCAGCATTTCGACAAGGAGCATCCACACGTGCATATTGCTTTCAACCGCATAGACAACAACGGCAATACCATATCGGACAGGCACGAGCGTCTGCGCAGTACCCGCATCTGCAAGGAATTGACCTTGAAATACGGCTTGCATATGGCTGGCGGAAAGGACAATGTCAAACGCAACCGCCTGAAAGAGCCAGACAGGACGAAATATGCGCTTTACGACATCATCAAAATGGAAGTCGGCAGATGCGGCAACTGGAACGTGCTTATCGCCAACCTGAAACGGCAGGGAGTGGAAGTACATTTCAAGCATAAGGGGCAGACCAGCGAGGTGCAGGGTGTTGTATTCTCCATGAATGGCTACCATTTCAACGGCTCCAAAGTGGACAGGCGTTTCAGTTATTCCAAGATTGACGCGGCTTTGCAGCACAACAGATGCAGGGAACGTATGGGAATAACAGCCGGAATATATGAAACGGCTACACCAAGCGCACCGTCCGGCACGGCACAAAGCGAGTTGTTCAACGGCTCTTGGGGATTGCTAAAAAGCAGTGGCTCATCTTATAACGCTGCTGATGCGGAAGCCAATCAGGAAATGGTGGATATACTTCGCAGAAGGAAGAAAGTTAAGCGCAAGAGAGGTGTTGGGTTCTAATATTCTGTACTAATCCAATTCTCACGACACTTGCGCTCTATATTCATTCGGAGTGTAACCTACCTCTTTCTTGAACAGTCGGGTAAAATGTTGCGGGTACTGAAAACCGAGATTATAGGCGATTTCATTAACGGTGTCGTCTGTAGATGCAAGTTCCGTCTTGGCTATTTCAATAGACTTGTCATGAATGAAATGCAGGGCGGTTGAACCTGTTTCTTTTTTCAATAAATCACTGAAATAGTTGGGCGAGAGGCAGAGCTTGTCTGCACAATACTGTACAGTGGGCAAGCCTATCCGTTTAGCAGCCCCATCATGGAAGTATTCGTCAAGCAACCGCTCAAATCTTGCGAGGATGTCTCGGTTTTGGTTGTCGCGTGTGATGAACTGGCGGTCATAGAAACGTGTGCAGTAATCAAGGAACGTCTTGATGCTGTCTGTGATGAGGTTCTTGCTGTGACGGTGTATCGGATGGTTCAATTCATATTGAATCTTGTGGAAGCAATCCATGATGATTTGCCGTTCTTCCACACTAAGGTGCAATGCCTCGTTTGTCTCGTAGGAAAAGAACGAATATTCACGCATTATCCGCCCGAGAGGTGTATTCCGCAGCAGGTCGGGATGGAACATAAGCAGGTAGCCATCTGGTTGGAACTGCATGCCGTCATCTTCCGCACCGAACACCTGTCCGGGCGCGATAAATATCAGTGTGCATAATTATTCCTAAGTCTGTGAAACCGGAACGCATGAAGCAGAATCTCGACATATTAGACTTCACCCTGTCGGCCGACGACATGGCACGGATAAAGACGCTGGATACCGACAAGCCTTTCTTACTCGGCTCGCACGAAGATCCAGAAATCGTAAAATGGTTCATGCAGTACAAAAACGCCTGAACATCAACAACCATATTTCGATAGCCGCTATCGACTATATTAAGAAGTTATTCGTATATGCCTTTATTGTAATCCGTCATGTACTGAGTAAATGTTTTGCCTGTTTGCTGTTTGAAGAAGCGCATGAGATGGCTCGGATCAGAGAAATTGAAATCATCCGCCATTTCACTGACAGTGCGGTTGGAGAATAGCAATTCGTTCTTCAGTTCCTCAAGCAGACGTTGTTTTATCAAATGGGTAGCTGATACTCCGAATTGGGCTTTTACTGAGTTATTGAGTGTGATGCGACTGACATGAAGCATGTCTGCATATTCCTGCACCCGCTGGTGGGTGCGGATATTCTGTTCCAACAAGTCCTTGAACCGAAAAGCGAAATTGTTTTTAGCAATTTCAGCGGGCAAGCAATAGGCGGCAGCGTATGTACGATTGATAATCAGCAAAAGATAATATAGTAAGGAAACAATGATATTGTACGTATCGGACACTGGATTCATCAGCTCATACTTAATCTTTCCGAGCAGCCGCATATATTCCTTCATTTCGTCATGTGTGGCATTGATGTAAGGCGGCGTATCTGTCTGGTAACAATACAAAAGGCGAAAAACGAAGAACTTGTCGGCGATAAAAGTACGCATGAAATCTTCGCGGAATATAAGGAACGTGTAATCCAACGCCGTCTCATCTACATGCCACTCTTGTTGCTGATGGGGTGAAAGCAGGAGAACCATGCCGTCGCGCAGTTCAATCTTGCGGAAGTTCAGTAGCAAATATCCGTTTGCCTTACGGAAAAAGTAGAAGCTGAAGAAGTCTGTCTTAAACCGCTTGTTTTCTGTCAGCACAAGTCCGATGTCCTTGTTTATGGCAGTATTGATGTAAAAATCCACGCCGCAGCGTGTCTTGTTGAACGGTACGCTGACCAGTCGATCAGGGTTGATTATCTCGTCCATATCCTTGTCGTTTTTGCAAAGATAATAATTTCATTTATCAAAATGGCATAATTACCGTTTTTTCAGGCATAGATGTTTCGCCGGATTCTTCCGAACTTTGCACCCGTAATCAATAACAAGACATATAGTCATGAAAAAGACATCCACAGTACAATTGGTGCGCAATGCCACCTTGAAAATCAGGTATGCGGGACACACCATGCTAATTGACCCCGTTTTAGCCGACAAAGGCACTTTGATATCGGCCCTCGGTGTGAATAAAACACCGAGGGTACACCTCACCATTCCTATTCAGGATATTATCGGAGGCGTGGACATGGTGCTCCTGACCCACAATCACATCGACCATTACGAGCCGAGTGTCCCCACACATTTGCCCAAAGAAATTCCTTTCTACGTTCAGCCCCAGGACGCGGACGCCATCAGAAACGACGGATTTACAAATGTGATACCCATCGAAGAAATAAAAACAATAGACGGCATATCCATTTACCGCACGACCGGACATCATGGTTTCGGGCAGATCGGGCAGATGATGGGACCTGTATCAGGTTATGTGCTAAAAGCCGAGGGCTTCCCGACCGTTTATATAATGGGTGACTGCCGATGGGAAGCATGTATCCGAGACACCGTGGAACGGTTCAATCCTGACTATATCGTGGTAAACTCCGGAGGTGCAATCTTTCCCGAATTTTCCAAAACGGACGGTCCTATCATCCCCGACGAGAACGAAGTGATGCAGATACTTGACGAATTGCCTTCGCATATCAAGCTGATAGCCGTACACATGGATGCCATCGACCATTGCCAGACCACCCGTGCAATTCTGCGCAATGAGGCAACGCATCACGAAGCCGACATGAGCCGGCTGATTATCCCGGAGGACGGAGAAACAGTTGTGTTATGAGTGTCTGCATTAAATCCCTGATAAAAAACATGAACATAGTGGTAGGGTGCACTATAGGATGCCCTTACTGCTATGCCCGTAACAACTGCCGCCGTTTCCACATTACCGACGACTTTTCCGTGCCTGAATACATGGAACGAAAACTGCGCATCATCGATACGTCCCGTCCTCATGTGTGGCTCATGACAGGAATGAGCGATTTCTCCGATTGGAAGCCTGAATGGAACGCAGAAATTTTCGAGCGGATCAGCAGCAATCCCCAGCACGCCTATATCTTTCTGACGAAGCGCCCTGACAAAATCAGTTTCTCCTCTGACGACGAGAACGTATGGATGGGCGTGACCGTCACGCGCAGTTCCGAGAAAAGGAGGATTGATGATTTGAAAAAGAATATCAAAGCACGACACTACCATGTCACGTTTGAACCTCTCTTCGATGATATCGGCGAGATTGATTTCGAGGGAATTGACTGGATTGTCATAGGCACAGAGACCGGAAACCGAAAAGGAAAGTCATATTCGCGCCCCGAATGGGTGCTTAGCATTGCAGAACAGGCAAAGGCTCATGGCATACCGGTGTTCATGAAAGAGGATTTGCTGCCGATTATGGGCGACGAAAGAATGATTCAGGAATTGCCGGAACAATTTACCAGACGAATACAATGAATATGGATACAATAAAGGAAATAGATGTAAAGAGTGTAATGACCAAATCCTCTCTGCCGGTGGGAGGATATTCGGTCAACCCTTATGTAGGGTGTCCCCACGCCTGCAGGTATTGCTACGCATCGTTCATGAAACGGTTCACCGGGCACACCGAGCCGTGGGGTACGTTTTTAGATGTAAAAAACTGGAAGCCGATAACGAATCCTCATAAATACGACGGTGAACGTGTTGTAATAGGGTCTGTGACGGACGGTTACAATCCGTATGAAGAAGAATTCCACCGTACCCGAAGGCTGCTCGAAGAGCTGCGAGGAAGCGATGCCGAGATTATGATATGCACAAAGTCCGATCTTGTCCTTCGCGATCTCGACCTGTTGAAGAGTTTTCCCAAAGTGACTGTGTCATGGTCTGTCAATACGCTCGACGAGCAGTTCTGCGCAGATATGGACAACGCCGTAAGCATTGAACGCCGTCTGAAAGCGATGCGTCAGACATACGAGGCAGGTATCCGCACCGTATGCTTCGTCTCGCCCATATTCCCCAGAATAACAGACGTGAAGGCAATAATAGAGGAGGTAAAAGATTATGCTGATTTAATCTGGCTTGAAAACCTGAATTTACGCGGGCAGTTCAAAGGCGGGATAATGACGTATATCCGTGAGAAGTATCCTGACCTCATACCGCTTTACGAGGAAATTTACAATAAAAAAAGGCTTGAATACTGGCAGGCATTGGAGCAGGACATTTCAAATTACGCCAAGGAGCAGGGCTTCCCGTATCGTATAAACGATCTGCCATACGGACGCTCGGAAAAAGGCAAACCTGTCATCGTAAACTACTTCTACCACGAAAAAATACGATTGACAAAATGAGGCTATGCCGGACTGATGCAGAAAAGTTGTAGCGCGGATAAAAGCACCATGTATGTGGATAATATCCGGCAATCTTCCGAGCGTATGCGGGAGATGCTCAACACGCTGCTGGATTTCTTCCGTCTGGACAACGGCAAGGAGCAACCCAACCTTTCCCCTTGCAGGATTTCCGCAATCACGCATATTCTTGAAACGGAGTTCATGCCCATTGCCATGAACAAGGGGCTGACTTTGATAGTGGAGAGCCACACCGATGCGGTGGTTTTGACCGACAAGGAACGTATCCTGCAAATCGGCAACAACTTGTTGTCAAACGCCATCAAGTTCACGGATAACGGTAGTGTATCATTGGCAGCGGATTATGATAACGGTTTGCTGAAACTTATCGTTGAAGATACCGGTACGGGCATGACCGAAGATGAGCAACAACGAGTATTCGGTGCATTTGAACGTCTTTCAAATGCCGCCGCAAAAGACGGCTTCGGATTAGGATTGTCCATCGTGCAGCGTATTGTGGCGATGCTCGGTGGAACTATACACTTGGAAAGCGAGAAAGGCAAAGGGAGCCGCTTCACGGTGGAAATTCCCATGCAGACAGCCGAGGAACTGCCGGAACAGACAATTCAAGCGCAAATGCGCCATAATCATATCTGCCATGATGTGATTGCCATCGACAATGACGAGGTACTTCTCCTTATGTTGAAAGAAATGTATGCCCATGAAGGGATGCACTGCGATACCTGTACCAATGTTTCGGTACTGATGGAGCTGATACGAAAAAAGGAATACAGCCTGCTTCTGACGGATCTGAATATGCCTGAGATAAGCGGTTTTGAACTGCTGGAACTGTTGCGCTCATCCAATGTAGGCAACTCGAAGAGTATTCCCATAGTCGTGACAACCGCTTCGGGCAGTTGCAGCAAGGAGGAACTTATAGGGCGTGGATTTGCCGGATGCCTGTTCAAGCCGTTCTCCATATCCGAACTGATGGAGATTACGGATAAATGCGCATTAAGCAGCATATTGGATGAAAAGCCGGATTTTTCCACTCTGCTATCTTATGGCAATGAATCCGTCATGCTGGACAAACTGATAGCGGAAACCGAAAAGGAAATGCAGGCGGTCAAGGATGCAGAACAGCGTAAAGACCTCCAAGAACTGGACACACTTACACACCATCTGCGAAGTTCATGGCAGATTCTCCGTGCCGACCAGCCATTGAGGGAACTTTACGCCCAACTTCATGGAAGTGCCACTCCAGATGACGAAGCGATATGCAAAGCGGTGACCGGCTGTGCTGGATAAAGGTGCTGAAATTATCCGGCAGGCAAAAGAAGAAAGGAAAAATACGAAAATGGATAAAACAAGAATCATCGTGGTGGAGGACAATATCGTGTATTGCGAGTTTGTCTGCAACCTGCTGGCACGGGAAGGATTCCGTACCGTGCAGGCTTACCACCTCTCGACCGCGAAGAAACTTCTGCAACAAGCCTCAGACGGGGACATCGTGGTTTCTGACCTACGACTACCCGACGGTGACGGCATCGACCTATTACGATGGATGCGCAAGGAAGGCATGACACAACCGTTAATCATCATGACCAACTATGCCGAAGTGCATACGGCAGTCGAAAGTATGAAACTCGGCTCGCTGGACTATATCCCCAAGCAGCTTGTGGAGGATAAACTTATGCCTCTGCTTCATACCATCCTGAAAGAACGGAGTATCGGACGAAATCGTATGCCCGTTTTTGCCCGTGACAGTTCCGCCTTTCAGAAAATCATGCAACAGATAAGATTAGTTGCCCCTACTGATATGAGCGTGCTGATATTCGGAGAGAACGGCACGGGCAAGGAGCATATCGCCCACCATCTGCATGATAAGAGCAAAAGGGCAGGGAAACCGTTTGTGCCTGTGGACTGCGGTTCACTCTCCAAAGACCTTGCGCCCTCGGCATTCTTCGGACATGTCAAAGGCGCGTTTACGGGTGCGGACAGCACAAAGAAAGGATACTTCAATGAGGCAGAGGGTGGCACATTGTTCTTGGATGAGGTAGGCAATCTCGCATTGGAAACCCAGCAGATGTTACTCCGTGCCATACAGGAACGGAGATACCGCCCTATAGGTGACAAGACGGACAAGAGCTTCAATGTCCGCATCATCGCCGCCACCAACGAGGATCTGGAGAAAGCGGTCATTGAAAAACGTTTCCGACAGGATTTGCTGTACCGTTTGCACGACTTCGAGATAACTGTTCCGCCCTTGCGTGACTGTCAGGAGGACATCATGCCGTTGGCGGAGTTCTTCCGTGAGATTGCCAACAATGAATTGGAATGTAGCGTGACTGGGTTCGATGCGGAAGCCCGTAAGACATTGCTGACCCATCCGTGGCCGGGTAATGTCCGTGAGCTTCGGCAGAAGATAATGGGCGCGGTGTTGCAGGCACAGACGGGAGTTGTCATGAAAGAGCATCTGGAACTTGCCGTAACGAAACCGACCTCACCTGTCAGCTTCGCCTTGCGAAACGATGCGGAGGACAAGGAACGCATCTTACGCGCGTTGAAGCAGGCAAACGGAAACCGCAAGGTTGCCGCCGAATTGCTCGGAATCGGACGTACAACGCTGTATAGCAAGTTGGAAGAGTATGGATTAAAGTATAAATTTCAGCAATCATAGCCCGCAACTTGCCGAAAATAGAAGTAACGGTTAAACCGGATTATTCAGCGAAGATAAAAAACGTCCTGTGATAAAAATCATGGGACATTTTGATGTGTATCCGATTTTTATTGCTACTTTTGTACCAAGACGAGAGACATTGACAGCAACTCACAGCAGAACGTAGAAATAGACAGGGTTGCCAAATCATTACCTCATTTTTACCTTATCCTCAGAACTGCTTGCTAATAAAGTGGTTATAAAAATCTTCCAGAATTACAGCAAAAAAATGAGATAATAATTGTATGTGGCGTTATTATATTGCTCTTTTATGCAAATTGGGAACTTTATAAAGATGGATGTGAATCTTAATGCAAAAATGCGGAATATATAAGGAATAGAATAGATAGGAGAAAAACAGGAAATATGGCTTTAAACTTTCTTAAGGAAAACATGAAAATACGGACTTTTCTGTGTTCGAACACAAAACTAGTTGTTTTTGCCACTATTTCTTGTTTTTGCTAATCCATTGATTTTTAACAAAGAGATAGGAAACTCGATGGGTTAATTTAGTTTATTGATAGATTATTGCCCCCAAACTTGTTTTGCTATTGATTTGTAGCAGAAATTTGCCTGAATTGGTCAATCTGTAGTCATTGTAGGTCTAATAAGTGTTATCGAACGACAAATTATGAAAAAGGAAGCACAACGACACGGAATTGTTTCTACATTTGCGCAGTTGTTTCTTTAACTATTTCTAAGGACAGAAGTTTATGGGATATAGAAAATAGTTGAACAAAAACTGAACTCAACTGTTTATTATAATAATGAAATAGGTAAAACGCGAAAAATGTGCATTCCTTTCATATTATAAAGTCAAAAAGGAGAGAAAAGAATAATATAAATAAAAGAGATTGCTTATGTCACAGATTATCGGACATATCTCGCAGGTGATCGGCCCTGTGGTCGATGTGTACTTTGAGGGTACGGATGCAGAATTGGTGCTGCCAAGCATCCACGACGCACTGGAGATAAAGAGGCCAAACGGCAAAATACTGGTTGTAGAAGTTCAGCAACATATCGGCGAAAATACGGTGCGTACCGTAGCGATGGACAGTACTGACGGACTTCAGAGAGGCATGAAAGTGTATCCCACCGGAGGCCCGATCACGATGCCGATTGGCGAACAGATTAAAGGACGACTGATGAACGTAGTCGGTGATTCGATCGACGGTATGAAAGGACTCGACCGCAAAGGTGCATATTCCATTCATCGCGACCCCCCTAAGTTTGAGGATTTGACTACTGTGCAAGAGGTGCTCTTCACAGGTATCAAAGTGATCGACCTGCTCGAACCGTATGCCAAAGGTGGTAAAATCGGTTTGTTCGGCGGTGCCGGTGTAGGAAAGACTGTATTGATTCAGGAACTTATCAATAATATCGCCAAGAAACATAATGGATTCTCTGTATTTGCCGGAGTAGGTGAACGTACCCGTGAAGGTAACGACTTGCTGCGCGAAATGATTGAATCCGGTGTAATCCGTTACGGCGAAGCATTCAAAGAAGGAATGGAGAAAGGTCACTGGGATCTTTCGAAAGTGGATTATAACGAACTGGAGAAATCGCAAGTGTCTCTGATTTTCGGTCAGATGAACGAGCCTCCGGGCGCACGTGCCTCTGTGGCATTGTCCGGACTGACGGTGGCGGAATCTTTCCGCGACGCAGGAAAAGAAGGTGAGAAACGCGATATTCTGTTCTTTATTGATAATATCTTCCGTTTCACGCAAGCAGGTTCAGAAGTGTCCGCCCTTTTGGGACGTATGCCCTCCGCTGTTGGTTACCAGCCCACGTTGGCTACGGAAATGGGTGCGATGCAGGAACGTATCACGTCTACCCGCAAAGGTTCTATCACCTCCGTACAGGCGGTGTATGTGCCTGCCGATGACTTGACCGACCCGGCTCCTGCAACAACTTTCAGCCACTTGGACGCAACTACCGTGCTCGACCGTAAGATTACGGAGCTGGGTATTTATCCGGCGGTAGACCCGTTGGCTTCTACGTCACGTATCCTCGACCCGCACATTGTTGGCCAGGAACACTACGACGTAGCGCAGCAAGTGAAACAAATTCTGCAACGTAACAAGGAATTACAAGATATTATCTCCATCCTCGGTATGGAAGAACTCTCGGAAGAAGACAAGATGGTAGTGAACCGCGCCCGCCGTGTGCAGCGTTTCCTTTCACAACCGTTTGCCGTGGCTGAACAGTTTACGGGCGTTCCGGGTGTGATGGTGGGTATTGAAGACACCATCAAGGGATTCAAGATGATTCTGGAAGGAGAAGTGGATTATCTTCCCGAACAGGCTTTCTTGAATGTCGGAACCATTGAGGAGGCAATAGAGAAAGGTAAGAAATTGCTGGAACAGGCAGCAAAAAAATAAAAAGATAGCATGATGAAAGAACTGCATTTGAGTATAGTATCGCCCGAAAAGAGCATATTCGACGGAAATGTGAAGATTGTCACATTGCCGGGAATGATCGGTTCGTTTTCTATTCTCCCCGGGCATGCGCCCATTGTTTCGTCGTTGAAAGCGGGAACGTTGAGTTACACGACGATGGACGGAGAAGAGCACACGATGGATATTCAGGGCGGTTTTGTCGAAATGAGTGACGGTACGGTTTCTGCCTGTGTTTCCTGACGGAAACTCCTCACCGGCACAAAGACTAAGCATTAAAAAAATGAAAAAAACGAGGTTATAATCTTACAGAAAAACACAGTAACATGGTGAATATTAGTAAAACTAAACGGAATTTTATTTGGTGGCATACCTTATTTGCGGTAATTAGCGGGGCACTCGGAGCTGTCATTCTACACTTCGCTTTGCCGGGGCATTATTTCGGAGGGTATCCGTTTATTCCGATCTATTTTTACTTCTTCGGGCTGTTTAGCATTTATGCTTTCGACGCTTGCCGTCGGCATGCTCCACAGAGAATGTTACTGTTGTATCTGGCAACGAAGATGATAAAAATGATTCTTTCGCTGATTCTGGCATTGATTTATTGTCTTGCCGTTCGCGAAGAAGCCAGAGCCTTTCTGCTGACGTTTATCTTGTTCTATTTGATATATCTGGTATTCGAAACCTGGTTCTTCTTCTCTTTTGAGTTGAATCAGAAACGGAAAAAGAAAAATAAGAAGAAAAATGAAACAGTTGCATAACATAGTAGCTCCGTTGATTCTGTTCTGCCTCATGGCGGCAGTCAGCTTGCCGGTTCTTGCACAGGAACAGGAGGGGGAAGCGGTGTCACAACAGACGCAGGACGAGATTACTCCGAAAGAGGAACAGGAGAACACGGTGGATGTGAAAGAAATTGTGTTCGGTCATATCGGCGACTCCTACGAATGGCATATTACGACGTGGGGTAACACGCACATTACTATACCATTACCTATTATTGTTTATAGTAGCACTACAGGTTGGCACACGTTCCTTTCTTCCCGTCTCGAAGAGAATGGAGGGACTTATGAAGGACTTTCCATCGCTCCCGAAGGAAGTAAGTACGAGGGCAAACTGGTAGAGTATAATGCGGCAGGCGAACAGGTCCGCCCGTGGGATATTTCCATCACGAAAGTGACATTTGCTTTGCTGTTCAACAGCGTGTTGTTGCTCATCATCGTATTGAGCGTGTCACACTGGTACAGAAAACGTCCGCAAGGAGCGAAAGCGCCGGGAGGATTTATCGGATTCATGGAGATGTTCATCATGATGGTGAACGACGATATTATCAAGAGTTGTGTAGGACCCAACTACCGGAAGTTTGCACCGTATCTGCTGACAGCGTTCTTTTTCATCTTTATCAATAACATGATGGGATTGATTCCGTTCTTCCCCGGAGGTGCGAACGTGACGGGAAATATCGCTATCACTATGGTGCTTGCAGTCTGCACGTTCCTGGCAGTGAATATCTTCGGTTCGAAACATTACTGGAAGGATATTTTCTGGCCTGATGTACCTTGGTGGCTGAAAGTGCCTGTACCGATGATGCCATTCATCGAGTTCTTCGGAATCTTTACGAAACCGTTTGCTTTGATGATTCGTCTTTTTGCCAATATGCTGGCGGGACACATGGCGATGCTGGTGCTTACCTGCCTGATCTTTATCTCGGCAAGCATGGGGCCTGCACTGAACGGCACGCTGACGGTGGCTTCTGTATTGTTCAACATCTTTATGAATGCGCTTGAGTTGTTGGTTGCTTTCATCCAGGCTTACGTATTTACGATGTTGTCGGCAGTGTTTATCGGTCTGGCACAGGAAGGTGCCAAAGTGAAAGCTGAAGAAAATTGAAATGAAACGCGGTGAAAACGTTGATAAAAAGAATACGGAATAAACGCGCGGAATGAATGATTAAATAATAAACAAGAGAAAATATAAACCATTTTAAAACTGAAAATTATGTTACTATCAGTATTGTTACAAGCCACTGCAGCAGCAGTAGGAGTTAGTAAATTAGGTGCAGCTATCGGTGCAGGTCTTGCAGTAATCGGAGCTGGTTTGGGTATTGGTAAGATTGGTGGTTCGGCAATGGAGGCAATCGCACGCCAGCCGGAAGCATCAGGGGACATCCGTATGAACATGATTATCGCCGCCGCCTTGATTGAAGGTGTGGCTCTGTTGGCGGTAGTAGTTTGTCTGTTGGTGTTCTTCCTCTAATCAGGTATATAACAAGCGAATTTCGCAGGCGTGAACCATGTTTCAAATCATGATCAGCCGCGAAATCGTAAATTGTAAATCGTAAAATCGTAAATAAAGATTATGTCATTACTATTACCTGATAGTGGCCTGCTGTTCTGGATGTTTCTCTCATTCGGGATTGTGTTCGTGATATTGGCGAAATACGGCTTTCCCGTCATCATCAAGATGGTGGAGGGTCGTAAGACCTATATCGACCAGTCTTTGGAGGTGGCGAGAGAGGCTAATGCCCAGTTGTCTAAACTGAAAGAGGAAGGCGACGCATTGGTGGCTGCCGCCAACAAAGAACAAGGACGCATCTTGAGGGAAGCAATGGAAGAACGTGACAAGATTGTTCACGAGGCCCGTAAACAAGCCGAAATTGCCGCACAAAAAGAACTGGATGCGGTGAAACAACAAATCCAGATAGAGAAAGACGAAGCCATCCGCGACATCCGTCGCCAGGTAGCCGTGCTTTCTGTGGACATCGCCGAGAAAGTGCTCCGCAAGAGTCTTGAGGACAAGGAAGCACAGATGGGCATGATCGACCGTATGCTGGATGAAGTACTAACCCCGAATAAGAACTAAGGAAGATGGAAGTCGGAATACTCTCAATGCGTTATGCAAAAGCCATCATTGAATATGCACAGGAAAAAGGTCTGGAGGACAGGTTATATCAGGAGTTCCTGACGCTGTCGCACAGTTTTTGTGAACAGCCCGGTTTGCGCGAAGCACTTGATAATCCGGTCATCACAACGAAGGAAAAGTTGGCGTTAGTCTGCACGGCTGCCGACGGTGACGGAAAATCGACCAGAGAGTTTGTCCGTTTTATCACTTTGGTACTGCGAAACAGGCGTGAAGGCTATCTGCAATTTATCAGCCTGATGTATCTGGATCTCTACCGGAAGCTGAAGCATATCGGAGTGGGTAAGCTCATTACAGCCGTTCCCGTCAATAAGGAAACGGAAAACCGGATTCGTTCCGCAGCAGAGCATATCTTGCACGCCCAGATGGAACTCGAAACGGTGATAGATCCTTCGATCGAAGGCGGATTTATCTTCGATGTCAACGACTACCGACTGGATGCAAGCGTTGCCACGCAGTTGAAGCGAGTGAAACAACAATTTATTGATAAGAATAGGAGAATTGTATAATGTCTGAAAATATAAAAGTAAGCGAAGTATCTGATATATTGCGCAAGCAGCTCGAAGGAATCAACGCCAATGTGCAACTTGACGAAATCGGTACGGTGCTCCAGGTGAGCGACGGCGTAGTGCGTATCTATGGATTGCGAAATGCCGAAGCCAATGAATTGCTGGAGTTTGACAATGGTATCAAAGCAATCGTGATGAACCTCGAAGAGGACAACGTGGGTGCTGTGCTGTTGGGTCCGACGGACAAGATCAAAGAGGGATTCGTCGTGAAGCGTACCAAACGTATCGCCTCCATCCGTGTAGGAGAGGGCATGCTGGGACGTGTGATCGACCCGCTGGGCGAACCGCTCGACGGCAAGGGGCTGGTTGGTGGCGAACTGTATGATATGCCATTGGAACGGAAAGCTCCGGGGGTAATCTACCGTCAGCCTGTGAACCAACCGTTGCAGACGGGATTGAAGGCGGTAGACGCCATGATTCCTATCGGTCGCGGACAGCGTGAGTTGATTATCGGCGACCGCCAGACGGGAAAGACTGCCATCGCTATTGATACGATTATCAACCAGCGCAGTAACTTCCTGGCAGGTGATCCTGTATATTGTATTTATGTGGCTATCGGTCAGAAGGGTTCTACCGTTGCTTCTATCGTTAATACGCTTCGTGAGTACGGAGCACTGGACTACACGATTGTGGTGGCTGCTACGGCTGGTGATCCGGCTGCATTGCAGTATTACGCTCCTTTTGCGGGTGCTGCCATTGGCGAGTATTTCCGTGATACCGGTCGTCATGCGTTGGTGGTTTATGATGACCTTTCCAAGCAGGCGGTAGCTTATCGTGAGGTTTCTCTGATTCTTCGCCGTCCATCAGGTCGTGAGGCTTATCCGGGTGATATCTTCTATCTGCACTCCCGTCTGTTGGAACGTGCTGCCAAGATTATCAGTCAGGAAGAAGTGGCTCGCGAAATGAACGATCTTCCGGAAAGTCTGAAGGGAATTGTCAAAGGCGGTGGTTCGCTCACGGCATTGCCTATCATCGAAACGCAGGCTGGTGACGTATCGGCTTATATCCCGACGAACGTGATTTCTATCACCGACGGACAGATATTCCTTGAAACTGACTTGTTCAACCAGGGTACGCGTCCGGCTATCAACGTCGGTATCTCTGTATCCCGTGTAGGTGGTAACGCGCAGATTAAGGCTATGAAGAAAGTGGCGGGAACATTGAAGATCGACCAGGCACAGTATCGTGAACTGGAAGCGTTCTCCAAGTTCAGTAGCGACATGGACCCGATTACCGCATTGACGATTGACAAGGGACGTAAGAACGGCCAGCTGTTGATTCAGCCTCAATACAGCCCGATGCCCGTAGAACAGCAGATTGCTATTCTCTACTGTGGTACACACGGACTGCTCCACGATGTTCCTCTGGATAAGGTGCAGGACTTTGAACGTAGCTTCATCGAATCGCTGCAACTGAATCATCAGGAGGATGTATTGGATGTATTGAAAACGGGTGTGATTGATGATAATGTGATTAAGGCTATCGAAGAGACTGCCGCCATGGTCACTAAACAATTTATCTAATCGGTCATTGATTTATCTGATTGGCTTTTTTATAAATCAGATCGCCCTTTAATTTTTAATTATTAATTTTTAATTATCACTATGGCTTCACTGAAAGAAGTAAAAACCAGAATAAATTCGGTCAAGAGTACCCGAAAAATCACTTCAGCAATGAAAATGGTGGCTTCTGCCAAATTACACAAGGCACAAGGAGCCATTGAGAATATGCTGCCTTATCAGAAGAAGTTGAACAAGATTCTGACTAACTTCCTAAGTGCGGACCTGCCTATCGAATCTCCTTATGTGCAGGAGCGTGAAGTGAAGCGTGTAGCAATCGTTGTTTTTTCTTCGAACACTTCTCTTTGTGGTGCTTTCAACGCCAATGTCATCAAAATGATGATGCAGACTATCGGGGAATTCCGTACTTTAGGACAGGATAATATCTTGATATTCCCGGTAGGCAAGAAGGTGGATGAAGCGGCCAAACGGATGGGTTTCAAACCGCAGGAGGTTTCTTCAACGCTCTCCGACAAACCAACGTATCAGGAGGCTGCCGAACTGGCTCACCGACTGATGGATCTGTATGTAGCAGGCGAAGTGGACCGGGTGGAAATAATCTATCATCACTTCAAATCAATGGGGGTACAGATTCTTCTTCGTGAGACGTATCTCCCCATTAATCTGACGAACGTCGTAAGTGAAGAGGACAGAGAGAATGAAGAGGAGGTACAGGAGAACGAGATTGCCAATGATTATATCATCGAACCGAACGCAGAGGAATTAATCGCGAGCTTAATCCCCACTGTATTGAGCCAGAAGATTTTTACTGCCGCTGTTGACTCCAATGCTTCGGAACATGCTGCACGTACGTTGGCTATGCAAGTGGCTACGGACAACGCAAACGAGCTGATCCAGGATTTGACGAAGCAGTACAATAAGAGTCGTCAGCAGGCGATTACAAACGAATTGCTGGATATTGTAGGGGGATCCATGAAGTAATTAATCATCTTTCTTTTGTCTTGAAACAAAAGAAAGAAGCAAAGAAAAATTCAAGGCTGACTTTTTTCTCCTACTCGCTTCCTTCACTTCGCTAAAGGGCAGAAACTCGCTACGCTCAAACAGTCTGCCCTTCTTAACGCTCCGTTATGGGCGCTCGCCTGACGGAGAAAAAAGTAGGCCGGGGAACCTGGCGGGGTGGGTGTTGCTGCTTGAATGTTGTAGAGTAGGTTTGTGGGGAAGCTGTTCTGGATAGGGTTGTGGGGGGAGCCGTGCGATATGTCTGATATTGCTTTGGTGAGTTGCTGTTATATCGTTAATAGTTTTATTATATATTGTTCTGCTTTGCTATATTGAGTCGTATAACGTCTGCGACTTTTATATAGCAAAGCTTTTTTATAAGGGGTATAAACCTTTCATAAGTCTCTTTATACTACATAGGCTACATCGGTTATCATTCTATTAGCCTTTTATTCTATGTCCTCTTTTTATATGGTGAGTTTTTTAATAATAAAGCTTCCCACATTGTAAGGCTTCCACCCGCAGGTCTTCCGGCCTCGTTTTTCCGGCGTCAAGCGCAGGTGGTTTCTCCGGCGTTAAAAAGGGCAGACTGTTTGAGCGTAGCGAGTTTCTGCCCTTTAGCCGGAGGAAGCACCGGAGTAGCCGGAAAAACGCAGCCTTGATTCTTTCTTTTTGGTTCTTTTTCTTTCGTATCAAGACGAAAGAAAAAGAATATTCAGTAACTTTACCGAAAATTGGAAAAGCATGGAAAATAATCCGGAACTGCAGCTTGCTTGGCAGTTCATTGAAAATACAGGCACCCATTTATTTCTTACCGGAAAAGCTGGAACCGGGAAAACGACATTTCTTAGACGATTGAAAGAACATACGCCCAAACGCATGGTCATATTGGCTCCGACAGGGATTGCAGCTATCAATGCGGGAGGCGTAACGATTCATTCTTTCTTTCAGTTGTCTTTTGCTCCTTTTGTGCCCGAAACAACCTTTAATTCTTCCCAGACACATTATCGTTATAGTAAAGAAAAGCGGAATATCATCCGTAGTATGGATTTGCTGGTTATTGATGAGATCAGTATGGTGCGTGCTGATTTGTTGGATGCGGTGGATGCAACTCTGCGGAGGTATCGCGATAGGGAGAAACCTTTTGGTGGGGTGCAACTGTTGATGATTGGAGATTTGCAACAGCTGGCGCCTGTCGTGAAAGACAATGAGTGGGAGTTGTTGAGAAAGCATTATGAGACTCCTTATTTCTTTGCAAGTCATGCATTGAAAGAAACGGCATATATGACGATTGAACTCAAGAAAGTATATCGTCAGAGTGATACGTTCTTCCTTTCTTTATTAAATAAAATTCGGGAGAATAAGGCGGATGATGAAGTGTTGAATGAACTGAACCGTCGTTATCAGCCCGGCTTTCAGCCGCAGAAAGAAGAGGGATATATTCGTCTGACGACACATAATAATCAGGCACAGAGGGTTAATGATTGCGAACTGGCATCGTTGCCCGGCAAGGCGTATCATTTTAGTGCCGAGATAGAGGGGGATTTTCCTGAATATTCGTATCCTGCGGATAAACTTCTGACAATTAAGGAGGGAGCACAGATAATGTTCCTGAAGAATGATCCATCGTCCGAGAAACGGTATTATAACGGTATGATTGGTGAGGTGGTAGCGGTTAATGAAACGGGTATTGTGGTGCGTGGTAAAGGGGATAGATCCGAATTTCAGTTGTTGCCGGAAGAGTGGGGGAATTATAAGTATGTGTTGAATGAGGAGACGAAGGAGATCACTGAAGTGATAGAGGGGACGTTCCGCCAGTATCCTATTCGTTTGGCGTGGGCTATTACGATACATAAGAGTCAGGGTTTGACGTTTGAACGTGCTATTATTGATGCACGGAATTCCTTTGCACATGGACAAACTTACGTGGCTTTGAGTCGTTGCAAGACGCTGGAGGGTATGGTGTTGGAGTCTCCTTTGCGCAGGGAAGCCATAATAAGTGATGCTACGGTGGATAATTTCACCAAAGCGGTGGAGCAGAATAAGCCGGGCAGCCAGCAGTTGAATGATATGCAAAAGGCGTATTTCTTTGATTTGTTGAGTGATTTGTTTAATTTCTATTCGATCGATCAGGCTTATAAACGGTTGCTTCGTCTTATGGATGAGGATTTGTATAAGCTCTTTCCGAAGCAGTTGGCTGAATATAAGGCGTTGGCTCCCCATGTTAAAGAGAAGATTGTGGAGGTGTCTCAACGTTTCCGCAATCAGTATACCCGGTTGATACATGAGAGTGAGGATTATGCGGCGAATGAGGAGTTGCAGGAACGGATTCGTTCCGGTGCCGGATATTTTCATAAGGAGTTGGAACCGGTTCGGGCTTTGTATGATAAGACTAATATGCCTCTTGATAATAAAGAGTTGAGAAAGCTGTTGGCAGAGCGTATGCAGGCGCTGGATGATGCGTTGTGGATTAAAGAGTCTTTGTTGGAAGCTGTGTCTACAAGAGGGAAGTTTGCTATCACGGATTATTTGAAGTTGAAGGCTAAAGTAATGTTGAGCCTTGAAGATGATTCTACGTCCTCCGGTTCTTCGAAGGCTTTGAAGGAGAAGAAAGAACGTAAGGAACGGAAAGATCGTACACGCAGTGCTGAAAAGGTAAAGGTGGAAGTTCCTACGGATATTCTGCATCCGGAGCTTTATCGTGCCCTGTCTGAATGGAGAACAGCCAAAACAAGGGAGATGAATGTTCCTGCTTATGTGATTATGCAACAGAAAGCATTGATGGGAATTGTGAATCTGCTACCGGATAGTCCAAGAGCTTTGGAGGCGATACCTTATTTTGGAGCGAAAGGAGTAGAGAGATACGGGCTTGAGATTCTGGGTATTATCCGCAAGTATATGGCGGAGAATCAATTGGAGAGGCCGGAGATAACGGATATGTTAATCTCCTCCGGTAATAGCGATGATACAGTAAGGCAACGAAAGACGAAGCTGCAGAAAGAGGCAGAGAAACAGGAGAAAGAGGCGGAGAAGGAGAAAAAGAAGGAGGCGAAGAAAGATACGAAGTTGGTTAGCTATGAAATGTTCCGTCAGGGAATGAATATAGATGAAATAGCCAAGGCTCGTGATTTGGTATCCGGAACCATTGCCGGACATCTGGAGCATTATGTCCGTTCGGGAAAGATCAAAGTGGAGCAGGTGGTGAAAGCTGAAAATATAGCGAAGATTCGCAAGTATTTGGATGAACATGAATACATGGGAATATTCGCTATAAAGGTAGCATTAGGAGACGCTGTCTCCTATGCTGATATCAAGTTTGTATTGGCTGTTTCCGGGCATTAATAAATAAGGTTATTATTCCCGGACAGGGTTAAAGATTACAGAAGAAAGAAACGAAAACGGGAACGCTGATGTCAATCAGAATGCCGTGCAGGATGGCGATGGGAATCATTTCTTTTCCTGAATATCTGGTGATGGAAGGCAGCAGTACATCCATCGAGTTGACTCCTGCTGCTGAAATAGGAGCGAGTTTCCCGAAGTACTTCTTGATGATTGGAGTACCAAGAAGTGCCATCATCTCACGGAAAATATTAGTCAGTAGGGCAATGGTTCCCAGTTCCGTAGCCAGTTGCAGTCCGATGGAGGGTTCTTTGAACTGGGTGATAAGGATGGAAGAGAGTGAATAGTAGGCAAATCCACTTCCCACTGCCATACAGTCGAACACGCTCCATTGACGCAATAGCAAACTTGCCAGGGCGGAGAATAACAGCGTACCGATAATTGTTCCCAATGGAATCAGCAACATTTTAGGGTGCAAATGTGAAACAATGGCTTTCAGGTTCTTATTGGAACCGATGCTGATTCCTACTTGTAACATTAATGCATAAAGTATGTACATGGAAACTGTGTGCGTATCGAACTCGAACTTATTGAAAGCTCCCATGATACAGCCTACACAAAAGAATACTATAACGATCAGACTTCCTTTCATTGTTCGCCTCCTTTCCTGAAAAATAATTGTAGTACCAAACGGGCAGCAATCAGGCTTCCCAATACACCGGACACAGCAAGAACAATGGCTTGCCATCCGAACTTACCAAGATTGTTCACAATCAGGCTATTAGAACCGATAGATACACCGAGAATAAAGAGCAACAGGAATATTGTAAGAGAAATTGTCTTTTCTGTCTTCTGTAGAATACTCCAGTTACGCAATACATAGCCGATGCCGATTCCTAAAAACATGGTAGATATAATAGAGAACATAATTGTATATATTTTGGGTTAGGTTAAACTGATGATTGACAACACACAAAAGAATTTTCAAAGAAGATATTACATCTACTTGAAAATCAGAAAGGAATACTGCTATGGCTAACAAAACAAGTCAGCAGGTAGTTCCTGTAAAGAAATAGTTGGGAAATTTAGATGAATCCACTGAACCAATGCACATGCACGCAACAAGACTTACAGAAAATAGGTATTCCTGCAAGAAAAAGAGTAGCGTTATGTAATTGTAATGTTTGATTCATCATTGGTCTTTTTTGAATTTGGTGCAAAGATAGTTATTTATTGCATATTTTCAAAATAAATATGCAATAAATAAAGAGAAAGGAATATCCGGAACGAGATAGATGGTTGTAAAAAGTTGGTTATGTGCTCTTTCCCTTATAATTTATCCCAGTTCACAAGAATCTCTTTTAACTTTTGGGGCCTGTATCCGAGCATTGTCCGGGCTTTATCAATACTCATCCCACTGAAGCGGGGACGGGGAGTGCTTTCATTCATTTTTTCTGTGGTGGCAGGATGGATAAGAGAACGGTCGAGTTTCATATAATCTGCTACCTGGTAGGCAATCTCTGCAATGGTCATGCATTCATCGCCACAGATGTGGAAGATGCCATTCGCCGTATGTTCTATTAAACGTAGCACTCCATCCGAAACGTCTCCAACATAGGTTGGTGTCCGCCATTGATCGGATACGACACGTATTTCTTGTCCGGCTTTCAGACGGTTCATTACTAGCTGTACAATATTACCATGTTGTCCCGGTAGTGCCTTGCCATAAACGATTTCTACACGGACAATGGCATAACTGCTGCAAGTTTCTGTCACTCTCTCTTCTCCTTTCCATTTGGTATATCCGTAGTAGTTGATCGGGGCAGGGAGGTCTTTTTCTGTATATAACAGCCCGGCAGCTTCGTTTATCTTTCCATCAAAAACAAAGTCCGTAGATAAATGAATGAACCGGCTTTTGTATTCTTCGCATAAATCGGCCAGTTGGCCTACTGCGGTAACATTGGTAAGATAGGCTTCTTCATGATGCGTTTCGCAATAGTCCGGCACGGACAGAGCGGAGCAATTAATGACTACATCGGGTTGAACCTCTTTGAAGAGATGCCTAACGTCCGCTTCATTCCGTATATCTGTTTCGATGAAACGATAATCCTCCGCGTTATTGGGAAGAATATCCGGATGCAGGGAGCAGCCCGTCAGCTTGTATTGTTTACAAGCAGATAAATCATTTACAATCTGGCGTCCGGTGAATCCGTTGGCGCCGATAATTAATATCTTCTTCATAAGGTTCTATATATAGATGTTATAGATTATTTCTACAAAAATAAAAAATAATATCAACTACGCAAATAGATTTCGTACTTCCCTTCTTACTTTGCTCCCGATAACGAGATTTATATGAATTGATAAAAGAAAAGATGTATGGAAAAAGTAATTATGGGAACACGTTTACCCGCTAAACTTTGGTTGGATGAAGTAGAGGACTCTTGTATGTCGCAGATTATGGATTTGACTTCACTGCCTTTTGCATTTAAACATATTGCCATCATGCCTGATGCGCATGCGGGAAAAGGAATGCCTATTGGCGGTGTGTTGGCTACCAATGGCGTGATTGTTCCCAATGCTGTGGGAGTGGATATCGGTTGTGGTATGTGTGCGATTAAGACGAATCTAAAAGCGGAAGATTTTAGTTATACGGATTTGACTTCCATTATGTCGAAGATTCGTGCAGTTGTTCCTTTGGGATTCGATCATCAGAATAAAAAGCAGGATCAGGAATTGCTTCCGCAAGGATTCGACTTTGAAGAGATGCCTGTTTTGAAGAATCAGTACGAGGCTTGTTTGAAGCAGATAGGAACTCTGGGAGGTGGAAATCACTTTATTGAGATTCAAAAAGATACCGCAACGTCTGATGTTTGGGTGATGATTCACTCCGGAAGCCGTAACATTGGTTTGAAGGTTGCCAATCACTATAATAAGATTGCGCAATATTGGAATGAGAAATGGTATTCTAAAATGGTATCGGGACTAGCTTACCTGCCAATGGAGACACAGATGGCAAAGGATTATTTCCGTGAAATGAATTACTGTGTGGCCTTTGCCTTTGCCAACCGTCAGTTGATGATGACTCGTATTTGTGAAGCCATCCAGGCAGTGAAACCTGAAACGGACTTTGATCCTATGATTAATATTGCCCACAACTATGCAGCTTGGGAGAATCACTTCGATCAGGATGTGATTGTACACCGAAAAGGTGCTACGCGTGCCTATGAGGGCGAGATCGGTATTATCCCCGGATCTATGGGTACCAAGTCTTATATTGTTGAGGGACTGGGTAATCCGGAGAGTTTCAAAAGCTGTTCGCATGGTGCAGGTCGATTAATGGGAAGAAAGGATGCCTGTCGCCGTTTGTCACTGGATGAAGAGAAGGAGAGAATGGATCAGCAAGGTATCATTCACGGACTTCGTTCGCAGAACGAACTGGATGAAGCACCGGGAGCTTATAAAGATATTGCGCAAGTGATAGCGAATGAGCGGGACTTGGTGAAGCCGTTGGTGGAGCTGGCTCCAATGGCGGTGATTAAGGGATAATGTCATGCCATGTTTAAAGGAGTATCTAGCGTATGGACATAAAAAAAGGAGCAACGCCTTGCTCCAACCTTTGTTAACCTTAAATCTAATACTATGAAAAACACAATGCAAAGATACAGACTATTGCGAAATTAGCAAATAATCCAAGAAAAAAAGTATGTTTTATAACATTGATTAAGAATTGGTTTTCTCAATTCAATTTTTATTAAGAGATTTGACAGACCACATGTGAAGAATCAACTCTCTACCACCGTATGCTTCTTAGAGTAGATTTAATGAGTGGCAATATACCACGCTGTTTCGTTCTTTTTTGAAGCACCCGGATTAGTGCTTGGGTCGGAAATCGTGATTCCGGAGAAAGTATTGATATCAATTCTTTCTCCATAGTAGGAGGAAGAGATTGCTGTAAAATACTGTTTGGTATTCCTTTTAAAGGGTACAGTGCGTTTCAGCTGCTCGTTGAATTGTTCTAATAGATCCGGATCGGAACATAGTTTGGAAACGTAATCACCGTAATCAAAGAATATGGTAGGCGTATATCCGTCTAATCTTTGTAATTCGCCCGTTAATTCTTCGTTAAACGTATAACGCTGATTTATTTCTTTCATAATAGCCGCCAGGTTGTCCAATTCCGAGCAATCAGTAACACCGATTGTTCCGCAGGGAGTCACATAATTTGAATAAAAAGAATAGAAACCGTCACAGACCTTTTCGTAATCTATATTTCCGATTAAGTACTGGCCTATCTTGTCGTATGGCATCCCATAGGCCATTATTTCACTTGTAGAAGCTATCAAGTGGCTTGTTACGTTTTTAAGGTCATAGGCAACCTCTACCGTAGACATATAGCAGTCATCGAAAAGTATATATTCCATCTTTAGGCCCGCGTTCGAAATACCTCCGGCAAGCGTAGTAATATCAGTTTGATATTTCGTTTGTGTTCCTCCAAAAAAACGTGTCATCGGTGCATGTTCATACTCCCAGTGCTTTTTACTAATCTGCAAGCTGCTGCGTGAAACTGCTCTCGATACAGGTATCCATCCCATTCCGTGGCATCCGATAATCATTGCATATCGTTTGGCGGGAGCATAGGTTTGTACATCGTTCAAAATAGAAGTGATGCCCTCTGCAGTTGTATAGGTAGGATCCGGATAATCGTAGTTTTTTAAAGTCTTCTGTACACCTTTGCCATTCTCATAGACAAGTTCGGAGAGAGTGGCTTTGGTGGCCGATGTACATATAAATACGATCACCCGTTCATTCTTCAATATATTGTTTCCGATGATACTTTTCAAATCGGCAATGTTCTGATAGAAAAAAGAAGTGAGATTGTTCGACCAGGGTAGATACATGAACACCGTCTGTTCATTATTCGAACGAACAACAGGATCAGTCGGATCGGGATCTGTCGGATCAGTAGTTGAGTCATCCGTTTGCCTTGTAGTTGGAGAGGTAGAAACAGGATCCTCTTTCTCACATGAAATCATGCCAAAAGAAAGAAATAATACAAAGAGGATTGATTTCATCAGACGATAATATGGTTGCATTGTTTCCATTATTCTACAAGGATTAAATAATCTTTTTATATGTAACGTAAAAAGAGAACCTTTTGATCTGTCTTATCGAGACATAATTGACATCTCTCTTTTTGCAAAGTTATTGAAAAATAGCGTAATTCCTATATTATCATGAATAAGAAAAAGGAGAGAGCTTACGTATAGACATAAAAAAAGGAGCAACGCCTTGCTCCAACCTTTGTTAACCTTAAATCTAATACTATGAAAAACACATTGCAAAGATACGGACTATTGCGAAATTAGCAAATATTCCAAGAAAAAAAGTATGTTTCATAACATAGATTAAGAATTTGATATTCCAATTCAAATTTTATTAAGACTTTTTGATTGCTTTATCTTCCTCTAATCCCTTTGACATATACTTTCAATTAGGTATCCTGAAATCATTCGGAGAACAACCTGTGATTTTCTTAAATAACCGGCTGAAATACTGTGGATTCTGAAAACCCAGCTCTTGCGTTATCTGATTGATTGTTTTATCAGTATTCACCAACCAATCTTTGGCAATCTCGAAGCGTTTGAACTCGATATACTCTTTAAATGATTTCCCCGTTTCATACTTCAGTAAGTCGTTGAAATATTCAGGAGACAAATGAAGCAGGTTCGCACAATACTTATGTGAAAGTATATCGACAGTCGGTACCTGTTTCGTTTCAAAATGGTTATTTATGATTTTATCGAATTGTTTGATAATCGTTTTATTCGCTTCATTACGTGTAATGAATTGGCGTTCGTAGAAACGGATACAGTAATCCAGCAATAGTTCTATATACTTGGAAACTATCTTCTTGCTATGTCGGTCAATGCAACGTTCGAGTTCCTGGTTTATTTTATCCATAAACTCCAGAATGATTTGCTTCTCGCGCAAAGATATATGTAATGCTTCTTCAGGCAGATAAGAGAAGAAAGTATAGTTATGTATATTAAGTCCGAGCGGAGTGCCACAAATCAGATCGGGATGAAAAGCCAATATCCATCCTTTGGAAGGAAAATTCTTACTGTTTTCCTTCATATTGATAGACTCTCCGGGACTAAGGAAGAGCAAAGTACCATCCGAAAAATCATAATACTGGTGACCATACATATACGCTTCACATTTACACTCACTCAATAGAATCGTATAAAAGTCGAACTTGATGCCCGTATGAGCTGACAAGTCAGCCTTTGAGAGATCGATGACACTTACCAGCGGGTGTAGTGTCTTACTCCCCAGGCAACAATTGCATTGATGCACGGTTCCTATTTTGAGTACTTTATCTCCCATGATGTTGAGACTCCTGTATCTAAAATACGTCTAGTTTTTTTGTTTATATTCGTTCGGGGTGCAGCCGACATGCTTTTTAAATAACCGACTGAAGTGCTGTGGATATTGAAATCCCAGTTCATAAGCTACCTGGCTGACAGTTTGAACACCTTCCAGTATTCTTTCTTTGGCCAGTTCGATAATCCGGCACTGGATATATTCCTGTGCAGTTTTTCCGGTTTCCTTCTTTATCAGGTCCCCGAAATAATTAGGAGAGAGGCATGCCTTGTCTGCAAAGTATTTCACGGATGGCAGTCCTTCGGTCATTGCCACCTGATTTTGGAAATATTCGTCCAGTAATTGCTCGAATTTAACGACTATATCTTTATTCGCCTGATTGCGTGTAATGAACTGCCGTTCGTAGAAACGCATACAGTAATCCAATAGCAGTTCGATATTCCGTACGATAAGTTGCTTGCTATGCTTGTCGATAGTATGCTCCAGTTCGAGCCGGATTTTATGTATGCAATCGGTTACGATTTCTCTTTCCTGATCTGAAAGATGCAATGCCTCATTTACCTCGTAAGAGAAAAAAGTATAGTTTTTGATATTCTGTCCTAATGAAGTTCCACGGATTAAATCGGGGTGGAATAAAACCCCAATCGACTTGGTACGGGGAGCCGTTCGGTTACGGTTGTCTATTCCGCTCACTTGTCCCGGTGCCATACAGACAACCGTTCCTTCCTGATAATCGTAATTCTTACGTCCGTATGTGAGATCCCCGCATTTGGCATCTTTCAGGAACAGACAATAGAATCCGATGTTCATACGGATATACTCAACCGACTTGGTAGCTTTTGAGAAGTCGATTACATTAACTAAAGGGTGCAATGTCTCCAGTCCAAACAACTGGTCATACTGATCGACGGTTTCAATTTTTGTTATTTCATCCATATGCTTTGTTATTAATCTGATACAAAGATAAAACATTTGGAGGTATCTTTTTTATTTCATACCTCAAATCAGTAATAAGGGTACAAGAATCAGTAATCTGTATACTACATAAACTTGCGGGCGGAAAAATAAATGGCAATGATTGCTGGAAGTAAGTCATGGAATTGATATATTTGCTCCGGAGAATATAAAAAAACAGGTTTTATGAAAGCATTATTCATTGGAGGAACGGGTACTATCAGTACAGATGTAGTTGCATTGGCGCAACAGAGAGGGTGGGAGATTACTCTCCTTAACCGCGGCTCAAAAAAAATGCCGGAAGGAATTCACAGTATCATTGCGGATATTAATGATGAAGAAGCTGTGGCAAAAGCCATCGCACTTGAACATTACGATGTGGTTGCGCAATTCATCGGTTATACGGCAGAAGACGTAAAGCGTGATATCCGCCTGTTTCAGAATAAAACGCGGCAATACATCTTTATCAGCAGTGCCTCTGCCTATCAAAAGCCATTAACCGATTATCGCATTACCGAAAGCACCCCTCTGGTCAATCCCTACTGGCAGTATTCCAGAAACAAGATAGAAGCGGAAGAAGTATTGATGTCAGCCTACCGGACAAGTGGCTTTCCGGTGACCATCGTTCGTCCCAGCCATACCTATAACGGAACCAAACCTCCCGTAGCCGTACATGGAGATAAGGGAAACTGGCAGATTCTCAAACGGATTCTTGACGGAAAACCTGTCATTATTCCCGGTGATGGCTCCTCTTTGTGGACACTGACTCACTCCAAAGATTTTGCCAAAGGCTATGTCGGACTGATGGCGAATCCACATGCCATTGGGAACGCTTTTCATATCACTACCGATGAAAGTATGACTTGGAATCAGATTTACCAGACAATCGCCGATGCGTTAGGCAAACCTCTGAACGCATTGCACGTAGCATCCGATTTCCTTGCCAAACATAGCGATCATTATGATTTCAGGGGGGAACTCTTAGGAGATAAAGCGGCTACGGTTGTTTTCGATAATTCGAAGATAAAGCGGCTCGTCCCAGATTTTATATGCCATATCTCTATGGCGGACGGATTGCGGCAAGCTGTACATTATATGCTTTCTCATCCGGAAACTCAAACACCCGATCCGGAATTTGATTCGTGGTGTGACCGTATAGCCAATGCAATCAGTGCGGCAGACAAAGCCTTCTGATTTTCCTGATTTTAATAAGTACCTGCCACTAATTAATTGCTATTTTTTAGGCACGGATTACACGGATTAACGCGGTTATTTTTCAGCAATGATAACCCTAAAGACCGTGACATACGTGTAATCCGTGCCTAATTATTATTTAATAAGGAACATTTCTTCCTTGCTGCACCTCAATTCGTATTCCGAAATTACCATTGGCAGATTTCAGTTCGAACGCTCCCCGGAAATTATTCCTTTCCCAAGGCATAGCGCTACGGTTAGGCACCCGCCAGCCATCCTTGTTGTAATCTCCGTAAGTATTGATTCTCATTCCGTTTTTCAGTTTGAAAGATCCCATCTGCATAAACTGTGGAGAAGAAGACAATCCCCAACCATATCCGTATCCAAAACCGGCAAACCCGGAGTAAGAAGACGAAGAAAAAGAGTCGGTGAATCCTTGAGAATAGGTAATATCCGTGTTTAAACGAAAGAGCTGATTATAATCTTTCGTCATATTAGGCATATCTAAATTAAACTTGGGAAGTTCGGGAGTTGCTACGTTCATTAACCCCATATCCAGCAGAAAACCACCAAACTCTTTGATATTGGTAGATGGAGCACGACGAATACTATCGGAAGGAATTTCCGACTGTGCGGATGCAAAACCGACCGATAATATCAGCGAAAGAAATAGAATCAGTTTTTTCATCTTCGTAAAGGTTGATTTACCACAAAGATAGATAATTTCCACCTGACTATCCGCTTCCGTTATGTTTTCTTAGAAAAAAACTTATCTTTTCAATTTAATCACCGGATAAACGACAGGAGCCGTCTCCCATTTCCTTTTCATCGGGTTGTATGAGCGTTCCATACCTCCATGGAGTTCGATATAATCGTTGAACTTGATTTCAAGCATCATGCCATAACCGCTTTGCGGATAGATAGGAGTGAGATATCCCTGCGAAGCATTTCGTTCGCCATTCACAGAATATTCGCCGAAAGCCCGTATACGCAGAAATTTATTAATCCGGTAAGCGGCCGAACCGCTAAAACCAAAATCATTTCTGGCACCATGTTGGAAAGAAGGCATTGTGTACTTGGCACTGAACAGCCCACCTGAAAGCTCCCATCGTTCATTAGGGGCATACGTATAAATGGCACCTACCTGAATATGCGTCCCCATGGTAGGATACGTATTATGCAAACTATACGTACTTAAATAGCTGTTAGCATTGATCCCGAAAATATCCGACCGATTATAGTCACGGCTGAAGGGATCGAAAGAAGTACCCAGTCTGGGAGTAGGCCAGGGAGTATCCATAAATTCGGGAGGAGATATATGAAGCGTCATGCTATCCGTTTGAATGGTTGGCTTCCTGTCGTTCGGCGTTATATTCATATCGGGTAAGATGAAGCCCTCCTTATCCATATTTAATGGCTGCTTTTGCTCCGGTGGCAGAAGAACCGCACGGCCGATGCTATCCTTTTTTACTTCCACCTGTTGCGCAAATGCGGTACAGGTACAAAGTAAAAACATAAATCCTGTGAACTGTCTTTTATTCATGGCACTTTGCGGTGTTAAAGAGTTTAGTTGACAATCAGTTTATAACCGATTCCCCGTACATTGACAATACGTATCTGTTCATCTTGCGAGAGTTTATGCCGCAATTTGGTAATGAACACATGCAAGCTTCGGGAATTGAAAAAACTGTCGTCTCCCCAAAGTTCGAGCAAGACATCCTGCGTGTTGACCACCTGATTCCGGTTTTCGCAAAGCCGTTTCAAGATTTCCGATTCACGATGAGAGAGTTCCTGTCTCGTTCCTGCGTGTAATAAAGTTTGTGCAACAGGATCAAACAGATAACTTCCTATCTCAAAATGATTGGCAACCTTATTCTCTGTGAAGAGAAAAGCCTTTCCCATCAGTGCTTTGATTCGGATAATCAGCTCTTGTATACCGAAAGGTTTTTTCAGGTAATCATTCGCTCCGAGTTCAAACCCCTCCACCACATCATTGATGGCCGAACGGGCAGTCAGGAATAAGACAGGAGTCTGTTTATCCGTCTGGCGGATGCGACGTACCATTTCAAAGCCATCCATTTTCGGCATCATCACATCGGCTACAAGTACATCCGGATGAAGTTCGAAGAAAAGGCTTAGTCCTTCCTCACCGTCATTCGCCGTATGAATGATAAAATCATTTTCTTCAAGTGTATCCTTGATAATCATGGCGAGCGTCTGTTCGTCTTCTACCAGTAATACGGTAATTTTGTTTTTACTCATGATTTTATGGGTTTATAAAGTAATGGTAAAAGTGCTTCCTTTGTCCGGTTCACTTTTTACGGTGATAGTTCCTCCATGTTTTTCGACCATACTCTTGACATAGAACAGTCCTAGTCCGTAACCTTTTATATTATGAAGATTACCCGTCGGGACCCGGTAGAATTTATCAAATATGTGCTTTTGTTTATCAAGTGGAATCCCGATTCCCCGGTCGGTAACGCTGACGGTTACTGTCCCCCCAGTCTGTCGGCAGGAAATAGACAATTCGGCTTCCTCCTTCGAGTATTTCACTGCATTATCTATCAGGTTACTGATGATGTTGCTGAAATGCGTGCGGTCGGCTACAATGACAAGCGTTTCCGGTTTAATATCCAATTCGATATGTACAGGCTTGTCCGCTTTTAGCTGGTGCTGCTCCATGAGCGGAGTAATCAGCTCTTTCAGGTTGATTTCCTCCGGATGCAAACGAAACGTTTTGCGACGCTCCATTCCCATGGATAAAATCTGTTCCACCAGCCCGCTAAGCCTTTGCAACTGCTCCTGACTGATGCGTAGATACTGGTCGCGCTTGCTTTTCTCTTCCGCCTGGTTAAAGTTCAGTAATGCGTCATTAGCCGCATAGGCTACGGCAATGGGAGTCTTTAATTCGTGCGTGATATTATTGGTAAAATCACTTTTCATTTCATCCAGCGTTTTCTGTTTCAGAAGCGTCCGGATAAGGAACCAGAAAGAGAATCCGAGAATCAGAAGAATTACAAATGAAGTGACCAGAATACCTGTCATCTGCTTTAACACCAATGAATTGATCGGCTCGAACACCAGTTGGTAGCGTTGGCTGTGATGCATATTAAATTCATAGTCATAGCGGATTGCCTTGGGACTGGGAATATAACTGCTATCTCCCGCAATACCTAATGTATCGGTATATACAATGGAAGAATCGGCACTGATTCCGGTATAAATCAAAAGAGTGTGATGAGGAATAGAGAGATTATGCTCTTTCATCACATGGGTGAGCAAACTGTCATATCGCTGCAGGTTGACATCTATATAAGTGTCCACACCCGAATGAATACCCTGCTGAATACTCATTAACAGCTCCTTTAGCGAATCTTGCTTTTTCAATAACACATCCAGCCCGTTCTCGCTACTTGCAACAGGTGTAGAATCTTCCGGAGCGTTACCAACGGCCTTTACCGTATCCGTAGTAGTTTCTGTCCGGGAGTGTATCGTATCCTGACGGCTACTATCCGTATAAGAAATCGTTTGTTTAGTCACTAATGAATTGCCGTCCGCATCATATCCGGCTGATACCGTCAGCGAACCGTGTTCCACATTATCTTTTTGCAAATCATTTACCCGGAGCACGACCTCGTTAAAGTCACTCGTCCGCATCGCATCTCTGATATTGCTCTCCATTTCCATTTTCATAGACCGGTAAAGCCCTGTCAACCAATAAGCTTGATAAACAAAGATTCCGATTAATGAGCAGATAACCAGTATGACAATATGTTTTAGTGGTAATTTCATACTGACAAAGATAATAGGAAACTATTCTTATTCTTCTCTTTGATAAGACTAAATAACACTAGATAAGCCAGTGATAACGCAAATTTCCATTTTTTCTACCGTATTTTGTCGTATTCCAAAAATAAAGACGAAATGAAACGGATTAATTTACTATTTATGTCTCTTCTATGTGTGTGGATATCCGCTACAGCACAAGTCGGACAACAGTCACAGGAACCTGTCGACAGTATCAAGAATATAGGTTATATGGATAGTTTGTTTCAGGAACTGCCCGAAGTGATGATTATAGGTGAACGCCCTATCGTGAAAGCCGAACAAGGCAAACTCGTGTATGACGTGCCGAGACTGGTGGGCAACCTGCCTGTGGATAATGCCTATGATGTTGTGAAAAATCTTCCGGGTATAGTAAATATGAATAATAGTCTGATGTTGGGAGGACAGGAGGTAACTGTTGTCATCAACGGAAAAGTGACCACTCTGTCTGCCGAACAATTGGATGCTTTATTAAAATCGATTCCTGTCAGCCGGATTGAAAAGGCGGAAGTGATGTATTCCGCTCCGGCACGCTATCAGGTACGCGGACCGATGATTAACCTGATATTAGCACCCGGCACAGGACAAGCATCTTCCCTTCAAGGAGAACTCTATACAGCTTTTAACCAACATCACTACGAATCTTTGGCAGAACGTGGAAGTCTTCTGTACTCCGGACGTAAATTCTCTGCAGATCTTCTTTACTCTTACTCTTATGATCGTGACCGAAGGATTACGGAGAAAGAAGCACTTCACACATTAGCCGATGGTTCAGCGCATCAGATGGATATGGATGAAATAATGACTTCCCGTACCAACAGTCATCAGATACGTCTCGGAATGGATTACTCTCTAGCAGAAGATCATCTGTTAAGCCTGGTCTACACAACAGCTTTTACCGATTCCAAACATTATTCCATAGCTACCGGTGCGCAAAACTCTGTTACCGATTCACAGGGAGACAGCCAGCTCCATAACGCAAAGTTAGATTATCAAACCCCTTTCGGGCTGAAAGCTGGAGTGGCATTTACATCCTATCATTCTCCCGGCAGCCAATTATTATATAGCACGATGGGAACAGAGACAATGAATTTCTTAAGCCGCGATAAACAACAAATCAATCAATGGCGTTTTTATGCCGGGCAAGAACATACCTTAGGCAAAGGGTGGGGATTGAATTATGGTATGGCTTACACGACCGCCTTAGACCATAGTTACCAGAAATATTACGATCCTGAAACAGACCACTTACTGCCGGATAATAATATGGCCTCCCGCCGTCGCGAACAAACCCTGAATGTTTATGCAGGACTGAATAAGAGCTTTGGCGATAAACTCTCGGCCGATGTTTCCCTGGCAGCAGAGCAATATCATACAGATATCTGGAATGGATGGAGCCTCTATCCGGTAGCTAATCTGACTTATATGCCTGCCGCCGGACATGTCCTGCAACTCTCATTGAGTAGTGATAAGGAATATCCTGAATACTGGAGCGTGCAGAACTCTATTTCTTACATGGGAGCCTATTCTGAAATTCAAGGTAATCCCTATCTTAAACCTGCAACGAACTATGAAACGAGTTTCACTTATATATTGAAAAGCAAGTACGTCTTTTCTGCCTTTTATAGCTATACAAAAAACAACGAAATGCAAACCCTTTACCAGTCACCTGAACGTTTGGTGGAGATTTACAAGCTCTTCAACTTTGATTTTTCATCGCAGGCCGGATTAATGATGACAGTTCCCTTCAAGGTAAAAAAATGGCTGGACTCCCGTATTACAGCCATCGGCTTTCGCTATCGCCAAAAAGACAGTGATTTTTGGGATATCCCGTTTGACCGTAAACTATATACATTTGTGTTGACGATGAACAACACCTTTACCCTTTCCACAAAACCCGACTTAAAATTCACTTTGACCGGATTCTATCAAAATAGAGCCATCCAGGGTATTTTCGATCTTCCCCGTTCGGGAAACCTGGATGCGGCACTTCGTTACACCTTTGCAAAAGGAAAAGCACAACTAACCTTGAAGTGTGATGATATATTCAACACTTCTACCGTTTCGACACAAGTTCGCTACGGATTGCAGAATGTAAAGAACCATTATATGCGGACCACCCGTACATTCGGCGTTTCGTTTAACTATAAGTTTGGGGGATACAAAGAGAAGAAAAGGGAAGAAGTAGATACCTCCCGTTTTAAATAAACGCTAATTAATTTTTAGACATAAGAGCGAGAAAAATTTCAGACATAAGAACAAAAGAACATAAATGCTGCGCTTTGAAAATTATTTCTGTTGTTTATTTAACTGCTATTTTATTTTTTGTTCTTATGTTCTTCTGTCTGAATTAAATTCTCATTTATAAAATGAACTACTTAGTTCATTCTTTTGATGCTTTCCATGTTTGGGCATATTCTTCCAACACACACTTGATGCTTTGTCCGATTTTCACATAATCGGCCTCATTCAAATTGGCTAGTGACACACGCACACTCCATTTCGGTCCGGCAAAGCCACCACCATTCAACAGAACGAGTGAAGTTTCGTTTGCCAGGCGGAAAACCACATCCAATGGATTGTAGGTCTTTTGCAGATAAGTAACGAAGTCATCCCCATAGAATTTCTTCGCCCATACCAGCATATCAATCTCCGAATAATATCCGGCACGCAGCGGATCTTCTACCAGTGTGAAACCTGTATTATCCCACAATGCATGCAGGCGGCGATGAATAATTTCCTGCATCTTGGCTTTATAACTGTCCTCTTTATCCAAAAGCGAGAAGAGGGCAAACAAACTCATCTGTATCTGTTGGGGCAGGGAAAGCCCTGCAGTATGATTCAGCGCAATTTGTCGGCTGTCAGCCACCATGCGGTCAATAAATTTCATCTTTTCCGGTTGCAGGCTAAGGCTGGAATAACGTTTGTTTAATATTGATTTCTGCTCCTCCGACAGGCGGGCAATCATTTTGTCGTAGATGTTGTCTTCGTGTAGAGCGATCACAGCGGTTCTCCATCCTGTAGCTCCGAAATATTTGGAGAACGAATAAACGCAAAGCGTATTGTGCGGCAACTCTGCCATCAATGAACGGAAATGAGGAATAAACGTTCCGTACACATCATCCGTGATAATCATCAGGTTCGGATTATCATTCTTCACAATGTTGATGATACGTTCGGTAGTCTCTTTGCTAAGTGCATAGCTGGGCGGGTTGCTCGGATTGGTGATAAACAACGCTTTGATCCGCGGATCTTTCAGCTTGTCTATATCTTCATCCTTATACTGCCAGGTATGTAAACCGTCAGGAGTCATCTGGTCGGCAGAAATTTCGGTAACGTCGAACTGATAGCGTCGCAGTTCCGGGATTTCTATATAAGGAGTGAACACAGGAACCATCAAAGCAATAGCATCCCCCTGGTTCAACAGGAAATTCTCTTGCAAAGAATCGAACAGATAACACATGGCTGCTGTACCTCCTTCAGTCGCGAAAAGGTCAAAAGTTCCTTTCGGCGGACGGCGGTCACACATCTCTTGCGCCAGGTAATCCTGTACGATTAACTCCGTAAAATGTAAAATACGGTCGGGCACAGGATACTGGTCGCCAATCACCGATTCCGCCCATTCGTGAATAAGCGTATCCGGATCGGCAGCATGTTCCATCAGCATATAATTATAGCCCTCTTTCAACAGGTTAGCACCGGGAGCTTTCTCGTTTTCTTTCAGGAAAGCCTCGAAACGGGCAGCAATTCCCGCCTTTTGCGGAATACCTGCTATTCCTTCTTCCAGTGAAAACGCATGACGACATTCGCAAAGGCCGAATTGTCCCAGCAGAAAAAAGGCTTCGCGTGGTTCGGTAGCAATCCAGTTCGGGTTACCTCTTCCGGCATTCAACATGGTATGTGCTATCTTCTTGATACTTTCATCTGCCATATTGATCAGTTTGTTTTTCAGCTCGAACGGGCTGATCGTTTCCATTTTCTTGGCATAACTTTTGGTAATGGCAGGGTTATTTGTTTTCTTTTCCATAATGATATTTATTTATATAGTTTTACATAAGTAGTACGATGACAACTCCCCAGATAATCAGGAGCGTATTGCCGACTGCATACGTCACCGTATATCCTAATGCCGGTGTGTCGCTTTCCACTGCATCCTGAATAGCTCCCAATGCAGCTGTTGTAGTACGTGCTCCTGCCGTACATCCCAATGACAGGGCAGGGTGGAATTTGAACAAGTATCTCGCCATCAGCAATCCGGCGAGGAGAGGAATGGCCGTTGCCAATGCGCCGACGATAAACAGACTGACGCCTACTTCCTTGAATCCGGCAATGAAACTGGGACCTGCGGCGATACCGACCACTGCGATAAACATATTCAGTCCTACATTATTCAATACCCATAAAGAAGGTTCGGGGATACCTCCGAAAGTAGGATGCTTGCTGCGTAGCCAACCGAACAGAAGTCCGGCTATCAATGCGCCGCCACTGGTAGAAAGACTGATAGGAACACCTCCCAGATGAATAGCCAGTGCACCGAAAAGACCACCGAGCAAAATACCCAATCCAACGAAGATCATATCCGTCTGGTTGGTAGGCCGGTCAATATAGCCCATTTGTTTGGCAGCACTTTCCACTTCATGTTTAAGACCGGTAAGTTCGAGAATATCTCCCGAATCTACAATCGTTTTAGGCAATACCGGAACATTGATTCCGGCACGTTTGATATTCCGGATACTAACCCCGTGCATAAACTTCTGCGCCCTGATTTTGGAAACCGTTTCTCCGGCAAAAGTCCGGTGGGTCACCA
Source organism: Bacteroides sp. MSK.18.37 (assembly GCF_019129155.2). Lineage (NCBI taxonomy): Bacteria > Pseudomonadati > Bacteroidota > Bacteroidia > Bacteroidales > Bacteroidaceae > Bacteroides > Bacteroides sp. MSK.18.37. The sequence goes on along the minus strand of NZ_JAHOIB020000001.1, from coordinate 6,382,300 downwards.
TTACAGGAAGAGTTTCTGCAGGGAAGTCGAGTAATTGTGCATCAATCACTTCCGGACCGATCCAGTCTTCTTCTCCAATCACAAATTCACGGCGTCCGCTAAGTACCACTTCGTCATTCTTATGAAGAATCAGGTTCGGATCTACTTCCTTCACCACTCTTTTTTGACGAATCCGTTCTACAAACAGCCGTTTATCATTTTTACATAGATAAGCTTCGAGTTCACTGACTTTCTTTCCTTTGTCAAACCATTCATTGGTGATTTTATAAGCACGGAACACAACCGGACGAAGAGCCGGGGAAAATCCGGGTTCGTCAGCTTCCGATGTTCCCATTTGAGCCTCCAATTCCTTGCAGTCGGCCTTCACCTTATCCAGTCCACCCAGCATTTTAGGGCCGAGAGAAGCCAGAATCCACGCCGAACCGGCCGTTCCGAAAATATAAGTTACGGCATACGCTACCGGAATTGCATTGATGAACGTGGCTTTCTGTGCATCGCTGATTCCCAGCTGGTTGATCGTATCGCTTGCCACGCCGATAACGGCGGATATTGTTTGTGAGCCTGCCAACAGTCCGGCAGCTTCTCCTACATGATATCCCATGATTTTGGCCAGTATCCACGGGGCTACCAGACTGACAATACACATCAGTACGGCAAATCCCACTTGTGGCAGGCCGTCTTTCTTCAATCCGCGGAAAAACTGCGGACCTACCTTATAGCCAACGGCAAATAAGAAAAGCAGAAAGAACACAGCTTTCATCGGACCATCTACAGTGATATTCAGTTGTCCGACCAATACTCCGACCAGAAGAACGCTGGTGACTGTCCCCAAGGAGAATTTCCCTATTTTGAGTCTGCCAAGCCAGAACCCGGCAAAGAGCGTCAGGAAAATAGCAAGTTCAGGATGTACCCTTAGTTGATTAATAATCCATTCCATAATTAAGTTGTTGTTTTAGGTTATGTCATTTACAACAGTTATAGCGTAAAAAGAGTTTGTTGTGTTATGAAAAATAGAGATATAATATCCGTCGAACTTTAAATTTCTCTATTTCGCTTTTTTGTTATACTTTTGTTCCTTCAAAAATAAAACTAATCATATTCTGTATGAAATCAGACATAGAAATAGCTCGCAGTATTGAGCTGAAGAAGATTAAGCAAGTTGCCGAAGGTATCGGAATCCCTCGTGAGGAAGTGGAGAATTATGGCCGCTACATAGCAAAGATCCCCGAACAACTGATTGATGAAGAGAAAGTGAAGAAAAGCAATCTCATTCTGGTAACTGCTATCACAGCAACCAAAGCGGGCATTGGCAAAACTACAGTATCTATCGGTCTCGCTTTGGGATTGAATAAAATTGGAAAGAATGCGATTGTCGCTCTTCGCGAGCCGTCTCTCGGTCCATGTTTCGGAATGAAGGGAGGAGCAGCCGGTGGGGGATATGCACAAGTGCTTCCGATGGACAAAATTAACCTCCATTTTACCGGAGATTTTCATGCCATCACTTCTGCCCATAACATGATTTCCGCCCTGCTCGATAATTATCTCTATCAGAACCAGGCAAAAGGTTTCGGATTGAAAGAAATTCTTTGGCGGAGAGTGCTTGACGTGAACGACCGTTCGTTGCGCAGCATCGTTGTCGGCCTCGGACCTAAATCGAACGGGATTACCCAAGAGTCCGGTTTCGATATTACTCCTGCTTCGGAGATTATGGCAATTCTTTGCCTTTCCAAAGATGTGAGTGATCTGCGTCGCCGTATTGAAAATATCCTGTTGGGCTTCACGTATGACGACCAACCTTTTACTGTGAAAGATTTGGGAGTGGCAGGAGCCATCACTGTGTTGTTGAAAGATGCTATCCATCCTAATTTAGTGCAGACTACCGAAGGAACCGCTGCTTTTGTACATGGTGGTCCGTTTGCTAATATCGCACATGGTTGTAACTCTATTCTGGCCACTAAATTGGCAATGTCTTTCGGTGATTATGTAATAACAGAAGCCGGATTCGGTGCCGATCTCGGTGCAGAAAAATTCTATAATATCAAATGCCGCAAGAGCGGACTCCAACCACGTCTCACGGTGATTGTCGCTACGGCACAAGGATTAAAGATGCACGGAGGTGTCAGTCTCGACCGTATCAAAGAGCCGAATATGGAAGGCTTGAAAGAAGGATTGCGTAATCTCGACAAACACGTTCGTAACCTTCGCTCATTCGGTCAGACCATCATCGTAGCTTTCAATAAGTTTGCATCCGATACGGATGAAGAAATGGAATTACTGCGCGAACATTGCGAACAGTTGGGAGTGGGTTTCGCCATTAACAATGCGTTCAGTGAAGGAGGAGAGGGAGCAGTAGATATGGCCCGTCTGGTAGTAGATACCATAGAGAACAATCCGTCCGAATCTTTACGCTACACTTATAAAGAAGAAGATAGCATACAGCAGAAGATTGAAAAGGTAGCCACTAATATTTACGGAGCCAGCGTTATTACTTATAGCAGTATTGCCCGCAACCGTATCAAACTGATCGAGAAAATGGGAATTACTCATTATCCGGTTTGTATTGCGAAAACACAATATTCATTTTCTGCCGATCCAAAGATTTATGGTGCGGTAAACAACTTCGAGTTCCATATTAAAGATATTGTTATCAATAACGGAGCTGAAATGATTGTAGCCATTGCCGGAGAAATTCTTCGTATGCCGGGATTACCCAAGGAGCCGCAGGCATTGCACATCGATATTGTGGATGGAGAAATAGAAGGATTGAGCTAAAATATATACCTCAAAAAAATATTCCGGTATGATGCCGGTAAAATAAATCCCCGTCTTTCCCTATGAAATAAAATGTGGAAAGACGGGGATGACTGTATATAGAGTCCAGTGCGCTTCTGTTTTCTCTTCTTGCACACTGTACGGTTGAATTCGTCCTTGCTATGAGTGATATATGACATCATATATTTCTTTTATAGTAAGAAAAACGAAAATATGGACAGATGGTTCGGGCGGGACCGTTAATAAATAAAAAAAGCCTGCTCCTTTCACAAAGAGCAGACCTTATAAATAAGAAATAAAGCTGATAACAGTGAAGCTATTAGCTTTGAAATCGTTTTTTAATAAGCAAAAAGAGGATATTTCTTCATTGTCTCATTGACACGTGCACGTACTTGTGCAATAACTTCCTCATTTTCTACGTTAGACAATACAGTCTCGATCATTTCAGCAATTTCGAGCATCAAATCTTCTTTTGCACCACGAGTTGTGATAGCAGGAGTACCCAAACGGATACCGGAAGTCTGGAAAGCTGAACGGCTGTCGAACGGAACCATGTTCTTGTTAACAGTAATATCGGCAGAAACCAATGCTTTTTCTGCCACTTTACCTGTCAGTTCAGGATATTTGCTACGCAGGTCGACCAACATAGAGTGGTTGTCTGTACCACCGGAAACGATAGTAAAGCCACGGTCAATCAAAGCCTGTGCAAGTACAGCAGCGTTCTTTTGTACTTGTTTAGCATATTCCTTAAATTCAGGTTGCAGGATTTCACCGAAAGCAACTGCTTTAGCAGCAATTACATGTTCCAACGGTCCGCCTTGAACCCCTGGGAATACGGCAGAATCCAGTAATTGAGACATCATCTTGATCTCACCTTTCGGAGTGGTCTTTCCCCACGGATTGGGGAAATCCTTACCCATCATGATGACACCACCACGAGGTCCGCGAAGTGTTTTATGTGTAGTAGAAGTGACGATATGTGCATATTTAACCGGATTTTCGAGCACTCCGGCAGCGATCAGGCCGGCAGGGTGAGCCATGTCAATCATCAGGATAGCGCCTACTTTGTCGGCGATTTCACGCATACGTTTGTAATCCCATTCACGAGAGTATGCAGAACCACCACCGATAATCATTTTCGGTTTCTCACGTAGAGCGACTTCTTCCATCTGGTCGTAGTCAACGCGTCCAGTTTCCTGATTCAGGTTATATTCGCAAGGAGTATAGATGATACCGGAAGTGTTTACCAGTGAGCCATGAGAAAGGTGTCCGCCGTGTGCAAGATTTAATCCCATGAATTTGTCGCCCGGATTCAGAACTGCGAGGAAAACAGCAGCATTAGCTTGTGCTCCCGAGTGTGGTTGTACGTTTGCCCATTCCGCGCCAAAAATTTCTTTCAGGCGGTCGATAGCGATTTGTTCGCTTTGGTCTACTACTTCGCAACCTCCGTAATAACGTTTGCCGGGATAACCTTCTGCGTACTTGTTAGTCAGGCAAGAACCCATTGCCTGCATAACCTGGTCACTCACAAAATTTTCTGATGCAATAAGCTCGATTCCTTTCAACTGACGTTGATGCTCTTTTTCGATGATGTCGAAAATGATGTCGTCTCTTTTCATTCTTTTATAAGTAAGATTAAATTTCTAATTCGAGATACCTATTTTAAGCGCACAAAGTTAATGAAAATAAATAAAGAATGAAGGAAGTACAAGAAAAATGTTAGTAAAAAGCCGGATTTAATGATATTTTATTCTTAAAGGATGAATCCCAGCGAAAAACTTAACGCGCTGTCACGGCGACGGAAAATAATGTTGCTCACTCCTGTGCTGCCGTCGGAATTGATATTGTCGTAAATGATGGACTTGGAGATATTTCCGATGCCTTGCTCGTAGCGGAAATCGAAAAAGATACGGGAGATGTTGACGCCTACACCGATCACTGCACTGACATTGAACGGATACAGCCTTTCGTGAATCCCTTTTTGGTCAAAATTCTTAAAAGTGATTTCATTGTGTTTTCCCCATAAGTAGCGAAGTTTGGGGCCTGCGAAGATAGACATTCCGTAAGGCCCTTTTTTCACCACATTATAGCCGTATAAAATAGGGAAATCCACACTGTGCAACACCGATTGCACGGAAGCATAATCAGGCTCGATGGCAGGATGCTGCGAACCGAGCTTATCGAAAGTGATCTCACATTTGCTTACATTATAGGACACTTCCGGCTGAATGAAATGCTTCTTCATGTTGATGCGCATAAAGAGGGCGCCGAAATAACCTATCTTGTAGTTATTCTGCACCTCATCGATAGTTACATCCTTAATTTTCAGTTCAGACACCATGAACATGGAAGAGTTGAATCCCGCCTTGATACCGATATTTATTTTTTTTGTATTGGGGCGGTCTACTTTTTCTGCGTTATAGTTCTGGCCGACAGCCGTGCAGGCTATAGCTAACAAACCGGGAAGGATGAATTTACGCAGCATATTCATGGCAATATCGCACTTTTTATGATTTCTTCTTTTCTACACTCCAACCGAACTTACCGATTTTCTCTCCCAGATTATAATATCCTCCGTGCACATATACCAGCGGATTGGCTTCGGCCAGTTCCAGCTTTCCGGTTTCAGGATTCAGGTTCCGGTCGTCCGCACGCACATTTACTACGTCAGCGATAAACATATCGTGTGAGCCGAGAGAGATGATTTCTTTCACACGGCATTCAATGCAGAGAGGAGATTCTTCAATCAACGGAGCACTAACCACCGTACACTGTCCGGGTGTCAGCTTCATCTCATCAAATTTATGATAATCACGTCCCGAACGAACTCCGCACCAGTCAGTGGCAAAAGCCATATCTTTCGTTGTCAGGTTGATGACAAACTCCATGTTTTTTTTGATAATGTCATAAGAATGGCGTTCCGGACGTACGGATATATAACACATGGGCGGGTTTGTACAAATCGTACCCGTCCATGCTACTGTGAACATATTATATTCGCTTTCTTCCTTTCCGCAGCTGACTAGTACAGCCGGCAGCGGATAGATCATCGTTCCTGGTTTCCAGTCCTGTTTCATAGGGCTATACGTTTATTCAGAGGATTGTAATCTCTTCACGTTTCTGCTCTTTCTCGCAATAATGGCACTTTACGATACAATTATCCTTGTCTATCACATGAAAGATAGTGGCCATCGGTTCGTTGTTGGTGATACATTTCGGATTGGCACATTTCACGATGCCCCGAAGTTCATCCGGCATTTTCACCTCTTTCTTTTCCACTACTTCGTAATCGCGGATGATATTCAGCTTGACGTGCGGGGCAACTACTGAAATACGGTTAATCTCTTCGTCGCAGAAGAATTTATCTGCAATCTTGATGATCCCTTTTTTACCCAGCTTCTTGCTGTCGAGGTTGAATCCGATAGTGATATTGCTAGTCATCTGTTCCACACCGAGCAGTTGCACTACGGTAAAGAGCTTTTCGGATGGGATATGGTCAATCACTGTCCCGTTTTTCAGGGCAGCTACTTGCAATGCTTGTTTATTTTCGCTCATAATAAAATATCGTTTTTAACGTCATCTAATGTGATACCTAATACATCGCAAAGGATTGCTTCGCGGGCATACAGACCGTTTTGTGCCTGTTGGAAATAATATGCTTTCGGATTGTTATCCACATCGTAAGCAATTTCGTTGACACGGGGAAGCGGGTGCAGGATACGCAGGTTCGGACGTGTGTTTTCCAGCATTTTGTTACGGAGAATATATACATTCTTCACCCGTTCATATTCCATCAGGTCGGTGAAACGTTCGCGTTGCACACGGGTCATGTACAGAATATCGGCGTCAGCGATAATCTCTTCGGTAAAATCCGTATGTTCAACGTATTTTATTTGGTGCGTTTTACAGTAAAGTTTGTATTCTTCCGGCATTTTCAGCTCTTCGGGAGCGATGAAGTGGAAAGTCGGATTAAAGTGTCGCATCGCCATCAGCAAAGAATGTACGGTGCGGCCGTATTTCAAGTCACCCACCAGGAAAATGTTCAGATTTTCCAGCGTTCCTTGTGTCTTGTAGATAGAGTAGAGATCGAGCATCGTCTGCGACGGGTGCTGGTTGGCTCCGTCACCTGCGTTGACAATGGGCACCGGGGCTACTTCGCTGGCATACCGTGCAGCTCCTTCGAGATAGTGTCGCATGACGATAATATCTGCATAGTTGCTCACCATCATGATCGTGTCTTTAAGTGTTTCCCCTTTGGAAGAGCTGGTAGCTTTGGGGTCAGAGAATCCGATTACTCGTGCACCGAGACGGTTGGCAGCTGTTTCAAAACTCAAGCGGGTACGGGTGGAAGGTTCAAAGAACAGGGTTGCTACAACCTTTCCTTGTAATAACCGGCGATTGGGGTTCATTTCAAACTGCTTCGCCATTTCGAGCATGTAGAGGATTTTTTCTTTAGAATGTTCGGCAATGGTTACTAAACTTCTGTTTTCCATTTTGTTATCTTTTATGTGGATAGAACTTGTTTTACCGGAGCGTAAAGGTACGAAGAATTTGTGAAAAGCACAGATTTTTCGTACCTTTTTTATCAGCTTTTAATCAGTCGGTTTATTTCCGTCCGCTAGCTAACGCTGCAATGATATATTTCCCCGGTGCTCCGATTTTACTCCAGGCCGTATTGGAGAGCAGTTTCCACACCTGGGTGCCTTTCCTGCCATAGTCCGATAGCCGGAGAATCGTCTGTTTCTCTTTTGGGTCAGTCACTTTATGGTTGTCCAGACTCTCCATCAATCCTGCTATGTTGTGTGTAGCCAGATTGTAGGCATACCCCGGAATTTCAATCGAAGCATCGTTAATTTCTTCTTCTTCAGAATTTAGTTTAGTTTCCTTTAGTTTAGTTTGTCGGGAAATGTCTGCATTTTCTTGACTCACCTCCTCTTGAGTTTCAAAAATGTCTGCATTTTCCGCGTTCAACTCTTCTTTTTGCATCCCTTTTTTCTTCTTGGTCTCTAATAAATAAGGTAGTTGGGAGAAATCTATTTTCCTTCGTGTAGTAGCTTCAAACCACACCCTTTGAATCTGTTCCGAAGTGAGTATACCGTGTTTCTCGTAGGTTTCTTTATGGAAAAATCCTTTTTCCAATAACAGATCGACAATCTTTTCCATCATGTCCTCTTTGATCCCGCCACCTACTTTGCGGACGAAAATTAGATTTTGTTCTTTCCCCCAAGAGATGTAATATCCCTCTTTATAGATTTTGCAAAGTAACCGCATGACCATGTAAGAAGCTAACACTCCGAATTTAGCTTCTAATAATTCCATCACTTCTTCGTCAAAAAAGTTTGCCGGTGTCGGGAAGTAAGGTATCCCTTTATTAATCATATTCATTATTCAGTATTTTTTATTATAAACTATACAATAGCTTTCCATTCCATCAGATTTCCGATCATGAATCTTCTCCATCCTTTTTGTTCTTCACTCCAATAGATAATAGACTCTTGTTGTGCTGTGATATTAAATTCTCTATGAAAGAATTTTTCATATCCCACCAGTGTTCCTCTTTCCAGGCAGAACGTACCATCCTGCTTATGAAAAGCTATCATTGCATTTCCATACAACATGTGTTCTATTAGTTTAATGCACTCCTGTACAATTCTATCCGCACATTTATCTGAAATCCCCTTTTCGGCAGTAATACGTTTTTTCCATACTAATTTGCAAGCTTCCAACTTGCCTTTCTTGATCTTTTGTCTCATTTTCTTCTGTTTTTTGATTGAAAAATTAAGTTTTTATTTAAACGTAAATATTCCCTGTCGGATAGTGACGGTATGCTGTTGTCATAGCGTTACTATCCTTTCATTATAGTGACGCTATGACAACAGCATACCGTCACTATTTTTTGAGAGAAATTCTTGTTGTTTTCCGACCGGTTGAAAACGGCGGCGAAGGTAGGCCTTATATTTCACTTGTCCCATTATTTTTTCTTAGTACTTGCTTTTAAGCTTTTCAGCCTGTTCTCTTTTTTCCTTTTTCTCTTTCATATATTCTTCTTCGACAGACTTTTTCAATGCCGCCAATTCTGCATGTATACTGCTAAGTTCCATCAACTTATAGCCGCCATGCTTGTGAATGTATAATACTTTTTGGTCATAGATATATTGGGCCAGATTTATCAGCTTTTTTTTCTTAGGATGGTGGAAATATCCATCGATAAAGATTCTCAAATGCATGGTGAGATAAAGGCGGATATCTCCACTGATTGCTATTCTGTTTTCCAGCTCTTCTTCACTGATGATTTCTTCCTTTGACTGTCTTCCGGGGGCTTTTTCCACTGTTTGAACATTTCTTTTTGCTTTGTTGTTTTTACTTCTTTTTTTAGATTTTTCGCTTCTCATAATTAGTTAATTTTTGCAATATTAATGAATGTTAATTTGAGAATAATATCTGGAAAGTGAAATTGAACCTGCAAAAAGATTTGTTCTTTTGTCGCTTGCCAAATAGTATATATATAAAATAACTAGTGATGCAAATGATGAATAAAAATGGATTTAGTCGATGTGGTGAGAACTACATCAATCGTTTACGAAAGGAAGGGCGTTATTCTACGGCGCACGTTTATAAGAACGCCCTTTATTCTTTCGGGAGGTATTGTGGTACATTGAATGTGTCGTTCAAGCAAGTTACCAAGGAACGTTTACGGCGTTATGGTCAGTATCTTTATGAGTGTGGTTTGAAGCCCAATACGATTTCTACGTATATGCGTATGCTTCGTAGTATTTACAATCGGGGAGTGGAAGCGGGGAGTGCCCCTTATGTTCCTCGATTGTTTCATGATGTCTATACAGGTGTGGATGTCCGGCAAAAGAAAGCTTTGCCTGCCGGTGAATTACATAAGCTTTTGTATGAAGATCCCAAATCGGAACGTTTACGTCGTACACAAATTATTGCCGCCCTGATGTTTCAGTTTTGTGGAATGTCATTTGCTGATTTAGCACATTTGGAAAAATCAGCTTTAGATCAGAGTGTGTTGCGCTATAATCGAATCAAGACGAAAACTCCCATGAGCGTCGAAGTATTGGATACCGCCAGGGGAATGATAAATCAACTCTGGAGTAATCAGGAACCCATTCCCGATTGTCCGGATTATCTGTTTGATATACTTTGTAGTAACAAAAAACGGAAGGATGAAAGGGCATACCGTGAATATCAGTCTGCTCTTCGGAATTTTAATAATCGTTTGAAAGATTTGGCGAGAGTTTTACGGTTGAAATCTCCGGTTTCTTCTTATACACTGCGCCATTCTTGGGCAACGACAGCGAAGTATCGTGGAGTGCCAATTGAAATGATCAGTGAATCATTGGGGCATAAATCTATAAAAACGACACAAATCTATTTAAAAGGTTTTGAACTCAAAGAACGTACAGAGGTAAATAAAGGGAATTTATCTTACATTAGAAACTATCGTTTAGGTGGATAATAGGCGATAAAGTGTTATAAATCAGTGAATAAGTATGTCTGTTACTTCTTAGGTAACGGATAATTATTCGGTGCAAAGATATGCAAAAATACAAATAGTAAACAAGTAAAATCTTCTTTTTTTTCTGAATTGTTGAAATATGCAACAAAAATATATCAGGACATGATGATTCTGTTTGATCATGCCTGAAATTCCTGTACTCTGTTTTAGAGATGCTTTTCCCTTCGCGTAGGTTAGAAAAACATCTTTGTAGGCAGTTCCTGTCCATGTTTTGGGGCTTTCATCTGTTTTTCTGTGAATGAGTACCTTATCCGTTACCTAAGAAGTAACGGAAAAGTAAGGGGTAAAAAAGTATGATTCTAACGAAAGAAACTTTAAGTGCTGGGCCTAGTATTGGGACAGGGGAAGGCGTAGCACACTCTAAACGCTGGTATGTCGCTCTGGTCCGTATGCATCATGAAAAGAAAGTAGCCGAGCGTTTAGATAAAATGGGGATTGAAAATTTTGTACCAGTCCAGCAAGAAGTACATCAATGGAGTGACCGCCGTAAAGTGGTTGAATCCGTATTGCTTCCTATGATGGTTTTTGTACACGCTGATCCCAAAGAACGTAAAGAGGTTCTTTCCTTTTCTACAGTTAGTCGGTATATGGTAATGCGTGGTGAGAGCAGTCCAACTATCATTCCTGATGAACAAATGGCTCGTTTCCGTTTTATGCTCGACTATTCCGAAGAGGCAATTTGTATGAATAGTGCTCCTTTGGCACGTGGTGAAAAAGTGCGTGTCATTAAAGGTCCCTTGACAGGGCTTGTAGGAGAACTTGTCATGATAGATGGCAGAAGCAAAATTGCTGTCCGGTTGAATATGCTGGGGTGTGCTTGTGCGGATATGCCGGTTGGGTATGTAGAGCCGATAGGTGAGAGGCAATAATCAAATTATTAATCAAAAGTATGACATAGGAGGTGCCGAATAACCTTTAAAGGTATTATAGGCATATAGTAAATATTTACATGTCTCAAGCGACAGACAACAATAAACGAATAGCGAAGAATACCTTACTTCTCTATATTCGTATGCTTTTTATGATGATCGTGAGTTTATATACTTCACGTGTCATACTAGATGCTCTAGGAGTTGAAGATTTTGGTATATATAATGTCGTAGGTGGCGTTGTAGCTATGTTTTCGGTAATATCGGGGTCATTATCTGCTTCTATCAGTAGATTTATTACCTTTGAATTGGGGAAAGGTGATCAAAGTAAGTTGAATAAGATATTTTCAGCATCGGTTACTATCCAAATATTGTTATCTTTAATCGTAGTCATATTAATAGAGCTTGTTGGTGTATGGTTTCTTAATTCTAAGATGATTATTCCAGCAGATAGGATACTGGCAGCTAATTGGGTACTCCAATTTTCTATTGTCACTTTTGTCATAAATCTTATAAGTGTTCCATATAACGCATCTATAATAGCACATGAAAAAATGTCGGCTTTTGCTTATATCAGTATATTGGAAGCTATAGGCAAACTTATTATTGCATATTTGATCGTTATAGCTCCTATGGATAAATTGGTGTTTTATTCAATTTTGATGTGTTCTGTAGCGGTAATTATTCGTTTTACTTATGGCTATTATTGTAAAAGGCATTTCAAAGAGTGTACTTATCATTTTTGTTGGGATAAAGAACTTTTAAAGAATATGTTTGGGTTTGCAGGATGGAATTTCATTGGAGCTGCTTCATCCGTGTTAAGAGATCAAGGTGGAAATGTTGTCATTAATTTGTTTTTCGGTCCATCTGTAAATGCAGCTAAAGGTATTGCTATGCAAGTAAATTCAGCAATTTCAGGATTTGTCAGTAATTTCATGACAGCATTAAATCCACAAATTACAAAATCTTATGCTTCTGGCAATTACGATTATATGATGACACTTATCTTTCAAGGAGCGAAGTTCTCATTTTATATGTTGTTGTTGCTCTCATTGCCTGTGATTATCAATACTCACTACATTCTTGGACTATGGTTGAAATTGGTGCCGGAACATGCGGTTCTGTTTGTGCGGCTAACGTTGCTTCTTGCCATGAGTGAATCTATTTCAAATCCACTGATTACAGCCATGCTTGCTACGGGTAGAATTCGGAACTATCAGATTATGGTAGGTGGTTTGCAGATGCTGAATCTCCCTATATCATATATCTTTCTTCGTTTAGGATGTGTACCGGAATCTGTATTGTTTGTTGCAATATTTATATCTCAATGTTGTTTAGTTGCACGTCTTTATATGCTCAGAGGAATGATTGGATTATCTTCTGTCAAGTATTTGAAATATGTGTATTTAAAAGTCCTGATGGTAATGTCAACATCAGCGATTGTACCGATATTATTATTAAAGAACATAAATGAAACCTTTTTATCCTTTTTAATTATATCTGTAGTGTCAATACTTACCACATCAATTTCGATATTCTATATAGGATGCAGTAAAGAAGAAAGAGTTTTTGTCTGGGCAAAGGTAAGTGCTTTATGTGCAAAAATCAGAAGATGATAGAACGTAATTATTCAATAGATATTCTTAAGTTTATATGTGCAATCCTTGTGGTATTCCTTCACACTGATTGTGTATATCATGATTACATCTTGCCACTCACACGTTGCGCAGTGCCTTGCTTTTTTATGATTAGTGGTTATTTGTTATTTAACGATGGTGATATAGAAATATCGAGATTAAGACGCAGTACTAGGAATATTTTGCACATTATCGTATGGTCTACGTTGTTGTTTGCTTGTTATAAAGAAGCTGTGGCGATACATCAAGGGAGTGTTTACATACCATCGCTGCGTGAATTATTTAATTTCATAGTTTTTAATGAAAATCCTTTTGGCGGTCATCTTTGGTATCTGGGCGCATACCTATATGTACTATTGATAGTAATGATTATAAGCAAGTATAAGATTTGGAAATATATGTTCTATGCCATTCCTATATTATTGCTGACAGACTTGATATTGGGCAAGTATAGTTTACTGCTTCTCGATAGAGAGTTTCCAGTTATCTATGTACGGAACTTTTTGTTTGTCGGTCTACCATATTTTGCATTGGGGGCATGGCTAAAGAAGTATAGTGACAAGATTAGTAAAATTAAATACTATTATTGGCTTATTGGAGGCATTTTATTCTCATTGACGTCTCTAATGGAAAAATGGGTATTGCTATATTTAGACAAGAATCCCGGACGTGAACATTATTTTAGCAGCACGTTGCTTGCGCTATGTCTATTCTTGCTAGTATTATCATTCAAGAAGAAAGAACCAACTATATATTCGACTATTGGGAATAAAGATTCGCTTTACATATACATCTTTCATCCTCTCTTTATATCAATCATCGGTATGATAGTTGGCAAGATAGCATCAAATTCTATAGTAAATATATACTCATTTACTGCGCCATTTGTAGTGTTTTTCTCAACAATGGTCTTTGTAATAGTAATAAGAAAAATCCGGTTGATACAATGATAAATATTAATAATCCGGCTGATTGTTGTGGATGTACTGCATGTGCCAGTATTTGCGCTCATGATGCTATCACGATGAAGCCAGATGCGCTTGGATTTCTCTATCCGGAAGTAGATCGAAGCAAGTGTGTTGATTGCGGTCTGTGTGAGAAGGTGTGTGCTTTTAATGACGATTACGATAAAAGCTTAAATATAGATAACCCTTTAGCTTATGCGGCAAGGCATAAAAATGAGGAAGAATTAAGATATAGTCGTTCTGGAGCTGTATTTGTTGCTATGTCTGATTATATTCTGGAACATGGTGGCGTAGTGTATGGTGCAGGATATGCTGACCATTATAGAGTCGTCCATAAACGAGCAACTACAAAAGAAGAATGTAACGAATTCAAGGGAAGTAAGTATGTACAGAGCGATATGAATACGGTGTTCCGCCAAGTGAAGCAAGATTTGAAGGCAGGTCTGGCTGTTTTATTCTCTGGTACTCCATGTCAAACTGCAGGTTTGAATAGTTATATAGGAAAAGCTCAAAGAAAAAATCTCATTCTCGTAGACATTATTTGTCATGCTGTGCCCAGTCCTTCTGTATGGAAAGACTATCTTGGCTATACTGAATCAAAATTCAAATCAAACGTTATCAAATTAGAATTTCGAGAAAAATCCATTGGGTGGAACCAACCACACATGGAAAGTTTTACTCTTGCAGATAACTCTATTCATAAAGACTTTCTGTTAAGGTATCTTTTTTATTCAGGATTAATCTCCAGGTCATCTTGTGAGCATTGTAAATATTGCAATCTTTCCAGACCTTCTGATTTGACTATCGGAGACTTTTGGGGATATGAAAAAGTCGCACCGGAAATGAATACAGACAATAAAGGAATCTCGCTTGTTATTTGTAACACAGATAAGGGGTGTAGCCTTTTAAAAAAATGTTCTTATATGCTGCATACAAAGCATGTAGACTTGACGAACTCATTGCAACCCAATCTGCAGCATCCTTCGTCTGTAGATCCTCGTTGGCATCAATTTGCAAAGGATTATCAAAAAAGAGGATTTTTGTATGTTGCCAGGAAATATGGAAATGTAGGTTATCGTTATCAACTAAGAATGTTTATCGACAAAATTAAGCGGAAATTATCCATTTAATATGAAGATAGGAATATTGACATTTCATTGTGCTCACAATTATGGGGCCGTGTTGCAGGCCTATGCTTTAGTAACGTATTTGCGGAAGAATAACTATGATGCGGAGATTATAGATTATAGACCCAAATCGTTAACCATGTCTCATGGTATTATGCCTTGGCGTAGAATTTCCCGACTTAATATAATACGAAAAGTTATCTTTGTTCTTAGGATATTACCGTTCTTAACGGAAAGAAAAGAACGTTCTGACAAATTTCAATCATTTATAGATAGCTTACCTCTTTCAACTCGGAAATATACGGAAACAGACAGTGAGGTTATAGGCTATGATATAATAATTTGTGGTAGTGACCAAGTTTGGAATCCTAGAATTACCAATGGCTTTGATAAATTCTTTTGTGGAAGTGTCAGTCATAAAGGCAAATTTATATCCTATGCAGCTAGTACTGAAGCCAAACGAATCATCTCCGATGACTATAAAAAATATAAAGAAGTGCTCTCCAATTTTGAGAATATTTCAGTTAGAGAGTCAGAACTTAAAAATATTTTGCAACCACTCATAAATAAAGAAATAACGAAAGTTGTAGACCCTGTCTTTTTATTATCAGCCAATGAATGGCAAAAGATAGCTGTTAAACCAACTTTTATAGATAAACCATACCTTCTTGTATATCAAGTAAAAAGAGACGATAGGGTACTGGATATGGCAAATAAATATGCTACATTACACCATATGAGTGTGGTTGAAGTAACAGCAGAGGCTGAATATAAAAAAATGAAGAATCGAATATTAACAGCATCTCCTTTTGAATTTGTGGGATTGTTTGCCAATGCCTCATGTGTCGTTACAACATCGTTTCACGGAACCGCATTTTCTATAATATTCAACAAGCCTTTCAAAACCGTATTGTTCAATTCGCCCGGAGATGGACGAGCTTTGGACGTAATGAATACTTTCGGCATAGAAAATTCGACAGTTGATGTAGATAGTGGGGATATTCAGGAAATGTCTCATAACATCCCTAATATAGATATTATAGTCCGGACTTCAGACACATTTATAAAGCAGGCTATACAATGATGAATAATGCAATAGTCAAAAGATATCCATTGGCTAACTCCTTTCCGATATTATTAATAGCTTGTCTAATATTGGAACAAGGTTACGGTCTTCTTTCAATACCTAGATACTTATTTATCGTGTTGGTAGGTGTTTTCTTTTTTTATTATAAAAAAGGAACATCATACAGCAAGCCCATTTGCTTCTTTGTAGTTAGCTGCTTTCTAAGCATCTTGTCGTGTATGTATTTTAGGAGTGAAAGTCCTGTCAGTATTATGGGTGAATATAATATCTACTTTATAATTGTATTTTATTTTGTCTTGTGCAAATACAACGTAAGTATCGAAGTTCTTGAAAAGGTATTGTTCTGGGCTTTTATCATATTTTGCCTTTGTTACTTATATCAAGTTTCAGTCTATCCTAAACTTGTATTTCTAGATAAAGACAATCAGTACAATGAAACAGTAGATATGTTGAACCGACGAATTCGAATGGTGGGAATGTCCATTAATTCATTAGGATATTTTTATAGTTTGAATAAAATCTTGGAGAAGAAAATGAACTATACACTTCCTATGTTGCTTTCATTGGTGTGTATGTTATTATTTGGATTCAGAACTTTACTGTTCTTTTCTGCTGTATTTTCTATAATATTGATTATAAGGTTTAACGGCTTTTCAAAGAAACTTGTCTTATGGTGTGCATTGGGAGGATTAGGTGCTTATTTGCTTTATCTTACTCCCATCTTTCAGACGGTTTTTGAAGGAATGATGGAGAGGCAAGAATCTGACCAGACTTTTGGCAATAAAGATTATATTAGATATGCAACTTTGTTCCATTATTATGGTCATCATTATAAGAGTACGGTAGAGATGTTTTTGGGTTCTGGATTATGTAACCGGGCATTAAGAACATCTTATTCTTTAGAAATTGTGAGAAATGAATCATACGGATTGCATTATTACGATTGGGGATTGTTGGGAATTAGTTGGATGACTGGAGTACTTAGTCTGATTGGAATGTTATGGTGGTCATTGAAAGCGGCATTTGCAAAACTTCCTAAGAAATATTTATATCTTTCTGTATGGTTCGGATACATTCTGACTTGTGCTTTTACGTCTGCTGAATTTGTCCGTCAAGGATGTTTTCTGATACAAGCAATATGTTTATACCTCATTTATAAAATATCCTTGTATGAAAAGAATCGCTATAATGAATAATGGGACATTACCTATACCGTCAGTTTTGGGAGGTGCAGTAGAAACATTGGTTCAGCTTCTGGTTGATACCAATGAAAAAGAAAAGCAAATGCAACTTGAAATTTTTTCTGTTGATAATGTTAATGCAAGAGAAAAGGCAAAAGAGTATAGGTGTACCCATTTTCACTTTATTAGTACTTCGAGTATTTTGAATCGAATGACAGACTTTCTAAAGCGTTGTTATAATTTTATAGCCTTACGGACAGGTTTGCCATTTATTGGATATTGTTATGCAAGCGCGTTGGTTCGTTACATCAAGAATAGTAACAATATTGATGCTGTTCTTTTGGAAGGTTCCTCAATTAATGCTGATTATATAAAGAGGAAAACCGCATTACCCGTTATACAACGCATACATAATGTACCTTCCCATGGTTTGCGTCATTGGGATGATTTGAATGCAAAATCAACAGATCTTTATTTGGGGATTAGCGACTATATATGTAAAGTGTTGAAGAAAAATGTTGAAGGAAAGTATGGTGCTGGTATCAAGTTATTGTATAATTCAATCGATTTTAATCAGTTCAATGTAAGGACTACAATTGAAGAAAGACATGCATTAAGAACGTCATTTAATATTCCCGTAAATTCTTTTCTTTTTGTTTTCTCAGGTAGATTGAGAAATTACAAAGGTATAAAAGAGTTGCTACTTGCTTTCTTGGAATCTAAAGATAAAATGCCTGATGCCTATTTGCTTATTGTCGGAAGTTTTGCATTTTCTTCTACTTACGTGTCTCTATTCGAAAAAGAACTTGCGTCTATCATTCATCAGTTGGGAGAACGGGTCATATTTACAGGCTTTGTAAAACATGAAGTCATTCATCGATATTATCAAATTGCAAATGTGGGTGTATTCCCTTCCACATGGGAGGAGCCTTTTGCACTTACCTGCCTTGAGGCAATTGCAAGCTCTTTGCCTGTCATTATAACGAGAAGTGGAGGAATGTCGGAAATCGTTAATGAAGAGTGTGGCATTGTTGTGGAGAATGATGCGAATCTGGTAAACTCATTGGCTGCAGCAATGGAAAATATATATGGTATGGATAAAGCTAAATTGGAAAATATGGCTCAATATTCAGTATTGAGAGCTCAATTATTTGATAATCAACTTCAATACAAACAATTTGTTGAATATATCAATTCTGAAATATAGTATATGAAAAATATACTTATAATGTTTACGAATGCAATAGATCCTACAACTGGAGGAGTCGAAAGGGTATATCATAATCTTGTGCCTTATTTTAGGGAGCATGGATATAATGTGTTTGCTACGTATCAAAGAAAAACTGATTATGATAAAAATTCTGTCTATACCAAAGCGATATTCATGGAGTATTCTATTGATAGTGTTGGATATTTTAATAAGTTAGACAAGGTAATGATGGAAATGGCTGTAGATATTGTAATTTGTCCATTTCCAAGTTATCAATTATTCAATTACTGTTCTCGGTTAATTGATAAAAAGGTTTTCTTTCATGTACACAATGTTCCATCCAAATTGATGTATCCCAGTTCAGCAAAATTGCCAAATATATTGAAAGAATCTTTTGTTGACAGATGCTTAAAACGTATACGTTTTGATTTGAGATATTTAGCATCATTCAGACGAATTGAATTAAATAAAATGAAGATAGTCCTTCTTTCTGATTTCTTTAGGGATGACTTAAAAAGTTTTTATGATTTCAACCCTAGATGTATATGTGCTTTGCCTAATCCATTCTGTATTGATGAAGAATATCAATTGGATTATCAGAAGAAAGAGAAAATGATTCTGTATGTCGGAAGAATTAATACTAGACAAAAGCGTTTTCAATCTCTTCTTAATATTTGGAAAAGACTACAAAATGAATTACCCGATTATAGACTTGAAATAGTAGGAGGAGGACCCGAAAAAGAATTGTATGAGAATCTTGCTCATGAAATGCGTCTTAAACGTATCACATTTCATGATTTTCAAAATCCGACGGAATATTATAAAAAAGCTGTATGCAGTTGCATGACGAGTAACTACGAGGGATTTAGTATGGTCTTAATTGAAGCAATGCAGTATGGATGTGTGCCATTTGTTTTTAATTCATTTGCATCTTTACCAGATATAATAGATGATAAGGTCAATGGATATGTCATTACGCCATTCGATGAAGGTGAATATGTACAGAAGATAAAAGAATTCATATTGTTATCAAAAAAGAATAAAGAAATTATCAGCGTTAAAGCCATGGAAAAAAGCCGAGAATTTGATGTCAGACGAGTTGGTCAACGCTGGATAGAACTTATTGATAACTATTAAAATAAAAGACCATGAATCATTTGAAAATTATTTTGATGTCTCTTATTTGTTATTTCTATAACAATATAGTTACATATATTCCATCTCACGTAATACGTAAATATTGTCTTATTATGTTTGGCAGCAAGATAGGTCATCATACACGAATTGATATGTGTGCATATATAAGCAGAATAACAAAGCTAAATATTGGAAACAACACTCATATTAATAGAGGGTGTATTTTACAAGCATTGGGTGGTATTACTATTGGCAATAATGTCTCGATTAGTCACCGATGCAACATTATTAGCGGTGGACATGATGTTAACTCTCCCACATTCGAAGGAGATCATCAACCTATTGTTATTTGTGATTATGTTTGGATTGGAGTGGGGGCGACAATATTAAAAGGGGTAAAAATAGGTAAGGGTGCGGTAGTGGCCGCAGGAGCTGTAGTGACTAGGGACGTTCCAGATTATGCTATCGTGGGTGGCATTCCTGCAAAAATAATAGGTGAACGAAATCACGACTTAAAGTATCGGTGCTTAAGTTCGAGGAGATGGTTACTTTTACAATAGTAAATCTTGATGAAGATTAGTATCCGATGAAACGGATTATATGTACTTCTGTTAATGAATATTGTGGAATGACTTCATATAGTAATGTTTACCTTATACCCTATTTTGTATGAATAAGAAAAAAATATCTTGGATAACTCCAAGTTGTTTCATTGATGTAGATTTGCCAATTATAAATCTTTTAGCCAAAGATTATTTTATTGACTGGCAAATAGTAGTGGAAAATAATCAGGAGATTGATTATGAGTTATATGTAAGATCTGTACTGAAAGACAATCCTAATGTTTTGGTCTATTTTTTCTATTTAACGTATCGACTTAGGAGCCCTCATAATATAATTGATTTAATACGTATTATTAAAAGAGCTAGAGCATTTCTTCCAAATTTGTATTATATTTCAGCAGCTATGCATCCTTATGGCACTATGATGTATCGTTTAATGCTTCCTAAAAGAAATGTTGTTATTGCATGTCACAATGTTTCTACTCCAAGAGGAGCTAATTCGGAAAAATGGGCTAAAAAACTAACTAATATGTGGATTCGTAGTTTTAAGAATATTCAGGTATTCTCAAGAAGTCAGGAAGTAATTCTCAAAGAAAAAGTTCATGGAAAGAATATTCTAATGGCACATTTGGCTTTAAAGGATTATGGAGAATCTACTATTGAAGTAAATAAAAAGGAAGAACGGACTTTTAGATTTTTATTTTTTGGAAATATTGTTGCATATAAGCGGGTTGATTTATTGATTGAAGCTGCAAATATTTTGCATGATAGAGGTATTGAAAACTTCAAAGTAAGGATTGCTGGTAGCTGTAATTGTAATTGGGAACAAAACTATGCATCGTTTATAAAGTGTCCAGATGTGTTTGAACTAATGATTAGACGAATTCCTAACGAGGATATAGCTAATATGTTTGCAGATAGTCATGTTTTTGTTATGCCTTATCAAGATATAGCCCAAAGTGGGGCTATAACGGTAGCATTTAGATATAATGTCGTTACATTGGTCTCTGACATTCCTCAATTTAAAGAGTTTGTAGAAGATGGAGTGACGGGATTAGCATTCCAATCAGGAAATGCAGGTGATTTAGCGGATAAAATGCAGTGGTGTATAGAAAACAGGGATGTGCTTTTAAAAGAACTTTCTGTTAATCAAAAGAATTTTGTAGATAAGGAGCTTTCGCTAACCAGTATTGTTGCGAAATATAAAGACTTCTTTTCTAAATTGTAAATTTATGAGTTTTGTACCTCGACTGGCTACAGATAAACAATGTACAGGCTGTTTTGCTTGTATAGATGTGTGCAATAAAAATGCTATAAATATAGTTGAACATTATGATGGGCATCGGTATGTAGAGATAGATAAAAGTAAATGTGTTGGTTGTGGCATGTGTGAACAAATCTGTCCGGTCGTCTCGAATTTCGAATATCAGAAAAGTGAATATTCAGATTTCTATGCAGCTTGGGCAAAAAATAGAACACATCGAAAGACTAGTGCTTCAGGTGGTGCTTTTTATGCAATAGCATCTTCTGTAATAGAACAGGGCGGGGTTGTGTTTGGAGCAAAAATAGAAGAACCTTGTTACGTTCATCATCAAGCGATTGAGGCTAAGGAAAAATTGAATTATTTGCAAGGGTCAAAATATACACATAGTGATGCATCGGGGAACTATAAACTTGCTTTGAAATATTTGAAGGAAGGTCGAATGGTTCTTTTCTCGGGCACAGGTTGTCAAATTGCCGGACTATTATCTTTTTTGAAAGATAGAACCTATAAAGGTAACCTGATTACGTTGGATTTAATTTGTGGTGGAATTCCTTCTAGAATTTTAATTGATAAATTTATTAGTCAGGCACCGTATAAAGTGAAGCGTATTTTGTCATTTCGTACCAAGGAAACAGGATGGAAACCTGGAGGATTTCGTTATAATTTGAAAGTCGAAGATGAAAATGGTAAAATTTATGATTATGCAAATAAAAATAATTTAATTACTACTGGATTTAGCCTCGAATTAACGAACAGATATTCTTGTTATGACTGTCCTTTCGTTGGAAAAAATCGCAAATCAGACTTTACCATAGGGGATTATTGGGGATGTATTAAATATAAGGAAGAACATTTTGATGGTATATCGTTGATTATAGCTCATACTGATAAAGCGAGGCAGTTCCTTTCATCATTAAAAGATTCTTTATTTTATGATAAGGCTGATATGAACTTGGCCATATCTCATAATCATAGATTGGTTACAGGACATTCGATTCAGCAATATTTTTTTGAACGAAAGTTATTGGCTTTCTTTTCCTCACACCTTAGTGATAGTGTATTTTCAAAAGTATATGCGTATACCTTTTCGAATAAAAGTCCATGGATACTGTTGAAAGTGATTCGGAAAGTTTACGGAATAGTAGTAGTGATTATAGATAGAATAGGACATAAGCAATGAAAATCGGATTATTAACATATCATAAGTCGTATAATTGTGGAGCAGTGTTACAAACTTATGCCACATGTCGCCTCCTCAAGGAACTGGGACATGAAGTAGAGTTGATAGACCTTAGGCAGCCAGAACCTATAAAGTTGAGACAATTGATTTTTATTCCTCGTTTTATTAAATTTCATAGGTTCTGCAAAAAGTTTTATCCGTCGCTTACAAGGCATTATAAAACAGTGGAGGAACTTAGAAAGGCAAAGTTGGATTATGATTGTTTGTTGGTAGGAAGTGACCAAACATGGAATCCTTTAATTAGCCGTGAACAATGTTTGGCCTATTTTCTTGATTTTGGAGAGGATCAGGTTCGCAGAGTGTCGTTTGCTTCGAGCTTTGGGGTGAATATGTGGCCGGAGAGTCATAAAGAGCTACTGTCTGCTATAGATAAACTTCTTCATCGTTTTTCGGGAATATCTGTGAGAGAAGTTACGGGCCAAAATATATTAAAGCAGCAATTTAGCCTTGATAGTAACTTAGTGCTTGATCCTACAATGTTGCATTCTTCTTATGCGGAAATTACTTCATCTATTACTCCCAATCACCGTATTGTTTGTTATCTTTTAAATCGTAATGATTGCCAGCTTGATATGGCACGTTATCTTTCATACAAGATGGGTATACCGGCTCGTATGATATTTAATGGATATCCTTTGAGAGGGTTTGAATATTGTTATCCTCCCGCTATTGAAGGATGGATAGAGCAGATTGGCGGAGCGGAGATTGTAGTGACAGATTCCTTCCATGGATTGGTGTTTAGTTTGCTTTATCATCGTCAGTTTGCTGTGATTCCTATAGCAAATGGCTTATCGAGCCGTCTGCTTGATTTGCTTGATTTAGTAGGGCTAAAAGATCATGTGTTTACTTCACAGGAGGAGTTGGAAAAGAATATGGAGGTACTTCAGCGTCCGATTGATTATGAGAGGGTAGACAGAATATTGGCTATTTATAGAAAACAGTCAATTGACTTTTTACGTAATGTTTTGAGATAAGGATAATCATCCTGCAAAAGTGCTTAAAAAAGATACAATTTTGAAAGTAAAGAATGGGAGAGGCTTAGATAATTAAATTGTATGGTTAGAAAAATACTTAATTATTTCTTATGAAAATATTATTGGCAAACAAGTTTTATTATCGTCGTGGTGGTGATTGTATCTACACGCTTAACCTAGAGCTATTGCTACGGGAGTATGGACATGAGGTAGCGATATTTGCCATGGATTATCCTGATAATTTGGAAACTCCATGGAGAAAATATTTTCCGAGTGAAGTGAAGTTTAAACCCGGATTAGGAATGTTGGAAGCTTTTTTGCGTCCATTAGGTACAAATGAAGTAAAAAGAAAATTTTGTGCATTATTAGATGAATTCAAACCTGACGTAGTACATTTGAATAATATTCATACGCAACTTTCTCCCATAATTGCTGAACTAGCACATGAAAGAGGAATTAAAGTTGTATGGACTCTACATGATTTGAAGCTTCTTTGCCCTCGTTATGATTGTCTTCGTAATGGAAAAATAGCCTGTGAAGAATGTTTTATGGATAAACGTAAGGTGCTTGAGTATAAATGTATGAAGAACTCTATTGTTGCTAGTTTCTTAGCTTATAAGGAAGCAGTATCATGGAATCGTGAGCGTTTGGAGAAATGTACAGATATATTTATTTGCCCAAGTTTATTTATAGCGAATAAGATGATACAAGGAGGCTTTGATAAAACAAAAATGTGTACACTCTGTAATTTTATAGATATAGAAAAAACAAGGAAGCAAGAGTATAATAAGCTGGATTATTATTGTTTTATAGGTCGTCTATCTAATGAAAAAGGGGTGGTTACATTGGTAAAAGCAGCTCGTCAGTTGCCATATAAATTGAAAATTATTGGTGAAGGCCCCTTGATGGAAGAGTTGAAAATACTGTGCAAAGGAACAAATATCGAACTTGTAGGCTATAAACAATGGGCGGAAATAAAAGAACTATTAGGACGCACTCGTTTTAGTGTTATTCCATCGGAATGTAACGAAAATAATCCACTTTCAGTGATTGAAGCACAATGTTTAGGAACTCCAGTTTTGGGAGCATGCATTGGAGGTATTCCCGAATTGATAGAAGAGGGAAAAAGTGGAATGTTGTTCAAATCAAAAGATATAGTGGATTTAAAAAAGAAAATTGAGATGATGTTCACATATACGTTTGATTACGAATCATTGGCCAAAAAATCACAAGAAAAATACTCTGCAGATGCTTACTATAAACAGCTGATGAAGATTTATACCAAGTGACGAGGAAACATATTTCTTTTGTATATATTTAAAATCTTATTATATTATGACTACAAATAATATCCCGTGTCCTACGGACGCGAGCATTATTCTGACGTATCGTTGCCCGATGCGTTGCAAGATGTGTAATGTGTGGCAGTATCCCACAGAAAAGAGTAAAGAAATACAGCCAGAGGAGTTACGTACACTTCCAAAGCTGAAATTTATAAATCTGACAGGTGGCGAGCCTTTCATTCGTGAGGATTTGGATAAGATTGTTGAAGAATGCTATAAACATACGGATCGTATTGTGATTTCTACATCCGGATGGTTTGAAGATCGTGTGGTAGCATTGGCTAAAAAATTTCCGAATATCGGTATTCGTATTTCTATCGAGGGATTAAGTTGCAAGAATGATGAATTACGTGGACATTCAGGTGGCTTTGATAAAGGTTTGCGTACGTTATTGACGCTAAAAGATATGGGATTAAAAGATATTGGTTTTGGATGTACGGTATCCAATAATAACTCAAAAGACATGCTTTCACTCTATCAATTGAGTAAGTCATTGGGAATGGAGTTTGCTACAGCTGCTTTTCATAATTCATATTATTTCCATAAAGACGATAATGTGATAACGAATAAAGACGAAGTATGCAAAAATTTTGAACAGTTGATAGAATGGCAATTGAAGGAGAAACATCCGAAGAGTTGGTTTCGTGCTTTCTTCAATATGGGACTAATCAATTATATAGAAGGTGGTCGTCGTATGCTGCCATGCGAGGCCGGTTCTGCCAATTTTTTTATTGAACCTTATGGTGATGTATATCCATGTAATGGTTTGGAAGAAAAATACTGGATGAAGAAAATGGGTAATATTCGTGAAACTCCCAATTTTATGGCTGTTTGGAAAAGCGAGCAGGCGCAGCAGGTGCGTGATATGGTACGCAAATGTCCGAAAAACTGTTGGATGGTAGGTACTGCTTCTCCAGTAATGCATAAATACATTAAACACCCTCTAAAATGGGCATTAAAAAATAAACTTTTTAGTATGCAAGGTAAGCCTGCATGTTTGGATAAGTGTTGGTATAATGTAGGACAGGATCCTTGTCAGGGAGATTTAAGAGAGGGTTTTTAAGATCATGAAAGTCGTGGTAACTGGCACCCGAGGAATACCAAATATCCTTGGTGGTGTTGAAACACATAGTGAAGAGCTTTTCCCTCGTATTGCACAAAAAGGCATCGATATAACTATAATCCGTCGTAAAAGCTATGTACATGATTCACTTCAAGAATATCAGGGTGTTAAATTGACAGATATTGAAACTCCTAAAAGGAAATCGTTCGAAGCTATCATTCATACATTCAAAGCTATTTTGAAAGCTAAAAGTCTACATGCAGATATTGTCCACATTCATGCTATTGGTCCAGCACTGTTGACCCCCTTGGCGCGTTTACTGGGCATGAAAGTAGTTTTCACACATCACGGTCCAGACTATGACCGGGATAAATGGGGAAAGGCGGCTAAGGTAATGTT
This sequence comes from Bacteroides sp. MSK.18.37, assembly GCF_019129155.2. NCBI lineage: Bacteria > Pseudomonadati > Bacteroidota > Bacteroidia > Bacteroidales > Bacteroidaceae > Bacteroides > Bacteroides sp. MSK.18.37. The sequence continues at coordinate 6,355,935 of NZ_JAHOIB020000001.1, read as the reverse complement.
GAAAACCGGTGAATGGATGGGATGTATGTTTGCTAATGAAGTGATTGTCATTTCGGAAGTCATTAATGATATTCTAGTACGTAAATACGGTCGAAAGGATTGTCATCTTATTTATAATGGAGTGCCTACGCCAGACAAAATTAATAGTACAGATTATTTATATGAATTAGGACTAAAACCCTGTAAATATCTGTTTGCGATGGGACGATTCGTACCGGAAAAGAACTTTCATCTATTGATTCGTGCTTTTGCTGCTTTGAAACAACATAATTATAAATTAGTGCTTGCAGGAGATGCAGATTTTGAAGATGATTATTCAAGGAAACTGAAGTCTTTGGCGAAAGAGAATGGGGTGGTTTTGACTGGTTTTATTAAAGGAAAGAAGTTGCATGAATTGCTAACCCATGCCCATTGTTTTGTTTTGCCGTCTTCTCATGAGGGTTTGCCAATTGCTCTATTAGAGGCGATGAGTTATGATCTTCCTGTGATTGTGAGTGATATCCCTGCAAACTTGGAAGTGGGGCTGGCTTTTGATTGCTATTTTCAGACGGGGAATGAGGAGCAATTACAGGAAAAACTACAAAAGAATTTAGTACAGGATTTTTGTCCTGTTCATTATTCAATGGATGAATATAACTGGGATAAAATTGCAGAACAGGTTGTTTCTGTATACGAAAATATGTTTTAATTTTTATCGTTTATTACCATGCAGGAAGTCCAACGTTTCAACAAAGTCCTAAAATCTTTGGTTCTCTTGGGAGACCTTATTTTGCTGAACCTGCTTTTATGGGGATTTAATTTGTTTCTGGGTACCCGTTTCTGGTGTATCCATTGCGGTTCTATCTTTCAGGGAATGACTCTTATCACTCTGTGCTATTTACTTTGTAACATGCATTCAGGGGTTATTCTTCATCGTCCTGTGGTGCGTCCTGAACAGATCATGATCCGTGTCTTACGTAACATGGTTCCTTTTGTCTTTTTTTCGGTTTGTGCATTGCTTGTTTTTCATTTTCATTTTTCTCATTCCCGATATTTCGGACTGTTTTATGTTGCACTGATAATTGTCATTATCAGCTACCGCCTAATTTCCCGTCACTGTTTGGAGCTTTATCGAAAAAAGGGAGGAAATGTGCGCAAGGTAGTATTAGTTGGGAGCCATGAGAATATGCAGGAACTTTATCATGCGATGACGGATGATCCTACGTCTGGTTATCGTGTACTGGGCTATTTTGAGGATTTTCCTTCGGATCGGTATCCACAGGATGTTCCATATTTGGGACAACCCAATGAAGTAAGTGTTTTTTTAGAAAAACATGCGGGAGAGATTAATCAGCTTTATTGTAGTCTTCCTTCTGTGCGCAGTGCGGAGATTGTTCCCATCATTAATTACTGTGAAAACCATCTGGTCCGTTTTTTTAGTGTTCCTAATGTCCGTAATTATTTGAAGCGTAGAATGCATTTTGAATTATTGGGGAATGTTCCTGTACTTTCTATTCGTTGTGAGCCATTGGAATCACTGGAGAACCGTATTATCAAGCGTGCTTTTGATGTCGTTTGTTCAGGGTTATTTCTTATTACGGTTTTTCCGTTCGTTTATATATTCTTCGGAATTGCAATAAAATTAAGTTCTCCCGGTCCTGTTTTTTTCAAACAAAAACGCAGTGGTGAGGATGGCCGTGAATTCTGGTGTTACAAGTTTCGTTCAATGAAGGTTAATGCGCAATGTGATACTCTTCAGGCTACGGAAAATGATCCTCGTAAAACACGTATCGGAGAGATAATGAGAAAGACTAGTGTGGACGAATTGCCTCAATTTATCAATGTATTGAAAGGAGATATGTCTATTGTAGGTCCTCGTCCTCACATGTTAAAACATACAGAGGAATATTCTAATCTGATAAACAAGTTTATGGTTCGTCACTTCGTTAAACCTGGAATAACTGGCTGGGCTCAAGTGACGGGCTTTCGCGGTGAGACGAAAGAGCTCTGGCAGATGGAGGGACGTGTGCAACGTGATATCTGGTATATAGAGCATTGGACTTTTTTATTGGACTTATATATTATGTATAAGACGGTGTATAATGCTATACATGGAGAAAAAGAAGCATATTAAAAAATAAAACTTAGGAATTAAAGGGCGTTTAATTATGAATTTAAGAATTATGATGAGAAGACTAAACAAAAGAAATTTGTGGTTACTATTGTTGCCATTCCTATTGGCTGGCTGTCAGTCTTATAAAAAGGTTCCCTATTTCCAGAATGTGGAAGTTGTGAACGAGGTAGAACAACAGGAAAAATTGTATGATGCCAAGATCATGCCCAAGGATTTGTTGACTATTGTGGTATCGTGTACTAATCCTGAACTTGCGATACCTTTTAACCTGACAGTTGCCAGCAATGCCGGAATAGCTGTGAGTACTTCGTCTTATGTGACTACTCAACCTGTATTACAGCCTTATTTGGTAGATAATGAAGGAAACATAAATTTTCCGGTGTTAGGAGAATTGAAGTTAGGAGGCTTAACGAAAAGGGAAGCAGAACAGCTGATTATAGATAAATTGAAGCCTTACATGAAGGAGACTCCCATTGTAACGGTCCGTATGGTAAATTATAAAATATCTGTTATCGGTGAGGTTACCCGTCCCGGAACTTTTACTATCTCTAATGAGAAAGTGAATCTGTTGGAGGCATTGGCTATGGCTGGTGATATGACGGTATACGGTCTTCGTGATAATGTAAAGTTGATTCGTGAAGATGCAAACGGCAAACAGCAAATTGTAACCTTGGATCTGAACAAGGCCGAAACCATTCTTTCACCTTACTATTGGTTGCAACAGAATGATATTGTTTATGTAACTCCCAATAAAGCAAAGGCTCGAAATTCAGATGTAGGTAACAGTACCAGTCTCTGGTTCTCAGCCACCTCTATCTTGGTATCCATTGTCAGCCTATTAGTAAATATTTTAAAATAATGATTTGCAATGAAAGAAACAGATTTCAACGAAGCACAAGAATCTAAGGAAGAAAATATAGACGTCAAGGAACTACTGTTTAAGTATTTGATCCACTGGCCTTGGTTTGTGGGGGCAGTTGTGGCGTGTTTGATTGCGGCATGGGTCTATCTTTATACATCCACTCCCGTATATAATATTTCCGCTACGGTTTTAATAAAAGATGATAAAAAAGGGGGGAGTGCCGGAATGCTTTCCGGGTTGGAGAGTCTGGGATTGGATGGTATGATCTCTTCTTCGCAGAATATTGATAACGAGATTGAAGTTCTCCGTTCAAAGACTATCGTCAAAGAGGTGGTTGAAGATTTGGGACTCTATATTTCTTATGCAGATGAGGATGAGTTCCCTTCCAGGAACATGTATAAGACTTCACCTGTACAAGTGAGTCTGACTCCGCAGGAGGCTGATTTGTTGGAGGAGCCGATGATGGTGAAGATGGCATTACAACCACAAGGAAGTATGGATGTGACTGTGAAGATTGACGATGATGAATATCAGAAACATTTTGAGAAATTGCCGGCGGTTTTTCCTACTGATAAAGGGACATTGGCTTTTTTCCTGACGCCGGACTCGGTATTATCTTCTAAAAGAACATTGGAAGAAACTACAAATTTGGAAAAGACTACACGTAATATTACAGCAACAATTAATAAGCCTTTGACGGTAGCGAAATGGTGTTGCAAAAATATGACTATAGAACCCACTTCCAAAACTACTTCTGTAGCTGTCATATCGTTGAAAAACTCAAATGTGCAGCGAGGCAAAGATTTTATCAATAAACTATTGGAGATGTATAATATCAATACGAATAATGATAAGAATGAAGTGGCACAGAAAACTGCAGAGTTTATCAATGAACGTATTGGAATTATTTCAAAAGAACTCGGTAGCACGGAAAAGGATTTGGAGAGTTTTAAACGTGGGGCAGGTATTACGGATTTGACCAGTGATGCTCAGATCGCTTTAACTGGTAGTGCTGAATATGAAAAGAAGCGTGTAGAGAATCAAACCCAGATTAATTTACTGCAGGATTTGCAGAAATATATGCAAAATGAAGGTTATGAGGTTCTGCCCAGTAATATCGGATTGCAGGATTTGAATCTTGCGGCTGCCATTAATCGTTATAATGATGTGCTTGTTGAGAGAAAACGTTTGCTACGTACGTCAACAGAGAATAATCCTACCATTATAAACTTGGATACCAGCATTAGTGCAATGAAAGAGAATGTGCAAGTTTCTTTAGACAGGGTGTTGCGTGGATTGTTTATCACAAAGGCAGATCTGGATCGTGAAGCGAGCCGTTATTCCCGTCGCATTAGTGAGGCACCTGGGCAGGAGCGCGAATTTGTGAGTATTGCGCGTCAGCAGGAAATTAAGGCCGGACTCTATTTGATGCTTCTTCAGAAACGTGAGGAAAATGCTATAACTCTGGCTGCTACAGCCAATAATGCGAAGATTATAGATGAAGCTATAGCAGATGATGCTCCTGTGGCTCCTAGAAGTAAAATTACTTATTTGATCGCTTTGATACTAGGAGTCGGAATTCCGGTAGGGGTTATATATTTGCTTGAATTAACCAAATTCAAGATTGAAGGTCGTGCAGATGTAGAAAAACTTACTAGTGCACCTATTGTCGGTGATATCCCGTTGACAGATGAAAAGCAGGGAGCTATTGCTGTATTTGAGAATCAAAACAATCTGATGAGTGAAACTTTCCGCAATGTCCGAACGAATCTTCAGTTTATGCTTGGAAATGGCAAGAAGGTGATTTTAGTTACTTCCACAGTCAGTGGTGAAGGTAAATCTTTTATCTCTGGTAATCTTGCTATCAGTCTTTCTTTATTAGGGAAGAAGGTAGTAATAGTTGGTCTTGATATCCGCAAGCCAGGTTTGAATAAGGTATTCAATATATCAAAAAGAGAACAAGGTATAACTCAATATTTGGCTAATCCGGAAAAGAATTTGATGGATTTGGTACAGCTCTCTGATGTCAGTAAGAATCTCTATATTCTTCCTGGTGGAACAGTTCCTCCTAACCCGACAGAATTGTTAGCACGTGATGGATTGGATAAAGCGATTGAGACTCTCAAAAAGAATTTTGAATATGTGATTCTCGATACCGCTCCTGTCGGTATGGTAACTGATACCTTATTAATAGGACGTGTGGCTGATTTATCTGTTTATGTATGTCGTGCGGATTATACCCGTAAAAATGAGTATACTTTGATTAATGAACTTATTGATGGAAATAAGTTGCCTAACCTATGTACAGTAATAAATGGTTTGGATTTGAAGAAAAGAAAGTACGGTTATTATTACGGTTATGGTAAATATGGCAAGTATTATGGTTATGGTAAACGATACGGCTATGGTTATGGATATGGAGAACAATCTGGTAAGGAAGAATAAATCCATTGATAACCAAGATATTTTAAAATTAATAATGTCATAGAGTGGTTTATAATACTTTACACAAAAGTGAGATGAAACATGTAGGTCCCTAACTTTATGCTACACACATGAAGAACCCTACATTTTGTGGTCAGGAAATATACAGCGGTGTATTCCTGATCAACGCCCTCATGTCGGTGTAAATCCGATGTGATTTCTATAATATCAACTGTCTGTGAAGATCGTTGATATTTTTTTTGTAAAACAGTGAATGGTGCGATGAATATTTTTTGTAGCTTTGTGAAAAATCGAATTGAAATGGAAAATTTACGAAGATACCCCATCGGAATACAGACTTTTTCGGAAATACGGAAAAGTAATTACCTTTATATTGATAAAACGGAATATGTGTATTGGATGGTACATTTCACTAAATACGTATTCTTGAGTCGTCCTCGTCGTTTTGGTAAGTCATTGTTGACTTCTACATTACATAGTTATTTCTCTGGTCAGAAAGAATTATTTCAAGGGTTGGCTATAGAAAAGCTGGAAAAGGAGTGGACGGAATATCCAGTGCTTCACTTTGATATGAGTACAGCCAAGCATGCAGACTGTGAACAGCTGTTGCAAGAGTTGAATATGAAGCTAATTCGTTATGAGGAGGTTTACGGAAAGATGGAGGGAGAGGTTAATCCAAATCAGCGTCTGGAAGGACTCATCAAGCGCGCTTACGAGCAGACAGGGAAACAAGTGGTTGTGCTGATAGATGAGTACGATGCTCCTCTGCTGGATGTAGTACACGAGGAAGAGAGGCTTGGCGTATTACGTAACATCATGCGCAATTTCTACAGCCCTCTTAAAGCGTGTGATCCTTATTTGCGGTATGTGTTTTTGACCGGTATCACCAAATTCTCCCAACTTAGTATATTTAGTGAATTGAACAATATCAAGAATATTAGCATGAATGAGTCTTATGCTGCCATTTGCGGTATTACAGAAAACGAGATACTTGTCCAAATGAAAGATGATGTAGACGCATTAGCCCAAAAACTGGAGGTTACTTCTGAAGAGGTATTGGCAAAACTGAAAGAAAACTACGACGGCTATCATTTCACTTATCCGTCTCCTGATATATATAATCCATTCAGTTTGCTTAACGCTTTTGCAGATGGTAAATTTAATTCTTATTGGTTTGGTAGTGGTACGCCTACTTATTTGATAAAGATGCTGGATAAATTTGGTGTAGCGCCTTCCGAGATAGGGAGAAAAACTGCGGTTGCGGAGGATTTTGATGCACCTACAGAAAGAATGGTGAGCATTACTCCATTGTTATATCAAAGTGGCTATATCACGATAAAAGATTATGATAAGGAGTTAGATTTATATACATTGGATATTCCTAATAAGGAGGTAAGAATAGGTTTGATGAAAAGTCTTCTTCCTAATTATGTTGCTAGTAAAACACCGGAAACCAATACTATGGTAGCTTATCTTTCCCGTGATATTCGTAATGATGATATGGATGCTGCTTTACGTCGTTTGCAAACGTTTCTATCTACCATTCCTCAATGTGATAATACGAAATATGAGGGGCACTACCAACAGATGTTTTATATTATATTCAGTTTGTTGGGCTATTATGTAGATGTGGAGGTTCGTACTGCCAGTGGACGGGTGGATATGGTGCTTCGTACAAAGACTACGTTGTATGTGATGGAATTGAAACTGGACAAGAGTGCGGATAGGGCGATGGAGCAAATTGATCTGAAGAATTACCCCAAACGTTTTGCTTTGTGCGGATTGCCTATAGTAAAGGTGGCTGTCAGTTTTGATAGCGAACAGTGTACAATAGGGGAATGGAAAATTCTAAAAGTTTAATTATATTGCTGATTAATAAATTGTTATATACTAGTATGAATATAAAGAGCTCCGCAAGGGGCTTTTTTCTTTTCTATCCGGAATAAAAGCTTCACCTTTGCAGTGTTGATCAACAAAACGTGAATAAATAATTTGAATTTAAATCTTTAAAAAAACGTAGTATGAGTGTAATTTACAAAGTCATTACGCGCCCAACAGATCCGCGTGTTCCCAATTCTCCCAAGAGATATTATCCGCATCTGATCACTTTAGGTCAGTCTGTCAATCTGAAATATATTGCACAGAAAATGCAGGATCGTTCTTCGTTGTCTGTCGGTGATATCAAGAGTGTGATTCAAAATTTTGTGGAAAAGATGAAGGAGCAGCTGCTGGAAGGTAAGTCTGTGAATATTGAAGGTTTGGGTGTCTTTATGTTGACTGCTCGTTCGAAAGGTGCTGAATTGGCGAAGGATATTAATGCAAAAAGTGTAGAGAGTGTTCGTATCTTTTTTCAGGCGAATAAAGAGCTGCGCGTTACAAAGACTGCCACCCGTGCAGATGAGAAGTTGGATTTGATTAGCTTGGATGAATATCTGAAGAAGCTTAATATGACAATTTCTCCTAATGATCCTGAAAAACCGGATGATGGCGGAGAAGAAGGCGGAGGAAATGAAGGTGGCGGTAGCGGAGAAGCACCGGATCCTGCCGCATAATGAATTGTCAATTAACGATTGATGGTTAGGGTGTTTATTTAGTGTTTAATAAAAAAAGAAAAATGTCTATGAAAAAAACGTGGAGTATTATTTTGAAAGTGATTATTGCTGTTGCTGGTGCAATTGCCGGAGTGGTCGGTGTGCAGGCAGCAAACTTGTAATTGATTATCTTATAAATAGGTATATTTATGAATGAATAACAGGCGGGAAAAATCCCGCCTGTTTGTGTTTTAGATATAATAGAGGATTACTTTCTTGAAAAATGCTCTTTTTTGTTTTGTTTCGTGCTATTTGTTATGAGTGCCGCTCCATATTTTAACAAAATAGAAATTATAATCAAACTCGTTGGCTGAATAGCGGATTTTATCTACCTTTGTACCTTAATTAAATGCGTCATTTTAAGCAAGAAAAAACATGATTCGAAAAATAATAAAGGCTCTTTGGATATTTCTGGCAGTCATTGTGTTGGCTATTGTTGTCATCTTTGTCTCTATCTCAAAGGGTTGGATTGGTTATATGCCTCCTGTAGAGGAACTTGAAAATCCGAGTTATAAATTTGCAACGGAGATTTTCTCTGAAGATGAAAAAGTGCTTGGCACGTGGTCTTACAGTAAGGAAAACCGGGTGTACACAGCTTACAAGGATTTGTCGCCTAGTATTATCAATGCTCTTATTGCAACGGAAGATGTTCGTTTTGTCGAACATTCAGGAATTGATGCCAAGGCATTGTTTCGTGCGTTTGTAAAACGTGGTTTGATGTTTCAGAAAAATGCAGGTGGAGGTAGTACCTTGTCGCAACAGCTTGCCAAACAGTTGTTTACAGAGAATGTGGCGAGAAATACACTGCAACGTCTTTTCCAGAAACCGATTGAATGGGTGATTGCGGTGAAGCTTGAACGTTACTACACCAAAGAGGAAATATTGAGTATGTATCTCAATAAATTTGATTTCCTGAATAATGCGGTTGGTATTAAAACTGCTGCGCATACCTATTTCGGCTGCGAACCGAAGGATTTGAAGATTGAAGAAGCGGCTACGCTGGTTGGTATGTGTAAGAATCCGTCGCTTTACAATCCGGTTCGTTTCAACGAACGTTCGCGTGGCCGTCGTAATGTAGTGCTTGAGCAGATGCGTAAAGCTGGTTATATCACAGATGCAGAATGTGATTCTTTGCAGGCTCTTCCGCTGAAACTAAAATATAACCGCGTTGACCACAAAGAGGGATTGGCTACCTATTTCCGCGAATATCTCCGTGGTGTGATGACAGCACCGAAACCGGTAAAAAGTGATTATCGTGGTTGGCAAATGCAAAAATTCTACGAAGATTCCATCGCGTGGGAAACTAACCCGTTGTATGGTTGGTGTGCAAAAAATAAAAAGAAAGACGGTACGAATTATAACATCTATACAGATGGATTGAAGATTTATACGACGATCAATTCACGTATGCAGCAATATGCAGAGGATGCAGTAAAAGAGCATTTAGGTGATTATTTGCAACCTGTGTTTTTCAAAGAAAAAGAGGGAAGCAAAAATGCTCCATACGCAAGATCACTGCCGGAAAAACGAGTGGAGGAGTTGCTGACAAAAGCTATGAAGCAGACGGATCGTTATCGTCTTATGAAAGAGGCGGGAGCTTCGGAACAGCAGATTCGTAAAGCGTTCGATACCCCGGAAGAAATGACCGTCTTTTCCTGGAAAGGAGATAAAGATACAATTATGACACCGATGGATTCCATCCGTTACTACAAATCTTTCTTGCGGACAGGATTCATGTCGATGGATCCGGTAAGCGGACATGTGAAGGCTTATGTAGGCGGACCGAATTATGTATATTTCCAGTATGATATGGCAATGGTGGGACGTCGTCAGGTAGGTTCTACTATCAAACCGTATTTGTATACATTAGCAATGGAAAATGGATTTTCTCCTTGCGACCAGACACGCCACGTAGAGCAAACGTTGATTGATGAGAATGGAACTCCTTGGACGCCTCGTAATGCAAATAATAAACGTTATGGGGAAATGGTGACTCTGAAGTGGGGATTGGCTAATTCTGACAACTGGATTTCTGCTTATCTGATGGGCAAATTGAATCCGTATAATCTTGTACGTTTGATCCATAGTTTTGGGGTTCGTAATAAAGCAATCGACCCGGTGGTTTCGCTTTGTCTGGGACCTTGTGAAATTTCTGTCGGTGAGATGGTAAGTGCATATACAGCTTTTGCCAATAAAGGAATTCGTGTGGCTCCATTGTTTGTTACACGCATTGAAGATAGTGACGGTAATGTGCTTTCTACCTTTGCACCGCAAATGGAGGAGGTGATAAGTATTTCAAGTGCATATAAAATGCTGGTTATGTTGCGCGCCGTTATTAATGAAGGAACAGGTGGACGTGTTCGTCGTTATGGAATTACCGCCGATATGGGTGGAAAAACAGGTACGACCAATGATAACTCTGATGCCTGGTTTATGGGATTTACTCCTTCGCTGGTATCCGGTTGTTGGGTAGGTGGTGATGAACGTGACATCCACTTCGGTAAAATGACCTATGGACAGGGAGCTGCTGCTGCTTTGCCTATTTGGGCACTGTATATGAAGAAAGTGTATGATGACCCGACTTTGGGATATGACCAGCAGGAGAAATTCAAACTTCCTGAAGGATTTGATCCGTGTGCCGGTTCGGAAACTCCGGACGGAGAGGTGATAGAAGAGGGGGGATTGGACGATCTTTTTAACTAAGTCTGAAATAAGTATTAAGTATAAAGTATTAAGTATTAACCCGTGGCGTTTGGGGCACTGAACTGTAGGTGTAATATCTCTAATATCTAATACTTAATACCTAATACTTAAATACTTATTTTTTAATGCATAGGTATATTGTTTGCATAGGGAGTAATTACAACAGGAAAGAGAATTTGACTTTTGCCAGACAGGAACTGACTGAATCGTTCTCTTCTATATGTTTTGCGCCCGAATTGGAAACTGAACCTTTATTTTTTAAGAATCCGGCCTTGTTTTCCAACCAAGTGGTTATGTTCTTTTCCGATAAAGATGAAGAGGTAGTGAGGAAAATGCTGAAAGATATAGAACAGAGGTCCGGACGTCGTCCGGAAGATAAAAAAGAGGAGAAAGTTTGTCTGGATATTGACATGCTTTTATATGATAACAAAATATTAAAACCGGAGGATTGGCAAAGGGGATATATACAACAGTCATTATCTGCTTTCCATTCTTCATTATTTATTAAGTAGATGAAATTTCTTGGAATTATACCTGCCCGCTATGCATCCACTCGTTTTCCTGCGAAACCGTTGGCTATGTTGGGCGGAAAAACAGTCATACAACGCGTATACGAACAAGTGGCAGGCGTTTTGGATGACGCTTATGTAGCTACGGATGATGAACGCATTGAAGCTGCCGTTAAGGCGTTCGGGGGAAAGGTTGTGATGACTTCCGTTCACCATAAAAGTGGTACGGATCGTTGTTATGAAGCCTGTACCAAGATTGGAGGTGATTTTGACGTCGTAGTGAATATACAAGGAGATGAGCCTTTTATTCAGCCTTCACAACTGGATGCGGTAAAGGCTTGTTTTGAAGATGTAACCACGCAGATTGCTACGTTGGTGAAGCCTTTTACTGCCGATGAACCGTTTGCCGTACTGGAAAACGTGAATTCACCGAAAGTAGTAGTCAACAAGAACTGGAACGCACTTTATTTCAGTCGTTCTATCATTCCTTATCAGCGTAATGCCGAGAAACAGGACTGGTTGAAGGGACATACCTACTACAAGCACATCGGATTGTATGCGTATCGTACAGAGGTGCTGAAAGAGATTACCATGCTTCCACAGTCTTCTTTGGAGTTGGCCGAATCTTTGGAGCAGCTTCGCTGGCTGGAGAACGGATACAAAATAAAGGTCGGTATCAGTGAGGTGGAAACTATTGGAATCGATACTCCACAAGACTTGGAACGGGCAGAAGATTTTTTGAAGAATAGAATCTAATCTTATGGATCGTACGATACAACCTGAAATACAAACCCTGAAAAATTTTCGTATACTTCCTCCCGTTCGAATGACGTTGCCAAACGGCATTCCGTTGACTGTTATTAATGCGGGTGAACAGGAAGTAGTACGCATAGATGTGCTTTTTGCCGGGGGACGCTGGCAGCAATCGCAGAAACTGCAAGCTCTGTTTACGAACCGGATGCTGCGCGAAGGCACGAAAAAATATACGGCTGCCACCATTGCCGAAAAACTGGATTACTACGGCTCATGGCTCGAATTGTCCAGCTCGTCGGAATATGCATATATCACTGTTTATTCGTTGAATAAGTATTTGGCGAAAACATTGGAGGTGGTGGAATCCATGATTAGAGAACCGCTTTTTCCGGAAAAGGAATTGCATACCATTCTCGATACCAATATCCAACAATACCAGGTCAATACTTCCAAAGTTGATTTTCTGGCACACCGCAGTCTGTTGCAGTCGCTTTACGGTGAACAGCATCCATGTGGTAAAATAGTGGTGGAGGAAGATTATCATGCCATCACTCCGGAAGTGCTCCGTGAATTTTATGAACGGTATTATCATTCGGGTAATTGCTCTATCTTTTTGTCCGGTAAGGTGACGGAGGATATTATCAGCCGGGTGACAGATACATTCGGCACTTCTTTCGGTCAGCATCAGCAGCAGGTGTCGAGATTAAGTTTTCCTTTTACTGCTGTTCCCGGAAAGAGAATTTTTACAGAGCGTGAAGACGCCATGCAGAGTGCTGTGAAGATGGGATATACGACCATTACTCGTAATCATCCTGATTATTTGAAACTTCGGGTATTGATGACTTTATTCGGAGGTTATTTCGGTAGTCGGCTGATGTCTAATATTCGTGAAGAGAAGGGATATACTTATGGTATTTCGGCAGGAATCATGTTTTATCCGGATAGCGGACTATTGGCTATCTCGACAGAAACGGATAATGAATATGTGGAACCGTTGATACAGGAAGTGTATCATGAAATAGACCTCCTGCATCAGGAACCTGTGTCAGCCGAAGAATTGACTATTGTACGCAACTATATGTTGGGAGAAATGTGCCGTAGTTATGAGTCGCCTTTCTCACTTTCGGATGCGTGGATCTTCATAGCTACTTCCGGTCTGGATGATGACTACTTTTCACGTTCTCTGCTGGCTGTGAATGAGGTTACTCCGATGGAAATACAGGATTTGGCACAGCGCTATTTGTGCAAAGAGACATTAAAAGAGGTCATTGCAGGTAAAAAGTTGTCATAAATTGCTTTCCGAAAGTGGGCTGTTTGGGATAGAAATTGTATCTTTGTCCAAATTGTAATTCTAAAATGAGTAACGACTAAAACCAATGAGGAAATATCTATATACTACACTTTTATTGGCTCTTCTTGCACAAGAGGGAGTGATGGCACAAGAAAATGAAGGAAAAAAAGGCGGATTTTTCGGAAAAATTAAAGATACATTCTCCACTGAAATAAAGATTGGCAACTATACTTTTAAGGATGGCAGTGTCTATACAGGAGAAATGAAAGGACGAAAACCGAATGGAAAAGGAAAAACAGTCTTTAAAAACGGTGATGTCTTTGAAGGTGAATATGTGAAGGGGAAACGTGAAGGATATGGAATTTATATGTTTCCTGACGGAGAAAAGTACGAAGGACAGTGGTTCCAGGATCAGCAGCATGGAAAAGGTATCTATTATTTTATGAATAACAACCGTTACGACGGTATGTGGTATCAGGATTATCAGCATGGTGAAGGAACAATGTATTATCATAACGGTGATTTATATGTAGGTCATTGGGTGAATGATAAACGTGAAGGCGAAGGTACATACACTTGGGCGAATGGAGCCAAATATACCGGTCATTGGAAAAATGATAAGAAGAACGGCAAAGGTATCATGAACTGGGACGATGGCTGTAAGTATGAAGGAGATTGGAAAGATGATGTCCGTCACGGAAAAGGGGTATTTGAATATACCAATGGAGATAAATACGATGGTGACTGGGCGGATGATATTCAACACGGAAGAGGTACTTACTACTTTCACACGGGCGATCGTTATGAAGGTTCTTATCTCTTAGGTGAACGCACCGGTGAAGGAGTTTATTATCATGCTAACGGCGACAAGTATGTAGGTAATTTCAAAAATGGCATGCAAGACGGAAAGGGTACTTTTACCTGGGCGAATGGTGCTGTGTACGAAGGAAGCTGGAAAAACAATAAACGTGATGGCAGAGGAGTCTATAAATGGAGCAATGGCGATGTTTATGACGGTGATTGGAAAGACAACCGTCCCAATGGACAGGGTACTCTGAAAACCGTTGCTGGGATGCAATATAAAGGTGGCTTTGTTGACGGATTGGAAGATGGACAGGGCGTACAAATCGACAAAGATGGTAATCGCTTCGAGGGCTTTTTCAAACAAGGAAAGAAAAATGGTCCTTTTGTGGAAACAGATAAAGATGGGAAGGTGATTAAAAAAGGAACCTATAAATTCGGAAGACTTCAATAGATGATAAATGGTAGTGGGCTGCGCATTGCGTGGCCTATTTTTTTGCATATATGTACCAGATGATGGAATAATGATAATTGGTATGGACAAAGAAAAATGGATAATAACCCAAAGCGGTCATTATCCATTTTATAATTTCCTGTTGAAAGTAACTTCAACTATCAACTAGCATTTGTCACCTATCATCTATTAAATGATGTATTGTGAACTGATAGATTCGTTATTCATCACTCGTTTGATTGTTTCAGCAAACATATCGGCAATACTCAACTGTTTTACTTTCGGACATTTCTTTGCGTATGGGATGCTGTCGGTAAATACCATTTCTGTCAGGGCAGACTCTTGCACGCGGAAAGAAGCCGGATCAGACATTACGCAGTGGCTGGCGATGGCGCGTACAGATTTGGCACCGGCATCCAACATGATGTTGGCTGCTTTGGTAATTGTTCCTGCAGTGTCTACGATATCGTCAATCAATACTACGTTTTTACCTTCTACGTCACCGATGATTTGCATAGATGCTACTTCATTGGCTTTTTCACGTGATTTGTTACAGAGTACCAATGGTACACCGAGGTATTTGGAGAAAGTACTGGCACGTTTTGAACCTCCTACATCCGGTGTAGCAATAACCAGATTTTCCAGTTGCAATGACTGGATATAAGGAAGGAATACTGCTGATGCGTACAGGTGATCTACCGGGATATTGAAGAATCCCTGAATCTGGTCTGCATGCAAGTCCATCGTAATCAGACGGTCGATACCTGCAACAGACAGCAGGTCGGCTACCAACTTAGCGCCGATAGATACACGGGGTTTGTCTTTTCTATCCTGACGTGCCCATCCGAAATAGGGGACTACAGCTACAATACTCTTTGCAGACGCACGTTTTGCAGCATCGATCATCAAGAGAAGTTCCATCAGGTTGTCTGAATTAGGGAAAGTGGATTGAACCAGGAATACGTGTGCGCCACGAATTGACTCCTCATATGAAACAGCAAATTCGCCATCGGCAAAATGGGTAATGTTCATATTTCCCAGAGGACAATCCAGGCTTGCGCAGATTTTTTCTGCCAGATATCTCGAGTTCGTTCCCGAGAATACCATAAAGGGTGCTTTTTCGCTCATTTTGTAATAGATGTTACCTATTTGTTAATTTGCCTGCAAAGGTAGGAATTTCTCTTATTATTTAGAAGGACTTATTGTATAAAAAATATTTTTCTCTCCAACTTATCGGAAATATTTGTAGATTTGCTTTCTGAAAACAGTTAATAGTCAAAAATGAGTTCACGCTTTCCTTTATATATAATAGGTATAGTGTTGTTTGCCTCTTTTTTTTCGTGCACTGATATGGTGCCGACCAAAGAGGTGCGCCTGATTGATTCATTAAACGGGAAAGCGTATGCTTATCGTTATCGAAGCCTGGATTCTTCTTATAAATATGCCAATGAAGCCTATAGACAGGTGAATTTCTACAAGTCGGGGAAAGCGGAAGCATCCAACAACCTGGGGTTCTGTGCTTTTATGGCTATGGACTTTGACCGGGCGGAAGCGTTGCATAAGGAAGTATATAAACTGACTAAAAATGAACTCGAACTGTTGATTGCCGACATCGGACTGATGAAAATCTGTCAGCGGACGGCTATGAACAAAGAATTTTATGATTATCGTAATAGTGCGCTCAAGCGCATGAAACGTATTCGTGAAGAGAGTGATTTGTTTGCCGACCGTCACGAGGCACTACGGCTGGATTATGCATTCACCGAATTTTTCATCGTTTCTTCTATTTATTATTACTATCTGCAGCAACGGCAGGAGGCCATCACATCTCTTAACCGGATTCCGGAAGATGAAGCTTTGACAGATACTAATCAGTTGCTTTATTATCATTATATTAAAGGTTCGGCCTCGTTGGTGGAAGCAACCAAGCCGGAAGACCGGAAAATGCGTGAGTTCGACCAACTTTATATTACCTGGCGGACAGCTGTTCAGACTAATCATCCTTATTTCGAAGGAAATGGTCTGCAAGGATTGGCTAATCTGATGGTTTCACCTAATAATTTCGAACTTTTTCGGACGAGAAGGGGATATGCGCTAGATCAGTTTGGGTTTCCCGTAGATTCGCTTTTGCCTTTGCGAATGGCACAGCGTGCGCTTGAAAAATTTCGTGAGTACAATGATTTGTATCAGATTGCCGGTGCGTATGTGTCTATCGGTAAATATATGAATGAGCACGGACGTTATACGGAGGCATTGGATACGCTTGCAAAAGCGTTGGATTGTGTGAATCAACATCACATGCTCTATTATCACCATGCGGCGGATACATTGGATAAACTACATGTTTTTGTAGAAGGAGATACGACTTATACCGGGGTTCCATGGATCATGCAGGAAGATGTGAGAACGGTACCTGAATGGATCTCAAGAATTCGGGAGCAATTGAGTGTGTCGTATGCGGGGCTCGGGATGAAGTATGCTTCTGATTACAACCGGAATATATATTTGGATATTTTGAATTATACCCGTCAGGATAAGGAGTTGGAGAGCCGCTATCTTTCATTGGAAGCCGATTCACGACAAATGACGCTTGTACTTTCTTTGGTTATTGTCGGGCTTGTACTAGTGGTTATTCTTTGGTGGTTTTTCAATAAACGGTCTAAAATAAGGAATCAGGTAGACGTGGAGCGTCTGCAACGGATTCTGACTCTTTGTCGGGACATAACTTCGTCCATTCCGATGAATGTTCCATTAATTCAACAAGGTATCGATCAATTATTTGGGAAAGGACGTCTTCAACTGGAAATTCCGGAGGAAGGAAAAGCGGCACTGGTTCCTCTGCATCGGTTGAACCGTGATGAAAAAGCTTTGGTGCATGTGCTTGAGCCGTATATTGTTTGGGCTGCGGACAATGAGCAGATGGTGGAAGCGTTGAGTGACGAGCGGATGCAGTTGGAAAAGCAACGGTATGTTTACGAACAGCATATTGCAGGAAATAAACGCCAGAATCTTATAAAGAAGGCTTGTCTGGCTATTGTCAATGGAATTAATCCTTATATCGACCGTATCTTGAACGAGGTGCATAAGTTGACGGAGCGGGGGTATATTGATAATGCGAAGATTAAGAAAGAGAAGTATCAATACATTGACGAACTGGTAACTACGATTAATGAGTACAACGATATTCTGGCTCTTTGGATTAAGATGAAGCAAGGAACGCTTAGCCTGAATATTGAAACTTTCAGTCTCAATGAACTGTTTGAGCTGCTAGGCAAGGGAAGACGTGCTTTTGAAATGAAAAATCAGAAGTTGGAAATTGAACCGACTACGGTTATGGTGAAGGCCGACCGGGCACTGACTTTGTTTATGATTAATACGCTGGCAGAAAATGCCCGTAAATATACTCCGGAAGGAGGAACCATTAAAGTGTATGCCCGCACTACGGAGGATGCGTATGTCGAGATCTCTGTGGAGGATAACGGAAGAGGTATTTCCGAAGAGGATGTGGCGCATATCATTGGTGAGAAGGTGTATGATTCCCGCGTGATCGGAATGAAGAATGCAGCCGATCCGGAAGTGTTGAAAGAAAACAAAGGTAGTGGTTTCGGATTGATGAATTGTAAGGGAATCATTGAGAAGTATAAGAAAACGAATGATTTATTCCGGGGATGCGTTTTTGATGTGGAGAGTGAACTGGGGAAGGGAAGCCGTTTTTATTTTCGTTTGCCTTCGGGAGTGCGTAAAGCAATGGGGGTATTGTTGCTTTGCTTGTTGCTTCCGTTGGGGATGGTTTCTTGTCTGCATGATCCGATTCCTCCCATGTTGCAGGATGGCGATTCGATTGTAGTAGTTATGGATTCTGCGTATGAGGATTTGCTGGATGTAGCGTCGGATTATGCGAATGCTGCCTATTTTGCTAATGTGGATGAAAATTATGAGTTGGCTTTGCAATATATAGATTCTGCAATGCTTTTTCTGAATGAGCATTATGAAAAATATGCGCGTCCGGATCGTCCACATCGGTATATGAAGCTGGTAGGTGAGGGAACGCCTGCTGAAATCAGTTGGTGGAACGAATTGTTTGATTCGGATTATCATGTAATTTTGGATATCAGGAATGAGGCAGCGGTTGCTTTTCTGGCTTTGAAACAGTTGGATGCATATAGTTATAATAATTCGGCATTTACGGATTTGTATAAGTTGCAGGGAGAGGATCAAACTCTCGAAGCATATTGCCGGCAGTTGGAGCGTTCGAATACCAATAAGACGGTAGGGATTATTTTATGCTTTGTTTTATTGATTGTTTCGTTGGTTGGATATTATTTTCTGTACATGAGAAAACGTTTGCAGAATCGTTTGAATCTCGAACAGGTACTTGAGATTAACCAGAAGGTGTTTGCTGCATCTTTGGTGAGACCGCAGGAACAGGAAAATGCAGAGGCACTTCAACGGGAAGAGAGTACGCTTAAAGAAATTCCGCAGCGGATTGTGGATGAAGCATTTGGTTCGGTAAATGAATTACTGACGATTGACCGGATGGGAATTGCCGTTTATAATGAAACGACACACCGGCTGGAATATGCTTCTCGTCCCGGACAGGAAATGCCGGAGATGGTAGAGCAGTGTTTTAGTTCCGGGAAATATCTTTCTGAACAGCATCTTCAGGCAATTCCGCTGATGGTGGAAGCAGGGAGCGAGCATCAATGTGTTGGTGTGCTTTATCTGGAGCGCAGAGAAGGAACGGAACAGGAGACGGATCGACTGCTTTTTGAACTGGTAGCTCGTTATGTGGCTATTGTTGTGTTTAACGCAGTGGTGAAACTGGCTACAAAATATCGGGATATCGAGTCGGCACACGAAGAAACACGTCGGGCTTCCTGGGAAGACAGCATGTTGCATGTTCAGAATATGGTGCTTGACAACTGTCTGTCGACTATTAAACATGAGACGATTTATTATCCGAATAAAATCAAGCAGATTGTAGGGCGGTTGAATGCGCAGAATCTTTCGGAAACGGAGGAGCGTGAAGCGGTGGAGACTATGACGGAATTGATTGAATACTATAAGGGAATCTTTACGATTTTGAGCTCGTGTGCTTCCCGTCAATTGGAGGAGGTCACTTTCCGGCGTACGGTGATTCCGGTACAGGAACTTTTGGATGCTGCCGGAAAATATTTCAAGAAGTTGATAAAGAATCGGCCGGAGAGGATAGAATTGGAAATAGAGCCGATGGAGGCGAAGGTGATAGGAGACGTGAATCAGTTGCGTTTTCTATTGGAGAATTTGATTGATGAAGCATTGACTGTACGTGAAGATGGAGTGATACGTTTGCAAGCGCGCAAGGATAATGAATATGTTCGTTTCCTCTTTACGGATACGAGACGCGAGAAGAGTGTGGAAGAGTTGAATCAACTATTTTATCCGAATCTGGCACGTATGACTTCCGGTGAAAAAGGGGAGTTGAGGGGAACGGAATATCTGGTATGTAAGCAGATTATCCGTGACCACGACGAATTTGCGGGGCGTAGGGGATGCCGTATCAATGCCGAGCCGGCTGAAGGCGGCGGGTTTACGGTTTATTTCACTATTCCGCGCCGATAAAAGGAAAACACATAAAAGTTATTAGATAAGGAACATGGAAGAACAGAAGTTTAAAGTTATTATTGTAGAGGATGTAAAACTGGAGTTGAAAGGGACAGAAGAAATATTCCGTCATGAAATACCGAATGCAGAAGTGATCGGCACGGCAATGACGGAAAGTGAGTTTTGGCCGTTGATGGAGGCCCAGCTTCCCGATCTGGTATTGTTGGACTTAGGACTGGGAGGTTCTACGACCATTGGTGTTGATATTTGCAAGAATATATTCAAACGTTACAAAGGAGTTCGGGTATTGATCTTCACGGGTGAGATTCTGAACGAAAAGTTGTGGGTGGACGTATTGAATGCCGGTGCCGATGGAATCATCCTCAAAACGGGTGAGCTACTGACGAAAACAGATGTACAGGCTGTGATGGATGGAAAGAAATTGGTATTTAACTATCCGATTCTGGAAAAGATTGTAGATCGTTTCAAGAAATCGGTAGCCAATGATGCCAAGCGTCAGGAGGCTGTCATCAGTTATGATATTGATGAATACGATGAACGTTTTCTCCGTCATCTGGCTTTGGGTTATACGAAAGAGATGATTGCCAATCTGAAAGGAATGCCTTTTGGTGTGAAATCATTGGAGAAACGGCAGAATGATCTTATCGGACGTCTTTTTCCGAATGGAGAACGAGTGGGAGTGAATGCTACCCGGTTGGCAGTACGTGCATTGGAATTGCGTATTATTGATCTGGATAATCTGGAGCCTGACGAGGAGTAGTTGCTAAAGCAAACGAAAAATAATCCCGGAAAATGATGAAGAATAAATGGCGTATGCCCCATCCCGCTACGATGTTCCTTCTGCTAACAATGGCAGTGGTCTTTCTTTCATGGATATGCGATATCTATGGGTTGAAAGTGACATTGCCACAAACAGGTGAGGACATCCGTGTACAAAGCCTGTTGAGTCCCGAAGGAATCCGTTGGTGGTTGCGGAACGCTATTAAGAATTTCACGGGCTTTGCTCCGTTAGGTATGGTGATAATTGCTATGTTTGGATTGGGAGTGGCACAACATTCCGGTTTTATTGATGCATGTATCCGCATGGGGGTGGGAAACCGACAGGAAAAGAGGAAGATCGTCTTGTGGGTGATTGTACTTGGCTTGTTGTCGAATGCCATTGGTGATGGTGGATATATCATTTTATTGCCTATTGCTGCTATGCTGTTTCAATGGGTGGGGCTTCATCCGATTGCAGGGATTGTTACGGCTTATGTTTCCGTTGCATGCGGGTATAGTGCTAATATTGTATTGAGTACGATGGACCCGTTGTTGGCGCATACCACGCAAGAGGCTGCACTGGCACAAACGGGTTATCAGGGGAATACAGAACCTCTTTGCAATTACTTTTTTATGAGTGCTTCAACGGTGGCCATTACGGCTATTGTGTATTGGATTACTCAAAAATGGCTTCTTCCTACGTTAGGTAAGTATGAAGGCAGTATGAAGGTGGTGGCTTACCATCCTCTGTCTCGTAAAGAGCGGCGTGCCATTATGATTTCCATTGTTGTGGCAGCTATCTATGTGGCTCTTATCTTGTGGCTTACTTTTTCTTCTTATGGAATTTTGCGGGGTGTGAATGGTGGTTTGATGCATTCGCCTTTTATTGCCGGTATTTTGTTTTTGCTTTCTTTGGGAGCAGGTATTACGGGAATGGCTTATGGATTCAGTTCCGGACGGTATCGCACTGACAATGATGTGATTGAAGGACTTACGCAGCCAATGAAGCTTCTTGGAGTGTATTTCGTTATCGCTTTCTTCGCTGCGCAGATGTTTGCCTGTTTTGAATATTCCCATCTGGATAAATGTCTGGCGATTATGGGGGCTGACTTGCTTTCTTCGTTTGAACCGGCTCCTTTGTCTGCTCTTGTTCTGTTTATTCTGTTTACGGCATTGATAAATCTGATTATGGTATCTGCTACCTCCAAATGGGCTTTTATGTCTTTTATCTTTATCCCGATGTTTGCACAGATGGGAATTGCTCCGGATATAGCACAATGTGCTTTCCGTATCGGAGATAGTTCGACGAATGCCATTACTCCTTTCTTATTCTATATGCCTCTGGTGCTTACCTATATGCGGCAATATGATAAGCAGATTACGTATGGTTCATTGCTGAAATATACTTGGAGATATTCATTAGGCATCCTGGTTGTCTGGACATTGCTGTTTATCGTTTGGTATTTGTTGAAAATACCGATGGGATTGTAGGGTTAAGGAATGATTGCCGGGCTCCGGTTTATCTGATTGGAATTTTGTTTTTCTGAATTAATCGCTATATTTGCACCGTTCCTTAAAGAAAGACAACGAATGAATCTACCAGAAATCTCTGAAAATCTAATTGAACAGTTAAATCACGGTAATACAAAAGCATTTGATAAAATCTATCATACCTACTACCTTTATTTGTGTGCGATAGCTGTTTATTATGTGCATGACAAGAGGGTGGCAGGGGAGATTGTGAATGATGTCTTTGTCGCTTTTTGGCAGAATCGCCACCATATCACTCACCCGGCTCTTCCGTACTTGCGGCGTGCTATTCAAAACGCAAGTATTAGTTATCTGCGTTCTTCCTGCTTCAACGAAAAACAGATGACGGAACAGATGGAAGAAATCTGGGCTTTTCTCGAAAATCATATTCTTTCTTCCGATAATCCTTTGCAGGCATTGGAGCATAGCGAAATGAATACCATCATCATGAAGAAGGTGGAGGAATTGCCAGCCAAATGCCGTGCCATATTTAAAGCAAGTTTGTATGAGGGTAAGACATACAGTGAAATTGCCGAGGAGCAGAATATTAATGTGACCACTGTAAGAGTACAGATGAAAATAGCATTGACTAAGCTACGCGAATCACTGGGTACTCCTTATATGATAGCTATTTTGATGTTTCTCTAAAAAAAATCGCTTTTCTTTTAAACGTTTCTTTTTTTATTGCGTATCTAGTTATATACACCCATAGAAAAAGTACGTTTATGAATGACTCTTATCATATAGAAGAATTGGAAATCCGGATAAGCAACTATCTGTCCGGTAACTGCACCGAAGAGGAGAAAGAAGCTCTGTTCGCTTATCTGGCTTCCAATGAAGATGCAGCTAAAATTTTCCGGGAGATGTCCGCAGTATGGGCTGTTTCTTCTGTGCCTGCATTTGCCAAAGTAGAGGATGCTAATTTATCACAGATAAAAGAAAAAATAGCCGCTGCTGAGATGAAACCTGTCCGTTCGCGGAAGATAGTTCCTGTGTGGCTGAAGGTAGCTGCTGCAATTATTTTGTTGTTGGGCTGTAATTACTTCTGGTACACTTATACTGAAAATCTTACGGAAGTATATACGAATGCGGATTCTCCTTATGAAATTAAAGTGCCAGCTGGTTCGCGGACGAATATTGTGCTTCCGGATGGAACAGAGGTTTCATTGAATGCGGGTTCTGTGTTACGTTATTGCCGTGGGTTCGGTATTCGTGAACGTGATGTAACGCTTGATGGCGAAGGATATTTCAAGGTGGCGAAAAATGAGAAGATTCCTTTCTTTGTAAATACGAATGGTGTACAGGTAAAGGTGGTAGGGACTGTTTTTAATGTACGCGCTTATGATGACGATAATTATGTAATGGTATCTTTGTTGGAAGGTCGTGTCAATTTAGCCACTTTGTCCGGTTCGGTAATGAAACTATTCCCTAGCGAACAGGCTTTTTACGATAAGAATACGGGCCGCATGGAGAAAATGAAATCAAATGCTAGTTCTGCCTGTGACTGGTTGGATGGTGGCCTGACATTTGAAGATGCTCCGTTTGCCGACATCGCACACCGTCTGGAGCGCAAATTCCAGGTGAAGATCAGTTTAGAGAGTGAACGTCTGAAAGCGGAACGCTTTTCCGGATGTTTCAATAGTAATCAAAGTATCAATGATATATTGGGAGAAATCAACGTTGAGAAGCAATATACATGGAAAGTTAGTGGAGACACTATCTTTATAACTGACAAGAAAAAGGAGGTAAAATAAGAAAAAGTAAAGTATGATTGGGAACTTAGTCGATAGATATATCGGCGGTTCAGCGTTGTATAGAAAGATATTATGTTAACCTTTAATAGTGAAAAATATGAGATTAATAGTAAAAAGAATATTATTAATGCTTCTGCTTTTGTCTGTAGGAAACGTTTTGACTGGTGGTTTCCAGCTATCGGCACAGGAACAAAGTAAGCGATTCAGTGTGAAAGTAGATAATATTACTTTGAAAGAAGCCATTGAAGTAATAAAGAAGCAAGGCAATTACTCTTTCCTGATTCGTAATAATGACATTGATTTGAATAGGAAAGTCTCTGTGAATATAAATAACGGTACTATTAATGATGTGATGGGACAATTGCTGGCCGGTACGGACGTCAGTTATGAAGTGAACGGACCCCGGGTGATTATGTTCCATGCAGTGACACCGCAGAAAGAACAGGAAAAAGTGTTTGTCTTAAAAGGTAGAATCACTGATCCTACAGGTGAAGGGGTGATTGGGGCAAATGTGAAAGTAGTCGATTCTACGGAAGGTACCATTACGGATATGGATGGCAATTTTTCTTTGATGGTTACTCCGAATGCCCGTTTATCCATATCGTATATCGGCTATGCCACACAGGAAGTGGTGGTGAAAGATCAACGTCCTCTCAATGTAACTTTGAAAGAAGATACTCGGTTAATAGACGAAGTAGTAGTTGTTGGTTACGGCGTACAAAAGAAAGCGAACCTGACAGGTGCGGTGAGCAGTGTGAAGATGGATGATGTTTTAGGTGACCGTCCGGTGGTGTCTGTGAGTGACGCTTTGAAAGGGGCAATGCCCGGCTTGCAGATTACAGGTAATTCAGGAAGACCCGGTGAAGAAATGAGCTTCAACATTCGTGGTGTCAACAGTTTGGATAAGAATGGGAAACCGCTGGTGCTGGTGGATAACGTGGAGATGGATATTAATATGCTCGATCCGAACGATATTGAATCGGTGACTGTTTTGAAGGATGCGGCATCTTCTGCTATTTACGGAGCACGGGCAGCTTTCGGTGTGATTTTGATTACTACAAAGAAAGGCTCGGATGCAACTAAACTCTCTATTAATTATTCAAATAACTTCTCTTTTAGCAGACCTGCCAATATGCCTCATAAGGCTACTCCGCTCCAAACGGTACAGGCTTATAAGGACATGGGGACAATCAATTATCAAAGTGGTCAGAACGTAGATACCTGGTTGGGACTTTTGAAGGAATATAATGCTAATCCGTCTGCATATCCGGATGGTTATGCAATGGTGGACGGGCTGCGTTATAGCTTGGCAGAAACTGATCTTTTCGATGATATGATGGAGACTGGTTTCCAGCAAACTCATAATATCTCGGTAGGTGGCGGTACGAAAGATATTTCTTATCGTTTCTCCTTCGGTATGGTGAATGAAAATGGGGTACTGGCTTCGGATA
The DNA here is from genome assembly GCF_019129155.2 of Bacteroides sp. MSK.18.37. NCBI lineage: Bacteria > Pseudomonadati > Bacteroidota > Bacteroidia > Bacteroidales > Bacteroidaceae > Bacteroides > Bacteroides sp. MSK.18.37. Next base: position 6,330,315 of record NZ_JAHOIB020000001.1, on the reverse strand, counting down.
AAGATACGTACAAGCGTTACAACGTGTCTTCTTATCTCCGCTCGGATGTGTTTTCATGGATTACTCCGGAATTGGATATTAAATATACGAACTCGAACTCTTCATTGCCGGAAACTTCCGGAGGATATGGTATATGGGGAGCAGCAGTCGCATTCCCTTCTTATTTCCCTACTGGAACAATGAATATTGACGGCGAAGAATTACCGATCAATACTCCTCGTAACTTGATTGATCTGGCATATCCGACAACTATTCAAAAGAATAATCTTCGTATTTTCGGAAAGGTTACGATCAGTCCTTTGAAGAATGTGAAGTTGATTGGTGAGTATACATTCAATCATCTAAGTAACGAGAAAACGAAATTTGAGAAGAAGTTCTATTATGCACATGGAGGTAACTTTGTGAAAGAGGTTTCCACTGCCAATTCCAAGTATGAATATTCCAATGGTATTACGGATTATAATGCATTGAACTTCTATGCTAACTATAACAACTCATGGGGCAAACATGATGTAACGGTGATGGGAGGTTTCAATCAGGAGAGTAGTGATTATCGTTATGCTGAGATGTCGCGTATGAATATGATTAATGAAGATCTGCCGTCTATTTCGCAGTCGACAGGTGATTATTTTGCTAAAGACAAATTTGAACGTTATACGGTAAGAGGGTTATTCTATCGCATTAACTATTCGTTTGCCGGCAAGTATTTGCTTGAAACGAACGGACGTTATGACGGTTCTTCCAAATTCCCGAAGAATAGCCGTTTCGGTTTCTTCCCTTCGGTTTCCGCCGGATGGCGTATCAGCGAGGAAGCGTTTATGAAACCTTTGAACTCTGTTCTTTCGAACTTGAAATTGCGTGGTTCTTGGGGTAATATTGGAAATCAGAGCATCACTCCTTACGCATATATTCCCGGTATGGATGCGGAACAGGCTTATTGGACTGTTTCCGGTATTAAAGTTACTACTTTGAAACCAGCTGCTTTGGTTAGCAATAGCTTTACTTGGGAAAAAGTAACGACAATTGATGTCGGATTCGATCTTGGGCTATTGGATAACAGATTGAATATGGTGTTCGACTGGTATCGTAGAGATACTAAGGGTATGCTTGCTCCGGGCTCTGAACTTCCGGGTGTATTAGGTGCAAGTGCCCCTTTACAGAACACGGCTGACCTTCGTTCTAAAGGTTGGGAAATCTCGGTTGACTGGAACGATCAGATCGGAAAAGTGAAATATAGCATAGGCTTTAATCTTTACGATGCGAAAACAAAGATTACTAAATACAACAACGAAACAGGACTGTTTGGCAAGGACAAGAACGATAATGAAACATATCGCGTAGGAATGGAACTGGGTGAAATTTGGGGGTATGTGACCGATCGTTTGTACACAGTGGATGATTTCGATGCAGATGGCAAACTGAAACCGGGTATTGCTAAAGTGGAAGGTTATAATCCGAATCCGGGAGATATATTATATAAGGACTTGGATGGTAATGATATTATCAACAGTGGTACCAGTACAACGAAAGATCCGGGAGACCGTAAAATCATTGGTAATAATACCCGGCGTTATCAGTATGGTATTCATGGTAGTGCAAGTTGGAACGGTTTTTCTCTGTCATTCTTGCTGCAAGGAGTTGGTAAACGAGATTTGTGGGTGATGAACGATCTGTTTTATCCGCATTATGATGCTTGGACTACCGTTTATGATTCACAGTTGAATTATTGGACTCCGGAAAATACGAATAGTTATTTCCCCCGTATTTATGAGAAAGCGGCCGGAAATACAGATGCCAATACACGTGTACAGACTCGTTATCTACAGGATGGATCGTACTTAAGTATTCGTAATATAACGCTTTCTTATAATTTCCCGTCTAAGTGGATGAGTAAGATTGGAGTTAATAATCTGGCTGTGTTCTTCAGTGGTGAGAATCTTTATACGTTCGACCACTTGCCGAAGGGACTTGATCCGGAACGTTCTGTCACGGATGATTTAGGACAACGTGGTTTTACCTATCCGTATATGAGACAGTATTCGTTCGGTATAAACCTTTCATTCTGATTGTTTCACAATTTAAAGAGTAATTATTATGAATAAATATATACTATGTGTAAGCGTTAGTCTTTGTTTGTTGATGTCGTCTTGTCTAAATGACGAATTTCTGGAGGTTTATCCCAAAGGACAGCAAACAGAAGCATCGGTCTTTACTACCTATGACAACTTTAAAACGTATACATGGGGATTGTATAACGTGTTCTTCGGATATACGTATGATACAGGGCAAACGGATGAAATTTTCCGTGGTGATTTTGAATCGGATAACATGATAAAAGGATTGGATGGATATGAAGGTCAGTGGGCATATCGCAAAGCAAAGGCTACGGATGAGTCTAAAGATTGGGATTATGATTATATCCGTCGTGTTAACCTGATGCTCGATAATATTGATCATTCGGAAATGAGTGAAACCGAGAGGGAGCATTGGAGAAGTGTGGGATATTTCTTCCGTTCTTATAAATACTTTCAGATGCTTTCTAAATTTGGTGATATTCCTTGGGTAGAGCATGCTTTGACTGAGGAAAGTCCCGAGCTTTATGGAAAACGTGATAGTCGTGACTTGGTGGCTTCCAATATTCTGTCTAATTTGAAATATGCGGAAACACATATTGGCAGTAATATCGAAGCGGATGGGAAAAATACAATTAATATGTATGTGGTGAAAGCTCTTATTTCCCGTTTTGCTTTATTTGAAGGAACTTGGAGAAAATATCATGGTTTGTCGGGAGCGGATACTTATCTGGAAGAATGTGCCCGTGCTTCTGAAGAGGTGATTAAGCAATATCCGAATGTGCATCCTAAATATGATGAGTTGTTTAATTCGGAAACACTGGATGGGGTGACAGGTATTCTTTTGTATAAGGCTTATGAAACCGGACAGTTAATGCATGGTTTGACCCGTATGGTGCGTACAGGTGAATCTTATATTGAGGCAACGAAAGACGCGGTAGACAGTTATCTTTGTACGGATGGACGACCGGTTAGCACGACGACTAGCCGTTATGGGGGTGATAAGAATATGTATGGACAATTCCGTGATCGTGATTACCGGTTGTATTTGACGATCTGTCCTCCATATATGGTGAAGAAAGAAAACGGACCCAGTACGGCTGATTGGAAATATACGGATAATGCACAGGACAGGGAATTTATAGATTTAATGGCTACGATTTCCGGTGAAACTTATCATCGTTTGCCGTCTTCCAATTTTAAAGGATTCACCGTGCAAGGACAACCTCACTTTAAGAATATGAACTGGGGACAGGGCTGGAACGCTTCCCAAATGGGCTTCTGGGTATGGAAATATTATAATACACATACTGTAGCTACCAACGCGAATGGGGTGAATACAACAGATGCCCCGCTGTTCCGTATAGGTGAGGTGATGGTAAACTATGCCGAAGCGATGTGCGAATTGAACAAGTTCGACCAGGCTGCTGCGGATAAGTCTATTAACAAACTTCGGGCAAGAGCTAATGTGGCGAAAATGGTGGTGAATGATATTAATGATGCTTTTGATCCGAAGCGTGATCCTTCCGTTCCTGCTCTTTTGTGGGAAGTGCGTAGAGAGAGACGAGTTGAATTGATGGGCGAAGGTTTCCGTTTGGATGATTTGCGCAGGTGGAAGAAAGGAGACTATGTTAACAAACAACCGCTGGGTGCCTATGTGACAGGGGCTTCGGCCAAGAATTTGAAAGTAACGGGTGGTGCAGGTGCTGATGAAGGATATGTTTATTTCTTTGATACCCCGCTTGGATGGCAGGAACATTATTATCTGTATCCGTTGCCTTTGAAGCAATTGGCGTTAAATACGAATTTGGAACAAAATCCGGTATGGACAAAGTAATTTTAAATTGAAATGATGCACAAGACCTGTAATATTTTAGTATATTGCAGGTCTTGAAAATTTAAGGTAGAAAATGAAAAATAGAATATCAATAAAATATGCGTTTTTTTGTGGAACAGCTTGCTGCATCTCATCTATACTACGTGCACAACAGGATGCATCCCAAATGAATGTGCTTTTTATAATGGCTGATGATATGCGCCCCGAACTGGGGTGTTACGGGGTAGATGTAGTGAAAACTCCTAATATGGACCGTTTGGCGGCAAGTGGCGTCTTGTTTCAGAATGCGTATTGTAATATTCCTGTGAGTGGGGCATCCCGGGCTAGTTTATTGACGGGTGTATATCCTCATTACCCCGATCGCTTTATTAGTTTTTCCGCCTATGCCAGCAAAGATTGTCCCGAAGCAATACCTATTTCGGGATGGTTCACCCGGAATGGTTATCATACTATTTCGGACGGCAAGGTGTTTCATCATATCAGCGATCATGCGGATTCGTGGAGTGAGCCTCCTTACCGGAATCATCCGGATGGATATGATGTATATTGGGCGGAATATAATAAATGGGAACTTTGGATGAATTCGGAATCGGGAAAAACGGTTAATCCGAAAACGATGAGGGGACCTTTTTGTGAATCTGCTGATGTTCCTGATACTGCCTATGATGATGGGAAACTTGCAAACCGAGCTATTCGTGACTTGAAAAGGATGAAGGAGGCTGGCAAACCTTTCTTCTTGGCTTGTGGTTTCTGGAAACCTCATTTGCCGTTCAATGCCCCAAAGAAATATTGGGATTTATATAAACGGGAGGAAATACCTTTGGCTACCAATCGTTTCCGACCTGAAGGATTGCCGGAGCAGGTTCGTAATTCAAGCGAGATATATGCGTATGCACGGGTTGCGGATACGAGTGATATTGACTTCCAGCGGGAGGTAAAACATGGATATTATGCTTGTTTGAGTTATGTGGATGCGCAGATCGGCAAGGTATTGGATGCATTGGATGAACTGGGATTATCGGATAATACAATTGTGGTTTTGTTGGGGGATCATGGCTGGAATCTGGGAGAACATGATTTTATAGGTAAACATAATCTGATGAATACTTCTACTCATGTACCGTTGATTGTCCGTGTGCCGGGAATGAAAAAAGGAAAAACAAAATCGATGGTGGAATTTGTTGATTTGTACCCGACTTTATGTGAACTTTGTAAACTGCCTGTTCCCGCTGAACAGTTAAGCGGGCAAAGCTTTGCCGGGGTATTCAAGAATCTGAAAGCTAAGACGAAAGGTGAAGTCTATATTCAGTGGGAAGGAGGAGATAATGCCGTTGACCGGCGTTATAGTTATGCGGAATGGATGAAAGGCGACGTGAAGAAAGCCAGTATGTTGTTTGACCATCGGATTGACGGGAAGGAAAACAAGAATCGGGTCGATGAAAAAAAATATAAGAATAAGGTTGAATCATTATCTTCTTTTATCAGAATAAAGAAGTCATCATTAAAGAAATAATATGAAAACAGTTTTATTACAGTCCAGCCGTTTGGTATCGGTTGTTTTATTCATGCTTTACGGAATGTCGATGTTTGCCCAGCGACAGGATATCTTGCTAAATAATGATTGGAATTTCCGGTTTTCGCATCAGGTACAGAAGGGAACAGGGGTAAGAGTTGATTTGCCTCATACTTGGAATGCGCAGGATGCTTTGTCCGGTAAGATAGACTATAAACGGGGAATTGGTAATTATGAGAAGAATTTATTTATTCGTCCCGAATGGAAAGGAAAACGTCTTTTTATTCGTTTCGAAGGAGTGAATAACATTGCAGATGTGTTTATAAATCGTCGTCATATAGGTGAGCATCGTGGGGGATATGGAGCTTTTATCTTTGAGATCACAGGAAAGGTGGAATATGGAAAAGAAAACTCTATATTAGTACGGGTGAATAATGGTGAACAGTTGGATATTATGCCTCTGGTCGGTGACTTTAATTTTTACGGAGGTATTTATCGTGATGTACATTTGTTGATTACTGATGAGACGTGTATTTCTCCTTTGGATTATGCTTCCCCCGGAGTACGTCTGATACAGGATAGTGTGAGCCATCGGTATGCTAAGGTACGGGCTATTGTTGATTTATCAAACGGGAGTAGTGGTAATCAGGAAGTGGAGCTTAACGTACGCCTGTTAGATGGTCAAAGGGTGGTGAAAGAAGGAACAAAGAATGTGAATCTTTCTGGAAACGAAGTAATGCAGCAGGAACTTACATTTGAAATCGATCAGCCTCATTTGTGGAATGGTCGTCAGGATCCTTTCCTTTATCAGGCGGAAGTGACTCTTTTCCGGAATGGTCAGATGGTAGATCGTGTTACACAACCGTTGGGACTTCGTTTTTACCGGATCGACCCTGATAAAGGTTTTTTCCTGAATGGAAAACATTTGCCTCTTCAAGGCGTTTGCCGTCATCAGGATAGGAGTGAGGTGGGCAATGCGCTGCGCCCGCAACACCATGAGGAAGATGTGGCATTGATGTTGGAGATGGGAGTGAATGCTGTTCGTTTGGCGCATTATCCGCAGGCTACTTATTTTTATGATCTGATGGATAAAAATGGTATTATTGTATGGGCTGAAATACCTTTTGTGGGTCCTGGTGGATATAATGATAAAGGTTTTGTGGATTTACCTGCTTTCCGTGCCAACGGAAAAGAGCAGCTCAAAGAACTGATTCGTCAACATTATAATCATCCTTCTATTTGTGTATGGGGGCTGTTTAATGAGTTGACGGAGTTGGGAGATAATCCGGTTGAGTACATCAAAAAATTAAATGTGCTGGCACATCAGGAAGATACTACCCGGCCTACGACCTCCGCAAGTAATCAAATGGGAGATTTGAATTTCATAACGGATGCTATTGCTTGGAACCGTTATGATGGATGGTATGGTGGCACTCCCGCTGATTTGGGGAAATGGTTGGATCGAATGCATAAGGATCATCCGGAAATATGTATTGCTATCAGTGAATATGGTGCCGGTGCAAGTATTTACCATCAACAAGATTCGTTGGTTAAAACTGTACCAACCAGTTGGTGGCATCCTGAAAACTGGCAGACGTATTATCACATTGAAAACTGGAAAACAATCTCTTCCCGTCCTTATGTATGGGGGAGCTTTGTCTGGAATATGTTTGATTTTGGCGCTGCACATCGCACTGAAGGAGACCGTCCCGGAATTAATGATAAAGGTTTGGTTACCTTCGACCGGAAAGTTCGTAAAGATGCTTTCTACTTCTATAAGGCCAACTGGAATAGGGAAGAACCAATGCTTTATTTAACAGGCAAACGTAACACAGTACGTACACAACATTTGCAAACAATTACTGCTTTCACGAATCTGTCAGGAGCCGAATTGTTTGTAAACGGTAAGAGTTATGGTAAAGCAATACCGGATTCGTATGCTATTCTGGAATGGAAAAATGTGGAACTAGAACCTGGTGAAAATGAAATAAAGGTTGTTTCCACTAATAAGAAGTTACCTTTGAGCGATAGTTTTCATTGTAGATTGTGATAGGTAGTTTAAATGCTAATCGGAAAGAGCACTGTAAACAAAGTAGGTTTGCAGTGCTTTTTTCTAGGGGTTTCTCTTTTGGGAGATAATAATCCTTCCTGAATCTATAACAGCGGATAATGATACTCCAACAGTATAACAGATCATATCTGACCATAGAAAACCATGTCCAAAGATTAATGCTCCAAGTGTGGTGTTTCGTACAGTATTTGCCCAGTCTGCTTGGTATAGTTGGCTAATTTCTATACAATAAGAAAATAATAAGGAAATAACAATGGTCTTGAGTATAGATAATGACGGGAAAAGAAAGCGTATTCCACAATACACCATGGCTGCCCAAAGCGTATCGCCTGAATACTCTGCGATAAATTCGGGCAATATATCACCATGTTTTCGGGAAGCCAATCCTAACACTATAATTGCGGAAGTAATTGCTAAATAAATCCAACGTTTGTTTTTCACGCAGTAATGTTTTAGTATGGTGCAAATTTATAAAATTAAGTTGGATAACTTGGCAGGATGGATCAAACTCTGATAAAAACAGATTTTATTTACATACTAAACTTTTCGTTCTTTTGAAATGTTATAAGGTCGTTCGAGCTTTATCTCGATAAATGTGTTCATAACCAACCGATTTACGCAATTGTTGTGGAAACGGCTGCAGTTGGTCACTTAAAAAATTAGTAATTAAAATAATAGAGTTATGAAGAATCTTTTTCGACCGTTGTTAGTACTGACAGGATGTATAGTATTGGCGAGTTGTGTAAGTCAGAAGCAATTTAAAGGTTTAAAAACTGATTATACAAAGTTGCAAAAAGAATATCAGGAAAGTCAATTGCAGCTAAGAGAAAATCAGGCACGTTCAACAAGTCTTGAGGAGAGACTTGCCGAAGCGCAGCGGAATAATAGTGAGTTACGCAAGAGCTTGTCCGATATGCAAAGCATCTTGAATAAGAGTCTTACACAGAGCTCTCAAGGGAATATGAATATGGGTAAGTTAATAGATGAGATCAATGCTTCAAACCGTTTCATCCAGCATTTGGTTAAAGAAAAGAATAGATCAGACTCTTTGAATCTCGTAATGGTCAATAAACTTACCCGTTCGCTTACCCGTGAAGAGATGCGTGACTTGGATATTAAGGTATTGAAAGGTGTTGTATATATTTCCTTAGCAGATAACATGCTTTATAAATCAGGAAGTTATGAAATTAGCAATAAAGCAGAGGCTGTGCTTAGTAAAATAGCCAAAATCATTCAGGACTACAAAGATTATGATGTTCTGGTAGAAGGAAATACAGATACCGATCCGATATCTCGTACGAATATACGTAATAATTGGGATTTGAGTGCGTTGCGTGCTTCATCTGTTGTTCAGGCATTACAGAATATTTATGGTATAAATCCCAAACGCCTGACTGCTGCCGGTCGAGGTGAATTTAATCCGGTAGCCGGTAATGATACGGCAGAAGGAAAAGCTCGTAACCGCCGGACCGAGATTATTATAACTCCTAAACTGGATCAGTTTATGGATTTGATAGATCAGGCTCCTGATAATTCTTCATCAGGTATAATGGGGGATGAGAATACAAAAGAGTAAAGGAAATATTTCCATCTAGGGCTAATAATAAAGCGATGAATTTGAATTCATCGCTTTATTATTAGCAATTTGAAACAGATACAGTAAAGTGTTAGAGGTATCTATATTTTATTTTCAGAGCTTGAGAAATTGCTCTATTTTATAGAGAGTCCGATTTGAAATGAGTATTGCTGATTTTAAATGTTTTCGGCAGATGGACCTATTTTGAAAATTCAAACTCATATGGATAAGGAGTTTGATTCCATGAAACCCATTCTATCTTTCCATAATTATGCAAATCACATGGGAAAACCACAGAATAGTCCCATGGATTATATCGATATGGTATGTCAACATATTGACAAGCATATTTATTTGAATATAGCCAATGATATCCTGTTTTAGAGTCGCTATATATTGCTACCATAAAATATTTACCAATCTTTACTTTAGCGGAAGTATATGTTTCCTTTATTGACGAGGCAAATATAGAATAAGTAGCATCAACTATGCTACCATCTTTCTTTTTAATTTTTGATTTTGACAGCAAATTCCAAGTTTCATCTTGTATTTTTTGATAATCAAGTATATTCCCTGAAAAAGTTTGCTTTTTCACATCAAATTCCTCATTGTTGTCAGCCTTAAATAATAAAAATGTGGTGGAAATATTTTCGTAATCAGACTCTGGAGTAAGAGCTTTGTATCCATTTAGCCAAATTTCCTGAATGTCACTTTTTTCTTCATCACTTTTACTACATCCAACTACTATCAGTGCAGTCATAATTAAAAATAGAAGTTTTTTCGGGCTGACCCCAAAGGAACCCTGAATGCATTTGATGCTGTCAAGTTTCTCTTGGTATTCATTGAGTATATTACGTAGTTTGGTATTGATTAGTGCTGCGTCTGGACGTTTGACTACTTGCCCGTTTTTGAATTGTGAAAGACTGTCGACTTTGAATCGAGTGACAATGTACTTTGTTTCTTCTTTGTGATGGATGGCTATACAAATTTTGTGAGATCCATCACTTAACACCTTTGCTGGGATTAGAGCTAATCTGATTGTTGCCATAGTTTCAAAATTTAGAGAAAACACTCGGACAAGATTTCGACAAGGTAAATTGCTCAAAAGTGAGAGTTTTCTCGTTTTTTTTTAATCAATAGCAGCTAATTAGAAAAGTAAAAAGGCTGATTAACCATTTGATAATCAGCCTTTCTGCTAAGTGATTCAAGTAACGTTCTTTAATCGCCTGATTATTAATTATTTACACAATTGCGTAGCCTACAATATGCCTACATTTCTTATCTATTACAGGTTATTTCTTACTTAATAAGACTTGTATTAGACGTTCCTTCTCTTCGAGAATCTTCTTTAAATAAGCGATTTCTGCCTCTTTATTAAGACTATTTTCCGTATTACTTTCCAAAGGATTATCAAAGAAAATACCGGGAGAAACATTAAATACCTCTGCTATGGCTTCAAGAGTTTTAGTATTGGTTGATCCTGTTCTTATCATGGATTGAATACTACTTTCATCCTTACCAATTCGGGAAGCTAATTCCCTAATCTTGATTTTATTCTTTTCGCATAAATCCCTTATAAGCAATAAATTAGCCATAATTCGATATTATATTTACAATATTTAACAGGAATTATTCTACTGAATAAGTAGAATAAAACTATATTTGTGATATAAATATAGAAATAAATAATAGATTTAATGTGATGTTATGGCAAAAAAAACTTTAAAAAGAAATGAAGACGGCGAGAAGTTAAGAATGTATCTAATTGGTTTACCGCTGAAAGATTCTTCTAAAATGGTGACAAAATTAGCGGAAGCATGTAAAGTACCACTACATACCGTTCATAATTGGCGCGCCGGATTATGTCGTATTCCCGAACTTGCCAAGGATAAGATCGAGGAAGTAACAGGCGTGAAAATCTTCCATGTGGACTAAATAACCTTTTAAAACTTAAATGTTATGAATACAAAGATTATTGCGAGAGTGAACAACGTAGATATCTTGTCTACAGGTGACGAGCAATTTGTGGCAATCAGACCCATTTGTGAAGTATTGGGGATTGATCCGGAAGGACAGAGGCAGCGGATAGAACGGGATGAAATACTCGGTCCAGCTGCCTGCCTGATAAAGGCAATTGGAAAAGACGGAAAGAGTTATGAAATGTATGCTATTCCTTACTGTTATGTTTTCGGCTGGCTGTTTTCTATTGACATCTCAAGAATAAATGAAAATGTAAAAGCATCGGTTCTGGAATATAAACTTGCATGTTACAAGGCTTTGTTTACACATTTCACGGAGTCGCAAACCTTCCTGAAACAAAAGCAGACCGTTATCGAGCAGAAAGTACTGAAGTGCCAGGAGTGCCAGTGTCGTTTTAAAGAGGCTCAAAAGTTGATGAACGAAGCTAAGACGGAATTAAATCAGGTAATGAAAATAACGATTGATGACTGGAGGGCTAATAATTGCCGGTTGGATTTACCTTTTGTTTCCGGTGAAATGGATGATTGACTTTAGAAGCAGGTAATAAATACCCGGGGCGGTTTTTGCCGCTCCATATAATAACCGCCGGAGTGTGGAGATAACCCCGAAGGGCGAAAGCGGGTGTTATTGGTAGTTCGATGCTATCCTCCGGCACAGCTATAAACAACAATGAGCAAAATTTACATAGTAACTAAAAGGGAATCCGGAATATACGAAGAAGACGGCGTTTGGTTTTCTATCCTTGCCGCATTTGATACGAGAAATAAAGCAGAAGAATATTTAAAAAAATATGTAAAAACGGCTCCTAAAGAAGCTTACTACACTTTCTATCGAATAGAATCTGTTCCGTTGTTTCTTTCTTCTCATAAAGTGAAAATAAACAGACCGAAACATACGACCTATCCTATTGGTGAATTGGTAAAATTAAAAATAAGTGGTGAAAAATAATTCAAATCAAGAACAGAAATGAGCAAAAAAATCTCCATAAAAGTAACTGAAGCACAACCGCTTCCTTGCCCTTATTGCAATGGTTTTTACGGTTATCAGTATAGTGATCTGTTTAGAATGAGTTACACGAGTGTGCATAATTCTGACGGTACATATTCCGGTGGGGAATATTCCGATGGAGTTTCCTTAAACAAGAGTAAAACAGCTTATTGTGTGAATTGTGGTACCAAACTACCTTTTACCCTAATACGTGAAGGTGAGGAACAAGTCGAATAATTAAAAATAAATAAGAAATGAAATCAACAATTACCACCCCCGATGAATTAACCACGCTACGAATAGAAGGCAGTAGTGGAACCTATAAAATATTCAGTAGCTTCCGCCCCATGGAATCCCCTGCGTTCGTGGATGCAGTAGACAGGAAGTATAATCTGGCGGAGATTAAGAATCTTTCCGGCGGAAAAGGTTATTTCCTGGTACACTTGAACAGAGAGCAGCAGGAAACCATACAGGAGGATTTAAACGCTATCCTTTGCGATAGTGTGCCATGTCTTCTATAAACTAAGACGATCTTAACGAAATGCCATGAAAGAAGACAGACGCCTAAGAAACCTACGTTATCAGATGCGGAAGAAAGGTTACCAGTTCGATACAAAGAACCTGGTGGCCATTATGCCTTCACATGACAAACGTTCCCTTCTCCAGGAAAGGAGATTAAGCAAATTCGGTTTTTCAATTCAGTATAACATGTTTGAACAATGAAAGATAAAAATTTAAAATACATCGCCCACGCTATTATCGTGGTTGCCTTTATGGGACTGATTGCCTTTGTCATTTATTATACGGGTAAAACCGCTTTTCTTTGGCTGTTATTATTCGTTTTCCTGTATCAACCTTGGGGAGACTTGAAAACAAAGCAGGAGGAAAACAACGAAAAATAAGTAACTATGTAACTTTATAACGATGATAAAGGCAGAAGACATCTACAAAGTAACCAACAACGGGCTGGATATAATTCTACATTATTATCCGCAAGCCCGGGATTGTGTCGGAACCAACCGCCATTTTAAACGCCGGCCGTCAGAAGACGACGCGTCGGCCTGTATCAAATTGTTCGGTAAGGAAGGTTCCCAGCAGGTTTATAAGGTAACGGATTTCGGCGATACCGGAACGGCTCAAAGTCCCGTCGATATCTGCATGTATGAGGAAGGCCTCCGGTTTAACGAGGCTATCCTTAAACTTGCATCCATGTACAACGTAACCGATGAACTCAACCGTAACGTAAACAAACCGGATATCCGTAAAGTTCCGGCCTCCCAAGATCAGAAAGACGGTACTAAAATTTTCGAGCTTGCCGATCATCTCGCCCCGGATCAGTTACGCATACTCGGCCCCCGTGTCACCCAGGAGAACGCCGAGGCCCTGCACTGGTATTCGGCCAAATATATAGGGTATGTAAAAAATCGCGAGGTAACCTATAAATACGCGACTGCGACATACCCTATCTTTATGCGCGAATGTCTGGTAAAACCGGCCGAAGGCGACACGCCCGAAGTGAAGTTCTATAAAATATACGAGCCCCTGAATCCGGACAAGCAGTGGCGTTTTTCCTACACCCCGGAAGGTGTCAAGCCGAAGGACTATATAAACGGTCTTTCCGAACTGAAAGCCTTATACCGGGAGTTTAATTCCAGGGAAGAAGCCGCCTTTAAAAAGAATCCGGCCAATGCGGAAAAGCCTTATAAGGAACAGAAGCTGCAGGAGGCGTTTATATGTTCCGGAGAGCGCGACGCCCTGTGCGTTAAATCGCTGGGCTTTTCCCCGATCTGGTTTAATTCGGAAACATATAAACTTTCCGAACAGGACTACAAGGAGATCATGAAATACGTTGAAGTCCTGTATAACATACCCGATATCGACACGACGGGCAGGGTGAAGGGTACGGAACTTGCACTACGTTTTATCGATATCCACACGATCTGGCTACCGGCCTGGCTTACCACTTACCGGGACCAGCGGGGCAAACCCCGTAAGGACTTCCGGGACTTTATGGAATTACGAAGCAAGAACGAGGATTTCCGTAACCTTATGACGCTTGCCATGCCCGCCAAATTCTGGTATTCCAAGTTTAACGAGAAATCCCGGCAATGGGATCACAATATAGACGCGGACTGCCTTCACTACTTTTTACGTCTTAACGGTTTCTATTCGCTTCATGATGAAAATTCCAGTTCAACGAAATACATCCGTATTACCGGCAATATTGTAAAACTGATAAAGGCAAAGGATATCCGGAAGTTTATCCGCGGTTGGGCCCAGGATAGTTTTTTATCCCGCGATATAAGAAACCTTATTCTGAACAGCCCCAAACTGTCAGATACGGCCCTGGACAATTTGCAGGAAATAGAACTGGACTTTACCAATTATACCCATAATACGCAGATGTTCTTCTTTCCCGGTTGCAGCATGGAGGTAAGCGGTATCGGTATAAAGGAACATCCGGCCAACGGCAGCACATTATCCCACTACGTTTGGGAAGAAAATGTACTGAAACACAAAGTCCGTCTTATGGAAGACATGTTTACCATTTCCCGTAAAAAAGACATAGAGGGCAACGATGTATTTGATATCCGGATAAATGCCGTACCGTCTAACTTTTTCGGCTATGTAATCAATTCGAGCCGCGTTTACTGGCGTAAGGAACTGGAATACAATTTCGATAACAAGAGCGTGGGGGAAGCAGAATCCTACCGGGAGAAACATAAATTCGATATCGAGGGGGAAGGCCTCATGGCGGAAGAAGTGGCCGAACAGAAAAAGAACCTTATCAATAAGATATTTACTATCGGTTATATGTTGCACCGGTATAAATCCCCTTCCCGTGCCTGGGCACCGCAGGCCATGGATAACAAGATCGGTGAAGACGGGGAATGTAACGGGCGTTCGGGTAAATCATTCATGTTCAAGGCCCTTTCCTACTTTATGAAGACCGTCAAGCTTTCCGGCCGTAATCCTAAACTAATGGATAACCCGCATGTGTTCGACCAGGTGAACCAGCATACCGACTTTATTCTGGTGGATGATTGCGACCGGTATCTTAATACGGGCCTGTTTTACGACATCATCACGTCAGATATGACCGTGAACCCGAAGAACAACCAGTCGTTTACTATACCTTTCGAGGAATCGGCCAAGCTGGGATTTACAACTAATTACGTTCCTATTGATTTTGATCCGTCTACGGAAGCCCGTTTGCTGTACCTGGTATTCTCCGACTACTACCACCAGCGTACGGAAGATAACGACTACCGGGAAACGCGTTCTATCCGGGACGACTTCGGTAAGGATTTGTTTTCCAAGACTTACAGCGAGAACGAGTGGAACGCCGATATAAATTTCTTCTTGCAGTGCTGCCGTTTTTATCTTTCCCTTTGCGAGGAATCTATAAAATTGCTTCCGCCCATGGAAAACATTATCAGGCGTAAATACAAGGCCGATATGGGAAATAACTTTGAGGATTGGGCGAACTCTTATTTCTCTCCGGACAGCGAGCACCTGGATAGCTTTATTGTTCGTGAAAAGGCTTTTGCTGATTACAAAAGCTTTTCCGGTGTGAATAAAATCACGATGCAGCGTTTTACAAAGGCCCTCAAAGGTTTTGTGGCCCTTTGTCCCTACATTGAGGAACTCAACCCGAAGGACCTTTGTAACTCCCAGGGGCGTATTGTACGTAAGGATAACGACGGAAAGGCCGCTGACATGATCTATCTACGTTCATGCGGCACGGCGGAAACGGCTGCCGGTGGTGGAACGGAACCGGCCGATCCGACACTCATGTTTGTACCTGATGAACGACCGGATGAATGAATAACGCGCATTTGAAATTAAACAGCATGTCCGAGTTTACCGCGCTCTGGAACAGCGGCGAGAGGTTCCGGAAATTCGCCGAACAGGTCTACCGCTATCTGGAGCGTATGAAACCCGGTACCGTCCTGATGCTGGAACGCTATTCGGGCGAGCAGCTCGAATGGATCATCAAAACGGCCTGTGTTTTTATCCTGGAAGGAGACAACTCCCTGGAGTATGAATTTAATGAGGACTATACGGCCGTCGTGCACCGCTATGTACCCCCGGACGTAAAGAAATGGATTTTAAGCAGGTGCAAACATCGCGTATAAGACGGATCGGAGCCGGTATAAGATACGAAAAGAGGGACCAGATACGAATGTGTCGGTCCCTCTTTTCGTATGGAAACAGATGCGTCCCGCCCGGCTTCCCTCCCCATACCCCACCTCTATTTCATACAAAATTTTAGTAACCTTGTAACCTTTGTTTGCTTGAAAGAAAAAAGTCTGAAAATCAAATAAATAAATAGGAAATAAAGGTTACGAAGTTGCAGTTACAAAACGGTTACTAACTTTTCCGGTTTGTAACACTGGCCTTTTTATCTTCTACCGGTAAGCCCGGTTACAAACTGTTTTCCTGCCATTTTTTTGTAACGGGAATTAGTAACGCTACTAAGTTGCTAAAATACAGCATATTATCTTTACCGGTTGCCCGGTTACGAAATTACAAAAATTTAGTACCGGATTATATTAGAACAGCTTGGCAGAGAAAATACCGGCCGTGTGGCAGCAGGAAAAGGCACGTTATAATTATTCTCCCAGAGTATATTTATTAAAATGGCGGCTGAAAGCCTACATTTTCTCGTAAATGGCAGAACAACAGCCCATAAAGAAATATCTTTGCCCTTAAAAAGGAATGTTATTGTTATGATTACCACCCGAATACAGATTGAATCCTACCTGGCCGAGTATGTCCGGGGCAAATATTACGACGAAACGGTCGGTACCGTCCGTTTTCCTTCTTCGTCCGATATCTATGTGACTATTTACGATCTCATGGAGAAACGGCCAGTTAATTGTTCGGCTGACCGCGGCAACCTGGAGTTTATGCTGCCTGACCGCCGGGAGGCCAATTTTGCCGGCGGCAAGTCTCCGGAACAGTTCAATTACATTTCCGTACGTGGTACCGCCATTCTTGAAAAGCGTTTGCGTGCCCTGATGTGGGCCGAGCTGCACGAACTCATGGACGAAAACAAGTACCTGCACGGTATCGAATTTAAGGAAACCGTTTTTACCTTCCTGAAAAAGTATAATATCTCTTCCATTCAAGAAGACGGACTACTGAAAAACTACCAGCGGTGGCGGGATAGTTTCAGGCGTAAGAAGAAAAGGGCCTATAATCGAAAAAAAGTGTAAAAAAGCAAGTTATTTTTTACCTACCAACTGTATCTGTTTGTCCTTTTTTGTCCGGTTTTTGGCTGAAAAACGTCCGAAAAATGCTGAATATTTGATTATCAACACTTTATATCTATAATTATGTCAAGGAAGTTAATATCCTCCCCCCATAGCCTGCAACTGGTTCCCGTTTACAACATTATTCATTTTGGCGTCGTGCGTTCGAAAGTCGTTATTCGCTCAATCGGAAAACCTGATATTCTTACGATCGTACCGGGAACCTTAAAACCAGGTGACAGCAAAAATGAAGACGTCTATACTAAAAAACATACCTTCAAACTTGCCGACGTGTCGCGAAATAAGACGCTTTATCTGGAAAACCTGAAAGCGACGCCCTTTGTCGCTCTCTATATTGATGAAACGGGTAATACCCGTGTTTCCGGTTCTCCCGATTATCCGCTTACCTTTTCTTTTGAGATCGGCGGGGGGCTGTATAATTGTACCCTGTCCGGCACGGGTCCGGGCGTTGATGCGTTTCTGTAGGCTTCTTTCAGTCCTTCTCTACCTATAATATAGGCGTTTTCTTTGTCGTAAAAAAGAGAACGTGGACAAAATACAGGAGATTTTTACAGCACCTTGGGCAATCGCTGATAATGATTATTACCGGTTGCTTTCTTTACTTGTGCCGTGTGTTGCAGCCGGCAACCTGGATGCGATCGAAAAACGGCTTAACAATAATAAAATAACCGCTTACGCTACTACTCCTTACCTTGCCAACCGGTGGGAACTGGATGATGACACCCTGCCGGCTGACAGCGTGGCCGTCATTATCCTGGAAGGTACCTTGTATTCTTGGGAGACTTACCGCCTGGAACAGCAACTCCGGGATATTTCCGGTAATCCGAAGATTTGCGGCGCGGTACTCTGGATAAACGGTCCGGGCGGTATGGTCGCACATGTGGACCTGGCGGCTAAAATGATTGCCGAATCTTCCAAACCTATAGCTACTTACGTGGCCGGTACCATGGGGAGTGCCCATTTCTGGCTGGGAACCGCCGCCGGTAGAACCTTTATCGCTTCCCCTATGTGTGAAGTCGGTTCCGTCGGGATCATGCTTACTTACCAATCTTTTAAGGAATATTTCAGGAAACAGGGCATTGATTACCGGGAAATCTATCCGGATAGTGCCGATCTGAAAAACTATGAAACCCGCGCGATTGAAAAGGATAACAACGAAGAGCCTATAAAGCAGCGTTTGGTCGTCATGCACCGTATTTTCTGCGATGCGATCAGTCGGAACCTGGGTATTGCCTACGATCCGGAACTTCCCCTTTTCCGGGGACAGATATTCACCGGCGACGTGGCCGTGGCAAACGGCTATATCGATCAGTTCGGTACGTTGGAAGACGCGGTAAAGTGGGTACTGGCACAGGCCACCGTCAGAAAAGTAAACGAGATGTATAACATATAGTATTAACTTCAAAATTTTGTATATATGAAATTTAAGAGCTTTTCCGCTCACATTCTGGCCCTGTTGGGCCTGTCGGAATGGAGCAAGATAGAGGATAAAAACTCTATCACGGCCGAGGAAGTGGCAAAACTGAAAAACTACGGTTTTACCGAAAAATTCCTCACGGACTTTAAAGCGTCCCTCGAGAACGACTTCCAGGACGAAGCCGAAGACGGAAACCAGGGAGAGGAAACCGAGGAACCCAGAACTACCGCTTTCCTTCGCGGTTTGTTGGGTGATACTGCTGCCCGTCTGACACAGGCGCAGGAACAGCTTGAAGCCTTGCAGACGCAACAGCGTGACGAAAACCGGAACAACACCGCGCTGATTGCCAAGAAGGATGCCGAAATAACGAAGCTTTCCGGCATTATCGCCCAACTTTCGGCCGCTGCGGAAGATGATCCGGGCAAAGGGAAGCAACACAACGCCCAGGCGGACGGTAAAGGGGCTTTCAATCTCCAGGATGAAAAGCAGCTGGGAGGCTTGCAGGGTGAAATGTTCTCACTGGACCGCCCGTATAACCTTCGCGCCAAAGCTGCGTTAATGGAGGCTGCCGGTTTTGAAATGATTGCTCTTCCGAAAGCAAGTTCCATTGACTACAGCCGTTTGAAGGAGGACCTCGGGGCCTTTTACCGTATTCCCTGGCAACAGCGTTTGCAGTCGTTTTTAATGGAACTTCCTTCCATTGAAAGTATTTTCCCGCTTGAATCCGGTTATCAGGATTTGGCTACGCTGGTAAACATTTGGCTGGGTGAGTTCTCACAGGCCGGTAATGAGGAATCCGACTTCGACAAGGTGACTAAAGGTTCCTACGAGTTCGACGATGAAACCCTGCGCATGTTCAACGTGATGTTTGCACACCGTTTCAAAAATTTAAAAGCCCTGGAGAAAACCTGGATCGGCACTTTGAACAAGGAAGGTTCAAACCCTATCAAGTGGTCTTTTATCGAGTACATCCTGGCCGAAACTGCCAAGAAGTTGCATAACGAGCGCGAACAACGCCGTATTAACGGAATCCGTAAGGACCCGAATCTGAACGAACCGGGCAAAGCACTTGCTGCAGCTGACGGTCTGTATGAGTTCCTGAACAAGAAAGTGAACGGACATACCGATATCAATAACGGAAAGTTCGTTTACCAGATCAAGCCGTTCGAGCTGGGAGAACTTACCGAAGCAAACATCGGTGAAAAGGTGTACAAGGGTACTTCCATGATCCCGGCGGTTCTTCGTGACAGCGGTAACCTGGCACTTTATATGCCTTCGCACTTTATTGTATTGTATCATAAATACAATGAACTGCATTACGGACAGAACCAGGATTACAAGGCTAATATCATGTATGTGAAGGAATATCCGGCGGTAAAGATTATCCCGGTTCCCAATGCTGACAACCACCACCGTATTTTCTGGACGTTTGAAGGCAACATTAAAACCTACGAGGACAAACCGGGTGAAATGACGGCTTTCAACCTGGAGCAGGAAGACTGGAGCCTGAAAGTCTGGAGTAACTGGCGTGAAAGTATCTGGGCTATTGCCGTGGGCTTCAAGTACACCAAGAAAGAAGATATGGACTATACGCGCCAGATGATCTTCTGTAATGAGTATGACCGCCCGGCGTCTTACTTTGTGGACGCTGACAAGGACAAGAACCCGTCGGCCAAGCTTCATACCTCCATTGTTACCGTAGCCAACACAGCCGAATTTACGATTACCGATATTGAAGACGCGCCGGTAGGTACGGTTATTTCCCTGAAATGCGGAAGCGTGGATAAAGGTGTTAAGATTGAAAAGAGCGGAAACTTTGAACTTATTTCCGAGGCCTGGCAGCCCGGCAAGGGGGATGTTATCAAACTGATGAAACGTGCCGACGGTAAATTTATCGAGATCGGCCGCGAAAACGCTTCTTCCGATGCGTTACAGTTTGCGCCGGATGAAACGGAACCTTCCTTGCTTGACGGTGAAGTATTCGTAACCGGTGAGAATACAAAGGCGACGGCAATCACTAACTTTACCGATGCGGAAGCCGGTGTTGTTTACACGATCTACGGAAACGGTTCTGAATATGCTTCCACCATTGCGGCCGGCGGAAACTTTGTTTTAACCGAAGCTATGACACTTTCCGAAGGCAAGTTTATCAAGCTGGCGAAAGCCGCCGACGGTAAATTCTACGAAGTGGCAAGAGGCTAATTTTTTGCGGAAGGGATACTTTATCCCTTCCATTTTATAACATTATAAATCATTAAGTTATGACATACGTAAAAGCAAGCGTAAGAAGGCCGGCCGGCAATCCCGGTAACGGTATTCAGCCCAAGGATCAGCTCGTAATTTACGACGTTGACGATATTCTTTCCTTTCCGCAGAGAAACGATGCCGGCGTGGTTATCGAGGATGATATCGTAATGAAGGCGGGACGTTACGCGATCGGTATTTACCTGACACCCGGTACCGCTGAAATCAGTTCCAACAGTGACGGGGAAACGGACGCCGAAGGTTATACGCCTTCCGTTAAGTTCAATCATCCCGGTAATGAACAGGAAATTCGCGAGTTTAAGACAAACTGGCTGTCCAAGAAATGTATCGTTGTGCTCCGTTATTGTAGCGGAAAGCCTGCCGATCTGATCGGAACACCCTGTAACCCGTGTAAATTATCCGTTTCTTATACCGGTTCCAATGAATCGAATACGAACGAGCTTACTTTCACCCAGATCAGCAAGGGGGATGATATCGCCATTTACCGGGGTACCGACACCCTGGAAGAACCGGTGGCCGTAGTGGAAGCCGGTGCCACGGATATAGATTACCAGACGGACGGGCAGTACCAGCTTTCCGCAGGTGCGGCTAAGATAGCCGGTGTTACCGGTGGAAGTCATGGATCGGTAATTACCCTTATGGGATGTTCGGGCGTTGCGCCCACAGTGGAGACGGGCGGTAATTTCCTTCTGAAAGGTGGTAAGACGTTTACCGCTTCCGAAGGTTCCCAACTGACGTTGCGGGCGTTTAACGACGGTTCGGAGGCTATGAAATGGATTGAACAAAGCCGTTATGAGGCGTAAGTAAACGGCTTTCATATAATTCAAAGGGTGACCGGCAGCACATGCCCGGCCACCCTTTGTCCTTTTTAGGGTAATTGCCCCTTTTTTCCTTTGTATCATCAAATTTTTATATAGTATGAAACAGGAAATTATTACCTATCTGGCCGGTCCGCGTAACTTCATTCAGGGCGTGGAACTGTACGAGAAATACGGTATCAACCGTATGTTAAAGAAGTCATTCCGCCGGCAGGGAGAAACGGAAACGATGAAGGCCATTCTTTTAGAGGAACTACGGAAGTTGGCCGGGCTTTCCGAACGTGAGTTTAAGACGATCCGGCGCAACTCCAAACAGCCGGCCGCGGTAAAAATGGAACCCGTCCGGGAGGAAACACCCAAAACGCCGGTAAAATACAGCGATGATTTGTTGCTGGAACTTGCCGAATCTTTCGGTGTCAGCGTGGAAGAACTCGTTTCGTCCGATTTCCGGGATAAGGTTCTTTCCATGGATGAAAATGCCGACCGTGTGGAAGAGCTGGAAGAGGAACTGGAAGAGGCGGAGAAACGATACAAGGCAGCTCCGGAAACCGTAACCAAAATGATACGTTTCCGCGAGAAATTTACCTTTCTGAACTCTCCGGATTGTCCCGACATTCTGAAAATACTTGTTTCCGACATGTTCACCGCATACGGGAAGTATAAGGAAGCTTTTGCCCGCCTGGAAGCCACGCCGGATGATGTCAGTTCACTTTCTACAGCACAGGAAGCGCAGGCGGTTGTGGAAAACTTCATCGCTAACCGCGATATGTGGGACGAACTGGAATATTACCGGGAGAACGGAAAGATTCTGGGTAAATGTGAGAAGGTAAAAAGTTTGTCCGTCCGTAAGGGCGTCGAGAACCTTTCGGATATCGACATACAAAAGGCACTGAATAACGCCCGCGCCAACCTTTCAAAGAATAAGGCGAAACTGGAACAGGCCGGGGATGATGAGAAGAAGAAAACGAGTGCCCTTGCATTGATCCAGAAGTGGGAAACTACACAGAAGGCCATAGAGGAAGAAATCGAGGCGCGAAAAAAAAAGTAGTCGAACTTATTGCCAGTCTGACAGGGAAACGGCAACGGATCACAAAGAACCTGGGCCGTTTCTCTCATCCTTGCGACCGCTCGGAGCTGGGACACCAGCTCAAAACATTAACCCTCCGGATAGAAAAAGAAGAAAGCCGGCTTAAACAACTTTCCAATGATTACAAACAAAATTTATAACGAGGACTGCCTGGAGGCGTTGAAACGTGTTCCGGACAATTCCGTAGATTGTATAATAACCGATCCGCCTTATTTCCTGGGAATGACACACAACGGGCAGAAAGGCAGCTTTAAAGATTTGTCTATCTGTAAACCCTTTTACCGGGATTTGTTCCTGGAATTTAACCGGGTGAAGAAACCCGGTGCTTGTGTGTACTTTTTTACGGACTGGCGCGGGTATGCTTTCTATTATCCGTTGTTTGACTTGTATATAGGCGCGTCAAACATGATCGTCTGGAACAAACAGTCGGGCCCGGGTAATCATTACGCCTTTATACATGAGCTTATTTTGTTTCATTGCGGGAAGGGTGTTTCTATCGGTGCCACAAACATAATAGATAATATCCGGTCTTTTGCGTCCGGTGCGAAACTGGTAGAAGGTGAAAAGGTTCATCCCACACAGAAACCGGTGGCGTTGATCCGTAAACTGATTGAAGACAGTACAAAGCCCGGCGATCTGATCCTGGACACTTTCGGCGGTTCCGGTACTACAGCCGTGGCAGCCATTGAAAGCGGCCGGAACTTTGTATTAATGGAACAGGACGAAATTTATTATTTCACGGCACAGAAACGAATAAAAGATGCGTATGAACGATTTAACGGTGGTGGATAGTATTTACCTGGATGCGCAGCAAAAAGAGGATGTACGGCGTTTGTCTTCTTTAGGGTATTCGCCGAAAGACATAGCCGTTTCCCTGGGGCTTTCTCTGGAGGATGCCAGGCTTTTTGTCCGGGATGCGGAAACGGTAGGAACTTCCGTTAACTTCCTGATCCGGGAAGGGATTCTGGTAGCACGTGCCGCCCCTGAAATAAAACTCCATGAAGCGGCGGAAGGCGGAAACGTGGAAGCTATAAAACAGCTGGAGGCCGTACGGAAAAGACATACTTTTGAACGTTTAATCGAACAAATGGATGACGACGAATTTAATTAAGCCCTCACGAATAGACTTTGACAAGGTGGATATCAACCAGATTCAAAGGATTCTTTCTACCGGTACGCTGGAAGCCCTCGCGCCCGATGAAAGGGAATATTACAGCCTTATGGAAATGGTACGGGGCCTTCGTGCCCGTATGCGTATAAATGGTAAGCTGGTGACAAAGGCCGGCATCATCCGCCTTTTGAAGTCGGAACCTTACGGCCTTTCGGACTGGATGGCCCGCCAGGTGTACGCTGACAGTCTCAATTTCTTTTATACGCAGGATAACGTACGCCCGCAGGCTTTCGCTAACTTGTATGCGGAAAAGGCCGAAAACTGGGCGAATACCGTCTTTCTTATGGGAAATGTGAAGGAGGCTAAGAACCTGCTGAAACTGGCGGCGGAACTTCGCGGATGTTATAAGGATCAACAGGCCGAAATACCGGAGGAACTGCTTTCACAGAAAAGCACGGTTATTTATACTACCAGCCGTAAGGATCTGGGTGTTCCTGAAATCGACCGTAAGGAACTGGAAGAGTTTATCGACGCGATCCCGGAAATTCCTGTTATTGTACGTGATAATATAAAAGAGGACGCGCGTATTAAAGCTTTTGACCTGAAAAAACGTATGTTGTATGATATCAAAGAGTTCGGGGAAGATAACGAAGGTGAGTAACGCCGATGATGTGGAAATCAAATACGGCCATATAATCCAGGTTCTGACGGACTGGATCGATACTACTATCCTTGTATCTGTTGACGGGCGCGGTATGGCCAAATCGACCGTTATACAAGCCAGGCGTTCCGCCCGTTGCGTGGAAGAAATGCCCGGCGGTGCGTTCGCTTTTGTTGCCAATACCTACAGTAACCTGGAAGATAATATAATGCCGGCCGTTCAGAAGGGCTGGCAGCTTATGGGCCTGATCGAAGGGGTACACTATGTAAAAGATACCCGCCCGCCTGAATCCTGGCGGCGTAAATGTTCGGTTATTGTAGATGATTACAAGCATGTTTACAGCTTCTGGAACGGATGCGTTATTTTTATGGGATCACTGGATAACCCTTCACTGCTTGCCGGAAAGTCTGTAATACATCTGTTTTATGATGAAGCGAAGTACGACAAGGAAATGAAAGTAAACCGCGCTATGCCTATTCTTCGCGGTGATGCGATCACTTACGGACATTCCCATTTGTTCCTGGGGATAACCATTACTACCGATATGCCGGATATCGACGAAAACGAGTACGACTGGTTTTTCCGGTATGTCAAGCAAATGGACCCGGAACGGATCATTAAAATAGTACAGGCGGCAAGTATGCGTAATGATCTGGTAATTTCTCTATTAAAAGAAGAAAGAAAAAATAAGCCTTCCCCCTTGAAGCTGAAACGTTTGAAACGGGATATTGAATATTACGACCGGGCTTTATTGAAGTTGAGAAAAGGACAAACGTTCTTTCTTAACGCTTCTTCATTCGCTAATGTTGAGATACTTACGATAGAGTATTTAAAGCGGTTGTATAATGGTACGCTGGAGCTTCACGAATTTAAAAAGTCGGTGGTGGGTATGCGTCCCGGTCTTCGCAGGGATTTACGTTTCTATGTGTTGTTTGGTGAAGGACATAAGTATTATAACGGTACCGCTTCCGGGGAAGCCGCTTACAGTTCGCGGGAACTCCGGTACCTGCACCATGATAAAACGATTGAAGGCGGTATGGACTTCGGTAATATGCTTTCTTTGGTGATCGGTCAGGCGGACGGTGCTTATTACCGGGTACATAAGAACTTTTTTGAGATACCGCCGGGCTGGTTCCGGGAGATCGCCGACCAGTTCCTCACCTTCTTCCAGAACCACGAATACAAAGAACTGGATTTGTACTATGACCGTGCAGGTAATAACTTTGAGAAACAGAAGGAGGATTACGCGGGTAAGATCAAAGACGCCATAGAAAAAGACGGCAGCGGGAACCGTACCGGCTGGATCGTAAACCTAAAGAGCCGTAAACAGGCAGTTATCCGACAGGATGCAGAATACGACTTTATGCAGGAGATTATGGGCGGTACCAACAAGAACCTGCCTATCTTGCTGGTTGATGCGGTGAACTGTAAAGAAATGGTTAGTTCCGTAGAAAAGGCAAAGGCTGAAATCAAATACCGGGGTAATTCTAAGGTAGTGTTCAAAGTGAAGAAGTCCGAAAAGCTTGCACCGAAAAAACTACCGATGTTATCCACCAATTTCTCCGACGCTTTCAAATACTTATTGATGCGCCCCGGCTGGATAGCTTTAGTACGGGGCAAGCGGACGCTACAGGCCGACTCGTTTGTGGATCAATGGATAGAGAACAGGCATAAAAGGTAATTGCCTTGTAACGCTGGAAAATTGGTTTTCCGGCGTTTTTTGTGTTATCAGGTTACGGGTACCCCTCCGGGAGAGGTCATATTTCACCTTTTAGGGGGAGGGCAACTGCTTTCCGACTTCTGAGCGGCTCGGTCTTCGGAAGGTGTCATTTTTTTAGTTTTTGAATTTTTTTTCGGCTTTTGACTGTTTTTCAGTCGTTTATCTGCATTTAGACCAAAATTTTACGCGAAAAAGTGCGTTTTTTATGTGTTTTTACTCGTTTTTTGCCCGTTTCTGGGTGAATTACCGTGTATTTTTGGGCGGTTGCCTTTCATTTTTGGGGATTATATTCTTTATAAATGTACATATTTAAGTATTTTTGCAGCCGTCAAAATTACACTGCATATAACCGTCAGAACTTACGGGTGGTACAGATGAAAGTATACACTAATTTTAAGTTACTGATATGAAGAAATTATTATTAATTACCGTGTTGGCTATTTTAGTAGTAGCAGCGACAGCACAAGAAACTCGAAAAACGTTTTGTGAAATTGTTGGTACAGGGAAAGTCTTAAGTTCTAAAGTCAAAATACAAATAGACTTCGGGCAAAAAACATCTTATTTCGGAAAATACAAAACGTTTATGGTAGATGAATCCGGGAAGAAAATTGAATTTAATTCTATGGTAGACGCCATGAATTATTTAGCAAAATTTCGGTGGAAATTTGAGCAGGCGTATGTTGTTACAAATGAGAGCACGAATCAAAATGTATATCATTGGTTATTAAGTAAAGATATAGTTTCTGATGATGAAATACGAGAAGGAATTATAACACAAAAAGATTTTGAAGACATGGAGAAAGCGGCCATGGAAGATAAAGAGAATAAAAATGAAGAGGTTGAAAAGAAAGTTCCTTTATTTATGCGAAATATGAAAAAGGAAAGTGATGAAGAGGATGAAGCTCAAAAGAGATATGAACCATAAGAATAGATTAACGCTCGCCAATTTTGGCGGGCGTTTTTGTTACGAAGTAACGAATCGTAGAGTCGATAAATTTTCTTTTATGGTAAACTTTTATTAACGTTTTTTTTTTTTTGTTCAGATTTTAATACCGACATTTGCCCCTGTCAAAATTACACCGCTGGTGCGGTCCGGTGAGTCTCGGTTATTGGCTCGAATAAACAACGGGCTTTTTTTATGCTCGGTATTTATCTATTTTGGATATATAAGGCGGTTGCCTTTCCCTAACTTATAACCCGATCTTCGGACGGTTTGCGGTGTAATTTTGACGAATTAGGGGAAATGGTAACCGCCTTTCCCATGTAAAATAGTCAAAATTACACCGTTATGAAAAAAGAACTTCAATCCGGCACAAGCTACGTGCCTTCGTTCCGTACTGGTAGCACGGACGTAAACACGATCCAACATCGTTATTTTCAGGAACCGAAACATGAATGTACTGTTTGTTCAACTTCTGGGGCTTATTACTTATCTGCTATCGCTTGTTTCTGTCTTACTTTTATCTATCCACCGGCTGTCATTGGTGCAGTTATATGTGTGTGTCGTGCCAAGAAAGCGAGGAAAGGAGGCCGAAAATGATATCTTATTTTATAGAGCTTAACGAATATAAACCACAGAATCGAAAATGTGCTGAAATGGCAGAGTTTGCAAACCAGTTTGGTAATACGCTTTGCCCTGATAAAATTTCCTTTGATGCTTTTAAAACTGAACTGGAAGCAAAGGTAAAGGAGCTGAACGAGAAATACCCTAAAACAATGCCGCTGAAAATATCTTCCGGTAGCGGGTTTATTCATATAGATCAGGACAC
The DNA here is from genome assembly GCF_019129155.2 of Bacteroides sp. MSK.18.37. NCBI lineage: Bacteria > Pseudomonadati > Bacteroidota > Bacteroidia > Bacteroidales > Bacteroidaceae > Bacteroides > Bacteroides sp. MSK.18.37. Next base: position 6,302,152 of record NZ_JAHOIB020000001.1, on the reverse strand, counting down.
TAAAACACATAATAACGGCTGTGACAAGCCTGTAGCCTATTTTTTCATTTACCGGGTTAAAAGAATATATAGGTTTTCAGAGCGTCCCCAGATAGAAAAGAAAGGAGGTGCCGAATGATATATACTGAATATCAGCAAGTGTTACTTACTCAATTACAAAACAATGATAAAAGGATTGAGGAAATAAAGAAGGAAAAGGAAGAAATACAGGAAATGTTTCTACAAGAAAGTAAATTTAAACCGGGTGATCTGATACAGATTGATTATAAAATAAGCAATGCTACTTTTAAAGTTCGTGGCTGGATTTTCCGGATTACATTCTGGAGGAATCGCCCGTATTATCACCTGAATTTACCCAAGAAAGACGGTTCCCGCGGATTAAGGGTTAAAAGTGTATGCGACGGGGTACTGGAAAGTATAACAAGTATTTCACATATTAAATTAGAAGACTTAAAAGGAGGTGCCAGATGAATACAAATAATCCTGATATCCTATTTTTCGTTAAACGTGAATACGGTACGCCTTCCATTGAATTAAGAGCATATAAAGTGGAGAAGGTTAACAATGAGTTTGCTTTCCTTGAACTTGAACGTTTACGGTTGGTTGTTTTCTCTGGTAATTTTCAGTCTGTATCACTTCATCACGAGTACGGTAAAAACAACTGTATGTATAATAGTGCTAATAATATACCGGATTTGATGAAAGACATGAAGAGGTGGCAGTTATCGCCCATTGACAGACGTAATTACGAACGGTTTAGGAAAGTCGCCCTCGGGATATACCGGCAGGCCGGAATAATTGATTTCACTACCTTAGAGACTACACCGATTAAAAACGTTTAATGAAAGATTTGTTATGAAAGATATAGAAGTAAACGGCGCACATATAACAGATGAAAGTGCCGGAATATTGAAGCAGTGGCAAGTTAAGACGGAGCCGGTTTCCGCTTGTTACATACGAGTAATAGAGGAAACTATCGACGATTTGACCGATGAAGGGGGCGAACCTCTTTCCGCTGAAAAAATAGTAGAAAGAATCAGAACTTTACGTATGATGAAAAAAGACATCGAAAAGCTGTCTAATCCTTAATATTAATAATTTAGCATACCGGCTGAAAAGGCAGCCGTTGGGTTTAAGTCCCAGGTTAGGGTTTGTTTGTGCCGGGGTGGTTCCCGGCACTCTTTTTTATGTCCTTTTTGTCCGTGTCCGTTCTTCCCACCTTTGCAGTAACCAATCATTCAAATTATGAAAATAGGAACGGACAAATGGAAGCATTTCGGGATTAATTACGCTATATGTGCCCTGTTGGGTAATTATGGTGTTCCCTTTGCCCTGGGTGCTTCATTGGGTAAGGAATACGGGGATAAAATGTCACCCGGTAATAAATGGGACTGGAAGGATATTCTGGCAGACCTGGCCGGGATCGTGGCGGGCTATTTGACGCATGTATGTACCGTCTGGACCATAATGTAAAATTTTCAACTCTATCAATATGACGGAAACGATAATTACAGCGATTATTACGGCTCTTTGCACGGGTGGACTGACCTGGTTATTCACTCTCCGATATACCCGTAAACAGGCGGAAGCTGATGCCATGAAGTCAGTACAAGAGGTTTACCAGGAACTAATCGAGGATATGAAGAATGACCGTAAGGAGCTAAAGAACGCGTACCAGGAACAGAAAAAACGGTTTGACGAAGTGGATAACAAGTACAAGGAAGTCCTGCAGAAATGTAACGAAATGGAAAAGGCAATCAAGCAGAACGCCCGTGTAATGGACACTATGAAGCCGTTTCTTTGCGGTGTGAAAAATTGCCCGAACCGTAAATCTATCACTTTTGACACTAATAATAATTAACGACTTAATAAACATGAGACATGGAATCGTACACCTACTTATTTTTATTTGTTTTGCAGCTTGTTTTTACGGTTGTCGTTCTTCTCGCTCTGTTACACGAAAAACGGTTACAGAAGCAACTGGAGAAGAAAAACAAACAACTACTGACGGAGTTATTGAACTTGCGCGGAGAGATTCAAGCAATGAGGAGCACGTACTTGACGTTTACCGGGAAGATAGTACGCATATCCGTATCGACTACGACAGCCTCGGAAGAATTAAAGAAATTGATTTCAGCAACCGAAAAACTGAAAAAAGAACTGGAAAGAATCAAAGCAGTTCCTTCCAGGATCATAAGGAAACTACCAGTCAAGCGGAAACAGTCGTTACCCGTAAATCCGACGTTAAGCAACAAAGCCAGGAAAAAGAAAAGGTTACAAACGGGTGTAGCTTATGGACGTTCCTAAAATTCATGTTTTTCTTTCTATCCTTTTGCCTGGTCCATGATAACTGGGGCGGGATTAAAAGTTTTATCCGCCGACTATGGAAAAAATAAACCTTTATGTAGCGGTAGAACAGATGAAGCGGATTACCATTTCAGGGGGAACCTTTTCTATCAAGTTCCGGAAATGGAACCGGCAGACACGGGACGGCGGTGACATGGTGATACTCACGGCCGCCCGTTTGAGGAAGAAGGCGACGGATGAAAGCATCGAAAATTCAAGCTATAAACTATTCCTGACGGACACCACAACGGGTCGGCCGCTGAATTGCTGGGAATGCCTGGTAATGGAGTTCAACGGGAAAAGAATAACGATTTAAGAGTATGGAAATAAGACGAAGTGGCAACTTTGGAATTATAGATACCGGCACTGACAAGGGTTTGATCTCCTTTTCTATCGGTGGCCGCGGTAAAGGTTGGGAACCTTCCAGCATCCAGTTAAACCGGCGGGGGGCTTTCTTTTCGCGTAAGATCAGCGTAAACGGTACTTTTATTGTTCCCATGGGGGATAATAACGACATGCCGGGCGATGTCATGCGTTTACTGGATAAATTCTACGCCGGTGAAGGTATTATGGGTAAAATAGCCGGTTTGCAGTGGGGAGAAGGTCCACGGCTGTATGAGGATGCAATCGACGAAGACAATAACCGTTTTTACCGGCGTTGGAAACTCGATCCGGAAATAACCGCCGACCTGGAGTCGTGGGATTACACGACGGTTCTTCATCGCTCACTCGTAGACTTAACACACATGCAGGGCTTTTTTATAAAGTTTGTCCGGAACCGTGCGCCACGTGTGGGCAATCCCGGGCGTTTGGTACGGCTGGAACATATTCCCTACCAGAAGGCCCGTCTGGTATATCCTCCCGACGGTGAGGATGAACCGCAGGAAGTGCTTGTGGGCGACTTTCCTTATCCTGATCCGGCTTATACTTACCGTTACCCGATCTTTGATCCGGCCCACCCGTTCAAATATCCGGTTTCCGTGAAGTATTATAATATCTATTCCTTTTGTAAGGACTTTATGAGTACGCCGCGTTTTCTGGGTGCGCTTGACTGGCTGGAGCTTGCCGGCGGTCTGGCCGCTATCCTGATCGCCTATAACGAAAACGCTTCGGCCATTTCCCTGCATATCGAATCGCCGCAGTCTTACTGGGACCGCGCGGAAGCACGTATAAAACAGGTTTGCGAGCGTACAGGCGAGAAATATACGGCCCAGATGCTGGAAGATTTCAAGGACGAAGCTATGGAGAAATTCGCCTCCAACATTACCGGAAGGCAGAACGCCGGAAAATACATGCACACGACCAAATTCTGGAATCCGGAAGCGAATAACTTTGAGGGCTGGACGGTGGAACCACTGGATAAGAAGATAAAGGATTATGTGGACGCCCAGATTAAGATATCCAATAAGGCGGACGCTGCCGCCACTTCCGGCTTCGGTCTTGATCCGGTACTTTCAAATCTGATTATAGAAAACAAACTTTCTTCCGGATCGGAGAAATTATACAGCCTGAAAGTGTATAACGCTTCTGAAACGGCTATTCCGGACATGATCCTTTGTAAGCCGTTACAGCAGTATATTAATGCCAACTTTCCGGGTACCGCAACGAAAGTAGGGCTTTATCGTACCATAGTGGAAGCGGAACAGAACGTTTCACCCTCTAACCGTATGAAAGAAAATGCGTAGTCTGTTTTTTACACCGAAACCGGAAGATGTGCCGGAAGAACCGGTAAGCGACCGGCAACCGGAAGAGAACCGGGCCGATAACACCCCGGACAAGCATATAAAGGCCCGCCGGACGAAAAACGTTCATTTTGATCGGCGGATAAAATCGGAGCTGCACCTGGAAGAGTGTTTGCCCTGGCATTTTGAGAAAGGGGCGTCTTATCACTGTATCAGTCATGGGGACGTTGATAGCCTTACTTATCTTCGTGTGATCGTGAAGCAACAACCGGTGGAATATGTTCTGATTTCTACCTGGTGTATGGCAATTACCGATGTTAAGGAGGTGGAGAAATGGCTGGAGAGAAAAGACATAGGGCACGCGGATTTTTATGTAGGTGAAATCTTTCAAGGTTCCTACGCGGATGTTTATTTATACCTAAAGAAGGTGGCGGAACGTTTCGGATCACGTGTCTGTATTTTCCGTAACCATGCTAAAGTAATGGCCGGTTTTGGTAACGCTTTTGATTTTGTAATAGAAAGCTCGGCCAATGTGAACACCAATCCGCGTACGGAACAGACCTGTATAACGATAGACACCGGGCTGGCCCGCTTTTATAAGGAGTTCTACGATGAAATAAACAATTTCACAAAGGATTTTGATAATTGGAAACCATATACACTAAAAAGAGACCGAGCAAATGACGAAGTTATTTAATAAAGGCGGTGACGGTGCCGGTGAAATAGTCCGTGTTCTGGGATTGATCGATAATGATCTTGATTTTACCAAGTGGGAACCTATCTTACCGCTGGGTATTCGGGATTTACAGGCTATCATCGGAACGGAACCCATAGACGCGGTAGATAAGTATTACCGTGAAGATCATGCGGACGGCACGGAATCGGACGGCATGGCGGAAACTTTGCGGCTGATGCAGCAGGCGGTGGCGATGTTTACCTGGTTAAAGGTCATTCCCACTTTGGACGCACAACACGGAACGGCCGGACGTGGCAAACACCTTGGAGAGAATGAAACGGGTATGACTGCCTTACAGGAGTTCAAGGATGAAGAGAATATCCGGAACCTGGCTTATGAAGCCGTAGACGCGTTGGTGGAGCTAATGGACCGAGAAAAGTTTGATTTCTGGATGAACGGCATTAAGAAAAAGGCTATAAACCGGCTTCTAATCCAGAATAAGGAAACGTTCGATGAATATTACAATATCGGCAGTCACCGGCTTTTCCTGGTACTTATTCCTATGATCCGGGAAGTCCAGGACGGGCAGATAATACCTGTTATCACCCGGAACCGTTATAATAAACTGATTGAAGGCGATACCGTTTTAACGGAGAAATTGCTGGAGTATGTACGCCGCCCGCTTGCACTTCTCACCATAAAAAAGGCCGTTGAACGTTTACCGGTGGAAGTTCTGCCAAGTGGAATCGTACAGGTACAGCAGAGCACAACCGTACGAGATAAATTGCGGGCGGAAAAAGAGGCCCGGCAATCGGTTGCTAACAGTCTGGAGCAGGACGCGGCGGCTTACCTGGATGTATTGCAGGATATCATCAGGGAACTGGATGCGCAGTCGGAAACGGTGGATTACTATATACCGGGTGTTACCGTACAATCCAAAGGAATAACCTTTTAATGTCCGGATATGGAGAAGTTTACATATAATAGTAAGACGGCGGAGGTTCCTTCCTGCCTGGATGAAGTCAGCAGTGAGCAGTACCGGCAGTTTCTTATATTGTCGGTACTGATGAACCGCGGTACGATCAGCCCCGGACAGTTCCGCGTAAAATGGCTTTCTTTCCTTCTGGGCATGAAAGCGGATTACACCATGTACCGGCGTGAGATCATCCGAGAGCTGGACGGTCAACTGGAAAAGCTGGACGGCTTTTTCTCTTATACAACCGGTAAAGAGGGCGAGCGGATCGTTACGCCCATTCTGAAAACTGGGCGTAACCTGATGCAGGATTTCGGGGGCTGGCATGGTGTCGGTGACATGCTGAACGGTCTTACTTTCGGTAACTTTTGTGATTGCCTGGATTTGTTGCAGCAAAGCAAGCAGGCGGCAGAAAAAGACGAACCGGCTATAAATGAAATCTTCCAGGATATCACATTAAAGCTTTACCGGTACAAGGACCCGGAGAAGATGCCGGCCGTTCCTTCCTTGCTTGCCATTCATGCGGTAAACTTCTTTTCCGCTGTTTGGGAAATGGTTCTTTCCGGACCGGTTTATATCGGTGGTGAAGCTATCGACTTTCGGATATTGTTTCAGAAGCTGGCATCCGAGGACCGGAAGGCAGACGATAAAACCGGATGGACCGGGATAGTCTTTGAGGTAGCGGCTTCCGGCGTGTTCGGCAATAAGAAGGAGGTGGACGATACACCCTTTTGGGATGTATTGCTTTATCTGTATAAATGTAAGTTTGAGTATTTACACCAAAAACGTAACAAGAAATGAGAACGACAACAGGAACAAAAAACAAGATCAAGAAATTCGAGGGGTTGCGCCTGAAAGCATATGTATGTGCCGCGGGAGTATGTACGATCGGTTACGGTCACACGGCTGGCGTAAAACCGGGTGATGTTATTACCGAGCCCCAGGCCGACGCTTTCTTTGAATCGGATATCAGAGCAGTAGAAAACCAGGTGAACGCGCTTCCCCTTCATTTGGGACAGTACCAGTTTGACGCGGTAGTAAGTTTTTGCTTTAATGTAGGTATCGGAAAATTCAAGAATTCAACGCTTTATAAGAAGATCAGAGCGGATGCGTATGATTCATCCATACCGGCAGAGTTCAAAAAGTGGATATACGGGGGCGGTAAGATTCTTCCGGGGCTTGTTACCCGCCGTGAATGGGAGGCGAAACGTTATCAGGGATTGACGATATGATAGATATAAAGGTTTACCGTGAATACTGGGAAGGCGTGCAAAAACGTGTTCCTGAAATAAAGAAGGTGCTACCCGTTACCATTGACGAGGAAATGAGTAAGACGATACAAGGACTATCAAAAGAAGAATGTCCGGTGCTCTTTATTCTGATTCCGTCGGGAACGGGTGCCAGCCTTTCGGCTGACAATGTGAGGGAAAATAATTTATGTGTTATTTTCCTTATGAGCAAGTACGATCCCCAACGAAAAGGGGCTTATGAGACTATCGAAGAGGTGCAGCCGGTTATGGAGCGTATCAAACAAATGCTGATAGAAGATTCTGCCACCGGTTGCCCTGTCACTAAGGAACTGGATTTAACCAGCCTTTCCACTCTTCCGGAATCCGGCTTTTACCGGACGTTTGCGGGGTGGAGCCTGGCTTTCTCATTTAAAACAAGATTCTAATGGATGCTTTTGCGTGGTTCTGGTTAACTGTCATAGTAGGTATTATTACAATAGGTGTAAATGATGCGTTGTGTACCTATTGGAAATATAAATATGCCTCAAACAAGAAAAATGAAACTGTTAAGGATGAATCCGGGAAAAGGCACATTATTTCCGGATTCTCAAAAAATGAATAACTGAATGGCCGAGAATTTTAAAACGGATTTTTTTACCGACCGGATCGGGCGTGGAATACAGGACATATTTCAAGCCCAACTGGATATCGCTACCAAGCGGATATACCAGAAAGGCAGTGAACGTAAGAAAGTACAGGGAACCGGAGAGATCATACAAGGGCGATCCGGTGCATTAATGGCCGCACTACAGAACCCGAATTATTCGGTCGTTCCAGACGGCGAAGGAGTAATCGCACGTTCTAACCTTCCATTATATACCCGCTTCCTGGATATGAAGAAACACGGTAATTACCAGATTTATAACCGGCAGATATACGGGATTCTGTATCATGACACACTCGGGAAGATTAAATATGAATATCAGGATTATGTAAGGGAAAGGGTAAAAGAAATGTTTGCCAGTTCGCTAAAATAGGTAATAAAATTAATACCTAAATATTTGTAGGTAATGATTTTATTACCTATCTTTGTTTCAGTAACCAATAAAACAAAGTTTATGCCTGAAATTTGTAGATTCTTCGGTATTATTATATTCCTCTATTGGAAAGATCATAATCCGCCACATATTCATTTTACTTATGGTGATTATGAATGTTCTATTAGCGTATTGGATCGGATTGTAGACGGTCAGGCTCCAGCTAAAGTTATCGCAAAAGTAAATGAGTGGATTAACTTGCACGAAGCAGAAATACTTTCTCTTTGGGAAAAGGCCCAAAAAGGGGAAAAAATAGATAAAATTGAACCATTAAAATAAACGCTTATGTTACGAGTTATAGATGTGGATTATATTAGGAATTACGAGCTTCTTGTTACTTTCAGCGACGGGAGTAAAAAGATCGTAAATTTGGAACCTTATCTTACAGGTGAGGTTTTCGGGGAGTTATTGGATAAGGAAAAATTTGTTCAATATGGTTTAACCCGTGCTACTATTGAATGGGCCAACGGTGCCGACCTTGCACCGGAGTTTTTATATGAAATTGGTATAGCTGCATAATTTTAGACCCTATGAATGATTGTTTAGCTATTCAAGATAAGAAAGAAGAAACTTTCTTATATCGGATTTTTATTTCTCACCCGGAACTAAATGCTTCTGCGGTGGCTCGACGTATGGGAATAAGTCAAAGCCTTATGTCTCAATATATAAGTGGAATAAAAAAGCCCTCACAAGAACGGGAGGCCCTAATAGTAAATACTATTAAAGATATCGGTAAAGAACTAACGATGATTGTATGACATACGAAGATATTTTATTTCTCATCGGCTTTTTCCTGGTAATAGCTTTTTTCGTAGGATGTAAGCATAAACCGGCTACTTTATCCGGGTGGCTTGCTTTTACCTTTCTATCCTTTACCGTGACACCTTTTATATCGGTTCCTCTAACCTGGTACGTTTGCCGGATGATTGATCGGGCAACAATTAAGGATAAAGGATATTTTGATCCTTCGGATTTTACATTTAAGAGATAAAATACGTTCTTCTTAGTATAATAAGCCTGTAGAATGGTTCTACGGGCTTTTTTTATGTCCTTTTCCGCCATTTTGCACCAGGATAATTTTGCCTTATAAAATTTACTCTTATGGCAAAATTAAAACCTGACTATATCGAATGGGTGTTAACCCTGAACGCCTCCGATGCGCAGAAGGAAATACATAATCTTTCAGAAAAGAACAAAGAGCTCCGGGATAGCAATAAGGAAATAAAAAAGGCTATGACCGATTTAATCGCCACAGGGAAAGCTGGTGGTAAACAGTGGAAAAGGCTGAATGAACAACTGAAAGAAAATAATAAGACGCTCGGCGAGAATAACAAGAAGATTGCCGAATGTGAGAAACGGCTGGATAAAACCACCATGAGTGCCAACCAGCTGGCAAGGAAGGCAAACGCCTTGCGGAAAGAGCTTCGCGATACGGTGAAGTCTTTGCAGCCGGAAAAATATGCCGCCCTGGAGAAGGAACTGAAAGAAGTTGAAAAAGCATACGGGCAGGCCACGAAAAAGGCGGAAGGTTTCGGAAGTTCCCTTCTTTCCCTGAATAAGATAAAAACGGTTCTGGCCGGTGTGTTTGTCACTATCGGCGCAATGATAACCGGGCAGATTGTCGGCGGGCTAAGGGATGCGATCAGTACTATTATAGAGTTTGAGAAGAAAAACAGTACTTTGGCCGCTATCCTGGGAACTACGAAAAAGAGTATTAAAGATTTAACGGATGAAGCGCGCCGGCTGGGTGCTACTACTTCTTATACGGCCGCACAGGTAACGGAACTTCAGATAGAGCTTGCCAAGCTGGGATTTTTCAAAGAGGATATTAAAGCGATGACGCCTTCCGTACTGAAATTCGCTAAGGCGGTGGACACGGATCTTGCCTCGGCTGCTACGCTTGCCGGTGCAACATTGCGTATTTTCAATCTTGATGCGGAAGATACGGAACGGGCACTTTCTACCATGGCAATAGGTACAACGTCCTCGGCCTTAAGTTTTGAATACCTGAATAGTGCAATGTCTACCGTCGGTCCGGTAGCTAATTCTTTCGGATTCACGATCGAGGAAACGACCGCCCTTTTGGGAGCTTTGGCAAACAGCGGTTTCGACGCTTCATCGGCAGCGACGGCAACACGTAATATTTTGCTTAATCTGGCTGACAGTAGCGGCAAACTCGCGCTTGCTCTCGGTGGTCCGGTTAATAACCTGGATGATCTGGTAAAGGGACTTAAAAAACTAAACAGCGAAGGAATAGACTTGAACAAGGCCCTTGAACTGACCGATAAACGTTCCGTTGCAGCGTTTAACACTTTCCTTAACGGTACCGATACCGTGCTGGCACTTTGCGACGCGGTAACAGGTGCGGAAGACGCCTTTAATGCTATGTCCGAAGAAATGGGTGATAACGTTCAGGGTGCATTAAACCGGCTAAGTTCAACTATTGAAGGGGTAGTTTTACGTTTCTATGAATCAAAGGGTATTCTCCGGGATTTAATAGACCTTGTTACGCTTATGGTGGAAGGTGTGGGTGGTATGATCGACATGTTTAATAAATGGGGTGTTGTCACTTATACCGTTACCGCTTATTTGGTTTCTTACTATGGAGGACTGAAAATCGCTACCATGTGGCACGCCCGTTTTAAAACGGCGACCCTTGCTTCGGTCGTTGCAGAGAAAGCGCACGCCGTACAGCTTTATATCAGCCGGGCGGCTACTCTGGCTTATGCGGCGGCCCAGGCATTGCTGCACCTGAATATTAAAAGATGTACCGCCGCCCTTCGGTTAATGAGGATCGAACTTTTGAAGAATCCATATACGGCCCTGCTCGCGTTACTCGTGGCAGCCGGTGTTGCTATCTACCAGCTTGCAAAGAAGACGGAACAGGCTTCGGCGGCGATGAAGGCCCACCAGGAAGTCGTAAAGAAAGTGAATGAAGAATATGCCAGCCAGGAAGCAAAAATAAAAACTCTTGTAGCTGCTATTAATGACGAGAACCTTTCCAACTACACCCGTAAACAAAGGCTCGCTGAATTAAAAGAACTGATACCGGATTATAATGCGGAATTGAATGAAGAAGGCAGGCTCATAAACAACAACAAGGAGGCTATAGATCAATATTTAGTTTCCTTGGAAAAACAAATCAAGTTGAAAGCTTACCAGGAGGAACTGGAAGAATTGTACAAGAAAAAAAGGAATCTTGAAAGCCAGGAATCAGAGCAAAGCGACGCTTACTGGGACACCCGCCAGCAAAATACATTGTCAGGATATAACCGGAACAGTCTTACCGCTAAAATAAGCCGTTTATTTGGTACGGAAAAAGAGGCTAACCAGTTGAAAGCCCTACAGACAACACAGAAGGATTTGGCCGGTATAGAATCAGCAATCGCCCAGATCAATAATGATATCTTAAAAACAGAGGCGACGGCCACTTCATTAACCGGAACCAATAAAGAAAATATAAATACTGAAACATCCCTCATAAAGAAACTGGAGGCCGAAAAGAAAAAGGTTCAGGAACAGTGGGCGGAAGATAGCGAAGCGAATATCGCCAAGAAAAACAAGGAAATAGAACGTATCGACACCGAAATAAAACGTTTAAACGAACTGGGGAAGGTCAAAAAGAAGGCGGAAGCCGGGGAGTATAAAAATACGGAAACGGACGCCACGTTAAAACCTCTGGAGATCGAGCACGAAAAACGTATGCTTCTAATCAAACAGAACCGGGAGAAGGAAAATAAGACGGAAGCCCAGTATATTCTCGAAGGGACGGCGGAAAACCTTCGCTATTACCGGGAACGTATCGACGCACTCCAGAAGCTGGAAGCAAAAACGCCGGCTAATAAAAAGAAATTACTCGATGAAATCCACAAGCTCGAAACAGAAGCACAGACGGCCATTTTTACGGAAACCGGCAAGCAGGAGGACGCCCGTATAAAACTGGTACAGGAGAAACGGGACGAACGGTTAAAGATTGAAACCGCCTATTACAATGTCCAGAAGGACACCATGGAAAAAGCGGTATTAAACCAAAGTATCACGCAGGAAGCCGCCGACGCCTATATGCTGGAAGTTGAAGCGGAGCACGCCGCAGAACTTCTGGAGATAAACCGTACTTACCAGAATGATATTGCCGCTTTGGAAATTACCGGTAAACAGAAACGTATAGAAACAGCGACGGAAGCGGCCGACGCCGTGCGTGAGTCTGAAATGAAGTTATTGCGTGATCGGGCGGCCATTGCTCAAAAAGTACGTGAAATAACTTCCGTTCCGGTAGGAATAACCGGTATGCAGGAAGCACACCGGAAACAGGTTCAGGATGTAGAAACGACTTATAATGCCATAATTGAGATAGCGAGACAGGCGGGGATTTCTACCGTTGGTTTGGAGAAGCAGAAACAACAGGAAATTAGCCAGCTTGAATTTGAGTACCAGAATAGTTTATACCAGATTCAATCCCAGATCGGCGTATCATGGGCACAGGAATACCAGAATGAACTGGCCCTGTTAAAGAATCTGCACGATCAGGAATTAATAGATGAAAAGACATACCAGCGTAAAAAGCTGCAAATGCAGATGAATAACGCTAAAAAATACTTTGACTATTATTCCGGTCTTTCCTCTTCCATGGTGGAAGCCATTCAACAAGCCGAAATCGACCAGGTGGAAGCAAAATACGATGTTCTCATACAGGAAGCCGAGAACAACGGTGAAGATACTGCCGCCCTGGAAGAAGAGAAGGAAAATAAGAAACTGGAGATTCAAAAGAAGTATGCGGATGTAAATTTTGCTATCAAGTGTTCCCAGATCATAGCAGATACAGCCGTTTCGATTATGAAGGCGTACGCGGACTTAGGACCGATCGCCGGAACCGTTGCTGCAGCAATGCTTGCGGCTACCGGTGTGGCCCAGCTTGCATCGGCCAAAGCAGAACGGGACAGAATTAAAAACATGTCCCTGAAAAACACTACCGGCAGCAAGACCGCCACGGCTGAACGTGTTGTTTCCGGTTCTTCCGGTGGTGGATATTCGGAAGGTGGTTACACTGGTCCCGGTGGGCGTTATGAAGTGGCCGGCGTTGTTCATAAGGGAGAATATGTGGTACCACAGCCGGAAATGAATAATCCTAAAGTAATCGACGCTGTTAGCACTATCGAAGCGATCAGGCGGCAGCGTACCAATGCGAACCCGTTGCCACAGAATCCGGGTGAATATGCGGAAGGCGGTTACGTTACCTCTTATGCAGGGGATTCTTCCTACCGGGAGTTCCTGGAAGCGGCAAAGGAGCTTCGCGCCTCCTGTGAGGCTATCAAATTGATAAAGGCCTATATCGTTTACCAGGATTTGGAGAAGGCCAAAGAAACTATAGATAACGCCCGCGACACCTTTACACGCGGAAAATAAGTAATCATTATGCTAAAGATAAAGACGAACAAAGGTTATCTGGATTTAGGGGGTGACTTTACCGTACAGATTGATGAAAAATCCCCTGTCATGAACGACCGGGGATCGCAAACCGTACCGGTTACGGTTCCATGTACCGGCAACAATGCTAAAATAACCGGTTTTGCTCACCGTCTCGACATGGGTATAAAGCCGATGAATGAAGATCAGGCATGTACGATATTGGACGGAGCATATAAACGTACTGGAAAGATAAATATTGTTTCCGCCGGTAAAAAAGAAGGTATTACCCTTAACATCGGCTTTGACAATTCGGAAGCCTACAGCGCATGGAAAGCAAAAAAATTAAATGCTATTACATTACCGGTGAAGGAGTATAGCAGCGTTAATTCTCTTTGCGCACATTTGCAACAGGTTTTAGGAGGTTATCAGACTGATTATGCCGTATTTCAGATTATGACCGGTAACGATTCGAAAGATAATCAGTTTTACCCTAAATACTTGAACTATATCACACCTGTATCAGAAGGAAGTAAAGTTTATCGTTTACGTTATCAAGCAAGAACAGAAACTTTTTTAGTAAATGGTACTCCGACTGCCGTAACACTTCCGGAAGGTTACGGCGTAACGGCCTTTTTATATGTATGGCGTGTGCTGGAACTTGTTTTTTCCGAATTTGGATATACTATAACCGAAAATCCTTTTAAGACGAACAAGGAACTTTCTAACCTGGTAATATTGAATAATGCGGCCGACTGTTGTGTTAAAGGAAAGCTTTCTTACGCTGATTTGATGCCGGATTGCACAGTAGAGGACTTTTTAAACGCCTTGCATGTGCGTTTCGGACTGGTTTATAATGTTTCTTCCGATACGAAAACAGCCACGTTAAGACTGATCCGGGATATTGTGGATGATGTTCCGGACATTGATTTGTCCCGTAGCCTGACGGACGAACCTTTAATAACTTACGAAACGGCCCGGCAAATGAAGTTATCGGCCAGAACTTCCTTTACCGGTGCGGCCCCCTCTGTTGAAAGACTTGAAGATTACTTGAAAGATCAGAAAGTCGCAAGGTTAACTAAAGTTGATGTATCTAAAAGGGTGATACATCTAAATTATGAGGAAACAACAGGACGGTGGTTTAAATGGGATGAAGATAATAACCGCCTTACTTATTCTTCATCGAGTTTCTTTTCCTGGGATCGGAAAACCGACAATATCGAAGATAACGAATTAACCAGCGACGACGAATGCGTTCCAATGGATTTTGCCCCGAATGATATTCTTTCCCCTCAATATCTTGCTGATTACGTGCACCGTTACACGTATCTTAAAACTTCCTCTAATAATAACGATGAAGACTCGGAGAAGGTGGAAACACCGTTATCCTTCGTGTTTGCGTTTACGTCTTCCCAAAATAGTAAATATCCTTTCGGTTCTGTGTTACCTTACACCTCTGACGCCGAAGAGGTTATATTAAGAGACGGAAGCAAGCATACAATGTCGCTATTTTTTCAATATGATAATGGCCTGTTTTTTAACTTCTGGAAGAAATACGACGCTATATTAAGACATTCATTCAATAAGATAGAGGCAAACGTTTTGTTACCGGTTCACCGGCTTACGGGTATGGATATCTTAACACCGGTAATACTTCGAGGACAATATTTACTTTTTGACGGGCTTTCTTATTCTCTTCCGGCAAATAAGATTGTACCCGTTGATCTGACATTAAGAACACTCCGGTTGATTGGTCCGTACGATTTGGATAAGGAACAGGAAACACCCGTTTTTGGTTCCAGGCTTTTTACGTGGGAATTTATAAGTTCAAATATAGAAACTGCCAAAGAAAATGAAAGGAACAGGATTTTACAACAGGCGAGGGATGAATGGAACAAAAGGCCGACCGCTGTGAACGAAATGAAATCAATAACTTACTCGCTTGACGGATATACAACTCGTAATGATGATAAATACTTGGTTGAAAACTATCCCCAGGAAGCGGGAATTACATTACAAAGGAACTATAAATGTAAAGCGACAGCAATAATAAGTATCTACTACGAGCCTGGAAGTTTTACTCCCGGTACATATCGGGATGTTACGTATGAATCCGAATTTGAATATACAGATACTTTTGTTTCTATTGTCTATTCCGGTTAATCCCGTCCTTTATTCTTCCTTTGATAAATCCAACTTTTGCACCATGGAAAAGCAGAATAACATCGTACTTGCCCCGTGCACCACCCAGGTAACGGAGCTTTATAATTTCTGGAAGGAGAACCATACGGGCCGGCTTACGGACTTTTATAAGTTTATGGTAAATCCTTCGGCTGCCAGGGACCGCTTTATATCCTCTCTGGAGATGCAGCATGAGTTAACAGGCAGTTTTATCGTAACCAAAATAGCAATACAATGAGTGCCAGCGACGAAGCTTTAAAGGTGAACATATATCCTACGGGAAATGCTTTTACGCGTAATCCTATTTTTCTGTCTGTATCATCCAGTTCTATGGCAACATACAGCATCAGAATGAATAATGAGGAAGTTTTCAAAGGAAACGGAATCGGGGAATTTCGTGTTAATATAGCCGAGATTGTCGAAACCGGAATAACAGACGCACGGATTTTATCGGATAATACGGAGCATCTACTTGCCGTTTCCGGTTTGTCGGCCGAAGTAACTATACATGTGGTAAATGAGGGAGAAGAAGAGGATAACCTGTCTTTTACAGCCTGGAAAGGGGGGATTTCCAAGAAGGAGTTTAGACGTCTTCGAAATATGGGGACTGATATATTTTCTTTGAAGTTCCTGAATGAATCTTGTAATTTCTTCTTTACCACCCGGAGTAACGACTGGCGTATAACGATGCGCGAGACGGAACTTTACCCGCTCTGTTTCATCTATCCGGGACACGAACTGAAAATAACGGAACTTCTTACCGGTCAAAGCCTTGCAGTACCAGGCACGACGGGGAGTTTATATGCCTTGAACCTGGAAGCCGTAAGACTTAAATTCTTTACCGATTACGGGGTACTGGCCAACCTTTTTGACGTGTATAGCGGTGATACGTTCGCTCTCCGGATCGGGATCGAGCAAAGCCCGACGGTTCGCGAGCATTACCGGCTCCGGTTCCTGAACAGTTACGGGACTTACGAAGTGTTTTCTCTGGAAGGCGAGGCGAGCGTAACTCCCGGCATGGATGAAGACGAAGACGCTGTTTTCCGGCGTTACGATGAAATTACCGATGATTATTATTCGGATCGCATACGTACGGAGATACAGGAAGCCGTAACGATTAAGACGGGATTCAAACGCCCGCAAGAAATACGCTTTCTTCTTGATCTGCTTTCCTCTGATAATGTCTACCTGTCTGGTTACGGTCAGGAAGAGATCAAGGTAATTCCTTCGGCGGAAGAGTTTTCTTATCGTGTCCGCCCTGACGCGCCGCAGAACGTGACGTTAAAGCTCACGTTTGCCGAGAAGGAGTCCAACTGGACCGGAGAAATTACGGAAAGCGGCTACCGGAAACCGGGCGTTCATTCCAAAGAGTTCAGCAAACAATTTAATTAATGTATCTATATGGCAACACAGGAGTATATCGATGATCTTATTATAGTCATTGAAACCGCGGAAGACGCGGGAAGCGTTACTAACCAAATGGTGGCGGCGGTTCTTGACTTTTTAAACGTAAACCTGAAAAAGGTTTCCCAGGGTGAGGAAGTCCTGGAAGAGGAAGCCGCACGCATTGCCGCCGATGCTGCATTACAGAAGGCTATAGACGCCGTATCTTTACGTATCGACCGGCTTGTCGGTAATAATGCCTCCCAGGCAATCGACAACTTTAACGAAATTCTTAATTTTCTGAACGGGCTTAAAGATAGTGATTCGCTTGCCGCATTGCTGGCTGATATTAACGCCCGTATTGGCAGCGAAGACGGTTCACAGAGCGAAGACGGTTCTCTTTGGGGAAAGCTGAAAAGTTTATCCCAGGATATTTCCAGTTGTTCCGAGGACATAAGCACGTTGCAGGTAGACCGTGACAAAATAAAACAGGAGTTGCAGCAGACGGCCGGACTCCAGGTTTCAACCTTTACCAACGTGAACAACTTTTTGAACGCCGGTACCGTCTATAGTGACCTGTCGGGAGTGTTTACAGCATTGAAAACGGCGGATAAGATTAACAATGTCCGGAAAAACGGCGTGATCCTTTCGTTCCTTACTGCCGACGGCTGGGTGACGAAGCAATTTAGAGGTAATCCGGACGCGGATTTTGAAAATGTCGAAAAGTGGGAGGATTTCGGCAGCGGCGGTTCGGCCGGCGGGAATACTTATAACGTAACCGGTAACATGCCACTAACGGAAGGTTTCTATACTCTTGCTTCCGCCATTGCCGCGGTACCGGACAAGTGGCGCGACCGGGGGCGTGTTATCACCTTTGAAACATCGCTCGGTAAATGGGAGACGTGGCAATTTACCGGAACCGATCCGGCTGTCTGGGATCAGGAGGCGAGCTGGGAAGAGTTCGGCGGCAAAGGAACGGTAAAGAGTGTAACGGTAAACGGCGAGAAGCAGACGCCGGACGCGGCCGGTAATGTGAATGTAAACGTGGATATCCTGGAAGTGGACGAAACTTTGTCCTTAGATTCCACCAATCCGGTAGAAAACAAGGTTGTAACCGCCCGTTTTAACGAGGTGGACGCTTCCACGTTGTTCAATGTAAATGCGGAGGTAAGCGAGGATGAAACATCCGTCCGTCTGTCTTTCCAGAATAAAAGCGGTGCGGAAATTACCGCTGTAGATATCCCGGCCGGTTCCGGTGGAGGTTCCGGCGAAACGGTGGCTACTAAAATTGTATTAAATGCGGCTGTAGATAACACCATAATCAAGGAAGGCGGAAACGCCCGTCTTACTTATACGTACGATCACCAGTACACCACGGGGGACGAAAAAGGGGAATCCACCGGGCAAAAGGCAGATATAACCGTTACGATCAGGCGTGGAACAACTACCATGTATTCCCAAACAGTCAGCGATGTTTCTAAAGGTAGTTACGAACTGGACCTTTCAAGTTACTTGCTTGTGGGAAACACGGATATTTATGTAGTGGCAACCACTACCGATCCGACTACCGGCAAGAAACAAACCCGACAGGCATTTACATCCGTAAAGGTTGTCAGCCTTTCCCTTACCAGCTCTTATAATCTGGCCGGGGCCATAGCCGCTGGCGGTTATACGCTGGCCGATACGATTAATATTCCTTATGCCGTCAACGGTTCCGGAACAAAGGTCGTCACGCTTTATCTGAACGGCCAGCAACAGAACGCGCACACCATTACAAGATCGGGAACGACAAACGGCAGTTTCAGTTTGTCCCCTTCTTCGCTTGTAACCGGTCGGAATACCGTTCAAATGGTTGCCGAAATGGAGGCTTCCGCCGATCTTGTGTTAAAATCCGAAAGTATCTACATTGATATCCTGAAATCCGGAGGATCGGCACCGTTCATCGGCACGATGATAAGTTTTCCGGACGGTCGTATTTTTACGGAGGATCATCTTGTTCCGCGCCTGGAAGCGGGGCAGTACGAACAGGTAAAATTTGACTTTGTGGCTTATGATCCCGCCGCGACGCCGGCCAAAGTGGACGTTTACCGGGACGGGGTGAAAACGCAGTCTGTCAGTGTGGCGCGTACTACGCAAACATATACCAACCGTTTTACCCAGCAGGGTGAAATCAATATGAAATTTAAGACGGGAGCCACGGAATACCCGTTTTATATCGACGTGACGGAAAGCGGGATCGACTTGCAGGAAACTACCGCCGGGCTTGTACTGAAACTTTCAGCAGCCGGGCGGAGTAACAGTGAATCCGATCCGGGAGCCTGGGATTATGGCGACATACATACAACGTTTGCAGGTTTCGACTGGAACAGCAACGGCTGGACGGGTGACGCCCTGAAACTTACGGGAGGCGCGAAGATTGAAATCGGGTACCAGCCGTTCTCCACAGATGCGACCACTACCGGGGCTACCTATGAAATGGAAATTCTTTGTTCATCGGTAACGGACCGGCAGGGAGTGATACTGGACTGTATGGCCGGCGATATCGGTTTCCAGATGACAACGGAGCAGGCCCTTATGCGTGTTTCCGGCGGTACGGAAGTAAGTACAAAGTTTGCAAGTGATATGAACCTGAAAATAGCCTTTATTGTCGGGTCCAAGGCTGGCAAACGGTTGCTGGAACTTTATGTAAACGGAATCCGTTGCGGGGCTGTGCAGTATGGGTCTACCGAAGGACTACTGCAGGCGGAACCGGTAAACATCCGTTTGTTCAGTGATACGGCGGATGTGGAGATCAGGAATTTCCGTATTTATAACCGTGCGCTTACGGATGATGAAGAATTAAATAATTACATGGTAGACCGTACTACGTCGGACGAAATGGTCCTGTTATTTGAAAAAAACGATGTTACGGGGGACAACGGTACGGATATCGACATAGACAAGTTACGCGCCCAGGGAAAGGCGGTTATGCGAATTGTCGGCGATGTGAACCTTGTCAACGCCACCAATAACAAGAAATTCGAGGTACCGGTCGATATCTATTTTTATAGCCCGTACGGTAAGGAGTATGATTTTGTAGCAAGGAATATCGGTCTAAGAATACAGGGTACATCATCCACCACTTATCCGCGTAAGAATTACCGTCTTTATTTCTTGCGCCTGGAAAAATACGGTACCACGCTGGAAGTTAACGGCGTGGATGTGCCGTCTCTTGAATACAGTTTCAAACCGGGAGCACGGCCGATCAGTATATTCTGTTTGAAAGCGGACTTTTCCGATTCTTCCGGTACACATAATACCGGTGCGGTGCGTATTGTGAACGACGTTTGGAAGAAGTGCAGGTGGCTGACACCGCCGCAGGCTGCATATAAGGGGGAATATGACGTACGTATAGGCGTAGACGGTTTCCCTATGGACCTGTTTTATGACAACGACGGCACCGGTGCGAATACTTATCTGGGAAAATACAATTTCAATAATGAGAAGTCGGAAAGTGCGATTATTTACGGTTTTGAAGGAATTGAAGGATTCAACGACGAAGCGGCCCTGAACGGGCAGCGTAACAAATGTATCTGCCTGGAGTTCTTGAATAACTCCGAGGCCCTTTGCTTGTTCGGGACTACCGATATGTCTTCTTTTGATGATGCGCTGGAATTTCGTTTCAAGGCAGATACTACCTGGGCGGATGCACACGAGGACGACAAGGCGGCAGTTACAAGGCTTTGGAACTGGATCGATTCATGTAAGGATGATCCCGCCAAGTTCCTGGCGGAATATAACCAGTATTTCGGTAATGACAGCCCGTTTGCATGGTATCTGATTACCGATTATTTTATGGCCGTGGATAACCGGGCAAAAAACATGATGCTGGCGACTTGGGATTCTCTGATCTGGTATTTCCTTCCTTACGATATGGACACATTGTTCGGTGTGCGTAATGATTCGGTATTGAAATACGAATATACCATTACCCACGAAAGTTTTGACGATAGTATCGGTAGTTATGCTTTTGCCGGTCATGATTCCGTTTTATGGGAACTGGTACGGTCTTGTCCGGACAAATTGCGGGAAGTGGCGGAAACCTTGCGTAGTAATATGAGCCTTGAATATGTCCTGCAAGTATTTAACGAGGAACAAATGGGTAACTGGTGCGAGCGGATTTATAACAAGGATTCGGAATATAAATATATCCTTCCGCTTACCGAGGGGGTGACAACCAGCAGCGGAACCAGTTATTATAATTATCTGTATGCCTTGCAGGGAAGCCGTTATGCGCACCGTACTTATACCATTCAGAACCGTTTCGCCCTTTTGGATAGTCAGTATGTAGCCGGTACTTACCGTCGTGACAGCTTTGCGGCTTATTTCGGGTACAAGTTCGGCAGCGATAACCGGAAAATTCGGATTACGGCCTCCGAACGGTACTATTACGGGTACGGTTACACGTCCGGAACACCGCACCAAAGTGCGGTACTTGCAGAAACGGCCGGGGCTGTGGTGGAACTGACAATGGACACGGATTTAATAGTAAACGATCCGCAATATTTCTACGGTGCAAGCCGTATTCGCGGGCTTGATCTGACGGATGTAAGCCACGCCATTGTCGGCACGTTGAACCTGAACAACTGTACGGCCTTGCGTGAACTGAATGTTAGCTGTGAGGCCGGACAGATGACACTTAACGCCCTTCTGGTGGGTAATTGCCGTAACCTTCGAAAACTCGACATTTCCGGGCTTAAATCCTCTTCCTTTACCGGTATGGACCTTTCAAGCAATACCAAACTTGAAACCTTTCTGGCCGGTGATACATCCCTTACCGGTGTGACATTCGCCGGCGGTGCGCCTCTGGCCGTTTGCGTCCTTCCCGGAACTTTACAGACGCTCGAACTCCGATACCTGAGCAAACTAACCAATGCAGGGCTGCAGCTGGAAGGTACGGCAAATATCACGCGCCTTGTGATTGATAACTGTAGCCTGATCGACTGGAACACGTTGTTACAGCAATGCAGTGCGACCAGCTATCTACGAATTACCGGTATAGATATGGACGGGAACGGTAATTTGCTTCGCAGGCTTATGACAATGGGCGGCGTTGATGAAGACGGGGGAAACGTGCAGACGTGCCGCCTGGTAGGTACGTACCGGCTCACCCAGTCCATGTCGGATGAAGAGTACGCCGCCACTTGTGCACATTTCCCGGAACTGAATATCATTCAGCCGCAGTTTGTCGGCATAAAAATAGATCAGACGGTAGGAGACGGGGAAAAGATTACGAATCTGGATAACTCTACCGGATATGACTATAATACTGAATTTACCCCGTCTTCCCATATATTGGAAGTGTTGTCGAAAAGACGTTGTATTCTGGCTAAAAAGACGGCGGAGGGTGAAATGACCTGTTATCCGCTTCATGATGAGAACCGGAATAAATACGGGGATAGTGACAGCGTGGAGAACGCCACGGATGCAGTATTAACCGGATCGGAAGGTGAAGTTTACGTATATGAGCCTCATTACTGGTACAAGGGAGTAACGGACGTGCTGAATCAGTGTCTTTACGGTTTTATTTCAAGCAATGAGGATGCGCCGGCAGCGGCAGGGTACACCAGTGTAAGATTTACCCGTGAGAAACTGGACGTAACGGAAGGGATTGGGATTCGTAAGAATACGGATTACACGACCATTGAAGAGGCGAAGAATGAATACGAATCCGGATCGTTCGCCCTGGTGGACGTCCGGAATTACAAGCAGGTTCGTTTTCCCGGTTTTGCTTCTACTCTTTACGGGGCTGTATTTGTAGATGATGCTGGGAAAATAGTAAGTCGGATCAGCGTTTCAAATGCGAACGGTTTTATCAATGGTATGTACCTGTTTTGTGCCGTTCCTGTAGGAGCTACGAAACTGGCCTTTACTTTCCTTAATTCGGCGGCCTTCGATTTCGTTTTACTCACAACGTCGGAAAGTGTGGAAGCGATCGAGCCGGACTGGGTAGAACATACGGAATGCCTGGGAGGTGCTTATGAAGCTTACTTGATTGATGATGTATTGCGTTCTGTCAGTGGTGTTTCAAGTGTAGGAACCATTTCACAGAGCCAGGCAATCAAATACGCCCAGAACAGGGGCAAGGGTTTCCAGCTGTTCGACTGGGAGATGCACAAGGATGTGGGTAATCTGCATTTCTTTAAATACGGTAATACCGATTCGCAGGGAGTTTGCGGATATGGAACAAGTAATTACCAGAAAGTGACGGGCCTTACAAATGCACTGGGGATGCGTGATACGGTTTCTTATTATAAGGAAAAAGGCGGTTCCAATCCACAGGCGGAAGGTGCTTACCGGGACGGTGTAAATTATCAGTCCGTCAATGTACTGGGATATGAAAATTTCCAGGGAAACAAGGCGGAATGGTTGCAGTATGTCACAGTAAACAAGACGGCGGCGGACGGAAGGTGGTTTATTACCATGCCGGACGGAACGGAACGCATTGTACAGGGAATTACTGTTTATAACGCGGATATTTATCCTACCCACATGGTTTGGGGCCGGTATATGGATTTGATTGCAGCTAAAGAAGGCGGTTCCACTTCCTCACATTGGTTCGATAGGTTCTATGTGGGTACCGGTCTTTCTCGTGTGGTGTATCGGTCGAGCTACAACGCGTACGCGTTGGGCGGTGTTTCGTATGCGTACGCGAATAACGATTCATCGTACACGTATGCGAGCATCGGTGTTCGGCTTGCCTTCAGGGGCATAATACGCTGGGCGGGCAGCGTCGCGGCCTTTAAAGCCATAAATCAGGCAGATTAAGAGAAAAAACAGCAACGTAAAACGTTGTGCGGGTAGCGCGGGCGTCCGGAAAGTAAGACGGGCGCCGGTACTTCCGAAAAGTACAAAGGCGGATTTCCTCATATACACTCGTGTGGTGTATCGGTCGAACAACAACGCGAACGCGTTAGGCGGTGTTTCGTATGCGAACGCGAATAACGATTCATCGAACACGAATGCGAACATCGGTGTTCGGCTTGCAAACAATTAGAATAAAGAAAAAGCGCATAAGCCTTAAAAATTGGCGTACAACAGTGGGAACGTGTTCCCGGCGTGGAGCCAAGAGGAATGAGCCTCGCCAACAGCAGCCGTTTACGGTTGGAAAGGGGAAAAATAAAGCGCAGGGCAATGGGGTTTGGTAGGAAGTTTTTTCGAAGAAGCCCGGCCCGGGGAATTGAAGGCTGATTTAATTATCATGTGGAGAGAAGATAATATTATAGAAGAGATTGTCGAGGACGCCAATATAGAGGACGCCATAAAAACGGTATTGCGCAAAAGAAGACGAAAGCGCAGCTTTGCCGGGCGTCGAATACTGGCGGATGTCCCGAAGGCGGTAGAGAGGATCAGGCAGCGGATCAGGAGCGGGCGGTTCAAGCTCGGAGGATATCGGGAAATGACCGTAGACGACGGGCCGAAAGTAAGGATCGTACAATCGGTTTCCCTGGAGGACAGGATCGTTCTTAACGCTGTTATGAATGTGGTGGACCGGCATTTGAAAGTACGTTTTATCCGGACTACTTCCGCATCCATTAAAAACAGGGGAACGCATGACCTTTTACAGTATATCGTTAAAGATATAAAGGATGATCCCGAAGGAACCCTGTTCGGGTACCAGTTCGATATAACGAAATTCTATGAGAGCGTAGACCAGGACGTTTTGCTGGATGCAGTGAAAAGGATGTTCAAGGATAAAATATTGATCGGAATCCTGGAAGAGTGCATCCGCATGATGCCTAAAGGCGTAAGTATCGGGCTAAGATCATCACAGGGGCTTTGTAATTTGCTTCTATCCATTTACCTGGATCACCGGTTAAAGGATCAGGAGGCGGTAGCATATTATTACCGGTATTGTGACGATGGTCTGGTGCTTTCCGGTAGTAAGAAATACCTTTGGAAGGTTAGGGATATCATTCATGAACAGACCCGGAAAGCCCGCCTGGAGATTAAAAGCAATGATACCGTTTTCCCGATCACCGAAGGTATCGACTTTCTGGGATATGTAACCCGCCCGGATCATGTACGGTTAAGGAAGCGTAACAAACAGAAGTTCGCCCGCAAGATGCACAAGATTAAAAGCAAGAAACGCAGGCAGGAGTTAACCGCCTCATTTTACGGGCTTACAAAACATGCCGATTGCAAGAACTTATTTTATAAACTAACAGGAAAGAAAATGAAAAAATTAAAAGATCTGGGCTACAAGTACAAGCCTAAAGACGGACGGAAACGATTTACCGGGGCAAGGATCAAGTCGCCCGAACTGATGAACAAGGATGTGATCGTACTTGATTATGAAAAGGACGTTCCGACGAAAAACGGAAACCGGACTGTTATAAAGCTGGAACTCGACGGCAAGGAGAGAAAGTATTTTACCAGCCTGGAGGAAACCCTTTTCATTTGTGAATCAGCGGCAAGAGACGGAGAACTGCCTTTTGAAGCACATTGCGAAGGTGAAGTAAGTGAAAAAGGATTGATAATTATACATTTTACTTGAAATGATACGGATTTATGCAGACAGCAAGGCGGAACCGGTAAGATGCACCAACCGCCGCCGGGGAATCTGGCGTATTACGTGGGATTACCAGGAAACAGAGACACCCGAAGGAGTGCAACGTAGTTACATGGAAGAGACGTTCGATCATCTACCCGCACTGGCAGAAATCAAGGCGGTTATTAATGAATGGTATAACCGGAAGATAACCGACACGATCGAAAGCGGGTACGTATGGAACGGCCTGAAAGTCTGGCTTTCCATGGAGAACCAGATGAATTATAAGACGGCGTACGATCTTGCCTTGCAGACAGGCGGGGAAAACCTTCCTGTTACTTTCAAGCTCGGGGAAGAAGACAACCCGACGTTTTACGAGTTTGCAAGTATGCAGCAACTACAAGAGTTTTACACCGGTGCCGTGAAACATATACAGGAGACACAAAAGGAAGGCTGGGCACTTAAAAAGGCGATAGACTGGAGCGTTTATACGTTGGAGTAGAAAAGCGAAGGGGGAAGCGGGAAACACGTTTCCCCTTCACTCTTTTAGTTATAACATATCATCAAAGGCGTGTATTCCCGCTTCGCGTTCATCTTCCAGAGCATGTGCGTAAACCATTGTCATAGTTATAGAACTATGTCCCAAAAGGTGGGATAGCGTTACGATATCATGTGTTTTCTTATAATACAAGGTAGCGAATGTATGCCGCCCGGTCTTTGAACTGATATCCTTTGTTATTCCTACTTTACCGGCTATTGTTTTCAATACCCGGTTTATATCCTGATCCGTGGGAAGGTTCATAAACAAGTTACCTTTTGTACGTCCGGCCCGGTAATATTCATAAATATAACGTGCCGGGTCCGATAAGGGTACAGTTACCGGTATTTTGGTCTTACCTCGTGTGTAGTGTAGTTCATTCCCTATGAACTGGTTTATCTGCAATGCTTTTGCATCGCCTATATGCAAAGAAGTAAAACAAAGAAACAGAAAAAAACGGAGTACGTTCTGGGTACATTCTTCCAGGCGGCCGGACCGGTACAAGGCGGTCAGACGGAGGAGTTCTTCTTCCGTCAGGTATATAACTTCACTTTTGGGGCGACGTATCTTTATGGCCGCGAACGGGTCCTGGTCCATATAACCGCCGCGTATGGCGGCACCTACATATATTTTGATAGTAGCCATGTTACGCCATGCCGTAGAATCCATGTTACCTATTTTGCGAAGATATGCAAAGAAAGACAGGAGAAATTCATGGGTAATCTCTGAAAATACAAGGCCGGGGGCGAATGTTTCCAGTTTCTTGATGATAGAAACGTGATGTTTCCAGGTACCGAAAGAAATTGTTTTGCTAATTTGTTTGAGGTAAACCCGTGCAAAATCAAAGAAAGTACCAAAATCCGAAGGATTGTTGTACTGGCGGAAGAAACTTTCTTTTGTCAGCGTCTCATTTTTAAGACGGGCACGAACAAATATGTCGCTTACACGTGACCGGATGTTTGAGATGATTAAATTTTTGTCTTTACTCTCTTTGTCCCGGCCTTTTATCACTTCGTTTTGCTCGTCCCATTCTTTGGACGTGACACTTAACCTTACCGCGATCCTTATTTTCTCGCGGTTGATATAAAATTCCACATACAGGGGGAGCCGGTCGGTTTTGCCTTTTTTGCCTTGTCTTACAACTCTTATTGCCGTCATTTTTATATGCCTATTTTATGCCTGTAGAGGGGATATGCCTACAAATATGCCTACACAGGCAAGTTATTAAAAGTTAAACGGGGCGAAAGTAAAACGTTTAATATCAGCTATTTAAAAGAAAAATCCGATAACATTTAACTGTTACCGGATGTTAATAGTGATTCCGCTGCGATTCGAACGCAGGACCCACGCCTTAGAAGGGCGTTGCTCTATCCAGCTGAGCTACGGAACCAGCCTTATTTGCGGATGCAAAGGTAGTGCTTTTTATGAAAACTCAAAAACTTTCCGGCACTTTTTTATTCATATTTTTCTTTATGGCTATGAATCAGTAATTTATAAAAGAGAAATATTTTGTTTACTTATATGATTGGGGAGGAATGAATAGGAAAACGTCATTTTTACGAAGAATAACGAACGTTATATAGGTTTCAAAAAGGTCAAAAAAATAAAATACGGTTGTGTTTTTCTATTATAACTTCTACTTTTGAACGATAAACAACTAAAAAACACATAAAGTTATGAAGAAATTGATTTTTTTATTTGCATTTTGTATTGTAGTGACTAATGTTTTTGCACAAACCGCCCCAGAGCAATTGAAAAAAGAAGGAAATGATGCATTTAATGCTAAAAATTATCCAGTAGCGTATGCGAAGTTCAGCGAATATCTGAAACAGACTAATAATCAGGATTCTGCAACAGCTTACTATTGTGGTATAGCAGCAGACGAAGTGAAAAAGTATGCGGAAGCCGTGACCTTTTTCGATATTGCTATTCAGAAAAAATTTAATATAGGAAATGCGTATGCTCGTAAAGCTTTGGCTTTAGATGCACAAAAGAAGACTGCTGAATATGTAGCTACATTAGAAGAAGGGCTGAAAGTCGATCCTAAGAATAAGACAATGGTGAAGAATTATGGTCTTCATTATCTAAAAGCAGGACTTGCAGCACAGAAAGCAGGAAAAGCAGAAGAAGCTGAAGATTGTTTTAAGAAAGTAATTCCTTTGGATCACAAGCAATATAAAACAAATGCATTGTACAGTTTAGGAGTTCTGTGCTATAATGATGGCGCTAATATCCTGAAGAAAGCTGCTCCTTTGGCAAATTCTGATGCAGATAAATATGCTGCAGAAAAAGAAAAAGCTGATGGTAGATTTAAAGAAGCATTAGACTATCTGGAAGAAGCTGCTAAGATCTCTCCGGAAAATGAAAATGTGAAGAAGATGCTTCCTCAAGTGAAAGCTGTTATGAAGTAATTTGACCAATTTTATAAATGATAAAGGGTTGCCGATATGACACGTCGGACAACCCTTTTTTATTGCTATCTTTTTCTAATCTATACTTTTTGTGTACATTTGCCTTCCCTAAACGTAGAAGTATTTTATATGCACTTATATAATAAGGAACAGGCTATTAAACGAATGAACCAGTTGGGACAACTCCACCGTCCTTTCATTTTCATTATAAATTATCTACAAGATGTATCTTATATAGAGGAGGTTGCCGCTGTTGATTCCGCTGAAGTTTTGTATAATTTGAATGGATTTACCAATCAGATTATATCGGCTGAAGATGATATAGCTACTTACTCCGCAAAAACAGTGCCTTCACTACATTGGCAGCCTTTCGCAGAATCTTTCTCTTCTTATCAACGTTCGTTTAATATCGTGCGACGGAACATCCTGGCAGGAAATAGTTTCCTTACGAATTTGACGTGTCGCACTCCGGTAGAAACCAATCTCACTCTGAAAGATATTTATTTTCATTCAAAAGCGATTTATAAGCTGTGGATTAAAGATCGTTTTACGGTTTTCTCTCCTGAAATATTTGTTAGAATTCATCAAGGAAAAATTAGCTCATATCCGATGAAGGGAACCATTGATGCTTCAATTCCCTCTGCTGCTCAATTATTGATGAATGATCCGAAAGAGACTGCCGAACATGCTACCATTGTAGATCTGATTCGTAATGATTTAAGTATGGTTGCCAACCGGGTGTCAGTTTCCCGGTATCGGTATATGGACAGGTTACAGACTAATCGGGGAGTCATTTTCCAGACGAGTTCTGAAATTCAGGGTATATTGCCTGAAAATTATCAGGAGCATTTGGGAGATATTATTTTCAGGCTATTACCAGCCGGTTCTATTACCGGTGCTCCAAAGAGAAAAACGATGCAGATTATTCAGGAAGCTGAAACCTACGACAGAGGATTTTATACGGGAGTTATGGGATATTCTGATGGCATTGATTTAGATAGTGCCGTTATGATACGATTTGTAGAACAGGAAGGAGAGAAGATGTATTTTAAAAGTGGAGGTGGGATCACCTGCCAGAGTGATGTGGAAAGCGAGTATAATGAAATGAAACAAAAAGTATATGTACCCATTTATTGAGACTATCCGGATAGAGGATGGACAGATTTATAATCTTGATTATCACACAGAACGCTTTAATAAAACCCGTGCAGCTTTTTGGAAAGACAGCACTCCGCTGGATTTACGGGAATTTATATCTCCGCCAACTTTAAATGGAATTCATAAATGCCGGATTGTATATGGAAAAGAAGTGGAAGAAGTTACGTATGCGCCCTATCAGATGCGACAGGTATCTTCTTTGCATTTGGTTGTGTCTGATACCATTGATTATACTTATAAAAGTGCGTATCGGGAAGAACTGAATGCCTTGTACGCTCAAAGAGGAATGGCGGATGATATTTTAATTGTGAGAAATGGCTATCTGACAGATACCTCTATAGCTAATGTTGCTCTCTATGACGGACATACCTGGTTCACACCGGCTCATCCGTTACTCCGTGGGACGAAACGAAGCGAATTTCTGGACAGGCAGCTCATTGTTGAGAAAGACATTCCGCAAATATGTCTGAAAGACTATTCCCATATCATGTTATTCAACGCAATGATTGACTGGAAACGCATTATATTGCCTATAAATGAGAAACATTTAATTCTATAAACTATAATTAACTGAAATATACAGAGAACTGCTGAACAAAAGTCTCTTTTGTACTGTTATATTTATGTGTTTTTCATAGTATTAGATATAAGATTAATTAAAGAGATTGTACTTCACTTGTGAAAGCTAAAGTACGTCAGAGACAGAAGAGTCTGTTTTTTTGATAAATGTGTTAGAGCATCGGTTTTACCAGGCCGATGCTTTTTTTATGTCCTTTTACCCCCTTTTGTAGTTTATATGAAATAAAATTTGTACGTTTGTAGAGTAATAATAGAAAATGATAAAGATGAACATACCCGTTATCTTTCAGTTTTTAAAAGATCTTTCCGCGAATAATAATCGTGAGTGGTTTAATGAGCATAAGGCAGAATATGAAACAGCCCGTGCCGAGTTCGACAACTTCTTGGCAACAGTGATTGCCCGTATTTCCCTGTTTGATGAAACTATCCGGGGGATTCAGCTCAAAGACTGTACTTATCGCATTTACCGGGATACCCGCTTCTCTGCGGATAAAACACCTTATAAAATACATTTCGGAGGTTATATCAATGCCAAAGGAAAGAAGTCTGATCATTGTGGATATTATGTACACTTGCAGCCGGATGGTTCTATGCTTGCCGGAGGAAGCCTGTGTCTGCCTACCAATATCCTGAAAGCCGTGAGACAATCTATCTATGATAATATCGAAGAGTTTGTTGCGATCGTAGAAGATCCGGAGTTTAAGAAATACTTTCCGGTGATAGGGGAGGATTTTCTGAAAACAGCTCCGAAAGGTTTTCCGAAAGATTTCAAGTACATTGATTATTTGAAATGTAAAGAATACGTTTGCTCTTATAATGTTCCCGATAACTTCTTCACCCGACCGGATATGTTGGAACAGATCGACAAAGTGTTCCGGCAATTCAAACGGTTTGCCGATTTTATAAACTATACGATTGATGATTTTGAATAAATAATGCCTAGAATATAAACTTTAAAATTTAACTTATATGGTAGTAGATACTTTAGAAAATCTGGAGAAATATGCGTCTTTAAACCCTCTGTTTGCACAAGCTATTGAATTCTTGAAGTCTCATGACCTCCAAGCCATGGAAGTTGGTAAGACAGAATTGAAAGGAAAAGATCTGTTGGTGAATATTGCACAAACCAAACCTAAAACAAAAGAGGAAGCCAAACTGGAAACTCATAACGAATTTATAGATATTCAAATCCCATTGTCGGGAACAGAAATAATGGGGTATACTGCTGCTAAAGACTGTGTTCCGGCAGATGCACCTTATAACGCGGAAAAAGATATTACTTTCTTCGAAGGATTAGCAGAAACATACGTTGCCGTAAAACCGGGAATGTTTGCTATCTTTTTCCCACAAGACGGTCATGCTCCCGGTATCACTCCAGATGGTGTGAAGAAAGTAATCGTAAAAGTAAAAGCATAATCCTAATTCAATTCTGATATGGAAAAGACACTTAATCTCGTAAAAAACGATCCCTGGCTGGAGCCTTTTGCCGGTGCTATCACCGGACGCCATCAGCATGTATTAGACAAAGAAGCTGAATTGACGAATAAGGGAAAACAAACCCTTTCAGATTTTGCATCAGGGTATCTTTATTTTGGATTGCATCGCACCGATAAGGGGTGGACTTTCCGTGAATGGGCTCCTAATGCTACTCATATTTATATGGTGGGTACATTTAATAATTGGGAGGAAAAAGCCGCCTACAAGCTGAAAAAGCAAGAGAATGGCAATTGGGAAATCAACCTCCCGGCGGATGCCATTCATCATGGCGACCTTTATAAACTGAATGTATATTGGGAAGGCGGACAAGGCGAACGTATTCCTGCATGGGCTACACGTGTGGTACAGGATGAACAGACCAAAATATTCAGTGCACAAGTCTGGGCTCCGGAGAAACCCTATAAATTCAAGAAGAAAACATTTAAGCCTGACACGAATCCACTGTTGATTTATGAATGTCATATCGGAATGGCACAGCAGGAGGAAAAAGTGGGCACATATAATGAATTCCGCGAGAAAATCCTTCCTCGTATTGCTGAAGAAGGATATAATTGTATCCAGATTATGGCTATTCAGGAACATCCATATTATGGAAGCTTCGGCTATCATGTATCCAGTTTCTTTGCTGCCTCTTCGCGTTTTGGTACTCCCGATGAATTAAAAGCACTGATTGATGCTGCTCATGAGATGGGTATTGCTGTGATTATGGACATCGTTCATTCACATGCAGTGAAGAATGAAGTAGAAGGACTAGGAAACTTTGCCGGTGATCCGAATCAATATTTTTATCCGGGCGCTCGTCGCGAACATCCCGCTTGGGACTCTCTCTGCTTCGATTATGGCAAGAACGAAGTGATCCACTTCCTATTGTCAAACTGCAAGTACTGGCTGGAAGAATATAAATTTGACGGATTCCGTTTTGATGGAGTAACTTCTATGTTATATTACAGCCATGGACTGGGTGAAGCTTTCTGTAACTACGGAGATTATTTCAACGGTCATCAGGATGATAATGCAATTTGTTACCTGACACTGGCTAATGAAGTGATTCATCAGGTAAATCCGAAGGCGATAACCATTGCCGAAGAAGTTTCCGGTATGCCGGGACTGGCTGCCAAAGTAGAAGATGGCGGTTACGGCTTCGATTATCGTATGGCCATGAATATTCCGGACTACTGGATCAAGACAATCAAAGAAAAGATCGATGAAGACTGGAAACCTTCCAGTATGTTCTGGGAAGTAACCAACCGTCGCCAGGATGAAAAGACCATTTCGTATGCAGAAAGTCATGACCAGGCATTGGTAGGAGACAAGACGATTATCTTCCGCCTGATTGATGCCGATATGTACTGGCACATGCAGAAGGGAGACGAAAATTATGTTGTCAACCGTGGTATTGCTTTGCATAAAATGATCCGCTTGCTGACCTCTTCGACTATCAACGGAGGTTATCTGAACTTTATGGGAAATGAATTCGGGCATCCCGAATGGATTGACTTCCCACGTGAAGGTAACGGATGGTCGTGCAAATATGCCCGCCGCCAATGGGATTTGGTGGACAACAAAAATCTGACCTATCACTATATGGGTGATTTTGATAAAGAAATGCTGAAAGTTCTCAAGAGTGTGAAAGATTTCCAGGCAACACCAGTTCAGGAAATATGGCATAATGATGGCGATCAGGTACTGGCATACGAACGGAAAGACCTTATATTTGTCTTTAACTTTAATCCGAAGCAGTCATTCACTGATTATGGATTCCTGGTAACTCCGGGAGCTTATGAAGTGATACTGAACACTGACGATGTAGCATTTGGAGGAAATGGTTTGACAGACGACTCTGTCGTGCACTTCACTATTACCGATCCGCTGTACAAGAAGGAAAAGAAAGAGTGGCTGAAACTCTATATTCCTGCCCGTACTGCCGTAGTACTTAGAAAGAAAAAATAATTTTATCTTTAAACCAATAAGCCCCCGCAGATATTCAATAATATTTGTGGGGGCTTTTTGGTTTATTACCCTATTCTATGATTCAGTTCCTAGTTTGCCAGAAAGGTACTTGGCCCGAGAATATCATACATATCACTAACATTGCGCGTTTTGAGCAATATCCCTTGTGGAGTATAGAATAACTGATATTTGATGTCGACATTATCTTGCCCTACCTTAATTACTATAATAGCCTGCCATTTGGGAAACTCCACCATTGTCACATTATCTACCACCCAATTTGCGTATGGCCCGGATACAAAGGCATTATAGACTGTTGGGGTCAGTCGGTCGAGACTGACAAGATCAGTCAGTGTCATCACCCATTGTCCCCGGACGTTGAACCACACATTTTTAGTAAATCCGTTCATTGCAAAGTTGGCACAATAATATCCATCGTCTTGTGACCAGGCGACGCCATTTGCTTTAGGATACATTTTCTTGAAAGTTGACTGTACATTGCCGGGAGGGGTATCTCCAAAGACAGATGTAGATAATAGCAGAAACAATGCGATTGCACAAATCATAAATTTCTTCATAAGCTTTGAGTTTAGAGGATTATTTATCTACCTAAACAGCCTTTGAGAATATTTGTTTGAGTGATGTGCATAAAATAATCCCCCGGTCATTCATAAGTGGCCGAGGGATGAAGAGTATACAGATCTTAGGCTTTTTACTTAAAAAGTAATCTTTAGAATCTTTCCGTTATAACCTCCGACTGAAACATCCGTGGGTTTATAAGGTAATAGGCTGATTTCTTCTTTAGCGCCCGTCATCAAATCAGTGGCCTGATAAGACTCCATTTGAGGAATCTGTAAAAAGTCGAAAGCATGCGAAGGTACATTGACGGCAACATCTACCAGTTGACTGTCGAAATTAATAACGAAAAACAGAATCTCATTTTTATATTTTCGCATAAAGGTATATTGTTTATGCTCATTGAAACGCCATCCGTTTATATTGGCATACATTAAGTCAAAAAATACTCCCTTGCTGATTGCCTGCTCTTCGTTACAAATCGTCAGTACTTTTTGGTAGACAGAGTAGAGGTGTTTATGTTCTTCAGTAAGCATCTTCCCGTCAAATTTACCTCCGTTGCGCCAGCGTCGTATGGTGTCTACACTCCAATAATCGAATATGGTAGTTCGTCCGTCCCTTCCGCTGAATCCTTCACTATCCATGCCCAGTTCTCCAAACTCCTGACCGAAGTAGATCATCATAGGATTAGTGTTCATACAGGCGGAAACGATCAGTGCGGGAATTCCTTTACGCGGGTTTCCGGCAAAGAAATCAGAAGCGATACGTTGCTCGTCGTGGTTCTCCAGGAAGTTGAGCATCTTTTTCTCTATTCCATTCAGGCTTTGCCAGCAATGAGTGATAGCGGATGCAGATTCATATCCACAAGCTACATTACGTAACGTGTCATACAGGCCTACCTTATCATACAAGTAATCAAACTTGCCACGGAACAGATAGCTACGGTATTCACCTGGATTGTAAACCTCTGCGATGAAAAGTATTTCAGGATAAGCCTCTTTTACTTGAGGAATAGCCCATTCCCAGAATTCAACAGGAACCATTTCGGCCATGTCGCAGCGGAAACCGTCAATGTCTTTTGATGCCCAGAAAAGAAGAATGTCCAGCATCTTTATCCAAGTATCCGGAGTCGGGGAAAAGTGGCAGGTACCTCCATTCTGATAATCCACTCCATAGTTTAATTTCACTGTTTCATACCAGTCGGTGATATTGGGAGTAGCATCAAAACGATTGTTACCGGTAGCTTTCGCCGGGAATTCCCGGTAAGGCTCTGCTGCACCGTCTTTCATGTCGAACTGGGCATGGAGTTCCGCTTGCGGAATATAATAGAAATTATTATATGGGCTGAAAGATTGGCTGGAGTCATCGTTAGCTCCCAATTCGGTCGTACCGTCCGGTTGTGCATCCGAGTGATATTGGCGTGCTACGTGATTAGGTACAAAATCAATAATTACTTTCAGACCTGTGCGATGTGTGCGATGTACCAGATTCTCAAATTCTTTCATACGTCCTTGCACGTCGTTAGCCAAGTCAGGATCTACATCATAATAATCCTTGATAGCATACGGAGAACCAGCTTTTCCTTTCACAATAGCAGGATGATCCGGACTGATATTATAACGGCGATAGTCCGTTTGAGTGGCATGCTCGATGATGCCTGTATACCATATATGTGTAGCACCTAATTTCTTGATTTCACCAAGTGCTTTGAGCGTGAAATCAGCCATTTTCCCGCAACCATTGGTGGCAATGTCTCCATTGTAGACACAGTGGTTGTTGTTATTTCCAAACAGGCGGGTGAATACTTGGTAGATAATTATTTTATTTTCGTCATTCATATAGAGTAGATTATTAATATTCGTATTCATTCTTGTTTCTGATGGATAGGAGATTATTTCCATATTTTCCCCTTTTCTTCCAACAGTTGACTAAGTACTTCGTTAGCTGTATTATAGCCTTGCCCGAAGATTTCTTCAGCTTTTTCCAGTTCGGTGTTACTGTACCCGTATAGGTTGTATGGTTCGATTAATAAATCGCATTTTTCTCTTTCGGGAAAGGTATTGGCGCGGAACATGAAATGGAATGAGCGCATAGCAATGCTTACAATATTCATTTTGTAATCCTGTGCCATGATGGGACTTACGTTGACAGCTACCACTTTATTGCAAACCCTGCGCAGGGTAGAGACCGGAAGATTCATCATCAATCCTCCATCCACATAGTTAGTGCCGTCTATGTTGACCGGAGAAAACATGACAGGCATACAGCAGGAAGCGGCGACCCGTTCCGCTATGCTTCCCCGATGAAAGTGAACCATGCGACCGTGATCGAGGTCAGTTGCTGTGATAATCAGGGGAAGTTGTAGCTCTTCCAGATTTTTTGCTTTTAAGTTAGTCCGGAGAAAATCAATAAATTCACAGAGGTCAAATAGTCCCTTCTTGGGAATCACCAGTTTGGTTAAATCCTGGAATTTATGTCCGGAGAAATAATCAAGTACTTTGTGCGGCTCGTTGCCGTCCGCGTAAAAGACACCTGCAAGTGCCCCTGCACTTACTCCAGAGATGATTTCCGGTTTAATATCATGTTCCAAAAGAGCTTGCATGACTCCCAAATGGGCAAATCCTTTAATAAATCCTCCGCTTAGTGCATAGCCAATCTGATATTTCCGGCTATTCCAGTTATTTGTGAATACCTCCATGAATTGCTTTCTTTAGTTCGCCACGAATTTAGTGAATTTATTGAAAGTAGGAGGAATATAATGGATAGTTTTTTTTAAATCCATACCATCTGTCTTGTTCACATTTGAAATAAACCGTCATAGAACATAAAACACGGATGGAAACTCTGCTCCGGCACCATGCCGGTCAGAATCCGAAATCGTCTATCTCAACTTTGTGCTCTTCGCTTTCTTTGAATGGTTTTGCTTCTTTTTGTACGGGATTTCCTTCGATATAGATGGCACGGAATGGACGGGCTGGGCAAACATATTCACATCCTCCACAACCTACACATATTTCTTTATTTACATGAGGAATCGTCAATCCGTCCTTATACGGCACCATCGCTACTGCTTGTGTGGGACAGTGTTCGGAGCAGGCTCCGCAACTGGTTCCATCAGTATAAACAATGCAATTTTCCTCGATGAAAACAACATATCCCATTTGTGTAAGATGTTTTTGCTCTACATTTATGGGAAGAATTGCTCCATTGGGACAGACATCTCCACAGACAGTACAGTCAAAGTTACAAAATCCTTTCTCAAAGCTAACAGTAGGTTGCATCATGCCTGCCAAGCCATATTCCATAAAAGCCGGTTTCAAGATATGAGAAGGGCATTTGCTGACACAAAGATGACAGGATGTGCATTGCTGTTGGAAGTGTTCCCGACTGATAGACCCCGGAGGAGTGATCGGATTTTCCTTTTTGTATGCCTTCTTACCTTCCAAGCTTGCTACAGATTCCTTGGCTTGGGAGATGAGTTTGGGGGTTGCTCCGGCAGTAACAAGACCGGCAACCAAAAAACGGCGTTTGGATGAATCCAAATCCGGTGATGATGGTGCAGGAGTTTCTACATCAGACTGTTTTTTTAAAGAAGGGGCGTAAACTAATGCTTTTTGTTTGCATACTCCCAAACAGTTGAAACAATCTACACAACGACTATAATCAATAGCGTGTTCTTTACTATTGATGCAAGCTGCTTTGCATTTGGTGGCACAAAGCCCGCATCCATTACATTTGGCAGTATCAATACGGACTTTGAATAATGAAAATCGGCTCAATAACCCCAATATTGTTCCTACGGGACAAATCGTATTGCACCATGTCCGTCCATGTTTCCATGCCATTACAAAGATGACTGCAAGAGTAATAATAGCGATGAGAAGGGAAGAAATGCTCAAGATGGAGGTGTCTACCTGATAAAATGTATAATTGTCAAATCTGGCAAAGAGTGATTCCAGCAGATTATTCCCCAGCATATAGATAGGTTTGAATATGTGCACTACCACACGTCCATACGCACTGTACGGATCGAGCAAACCAACAATAAATGTAAATCCACATAGAAACCCGACCACTGTCAGTCCGAGCACACCCCAGCGCAATTTGTTTTTTGCAGGACTGTAACTATATCTTTTTTTCTTTTTTCCCGTTGCTTTGGAAATTCGTGCAATCACATCCTGCAAGATACCCATAGGGCAGATTGTAGAACAATATACACGCCCGAATAAAAGCGTTAACACAATGAGAAATAATAAGATACCTATACTTAGTGAAAAGATGGCTGGAATAAATTGCAAATGTGCCAGCCGATGAAAACTGTTCGGTAATATTTCTGCGAAATCGAGAAAAAAGAAAGAAATCAGCACAAATAAAAGTGCTGAGATTCCAATACGTAGCCTTCTTAACATGGTTGTTTTACATCTTAATTCGCTTGACATTCAATTTGTCAATGTTCATGGTTCCTATTTTCAATGCTTCCCCATTGGCGAGATGTCCTACTGTATCCAGTGGCATCTCACGTACTTGATTGAAGAACTTGGCAGCAGCCGTATCCACGGCTACAATATCCGGTGAGATAAACAATCCTTTTGCCAGTACAACATCGGATGCAGAGCGTCCCCGGGGACCGTTTGTTTTCATGATCCGGTAGGCGTCTACTACGTTGAGTACAGCTTTCTTCTGTAATGTACAGATATCTGCGATGCATTGTTGCAAATCGTTCTGGTGGAAGAATCCGCGATCCCACACAATCCCCATGTGATTTTTCATGGAGATAGTCAGATTGGCACCTCCGTGATTCTTCAGAATAGGAACATTGATCCATACATCACAATCCAGAATCGCTTCGTGCACTTTGGCTTTCTTCATCTTTTTGCCTTTTGGCAGATCAATTGGTTTGTAATACGACTCCAGATGTGCAGGCATTACTTTGGCTCCGGCTTTTTTGGCAGCAGCTTCAATACCACTGTTTTTGTAGCATTTCTGCCAATCGTCACAAGTATGGTCGAACACGACCACTTCTTTAGCTCCGGCGGCAAAACATTGTCTGACGATTTCTTCAATCAGTTTCGGATTCGTATTTCCTGCCAGTTCCGGCACTTTATCCCAACCGATATTAGGTTTTACAACCACTTTCTGTCCCGGTTTCACGAATTGCTTCATACCCCCCAGTTCGCTTATGGCACGGCGGAACATCTCTTCGGGTTCTCCGCCCATAACGGCCACCAGATCAGGATTGCTTCCGTTTGCTTTATTGATTGTTTGAGTTAACACCTCCATAGCCTCCGAACGCTGTATAGTCAAGGCGGCTCCGGTGATAGCTACTGTTTTTAAAAAATCCCTTCTGTCCATCTTTCTATATTAGTTTAGAGTTTGGCAATTGCTTTCAGGAGGGCGTATCCGCCGAACCATTGCAGTAACATTCCCGGAATACCGATACGGAAGTCCTGTACTGCTTCGTAGAAACTTCCGACGATGGCCCATTCAAATGCAACGCCTATGACCTGATAAGTGAGTACGACACCAAGAATGGCCAGTAATGAAACCGATTTTATAGTACGTGCTGCAAGAGCTGAAGCTCCGGCGAGTAAGGACGATTTGATTAATAGGATGGGAAGTACCGCTTCCGAGGGCATGGCAAACAATAAATGATTGATGACTGGTGAAAGAATAGCAGTCAATAATCCTACAAGAAAACCATATTTATAAGCCGCAATCAGCGTGAAAAAATAAATAGGTAACAGGGTAGGACCACCATAAGGTACAAGATGGCATAATTGTGGAAGTGCAATGTTACCCGCTACAAATAGTAAGGCGAACAGGTAGGTTTTCACATTGCTGTGTTTCAGCGAATAGAGTTTGACGGATGTTTCCATTTTCGTTGATACTTTAATGTTGAATAGAACGATAATATATTAATAATAAGACTTTTCTCCAGATAAAAGGTTTAATCCGACTGATATATTATTTTAATCCTGTAGGAAAAGAAAGTTTCAGGCGCTTGAAACTTTTAGTTTCCCGGCATGAAACTAATGGTTTCTCGGTGTGAAACTGATGGTTTCAAAGCGTGAAACTATAAGTTCCACACTGGGAAACAAAATAGGACAGGCAGGGATTGATATTCAGAAAATATCTGTCTTGATAATGAATTGTCAGTATCAAGTGGCAGTTTCTTCCTATAACAACGAAAGAGAAGCCTTGTATGTTCGGAATAAGCATACCTAATGTCCCGATAATTGTATAATGATATGCAATTTCGTTATGGGAGATTATCCGTTCATTCTTTCTTTAATCTTTCCCCATGCATGCGTATCGAATAGACAACTTTGGCGCATCGTCTCATACATCTCTTTAAATCTGGACATAGGTATGGTATAGCTTAGTTTGTCAGCTTCGAAATGAGGGCGAACCGATGGGTCGAAGAAACCGAGGAAAGTGCGTTTGCCTCCTTTACGATTCTCTATCGTGGCTTGCGTCACTACAGCACTACAGCCGGAACCAAAGGTAGAAACGACGCAATCTGCTGCGTTATTATCATAAAAAGCCCAAGTGGTCAAGCCCGAAAGCATATCCGGATTTGCCAGAAATACGACACCTTCTATTTCTTCAAGGCTTTCTACCTTATCTATACGTGCAAAATGAAGATACTTGTTTTCTGTTCGGGGAACTCCGATTTGCTGTATAAAGTCGATGACCATTTCAGGAGTCTGTTTGTATTTCTCTTTGAGCGAAACGAAAGTCGGTACACGTTCTGGCATTTCGGTGAAGCCAGTATAGAATTTACCGCCGCCACAACCGATGTTTTCAGCATTCAGGCTGATAATACCACCATCTCTTACCGTCTTCATACCTTTGAAGAAGCAACCGTTTATCTTTTCTGTTTCTCCTTTTTGCTCGTCCGAGTACCAGAAAACAAGAGGCAATTCAGCATTTTCTCCGAATGCCTCTTTGAAATTTTGAATAAAAGTTTGGATGTCCATAAGCTTATCAATTTTGGTTCTTTATGTAGGTCTTTCTACAAAGTTAGAATAAAAAAGGATAAGTGCAAGTGATTTAAAAGTTAATGTTTGATACACTTTTCTTACACTCTTCCAGCTTCTCCAATCCCTCTTTCGACAGTTTGGGGTAATGTAAATCCAATTGCTGCATCCGGTCACAAATAATTCGTCCTACTGCGTAACGCATGAACCATTTATTATCGGCAGGGATTATATACCATGGAGCCAGTTCCGTTGATGTCTCCGTCAGTACATCGGCATAAGCATTCATATAGTCCTCCCAGAATTGACGCTCTTTGATGTCCGCCGAAGAGAATTTCCAGTTTTTAGATGCATCGTCCAGTCGCTCCATGAATCGATTTTTCTGTTCGGCTTTCGATACATTGAGAAAGAATTTCAGGACAATCGTTCCATTCTCCGTCAGATAGCGTTCAAAATCGTTGATCTGTCGATAACGACGCTTCCAGAAGTCGGGATCAATGTCATTTATGGTTTCGACACCTGGTAACTTGTTGGATAGAATAATTTCCGGATGCACTTTGGCAATCAGCACATCTTCGTAGTGCGAACGGTTGAAAATGCCGATTCGTCCTCTTTCCGGGAGAGAGCGATTGATACGCCAGAGATAATCATGGTCCAGTTCTTCAGCAGACGGTTGTTTGAACGAATACACTTGGCATCCCTGTGGGTTAATGCCGGACATCACATGCTTGATAGTCCCGTCTTTTCCTGCAGCATCCATCGCCTGAAAGATAATCAGGATTGAATACCGGTCTTGCGCATAAAGCATACTTTGCAGCTCCGAAAGCTTCTCAATATCCTTTGCCAGTTGTTCTTTAGCGTCTTGCTTGGATAAATCGCCAGTGAATGACGAGTCAAAATCCGATACCAACTGTTTCTTTCCGGGCTTTGCCAGCAGGTCTTTTAGAATATCCTTTTTCATGTGACGGTAGTTTTAATAGTTCTATTTAAATTAAACAGTTGAGGCAGTCAATTGGTTTTTATAATCAGTATGTTTGAGACATTTCATGAGAAAGAGGCTTCTTGACGGATAATGACCAAAAATGAACGGATATTGCTCTGGTATCATGAAGGAATTTATCCGAAATTTGCAATCGAATTAGTACTATATAATAAAAGAAACAATGAAGTATTTGAATAAAGAAATCAATGGTATCACCCTTTCGCGTATCGGACTGGGTGCCATGAGAATGGCTGACGTTCAGCAGGGAGTCGACACGATACATGCCGCGCTAGACAGTGGAATTACGTATCTGACTTTTATGGTCACGGAGAAAGTGAACTGGTGATCCGCGAGGCTTTGAAAACCCGGGAGCGCGGAGACATTTTTATTGCCGTCAAGTTTGGTGGAATGCTCACTTCAGATGATCGGTTCTATGGTATTGACGTCCGTCCGCAGAACGTACAAAATTATCTGGTTTACACTTTGAAACGATTAGGCACAGATTACGTTGAACTCTATCAGCCAGCACGCATCAATCCGCACATCCCGGTGGAAGATACTATTGGTGCCGTTCTCCGTCGCCATACCTATGCCAGCGGCAGTTATCAAGGTCAAAGAATAGATTTATAATCTGATTCTTGATGACATAAGAGTGGTAGACGTGTTCTTTATCAGGAATATAACTTTTAATGAGTTCAACCTGTTTTCTCAAACGCAGGCTTTCTTCCTCACTCAACTCTTGCCTGGTATGTAATTTCTTCAACTGACCCGCCTGTTGCAGACGGATGCCGGATGTCATAGCCATTATTTCCTTTTTCAATTCAGCAGAA
Source organism: Bacteroides sp. MSK.18.37 (assembly GCF_019129155.2). Classification (NCBI taxonomy): domain Bacteria; kingdom Pseudomonadati; phylum Bacteroidota; class Bacteroidia; order Bacteroidales; family Bacteroidaceae; genus Bacteroides; species Bacteroides sp. MSK.18.37. The sequence goes on along the minus strand of NZ_JAHOIB020000001.1, from coordinate 6,259,151 downwards.
TGAATGATGAGATAGCCCTTGAAATCGGCTGAATAAGCTGTGTGCTCTATAATATCATCCGGATACACCTGCATCACCATGTTCTTTTTCAGTGTATGCGATAAATAGTTTATTCCTATTGTAATTTCTCCGGAAAGAACAAAGATGAGGGAATAGCCTTTTAAGCGTATCGGATAGTTTTTGACTTGAACCGGCGAACGACGGGAGTTATCTATATCTATGACGGACAATTGCTCCTGAAAGGTAGCTTCTGCGGATATTCTTTCAAAGTATTCTGGCAAAGCTAAATCTACCACCTGTTCCATAAAAACACTATTATAATTTGTAGAAAACAAAGTTCGCACTATTCTTACAGAAAAAAGAGAGTATAGGCCACTTTGTTTTAGTCAGAATCCGATATTACATATTTTTAAGACGATAGCGTCTTCAATCGGGAGAAAAACAGACATTCAACTTCGTTTTCAATAATAATTACTTATATTTGTCCGGATATGGAATAAGAAAAACCGATATGAAGTATTTGTTAATATGTGCAGGCTTGCTTCTCATAGTCTTTCACTCATGGGGACAGGAGAGGCTTGCGGATAGAATCGCTCCTCCGTCAGGATATGTTAGAGAGACCTGCTCCGATAATTCGTTTACAACTTATTTGCGCAATTTGCCATTATTGCCTAAAGGCAGTAAAGTGTTACTTTACAATGGAAAAGAAAAAGCCAATCAGGCAGCCGCATTTGCAGTCGTAGATATGGAGATAGGCAATCGTGATTTGCAGCAGTGTGCCGATGCAGTGATACGCTTGCGGGCGGAATATCTGTGGAAACATAAACGGTATGCAGACATAAAATTCAACTTCACAAGTGGATTTACTGCCGAATATAAGAAATGGGCGGAGGGAAATCGAATAAAAGTCAACGATAATCAGGTTCAATGGTATGCTTCGGGCAAGGGAGTGGATTATTCCTATAAAACTTTCCGTAACTATCTCGATATGGTTTTTATGTATGCCGGAACTGCCTCTTTATCTCGTGAACTCCCAGCTGTGCTTTATACTTCCTTGCAACCCGGGGATGTCTTTATTAAAGGTGGTTCACCCGGTCATGCTGTGATTGTTATGGATGTTGCCATTCATCCGAATACCGGGAAGAAAGTATTTCTCCTGGCACAAAGCTATGTGCCTGCCCAACAGATTCATATCCTGGTCAATCCAACCAGCCGCAACCTTTCTCCCTGGTACGAGCTGACGGAAACGGATGCAGGGAAACTATACACTCCGGAATGGATTTTTGAGAAGAAAGACCTGAAGCGTTTTAAATAGGATAATAGACATAAATGCAACATAGCAAAGAAATAATTAAATCTTTTCTTACTCGATTTTCCATCTTTTCCTTATCTTTGGCATTCAACAAACCGTTTTAATCATACAACAACGAAAAACAACCGATTATGAATTATGATTTATCAATGAATGCTAACCAGTTGGTGGCATTCCTTCAAAAAACAACTTCAGAGTTTACAAAAGCTGACATTATCTCATTTATCCAGCAAAAAGATATCCGCATGGTTAATTTTATGTATCCGGCGGGAGACGGGCGTCTGAAAACTCTGAACTTTGTCATCAACAATCAAGCTTATCTGGAAGCTATTCTCACATGTGGAGAACGGGTAGACGGTTCCAGTCTTTTCTCATTTATAGAAGCGGGCAGTAGTGACCTTTATGTAATTCCCCGTTTTTGCACAGCATTCGTTGATCCGTTTGCCGAGATTCCGACGCTGTCTATGCTGTGCTCTTTCTTCAATAAAGACGGCGAACCCCTCGAAAGTGCACCAGAACACACTCTTTACAAAGCAAGCAAAACTTTTACAGAAGTTACCGGAATGGAATTTCAGGCAATGGGCGAATTGGAATATTATGTAATAGCTCCGGATACTGGTATGTTTCAGGCAACCGACCAACGTGGTTATCACGAATCGGGTCCTTATGCTAAATTCAATGAGTTCCGTACTCAATGTATGTCTTACATCGCACAGACAGGCGGGCAAATAAAGTATGGACACTCCGAAGTGGGTAATTTTACGCTGGATGGTTATATCTATGAGCAGAATGAAATAGAATTCCTGCCGGTTCCCGTATCGCAGGCAGCAGATCAATTAATGATTGCCAAATGGGTGATTCGTAACCTGGGATTTAGATATGGATACAATGTAACCTTTGCTCCAAAGATTACGGCAGGTAAAGCAGGTTCGGGCTTGCATGTCCACATGCGTATCATGAAAGACGGAAAGAACCAGATGCTGAAAGACGGTGTTTTGTCGGAAACAGCACGCAAGGCAATTGCCGGAATGATGGTGCTTGCTCCGTCAATTACTGCTTTTGGAAATACCAACCCTACTTCTTATTTCCGTCTCGTTCCTCATCAGGAAGCACCTACCAATGTTTGTTGGGGAGATCGTAACCGCTCTGTATTAGTGCGTGTACCTCTGGGATGGGCTGCAAAAACAGATATGTGTACATTGGCAAATCCGTTGGAAGCTGAAAGTCATTTTGACACCAGCCAGAAGCAGACTGTAGAAATGCGTTCTCCGGATGGTTCGGCAGATTTGTATCAACTGTTGGCTGGTTTGGCTGTTGCCTGCCGTCATGGTTTTGAGATTGAAAATGCGCTGGACATTGCTGAAAAAACTTATGTAAATGTGAATATCCATCAGAAAGAAAACGAAGATAAGCTGAAATCACTGGCGCAACTGCCGGATAGCTGTGAAGCTTCTGCCGATTGCCTGCAACAACAACGGGCAATCTTTGAACAATATAATGTATTCAGCCCGGCAATGATTGATGGTATCATCCGCAGACTTCGTGGTTATGAAGATAAAACATTGCGTGCGGATTTGGAAGGAAAGCCGATGGAGATGTTAGATCTCGTACATAAGTATTTCCATTGTGGATAATTAAAAAATGATATACGGATAAAAGACTATCTTCGGTTGAAAGGTAGTCTTTTATTTTTTTATATAATACATTCAGACCAAACAGGCTACAAATTTACAGGTTTGGTCTACTTAATGCCGGGTTTGGTCTACAAACTCTCTACGCAGATCGGTAAAACTCTACTTTTGTCTCATTCAAACCCTAAAACAGATAAAAGAATGAGGATTATTTTGTTAAGTGCGTTCGCCTTGTTTCTATTACTTCCTGAAAATATACAGGCACAGGTTACTGTGAAAACCGGGTATATATCTTCTTCCCGATATAAAGATGAAAATGGACAGTATCCCGGGAAAGGGGATATGTGCTTTGTGGAAGGGAACGTCAATATTCCCGTATCACAGAAAATGAATGAAAGAAATCAGCCAACTCTTTGGATGATTTCGGCAGGAGGAAGCTATACGGCAATGAATAATAAGAATCTTCAATCTTACATAGATCAAATTATAAATATGCAGTTGAGCGTAACCAATATTCGCCCTATCAGCAAAAAATGGCTTTTGTTGACGACTGTCGGTGCAGGCGTCTATACCTCTTCTGATGTAAAACTGAAGAATGTTCTGGGACAGGGAGGAGTTATTTTCATCCGGCAGTTCAAGTCCAATTTATCTCTTGGGGCCGGATTGGCTGTGAACAACACATTTGGTTATCCGATGGTATTTCCTGCTATTTATTTTGATTGGAGCACTGAAGGACGTTATCAAATTAAAGTTTCGATGCTGAATGCCATGGAAGTATCGGCAGGAATGAAAATGAATAAATATCTGAATCTAAGGATCGTGGCAGAGATGAACGGGTCATTGGCATTGTTGGAAAGAGAAGGAAAAGATACTATGTTTTCCCAGCAATTCATTATTGTAGGTTTACAACCGGAAGTAAGTATGGGGAATTCTTTTTCAATCACTGCTACTGCCGGTGTGTCGTGTAGCAGAATAGCTTATTACACTACCCGCACTTTAAAGGCTTTCTTCGAAGATATGTCTAAAGATACTGATCCATATTTTAAACCGGCAATGTATGTTTCGGTGGGAATGAAGTATAAGTTCTAAAAAAATGGTAACTTTATCGCCTGATGTCAGTTAAGATACTATTATATACGTTACTGAAGCAAATTGGGATATTTCTTGTAGTCTCCTTTTTAGTGTTCAGAGGCACTTTTGTCGAAAGCGATAGTTTAGGGCTAAATCTTTCTACGGGAGTTAGTCTTTTACTTTCTGTCATTCTATGGGGAATCATAAATCTGCATACTTACTGGTTAATTCCCGGTTATCTGTTTCAGCGTAGATATAAAAAGTATATCATATATTTGAGTTGCCTTGTTGGATTTATGCTGACCGCCATGGTTGGTGCTATTTGTTTTCTAGGGCAATATTATGTTATACCCGAACAGATGCAAAGACTAAACAGTGATCTCCCTTTCTTTCTGTTGATAAATGCATTGGCACTGATACTCTATTTCCTGGCTTTTTCTTTTACTATTTTTCTGCATCGTTGGGTGGCCTATCAACAACGATTAAATGAATTGGAGAATATTAGCATACAGACTGATCTAAATCATTTGAAAGATCAACTCCAACCGGAGTTTTTTTCGAGAATATTGAATAAGGTACGAACCTTGCTGGGAGAAGATGGAGAAAAGGCGTCATTGCTTATCTTTAAATTAAGTCGGTTGCTTAGATACCAACTTTATGAAAGTGAACGGCAACAGGTATTGTTGGGAGATGATATCGATTTTATGACTGATTATATGAAGTTGGAGAAACTATGTAATCCGGAGTTTAATTTTGAAGTCAACATCCTGAATGAAGTGCGTTATATACAAGTTCCTCCTTTATTGTTTATGCCTGTGATAGAATATGTGATTCAGACAACTGTATGTGGAGAGAATGGAAAGGGAGAAAATATAAGGATCGATTTTCAAATGGAAGAGAATCAGCTTCGATTTATTTGTACATACTGTCTGCGAAAAAAGGAAAGTCTACAAGTAGCACCTGCTTTTGACAAGTTACGGCAACGATTGGACTTGTTATATCCGGGAGGTTATCAATTAAAAAGTGGCTATAATGATGAGGCACTGTGTACCATTGGTTTAATGTTGGAATTATGAAAGATACCTGGAATGTATACGATTGGGGGAAGAATCTGGTAAATGACCGTTTCAGGCTTATCAGTAATTTACTATTGCTATTTATTATACTCTTTTTGGGCTTTCAGAATGTATATGGAGATTTTACTAGAGAAGGTTTCCTATATGCATATCCGGTTAGTATATTGGTTTTTGCATTTCCTATCTATCTGAATATATATTGGTTAGTGCCCCGTTTCCTGTATAAAGCCAAGCGCAAGTTATGGTGTTATTGGATTTCGTTTCTCGGAGTCAATTTAGTGAGTGTATTATTAGGATTTATATTTCTGTCTCCATTATATCAACGATACGGTATTCGTGGGTTTTGTATACAGGATAACCATGCTGTTTCTTTTGATAGTATTGCTTATGGAGTATTAGTACTGCTATTAAGTGCAGGTGGCTGTACGAGCTTTGAACTATTTCGCCGTTGGGTTGTCTCCGATAAAAAGATTCTTGAATTGGAGAAGGCGACTAAACAGGCAGAATTGCAACAATTAAAGAAACAGATCAATCCGCATTTTCTTTTTAATATGCTGAATAATGCCAATATTTTGGTAAAGGATGCTCCGGATGAGGCTTCACAGATATTGGAGAAACTGGACAATCTACTTCGCTACCAGTTGAATGACAGTACAAGAAGAGAAGTATTTCTTACTGCAGATATACAGTTTCTCACCAGCTTTCTTGAATTGGAGAAGGTGAGAAGGGATCATTTTGAATATACAATCTTTCAAGAGGGAAATATGGAGAATATCTGTATTCCTCCGTTATTGTTTATCCCTTTTGTAGAGAATGCGGTGAAACATAATTTGGATAGCGACAATTTATCTTATGTTCACTTGTATTTTTCTGTGCATAATAAACAGTTGACGTTTCGTTGCGAAAATTCTAAGCCCCGTGTTCCTGTTAAGCGGGAAGGGGGAATAGGGTTGGCCAATGTGAAACGCAGACTGGATTTACTTTATGAATCACGGTATACGCTACAGATAGAAGATAAAGAAACAACTTATAATGTCAACTTACATCTAAACTTATGAATTGTATTATTGTTGATGACGAGCCGGTAGCTCGCAAAGGTATGAAGTCATTGGTGGAGCAGATTCCACAACTGACATTGGTGGGTAGCTTTAATAATGCTATCGCAGCGTCCGCTTATATAAATGAATATACGGTTGATCTGATTTTCCTTGATATTCAGATGCCGGGAATTACCGGAATAGAATTTGCGCAAAGCATTCCCGTGAATACGTTGATTGTCTTTACAACGGCGTATGCGGAATATGCACTCGATAGTTATGAAGTAAGTGCCATTGATTATCTGGTGAAGCCCATTGAAATGAACCGTTTTCTGAAAGCAGTCAATAAGGCAATAGCATATCATAAACTGTTATTGTCGGAAACAGCCGAAAGAGTGGAGGAGATACAGGAAGAATATATCTTCATCAAATCGGAACGACGCTATATCAAGATAAACTTCAGTGATATTCTTTTTATTGAAGGACTAAAGGATTATTCCATTCTCCAATTGGAAGGTCAGCGGGTGATTACTAAGATGAATCTGAAAAATATTCATGAGCAACTGCCCGCTAAACAGTTTCTCCGGATAAACAAGTCCTATATTGTCAATACTTCACGGATTGACTCTTTTGATACCAATGATATTTTTATTAAGTCTTATGAGATAGGAATAGGAGGTGGAAACTATAAGAAAACGTTTTTTGAGGAATTTGTAGCGAAGAATTTGCAGAAAGACTAATCCGGTAGTTTACATGGAATGGCTTGGTATAAAAAGAATAAGAACGTTAAGTATTGGCCTATTTTCATAAAAAAGATGTTTTGCAGAAAGAAAAAGGAGAGAATATAGTGCAATATCCCCAAATAATGCTTTCCTTTGTACCAACAACAATAAAGAGGTTTATTACGATTTGATTTTTTTACATGAATCTTCTCATTTATTTGAGCATATCCATCTCTAATTAAGATCTTCCTAAAACTTTCTTATTGAATTATTAATTTTTTATATTTGTATTTTATGAATTTGTACATTGGAAATCTTAGCTATAATGTTAAGGAATCAGATTTGAGACATGTAATGGAAGAGTATGGAACAGTTGCTTCAGTAAAGTTAATCACAGATCGTGAAACTAGAAGATCAAAAGGTTTTGCGTTTATCGAAATGCCGGATGATGCAGAAGCTGCTAAAGCTATCGAACAATTGAACGGTGCAGAATATGTAGGTCGTTCAATGGTAGTAAAAGAAGCATTGCCAAAGAATTAATACTGAATACATATACAGTAATAGAGAAAGGCGCACTAGGTAACTAGCGCGCCTTTCTTCTGTTAATCCTCATTGTTATCTTCTTCATCATCCACCATATTATTGAGTTCCAATTCCAGGTCTACCAGCTCTTGTTCCCATAATTTCAGGATATCCTTCGGTGTATCTTTTGCAGCTTTCTTTATTCTTTCTTGAGCAACAGATACTTCATGCTCTAATTGTCTACGTCTGCTCATAATTCTATTGTTTTGATTATAAAATGATAACAACTCGTGTAGGGAATAGTTCGACGGGATAAAATTAAAGTAATGGGGTGAACTATTCACAAATAAAGGATGTTTTGTAATCTGAATCTTTAAAAAACATACAGCCATGCTCAATTTAATAGCCGTTTTCTTAGTATGTTCAGGTATCGGAATTGCAGTACATATTGCCATAGACCTGACACATCGTCCGCAATCAATGAAGATAATGAATGCAGTCTGGATATTATCTGCATTATGGGGAAGTTATTTAGCTTTATGGGCGTATAATAAGTTTGGACGGAGTAGTCCGATGAAAGCTGAGGATGATGGGATGAAAATGGATATGTCTGGCATGAAAGATATGTCTGATATGAAGGGAATGGATATGTCCGGTATGAAAGATAATATGGAGATGGATATGGCCATGCAGGGAGAAATGTCGATGCAAGGAATGCAACGTCCTTATTGGCAATCGGTAGCTTTGTCGGCGCTTCATTGTGGTGCAGGATGTACATTGGCAGATATCATAGGAGAGTGGTTCACAAACTATGTTCCTGTAACTGTGGCAGGAAGTCAGCTCTTTGGTAATTGGGTACTTGACTTTATTCTGGCTTTGATGATTGGTGTTTATTTCCAATTCTATGCTATTCGGGAGATGGAAAAAATATCGGTAGGTAATGCCTTGGCTCGTGCTTTCAAAGCGGATTTCTTTTCTCTTTTATCCTGGCAGGTAGGAATGTATGGCTGGATGGCGATTGTCTATTTTGTATTGTTCATCAATGAACCATTACCCAAAGACACATGGATATTCTGGTTTATGATGCAGTTGGCTATGCTTTTCGGTTTCTTCTGTGCATATCCTATGAATGCTCTTCTTATAAAATTAGGTATAAAGAAAGGTATGTAAAATAAATGCAGATTTACTCTAAACGATAAGTATGTAATTACTTATTTGAGGGAGTGAATCTGCATCTGTTATGATATGACTACTTTTGTCTTTTCTTTCTCTTTGGGAGTTTATCTTTTCAATAATTTCGGTATATCCGAAGGTTTTTGTGCTACCCGGATACCGGCAGCTTCTAAAGATTCAATCTTCTCTTTTGCCGAACCGGAACTTCCCGAAATGATAGCTCCTGCATGTCCCATCTGCTTCCCCGGAGGAGCTGATTGTCCTGCAATAAATGCCACTACAGGTTTGGTTACATTATTGCGGATATATTCAGCCGCTTGTTCTTCTGCGTTTCCTCCAACCTCTCCAATCAGGACGATCGCTTCTGTTTCCGGATCATTTTGAAACATCTCCAGCAGTTGACGGAAATGAAGACCTACAACAGGGTCACCCCCGATGCCGATAGCAGTGGATTGTCCCATGCCATTCGCCGTTAAGTGATACACAATTTCGTAAGTAAGTGTTCCGCTACGGCTGATAACTCCGACATTTCCTTCTAAAAAGACCTGTCCCGGTAAAATGCCTACCATGCTTTTTCCCGGAGAGATCAGTCCCGGACAGTTGGGGCCGATCAGCATAGCACCTTTTTGTTCGACAAACTGGTGCGCCTTAATTACATCCAGCGTGGGGATTCCTTCCGCAATACAGACAATTAACCGGATGCCCGCATCTGCTGCCTCCATAATGGCATCTGCCGCAAAACGTGCCGGAACAAAAATGATAGAAGTATTGGCTTTCGTTTGTTCAACCGCGTCATACATAGTATTGAATACGGGGATGCCGTCTACATCTGTTCCTCCTTTGCCCGGAGAAGTTCCTCCAACAACATGGGTTCCGTATTCTTTCATCTTCTTGGCGTGGAAAAGCCCGTCTCTCCCGGTGATTCCCTGTACAATCAGGCGGGTGGATTTATCTATTAATATGCTCATAATTGCTTTATTTATTAATGATTTGGGTACTTATTATGCTTTCAGAGCCATAAGAGCAGCTTCTTTCATCGTTGTGGCTATTTGGAAACGGCTGTAATTCCGTAACAGTTCCCGTCCGATATGCTCATTAGTGCCTGTAAGCCGTACGATAACAGGTATATTACTGTTTATCTGCTCGAATGCCTGAAGAAGCCCCATTGCTACATCATCACAGCGGGTGATTCCTCCAAAAATATTAATCAGGACCACTTTCACTTTTTCATCCTGCAATAAAAGTTTCATGGCTTCAATTACCTTGACAGGATTGGAACTACCACCAATGTCGAGAAAATTGGCTGGCTGACCTCCATAAAGTTTAATCATGTCCATAGTAGCCATAGCGAGTCCGGCACCATTTACCATACAACCGATGTTACCATCCATGTGGACATAACTGAATCCTTTATCTTTAGCGTCTGCTTCTATTCTTTCTTCCTCCGTCGGATCAAATAAAGCATGTACCTCCGGATGGCGATAGAGCGCATTGTCATCAAAAACAATCTTTGCGTCAATAGCCATCAACGTACCTTTCTTGGTTAGTGCCAGCGGATTTACTTCCACTAATGATGCATCATTTTCCATGAAGATCTTATAAAGTTCCTGAAGGATGGCCGCCATTTTACCCGCCTGCTCCATTTGAGGAAAGAGGGAGAAAGCAAAACGCCTTGCCAGATAGTCGGGAAGACCAATAAATGGATTGATTGAATATCGGATGATTTTCTCCGGTGTTTGACGGGCTACTTCTTCGATATCCATACCGCCGGATGCACTCATCATCAGAACGACAGAACGTGTATTTCGGTCGATGGTGTAACTGACATAATATTCGGCAGCAATATCTACCGCCTCACTAACCAGTACTTGATTGACCGGAAGTCCTTTAATACTCATTCCGAGAATATTTTTAGCTTCCTGATAAGCATCTTCCGTATTGTTTACCAGTTTCACTCCTCCGGCTTTTCCCCGGCCTCCGGTTAATACCTGTGCTTTTATAACCACCCTGTCTGTTCCCATCCTCCGGTAAGCGGCTATGACACCTGCGGCTGTACGGCATAAAGTGTGCCTCTCGACAGGTATTCCGTACTTGGAGAAAATCTCTTTCGCTTGATATTCATGTATTTTCATGGCTCATAAATTTGAGTAAATGATTCCTGTAATAAAAACAATAGCAAGATACGGAAAGTTTGCCGGAAAAGAAAAGTAATGGGGTGTTATACAACATGTTAATCCGTATGCTATGAATAGGCTTAATATAAAAAAGCGTGTTGGCAATAGTTACCAACACGCTTCATATATTTAAAGATAAAGTCTTTCTTACGGATGCTTATGCAATACCGTGAGCGTTGACAGTACCGTCAATTTTCTTAATCAGTCCTTGAAGTACTGCACCCGGGCCACATTCTGTAAAATCAGTAGCACCGTCGGCAACCATATTCTTAACAGACTGTGTCCAGCGTACGGAAGCAGTCAGCTGGGCAACCAGGTTCTTTTTGATTTCTGCAGGATCAGTGTGAGGAAGTGCGTCTACATTCTGATATACCGGACATTTAGGAGTATGAATTTCCGTAGCCTTGATAGCAGCTTCCAATTCAACTTTGGCAGGGTCCATCAATGGAGAATGGAAAGCACCACCCACTTTCAGCGGAAGAGCACGTTTGGCTCCGGCAGCTTTCATCAGTTCGCAAGCCTTTTCGATACCCGGTACAGAGCCGGAGATAACGATTTGTCCCGGACAGTTGTAGTTGGCCGGTACGCAAACTTCACCTTCTGCATTTACTGCTGCACAGATTTCTTCTACTTTTTCATCCGGCAATGCGATAATAGCAGCCATGGTGGAAGGAGTAGCTTCGCAAGCTTTCTGCATAGCCATTGCACGTGCATACACAAGCTTCAATCCATCTTCAAAACTCAATGCACCGGCAGCAACCAATGCAGAGAACTCACCAAGTGAGTGGCCGGCAGTCATTTCCGGTTTGAAGTCATCACCCATGCAAAGAGCAGAGATAACAGAGTGAAGGAATACGGCAGGCTGAGTAACCTTTGTCTGACGAAGATCTTCGTCTGTGCCGTCGAACATGATATCTGTAATGCGATATCCGAGGATATCATTTGCTTTTTCAAACAATTCTTTTGCTAAAGCTGAGTTTTCATACAGGTCTTTACCCATTCCTACAAATTGAGCGCCTTGACCGGGAAATACAAATGCTTTCATATTTTTATTATTTAATTGATTTTTAATTGCGGGTGCAAAGTTACGTATTTTTATGATACAACCGCACAAAATGTACACATTTGTGCAACGGAGTCCGGAAAATGCCATAAAGGGCCGTTGCCGTGTCCGACATTCAATTCTTTTCCTGCGATAATAGCTTGAGTGATATACGTTTTAGCGTGCTGGATGGATTCTCGCATGGGGTATCCTTTGGCCAGATAAGTAGCAATGGCAGAGGAGAGGGTACACCCGGTTCCATGCAGGTTATGGCTTTCTATCTTTTTCTCCTCATATATATGATAGATAGATTCGGACGTGTGCAAAAGGTCGCACATATTGTCTCCCTCCAGATGTCCGCCTTTTAACAAGATGCTAGTGTGATAATCGTCCGTCAGCATTTTGGCGGCTGCCTGCATGTCTTGAATGTTGTGAATACTTTTACCTGTAAGCACCTTCGCTTCGTCGATGTTGGGGGTGATTAATGTCACAAGCGGCAAAAGTTCTTTTTTTATTTCTTCTATAGCTTCATCTGTCATGAGTTTCTTTCCGCTGGTAGACACCATTACCGGATCGTAGACGACGTATGCAGGTGAATATTTTTGTAAACAGTCGGAAATCACACGAACAATTTGAATATCATTTACCATTCCTATTTTGATGGCAACCGGTTGCAGGTCGTCCATCACTGCTTCTATTTGTCCACGAACAATGTCAGGGGCGATAGATTGTACGGCACGTACTCCCAGTGTGTTTTGTATGGTGATGGCAGTAATAGCCGATGCCGCATAGCCACCTAAAGCGGAGATTGTTTTTATGTCTGCTTGAATACCTGCGCCTCCCGAACAATCGGAGCCGGCAATGGATAAAATGACTGGATGACGTTCCATTTTAGTTTTTTTAATATTTACCCGACAAAGATAGAATAAAAAACGATAAGGTACAAAATGGCATATCGTTTAAAATACAATAAGTACCTTTACCGCTATCTGCTGGAAATGATATGAAAAGTACTGATAATAAAGCGTCCATCTAGTTTTTGTACTTTATACAATTACTCACCCGTGGAAATACTAAAATACATATTGTAATTCGTAAGATAACACTAACTATTCATATTGTAGAATGTATGATATGTATTTGTATGAAAAACAATGTTTTATAGCATGTTTCTTATTTTGTTTTGATGGTTTGTAGCCTCTATATTTGCATCGTCTTAAAGAAATGTATATGCAAAATTTACAGAAAAATACACCTTTAGCAAACAATCATATATCAGTAGACTGTGTAGTGATTGGTTTTGACGGAGAACAACTGAAAGTGTTGCTTGTAAAACGTGCAGGTGAGGATAATGGAGAAGTATATCATGATATGAAACTTCCCGGAAGTCTTATCTATATGGATGAAGCCTTGGATGAAGCTGCACAACGAGTTTTGTATGAACTGACAGGACTTAAAAATGTGAATCTGATGCAGTTTAAAGCATTTGGTTCTAAAAACAGAACGAGTAATCCGAAAGATGTACGTTGGTTGGAAAGAGCTATGCAGTCAAAAGTGGAGCGTATTGTTACCATTGCATATTTGTCGATGGTGAAGATAGACCGTACGTTGGATAAGAATCTGGACGATCACCAGGCTTGCTGGGTCGCTTTGAAAGACGTGAAAACACTGGCTTTCGACCATAATCTGATTATAAAGGAGGCAATGACTTATATTCGTCAGTTCGTAGAATTTAATCCTTCCATGTTGTTCGAACTGCTTCCGCGTAAATTTACAGCCGCACAATTAAGGACTCTTTTTGAATTAGTATACGACAAAGCCGTGGACGTGCGTAACTTCCATAAAAAAATAGCAATGATGGAATATGTAGTTCCTTTGGAAGAAAAACAACAAGGAGTGGCTCACCGTGCTGCCCGTTATTATAAATTTGATAAGAAGATATATAATAAGGTAAGAAGATAGCCCCTGTTCAAGTAAGTATCAAGTATTAAGTATTAGGCGTTGAATGTTAAAGTATTAATAGTCGGGCATTGAGCGTTAAATCGTAAATAGTAAATCGTTTAATCGTAAATAAAATTATGTTTCTATTAGGTTATGACATAGGTAGCTCGTCTGTAAAAGCGAGTTTGGTAAATGCGGAGACAGGTAAATGTGTATCCTCGGCATTTTTTCCGAAAACAGAAGCGAATATTATTGCAGTGAATCCCGGATGGGCGGAACAAGATCCTGAAAGTTGGTGGGAAAACTTAAAGTTGTCCACGCAGGCTATTATGACCGAATCCGGAGTGAGTGCCGCTGAAATTAAAGCCATCGGTATCTCTTATCAGATGCACGGATTGGTTTGTGTTGATAAGAATCAGCATGTATTGCGTCCTGCTATCATCTGGTGTGACTCCCGTGCGGTGCCATACGGTCAGCAAGCGTTTGAGACAATCGGGGAGGAGAGATGTCTTTCTCATTTGTTGAACTCACCGGGAAATTTTACCGCTTCCAAGTTGGCGTGGATTAAAGAAAACGAACCGGCTATCTATGAGCAGATTGATAAGATAATGCTGCCGGGCGATTATATTGCCATGAAGTTGAGTGGAGAAATCTGTACAACTGTTTCCGGGCTTTCGGAAGGTATGTTCTGGGATTTCAAGAACAACCGGGTGGCTGATTTCTTAATGGATTATTACGGATTTGATTCTTCCTTGATTGCAGATATTAAGCCGACCTTCGCGGAACAGGGACGTGTAAATGCAATAGCTGCCAAAGAGCTTGGACTGAAAGAAGGGACACCGATAACTTATCGTGCAGGCGACCAGCCTAACAATGCCCTTTCTTTGAACGTGTTTAATCCGGGCGAAATTGCTTCTACGGCAGGAACATCAGGGGTGGTTTATGGTGTGAACGGTGAAGTGAACTATGATCCGCAGTCACGCGTCAATACCTTTGCCCATGTCAATCATACCATAGATCAGACACGTTTGGGAGTATTGCTTTGCATCAACGGAACAGGTATTCTTAATTCATGGGTAAAACGCAACATTGCTCCCGAAGGAATATCTTATAATGAAATGAATGTATTGGCTTCCAAAGCTCCTATCGGCAGTGCGGGAATCAGTATTCTGCCCTTTGGTAACGGTGCCGAACGTATGCTGAACAATAAGGAAATCGGTTGCAGTATCCGTGGATTGGACTTCAATGCGCATGGCAAACATCATATTATTCGTGCCGCTCAAGAAGGTATTGTATTCTCTTTTAAATATGGCATTGATATCATGGAGCAAATGGGAATTCCTGTGAAGATGATTCATGCCGGACACGCTAATATGTTCTTGAGTTCTATCTTCCGCGATACGTTGGCGGGAGTTACAGGAGCCACTATCGAGCTTTATGATACAGACGGTTCAGTAGGAGCTGCGAAAGGTGCAGGTATCGGTGCAGGTATCTACAAAGATAACAATGAAGCATTTGCTACGCTTGACAAACTGGATGTGATTGAGCCTAATGTGGCAAAACGCCAGGAATATACTGACGCGTATGCAAAATGGAAATACCGTCTTGAAAAGTCGATGACCGGTAACATACCGGCTCCGGTTCTTTCTTCAGATAAATAATTAACAATTTAAATAATAACCATTTTAAAAATAAAAGAATTATGGCAACAAAAGAATTTTTCCCGGGAATTGAAAAGATTAAGTTCGAAGGTAAAGATAGTAAGAATCCGATGGCATTCCGTTACTACGATGCTGAAAAGGTTATCAACGGTAAGAAGATGAAAGATTGGTTGAGATTCGCTATGGCATGGTGGCATACTTTGTGTGCTGAAGGTGGCGACCAATTCGGTGGCGGAACAAAACAATTCCCTTGGAATAGTAATGCTGACGCTATACAAGCTGCAAAAGATAAAATGGACGCAGGTTTCGAATTCATGCAGAAAATGGGTATCGAATACTACTGTTTCCACGATGTAGACTTGGTTTCTGAAGGTGCAAGCATTGAAGAATACGAAGCTAATCTGAAGGCAATCGTAGCATACGCAAAACAGAAACAAGCTGAAACAGGCATCAAACTGTTGTGGGGTACTGCCAACGTATTTGGCCATGCACGTTATATGAACGGTGCTGCTACTAACCCTGATTTTGACGTAGTAGCTCGTGCTGCTGTTCAGATCAAGAATGCAATCGATGCAACGATCGAACTGGGTGGTCAGAACTATGTATTCTGGGGTGGCCGTGAAGGCTATATGTCTCTTCTGAATACAGATCAGAAACGTGAAAAAGAACACCTGGCAAAAATGCTGACTATCGCTCGTGATTATGCTCGTGCCCGTGGTTTCAAAGGTACTTTCCTGATTGAACCGAAACCGATGGAACCGACAAAACATCAGTATGATGTAGATACAGAAACAGTAATCGGATTCCTGAAAGCTCATGGCTTGGATAAAGATTTCAAAGTGAACATTGAAGTAAACCACGCAACTTTGGCTGGTCACACTTTCGAACACGAATTGGCAGTAGCAGTAGACAACGGCATGTTGGGTTCTATCGATGCTAACCGTGGTGATTATCAGAATGGTTGGGATACAGACCAATTCCCGATTGACAACTACGAATTGACACAAGCTATGATGCAAATAATCCGCAACGGCGGCTTGGGTAACGGTGGAACAAACTTCGACGCTAAAACTCGTCGTAACTCTACTGACCTGGAAGATATCTTCATCGCTCACATCGCAGGTATGGATGCTATGGCTCGTGCATTGGAAAGTGCAGCTGCTTTGCTGAACGAATCTCCCTATAAGAAAATGTTGGCTGACCGTTACGCTTCATTCGATGGTGGTAAAGGTAAAGAATTTGAAGATGGCAAGTTGACTTTGGAAGATGTAGTTGCTTATGCTAAAGCAAACGGTGAACCGAAGCAGACTAGCGGTAAACAAGAGCTTTATGAAGCAATTCTGAATATGTATTGCTAATTAACCCCACCACAGATTACACGGATTGTCACAGATTAATTTTCTTCTCTCTTATTTTGAATTTTATCTGTGTCAATCTGTGAAATCTGTGGTGATATAAATCCAACTACTACAACACTACTTTATCTACTTATAACCATGATTAATACAACGAACGAGGGTAGTAAACTCTACCTATATTCGATAACCTCTGTCGCCATTTTGGGAGGACTGCTTTTCGGATATGATACAGCGGTTATTTCCGGTGCAGAGAAAGGCTTGGAGGCTTTTTTCCTTTCGGCCTCTGATTTTCAATACAATAAAGTAATGCATGGAATCACATCTTCCAGTGCATTAATTGGCTGTGTACTGGGTGGTGCGATCTCCGGTATATTTGCTTCCCGTTTGGGACGTCGTAATTCTCTAAGGCTTGCTGCCGTACTCTTTTTCCTTTCAGCATTAGGTTCCTATTATCCGGAAGTCTTGTTTTTCGAATATGGAAAGCCGAACATGGATTTGCTGATTGCTTTTAATTTGTATCGTGTTTTGGGCGGTATCGGTGTTGGACTGGCTTCTGCAGTCTGTCCGATGTATATTGCTGAAATTGCTCCTTCCAATATTCGTGGAACGCTTGTATCGTGTAACCAGTTTGCTATCATCTTCGGTATGTTGGTAGTATACTTCGTGAATTTCCTGATTATGGGCGACCATCAAAATCCTATTATTTTGAAAGATGCAGCAGGTGTACTGTCTGTTAGTGCTGAATCTGATATGTGGACTGTTTATGAAGGATGGCGTTACATGTTCGGTTCGGAAGCTTTCCCTGCCGCTTTCTTCGGTCTGTTGTTGTTCTTTGTTCCCAAGACTCCTCGTTATCTTGTATTGATACAGCAGGATGAAAAGGCTTATTCGATCCTTGAAAAGATCAATGGTAAGACAAAAGCACAGGAAATTCTTAATGATATTAAAGCTACTGCTCATGAAAAGACAGAGAAAATCTTTACTTATGGAGTGGCAGTAATTGTGATCGGTATTTTGCTTTCTGTATTCCAACAGGCTATCGGTATTAATGCGGTACTTTATTATGCTCCTCGTATTTTCGAAAATGCAGGTGCAGAAGGAGGTGGCATGATGCAGACAGTTATTATGGGTATTGTAAACATTGTCTTTACATTGGTTGCAATCTTCACTGTAGACCGCTTCGGACGTAAACCACTATTGATAATCGGTTCTATTGGTATGGCTGTAGGTGCATTTGCGGTAGCAATGTGTGATAGCATGGCAATAAAGGGTGTTCTCCCGGTACTTTCAGTGATTGTGTATGCAGCATTCTTTATGATGTCTTGGGGACCGATTTGCTGGGTGTTGATCTCGGAAATATTCCCGAACACCATCCGTGGTAAAGCGGTAGCAATCGCCGTAGCATTCCAATGGATATTCAATTACATTGTATCTTCTACTTTCCCGGCACTGTACGACTTCAGCCCGATGTTTGCATATAGTTTATATGGCATAATCTGTGTGGCTGCTGCTATCTTCGTTTGGCGTTGGGTGCCTGAAACGAAAGGTAAGACACTGGAAGATATGAGCAAACTTTGGAAGAAAAATAAATAAATTAGGTTAGTGTAACTTCATCATGCCATTATGATTTCTGTTTCTTGGCATGGTTCTATTAAGATTATGACATCGTACCAAATGGTAGGGTGTCATAATTGTTTTTATTTGAAACTTTTGGGAACTACTATAAAGTTGAAAAAACATGAAAACATCTGCCACCTGCAACGAAAAGCGTGTAATGCACTAGTTGATAAATAGTTGGAGCGTTGCAGATACTGTTGCAGATAGGTTGCAGATCAAAGTATCTGCAACACAGTATAAACCTTACATAAGCCAATTCTCCAGGAGGGCAAAAGTTTATTGTATACATTAACTTCCCGTTTCCAGGCGGGGAACTGTCGTTCCCGGAATTAGAAATTACAGTTTCCACGGCAGGAAACGAGAGTTTCTAAGGCGGGACACTACAGTTTCTACGTAAGGATACTATCGTTTCCCCGTAGAGACACCACCATTTCTCCATAGAGTCACCCCAATTATCCCATAGCTTTGCATAAAGGAATCAAGGCTTTTTCTTTGATTATATAACGTGTTGCAGATACTTTATCTGCAACCTATCTGCCGCAGGTATCTGCCACGTTACAACTATCTATTAACTAGTGAATTACACGCGTTTCGTTGCAGGTGGCAGATGTTTTTATGTTTTTCAACTTTATAGTAGGAAAAACTTTCATTCATTTCAGTACAGTTCTTAATTAAATGGGAATTTATCGGTTAAATGAGAATTTTGCAGTTAAATGAGAATTTATCGGTTAGGCTGAAAGCCTTACAATTATATATTTATTGGGATGCCCTGAAAGGGCTTAATTATATAGCGTAGGGCAACGCCCTACGAAAAAAACACACCAGCCACAAGCCCTGAAAGGGCGGAACCATATACAATTATGCCCTTTCAGGGCGCAAATTCAGATTGTCGCTTTTACGTAGGGCGTTGCCCTACGCTATATAATTAAGCCCTTTCAGGGCACTCCGCAAAATTATCATTTAGCTCATTTATATTCTGAAAAGAATTAAAACCGTCAAGAAACGAACTACTTTTAACGTCAGTTCGATGCAATATCTATCTGTATGACTTAACGGTCAGATACATTCTCCAAAGTTTCGGAAGGTTTGCCGCCCAAGAGCTTTTCCAAGTCACGTAATTGACGTTGATAATCCTGCAACATCTGACTGACAAAACCACGATAGCAAGAAGCTGATATCAGAAAGTTCGACCATTTCGCCCATTCTTCAAAAATCTTTTGACACTCTGTGCGAGGTGAGTTTTGTAAAGAAAAGAAATGCAGGCAAGCCTTTTGCATCTCCGGCATCCCATTTTCCCATGAACGGTCGAGGTTGGTTAACGCTTTAATAAAATGTTTGATTTTGTGGTGTAACGCTCCCAGACGTTGTGATTCCGAACGATCGACTGATACGGTAGGGCATAGTCGTCGTGATTGGGCTAAATAAAACTGTTTTAGGTTTTCTTTTTCTTCCAGATTAGGAAAATTAGCTTCCTGCCGATTGCTTCGAACGGTTTTTACAGGTGCATTGTTTTGTTCTTCATGCATGATACAACGGTTTTAAGATAGGCGGGAATAAAAAAACGGTTCCGCCTTTCCCGTTGACTAACACTCCACAGAAGCTGGGGACGCATTAACGTTCCCCACGGGGGTACGAAACCGCGTATCTACGGCAGCAACAGGCATAAAAATGCCTGCTACTGGAGTTGAAGCAGGTTCACTGCTTCTGTGGGTATAAAATGTTAGTCGCTGCAAATGTACGATAATTTTCGGAAGTCGCAAATTAAACGGTGCAAGAATCTGTATGAAAATTATGTGATGTTAAAGCACTGTAGCCATTTCTGAAGCATGTATTAAAATTAAGTATAATGCATTTTTAATTTTGCAATGACAATGTATAAAGATAAACAGTACCTTTGCACAGTCTTTATATAAAAACACGTATTGTTATGGAACAACATCCGATAAAAATTAATAAAGTGCAGATACGCAATCTGCAAATAGAAGATTATGTACAACTATCCCAATCGTTTACCCGTGTTTATTCTGACGGTAGCGATGTGTTTTGGACTCGTGAGCAGATACAGAAGTTGATTAAAATCTTTCCGGAGGGTCAGATCGTCACAGTCGTTGACGATAAAATAGTTGGTTGTGCTCTTTCTATTATTGTTGATTATGATAAAGTAAAGAACGACCATACGTATGCACAGGTTACGGGTAAGGAAACATTTAATACACATAATCCCAAAGGAAATATCCTGTATGGCATTGAAGTATTCATCCACCCGGGCTATCGTGGTTTGCGTCTCGCACGTCGTATGTATGAATATCGTAAGGAGCTTTGCGAAACATTGAATCTGAAAGCGATCATGTTTGGCGGACGTATCCCGAATTATCATAAATATGCTGACAAAATGCGTCCGAAAGAATATATTGAACGGGTACGTCAACGCGAGATTTATGATCCGGTACTTACTTTCCAGTTGTCGAATGACTTTCACGTTCGTAAGGTAATGACTAATTATCTGCCAAATGATGAAGAATCAAAACATTATGCTTGTTTGCTCCAGTGGGATAATATCTATTATCAGCCACCTACACAGGAATATATCAGTCCCAAAACTACGGTTCGTGTAGGACTGGTGCAATGGCAGATGCGTAGTTATAAAACGTTGGATGACCTGTTCGAACAAGTAGAATTCTTTGTGGACGCAGTATCCGATTATAAAAGTGATTTTGTTCTTTTCCCGGAATATTTCAATGCTCCTTTGATGTCGAAGTATAACGATAAAGGAGAATCGCAGGCTATTCGCGGATTGGCAAAGTATACGGATGAAATTCGGGAACGGTTTATGAATCTGGCTATTAGCTATAATATCAACATTATAACCGGGAGTATGCCATACGTAAAAGAGGATGGATTGCTTTATAATGTAGGTTTCCTTTGCCGACGGGATGGAACCTACGAAATGTATGAAAAATTACACGTCACTCCCGATGAAATAAAAAGTTGGGGACTTAATGGTGGCAAACTTCTGAATACTTTTGATACGGACTGTGCAAAGATTGGGGTTTTGATCTGCTATGATGTCGAGTTCCCCGAACTTTCCCGCCTGATGGCAGATCAGGGGATGCAGATATTATTTGTTCCTTTCCTGACGGATACCCAGAATGCCTATTCCCGTGTTCGTGTTTGTGCGCAGGCACGTGCCATCGAGAATGAATGTTTTGTAGTCATTGCCGGAAGTGTCGGAAATCTTCCCCGTGTGCACAATATGGATATTCAATATGCCCAATCGGGTGTGTTTACCCCATGCGACTTTGCTTTTCCAACAGACGGAAAGAGGGCGGAGGCAACTCCTAACACCGAAATGATTTTGGTATCGGATGTTGACTTGGATTTGCTGAACGAGTTGCATACTTATGGTAGTGTACGCAACTTGAAAGACCGCAGGAATGACCTGTATGAGGTGAGATACAAGAAATAAAAAGAGTGACGCTATGCTGTCCGGATAGCGTCACTATATGCCTTGGATAGCGTCACTATCCGGGGCATATAGTGACGCCCTTTTGATAGAATACTTTTTTATTTGGATGACGTGCCACTCTCCAATATACTAACGATAGAAAACAGCGTAAAGCAAATAGCTCCGAGACCTACCAAAACACGTGCCGGAATGAAATAATCAGCATGTATAGTGGCAAGCTCGAATACAAAAGCCGCCAGAAACAGACAAGTTAATGCCGTTAATACCGGAATCATAGGAATACGGTTGGCTAATTTGAACTCTTGCCTCCATATCTTAGCCAGCAGGATTACTTTGCTGGAAATACTGTAACATACTAACCCCAACCCGAGCATAATATATCCGGTGGTACCGTTTGCACTTCCGGAATCTGCCAAAATAACGAATAATCCCCATACAAAAGAGATAGATCCCATTAATAAAACCAGTTTCGGCCATTTATTCCGTTCTTTTTCTGAATAATCATTACGTATCTGGCGTGCTATGGTAGCTACCAGTGCAATCAAACTGGTACAAATACATGCCAGACCGACCATTACATGCCCCGCCACAAAATAAGCAGGATGAGAATGACTGTTGCCCAATAATACAAATGCCCATATCCATGCGATCAGCGAAACGATGATGGCAACAATGACCAATGCCCGTCTCTGATTAAGGGAAAAAGCTCCTTCCGGAACTTCATTACTTGTCGCTTTTGAATTCCTCGGAATTAAAGAGAAGCGGGTAGAAGAGGTGGCGGCGGTAGCTACACAAGTGGTAATAAATCCAACGCCGGTGATAACGTGTCCTGCAACAAATGCAGAGGTGGAAGTGGCATTACTGAAAATGCAGATACCTCCAATAATAGTAATGATGGCTGCCAGATAGCCTATGATCGGCAAAACGTATTTGGCCGATTTATTATAAGTATGTATGATTTGCCGGATGATAGTGGCAGCCGTGCAAAACAGTGCAATGCATATCATACCGAGTGAAAACACAACAGGACCGGCCACAACACGACTCCCGTCATCTCCATAACCATAAATAAACGCTCCGTATCCGAAGCAAAAAATAGCCATCGCCAAAGGGATTGCTCTGAATAAAATGCTAATACCGTAATTCATAAGTTAAAGTGCTTTTAGGTTTCCCACTAAAACAAGGAGATACCTGTTTTGTTTAGGCTGTAGGCGGTTTATAATCGTTAACTTCACACGAATCCGATTAAAAGTCCTAGCTTTTTGCTCAACTAAACAAATGTTTTTGTAAATTTGCACCCTTAAAAATGGGGATACCCCTCAAATTGTAAATTGTAAATAGTAAAATCGTAGACAGCTATGGGTAAGAGATTTACTGAATATTCGCAGTTTGACCTTTCGCAGGTGAACAAAGATGTGCTGAAGAAATGGGACGAGAACCAGGTTTTCGCCAAGAGTATGACAGAACGTGATGGCTGTCCTTCGTTCGTGTTTTTCGAAGGACCTCCCTCGGCTAATGGTATGCCGGGTATTCACCATGTAATGGCTCGTACCATTAAGGACATTTTCTGTCGCTACAAAACGATGAAGGGTTATCAGGTGAAGCGTAAAGCCGGATGGGATACGCACGGACTGCCTGTGGAACTAAGTGTAGAAAAGGCATTAGGTATCACAAAAGAAGATATTGGTAAGAAAATCTCTGTTGCCGACTACAATGCGGCTTGTCGGAAAGACGTGATGAAATATACCAAGGAGTGGGAAGACCTGACTCATCGGATGGGATATTGGGTGGATATGAAGCACCCTTATATCACGTATGATAATCGCTATATTGAGACATTATGGTGGCTATTGAAGCAACTGCATAAAAAAGGATTGTTGTATAAAGGATATACGATCCAACCATATTCACCGGCTGCAGGAACAGGATTGAGCTCACATGAGTTGAATCAACCAGGCTGTTATCGGGATGTAAAAGATACAACGGCCGTTGCTCAATTTAAAATGAAGAATCCTAAACCGGAAATGACGGAATGGGGAACTCCTTATTTTATCGCCTGGACAACTACTCCATGGACATTGCCTTCAAATACGGCTCTTTGTGTGGGACCCAAAATTGACTATGTGGCTGTACAGTCTTACAACGCTTATACCGGAGAACCTATCACGGTTGTTCTGGCAAAAGCTTTATTGAATGTACACTTCAATGCAAAAGCTGCTGATCTGAAATTGGAGGACTACAAAGCCGGAGATAAACTTGTACCATTTAAAGTGATTGCCGAATACAAAGGCACTGATCTTGTTGGTATGGAATATGAGCAGTTGATTCCTTGGGTGAAACCGGTTGAGGTATCTGAAGATGGCAACTGGAAGCCTAGTGATAAGGCTTTCCGTGTGATACCGGGTGATTATGTTACTACAGAAGATGGTACAGGTATCGTTCACATTGCACCTACATTTGGTGCGGATGATGCGAATGTGGCACGTGCTGCAGGAACCCCGTCACTTTTCATGATTAATAAGAAAGGCGAAACTCGCCCGATGGTGGATTTAACTGGTAAATTCTATCTGTTGAATGAGCTGGATGAGAATTTCGTAAAAGAATGTGTTGATGTAGATAAATACAAAGAATATCAGGGTGCATGGGTGAAAAATGCTTATGATCCTCAATTTATGGTGGATGGCAAATACGATGAGAAAGCTGCGCAAGCTGCCGAATCTTTGGATATTGTCATTGCCATGATGATGAAAGCAGACAACAAGGCTTTCAAGATAGAAAAGCATGTCCACAACTATCCGCACTGCTGGCGTACAGACAAACCGGTGCTTTATTATCCGTTGGATAGCTGGTTTATCCGTTCTACCGCTTGCAAGGAGCGAATGATGGAATTGAATAAAACCATCAACTGGAAACCGGAATCTACCGGAACCGGCCGTTTTGGCAAGTGGCTGGAAAATCTGAATGACTGGAACCTTAGCCGTTCTCGTTATTGGGGTACTCCATTACCTATCTGGCGTACAGAAGATAATACGGATGAGATATGCATCGAATCTGTAGAAGAACTTTATAATGAAATCGAGAAATCGGTAGCTGCCGGATTTATGAAATCCAATCCATACAAGGATAAAGGTTTCGTGCCGGGTCAATATTCGGAAGAAAATTATGATAAGATTGATCTTCATCGTCCTTATGTAGACGACGTCATATTAGTATCGAAAGACGGCAAACCGATGAAGCGTGAATCAGACTTGATTGATGTATGGTTCGATTCGGGTGCTATGCCATACGCGCAGATCCATTATCCGTTCGAAAATAAAGAACTGTTGGATAACCGTCAGGTATATCCGGCTGACTTTATCGCAGAAGGAGTAGACCAGACTCGTGGTTGGTTCTTTACCTTGCATGCTATCGCTACGATGGTATTTGACAGTGTGTCATACAAGGCTGTTATTTCTAACGGTCTGGTACTCGATAAGAACGGTAACAAGATGTCTAAGCGTTTGAATAACGCTGTCGATCCGTTTACTACGATTGAAAAGTATGGTTCCGACCCGTTGCGTTGGTACATGATTACCAATTCTTCTCCGTGGGATAACCTGAAATTTGACGTTGAAGGAGTGGAAGAGGTTCGCCGTAAATTCTTCGGTACCTTATATAATACGTATTCATTCTTTGCGCTTTATGCGAATGTAGACGGATTTGAGTATAAAGAAGCGGATGTACCGATGGCAGAACGTCCGGAGATCGACCGCTGGATTTTGTCTGTATTGAATACATTAATAAAGGAGGTAGATACATGCTATAATGAATATGAACCGACAAAGGCAGGACGTTTGATTTCTGATTTTGTGAATGATAATTTGTCCAACTGGTATGTTCGCCTGAATCGTAAACGTTTCTGGGGTGGTGAATTTACACAGGATAAATTGTCTGCTTATCAGACATTGTACACTTGTCTCGAAACAGTTGCCAAACTGATGGCTCCTGTATCTCCGTTCTATGCAGACCGTCTGTATACTGACTTGATTACAGCAACAGGACGCGACAATGTAGTTTCTGTCCATCTTGCCGAATTCCCGAAATATCAGGAAGAAATGATAGACAAGGAACTGGAAGCCCGTATGCAAATGGCACAGGATGTTACATCTATGGTGTTGGCATTGCGCCGCAAGGTGAATATCAAGGTACGCCAACCGCTGCAATGTATCATGGTTCCGGTGGTAGATGAAGAGCAGAAAGCTCATATCGAAGCTGTGAAGAACCTGATTATGAATGAAGTGAACGTAAAAGAAGTCAGATTCGTTGATGGTGCAGCCGGTGTATTGGTGAAAAAAGTGAAATGTGACTTTAAAAAGCTAGGCCCGAAATTTGGCAAGCAAATGAAAGCAGTAGCTGCTGCTGTTGCAGAAATGTCACAGGAAGCCATCGGTGAATTGGAGAAAAACGGAAAGTATACATTAAACCTGGATGGTGCGGAAGCTGTTATTGAAGCATCAGATGTCGAGATCTTTAGTGAAGATATTCCGGGATGGTTGGTTGCCAATGAAGGCAAACTGACAGTAGCGCTTGAAGTGACTATTACCGAAGAACTGCGTCGCGAGGGTATTGCTCGTGAACTGGTGAACCGTATTCAGAATATACGTAAGTCAAGCGGCTTCGAGATTACAGACAAAATAAAAATAACAATCTCGAAAAATACGCAAACAGATGATGCGGTAAATGAATATAATACTTATATTTGTAACCAGGTTTTAGGCACATCTCTTGAACTTGTAGATGAAGTGAAAGACGGAACAATGCTGGAGTTTGACGACTTCTCATTGTTTGTGAACGTGATAAAAGACTAATACTATATTGATTAACCTTTTAAAATTGTAAAGTTATGGCAGAAAAGACTAGATATTCGGATGCGGAACTCGAGGAATTCCGTGCCATTATTATGGAGAAGCTAGAATTGGCACAACGTGACTATGAACAGTTGAAGAAAAGTTTGATGGGACTGGACGGTAATGATACCGACGATACATCTCCTACGTATAAAGTATTGGAAGAAGGAGCTAATACGCTCTCCAAGGAAGAAACGACCCGATTGGCACAACGTCAGCTGAAGTTTATCCAAGGATTACAAGCTGCTTTGGTACGTATTGAGAATAAAACGTACGGCATTTGCCGTGAAACCGGAAAGTTGATTCCGGCAGAACGTTTGCGTGCTGTTCCTCATGCTACATTAAGCATTGAAGCAAAGAACAGTGGTAAAAAATAACAGATAGCAAGTAGGCTACAGGTAACGAGCTACAAGTAGCTGCGCAAAGTTTACGCACGGCACTTGTAGCTCGTTATGTTTAACTTATAATAAACACATGAAGAAACTATTCACGAAGGGGAGAATTGCCCTTCTCGTTATCTTTTCCGTATTGATTATTGACCAGATCATCAAGGTCTGGATTAAAACTCACATGTACTGGCATGAAAGTATACGTGTGACCGATTGGTTTTATATCTATTTCACCGAAAACAACGGGATGGCTTTCGGTATGGAAATCTTCGGCAAGTTATTCCTGACAACATTCCGCATTGTTGCAGTAGCATTGATAGGGTGGTATCTCTATAAAATCATAAAGAAAGGGTTCAAAACTGGTTATATCGTCTGTGTGGCTCTTATCCTGACCGGTGCTTTGGGGAACATCATAGATAGCGTGTTCTATGGAGTTATTTTCAATGAAAGCACTCATTCGCAGATTGCCAGTTTCATGCCCGAAGGTGGTGGATATTCTACTTGGTTTTACGGAAAAGTGGTGGATATGTTTTACTTTCCGATTATAGATACAAACTGGCCTACATGGATGCCGTTTGTAGGTGGAGAGCATTTTATATTCTTTAGTCCGATCTTTAATTTTGCGGATGCCGCTATCAGTTGCGGTATCATTGCCTTGTTACTCTTTTATAGTAAATATTTGAATGAGTCTTATCATTCGCTGGATAAAGATAAAAAGGAAGCTACGGATCATGAAAAATAAATTTCGGTTTCATCTGTGTCTCATCTGCATGTTCGTGTTTGCGGTAGCCGGATGTAAAGTGAAAAGACCCAGTGATGTAATCTCGGAATCGAAGATGGAGAATTTGCTGTATGATTATCATGTGGCAAAGTCTATGGGAGATAATTTGCCTTATAGTGAGAACTATAAGAAAGCATTGTATATCGACGCCGTTTTCAAGAAATACGGGACTACACAAGCTGCATTTGACTCATCCATGGTTTGGTATACCCGTAACACAGAGATTTTATCGAAAATTTATGATAAGGTGAAAAAACGCTTGAAAGACGAACAGGAACTTGTTGGCGACCTGATAGCCAAGCGTGATAAGAAACCGAAAATGACCAAGCAGGGTGATAGCATCGATGTCTGGCCGTGGCAGCGTATGGTACGTTTGACCGGTGAAATGATGGATAATCAATATGTATTTACTTTGCCGACCGACTCTAACTACAAAGACCGGGATACACTGGTATGGGAAGTGCGGTATCGTTTTCTGGAGCCGATGCTTGCCGACTCTTTAAGAGGTGTCACTATGGCTATGCAGGTGATTTATGAGAAAGATACGATCAATCATTGGAAAACGGTGACTGAACCGGGTGTGCAACAAATTCGTTTGTTTGCAGACACATTAGGTTCGATGAAAGAAATAAAAGGTTTCATTTATTATCCGATGGATAGCCAGGAAAAAGGCGGGGCAGTATTGGCCGACCGTTTCATGATGACTCGTTATCATTGTACGGATACGCTCGCATTTGCTGTACGCGATTCTTTGAATAAGATAGAAGCATTGAAAGCAGATTCTTTGAAGAAGATAGCTACTAAAGAAAATACCGACTCTTTACATAAGGTCATAGACAAGAATAAAGATGACATGCAGCGTCTGACACCGGAAGAGATGAACCGTCGTCGTACGGGAACTCATCGTGAGAAGAAGCCGGAGCAGATTCAGGTGGAACAGCATATCCAAAAGGAACGGATAGAGCAAAGAAAAGAACGCCAGATGAATCAACGCAGGAAGCAGCAACAAAGACGTTCAAACAACTGATTGTAATGAAACGTTTTGCTTCTCATTATTTGCTGATACCTGCCGTCGGATATATGAAGCAGCAGGTAGTGGAGATCACTGACGAAGGAGTTGTCCGAGGTGTGTTCCCATTGACCGAAGAGATTGAATCGGTTGAATGGATGCCGGGAGTGATTGTGCTGCTTTCTGAAAGTCAGATGGAAGAAATAAAAAACACTGGGATGATTTTAAAAAACATCCCAGTGTTTCAAATTAATCTTCCCAGTGTTTCGAATCAATCTTCCCAATGTTTTAATGAGTATCTGCAGGAAGCAGAAAAGAAGGGGGAAGCTTTATTTCCTTATTTATTTTATCCTTTTGATTTTACTTCCATGCAGCCTGTCGACGGAACTCGGCACAGATTACTGCGGTAGCAATGGCTACATTCAGAGACTCGGATGTCTCTTGGCCTGCCGGATAATTGGGGATATATAATTTTCTATTGATTAATGTGGCTACCTCTTTCCCTATGCCATTCCCTTCATTTCCCATTACGATCAAGCCATTGGCCGTTAATGGTTGTTCATACATATTTTTTCCATCCAGGAACGTACCGAACACAGGAGTATCTCCGAGCGACCGGATAAAATCGGGGAGGGAAGTATAATGTACTTTCACCCGGGCAATTCCACCCATAGTGGCTTGTATGGTCTTAGGGTTATATACATCTACCGTATTCTGCGAGCAGATAATATGTTCGATGCCAAACCAGTCGGCCAGACGGATAATGGTACCCAGATTTCCGGGATCTTGTACATCGTCCAATGCAAGGCAAAGTGATTGGCGGACTGCTTCCGGATCCAAAGTATATTGTGGTTGTTCGAAAATGGCAAGTACCTGTTGGGGAGTTTTCAATAAACTGGCCCGTGAAAGATCTTCTTGTGAAACTTCTACCAGTTCACTTGCGTCAATACTCGGATGCTCCTGAAGCCAGAAGGGAGTGGCTGCTAAAAAACGACAGGGAAAATGTCCGAGTAAATCACCTACCAATTTAGGACCTTCAGCCAGAAATACCCGCTCTTCTTTACGTATTTTCTTCAGTTCCAGCGAGTGGATAAACTTTATTTTGTTTTTACTTAATGATGCCATAGATTTGATATTCTTTTGCAAAGCTATAAAGATATTTCCAATCTATCCTTACTTTCCTCTCTTTTTCTTAAATTATTTTCCCCGTCAGAAAATATAATTTATCTTTGTAAGCGCATTTTTCATGCTATCGATGTAAAACCGTATGAGGAGAAATTTTCTTTATTTGCTTGCTTCTGCTGCTGTCTTGTCACTTGCTTCGTGTACTACCACTAAGTTTGTGCCGGATGGATCTTATTTGCTGGATGAAGTCAAAATTCGTACGGACCAAAAAAATATACGGCCTTCTTCCTTGCGCATGTATGTTCGCCAAAATCCTAATGCCAAGTGGTTCAGTCTGATAAAGACCCAACTTTATGTATACAATCTGTCGGGGCGTGATTCGACCAAATGGGGGAATAAGTTCTTGAGAAGAATAGGGGATGCTCCCGTAATATATAGCGAGGACGAAGCGCAACGTTCTGAAGAAGAAATCACTAAGGCTGTGCATAATATGGGATATATGGCGGCAACAGTGAAACGTTCGACCAAAGTAAAAAAGAAAAAGATCAAAGTATATTATGACGTAACGGCAGGCAAGCCATACGTTGTTCAATCTATCAAATATGATATTTATGATCCTAAAATAGCTGCGCTTCTCAAACAGGATTCTGCCAGAAGTTTGCTGAAGGAAGGAATGTATTTTGATGTGAATGTATTGGATGCGGACAGGCAACGTATCACGAATAAGTTACTTCGGAATGGTTACTATAAGTTTAATAAGGATTATATCGGATATACTGCCGATACCGTTCGTAATACTTATAATGTAGATCTGACTCAACATTTGCAGATGTATAAAGCTCATGCGAATGATTCTGCAAGAGCACATCGGCAATATTGGATCAATAAGATTAATTTTATTACGGATTATGATGTTTTGCAGTCCTCGGCAATGAGCAGTGTGGACATCAATGATTCGGTACATTATAAGGGATATCCGATTTACTATAAGGATAAACTCTATTTGCGTCCTAAAGTTCTTACGGATAACCTTCGGTTTGCTTCCGGTGATCTGTATAATGAGCGCGATGTGCAGCAGACCTATTCCAGTTTTGGACGTTTATCGGCATTGAAATATACGAATATCCGTTTTATTGAGACTCAAATAGGAGATTCAACGATGCTCGATTGCTATGTGATGCTGACCAAGAGCAAACATAAATCAGTGGCTTTCGAGGTAGAGGGAACTAATTCTGCCGGTGACTTGGGAGCGGCTGCTTCCGTCTCTTTTCAAAACAGGAACCTTTTTCGCGGATCGGAAACTTTTATGATAAAATTCCGTGGAGCGTATGAAGTCATTTCCGGACTTCAGGCAGGTTATTCGAATAATAACTATACAGAGTACGGGGTGGAAACGAGTATCAACTTCCCTAATTTTCTGTTCCCTTTCATTTCCTCTGATTTTAAACGGAAAATCAGGGCTACAACAGAGTTTGGTTTACAGTATAATTATCAGTTGCGACCGGAGTTCTTGCGTACGATGGCTTCTGCTAACTGGAGTTACAAGTGGACACAACGTCAGAAGATACAACACCGTATTGATTTGATAAATATTGCTTTCCTTTATTTGCCCCGTATCTCTGAAAGGTTTAAAGAAGACTATATAAATAAAGGACAGAACCATATATTCCAGTATAATTATCAGGATCGACTGATTATAAATATGGGATATAGCTATAATTATAATAGCGTGGGAGGATCGATTATCAATAATACGATTGCTTCTAATTCATACTCCATCCGTTTTAATTTCGAATCGGCGGGAAATGTAATGTATGCTCTGTCAAAGGCTGCAAACATTCGGAAGAACAGTAATGGTGAATACGCTATTCTGGGAATTCCTTATGCTCAATATCTGAAAGGGGAGTTTGATTTTGCTAAGAATATCAGAATCGATTATCGTAACTCTTTTGCGTTTCATGCTGGTGTGGGAATAGCTGTACCTTATGGAAATGCGAAGACTATTCCGTTTGAGAAACAATATTTCTCTGGTGGAGCCAATAGTGTCCGCGGATGGAGTGTTCGCGATTTGGGACCGGGCTCTTTTGCAGGAAATGGGAATTTGCTCGATCAATCCGGAGATATTAAACTGGATGCCAGTATTGAATACCGAAGCAAGTTATTCTGGAAGTTTCAGGGGGCGGTATTTATTGATGCTGGTAATATCTGGACCATCCGGAGTTATGCCAATCAACCGGGAGGGGTTTTCAAGTTTGATAGGTTTTATAAGCAAATAGCAGTGGCCTACGGATTAGGTCTCCGCCTGGATTTGGATTTCTTTATTTTGCGTTTTGACGGAGGTATGAAAGCTGTCAATCCTGCCTATGAAACGAGGAAAGAGCATTTCCCCATCATTCATCCTAAATTCAGTCGTGACTTTGCTTTCCATTTTGCTGTGGGATATCCTTTCTAATCAGCCATTTATTATTTACTCTTACTAATTCGAGCGTATCTTGCAGGGAACTTACGTATTCCATTTTTCCTCCGATGGGATGAATGACGAATGCATTTTTGATTTGGCAGACAACCGACGCTTCTTCTAAATTAGCATCTATCTCACTTGAAATAACAGAAACTTTTGCAGCGCCTCGTGTCTTAAGTTGCTCCAGATGGGGTTGCCCGACATTAGATGCTAAGAAACTAAGATAAGATTGAGAAGAAGGCGTGCTCCATTCTTTGGCGACCGGATAATTGAAATTATAAAAGGCTTCACAGAAATCTATGGCTGTCTGTTCTATTTGAGTTTGAGGAGTCTGTTGCTGACAAGATAGACAGGTGAAGATTAGAACAGAATAGATAAGTGTATGTAGTTTATTCATAGTACAAAAGATTCTTGATAGAAGAAGATAAGATTGAAAAAGGAGATGAAACTCCTATATGATGTTTCATCTCCTTCGTATTTGTTTTTATTTTTAGCGGGCGGCAAACATAAAATTGCTCATTGTAGCCTGGCGTGCTGCCAGCATGCCTTGAGCATCCAGCGTTACATTCATCTTTTCGCCATTTGGCAAGAACAAATCAGCAGTGCCATCATTGTTCATTTTTACTAATTCAGCGCTTTCACCGTTTGCAACGACATTCCATGTGTTGGCTTCTTTGTTGTAGATCAGGTCCATTGAAGCAGTTTCGCCCTCTTTAGTAATGGAATATCCATTCTCAAGAGTTTTCACCATGTAGTTGCCGTTTTCTCCTTTTACTTTCTTTACGTCACCTACATTAGCCATCGGATTGGAGCCACTCCAGAATTCGATTGAGTTGATAACTAAAGCATCAGCCAGGTAAGCTACACCATAAACCGGAACAATGTTGAAAGCAAGGAATACGAGTTCGTTTACAAACTTGTTTCCAACTGATTGATTCCAGGAAGACAGGCGGTTGAATAAACCAAATGATCCTACACAAGAACTGAATAATAAGCTACCACTAAGTACTACTGCGACTAAAGTCAGTTTTCCTCTTTTCATGTTAAAATGTTTTTGATTAATAAAAAATATTGATAATTTCTCTCTTATGTGTATGCAAATATAATATTTTTTAATTAATCGGGGCTGTTATTTCTAATTTTTGTATACTCTTGACTTCCGCCGTGACAATTCGTTTCCTATGATATGGTCTATTGAAAATTTACCGGGACCGGCAATATACATCAATATAAATACAACTAAATAGATGAAAGCTAGCTCTTTAACCGCAAATACGTCATTAGCATGAACAACAAAGAAGGCTACTATCATTGTGAAAATCATCGGGATCATTGCCAAGCGATACAGGAATCCGATGATAAATGCCATCGAACATACGAGTTCGCCAAAAATTGCTAATCCGAGAGATAGGGGACTTCCTATTCCAAGCGGATCAGGAAATACTGCTGACATCTCCTGGAAGTTACTCCATTTCTGGATACCGTGGTTCATTAATAATATACCGAAGATGATCCGGACAGCCAATAGCAACAAAGATACTTTCGTTGTATTCGATTTTGTGGGAAATAAAAAACTATAAATCATAAGTTGTTCTATTTTTAAGTTTATATCTATTTATATAAACATAAAAAATATTGAATTTGTTCTCTATTGATAGCAAAATTTGTTTGGACCTTATTCCTTATTTAAAACATAATGGTCTGCAAGTTCTCCGGTTATTTCTTGTTTATCCATTGTTAGTTTGCGTAAATGATTTTCTTCTACTTTATAATAAGAAAGTTCTCCGCCTTCTTCATTAAGAGTCAATAGGTTGTCTTTTAAAGTATATGTACCTTTTTCGTCAAATGAGCTGTCTCTATCGATATATACGGAATGGAGGCTGAATGTTTTGTCCGGATTTAATGTCAGGGTTGTTTCAATACCCGGACAATCGGCAGCGGGGAAAACTCCTTTATAAGTTCCTTCGTAATCAAGTGAATTTTCCGCATTATGGATATCGGTTACTTCGATTGAAGTACTGTCTGCACCGGCACTCTTGTTTGTTTTCGCGCTATTGTTGCATGCTGCCAAAAGAGCACATGAACATACTAAAATGAAAATTTTCTTCATAATTATTGTTTCTATTAGTTAGTCTAATTGAGTATATTGGACGTAAAGGTATAAATTTAAAATGGAATCTTTATAGTAAAAAGAAACGAACAACTTTATTTATGAATAAATAAACTTTGTATCTTTGCGGAAAATTCTAAAGATATGGCACAACATACTTATGACAATGAAGCTGTTCAGGAATTATTGAACTGGGCAAAAAAGATGATTGAGACAAAGAATTATCCAACAGAAAGATATCAGGTCAATAAATGTACTACCATTATTGATGGTAAATCGTATTTGGAATCTTTGATTGCAATGATTTCCAGAAACTGGGAGAATCCGACTTTTCATCCCACTATTGAGCAATTATGGGAGTTTAGGGAAAAGTGGGAAAATAAAGAAGCGTAGCAAATTGCGATTCAATGTTGAATGATAAATCATTTATGAATATAGAAATGCACTCTAATCATGTCAGATAAGAATGCATTTCTATTTTATTAGTTTGATATTTATCAGCTTCCTAAAAAGGCAGCCATCTTTTCTTCTTTTTCAGGGATGTTTTTTCTTCTTCTCCGTTTTGGCTATAGATATCTGCAAACGTCTTTTTCTCTTTAATCATTTCGTAAATGACTCCCCAGTCTGGTAAACCACCCAGATTTCGATCGTCAATGAACATGTCGGCTTTCAACTTTCGAGAGAATCCCTGATGGCCTTTCTGCTCTTCAGGATAATCCTTATTAACGGCATAAAATTCTAAACCTCTGGCTTTACACCATTCGACAGCTTCGTCCAGAAGTGCTCCTTCACGCACACTCCACAGTATTAAACGATGCTTTTCTTGTTGCAATAACTTCAATGTGTCAACAGCGAATGGAATCTCTTCACCAATGCGTGGATAACGATGTTCTACAATCGTTCCGTCAAAATCAACAGCTATAATCATAGTTTTTAATTACCTAATTTGGAACAAAGATACGGACAGTAAGCCAAAAAAACGTATCTTTGTCTCAAATTAACATTTTAATAAAAATATAAATACATGAACAATTCCCCTCAGCGTGCTGCTAAAGGCTTTACGAGAGCATTTTGGGTCAGCAACACAGTCGAACTGTTTGAGCGTATGGCATATTATGCCGTTTTTATCGTTCTCACTATTTATCTATCTTCCATTTTAGGTTTTAATGATTTCGAAGCAAGTATGATTTCCGGGCTTTTTTCCGGTGGATTGTATCTGCTTCCTATTTTTTCCGGTGCTTATGCTGACAAGATCGGTTTCCGGAAATCAATGATTATAGCATTTTCCTTATTATCCATCGGATATTTAGGGTTGGGTGTACTGCCCACTTTACTGGAAGCTGCCGGTTTGGTTAGTTATGGTGCCACTACTCAATTTAATGGTTTGCCTGATAGCTATACCCGGTGGATCATCGTGCCGGTTTTGTTTGTACTTATGGTGGGAGGTTCTTTCATTAAGTCCATTATCTCCGCTTCTGTGGCTAAAGAAACAACGGAAGCAACCCGTGCCCGTGGTTATTCCATATTTTATATGATGGTAAATGTGGGTGCTTTCACCGGTAAAACGATTATCGATCCTTTGCGTAATGTCATTGGTGAACAAGCGTATATCTATATTAATTATTTCTCCGGTGCGATGACAATAGTTGCTTTACTTGCTGTTATTCTTCTTTATAAATCGACGCATACGGCAGGTGAAGGAAAAAGTCTCCATGAGATTGGACAGGGATTTATGCGAATCATCACAAACTGGCGTTTATTGATTCTTATTTTGATTGTTACAGGTTTCTGGATGGTGCAACAGCAGCTTTATGCCACTATGCCTAAATATGTGATTCGTATGGCTGGAGAGACGGCAAAACCGGGTTGGATTGCCAACGTGAATCCGTTTGTGGTGGTTTGCTGCGTTAGTTTTATCACCCGTTTGATGGCCAAACGCAGTGCGATTACTTCGATGAATGTGGGAATGTTTTTGATTCCTATTTCGGCATTACTGATGGCATGTGGAAATTTGTTGGGTAATGATCTTATTACAGGTATGAGCAATATTACTCTGATGATGATTGCGGGTATAGTTGTGCAGGCGCTTGCCGAATGTTTCATTTCACCGCGTTATCTGGAATATTTCTCTTTACAGGCTCCGAAAGGAGAAGAAGGAATGTATTTAGGATTCAGTCATTTACATTCATTCCTTTCTTCTATTTTCGGTTTTGGTCTGGCGGGAATTTTGCTCACTAAATATTGTCCGGATCCGGCTTTGTTCGAGACGCGGGAAGCATGGGAGGCAGCTAGTGGAAATGCCCATTATATATGGTATTACTTTGCTGCTATAGGCCTGATTGCCGCTGTAGCGCTACTATTATTTGCAAAAATCACCGAATCCATCGACAAAAAGAAGGAGGCTTCTCGGTAATTCTCTGCTTTTTTATGTATATTTGCCGTCACTTTGCTGTAAAAGTTGACGGCATTTTGCATTTTAATAAAGAGGATAAAACATGAAAGTAAAATTTATAAGCCTGGCGAGTGGCAGTAGCGGGAACTGTTATTATCTGGGCACTGAAACCTATGGGATACTGATAGATGCCGGAATCGGCATACGTACTATCAAAAAATCACTGAAAGATTATAATATCTTGATGGATAGTATTCGTGCGGTATTTATAACGCACGATCATGCTGACCATATTAAAGCAGTGGGTAATCTGGGAGAAAAAATGAATATTCCTGTTTATACAACCGCACGTATTCATGCTGGAATTAATCGTAGCTATTGTATGACGGAGAAACTTAGCTCGTCAGTTCGTTATCTGGAAAAGCAAGAGCCTATGACGCTGGAAGATTTTCACATCGAATCTTTTGAAGTGCCACACGATGGAACGGACAATGTGGGGTATTGCATTGAAATTGATGGCAAAGTCTTTTCTTTCTTAACCGACCTTGGAGAGATTACTCCTACAGCTGCTCATTATATCAGTAAAGCCCATTATCTGATACTTGAAGCCAACTACGATGAGGAAATGCTCAAAATGGGGCCTTATCCTCAATATCTGAAAGAACGGATTGCAAGTAAAACCGGACACATGAGTAACTCTGATACTGCAGAGTTTCTGGCGGAAAATATTACTGAACATTTGCGATATATCTGGTTATGCCATTTAAGTAAAGACAATAATCACCCGGAGCTGGCTTATAAAACGGTGGAATGGAAATTAAAGAACAAAGGTGTTATTGTAGGCAAAGATGTGCAACTACTTGCTTTAAAGCGAAATACGCCTTCCGAGCTTTATGTGTTCGAATAAAGACGAAAAAAGATAGTAAAAAAGCTGCATGATTGTTTGGTCAAATAAAATAAAAGACCTACTTTTGCAACCGCAAACGAGGAATTAAGCACTCTTAGCTCAGTTGGTAGAGCAACTGACTCTTAATCAGTGGGTCCAGGGTTCGAATCCCTGAGGGTGTACAAATTCGACGTTGCAATAAAAATAAAATGTTGCACTCTTAGCTCAGCTGGTAGAGCAATTGACTCTTAATCAATGGGTCCAGGGTTCGAGTCCCTGAGGGTGTACAAAGATTATTAAAAGGAGAACTTAAAAGGTTCTCCTTTTTTGTTAAGAGCTTTTTGGGGTGTTACTGTTCAGCTGTAGGAATAAAAAATACCGCTACTCAAAGCTATATTCGACTTTGGTAGCGGTTTTTTTATAGTGTAACTACTATCTATTAGAACTTGAAGAAGTTCTTGGCATTGTTGTAGCTGATATCTTCAATCATTTGGTTTACACGCTCCATTTCAGATACCGGAATTTCTCCGTTTTCTACGTCACGTCCTACCAGGTTACACAATGTACGGCGGAAATATTCATGACGCGGGTAGGATAGGAATGAACGAGAGTCGGTCAACATACCTACGAAGCGGCTCAAAAGACCGAGTACTGACAAAGCATTCATTTGTTTTTCCATACCATCCTTTTGATCGAGGAACCACCATCCGGAACCAAATTGGATTTTTCCCGGGATAGAACCATCCTGGAAGTTACCCAGCATTGTTGCAATTACTTCGTTGGCGCATGGGTTCAAGTTGTAGAGGATTGTTTTAGTCAATTTGCCATTAGTGTTCAGGCGATCAAGGAATTTAGCCATTGCTTTGGCGGTTGTAAATTCACCGATAGAATCGAAACCTGTATCAGCACCCAGTAATTTAAACATCTTCGTGTTATTGTTACGAATAGCGCCGTAATGGAATTGTTGAGTCCATCCTTTTTCCCAGTCCATTTCACCGAAGATCACAAGCATTGCCGATTTGAATTTCAGAATTTCTTCCTTGGTCAATTCTGCGCCACCATATACCTTATTAAAGATGGCTTTGATTTCAGCATCTGTATAATCTTCTGCGTAGAATTCTTCAATACCATGGTCAGACAGACGGCAGCCTTGTTCTGCGAAGAAGTCATGACGTTTGCGTAAAGCAGCGATCATATCATCAAAGTTGGAGATGATAACACCACTTACCTCTGCCAGTTTTTCTACATAACTGCGGAAATCTGCAGGGACTTCTACAGCCATAGCCTTATCAGGACGCCATGTTGGTAACATCTTGATTTCAAATCCGCTTTCGCGTGTTTTGATATGATATTCCAATGAATCGATAGGATCATCCGTTGTGCAAACGGCTTCTACATGATAACGACGCATCATTCCACGAGCTGAATATTCGGGTTGAGACAGTTTCTCGTTACATTCATCGTAAATTTCACGTGCGGTTTGTGGATTCAATATTTTATTGATACCAAATGCCGTTTTCAGTTCAAGGTGAGTCCAGTGGTACAATGGGTTGCGGAAAGTGTAAGGTACTGTTTCCGCCCATTTTTCAAATTTTTCCCAGTCTGTGGTATCTTTTCCCGTACAGAAACGTTCGTCTACACCGTTTGTACGCATTGCACGCCATTTGTAGTGGTCACCGCCCAACCAGATTTCAGTCAGTGATTTAAACTTGTAGTCGTCAGCTACCATTTGAGGGATAAGGTGACAGTGATAGTCGATGATCGGCATTTTAGCCGCATGCTCGTGATACAACTTTTGCGCAGTTTCTGTTTGCAGCAAGAAGTTTTCGTCCATGAAGTTCTTCATTATTACTGTGTTTTAAGTATATAAAATTATTACTTTCTATATTTATACCTATATAGTATTGATTTTAAAGCTAATAGGCGTAAATCTTGTTTTAGTTTTATTAACCGTTATCGAACACAAAAATAGAAAATTTACTTGGAGTAACAAAATAATTCGTATATTTGCAGCGATTATTTATAATATTTAAGTTTTAGCACTATGGAGGACCAGAACTATACCATTAAAGACATTGCCCGTATGGCCGGTGTTTCCGCCGGAACGGTTGACAGGGTGTTGCACAATCGCGGTGACGTGTCTCCCAAAAGCAAAGCCAAAGTACAAAAGGTGTTGGATGAGATTCATTATCAGCCCAATGTGTTTGCTATCGGTTTGGCTGCTAAAAAGAAATATTCTTTCCTCTGTTTGATACCTTATTATATAGAGCATGATTATTGGCATTCGGTAGTAGGGGGGATTGAGCGTGTCCGGCAAGAATTACGTCCTTTTAATGTGAGTATAGATTATTTGTGCTATCACCATGGGGATGAGAAGAGTTATCAGGAAGCCTGCCTTTCTATAAAAGAAAAGAATGTGGATGCGGTATTGATTTCTCCGAATTTTCGGGAAGAGACACTGGCGCTGACAGCCTATTTACAGGAAAATAAGATTGCTTATGCTTTTGTCGATTTCAATATGGAAGAAGCGAAAGCGTTGACGTATATCGGGCAGGATTCATATAAGAGCGGATATATCGCAGCGAAAATATTGATGCGCAATTATTCGGCAGGAGAAGGCCAGGAGTTGGTTTTGTTTTTAAGTAACAATAAAGATAATCCGGCTGAAATACAGATGCAACGCCGTTTGGATGGTTTTATGAGTTACATTGCCGAAGAATATAATAACTTGGTAATCCATGAGGTAGTACTTAATAAATCCGATCAGGAAAGTAACCAACAGACATTGGATGAGTTTTTTCAGGCGCATCCGAAGGCTTTACTGGGAGTTGTATTTAATTCCAGAGTGTATCAGTTGGGAGAGTATCTTCGTCATGCGGGACGTAGCATGAAAGGACTGATAGGATATGACCTTCTGAAAGCAAACGTAGATTTATTAAAATCCGGTGATGTGCATTATTTAATCGGGCAACGTCCGGGTTTGCAAGGATATTGTGGGGTGAAGGCTTTGTGCGATCATGTCGTGTTTAAGAAGTCTGTTGAACCTGTAAAATACATGCCTATTGATATCCTGATAAAGGAAAACATTGATTTTTATTTTGAATTTGTATAATATCAACTTTATAAATTACAACTAACATGAAAGCATTAAACAAAGAAACTGCTCCTAAAACACAACGTCCGGAGCGTATTATCCAATTTGGCGAAGGTAACTTTTTGCGTGCATTTGTAGATTGGATTATTTATAACATGAACCAGAAAGCTGATTTCAACAGCAGTGTAGTAGTGGTTCAACCGATTGATAAAGGTATGGTCGATATGCTGAATGCACAGGATGATCTTTATCATGTAAACCTTCAAGGATTGGATAAAGGAGAGGCTGTTAACAGCTTGACAATGATTGATGTAATCAGCCGCGCTTTAAACCCATATACTCAAAATGACGAGTTTATGAAGTTGGCAGAGCAACCTGAAATGCGTTTTGTTATTTCAAACACTACAGAGGCTGGTATTGCTTTTGATCCGGCTTGTAAACTTGAGGATGCTCCTGCTTCATCTTATCCGGGTAAGCTGACTCAATTACTCTATCATCGTTTTAAAACATTCAATGGTGATAAGACAAAAGGTTTGATTATTTTCCCTTGCGAGCTTATTTTCCTGAATGGTCATAAGTTGAAAGAAACAATTTATCAATATATTGAATTGTGGAACCTGGGTAATGAGTTTAAAACTTGGTTTGAAGAAGCTTGTGGTGTATATGCAACATTGGTAGACCGTATTGTTCCGGGATTCCCGCGCAAGGATATTGCTGCTATCAAAGAAAAACTGCAATATGATGATAATCTGGTTGTTCAGGCTGAAGTTTTCCATTTGTGGGTTATTGAAGCTCCGCAGGAAGTTGCAAAAGAGTTCCCGGCTGACAAGGCAGGCTTGAATGTATTGTTTGTACCGTCAGAGGCTCCTTATCACGAACGTAAGGTTACTTTGTTGAATGGCCCGCATACTGTTCTTTCTCCGGTTGCCTATCTCTCGGGAGTGAATATTGTACGTGATGCTTGCCAGCACGAAGTGATTGGCAAATATATCCACAAGGTAATGTTTGACGAACTGATGGAAACTTTGAACTTGCCGAAGGATGAGTTGGAGAAATTTGCAAATGATGTATTGGAACGCTTCAACAATCCGTTCGTGGATCATGCAGTAACCAGCATCATGCTGAATTCTTTCCCTAAATACGAAACTCGTGATTTGCCGGGATTGAAGACTTATCTGGAACGTAAAGGTGAACTTCCTAAAGGACTGGTACTTGGTTTAGCCGCTATCATTACTTATTATAAAGGTGGTGTACGTGCTGATGGTGCTGAAATTGTTCCGAATGATGCTCCTGAAATCATGAACCTGCTGAAAGAACTTTGGGCAACAGGTTGCACAAAGAAAGTTGCCGAAGGTGTTCTGGCTGCAGATTTTATCTGGGGAGAAGATTTGAATAAGATCCCGGGATTGACAGAAGCCGTAAAAGCTGATTTGGATTCTATCCAGGAAAAAGGAATGCTTGAGACCGTTAAAGGTATTCTGTAATTAGAAGACTAAATAAAAAATAGCGCCACTGTTCTCTGAACAAGTGGCGCTATTTTTTATTATCAAGTTATTTATTATTCTTGTTCAGCCGTATGCAAAATAAATGTAGTAGCTCCAATTGTCACAATAGCGCCATCTTCAATACGTACACGGTCTTTATCTCCCAGAATTTCATTCATAAGGAAAGTACCTGTGAGACTAGGAGCATCTCGTAATGTGTAGACTAGCTTTCCTTGCTTATTACGCTTTATATTGATGATGCAATGGCGTCGATCCATGCTCATATCACCACTTTCAATGGGAGTATTAATGTTTGTTCCTACACAACGGCGGCCTATGACATTGTCACCTTCCTGCAAGGGAAGTAACTGTTTAAAACCAAATACATTTTCGATAACAGTGATATATCCGAACTCTTCTTTATGAGATTCAGCTTCTTCTTCCAGGTTTTCTTCCTTTCTAAGAGCCTTAACTTTACTTTTTCCTAACCGGATACTGAATTGCTTGCCACAATGTTCGCATTCAAATACCAGTGATTGGCCTTCGCTATACTTGGTTTCATCAAAATAAAGATAATTCTCACATTTAGGACAAAGAACTCGTTTCATGCTTTTTAAAAGGGGTTTTTATTTAGCCAGTAACCAGGCATTCTTATAAGTTTCGTTTTTTCTTAGCTCAAGTAATTGCTTGGTCGCTTCATCACGGTTGTTAAATGAACTGATACTGACACGTACTTTACCATCAGTGTTCAGAGCTTTTGCATCTGCAAATCCTTTTGATTTTAATTGGTTCGCAATAACTTCTGCATCTTTTAGGCTGATTCCTCCTGCCACAATGATATGAAAAGGATGATTTGCACTTTCTTGAGATTTCACCGCAGGAGCAGGAGTCGCTGTTTCCTGTTTTACCACTTTCACTTCTCTTACTGCGATCGGTTTGGAAGTCTTGGCTTTATCCGTTGTATGCTTTTTAGCAGATGAAGTTTTGGTTGAAGCAGAAGAAGCAGAAAGCTTCTTTGCTTGTTGCGCAACATCGTTCTTAACATAAACAGGAGTTACTGCAACCGATTGCTTTTCTATTTGCTCAAAAAGCTCGCTGGGCAATAACTGTGCA
Organism: Bacteroides sp. MSK.18.37; assembly: GCF_019129155.2. Taxonomy (NCBI): domain Bacteria; kingdom Pseudomonadati; phylum Bacteroidota; class Bacteroidia; order Bacteroidales; family Bacteroidaceae; genus Bacteroides; species Bacteroides sp. MSK.18.37. The sequence goes on along the minus strand of NZ_JAHOIB020000001.1, from coordinate 6,215,618 downwards.
TAATTGTTCTTTTGAACGTCGGTATTCTCTACCGGAGTTGAAAAGGCAAAGAACAGTACGATGGCAGCAATCATTGCTGCAGCATTGCGGAGATACGCGCGGTTGATACTAATTTCAAAAGTCTTCTTTTCCTTTTCCTGATAAGTCGGTACCAATACTTTTTCTTTCTGCTGCAGAGCCGAAAGTTCATGTATTTTAAAAGAGTCGAGACCATACAATGAAGGAGTTGTTATCTTATAATCATAAGGAACGAACTCGTAGTTACCATAAATGTTATAATGAATCTCGCCTATATTATCCAGATGGGCTTTCCCTTCCTCATGAAGGAGACCGATAAATTCGTTTACTTCTTTTTCTACTATACGGCTGGCGTCAGCAAAACTTGTGTCGTATGCTGACATATAAGATTGCACCAGTACGCCGTCATTCAGTTTTAATTGAGGATTAAAACCGATTATACGGGTAGGAGGTAAAAATATATTTTCTTCCTTTACGCGGGTTGCGGGCGAATAATGTGCTACAAAACCACCAAATCCCGGAACAATGACGCAGTCGTTTTCCAGTAGTAAAGTCTCTATATGTTGTGCCAATTCAATCATGTCTGCAAAATTAAGAGATAAATTGAATATATCCCAGAAAACTTCGAAAAATTCACTACTTTTGCATCGTTTTATTTATCACTATCAATAATGAACTATATACAGACAGAAATAGACGGAGTATGGCTGATCGAGCCTAGAGTTTTCTCCGATGAACGGGGCTATTTTATGGAAGCCTATAAGAAAGAAGAGTTTGAAGCCAATATTGGTCCCGTAAACTTTATACAGGACAACGAGTCGAAATCATCTTTTGGTGTATTGCGTGGATTGCACTATCAAAAAGGAGAACATAGTCAGGCGAAACTGGTTCGTGTTCTTAAAGGAGAAGTGCTCGACGTTGCCGTTGATTTGCGTAAATCATCGCCTACGTTTGGAAAGCATGTTTGTGTATTGCTTAGTGAAGAAAACAAGAGACAATTTTTTATTCCCCGTGGTTTTGCTCATGGCTTTGCTGTCTTGAGTGAAGAAGCTGTTTTTACATATAAGGTAGATAACAAGTATGCTCCGCAGGCAGAAGCCTCTATTTTATATAATGACGAAGCATTGGGGATCGACTGGCCGTTGGCAGAGTCGCAAATGTTATTATCTGCGAAAGACAGAGAGGGAACTGCTTTCAAGGACGCCGTTTATTTTGAATGAATTTCTAAACAAACAATAGATTAAGTATGAAAATTGCAATCGTGGGAACAGGGTATGTGGGTCTGGTGTCAGGCACATGTTTTGCCGAAATTGGCGTGAATGTAACGTGCGTAGACACGAACAAAGAGAAAATCGAATCTTTGCAAAAGGGGAACATTCCAATTTATGAAAATGGATTGGAAGAGATGGTACTCCGTAATATGAAAGCAAAGCGATTGAAGTTTACTACCTCATTGGAAAGTTGTCTGGATGAAGTGGAAGTTATATTCAGTGCAGTTGGAACTCCTCCGGATGAAGATGGCAGCGCTGATTTGAAATACGTATTGGAGGTGGCCCGTACCATTGGTCGCAATATGAAACAGTATAAATTGGTAGTTACCAAAAGTACCGTTCCGGTAGGCACTGCCAGTAAGGTTCGTGCGGTTATTCAGGAAGAACTGGATAAGAGAGGCGTGACGGTTGATTTTGATGTGGCTTCTAATCCGGAATTCCTTAAAGAAGGAAATGCTATCAGTGACTTTATGAGCCCGGACCGCGTGGTAGTGGGAGTGGAGTCGGCACGTGCGGAGAAATTGATGTCCAAACTATATAAACCATTCTTATTGAATAATTTCCGTGTGATTTTCATGGATATTCCGTCTGCGGAAATGACTAAATATGCGGCAAATTCGATGCTGGCAACCCGTATAAGCTTTATGAATGATATTGCAAACTTGTGCGAGATTGTTGGTGCGGATGTGAATATGGTGCGTAGTGGGATAGGTTCGGATACTCGTATCGGACGTAAGTTTCTGTACCCGGGTATCGGATATGGTGGTTCCTGCTTCCCCAAAGATGTGAAGGCATTGATTAAAACAGCAGAACAGAATGGTTATACCATGCGGGTACTTACGGCTGTGGAAGAAGTGAATGAGAACCAAAAAAGCGTCTTGTTCGAAAAGTTAATGAAACAGTTTAATGGTGATTTGCAGGGTAAGACTGTTGCTTTGTGGGGATTGGCATTTAAACCGGAAACGGATGATATGCGTGAGGCTCCGGCATTAGTCCTGATCGATAAATTGCTGAAAGCAGGTTGTAAAGTACGCGCATACGATCCGGCTGCCGTGCAAGAATGTAAGCGCAGGATTGGTGATACTATCTATTATGCTTGCGATATGTATGATGCCGTACTGGATGCTGATGTGTTGATGTTGGTTACCGAATGGAAAGAATTCCGTCTGCCTTCATGGGCCGTTATCAAGAAAACGATGTCCCGGCAGATTGTGTTGGACGGACGTAATATATATGATAAAAAAGAGATGGAAGAACTCGGATTTATTTATCACTGTATTGGTAAATAAAAAAATAAGAGTATCTTTATATAAAAACTAAAATAGATGATGAAAAATGTGGCTGTATCGTTAATGGCAATCTTTTTCGCGGCATGTAGCGGCAATAAGAGTCCCCATTCTCTTCAACAAGAGAAAGAGGATCTTAGTGCAAAAGGACTACTGCAGGGAATTTGGCTGGACGATGAAACGGAGAGCCCGTTGATGCGTGTAGAAGGAGATACTATCTACTATGCAGATGTACAAAGTACTCCCATTGCATTTAAAATAATACGGGATACTCTTTATACTTATGGAAATGATACTACTTATTACAAGATTGATAAGCAGGCAGAACATATATTCTGGTTTCATTCCATAACGGATGATGTAATTAAGTTGCATAAATCCGAAGATGCCAATGATTCAATCTATTTTGTCCGTCAGGAATTAGTCATTCCGGCATATACGGAAGTAACCAAACGCGATAGTGTAGTGACCTATAATGGCACTCGCTATCGCGCATACGTATATATTAATCCTTCTAAAATGAGAGTCATCAAGACGACTTATTCCGAAGACGGGATTAGCATGGATAATGTATACTATGATAATGTGATGCACATTTGTGTGTATGAAGGTAAAAAGAGCCTGTTTGCCAGCGATGTTACCAAACAGATGTTTGACAAAGTACTTCCTGTCGATTTTCTGGAGCAATCCATCCTGTCAGATACAAAGTTTATGAAAGTAGACCGGAACGGTTTTCATTATCAAGCTGTCCTGGCCATTCCGGAAACTTCCATATATAGCATTGTAAATATGGAAGTAAGTTTTAAAGGAGATTTGACTATCACTTCATCCAAATAAAAAAGCACCATACATTCAGATCGTATAGTGCCGGATTAAAAAAGCCTTGCTTTAATTTTGTCTGGGGGGAGACGGACGGTTATTTCTCTTTCCTCCGTTATTATTATTCCTTTTTCCCCGGAAATCTTTTCTTTTGTAGTTGCCACCCTTGCCCTTGCTAAAAGAACGCGGTTTGTATTCCGGAGCTTCTCCCAATTCTTCAGGAATAGGAATTTTATAAATCTCTTTTTCCAGAAAGTTCTCAATACTTTTGAAGTTACTTTGTTCTTTCTCGCTGATGAACGTAAGTGCTACACCATCATTGTTGGCACGTGCTGTACGTCCGATACGGTGTACATAGTCTTCGCTGTCGTGAGGCACGTCGAAGTTGATAACCAGGCGGATATCATCGATATCTATACCACGTGCAACGATGTCCGTAGCTACCAATATATTGATTCGTCCGGCTTTAAACTCATGCATAACAGTTTCCCGTTGAGCCTGTTCCAGATCCGAATGCATTTCCCCTACGTTCAGTTTCATGGATTTCAAAGCCTTGGCTACTTCCTTGACCTTGATTTTAGAAGATGCAAAGACAATCACACGTTCCGGAACTTCATCCATAAAAAGACTGCGTATGATTCCCAGCTTTTGATTTTCGTAGCAAACGTATGCTGCCTGAATAATCTTTTCTGCAGGTTTGGAAACTGCGAGCTTTATCTCTGACGGATTATTTAAGATTGTGTTTGCCAATTGCTGAATCTTTGCAGGCATTGTTGCAGAAAACATGATTGTCTGTCGTTCCTTCGGCAGATATTTCGCAATTTGCATGATATCTTCATAGAATCCCATGTCGAGCATCCGGTCTGCTTCATCCAGAATAAAATAAGAAACCTTGGAAAGATCTACATATCCAAGGCTTAAATGGGCGATCAGACGTCCGGGAGTAGCAATAACAACATCAGCTCCTAAAGTGAGTCCTTTTTTCTGTTGTTCGAACAATATTCCATCATTTCCACCGTATACGGCAACACTCGATACCGGCATGAAATAGGAAAACCCTTCCATTTGCTGGTCGATCTGTTGGGCCAATTCCCGGGTAGGAGACATGATGACACAATTAATCGCATCTTCCGGATGTTTACCTTCAGATAATTTATTCAATACAGGCAGTAGAAACGCGGCCGTTTTACCTGTTCCTGTCTGTGCTACTGCGATCAAATCTTTACCCTCAAGTATGATTGGAATTGCCTGCTCCTGTATAGGCGTACATTCGTCAAATCGCATGGCATCAAGCGCCTCAAGCACATTTGCATTTAATTGTAGTTCGGAAAACTTCATTCTTTTATTTAATTTGTCAGCAAAGATAATCTATTTTTTGGTCTAATTACATATTCAAGTAAGAATCTTTGAATCCGAGGAAATAGAGCACTCCATCCAGTCCGATGGTGTTGATCGATTGCTTGGCATTTGCCACCACTTTAGGCTTTGCGTGGAAAGCAATTCCCAGTCCGGCAACCCCTAGCATAGGGAGGTCGTTAGCTCCGTCTCCTACGGCGATGGTCTGTGCAATATCCACCTTTTCCACTTGTGCAATGAGGCGGAGCAGTTCGGCTTTCCGTTTTCCGTCTACTACATCTCCCAGGTAACGTCCGGTCAGTTTGCCGTCAATAATTTCCAGTTCGTTGGCATAGACGTAATCTATACCGTATTTCTTTTGCAGGTATTGACCGAAATAAGTGAATCCTCCCGAAAGGATGGCGATTTTGTAACCGTACTTCTTCAATACATACATCAGCCGTTCTACGCCCTCTGTGATAGGCAAACTCTCGGCTATTTCCTGCATGACCGATTCGTCCAGCCCTTTCAATAGTGCTACACGGCGGGTAAAGCTCTCTGTAAAGTCTATTTCTCCACGCATGGCGCTTTCTGTGATGGCCTTTACTTCGTCGCCTACACCGGCACGGATAGCCAGTTCGTCAATCACCTCTGTTTCGATTAATGTAGAGTCCATATCAAAACAGATCAGACGGCGCATACGACGGTACATATTATCCTGTTGGAAAGAAAAGTCCATTTCCAGTTCGCTGGCCAACTTCATCAGCTTCTCCTGCATCGCAATGCGATCTTTCGGAGTACCTCTCACTGAAAATTCGATGCAAGCCCTGGTGCGTGCATCTGCCTGACATTCATCCAACGGGATACGACCTGTCAGACGTTTGATAGCATCAATATTCATGCCCTGCTCGGCCAATATGCTTGTAGCGGCAGAAATCTGTCGGGCGGAAAGCTTGCGTCCCAGAACCGTCAGGATATAACGGTTTTTCCCTTGCATACCTACCCAGTTTTCATATTGCTCGGTGGTGATAGGTTCAAACCGGATGGTCACTCCCAGAGAAGAAGCCTTGAACAACAGTTCCTTCATAATGAATCCGGAATGTCTTTCTTCACTCTTGAACAGGATACCCAGCGATAATGTATTATGAATATCTGCCTGGCCGATATCAAGAATCGTGGCATCATATTTGGCAAGGATTTCGGTCACGGAAGCAGTCAGTCCCGGGCGATCTTCGCCGGTAACTCGAATCAGAATCAATTCAGTATTTGATGGTTGCATAAAAAATAGACTTTAACGCTGCAAAAGTAGAGAAAAAAGTTCGTTTTTATGCTAAATAACATAAAAAGTTATACCCCAAAAGTAAGATTTTTGCTTATTTGCTTGGAAGTTAATTTAATATTTACTTACCTTTGCACCCGGTTTCAAAAATAAAGGCTCTGATAATCAGCGGATTCCTCTTCGCCTGATGCCTGAAAAGACAACGTTTCGGGAAGAAACCACTGTTTAAGGACAGTCCCGGATAGTATTAACTAAAACCGAATTACATGAAGCATGTAAAATGGATTTTTGTTGTATTACTGATTTGTTCCTTGACCGCTTTCGTTGAGAAAGACAAACCTACCGGAGGTTTGAGTGAGGGTGACGTAGCCCCTGATTTTAAAATCGAATCTACGTCAAACGGGCAACCCGCCTTTAAATTGGGAAATTTGAAAGGTAAATATGTGTTGCTAAGTTTTTGGGCAAGTTATGACGCGCAGTCCCGGATGCAAAATGTAAGTTTGAGCAATGCGCTTCGTTCTTCTCATAATGTGGAAATGGTTTCTATTTCATTTGACGAATATCAGTCAATATTTAAGGAAACCGTTCGTAAGGATCAAATAGTTACGCCCACTTGTTTCGTGGAAACAGAAGGCGAGGATTCCGGTTTATTTAAGAAGTACCGTTTAAACCGGGGATTTACTAACTATTTATTGGATGGAAATGGTGTAATTATAGCCAAAAACATCTCTGCTGCAGATCTTTCTGCTTATGTAAAAGAAGTCGGTTAACGATTTTAAGAATGTAAGGAGAAAGAGGGATTTTCCAAATCACCGTCAGGTGAAAATAATGGAGAATAGACAAAAGAGGAAATGGATACAACAAAAAAGTTCCGCCTACACTTGGGGATATTCAGTAAATGTTCCTCTTTCTAAAAAATCAAGAGAAAAGCTTTGCTTTACGTGAGCTTTTCTCTTGATTTTTTCGTTCAACTCTCCCAGTCTTCTATCTTTTTTGTACAATATTGTTTACATATTCTTGTTTTTTCCTTCCCACCCTTGCATTATGTACATGTCTTTTTTAGGGGAAGTTAAAACCTCTCCTGTTTTTCCTGTTATTTTAGTCAGATTATGCTGCCTTTCTTTTTTTCTTTTCGACCTTTTCTATCATACATACCGCATTGGCTGTATGTATCCCAAAGAAAATCCAAAGTACTTCCGTTTTCCTGTTTCTAGCTTTTATCCTGGCCAGTGAGTAATGTTGTTTCTGCGTTCCAAAACTTCCTTCCAGGCGGGTAGCTCTTTCACGGCTGAGTTCCGACCGTAAGATTTTCCGAAGCGGCTCATCTTTGGCAGCTCTGCCCTTACGCTTAAAGGAAGTACTTATATGATATTTTGTACAAAATTTCCGGTTGGCATTATTGGCATAGATTGAATCCGCCGCAAGCGCCTTAACCCTGACCCCGGTCAGTTGTTGTTGCAGATGAATACAGTCTTTCAAACGTACTCCTTCGTTAAAAGCCTTAAAGGAGATATGTTCTATAAAGGAGATTCCGTCTATCTGTATATTGTTGACTTTGGCTCCGAATTCAACGGATTTGGTTTCCTTGCCTCTGATAATGGGACGAAGGTAATGCCGGTCGATACTCACGATACGGTTGGACACTTTTTTGCCTGCAAATAAATTTTTCCCTTGCTCAAGGACTGTCTGTATGACCGAGAAACGTCTTTGGTAATCAGAGGATAGTGTAAGCCTGTTCCTGTAGGATGAATGAAGCTGCTCCAGCTGGTCAAGTAACTTTTCCAATAACTGAAGTAACCTTCGTGTAATCATACGAGTCTGTGATTTCTTGCGTTTACGCAGTTTGCTATAAGCAAGATAGGCACGGCGTACATCAAGATACTTGTTACGGGGACGTTGTATGTGCAAGGTCTGGCAATGTTTGCACAGATGACGATGAAGCCATACAATACCTTCCCATAAGAGTTTGGTATCAGTAGGAAAGCGCAGATGACTTTCATAACAGGTGGCATCGGTCATACAGACATGAAGGTTCTCAAGATAAGGTTTCCAATGCTCGGCAAGAATGAGCTGGAGGGACTCAATATCAAGGCGATCCGCTAGTTCCTGACGAATTGCACTGACGATTTTAGGATTGGTCAGTGGATGAAGCGGATCAATCTGAATACCACAAAATAACTGGTAATGAATATTACCGTTTAAATGCTCAATCAGTTGTGCATCGGAAAAGTTGGTATAGGACTTCAAGACCATCAAGGCTATTTTACCTTCGGGAGAAAAATAACTTTTACGCCCCAAAGGAGAGGACTTCAAATGCATTTGTCGGGCCAGTTCCGAGAAAGGGAACAGAGAATGGAGTCGACCTAATTCACTCGTTGCAAAACTTTGACGATATTTTTTAAGCATATCGAACTCGGTAAAACCTAAACAAGGTTCGATTTCTGAGATTTTTTGTATCTTTACCATGTGTTTTTATTTTTAATTCCCCCCGTTTTGGCCGTCAAACCGTTTTTGGGGGGGAATGCTTAAAGATACAAAAAAGGCAACTAACTCGCAATGAATTAGTTGCCTTAAATTTTATTATTTTAGGAATATCCCCACTTGCATTAGCAAGAATAGGCGGAACTTCTACTTTTATACTCTTCGTTTATCCGGTGCATCCAAAACCTTAGGGCAATCTATGGATAGAATCCGTGAAGACTGCGGAAGGCTTGCCTACCTTTTATTTAGGTGCCTTCTGGTACAAGAAGAATGCGATACCCGCATAAAGGATATTAGGAATCCAGACTGCAACGGCAGGCGGCACATTTCCGTTCACGGCAAAGGTGGAAGTAATCGTCTGGAACAGGATATAAGAGAAACTTAATCCTAATCCGATACCCAGATGAAGCCCCATACCGCCTTTCGTTTTTCGGGACGAAAGCGATACACCGATGATAGTAAGGATGAAAGAGGCGAACGACATAGCGATTCGTTTGTGATATTCAATCTCAAACTCCTTGATGTTGGCAAATCCTCTTCGTTTCTGTTTGGCGATATAATCGCTTAACTCGGGACTGGTCAGCATTTCCTGCTGGTTTTTCATGATAAGAAAGTCAGAAGGTTCCATGTTGATGATAGAGTCTATCCGGTCTCCCTTAGTGATCTTTTCCTTTAAACCATCCAGTTCGCGTACCATATAATCGTGGATCGTCCATTTATGAACGGTGGTGGTATCGTAGGTAATCCGTCGTGCAGTCAAATGTGAAACCAGCTTTTTATCCACAAATTTGTCCAATGAAAAGCGGTTACCGGTTTTCATTGCGTTGTTATAGTTGTCGATATATGCAATCACTCCGCTATCCACTTCCAGCTGCACATTGCTTACCGAGTTTTGTTTCTTTGGTTTGATATACCGGTCTTCAAAATTCAGACGCGTAACACTTCCTTTCGGAATCACATACGAACTTAGTGTGAAAGTGACGAGGGCGATGATAGCGGCAGAAATCATGTAAGGGCGCATCATCCTCTTAAAGCTCATACCGGTGGAGAACATCGCAATAATTTCGGAGTTTTCTGCCAGTTTGGAGGTAAAGAAAATAACAGCAATGAATACGAACAACGGACTGAACAGATTGGAGAAATAGGGGATAAAGTTCATGTAGTATTCAAAGATAATTTTATCCCATGGAGCTTCATGCTCCATTAGTTTGTCCATCTTTTCGTTGAAGTCAAATACCACTGCAATAGAAATGATTAGTGCAATAGCAAATACGTATGTCCCCAAGAACTTCTTGATGATATACCAGTCCAGCCGTTTTATAAATCGATTGCTTTTCATTTCTTATAATCTAGTTGATACTCTTTTGACCATCATCGGTTTCCAGGTCGAGAAATCTCCGGCGATAATGTGCTTTCTTGCTTCCCCTGCCAGCCACAGATAGAATGCCAGATTATGTATGGAAGCGATTTGCATAGCCAGTAGCTCTTGCGCATGGAAAAGATGGCGCAAATAAGCCTTGCTGTATAATGTATCCACGCAAGAGGCTCCGTCGGCTTCGATAGGAGAGAAGTCCGTTTCCCATTTCTTGTTCCGCATATTGATAATGCCATCTTTGGTGAACAACATGCCATTTCGTCCGTTTCTTGTAGGCATAACGCAGTCGAACATATCCACGCCGCGTTCTATTCCTTCAAGAATGTTGACAGGAGTTCCGACACCCATAAGGTAACGGGGTTTGTCTTTGGGGAGTATTTCATTGACAATCTCGATCATTTCGTACATCTTGTCTACCGGTTCGCCTACCGCCAAACCACCGATGGCATTCCCGTCAGCACCTTTGGACGCTACAAACTCTGCAGATTGCTTGCGCAGGTCGGGATAAACACATCCCTGCACGATGGGGAAGAGAGACTGATTATAACCGTATTTAGGTTCTGTCTCGTTAAAACGTTGTATACAACGGTCGAGCCATCTGTGGGTTAATCCTAATGACTTTTTGGCATACTCGTAATCCGAGTCGCCCGGAGGACATTCGTCAAAAGCCATCATAATATCCGCACCGATGGTACGTTCTATGTCCATCACCTTCTCCGGAGTGAAGATGTGCTTGCTTCCGTCGATATGCGAACGAAATTCGGCTCCTTCTTCACGCAGTTTTCTGATTCCGGCTAATGAAAATACCTGAAAACCACCGCTGTCAGTCAGCATGGGGCGGTCGAAACCGTTGAAACGGTGCAGCCCGCCTGCTTTCTCGATCACATCCAGTCCCGGACGCAAATAGAGGTGATAGGTATTACCCAGAATAATCTGTGCCTGGATATCTTCTTTCAATTCGGTCAGATGTACTCCCTTCACAGTGCCCAGTGTGCCCACCGGCATGAAGATAGGTGTTTGTATCTGCCCGTGGTCTGTTGTTATCAGACCGGCACGGGCATTACTTTTAGTGTCTGTATATTGTAACTCAAATGTCATTCCTGGCTGGGTTTCTTAACAGATAAATCAATAGGATCCGCTACTTTCTCGTTAGTCAATGCAATAGCGAATACCTCTTTTATATCGTTTACATAGTGGAAAGTCAGTCCTTTCAAATAAATATCTTGAATTTCATCTATGTTCTTTTTGTTCTCGGCACTCATGATGATTTCCTTGATTCCGGCACGTTTGGCTGCCAATATCTTCTCCTTGATGCCACCCACAGGAAGCACTTTGCCGCGAAGAGTGATTTCTCCCGTCATGGCAATGTTGGCTTTCACTTTTCTTTGAGTCAGGGCAGAAGCCAGTGAAGTGGCCATCGTGATACCTGCTGACGGACCATCTTTCGGAATAGCCCCTTCAGGAACGTGGATATGGATATTCCAGTTATCAAAAATCTCTTCATTCAGACTAAGGACAGAAGCATGCGCCTTGATATATTCAAGTGCCAGCATAGCAGATTCTTTCATCACATCTCCCAGGTTACCGGTCAATGTAAGACGTCCGCCCTTGCCCCGGCTTAAACTGGTTTCTACAAATAAGATTTCGCCTCCGACAGCTGTCCATGCCAATCCGGTGACTACACCTGCGTAATCATTTCCCTGATACTTGTCGCGTGTATATTCCGGTGCTCCAAGGAAATCATACAAATCTGTCGGTTTGATTTCCGTCTTGGCGAAATAACCGTCCGTAGCATATTGACGGGCTGATTTGCGAAGAATCTTACCGATCTTCTTTTCCAGCTCACGAACACCGCTTTCACGGGTATATGACTCGATTATGGCTTCCAGTGTATCTTTGGGAAGTTTAATATCTGTCTTTTTAAGTCCGTTGGCTTCCAATTCTTTGGGGAGCAGATGCTTGCGGGCAATCTCTACTTTTTCTTCTGTGATATATCCGCTTACCTCAATCAATTCCATACGGTCGAGCAACGGGCCGGGGATTGTATTCAGGTTATTGGCTGTTGCAATAAACAATACCTTGGAGAGGTCATAGTCTACATCCAGGAAGTTATCATGGAAAGATGTATTCTGTTCCGGGTCGAGCACTTCCAGTAATGCAGAAGAAGGGTCCCCCTGACGGTCAGCACTGACCTTGTCTATTTCATCCAAGATGAAAACAGGATTAGAAGCACCGGCTTTTATCAAGCTCTTGATGATTCGTCCCGGCATAGCGCCAATATAAGTCTTACGATGACCGCGAATCTCTGCTTCGTCATGCACACCGCCTAAAGACATACGTACATATTTCCGTTTGAGCGCAGATGCGATGGATTTTCCAAGAGATGTTTTACCCACTCCCGGAGGGCCATACAAACAGATAATCGGTGATTTCATATCACCTTTCAGCTTCAATACGGCTAGATGTTCTAAAATACGTTCTTTTACTTTCTCCAGTCCGTAATGATCTTTGTTCAACGTCTTTTCTGCGTTTTTAAGGTTCAGATTGTCAGTTGTATAAGTACCCCATGGGAGATTGAGCATCGTTTGCAGATAGTTGAGCTGTACGCTGTAATCCGGAGATTGCGGATGAGTGCGTTCCAGTTTGGCAAGTTCTTTCATGAACGTGTCTCTGACTTCTAAATTCCAGCGCATTCTTTCTGCCTTCTGGCGCATTTCCTCTATTTCCTGCTCCTGACCGCCGCCACCCAGTTCATCCTGGATGGTCTTGATCTGCTGTTGCAGGAAGTATTCGCGTTGTTGCTGGTCGATATCTTCGCGGGCACGCATTTGGATGGATGCCTTGATTTCTGCCAACTGCACTTCACGGTTCAGAATTTCCAGTAAGTGATAAGTGCGTTCACGCAATGAGTTGATGCTCAACAAGTCCATCTTCTCATCTTTCTTGAACGGCAGGTTTGAGCAGATGAAATTGACCAGGAACATTGAGTTGTTGATATTTTTAATAGCAAACGACGAATCCTGATGCATCACATCTGATGATTTGATGTATCTCATTGTCAAGTCCTTGCAAGTTTCCACCAGGGCTTGAAACTCTTTATCATCTTTGCCAGGGACATCTTCCTCCAAAAGTTCTATTTCACCTTTCAGGTACGGATGAGTTTCGATGATGCTAGTCAGACTTAAACGTTTCATTCCCTGAAGAATGACAGTTGTTGTCTGATCGGGCATTTCCAATATCCGCACAATTCGTCCTACGGTACCGATATTGTGTAAATCTTCCAGTTTCGGATCTTCTGTATGTGCCGATCTCTGGCATACTACTGCAATATCTTTATGTTTCTTGTCAGCATCTCGTACGAGTTTCAGTGAAGACTTACGGCCTACCGTGATCGGCAGGAATACTCCAGGAAACAATACCATATTACGTAAGGGGAGTACCGGAAGAATTTCACCAGATTTCACATTTACATCAAATGCTTGTTCATCGTTCCCATCATAGTCTGTGATTAGCGAGAAGCTGTTATCGCCTCCATCTTCCAATAAATATCTTTCTTTCATCTTTTCGTTTTAATTTAGTTTATGCCATACTGATATGCATAAATCGTTTGCAAAGTTAATTGATTCTCTCTAATAATAAAGCACTGCGTAGAATAAAAACACAAAAACAATGCCAAAATATCGGCTTGTAAAGGGAGTATTCCATAATTATTATTTATTTTTGGCGATTTGCAATAAAATAATAGTATAAAACGGCTTTAAGATAAACGGATAAAATGTCGAATCCTTATTTTCAATTTAAGCAATTTACGGTATGGCATGATAAATGTGCCATGAAAGTCGGTACGGATGGGGTGCTTCTGGGAGCTTGGACTTCCGTTGAAAGTGCGCACCGGATTTTGGACATTGGGACGGGAACAGGGTTGGTAGCTTTAATGTTGGCGCAACGCAGTTTGCCGGATGCAAATATTGTAGCGTTGGAAATAGATGAAGCGGCTGTCGGGCAAGCCAGGGAAAATGTTATTCGTTCGCCCTGGAAGGAGCGGGTAGAGGTGGTGCAGGCTGATTTTAGGAAATACAGGTCTTCGGATAAATTCGACGTAATTGTTTCTAATCCTCCTTATTTTGTCGATTCGCTGGAATGTCCGGATCGTCAGAGAACCGCGGCGCGTCACAATAATTCTTTGAGCTATGAAGATTTGTTGGAAGGAGTAAGCGGATTATTGACAGAAAACGGATTTTTTACAGTGGTGATTCCGGCAGATGTAGCTGAACGGGTAAAAAAGATAGCTTCTATAAAGAAATTATATGCAGTCCGTCAACTGAATGTAATCACTAAACCCGGCGGTATTCCGAAACGTGTTTTGATTACTTTTTCTTTTTCCAATCAAGAGTGCATTGTAGAAGAACTATTGACAGAACTGGCTCGTCATCAATATAGTGAGGAATATATGACGCTAACCCGGGATTATTATTTGAACATGTAAAAGGGTGACGCTATCCGGTAAAGATAGTGACGGTATATGCTTGCGATAGTGACGGTATCGCTGTCATATACCGTCACTATTTCAAAGCTAGTTCAAAAACGCTATTTTGAGATCTTCGTTCTATTCCTTTCTAACTCATAATTCAAAAGAGTAATTTCTAGCTTTTGAACACTATTTTCTAGCAGTACTTTCTGAAGTTGCTCTTGAAGTGAAATTATTATTTTGTCTTTTGATAGTCTTAAATTCAATAAGCTGCTACAATAACTATACTACTCTTTTAAATTATTTGTTTTGTATATGCTTTATTTTAAATTCTTTCAGTGACTTTTCTATCTTTTGATAAAGGTCTGTTGTTTTTGTTGAGTATGTAGATAAAGAGCCCCTAGGCTCATCTGCGAATCTGAATAATTCATCTGTATCTGCATATATTGATACTAACTCATTATAAGCATCTTTACAACTGGAAGGATAATCATTTAGTTGTGGCATTATAGCCTCGATTGAATCTCTCTTTTGTTTTAGTCTCTTATAGGTATCTGTTGTGATAATAAACTCCTGATGCTTCGCTAAGGCTTCATTGAAATCAGTGCAATATTCTCCATTGTATTCATGATCGTAAATTACTTTTCTCCAAGTATCACAATAATGAAGAGTTATTGCTTCACTTAAATCAGCTTCTTTCTCAATCATAGAAGCGGTATTAGAGAGTTTTGCTATATACTCCTTTTCTGAATTACATGAAACCAAAACTATGGCTAGTATCGCACTCAAATAAAAAAACTTTTTCATCATATCGTTATTTTTGTTACACAATCAATTTATTAGAATCCTGTTTGTAATACTGTATTAGAGTATTACAAGATTGATATTTTATATTCAAAAAAACATTTATTTTATTACTTGAAGAATATCCAATGATACGCTTATTTGATTCTTCTGGAATTCTAAAATTCAGAAAGGGACTTTGTGAATGCGAATATAGTGAAATGAAAATAACAACGAGCATCAGCAGAGTTTTCTTCATGTGTTTAAGTATTTTGTTTGTTATCGTTTTCTCTATAAACAATGTTTGTATTTCCGCTATAAAGTTAACGCAAAACATTGATAACGCCAAAATAAAAGGGTAGTAAAGTTAACAAAATAGATTTTTACTCTAAATTAAATAAGAAAATGAGGATAATGCTAGAAACCTGTTCAAAGATAGTTCAAAGAATTGCCCTTTTTATTTGCCCCCAAACGGGGATAATTACACTTATCCTATATATAATAAAAAAGCCAATACTAATTGTACTGGCTTTATTTTGTGAATCTTGACTTGATTTTCTTCGTCGGGGTAGCGGGATTCGAACCCACGACCCCCTGCTCCCAAAGCAGGTGCGCTAACCGGACTGCGCTACACCCCGAAAAACTTTTAACTTAATAACCCTCTTTTTTGTAGTCGGGGTAGCGGGATTCGAACCCACGACCCCCTGCTCCCAAAGCAGGTGCGCTAACCGGACTGCGCTACACCCCGCTACTTTTTTGAAGGGTTGTTCTTTTCAAAAGCGGTGCAAAGATAGGGAGTATTTTTTAATTAACAATAGCTAAACGAATGTTTTTTACCTATTATTTCTCAATACCTTGAATCTCATCACTTTGCGACCGCACTTTTTTTTCTTGTCAGAGATTAGAAGTATCATCGGACATCGTAATTCATCTTTTCATCTCCTCTTTCACCTTTTCTCTGTCTCTTCGATGAATAGGGAGTTTGCGGGTGAAGGGCAACAACTTCACCACCTCTTCACCTGTAAGCGATTAGGTTTCAAAAATAGTTTCAATCCTTGAAACACTTCGTTTCTCGGTGTGAAACACTTTGTTTCATTAGGAGAAACACTTTGTTTCAAGGCGTGAAACTTTTAGTTTCAAATGGGGTTGAAACTAATAACGAAATAGCTTGACTAATCTTGCTCAATGATGTAATCAGGGTAAGCGGCTATTTGATTTTGTTCACGATGAAAAGAAGGTGAAAGAACGGCTCTTCACCTGCAAACTCCCTGTTAATCGGTGATACAGAGGAAGAGTGAAGGGGATGGAAGAATTGTGCCTATTATAGAGAAAGAATATTAAATTGTTCATAACTGTACCGGAGTGAACAAGCTCATAATGGTATATTGGGGGTGGTTGCCCCGTACATAAATTATCTGTGAGTATGAACTATCTTTCGATGTTTGCTGTTTTATAAATAAGAATTTTAAAATGAAAAGCCTTATGAAAACAAGAAAACAAAAAGAAACAGGTGAAAAAGAAGTGCACTTGTTAGAGCAAAAAGGATATGAAAGAATGGTGAATGAGATTGTCCCCGTTCAACAAGCGGAAGCATATCGCAAGCCAACTAATAAAGCGGTCAAAGAGGCGGTTAAGGAGTTAAATCCCGATACAAATAGTCTGGGTAGTAGAGGATAAGTAATTCCTCTACTACCCAGACTAATCATCGTATTAAAGGATTCGGGAGGCTTTCGGTGGTTCTCATTTAGGGAAAGTAAGAATAAAACAGCTTCCTTTCCCTATTTCTGATTTTACGTTAATACTTCCGTCATGCAAAGTCATGATCTGTTTGCACAGGCTCAATCCGATGCCCGAACCGGATGTTTTGGTGGTGAAGAAAGGAACGAAAATCTTGTCCAAAACATCTGTTAGAATTCCCTCGCCATTATCAGATATTGTTAATGTCGGGTTGTCTTTAGAGAAAAACTTTATCTGTATCTCTTTATCTATTTTTCGCTCGCATGTTTCGCGGGCGTTTTTTAACAAGTTGATAAGCACTTGCTCTATCTGTGCCCGGTCTACATATAAAAATAAATCAGATGCAGGCATTTCGAAATGAATATACTCTTCCGGGAATAATTTCTTTAAGTCCATAAACAATTCTGCAACAGATACTTTAGTACGGACAGGTATCGGAATTCGTGTCAGTCGCCGGTAATTCTCCACAAATCCTAGTAATCCCTTACTTCTTCTGTGAATAGTCTGCATAGCTTGCAACATAGCAGAATACTCCTTTTCTCCGAGTGATTCGGGGATTCCCCTTTCACTTAACGTTTCCGAAAGAGAAATAATAGGAGTGATGGAGTTCATGATTTCGTGTGTTAATACACGAATCAGCTTTTGCCAGGCCTCCATTTCATTACGTTCCAGTACAGAATGAATATTCTTCAGACTGATTAACCGCTGTTTCTTCCCCTGTGTAGCAAATGTGGTGCAGGAAATAGCCATTTCCAGAACGATACCATTCTGCTCGATGCGGATCATGGACATATCATTGCTGATAGAAGCCTCCTGAAGTACGTCCGGTAGTTGTGATATTTGCCCCAGATGGGCCACTGCAGCCTGATTCATCCATTCAATGTGCCCGGAAGCATCGGTTACGAGTACGACAGTATCTACTTTATTTAATAAACTCTCGTAATACTGATGCTTGACTTCCTCTGCCAATAACTTTCCCCGAAAGTCCTTCAATGCATTAGAAAGCTCCTGTGCCCACTCATCCATCATCTTATTTTTGAAAGGCGGATGAAGATTCTGCGTCATATCGTTGTAGCGAAGTCCATCCGTCAATCGTCGTAACAAGGTGATTTGCTTGAACTGTATTCGGTAGAGATGCATACCGGCACCTATCAAAAAGAGAATACAGACGGTAGTGCTGAACCATAACTGTCTTTGATACAGCAGACAACTGCCGATAGAAAGCAGAAAAATAATTAAGATGTGCAATGCTACTTTGAACTCAAATCGTTTCATAAGCCTAATTTTTCAAGTTTGCGATACAATGCAAAACGGGTAATCCCTAAATATTCGGCAGCACGGGAGATGTTTCCGTCGCTGATCCGGAGCGCTTTCTCAATGGCCTGCCGTTCCAGTTGTTCGAGATTCAGTACCATTTCTTCGTCCTTTTTCTGTTTAGGTGTCGCATGAAAAAGGAAGTTTTCAGGTTTTAGCATGGAGCCGTCTCCCAAGATTACAGCACGTTCTATCGTATGTTGAAGTTCTCTCACATTTCCAGGCCATGCATATTTCAGCAGTTTGTTTTTGGCTTCCCGTGTCAGTCCGTGCATTTCTTTTTTATATTTGCGGGCATAATGGTTCAGAAAGTGTTCGGCAAGCAGGATGATGTCATTGCCGCGTTCACGGAGTGGAGGTATATGTATTTCAATCGTGTTGATACGATATAATAAGTCCTGACGGAAATTCCCGTCTTCCACCATCTGACGGATATCAGCATTGGTGGCACATATTAAACGGACGTCGATGGGAATGGTTTGCGTACTTCCCAAACGACTGATTTGCCTTTTTTCGATAGCAGTCAGTAATTTAGACTGCATAGGAAGTGAAAGATTGCCAATTTCATCCAAAAACAAAGTCCCGTTGGTCGCCACTTCCATTCGTCCCGCTTTTGATTTCTTGGCATCGGTGAAAGCGCCTTTTTCGAAACCGAACAGTTCACTCTCAAACAATTGTTCGGGTATACTTCCCAGGTCAATCGTGACAAAAGGTTTGCCGTATCGTGGAGAACAACGATATAATAGTCGGGCAATCACATCCTTTCCCGTACCGTTTTCTCCGAGAATCAGTATATTGGCATCCGTATTACTTAGTTTATTTATCGTGGCAAACACTTCCTGCATGGCCGGTGACTCTCCAATAATATCATTTTCCGAAGCATTTTGCCCGCTAAGAATTTCTACTTGCTCTTTCAGCATGTTGACTTCCTGCTGTGACTGACGCAGTCGCATACCCGAAGTAAGCGTAGCCAGCAATTTATCCTTTTCCCAAGGCTTGGGAATAAAATCGGTAGCACCGGCTTTGATGGCCCGGACGGCCTTGTCCGTATCCGCATAGGCAGTCATAAAAATAACAATAGCTTGTGGGTCAAGCTGCAATATCTGCTTCAGACTTTCAAATCCCTCTTGTCCGCTGATGGCATCCCGGCTGAAATTCATGTCCAATAAGATAAGATCGGGATGAAAGGTGGTCATGAAATGCTCGATCCGATCGGGGGTAGTAGCCACCTTTATTTTCTCCGTATACGGTTCCAGTAGGAGGTTGAGGGCAAAGAGCACGTCCTCGTTATCATCTACTATGAGTATCTTTCCTAATTTGTTGACTTCTTCCATATCTTCTATCCATTTAAACTCCGGGAGCAAAGATATGGATAAATCTCATGTGTTGTGTGTGCGATTGCGCACTAATTTTGTGCGTATATGCACACTGAATGAATGAAAGGAATATTACTATATTATTGAATGATAACTGTTTATCTGAATGGCACATCTTTTGAATGATAAATAACAAATATAACCAACGAATGAATCTGAAATTAATCTTCATATCTCTCGGACTATTGTTGACAGAACTATTGACTGCTCAAGATCAAACCACAGAGCTGTCATTGAAGCAAGTCATAGAGATTGCCCGTATGGAATCTCCCGATGCACAGACGGCACGCCACAGTTTCCGTTCTGCGTATTGGAACTATAAATATTATCGTGCCAATTATCTGCCGTCTTTAAGCCTGACATCCGATCCGAATCTGAACCGTGCCATTAACAAGATAACGATGGGAGACGGTTCGGTAAAGTTTGTCGAACAAAATCTATTGAATACAGATTTAACCCTGAATCTTTCACAGAACTTATCCTGGACCGGTGGCTCTTTCTTTCTCGAAACCTCCGCTCAACGCATGGATCTGTTCAGCGAACATAAATACTCATGGCAGACTTCCCCCATAATGATCGGTTATCGCCAGTCTCTTTTTGGCTACAATAGTTTGAAATGGGATAGACGGATAGAGCCCGTGCGCTATCAGGAGGCAAAGAAAAGCTACGTAGAGACGCTTGAACTCGTATCAGCCAATGCGATTAATAAATTCTTTGCCTTGGCCACCGCCCAGAGCGATTACGATATTGCTTCCTTTAATTACGCCAATGCCGATACACTTTACCGTTATGCGCAAGGCCGCTATAACATAGGTACCATCACAGAAAATGAAATGCTGCAACTGGAACTTAACCGTTTGACGGAAGAGACAAACCGCATGAATGCCCTTATTGAAATGGATAATTGTATGCAGGAACTCCGTTCCTATCTTGGTATTCACGAAGATCGGGAATTACGTGTCCTTGTCAGTCCTCAAATTCCGGATTTCAGTGTGAACCTGAATGAAGCACTGGCACTGGCTTACGAAAACAGTCCGGATATACAGACGATGGAAAGGCGGAAACTGGAAAGTGAGAGTGCTGTGGCGAAAGCCCGCGCCAATGCCGGCCTGAAAGCAGATATCTATCTCCGTTTCGGATTGACGCAGACTGCTGACAAACTGCCCGACGCTTATCGAAATTTGTTGGACCAGCAATACGTAAGTATCGGCATTTCTCTTCCTATCCTAGACTGGGGACGTGGAAAAGGACAGGTGCGAGTAGCCCGTTCCAATCGTGATCTGGTTTACACACAAGTCGAACAGAGCCGGACGGACTTTGAACTGAACGTTCGTAAACTCGTCAAACAATTCAATCTGCAAACGCAACGTGTCCGGATCGCTGCCCGCACGGATGAGACAGCCCAACGAAGAAGTGAAGTGGCCCGCAAACTCTATCTATTAGGTAAATCTACCATTCTTGACTTGAATGCTTCCATTTCAGAGAAAGATAGTGCCCGCCGTAACTATATTTCGGCTTTATATAATTATTGGAGTTTATATTATACACTCCGTAGCATGACACTATATGATTTTGAGCGAAATACGATACTGACAGAAGACTACCATCTTCTGATTGAATAGAGAACAACGAAAAGTCAGTAAAGAATAGTGATGGAACCCTAATTAATAGAAACTTGTAAAACACCAGATAATCTCATGGATATAAAATTAGAAAAGAAACCGTGGTACATTCGTTACAGATACTATCTGATAGGAGGGCTTTTATTTGCCGCCTTTTTGATTTATGTGATTACTTTGTCTTTAGGTCCCAGAAAACTACGGATAGATGCCGAAAATATACAGATTGCAGAAGTGAAAGAGTCTGATTTCATGGAATATGTAGATGTGGAAGGGCTCATTCAGCCTATACTGACCATCAAGATCAATACTCGTGAAACTGGAAGCGTGGAAAGGATTGTCGGTGAAGAGGGAAGTTTGCTTCAGCAGGGAGACACCATTCTTATTCTTTCCAATCCCGATTTGCTCCGCAATATTGAAGACCAGCGTGACGAATGGGAAAAGCAAATGATTACCTATCAGGAGCAGGAGATTGAAATGGAACAAAAAAGTCTGAACTTGAAACAGCAAGCCCTGACAAATAGCTACGAATTGGAACGCCTGAAAAAAAGCATCGCTCTCGACCGCGAAGAATTTCAGATGGGAGTGAAGAGTAAGGCGCAGTTGCAGGTAGCTGAAGATGAATATTGTTACAAACAGAAAAACGCAGCCCTGCAACAAGAGAGCTTGCGACATGATTCTGCTGTCACGATGATACGTAAGGAATTGATTCGTAACGACCGGGAGCGGGAACGGAAAAAGTACGAACGTACTCGCGAACGACTGAATAGCTTGGTGGTCACAGCTCCACTGAAAGGTCAGCTTAGTTTCGTAAAGGTCACTCCGGGGCAGCAGGTTTCCTCCGGTGAAAGCATTGCTGAAATAAAAGTGCTCGATCAATACAAAATCCATACTTCACTTAGCGAATATTATATCGACCGGATCACCACCGGACTACCGGCTACCGTGAACTATCAAGGAAACAAATATCCGCTGAAAATAACAAAAGTGGTTCCCGAAGTGAAAGATCGTATGTTTGATATTGATCTTATTTTTACCGGAGATATGCCCGATAATGTAAGAGTCGGCAAGAGCTTCCGGGTACAGATTGAATTGGGACAGCCGGAGCAAGCGCTCATTATTCCGCGAGGCAACTTCTATCAGTTTACAGGCGGACAATGGATTTATAAAGTAAATGCATCAAAGACAAAAGCAGTTCGCGTGCCATTGAATATTGGTCGACAGAATCCGCAACAATATGAAATAGTAGAAGGTTTACAGCCGGGAGATTGGGTTATTACCACCGGATATGATACCTTTGGCGATGCGGAAGAATTGATCTTGAAATGAATGAAAAATAACAAATAGATAAAACATGAAAACATTGTACTATGCGATACGCTTTTTGTTGCGTACAAAATCATATACTATTATTAATTTGCTCGGGTTAGCCTTTAGTTTAGCTTGTTGCATTATTTTGCTTCGTTATATTCATCGTGAGCTTACAGTAGACACACATTGCATTGATCGTAATCAAGTGTATGGTGTACAGACAACGTTTGAAGGAAATCGGGTATTAAGTGTGGCTGAAATAGGGAGCCGGGATAGTGTTTACATTGATAATAGTGGCATAGTGACGCGTTCACGCATCGTGTTGCTCGAAAATGATTATTTGACCTATCAGTCAAATCGTATTCCTGTTCAAGCTATGGCAGCAGATAGTGCTTATTTTGAACTTTTCCCTTACCGTGTGTTACAAGGTTCAGTGTCCTTGGAAGATCCGGCGTCAGTTTTGTTAATGGAGGGTTTTGCTAAAAAACTTTTCGGCAAAGAAAATCCTATTGGCAAGATTCTCACTTATTCGAATGGAAAGGAGATTAGGGTGACAGGCATATTAGAGGAACCAATTAATAAGCGGATGTTTAATTTTGACTTGGTCCTCTCTTCAAAACTATCATCATTATGGGAGCGTATGCCTTTGGATTTTATCCGTTTCACTTCAGAAACGGAAGTAATGAAAGCCAATAAGGCCGGGAGTTATCCCCGGTTTATCAATCAGGATGCTCGTAGCGGGGATAGTCGGAAATACACTTTCTCTCTAGTTCCTATAAGTGATATGTATTGGGATCGGGCTTTAATTGGTCGATCCGGACCAGATATGCTAGTTAGCGGAAACCGTTCCCAACTATTTATTTTAGGAGGAATTTGCCTGTTGATATTACTTGCAGGTGTGATGAATTTCATCAATCTTTATCTGGTATTGATGGTGAAACGAGGTAAGGTGTATAGCTTGCGGAAAGTTTTTGGAGCTGATAGAAAAGCGTTGTTTAAGCAAATATTCATAGAAAACTTTTTATTGATCGCTGCTTCCATGATAGTAGCCTGGCTCATTGTAGAGGTGACAAATATTCCTGTATCATCTATGTTTGGCAGTCAGCTGATGTATACTGCATTTGATGGGATATTATCATTCTCTATTTTGTTGTTTTTGCCTCTGTTAGTATCTATTTATGCGTTTGTGCAGTGCCAACGTTCTTTGTTGGCTGTTTCAATCCGGAAGGTAGGTACAGATAACCATTCGGTTCGTTCACGTATGATCTTTCTTTTTCTGCAATATATGATTACTTTCCTGTTAGTGGTATTATCAATCTATTTCAGCAAGCAACTGAATTTTATGTTACATACCGATCCTGGTTTTCGTGTAGAGTCTGTAATTCAAGCAAACTTGATATATGAATCACGAGATTTCGCAGTTTACACTATGGAGACTATCAAACAACGGCAAGAGAGGATTACTGAAATAGACCAACTCATGAAGAGTTGTCCGGATATTCAGTATTGGACGACGGGACATTCATCTATTTTGGGAGACTATTATTCTACAAACTTTCAAAGTGTAAAAGGAGAAACAGTTGCGTTGTTGCAATCTTATGTTACTCCTGATTTCTTTAAAGTTTTCAATCTTGCGTTTGTGGATGGAAGTCTGCCGGAAATGGATGAAGACTCAAGAAATAGAGTGGCCGTTGTAAATCGTGCGGCATTGAAAGCCTTAGGATATACGCAATGTGAGGGAGCTATGCTGGTTGATGAAATGATGAAAAGAAACGTCCCGGATTTTCCGGCTCAACCTATTGTTGCTGTAATAGACGATTATTATGACGGACATATTAGTACAGGTGTCCATCCGATGGTCTTTATGGTTGGTAGTCAATTAGACGGTGATTTATATCAGATATATTGCCACTCCGGCAAAGAACAGGCAGTTATTGACTATTTGAAAAGCATTCAAAAGAAAGTGTATGGTACAGAGGATTTTAAATATTCTTTGTTGAAGGACGATGTGGCTGAACTTTATAAAAATGATCGCCAGATAGCTTCTGTTTATGCTCTTTTCGCTTGTATAGCTATTGTAATAGTTTGTCTTGGCTTGTTTGGTATTTCATTATTTGACATTAGGCAGCGTTCCCATGAGGTTGCAATTCGCAAAGTGAATGGAGCATCACTGAAAGATTTATATCTTTTACTAGGACGCAAGTATCTTGTCATATTAGGTGGGGCTTTTGCAGTAGCTCTTCCATTATCCTGGTATCTGATATATGAATACACAAAGGATTTTGTAGTGAAAGCTCCTATAGGTATAGGAATCTTTTTGATAGCTTTGTTATTGGTTGGTGGTATTTCTTTAGGGACTCTATTCTGGCAAATAAACAAGATTGCGCATATTGATCCTGCTAAAATTATAAAAACTGAATGAATCTAAGATATTATGATAAAACACTATTTCAAAGTAGCATTTAGAAACTTGTGGAAGTACAAGGCACAGAATATAATTTCCACCATCGGATTGGCAGTAGGACTACTGTGTTTTAGTATATGTATGTATTGCAGTCGTTTTGTAGAATCTACCAATCATTGCTTTGACAATTATTCCCGCATAGCCGAGTTAAATCTCTATAATGAACAGACTGGTGACTATTTTTCCGGCACACAAGTAGCATTATCCGAAGAACTCCGTACTTGGGCTATGGGTGAAGTGGAAGCGATCTCTTGTATGGCATATCCCCGTGAACGCTCTTTTCAGGTTGAACTGTCTCCGGATAAATCATTGCCATACGATCTTGAAATTATAGAAGTCGATACCCTATACAATAAAGTCTTTACTCCGCAAATGGTAGTTGGTAACTGGCGGACAGCAAGCCGGATGCCCAACGCGGTTATTATAAGCCGGTCCACTGCCATAAAGATATTTGGTCAGGTGGAGACTGCCATTGGCAAACACCTGACTCTTACAAGACGGCTTTATACTTCTCCGGACAGTACACCAAAGACAGGAGGTATTGTGTACACAATCCAAGCAGTGATGGAAGATCTTCCACTGAACAATGATTTTAATTTTATGTGTCATACCGATGCATTGGTTATCAACGACAGTGAGGGACTTTTTCAGAGTCCGAAACGTCGCGATATAACGGGAGCCCGGACATACGTTTTGTTATCTCCGCAGGTTGGCATTACTGGTTTGGAAAAACAATTTTCCAAGCGCGACTATACTTATAGCCTATATAACGAGACTTATACCGTTGTTGCCCGTTATATAGGAGACCGGTCGCAGGAGAAAGGTATTTATATTCTGGGATGGGTCACCGGAATTGTCGGCATATTGATATTGTTGGTTGGATTGATTAATTTCTTTCATTTTCTCATCGGCTCTTTCCTGAATCGCACTAAGGAATACGCCATAATGAAAATGCTTGGTTCTGATTGGAAACGGCTGTTCTGCCTGTTATTAACACAGTCACTGATGATTGTATTTGCATCCTCATTTTTGGTGATATGGGGTATCGAACTAATTGGAGATAGAATGGATTTCTCTTTGCCAGGCCTCACAATGACTTTCCCTCCTGAAACACTATTAAAGCATATTCTGCAATACATTGTTTTTCTTGCATTGCTTTGCATGGCAGTCTGTCTGCTGGTATCCGTCCGTATTCGCAGGTCTTCCATACAGACAGGTATCTATGGAGGTCAAAAACGTCGCGGGAAACAGTGGGGACGTAACTTTATGCTCGGCGTCCAGTTCTTTATTTGCTGGATATTCGTAACGCTGACTGTCAGCCTGTTTTTGCAATCAGGAAAGGTGACTGAAACCTTATTTCATACGTTAAGTCAGGAAGATAAAGAAGCGATTCTTAGTATTCCGCTGGACTATCCATTTCTGGAGAATCAAGAAAAACAGGAAATGGTGGAACGTTTCAGGCAGCATGCCGGTGTGAAAGATATTTTGTTATCTGATATATCTTATACTCATGGAATATCCGGAAACTTGTTAATGACGGAGAAAGGAAATGATAACTCTTGGATTGATATTAATGTAATGTGTGTACCATTGAATTTCTTCACCTTTATGAATATTCCGATAACGGAGGGCAGGACGATCCGGACAAAAAAGGATCTCGTAATGGATGAAGTCTGGCAGAAAAGACAAAAGAAAGATATCATCGGAATGAACTTTTACGACCAGACCAGTGATTTCACCGTTTGTGGAGTATGTGCCCCCTTTCAAACAGATGTACATAACCATAATGGCGGATATGCTTTCACACTTTATGATTCTTCTGAATACATAGGTCACTGCTATGTGAAATGTTACCCTGAACAGCAAAAAGAAGTCATGAAATGGATGGAAACCATCCGTCGTGAAGTGCTGCCGGAGAATATTTCTTCCCAAGTACGTACATTTCAGGATGATTTGTACGAAGTGCAGGCAGTGGAATATATTCTGAAAGATATCATCTCGTTTTTTGCAATTGTAAGCATCATCATTACCCTGTTGGGAGTGTATTCCAGCATTACGCTCGATACAGAACGCCGCCAGAAAGAGGTTGCCATTCGCAAAGTGAACGGAGCCGGAATACGTTCCATCATCTGGCTGTTTGCACGTTTGTACCTGATTTTGCTGATGGTGACTGCCGCCATCACCTTTCCGCTCATTTACGTGGTATTGCAACTGTGGAAACAAATGTACACCGTATTTTTTAATGATGGAATATTATATTGGGGAAGCATATTTTGGGGAGTAACCTTATTGACAGTAATTACCATTATCTTTAAAATACTGCGGATTGCACGTCTCAATCCCGCAGAAGTAATCAAAAACGAATAAAATTAATAATTCTAAAAACAATACAGTTATGATTAAGACCATTGACTTACAGAAGATTTTCAAAACGGAAGAAGTAGAAACTTGGGCGTTGAATAACGTCAGTATCGAAGTGAAACAAGGTGAATTTGTAGCCATCATGGGTCCCTCCGGCTGTGGCAAGTCAACATTGCTCAACATTTTGGGGCTACTTGATAACCCGACAGGAGGAGAGTATTATCTGAACGGAACGGAAGTCTCCCGGTATACCGAGTCGCAACGTACCAGTCTTCGCAAAGGCGTGATAGGCTTCGTATTTCAGAGCTTTAACCTGATAGACGAGTTGAACGTATACGAAAATATCGAACTTCCTTTGCTTTATATGGGTATTTCCGCTGCCGAACGGAAAAAGAGGGTAGAGTCAGCTATGGAGAGAATGGCCATTACTCATCGTAGTAAACACTTTCCGCAACAACTTTCCGGTGGTCAGCAGCAACGTGTTGCCATTGCCCGTGCCGTCGTGGCCAACCCTAAACTGATTTTGGCCGATGAGCCAACCGGTAACCTGGACTCCAAAAACGGTAAAGAAGTGATGGGGCTATTGAGCGAACTGAATAAAGAGGGAACCACCATTGTCATGGTGACCCACTCACAACACGATGCCGGTTATGCCGACCGTATCATAAACCTGTTTGATGGACAGGTGGTGACCGAAGTTAGTATGTAAGCACAAGCTATCAATAAAAAGTATATCATGATAAAACATTATCTGAAAGTAGCCTTTCGTAATCTGATAAAGTATAAAACACAAAGTCTTGTTAGTATTATCGGATTAGCAGTCGGCTTTACCTGTTTTGCGCTGTCGGTATTATGGATACGTTATGAAATGACGTATGATAATTTTCATGAGGGAGCCGATCGCATTTATCTGGCAGGCAGTAGCTTTCGTCTTTATGGAGACGGATTTACCTATAATTCATCTAGTTTTCTAGCTGATTATTTGGCAAAGAATTGTCCGGAGATAGAGAAAGTATGTCGTATATTTTATGACTGGAATGAAAAAAAGATTAAGAATGAGGATGTTGAGTTTGTGGTACGACGTATAGAGGTAGATTCAAATTTCATTTCAATGTTTAATATTAAAGTATTGGATGGAGATAACCATCTACAGCTAAAAAAGGATGAAATTGCTATAACAGAAAATACGGCAAAGCGAATATTTGGGAAAGAATCTCCGATAGGTAAACACTTGATTTTAGAGGAAAGTAACGAAGAAAAAATAATCGTTGCAGTTGTAAAGTCATGGGAAGGACACTCTTTGTTTTCATTTGATATATTATTGCCATTTCATGATACAAACCCCAATTGGGGGAACCAACGATGCCAAACGCTTTTTCGTATTTATCCCAACTGTGATATAGAAGCATTGAAACAGAGGTTGTCAGAATATGAAGTACAACAAGATGGTCATAAATATCCAAATTCTACGCTTATTGCTCCATTATCCACATTGCGGAGTAGTCATCCGAGGGAAGATGTGAATGTGAAGTTGAATCATATTCGTCTTTTTGCATGTATTAGCGGTTTGGTTATAATTTGTGGAATATGTAATTATTTAACAATGTTGATAACTCGTATCCGGATGCGTAAACGTGAGTTAGCGTTGAGGAAAGTCAATGGTTCATCAAATGGTGGGTTACTCACTTTACTTCTTACAGAACTTGTCTTGTTACTAATTTTATCTTCAGGAATAGGGTTGGTATTGATAGAACTCATCCTGCCGACTTTTAAACGTTTGTCACAAATCTATGAGGGTGCTTCATTTTTTTATATCGAAGTATTTGTTTATATACTATCATTGATTGCCGTGACAGTTGGTTTTGCATCTCTGCTTATACGATACATTAGCAAGCGAACTCTACTTAGTAATATAAACAAAAAATCTAATCTTCATCTCTCCGGTTGGTTTTATAAGAGTAGCATTTTATTTCAGTTGTTTATTGGTATAGCCTTTGTTTTTTGTACTTTGGTGATGATGAAGCAACTTAACTTCTTGTTGAATACCAAAGAACTTGGAATAGAACGGCATAATGTGGGAGCTGTTGTTTATTGCTCTGAAAATGTTCCTTTTAAAGAAATATTAGAACAGATGCCCGATGTTACAAAGTATTTGAGTGGCTTTCAGACACCTATTCCCAAAATGTATTTTTCAACATTCAGGATAAAGGAGTGGGAAGGAAAGACAACTGATAGTGAGCAATATATAGATCTAGAAGATGAGACGATCAATCAAGAATATGCCGATTTCTTTGGAGTTGAGGTGCTGGAGGGAAGCATGCTGGATGAAAAGGATGGAAAAAATATGGTTGTTATAAATGAAGCTGCTGTGAAAGCTTTCGGATGGACACAACCGGTTGGAAAGAAAATTGATAAATTAGGAAGGCATTATATAGTGAAAGGGGTTATTAAAAATATTTCATATAATGCCCCAATACACCCGGTAGCCCCTGCTATGTTTTTTTTGCCGGATAATACAGGCAGAGGAGGTATTATATTCAAAGTGAAAGAAGGGACTTGGAACGTTGTTTCTGAAAAGATAAAAGCGGAAGTGAATAAAGTTAATCCAAATGCAGAATTGATGTTGTCTAATATGGAAGAGGTTTATGACACTTATATGAAATCAGAGAGAACTTTGTGTCAATTGTTGAGCATAGTTTCTTTTATATGTATAGCGATTGCCGTATTCGGCATATTTTCATTGGTGACTTTATCCTGCCAGCAACGGCGTAAAGAAATAGCTATACGCAAGGTAAATGGAGCCAATATAGGAATAATCCTGAATCTATTCTTTAGAGAATATTTACTTTTACTTGTGTTTTCATCGTTCTTTGCTTTTCCGTTGGGATATGTCATGATGAAACATTGGCTAGAAAATTATATAAAGCAAACACCGATAGAATGGTGGCTCTATGCAGTCATATTCATAGGAATGGGATTTGTCATTTTCCTAAGCATCATCTGGCGTGTATGGAAAGCCGCCCAGCAAAATCCGGCGGAAGTACTTAAGGGTGAATAAGATAAAATAAAAGTCCGGCACATTGATTTGTGTCAGACTTTTCTTTTATTCACCCGATAAGAGTGATATATTTCTCGTAGATTATAAAAGATCCAATGCTTTAAATGCCTTAACTAGCTTTTCTACAGCACGGTCAATTTGATCTTTTGTATGAGTAGCCATCAATGCCACACGTACCAAAGTGTCTTGCGGTGCACATGCCGGAGGAATAACCGGATTGATAAATACCCCCTCGTCGAAAGCCAATTTAGTGACCATGAATGTTTTTTCCGTGTCACGTACATAAAGAGGAATGATAGGTGATTCTGTTGCACCGATTTCAAATCCTGCTTCACGGAAACGCTTCAATGCATAGTTGGTAGCTTCCCACAGCGCTTCAAGTCTTTCCGGTTCATCCTGGATGATGTGGAGAGCTTCAAGAGCAGATGCAGTAGCAGCCGGAGTGTTGGACGCACTAAATATATAAGTACGTGCGTTGTGGCGTAACCAGTTGATGATAGAAGAATCAGCAGCAATGAATCCACCGATAGAAGCCAATGATTTGCTGAAAGTACCCATAATCAAGTCAACTTCGTGAGTCAGACCGAAATGGTCGCAAACACCACGTCCTTGTTTTCCAAATACACCCAAGCCATGAGCTTCGTCTACCATGATAGTAGCGTTGTATTTATGTTTCAAGCGTACGATTTCGGGCAAGTTTGCCAGGTCGCCTTCCATAGAGAACACACCGTCTACTATGATGAGCTTCACTGAATCCGGGTTGCACTTTTGAAGTTGCTTTTCCAGATCCGCCATATCGTTATGCTTATATTTTAATTGTTGAGAGAAGGAGAGACGACGGCCATCTACGATAGATGCGTGGTCGCGGTCATCGCAAATGATATAATCATTGCGGTCTGTCAAAGCAGGGATAACTCCGGAATTCACCGTAAAACCGGTTGAGAAGCAGAGCGCTTCATCTTTGCCTACAAAGGCAGCCAGTTCTTTCTCCAACTGAACGTGCAGGTCAAGCGTACCATTCAAGAAGCGCGAGCCTGCGCAACCGGAACCATATTTATGCATGGCTTTGATACCTGCTTCAATCACTCTTTCATCTCCCGTAAGGCCAGTGTATGCATTGGAACCGAACATCAACACTTCGTGTCCGCCCATTTCTACCTCTGTACCCTGCTTTCCTTCTATCTCACGGAAATATGGGTAAACGCCCTGTGCCATAAACTTTTGTGGCAGGTCGTACTTAGCTAACTTCTCTTGTAATAATCCCATGAATTATAATTTATTATACTCATACTCAGATCGTTCGCTGACGATCTTACATCCTTTTATCTTAACAAGTGTTTAAAAACAGGGGGCAAAGATAACAAAATTTGCTTTTATCTGTTCTTTTTAAGAGAAAAAAGTTGCTCTCGTATGATTAGAAACCTCTAATAGATTAAAATTTAAGATATTTATATTACTTTTGTCGTCTACAATCGACAAGAATAGCATGAACGAAAGAATGAAAAAAATAAAATTCGTCGTCAATCCTATTTCGGGAACACAAAGTAAAGAATTGATTCTTAACTTGCTGGACGAAAAAATAGACAAGGCGAGATACTCTTGGGAAGTAGTGTATACGGAAAGAGCCGGTCATGCAGTAGAAATAGCTGCCAAAGCTGCCGAAGAGAAAACAGATATAGTAGTGGCTATTGGTGGGGATGGAACAATCAATGAAATAGCTCGTTCGTTGGTGCATACTGATACCGCGCTGGGAATTATTCCCTGCGGATCGGGCAATGGACTGGCGAGGCATCTGCATATACCGATGGAACCGAAGAGAGCATTGGAAGTGCTGAACGAAGGTTGCGTGGATGTGATAGATTATGGTAAGATTAACGGTACGGATTTTTTCTGCACTTGCGGAGTGGGATTCGACGCGTTTGTCAGTCTGAAGTTTGCGCATGCCGGTAAACGGGGGCTATTGACTTATCTGGAGAAAACCCTGCAGGAAAGTCTTAAATATGAGCCGGAAACGTACGAACTGGAAACGGAAAACGGAGTTTCCAAGTATAAAGCCTTCCTGATTGCCTGCGGAAACGCGTCGCAATATGGAAACAATGCTTATATCGCACCGCAAGCCACTCTGACAGATGGTTTGCTGGATGTGACTATTCTCGAACCGTTCACCGTATTGGACGTTCCTTCATTGGCCTTTCAATTATTCAATAAAACAATCGATCAGAATAGCCGTATCAAGACTTTCCGCTGCAAGCAGTTGTGCATCCGCCGGACTACTCCGGGTGTCGTGCATTTTGATGGTGACCCCATGGAAACGGATGCCAATGTAAATATTCAGCTGATTCAAAGAGGATTGCGCGTGGTAGTGCCACGAGCACCGGAAAAGGATGCAGCCAATGTGCTCCAAAGAGCGCAGGAATATATGAATGGCATCAAATTGATGAATGAAGCCATCGTTGACAATATAACAGATAGAAACAAGAAAATATTGAAAAAGCTGACAAAGAAAGTCTGATAAAATAACGGATTACTGACACCGAATTACAAATTATTGCGTACTTTTGCGCAGTTTTGGTTCGATCAAAATAAAAACGCGAGTGATAATCGTTTAAATAAAAAATATATGTTTAGAACGCACACATGTGGAGAGCTTAGAATCTCTGATGTAAACAAGCAAGTCACGCTGTCCGGATGGGTACAGCGCAGCCGTAAGATGGGAGGGATGACTTTCATTGACCTTCGCGACCGTTACGGAATTACCCAATTGGTTTTTAATGAAGAAATTAATGCTGAACTCTGTGAACGTGCTAATAAATTGGGACGTGAGTTCGTCATTCAAGTGACAGGAACGGTTAATGAACGTTTCAGCAAGAATGCAAACATTCCTACCGGAGACATTGAAATCATTGTTTCCGAACTGAACGTACTAAATACTGCCATGATTCCTCCGTTCACTATCGAAGATAACACGGATGGGGGTGATGATATCCGCATGAAATACCGTTATCTGGATTTACGCCGTAACGCTGTACGTTCCAATTTGGAACTGCGTCATAAAATGACAATTGAAGTTCGCAAATATCTGGATAGTCTGGGTTTCATCGAAGTGGAAACGCCCGTTTTGATCGGTTCTACTCCTGAAGGCGCACGCGACTTCGTGGTGCCGTCACGTATGAATCCGGGACAGTTCTATGCACTTCCGCAGTCTCCGCAGACCTTGAAACAGTTGTTGATGGTTTCCGGTTTCGACCGTTATTTCCAGATTGCGAAATGTTTCCGCGACGAGGACTTACGTGCCGACCGTCAACCGGAATTTACACAGATCGACTGTGAAATGAGCTTCGTTGAGCAAGAAGATATTATCTCTACTTTCGAAGGAATGGCTAAACATTTGTTTAAGACTCTTCGTGGTGTGGAACTGAATGAACCATTCCAACGTATGTCTTGGGCGGACGCCATGAAATATTATGGTAGCGATAAACCGGATTTGCGTTTCGGCATGAAATTCGTGGAACTGATGGATATCATGAAAGGTCACGGATTCTCTGTATTCGATAATGCGGCTTATGTGGGCGGTATCTGCGCCGAAGGTGCTGCGACTTATACCCGCAAGCAACTGGATGCATTGACCGAATTTGTAAAGAAACCGCAGATTGGTGCGAAAGGAATGGTTTATGCCCGTGTGGAAGCCGACGGAACGGTGAAATCGAGTGTAGATAAATTCTATACGCAGGAGGTGCTCCAGCAAATGAAAGAAGCATTCGGAGCTAAACCGGGTGATTTGATTCTGATTCTGTCTGGCGACGATGTAATGAAAACACGTAAACAACTTTGCGAGCTTCGTCTGGAAATGGGTGCTCAACTGGGATTGCGTGATAAGAATAAGTTTGTTTGCCTTTGGGTGATTGACTTCCCGATGTTCGAATGGAGCGAAGAGGAAGGCCGTCTGATGGCTATGCATCATCCGTTTACTCATCCGAAAGAGGAAGACATTCCGATGTTGGACACTGATCCGGCAGCTGTACGTGCAGATGCATACGATATGGTAATCAACGGTGTGGAAGTTGGCGGCGGATCTATCCGTATCCACGATGCGAAATTGCAGGCGAAGATGTTCGAGATTCTTGGATTCACTCCGGAGAAGGCAGAGGCACAGTTTGGCTTCCTGATGAATGCCTTTAAGTATGGTGCGCCTCCTCACGGTGGTTTGGCATACGGACTCGACCGTTGGGTGTCTTTGTTTGCAGGATTGGATTCTATACGTGACTGTATTGCGTTCCCGAAAAATAATTCCGGACGTGATGTGATGTTGGACGCACCCTCTGCAATCGACCAGAGCCAGCTTGATGAACTGAATTTGATCGTAGATTTGAAAGAGGGCGAGTGAAAGAATCTGTACGCATATTCCGTTTTATAGTCATCGGTACAATGAACGCTTTGATTATGGCGTTGGTTGTATGGTTAATGATGAAAGAAATGTCATTTGACGGCGACTATATGGTGGCTAATATAACAGCGTATCTGATAGCTCAAATCCATAACTTTATCTGGTGCAAATACTGGATATTCCCCGTAGAAAATAAAAAGAATAGTATCTGGAAACAGATACTACTCTTTTGCTCTGCTTTTGCCGTGGCTTACACCGCACAGTTTTTATTTCTTGTGTTATTGGTAGAAGGATTGGACGTGAATGAATATCTGGCTCAATTCTTGGGATTGTTTATTTATGGAGGGGCTAATTTCCTAGCCAACAAAAAAATAACGTTTCAATGAGATAGTTATTTATGATGATATATTGAAAGGGTACAGAGTTCTAAATTTAGATTTGAACTCTGTGCCCTTCTTTTTTCTTTATTAGATAAACCTCCTGCAATGAAGGTATGTGGGTAAGCCTTTAATCCAGAAAGCGTTTGGTAAGTCCATCATATTCGTCAATCCGACGATCACGAAGGAAAGGCCACCAACGGCGAACGTTTTCCGAACGTTCCATATCTATTTCCACTACTATGTTTTCCGGGTGATCGTTTCCGGCTTGTGTCAGAAATTCCCCTTGTGGTCCTGCTACAAAACTGTTTCCCCAGAATAAGATACCGTTTGTCTGTCCGGAAGGATCAGGTTCGTGTCCTACACGGTTGACGGAGATAACAGGAAGTCCATTGGCAACGGCATGAGCGCGTTGTGAAATAATCCAGGCATTGAGTTGGCGGGCTTTTTCATCGTCCGTGTCGCTGCTTTCCCAGCCAATGGCGGTAGGATAAATTAAAAGTTCCGCACCTTTTAGTGCCATCAGGCGGGCAGCTTCCGGATACCATTGATCCCAGCATACTAATACGCCCAGTTTTCCTAAAGATGTTTGAATCGGTTCAAAACCAATGTCTCCCGGAGTGAAATAGAACTTTTCGTAGTAAGCCGGATCATCGGGAATATGCATTTTTCGGTATTTTCCTGCAATGCTTCCGTCGCGGTCGAATACGACAGCGGTATTATGATAAAGTCCGGGAGCACGTTTCTCAAAAAGAGAGGTGACAAGGACTACTTTATTAGCTGCTGCCAACTCGGAATAAAAGCCTGTGGAAGGCCCGGGAATTGGTTCGGCAAGATCAAACAGGTTAGTGTTTTCTGTCTGGCAGAAATAAAGTGAATTGTGCAACTCCTGGAGCACAATCAGTTGTGCGCCGTGAGCGGCACAAGCCTCGATACTCTTTGCGAGGTTCATCAGATTGGCTTTTATATCTGCGGTATTGGATTGTTGGATGATTCCGACTTTTATCTTTCTCATGATGAATAATTAGTGGGTTGATTCATTCATTATTTTATAATTCCTTTATAGCTCCTTTGTAATTCTTTTATGACTCCTTTATAACACCCAGCGGATATTGCATGGTGACACAGTGTAGGGAACCGTGCTGTTTAATCAGGGCACGGCAGTCTATTCCAATTATTTGATGGTTTGGAAAGGCTTGCTGCAATACTTCTCCTGCTTTTTTGTCATTCACCGGCTGATTGTATGTCGGGTAGAGAATAACGTCGTTCATAATCAGGAAATTGGCGTAAGTTGCAGGCAGGCGTTCGCCGTCTTCTTCTATCTTGTCTGCCATGGGTAAGGCCAATAGGCGATAGGGCTCTCCTGCTAAGGTGCGGAATGTTTTCAGCTGTTCTTCCATTGCGAGCAGTGCTTCGTAATGTTCGTCTTCTTTGTTTTCGCATTTCACGTAAGCGATGGTGTCGGTAGAACAGAAGCGTGCCAAAGTGTCGATGTGGCTGTCAGTATCATCACCGGCCAGATAACCGTGGTCTAACCAAAGCACCTTTTGCAGGTGGAAGGTTGATTTCAGGTATTCTTCTATCTCTACCTGGTTCAGTCGTCCGTTTCGTTGGGGAGAGAGCAGACATTTGGAAGTGGTAAGCAATGTACCCATTCCGTCGCTTTCGATAGAACCTCCTTCGAGTACGAAGTCGAGGTGGTCTATATACTGGCCTTTCAAGGCTCCGGCTTCTACGGCATGTTTAGTAATTTGATTATCCAGTTCGGAAGCAAATTTCAGTCCCCAGCCGTTGAAGGTGAAGTCGAGCAGGGAAGGGGTGCCGGTATCTATCATTGTTATGGCTCCGTGGTCGCGGGCCCATGTGTCATTGGTGGCACATTCCAGAAAGCGGACGTTATTCATATTGACAGTAGCAGCTATCTGCTTTTTCACTTCTTCCGGTTCGGGAGTGACGATCAATAATAATTCACGCTTCGCTATTTCTCTGGCAATATTGATAAAACACTCTTGCACTTCCGCCAGCATGTAGGCCCAATCTGTACCGGCATGTGGCCATGTTAACTGTATACCGCTCTGCATGTGCCATTCGGCAGGCAAATGAGATGCTCTCATTTCTACCTGTACGGTCATGTTTTTGCCGAAGTTCAACTGCAAATCTTTCTCCGAGCCGCTTGGGCTGGGGAGTCCAACCATGATTCCCATTAGACTATATATATTTAGTTATTTATAAAATCAGTTTATTGTCTGCATCTAAAGTCAGTTTGTTTTCTGCATCGATGTGACTGTTATGCATTGGTTTCCTGTTTCGGCTTCCGGTCAAAGAACGGATTCTTGGAGGATGCGCTAACGGGGATTGCCATTACCATCTTGCAGTCTTTCAGCCAGTTCAGGCGTTGTGCTGCCAATCCGGCGGAGAACATGACGCGTGTGTCTACGCGTAAATCGGCTGCCGTGGCGCACGCGGAACCTATTGCGATACCTACATCTATGCTGTTCAATGCGCAGGGAACTCCATCAGTACGTCCGGCACAGGTGGCAAATCCGCAATGGCCGCAGTTCAAGCCCTGTGTCTGCTCGCGTGTTCCTATCAGTACAACACATTCGGCACTTAGGATGTTGTCGGCATCACGAAGGAAGAATTTCATTCCGTGTTCTTCTACCATAGCTATCATAGTGTCCGATAATTGTTTAATCTCTTCATCAGTGATTAGGGCCACTTCAATAATATCGATTCCTTTTCCTTTCGGAGCAGTGCGCGCAGCCGTCATCATCTGACGTGCTACCTGCAATATATGCTCGTGACGAGCGTCTCTTTCGTTCAGTATCATAACTTTCTTGAATTAATTAGTAAGGCAAAGATAAATGAAAATTGGCAAAATTACACTAGATGATGAAATAAATAGGGGCTATCATTTGAGTCTGATATGAAAAAACTTTCGTATCGGACTTTGTGTTATTGGGCGGAAAAGGCTATCTTTGTATCTGTCAACTTATAAAGTTATGAGTATATGAGTAATAAAATTTATCCTATCGGCATACAGAACTTCGAGAAAATCCGTAAAGGAGGTTATTGCTATATAGATAAGACTGCTTGGATATATCAAATGGTGAAAACTGGCAGTTATTATTTTCTTAGTCGTCCACGTCGTTTTGGGAAAAGTTTGTTACTATCTACTTTGGAAGCCTATTTTCAGGGGAAAAAAGGACTTTTCGAAGGATTGGCGATAGAGAAACTGGAAAAAGATTGGATCAAATATCCCATTCTGCATTTAGATCTGAATGCGGAGAAATATACGAATCCTGAAGCACTCGACCAGGTTTTAGAGAGTGCTTTACGGGGGTGGGAAGCTCTTTATGGTGCACAGGATTATGAGAAAACATTCGCTTCCCGCTTTCAAGGTATTATTCAGCGTGCTTGTGAGAAAGAGGGCCAGAGTGTCGTTATTCTTGTGGATGAATACGATAAGCCTATGTTACAGGCGATTGGTAATGATGAACTCCAGAAGAGTTTCCGTGATACATTGAAGGCTTTCTATGGAGCCTTAAAAAGCAAGGATGGCTGCATTAAATTTGGTATGCTTACGGGAGTTACAAAATTCGGAAAGGTAAGTGTATTCAGCGATCTGAATAATCTGGAGGATATTTCTATGCGTCAGCAGTATATAGAAATCTGCGGAATCAGTGATCGTGAGTTGCATGAGAACTTTGAAACTGAATTGCATGAATTTGCCGATGCGCAAGGTTTGACGTATGATGAAATTTGCACAGAAATGCGTGAAAGATATGATGGTTATCATTTCACTCATGATTCTATAGGTATGTATAATCCGTTCAGTGTGCTTAATACCCTTAAATATAATGTGTTTGGCAACTACTGGTTTGAAACGGGCACACCTACTTATCTGGTCGAATTACTAAAAAAACATCATTACGATCTTCACCGGATGGCTCATGAAGAAACCAGCGCTGACGTACTGAATAGTATTGATTCAACTTCTGACAATCCTATCCCTGTGATTTATCAGAGCGGTTATCTTACCATAAAAGGCTACGATCGTGAATTTGAAACTTATCGCCTGGGATTTCCCAATCGTGAAGTGGAGGAAGGTTTTGTGAAATATCTCATGCCTTTTTATGCCAATATAAATGCCGTAGAATCATCTTTTGAGATTCAGAAGTTTGTCCGCGAAGTCCGTTCGGGAGATTATGATTCTTTTTTCCGTCGTCTTCAGAGTTTCTTTGCAGACACTCCTTATGAATTGGTTCGCGATTTGGAATTGCATTATCAGAATGTCCTCTTTATCGTGTTCAAATTAGTTGGTTTTTATGTAAAAGCAGAATATCACACGAGCCAGGGACGTATCGATCTTGTTTTGCAGACTGATAAATTTATCTATGTCATGGAATTCAAGCTGGAGGGTACGGCTGAAGAAGCCTTGCAACAGATCAATGAAAAGCATTATGCTAAACCTTTCGAAAGTGATGGGCGAACACTTTTTAAGATTGGAGTGAATTTTAGTGCTGAAACACGAAACATTGAGAAGTGGGTGACGGAACTTCAATAAATATAATTTTGGCAGGATTTTCAAGAGAACAAATAGATGTTACATATTAATAATGCCTGTATTGCTTTTGGTACGGAAGTGCTTTTCTCCGGTTTCAGTATGAAGTTGGAAAGGGGAGAAACGGCTTGCATTGTCGGTCAATCCGGTTGTGGAAAGACTTCGTTGCTGAATGCGGTAATGGGGTTTGTGCCTTTGAAAGAAGGATCTATACAGGTAGGGGAAACATTGCTTGATATATCGACTATCGATAGTGTCCGCAGACAGATTGCATGGATTCCTCAAGAATTGGCACTACCTTTTGAATGGGTCAAAGAGATGGTGGCTCTCCCGTTCGGACTGAAAGTGAATCGTTCTGTTCCTTTTTCGGAAGAAAGACTTTTCACTTGTTTCGATGAATTGGGGCTGGAACACGAATTATATACAAAGAGGGTGAATGAAGTATCGGGTGGTCAACGCCAACGTATTATGTTGGCTGTGGCTGCAATGCTCAACAAACCTCTCATTATCATAGATGAACCGACTTCTGCTTTGGATGCCGGATCGACCGGTAAAGTCCTGTCTTTTTTCCGGCGACAGGCGGAAAGGGGAACGGCTGTGTTAGCCGTATCACATGATAAGGACTTTGCTTCGGGTTGTCATTATTTAATAGAACTGTAATTAATTGAACTGTAACGCAAATCGGATAGAATTGTTAAGAATATATTGTGGGAACGATTGATATATCATATTATAATCTCTTTATAGGGCTGCTATTGCTTGCCATTCCGTTTTTTTACCTTTGGAAATTTAAAACGGGATTGCTAAAACCTGCCGTGATTGGTACATTACGGATGATTATCCAGCTGTTCTTTATCGGCGTGTATCTGAAATATCTCTTTTTATGGAACAATCCCTGGATTAATTTTCTTTGGGTGATAATTATGGTATTCGTGGCCGGGCAGACCGCATTGGTACGTACCCAGTTGAAACGTAGTGTTTTATTAATCCCTATTACGGTAGGATTTCTTTGTAGTGTTGTATTGGTAGGCATCTATTTTATCGGTATTGTTCTCCAACTGGATAATATATTTAGCGCCCAATACTTTATTCCAATATTCGGAATTCTGATGGGTAATATGCTGTCGAGCAATGTAATAGCTTTGAATACTTATTATAGTGGATTGAAACGTGAACAGCAACTATATCGGTATTTATTGGGAAACGGAGCAACAAGGCAGGAAGCGCAGGCTCCATTTATCCGGCAGGCCATCATTAAATCGTTTAGTCCCCTGATTGCGAACATTGCCGTGATGGGATTGGTGGCTCTTCCGGGCACGATGATCGGACAAATTCTAGGAGGAAGCAGCCCGAATGTCGCTATCAAGTATCAGATGATGATTATGGTGATTACTTTCACAGCATCTATGCTATCGCTAATGATTACTATTTCATTGGCTTCGCGTCGATCTTTTGATGCATACGGAAAACTGCTGGAGGTAACAAAAGAACCTAGGAAATGACTGTTATTGACCAGATATTCTATAAAGTAGCTGAAATAGCTATTCCACACTTCTTTATAACAGTGGAGTTTTCAGCATCCGGCACAGAAATGCCGGAACATATCGAGGCTTTCCTGCAGGAAAAATACGAAGCAATTCTTCGTGGAGCCAGTGGACGTAAATTTATCTATAAGGAAGGAGAGTGGCGGCTTATTTTCACTTTCTTCCCTACGGACAGAGTCATAGACGAACGGTATGCACTGAAAAACAAGATACAAATGATAAATAAGGTGCAAATGAAAAGCAAAAGCTAACCGGTTATTAGCGTGTTTATTATTTGCCTTTCAACATTCCCCATAAGCAGCGAAGCTGCACAAATTGTTCTCCGGGCTGCACATATCCGCCTTCAAACATCTTTTCCGACACTTGAAATTTGAAAAGATGATGGCGTATGTACGTCTCTACAGCCGGGGATTGTTTTTTGGCGAATGACAGCAAATTGACCTTTCCATCTTCACGAATGAGAACTTTTGCTTTGATTGTGCGAAAACCGTACTCTTTGCAGTGTTTGGTTTCTACTTTATCAATCCAGAAGATAGCGGTAGCTTTGACCGTATCTACCGTACAATCTTCGATATTGTCAATCTTTGCAGCCTCGGCTACGGACATTTCGGTACTATCACTTTTCTTGGGCTGGCAAGAAACCATCATAACTAGTAGCAACAGTAAAGTCAAATTTGTTTTCATCGTATTCTTTATTTAGATGGAGTAAAAGTACAGAATTTCAATAAATAACAGAAGTTTTAGGCGAAAATTTATAATTAGTTTTTATTCCGGAACCGGTTTTATCCGTATTTATCCGATGAAAACAGGCAAAAGGCAACAAGAATATAAACTCTTTTTGCCTTTTGCCTATTGATAAAACTGAAAAATGAAATTAACTGTTTAATCTAAAATTTATATGGATATAGTTATGGTTTAGCGGAAGTCTTTCAGTTCTTCCTGTAATTTCTGACGGGTAAAGAAGATCCGACTTTTTACGGTACCCAACGGAAGATTCAGTTTTTCTGCTATTTCGCGGTATTTGAATCCGGAAACGTGCATGGCAAACGGAACCCTGTATTCTTTCGGAAGAGCATTGACTACACGGTGCATCTCTTTCAGGTCGTATGTTCTTTCAGTACTTTCAAACCCTGCATCTTGCGGCAAATATAAGATGATAAAGGTTATCGGTCTTGTCGACAAATGTCTGGTCGCGAACTACCTTACGATAATTATTGATAAAGATATTGCGCATGATGGTGTACATCCATCCTTTGAAATTTGTATCGGGTGTATATTTATCTTCATTATCTAATGCTTTCAATGAGGTTTCCTGCAGCAAATCGTTTGCTTCTTCGCG
The DNA here is from genome assembly GCF_019129155.2 of Bacteroides sp. MSK.18.37. Lineage (NCBI taxonomy): Bacteria > Pseudomonadati > Bacteroidota > Bacteroidia > Bacteroidales > Bacteroidaceae > Bacteroides > Bacteroides sp. MSK.18.37. The sequence continues at coordinate 6,173,055 of NZ_JAHOIB020000001.1, read as the reverse complement.
GTCTGTTGTCAGTTTGTATGCGAAACGTAGTAATTCTTCCTGAACTCCTACCAAATCTTTTCTGAAGCTTAAACTTTTCATATGTGTTGTTTTTAAAATGTGAGTATTCGTTGTAAAAATTTTGATGATGCAAGTTTAAGATATTTTGTCGACCTTGGTAGGGGAGAATCAGACGTAATTTAGGGGGATTTCTATCAACAGATAGTTTTTAGGTCCTTTTTGATAGTTTCTGGGTGGTATTTTATATCTTTTGCGGTGGTCTCAAAAAATGGATAACGATAAATTCTCTAAAAAACGATCACTTAGTATGTTAATTCCTATTTTATTTATTATCTTTGCAATCAAATTTTCTACCAATAATGAAAATTAAGGAAATAGTAAGCGCCCTTGAACGATTCGCGCCTCTGCCATTGCAAGACGGATTTGATAATGCCGGCCTGCAAATCGGATTGACAGAAGCGGAAGCAACAGGGGCTTTGTTGTGTCTTGACGTTACCGAAGCTGTGTTGGATGAAGCTATCGCGCTGGGGTACAATCTCGTTATATCGCACCATCCGCTCATTTTCAAAGGCTATAAATCTATCACGGGCAAAGATTACGTGGAACGCTGCATACTGAAAGCAATAAAGAATGATATTGTGATCTATTCAGCACATACTAATCTTGATAATGCACAAGGTGGAGTCAATTATAAGATAGCAGAGAAAATAGGGTTGAAGAATCTGAAAGTGCTTGAACCGAAAGAGAACAGTTTGATTAAGCTGGTGACTTTCGTGCCGGATGCACAAGCCGATAGTGTGCGCGAAGTATTGTTTGCAGCCGGATGCGGAAATATAGGTAACTATGATTCATGCAGTTACAGTCTGAAAGGAGAGGGAACCTTCCGAGCAAAAGAGGGGACGCATCCTTTCTGTGGAACAATCGGTGAACTGCATCATGAAAATGAAGTAAGGATTGAAACCATTCTTCCTATATATAAGAAAGCGGAAGTTGTAAAAGCGTTATTGTCTGTACATCCTTATGAGGAACCGGCATTCGACTTGTATCCGTTGCAGAATAACTGGTCGCAGGCAGGTTCGGGAATTGTAGGTGAATTGGATGAATCGGAAACGGAACTCGAGTTTCTGAAACGCATCAAGAAAATCTTCGAAGTGGGTTGTGTACGTCATAACAAACTGACAGGGAGAGAAATACAGAAGGTCGCCTTGTGTGGTGGTGCCGGAGCTTTTCTGCTTCCACAGGCAATTCGGACGGGTGCGGATGTCTTTATTACGGGAGAAATCAAATATCATGATTATTTCGGCCACGAGGGTGATATTCTGATGGCAGAGATTGGTCATTACGAAAGCGAACAATATACAAAAGAAATTTTTTATTCCATAATCCGGGATTTATTTCCTAATTTTGCACTCCAATTGAGTAAAATAAATACGAATCCCATAAAATATTTATAAGTAAAATGGCTAGAGAAGCAAAAAAAGATCCGAATGAGTTGACGGTAGAACAGAAACTGAAGACACTGTTCCAACTGCAAACGATGTTGTCTAAGATTGATGAAATCAAGACATTGAGAGGTGAACTTCCGTTGGAAGTGCAAGACCTTGAAGATGAAATTGCTGGTTTGAGTACCCGTATCGACAAGATCAAAGCTGAAGTGGATGAACTGAAATCTGCTATTGCCGGCAAGAGAGTAGAAATTGAAACAGCAAAGGCTTCAGTAGAAAAATATAAGTCACAACAAGACAATGTTCGCAATAACCGTGAATATGATTTCTTGACGAAAGAAATCGAATTCCAGACATTGGAAATCGAACTTTGCGAAAAGAGAATTAAGGAATATTCTGCTGATAAAGAAGAAAAAGAGGCTGAAGTAACGAAGAACGATCAGATTCTTAACGAAAGACTGAAAGACCTTGAGCAGAAGAAGAGCGAACTGGACGAAATTATCTCTGAAACCAAACAGGAAGAAGAGAAATTGAGAGACAAAGCTAAAGATTTGGAAACTAAGATTGAACCACGTCTATTGCAGTCTTTCAAACGTATCCGTAAGAACTCTCGCAACGGATTGGGTATTGTATACGTACAGCGTGACGCTTGTGGTGGTTGCTTTAACAAGATTCCGCCCCAGAGACAACTGGATATCCGTTCTCGTAAGAAAGTAATCGTTTGTGAATATTGCGGACGTATTATGATTGACCCGGAATTGGCTGGCGTACAAATCGAACACAAGGTGGAAGAAGCTCCGGTAGCTACTACCAAAAGAGCTATCAGAAGAAAAACTGCTGAATAAGAAGAGCTGTGAAGTAAGTAAAGTTACTTTTTTGATATATAATAAGCCCTGCAGCAATGCAGGGCTTTTTTTGTTTTAACAAGTGCTCGTATAAAAAAGAATCGATAAACAAACTTACCCTTTAGTTGTTATCTTTTCATTTCATAAAAACCTGAACTGATATGAATATACGAGTGTGGGGCACATCGCTCCTTATGTTTCTTTCAACTGTGACCGCGGTTGGACAGACCGCAAACCGTTATTTGAAAGCTCCGCTTCCTCAAGATTGGGAAGAGAGCGGGGAAGTATTTCAACAGATACTTCCAGTGGATGACCATTGGTGGAAGTCATTCCAAGACACCAAACTGGACTCTTTGATAGCTCTGGCAGTAGATCGTAATTACTCCGTTGCCATGGCAATCAACCGTATAGCTGCCGCTCGTGCCAATCTTTGGATAGAACGCAGTAACTTTTTTCCTTCCATCGGATTGAATGCAGGATGGACCCGTCAGGAAACCAGTGGAAATACAAGTTCACTGCCCCAAACAACCGATCATTATTATGATGCTTCGCTAAGCATGAGCTGGGAGCTTGATATTTTTGGCAGTATCCGGAAACGGGTAAAAGCGCAGAAAGAGAATTTTGCCGCCAGCAAGGAAGAATACACAGGAGTCATGGTCTCATTAGCTGCAGAAGTAGCCTCGGCTTATATCAATCTAAGGGAGTTGCAACAAGAGCTTGAAGTGGTGAAGAAAAACAGTGCTTCGCAGGAAGAAGTCCTGAAAATCACGGAAGTACGCTATAATACCGGGCTGGTTGCTAAACTCGATGTGGCACAGGCCAAGTCTGTATTATATAGCACAAAAGCCTCCATTCCCCAGTTGGAAGCGGGTATCAATCAGTATATCACAACATTGGCTGTCTTATTGGGAATGTATCCCCAGGACATTCGTCCTGTTCTTGAATCCAGTGGCACATTGCCCGATTATATGGAACCTATCGGAGTGGGAATGCCTGTCGATTTATTACTGCGACGGCCTGATGTACGAAGTGCGGAATTGAGCGTAAATGCGCAGGCAGCATTGCTCGGAGCTTCGAAAGCGGATTGGTTGCCGAAAGTTTTCTTGAAAGGTTCATTTGGATATGCCGCCCGTGACCTGAAGGATCTCACCAAAAGTAAAAGTATGACTTATGAAATTGCTCCGTCATTGAACTGGACTATTTTCAATGGAGGACAGCTGGTGAATGCAACCCGGCTGGCAAAAGCGCAACTAGATGAAGCGATCAACCAGTTTAATCAAACGGTTTTAACTGCCGTACAGGAAACGGACAATGCTATGAATTCCTACCGGAATTCAATCAAACAGATTGTAGCCCTGCGGGAAGTACGCAATCAAGGAATTGAGACATTGAAACTTTCACTGGAACTTTATAAACAGGGACTTTCGCCTTTCCAAAACGTACTTGATGCACAACGTTCTCTGTTATCTTATGAGAATCAGCTGGTACAGGCACAAGGAAGTTCGCTTTTGCAACTGATAGCCCTCTACAAGGCTTTAGGGGGTGGTTGGAGAGAATAAAAATCAATCTATAAAATATATAACCTAACAGATATGAAAAAACTGATGTATATCTTTCTTGCACTGCCTATATTGACGGGTTGCAAGGAGAAGAAAAGTACAGGAGCAATGGGAGGTGTGCCAACTCCGGAAATTAGTGTGACCAAACCCATAGTGGAGAATATTACTTTGACGAAAGATTATCCGGGTTATCTGACAACAGAAAAGACGGTGAATCTTGTAGCCAGGGTGAACGGAACCTTGCAGTCTACCTCTTATGTCGCAGGTGGACGGGTGAAACAGGGGCAACTGTTGTTTGTCATCGAACCAACCTTATATAAAGATCAGGTGGAGCAAGCAGAAGCAGAACTGAAAACTGCCCAGGCGCAATTGGAATATGCTCGTAATAATTATAGCCGTATGAAAGAGGCTGTAAAGAGTGATGCGGTCAGTCAGATACAGGTACTTCAGGCTGAATCTTCTGTGAAAGAGGGTATTGCTGCTGTCAGCAACGCGGAAGCTGCTTTGAGCACCGCCTGTACAAACTTGGGATATTGTTATGTCCGTGCACCGTTTGACGGCACCATCAGTAAGGCGACTGTAGATATAGGAAGTTATGTAGGCGGTTCGTTGCAACCAGTCACATTGGCTACTATTTATAAGGATAATCAGATGTATGCTTACTTTAATGTTGCTGATAATCAATGGTTGGCAATGACGATGGATACCCAGCAGTTACCGACTGATCTTCCTAAAAAAATAATGGTTCAACTGGGAAAGGGGGGAACTGAAAGTTATCCGGCTACGCTCGATTATCTTTCACCAAATGTAGATGTGAATACAGGAACACTGATGGTTCGTGCCAATTTTGATAATCCGAAAGGGATATTGAAGAGCGGATTATATGTAAGCATAACTTTACCTTATGGAGAAGCTAAAAATGCCGTGTTGGTGAAAGAGGGTTCTATCGGAACTGACCAGTTAGGCAAATACTTATATGTTGTAAATGATTCAAATATAGTTCATTACCGGCATATTGAAATAGGGCAGTTGGTCGACGGCACTTTACGGCAGGTATTGGGTGGACTTTCCCCGCAGGAACAGTATGTCACAGAGGCTTTGATGAAAGTCAGAGACGGAATGAAAGTAAAGCCGCTTCCTGATTCCCTTCCCAAAAGAGGGAAATAAGGTCTTTTGGATAACTGATTGATTAACAAACGAAATCAATAAAGGTGATGTACTTAAAACCGATTAATTAACAAAAGTAACTTTCTGCTCCCTCTCCTTGGGAGAAGGTTGTGGAGAGACTGCTTTTAAACCTATACATTATGTTTTCTAAGTTTTTTATCAACCGACCGATATTTGCTACTGTCCTTGCCCTGCTTATTGTAGTAGCCGGTCTGGTCACACTCAATATATTACCTGTGGCGCAATTTCCGGAGATCACACCGCCAACGGTGCAGGTCTCTGCGGTTTATCCCGGGGCAAATGCTGAAACTGTTGCTCAAACAGTGGGTATTCCTATCGAACAGCAGGTGAATGGTGTAGACGGCATGCTTTATATGTCTTCCAATTCTTCATCTTCGGGAGCATATTCTCTGACTATTACATTCGCTGTTGGTACGAACATCGATATGGCAACTGTGCAGGTACAAAATAGGGTAAGTATCGCACAATCATCGCTGCCGGAACCGGTGGTGGTGCAAGGGGTCACTGTGCAGAAACAATCTTCAAACATTGTGATGTTTTTGACAATGACTTCGCAGGACTCTGTGTACAACAGCCTGTATCTGACTAATTATGCCAAATTGAATTTAGTGGACCAGCTGACACGTGTGCCCGGAGTGGGTGCTGTGAATGTGATGGGAGCAGGGGACTATTCGATGCGCATCTGGCTCGATCCGGAGGCTATGCGTATACGGAATATTTCACCGCAGCAAGTCTATCAATCGATCCAGTCGCAGAATGTGGAAGTATCTGCCGGATATATCGGTCAGCCTATCGGACAGGATAATAATAATGCTTTTCAGTATACGTTGAATGTTCAGGGACGATTGAAATCTCCGGAACAGTTCGGGAATATTATTATCCGCCGTGAGCAGGACGGGGCGATGCTTCGTCTGAAAGATATTGCACGCATTGATTTGGGGTCTGCTTCATACAGTGTAGTGTCGCGATTGAATGGAAAACCTACGGCTGCTATTGCTATTTACCAGCAACCGGGGTCCAATTCGCTGGATGTTTCAAAAGGAGTGAAAGCTAAGATGGAAGAACTTGCAGAAAGTTTCCCGTCAGGAGTGGCCTATAATGTCACTTTGGATACGACTGATGTTATCCATGCTTCCATTGATGAAGTGATGGTTACTTTCTTTGAAACAACTTTGTTGGTGATACTCGTTATTTTCTTGTTCCTGCAGAATTGGCGGGCAGTGATTATTCCTTGTATTACTATCCCGGTATCGTTGATCGGTACATTTGCCGTAATGGCGGTATTTGGTTTCTCTATCAACACATTAACATTGTTCGGACTGATTTTAGCAGTTGCTATTGTGGTGGATGATGCGATAGTGGTGGTGGAGAACGCTTCGAGATTATTGGAAACTGGGCAGTACTCACCTCGTGAAGCCGTGACAAAAGCGATGGGAGAGATCACGGGCCCGATTGTCGGGGTGGTTCTCGTATTGCTTGCCGTGTTTATTCCGACGATGATGATTAGTGGAATTTCCGGTCAGCTGTATAAGCAGTTTGCACTGACTATTGCCGCTTCTACCGTATTGAGCGGTTTTAATTCGTTGACATTGACTCCTGCACTTTGCGCACTGTTTCTTGAAAAGAGTAAGCCTTCTAACTTCTTTATATATAAAGGTTTCAATAAGGCTTATGACAAGACGCAAGGGGTATATGACAAAATTGTCAAATGGTTGCTTCAACGTCCGGGAATGGCTCTCGCTTCTTATGGCGCTTTGACTGTTATTGCTCTATTGCTTTTTATGCATTGGCCGTCAACTTTTATCCCGGACGAGGATGACGGATATTTTATTGCTGTTGTTCAACTTCCGCCTGCCGCCAGCCTTGAGCGTACGCAAGCAGTGGGAGAAAAGATAAACGGTATTCTGGATTCTTATCCGGAAGTAAAGAATTATATTGGTATTTCCGGCTTTTCTATCATGGGTGGTGGCGAACAGAGTAACTCGGCAACTTATTTTGTGGTACTGAAAAACTGGAGTGAGAGGAAAGGGAAAGAGCATACGGCTGCTGCCATAGTCAACCGTTTTAATGGTGAAGCGTATATGACTATTCAGGCTGCGGAAGTGTTTGCCATGGTTCCTCCGGCTATTCCGGGGTTGGGTGCATCCGGTGGTTTACAGCTTCAGTTGGAAGACCGGCGTAATCTGGGGCCGACGGAAATGCAGCAGGCCATCAATGCCTTGCTTGCTTCTTATCACTCGAAACCGGCTTTAGCATCTGTATCCAGTCAGTATCAGGCAAATGTTCCTCAATATTTCTTGAATATCGACCGTGACAAAGTCCAGTTCATGGGAATTGCCTTGAACGATGTTTTCTCTACATTGGGCTATTATATGGGAGCGGCTTATGTGAATGATTTTGTTGAATTCGGCCGTATTTACCAGGTGAAGATTGAGGCACGCGATCAAGCACAGCGGGTAATTGATGATGTCTTGAAGCTAAGCGTGCCGAATTCGGCAGGAGAGATGGTGCCTTTTTCTTCTTTCACCAAAGTGGAGGAACAGTTAGGCCAAGACCAGATTAACCGCTATAATATGTACTCGACTGCTTCTCTGACTTGTAATGTTGCTCCGGGAAGTAGTACCGGGCAGGCTATTCAAGAAGTGGAAGCATTGTTTAAGGAACAGCTGGGAGATGAGTTTGGGTATGAATGGACTTCCGTTGCCTATCAGGAAACCCAGGCTGGGAATACGACTACCATTGTTCTGATTATGGCGTTAATTGTTGCTTTTCTGGTACTTGCTGCACAGTATGAAAGTTGGACCAGCCCGGTAGCAGCCGTCATCGGATTGCCGGTAGCCTTATTAGGTGCCATGATTGGCTGTCTGATTATGGGAACTCCAGTCAGTATTTATACGCAAATCGGTATAATCCTGTTGGTTGCGCTTTCTGCAAAGAACGGAATTTTGATTGTGGAATTTGCCCGTGATTTCCGTGCCGAGGGTAATTCAATTAGGGAAGCTGCCTTTGAAGCGGGGCATGTCCGCTTGCGTCCGATCCTGATGACTTCTTTTGCTTTTGTATTAGGAGTGATGCCCTTGTTATTCGCCACCGGTGCAGGTGCACAAAGTCGTATAGCATTGGGTGCCGCTGTGGTATTTGGTATGGCCATGAACACTTTATTGGCTACCATTTATATTCCTAATTTCTACGAATTCATGCAGAAATTGCAAGAGCGATTCAGCAAAAAGAAAGGAAATGAGGATAGTGAGAAAGATGTTGCCGTATAGAAGTAAAAGGCTGTTTGAAGACTACCTGAAAGGGGAGTTGGTATAGTGACGCCATCTGTTTGGGATGGTGTCACCATAGTAAGCAAATAGCGTCACTATCTTGAACGGATAGTGACGCTATTTTATTCTTGCAGATAAGTATGTTTTTTAAGGCGAATGAAGCGGATCATTTTTATAAAGATTTGTAATCTGGAATATCCTGGAGGAACGTATAACTCTGGTTTTCATAATCCATCCGGCAGCAATAATGTTGCATTCCGTTGCTGACAATCAGATAATCTACTTTCAGTACCATATTATACCGGGTGATTTGGTCGAAAACAGCCTGTGTAATTTCGATATGTGGTGCTTTATATTCCACAATCATCCGGGCTGATAAATCCCTCCGATAAAGTACGGTGTCGCATCGTTTGGTAGTACCGTTTAACTTTACCATTACTTCATTGGCCAGAAGGGCAGTCGGATATCCTTTGTGTGCAATAAGAAAGTGAACAAAGTGTTGCCGTACCCATTCTTCAGGGGTAAGGGCGACATATCGTTTACGAATTACGTCGAAAATTACATTTTTTCCGTTTCGTACGTTTATTTTAGTGTCGAATACTGGTAGGTTTAACGATAACATTTATTATTTTTGTAAGTTAAATAATGGTTCCCATTATTGGGAGCACAAATTTAATAGATAATTATGAAAACAAAAGAAGAAATCGTAGCTAATTGGCTGCCCCGTTACACAAAACGTAACCTGGAGGATTTTGGAGAGTATATTCTGTTGACTAACTTCAACAAGTACGTCGAGATTTTCGCAAATCAGTTTAATGTTCCCATCTTAGGAAGGGATGCAAATATGATTTCTGCTTCTGCCGAAGGCATCACTATGATTAACTTTGGTATGGGAAGTCCTAACGCTGCCATCATCATGGACTTGCTGGGAGCTATTCAACCCAAGGCTTGTTTGTTTTTGGGAAAATGTGGTGGCATCGACAAGAAAAATCAGCTTGGCGATTTGATTCTCCCTATTGCAGCTATCCGTGGAGAGGGAACTTCTAACGATTATTTTCCTCCCGAAGTTCCTGCATTACCTGCATTTATGTTGCAGCGTGCCGTTTCTTCATCCATCCGTGACAAAGGCCGTGACTATTGGACTGGTACCGTATATACCACCAACCGCCGTATCTGGGAACATGATGATGTATTCAAAGAATATCTGAAAAAGACCCGGGCTATGGCAGTTGATATGGAAACTGCAACTTTGTTCAGTTGTGGCTTTGCCAATCATATTCCTACCGGCGCATTATTATTAGTGTCCGATCAGCCAATGACCCCCGACGGAGTAAAAACAGATAGAAGTGATAATTTGGTTACCAGAAATTATGTAGAAGAGCATGTTGAAATTGGTATTGCTTCTTTGCGCATGATTATTGATGAAAAGAAAACTGTTAAACACTTGAAATTCGACTGGTAATCCGGTCTTTCTGAAAATTATATATGGCAAGACAAGAACTGACCTGTGATGACATCCTCAAGGAATTGAGAGCAAAGCAGTATCGCCCTATCTATTACCTGATGGGAGAAGAGTCGTATTATATCGACTTGATTGCAGATTACATAACGGATAATGTGTTGAGTGAGACGGAAAAAGAATTCAACCTGACTGTTGTGTATGGGGCTGATGTGGATGTGGCAACGATTATAAATGCTGCAAAGCGTTATCCCATGATGTCGGAACACCAAGTAGTAGTAGTTAAGGAAGCACAGGCGGTACGTAATATGGAAGAGTTGTCGTATTATCTTCAAAAGCCTTTGCTTTCCACCATTTTAGTGATATGCCATAAGCATGGAACGTTGGATCGTAGAAAGAAGCTGGCTGCCGAGGTGGACAAAGTTGGTGTACTGTTTGAATCTAAAAAAATAAAGGATGCACAACTTCCCGGTTTTATAGCTTCATATATGAAACGGAAAGGAGTTGATATGGAACCTAAAGCAACTGTTATGCTTGCTGATTTTGTAGGTTCAGATTTGAGTCGTCTGACCGGAGAACTTGAAAAGTTGATTATCACTTTACCTGCCGGGCAAAAACGCGTAACTCCTGAACAGATAGAAAAAAACATAGGCATAAGCAAAGATTATAATAACTTTGAATTGCGCAGTGCTTTAGTGGAAAAGGATATATTGAAAGCAAATAAGATAATAAAATATTTTGAGGAAAATCCGAAAACTAACCCAATCCAAATGACGCTGTCTTTATTATTCAGCTTTTACTCCAATCTAATGTTGGCTTATTATGCACCGGATAAATCAGAGCAAGGGATCGCAAATATGCTAGGACTAAGAACTCCCTGGCAGGCCCGGGATTATATGGCAGCAATGCGAAAATATAGCGGAGTAAAGACGATGCAGATTGTTGGAGAAATACGATATGCTGATGCAAAATCCAAAGGAGTCCAAAATAGTTCTATGACAGATGGAGATATTCTTCGTGAATTAGTGTTCAAAATTTTGCATTAAGTAGGATTAAGAATTACCTATATAATCAGACATATACTTTTACCGTAGATAGAAACGGGAAGTATATGTCTTTTTTTGTATTCCCGCAATTACTTCCATTATAAAAAAGACTTTCACAATGCCAGTGATTATTTTACAAATAGATTTACTCCTTTTGTAGTTTTATAGAGTTACCCATTTAACGAACTACACAAAGTATATTTTTAGAATTTTGTATTGATCTATCTTCAAGGAAACTTTTTCTTTTAAATAGGAGCTTTAATTTTTAAACGAGAAAAGTTTACTTATTCTTGAGTTTATCAAAAAAGCATTTTGGATTTTAAAGGTATCGTTTTATAGTGAGAATGGAGATTTTTTCTTTTCTCTAAAATCATCCATTAGTGTCATTTTGATAATCCAGAGTATTTTTGATTACTATAAGCCTATTTTTTCTAGTTTAATAGAAAAATAGAATCTGAATTATAGGGGTAAGTATTTGTATTTCATTTGTTTATGCTAAAAATGAGCTTCCTAGAATTGAAAAAAAATAAATAAGTGGAATCGGTACGGAAATATTGCAAGGATTCTCTTTTTAGAGAAGATTGTAAAGGATGATTAGAAAAAAATAGCAATATACATTGGTAAAGTATGAGTTGATCCCTTCCTTTTATTGCTTTTGCAACTATCAATATTTACTTTTGTGTATTTATGTGGTTACAAATGTGTCGTATATTTATGTGAATGAATTCCAAATGTAATCAAAAGATGGTGTTTACAATAATATATTTATGCATTTACAAAAATAATACCCTATATACAAATGTAGTTTTTCAGGCATTAACAAATACTTTTATCTCTATTATCTTATTATAAATCAAGATTATACAGTTTATTATATCAATCAGTGCTATAAGAGCCTTCTATATGTGGTATGTATATTTGTGAATGTCTCTATTTGAGTTTCATTTGTGTTATATATATGGTTGTATATCTGTGTTTTATGATATATACTTAAACTAAATCTATATGCTTATAATAACTCGTTTTATTCTATATACAAGCGTAATATTCGATTTGTATAATATAATACACTTTTGTAATATTAATATTTTTATATTTGTAATTTGCTTTTGTGAATCTAATTATTTACCTTTGTATAATCAATGAGATAGTGCGTATTTTTGTGAAATAGGTACATAACACATACAATTGTAATAAAAAGAAGGTAGTATGGAAATAAAAGACAGAATCAGAATGATAATGGAAAGAGAAAAAGTTCCTCCTAGAGTTTTTGCTGAAACAATTGGAGTGCAACAATCTACTCTCTCTCATATTTTAAATGATCGGAATAAACCCAGCTTAGAGGTCGTTATGAAGGTTCATCAAAAGTATGACTATGTAAATCTTGAATGGTTGCTTTATGGTAAGGGCGAAATGATGGTGTCTGAAGAAGGAACTTCCTTTTCTTCTTCTAATCACGATTATCTGCCTTCTTTATTCGACGAGAATCCCGTAAATCCGTCCAAAGAACCGACTCTTCCGGAAAATCGCAAGGAAACGCCGTTAAGAAACGCCGAAAATGCCCCCAAAGAGATTGTAAAACAGGAGATTAGGTATATAGAAAAGCCTGCCAGGAAAATCACGGAAATAAGAATATTTTTCGATGATAATACCTATGAGACGTTTCGACCTGAAAAATGAAGAGTAAAATCGGTGGTTTGAGCAATTTCCTGTATCTTTGCACCCGGAATACGAATTTATACTTTTATATCCATACATGAAGAAATTTATTTTAGATCTGACAGTGACCGAGAATATCAGATTGAATGCAAACTATGTATTGCTAAAATTGACCTCTCAGTCATTACTGCCCGAAATGTTACCTGGGCAGTTTGCCGAACTCCGGGTGGACGGTTCGCCTACTACATTCTTACGGCGTCCCATTTCTATTAATTTTGTAGATAAACAGCGAAATGAGGTCTGGTTTCTGATCCAGCTGGTTGGTGATGGAACAAGACGTTTGGCAGAGGTTAATCCCGGTGAAACAATAAATGTAGTGCTTCCACTGGGAAATGCATATACAATGCCTCTGGAGGCTTCTGATAAGCTCTTATTAGTTGGTGGAGGTGTCGGAACAGCCCCTATGCTTTATTTAGGTGAGCAGTTGGCTAAAAAAGGCCATAAACCTACGTTCCTGTTAGGTGCCCGTAGCGACAAAGATCTGTTGCAGCTGGAAGAGTTTGCCAAATATGGAGAGGTATATACCACCACGGAAGATGGTAGCCATGGAGAAAAAGGATATGTTACCCAACATTCTATATTAAATAAGGTACGATTTGAGCAGATTTACACTTGTGGTCCCAAACCGATGATGGTGGCTGTGGCAAAATATGCCAAAAGTAATCAGATAGAATGTGAAGTATCTTTGGAAAATACAATGGCTTGTGGTATCGGAGCATGCTTATGTTGTGTGGAAAATACGACAGAAGGTCATTTGTGTGTATGTAAAGAAGGTCCTGTTTTTAATATAAATAAACTACTATGGCAGATTTAAGTGTAAACATTGGTGAATTACAAATGAAAAACCCGGTGATGACAGCATCTGGTACATTTGGATATGGTGAAGAGTTCTCCGACTTCATTGATATAGCGCGAATAGGTGGTATTATTGTAAAAGGAACTACTCTTCACAAACGTGAAGGAAACCCTTATCCGCGTATGGCAGAGACTCCTTCTGGGATGTTAAACGCTGTAGGACTGCAAAATAAGGGTGTTGATTACTTTGTGGAGCATATATATCTCCGTATAAAAGACATCCAAACGAATATGATTGTAAACGTTTCGGGATCTGCCATCGAAGATTATGTAAAAACAGCTGAAATCATTAATGAACTTGACAAAATTCCTGCTATAGAGCTAAACATCTCTTGCCCTAATGTAAAGCAAGGTGGTATGGCTTTTGGTGTGTCAGCAAAAGGGGCGTCAGAAGTAGTAAAAGCAGTGCGTTCAGCTTACAAAAAGACACTTATCGTAAAACTCTCCCCGAACGTTACGGACATCACTGAAATAGCTCGTGCAGCAGAAGAAAGTGGTGCGGATAGCGTGTCATTAATCAATACATTGCTGGGTATGGCGATTGATGCGGAACGTAAACGCCCTATTTTGTCAACTATAACAGGCGGAATGTCGGGAGCAGCCGTAAAACCTATCGCATTACGTATGGTATGGCAAGTTGCCAAGGCGGTAAATATTCCTGTCATTGGATTGGGAGGTATTATGGACTGGAAAGATGCTGTTGAATTCATGCTTGCAGGTGCGACGGCCATCCAAATTGGTACGGCAAATTTCATAGATCCTGCTGTGACTATTAAAGTGGAAGATGGTATAAATAATTACCTGGAAAGACACGGATGTAAGTCTGTAAAGGAAATAATTGGTGCGCTTGAGGTATAATTGAAAACATACAATAACCCTTCGCGTTAAGTCTGCAAGAAAAATGCTATTTCTCTTTTAAATAAAGAAAGGATAAACAGGCAGGTAGTGGCAGATGAAAAAGAAGTTCGTGTTTAGAGGAATTGTCTACGGACAGAATCTTTAGATTGAAGATAAAATAAAAACGACGGTGAGGATTTACGTAATCTTCATCGTCGTTTTTATTTACACTTTATTTTACTCCCCTAATAGGTCGGGACGAAGTTTTCTGGTGCGTTCCAGGGACTGTTGCAGTTCCCATTCTTTGATCTTTGCTTCATGCCCGGATAATAGAATATCGGGAACTTTCCAGCCTTTATAATCAGCAGGTCGTGTATATACAGGTGCTGCCAGCAAATTATCCTGGAAAGAATCGGAAAGTGCGGATTGTTCATCGGAGATGACTCCGGGAATGATACGTACGATAGCATCTGCCATCACTGCTGCTGCTAGTTCTCCTCCTGTTAATACATAATCGCCGATACTGATTTCTTTAGTAATCAGATGTTCGCGAATACGGTAATCGATGCCTTTAAAGTGTCCGCAAAGAATAATGAGATTCTGTGCCAGAGAGAGAGTGTTGGCCATCGGTTGGTTGAATTGTTCTCCGTCAGGGGTCGTGAAGATAACTTCATCGTAGTCACGTTCTGCCTTTAGAGCATTGATGCAGCGTTCGATAGGTTCTATTTTCATCACCATTCCGGCAAATCCTCCAAAAGGATAATCATCGACACGACGATATTTATCTTCGGTGTAATCACGTAAATTGTGAATGTGTATTTCTGCAAGTCCTTTATCTTGAGCTCGTTTCATGATAGAACAATTGAAGAAACCTTCAATCATTTCGGGTAAAACTGTTATAATATCAATGCGCATAATCTTTTAATTTTTCGCAAAAGTACAAATATTCAAAGATAAACATGTATTTTTGCCTTAAACAATCGAAGAAATATGGATATAAAAGAAAAAATAGAGGAATTGCGTGCCGAACTTCATCGGCATAATTATAATTATTATGTGTTGAATGCTCCTGAAATCTCGGATAAAGAGTTTGACGATAAGATGCGTGAACTTCAGGATTTGGAACAAGCACATCCGGAATATAAAGATGAAAATTCACCCACTATGCGCGTGGGGAGCGACTTGAACAAGAATTTTACGCAAGTGGCTCATAAATATCCTATGCTGTCATTGGCAAATACATATTCGGAGGCGGAAGTGACGGACTTCTACGATCGTGTCCGTAAAGCGCTAAATGAGGATTTCGAGATTTGTTGTGAAATGAAATATGACGGTACTTCTATTTCGTTGACCTATGAAAATGGGAAGTTGGTTCGTGCCGTCACCCGTGGAGATGGAGAAAAAGGCGATGATGTGACGGATAATGTGAAAACAATCCGTTCTATTCCGCTTGTATTACATGGTGATAATTATCCCGCTTCTTTTGAGATACGTGGGGAAATTCTTATGCCATGGGAAGTGTTTGAAGAGTTGAACCGGGAAAAAAAGGCGCGTGAAGAACCGCTTTTTGCCAATCCAAGAAATGCGGCGTCCGGTACATTGAAGTTGCAAAATTCTTCTATTGTAGCTTCTCGCAAGCTGGATGCTTATTTATATTATTTATTGGGAGATAATCTGCCTTGTGACGGACATTATGAAAATCTTCAGGAAGCGGCAAAATGGGGCTTTAAAATCTCTGATTTGACGCGTAAGTGCCAGACATTGGAGGAGGTCTTTGAATTTATCAACTATTGGGATGTAGAACGTAAAAATCTACCGGTTGCCACTGATGGGATTGTTTTGAAGGTGAACAGTTTGAGACAACAGAAAAATTTGGGTTTTACGGCTAAGTCTCCTCGATGGGCTATTGCCTATAAATTCCAGGCAGAACGTGCATTGACCCGATTGAATAAGGTGACCTATCAGGTAGGAAGAACCGGAGCAGTCACTCCGGTAGCTAATCTGGACCCTGTACAGCTTTCGGGAACTGTCGTAAAACGTGCATCCTTACATAATGCAGATATCATCGAAGGACTTGATTTGCATATCGGAGACATGGTTTATGTGGAAAAAGGTGGTGAAATTATTCCTAAGATTACGGGAGTAGATAAAGATGCACGTAGTTTTATGCTTGGGGAGAAGGTTCGATTCATCGTCAATTGTCCCGAATGTGGTAGTAAATTAGTCAGGTATGAAGGGGAAGCCGCTCATTATTGCCCCAATGAAACAGCGTGTCCTCCTCAAATCAAAGGCAAAATCGAGCATTTTATTAGTCGAAAGGCTATGAATATTGATGGATTGGGACCGGAAACCGTGGATATGTTCTATCGTTTGGGATTAATTAAAAATACGGCCGACTTATATAAACTCACAGCTGATGATATCAAAGGTTTGGATCGTATGGGAGAAAAATCGGCGGAGAACATTATAACGGGGATTGCACAAAGCAAAACCGTTCCTTTCGAGCGTGTTATTTTTGCTTTGGGAATTCGTTTTGTTGGTGAGACTGTGGCCAAAAAGATAGCAAAATCGTTTGAGAATATAGATGATCTGCAACAGGCAGATCTTGAAAAATTGGTAAGTATCGATGAAATCGGAGAAAAAATAGCCCAGAGTATACTTGCATATTTTGCGAATGAGTCTAATCGTGAGTTAGTTGCCAAGCTAAAAGAGGCCGGACTGCAGCTTTATCGCACCGAAGAAGATTTAAGCGGATATACGGATAAGTTAGCGGGCCAGTCTATCGTTATCAGCGGTGTGTTTGTTCATCATTCACGTGACGAATATAAAGAGCTTATCGAGAAAAACGGAGGGAAAAATGTAGGAAGCATTTCTGCGAAAACAAGTTTTATACTGGCTGGGGACAATATGGGACCTGCAAAGCTTGAAAAAGCAAAAAAACTTGGAATAACCATATTAAGCGAAGACGAATTTCTGAAACTTATATCGTAAGATAAGAAAAATATTCGTACTTTTGCGGCTAAATAAATTAGAGATTATAATTAAAACTCATGATACAGACTAAATTGAAAGGAATGGGGGTAGCACTGATTACTCCTTTCAAAGAGGATGAGAGCGTTGACTATGACGCGTTGATGCGTATGGTGGACTATCTATTACAGAATAATGCGGATTTCTTGTGTGTGCTGGGGACTACAGCTGAAACACCGACTCTGACCGAGGAAGAAAAGAAAACTATAAAAAAGATGGTAATTGACCGCGTTAACGGAAGAATTCCTATTCTGTTGGGTGTAGGTGGTAATAATACTCGTGCTATTGTAGAAACATTGAAAAATGATGATTTCACAGGAGTTGATGCCATATTGTCTGTTGTGCCGTATTATAATAAACCTTCTCAAGAAGGTATTTATCAGCATTATAAAGCGATTGCGGAAGCTACGGAGCTCCCCATCGTATTGTATAATGTTCCGGGACGTACGGGGGTAAATATGACTGCTGAAACTACTTTGCGGATTGCCCGCGATTTTAAGAATGTAGTTGCTATTAAAGAAGCATCCGGCAATATTACGCAAATGGATGATATTATTAAAAATAAACCGGAAAATTTCAATGTAATCTCCGGAGATGATGGTATAACCTTTCCGCTTATTACATTGGGAGCCGTTGGTGTGATTTCAGTAATCGGTAATGCTTTTCCTCGTGAATTTAGCCGTATGACGCGCCTGGCGCTTCAAGGAGACTTTGCCAATGCATTAACCATTCACCATCGATTCACGGAATTATTCAATTTATTGTTTGTTGATGGAAATCCGGCAGGAGTAAAATCAATGTTGAATGCCATGGGTATGATCGAGAATAAACTTCGGTTGCCACTAGTTCCTACTCGCATTACCACATTTGAGGCAATACGCAAGGTTTTGAATGAGTTGAATATTAAATGTTGATGCCTTCTTCAGCGAGGAATTCATAATAAACATCTAAGTGTTTAAAATAAATATCCCAATGATTGAATTCAGTCATTGGGATATTTATTTTAAACCAGCCAATGATTTATTTTAAGACAGCCGCTGTCTATTGTGAAAGGGTTATATTTCTTATTAATTACGTTTTTCGATACAGGTTTTTCACCTTCCTAAAGCATAGCTTTAGGGAACGGATAGCTATGCTTTAGCCTATCTAAAGCATAGCTATTTGAGGGCTTGATAAGAAATTCTAATAGCCATTGTGACATATTTCATTTCCAAACAGGTGAAAAAGGCTGTGTAAGAGTTGCCCTTCACCCGTAAACGACTTATTTATAGGGAGCCCGGAAGAAAGGTGAAGGTGAAGAGGGAATTGAAAATAAAAGATATGAGGGGATGTATCGCTTGTTTATAATGACTGACTTTTGAATCTTTTTAGTTTAGTTATAGCTAATTTCTTCGATGAAATGGGAGAAAATAAAAATCCTCCGCATCAAATGCAGAGGATTTCGTGATCGCGACAGGATTCAAACCTGTAACCGGCTGATCCGTAGTCAGCTACTCTATTCAGTTGAGCTACGCGACCTCAAATAATATAACTTGTAAATTTTTCAGTGACCGCGACAGGATTCAAACCTGTAACCGGCTGATCCGTAGTCAGCTACTCTATTCAGTTGAGCTACGCGGCCATTCTGTTAATTCAAAAAAGTGATCGCGACAGGATTCAAACCTGTAACCGGCTGATCCGTAGTCAGCTACTCTATTCAGTTGAGCTACGCGACCGTTATTTTGTTTTAACGGGTGCAAAGATACGGACTTTTCCCGAATTAGCAAGCTTTTCACCGACTTTTTTTGTAGAAAATTATTCTATGAACCGATAATTGAATAGTTGTAAACCTATACTTAGTCCGACATTCCACTCCCTTTTCGGTGAGCTATAATGATTTATATATGCAGAGATATCTCCAAAAGGCAATTGACATACAACAGAAATTTCTCCTAAATATTCAAACTTGGAGAAAGCTTTTCCGTAATATGCTTTATTCAACGAGTTTTTTTCGATTGGATAAATAGGCATAAAACCATAAAATTCTCCCCGAAGATGGAACATCTGGCTTAAACGGTAAATAGGCCGAATGCCGGCTCCGACAAATTGATTGGCACGAAAGGCTTCGTTGTAAGTCAATTTGCTATGTAATGTAGGAGAAAACTCTCCAGCTTGCATCATTGTGGCCGTATAGTTCTCGGAGAAGTTTTTGGAGGCATACAGGGCTTTCAAATACCATCCTAAAACCCAATGTTCACTCATATTATGATATTTCTCTTTCATATAAGATAATTGCAGCCAGGAGTGATGATCTTTGTTGTTACTGGTCGTACTTCCTTCGCCCGGATAGAATCGTTCTTTTCCAACGAAAATCTGGGCTACAAGGGCTTCTCTGTATCCACGTGTAGGATATTGTTTGGAATTAAGAGTACTTCCATTAAAACTAATTGATCCACCAAATAAATCATAGCGGCTTTTATCAAATTTGTCATTTCCGAAGTCAATGACACTTTTTTGAAAATATTTATCCTCTATTCTTGCAATTCCTACTCCAAACTCTGCTCGCTTGCTCGAAAGGAAAGGTAATCCAACCTGTAATTTCAAGAAACGTTCGTCTTTCTGGTTAAAGGCCGGTTTGTTATTTCGCGAAAAAAGTTTGTCCTTCTTAAAATAGTCGAAAGTACTGATCGAACCTATAAGACGATACGAGGTAGGAATGGCAGTGGCAAAGTCTATTTTTGCCATAAATTGCACGTTGTTATATACCTTTCCAAGTTGCCCGTCAAGAATAAACTCTTTGGCATAGTAGTTTAAGTCCTGATAACTAAGTCCCAGGTAGATCTGATTCGAATTGGAGGTGGATATGTTACCTCCCAGCCGTACAGCAAAGTTGTTTTCCAGTTTGACTTTTAAATGCAGATCATAGGTGTCATCTTCCGGATTATAAATTGCATGCGGTATGATTTCTGAAATCATTTTATCTGATAGCAATCGAAAATAACCTTGCTTTAAATCTTCATAGGTGAATTCTTTGTTATCCGACTTATGAAATTCTTTCTTCATATATGCCTGTTGTTGTGGATTAGCTCCATCAATGATGATATTTTTAAAACGTAGTTCCGGGAAATTACTACGGTATACCATTCTCCTTAAACGAATATTGTCCAGATTCACACGCCGATGGATACGGCTTTTGATAGAATCCATCATGCTGATGGTTCGATTATATCCTATATCATGTAATTCGTCGATGCGTTGAAAATCCATCAGATTGACGTTGTCATATTTGAACGTCATTAAAATCCCCATAGAGTCCGGAATAGAATAGTCGGTTTTCTGCATCACCATATTCTCAATTTGACTCATGAGGTCATTTTCCTTGGGTTTAGTGGGATTGGTGGATACAACGCTTCCTATAATGACATCCGGATGAAAATCATCTCTCATGACGTCCGTGGGAAAGTTATTATAGATACCTCCATCGTAGGCCAGTACATTGTCTATTTCAATGGGTTTAAACATGAAAGGGAAGCTCATGGAAGCTCTGACGGCATCTCCTAAATCTCCTTCCTTCATGACTAACTGTTTTTTATTGTACACATCGGACGCAATGCAACGGAAAGGAACAAAAAGTTTATCAAAATCTCCCTTACAAGCGGCCGTAGCACGTGCATATAGGTCAACAAACACGAGATTCATTTGAATCGGGTTGACAACACTGGTAGGCAGGAATTGAGGTTTTAAACTCTTCAGTGAATCTTTGAATGAAAAACGAATATTGAAAAATTCGGGAGTGGGAAGATTCTTTTTGAAATGATATACGTATTTCTCTTCCACTTCTCCGGAATACCATCGTTTAAAGTCCTCCGATTTGAGCAGTTCTACCATGTCGTCAGGAGAGTATCCCATGGCATACAAGGAGCCGATAATGGCTCCCATGGAAGTACCAGCAATGTAGTCAATAGGGATGTTGTTTTCTTCCAATGCGCGAATGATGCCGATGTGCGTCATTCCTTTGGCGCCACCACCGCTTAATACAAGTCCTACTTTTTGGGCATGGATAGCCGGGATAATCAGCCATAAAGTAATGAACACTAAAAAAATCTTTCTCATAACCCAAATCAAACAATTGAATTTTTTGTCTATTAAGTGTTCAAATATATACAATACTTTTCAATTAATCGATATTTTGCCGATCGTTTTAAATTGAAAAAGAGCATTACAACGTGTATTTAACGTTGAATGCTCTTTCTTGAAGTATGTGTAATGTTTAAAGGGGCGATATTAAATCAGCTCAATGCTACGTTTTACGAAGTTATTCAAAGCTTCACCTCTTAACATATTGTTTTGAAGTAAGGCCAGATCGATAAGCTGGCGGATAACTTTGTTATTGCTTGCATAGCCGATAAAGATAGCTTCTTTCTTGCTTTTCAGATCATCCCACTTCTTGTCGAGATCGTTTAATTCATCTTTTTCAGCTGTTGGGATGTCTTCTTCCTTTTTATCCTTCTGTTTGTCTTTCAACTCATTACGTTGTTTGTTGACGTTATCCATTTCGGAGAGTATCGGAGCTACTTCTGCTTGACAGGCATTCTCTTCTTCATTCAATACTTGTTTTATCAACTTGTGGTCTGAATTCAGGATCAGATTGAACATGTCAGGCATTTCGCCGTAGAAGCTCATTCCGGCTTGAATATTTGCCATTTCTTTCATACGACGCATATATTCGCTTTGAGTAATCATGACCGGAGCCGAATTTTCTCCCAACGCTTGCGTCATCACATTGAATTCAACCTTATCCATTTTAGGCAATTGGCTCTTGAAGGCTGTTGTGATTGCATCTTGTTTGCTGGCTTCCAGAGTTTCACCTTTCTTGTCTTCTTTTACAATCAGATTGTCAACAACATCACTGTCTACACGGGTGAAACGGGATTTCTCAAGCTTTTGCTCCAACATACTTACCATAGCTACATCTAACTGGCCATCCATGAGCAAGACATTATAGCCTTTATTGGTTGCAGCCTCAATATAGCTGTATTGTTCGTCCTTGTTATTTGCATACAGATAGATTAGATTTCCATCTTTGTCTGTCTGGTTATCTTTAATAAGGGTCTGATATTCCTCGAATGTGTAATGTTTGTCATTTATATCGGTGAAAAGGGCGAATTTTTGCGCTTTATCATAGAAATCCTCTTGTGTGAGCATTCCATAATTGATAAATATTTTCAAGTCGTTCCACTTTTCTTCAAACTGCTTACGATCATTCTTGAATATAGACTGTAAACGGTCGGAAACTTTCTTGGTGATATAAGTTGAAATCTTCTTCACGTTTGAGTCGCTTTGCAAGTATGAACGGGAAACGTTCAACGGAATATCCGGAGAATCTATTACTCCATGTAACAAAGTCAGGAAGTCCGGCACAATGCCTTCAACAGAGTCTGTTACATATACTTGATTGCAATATAACTGAATCTTGTTCTTATTTAATTCAATATTGCTCTTTACCTTCGGGAAGTAGAGGATACCAGTCAGATGGAATGGATAATCCACATTCAGGTGAATCCAGAAGAGTGGTTCATCAGACATCGGATATAGCTTGCTATAGAATGATTTGTAATCTTCATCCGAAAGTTCGCTAGGTTTGCGTGTCCACAAAGGAGTGGTGTCATTGATTATATTATCTTCAGCCGTTTCTACCTGTTTGCCGTCTTTCCATTCTTTCTTTTTTCCAAATGCAATAGGAACAGGAAGGAAGCTGCAATATTTCTTCAGAAGTTCGGAGATACGTGCTTCTTCGAGGAATTCTTTGCAGTCGTCATCAATGTATAAGATGATATCTGATCCACGGTCGGCTTTTTCTATTTCTTCAATAGTGAATTCAGGGCTGCCATCACAAGTCCATTTTACGGCTTTTGCATCGTCTCTGTATGATTTAGTGATAATCTCCACTTTCTTTGCAACCATAAAGGCAGAGTAGAAGCCAAGTCCGAAATGTCCGATAATGGCATTTGCATCGTTCTTATACTTCTCCAGGAAGTCATTAGCTCCAGAGAAAGCTATTTGATTGATGTACTTCTCTATTTCTTCTGCAGTCAAACCGATACCACGGTCAGAAATGGTAATAGTATCTTTGCCTAATTCAACGTGAACAGTTAAGTCACCCAGTTCACCTTTGAATTCGCCAATAGAAGCAAGCGTATTCAGCTTCTGAGTGGCATCTACCGCATTGGATACTAACTCGCGCAGAAAAATCTCATGGTCACTGTACAAAAACTTTTTAATGATAGGGAAAATGTTTTCTGTTGTAACCCCAATATTACCTTTTTGCATAATACGTATATTTTTTTAGTTTATCTATTGATTAATTTTAATTGATATTTGTCCATACAGAGACAAAAAAAATGCCAGACCCGAAGGTCTGACATTATGGCATATTAAATTATTTTCTTATTCAGGAAATAACTCTATTCCGGAGAAACAACTTTCATCTCCAATTCGCCTTTTTCTTCATTAAGGGTTACTTGAATAGTATCTCCCTCTTTTAAAGACGAGGAAATGATGAGCTCGGATAAACCATCCTCCAGATAGGTTTGAATTGCGCGCTTCAAAGGACGGGCGCCATATTGTATGTCATATCCCTTGCTAGCGATGAATTCTTTCGCCTTATCTTCAATAACAAGCTTGTAACCAATAGATTCTATTCTATCGTACAATCCTTTTAGCTCTATGTCTATAATCTTTGTTATCGCTTCCAGAGAAAGTTGATCAAACGTGATAATCTCATCTACACGATTGATGAATTCAGGCGCGAATGATTTATTTAGAGCTTTTTGTATAACACTTCGCGAGAATTCTTTATCATCCAGGCGGCTTTGTGTCGCAAAACCAACACCACGTCCAAATTCTTTCAGCTGGCGGGTTCCGATATTGGAAGTCATGATAATAACGGTATTTTTGAAATCTACCATTCTGCCATAACTGTCAGTCAGACGACCCTCATCCATTACCTGAAGCAGGATATTGAATACATCCGGATGTGCTTTTTCTATTTCATCAAGCAATACAATAGAGTATGGTTTACGGCGCACTTTTTCTGTCAGCTGGCCACCTTCTTCATATCCTACGTATCCCGGAGGTGCCCCAACCAAGCGTGAAACAGTGAACTTTTCCATATATTCACTCATATCGATACGAATCAGTGCATCGGCAGAACCGAACATATACTTGGCCAACTCTTTTGCTAGGTGAGTTTTACCAACTCCTGTCGGACCTAAGAACATAAACGTGCCAATGGGCTTATTAGGATCTTTGAGTCCTACACGGCTTCGCAAAATGGCTTTGACCAGCTTTTCTATCGCTGTGTCTTGTGCGATGACTTTAGCTTGCAAATCTTCTTTCATACCTGCTAGCTTGATGCCTTCGGCCTGTGCCATTCGTTGTACTGGAATGCCTGACATCATTGAGATAACATTGGCAATTTCTTCTGCATCAACAGTTTGCCTGTTTTCTTTTAGATTGGCTTCCCATTCTTTTTTCATCTCATCCAATTGGATAGAAAGTTCTTTCTCCTTATCACGGAAGCTGGCTGCAAGTTCAAAATTCTGCGATTTTACGGCTTCATTTTTCTTGTTTTTAGCTTCTTCGATCAGCTTTTCCTGTTCTTCTATCTCTTTGGGTACATTGACATTAGTAAGATGTACACGTGAGCCGGCTTCATCTAAAGCATCAATGGCTTTATCAGGGAAATTACGATCTGTGATATAGCGGTCTGTCAGCTTGACACATGCTTCCAATGCTTCATCTGTATAATACACATTGTGATGATCTTCATACTTATCCTTGATATTACGCAAAATCTGCAGAGTTTCGGCAGCAGTAGTCGGTTCTACGATTACTTTTTGGAAACGACGTTCCAATGCGCCATCTTTCTCAATATTCTTACGATATTCATCAAGAGTGGTGGCACCGATACATTGTATTTCTCCTCTTGCCAATGCTGGCTTTAGCATATTGGCGGCATCCATAGAGCCTGCTGCAGAGCCTGCGCCTACAATCGTGTGAATTTCATCAATGAATAATATAACATTCGGATTCTTCTGCAATTCATTGAGAATGGAACGGATACGTTCTTCAAATTGTCCACGGTACTTTGTTCCTGCCACAACAGCAGTCATGTCAAGAGCAACGACTCGTTTATCAAACAGGATACGCGAAACCTTTTTCTGAATGATTCTCAATGCAAGACCTTCAACAATCGCTGATTTTCCTACACCGGGTTCACCAATCAGAATTGGGTTATTCTTTTTGCGTCGACTTAATATCTGCGCTAAACGTTCGATTTCTCTTTCTCTGCCCACAACAGGATCCAACCGTCCTTCTTCTGCCGCTTTTGTCATGTCAGTACCGAAATTGTCAAGTACCGGCGTATCATTAGACGGCTTCTTGGAAGCGGTTTGTGCCTGTTGGCGTTCATCCGAACCACCTCTGCCGGAACGAGGAGAAGACATTTCTTCGTCATCCTCATCGTCTTCCGAAAAGCCCATGCCGGAATTGACATCCGGCTGCAATGTAGCTTGCTCCAGTACTTTCACGTAGTTTATATCGTTTGCTTCAAGTACGGAAGCCGCCATATTGTTTTTTTCTCTTAAAATAGCCAATAATACATGTTCTGTATCAGCGATGTTACTTTTCATTCCACGAGCTTCTAAAATACACATTTTTAATATCTTTGCCGCATCATTAGATAACGGCACCTCTGCATCAGGCAATAACATTTCATCAGCTTCTGCCTTCAGCTGAGCTTCAATCTGTTGCTTTATAGCAGCCAGATTGGTGTTGAGTTTAGACAATATCTCGATAGCTTTTCCTTCACCGTCACGGAGTATTCCCAGAAGCAGGTGTTCGGGACCTATATACCTACTTCTCAACCGGTTCGCTTCTTCCTTACTATAGACGATAATGTCGGAAACTCTTTGTGAGAATTGATTATTCATACTTTTTTCCTTTTCTTCTAAGGGTTATTCACTGGCAAATATACGCATTTAATCAAGTTTGTATTGCAATATTTGCTTTATTTCTTATATCTACAAATGGCGTGCCATAAAAACAGTGTATTTGTATTATATATATAAGGTATAACAAATAATAGGCTCTTTTTTACCGATGTTATTTATCTTTCCATATTATATTTATCGTTTTTATCTTTTTATTTTTGTATTTTAAAGTTTGGCGGGTTATCGTCTCGGTCATGATAAAACTTTCTTTCTAAAAACTTTCGTATATCGGGGAAAAGTAGTACTTTAGCGTGGTTTTTCACAAACCGTAGAATGTATAATTAATAATCATTTTAAATGCTTGAACAAGACAGAATTATAAAGATTAACATCGAGGAGGAAATGAAGTCATCGTACATTGACTACTCCATGTCGGTCATCGTTTCGCGTGCCCTTCCGGATGTTAGAGATGGATTTAAGCCTGTTCACCGTAGAATTTTATACGGAATGATGGAATTAGGCAATACTTCAGACAAACCTTATAAAAAGTCAGCGAGAATCGTGGGTGAGGTACTTGGTAAGTATCATCCTCATGGGGATTCTTCTGTTTATTTTGCAATGGTACGTATGGCGCAGGAATGGGCAATGCGTTATCCTTTGGTAGATGGACAGGGAAACTTTGGTTCTGTGGATGGTGATAGCCCTGCTGCTATGCGTTATACAGAAGCTCGTCTCAATAAGTTGGGTGAAGCAATGATGGATGACCTGTATAAGGAAACCGTTGATTTTGAGCCAAACTTTGATAATACGCTGGTGGAACCTAAGGTGATGCCGACGCGTATCCCGAACCTTCTGGTGAACGGAGCATCCGGTATTGCTGTTGGTATGGCTACCAATATGCCTCCTCATAATCTTTCGGAAGTGATTGAAGCATGTGATGCATATATTGATAATCCGGAAATTACGGTAGAGGAACTGATGGAATTTGTTAAAGCACCGGATTTCCCTACTGGCGGATATATATATGGTGTGAGTGGTGTACGCGAAGCATATTTGACAGGTCGCGGACGTGTAATTATGCGTGCGAAAGCTGAAATTGAAAGCGGACAAACACATGACAAGATCGTAATAACAGAGATTCCTTATAATGTAAATAAGGCCGAACTGATTAAATATATTGCTGATCTTGTAAATGATAAGAAGATAGAAGGTATCTCAAATGCCAACGATGAGTCTGACCGTGATGGTATGCGTATTGTTATTGACATAAAACGTGATGCAAATGCAAGTGTAGTGTTGAATAAACTCTATAAAATGACAGCTTTGCAGACCTCTTTTGGTGTTAACAATGTGGCTTTGGTTCATGGACGTCCAAAAACGTTGAATCTAAGAGATTTAATTAAATATTTCATAGAGCATAGACACGAAGTTGTTATTCGTCGTACTCAGTTCGATCTTCGTAAGGCGAAAGAGCGTGCGCACATTCTTGAAGGTTTGATTATTGCTTCAGATAATATTGATGAAGTAATTCGTATCATTCGTGCTGCAAAAACTCCGAATGACGCAATAACAGGCTTGATTGAGCGATTTAACCTGACAGAAATTCAGGCTCGTGCAATTGTAGAAATGCGTTTGCGTCAGTTAACCGGTCTGATGCAGGATCAGCTTCATGCGGAATACGAAGAAATAATGAAGCAGATAGCTTATTTGGAAAGTATTCTGGCTGATGATGAAGTATGTCGTCGGGTAATGAAAGAGGAATTGTTAGAAGTCAAAGCGAAATATGGAGATGTACGTCGCTCTGAAATTGTTTATTCTTCAGAAGAATTTAATCCGGAAGACTTCTATGCAGATGATCAGATGATTATTACAATTTCTCATATGGGTTATATTAAACGTACACCGTTGACCGAATTCCGTGCACAAAATCGTGGTGGAGTAGGTTCGAAAGGTACGGAAACCCGTGATGAAGACTTTGTAGAGCATATTTATCCTGCTACCATGCACAATACCATGATGTTCTTTACACAAAAGGGTAAGTGTTATTGGCTGAAAGTATATGAAATACCTGAAGGAACGAAGAATTCTAAGGGCCGTGCTATTCAGAACTTGTTGAATATTGATTCGGATGATAATGTAACTGCATACTTGCGTGTGAAGAGTTTAGAGGATTCCGAGTTTATCAATAGCCACTATGTATTATTCTGTACTAAGAAAGGTGTAATAAAGAAGACATTGCTTGAACAGTATTCTCGTCCTCGTCAGAATGGTGTAAATGCTATAACTATCCGCGAAGATGATAGCGTAATTGAAGTTCGTATGACGAATGGAAATAATGAAATCATCATTGCAAACCGCAATGGTCGTGCAATTCGTTTCCATGAGGCAGCAGTTCGTGTAATGGGACGTACAGCAACAGGTGTACGTGGTATTACGTTGGATAATGATGGTCAGGATGAAGTAGTAGGAATGATTTGTATCAAAGATTTGGAAACAGAATCTGTAATGGTAGTTTCCGAACAAGGATATGGTAAACGTTCTGAAATTGAAGACTATCGTAAAACGAACCGTGGAGGTAAGGGTGTGAAGACCATGAATATTACCGAAAAGACAGGTAAGTTGGTAACAATCAAGTCGGTAACCGATGAAAATGACTTGATGATTATCAATAAGTCTGGTATCACTATTCGTTTGAAGGTAGCGGATGTTCGTATAATGGGCCGTGCTACTCAAGGCGTTCGTCTGATAAATCTTGAAAAACGTAACGACCAGATTGGTTCGGTATGTAAGGTTATGACAGAAAGTCTTGAAGATGAAATTCCGGCAGAAGAGGCAGAGGGTACAATCGTGAGTGATCCGAATGCTGATGTTCCTGATATTGATGATGCAGCGGACGTAAATGAAAACGAAAGCAATAACGAAATTGAGGAATAGACATAATATTAATAATTAATCAAACAACAATCATGAAAAGAGTATTATTTTCTATGGTTTTATTGATGGCTGTTAGCTTCTCATTCGCTCAGATGAAGAATGTGAAAGAAGCAAAGAGTATGGCTAATGACGTAAAACCTAATTTTAAGCAGGCTGAACAGCTTATTAAGGAGGCTATGAAGAATCCTGAAACGAAGGATCTTGCTGACACATGGGACGTTGCTGGATTTATTCAGAGACGTATCAACGAGGAGCAAATGAAAAATGCTTTTTTGAAGAAACCGTATGATACATTGAAAGTATACAATAGTATTCTGAAAATGTATGAGTACTATAATAAGTGTGATGAATTAGCGGAAATACCTAATGAAAAGGGAAAAGTTAAAAACAAATATCGGAAGGCTAATGCTTCCAGTATGTTGGCTGAACGTCCTAATTTGATTAATGGTGGTATTCAGTATTTCAACCTGGACAAGAATAAAGAGGCTTTGAAGTTCTTTGCAACCTATGTAGAGTCAGCTTCTTATCCGATGTTAGCTGATAAAGAATTGGCTAAAAACGATACTCTTCTTCCGCAAATTGCTTATTATGCAACATTAGCTGCTGATAGAGTAGGCGATAAAGATGCGATCATTAAATATGCTCCTATGGCTTTATCCGATAAAGATGGAGGTAAATTTGCAATGCAATTGATGGCTGATGCTTATAAAGCTAAAGGTGATACTGCTGCATGGATTAAGTCTTTGGAAGAGGGTATCCTTAAGTTCCCTGGAAATGATTATTTCTTCGCTAATTTGGTTGATTATTATAATAGCTCTAATCAAGCTTCTAAAGCTATGGAGTTTGCTGATAGAATGTTAGCTAATGATCCGAATAACAAGTTGTATTTGTATGTAAAAGCATATCTTTATCATAATATGAAAGAATATGATAATGCAATCGAATACTACAAAAAAGCTATTGCTGCTGATCCGGAATATGCAGAAGCATACTCTAATGTAGGTTTGGTATATTTGATGAAAGCACAGGATTATGCTGATAAAGCAACAACAGATATCAATGATCCTAAGTACGCTGAAGCACAAGCTGTGGTTAAGAAATTCTACGAAGAAGCTAAACCATTCTATGAAAAAGCCAGAGCTTTAAAACCCGATCAACAAGATTTATGGTTGCAAGGTCTTTACAGAGTTTACTATAACTTGAATATGGGACCTGAATTCGAAGAAATCGATAAGATGATGAAGTAAGATCGTTTTCTGAAAAAATATAAGAAGGCTATTAGAAATAGTAGTCTTCTTTTTTTTATTCAATAGTTTAAAGTAGTAATTGAAAAATCTTATATTTGATATGGACTTGAGTGGAACAGGTAAATTTCTTCATTTAAATAAAAATAGAAAAAGGAGTAAGGTCATTATATTACTCCTTTTTCTATTAAACATAATACTTATTATTCCCTAATCTTGGATGCTCATTTTTTGCCTGATTTGATCAGCTGTTAATAACAAGCAATGGTGTATCTGAATGGAAAATCATTTTTCTGGCAATACTTGGATTAAATAATCGAGCAAATATATTCCTTTTGTAAGAAGTCAAAGTGATTATATCTATATGATTATCTTTGATATACTGATCAAGTCCTTTTAATAAATTATCATTCATCACTACGTCATAATGAATTTCAAGCCCCGGATATTGCTTGTGAAAATATTCTTTTATACCTGCTAGTTTTATTTCATTCCAGGTATCTTTAGAATCTGTAAGGTGTATCAAAGATACAGAAAAATGGAATGATTTCCAAGTATTAAAGAATGCCTCGAAAGCAATTAGATCTCTTTGATCAAAATTGGTAATAAAGGCAATCCGTTTTGCTTCACTAAACTGTTTAAATGGTGTATTTTCCGGAATAGCCAATACAGCCGTGCGACTCCTGTCAATAACTTCAGCGGTTACACTGCCAATTAAATCAATGTCTTTCTGATTTTTGCCTCGGGTACCCATAATGATGACCATAGGACGCTGTTCTTTAGCATATCTTAAGATTTCCTCCTCTGGAATACCTTCACGTAAGATGCAGCTATATTTAACGTTGGGAAATTCGCCTGATGTAACTTTTTCTTTTATCTTCTCTGATAAAGCATTGAGATCAGAATGGACTTTTTGGATAATCGTTTTTACAGATTCTTCATCTCCAATCTGGTAATTGAAAACATCCCCATAAGGCAACGACGATGCATAAATAGGCGTGAAATAGACATGCAACAGGATGACTTCTGCATTTTCTGTTTTTGCCAGGTTGAATGCAAATTCACATGCTTTCATCGAATAATTAGAGAAGTCGACGGGAATTAAAATCTTATTTGATTTATCTTTTACTTTGGGCTCCTTCTCTCCCACTATACTTTCAGACAGCCATGTAGAACTTTCTGTTATTTTCAAAGCACGTGGCAGATCGCTTTCTTTAATTCGTAAACGCACTCCTGATGAAACAACCGGTTGTATTTGATTAACGTTATGAATGTAGGTTTCTATACCTTCATTTTCCAAGACATTCTTTAAGATCTGCGCTTTGGTGTATGTCAGAATGGCCAGGGTTACTAATTTGTCTTCCATAAATGTACATTTTATAAGGTGAAAACAAATAAGAAATCCCAATTGTTTGATTCAATTGGGATTCAGTTTGTTATATTTTAAACTTTCACAGATTCGGTAGCCTGTTCTTTTTGCATACTCATATTCAATTCATCTAGGATTTTTAAAGCCCGATCAAGAACGGTCGTGTCATCCAACATTACAAGCCCACCATCTGGACCGGGCTCGAGATGTATTCCGACGCTTTTTCCCTCCTTGAAATTGTGTCCTCCGAAGAAGTTTCGCACTGTATCTACGTGCAAACCAAGTTCGTCTGCTATTCTATGCATGCTACCGCTAGGCAATGAATCTTTAATTTTACGAAGTTCATTAAACGTTATTGTTCTCATGTCTCATAAATTTAATGGTTAATACTATGTGATTTTTTTATCACGCTATAAACTTAAGCAAAAAAAAAGATAAAACAAATTATTTGCTTATCTTTTTTTCTTGAATATATAAAATCTATTAATGACCTTTATATCACCTCGATAGCAGAAGCAGGTACCCACCCGACTTTTCCATCTTCCAGTCGAATTTCTTTCCATTCTTTCATAGAGTTGTCTTTGACACTTACCTTTCTCCCTTCATGGAGAATAAACAAGCTAGTCCCACTCTCACTTGGAGTACTTCGTACTGTTACACTCGGATTCATTACTATCGCCTCACTTCGATTAACCAAATGCTCTTTTTGTTGCGAAGCAAAAAGATTAGAGCAAACAGTGACAATCAGCAAAATGATTCCTGATATGAATCCTATTTTCTTTAACATAATCTGTTTGGAGAATATAAAGAAATAGAAAGCGATAATCAATAGAATAAAGGAGACAATACCCCATGTGGCCCATGCATCTACACTCATACTATTTGTCAGAGATTTGATCCATGAAACAAAGAATACTTCAGGAACAGGTTCAACCTTGTCTATTGTTTTTGCACGTGCCACTTCAAGATTAGCACGGATGTCACCATTTCCTGGTTGTAATAGCAGAGCACGCTCATAATTTAAAACAGCTTTCGCTATCTCCCCTATTTTATAATAACTATTTCCCAGATTGTAATAGACGTCGGCAGCTTCTCCATTTTTCAGTAATGCTTCATATATCTGAATAGCTGCTGCATAATCTTCTTTTATATATGCGGAATCTCCTTCAGCTTTTGTTGCATCTTCCAGTGTATTACTGGAAAATGTGGTATGCGAAGCGTGGATAGAATCAACTCCATTCGTTTGTCTAGTATCAATGCTTAACGAATCTTGTCCGAAACAAGTAAGCGACATTGATAATAATATAAAAAATAATATCTTTTTCATGACATAATCTCTTCTGGGTTAATGTTTTATTGAATTCTCCATTTTGCTTATTACTTCTATTGAAGAAGAATAAACTTTATCCATAGCTTGATTCTCATCACCTGGAGCAAACCGTGCAAATTCACAATCATTCAATGCATTCAGGAATTCTTTGATTAGTTCCTCATTTACTCCGTGATTTCTTAGTTTCTCTTCAATATTATCTTTAGATAAACGAGATACCGGAATATTCAGTTTGTCACTTATATATCCCCACAATGCCTTTAATACCTCATCGTAGAAAGCATCTTTTTTATTTTCGGAGAGTAATTTTCCTGCAAGCTTCATACGCTTCGTTGCCACTTTATTTGCTTTCTTCGTACGCATTTTAGCAACATTTGCATTTTCAGCAGCTTGCTTACGATAAATAATAAAGAAAATAATAAAGGCAAGAGCCGGAATGATATAGAATAACCAATATGTCATTGAACCATAGAAGAAACTTCCTTTAGGTTGGAGAGTAACTTCATTCTGTTTGATATAACGGATGTCTTCACCTAATACTTTCAAGTCCTCTTTATTCGTGAAGTTAGCAATTACTTGATCCGCATTACCTGCACCTTTCTCAACATTTACTACATAATCTTCTGTTTTCAGTGTTTTGTAAGACTTGGAGCGAATATCAAAATAGCTGAAAGATACTCCCGGAATCTTATATGTTCCGGCATGTCTCGGAATTGCCAAATATTCAATAACTTTATTGCCTGTGAGTCCTTCCCGGGTTAATCTGACTTGATTGTCTACTTTGGGATCATATACTTCAAAATCATCCGGGAATTTAATTTCCGGATTAGAAATCAATTTCAGGTTACCTGTACCGGATATTACCAGTTTAATAGTAATAGCATCATTGGTTTTCAGTTCCTTACTGTTGATAGAAGAAGATATATTGAACTCTCCCACTCCACCTGAAAAATCTGCAGGTTTACCCGTAGGAAGCGGATTGACATTTATTGCTATCTTAGGAGTGGAAATATTTTTTTTAATTTCAATGACATTACTTCCTCCATTGAAGAAGGCATCAAAAGGATCATCTGATTGCACAGGTTTTCCGATAGTCATCTGGAACTGTGCCGGATCAATATATAGCTTTCCTGATTGTTGCGGGAAGAGAACAAACTGGCGATAAACCGTTGTATAGTAATTACGTCCCTGATAATGTTCGGGAGTCCATCTTGCATTGGTTGTCATTTCTATTTCTTGAGAATGGAAACCTTTAAAGTCGGGCAATTTCGCATTATTAAGTTGTAAGTTGGATTCTCTGGTGTATATTTTATAGGTCAGGACAAAAGCCTCCTGTTCATACACATTTGTTTTACTGGCACTTGCCATAATAAAAAGGTCCTGATTAGAGACACTTGTACCAGATGAGGAATGTATAGAACCACTACTACTATTATTTTGTCCGCTATTGCCACCTTGATCTTGTGGCAATACTTTAATCTTTACTGAGTTTGACACCATTTGGTCACCATCGGCAATAATGGAGGCACCGGGTATTGTGTATTCTCCGGCATTATTAGCCATTAATATGTATGTAAATGTAATACTGCTAGTAGATGTAACATTACCATTCACTATTTGAGTACTACTTTGTTGTGAACGGCTTGGACCCATCAATACATCAAAACCTTTGATTGATGGTGCCCGAAAATCTTTCACTTTTTGTGTAGTTACAATATACGACAGCCTGAATTGTTCGCCTACTACCACTGCATCAGGAGCAGAAGCAGTAAAAGACACCTTATCAGCAAACACATGAGTGCTATATGCTATCAATGCCATCAATATAATAATCAGTTTTTTCATTGCTTATGAAATTTATATCATCAACTTTATATTACCAATCTTTTTCCAAGCGACCGCCTTGCATAACTTTTTGTTGCTTCTTCACTTTATCCTGCACATCTTTTTCGTCCTGCATGACAGAGTTCAGTAATTGTTCAGCATTCTCCTTTGACATCTGATTGTCTTGTTTCTTTTCAGATTTCGGTGGTTGCTGCTGATCTTTCTTTTCATCTTGTTTCTGATCCTTCTGTTTGTCTTTATTCTGGTCCTGTTTCTGATCTTGCTTTTGCTGATCTTTGTTTTGGTCCTGATTTTGATCTTGATTCTGCTGATTTTGTTGGTCTTTCAGCATTTTCTGTGCGAGAGCCAAATTGTACCGGGTTTCATGATCGGTAGGATTATTACGCAGTGACATTTTATATGCATCTACAGCTTTGGCATAGTCTTTACCAGCCTGGAAAATTACTCCCATATTGTGATAAATATGGGCGAGTTTCATTTTATCTTTTTCTATTTTGCTGGCCGATACATATTGTTCCATGGCATCCTGAAACTTTTGCTGTTGCGAAAGGGTATTTCCCAGATTATACATGGATACCGTAGACTTGGGATTAGCTTCCAAGGCCTTCCGATAGTTCACCTCTGCATCAACAAATACGCTATCATTAAACAGACGGTTTCCCTTACGGATATAGTCGCGTTCTGCTTTCTGAGCCGATACACCAGCTGCCGCTAACAGAAATACAGCGAATAGAATATATTTACTTTTTAACATACGTATAACTATTTCTTATTAGAAAACAGGTGAATGTTCTTAAATAAAGGATTTTTGCGATCCAGAATTAAGATTTCTGCCAATAACAATAGTAGAATAACCCATGCAATAGCCTGGAATTGTTCGTTAAACTCCGTATATACTTTCGACTCTACATCAGATTTCGCCATTTTATTCACTTCTTGATTGATGGCCTTTTGGGCTGAATTAGAATTATCTACTCGTACATATATACCTTTTCCTTCTTTTGCAATTTCCTGACACATAGCTTCATTCAAACGGGTAACAATCACATTACCTTCCCGGTCGCGGCGGTAATCATTCGTTCCTTCCACCGGTATTGGAGCGCCATCAGGCATACCTACTCCCAATACACTTACCTGAATACCCTTTTCTGCCGCAGCTTTGGCAGCTTCCACTGCACCACCTTCATGATTTTCACCATCAGTAATAACAATAATGGCGCGTCCTACCCCTTCTTGCGGAGTGAAACTACGAGCTGCCAGATTGATTGCTTCCCCAATAGCTGTACCCTGTTTAGAAATCAACGAAGGACTAATGGATTCTAAGAACATCTTAGCGGAAATATAGTCACTTGTAATTGGCAGCTGTGTAAAAGCGTCACCGGCAAATACAATCATACCTACCTTATCATTATCAAGCTCATCTACTAATCTGGATATTAATCTTTTTGCTTTTTCTAAACGGCTAGGCTGTACATCCTGCGCTAACATAGAGTTTGAAATGTCCAAAGCAATAATTACCTCTACTCCCTTGCGTTTAACCGTTTCCAGTTTTGAACCGAATTGAGGGCGTGCCAGTAATACGGAGAACAAACCAATAGCAACAAAAATAATCCAGAATTTTACATCCGGACGATATTTGGATACGTCAGGCATTAACTGAGCCAACAAAGTCGGATCTCCGAAACGTCGGATATTCTTTCTCCTCTTGTAATTGGAATACAAGTAGAAAGCTGCTAAAAAAGGTAATAGCAACAATAAATATAAATATGTAGGTTCTCCAAATCGAAACATCTTCTTACTATTTTATGATTGGCAAATAACGATTGACAAACATCCTTATGGAATTTTCTTGAGTACCGAATTACGTAATAGTACTTCCAACAAGACACAGAGGAAAGCTGCTAAAGCAAACCAATGATATTCTTCGTCCCGCTTACTATACTCTTTTACATTCAGTTTCGTCTTTTCCAGTTTATCAATTTCTTCATATACTTCTTTAAGCTTCGAGTTGCTCGTAGCCCGGAAATAGTTACCATCTGTCGTTCCGGCAATCTCTGTCAATGTCTTTTCATCAATTTCTACCGGCATACTTACATATTGCACCGTATTTCCGACTGGATAAGGATAAGGAGCCATTCCATTGGTACCTACTCCGATGGTATATACACGAATACCAAAGCTTTTTGCTATTTCTGCCGCTGTCATAGGCGAAATATCTCCCTTGTTATTTGTACCATCCGTCAATAGGATAATAACTTTGGATTTCGCTTTGCTATCTTTTAAGCGGGTTACAGCATTTGCAATACCCATACCGACAGCAGTACCGTCAGTGATAAGACCACATTTGATATTATGTATCATATCCAATAATACAGCATGGTCTACAGTCAACGGACATTGGGTGAAAGTTTCTCCTGCAAATAATGTAATACCGATATTATCATTGGGACGTCCATTGATAAACTCTGCAGCTACGTCTTTAGCAGCTTCCAGTCTGTTCGGCTTCAAGTCTTCAGCCAGCATACTGGTAGAAACGTCGATAGCCAGCATAATATCAATTCCTTCTATCTCACTGTTCTGCCACTTATTAGTAGTTTGCGGGCGTGCAAGAACCAAAATAACCAGTACTAAAGCAAGGCAGCGTAATAGAAATGGAACATGCAACAAATAATTCTTATAACTTTTAGGTGTATGCGCATATACCCGGGCATCTGAAATTTGAAGAGTTGCTTCACTTTTCTTTTGCTTCAGGATATACCATACAATATACGGTATAAGCAATAATAGCAAAAACAGATATTCAATATTGGCAAAAACCATTTTATTTATGATTTAACAGTTTACTATTTAGTATTAAGCTATACATCCTTTATACAAAAAGATTGTATAACTGTAGACCTATATATATAAAGGTACCGATCAATGCTGCTGATAACAATGCAATTCCACAAATCAGCATAGCTTTAACACGTAAAGAACGTTTCTCAATAATAGTGATTTCCGTTGGTTGCGGTTTCTGATTTTCCTCTTCCAGTTGTTTGGTCTCATTGATAAAATCAATGGCGTTAATCAAATTGGCATCGTTTTCATTCATCTGAGGATTATGCTTGGCGAACTTCACTAAATCAGCAGTCTGGAACAATAGTTTTAGGTCTGATATGGCCTCTTTATCATTCATTTCCAGTAACTGATCAATTATTTCAGAAGAAGTCATTTCCAATGCATTAAATCCGAAACGATCCTTAATATATGTACGAATAGCATCGGTAAGTTCGGTATAGTACTCCTTCGATTGCCCTTTCTGCCACACCTTCTCTGTCTTGATACGTTCTATCTCTTTCATTGCAGCCTGATGTGGCGGCAATTTAGGTTCAACTTTAATTTTACGGATAATCGGTTTATTATCACGTATGCGAACAATCAGATAGATCAGCAAACCAAGCAAAGGTAAAGCCAAGAATGAACAAGCGATCAATCCATACCAGTCTTCCCATGCAAAAGGAGCTTTCATCACAGATTTTTGTCCGAAGAACTGGTCCGGATGTAAGGTGTCAACCGGCATTGAATATACTTTTAATGCGAGAGCTTTGGAGTTGTACACTTTCCCATCTACGGTAACTGGCATTGGCGGGAGATAATATAGAGCAGAGTCAAAAGAAGTGATAATGTACTCCTGCGTAATCACCATCCGCTGACGATCATTCAGGAATTGGGTATCTGGTTTGACTGTTTCTATAATTTCCACACCTCTTACCAGTGTATCAGTGTAAGCAGGAAAAATAGCACGCTGTTTGGCATCCATGGCTACTTGCAGTTGCACTTTCGCCTGTTCGCCGATCAGTATCTGCAGTGAATCAATTTTTGCTTCTACTGTAACAGACTGTGCTACTGCTTTACTGACAAACAATAGACCTAATAATGCTATCAGAATAATATTTCTATTCATCTTTGATTCCATTAATTTCGTTTGGCAAATAAATTCAACAATGCCTTTACGTAATCCTGATCGGTTCTGACGGATACAGCATCTACGTTACTTTTGGTAAAAGTATCGTTCAGTTCAGTCTGCTTTTGTATCCACCAGTCGCGATGTGCCCGGCGTACAGCTTTGGAAGAAGTGTCAATCCATTGTTCATGCCCAGTTTCTGCATCTTTGATTCGCATCAGTCCTACTGGAGGAAGATCACTGACTCTCCTGTCGTATACTTGCAATGCTACTACATCATGTTTCCTGTTAGCAATGGTCAGCGCATTCTTAAAGCTTTCCTGGTCAATAAAATCTGATAAGATAAATGCAGTGCAACGCCTTTTCATTACGTTTGTCAAATATTCCAAGGCAAGACGAATATTTGTGCGACGGCTTTCCGGTTGGAAATCAATTAATTCACGGATAATATACAAGATATGTTTACGTCCTTTCTTGGGAGGAATAAACTTCTCTATCCGGTCTGAAAAGAAAATCACACCTATTTTATCATTATTCTGGATGGCAGAGAAAGCAAGAGTAGCAGCGATTTCCGTCACCATATCTTTCTTTAACTGCTTGATCGTACCAAATTCCAAACTTCCGGAAACATCAACCATTAACATAACTGTCAGTTCACGTTCTTCTTCAAACACTTTCACATAAGGTTTATTGAAGCGCGCAGTCACATTCCAATCTATGTCACGTATATCATCACCGAATTGATATTCACGGACTTCCGAAAATGACATACCCCTACCTTTGAAAGCCGAATGATACTGGCCTGCAAAGATATTGTTAGACAATCCTCGTGTCTTTATTTCAATTTGGCGAACTTTTTTTAGTATTTCACTTGTTTCCATTTATACAGTAGTTAATTAGTAGGTAGTTAAGTAGTCATGCATAGATATTTATGACTACTTATTGACTGTATTATAACTACAAATTAGGGTACTTCAACCTTATTCAGAATCTTACTGATGATTTCGTCCGAAGTCATGTTGTTAGCTTCAGCTTCGTATGTCAATCCGATACGGTGACGAAGAACATCATGTGCTACAGCACGTACATCTTCCGGAATAACGTAGCCGCGACGTTTGATGAATGCATACGTACGAGCAGCTAAAGCCAGATTGATAGACGCACGAGGTGAACCTCCGAATCCGATCATATCTTTCAGTTCCTTGAGGTCATATTTTTCTGGGAAACGAGTTGCAAATACGATATCTACAATATAACGCTCGATCTTCTCATCCAGATAGACTTGACGAACAACCTTACGTGCTTCAATAATTTCATCCGCTCTTAGAATAGGTTTCACATTGAACTTCTCACCATTGATATTCTGACGAATAATCAATTTTTCTTCTTCCAACTTCGGATAATCAATGACTACTTTCAGCATGAAACGGTCAACCTGTGCTTCAGGAAGCGGATAAGTACCTTCCTGTTCGATAGGGTTCTGAGTTGCCAATACAAGGAAAGGTTCCGGTAACATGAATGTTTCTTTACCAATAGTAACCTGACGTTCTTGCATTGCTTCCAGCAAAGCACTTTGTACTTTTGCAGGAGCACGGTTAATTTCATCAGCTAATACAAAGTTTGCGAAAATAGGTCCGCGCTGCACTTTAAAAGATTCATCTTTCTGACTGTAAACCATTGTACCGATAACGTCTGCAGGCAATAAGTCCGGCGTAAACTGGATACGGCTATATTTCGCATCAATCAGAGAAGCGAGTGTCTTAATAGCCAAAGTTTTCGCCAAACCAGGCACACCTTCCAAGAGGACGTGTCCATCGGAAAGTAATCCGATAAGCAGTGATTCAACCAAATGTTTCTGACCAACAATGATTTGGTCCATACCTGTCGTAAGATTGGTAACGAAAGCACTTTGTCTTTCAATCCGCTCATTTAGCTCGCGGATATCAATTGATTCAGCCATAAATACTTAATATTTTATTATTTAAATCCCATTAATTTTATGTAAGCCTTGCCTGTGTCATAAGGCTTTTTATTTTGCCCCAAAAGTACGCCATATAATTAACGATTGCAACTAATTTTTATTAAAAAACAATGCGAAATCTTTAGATTAAGGTACTTTCATACGCTTTTGTATATCCATAACACTTCACCCGACCAATACAGGATTTGCATGGTCGGGTGAATGGATTATAACTACTTATTCTTTTGTAAGTTCTGGTATTTCAATAGTTGTGCCATACGGTACATTGTTGGGGTTCTTAATAACCTTCGGATTGTGTTTCACAATGTATGGCCACATTGCCTTTGTACCATAAAAACGCAAGGAAACCCTAGTCAAAGTTTCTCCTTCTTTGATTGTATATTTTGTCTTGGTTCCCGTAATCTTATAAGATGCTGAATCCAGATAGGCAGAAGTAGCAGGTTGTTGTGTAACCGTTTGAGGTTCTGCTTTGACAGGAATAGCTTCTTCTTTTTTGGCAACCGGTTGTGTCGTGGTAGCGACTTTGGATACATCAGGCGTTATTACCTTTGTAGTATCCTTATGTGCAATCGTATCAGAAAGCTGCGCTTCCGGTTGAACGGGTTGAGTGGTCACAGGCGGCATATCCAGTGCATTCTTGTCAGATGAAGAAGAGAATAAATCCGGATAATAAATAAAAAGAATGACACCTCCGCATAATAACAAAACGACTACAATAACAGCTATTAAATAAGGTACAGGAGATTTTTCCTTCACCGGGGCTGTCTTTTTAGAAACCGGTTGGGATACTTGTTCCGGTTGGACCGGCTTTATCGTTTCTTTTTCAGCAGGAGGCACTATAGGAGTCACAGGTTGCAGATTTGCTTTTAGAAGCTCTTGCTCTATAATCTTTTCGGCAGTGATCTTTTCTTTTTCTTCTTCTATAGATGCTGGTTGCTGCTCATCGATCGTCACTTCCTCCTCCGGAACCTCTTCATCTTCCAACTGTTCTACCTTTTCTTCGATATTAGTCTCTGTAATGATCTCTTCAGACTCTTTAGGAGATGTCTGTTCTGTCAATTCCTGTGCTATTGCAGATTCCTCAGTAATAGCAGGTTCTTCAATGGACTCTTCCACAAGTGGCTGACTGGCTATTTGCTCTTCCTGAATCGGCTCTTCTTCCGAAAGACCATCATCAGTACCTTCATTTTCTTCTATCACAGTAGTTTCAGAGTCATCCCCCAT
The DNA here is from genome assembly GCF_019129155.2 of Bacteroides sp. MSK.18.37. NCBI lineage: Bacteria > Pseudomonadati > Bacteroidota > Bacteroidia > Bacteroidales > Bacteroidaceae > Bacteroides > Bacteroides sp. MSK.18.37. The sequence goes on along the minus strand of NZ_JAHOIB020000001.1, from coordinate 6,130,958 downwards.
CTCATTCAAGACTGCCTGTGCTGATGCTTCCTCTCCTGTTTCTTCTTCCTCAGTCTCTTCTATCGGAGTATCTTCCAGAATTGTATTTTCATTCAATACAACAGTCTCAAAGTGTGCAAAAGGTTTATTTATCGTATCCCTTAGATTTGCATCCGGAGAAAATGAGACTTTTGTATGTCCTTTTATCTGGAAACGCTCGCCTGTGTTGACATTGACACTTTCCCGGCTATCTACATCAATAAGTTTGAAAGTTCCCAATCCTTTGATTTTTACAGTCTTTTCGTTCTCCAAGGCTTGTTCTATCAAGAGGAAAAACTCTTTAACAAACGCTTCGGCGTCTTTCTTGGTCATGCTATGTTTGGCTGCCAATAAGTCAGTAAGGTCTTGAATTGTTAGTCTTTCATTCATAACGGGAAATATTTATTTAAACTTATCTTTCAATGTATTGCTAGGTCTATACGATAATACCAATTTAGGTGGAACCAGCATGCGTTGTTTGCTTGCCGGGTTGATTGAAATCCGTTCCGCTTTCTTTTTCACTTCAAAAGAACCGAATCCTTGAATTGCAATCACATTACCTTCTTCCAATTCTTGTGTCATACTGGACAACAAAGAATTCATCAATTCGGAAGTATCCTTGATTGTGTATCCCAATCTTTCCGCTAGTTCGGATGTAAATTCCTTATTATTCATAGTCATTTATAATCTTTGCATATAAATCAAAATCGTCCGCATTCACCACTTCTACCTGATAAAACTGTCCGATCTTAAGTTCTCTCTCTGAACGATCAATCAATACTTCCGGATCTACTTCCGGTGAATCAAATTCTGTCCGTCCGATATAATAATCTCCTTCCAGACGATCGATGATCACTTTCATCTGTTTACCGATCTTTTCTGCACTTAACTCTGCCGAAATACCTTGCTGGATATCCATCAATTCATCAAGTCGGGCTTGTTTAACCTCTTGTGGAATAGAATCTTCGTATGTTTCTGCAGCATAAGTCCCTTCTTCTTCGGAATATGCGAAAGCACCCATTCGATCAAAACGTACTTTACGTACAAATTCTTTGAGATCCTCGAAGTCTTCCTCGGTTTCTCCGGGATGTCCTACCATTAAAGTCGTCCTCAGGTGAATGCCCGGCACTTCTCTGCGGAATTGTTCGATCAATTGGTAAGTATCCTCTTTGCTCACTTGTCGGCGCATTAACTTCAACATATTGTCACTGATGTGCTGAAGGGCAATGTCCATGTATTTACATACATTGTCACGTTCGCGCATAACCCGGAATAAATCTGTTGGGAAATGTGCTGGATAGGCATAATGCAAGCGAATCCATTCCACCCCGGGTATATCAGAAATACGCTCAATCAATTCCGGAAGCATTTGTTTCTTATACCGGTCTATGCCGTAATAAGTCAATTCCTGTGCGATCACCTGAAATTCTTTCACGCCTTGCGATACCAGGTATCGTACTTCGTCCAGAATTTCTTCTATTGGTTTGGAAATATGGTGTCCTGTAATAATAGGGATAGCACAATAAGAACATTTACGATCACATCCTTCTGAAATTTTCAGGTAAGCATAATGCTGGGGAGTTGTCAATGTCCGTTCGATATATAATTCATCGTGATAGACCTTTCCCAAGTCCTGTAAAAGCTCCTTCCAATTAAACTTCCCATAAAACTTATCTACCTGTGGTATCTCAACAGCTAATTCCTTGAGATAGCGTTCGGAAAGACAACCCATCACGAAAAGTTTCTTTAAATCCCCTTCTTCCTTTCTTTCAGCGAACTCCAGAATCATATTTATGGATTCTTCTTTGGCATCACCAATGAAACCACATGTATTGATTACCGCAATTTCTCCTTGCGGATTTTCAGTGTCATGAGTTACGCTGTATCCGACTTCCTCCAATTGGCGCATTAGCTGCTCGGAGTCAACCAGATTTTTAGAACATCCTAAAGTAATAATATCTATTGTTTTTCTTTTCATGCATTTTCTCCAAACAAGGAATCAACGAATTCATTTTTACGGAATACCTGCAGGTCTTCCATGCCTTCGCCTAGTCCGATATACTTAACAGGAATCTTGAATTGATCGGAAATACCAATCACAACACCACCTTTAGCGGTTCCATCAAGCTTAGTGATGGCCATAGCGGTAACTTCCGTCGCCAAAGTAAATTGTTTGGCTTGCTCAAATGCATTTTGTCCGGTGGAACCGTCCAGTACCAATAAAACTTCATCCGGTGCATCAGGCACTACCTTTTTCATCACATTCTTAATTTTGGTCAACTCGTTCATTAAGCCTACCTTATTGTGCAGACGACCGGCTGTATCAATAATAACCACATCTGCGTTATTGGCAACGGCCGAACTAAGAGTGTCATAAGCCACAGATGCGGGATCTGCTCCCATTTTCTGTTTAACTACGGGAACTCCTACCCGTTCTCCCCAAATCATTAGCTGTTCCACAGCTGCAGCGCGGAAAGTGTCAGCGGCTCCCAAGTAAACGGATTTACCTGCTTTCTTGAATTGATAAGCCAGTTTACCAATGGTTGTAGTTTTACCTACCCCATTTACTCCCACAACCATAATGACATAAGGTTTTCTTGCGATGGGTACGTCGAAATCAGCTACATCACCCGAATTATTTTCAGTAAGCAGAGCTGCTATTTCGTCACGTAATATAAGATTCAGTTCCTGAGTATTTACATACTTATCTGCAGCAGCACGTTTTTCGATGCGCTTGATAATATTTAAAGTTGTTTCTACGCCGACGTCAGATGTAATCAGCACTTCTTCCAGATTATCTAATACTTCATCGTCTACTTTTGACTTGCCAGCCACAGCACGAGCTATTTTACTGAATACGCTCTCTTTGGTTTTAGATAATCCTTTATCTAAAGTTTCCTTCTTCTCCTTTGAAAAAAAACTAAAAAATCCCATATTTACACTTGTTTGTATAATACATTTGCTACAAAGATATAACAAAGGATTGGAAAAGTAAAAAAAGAAGCAATAAAAAATCCCCTCATTGTTCGCCAATGAGAGGATTTTGCAGTTATAGCGTATATGCTATTTCGATTATTTTTTGAAAAAGTCTTGTACTTTTTCGTTCGGAACCATTTGTTCATCAAAAACGTATGCTCCAGTTTTCGGAGATTTTACCATTTTGATAACCTTGGTATAAGCACGACCTTCTTTAGAACCTTCGTGCAAACTTGCTACTGTTTTCTTTGCCATGGGTTATACTACTTTATTATTTAATTTCCTTGTGTACTGTTACTCTCTTCAGAATCGGGTTGTATTTTTTCAACTCAAGTCTTTCTGTAGTATTCTTTCTGTTCTTAGTTGTGATATAACGAGATGTTCCCGGCATTCCACTGTCTTTGTGTTCTGTACATTCCAGAATCACTTGTACTCTGTTACCTTTTGCTTTCTTTGCCATTGTAAGTTTTCTCCTCTACGTTTAGCCGATTACTTTAATGCTTTTCCAATCACAATAACCTTTAGCCACTGCTTCAGTCAGCGCAGCATCCAGTCCTTTTTTGTTGATAATACGCAACCCGTTAGCACAAATGCTAAGGCTGATCCAACAATCTTGTTCTACATAATAGAACTTTTTGTTAAACAAGTTCAAATCAAAGGTTCTTTTAGTTCTTCTCTTTGAGTGTGAAACATTGTTGCCAATCATGGCTTTCTTTCCGGTAATTTGACAAATCTTCGACATTTCTATCTTATTTTTATAGTTTTATATCTATACTTCTTTCAAACAGGACGCAAAGTAAGCACTTTTATCCGTATAAAACAAGAATTTCCTAAAATAATTCACTTCCAGGCACCTATTTTTCTTTATTTGAGTAAATCACGGAGCATTAATAGTGCATTATTGCCTGCTCTTTCGATATTCATGCTTCTTCCGCGGTTCGTTTCCTGTTTGTAAGTACGAATTTCGTTTTTATAACCAGCGGCTATCCAAACAGTTCCCACCGGCTTCTCGGGAGTACCCCCTCCAGGACCTGCTATCCCTGAAGTAGCAACGGCGCAATCGGTTTTTAGTGCTTTCATCGCACCTTTTACCATTTCAATCACAGTTTCTTCGCTGACGGCCCCATGTTGCTCCAATGTTTCGGAGGAAACGTGTAAAAGTCCCATTTTTACTTCATTAGAATAGGCTACTACGCTTCCGTTAAAATATTCAGAACTACCGGCAATGGAGGTCAAACGTGCGGCAATACTGCCTCCGGTACAACTTTCTGCGGTGGAAACGGTCAATTTCTTCTTTTTTAAAAGTTCACCGACTATAACTTCCAATGGCGTATCTTCTTCACCGAAAATGTCTTCACCAAGTATTTTCTCTAATTTTACCTTTTCACGTTCAAGAAGAACTTTTACTTCTTCCCTGTTTTGTCCGCGTCCTGTCAGTCTAAGACGAATAATCCCCAGCTTAGGCAAATATGCCAATTTGATACATTCTGGCAGAGCACTCTCCCACGGTTCCAGTTTTTCTGCCAATACGGATTCCGGATAGTGTTGTACAAGAAATGTTTGATGCATAATCACATCCGTTTGAAACCTCTCGTGCAGTTTAGGTAATACACTTTCTGTCATTACGGCAGTCATCTCTTGCGGAACGCCCGGCATGGAAACAAGTACCTTTCCATCTCTTTCGAACCAGCTGACAGAAGCACTTCCTACAGGATTATTTATCACTGTACAATCTTTCGGAACCATTGCCTGGCTTTTGTTGAGTGCATTCATTGGTATTTTCCCTGCCAGTACCCGTTTTACATTTTCGAATACTTCTTCGCTGAAAACCAGTTCTGTATGAAAGTATTTGCATAAAGTTTGTTTGGTGATATCGTCTTTGGTAGGTCCGAGTCCTCCGGTTACTAAAACAATATTCACCCTTTCCATCGCATTATCAATCGCTTCCAAGATTTCCTTTTCCCGGTCACGGATTGAAACAATACGAAGAACCTCAATGCCTATTTTATTTAATTCCTGCCCCATCCAGGCTGAATTAGTGTCGACAATCTGTCCTATCAACAGTTCGTCGCCAATAGTTATTATTTCGGCAAACATACTTCTTAGTTTTTATCTTATATATAATTAAGGTATACCTTATTATAACGTCACACGAGAATAAGCCGGAAGATCAATAGAACAAAAGTCCTTATCCAGATATTTGAAATATCCGGTAATGGCGATCATGGCTGCATTATCAGTCGTATAACTGAATTTAGGGATAAAAATGTTCCAGCCATATTTCTCGGCATGTTCCCGGAAAGCATTACGCAATCCATTATTTGCAGAAACTCCTCCGGCCACAGCTATTTCATTAATCTTATATTCTTTGGCGGCTTTTCGTAATTTATCCATCAGAATATCCACTACAGTAGCCTCCAATGATGCTGCAAGATCTACTTTATGGTGTTCTATGAAATCAGGATCTTCCTTTAACCAGTCGCGTAATGAATATAAAAAGGAAGTTTTCAATCCGCTGAAGCTGTAATCTAAACCAGGAATATGCGGTTTGCTGAATGTAAAAGCTTTCGGATTTCCCTGACGAGCCAGTTTATCAATGATCGGTCCGCCGGGATAACCAAGTCCCATCACTTTAGAGCATTTATCAATAGCTTCACCTGCGGCATCGTCAATAGTCTGTCCAAGAATCTCCATATCATTATAGGCTTTGACCAGTATGATTTGTGAATTTCCTCCAGATACCAGCAAACAGAGAAATGGGTAAACAGGTTGTCTCTCTTCTTCTCCTTCCGCTTTAATAAAATGAGCTAAAACATGTCCGGTCAAATGATTAACATCAATCATTGGGATGTTTAAAGAACGAGCGAATCCTTTTGCAAAGGAGGCTCCAACAAGCAAAGACCCCATCAATCCCGGTCCGCGAGTGAAAGCTACCGCGCTCAACTCTTCTTTGGTGACGCCGGCACGTTTTAATGCTTCATGTACTACCGGTACGATGTTTTGTTGGTGTGCCCGTGAAGCCAACTCGGGTACTACTCCACCGTATGCTTCATGTACGGCTTGACTTGATACCACATTTGACAGCAAATAACCATCCTTGATTACGGCTGCCGACGTATCGTCACAGGAGGATTCAATTCCTAAAATTATTGCACTCATAAGTATTTAAACTATTAAACGGTGCAAAAGTAATCATAAAACTACGATTCGTAACGAACTATTTTATATTTTTGTTCGCAAAATAAAAGTTATCGCATATCAGAACGCTGAAAAAGACTGTACGCTGGGTAGTAGGTATTGTACTGGGAGTATATATCGGGACTATTGTTTTGCTGAATATACCAAACATTCAGCAAGCAATGAGTGTATTTGTAGCTGAAGAACTTTCTGAAGTTTTAAATACAAAGGTAGTGATTGGTAGAATTAATATGGGTCTATTGAACCGTATTATTATTGATGATGTATTGCTTGACGATCAGAGTGGTCAGGAAATGCTCAAAGTCACACGTTTGTCTGCCAAGTTCGATATTATGCCCTTTTTTAAAGGAAAGATATCCATTAGCAGTGTCCAGCTTTTCGGATTTAATATCAATCTCCGGAAAGAGACTCCGGATTCCCCTCCTAATTTTAAGTTTGTTTTGGATGCTTTTGCTTCCAAAGATACCGTGAAGAAAGAAAACTCCCTTGATTTGCGTATTAATTCCATCCTGATTCGTCGTGGAAGGATGTCTTATCATGTGTTGTCGGAAGAAGAAACACCGGGGAAATTTAACGCTAAGCATATTCAGCTTCAAAATATCATCGCTAATATATCGCTGAAGGCATTAAGTAAGGACTCTTTGAATTTAGGGATCAAGCGATTGAGCCTTGATGAAAAAGCATCCGGCTTCTCTTTGAAAAAAATGAGTTTGAAACTGGTTGCCAATAACAAGCAGACAAACATTGATAATTTTACAATAGAATTGCCCGAAACCTCTCTCAAGCTTGATACCATTCATTTGGAGTATGATAGTTTGAAAGCTTTTGACCGTTTTACAGAACAGGTGCATTTCTCTTTCCGTACTTTGCCATCGCAAGTTACTTTAAAAGATATTTCTCCTTTTGTCCCTATCCTCTCGCATTTCAAGGAACCGGTGACGTTGGATATGGAGGTGAAGGGAACTGTGGATCAGTTGACTTGTTCGCATCTGGAGATTACAGCCGATGACCGTCAGTTCCGTCTGCGAGGAGATGTATCGCTTCAGGACTTATCGCGTCCACAAGATGCGTATGTATATGGAACCCTTTCCGAACTTTCGGCCAATACGCGCGGAGTCGGTTTTTTAGTGCGTAATTTGAGTCCTAATTATAATGGAGTTCCTCCTCTTCTCGAACGTTTGGGCAACGTGAGTTTCCAGGGAGAAATTTCGGGATACTTCACGGACTTAGTTACTTATGGACAATTACAAACGAGTCTTGGAAATGTAAAGACCGACTTAAAATTGAGTTCTGATAAGACAAAAGGATTGTTTGCGTATTCCGGAGCTGTCAAAACAGAGGATTTTCAACTAGGTAAATTATTGGATAATGAGGAATTGGGAGAAATTACTTTCAATCTGGATGTACATGGCCGGCATATTGCTGACCACTTGCCTGCCGTAGAATTGAAAGGACTGATTGCTTCGATAGATTATAGCAGATATAGATATGAAAATATCACACTGGACGGAGAATACAAACAAGGCGGATTTAATGGAAAGATTGCGTTGGATGATCCTAATGGCTCTATTTATCTGAATGGAGACGTAAATGTTGCATCCAAAGTTCCTACTTTTAATTTTCTTGCAGTAGTCAATAAAGTACGCCCACATGATTTGAATCTTACGACCAAATATCCTGATGCAGAGTTCTCTTTAAAACTGAAAGCCAATTTTACAGGTGGATCAGTGGATGAGATGATTGGAGAAATCAATGTGGATAGCTTGGAATTTACAGCTCCGGATAAAGCATATTTCATGCAGAATATGAATATCCGGGCAACCAAACAAAATGGAGAAAATCAGCTTAGATTGACTTCCGAATTCCTGAAAGCAAGCATAGAGGGAAAATTCCAATATCACACATTGCCTGCCAGTATTCTGAATATTATGCGGAAATATGTGCCGTCTTTGATATTACCTCCCAAGAAGCCGATTGAAACCCATAATAACTTTTTGTTTGATATACATATATATAATACGGACATTTTATCTACGATATTTGATATACCGTTAACGGTATATACTCATTCTACGTTGAAGGGATATTTTAATGATGCTTTACAACGCTTGCGTATAGAGGGATATTTTCCCCGTCTGCAATATAAGAACAACTATATTGAGTCAGGTATGATTCTGTGCGAGAATCCGGCAGATCATATTCGTGCACGGGTTCGTCTGACTAATTTGAAAAAGAAAGGGGCAGTCAATCTATCTCTGGATGCACAAGCTAAAGATGACAATGTCAGTACGACTTTGGATTGGGGAAATAATGCTGCAGCAACATATAGCGGGAAATTAGCAGCTGTTGCCAAATTTCTACGTACAAGCGGAGAAAAGTCATTGTTGAAAGCGATGGTGGATGTGAATCCTACTGATGTTATTTTAAATGATACTCTCTGGAAGATACATCCTTCGCAGGTGGTGGTCGATTCCGGACGAGTGGATGTGAATAATTTCTATTTTAGTCATCAGGATAGGTATGTACGTATTAACGGCCGGCTTTCCGAGAATCCTAAAGATACTGTAAAGGTTGATCTAAAGGATATAAATATGGGATATGTATTTGATATTGCAAGTATATCCGACGATGTAAATTTTGAGGGCGATGCAACAGGAACGGCTTATGCAAGCGGAGTGTTTAAAAAGCCTATCATGAATACCCGTTTATTTATAAAGAATTTCTCACTCAATCACGGTCGTTTGGGTGAACTGGATATATATGGTGAGTGGGATAATGAAAACAGAGGTATCCGGTTGGATGCATCCATTCAGGATATATCTCCTTCTCCGTCGCGTGTCACGGGTATTATTTATCCATTAAAACCCGAGAGCGGACTTGATTTAAATATTGAAGCAAATGAATTGAATCTGAAATTCCTCGAACATTATATGAAGTCTATTGCCAATGATATTAAAGGGCGAGGAACAGGAAAAGTACATTTCTATGGAAAATTTAAAGGATTGAACCTGGATGGTGCGGTTATGACAGATGCATCCATGAATTTTGATATTTTAAACACACATTTTGCGGTAAAAGATACTATTCATTTGGCTCCTACCGGATTGACATTCAATAATATACATATCTCTGATATGGAAGGGCATTCGGGGAGAATGAATGGATATTTGCATTTCCAGCATTTTAAGAACCTAAACTATCGTTTCGAGATACAGGCAAATAATATGCTTGTGATGAACACAAAAGAATCGACAGATATGCCTTTCTATGGTACGGTATATGGTACCGGGAATGTATTGCTCTCTGGAAACGCCATACAGGGGCTCGACGTAAATGTGGCTATGACTACAAATCGAAATACTACCTTTACATATATTAATGGTAGTGTAGCATCGGCTACTAGCAATCAGTTTATCAAATTCGTGGATAAAACACCTCGTCGTACTATCCGGGATTCTGTTCAAGTAATCTCATATTACGAACAAATACAGCAAAAACGTCAGGAGGAGGAAGAGCAGAAAACAGATATCCGTTTGAATATTCTCGTGGATGCAACTCCCGATGCCACCATGCGAATCATTATGGACCCTATTGCCGGAGATTATATCAGCGGAAAAGGTACGGGAAATATCCGGACGGAATTTTATAATAAGGGCGATGTGAAAATGTTTGGTAATTACCGGATCAATCAAGGAGTATATAAATTTAGTTTGCAGGAAGTGATTCGTAAAGACTTTATTATCAAAGATGGAAGTACAATAACGTTCAATGGTGCACCTTTGGATGCTAACATGGACATACAAGCTTCATATACAGTGAACTCTGCCTCTTTGAATGATTTGATACCGGATGCTTCGGCTATTATACAACAACCCAATGTGCGTGTAAATTGTATCATGAATCTAAGTGGTATGCTGGTACGACCGACTATCAAACTGGGTATTGAGCTTCCGAATGAAAGAGATGAAATACAAACATTGGTACGTAATTATATCAGTACGGAAGAGCAAATGAATATGCAGATTCTTTATTTGCTGGGTATTGGCAAGTTCTATACGGAAGATGCCCGTAATAATAATCAGAATTCGAATGTGATGTCATCGGTGCTCTCATCTACTCTCTCCGGCCAGTTGAACAATGCACTTTCACAGGTCTTTGAAACGAATAACTGGAATATCGGTACGAATTTGAGTACGGGTGATAAGGGTTGGACAGACATGGAAGTAGAAGGTATTTTGTCGGGACAATTATTGAATAACCGTTTATTGATAAACGGAAACTTCGGTTATCGGGATAATCCGATGGCTAATACTAACTTTGTAGGAGACTTTGAAGCAGAATGGCTGATTACCCGTTCGGGAGATATTCGTTTGAAGGCTTATAATGAGACAAATGACCGTTATTACACAAAAACAAACTTGACTACACAAGGTGTAGGTATCATGTATAAAAAGGATTTCAATAAATGGAGTGATCTATATTTCTGGAATAAATGGCGGTTACGCAATAAGCGGAAACGGGAAGAAGCTGAAAAGGTGAAACCGCAACAAACGGACAGCATCACTGATAAAACTGATAAATCGGCAGTGAAAAGAAAACGTGTACAGGAGCAGTAAAAAATAATAAACGATGACATATCCACCAGGAATTATGTCATCGTTTGTTGTTTGTGAGAATTATGTTTCAGAATTATGCACTTTGACCTATGAAAGGACAGTACCGTTCTCGCCTATGTTTACTACTTTATCTACATCCCCCTTCTCAAGTTCAATTCGATAATATATGCTACCATCTGCTTTTTCAATATACTCCGCTTCGTCAAAACGATATTCTCCATATTGATTATTGAGAGTATTGTTTACTGCTTCAGGCAATTCATTCTGACGTATTTCCCATGAAGTAGAATACCAATTTCCAGTCTGGTTGAACAATACATCTTTTGAGATTCCATTATGAATGATATCTACCTCTGTAAATCCAAAATCCCAATCATTTCTATCATCTTCAACGTCTACTTCCATGATTCTTGCATTCGGATACTTTTCATTGATGAAGTTTTTCATAGCTTCAGTCAATTGTACAGGAAGATGTTCGCTGTTATCATCATCAGTGTCTACAATGCTTTTAATCAGAGTTCCATCAGCAGAATAATACAAATCGACCTCCTGATTCTGCTTTTCGACTTCAATTACGAAAACAGTTTCAACGCCTGTCCGTTCCAGTTTGTCTATATCATCCCGCTTCCATGAGGCATATTCGCTGTTCTCAAAAGACATTTTTACTGCTTGTGGTAATGCATTGTAAGGAATGTCCGTTTCTGTCATTTGCCATTTACCATCTTGGGTGAACCATGCAGATGCTTCATATCCGTCATAGAAATCTGCTACATAATATCCAGACTTAGTTTCCCACTTCACATTTGCAGCATTAGGGAATTTGGATGAAAATGCACTTTGAAGTTCGGCAGGAACAGCTATTGAACCATCGTCATCGTTGTCACAACTTTGCAGACTCCATGTGACGCTTAGTGCCAGTAAAAGTGTATAAATCTTTAGTTTCATCTTTGTTCAATTTAAATAGGTTTAGAAATCAATATCAATCAAATTAAATTTCAGGTCAAACTTCAGTTCCGTACGGTTGGACAGTTTTACTTCATAATCTTTCTTATCTCTCTCAATTTTTAGAATTTTAGCATCAGGGTAATTGGTCGTTACGTATTTCTGAATAGCTGCCGGAATAATTGCTGTAGGTACAGAACTATATTTGCAGTTCACTTCTTCCCAGTTGCCTTTGTTGTCAAACTCCACTTTATCGCCATTCGTGAAAATCACTTCATAACTTTTATAAAAGAAATCACTCTCCATTTTGGCTAATGCTACTTTGCTGTCGGCAAAATGCTGTTTGATAAACTGCTGTGCCGGTTGTGGCATTTGAGTTACCTGGATTGGTTTGTCGTCATCTGCACGAGCTACTGTTTGCAAAGTGAAAAGACACACTAATAAGAATACTAACTTTTTCATAATCGTTGTTTTTTAATATTGGTTTTTACTATTATTATTAATTTGATAATGCAAAGATGAGAGGAGAATCTGAAAAGATTTGGGAATTTTGAGAATTTCCGAAAAAAAATCGAAAAAATATAGTGACGCTATCCGGTTAACATAGCGTCACTATATATAAAGGATACCGTCACCATCCTATAGGGATAGTGTCACTATAATTTCTTCCTGAAATTAGATTCTTTAGGATTCTTTTAAAACTACTAATAGATACATCGTTTATTTTTGCACACACAAATTTGACAATATTCATATTAAACAACCATAAGAACTTTTGTATGACTATGAGAACAAATTATTTTTTATTATTAGCTATTCTATTGGGGATTATCCCTATGAGTTACACGCACGCCAATGATTCAATACCTAAGAGCGTGATTCTGTACACACCTTACACAAAAATCTCCGTATCTCCCGGAGCGTCAATTGACTACAGTATTGATCTTATCAACAACACGGACCAGTTGATGAATGCGAATCTTTCTGTCAGCGGATTGTCCGCCAGTTGGAAACACGAAATGAAATCCGGTGGCTGGAGCCTTAGCCAACTATCGGTACTTCCCAAAGAGAAAAAGACTTTCAATTTAAAAGTCGAAGTCCCATTAAAAGTGAATAAAGGTAATTATCACTTTGTAGTATATGCCGGAAACGCCAAACTTCCATTGGATGTGGTGGTTGCTCAAAAAGGAACATACCAGACTGAATTTACTACCGACCAACCCAACATGCAGGGAAATTCTAAATCAACCTTCACTTTCAGCGCCACTTTAAAGAATCAGACTGCCGACCAGCAGCTATATGCTTTGATGGCTAATGCACCCAGAGGTTGGAATGTAGTTTTTAAACCTAATTATAAGCAAGCCACTTCTGCACAAGTGGAAGCCAACAGTACCCAAAATGTAAGTATAGATATTACTCCTCCTGCCAATGTAGAAGCCGGCAGTTACAAAATTCCGGTACGCGCTGCTACAGGTACCACTTCCGCTGAATTGGAACTGGAAGTGGTTGTTACCGGCTCTTATCAAATGGAACTGACTACTCCCCGTGGGTTATTGAGCACAGATGTCACAGCAGGTGATATAAAGAAAATAGAACTGGAAGTCAGAAATACAGGTTCTTCATTACTGAAAGATATTCAGCTGTCTGCTAATAAACCAGCTGACTGGGAAGTAACTTTCGAACCTTCAAAAATCGATGCACTAAAAGCCGGAGAGACATCAACGGTTATGGCTACTTTGAAAGCTTCTAAAAAAGCATTGCCAGGCGACTATGTGACTACCATCATGGCAAAAACTCCTGAAGTAAATGCCGATGCGCAGTTCAGAGTTGCAGTAAAAACTCCGATGATATGGGGATGGGTAGGCGTTCTTATCATTATTGCCACCATCGGCGTGGTTTACTATCTGTTCCGTAAATATGGAAGGAGGTAAATTATGGGCGAACAAGTGATCGTACTTACCGATTTGACCAAACAATACGGTAATTTCACTGCTGTAGATCATATTCGCCTGAATATCCGGAAAGGAGAAATCTTCGGATTACTGGGACCGAATGGTGCTGGAAAATCAACTACTATCTTAATGATGTTGGGATTGACAGAGCCTACTTCGGGAACAGTTGAAATTTGTGGAATCAATTCTACTACACACCCCATTGAAGTAAAAAGGAAAATTGGGTATTTGCCAGAAGATGTAGGATTCTATGATGATATGACAGGACCGGAGAATTTGATCTATACAGCGCGATTAAATGGTATTTCTGATAAAGAGGCAAAAACCAAGGCTATGGAACTGATGAAGCGGGTAGGCCTTGAAGATCAGTTAGCCAAAAAGACAGGGAAATACTCTCGTGGTATGAGACAGCGGTTGGGATTGGCTGATGTACTTATTAAAAATCCGGAGATTATTATTCTCGATGAGCCGACTTCAGGGATTGACCCTGCAGGTGTTCAGGAATTTATCGAACTGATTCGCTGGTTGAGTAAAGAAGAAGGACTGACAGTGCTTTTCTCTTCCCATCATCTGGATCAGGTACAGAAAGTGTGCGACCGGGTAGGTTTGTTCAGTAATGGCCAATTACTTGCTTTGATCGATATGGCAGAATTGAAAGATAAGAAGCAGGAATTGTCTGATATTTATAACCATTATTTTGAGGAAGGAGGAGAAAGACATGAATAAAGTCAATCATCCTTTTTGGGTTATCGTCAACAAGGAAATTTCCGATCATGTCAAAAGTTGGCGTTTTATTATACTAATAGGTATTATAGCACTTACCTGTATGGGGTCGCTATATACAGCACTCACCAATATTAGTGAAGCCATCAAACCTAATGATCCGGACGGTTCGTTTCTTTTCTTGAAGTTGTTTACGGTTTCAGATGGGACTCTCCCCTCTTTTGTGCTGTTTATTAACTTCTTAGGTCCCCTATTGGGAATCGCTTTGGGATTTGATGCAGTCAATTCCGAACAAAATAAAGGAACATTGAGCCGTATGCTGTCCCAGCCTATTCATCGCGATTGCATTATCAATGCGAAGTTTGTGGCTGCTTTGATTGTGATAGGTATCATGTTGTTTGTATTGGGCTTTCTGGTGATGGGATGTGGGCTGATTGCTATTGGTATTCCTCCTACGGCAGAAGAGTTTTGGAGAATTGTTTTCTTCATCATTACCAGTATCTTTTATGTAGCATTCTGGTTGAATCTGGCTATTCTGTTCTCACTCCGTTTCCGTCAGGCAGCGACTTCTGCCTTAGCATCTGTGGCTGTTTGGCTGTTTTTTAGTGTATTCTATACCATGATTGTTAATTTGGTGGCAAAAGGGTTGAGTCCGTCACAGATGGCATCACCTTATCAGATTATCAGTTATCAGAAGTTTATTCTAGGGTTGATGCGTTTGGCACCGAGTGAACTGTTTAATGAAGCTACCACCACACTATTGATGCCTTCTGTCAGAAGTTTGGGGCCATTGACTATGGAACAGGTACAGGGAGCTATCCCTAGTCCGCTCCCATTGGGACAAAGTCTTTTAGTTGTATGGCCACAGTTGACCGGATTGATTGCGGCAACGGTTATTTGCTTCGCTATTTCTTATATCATGTTTATGAGGAGAGAAATACGATCCCGATAACCTGCTCACTATAAAAGACGCAGAGGACACGGAGAAACAGGTGGATGGATATACCTGACAAATTGGTTTTATGATAACCGACAGGTCGTTCACTTAAAATCCGTGTCCTCTGTGTTTTTCAGATGAATCTTATGATTGGGAAATCTCGAAGCAATGTTCATTCTGCTCGAAGTAATATTTTATATTCAGATGTTGCAAACGACAGATGGAATCGGCTATAGCTAATCCCAGCCCT
The DNA here is from genome assembly GCF_019129155.2 of Bacteroides sp. MSK.18.37. NCBI lineage: Bacteria > Pseudomonadati > Bacteroidota > Bacteroidia > Bacteroidales > Bacteroidaceae > Bacteroides > Bacteroides sp. MSK.18.37. The sequence goes on along the minus strand of NZ_JAHOIB020000001.1, from coordinate 6,115,346 downwards.
GTAGATCCTTCTTTTTTGCTACCCTGATAGAAACGTTCGAAGATATGTTCCTTGTTCAGCGGATGTTCCACTCCCGAATTTCGGAAAGTAATACCGTTCTTAGTAACGGTGATTCGGATATGTCCTCCATCAATATTATGTACAAATGCATTTTTCAGGAGGTTAGTGAGCAAAGCAACAGCCAGGGATTCGTTCATTGTCACCTTGAAAACGCCTTGTTCATCTATCGTGACTTCTATGTTGCGATAATCATAAACTTCTTCGTAATCTTGCAGATATTGTTTGAGAAGTACATTGAGTTCCAATTCTTTGGTATCCGTAAACTGACCATTATCAATCTTGGAAAGCAATAATAGGGATTTGTTTAATTTAGTAATGTATTCTAAAGTCTGATGCGTTTTCATCAGTTCTTCCAGTTGTTTTTCTGATAGCGAATCATCTTCCATCAACATTTCCAATCGATTACGGCAGATAGCAAGTGGAGTTTGTATCTCGTGTGAAGCATTTCCGATAAACTGTTTTTGTTGTTCGAACATCTGCTCCGTACGTTCCACATAACGAATGGCAGCCTCATTTAATTTCCGGAATTCCGTGATTTGAGTATCGTTACTCAAAGGTTTATTTCTTTTTCCTGTTTGATAACCGTCCAGCCAGTGTAGAAGTACATAGAGCGGTCGCATATTCCGGTAAAATACCCATACGGAAATGATAATAATGCAGAATAATAAAGCTACATATAAAAATATAATCCACACCTGGATGGCATCTCTCAAATCGTCTTTTTCAATGCTGGGAGTTGATACTGTCAGCTCGTGGTATCGTCCTTCATCATCTTTAAAGATAGTAGTAAGAATACGTGCCGGCTCGGTCTCTCCTTTTTCTTCAATGTATACCATAGAGTCTTTATACTGAATATCCTCCCGGCTTTCCGCATACTCTTTGCTTACTTCCATCATATAATATTGATTGTTGGAGCCATTGGTTTTAGAAGGTAGCTCCTCTCCTGCCAATGCCCGGATAATGATGGTTTCCGAATAATCTTCCAAAGCATCATCCACTTCATCGTTGACTTCATCGATCATCGTAACATAAAAGAAGATAGCCCAGACCGTCAGTATAAGGGTCAGAGCAAGAGTAATACGAAGAATGATGTAATATATTAATTTCATGGACAATAATTTCTTTCTTTTTTATTCTACTATCATTTTATACCCAAATCCATAGACTGCTTTAATTTCAATAGTTGCACCGGAATCTTTGAGCTTTTTGCGAAGATTCTTGATTTGTGCATATATGAAGTCAAAATTATCGACCTGATCGATATGGTCTCCCCACACTGATTCGGCCAAAGTGTTTTTATTGATTAATCTCCCAGGGCGATTGATAAAATATAACAGGATATCATATTCTTTTCTATTTAGTTCCACTTCCTGCTCGTTGACAAATACACGATATTTATCCGGTTCTATCCGTACGTTGCCTTGGCGGATATCAATCTCTCCATCATGCTGATGGCGACGAATCACGCTTTTAATTCGTGCATTTAGTTCAACCAAATGAAATGGCTTTGGCAAATAATCGTCCGCTCCCAGTTCTAATCCCAAAACTTTGTCTTCCAGAGAGTCTTTCGCGGAAATAATAATCACGTTCTCCCGCTTATGGAGAGCTTTCAGTCGTTCAAGAAGATCAAGTCCGCTTCCGTCCGGTAGCATGATGTCCAATAAGATACAATCATAGTCGTAATCTTCAATTTTGCGTAGAGCAGAATTGAAGTCACTGGCTGTTTCTACAACGTAACGTTCTTTTTCAAGTGAACATTGAATCAGTTCTCTCAAAGAGGGTTCGTCTTCTACAATCAATATCTTCATAATTTTGTCTCCTTTCTTTTTTACATACTACAAAGAAAAGGGATATTTCTGAAATAAAACTGAAATGGATTGAAAAAAGAGTTTGAAATAACTATTGAATGTCTAATGAACTGTTAGGATAGGCCATAAATAATATAATATGGAAGGAAAAAAAGAAAAGGATGAAAGCGATTGAGCCGTTTCCATCCTTTTTATAATTATGTGCGAATTTTGTTTAATAAGAACGTGCAAATATCACGCGGCAAGCAGATGGTTTACCTGTTACCATACATTTACCAGGTTCTTTGTCTCCCGGAACAAATGACTCGAACGGAATACAACGAATGGTTGCTTTAGTTTCTTCCTTAATTTTTTCTTCGGTTTCAGTAGTTCCATCCCAATGAGCCAGAATAAATCCGCCTTCTTCGATTTTTTCTTTAAATTCGTCATAGGTGTCTACTGTTGTAATCTTGGAGTTACGGTAGTCCAATGCTTTTTTGTAGATATTAGCCTGCATTTCTTCAAGCAGGTTCTGAACGTATGTTTCAATGCCTTCACAGGTAACTGTTTCTTTTTCCAGTGTATCACGGCGCATCACTTCCATCGTGTTGTTTTCAAGATCGCGACCACCCATAACCAAACGAACAGGTACACCCTTCAATTCATAATCAGCGAATTTGAAGCCCGGCCGTTTGTTATCTGCATTATCATATTTCACAGAGATACCCAATGCTTTCAACTTAGCTACAATGCCTTCTACTTTAGCGTCAATTTGTTTCAGTTGTTCGTCATTCTTATAGATAGGAACGATTACTACCTGAATCGGAGCCAAATGTGGAGGTAATACCAATCCGTTGTCATCCGAGTGAGTCATAATCAATGCACCCATCAAACGAGTAGAAACACCCCATGAAGTAGCCCAAACATACTCCATCTTGTTTTCCTTGTTAACGAACTGAACATCGAATGCCTTTGCAAAGTTTTGTCCCAGAAAGTGGGAAGTACCACTTTGCAATGCTTTTCCGTCCTGCATCATGGCTTCTATTGTGTAAGTGTCAAGTGCACCTGCAAAACGTTCATTGGCTGATTTCACTCCCTTTACAACGGGAACAGCCATATATTTTTCTGCAAATTCACCATATACATTCAACATTCTGATTGCTTCTTCCTCTGCTTCTTCACGGGTAGCATGAGCGGTATGTCCCTCTTGCCACAGGAATTCGGCAGTACGCAGGAAAAGACGGGTACGCATTTCCCAACGGAAAACATTCGCCCATTGGTTACAGAGAATAGGCAGGTCACGGTATGACTGAATCCAGTTCTTATAAGTATTCCAGATGATTGTTTCTGATGTCGGACGGATAATTAATTCCTCTTCCAATTTAGCTGCAGGATCTACTACGACTCCTGAACCGTCTTCTGCATTCTTCAAGCGATAATGTGTTACTACGGCACACTCTTTCGCAAACCCTTCTACGTGTTCTGCTTCGCGGCTTAAGAATGATTTCGGGATTAATAGCGGGAAATATGCATTTACGTGTCCTGTTTCCTTGAACATGTCGTCCAATTGACGTTGCATTTTCTCCCAGATAGCGTATCCGTAAGGCTTAATCACCATACATCCGCGCACGGCAGATTGTTCTGCCAAATCAGCTTTTACCACCAAATCGTTATACCACTGTGAGTAGTTTTCACTACGTTTGGTAAGGTCTTTCAGTTCTTTTGCCATTATATTTTTCTATTTAAAGTTTTCTTGAGTGTTAAAACAGGGTGCAAAAATACGAAAAATGCATGAACTGCCCTATTCTTCATGCATTAATTTTCTAAAGTCATTTGCTTCTATATTACATATCTCATTTTTCATATTCGTTATATCGTTGCATCCGCGACTATGCTTGTTCAGCATAGCGCCTTTTTGAGAACTAAAGGCACTATGACCCGATGAAAAGGTTTTATACAAAAGAAATAAGCCTTTCCTACCCAATTATGGTATTTTACTAATGTGGTAACCTCAATCATTTGTTTTCCTGTTTCCAATGGTGTAATGAAAATATCGACATAAAACAATAAATGTTTATCGTCTTTTCTCATAATTGCTTCTTGCTTGTCTTCCTCTATAATAAGTTCTTCACTTTCAATAGCTTTAGTTTCTATACCGAAAGGTTTGACTAAACAGGCCCTTATTGCATACAACATTCGGAGCCAAGCGGGGTTATGAGCAAAGACTTTTAAAATAATATCTTTAGGAGACAAACGATTTTCTGTAACTTCTATGGAAAAACTGTCACTGTAATCTACGGGGAGATATTTCTCTATTTTCTTAGCCATATTGGTTATTCAATTAGGGTTATTCTACAATAGTTTAGTTTAGGTTTCCTCCGATAATAGATAAAACCATAGAAAAGGGGGCTTGAAAAATAAAAAATCAGGCAGTTTATTTAAGATAACCACCTGATTTTCAAAAGAGCGGTAAACGAGGCTCGAACTCGCGACCTGCGGCTTGGGAAGCCGCCGCTCTACCAACTGAGCTATTACCGCATATTTACTGCATTTCTCGACTCAAAAGCCTTATGAAATGGTGATGCAAAGGTAAACATAATTTTTATATCTCAAATAAAATCGCAGAAATTTTAATGCAAGAAAAAAGAGAAATCAAAGCATCTTCAATTCTTTTGTTTTGATGAAAAACAACCGGATATAAAAAAACGCATATTAGTAGCCCGTATAATTAAAAATATACAGATTGACGATAGTCGCTATAGAAAAAACTCCAGGATTTCCGGTTAATAAGATTCAGATATAAACTATTTTAGTGAATAATCTATCACTAGGTTCTAAATAGAGAATGAATATTGAATATGTGAGAATAAAGTTGCTTATATTATTTCAAATTGACAGATTTAGTTTCTAGCAAAATAAATAAGATTTAGAAACAAACAGGTACTTTATGGGCTATTTGGTAGCTTCCTTTTAAAGGGAGAACACGCTTCTCACCGACCAACGGTTGGTTCCATTTAAAGGAACAGAGCTTTTCCTTTAAAGAAACAACTCCAATATGCATTTATATTTTGTATAATCAAGTAGTTTATATCCATTAATAACACGCTTATTGCATATACTTGCATTATTTTATGCATCATTTTTTCTATCTGATAGAAATGATACAAACGTGATTCAAAGAGAAGATGAAAAATAGAACATCTTATAAAAAAGCGTTGAAACCTTCTTTTGTTGTATTGCTATATTCTTTCTGATGAACAAACCTCTCTTTTCATCTGTTAGAATATCTCAAATTCAGATATAACCTAACCAGTATGAAAAAAAATAAGCGACTTTTTATACTATTGACTTTGTATTTTTCCATCGGTCAGATAGATGCACAGATACCATTAAGTTTCGAAGAATCACTGCATCTGTTGAATCAAGGAAATCAGAGTCTGAAAATAGCAGATAAGAGTATTGAGATTGCGAAGGCTGAACGTGATAAGTTGAATGCTTTTTGGTATCCTAGTCTTCAATCTACAGGTGCGTTTGTACACATGTCGGAGAAGATCGAAGTCAAACAGCCTTTATCGCAGTTTACCGATCCGGCTAAAGACTTTGTACATTCCATTATTCCGGATGACCAAATCATTTCGTCTATACTGGATCAAATTGGGGCAAATACCCTTATATTTCCTTTGACTCCAAGAAATCTGACAACTGTTGATTTATCAGCCGAGTGGGTACTCTTTTCCGGTGGTAAACGCTTCCGTGCCACCAACATCGGAAGAACGATGGTCGACTTGGCACGGGAAAGTCGGGCACAGGTATCGGCCAATCAGCAAAATCTATTAGTTGAAAGTTATTATGGGCTTCGACTGGCACAACAAATTGTGACGGTTCGTGAAGAAACCTACAACGGATTAAAGAAACATTATGAAAATGCCTTGAAGTTAGAGGCAGCAGGAATGATTGACAAAGCAGGAAGGCTTTTTGCCCAGGTAAATATGGATGAAGCCAAACGTGCATTGGAAGCTGCGCGAAAAGAAGAAACAGTAGTGCAAAGTGCCTTAAAGGTTTTGCTGAATAAAAAGGATGCAGATGCCAATATCATTCCTACCTCTCCCCTTTTTATGAATGATTCATTGCCACCTAAAATGCTATTTGATCTTTCAGTAAACAGTGGGAACTATACACTCAACCAATTACAGCTGCAGCAGCATATTGCCAAACAAGAAGTGCGGATTGCCCAAAGCGGCTATTTGCCGAATATAGCCCTTTTCGGAAAACAGACCTTGTATTCGCATGGCATTCAGAGTAATTTATTACCGCGTACCATGGTAGGCATTGGTTTTACATGGAACCTCTTTGACGGACTGGATCGTGAAAAAAGAGTGCGGCAATCGAAATTAACGGAACAAACTCTGGCTTTAGGCCAGATGAAGGCTCGTGATGATCTGGCTGTTGGGGTAGATAAGCTTTACACGCAGCTGGAAAAGGCACAGGATAATGTAAAAGCTTTAAATGCAACGATTGCCTTAAGTGAAGAATTGGTACGCATCCGAAAGAAATCATTTACAGAAGGGATGGCAACTTCTACCGAAGTTATTGATGCTGAAACCATGCTTGCCAGTGTAAAAGTGGCTCGCCTGGCAGCATATTATGAATATGATGTGGCACTAATGAATCTACTCTCGCTTTGTGGCACACCGGAACAATTTGCAAACTATCAACCTAAACCGTAACAAACAATGAAACCAACTAGTAAAACCCTATCATGGGCTTTTGTCATCATTCTTCTGGCTGTCGGTATTTTCACCGGCTTGGGAGTTATATTAATGCATAAACAGCCGCTGGTCTTGCAAGGACAAGCTGAAGCAACAGAAATCCGTATCAGTGGGAAACTTCCCGGCCGTATCGACACTTTCTTCGTTCAGGAGGGAGACTGGGTACACCGGGGAGATACTCTTGTCGTCATTAATAGCCCTGAAGTACATGCCAAGTATCAACAAGTGAATGCCTTGGAACAGGTGGCAGTACAACAGAACAAGAAAATAGATGCCGGAACCCGTCGTCAGATCGTGGCTACTGCACTGCAATTATGGAATAAAACGAAGAGCGATCTTACTCTCGCCCAGACAACTTACAACCGTATTCTTACTTTATATAAGGACAGTGTCATTACTTCTCAAAGAAAGGATGAAGTAGAAGCTATGTATAAAGCGGCTGTAGCAGCCGAACGTGCTGCCTATGAACAGTATCAGATGGCTGTAGATGGTGCACAAAAAGAAGATAAAGCGTCTGCTGCCAGCATGGTGGATGCTGCTCGAAGCACAGTGGATGAAGTCTCGGCTTTGCTGGTCGATGCTCGGTTGACCGCTCCGGAAAACGGTCAGATAGCAACAATCTTCCCTAAACGTGGAGAGTTGGTTGCACCGGGAACTCCCATTATGAATTTGGTGGTGATGGATGATATACATGTTGTTCTTAACGTGCGGGAAGATCTGATGCCGCAATTTAAAATGGACGAAACATTTGTTGCGGATGTGCCCGCTATCGGTAAAAAAAATATTGAATTCAAAATCTATTATATTAGTCCGCTAGGCAGTTTTGCTACCTGGAAATCAACCAAGCAAACCGGAAGTTATGACTTACGTACCTTTGAGATTCATGCCCGTCCAACCCAAAAGGTGGATGACTTGCGTCCCGGCATGTCCGTGTTATTGACTTTAGATTAATCGACATCAAATAAACCAGAGAATGGATGAATCACAAACATATTCCCCTTTTCGTTCCGTACTGCTCAGAGAGTGGCGGCGAATGACTTCACGGCGCCTTTATTTTGGTGTCTGCATTGTCTTGCCATTGTTCACCCTTTTCTTTATGGCTACGATCTTTGGTAACGGACAGATGGAAAACATTCCTATTGGTATTGTCGATCAGGATAATACTGCTACTTCCCGGACGATAGTCAGGAATATTTCTGCCGTACCAACTTTTAAAGTGACAAAGCATTTTGTAAATGAAGCAGCTGCCCGTGAATCTGTGCAAAAGAAAGAGATTTATGGATATCTTTCCATACCTCCCCAATTTGAACAGAATGCGATTACCGGAAAGAATGCAACACTCTCCTACTATTATCATTATGCATTAATGTCGGTAGGTGGTGAGTTGATGGCGGCATTCGAAACTTCCTTAGCTCCGGTGGCTCTTTCTCCTGTGGTGATGCAAGCGATGGCACTCGGAGTAGAACAGGATCAGATTACCACCTTTTTATTACCCGTACAGGCTAATAACCATCCGATATATAACCCTAGTCTGGATTATTCGGTATATTTAAGTCAGCCCTTTTTCTTTGTGCTGTTTCAGGTTTTGATTCTGTTGATTACCGTGTATGCGGTTGGCATTGAAATCAAGTTCCGCACAGCAGATGATTGGCTGGCGACTGCAAAAGGCAATATAGTGACAGCTGTTTTAGGTAAATTATTACCTTATACCATTATATATATACTGATAGGATGGTTGGCTAATTACGTCATGTTTGGTATTTTGCATATTCCTTTTCAGGGGAGTTGGTGGTTAATGAATATCATGACTGTGCTTTTCATCATTGCAACACAGGCTTTAGGGCTGTTTTTATTCTCGCTGTTTCCGGCAATATCGTTGGTTATAAGTGTAGTTTCTATGGTAGGTTCTCTGGGGGCTACTTTGTCCGGAGTAACCTTTCCGGTTCCCAATATGTATCCGTTGGTGAGGGATGCTTCCAATTTGTTCCCTGTCCGTCATTTTACGGAAATGATGCAAACCATGCTCTATGGAGGCGGTGGGTTTATCCATCTTTGGCCGTCGGCTGTGATACTCTGTATCTTCCCGTTGCTGGCCCTGTCGCTGCTTCCTCATTTAAAACGAGCTATAGAAAGTCATAAGTATGAAAACATTAAGTAAGTTACAACAGTTGTCATTCATCATTCGTCGTGAATTTCTAGCTATCAGTACCAGTTATGCGGTTTTACTGGTGTTGATGGGAGGAATCTTCGTTTACGGGTTGCTCTACAATTATATGTATGCACCGAATATTGTAACCGATGTACCTGTTGCCGTAGTCGACAATTCGCACAGTGAATTGAGCCGTGATTTTATCCGTTGGCTGGATGCTACTCCCCAAGCAGAGATTTTTAGTCAGGCTATGGACTATCACGAAGCAAAAGAATGGATGAAAGAAGGCAAAGTACAGGGAATACTCTACCTGCCTCATGATTTTGAGGAACGGGTGTTCCGGGGAGATGAAGCCGTATTTTCCCTTTATGCAACTACTGATGCCTTCTTGTATTTCGAAGCTTTGCAAGGTGCTTCTTCACGTGTCATGCTGGCTATTAATGATAAATACCGGCCAGATGAAGCAGTGTTTCTTCCACCACAAGGATTGCTCGCCGTAGCTATGGCGAAACCGATCAATGTGGAAGGCACTGCACTCTACAATTATACCGAAGGATATGGTTCCTATCTTATTCCGGCAGTCATGATGATTATAATTTTCCAGACCTTGCTGATGGTTATTGGTATGGTGACCGGAGAAGAATACAGTAGTAAAGGAATCCGTGCATATACTCCTTTGGGGTATGGCTGGGGAGTTGCTATTCGTATAGTGGCAGGAAAAACGTCCGTGTACTGTACTCTTTATGCCATCTTTGCCTTTTTTCTATTAGGCTTGCTCCCTCACTTTTTCAGCATCCCCAATATTGGAAACGGATTGTACATCGTACTATTATTGATTCCATATTTGATGGCAACTTCTTTCTTGGGATTGGCTGCATCCAGGTATTTTACGGATTCTGAAGCTCCCCTACTCATGATCGCCTTCTTCTCCGTAGGATTAATCTTTCTTTCCGGCGTTTCCTATCCAATGGAACTAATGCCCTGGTATTGGAAAGTAGTCCATTACATTTTCCCAGCTGCACCAGGCACACTCGCTTTTGTGAAACTGAATTCTATGGGAGCCAGTATGGCTGATATCAGACCGGAATATATAACTCTCTGGATACAGGCACTTATTTATTTTACAATAAGTATATGGGTCTATAAGAAGAAACTGGAATCAAATCTGATTAGTTAAATTAACAAAAACAAAACATGCGCTAATTATAACATATAGCAAAAGAACACTTTCAGATAAATCAACTTCGCAAAGTAAATAATCAACTTTGGAAATAAAAATGTTTCTAAATAGATGTTTTCTTGTAGAATCTCTCCTATTTCTTTGCATTTGTCATTGTTTTTGTCTAGTTTCGTTAACTGTTATGTTTATATGATCGTTAGAAGTAGTTTAAAAAACAACTATTTATATGAAATACATTGTATATATTCTTCTCTTTTTTCCTGTTTGGGTTACAGCACAAACATACAAATATATAGGAATAGAAGATGGCTTGAGCAATCGCCGGATATTCAATATTCAGAAAGATGCTCAGGGCTATATGTGGTTTCTTACAAATGAAGGGATGGACCGATACAACGGTAAAGATATAAAACACTATAAATTAAATAAAGAAGGCACTATTTTGGATGCTCCCATACGTTTGGGATGGTTATATACAGAACCACATATCGGTATATGGGTGGTTGGCAAACAAGGACGAGTCTTTCAATACGAAGCCGACAGAGACGATTTCAAAATGGTATATAAATTACCGGATACCTCTGAAGCAATAAGTTGTGGTTATCTGGATCGCAATGATAATATCTGGATATGTCGTAAAGATACTGTATTGCTGTATAATATTAAAGATGCTCATATAGTTCGATTTCCCAATGTATTGCATAGTAGTATTACGGCAATAGAACAAGTAGATGAGCACCATTTCTTTATAGCAACGGAGACGGGCGTACGATATGTCAAACTGGAGAATGGTATTTTAGAGACCATGCCTGTTGAAACACTGGACTATTTTCATGCACAGGTGAGTGAACTGTATTTTCATCGGCAATTAAAAAGATTGTTCATTGGTTCATTTGAAAGAGGAGTTTTTGTGTACGATATGAATACACAGGAAATTATACGTCCGGACGCTGATCTTAGTGATGTAAACATAGCTCGTATCAGCCCATTGAATGAAACAGAGTTACTGATTGCAACGGAAGGAATAGGGGTGTATAAAGTTAACGTAAATACCTGTGAACTGGAAGATTACATTATTGCTAATTATCAGAGTTATAATGAAATGAATGGAAATAATATCAATGATGTTTTTGTAGATGAAGAAAAGCGGATATGGCTTGCTAATTATCCAACAGGAATTACAGTGATTGATAATCGCTATGAAAATTATCATTGGATGAAACATGCTATGGGTAATGCACAGTCATTAATCAATGATCAGGTACAAGCGGTTATCGAAGATCATGAAGGTGATCTGTGGTTTGGAACTAGTAATGGTATTAGTCTTTATAATTCAAAAACAGGTCAGTGGCATTCATTTCTAAGCTCTTTTAATCATCAACTAAAGGACAAGAATCATATATTTATTACTTTATGTGAAGTGGCTCCTGGCATTATATGGGCAGGAGGATATACTTCCGGCATTTATAAAATAAATAAAGAAACGCTATCAGTTGAATACTTCTCTCCTTACCTTCTTTCTCACGTCAATATGCGTCCGGATAAATATATTCGTGATATAGTTAAAGATTCAAGAGGACATATCTGGTCGGGAGGCTATTATAATCTAAAATGTTTTGATTTGGAGACTAACAGTGCACGTCTATATCCGGGACTGAATTCCATAACATCAATTGTTGAAAAAGACAAACTGAATATGTGGATCGGAACTGCTGCTGGCTTGTATTTATTGAATCGAAATACTGGTGAATATCAGTATATTGAAATGGAGATAGGAATCACTTATATTAATACGCTTTATCAGGCAGATAATGGGTTGTTATATATCGGGACAAATGGTATGGGAGTATTTATCTATAATCCTCAAGATAAGACTTTCGAACATTATTTTTCTGATAATTCTGCTTTAGTTTCAAATAGAATATTTACAATATTGCCGGAAGTAGATGGACGTATAATGATGAGTACAGAGAACGGAATAACCTGTTTTCATACTAAAGAAAAGATATTTCGTAATTGGACTAGAGGAGAAGGCTTGTTGCCTGCATACTTTAACGCAGCGGCAGGAACGGTGCGTAAAAATAAAAACTTTGTATTCGGTAGTACGGATGGAGCAATTGAACTTCCGATGAATGTGAAATTCCCGGATTATAAGTTCTCCAGATTGGTATTTAGCGACTTTCATCTGTCTTATCAACCTGTTTATCCGGGTGTCAAGGATTCTCCTTTACAGAAAAGTATCGATGAGACAGATGTATTAGAGCTGGCTTATGATGAGAATACGTTTTCATTTGAAGTTTCTACAATCAATTATGATTCTCCCGGAAATGCACTATATTCGTGGAAATTAGAAGGCTTTTATGAGAAATGGACTCAACCGGGAGCAAATAATTTGATTCGTTTTACCAATTTGCCTCCAGGTAGATATATTCTTCATGTACGTGCTATATCCAGAGAAGAACATGACATTGTTTTTCAGGAACGTGCTATGAAAATTATCATCACGCAACCTTTTTGGTCGAGTTGGTGGGCTATCTTGTGTTATATTCTGTTGGTAATAGGGGGATTTTATTTTGTTCTACGTGTGATAAATCTAAGAAAACAAAAGAATATATCTGATGAAAAAACGCAGTTCTTCATCAATACGGCCCATGATATACGTACTCCATTAACTTTAATAAAAGCACCTTTGGAGGAATTATTGGAAGAAGAGACGCTTACCGACAATGGAATAACTCGTACGAACATTGCATTGAGGAATGTGGAAGTTCTTTTACGACTGGTCAGCAATCTGATTAATTTTGAGCGAACGGATGTATATTCCTCTAAAATGAGTGTTTCCGAGTATGAGTTGAATACCTATATGAATGAAATATATAATTCATTCTCTTCTTATGCTGCCATTAGGCGTATTGAATATACATACGAGAGTACTTTCAGCTATATGAATGTATCGTTTGATAAGGAGAAGATGGATTCTATTTTGAAGAATATAATATCGAACTCGCTAAAATATACTCCGGAAAATGGAAAGGTCAGCATTTCCGTGTCCGATACGAATGATTCATGGAAAGTGATAATCAAGGATACAGGTATAGGTATTCCTGCCAGTGAACAAAGTAAGTTGTTCAAGCTTCATTTCCGTGCCAGCAATGCTATTAACTCTAAAGTGACGGGTAGTGGTATCGGATTAATGTTGGTAGGAAAACTGGTGAGCCTTCATGGAGGTAAAATTAGTGTAGATAGTGTCGAACATCAAGGTACGACAATCAAAATTGTTTTTCCGAAAAAGAATAAGACTTCTCAAAGTATCAGTGACGAAGCATCTTCTAAATTTGAGGCGTTGGCTCCTGTACTGCCCGCTCCGAATGTACCGGCAAAGACAACCGCTACGATAGATGATCCAAATTTACGACGGATTCTTGTTGTAGAAGACAATGATGAGCTACGCTCCTATCTGGTCAGTTCATTGTCTTCTATATATAATGTACAAGCTTGCGCTAACGGAAAGGAAGCATTGATTATTATCAAAGAATATTGGCCGGAACTGGTTCTTTCTGATATCATGATGCCAGAGATGCGGGGAGATGAATTGTGTGTGGCTATCAAAAGTGATATTGAAATTTCACATATTCCTGTGTTGTTGCTCACTGCTTTGGGAGAAGAAAATAATATTCTGGATGGACTGTCGATTGGTGCGGACGAATATCTCATCAAACCTTTCAGCGTGAAAATATTACGGGCGAATATCGCTAATCTGTTGGCAAACCGGGAACTGTTGCGCATGAGATATGCCAATCTGGATATAGAAGCGAAATCAATGGTTCCATCTGCAAACGGTACTAACAGCCTCGATTGGAAGTTTATATCAAATGTAAAGAAAATCGTGGATGAGAATATAAACAACCCTGAATTTTCCGTTAATGTGCTCTGTGAATCAAGTGGCATGAGCCGTACCAGTTTCTATTGTAAATTGAAAGCATTGACGGGACAGTCTCCGACAGAGTTTATTCGGGGGATGCGTTTGAAACGTGCTACCGAGTTATTGAAAGAGGGTGAATATGCTATTAATGAGATTTCAGACATGGTTGGATTCTCTGAAACTAAATATTTTCGGGAAGTATTCAAAAAATACTATAAGATGAGTCCGAGCAGGTATGCTAAAGAAGGAGGCAATCCCTCTGCTGAACTGGAAGATGACGAAGAAGATTGATAAATAAAAAGCGAATAGATACGTTGTATTTAAAAAAGTTCTCCTCTGTTATGGGTATCTATAACAGAGGAGAACTTTCTTTTTCAAGGCTTATAACTCTTTTCAGGGAAAAGCGGTTATTGATAAGGAAGTTATTTGCGAATCAAATATCTAATGAATAAATAACCTCCGAATACTTGCAGGCACATTCCGGGAATTCCAATGCGGAAATCCTGAATGGCATTGTAGAAATTTCCTATATACATCCACTCTCCCAATGTCCCTACAACTTGATAGGTAAGTACTACGCCAACCAATACCGGGATGGAGATACGTCCGAAACGTTGTGCGGCCCAACCGGCAGCAATGGCGAGCAATACGGACTTTAATAAAATAGCAGGCAGCACCACCGGCATCGGCATACCAAAAAGTGAGGAGTTGATAATAGGGGAAAGAACAGCAGTCAGCAGACCGACTTTCCATCCGTACTTATAAGCTCCGATCAGTGTGAAGAAATAGATAGGCAGCCAGGTTATTCCTCCTTGCGGTATGAGATGAAAAAATTGGGGAAAAAGGATGTTGCCAACGATGAATAACGAGGCTGCCAGATAAGTTCTCACATTGCCGTAATTCAGCGAATAGAGTTTTACAGTAGTTGATTCCATATCATTTTATTATTTAAAAGTTCAAATTAATACCACCCATAAACGTAGCTTTGGGCATGGGATAACCTGCATTTATTTCATAACGCTGTGCCAGCAGGTTCTCTCCTTTTATGAAGAGGTTAGCGAAACGGCAGACACGATAATTCCCACGAAGATTCCATAAAACAAAATGATCCTGTTGCTCGCTACCCTTTACAACAGAAGTATAAAGTCCTTTCACATATTGTACTCCAGTCGATATACTCCAACGTCCGGAAGTATAGTCCGCCCCTGCATACAATTTATGTTCGGGGGCAGCAAGAACGGGATTCTCCATGTGCAACCAGCTATAATTGGCGTTCACATTCCAGTGTGAATTGATGTGGTAGCCTATATTCGTTTCAACTCCCCAATTCTCTATCTCTCCGGAATTGATATTCAATGGAGGAAAGAGTCCGTTTGACATAATCAGATTGTCGCCATTGATATAGTAAAGGCTGATTCCATAGGACAATACCCCTTCCAGCAGACGTTGTGAATAGGAAAGTTCATAGTTGATTAGTTTTTCCGGTTTCAATTCCGGGTTGGCAGGAGGAAACATATACATCTCACGAATGGTTGGATTACGGTATCCTTTGCTGACCATTGCTTTAAGTTCTGCATTCTTGGGTAAATGAAAAGCCAGTCCGCCTTGTGGAATCCATTCTGTACCTACGTGTGAATGGTGGTCTACACGAATACCTGCGTCCAGTGAGAACCAACTGCTGATATCCTGACGGAAATCAACGTATCCGGCAAACTCATCCATTTGCTTGTCTACTCCCGGAGTATGTTCACCCGTAGCCAGTACTTTGTTCCATGATTCACCTCCGAAGTGTTGATAATCAAATCCTACGGTCAAACGATTACCGGTAAAGAAAGTGGCACTCTGATACCATGATACACCCAGCATTTTGTCTTTAGAGTTGAAATGTGATTTTTGCGGTTCTTTTCCTATCTGATAGCCATCATTGATTTTATGCCGTCCCCAGTTATAGAAAAAGCTCAAACCTCCTGAAGTCTTTTCATAATGATTTTCCAAAGCGAACGATGTCATTCCACGAGTGATACGAGAATCGTTGTCAATCAGTGGTACTTGGATAGTCCCCGGATTGGAAGCATTAAAATGGGTTACATTCACATCTCCCCATACTTTCCAGAAAGAACTGATATCATAACCTAACTTTGCGTATCCACCATATTGCTCGAATCCCATATCGGGACGATGTCCATCTGTACGATTATATGATCCGGTTACGACGCTACTGAAACGTCCCTTCTTGACACGGTTGGAAAATTCAGTCTGCAACGTGTTATATGAACCGTACCCAACTTGCATATTCGTCTTCACACCTTCTTCCTGTTGCCGACGGGTAACAATATTAATCACACCACCCATGGCATTCGAACCATAAAGTACAGATGCAGGACCACGTAAAACTTCCACTTTCTCTGCCATCATAGATTGATAAGCATCCGCTATCGGATGTCCCATCAACCCCATGTACTGGGGATGACCGTCAATCAGTACCAATAATCCCGCTGTCGGACTACCACCGATACCACGCAAGCTCATGCCACCTGCAGCTCCGGTAGATACGCCATATCCCATGATGCCACGACTGGTAGTGAATAATCCCGGTACCTGCTCCGTTAACAACGGCAAAAGAGAAGGCTCATATCTTTTCTCAATTTGTTGCCTGCCGACTACGGAAATGGTCATCGGAAGATGACGCACATCGGTTTCATTACGTGTTCCGGTGACTACGACTTCATCAATCATATAATTTCTTCCGGCCTGTATGCTATCCTTTTTAGTCTGTGCCATTCCCGAGATGGAAAGCAAGCTACCGAACAGGAATAAACAGGCTGTATTTCTTTTCATACTTTATTTCGTGTTTCAAGTTTCTTCTTTTTACTTCTTATTTCTGATCTTTTCCAGAAAATCGCGGATCAGTGGTAATATTTCTTCTGCTGATTCCACTTCGCTACACATGGTTTCTACTGGACATCCTCCTGTACGGTCGCGGTTCCAGATAAAAGCAACTTCCTGCGCAAAATCGACTTTCACATCTGATTTCCGGAATAGCTCCAAAGCCTTGGTACTGATAATATCCGTATATAATTCTTTTATACCACCCAGAATCATCAGGGCGGCAGCTCCCTTGCCAACCACTTTATCAGCAATCAAAGCTCCTTTAAGAAACTCCGGTTCCTGTGTTAGCAAATCATAGAGATCGGCTACGCCACGTTGAGTGAAAGTGCGGATTTTTCCTCCGTTGGCAATGGTACAGGAGTATCCTCCCGTATGTAATAGATTGATTAATTTTTCCATCGTTTCTTTTATAAAGTACCTTGTTTCAATTGTTCTACAAACTGGTCGATCCGGTGCAGTTCTTTCGGAATATCAATATTTTGCGGGCAATGAGCCACACACTGATTACAACCGATGCAATGGCTTGCCTGTCGAAGTTTGGGCACGCTACGGTCATATCCGACAAGAAAAGCGCGCCGGGCTTTCGCATAATTTTCATCCTGTCCGCTTCTGGCGACATTACCTTCATTGACACAACGGTTGTAATGTAACAATACAGCAGGTATATCCAGTCCATACGGACATGGCATACAGTATTTGCAGTCGTTGCAAGGGATGGTAGGATATTTCAGCATTAATTGTGCCGTTTCTTCGAGGAATTCTTTTTCTTCATCTGTCAATGGCTCCAAAGGAGAATAAGTGCGAAGATTATCCTGCAGATGCTCCATATAAGTCATGCCGCTTAATACAGTCAGAATATCCGGGAATGAACCGGCAAAACGGAAAGCCCAGGAAGCGACACTGCTTTCCGGACGACGTTGTTTGAGCCGTGCCACCAGATTATCGTTCAATTTGGATAGACGTCCTCCCAAAAGTGGTTCCATAATGATGGCAGGAATCCCCCGTTTGGCCAGTTCGCCATAGAGATATTCCGCATCCGTATTTCGAGTATTGGTCTCTTTGGCATGTTTCCAGTCTACATAATTGAGCTGTATTTGTACAAAATCCCATTTAAATTCATCGTGTCGTGAGAGCAGATAATCATATACTTCAATGTCACCATGGTAAGAAAATCCGAGATTCCGGATGCGTCCGGCTTCACGCTCTTTAACCAGAAAATCAAGTATTCCGTTATCCAGGTAGCGTCCTTTAAGGGCTTCCATTCCTCCCATGCCGATGCCGTGGAGCAACATATAATCAATGTAGTCGACTTGTAGCTCCGTGAATGATTTGTGGTACATTTTGAGTGAGGCTTCGCGAGACCACGTATCAGGAGAGAAATTAGACAATTTGGTAGCGATGTAATATTTATCACGGGGATGGCGACTCAATGCAATACCTGTTGCCTTTTCGGAAAAGCCTTGTACATATGCCGGAGATGTATCGAAATAGTTCACTCCATGAGCGATTGCATAATCTACCAATCCGTTTACGGCATCCTGGTCGATAACTTCACCATTACCATCGGGAGCAGGTTTGAGCGGCCAACGCATACAACCATATCCCAAAAGTGAAACACGGTCACCGGTGGTTGGAGATGTGCGGTAAGTCATTTTATCGGTGGGCACCTCTCCTTCTCCTGTTGCGCTACTTGCAGAAGTAGTCCCCTTTGAAGAGCATCCGTATAACAGACCTGTCGATGTGGCTGCACTGATACCTACAATCTTAATAAAATCTCTTCTATTTATATCTTTCTTATTTTTATCTTCCATAATCTTATACTGATTTAGATCAAATAATTCTATGCATCTGATGTCCTGTCACATAAATGGCGCTGAAAGGACGGGACGGACAAAGGTTCTCACACGCCCCACAACCGATACATTTTTCTACATTTACTACCGGAATCTTTGGAGAATCTGTTTTTTCAGGATCGGAAGCTACCATCTGTATGGCACCTGTCGGACAATGGCGGGCACAGTTGCCACATTCCATTCCATCTGTCAAAGGTACACAGTTCTCTTTAATCCATACGGCATGTCCGATCTGAATAGCTGATTTCTCGGCAAGACTGGTGAGATGAATAGCACCGGCAGGACAAACTTCCGAACATTTAGTACATTCGGGACGGCAATATCCACGTTCGTATGATATTTCCGGTTGCATCAATGTCAATAGGTTGTCCGATGGGCGCAATACCTGGTTGGGACAAACAGAGACACATAATTGGCAGGCTGTGCAATGTTGAGTGAAATTGCGTGCGCTTAAAGCACCGGGAGGATAGATAGGGTTTTCTCTTTGGGGAATCTTTTTATCTTCGATAGTAGCCAATCCTCCGTCTACTTTTTTCTCTTGTGCTTTCAGTACAGAAGTTGTTGCAAAAATGGCCGATGCTGAAAGGAAGCTACGACGGGCATTGTCTACCTGTTCAGTAGTGACAGACTTTGCTTTCGTATCTTCGCTCGTAGCTATTTCGTTCTTAGGTTTCCGTCTTGTGTATGTAATGGCTCCATGCTTACACTTTCCGATGCAATCCATACAAGTCACACAACGGCTATAATCTATTTCATGAGCTTTCGGATTAATACACGATGCTTTGCAATTGCGGGCACACAAACCGCAACTATTGCATTTGGAAGTATCAATTACCGGTTTGAATATCGCATATTTGGATATAAACCCTAATACAGTACCTACGGGGCAGATCGTATTACAATAGGTTCGTCCGTTGCGCCACGCCAGAATGAAAAGAACAACAAGGGTAACAATGGCAATCAGCATCGTCGAAAGACTCTTTATCCATACATCTACCTCATAAAAAGCATAACTATCCATTCGTTCGGCGAAGTACGCCAACAGGTTGTTTCCCCATTGCCAGACCGGTGCAAAAAGACTGGAAGCTATCCGGCCATAAGCACTATACGGTGCCAGCAAGATAGCCAAAGAGTTCAATCCTGCAACCATCATAATAATGAATACTCCTAAAACGCCATACCGCAACCATTTCATTGCTGGTGAATAACGGAACCGGTTTTTCTTTTGTTTGCCGGATACCCACGAAACAATGTCCTGAAACACTCCCAACGGACAAATAACAGAGCAGTAGATACGTCCGAACAGGAATGTAAGTACAACTAAAAACAATACGACACCTATGTTCAAGGCTAATAAAGCCGGCAGAAATTGAATTTTCGCCAACCATCCGAACCATGTGTGCAATGTACCCGTGAAGTCGAGAAAGAGCAGGGTAATAAGTGTAAAGCACACAATGGCGGTTGTAAGTCTGATAGTACGTAGCATAAACTAATTAATTTTCAATTTATAGTAGTTATATCTAAATGTCTAAAACTGTCAGGATTGAACCATCTATATTTCAACTTTGCAAAGTTAATCAGGGAAATTTGTTTTTCAACTATACAAATTACAGAATGTTTTACCAATTTCACTGATAACAGACGGGAAAACCTTTAGCCGATTGGGTAAAGCACTATT
Organism: Bacteroides sp. MSK.18.37; assembly: GCF_019129155.2. Lineage (NCBI taxonomy): Bacteria > Pseudomonadati > Bacteroidota > Bacteroidia > Bacteroidales > Bacteroidaceae > Bacteroides > Bacteroides sp. MSK.18.37. The sequence continues at coordinate 6,095,059 of NZ_JAHOIB020000001.1, read as the reverse complement.
TTTCTAATGCCACGACCTCTCCAATCTCCGGAATCAATACATTCAGAGAATCTTTATTCTTCATCTCTTCTGCATTTTTGAGAGGTTCATCCCAACGATGTTTGGCCAACGCATATTTAGAATGATGTACGGTCAGAACTCTTTTCGCTTTTAAATCTCTGGCCGTCTGTGCCATATATTGGGGCATCAGATGAATTAAGCTCCACTCTTCGTTGTATTGCCCGTTTTCAAGAATTGCGAGGTCGATGCCGGGGAACCGATTGCCTATTTCTGCATAATGCGTATCATATCCTCCGTCTCCGCCAATGTATATCTTTTGTGAAGGAGCTTCTAGCAGGAAAGAAGCCCAAAGTGACTGGTTGGCAGTAAGTCTGCGACCGGAGAAATGACGGGCAGGCAAACAATGTATCATAAAGCCCGGAGCGAGGTTTGCGTCTTCATTCCAGTCAAGTTCTATCAGACGCTCTTTATCAAATCCCCAATATTCGAAATGTTCGCCAACACCCAACGGACAAATCACTGCTCCAATCCGGTCTTTTAATTTTTTGACTGTGTTGTAATCCAAATGATCCCAATGATCGTGACTAATCACGAGATAATCAATGTCCGGCATATCATCCGGTGTATAAAGTTCCGTACCTTTGAATGGCTTGTTGACAAAAGATACGGGAGAAGCCATACAAAATACCGGGTCAACCAATATTCGCTTTCCTCCCGTTTGAATCAGGTAAGATGAATGTCCGAACCATACCAATATTTCTTCATTACGGCCAATCTTGCGTAAATCCGTTTTTATTGCTTTGACAGCCTGTTCGGGGCGCAAACCGTCTATCTTTCTGAAAATGAACTCCCAGATTCCGCTAAAACGTCCCCTGTCGGAAGTCATCAATAGAGTTTCATGCTGATTTTTAAATTCTCCGTTTCTGTAATTAGGAGATTTCATGACTCTTTCCAGCCGTTCCCCACGGGGAGTTCTGCCGAAACTGGCTTGATTGATAAAAACAATGACTGACACCGCCAGCAATGCTATTACAGCTAATATACATCCTACAATCATACGTGCTTTGAATTTCTTGAATATGATACGCATATAATTCATAACTAAATTATTTCACGCAGCAAATATACAGGTATTCAGAGAGCTTGTTAGTATATATATTACAGATTGTTATACCATAATTACTGAAAGCAGTTGCCTGTTGGGTGTCAGTCTATTGTGTGAACAAACCCTTTTCTTGTTCAGTTATTTAGAAATAAATTTTGTAGCTGATGTTCGGAATCAGACCCGCTCCGTCTTTTTCTTCTACTACACTCGTTCTTTCATTGTATTGATAGAAATGCATTCCGGTGCGCATACCCACATTCAGTATTTTCAGAGAAAACTCGTGGGATACTCTTTTCTTATTGATCCGGAAGCTGATCGAAACATCACCGTTTATAGATGGATTGAATCGTTTAGTATATGCTTTGCTCTCGTCAAAAACGATGTCTTTTTCTTCCTGACTTTTTTCTTCATCCACAGGTGTATAGCGTCCTCCTCCCTGAAAGAACAGACGGCCGTTTACACTTAATACATTCTGTTTGAGTCTGCCAACCATCCATTCTTTTCCGGCGAGCAGGTTCACTAAAAAACTTTTATCCAGTCTCGTATTTCGCCAGATACGGTCTCCTCCCCTATATTTCGATTTGAATAATGAAGCTGTAATCATATAGTAGAAGCCGTTTTTCATGTATTGTTCCAGTGTTATATCTATTCCATAGTTTTTGGCTATTCCGGTGTTTGTCAATATGCGGTCTAAATAGAATTCTTCATAATTGATAATCGAAAAGGAGGAGTTTTCCTCAACCGGTATGTGGAACAAGTATTGATAATAGGGTTCTATTTTCAGATGTAGGCTCTGATTGATATTCCAGTCATAAGTGAATCCGAAATGATGTGCCTTTGAGAAGTCCAGGTACCGGTTTGATTCCTTTTTACCATTGATTATCTGTTCAACAAAGTAATAGTCGAGCCTTTCCCGGCGGCTATGCAAGCCGTAAGCTGCTGCTAAAGAATGTGCAGGATTTATTTTCCATTTAAGGGCAACTCTCGGTTCTATCGACCAGTTCTTGTTTAAAGTAAAATATTGTCCGGTAACCCCTAAACTGGTTGTCAGATTGTTGCTCAAGTTTATTACGGAACTACTATATGCCGAGAAGACTGTACTTTCTCCACTGCCTTTCGATATTTGTTCCATAGGTTTGTTTAATCCCAAATAAGGGCTGACTTTGTAATCAAGATCATATTTAAGTTCCGTAATGGTAATCCCTGTTCTGTTGGTATGCCTCGGACTGAATTTCTTATTCAGATATGAATTGAATACTAAATTCCATCTGCTATTCTGAATATCTGCTACATTAATAATAGCGTCATCGGTATGTAAGTCCGCCAATGAACGGTCTTTGGAATAGGTAGCGGATAGAGAAGAACGGATATAAGTATTTTCATCCAGTACATATTTGTGCGCTAAGCCACCTGCCAGTTTATCCAGTTTATTATATCCCGACGACCGGTCTCCCATCGTTTCCCATTCGGAACGTTCCAAAGCATCCACTTTATTCCTGTCGGCCAATCCTAATCCCCAAATTGAAAAGGTACCGGCTTTACGTGTGGGAAAGTTCAGTTTAAAAGCTAGATCCTGATATTTCAGGTTGATGTCATTGCCCGATGCCAGTGAAGTAGTGGGAAAGCGATAATTCACCAGATAAGAGCTTCCCCTTTTTTTGCTGATAGGACCTTCCGAAGCTAAATCTACTCCCATGAGTCCGACCTGAAAAGCATGTTCGTACTTCTGATTATTACCATTTCGTAGATGCATATCGAAAACACCTGATAGGGCATTACTGTATTCCGCCGGGAAAGCTCCGTTGTAGAAATCGGAGTTGCCGATAACCTGCGTACTCAAAGCAGACAGGAATCCTCCTCCCAAGCCTGATAGATCGGCAAAGTGGGTAGGATTAGGTATTTCAATCCCCTCCAATCTCCATTGTGTAAATTATGGGGTATTTCCCCGGATAGCAACCGCATTGGTGCCGACATCTCCCGCTACTCCTGCGAATGCAGAACTTAACCGTGCAGGATCGTCAAAGCCATTGGCAAATCGTGACGCTTCTTCGATACTAATCATACGTCCTCCTGTGATGGCCATCGGGTTGACGGTCCGGTCTTTCTTTATTTCCGGTTTGACAAGTACTTCAGCCAAATCCTGCACATTTTCATCCATAGGAATTTCTACAAACACTTCTTTAGATGAAGTGACAGATACTTCGCTGATGATACTTGGACGATATCCCATAAAAGATGCCTGAATATTATAACGACCTACCGGGACATTATTAATCCGAAAGTTTCCCCGTCCATCCGTCGAACCTCCCCGTGAGGGATCTTCTGCTATACAGACGGAGGCATATTCTATGGGCGTATTGGTTTTGGAGTCAACAACGATTCCTCTTATGGTTTGAGTCAGTTTTTGTGTATCATTGTTGGCGGGCTTTTGCTTGTTATCTTGCGAAGAAATAATAATATGATATCCTTTTATCTTATATACATATCCGGTTTCCTTCAATAGTTGAGTCATAGCTTTGTCGATGGCTACATTTTTAAGAGATAAAGATTGTTTCTTTTCTATATCCAGATTTGACTGTTCATAAGCAATGCTATATCCCGTTTGTACTTCTATTTGTGCAAAAGCCTCTTTTAGTGAGATACTTTTATTTTGTATGGTAATTTTTTTTTCTTTATTCTGTGCAACAGTTGTGAGAGAGAGAAAAGTAAAAAATAAAAAAATGGCAAGCTTAGCCGCCTGTTTATTCGTATTTATTCGATTCATTATTCTATATTTGTATGTTGATACTTCATTTTACGTCACTTGTTGAATGAGGGTAGACATTTCAGAACTGGGAAGAGGGTCTCAAGCTGCTTCCCGGTTCTTTTTATTCATAGGCTGTTTCTTTTTATTATTGGGTTAATACTATTTTCTTTTCATATTGCTGATAATCAAAGCCGATGATATCTTTCAATATATTCAGTATTTCATTCAGACTTTCATCTTTCAGAAACTTAACCGTATATCGTTTGGATGCGGGGATAATTGCTGTATTATCAATAGTGGTGTTATAGTGCCTTTCCAAGGTTCGGAATATTTCTCCGGCGCTGGCATTGGTAAATACTAGTTTTCCCGCCATCCAACAATTTGTATCATTCGTATCTATCACTGATATGTGAATATCTGATGATTTTTTGTCGTATGTAAGCTGCTCATCGGGCTTTAGTATATGGGGAGGTTGAGACCGGACACTCACTTCCACCTTACCGCTAGTCAATGTAGTCGTTATTTTCTCATCATTAGGATAGGCTTTCACATTGAACCTGGTTCCAAGAACTTTCACAGAGAGTTGGGAGGTTTCTACAATAAAAGGACTTACAGTATCTTTTTTGACAGAGAAATAAGCTTCACCGTCAAGCATGACCAAGCGTTTATCTTTGGCAAAAGTTTCCGGGTATAAAATGCTACTTCCCGCGTTCAACCATACTTCCGAACTATCCGGCAAGATTAAGCGCTTCTGTTCTCCGTAGGCAACGGATATTTCTATCATTTCGTTGTGAGGAGAAAGATAGTAGAACATCCCTCCCGCAAATAGAAATAAAGGAACAATAACGGCGGCGACACGGGCAAACTTCTGGTAAGAAGCTATGTTGGTCAGATGCTCCTTATTATATCCTGTTCTTAAATTCACCCGTTCCAATGAAGCATAAGTGCTTGAATCGGCTTCTATGTCCAATTCATTCCAATAATCCAATGAGGCTTTAGCTTTCGCCTGCTGATTTTCATCTTTGATGATCCATTTCTGCACTTTCTCTTCCGTTTCAGATGGAAAGCGGGCGGAGAGGAACATTTTGATGATTTTACTGATATTACTTTTCTTCATTTTTGCTGCACTTTACTATATATACAGTTTAGTGGCAAAAAGCTCAATAAGAAAGTGGAAGTTTTTTTTATAAAGCAGAATGAAAAAAAATATAATGCTATAATAGTGATACCAGGAAACATGAAATAACCTTCCGTATTTCTTTCAAAGCAAGACTTAGCTGGCTTTCAACATTTCTTTTGGTAGTATTCAGGCGTTCGGCAATTTCGGCATTGGATAATCCTTCGTTACGACTCAATGTATAAATCATTCTCCGTTGTTCGGGCATTCCTCCGACAAGTTCGTCAATCAGCATTTCCAATTCCTTGGCAATAAGGTCTTCTTCGGAAGTAGAGCTATATCCTGTTTCTTGATTATTGTTCAGATAGGCATCACACACATATTTATGTTTCAGAAAGTTGATTGCTGCATTTCTTGCAATGGTGTGCAAATAAGAATTGAATGATCTGGACGTATCAATCGAATGACGGTTGATCCAAAGATTGACAAATAAATCCTCTGTCAGCTCTTCCGCATCAGGTTCTGATTTTATATATCCGTCAATGAATGTTTTGGTTTTGTTGTAGTATGCTATAAAAATAGTCTCAAAGGCCTTGTGATTCCCATCCTGAAAGGCCTCCAGCGTTTTTATATCAATGTTGTTATTCATACTATCTCCCAATTTTCATTTCATTAGGACAAAAGAAGCAATAATTTATTTTAGATAGATGGTCTTTTTTGAAATATTAATGATATTAGAAAGATTTATTCTATTTTCAAGATTCTCTTCATCTCCGGACGAAAGCTATCACCCCAGATTTCCAGTTGCTCAATCAGAGGAATCAGCGTCTTTCCCAATTCGGTGATAGCATATTCCGAATGGGGAGGAAGCTCCATGAATATCTTTTTGCTGATAATGCCGTGCATCTCCAATTCTTTCAGTTGTTGATTGATGACCCGGGGACTTGCCTCGGTAAATAAACGATGCAGCTCGCTGGGACGTTTCGGACCAGTGCATAATTCCTGAATGATGCAACTTTTCCATTTTCCCCCGATCACTTCCATCGTAATCTTTATCCCACAATCAATATCAAAAGGAATTTTCTTCTTATACATAGTTTTCTGCTTTTCTGCAAAAATAAGGATATCACTACAAAAACAAAAATAATAATCCCCAAATGTAGTATAGGGCTAAATTTATCAGTATATGAATAATTCGTCCCTACTTGCCGATGTTTCAGGTATTCCCTACTTTTGCTTCAAAAAGATGAGAAAGTATTTATTATCACTTGCATTAGTCGTTGGAGTCGTTTCAATGAATGCACAAGAAAAAGTAACAAACAATGTAAATATGGAAAATAAAAAATCAACTCTTCGTTTTATCTATCCTCAATGGCAAGGAGGAATTGTAGATCATTGGATGCCTGATATTCCGGCGGAAGATTCATCCAGAGGCTACTATCTGGGAGCACAGTTATTGAACTATTTAGCCCCACAGACCGGTCAGAATACGGTCGAAGTTCCGGTTTCACTGGATATAAATGACAGAGCGACGGAAAAAGGTATCAGTGCACGCAGTGTCATACTGAAACAAACTAAAGCTGCGCTTGATCTGCTTAAAGAGAATCATCCGGATCGGATTGTCACTTTAGGAGGAGAATGTTCCGTTAGTGTTGTTCCGTTTACTTATTTAATCAATAGATACCCGGATGATGTAGCTATCGTCTGGATAGACGCACATCCCGACATCAATCTGCCTTATGATGAATATAAGGGTTATCATGCAATGGCACTAACAGCTTGTTTGGGAATGGGAGATGAAGAAATAATGGAATTACTTCCGGGAAAAACGGATGCTTCCAAAGCCCTGATTGTCGGACTCCGCTCATGGGATGAGGGTATGCAGGAACGACAAAGAAAGCTGGGAATTAAAGGATTATCTCCACAGGAAGTTGCCAATGATCGTACAAAGATTATGGAATGGCTGAAAAGTACCGGGGTTTCGAAGGTGGTTATACATTTCGATATGGATGTATTGGACCCGGCAGAGATAATCGCTGCCGTAGGCGTTGAGCCTAACGGCATGAAGATTGAAGAAGTAGTTCGTATCATTAATGATATATCCTCCGAATATGATCTGGTAGGACTTACAGTTGCCGAACCTATGCCACGAGTGGCAATCAAACTTAGAAATATGCTCAATCAGTTACCTCTATTGAAAGATTAAATCCCCTTTGACGAGGACGGTAAAGAATACCGAATACATTCAGTAGATACCCCAATAAACACAATAATGGGGCAATACGTATGCGTGTTCCACTAAATATATCGGGATTATAGGTGGCAAGGGTACTCCCCTCACCGCTCATTAATATATATCCTATGATAATCAATATAGAGCCGATAATTAAGATGACGTAATTTCTTTTGCCCAATACTGTTTTTATTTCTTCTTCTCTTATTCTTTTCGATCTCATATTCTTTGAGTTTAGTTGTGATAATTCATTAGTTGAGTAAAGCGCATATATTTCTTTTCAAATTGCTGATTACTCTGTTCATATCTCTCTTTATCCATATTCTTCAGTAATTCATTACACTGATTCCATTGCCAGAACCTATACAAACAATCCTGTTGAACCATCCCTATCCGGTTATCTCCCAATGAGAAAGCCCAGTCGATATAATTTTCCGATTCTGCTATCAGATGATTCAATAGATCGGTCGCTTTCTGCGTTTCTCCTATGGAAGCATAAGCGGTGGCTATATCATACGAACCGCTCTCGTATACTTCAGGAACATTATATGCCGGAATAGCTTGCCCAGCATATTCCAATACTTTTCTGGCACGGATGTCGTCTCCTTGTTTCACCAATTCTTTAGCCAGTTGCGCAAAAAGCCTTCGATGAGAATAACAGATGCGCAGGGTTGTTTCGTCCAGATAAAGTCCGGGAGTATCCAATCCTCCGTATTTATATCTGTTCATCACATTCTCGTAGAGCTTCTCCGTATCTATGGCATATCCATTGCCTTCTTCCACGTCTCCCCATTCTTTATAGTTGAAAGGAGTAAACCGGAATGCTAACCCTTCCTGAACAAAGTAGTCATCAAACTTCAGTTTACTGGAGTTGCCTACCGAGATAGCCATGTACAGGGGACGTTCCCAGTTACAGTTAGCCAGGATCTCGAGCATGAGTAAGTCCACTTTAGTCAACAGACGTATATTTTTTAGAGAAATAGACAGTTTATCCGGTATTGCATCTCTTAGTTCTTCCCCTTTTAAATGACGAATGGCTTCAGGCAACATCATTCCAGAACGGAGTACTGCATCCTTATCAATATAAATATTTATTGTATCGGTAGGTATCACATGGAATTCCTGTTTCTCTGCGAACACCCAATATTTCAGGATATTCTTTATTTCATACGGATCATTTCCAAAACTATCACGGGCTTCTTCGGGATGTTTCTGATACAATGCTTCTATCTGTTTCTTCAATTCCGGACGAACAGCCACATATTCGTTTTTCCCTTCCTGGTATTGATTTTGATCCCAACTGATCGGCAGTCCGGGAGCATCGTACAGAGGACATTGTTGCTGATAAATGTACCAGTCGGTCTGCGCATAACTTAAATTGCAGATACGTACATCTCTGCGTACTTCTTCCGTATCCTGATTATACCACAAGGGGAACGTATCATTATCCCCGTTACAGAATATGATCGGATTTCCTTTGTCGGGAAGTGTCATCAGATAATTAGCACCAAAGTCACGACAGGTATACCGGTTGCTTCGATCGTGGTCATCCCAAGTCTGGCTTGCCATTTGTATGGGGACAAACAGGCAAAGCAGCATAAGTAAGCCGACTGGGAGGATTTTTGCCTGTTTCCTGCGAAGCATGTCACAGCATCCGGCGGCTCCCATTCCAATCCAGATAGCGAACGCATAAAACGAACCTGCATACGCATAATCCCGTTCACGGGGTTGTCCGGGAGTCTGATTCAGATAGAGCACAATAGCCAATCCCGTCATAAAGAAAAGGAAAAATAAGACACAGAATTGCTGCTTGCCTTTTTTTCCACGTGTCCATTGCCAATAAATACCGAGTAATCCTAATAATAATGGTAAGCCATAGAACACATTGTGACCTTTGTTCTCACGCAAAGATTCCGGCAAAAGTTTTTGATCCCCCAGTCGCAGATTATCAAGCCAGGAAATTCCTGTAATCCAGTTACCATGTTCCGGTTCACCGCTTCCTTGAATATCATTCTGTCGTCCGACAAAATTCCATAGGAAATAGCGCCAGTACATGTAATTGAGTTGGTATGTGATAAAATAAGTCAGGTTCTCTTTTTGTGTAGGAGCCTCATTCGCACCTCCACCGGACCATCCTTTGTAAGAAGCGGCCGAACGATCATTCCACATTCGCGGAAACAACATATTTTGAGTGTAGCACACGTCTTCCTTATAGCGAATAATTTTATACTTGCCTTCTTTCTTATCCGGTCGATAGATGGCACTACCTTTTTCTGTCTTTACCTTGTAATAGTCTCCTTCGGGCACATACTCCGGTTCGGACGCATAGGTTCTCCCATAAAGTAAAGGAGCACTTTCATACTGTTCGCGATTCAGGTAGCTTTTGAGTGTGAAAATAGTATCCGGTGCATTCTCATTGAGCGGCGTATTAGCATTGGCACGAATGAGTATGACCGCATAGGTGGTATATCCTATGGTGAGCATGAGTAAACACCACAAACCGGTATTCACGATGCGTTTTCTGAACCGATAAATGGCTCCTATCAGTAAAAACAGGACCAAACCCAGAAAGACGATCAATCCTGACTGGAAGGGTAATCCCATCACATTGACAAAGAATAATTCGAACCATCCTCCTACATCAGCCATTCCGGGTATATAAACAAAAAGAATCAATACAATAAGAATACCGGATAATGCAATGGCCCCGATAACTCCCTTGAGTGATAGAGTCTGATATTTTTGGTAATAGAACACTAATACAATGGCAGGAATACAAAGCAGATTAAGCAAATGCACTCCGATTGAAAGCCCTATAATATAGGCTATCAGGATAATCCAGCGGTCACCGGACACAGAATCTGCTTCATCCTGCCAGCGAAGAATCATCCAAAATACCAAGGCTGTGAGGAAAGAAGAGAAGGCATATACCTCCCCCTCTACCGCACTAAACCAGAATGTATCACTGAAAGTATAAGCTAAAGCTCCTACAAAACCTGCTCCCAGAATGATAATAACATCCATAACAGATAATTTCCGTTCATCGCCCACAAGCAAGGCTCTCACTAATCGGGTAATACTCCAGAAAAGAAACAAGATACAACCGGCACTCAATAGTGCATTTAAAAAGTTGACCATTCCCGACACTTGCGAAGCATCGGAAGCAAACTGGGTAAACAGGTTGCCGACAAGCATATAGAAAGGTGCTCCCGGCGGATGCCCTACCTGTAATTTTTCAGCACAAGAAATAAATTCGGGACAATCCCAGAAACTTGCGGTTGGTTCGATGGTCATCCCATACACAAATGCTGCTATCAGAAAGACCAGCCACCCACCGAAATCATTCCATCTTTTAAATAATAAGTTGCTCATTGTTCTGTACTTTTTTATTTGCAAAGTTACAGGACATACTGCTAAAACAGGCATTTTTTACCGGACGGATACGGACGGTCGTCAATGATAATATGTTGATAATCAATAATAATAAAAGTGAAGAGATAGACAAAAACAGACAGAGGATAAATTAGGTACAAATTAATAATGGCATAGTAAAGTAAATGGCATAAAAATGACAATGTATCAAATATGAAAAAACTATTGGGATATTAGGAAAAACAAGTGCCACTCTTGTTTTTTGCTATTTAATTTCGTATCTTTAATGACTTTCATTCTTCTAAAGACAGATAATCATATTACAGAATGACAAATATCACCTTATAAAGTGACATTTGTCACCCTATAGGATGCCCATCGTCCCGTTATAACGGGACAACTACCCGACTGCATAAAAGATTACTAATTTCTGTACCAAAAAACATTAATCTCTGCAACGAAAAGCCTTAAATGTAGTAAGGAGATAATGAATCATTACCAGATAATAATTAATTTCTTGCACAAAATGAAAGATCCCCCAATGATTTCACAATATCTTCCAGTGACTCTTTAGAATTTGCCAACATCAGTTTCTCCGTTTTTATTCTGGAGATTCTCCGGGTCAGCGTCTCTGTAGTCAGTTTCATTAAATCAGCAAAGCAAGCAGGTTGGACTCCCTCCCGCAGAAAAGCACATACCCTTAAATCCTCTTCTGTGAGCTTCGGACCTATTTCTTTCAATTTAGATACAAGTCCATAGACGTTTTCCTGAAGTCGCAGTAACTCTGTCCAGTCTTTCTCGGAGAAAGAAGGGGTTTTAGAAGACAAAACATTCCGTTCTTTAAACTGTCGTACTTTTGAGACAACGGGGGAACTTTCATAGATATGTAGTTGAAGAGACTGATACTTCTCTTCGAGATGGTTACATTGCAAAATCAGCTTATCCGATTCAACATCTTTTTTCAGTATTTCTTCTTTGAAAAGATCCAATTGGGAAAGTGCGTGCCGATTTTTCTTCCAGAGTAGCCCAAGTAACAAAGACATCACACCAAACATTCCTAAAGCAGAAGAAAGAATTACTGAAGAATCGCTTTTACCGTCATTCAACATCAACTGACTGGCGTATGCCTTTCTCTCCATTTCCAGTGCTTCATCAAAGTTACCGTATTTCTGATAATAAAGACTACATCGTTTGCAGATTTTTGCCAGATGATCGTATTCCTCTGTTTCCTTGGCAAGCTTGATTGCCTTCTTAAAGTGGATTTCTGCCTCCTCTTTCTGTTCCAGATCACTTTCCACACAGGCAAGATAATAATATGCTTTGGATTTTTGATATTCATTGCCATTTTTCTCATAATAAGATGCCGCCTGCCTAATCTGCTTATCAGAGGAATGAGGAATGTTTTTATCCTCGTTGAGCTGGGTACACAATAAATTATACTCTGCCAGTTGAGCCTCATTCATTTGGCTTGACTGAATAGTCTCAAGAATAATGGATGCTGTATCAGGGTCCTGTGCCATGAGTTGTGCGGCTTTGCCTAACCCTTGCTTCACACTCGTTCCTTCCGGATGACATGCAGCCAATGAAAGGAGCATCATATACAATAAAATTCGAAGGTTATTCATAACTCTATTTTTGTCTTTACAAAGGATTGATTGGATTTGCAAATATAAAAAATAATCGGTATTTATCCTTCCCTAAGTCATACAAAAAGTATAGTGACGCTATCCTCTCCTTATAGCTACGCTATCCGGGTGTGATAGTGACACTATTTGGCAAGGATAGCGTCACTATGTTTTTTTGACAAATATCAAGCCGTTGTGCACTGCTAATTAAGAAGATAAGCCGTATCTTTGTAGCAAACAAGAAAATTATATATCATGATTAAAAACATTGTATTTGATTTTGGAGGAGTGATTGTAGATATTGATCGTGACAAAGCGGTTCAGGCATTTATCAAACTGGGACTGGCAGATGCTGATACCCGGCTGGATAAATATCACCAGACCGGCATCTTTCAAGAACTGGAAGAAGGAAAGCTAAGTGCGGATGAGTTTCGGAAACAACTGGGAGATTTATGTGGCCGTCCATTGACGATGGAGGAAACCAAACAGGCATGGCTGGGCTTTTTCAATGAAGTGAATCTAAATAAACTCGATTATATATTGGAATTGAGAAAGTCCTATCATGTGTATATTTTAAGTAATACCAATCCTTTTGTTATGTCGTGGGCATGCAGCTCTGATTTCTCATCGAAGAAAAAGCCGCTGAATGATTATTGTGACAAACTATATTTGTCTTATGAGGTCGGTCATACGAAACCTGCGCCCGAAATTTTCGAATTTATGGTAAATGATTGCAATATCATTCCTTCCGAAACTTTATTTGTAGATGACGGTGCTTCGAATATCCATATAGGCAAGGAACTCGGATTTGAAACGTTCCAACCGAAGAATGGTGAAGATTGGCGGGAAGAAATGACTGCTATCTTGCAGAAATGATAATTGAGCAGTTAGTACCATACCGCAAATAAAAAATATGCAACCACAAGTCATACTTATCACCGGAGCGTCTTCCGGATTCGGTAAGATTACCGCCCAAATGTTATCGGAACAAGGGCACATCGTTTATGGAACAAGCCGGAAACCTTCTGAAGACATGAATCATGTAAAAATGCTTGTTGTCGATGTCACCAATTCCTTTTCCGTTTGTCAGGCCGTAGAGCGGATTCTATCGGAGCAGGGACGGATTGATGTATTGATTAATAATGCTGGAATAGGTATCGGCGGCGCATTGGAACTTGCCACTGAAGAAGAAGTGAATATACAAATGAATACAAACTTCTTCGGTGTAGTGAATATGTGTAAAGCTGTTTTGCCATCTATGAGAAAGGCGCGAAAGGGCAAGATTATCAATATCAACTCTATCGGTGGTGTAATGGGAATCCCCTATCAGGGATTTTATTCTGCTTCGAAATTTGCAGTCGAGGGATATAGCGAAGCATTGGCTTTAGAGGTTCATCCGTTCCATATAAAGGTTTGTGTAGTAGAACCGGGAGACTTTAACACCGGATTTACTGATAACCGGAATATCTCCGAACAGACAAGACTGGATGCCGATTACGGAGAAAGTTTTCTGAAATCATTAGAGATTATAGAAAAAGAAGAACGTAATGGATGCCATCCGCGGAAGTTGGGTGCTGCCATCTGTAAGATAGTGGAACGTACCAATCCTCCTTTTCGGACGAAAGTAGGTCCCTGGATACAGGTATTGTTTGCGAAGAGTAAAAAATGGTTGCCTGATGCAGTGATGCAATATGCCTTACGGATATTCTACGCAATTAAGTAAACGATACGATATATAAAAGAAACTGTTCTCAAAGTTCCTAAAAGAAAAATCGTCCTTACTACGATAGGTTGTAGTAAGGACGATTTTATAAGATCAAGGCTTTTTTGAACGGCCTCTTTTTTTGATTTGAATATCTTCTATGTTTCCGGATTAACCCTTCGGAACCAATTCCAAAAACATGGTAGTAGTCAGCAACACGGCCAGTCCGACGCAAACGCTTATCAACAGCCAATTGATATATTTGGCTTTCGGCTTGGTGTCGGCATGCAGATTATTCAGGAAATACTCCCTGAAGAAAAGATACAGGCCGGGGATCGTGGCACTTGCCAACAAGAAATCTTCCGGAATCTGAAAGAAATAAGTTTTGGATAATCCGATCAGCGACCAGTGGCAAAGGAACAATACCAAAAACATATTGACCTTTTGCGCAAACAGCAATAACAATCCGATGGTAAACACCACTACCGAACAAGGCATGACCGGAGAAGTCATTTCCGGGAATGAGAGACCGCGTGCCAATGAAACCAAAGGGTATATAAAAGGCATTGCCAACAGGACATAAGACAGCAAATCATATTTGTGGGTACGTTCGAAGGTAGTATATCCCGTAATCGCATCCCATATCCAAATGATAGCCATCACACCCCAAAACATAGCCATTACTCCATTATAACTACGCTCTTCACAGTAGATATAATAGTAGACCAGAGAAATCCACGTATACAGACCTATCATATAGAACTTCATCGCCATTTTCACCCACGGACGTGGCCGGCCGATAAGCAATCCGGTCAATGCAATACCAATCAGAATAATAACTATCTGTAAAAGCCAGGTAGCTGAATTATAATATGCAATTGTTCTCCAAAAAATCTCCATAAAAGTTCGTTTTAATGTCTTGTTAATGAAAAGGCTCTATGTGGGAACAGGAACATCGGGAACGTAGCTCCTACCGCCAACATGAAAATCACTGTGCTTGCTATCAGAGTATTAGAGAAGAACATCGACATGAACTTGTCCAGCTTATCCAGATCATTTACATTTTGCAGACACATGATAAGTGAAAATACCATGTTGTATGCAAACTTTCCCGGAATCATGGGAAGTAATGCCGGAATGTACAATACCGTCATCGGGCAATATACTTTTTTCCCTAACCACAAACTGCCGAAGCCGATGACTAATCCGGCAAACAACGAACCTGTGGCAATGTCCATGCCTAAATAGGTCATCAAACAAAAACGACAGGCGTGTCCCAATGCTGCCAGTATGGCAATCATCTTGAATGCACGCAAAGGAGGATCGGAAATCGCACCAAATCCTATACCTGCTACTGCTGCAAAAAATCCATCAGTAAGAATGTCAAGTGCTATCATATCAAATTAAACTGTTTTTTACCATTAATAATGTGAAGGAAAGTCCGATAGCGATGCTGACAATCAACAAAGAAGCCTCTGTCAGACGGGCAAATCCTGTTAAAACGTATCCTTCTACTACATCAATCACGCCATTAATCAAGGGAACCCCAGGCACAAGATAAAGCACGCTGGTTGCCATGGCAATCTCCGAAGTTGTGTCGAAAATCAGCGCGGTGGAAGCACACAGGGAAGCAACAAAAGCCGAAACAATAAATACAACATAATGATTGATCTTTTTCGCCTGCATTTGTTGTTTCAGGTAGAATCCTGTAATGGTAGCCGAGAACACAATTCCCATCGAAATTAAATCACCGCCGAACAATTTGCAGAAAGACGCATTGGCAAATCCTACCAGTAGTAAAACGAAAAGCGGATGTATCCGCGGAGCAGAAATAATCTTCTTGTATTTGTCTTTCAATTCTTCCAATGACAAATGATTGTCTACTGCTTCCCAGCTTAATGCGCTTAACTCTGAATTATGTTCAAAACTGATCGGGTGTGCAGGAATGTCTATGACCTCGTTACAAGCCTCGTTTGTTTCTTTGTCTATAATAGTCAGAATGATGTTTCTATGAAATACGCTTAATTTGACATCTAGTCCGAAAGCCTCTCCAATACGCTTTGTGTTACGTACTACCCGCGAGGTGTGTACTCCGGCTCCCATTAAATGGGCTGAATATTCTGCAATAAATTTACCTATGGATAATAAAGATTCGCCTGTCTTCATGAATATGATATTTTTAAATCGGGCGCAAAAGTACAAAAAAAATAGATACCTTTGCCGCGATTAAAAATAAAAAATGCATGAATAACCAATTTACGCATCCAAAAGAGAGAATACGTTTTGCCATATTGACTTTTTTCTTTGCCCAAGGACTTTGTATGGCAAGTTGGGCTAGCCGAATCCCTGATTTTAAAGACGTTTTTGCTGCAAATTATGCTTTCTACTGGGGACTGATTTTATTTATGATCCCTGTCGGAAAATTTGTCGCGATCCCCTTGGCTGGCTATCTTGTTTCGAAGTTAGGAAGCCGGAGCATGGTACAGGTCAGTATCCTGGGATACGCTTCATCCCTGCTTTGTGTCGGACTGGCTCATGAAGTCTATCTTTTAGGCTTTCTGCTCTTTTGCTTCGGGGTGTTCTGGAATTTATGTGATATATCATTCAATACACAAGGCATTGAAGTGGAACGTTTGTATGGTAAAACCATTATGGCCACTTTTCATGGAGGATGGAGTCTGGGGGCATGTGCAGGAGCACTTATCGGCTTCGTAATGATTTTGGCAGGAGTCTCCCCTATCTGGCATTACACACTGATATTTATCATCATCCTTATAATTGCACTTTCCGGGCGGAAATATTTGCAGGAGAGCGCACCGCAGGAAGCGGAAGTTTCTGATACGAAGACGCAGGAAAGAAATACGGCCAAAGCTCCCAATGGTTTTCGCCTGTTATTTCAAAAACCGGAAATGTTGCTTTTGCAGTTAGGCCTTGTCGGACTGTTCGCGCTGATTGTAGAAAGCGCGATGTTCGACTGGAGTGCCGTTTATTTCGAATCAGTGGTTCACGTACCTAAATCATTGCAAATCGGTTTTCTTGTATTTATGATTATGATGGCAACGGGCCGTTTCCTGACTAACTACGCTTATCAGCTTTGGGGAAAGAAGAAAGTCCTGCAACTGGCGGGCAGCTTTATCTGTATCGGCTTTTTTGTTTCTGCCCTGTTAGGAGGAGTTTTCGAATCTATGGCCATGAAAGTAATCATCAATTCTTTAGGTTTTATGCTGGTCGGCTTGGGTATTTCCTGCATTGTGCCTACTTTGTACAGCTTCGTGGGAGCAAAATCAAAAACACCGATCAGTATTGCACTTACCATTCTGTCAAGCATCAGTTTTATAGGCTCGCTGATTGCTCCCCTGCTTATCGGTGCCATCTCGCAGGCGTTCGATATCCGTATCGCTTATATGATTATCGGCATATTGGGTGGATGTATCGTATTAATAGTCAGTTTCAGTAGTGCTTTCAATATTCAGGAATCTGGCGATAAACCTGAATAGGACAAATAAAAAACGCAGTCTTTCACTGTGTTTAAAACTAAACCTCCTGTGAAAGACTGCGTCAATCTTTTAATGCCTTAACTAACCTAACTACTTTATCTTAACTATACTAACCTATCTACAAAATACCCGAAAAATCTTTTATACTACTAATAATCCTATCTTTCAATTCGTTGTTTTCAACTATTGAGAAGCCACAGTCTACATTTGCCGGAGCCAATAATACAGCTTTAGCTTCTTCTGCATCTGCCGTCTCTTCCGGGTGCTCTCTGAAATAAGTTTCCCATTGGGAAGCTGATTGCGGAGTTACACCCAGCACATAGTTGATAAAATCATCATCCGTCAAAAAATCCATTACCTTTGAGCACATATCGCATCCTTTTTAAGCGTTTACATAAGTAGGACGGCGTTATCCTGTCTATGTACTCAACCCATTTACCTTTTTACTAAAATTAACTCGCCAGACTACGCAATTTTGTCAATCCGCGATGCATCAGGTTGCGTACAGACTGATAATTCATATTCATAATCTCGCAGATATCCTCGTATTTCTTTTCTTCTATATAATATAATGTAAGCGCTTCACGTTGGCGGGGAGATAATTGATCCAGCAGACGTCTAACCAATGAAAATTCATTCTTGCGTTGCTCTTCTTCCATATAATCATCTTCTACATCTGTAGGAGTGGATATGCTAACTTCTTCTACTGCCGTATCAGACATATACATACGTCTGCGAAGTTCATCACACAACTTATTCTTTAAGGAGATGAATAAATAAGATCTCAAATTATCGATTGTTCCTAATTCATCTTTCTTTGTATAGAGTTTCACGAAGATGTCATGAATACAATCTTTCAGTAACTCTTTATCAATGGTCAACTTCAATCCGTAATTAAAAAGGACGTTGATGTGCAAGTTATACAGCTGTGAAAAAGCTGCCATGTTTCCCGCTTGAAAAGAAGCGAGTAAAGTGTCGGTTGAATGATTAGTCTGTTCCATCATAGCATTAATTCGATTGATTTGATGTTGCAAAACTAAGCAGTATCGACCGCAACGTTAGGTAAAATCTGGTTTGTGGATTGAAAAAACAAGTATCATGTTTTATAACACTCTTTTACTAGAAATTACCAATAAAAAGCAAAAATCCCGCTGAATGGTCTTCAACGGGATTCTCTGCTTTATAACTTATGGAACCAATAAATACCTTCTTTCTTATCTGGTACCTTTAGATTATATAAGCTATTTATTTTCAGTGACTTATTTATTGTTTCAATCTTTCCGGAAGCAGGGTGAATGTACTTTAATACATACTTTCCGGACGATAATTGAACAGGAATTTCTGTTCCGGACTTGGAATAAATGATACTTCCAATATCAGATTTTACCATTTTCTTGTACTCATCCGTATTTGTTTCTTCCACTTCCATGGCTGCTGCATCTTTCAGGAATACTTTATCTGTACACGGAATTACAGGACATGAACCTCCTGCCATGAATACAGCCCATCCCATAGCCGGATAATTCTGTGCGTAGAATGTCACTGCCTTTTGAGGAAATTTCTGACGATACTCATTGACAGCTTTATATGCTTCTGTGAAAGTCACCTTTCCCACCTTCATCTTACGCATGTGCTGACGTGGCGCCATATTTTTTCCGCCTTCCGGCGCAAAGATTCCATCTGTTTTATAATGCCAGTACCGGATATCAATAATATCTACTACGGCAGCGCGTTTAGGATCTGCAAGGATTGCATCCTGTACGTCTTTCGTTGTACTCAATGCCACTTTCGCTTTCTTCCCGGTTTCAGCTTCCCATTCAGCTATCACGTCCAACCAAAATTGTACGAAGTGCAACGGGCCTGTAAATTCGGCGCTTGTCAACTGAATAACATTCGAATTGTCTGCGAAGTTATTCAGGCACTGACGGATATATTGTCTGTGCAGTTCACGACGAACAGGATGACTGATATCATAGAACATATCCGCCACAAAGATTCGTTTGTCTCCGGCAAATGGAGCAGGTTCAGGAAATCCGGTCTGATTGATGTTATTGCTGCTTCTCCATGGAGAATCTACCCAATGCGCACCGGCTTCCAATATATTGTGCTGGAAATAGTTTTCATGGAACAACAACAGTCCGTCCTTATTTCCTTTTTCTGCAAATTCTTTTAAGCGGCTCCAGTACCATGCATTAGGGCGTTTCAAATCATATTTGCTCAACCCTTCCCATGCTGTCCCCTGACCGCTACGACCGAATGGCTGTTCATAGAAAGGTCCCCATACATCACCATCCCGACGGCGAATCCGTTCGTGGTCATCCCGGCGACGATCGTACCAAAGACCATAATTCTGATCGAAAACAAGAATGTTTTTCTGTTTCATAAAGTCGACTACAGAATCAATGCGGTCGGTTAATCCCAATCCCTCGCGTCCCGGCACAAAGCGGGTGATGGCCGGACTTGCCTTTTTCAGATAATTGGTTTTGAGCTTTCCGTTCCACCAAGGGGTGGTATGACTGCCTCCAACCAATAGAGCACCGTTCATCTGAATACGTCCATTGGTTACAGTTACTTCCGGTTGGGTTAATAATTTAGCAGCAGCAGCAGCAGAAGAAGAAGAAGAAGAAGAATTTGCAAGCGCAGCGCTCTTTTTCTCTTTAATATCATCGATTGATTTTACTCCGGTTGATGCCACCGAAGGAGCAAACTTATTATCACCGATCCAATGTTCCAACGTCAACCGTGGTTTATATGCTTCTTTAGCGAGTTCCATAGCTACTTCCACTGTGGGACTACTGGTTGCACTTGTATTTCTGGGCAGAATACGTGCACGTTCTGCACATTCTTTGTTCAACCGTTCTTCCAATTGAGCATAAAAAATACTGCGAGGTTGTACATGATTGTTGGATTGTGCCCATTCACCGTCACCGGAGAATTGTGCCCAACAACCGTATGCACGGTTCATCGCATCTTTTGCCGGGGCATAACATTCGATTTCCGCTGCGGTACATTGCCAAAACAAGCTGTTTGCCGTATTCCAACCGGCTCCGTTTTTATCTTGTCCCAAATTCTTGAAAGTCAGGTTATGACCATCGATATTTACTACGTCAAACAGCAGTCCGCACGCCCAAGCATCAATAGAACCGCTGAATCCCAAAGATTCATACGAATCACATTGTACAAAAGCATTGGGACCGGCTGCGCAATATCCAGCAGCAAAGTCATGAATACCCTGTTCTGAATAGCAGCGTTGAAATAAAGTTTGTTGTCCCAGCGTATGGAAAGTGCAACGACGCATCCCTCCGATTTCTGAAACGGGTTCTTTCGAGATACAGTCTTCAACGGTAATTTTGGAACCTGTACGCTGAACAATTACAGCACTTCCTGCAAAATGCTTGAAATTAACCAGTCTCACCCAACAGTTTTCCGCATCTTCAATGGAGATACCTGTCCAGCAATGATCCTCGTCTTTAGAATAACGCTTGTCGTAATCAGAAATCAGTGTCATATTTTCTACGCCACAATCATGAATACGTCCGTTCCATTGATAAGTCAACAGGGAAGAAGTTCCATAGTTAGCATCCAAAGCTACGGTCAGCGGAGCATCCAGTGTTACCTGGTTGCCGTTTACTTCGCAGACTGTTCTGTCCCAAGTCAGATCCATGTCACCTTCTTTCCATCCCAAAGCACTGATACCTCCTCCAAAGATATCACAACCCAAAGAGGCAATCCATTCTTTGCCGGAAGGACGGGTAACCATGACGCGATCTCCTTTTTTCAGAGAAACACCCGAAGCAACTTCCAATGTTCTCGCGTTTACCGGAACATAGTGGGAAAGCACCTTCAATCTGTCTTGTACATTCAGGTCGTCCATTCCTTCCATGTAGATAAGCGCACCTCTGTCTACGCCTTTTTTCAGCAGTATTGTTTTTTCTTTATCCGTTCCCCGCAATACAATTCCGGATGCGGAGATACGAATACTGCCGGACAGGGAAAATTCTCCCTGATCGAGTAATACGGCTCCCCGAAAACCGGAAGCGTCAGGAGTCAGCGAAGCTACATAATCAATGGCACGTTGAATACGTGCAGTATTATCTCCGGCTTTCCAGGGTACAAACACCACATTACGAACAGAAGGAATATCCTGTTCGGAGGATTTATATCCGCATGTAGAGAAATCGAGAATCCGGTTTCCCCGATCATCATTCAGGTAAGTGATCTGGTCATTCTTAACCTGTAAAGCAAAGGTTTGCGCATAACTTTGCACAAACCCAATGCTCAATAATCCTAAAAGGATCGTTCTTACTTGTATATTCATTACAATAAACTTTAATCTCTTTTCATCCGGTTACAACAGACTTTTCCGTTTAGACAATGTATCGTAATTGTTCTTCAAGTCTGTCCAGTCTACCTTCTTCTTGGTGTCTATGCCATTGATGTATTTTTCAATATTGGTATATCCGTCACCGTTGCAGTCCATGTTTGCGTCAGCCGGGTCGTTCGGATTCAATCCGTTGGCAATTTCCCAAGCATCCGGCATACCGTCGCCGTCCGAGTCTACTGCTGCTTCACCTTTATATTCGGGCAGTCCGCCTACCTGACGAATATCTGTGATGATACCTTGTTTGTAAGAATCAGCCGGTAACCGTCTCTTCACGTAAGGAGAGACAAACTCCGGTGCATCTTTCGCATAAATGGCCTTTCCTGTTTGTACGGTCTTAATGACACGTGCATCTACTGCGTCACGTTTCGGAAAATTAGCTCCTACATTATCTAATACAAAGGTATAAGCTTTTTTGGTATCCATTACAGTTACCGGTGGCATTTTGAAAGCCTCGTCCGATTTAATTAGCGGCAGAAACTTTGCGACGTCCACCTCTTCTTTCAGTTGTACGCCTCCGTCCCAGTTATCTTTTGTAACTTTGGCATTGCCATGGATAATATTTCCATTTACGTATGCTTTTCCGAATGAAAGCGGTCTATTTTTGTCACGTCCTGCTTCCGGTTTGAGAATACGATAAGAAATCGGTTTACCTATCGGAGTGATCGGACCGGGTTTGAAGTAGTTGTTTATCATATTGTAGAAACTGTTGTGATCGCCTCCGTCTACGGAACGGTTCCACCAGTTGAAAACAACATTATTGACGAAGTTAAAGTCGCCGTCCATACCTACCGAACTGTTCCGGCTGATGTTGGAAGCAAAGAGATTACGGCAGAACATACTGTTATGCCCACCGATGGTTGCACCGAAAGCATGATTGTAGGTATCCAATGCTTCAGAGAAAATAGAATTCTGGATGGTAATGTTTACCGTCGGAAGTTTCAGCCCGTGTCCGTCTGCCCCTCTGTTGTATACATGACGGTAGATAGACATGTTTTCATCCAATCCCCAACTGGCGGAGCAATGGTCAATCATAATATTCCCAACCGCATTCCCTCCTACTGCATCATCACGGAAAGCTACGTCCTGCGCACCGCGACGGAAGCGCATGTGGCGAATCACAACATCGTGTGTATCGATCAGGAAAGATTGTCCGGTGACGCAGATACCATCTCCGGGAGCTGTTTGTCCGGCAATCGTTACATAAGGGGCACGTACGCTAATCGGGCTTTTCAAACGAATCACTCCCGCTACATTGAATACAATAATACGTGCACCTCCCGTTTCGCAGGCTTCGCGTAATGTTCCGGGGCCGGAATCTTCCAGCGAAGTGACTACGATCACTTTACCTCCACGACCACCGGGAGTATACATACCTCCGCCTTCCGCGCCGGGGAAAGCCGGGATATTACTTTTTATCAAATCTTCGGGTTTGGAGGCCCAAGGCTTATAGGGACGACCTTTCTTTGCTTCTTCTAACACTGTCGGCAAAGCTTTTTCCCATGCCGCATCCGATTTCCGTTCAAACTCCGCTTCTTGTTTTGCTCCTCTTGCTTTTACCGAGTCCGGAATTACAGGATACTGGGCTGCCACAGGTAGTACACAGGCAACCAGCATCCACGCTGATAATACTTTCTTAATGTTGTTCATTCTTTCGAATCTTAATTAGGTTTCTAAAAGGACGATTAAGAAAGCATTTTGTAATCGGTTATCTCTCTCCTTTCCGCCATTCATTCATATATTCGCGAGGGGACTGATTATATTTTTTCCGGAAACACTTACTATAATATCCCGAATCCTTGAATCCGACAGCAAAAGCAATTTCGGAAACACTTAAATCCGTATTTTTAATCAGCTCGATAGATTTATTCAAACGAATCTCTTTTACCAAGTCAACGGGTGCCAGGCCGGTAAGACTCTTCAGTTTCTTGAAGAATGCCGAACGGCTCAATCCGATACCGGATGCTATGGTGTCAATGTTAAAGTCACTGTCGTCCATATTTTCTTCAATGACCTGATGTATCTTTTCGAGGAACTGTACGTCTTTCTTTACCAAAAATTGTTCGTAGCTGTCTTCTTCGGTCGTTGTCTGGTTTTCCATTTGCTGACGGATTCGTTCACGAAACAGTTTCCGTTCGGCAAGCAACTGGTCGATACGTGCCAACAGATATTCCTTACTGAAAGGTTTGGTAATGTAGGCGTTCGCCCCTAAAGTAATCGCTTTGGTCTTGGCGCCTTCATCATTCTTCGCTGTCAGGATAATGACAGGGATATGACTGATTTGGAAATCTTTGCGGATGGATTGCAACATTTCAAGCCCATCCATTTCGGGCATCATCTGATCGGTCACTACAATATCCGGATGATACAGATGTACTTTCTTCAAACCTTCCACTCCGTTATTGGCAATATGGATATTGAACTTGTCTTCCAGCTGAAGCTTTATCAACTGGCAAAGGTCTTTGTTATCTTCCACCAACAGAAGGGTCGGTAATGAAGCGTCGATTTCCGGTTCTTCTTCCGTACCGTCTTCGGATATGGCATTTGCAACAGGATCTTGTTCTACCGAAACAGGGGCTGTCTCCGTATCTCCCACATAGAAGTCTACTTCCGACGGGCGGTAATGTTCCTTATCCATCAGAAGTTCCACAATAAACACCGCCCCTTGTCCTTCGGGACTTTCGGCACGAATCTGTCCATGATGCAGATTGACGATCTCTTTTGAAAGTGCCAATCCGATACCTGTGCCCTGATAATAGGAGTTTTTCGCGTTCTCTCCTTGTGAGAAGCGTTCGAAAATCTCGGTCAGTTTATTTTGTGGAATACCTACTCCGTTATCTTCCACCCGTACATAACAACGTTTACCGTCGTCTGTCAATCCGGTAGTTATATAAATACTTCCTCCGGAATGAGTGAATTTGAACGCGTTGGATATGATGTTGCGGATAACAATGCTCATTTTTTCCTTGTCCGCCCATACCATAATCGGTTCATCCGGCAACTGGAAAGTAAAACTGATTTCGTTTTCTTCGGAAAGTACCCGGAATTCTTTCTGGAAAGAAGCTATCATCTCATTAAAATCAATTAATGACACATGCAAACGCATCTTGCCGTTCTGAATCTTCCGGAAATCAAGGATCTGATTCACTAATTGCAGCATTTGATTGGTATTCTTCTCCATCAGATCCACATATTGCAATCCTTTCGGAGAGAGTTTTTCGCGTTCTCTTAGTTCCTGTATCGGACCTTTTATCAATGTCAAAGGAGTGCGCAATTCATGGGAGATATTGGTAAAGAACTTGATTTTCATCTCTGATACCTTCTGCTCAATATAAATATCATTCTTCATTTTGAGCATGAAGAAAGCCAGGCGCAGGCTGAAATAGAGAGCTGCCAAACCTAGAATTACATAAATAAGGGTTGCCCACCAGCTCAACCACCACGGCGGAAGGATAGTAATAGCCAATGTACAGTTGGAAACCAGCTCCGGATTGGCTTCATCTACGGTTTCTACACGGAATGTATAGTCTCCGGGAGGTACGTTGGTATAAGAAGCGATACGGTTCTTTCCGTTATAATGCCATTCTTTTTCATATCCTTCGAGTATATATCGGTAAGATACCCGGTTCTGATTATAGAAATTCAATGCGGCAAATTCAATCGTGAACATGGATTGATTGTAGTTCAGTTCGATTGCTTTGGCGTATGTGATGGATTCTTTCAGGATCGGACATTCGCGGAAACTACGCAGATCGCGGTTGGAAACTTTAAAGTCAACAATACGTGTATCGTAGTTCGTATGCAATGTTTCCAGTTTGTCGGGAGAGAATGTCAGGATTCCCTGCCGGGTACCAATCCACAAATCTCCATTCAAGGTACGGAGGGCACTACCCTCTTCCAACTCCACATTCAGGAAACCGTCGTATTTGTCGTAGTTACGAAACTGTTCGGTAGCTTTATTGAAGCAAGACAAGCCAATTTCCGTTGTAAACCACAAGTTACCGTTTTTATCTTCTACGATGGATTTGACTACATCGTTATTCATTCCTTCGCGTATGCCGTATGATTTGAAGATCGGTTCACGCTTTTCTTTATCATAGCGGACTAATTTATTCAAACCGCCTCCGAATACACTTACCCAGATTTGCGAATCAGTATCTTTGTAGAGTACATAAATATCGTTATCCGCTACGTTTGAATTTTCGCTGACCTGTCGGTACGTTTCAAACTGGATCTGTTCGGGAGCAGTGAAATGTCCGTCGAAAGACATCAGGCCATCCATTGTTCCTACCCAAATACGTCCGTCTTCATCTTCCGTCATGGTACGTACCTCCATATAAAGACCGTATGCAGGATATTGTTTCAAGCCATTGTATTTATGTATAAAGGTAATTGCTCCGTTCTCTTCGGAAATTAGATTCAGACCTCCTCCCAGTAATCCTACCCAAATGCGCCCCTGGCTGTCCTGATAAGTAAAGTACACATCGTTGTTACTGATAGAATTCGGATTCTTGGGGTCATTGATATAACGGGTAAAACGC
Organism: Bacteroides sp. MSK.18.37; assembly: GCF_019129155.2. Taxonomy (NCBI): domain Bacteria; kingdom Pseudomonadati; phylum Bacteroidota; class Bacteroidia; order Bacteroidales; family Bacteroidaceae; genus Bacteroides; species Bacteroides sp. MSK.18.37. Next base: position 6,068,740 of record NZ_JAHOIB020000001.1, on the reverse strand, counting down.
AACCCGTGCGGTGAATTCATGTCCGGTTCGGCTTTGACAAGCCCGTTTCCTTTGGTAGAAAACCAAAGATTACCGTCTTTGTCTTCCATAATATGATATACGGCTCCCAATAGATAGTTCTTATCCGAGAAGATTTGTTTCACTTGTCCGTTACGATCCAGGCGATACAGAGCTTGCCAGCGGGTTCCTACCCAAATATCCCCATTTTGCGCCTGGAAGAGAGCACGTATTCCCTGGTTCCAGGAAGTCGATCTCTCGGGCACTACCGGAGATGGAGAAACTTCTGTCAGCAGTTGGAATTGCTTCTTGGGGAAATTAAGCCTGTATACTCCGCTGCTCGTAGATGCCAGCCAAAGGATGCCATCTTTATCCAGCAGAAGATGGAAGAAAAGCTGATTGGGAAGATCGTCGGAGAAAGGCTTCAATTGGTTGATACGGGTCATTTCCAGTTTCTCCCTGTCGAATAGAAGAATTTCTCCTCCCGGAGTCATAAAGAACATGCCTTGTTCGCCGGCATCCTGCATTTCAAAATTGCCGATTGCATTCTGATTGGGGAATGTAAAGCGGTGGTGGCTCCTGTTCAGGGGATCATAATAGGTCAATGCTTGGTTGCCTTCCTGAAACCATACCTTATCGTATTTATCATAGAATATAATTCCATTGTCCTTTTCGGGGATGGTAAAGGGGAGCTTGGTCAACTGCTTGTAGCCGATATTGTACTCGTATGCTCCTTCATTGGTGGTAATGTACATCAGACCGGATTCCGTTACCAGCAGATTAGAAACCGGCTGTTTGATTTCCGGTATCTCGTAACGGTTGACAACTCCGTTTTGCGGATCAATGCTATAAATGTGGCCTTTCTTGTCTCCCAACCATAAGAATTTAGAATTATAAGAGGCACAAGTAAACTGATCCGGGTTGGCAGATACCTTTTTCTGTATAAAGTCGGCAGGTTTGTCTTTCAGCGCTTCCCCTTTCCGTAGGGACAGAATCTGATAATCCATACCGATCCAATTGATAAATTCGGCTGTTTCGCAGAATATGTTGTGTTTCAAACGCATGTCGTACACGTTCACGTTAGGACGCGAATCATGCAATTGTTTCATCGTTATTTTACCTTCCTTGTCGGTGTACGCACGCAAAAGGCTTTTATCTTTTGTCAGCAACAATACGTCGCCGTCTTCGGTCGTCTGAATCTTGATAATCTGAATGTTCTCGGAATATTCTTTCACATCATCGTAGACGGCATGAAAGCTCTCATGCCGTTTATCGAACAGATAGAGTTTACGGTCGATAGTCTTAATCCACAGAAAACCATTCTTATCTTCTACGATACGCTGAATTTTACGCGGCGGAATGTCTGTGGAATAAAAGCCGTCATGGTTATCGTAGGAACGGAATTTACTTCCGTCAAAGCTGCATAGTCCATACCAGGTACCAAACCAGATAAATCCGTCTTGTCCTTTTAATGTACAGTTTACGATATTATTAGGCAAACCACGTTCAGCCGTGTAGTGTTCTACAATCATATTTGGATAGGCAAAAGCATACATGCCTATCATGGATAGTAATAGTATTAGAATATTCCGTTTTCTCATTGATAGCTATAATTGGAATTAAATGTACTCAAAGATAGTCTTTTTTTTTGAATAGTGCTTTAGTAACATATAAAAAACAAGTTGGCAGATCACCCTGCTAATCACTTATCACTAACCTGCTAATCACTTTTATCGTACTATTTTTCAGTTCCAAATTCAGTCTGTTGACGTTCTACTTCATCCAACACCCGTTGGCGTTCTTCCTCTGTCAGTTGCACTTTTCCTTCAGATGATTCTTTGCCCGGGTTTACATTGAGAGTGGACGGTGTTGTCCTTTGTATTTCATAAGTCTGTTCCTCATAGCAGAAAGGAAGTTCTGCAGGAACGCTTTCCAGTTCAATTTCAGTAGCTGTCGGAGCTTGAGTGCCCTCAAACTGTACGCGGGCTTTCACCTTTATTTTTCCGGCTTTCCGGGTAGAACGAATCAACACCGGAGCAGAGCCGAACTCCACCGCACGGGGATTAGCGCCAATAGTAGCATCTCCGATGATTTCTCCTTCACCTTCTACCGTGAAAACGATATTCTCTTTTGCCAGACGGCGCACATTTCCACTATCATCGGTTACTTCAGCAACTACGACGATAAAGTCAGAGCCGTCAGCTACCAGGTTCACTTTTGGGGTATCTATGTAAAGGCGTAGTTTGGTGGAACGTCGGGAAGGCATTTTCTTTTGAGTGCATACTACTTTTCCGTCGATGATTCCTTCGGCAACCATGTTTACTTTTTGCCAGTTCTTTTGAGTATAGCTATATCCGCGTGCTTCCCAAAAGTCCCAGACATTCTCGAATATAACGGGAGTATTCGGCATGTGCCCTTTGGCATGAACTACCGGTTTCGTCCAGGTTTTCGTTCCATCATAAATAGAAAGACGGACTGAATCACAGTTTGTAAATACAACTACGTCCTTATCGGAGAATTGTGACATTTCATGAGCAATGAATATCATCGGGCCACATTCTGCCAATGGGTGTTGGAGACTGGCCGGCGACTGGCTGCGAAATACTTCATACGCATATTTTTTCTGACGGAAAGCATCATAAATGCCGCCCCAATAAGGGTCCGGATGATAGCCACGCTGATGGTCGAACGGATGCCATTGGGCACCACCGATAAACAAACCGGTTGTGCGGTACATCTCGTCATAGCTCTTTGCTAAAGACATAGCCTGTACCAGTAACGGACGTTCTCCCCAACTGCGGCTGGCACGGTTATTATTGTTGTGAGCATACCAGTCGTCTACATTCTCCCCGAATTCACGGGTAAAGATACATTGCTCCGGCTTGTCTTCTTTTTCATCATCACCCGGCCAGCCATAAACAACGTCATAATGCTCTTTCACTCCGGCAGAATGGACATCGGCAGCAGCTACCGGACGTCCCGGATAGGGATATTCTTCTTTGGTAATCTCAAGAGCTTTCAAGGCAAAATCGAGCGGATAGCGGGTTTCATTCAAGATGGGTTCCCACATCAATACGGAAGGGTGATTACGGTCACGACGAATCATTTCGCGGGTATTCTGATGAACCAACTCCCCGAATTTCGGGTCTTTGTTCCAGTACTGCCATCCCGGAGTAGCGACAATCACAAACAGGCCGAGCTCGTCACAGGCATCCATAAAGGCAGGGTCTTGGGGATAGTGGGCTACACGAATAATGGTGCATCCGGCATCACGCAGACGTTTGGCGTCACGCCATTGCTGTGAGTTCGGCAAAGCATTGCCTACGTATGCAAAATCCTGATGGCGATTGGCTCCTACCAGTTGTCCGAAAGGTTTGCCATTCAGCCAGAATCCGTCTTTACCACGGAATTCTGCCAGACGAATACCGACACGGGTAATGCCTCCGTCAATGGATTTATTTCCTTTTTTAATGCGTGATTGTACTCTATATAAATAAGGAGTGTCCGGAGACCAAAGAGTAGGATTCTTTACTTCCATCTGTTGACGGATGGATTTCTTCTCTCCCGGCTTTAAAGAAAGTTTTCCTGAACTGCGTTTGATTACTTTTCCATCCGCGTCTGTCAAAGTCGTTTCTACAGTGACTGACTCGAAACGGGCGTCGTCATTCTGAACTTCGGTGTTTACATATACCTGCGCACTCTTTTCACTGATCTTATCAAAATGAACGAATACACCTCCACCGCCAACGGTTTGTGAATCGATAGCGTCAGTAATAGCTACCGGAGATTTGGCAATCATCCATACATCACGATAAATGCCACCATGATAAGCAAAGTCTAATGTGTATTGACGTTTTCCAGGAGGATAGGATTTGTCATCACTGTTGTCCGTGAAAACAGCGAGCAGACAGGAGTCTCCAGCCTGTACACCATTGGCAGTCAAGTCTAAAGTAAAAGGTAGATAACCTCCCAGATGTTCCTGGATGCGTTTACCATTCAGATAAAGGATCTGTTTGCCCATAGCTGCTTCAAAATGAAGCACTACCCGTTGCCCTTTTGTTTCAGCGGGGAGGACAAAGTGCTTACGATACCAGGCCGGTCCCTGATAATTGCGGCATCCGCTTCCTTCGGCCGGCATCAACTCTACAGTATGAGGGGTGGAAACGACATTCCAGGAACGGTCATCAAAGTTTACCGCTTCTGCTCCCCGGACATCGCCTCTGAAAAAACGCCATCCCGGATTGAAATTATAGACTTGTCGCCCGCTACCGGGAAGCTGAATGAATCCGGCAACCGATGTCTCGGGACGGTAAGTTTCTGCAGCCTGCCCTTTTTCTATCAAAGAGAACAGCAATAGAAAAGCTGATAAGATGATAAATGGTCTTTTATTCATAATTCTTTATTTATATATTTCATTCGTTAAATGGGAATTTATCGGTTAAATGGGAATTTTGCAGTTAGGCTGAAAGCCTTACAATTATATATTTATTGGGATGCCCTTTCTGGGCGCAAATTCAGATTGTCGCTTTTACGTAGGGCGTTGCCCTACGCTATATAATTAAGCCCTTTCAGGGCACTCCGCAAAATTATCATTTTTCCTTTTCAATCATTATAACAATATCCTTTTCTCTACTTTCCGGTAAAACTTTCAAGTCCGTCACTTTTCCGTTTTTCAGAGTGGCTTCTACTGTTGTTTCGCCCGGAGCATGAAGTTTGAAATGTACGTTCCATTCTTTCGGCCATGCCGGGAAAAGGAGTATTTGTTCTCCATTTGTTTGCAATAGCATTTCCTGAAGTCCTATCATGCCGCTACCTCCCCAGTTGTGATCGGGTGTCCAGTCATATCCCGGTCCCCAAAATGCGGGGAAACGATGCGGTCCATTCGATAATTTGGCTAAAGATAGTTTCTTTGCTTCTTCGGTCAGGCCTAAACAGGCAGCCCATATATTATCTTGTTTCCATCCGGTATGCGAACGGAACTTGATGGCATCCGGGTCATAAAAGTAGGTATTACGGGCTATATCCAGATCCTCCTTTCCTACTCCATAAATACGCCATGGAAACACTGGATAAAGTTGTGGCGTTTCAACATTATTAATTCGTTCCCAACTTACAGCGGGCGAAATTGTTTGCTTCAAGACCGGAGCAATAGTCGGATTCAACGTATCTTTTATTTCTATGTACCGCAATGGAATCGGAGGGATTGTCTTTAGCATCTCTTCCTTCTTTCCATAAGTTTCCAATACTGTTTTTAGAGCAGCGATGGTGCTACTGGCATTATTAGTCATCTTATATGTCTCACAAGCAGAGCCCGGGAAAAGAATCAGATGTCCGTTGCCATCCAACGCTTTCCGTCCCCGGCGGGAAGCTAGTTGCCGGTAATGTTCGTCGAAGAATGTCAGCGAACTCTCGATCAGAGGTAAATAAGGGGTAATATCAGCATTTGCATAGTTCTTTGTTTCCAATATCATTTGGCAGAACTCAAGAACCGTATCCCATTCATATTCCAGCCAGGCATTATATTCCAATCCTTTGTCAAACCAGTCCGGTCGTTTGAAACCATATTCTGCGGGGTTCGGCAAACCGAAATTTTCGATCTGCTCGCTAAAGCAGGCTCCATCATGTTGCCAATATACACGGCTTCGCAGTTCTGCATTTTTCAACATGTGGTTATAAAAATCAAACTGGGAAGGCATCATATCAAAGTCTCCGCTTTTCAGCATCGGCCAGTATACTAAACGTTGATTCTGTGCAGTCATCGTACCACCTCCCCATTTCCGGTAGTCAGGGGTAAAAGATTGTTTTTCATCGACATGGCAAGGATCAAAGGTAAATAGTCCACCATTGAATTTAGTCGGTACGCTGCCATAAGCATTACATCCCAGCATATAACGGAAAAGGGTGTAGTTTCTAGTTATTTCTTTGGCTTCACCATCTGCTTCGATAAAACTGCGTTGCCAAAAGGAATTCCACCACGAACGGGTCTGTTTTTTATCCTGTATGATAGTCTTCGATGAAACTTTGCCTTTGGGGGCTATTCTATGCAAAGCTATTTGTATTCCCTGCTCCCACTCTTCTATTGTCTCTGTCTGGTCTGTATGTAACACAATGCAGAAATGTTCTTTCCGAGCTGCTTTGGAAGAACGGAACTTCCAGGCACGATAGTCTGTTCCGGCATATACATCATCCGCAGTGCCTGCAAATTCTAAGTTTTCACCAAAAAGAGTTCCTCCGAAAGTTAAGTTTTTCAGAGGATTCATCATTTGAGATTTTACTTCGTTCATTCCTTGTTGAGCGACAACTACATCAAAAACGGTCTGTTCGGGATTGCGATGATAGAACAGAAGTTGATTTGTATTTACGGAAACACAGTCGGACTCCGTCACAGTACCTTTCGGGGGAGCCCATTTGTAGGAACACTGTTGCCCCTCTCCTTTTCTGACAGGCCGTTCCTGATAGCGCCAATTTTCATAAAAGACTTCAGTCTGCAACGGTTGTGCATTTGTTACCTCTACATGTATAATCGGATGAAAAACATCTACCCAAAATTGTATCTGCGTGTTTCCCGCCGCGATTTCTACATATCCGTCTTTCAGCTTCAACTCCTGACGAAAATCTTTAGCGTCTTTGAAAGGATTGGGCGACAGGCGGAGACGTACACGCCCTTGCTTTAACTGGCAGTTGTTTTCGTCGAATGTACCGCTACGGCTCACATAGAACATAACATCACCGTCTTCTACCCATATATTCATCCCAATATCTCCACCGCCACAGGGCATAGATTCAGAAGAATTACGACTGGGAGTATTCCAAATGACATTGGCATGCTGACTCCAAAGAGCCGACACGCCAACAAACAGTATGGTTATAATCAGATAAAATCTCTTCATATATTTTTCATATTTTACCTTGTCTATTTGCTATTACCAATCATCCGAACGAAAAGACCCTAAAGGCAATCCGTCGCAATATACATCTCCTTCCACATAGTTTTCAAAACAATATCGAACAGCTACCGGGTGCGGTACTTTATCGCTTTTCACCAGCATCTTACTACGTTCTATCCATGCTTTGGCCGGATAAAAAACTTTATCTTCGCCGGCTACCTGAAAGTTTTTCGATTCGAAACAGTTCTTGCCGCTGATCCACATATTGGCACGTTCGAAGCTGACAACTACGGTGTCGTTCTTTATTTCAATGCTTTTATAATAAGGACTTTCGCCATTTACACCTTCCACTCCATACGTTTTAGTTAAAGCCAGAAGAGCCAGACGTTCGCCTGCAATCTGTTTCTTTGCGGGATGAATACCTTTTTCCATTCCTGCATCCAGTAATACAGCCATACCGCTGTTAGCTACACGATGTTCAACTTTTGCCTGTGCCTCCCGGAGATATGCCGAATTTATCACTTCCTTTCCTTTTTCGGTAATAATCCCGTAATCATACGGAGCTATCTGGCAATAATAAAAGGGAAAATCACCCTGTTTCCATTCGGCACGCCAACCGTTAATCAATCGGGTAAACATATCAGCATACGTATGGGCACGATTCCAGTTATCTTCGCCCTGATACCAAATCACTCCTTTCATTGTCATACCGATTAACGGATGCAACATACCGTTATAAAGCACGGTCGGAGTACGGTTTTTAGATTTTATGTCGGCTTCCGTTTGAGGAATCTTCGCTTCCGGGAAGGCTTTCAGCCAGTCCGCTGTCATCCATGCTTCACAGGCGGAACCACCCCAGGCTGCTACAACCAACCCAACCGGAACATCTAATATTTCATTTACCAGTCTCCCGAAATAATAGGCTGTTGCGCTGAAATCACGGACACTGGCCGGGGTTGCTTCTTTCCACGAACCGATAACGTCATTCTGCGGAGTGAATGTAGAAGTACGTTTCACCGTAAACAGACGGATTTGCGGATTCTTGCTGTGAAGAATGTCCATATTGGCATTTTCTACCGGTTGGTTTTTGAAGCCTTTCATCGGCATTTCCATATTACTTTGTCCAGAACAAAGCCAAAGCTCGCCTATCAGAATATTATTCAGTGTCTTTTGGGTTCCATCATCAAAAGTCACAGTATAAGGGCCTCCCGCTTCGGGAGTAGCTACTGTCAGTTTCCATGCCCCATTTTTATCTGCTGTTGCTGCATATTGTTTTCCATTCCAACTAGTAGTCACTGTTACTTTTTTATGAGGAGTCGCCGTCCCCCAAAGGTTTGCATTGGTCTGTTGCTGCATCATCATGCCATCAGAAAAAATAGCCGGTAGCTTTACTTCTGCGTGTGTTGACAGGCAGGCAGCAAGCAGAAAACCTGCCAACATTGTACCTGTTTTAATAATTGAACTTTTCATACTTTAGCTATATTATAATGAATTGGGCACGGATTACATGGATTGCGCTGTTACTTTATGTAATACGATTCTCATAAACCGTGTAATCCGCGTAATCCGTGCCTTAAAAATCTATTTTATTCTGTGATAGAAAAACTCAAAGGTCCGAGTAATCCTGCCGGAAGCAACGTTTTCTCTGCCCTGCGATATTTTGCATTAGTCCAAATGCCATCAAACGGCGCTTTTCCTTCATCAACTCCTGTCAGTGCATTCGCCCAAGTATTTGTAACCTCTATTTCAAGCTCATTAGTTCCTTTTTTCAGGGCACCTGTAATATTTGCACGATAAGGAGCAGTCCAGATTGTGCCACAATCTACGCCATTCACACGAACAGTTGCCAAATTATAAACTGTTCCCAGATTCAGATAAATCTGTTGGTCTTTATTCGGTTTATTTTTCCAGCGGAAAGTGGTCTTATAAGTCGCTGTCCCCGAATAGTAACGTATCTGTTCGTCCGATTCTTGGCTCCAGTCGAAGAGTTCTTGTCGTGTGAGCGTTTTTCTGTTAGCTGCAAAAGTTATAGTATATTCCTTTGCTTCCAAAGCTATGTTTAAAGAGGCTCTGGCGATATCTTTTTTCTCCTTTTGCAGTTGGAGAGAGGACTCTCCATAGCCTTCATGTACTCCCTCCGCAGGATATACGATGAATACGGACTCATTAGGAGCCAATGTGAGAGTAACTTCTGTCCGGTTTCCGTTGATACGATAGGAAGGATGAATATTCATCTCACCCGTCACCGGATTCCAACATTCCGGTTTCTTACCGTTAATACGCATACTTGCAGTAAACGTGCGTGTTTCGTCCTTTTGGTTGGCTACGAAATAGAGTTCGCCAAGTTCGCCACGACGATGCGTCCAGGCAATATCTTCCGGCACGATCATGTCACGTTCCAAGCCATACACGGAAAAATCTTCTTCTGTATAAGGTAAAGAAGGTACAAAAATGCCAGCTTCTTTTAGTTCATTGATTTTCTTCTGCACTTCCGATGACAATACAGGTTCGGGATTCATTGGACGCGCAAGAGGCAGTATCAACACTTTATAACTTGCTCCACCCGGCAACGTTATTCGTCCGTTTTCGGCTTTCGCCAAACGAAGTAATGCATCTTTATTAAAACTATCGTATGCATATCCACGAAGCGGATTCACCCATTTCTCCGGATCAGCCATGTTAGCTGAATGAGTAACACCTACCGGACGTACACGTAAAGGCTGTCCCTCATTAGCCAGACGGATGCGTTCACTTTCCACTCGTTCTGCACCGAAGATTCCCGGTAGAGAGGGAACCAATCGTTCCGGTAATATCGAACGCCTCGGCACTTCTTCGCCTGTAAAGACTGCGATGTCTGTTACCGGATGCCCATATTGCAATAACGACTGGCAACGGGTAGCATATTCGGAAAAGGCTTTTGCGCCTTTATCCCACCAGGTCTGATCCCGTTGGAAGAATAGTCCGATGCCATCCAATGTCATGCCGGGCTTGCGGTCCAGCCAGGGATTATGTACATATACATGGTAGAAAAGACGATTGATTCCTAATGCGTAATTACGATCCAACAAGGCTTTCAACATTCCGGGGTATTCATCCCACGTGCCACGCACTTCCGTGAACCCTTCAGCCTGAATAATATTCTTTCCGTAGATATGTGCTCCGCTAATAGCGTCGAGCATATCATTCGGTTTGTCATGTGTAGGACTGTTCAACCAAAATTCACCCATCGGAAGATCTACTTTTTGATAATGTAATAGACCATCGCTTACCATCGTCGGAGCTACACATTCTGCCGAAAACTGGCAATCATATTCTCTCGCACAGTCCGCCAATACCTGATAAAACACATCTACGACGAGTTCTGATATGGTAGTACGTACGTCTCGCAGAATCTTTTCACTTTGTTCGACACTTTCCATCGGAATACCTGCCAATAGAGGTAGATAAGGCATCAAATCGTAGCCACGACGTTTCTGAAATTCAATAGCGAAACGTTTATTCCAGTTTTGGCTGCCACATTCCCAACTGTCGACATGCATATATTTCAGTACGCGACGAGCTACTTCGGGATTGGTCTTTGCAAATGCCTGCGCAAACCAGTTATCGAATTGCTTCTGTACCGTTTTTGGGTTAAACTTATCACATTCCAATCCTTTTCCGCCTCCCGCTGTGGCATTGGTATGTCCGGTAGCTGTATGTCCCATGCGGAGTAATTTCCATTTTCCTTTGGGGAGAGTGGCGGTCAATGTTTTTCCATTCGAATGACTAGTATATTGCTCTGTCAGATTGATGACTTGTGAAAGTGAATAGCAGTCCTGTTTCCCAACTTCCTCTTCTTTGGTAGCTTGAGCAACACGCCATACCAGTCCGGCTTTTCCTTCCCACTGGTTCAGACGGGCTTCCCGATGCAGGCGTAATTCTTTTATTTTCAGATTGGGCTTCCATTTGGCAGCATCCATATCTTCACTTCCCGGTTCGCTTCCTTCAGGAGTCCAGTAGAAACGGAAGAAACGGGCGGTAGTCGGAGGAATACTATGAGTTGAATTCTCATCCGTATTCTGCCATCCCTGACGGGCAGGAACCAACTGCTTAACCAAACGATAATTCACTCCGTCATCACTGGCCATTACTTTCAAGCGGTGTGCCTGATAATTATTACCATTTAAAACGATTTCAATATTCCGACAAGTGAAGGGTTGTTCGTATTCATACTGGATATAACAAGGATACGAAGAACGGATCACTCCTGCCGCATCCATATTCACTGTTTGAGCAGCTTTTACATTTCCTGTTGTGGCTAGATTGACACAGGTAATTTTTGCCTGCATTTCGTCCGCTGCGCCTTCTACCGGCAAAGCGAATAATGCGATGTCTTCATAGTAGTTTTCATAAGCCTCCGGTTGTGGCAAGCGGATAGCCATCAGCTTGCCTCCGTTTACAATCGTATCGCTCCAAACCACTTTCTGCATAGATTCTTCGGGAGTAATCCAGGGACCTCCCGCCAATGCGAAACCATCACAAATGTGCATTCCCAATTTCAGCCCCAAACGATCTGATTCTTCCATACTGAAACGTACCATCTCCCACCATTCGGGAGTTAGCTGCTGCGCCTTGCCATCGTATTGGGCGCCTTCGTGGATACCTTTAATCGGCATCAGGTAAGTACCTCCCAATCCGGCATGTTTCATTGCCTCCAAATCGGCTGTAATGCCTTCTTTAGACACGGCACCATACATCCAATACCAAAAGGTCCAGGGTTTTGCTTCATCGGAAGGGTTTAGAAATTGATCGCGAAGTGAGCGTGTTTGCTGTGCATCGGCAGGGCATACGGCTGTCCATGCTAATAGAGAAAGTGCAAATATTCGTTGTTTCAGTCGATTTTTCATTCCAATCTATATTTTTACAATAAAAAAGACGAAAATCACTCTGTTTTGTACTCACTATTAGCTTATGAGATCAGGAATATAACAACTTTAATCAAAAAAAGGTGCACCTCCTTTCCTACTCTCGGAAGAAGGTGCACCACACAAACAAAACAAACAATAGACGACCTTCACAGGCAGTATTTCGTATATTACTTAACTAACTATAAATCATGATCCATCTATCTGAATAAAAATTCTTTCTCTATAATCAGACGGTGTCATGCCGGTATGTTCGCGAAAGAACCTTGTCATAACGGAATTCGACTGGAAGTTTGTACGTGATGCCACTTCTTTTATTTCAAGGTCCGAATCCCGTAGAAGAGCCTTTATCTCAAGAATGGAATATTCTATAATCCAGTCTTTTGCCGAACGGCCGCTCATATCCGTAATTACCATTGTAAGGTGTTTAGCGGACACGCACATCTTTTGTGCATAAAACGCAACATCCCGGCTTACGGTATGAAATTCGATCACCAAACAAAAGAAGTCGAATAAAAGTTTTTCCTTACGGGTATATTTTACTAATTCGGCAGCTTTCGGATTTCTTTTATAAGCCACATAGATATCCCAATAGAAAACACGTAAAAGTTGCATAATAGACTCCCGTCTGAATAAGTTCCGAGGCAAGTTGATACGATAAATCAGTATATGACAAAAGTGAATGAAGCGTTGACATTCTTCATTGCATAGCGGAGTGCTGAAATTTTTCCGCATATAAAAGAAAAAATCAAGAGTAGGTATACATACTCCGCTTATCGTATCCATAAACAAGTTTTTGGATACTTTGAGAAAAGTCATTGAAAAGTCATCGCTAATCTCTGTGACAGCAGCCAACTGGAAAGGAAAAATAACAACCAGATCATTGGGAACAATCCGTCGTTTATTACCAAAAACATTGAAAAGCGCACTGCCTCCCGTACATATCCCGTTTATCCCTTCTTCAAGATACGCAGGAGTTTCATTAAGCGGTAAATCGTCTATTTTAGTATAGACATTAAACTCTTCTGTTTCTGATATATTATCAAATACTTTATTTTGCCTATATGGCTTATTATCTTTCATTGACTGCAATTTATGCTATTATGCTGTTTGTCTTTATTTCTTGCTTCTATATATACATATGTTAATCGTGACATTTTGATTAAGTAAATTGTACAATCAAAGATATGGGAAAGATATATAAGAAACTTTCTTTATCTTTCATCAGAATCATCAGTGCCAGAAAATATTCACCTTCATCAATATCAGGAATGGTTGTATACACTTTATCGTCCGAATATTTATGAATATCACCACATTCTATCAACATTCTGTCATTTACTGAAGACACAAGGTATAGATTGGCGCTATCCCATGTTAACATATCCAAGTGATGTCCAGTGATGACAATGGGGGCTTGTGGTGTAATCCTCCCATTACATTTTTTACTTGAAGGATCATATACTTTTTCAATGGCAGGGAATGGTGCTCCTTCAATCATTAATATTTCGGCTTTTATCGTTTTCATTTTGTATGATAATAAGTGTGTATATAAACTGATGATGATTTTGTTCGTAACTCATTTTAATGGAATATCCCGGATACAGCGGAGATAATAAGACTTCTTCTGTTTATCGTAATAGCCTGTATTTAGCCCATATCCTGTTATTTGATTATCAGGATAGAATCGCATTGACCATACATCTTTTGAATCTCCTCCTTTCTCTGTTGCAGACCAATAATAAGTGGCCCCTATTGTGGAAAGAGCGAATGGCTGAAAACCGGTTGTTGCCTTAGTCTCCTCCATTTTTTTATAAAAAAGTAAAATCAATGCACACTCCCCACGCGTAGGTACCCGCCAGGTTCCCGGTTCATCCAGCCCCTCTTTCCCACGATATGCGGCACATCCCTTGGCAACTGCAAAACTAGGAGTCGAATAAATATTGGTATTGGCAGCAGTAAGATATCCGTTTGCCGTAGCCCAATCCATTGTTTGTGCACCTGCCTCTCCTTCGCTATTTACAATATCAGGCGAAACGATAAAATAACCGGATACCTTCCAGTCACATCCTCCTTCTGTTTGCCTCTCTGTATGCCGTGTCGTTCGGTATACATAGACATCATTGCCGCTTTCATCTTTTTCAGCTTCGGTCAGACTACCCGAAATGTATTTATACAACTGAATATAGCTACGAAAGTTGGTGTTTTTGCTCCGGTCCTCCATCTTGTATTTCACCATTCCTTCATAATTGATTGCCGCATATTTATTCCCTTTTGAATCCGCATATATCTCTGTCGATTGAGAATATACTTTTAGTGGAATAAAAAATAATATATAAAATTTTATGACTGTTAATCTAAATATATTCATACTTCTTTTCAATTTATATTGTTAAATTCTTATGTTCAATATGGAACATAAGAAGGAAGAGACACATTCCTGACACATCTATCTGATCCGGTAGTTCTGTCTGAATTCCCAAACTTACCATCGGAAGCACTTATGAAATAATAATAATTATAGGGTGGTAGTGATATATACTCTGTTGTCGAGCCTCCACCTCCAAGTCCCGGTAGAGCAGCTACACAAAGCCCTAATAACTGGTTTGACGCAGGAAGATACCATTTGAATTCTTTTTCATCAATTATCCCGTTCCCGTTTTCGTCTCTGTTTCTGTCATAACACGCCCTTGCGCTAAAAGTACTGGCAGGGTATTGATATTGATATAATAACACATGTTCGGACGCATCTTTCTGTGGAATCGGGACATAGGCGTCAACCCAATTTTGATTGTAAGTATTTTCCGCTAAATGCCGGGTTGCCGTTTTACCATTATCCATATTGTCTGTTGCATAGGATAGTTCTGCCGTTTTGATATTCGCATAGCCAGTTCTCGTCGTTCCCGGCTTTACATCTGCCAATAAACTAGATGTAGTTCGTAAAGACATTCTAGTGTATACTAACCCCATAGTGTAGTTTCCATCCCCGTCTTTCTCTCCTCCTAAACGTCCAAGGTAAATTGCCGCCCGCTGGTCTAAACGGAATGTATGTGAAGTTTGTAGTGCTTCTCCCGCATCGCCATTAGTTGTAGTAGTTATTTTAATATATAGGGATCGTTTTCCTCCCGTAGCATCTGCACCGGGATCAAGCAAGTTCCCCTTCCCGTCATCAATATATTCATCATTATATAGATAAAACTTCAATTGAGTAGGAAGTATGGTGCTGGCCTTGATATATGTATCCAGAGGTTCTTTAGTATTATTATACGCATCTGTGTAATTGGAAGAAGAAGACAGGCGGAGCCAACTCTGTGTGGGATGTTGGGTACAGCTTTCATCAGTA
Source organism: Bacteroides sp. MSK.18.37 (assembly GCF_019129155.2). Taxonomy (NCBI): domain Bacteria; kingdom Pseudomonadati; phylum Bacteroidota; class Bacteroidia; order Bacteroidales; family Bacteroidaceae; genus Bacteroides; species Bacteroides sp. MSK.18.37. Next base: position 6,053,609 of record NZ_JAHOIB020000001.1, on the reverse strand, counting down.
TATACACCCACTTCCACCATCCGTCCTTGAGTCTGGATAACTATCGGCCGGACCTCATAAGCTGCATCCAGATCATATTTTTCACTAGAAGCATTGTATTTAGTATCGAATTTGCCTCCAATGACGCTTACGTTCTTACTGGCGTGAAACTCCACATACTGGCTAGCAGAGTATGTCCTGATTCGTTCGTCGTTTTTCGCCGAATTTATGTCTGTATTAATAGTTGTGCGCAAATTATAAAAATGGTTGGGTTCCACATCGAAGTTATTAGTATTATTACTACCAATATACATTTGGTAAATCGCATATTTGCCTGTTGCCGATGTTGAGGTAGAATACGCCCATGCCTCTATCTGCATACCCAGTACCGGTGCACTACCCGATGATACCCCATTGACCACTTTGTAGTAGCGTTGGTTTTCACTTGCTATGCTTGCTACCGTCCCTTGACAATTCTGCGCAATATACCACGTTACCGAATAGAAGCCATTGGGATCGGGGTCACCAAATTTATCTATCTCAAGCGTGACATAAGTATCCGTATCGGTATTCTTTTCGGGATTGGTAAGCCGCACTGTACTATTGACATTCAGCAATTTCAGACCCTGCAATTTGTAATTTTCCACTTCGAGTTTATAGCGGAATGTAATACGTGCCATTAGCTTCCTGATTTCAATGCCTCCCACAAAGCCGGCAGGTTTGTTATATTCTACCAAACCACGGTTACCTCCGTCGATGTTTACAACAGTAACACCAGACACTTCCCCGGCAAAAGGCACTTCATCTTCAGCGGTAATAAGTGACTCCGTATGTCCTTCTACATTAGTCAGATATTCAAAGCCCCAATTTTTAAGGTCATTAAGAGTTTTCACTCCACTCATGTCATAATCAAATTTAGGTCCCAGTACCAACAGAAATAAAGTCTGCTTCTCTGCTACTACAAGGGGGACATCTATTGTCACCATATCATTAATAGCCGTTGCCGTATCGCTCAACTTATGGGGATTTCCATTAATGGAACCATTCTCATTGAACTGGAAAAGCCAGAGATTGTGCAACTTTGTTGTGCCATCGGATACTCTGGTCGCTGCCGTACGTTGTTCTTGTTCCAATACGACCGTGAAGGATGAATCAGAGTTATTTTCATTTTTAAAGAACGGCTTTACAGTAGGATATCTACCTGTTGGTGTTGTTTCTTCAATAGGCGGAAGACTGACATTCAAACTGACCATAACCACTTTTCCCGTAGCATTTCCCGGACCGAACTCATTCAGGTCGTCTTTTGTACAACCTGTAAATGCCAGTGAAAACAAAGCAATGCAAACTGTCCTGATACACTTTTTATAATTGGTTTTTATTCTCATATCATATCTGTTTATCATCATATTATTCATCCTTGTTCTTATTTGGTACCATTCTGATTAATAGACAGACTACTAAGAGTAATATCTGCTCCGGCATTTCTCATTAAAATGATATAAGCCGTGAGGCCGATGAGACTCGGACTTTCGTTTGCTGGGATTGTTATTGAGATAGGATAGCTATACGTATTCGATACAGTCTCCACTTTATCACTGATACTTATTTGTCCACCGTTGTAAACAACTTGTACATATAATTTTCCCGCAGGTATGGGGACGTCCGTAGGGCTAAGATTGATATTTAGATCATAAGTGCCTCCCTTTTGAGGTAAAACGCCCATAGTACTTAATTCAGAACTGGCACGTAATTGATACCCGGCTTGCGCAATTGTGAGTAGTGTACTCTTTGTCTGTCCGTCCAGTCCGGTACCTTCCACCCTTACCCTAAACGAACGGGATGAAGTACTTTCTTTACGTTTGACGTATACATGAATATTTTGGGTATTGCTACCGTGTGTCGTATGTACGGTATTGTCCCCAGGCTCAAATGAGAAATCTTCGGGAGTTGCCGTTCCCATATCCGATCCTGATGTCACAAGTGTAGCCGTCCAATAAGGAATATTCGAACTAATACCAAAATAAGAGTTTCCACTGGCTTCGGTCCCCTGATATGAGGGAGAAACAATAATTCCTACTCCTATCCGACTTTCCGGTATCTCGTTGCGGACGCAACGAACCATATATCCGTTTTGTCTGTCCTTACCGGATTGAAGGCTTGCAGTCACCATCGGAGTACCTGAAAAATCAAATATAGAGGCATTATTAGCCCAGTAGCATCCGGTAGTACCGTTTCCACACGACACACCGGATTCGTCTCTGTATCGGTTGTGAGGCAATAGCAGCCAGTGGTACGAAAAGTATCCGTATGAACTTGTTTCATTATTTGATGCCGCTATTATATGATTGTATTCTTCAGGGGTAGCCATGTGCCACTGCCCGTTGTCTATGATTCCCATATCTCTGATTTGAGTTTCGGAAAGACCGGCAAGTTTGCATGGATCTCCCAAGCCCTGTTTAACCTGTTCAGAGGTGTTATCTGTGGATATTTCACCGTCCGTCAGGTAAGGGACATCACTCCATCTTTTGATAATTAAGGGATTGTATAAACTGGGATACCAGAGTATATCGTTCAATGTTTCGGCATCGGCAGGTGGAGCGAAATTTGCGCCATCTTCAGTAGTCGGAGCACTGTGTACAGCTATCAGACTGCCGTATTTAAACAATACATCCTTGTATCCCGTTTCAGAATGATATGCTTTCAGTATCCCTGAATAAACACTAAAGTCATTCCATATATTCACATTTCTGGACGTATCGGCTACGGCGTCATAGTCTGCAGCCTTGTCACTTACAATAACCAGTCCGTCAATAGGTTTCCAGTTGATAGTGATGTCATGTTCCTCCATTGCCACTATTTCCGCATAAAGTCCCATTGCTCCCATGCCGGTAATGGTGGCGTATATCCGATAATGGTTGTTTCGTGTCAGGTTATGATTTTTAGGAGGCTCTTGACCGATATTCAGCAGATAGATGCAGTTCAGCACCTGTGTGCTGCCGTTTTTAAGAACGCATTGTGCATCTATTTTAAGATAGGTTGCTTGTGAAGCATTTTGAGGGTCGGACAATATGTGTTCGGGAATATAAGTAGTAGGAATCGTTATGAAATCTATGTTATCAGGAATGGTGTAGTTATTTCCATTTATCGTATACGTACCGTTATTATCGAGCTCGCCTGTTCCTGATATAGTAAGATCATCCGACCATACATTTTCCGAATATGCCTGCCCCTCTCCTATAGTAGTGGCAACCGGCATTCGACACACTTTTACATTCAGTCTGGTTACTTTAAAATCTTCATCCTCATTGGTGATATTTTTAATTGCCGTAAAGCTGATGCGGGACACCATACGGTTTACCTCAATCGGCAGTTCCGTTGTCGTAACATTATTGATGGTAACTGTGGCATTTGTTCCGTCGCTACGAGACTCCACATAGGCACGTGACACATTTCCATACATAGGTGGCGGAGCAACAATACCTATAGCAGAGAATGTCACTTTTTCTATTTCATTTTCCAATGTAATGGCGGCGAGCTTTTCCGTAAGCTCCGGTGTTTCGTTACAGATGATGTAAATGTTGTTATATCCCCGTGCCGCTCTTATGGGAGCGATATATATGTTATCTACGTTTATGGAAGCATCAGAAACGTCGTTGTATACCAATTCGTTTTTGTCGTTAAACACAATTGCGCGTACGGATTTTATGACTTCATCATCGTCAGCAGTAGTATTGCGTGTCCCCATTTTAATACTCATTGGTATCTTTTCTCCTTCGTAAATACGTGCGCCTGTTGTTTCGTTCTCCTTTGTACAAGAGTAAGCAAACAAAGCAAATATTGTCAAAAGCAGGACATTTGCCGAAAATTGTATGTTGATAGTTATATTCATCCTTAATTGTGCCATAATTTCGTTTCAAAAAACGGCTTACATATCTGTTGGTTGGAACCAGTAGGTCCAGTTGTTAATAGTGATACTTAATGCTACATAACCGTTCTCTTCCTTATCTCCGATGCGGATGTTAATGTCCCACTGATATCTGCGGTCGAGATATTCCTGGTCACCCATCGCTTCCGGTTTACTTTTCAGCAAGTAGTCAATAAGATTTATGGTTGTTTCTCCTCCAATGTCTATTGCTTTTCCTGATGTTTGCTCCGTAATGGAAAAAGGCATAGCGACATCTTTGACGAATCTAAGCGTGTGGAGCCGGGTCTGAAGAGATAGTTTGTTGTCTTCCTCATCCGCACAAGGGTGGTAAATTATGTTCTTGTTTCCATCTCCAAAATTATTTTTATAGTCATAAATACTGTTTGCCGCTATCAATTGTATATCGTATTTTGAAAGATCGACCGGATTGCTGCCTCGTGTAATGCCTATCGTTATATCATTAGTATTACGTATCAGGTTGACAGTTTCTGTATTGCTTATGTTCTCCGGAGAAAACATTTGCAGCGGACCGCTATACCATAATGCATCAAGATGATTGTTGCTCATGTCATTATCGGGCTCGTATTTTAAGGCTAGTTTGTCTATCGGATCACCTGCGGTCATTGATGATAGCCGGTAAAACTCATCTGTTTTTCCGGCCCATACAACAGCCGTACAGCCTTTCAGTCGATAAGGGATCAGCATACGATAGTCCGTATTTTTCAGCGGATTACCTTTTTCGATGAATGTCTGAAGATATTTCCCTTCTGCATCGAACACATAGACTTTTACTTCCTCCACCTGATCGGCAAACCAGTCTTCATTTACCATGTTATAGTCATACCTGAATTCAAGAAAAAGGTCACACTGGTCGAGATCGTCATGAAAGACGTCGCAACCGGTAATCCCTGCCGCCATAAAAGCGGCAAGGATTATTATGTATTTCTTTATGTGTCTCTTGATTTTCATCTATTAATGCAAATCAACACCTTGTGTCCAGTAAGTCCATGGATTGATAGTGATTTTTACAGAAATGTATGCGTCTGCTTCATCATCATCGGTACCCGGAGGTGTAGGATTAGTAGGATCAGGATCAGACGGGTCGGGAATCCACGGTGTTCCGGGACCGCTCACGCTCTGAAGTTCCAGGTGATACCAGTTGTTACGTACCACACCGTATCTACCTAAAGCCATTTTGGTTGTTACATTTTGGTCGTGACGAATCAGGACATCGTAATAGCATACAGATTCATGATAATAACGTACGGCACAGAAGCGTCCGATGATACCGGTTTTCGCAGTAAATTTGCCTGCGGTAAGCTCTGCAATCGCCTTATCTATGTCCGAAACACCCTCTGCCACGACACCCGCTTTTTTTAAGAATATAGGTAAGTCTGTTTTCAGTCCGCCACTAGCAGTGTTATTATATTCATCTTTAAGCTGGTCTAATGTATAATAGTTCCCTTTCCAAGAGAAATAACTGCTATTTTCGGTCAAACCATTGGGAGTATATGTAGCTTTTACCACTACCTTGGTGGTGAATCCTAATTGCTGTGCCTTAGCTTCCATTGTATTTTCAAGACAATACAGACTTGTTCCCTTACTCTGTGCAACAGCAGGTATCTCCTCACTTTCGCTATCTATATTTTTTAGATAATTGAAAGCTGCATCCATATTCGTTTCCATAGTACTCGCATTTGATACATCAGGTTGTTCGTCAGACAAGTAGTTTTTATCCTGACGATAAACCGCTCCAGTCGTGGCATTATCGTAAGTGATAAGTTCACTATACAGTTTCACACTCTTATTGGTAACGCTTAATTCCCAACCGCCGAAAGTAAATTTAGCACCATCAGGTTTGGTAGTAAAAGACTCCTTAACCACAAGCTCTACTTTTGCACTCAATCGATCTACAGAGATTTTTGCAGGATGGTCTTTTGCTTCTTTTTTTGCCGCATCTATTTTGTCTTGGGTATATCCATCCGGCTTATACACCGTTACTCCCATCAATGCTCCTTCTATGCCAGCTCCTTCGCCTACACTCGCCATCATGAAATTATCATTGGTAGCGATGTTGGCAATAACTGCCTCAATGGCAGTGTTAATTGCAGACCAAGGTTTACCTTTTACAGCATCCGCAGTTAAATTCCACCCTTTATTCCCGTCGGTGTAAGGATTGATAACCACAAATACTTTTTTAGTCTTCTCCGGTACTAATTGAGCTTCACTAGCTGCAGCTTCCGGGGTCCCTGTCCCCTCTGTGCTTGTTCCTCCGCTATTCCCAACGGTCAAACCATCAAAATTAACCACATCAAGGCACACATCTTCCTCGTCAAATAATAGAACTCTGACTGTCCCTGCTTTACTTTCCCCTGAACTTCCCGGTTTTTCTACTACATTCGCAGCTCTTGTAGTGGATGTGTGACTTTGCAGGGAAAGCGACAGATACGCCTTTCCATTCAGCTCACCGCTCGGAATATTCCCTTCCCGAGCATCTTCACTACTACAGCCGGCAAATATAAAAACTGCCAATGTAGATAATAGAAAACTTCTTGTTTTCATCATTGTTAAATGTTTAAATGTTGTAAATAAAAAGATAATTATAATATATAAAAAATCAATAATCTAGTTTACTCATCAATTCGATATTCTCTTCTTTTTTGGCTAATTCCTCCAGATTGAGATTTGCTTGTTTCAATCCGGATTCAGCAGCCTTATTTAGATGTAACTTTGCTTGTTCATAGTCACCTCTTAGCAGATGTAATACTCCCACGGCATTTTCGTATTCCGGTGTGGAAGTCTCTGCTCTCTTTAAGTATTTTTCTGCCAAAAGAGTGTCTTTACGTGAAAGTGCAGCCGAAGCGGCATTCAGATTGGCAATCTTATCATCAGGAAAGACGCTAACGGCTGTTTCAAATAATTCGATAAACTCCGGTGAACCATTTTTGTAAGTTAGAGCGACCAAATAAATTTCATTCAGGCTCAAATTTTGTGGCCGACTATGAATCAGCACTTTTGCCTGTTCTATATTAAAATTCTGAACATCGTACTCTATTTTACAGATCGCTTTACGCAGATGTGGGTAATACTCACGCAACATAAACCGATAAGGATTGCCCTGTTTATATAGCATCAACGATTTCTTGCGACTGGTATTCGTTCGGTAGTTTATTTCAACTGGTATGTGATCTATAATATGAAGAATTCCATCCTTTTCTGCCATGTCAGACTCTGCAACCATTTTACGTAGTCCTTCCCAGTTTTCGCCACCATATTCCACCTTGTATAATTCTTTAGAGAAAGGGAAACGAGGGAGAAGGTAATTAACAAGTGCCTTTGCACGTCCTTCGGAAAGCTGTTTGTTAAAAAGGACAGAACCCTCCGGTGAAGCATAACCAATGACTGATATTCCACGAATGGTAATAGTTGTATCATTTCTCACTTCGGCAAGCATAGAGGATATTTTTTCCAGTTCGACCGGGTTGTTCATGTAATCCGGCCTTATGATGGTCTTTGATACAACAAAATCCAGGAACGCTTCACATGACATCTCACGTTTTTTTACAGGTTCAACTTGGGGGCGGACATAACTGATATGCGGGACGATGTGATATGGAACAGGCGGTTGCTCCAAAGTGACGGTACCGAAAAGCGGAAACGTCGATAATAACTTGCCCGGTTTGCAACAGCCCATTACTTCCTTTTTTATATCCAAACGTGCATCTTTCATCCACGATTCGAATGGAATGACCAAGGAATATCGAATTTGTTTTTCTTCGGTTATTCCATATCCTTTCACAACATAGTACGGAGCTTCCGACTGGTAAAAATCACGTTCCTGTGTATTCATTAAGGCCAGTTTACGTTTCAGGTTTTGGAAATTACTATGCCCTTTGACAGAAATCTCCGGTAACTCCAGTTGGTGGTTTGCAGCAATCAATACCGGTATCAGTTCTATCGAATGATTGGAACTGACTTTTATTTTATCAAGGTCATAAAGCACTTGAATATGTAGGGAATCCCCCACTTGTTGCAATTCGATGGCTGTTGCTTGTATCGTTCCTTTATACCATTTGTCCGGCAGGTTTTCTCCATATAGTAATGGAGAAACGAGCAGTGACAGAGGCAACAGCCATAGGATAGATTTTAGATTTATCATGTTTTTGTTATTTTATAAGAAATATAAGTGAAACTGCTGCTTTAGTAGGTCCGAAATAGTTGCGATTTTCTGTTCCGGTCTTTTCACCACAAGTCTCGCATCGGAACTTGTCATAATGTAGTCTGACATACCCTATACCTATATTTGCTTCGAGACTCCAACGATTGCCTAAAAGAAAATGGTAGCCGTACGAAATGCCTCCGCCTATTCCCCATCCTTCATAGCGATAGTGACCGGAATCATCTCCAAATAGAAGCGGCAAATGATGACCGGCTATGTTGTACTGTCCGCCTAGTATATGTATTCCCCAAAAATGTCCGCTGAATCTTTCACACGTCCAATAACGATATTCTACCGAGCCAAGCCAATGCACCAGTTTATTGTTTGAGGATGAATGAGCGGATGTAAACCAGTTGAAGCCAGCACCCAGATCTACTGTACCTCGCGGTGAAATCCCGAATTCGGTTTCCAGATTAGGTGAACTGGCGTATGTACCGTAGAGTAGGTTTGTTTTTACCGCTATCTTTTGAGCCGCACATTGTGAAATGCTTCCCCAAAATATAAAAAAAAGAATTGCTATGTCATGTATCTTCATTAAAATGCGTATATTTATTGCTTATTCGCTTATGTTTATTTAAATATTATATGCTGCAAATTTACAAAAGAAATATATATTAAAATAAAACGTTCTGAAATTGCACACAGATTCCGAAATTTCACTCAAAATAGCCACATAATCATCTAAGAAGCGAGTTTTAACACTCTCAAAAAAGGTTTATCCGGTAAACATTGTTAAATTATTATCCATTCTATTCAATTAACTTTCATGACATACCGGTTGTTTATACACGCGTAAAATAAACGATGTATAAAAATGATTATTTATATTTACACGTATTGTTTAATGCTTCAATCATCCATCTTGAAATATCGGAATATTACAACTAGTTTTGTTCCCGGATTTTAAGGAGTCATCCGTTTCTTTAAAAGGAACAAGGCGTTCCTCGGTGAGAAACAGGTCGTTCCTTTAAAAGGAACGGTTCCTTGGTTTTAAACCAAAAAACAGTATCTGTAATACACTGTATATCAATTTATTATAAAAAGAAGAATTCCGTCCCGATAACCATGGGAATATTCTCAATAAACCAAACGGAATTCACAGTCCAAAGGGCTGTATATACATACTTTTTTATTACAAACTTTAAAAATTTTCCCATGGTTACAGTTACAATTAATATCAAGCCATATTTGGCTGGATATATGTATGTCCGATATCGACAAAGTTTAGAACCCGATCCAGAGAACCAGTCTCATTCCTCCTCTCCTTCTTCTTCTTCCAAACGACTTATCCCTATCCATCTCTCCCACATTACTCCAGTTTATCACTTCCTTCATCAACTATCTGTCCCTCATCCGCAAAATACTTCATGGAAAGAAATTGGGAATATTTGCTTTGTACTGCCCAAACCGCGTAATGGGAAGAATCCGGAAGTCTATAACTATATCGGAAACGATAGTGCATTGATTATAGAAAAGGAAATAGAAACGGAGATGAAAGCGGAATTATACTCCTTTCTATTGGATAATAAGTTTAATAAAGGAGTGATGTTTAAAAAGTCAATAGAACAATTCGTAGAGCACTACGAAATGGTAGGACTGGTACAGGAAGAAACGCTGATGAGGGCATTTCAAAGATGGAGGAAGTTGGTGAAAGAAGAAAAAGCTATAAAGCTATAATGAAAGTATATTGATTTTGATTTAATCCATAATGAAACGTGATATACTATACTAATCGCACCTCTTACTATCGTGCTGATATAGGATGGAATATTTTTTCTTTATAAGCGGGAATGTATGTTATTAGACATAAAATAATATAATTCACCTAATACATCTGCTTATATCATAAAATAAACAGTATATTTGTGATAAAATCTCGAATAAAGCAATTAAAATATGATTATTCAATTTACAATAGGAAATTTTCTATCTTTCAAAGAACAATCTACATTGTCGTTAGTAGCATCAGCTTTGAAAGAAATACAGGTTCCGGCTGAAGATATAATCTTTAATGTAGGGACTTCCGGATTATCATTAATGAAGAGCGCGGTAGTCTATGGTGCTAATGCATCAGGCAAATCTAATTTTATAAAAGCATTGGAATTTTTTAAGTGGTATGTGATAAATTCATCGAAGGATATTCAAGCAGGCGAACGTGTTAATATAGAAAGTTTCCGGTTAAACTCACTTACTGCGAACGAACCAAGTTATTTTGAAGCAATATTCTGTGATGAAGATAACCAATATCGTTATGGATTTGAAGCTGATAATTCATTGGTACATTCGGAATGGCTTTATCAAAAAGCCAATAAAAAGAGAGCTAAGGAAATTGAATTATTCTATCGGGAAAAAGATAATTTTGATATTCATACTAAGTTTGTCGTTGGTAAAGAACTTGCAGGTAAACGAATGGTGAGGGCAAATGCGTTATTGCTTTCTGTTGCGGCACAATTCAATGATCCGACAGCAGTAGAGATAATGAAGTGGTTGAATGATACCACTATTATTTCAGGTTCTAACGATGAAAAAATATGGAATACAGCAACTATCCAACTGGATGATATCAAAATGAAACAGAGAATTGTAGAGTTTTCCCGTTATGCTGATTTAGGTATTGAAAATATTGAAAAAATTGATAATGCTATTGTGAGTACACATACACAATATGACGAGGAAGGTCATGAAGTCAAAACTATTACTTTCCCATTCAGGAAAAATGAATCGGAAGGTACAATAAAGTATTTTTCCCTGGCATACCCTATCATTGATGCTTTGGATAATGGAAAGCGTCTTATAATAGATGAATTTGACTCTAAAATGCATCCTCTTCTTACATGTAGAATTATTGCCTTGTTTAATTCAAAAGAAACAAATCCCCAAAATGCTCAACTAATTTTCACTACTCACGATACAAATTTGTTGAGTGCTAATATATTCCGGCGGGATCAGGTTTGGTTTACACAAAAAGACCGCTATGGTGCAACCGAACTTTATTCATTGGCAGAGTATAAAGTACGTAATGATGCTTCGTTTGAAAAAGATTATTTATCAGGAAAGTATGGAGCAATTCCAATTGTTGGAGATTTAACCCGTTTGTTTAATACCCAAGAAAATTAAACCATGACGGCTACAAAAAGGAAAAATATAAATCCGCGTATCGAAAGAAAGATAACCCGTATCAGTAGTGTACGTGAGGTGAAACAAACATTTCTGATTATTTGCGAAGGAGTTAATACCGAACCTGATTATTTCAACGCTTTTCGTTTGACTTCTGCCAATGTGAAGGCACTTGGTCAAGGTATGGGAACATTGGCATTAGTACACAAGGCTATCCATATAAAAGAGCAGGAAAAGCTAAAGGGACGAACATATAATCAGCATTGGGTGGTCTTTGATAAAGATGATTTTCCTGAAAATGATTTTAACTCTGCAATCCTGTTGGCACAACAAAACGGTTTTGAAGTGGCTTATAGTAACCAAGCTTTTGAATTTTGGTTTTTACTGCATTTTAATCTATACCAAGGAGCGTTGCATCGTTCCAGATATGAAAAAATGTTGAGCGCTTTGCTCGGATTTGCTTATACAAAGAAATCGGGTGTAAGTTCTAAAATGTTTAATACTTTGTTTTCTAAACAAGAACAAGCCATTAATCACGCTAAAACTATCATGAGACAATTTGATGGAAATAATCCAGCACAACAAGAATCTTCTACTACTGTTCATTTGTTGGTAAAAGAGTTGAATAAATTCCTATAATATAAATCGGAAACATTTGATATTTTTTGTGTGGGTTGCTTAACCTTTTCTTATTTGTCTTATTTCTCTCACAACATTATTTGCTGTCCTTTACAGCTTCCTCAATTCGAGATACAAATTGCGGATTGCTGGGACGTGCTGTAGTTCCGAAATCTACAATTTGCCCTTTTCTATTAATCAACAGATAATAGGGCATTCTATCTATTTTCCATTGTTTGCGAATTTTCTGTAAGTTATCTTTTCCAAAATAATCAGATGCATAAATACATTCAATTCCCCGGTTCTTCAATGAATACTCATTCAGACATTCTTCCCATTCTTCCTTGGGTTCACTTACACATATGGAATATATGACCAGGTCTTTGGTGGAATACTTACTCCGCAATTGTTTCAAAGGTTCCATTTCTGCCAGGCATGGTGGACACCACCTAGCCCAAAAATCAAAATAGATCACTTTTCCGTGATTCTTCTCAAGTATATTATAGACGGGTTCCATGTAAGGCATAGATGTTTTTAGCTTTGAGTTTTCGTGAAACTCACCATATAATAAATTATTGGAAACTGGTTGCGGATTTTCCAGGTAAGATTTAGTTTGATTATATATCTGCATCACTTGTGCACGCAAATGCGGCATTTTTACGATCGAATCAAACTGCGTGTGCCTCGTTGTTAAAGCAAGTGTATCATTCGCATTCAAAGAGCCAACTGTCATTTTAGTATATATATACTGGTTCAGTTCATTCTCTCCTACTGCCGACATAATCTCTTCTACAGATGGATTTTTTTTATCTTTGTATGTTATCCCATAAGCTATATAGCGTTCTACCTCATCAGCAATATCATATAAACGTGCCGAAAGAATCCCTTTATTATAAAGCTTATTGATTGCAGGCAGAAGTTTATGATATCGGTCCATTTCTTTTTTCGTTTTAAACTGGCATTGGTTACCATAGGATAACAAAGCGTAATAATAGTCCTGTTTCAGTAACTCTTCAGTAAATAACGTAACATCGTCCATTGGCTTATACTTCGTCAGATACTCGTTTCTCCGCTCCAAACGAAAGTCATATTCCTTCTTTAATTCAGTCTCAAAATCCTTAATATTCAAATTCGGGTTTATACTATAATTCTGTATGTAATAGTAGGCGCTTTCTGTAAATGCCAGTATTTCTTGATTCAACTTCTCTGCATCACCTGTTACTTTGGGATGAAAAAGCTCTTTGAAGTCTATTTCCACGTGTATGCTATCTCCCGGGTGGATATACAAATGTTCCGCATAATTGCGAATGGAAACTTCTCTTAATTTTGCATAAACCGGAAAGCGGAATGAAAATGAACCATCTTCTTGTATGGGGGTACGATATTGATTTTCCATTTTCCAAAAAAATGGAATGATGAGAGTTAATTCCTTTTCTTGAGGATAAAAATCCCGGTTCAACACTTTTCCTGTGATAACAGCTTCTTTAATATATTCTTTTGCTAACGAATAACTTTCTTCTGTCTGTACAGATGATTCGAATTGAGATTTTGCCCGGTCTTTTTGCCCGCATCCGGCTAATAACAAAGAGGTTATTATCAGAAAGGAATAATAGTGTTTCATCGTGCCTGAATATTAGAAAGTTTGCAAATCTAAATAAATAAGAGTTCTTGCTCCTAAATATATGAAATTAATTTTAGGGGCAAAAACTCTTGACAGACAATTCGTCTCAATTTTAAATCTTTTACAATATATACATTTAATTTGCGAGATAAACAGACAAAGCTATAACCAGCGCACAAACTTCCTGATATACCAATTCTTCACGATCTGCGTCAAAATGCAATAAGAGAGCAAAATCCCAACCAGCCAGGGGAAATAGCTCAAAGGAAGAGCTGTCAATCCGATGGAACGCCCGAAAGCGGTGAAAGGAATAAGAATACCTATTGCCATGATTAAGAAGGTCAGTCCCATCACAGGCCATGTGGCACGGCTTTGTATGAACGGTATCTTGCGGGTACGTATCATGTGGACAATCAATGTCTGTGATAACAAACCTTCCACAAACCATCCGGTCTGAAACAGTGTCTGATGTTCGGGGCTGTTGCAGCTAAATACGTACCACATAACCAGATACGTTATAATATCAAAGATAGAACTGATGGGACCTACATAAATCATAAAACGACTTAGATCGGACGCATCCCATTTACGGGGTTTCTTCAGGAACTCCGGGTCCATACGGTCAAAAGGAATGGTGGTCTGCGATATGTCATATAACAAGTTCTGGATCAATAGATGTATCGGCATCATGGGCAGAAACGGCAGGAATGCACTGGCAAACATCACACTGAACATATTACCAAAATTGGAACTGGCAGTCATCTTTATGTACTTATTGATATTGCCGAATGTCTTTCTTCCTTCGAGCACTCCGTCTTCCAATACCATCAAATCTTTTTCCAACAAGATAATATCTGCGCTTTCTTTGGCTATATCCACAGCAGAATCGACTGATATACCAATGTCCGACTGACGTAATGCACCTGCATCATTGATTCCATCTCCCAGGAATCCCACCGTATTCCCTTGTTCCTGCAACAGAGAGATGATTTGCGTCTTTTGTAATGGAGTCAGTTTTGAAAATAAAGTGGTATCCTTTACCGCTTCTTTCAATGCTGTTTCGTCCATATTTTCTATTTCTATCCCCGTAAGAAAATGACTGGTGTCAATTCCTACCTGTCGTGCAATAGCTTTCACTACAATATCATTGTCTCCCGATAGAATTTTAACTGCTACTCCATGCGCATATAATTGTTCGATGGCTTCGGCAGCAGAAGGTTTCGGAGGATCAAGAAAAGCAAGATACCCGATCAATACCATTTCTTTTTCATCTTCGATGGCGAAATTACAATCTTTCTCGATAAAACTTTTCTGGGAAACTGCCAATACTCTCATCCCCTGCTGATTCATTTCTTCACTAATCATCTGTGCTTTGATTTTCAAGGCATCAGTCAAGGGATGAATCTGCCCGTTGAACTCGGCATAGGAACAGACATCGAGAACCTCTTCTACTGCTCCTTTGGTGATGATTTGCCGCTTTCCCTGCCTGTCTTCTATTACAACAGACATTCTTCTGCGCGTAAAGTCGAAAGGTATTTCGTCCACTTTAGTGTAGTCATCCTTCAAATGTTCCAGACTCAAATCTCTTACATGAGAAAGAATCGCTTTATCCATCAGGTTCCTTAAACCGGTTTGGAAATAACTGTTAAAGTAAGCATGACGAAGAATACGTTTACTGTTATCGTCACTGCCATCTGCATTGATATATTTCTCCAATACGATTTTATCGCAGGTCAATGTACCGGTTTTGTCAGTGCAGAGTATGTCCATCGCTCCAAAATTCTGAATGGCATTGAGATTCTTTACGATTGTTTTCTTTTTAGACATGGCTATCGCTCCTTTAGAAAGGTTGGCAGTCACAATCATCGGTAACATTTCTGGAGTAAGGCCAACCGCAACGGATATGGCGAATATGAAAGCTTCAAACCAATCCCCTTTCGTAAAGCCATTTACGAAAAACACAAATGGAACCATAACCAGCATGAAACGAATCAATAAGAAGCTAACCTTGCTAATGCCTTTGTCAAAAGCTGTAGTGGCACGATGCCCGACCAGGCTCTTTGCAATAGTACCCAGATAGGTTTTGTTCCCCGTTTCAAAAACGATTCCTTTTGCCGCACCACTTATCACATTGGAACCCATATAGCAAATATTGTCCAATTCGATGACACTTCCTTTCCGAAACTGTTGTCCCCGTACCTCCGGAAACTTTTCTATCGGTTCGGACTCTCCTGTCAATGAAGCCTGACTGATGAACAGGTCTTTCGAATCGATGATCCGAATATCAGCAGGAACCATGTCCCCGGCTGCCAAATACACGATATCTCCCGGAACGAGTTCCGTAATTTCGATCTCTTCTTCATGCTCTCCCGCACGTTTGGCAAGACATGTGTTTTTTACCATTTTCATTAAAGAATCCGTAGCCTCACTTGCTCGCCATTCCTGCCAAAAACGCAGGATAGCACTGAACAGCACCATGGATGAGATGATGATGACTCCCGTCCATTCCTGCTCTCCGGGATCGGCCATCAATACATCCAAAAATAAGGATATAATGGCGAGCCCGGTCAGAACGCCAATGAAAGGATTGATAAACGTTTTGATAAACAGGATAAACGGATTCTTTTTCTGTTCATGCACCACTTCGTTTCTTCCATAAACGGATTGTCGCTCCTGCACTTCTCCCAACGTTAATCCAAGCTTTGTTGTCTGTAAGTATGAATAGATTGACTTACCGGGTTGTGTGGCAACCAAAAATACTTTCTCTGAATTGAATATGTACTGTGATGAACGCAGTTTTTTCTTCCATACCATACTCTCTAATTTTTTTTAAGTTACTAACTGCATTTGTTAATTCGATGCAAAAGTAAGGAAGACTTCACCGGGAAGCTGTTAGAGAATGATTAGAGTGGTATTAGAAAGCTATTAGAATTTCTTAAATATGCGGAAGTTTCACCACAAAAGTAGTGCCCTCATCCTTATGGGAAGATACGGTCAGTTCGCCTTTGTGAAGGTGGATAATCTTCTGTGTCAAGGCCATGCCTATACCATTTCCGGGAGCAATATTCTTGTTCTCTCCACGATAAAACAGTTTAAACAGGTTTTCTTTATCCGTATCAGACATACCTACACCGTTATCAGACAAACGAATGATTGCCCATTGCTCCCAATAGGCGATCAGGACTGATGAAGCCCGGTTGGAAGAGTACTTGCAGTTATTTTCTATCAGATTCACAAAAGCGGTGGTCAGTAAATAGCTGTTTCCGATTATTGTCAGCACATTATCTTCTTCGGCTTCCTGCTCAAATACTAATTCGATGTGATAATCCGGATGAGCTTTTAGTACCAGCTCTCTGGCGTCCAGCAACAGTTCGTCCAGACGGACTTCTTCCATAGTTATCTGTTCCGACTGATAGTCAGCTTTTGCCAGATTCAATAATCCGTCGATCAGATTAACAATCCGATGTGAATCTTGCAGTGCATTGCCGATAGCCATCTGATATTGTTCGGAGCTCCGTTCTTTTAATAAAGCTAAATCCAATTCGGCTGTAAGAGCTGCCATGGGGGTACGCAATTCATGAGATACATTACTGACGAACATCTTTTGTGAATTGAAAGACTTTTCCAGGCGTTCCAACAATGCATTGAATGTCGTACTCAATTCTCCCAGTTCATCCTGTTCATTTTTTACGGGTAATCTTTTATCAATATGCGATGCTGTGATTTTCTCCGCTTCTTTCACTATATTACGTATCGGTTTTAAAGTGCTTCGAGAAAGGATATACCCCACAACCACCAATACGCTCAATCCACCGATAAATAGGAGAATGAGCATGTTTCTTAGCGCATCCCGGTTGGCGTATCCATAACCGTCGTAGGCTGCGGCAGTAACCACATAGTCTTTGCCCTCAAACGAATACACCAGTCCTATAGCCTGATATTCATCTACATAGAAATTGATGTTCTTCCGCTGTAAAATACGCTTTATCATCTCCGGTGTTTCTTTGACAATATCGTTTTGCAAAGCATCATGATATAATATTTTAAAATCTGTTGTATAGACGGCAACCTCTACTTCATCAATAAACTTCTGATTATTCAGGTATATGGACTGCATGGTTTTGGCATCTACTTGATTTTTAAGGAATAAATGCGCTTTGGTTATAGCTTCACTTTGAAGATTACGAAAGAAAGCATTACTACGCGAGTGTTCACTTACATAGTAGACAGCCATCACAAAAACAAAGAATACCGCAGCTGTAAGCCCTGCATATTGTAGAGTCAACGTTGTCCTGATCTTCATAATTTATCAGTCAGTATGAAACCCATTCCAGCTTTGGTATGAATAAGTTTCGGTTCAAAATCCCGGTCTATCTTTTTGCGAAGATAGTTGATATATACATCTATGAAATTCGTTCCTGTATCAAAATGGGTGTTCCATACTTTCTCCGCTATTTCAACCCTGCTTAATACTCTTTCGGCATTTTCTACCATATATAACAGTAAGTTGTATTCTTTAGGAGAAAGTTTAATGGATATGCTGTTTCGTTCTACGTCTTTACGTTGAAGGTCAATACGCAAATCTGCATAGACAAGTTCCTGCGGTAATTCCTGAGCATTACCCGCCACACGTTTCAATAGCACTTTGATTCTGGCATTTAACTCTCTGAAATCAAAAGGTTTCACCATGTAATCGTCTGCACCGGCATCGAAGCCGTCCAGTTTATCATTCGTCGATCCTAATGCCGTCAACATCAATATAGGAATATTGGGATTGGTTTTGCGAATTTCTTTCGCCAGTTCAAATCCGTCCATCTTAGGCAAAACGATGTCAGATATAACCAGATCGAATGTGTGCGTCTGGAAAAGCCGTAACCCCATTAGTCCGTCATAAGCCACCATTGTCTGATAGCCATTTTCCTCCAGTCCGTTCATCAGCAAACTTGCAACCCGGGGTTCATCTTCTATAATTAGTATTGTGTACATAGGAAAGAATTCATTAATCTGAATGTATAAAACGAAACAAAAATAATGATTATTCCCCACTTATAGCCTTTTTCCTTGAAAAATCGGTGAGAAGGCCAAATAAAAAAGGTACCTAACGCAATGTGGATACCTTTATATGATTCATTTACATAAACCGGAAAATGACTCGTCCGGTTTGTGGACCATTTACCCATTTCGGTTGTGAAGAGGGACCACACAAATCGGTGGAGTTTACTTTATTACGTACCGGAGGAATCACGTTCAGGACAGAGATTCCGCTTTCGGGAAGAGTATAAAGCAAACGGTCGCGGCCATCACGAGGCTGATATACTCCTATATACGTGTCGGGAGTTTCGTTTGTCAGACTGATAGTGCCTTCTTTCGTTTGGATATTCATCCAGGAAACATCACCAAAGTATCCTTTAAATTCGGGATATGTGAAGGTCTCACCCGGAATAGGATCGTTATAGTCGTTTTCCCATACATCGTATTGCGTTCCGTGAATACGGTTTTGCCATACACGGTAAGGTCCGACACCCAGCCAGCGTTTGCTGATTACCTGATCTTCAGGATAGTCGAAACGAATACCCATCAAGTCTACGACACCGGAGAAATTGTAGGTGTAATCCAAAGCCAAATCCCCACTCGGGTTGATTGTCCATTGGGCTTTATCCAGATTGCCCAGTTTATAATTGGCGGTAACAACCAGATCACCTCCATCTTGTTTTACGTCCAGTTTCGTAAATACGGCAGCATCAGGGAATTCGCTATATGTACGGTCTTTTTCTTTTGCTTTCTCATCATCATGGTTATAGAACTGATCCAATGAGCGGTCTGCACGACGGGCTCCAATGAAACGGGGGCCATTGGCGAAACTAATCTTACGGTTATCTACAGATACCCCTTTCAGTTGTCCGTCTTTCTTTGAGAAGATGAATGTACGCTTATTCGCTTTCACAGTAAGATCATTTTCTGTCTCTGTATAAGTAGGACGACTGGACAAGGGAGAAAGCTGTTCTGTCTGCTGATTCAGTTTGTTGACCGGGAAAGTCCAGCGCCAAAGTTCATGGCCGTATGGATCGATTGCTGTCAGGAAGAGGGCGTCTGCATTGGGGAGGATATTTGTTTTTATATCCAAAATGCCTGCCGAGTGAGCAACCACGTCACTGCCTTGCACTTCACCTTCTTTCAGTACTTGAACAGCGGCATTGGAAGCATCTGTTGCCAACGGGAATTTTACTTGCTTCCAAAGGAAACGGCAAGTATTCAGATTCAGATAATCGTAACGGTTTTCTACGGAGAATTTGCCATCAAATTGCTTGTCGATAGAAGTATTCATGATTTGCACCGGACTCCATAACTGCTTGATAGTGTAGTAGCTACCCTCCTTTTCGTGATGTGGTCCTACAATTCCGTCTGCTCCAAAGTTTCCCTGGTTATCGATGAATCCGTCCATATCTACACGCTTCACACCTTCGTCTGCCAATACCCAAAGGAATCCACCGATACAACGGGGATGCTTGCGCATCATTTCCCAATAATCGTATAATCCGGCACCATGGCCGCCATCGTATAAACCATGCAAGAATTCCGTAGGCATAAAGATTTCCGGTAAGCGCATGTAGTTCTGGCTTTCTCCGTAAGAGCGGTAATGCATGGTTTCAAAACCGGAGAAGTTACCTTGCGGGTGAATAACCGGACGTTTCTGCGGATCGTATTTATGAAACTCTCCATCCAGTTCGGTATTCCATCCTTTTTCATTACCATTACTCCACCAAATAATAGACGGATGATTCACGTCACGTTCTATCATGCCTTCAATCAGACGTACTCCGGTGGGGGTATCATACTTGCCATGCCAGCCTCCCAACTCATCCATCACATAAAGTCCGAGAGAATCACAGGCTTCCAAAAATTCCGGGTCAGCCGGATAATGGCTCAAACGGACGGAATTCATATTCATGCTTTTCATCAAAAGAACGTCTTCGATATTCTTCGCTTTACTTAATGTACGGCCACTTTCAGGACGGAAACTATGACGATTGACACCACGTACATTGATACGTACTCCGTTTATATAAAGTCCGTCGCTTTCACGTACTTCAATGGTACGGAAACCAAAGTTTTCCGTTTCACTATGCAGCACTTTACCGTCCTTATCCAACAGGGAGAATTGAGCTTTATAAAGATTCGGAGTTTCCGCAGTCCATAGTGCAGGGTTAGAGACATTCAGTTGCAAAGAAGTCCAGTCGCCACCCGCTTTTACAGGTACAGTGCCTTCCGCTAACTTCTTTCCTTTTTTATCTAAAATCTGTGTACGGATGCTCATTCCGTCATTAGAGATATTTGTGTAACAGTTGGCACGGAAAGTTCCATCCATCTTTGCGTCAATGGCAATGTGCCGCAGGTTTACGGCTGGTTTCACCTCCAGGAACACCGGACGGAAGATACCGCCAAAATTCCAATAATCAGCACGACGTTCGGCAAGGTTCACACTGGCATTTTCACTCTCTTTGGCAACAGTGACTTCCAGTAAATTCTTTTTGCCATATTTCAGGAAATCCGTGACGTTGTATGAAAAACGATAGAAGGCTCCCTGATGTTTGGAACCCACTTTGCGTCCGTTCACTTTTACTTCCGTATCTGTCATTGAAGCTTCGAATACAAGATTGACCTGTTTACCGCGAAACTTTTCCGGAACTTCAAACTCGTACTTATACATACCTTTTTCATCGGCAACGCCTTCAGGAAATGGCTTTCCATAGAAAGTGATTCCATACTGATAAGTGCCGAAGCCTTGCAATTCCCAACAGGAAGGTACGCCGATTTTCGTCCATTTGCCGGAATTGCGTCCGTCGGTACAAAAGAAGTCCCATTCAACCATATCGTCGCATCCGTGACCGGAGAGATATTGCCTTTCCGTTTGTGGAAGGTTTTGAGCAGCCAGGGTAGTTGCCAACGCCAAGGTTGATAATAAAGTGGTTACTTTTTTCATTGTTACTTTTATAATTGTGTTAGTTATTTATTGCTATTATTGTTTACTACTGATGCGGATATGCAACGTATGTTCTTTTTTCTCTATGGCATATTTCTTCAATACACCCGGTCCGCAACTACTGTTTCCTAATCCGAGTACGGCAGCATCCATATTAAGAATGACTTCCGCACGTGGTTTTAAATTACAATCGTGAGTTTCTTCATAGATGTCCTGTACGGTGTAATGCAGGGCAGATGCAGAAAATACGTTTTCTACCGCGTCAACACGAATACCTTTATTCTGTTTGTCGGTCAGGGTCAGATAATGCACTTCCTCTTTGTTCCCACTATCCTGCGGACGTGGATAATGTACGTACTGTTCTGCAACGCTTCCTTTCCAAAGCCCTATCATAGCAGATGTTTTGCGGTCAGGATAGTTATCCTGTGGCCCTCTGCCATACCAGGTAAATGTATCATAAGCAGGCGCCAGACAGAATGCGATACCTAAACGGGGAATTTCAGGAAGAACTCCTTGTGGCAAGAAAGTTGTTTTCAGATCAATCGTTCCATCTGAAAAGACTGTATAGACAGAAGTAGTCACCACTTTTCCTTCTTTATATAAATTACTAGTTTGAATCCGGACAATGACCGCCCCGTCTGCACGTTTTTCATGGTGGAAAGATTCCAGATTTATCTGCGGATGATCCATTCCATGCAATTTCCAGTCTTTAGCCAACCAGTTTCCGAAGCTCTTGTCATTATCTGTCGGAGCACGGAAAACTTGAGTGACAGGCTGAACCGGAAAATCATCGGAGTGAGCCAGCATTTCTTTGTTCTTATATATAAGGGAGGTCATACTTCCGTTCACTTTCTTTTCCCACTGAACAGAAAAACCGCGTCCGCTAATCAATAAAGATTTATCATCCTCTTCCACTTGAAGCGTTCCTTTATTAATCAGATCGGTAGAGGCTAAATCTCCTTTCTGCAAACAGAATTGTTCCCAGGCCACTTCATGTCCTGCCTTTGCCCAAAGAGCATCCGATTTCAAAACAATGCTTACTTTCAGTTGGTAATCGGAAAGAGGATTCAATGAACGGAAAGTCGGCAAATCTATTGTTCCACTTTCTCCTGGAGCTATTTCCGGCAATGTAATTTCTCCTTGTTCTTTCTGTTTTCCATCCACAGACAATGTCCATAAGCAGCGATAAGATGATAAATCGATATGATGGTTCCGGTTCGTCACTTTCAGCTTCCCATTTTCCATTTTCAGTTCAACTGGTGCATATACCTTCTTTACCTCCCAATATTTAGGCGTAGTTTCACGGTCACTCATCAGCAATCCATTAAAGCAGAAAGCTTTTAAATTCGGCTTATCGCCAAAGTCACCACCATAAGCCACCATGGTACGACCGTCGGGTAATGTCTTGTAGATTCCCTGATCTACCCAATCCCATATAAAACCACCCAGCATACGGGGATTACTATATATCTCATCCCAATATTCCTTGAAATTTCCTAATGCATTCCCCATGGAATGTGCATATTCACTCGTCATCACCGGACGGTCGTCATTGGTACGCTCCGCAATCTCCAGCAACCGTTCCCAACGTGCATTTTCAGCGCGTTCTTTATCCTCTCCTTCTGCAATACCGGGATTTAAATATTCCTGTTTCACCCGGGTATAAAAGCGGCTGATAACATCTACCGTCTTCGGGTCAGGATTTCCGTCCACTCCCTGTGCCCCCTCATAGTGTACAGGGCGAGTGGGATCGAAATCATGCAGCCATGCCGAAATAGCAGCGAAGTTCGGTCCGTAACCGCTTTCGTTTCCCATGCTCCACATTACAATACATGGATAATTCTTATCACGTTCCGCCATACGGACCGCACGGTCCATAAATGCCGCATGCCAGTCGGGAGTACTTGCGAGTGTGCCACGCAATCCGTGTTCTTCTATATCCGCTTCGTCCATCACGTACAATCCCAAGCTGTCGCATAGCTCGTACCAACGGCTGACATTGGGGTAATGGCTGGTGCGTACGGCATTTATATTCGCCTGTTTCATTAAAAGAATATCCTGAAGCATCCGTTCTTCGCTCATGACACGTGCCGTCCGTGGATCATGTTCGTGACGGTTCACTCCACGAAAACGAACCGGATTACCATTCACTAACAGTTGTCCTTTTTTGATTTCTACAGAGCGGAAGCCCACGGCCTGTTCTATCTGTTCTACGACTCTTCTTTCTTCATTTTGGAGAGTTAAGTGTAATTTATAGAGATAGGGCGTTTCTGCCGTCCATCTTTCCGGTGATTTTATAATAGCTGACAAACGTCCCATCTTACGCGGGCCACGCTGCGGATACCATTCATTCATCCGGCTTGCTTTATGTTCCAAATCAAGCATATCTTCCACATCACCTTTCAATGTGGCAACTTCTTTACCTGAAGCATCCTTCAGTACTCCCTGTAAAATATACCCTTTTCCGGTCATCCCTCGATATACACTAAATTGCGGATCAATCTGCAAAATAAAGTCTTTATAATTACCAACAGATGCGGGAAGAGTACGTACCGCATAATCACGGACATGAATATCCGGTGTATGTATCAGATGAATACTACGATGAATACCACCAAAACGCCAGAAATCCTGATCTTCCAGATAAGAACCGTCACTATATCGGTAGACTTCCAGTGAAATCTGATTTTCTCCGGATTTCAGATACTTCGTGACATTAAATTCGCTCGGTTCCATACTGCCTTGGCTATACCCTACCCGCTCACCGTTGATCCAAACATAAAAGGCGCTCATTACGCCCTCAAACCGTAGAAAAGTCTGTCCATCCGCTTCCCATCCGGCCGGCAAAACAAAGGTGCGGCGATATTGCCCTACCGGGTTCCGTTCTTTATACGTGGTATAGTCAGTTTTCGGTTCTCCCATCACCCGTGGAGGATCTATTTTAAACGGATAGCCTGCTGAAACATAGATAGGCGTGCCATATCCGTTCACTTCCCAATTGGCGGGAACAGGAAAATCCGTCCAATCTTTATCATCAAAATTTATCTGATAGAAGTTCACGACTCTTTCATTGGGAACGGGAGTCCAACGGAATTTCCAGGTTCCGTCTAAAGAGATTGAGCCGTCTCCTTTCTGTACAGAGAAAGGGGTAAAAGCGGCTCTTGCCGGTTCACGATTGATCTGGAGAACATGATGATTCTCCCAATCATGCATTGTTTGTGCCTGTGTAGGACTTACAAACAATGCGCCAAGCAGTAAAGTATATATTTTCATTCGTTCTTTTTTCTTCATATCAAGTAGACGGACGAAAGGGCATTTTGTACCCTTTTCTTTTACAGAAATATTAAAGAACAATAAAAGGAGTAACACTCTATAAAGAAAAGCTTTACCTTGTGGCGTATAATTACTTCTAATATTATGATGATGAAAAAACTACTATTTAGCAGCCTCTTTTTATTTGGCAGTCTCGTTTCACAAGCACAGCACGAGTATACGATTGAAGGTAAAGTGGAAGGTGTAAAGGATGGAACTCTTGTTTCTCTTTTTCTACTTGACGGAAATGTAGGAAGTACAGTAGCCATGGATACCATACAAAACGGTACTTTCTTCTTCAAACGAAATGCCGGAGAAGATGGTTTAGACAAATTATCTCTAATGTGTACCCGTAATGATGATTTTCCTTCCATGTCGCTGGAGATTTATGCGACTCCTAATGCAAGAATCAAAGTAACCGGAACGAATACCTTGATACATACGTGGACAGTAGACAGCCCTGTAAAGGAACAAATAGAATATAATAGGTTTATTGAAGATTCACACGATTTATGGGATGAGTATCAACGTTTGTCTATCAAAGCAAGAAGCCTGCGTTCTGCCCCGGAAGCCGAACAGAAGGCTCTACGTGTGAAAGAAGACAGTATTTCAGCTTTAATCAGCAAACGTGAAATGAAACTGATGCAGGAACTTCCTGTATCAAACATTTGGATGGACAGGCTATATAAATTGAGCATGTCAGTGAAGTACAATCCAAATTTCTCTTATAAAGATGAAACACTGGCTTTGTATAATAGAATGAATGAAGCACAAAAAACTTCTATAACAGGACAGGAAATTGCAGTTAATCTTTTCCCGCCTACAGTTGTGAAAGAGGGAGATAAAATGGCAGATACCGAACTTTTCGATTTGGATGGAAAGATTCATCATCTGACTGATTTCAATGGAAAATATATATTGCTTGATTTCTGGAGCAGCGGTTGCGGTCCTTGCATTATGGCTTTACCAGAGATGAAAGAGATTCAAGAACAATATAAAGAGCGTCTTACTATCATTAGTCTAAGCTCCGATACGAAAAGCAGGTGGAAGGCAGCTTCGGCAAAACATGAAATGACCTGGCAGAATTTAAATGACTTAAAACAAACAGCCGGATTATACGCTAAATATGGAGTTCGAGGTATTCCCAACTATGTCCTTATCTCTCCCGAAGGTAAAATCATGAAAATATGGTCGGGTTATGGCAAAGGCAGTTTGAAACTAAAAATGCGCAGGTATCTGGATGCTGTCAAACATGAAATGAGTATTACATGGCAAGGAAATACAAAAGTCGTTAACTATCCGGTGTCGGAATCAACCAATACCGATATTCTTGAAGTCAAGCAAGTGGTACTGACAGACACCGCTACCACCGTACATTTCAACGCTTATTATATTCCCAAATACTGGATACGAGTCAGCCCGAATTGTAGATTGGTAGATGAGAAAGGTGAAATGTATACCTTAAAGAAAGCAGATGGGATTAAACCCGGTGAGCACTTTTATTTGCCTGAAAGCGGCGAAGCAGAATTTTCACTCACATTCGAACCGTTGTCTTCTTCTGTGCAATCATTCAATTTCACTGAAGGAACAGAAAAAAATGACTGGCAAATAAACGGAGTGAGGCTTAATAAATGAGTATCGAATCTTAAAAAAGGAATATCGTATTAACATTCAATGTGTTGCAAATTAAAATAGCTGTATAAACAGGTACAAAAGGTTTGTTGAAATAATGTTTTCTTCAGTAAAATGGCTTTCTTTGTTATGAATTTAATTATTATCTTGTACATTGAACGAAAAATAACAAAATATGGAAGCGAACGGACAAACACTCTACAATGATGATTTGCTTAATATCCTGCCTGACGGAGTTATCATATTGGATATAAATAGAGAAGTCATACAACTGAATCAGCAAGCTCTTACGGAACTTCATGTACATTCGTCAGTCAATGCGATGATGCCTCTTCCGACCAACAAGATATTCAAGCTGTTAAATAAGAAAGAAGATATACTCTCGACCATTTTGGAAGAAATCCGTCAGGGCAAAAAAGTATACTCGCTGCCTGAACATACATTTATGCAGGAACAAGTTGACTATACACAATTCCCGATAAGAGGAGAATTTGCTACAATGGAAAATGAAGAGGGCGAAAAAAACATCTTATTCTTTTTCCGCAATATTACAGTAGAACTTACACAGGAATATATTCTGAATACTGCTTTGCAAAGAACCAGAATCTATCCATGGTATTATGATATAAGCCGGAGTGAATTTACTCTTGACGATCGTTATTTTGAACATTTAGGTATTCCAGCCGGAGAGAATAATACTTTGACAATGGAGGAATATGTGAATATGATTCATCCGGACGATCGGCAAACTATGGCTGACGCCTTTGTTGTACAACTTAGTGGTAATACAACTTTTGACAAAACAGTTCCATTCCGTTTGCGCCGGGGGGATGGTACTTGGGAATGGTTTGAAGGGCAGTCAACTTATATTGCAAACATATCCGGTCATCCCTATCGGTTAGTGGGAATCTGCTTGAGTATTCAGGAATATAAAGACATAGAAAACACCTTAATCGAGGCACGTAAAAAAGCAGAAGAAAGCGATCGTCTTAAAATGGCATTTTTAGCCAATATGAGTCATGAAATCCGTACGCCGCTGAATGCAATAGTCGGCTTTTCTGATGTTATAGGTTCTACTTATGATGAGTTAAGTGAAGAGGAACGTGCCGATTTCGTGCGACTAATCAGCATCAATAGCGAACATTTAGTACGATTGATTGACGATATACTTGATTTGTCCAAGATTGAATCAAACACTATCAAGTTTACTTATTCCAATTATTCCCTCAAATCCATAATGAAGGATATAGAGAAAGAGCAGGTCGTGAAAAATGTGCCGGAAATCGAAATAAAAGCAATCTTGCCGGATGATGATATTTACATAACTACTGACGCTACACGCTTGAAACAAGTAATATGCAATTTCATAAATAATGCCCGGAAATTTACAGAAGAAGGATATATTCATTTCGGTTTTATGGTTAATCCGGAAAATGACGATTCAGTTTGTCTGTTTGTGGAGGACACGGGGGAAGGTATTCCCCAAGAATGCCAGAAAGAAATATTCGACCGTTTCTATAAAGTCAATACTTTCAAGCAGGGTACGGGGTTGGGACTCTCTATCTGCAAAACGATTGTAGAACATCTGCAAGGGAGTATTTCTGTTGTATCAGAAGTAGGAAGAGGCAGCCGTTTTACCGTTACATTACCACTCGAAAAACAGCCGGTGGAAGCTTAATGTCCTCTGTATTCCTGTGGGGTAACACCCGTATGTTGCTTAAAAAACTTATTGAAGAAAGAGATATTATTAAATCCCAAAGATAAGGCAATATTCTTCACCGGTTCATTGGTTGACTTCAGCCGGGATTTGGCATCCATCAGAATGATGGAAGCTATGACTTCCAAAGGAGTGTTTCCTGCAACCTTTTTTATTGTTGAACAGAAATGCGGCAAGCTAAGTCCTAGATGTTCGGCATAAAAAGAGGTTCCGTGATGAATAGTATAATATTTCATGACCAATTGCAAAAAATCCTGATAAATCTCGTACTTTCTTGACTGGGAAGATAAATACAAGTTATTTTGCATTTTATAAATTTCAGTGGCTCCCTGAAGGAACATGGTAAGAACCGCCTTTACTATTTCCTTGTTTGCCAATGTTTTTGGAGAAGCATACGAAAGAATTGACGATTCATAGAACATTTTATAACTGCAAGCCTGCAATGGAGATAATCTTATTATCGGATTTTCCATAATTATAGGGAGAAGATGTTCTGTAGACTTCATTAGATTTATACCCTCTATGAATTCGGATGAGAACCCGGCATAATAGATATGAATATCCGGTGAAAAATCAAGAATTTCCATAAAATATCCGGGCGGTAAGGTTATCAAATCATTTTCACCAATATTTTGAAGATTCCCATTGATTGTCGTTTGCATTATCCCTTTTACACAAAGAATGAAAAAACCGGCTTTTACCCTGCAAGGAAAGTTTTTATACCTTTTTAATAAATTTATCCCATACCCTTCTCCAACAATATAATCAGATGGCAAATCAAAATTAGGTAAATCGCTCTCCATTGTGTTATTTTGTTTTTGATTTCAAATATAGGGATTATTTGAAGTTTCTCCCTCGAATAATTAAAATCAGAACATCGAATCTTAAAAAAATAACATCTATATTTTATTTATAAGAAAGTATCAGAATATGAAAAGCAGGACACCGGAAGTATATTCAAACTTCTTAATGTCCCGCTTCTATTTTTCTGTTTATATGTGTGTTTTTCTAAAAAACTTATTGAACATCCAATGCATCGAATGCCAGACCGTCCATATTTTCTGCCGAAAGTAATACTTTGTAATGTCCGGCATTGATAAAGGTTCCGGTAGTGGTGCTCATCATCTTCCATTTATCCGGTGTTTCCGGGAAGTTCAATACGTCCTCTTTCAATACTACTCCTTTTGAATCAATGAATTTCATCAAGACAGGTATTGGCTTTCCGGTAGTATTCATATATTTAAAGCGAAGGGCGTACACTTGTGCCAATCCGGTAGAAACATTCCATTCAATGCTGTTGCCTTTTCCTTTACCAAAAAACACTCCGATCTGTTTGCGATGTTCTTTCTTTTGGAATTTGCCTTTCAGTACAGCCATTTCCGCTTCGTATGATATACTGACACGAGCATTTTTGTCTTCCGGAAGCAACTCTTTCGGAGTCTTTTCCATCACTTCTTTATCCGCCTTTTCCCAGCTCCAACCGGATGCAGGGAATACCGTCGGTTTCAGTTCCTGATCTATGCTGGCAATAGCAATGCCTGAAATCAAGGCTTGTCCTGCTTTCACTTCCGGGAAATGAATTTTCAACATTCCACCTTTCACTGTGGCATATACCACTTTCTTACAAACTCCATCGTGACCGCTTTCAGCCCAAATATCCAAGTCGTCTAATACAACAGAATCATTCACGGCAACATCAAATATGCGCAGTCCTTCACAGTCGGTAGAAGCGCTTCCGCCCGTACCATGCCAAGGCTCTGTGAAATACAGTTCAATACGATATGTTCCGTCTGCCACAGGGAAACGATATTCCAGTTGGTGACGTCCGAAGCGGAAATGTTGGAATAACGTCCAGTCACGAGTGCCATGAATCGGATCATTGGTGGTACGTTGACTGGCAAGATAAGGATTCAGATCCTTGAAATTCTCCGCCCATGAACGGGAATAATTCGTATTGTCCTGCAACCAGAGCTGTCCGAAACTATCTGTATAATCATCCCCTCCACAGTTGAGACGATACAGATAATTATATCCTGTCTCTCCTTTCAATATCTTTTTATCATCCTGATAAAGAAGTTCGAAGTTAGGGGCTTGCTCCAGACCATTCAATAGGATCAGGTCTTCTGCTACCGGTTTACCTTTATAATATCCTACAGCACGAAGCACGTTATAACGAATATCCCGGTTTTCCCACATAAAATGAGTGCCTGTTCCGTTGTTCTTTTTACGTCCGAGGAAGGTTGCTTTTTCATTTGTCAGATCATTATATAGCAATACAGAATCACAATTGCTGTAAGCCTCGATAGTGGCACGGCGACGTCCTTTTTCAAAACGGTTGGCCCATGTATGTGATACCAGGTAAACCATCGGATCTTTTGCAGCCGGAACATAGTTGGCACGATACATATAATATACATCCAACGGTTCTTCCCATGGAGTAACCAATCCTTTATAATTGAACGGACCTACTTTATCTATCTTGCGATACGCTTCATCCGGTTGACGACGTCCGGGATTATCATGACTGCTGTATATCCACTGGAATTGTCCGCAAACACTATCTTTTGCCTTTTCTGCCAAACGAATTTTAGTTTCCATCAACTGACACATGCGGTCTTCACTCCACACTCCGTTCACTTGAAAATCCCCTGGTTCCGTATGCAGACCGATGCTTCTCCACGCTCCATATTCCCCATTCAATAATTGATTCGCTTGAGAGAGTTCACGGCCGTATTTCGTCACATCTCCTCCATACGTACCACTCCAATTTTGAATCACATTCCAGTCTGTACCCTCGCCACCATTACAGGTTGTTATGACACGCATTGTCTTGGCAGTCGGATCCATCTCCCGAATAATATCACTGCACTCCTGTGTGAACTCACGAGGCAAAGTGCTTTCATTCTGCAATCCCCACATCACCACTGACGGAGAATTACGACGTTCTTTCACCCATTGACGAAGCAATTTTTTAAAGTTCTCACGAAACTCCGGAGTGTCATACCACACGTGGGCAGAAAACTGTGTCCAAAACAAGATTCCCTCTTCATCCCAATACTTCTGATAATCGAGATGATGGGGCTGATGGGCATCCCGGAATGCATTGAAACCGGCTGCGCGTATCTGTTTTACCCTTGCAGCGACCTGTTCATTGCTGAACGCATGACTTTGTCCGAACTGATGTTCATACTCGCATACTCCATTGATAAACACCGGCTTTCCATTCAGGTAAAAACGTCCGTCTCCATCGTTTCGTTTTACCGGCCAGCTAATGGTACGAATACCGAAGGGTGTCGAAATTTCATCTGTCGTCTTCGTATCACGCTTAATCATGCTGGCTAATTTATAGAGATATGGATTTTCCGTATTCCACAAGACAGGATTCTCAACAGGAGCCTGTTGGCGGATCACTTTCATTTCTCCCGGAGCTAAAGTAACTTTCTCAACCAAACGGAAAACTTGTTTTCCATCAGCATTGCTTAGTTTATTGACTAACTCTACCGTTTCTGTTGCTTTACTATAATTTTTTATCTCTGTTTCAACAAATACGTTAGCAGCTTTTTCGTCATTCCAAATATGTACACCAAAAGGTTCTATGCGAATCTCATCTGTTACTTCCAATACCACAGGACGGAAGATTCCTAACGGCTGGGAACCCTCACTGAATCCCCATTCCGACGAACATCCCCCGCATACCCAAGGCATATCGGCGATCATTTCAGGATGCTCGGCTTTCACTTCCAAGCGATTTACTCCCTGTTTTAATTCATCTGTGACATCCAAAGTCAATGTGGTGCGCCCTATGGGGTGGCGTCCGAAGTCCTTTCCGTTCACTGTAATGGTGGCGTATGTACCCACCCCTTCAAAACGAAGGAAATATCGTTTTCCGGATTTTATCTCTGCCGTGAAATCTTTCACATACATAGCAGTTCCATGCATGTTTCCATGCGTCAACTGGCGGTATCCATAATAATCATCCCAGTTATGAGGAATATTCACCGTTTTGGCAGGCATCATAAAATTACCTTTCAAATGAGTTGCCTCTGTAATCCAGGTTTTCCAACCCTCATTCAATGTAGTGATTTGCCGGCGATTCTTACTCTCCGGAACCGGGAAACGGACAGCCGAACGTCCCATTGGCTTACTGGTAGCAATGGCAATGCCACGTTGCTCTGCGTTGTTTACTGCACAATAGAAATGATAAACCACTCCGTCATGTTTCACCACATAGCTCTTATGAGCAAACAGTTCATCGTAGTTCTTGGAGGGGATAATCAGGTCGGCCCCTTTCCAATCAGTCCAGTTCACCAAATCATAGCTGGCGGCAAATGTATTGAATGCTTTATATTTACGCGAAGGTTCAAAAGCAGAGAAATAGAACATCACATACACATCTCCCATCTTTTGGATATGCGCATCTCCTGTAATGGTTCCATCTGCTTCGTGCGCGAAGACCGGATTGCCGGAGTAGCGTTTCCATGTTTTCATATCTTTGGAAAGCGCAATGCCGACACGTTCGCCTTTTAAATCCGTTTCCGGATGACGCCCGCCCGCATTGTAATACATCACAAACGGAGCTCCCAATGTTTTATCTTTATCCCAATAAACGGTACTCTTATATTGAGTCAGTTTTTCCCACCATTGGGCATCTTTATCATGGATGCTCAAAATCGGTTTGTCCAGAGATTCCCATTCATGTGCCGTAGAAATATCTCCTTTCGTCCATGCCAGTCCGACATAAAGCGGAGCTTTTACAGCTTCGTAGCCCGTTCCTTCACCACCGATATAAGTCATCCAATGGCGACCTTTATAAGTCTGAAGCTCATAGCTTCCACCCCATTCCATATCCGGCAATGCAGGAAATCCGCCACGCTGATTGCAGTCCCATTTTTCATCCCGATAAGAAAGAATCCGTCCCAAA
This sequence comes from Bacteroides sp. MSK.18.37, assembly GCF_019129155.2. Lineage (NCBI taxonomy): Bacteria > Pseudomonadati > Bacteroidota > Bacteroidia > Bacteroidales > Bacteroidaceae > Bacteroides > Bacteroides sp. MSK.18.37. The sequence goes on along the minus strand of NZ_JAHOIB020000001.1, from coordinate 6,020,567 downwards.
GTGCGCCATTCGAGCAAATTATCACTTTCTGCTATCCACGTTTCGTAACCACGACCATCGGTTCCACCTTTGCCGTTGTAAACCACATAAGTCATCAGCCACTTGTCTCCCTGGCGAAAAACGGTAGGACAATCAATCTTATGATAATTGTCTGCCGGGGCAACTGCGAGCCCGTACTTGTATGGTGTCTTTACTTCCTCGTAAATCTGCTCCATTCGTCCTTGCGGAACTTCCCGTTGCGCATATAGAGAGAAAGTGGTGGCTATACTAAAAACTGCCAGCAATAACTTCTTCATGATACTTTTTCTAATCGTTTAATACTTAAATAGTGCATAACCACTAAATGATAATTTTGCGGAGTGCCCTGAAAGGGCTTAATTATATAGCGTAGGGCAACGCCCTACGTAAAAACGACAATCTGAATTTGCGCCCTGAAAGGGCATAATTGTATACAGTTCCGCCCTTTCAGGGCTTGTGACTGGTGTGTTTTTTTCGTAGGGCGTTGCCCTACGCTATATAATTAAGCCCTTTCAGGGCACCCCAATAAATATATAATTGTAAGGCTTTCAGCCTAACTGCTAAATTCCCATTAGTAAAACAACCAATCCATTGTCTCTTCATCCCCGGCAAGCCCTGCATTACGCACTTTCGTTTCCGCAGCCGTGAATCCCAACACTTGCAGATAGCCTTTGGGTAACATCAACGTATGCTTTCCAGCCGGAAAACTATATGCATGCACATTTGCCAAAGGCATTCCATTGATACGGACAGCATTCGTCAATACAGGTTCCGCCTGACCGTAATCATTGGCTGACGCATCGATTTCCAGTTTCGGAGCTTTTGCATACTTTTTCTGGTCGTCTTTGAAATAGGCTACTAATAATTTCACCGGAGCATCCGTTTCGAAAGTGATGCTTGTGCCTTTCTCTCTCTGCTCATTTCCATTAAAGCGGAGCGCCTTCATTCCTTTCAATTCCGGAGCTACTGCTTCTATCTTACCTGGAACATCCACAAATAAAGAAATACCCTCATCCACTTTCACTGTCGGATAATTAGAAATCAGTTTCACGTTTGCAGGAGTCCAGGCAGCAATCTCGACAGTTTCAGTCACCGCATTTCCATTCTGTTTTTCTTTCAACAAAGCGAGGTTGGCTTTGAAATTTTCCAATTCCTTCTCATAGTGTACCAGCAATTCTTTCCAAGTCTTATTCTTTCCATCATCTCCACCGATAGGAATACGACGTTGGGCAGTCTGCATACTGTTGGCATACAAGTAATGTTCGTCCGTCAGTTCCACCAATTTGCGATAGTGTTCCAAGCTTTGTTCCATCAAAGGAATAGCTTCTTCAAGATTCTTAATCTCTTTTCCCCATTGATAATCCAATACCAGTTTGGCAGCTTTCACTTTCAGGTTGAACGCATACGCAAATTCACGATAACAATGCATATCATTCTGCAAACGTGCAAATTCATCCTTATTTGAAGAGACGGAACCTGCTGCTTTATCAATAGCCGCTACTGCTTTATCTCCATGTTCTATTACTTGAGCAACAATATCCAAAGGCATTTCACCTACATGAGGTTGCTTTTTCCATTCTTTTTCTACATACTCTATCAGCTTCTCTCCTTCCGGTCCGCAACTTTCATAGAATCCCGGATAGATCGTATATTTGTACGGATTGACAAGCTGACTCATAAACATACCCAGTAATAACGTTTGGCGATTTCCCTCTGTAATACCGAAACGACGTAACAACTTCGGAGCAATCTCTCCGCTTTCTTCGTATGCTACACGGATATTACTTGCATTTTCGTCAGAGGTTCCGTAGAACTTGCCCAACTGATGGTCCCAGTAACCCATTTCATCTGTACGGTCGCGATGGCAGTTCCACGCATAGCGTCCCCAGGTCTGATACCAGATCCAATCGCGATCCAATTGGAATTCACGTTCATTGTTTGGTAATTTGTCCGCCGTATAAGGCCAGTCCCAATATGAGGCCTGCGGATAAAGGTGCAACGCATTGGCACCGTGTACATTGTGCATGGCAGTGACCGCCTTTTGTACGAAATCCGGAGAACCCCAGCGGAACGGTTCCAAATTTGCCAGGATATGTACGTTACTGATATGAATGGAACCCAACGAACTCAAATCCGTATGAATTTTCGACCAAGGCCCACGAGGTTCGTAGGTAGTCAACGATTCACCATTGTACTTATGCATCGTATAAAGATTCTTATAGAGCGGCAAGGCAGCGTCCATCACCAGTTTGCAGTCCGTGTCGTGCGCACGCAACAAAAGAGGCGGTTCATCCGTACGTCCCAATGCCTGTAATCCGTCTTTCACTCCCGGAATTATTGTTTTGGTAAACCATTCCACATCGTCCTCCACTGTACACATCGCTTCACCCAGACAAACCAGTAATCCTACATTGGGATATTTTTCAATGAAAGCGGCAATACTCTTGCGTGTATAATCGGCAATCAGAGGAGTAATAGGACGGTTACGATCCTGTGTTTTCAGTCCGTAATGTTCAGCAAAGGGTTTGGAAAGAATGATATTATAAAACATCTGTATGACAAAGATACCGCGCTTGTCTGCTTCTTCCGTGAGGAAAGAGAACATTTCTTCGTTCATTTTGAAGGTTTCTTCATCTACTTCCAGTGCAAACGGATAATCTTCCAGTTTCACCAATGAGGCAAACGGATGTCCATTCCAAAGGTACAGTGAATTCATGCGGTTGGCAACCAGCATATCCAAGTATTTAATCCATTGTTCTTTATCATAAAACCAGGGGAAACTTTCCGGAGTATATGGATATTCGTATACGCCATGTCCTGGCAGGTAGGTCATCTTCTGTAACCCTACACATGCACCGCGTAATACCATTTCAGGACCGTCTTTCAGTTCCTCCGGGAAGTTCAACTTACCATCCGAATCATTCACACGGTCAATCAGTTCACGGCATCCGTAAATGACACCACTCCCATCCCTGCCGGACACTCTGGTCAGATTGCCCGTCGTCGAAATATGAAAGCCTTCTTTCTTGAGCGTCGTGTCATTTACTTCCGTCAAGAGAATCGTTTTGATTTCGGGATCGGAGAATGTCGTGTCTCCCTGTTGCATCATTACCTGATAACCGGCTTTATCCAAGGTAGTCTGTAACTGCTCCGCACCAAACAGAACACGATTTGACGCATCCGGCGGAGTCATAATCTTCACGGTTTGCCTGCCACACGCTGCCAAAAAAAGTGTGCATGCCGCAAACATGAATAATCTGGTATTTTTCATTCTTCTGATATATATTATAGATTATATAATTCATTTCTTCACTAAGAGAAAGACGAAATAATCCCCTGTTTGTACTCATTCATCTCTTTTTCCACTTTTCAGCACCAAATTTCCACTTTCATCCTGCTGTGATATGCAAATGCCTCATTATTTAAAAGTTATGCTTATCTTTGTAGGCTAGTGTCTTATAATATAAAAACAGAAAACAAGAGCAAACAATATGAAAGAACAAACAAATTATGACTATGAAAAATACGTTCAGATAGCACAGATGGCCAAAATGGGATGGTGGGAGTCAGATTTGAAGAATAAAGAATATATCTGCTCTGACTTTATTGTTGACTTACTCGGCCTTGAAAGTAACCGCATCAGTTTCACCGAATTCCACCAAAGAATACGTGAAGACCACCGACTGCGTCTTAAAAATGAATATATGTCTCTTTCTTATCTGGAGACATACGAACAAATGTTCCCAATCCGGGCAAAAGACGGGGGAAATATGGGTGTACTCCAAGATTAATTTCCAAAAGCCCGATGAAGAGGGATATAGGAACATGACGGGCCTTCTGCAATATATTGACAGACCGATCGATACTACGAATGGAAACATTGATTTCTTTCAAGTGAGCAATTTGCTTTATCAACAAACTAATATTTCATATTCATTGCTTGCTTTTCTGCAATGTGATGATGTTACTCAAGTGGTTAACAAGACGTTAGGAGATCTCCTTCACCAATTTTTGGGTGATCGTATCTATATATTCGAAATAAACAGAAAAGAACAACGCCAGGATTGCACTTATGAGGTTACCGCCGAAGGAATATCCAAGGAACAGGAGTTCTTGAGTAATATTCCCTGGGACCCTTCTACCTGGTGGAACCATCAGATAGCCGAAAGAAGGGCTATCATACTGAACACGCTGGACGACATGCCCGAAGAAGCTGCGGAATATCGTCAGACGTTGGAGATGCAGGATATCAAGTCGCTGATGGTAGTTCCGCTAATCTCTAAAGAAGAGGTATGGGGCTATATGGGAATTGATATGGTAAGAACGCAGCGTAGCTGGAGCAATGTGGATTATCAATGCTTTTCCTCTCTTGCTAATATTATCAGTATTTGCATCGAATTGCGAAAGTCGGAGTTACAAGCCAAAGAAGATCGTCTTGCTTTGGACAACAGCGAGAAGATATTGAGAAACATCTATAAGAATCTTCCGGCAGGCGTCGAACTTTACGACAAAGACGGTTATTTGGTAGACATTAATGATAAAGAGCTTGAAATATTCGGCTTGTCTGACAAGCATGAGGCATTGGGAGTTAATCTGTTCGACAATCCCAATATTCCTTTAGAGGTTAAAGAGAGATTGAGAGCGAAAGAAGATGTAAACTTCTCCATCAATTATGATTTCTCAAAAATAAATCAATATGTAGATAGTCGGAGAAATGGGATTATTAATCTTACCACTAAAGTTACTGCTCTCTATGATTCTCAAAATCGATTTATCAACTATCTGTTTATCAATATAGATACGACGGAAACGACCAATGCATACACCAAGATACAGGAGTTTGAGAATCTGTTTCTTCTAATCGGTGATTATGCCAAGGTAGGATTTGCTCATTTCAATGTATTGACAAGAGACGGGTATGCCCAAGATACATGGTACAGGAATTTGGGAGAAAAAGAAGGGATTCCCATGCCACAGGTTATTGGGGTATACGCTCATGTGGTCCCTGAAGATCAAGCTGTCCTGAAAAATTTTGTGCGCGAAGTGAAAGAAGGAAAAGCGAGCAGTTTACGTAAAGAAGTTCGCGTCTGTAGGGAGAATGGTAAATATACATGGACCAGTATTAACGTAATGGTCAGAGATTATCGTCCGCAAGATGGCATTATTGACATGCTGTGTATCAATTATGACATCACGCCTTTAAAAGAAACTGAACAGAAATTGATTATAGCCCGCGATAAAGCAGAAGAACTGGACCGTCTGAAGTCGGCTTTCTTAGCCAATATGAGTCATGAAATTCGTACTCCTCTTAATGCTATTGTCGGTTTCTCCAGTCTTCTGGCAGAAACGGACAGCAGAAGCGAACGGCAGGAATACATTAAGATTGTGCAAGAGAATAATGAACTTCTTTTGCAACTGATCTCGGACATTCTCGATCTTTCGAAAATTGAAGCGGGAACATTCAATTTTGTATATACCAATGTAGATGTTAATGAGACTTGTTCTGAAATTATCAAATCAATGGGTATGAAAGTGAGTAAAGGTGTTGAACTGATTTTTGGGGAATTATTCCCGGAATGTTATATCTACATGGATAAAAACAGATTCACCCAAGTAATCAGTAACTTTATAAATAACGCGTTAAAGTTCACCCAACAAGGCAGTATCACCCTGGGATATGAACAAGTATCCCATCAGAAAATAAAATTCTATGTGCGCGACACCGGAATGGGAATACCGGAAGAAAAGCAAAAGAGCGTATTTGAACGTTTTGTGAAGCTGAATACTTTTGTTCAGGGTACAGGACTCGGACTTTCTATCTGCAAGAGCATTGTTTCCCAAATGGGAGGAGAAATAGGCGTGGATTCGACCGAAGGAGTAGGTTCCTGCTTCTGGTTTACACATCCGTACCACGCTGCTGACTAGACTGATTATATGTGGAAGGGGATATTCGATGAATGATGGTTAATACTTATAATAACGAATAACTTCCAATAAGGAAAAAAGAATTGTACCTTTGCATTCTATTATTATCATAGTTATGCAAAAGTATATAGAAACACCCCGTCTGATTCTCCGAGACTGGAGAGAAGAAGACATCCCGTTTTTTGCCCGTATGAATGCCGATCCGAATGTGATGGAGTTTTTTCTTAATTCATTGTCATCGGAAGAATCATTTGCCTTTTATCAGCGTATTCAAAATGAATTCCAAACTTGTGGCTTTGGTTTGTATGCCGTAGAACGAAAAGAAGATCATACTTATATGGGCTATACCGGACTACATCAGATTACATTTGATGTAGACTTTGCTCCAGGCATAGAAATAGGCTGGCGGTTAGCATACGAATATTGGGGACAGGGTTATGCTCCTGAAGCTGCAAATGCATGTTTGGAGTATACGCGCAATAAAACAGATATAAAAGAACTCTTTTCTTTTACTTCCCTTCTCAACCAACGGTCAGAACGTGTAATGCAGAAAATAGGAATGGAACGAATGAGGGAATTCGATCATCCGCTTGTCCCTGGTGAACATCCGTTGTGCAGACATGTATTGTATCACATCAAATTTTAAAAAGCTATTGACTTTCCTCTTTTAATTTCGTATATTTGCAATATACCAATTAGCTGACAACAGATATGATATATACAAAAATAAAGACATAAAGAGATTTTTCAGAAACATAAATATGTTTCTGAAAGAATAGAAACGGGGTGAAATCTGCATAGATTTCACCCCGTTTTGTTTAATATATTCGCGTTTTATTAGTGAATTACCCAAAATATCGTTTATTATAAATGTAAGACCCGTTTATAATAAACTGTTCCCCATTTTATTATAAACGTCTCATGAGTTTATTAATGTCTTGTATAAGAAAAAGAAAATAACGTAAAGGTAGTAATGGTATCAACGAGACAAACACAAATATATCTACACATTTATAGTAATGAACGACCTTTACAATTTGATTCTTTTTTATAGTTTATTCCTTTGGATATCGAGCGTAAAAGAACCGATCTTAATGGGAATTATTTAGTTAATGAACGAATACATTCCACTTCTTCTGCCGAATAAGGGGTCCCATCACTACGGAATATATCGTGGAACCACAATAGAGGTTCAGAAACATCAAGTAATGGAGTGTCCCATGCATAGATCGTATTTGTTTTTCCGGCTACAAGTCCCCAGTTTATTGCACCGATATTCTCTTTCTTCAGCATTGGCATAATATCTTGGAAAGTGCTATTTTGGGTACGCGCCATATATTCCGTACAAATCATCGGACGACCGTATTGCTTCAATGTATCAATGAGTTACTGATGCGAATCCAAACCTTCATACGTGTGATATGTTATCACATCCGAATTTTCCAATTGGAATTTATTCAGATTAGTCAGGCTCATATCCCAAACTCCGGCCGACAGAGGTTGTGACGAAATCCTTCTTTATCTGTTTCCCAAATCAGGTGATGCAAATATACGCGCATACAGTTCATACCTATTTCTTCCGCCCAACCCAGTTCACGATCAATAGTAACCGGATCAAAAGTATCTGCCTGCTACATCTCCATTTGGTTGATTGCCGTGCTCGGAATAAAATCACACCCACGAAGCCATCCCCATTGCTTATACCACTCATTAGCCTGCTCTTTTGTCCAAACTTCACGAACAGAAACAGTTTTCTGACTACAGGCAATCAACATAATACCAATAAAAAATGAGAGTAATATCTTTTTCATATAATCGTTTTACTTTATCAAATTAAAAATCTTTTTTATTTTCTCCAATACAATTACAAGGAGTCAATCATATCACTTCACCGGCTTTTTCATTTGCACGATATTTTGAAAATAGCAACGCACCTTTGACAAGGTTATCTTGTAATCTCAAAAGGTACCCGAACTGAAACACCCGTTTTCATTAGTTCAGTGATATTAGGAAGAACGCGTTTCTTAAAGGATTCCCAACCACGATTGTCCATTTGTGTCCAACCTGCTTCTGCCAGTGCAAAAGCACGTGGATATGTCATGTATGTAGCACGATTTATATCGATAATGGCTTCCCCCCATAATGGTCCCATTACTCCCCAAATATGCTTCTGTGCCTCCAAAGGACGACCATATCCAGGATCTAATTTATATGCACGTTCTAATGTGGTAATAGGCATCCCCCAATTATTATATTCCGGTAATTCTCCCTTATATTGTGGATAATCAAAATATGTATATTCGCTAGGGGCCATAATTACATTGTGTCCTTTCTTGGCAGAAAAATCCAGCCCTGTTGGAGTCATACCTTCACGCCAATTGACTAACGTTACATCTTGAGGATATGGGAATAGATAATCGTCAGCAGGCGGATACACATTGTTCAATTCAAGCCACAATATTGGTTTCTTTCCATATTTGCGAACAGATCCTAAAATATTTTCAAAAAAAGGAATCATCAACTGAGAAGGCTTGGTATATTTTCTCTTTTCCATCAAAGTACGACACAAATCACACTGTGCCCAATTCTTAGGTATATCAGCCTCATCACCTCCTAAATGAATTAACGGAGATTTAAACATCTTAGCAACTTCTCCAATTATATCATCCATCACAGCATAAACCTCCTCGTTACCGGCACAAAGCATCATGTGACCTGTCTTACCTATAATTTTTTCAGTTTGACGCTGATGAATACAAGCCAAATTTGGATATTTTGACAATAAAAAAACCGTATGTCCCGGCATATCTACTTCTGGAATCACTTGTACATGACGCATAGCTGCATAATCTACCAATTCCTGAATATCCTTTTTGGTATAGAATCTTGCACCTGCCAGACTAGGATGACTTTCAATCCAAATACTCCAACCGTGATCATCTGTCAGATGAAGTTGTAATACATTAAATTTGTATTTAACCATTTGGTCAATATAGAATTTAATATCATCAATAGGTAAAAAGTTACGTGCCGGGTCAAGCATCAATGCACGATAATCAAACCTCGGACAATCATCAATTTCAACAGATGCTATTGTTTTTTGTTTTGTAGCACAAATATCACCCGCCAAAATCTGATCCAAAGTCATCAATCCATAAAATACAGCAGCAGAAGTAGCTCCTTTAATTACCAATCTCTTTTCATTTACACTCAATTGATAATGCTCTTTTGTTTTTAAAGATTTATCAATCAATAGCTGTACTACTGATTTTGAGCTCTCTGTAGAACGTTTCACATTGATTCCGAATCTCTTATTAAAAATAGAAGAAAGCGTATTCAACTCAAACTCCAAACTATCAGTCTCAATATAACAATTGACTTGATTCTCTAACACCAACACCATGTCTGAATCTGATGTGACCTTATTGGGCATCGGAATCAATGCAGAAAGATTATCTTGTGCATAGATACAACAAGGTATCATCAAAAGCAGAAATAAAGCCACATTCAGAAACTTATTTTTCATAATACTTAATAAATATTTTTCCATTTATTCGTTGTTGTAAATTCTTTTTTAATTATCAGAAAAAGACGACAAATTTTATTGGGTGTATTATCTTTCTCTTATTTCAATAGTCCTTCCACCATTACAGGAAAATGATCTGAAGAGTACTTATTATACTTTATATCATCATCAATGGTGTGATAAGAAAGTATTTTTATTTTTGGAGTCACAAAAATAAAATCTATGCGCTTAGCTGTTTTTCCAGTTTTGTCATAGGCATAAAAACTACCGGACGGTCCTTTAGGAGGCGTCAGAGTACATTCATACGAATCCTGTAATAAACTATCTTTCAGGAGAAGTTGTATCGGTTCTTCGTCCGGAGTGGCATTAAAATCACCGGTGCAAAAGGTTGGTCTACCTTTTGCGATTTTCCTTACCTGTTCCAACAACATGAACGAAGATTGTCGTCTTGCTTCTGTTGCTTCATGATCCGTATGCGAATTAAACACATAGAATTTCTTCCCAGTCCGGAGGTCTTTAAAATATCCCCAAGTGCAAATCCGACGACAGCGTGCTCCCCAACCATAAGAAGGTATATCCGGAGTTTCCGAATACCAGAAATCACCATGTTTCAACACCTTAAAGCGATCTTTTTTATAGTAAATGGCACAATGTTCTCCTTTATTATCCCCGTCACGGTCACGACCGATATAAGAATATTCGTTCAGAATCATCATATCCTTTAATTGAGAGATACGCCCTTCCTGTATGGCAAACATATCGAATTTATTCCGTCGCACAACATCTACCAATGCGTTCAGACGGACTTCCCAAGCCTTATCCCCCTTGTCTCCTTTGGTACGGATGTTATAAGATGCAAGGCGAATAATATCTTCTGGTTTCGTTTTGTCTAAGTTGAAAGATTTTGCCGGAAGACCTCCGGCAAAAAATAAAATCAAAAGTAGAAAATAATATTTCTTATTTATAGAACACTTCATATTACAAATCATTAAATATCAATTTATTTACTCCATTTAAATACCGGATAGCCGTTGCCTCCTTCTTTCCAAAGAGAAGAATCCCAGTTTGTGACAGTGTTTTTCAGCTCGTTAGCAGATTTAGCTACTCCCTGAAAACTACTACCGGACGGTGATGTCTCATCTGATACGGTAAATATAGTTTCTCCTGCTTTCAGAATCATACCGTCATAAGCATAGCAGTTTTCAGCAGTAACATTATTGTTATGTCCTCCCACTATACGTCCTATTTTTGCCTGGTTTGAATTGTTTAACAAGGTATTACTCCATGCCACACAATTCTTGATATTTAGTGTTCCGCTATCCATATTACCGACTATACCTCCAACCCAGCCGCCTTTAGTAGCACTGATGTCACCACTTACATAACAATTTTCAATATATGAAGTCGTGTTGCCAGCATGGAACCTTCCGATAATTCCACCTGCTTTGCCGTTATCAGCATTTATCTGATCAATAATAGTAGCAGTGGTATAGCAGTTCTCAATACGTCCATTACCGCCGAAGATACCACCAATTCCGCCTGCTGCTCCCGACCCTTTCAGTATTCCGGTAGTATAACAGTTAATGATTTTACCTGTGAATCCTACCGCACCGCTATTTAATCCTACATAACCGGCTATAATACCGATACCTTGGTTAGTAGATGAGATATTTGCATCGACAAATCCTACATTCTTACATTCTCCACACAATACGCCAAAGAAACTGGGATAAGAACCGGAGTCACAAGTCAGATTTCTAATTACATGATTGCGTCCATCAAAAATTATCCATTTCTCGTACGGACCATCTCCATTTAAAGGCGTCCACTTGATCCCCTGCATATCAATATCCGCACTCAAAACAAAGTAGGTCGTTTGTTTTCCAATAAGGACTTTGCTCATGTTCTGAATATGGGTGGTATTAGCAATCACATAAGGATTATTTTGAGTCCCGTCTCCACTAGCAAAATCACCTTCTGGTTCATTGTCATGTCCTCCATAACTAGCATAATCTCCTCTATCCAGTTGCCACTCCAAAATAGGGAATCCCATATCTATATTCCCAACATTATGCCATGGAGTCCCCCAATTGGCAATTCTATTCTGCAAAGTCAGGACACTTTCGCCTACTCCATCATATTTTCCTGCCGAAACGGAACCTGCATTATCCTCCGGAGCAAATCCTGTACAAATCATATCCTCCCATGCATAACATTCAGATGCGACAGGATCCGCCTGATGCCCACTTTCACCTTGAGACAAAACTCCACTAATACGTCCTGATTTGGCAGCGGGTCCCGTTATTTTCCAGTTCCAGGCAACACAGGCAGTTATTTTTGCTCCTTCGGAAGGAAGGGCAGCAATACCACCCACTGAATTGGCACCAATTAATACACCTGTAGAGTAGCAATACGACACTTCGCTGTTTTCATACATAGAACCTACAATACCTCCACATTCATCTCCTGTAGATATAACCTCTGCTGTAGAATAACAGTTTTTGATATAACAAATCTGTCCTCCATACGGTCTACCCATACGGGAAGCTATTCCACCAGCATACTTTCCTTTCACTTTTCCGGAGACGTAACAGTTTTCCACCTGCCCTGTCTTCTCTACAGCGTTCGGAGCTTTCACTCCGATATAACCGCCGATAACCCCTGCCCCACTATTAGTAGCTGCTTCTACATGGGCATTATAGAAACCGACATTTTTACAAGTCCCGGCCAAAATACCAAAAAAACTAGCATACGCTTTGTCTGTACAGGTGAAATTCTTTATAATATGGTTATTTCCATCAAAATAGATATAATAGTCACCGTTTGAGTTCAATGGTTCCCAATTAGATACAGACTTCATATCAATATCAGCCCCCAACTGAAAGTAAATCATCTTTCCTTTCACCAAGGCTTCACTCATATTCTGAATCTGTATCACATCCATAACGAGGTAGGGTTTGTTCATTGTTCCATAACCTTTTTCAAAAAGCCCGCCTGCTCCGTCACCCTCATCTCCGTCATCTATGTCTGTGTTTCTATCCGGCGGAATACGGCTATAGGAATCCATCGGATTAAAATCAGAGCATGAGAAAGATAAAACAGCCATCCATAAAATGGTCCAATATCTCATTACCGAATATGTACTTATATGATAAAATTTGTTTTTCATAATCTTCATTTTTATTTTAGATTTCTACTACAATCACCATAGGATAATGATCGGATAAAGAACTGACAATAGTGCGGGTAGAAAGCACCGTAGCATGTTTCACAAAAATAAAATCAATTCTGGTCTTTTTAGAAGGAAATGTAAAAAGAGCACCATGCTGAATGGTTGCTTCCCGATACGCATCTTTCAATATACCACTTTGGCAAATCGTAGTGGCTATTTCGGGAGCATCAGGAGTCGCATTAAAGTCGCCGGTACAAAATGCGGGAGTATTGTCTTTTGCTTTATCGGAAACTGCATCCACCAGCATTTGACATGCATGTTTTCTGGCATTATCAGCCAAAGGCATGTGAGTTTCAAAAAGATAAAATTCTTTTTGAGTCTTGCTATCCTTGAATTTTCCCCATACACAGAAACGTTTGAAATTTGTTTCATCCCATCCGTTGGAAGGAATTTCCGGAGTTTCGGAAAACCAGAAACGTCCGGCATCCAGTAATGTGTAGCGGCTCTTCTTATATAAAATGCCACTCATCTCTCCTGCCTTATTATCGTCATTTCCAGTGTCACGACCATAAGCGAGAATCTGATAATCACTCGCAAGTTGAGTTCCTAAGTAGGAACGTTGTTCCCAACTGGCTTCTTCGAATCCACAAATCTCAAAATCGTAGTCTCTGATTAATTGTGCCACACGTTCCCGTCGGTTAGTCCATCCTGTACCAGTCTCCACCTGTAAGTTATAAGTTGCTACACGCATGGACGTTTCAGTCACGGGGTCTTCGTCTTCCTCGCCATCTCCTGTATCCCACGTGAAATCAGGATAGTACAATGAATTGTCTTTATTATCTTCACAACTGCTGGCGAAAACAGAGAATATGAAGGTAATCAATGTGTATATTACTATTTTTTTCATAAATCTATTATTTATATCTTTTATACTTGTTATTCATTCCATCCCGGATTCTGGGTTACGACACCATTAGATAAGGTTATTTCCTGTCTTGGTATCGGATATAGATAATCACGGTTCTCATTCCAGGTACGGTCGATCCAACTGTAACACAATAAATTGCCATAATTACCTTCTGTCAATGAGGTGCCGCTTCCATCGGAAGCCAATTTTACATACGTCACACTTCCAACATTGGGTTGCGAAGATGTGGTGTAGAAACAGACATCATTTGTTCCGTCTCCATCGATATCATACGCTTTATTGATAGCTGTAGCAGGAAGATAAAATCCTTTAAAGGATTGGGCCATACATTGCCCCTCTTTCCAGCGCATCAAATCATAATAACGGAAGCCTTCCATGACCAACTCTATCGCACGTTCCCGGCGGATTTCCAGAATCACCCCTTTATTATCTCCTGTGATATTCACATAACCGGTTTCCGGAGCACACATATAAGGGTCCGGAGAAAGGTTTGCTGCGTTCATATTCAGTTTTCCCGTAACTCCTGCACGTGTCCGCAATTTGTTTACCGTATTGTCGATATCAGTTTGCGTCAGTGTGCCTAATTCTGCCTTTGCTTCGGCATAGTTCAAATAAACTTCTGCCAATCTGAACAGAGGAAGGTCATTGCTTGAATCACCTGTATAGCTCATATTATCATTTGCATATTTCAGCAAGTGGTATCCGGTCATCGTGACATTCATATTTATATTTGAAGTACGGATTGTTTGCGCTAAACGCGGATCACGATTGACTATTTCATCCTTGAACTCCATTGTTGCATAATTGGGTTGGTCGGTGAAACGGTTGCCATTCTTCATTAAATAATAATTGACCAGTTTTTTCGAAAGTCCGGGACGGCCTAATGTCGGAGAATTCTCAAATGCCTGTACTTTATGAACCAGACTCAAATCATTATTATAATCCCTTGCCAATATGATTTCCGCATCAATCGCATTCTCTGATTTAAAGAGATTACGATAGGACTGTGAGCCGGATTGATACAATGAATATCCTCCGGAAGCAGTCATAATTTCATTAGAGGCACTTACACAGTCATTCAAGTATTTCTCATAATCACCCAATCCATGATATTTACGATAAGTACCTTCAAATAATCCTACACGTGACTTCAATGCCTGGGCAGTCCACCAGGTTACACGATAAAGTTCTTTTGTCCGGTTGGTTTCTTTAAAAACCTCTATGGCAAAATTAAGATCTTCCATTATCTTTCCCATCACAAATTCGCGTGAATCCCTGGCTTTGTATAAATCGGCATCATCCGAGCCGAGTACTTTATCGTACCAAGGTACATCTCCAAAACGTTTCACCTTTTCAAAATAGAAATAAGCGCGGAAGAAGCGTGCCAGGGCTTCATATTTGTCGCGCACTTTCTGGTCTTTACAGTTTCCCAGATTATCCAATAAAAAATTAATTGATCGCAGTGCACTCCAACTCCATCCTCCACCCGTTTCCGGAATGACACGTTGTCCACTCACTTCATCGTCCAAAGGTGATACGATCAACACATCAGCATTATCCTTGTAAATATCGCCATCACCCGGGAAGTTATTCGAATAGAATTGATTACTGTATAATTGTAATTGCTCTTCATTCGTAAAATAATCCTTAGTCGTCAAGCGATCTTTCGGATTTATATCCAATATGCTTTCACAAGAAGCAAATAACAACGACAGACCAACAGTCGCCCACAATGTATATTTCATTATTTTCATACTATATTCCTTTATATTCGTTATTATCAGAATGTTATATCTACACCAAAAGAGTATGTCTTTGCCCAGGGATAAATATTCGCGTCACTTTTACTTGTTTTCCAGCTGTTACTTGCCGATGCTTGTTCCGGATCAATATAATCGGAATGTAGCTTAGTGAATGTCAGCAAGTTCTCACCACTAAAGTAAACACGTATTTTCTCGAAACCTATTTTAGAAAGCCATTTATCCGGCAATGTGTAGCCAATAGAAAGATTCTTCAATCGGCAATAAGCCAAGTTCTGCAAATATTTAGTATTAACCACTGCTAATTCACGATTACTACCGAGAGCCACATATCCTCTGGGACGTGGGAAATAAGCATCTGTATTTTCTTCACTCCATACCTGACTCATAAAGTCGGAAGGAATAAAACTAGCGTATGGTCGGGAATAAGGTCCCCAAAACATGGACGTTTCAGCACCAGGATACCAGTTTTGTTTGCCAATGCCTTGAAAAAGAACTGAAAAATCAATCCCATACCAGTCTGCGGAGATTCCGAAATTATAATTATAGCGCGGCAATGAGTTACCGATCACTTTCATGTCTTTTCGGTCATTAGCCGATGTTGTCTGCTCAATCTTGTTGTTACCATCCAAATCGACAAATTTGAGGTCACCGGCATGAAGTCCATTATCCAAAGCGCTTGCATTAATCATTTGGTTAACGAACGATTGGTCCACTTTATAATTCCTTGCTTCTTCATCCGTTTTAAAATAACCGTCTACTACGTATCCCCATATTTCGCCCAACTGCTGTCCTTCGTAAGGATCAGTCAGCGTCCGGTTGGGATTATCATATTTTGTCACTTTGGAGGTGTTATCTCCGATACCAGCCATTATCCGGTAGTTGAAAGGCTTGCTTGCCAAAGTAAAACTATCTCCCCAAGTAATAGATGCTTCCCACCCTTTCGTACGCAAGTCTGCCACATTCATTCTGGGAGAAGAGGCACCATATACGCCAGGCAAAGTCTTTCCTGCCATCAACATATCTTTGGTATCACGAATATATGCATCAAAAGATACATTCAAACGGTTATTAAGAAAACCCAAGTCCAAACCTATATTTTTTGTGATTACAGTTTCCCAGGTCAAATCGGTAGAGTTCGGAGCTGACTCATAGGCATAATCGCCTTTCGTAGTATCTCCGAAAGCATAGTTCATTACCGCTCCGGTATTAATCAGTTGCAGATAGTCATAATAACCTACTGTTTTCTGATTTCCCAATGATCCGTAAGACAGTCTTAGTTTTAGATTGCTTACATAGTTTTTGGCTTGTGTAAAGAAGGCTTCTTCACTGACACGCCATCCGGCAGAGAATGACGGGAAGAAACCGAAACGATGTCCTCGACGGAAACGGGAACTACCGTCATAACGTCCGCTGGCTTCAAATAGATAGCGGTCTTTATATCCGTAATTCAAACGATAGAAAAAACCAAGAATAGCATATTCCTCTTGTCCTCCGGTTATGGATATATCATCACCTTTTGCCAGGTTAAAATCATCGAGAGATTCAGAGAGTAACCCGTTACGTTTCATTCCCAGTTTCTTGAAATACTTATAATCATAGTTACCTCCCACAATGACCTTTACAGAATGTGCATTTGCGAAGGTATTGTCATACGTCCCGTATAAGTTGAAAGTCTGGCGTATCTGGTTGTTTTGTATTTCCGATAAATAATTTCCTCTGGTACGTCCGTTATCCATTGTGATTGTTTCTCCCGGATTTCTGGAGTATAACACATCTACGGAACGATTCAAATTCTGCTGGTTGTAATGCGCCCAGCTGTAATTTGCACGAACCTCAAAATGTTTGATGGGTTTCAATACGGCCTCGAACGTAGTTACAAACTCATATTCACGATCCCGGTTATGGTGGCCGCCATTCAATAATACGGCACTAACACCATCTGCCACTTCTCCTGTGTCTGTCAGACCTGTTCTGTAAACCAGGGTTCCATCCGGATGCATCGGCACAATACTTGCCAAAGCATGCCGCCCGGCTCTGCTGAAAACATCATTTACTCCCGATAGCCCCGGATAAGTATATTCAGAATGATAATAAGAGGTATTGTTACTTAATTCAAACCAGGAAGTGATATTAGCGATGATTTTTGAACGAAAAGTATATTTCTTAAAGCGGTCTGAATCTATTCTGATAATTCCTTTCTGATTGTAGTAGTTACCTGATAGCATGTACTTTACTTTTTCGGTTCCTCCCGAAACCGTCAAGTTATGTTCCCAAGTGGGGCGGGTATTATCAAACAAACAATTATACCAGTCAAAGTTGCCGTAATATTTATATTCTCCATTTTTTTCTACCACCCATGGACGGGAAGGATCTTCCACTTTATCATTACGGCGAATCCATAATTCATGGTAATCTTCTTGGGTATAATGTGTATAAGGGACGCCCTGGTATGTTTTGTAGAACATATCATTAATACCGGCCGAATAATAACCACGTGTCTCAAAGTCCGTAGAAGTTGTTGTATCACCAAAACTGAAACGACCGTTATAGCTGACATTGGTCTTTCCTATCTTTCCATTCTTGGTTGTAACCAAAATAACTCCATAAGCAGCACGGGCACCATATACGGCAGCAGCCGAAGCATCCTTTAAAACACTGATGGATTCTACGTCATTGGGGTTTACCTTATTTATATCTCCCTCGATTCCATCAATAATAGTCAGAGGTGCTGCATCCGCACTAATGGAGTTGACTCCACGGATATTGAAGCTTCCCCCTTGTCCGGGACGTCCCGAACTAAAGTTTACGTTCATATTCGGTACAGAACCTTGCAGAAGCTGTGATAAGTTAGCAGCAGAACGGGTCGTCAGTTCATCACCCGAAACGATAGCAACGGCACCAGTCAGGTTTACTTTCTTTTGCGTACCATATCCCACCACTACCACTTCTTCCAGTGTCTTACTATCTTCGCGGAGAACTACTTGGGACAGATTTCTGCTGGTAGCAGCGTAATTAACCGTAATATATCCGATGTATGATACTGTAATCGTACTGTTTTCGGGAACATTAGCCAAAGTATAACGTCCGTCTACATTCGTTATTGTACCCAAAGAGCTGCCTTGTACCATCACACTGGCGCCAATAATCGGCTCTCCTTTTTCATCGACTACCCGACCGGATATATTTCTTTTGTTCGCATTACTGGTTTGTTGTTCAGAATCCGTAACTTTCTCCTTCAAATAAATTTTTGTTTTTCCGATCTCATAGTTTACGTTAGTACCGAGAAACAAATCATTCAGAACTTTAGATAGTTCCTGATTCTTTGCTTCTACCGTCACTATTCGATCCGGATTGACGATCGTACGGCTATAAGCCACCGTAAGACCAGTTTGCTGTGTAATAGCAGAGAATACTTTCTCCAGCTTTACTTGTTTAAGATTCATTGTCACCTTTTGGGCAGAAGCGGAAACGCTTATGATTATTCCCAGCAACAATACGAGCAGAACTTTGTGTTTCATACTACTTGCTTTGATTAAAGTTAAACTTAGATTTAAAATCTCATTTATGCTTAGTAGACACACAAGTCAAAAAAGCGGGTGAGAGAAAAAAGAGTTTTTTTGCATAAGCCTAATTTATTTCATAACATTCTTATTCTAAAACAGTAAAGGCTGCGTATATACACAGCCTGTCCTCATTCTATTATCCTATCCAGTATATTTTACTTCTTTCCGTCCTGTTTCATTCGGACTGTCACTTCTTTCCGGACTTCATCATATTCAAATTTTACCGGCGCAATCTTTTCCAAATCCTGAAGCACTTTCTCCAGTATCGTATTATCCGAGGTCAACGTATATACATATTTCGATGCCTGCTCATCCTCTATCTTAAAGTTTACATTATACCAGCGGTTCAAAACCTTGACTACTTCTGTCAGCGGAGTATCTTTAAAAGAAATCACATTATCTTTCCACATTGAGACTTGTTTTGAATGATCGTTTTTGATTATCCGGCACTGGTCACTTTCTTTATTATATATCAGTTTCTCGCCCGGCAGTAACGGGTATTCTTTTGCAGAGGAGAGAGTCAGGTTTACATGTCCTTCATCCAGACAGATCACAATGTCTTTATTCTCCGGGTAGGCTTGTACATCAAAAGAAGTACCCAGTACATGAACGGAAGGTCCGTTCAGATTAACAATAAACGGACGTTTTTTATTCTTGGCTACCACGAAATAGGCTTCTCCCACCAGGAAAATTTCCCGCTTACTCAATCCGAACTTTTTAGGATACTTCAACCAGGAATCTGAATTGATATAAACTCGTGTCCCGTCTTGAAACATCATCTGTATCCGCTCTCCTTTGGCAACACGAATTTCCTCATACTCCGTAGTGCCGAATAAATCCACTCGGGAATTGATCTGTAAATAAAGACCTATCAGGAAAATAACGGGAATCAAGATTGCAGCCACACGGAAGCAGATACGTTTGATCTGTTTGCGTGATATGTTCTTTTGAATCTGATGGTACATCTTTTCTGAAAGTATAGTATGGTCCACATATATTTCTGCCGTTTCGGCTTTTAAATATTCTGCCTCCCGAGTCATCACAGCATCCAGGTAAGTGTTCCCTTCTTCTGTGGCAAACCATTCCGCCACAAATTTTGCATCCTCCGGTGTAGCAACTCCGGCAAGCACTTCTTCTATTAGTTTATCAGTGGGTCGATTCATTCTCTTTTTATCTTAAATAGTGGACACTTAAATATGTCATTAGTGTGACAAAAGTAACAATTATTAGCATTTTACTTAAATGAATACGTAGCATTTTCAATGCTTCCGTATAATGCGTTTTGACTGTATTAACAGACAGATTCATCCGTTCGGCTATTTCCTGATTCGTTAGTTCCTCTTTCACTTTCATCAAACAAATACTGCGTTTCTGTGGCGGAAGCATATCTACCGCTTTATAAAAAGAGGCCATCAATTCTTTCTTCTCCAGATTTTCTATCAGATTATCTTCGTAGACAGGCGTCGATTGGGCTATCTCATAGTTCTTGCTGATTGCACTATTCTCATTACGAATCAGATTTAAGACATGATTTTTCGTCATAGTGAACAGATAGTTTTTAAGGCTGATTCCTACATGTAGTTCCGACCTAAATTCCCATAAACGGGCAAAGACATGTTGCACTACATCTTCTGCCATGTCTGCATTCATTAAATAACGGTAAGCTAATACATATAGCAGCTTATGATATCTGTCATAAGCCTGTGTAAAAGCTCCTTTATCTCCTTTTTCTATGAAGGAAAAGAGCTTCTCGTCATCCGTATTAGTGTATTGAGCTGATTTATCTAACATTCCTTGGACTTTGTTTAATCGTTTTTCCAAAAGAACAAAAGACATATTACAATTATGTGTCTTTCACAAAACAAAAGTAGTAAAATTTAGAAAAGGCAATGCATATTCCTATAAAAAAAGTCCCTGATTAACAATCTCCACTATAAAAGAGGATCGTTAATCAAGGACTACTCCACTAACTAATTAACAAATGAATTATAAATGATAGGTAACAATTCTTTCTTCGGGTGAATCGATCCAGAGCCGCCATACTCCTTCCGACACTTTCTCCGGTGTTCCGATATTTGCTTTGGGGGAACGACGGCTTTTGATTGTCAGATAGCCTTTCCCTTCTGTTGCTTTCACTTTCATCGTTTTGCTGTTCATATAGACATGGATATTGCCATTCGGTGTGGGTACAGTGCCTTCCATCCATTTCAATCCTCCCAATACAGGAGCAATAGCAAACTCTTTATATCCTTCTTTTACAGGTTTCACTCCCAGATAATATTTGCCCAACAGGTAGATAGGACTCGCTCCCCAGGCATGGCACAAACTCTTTCCGTATGGACGGCCATACATGGCAAGATGTTGCGTTCCGGTTTCTTCCGGGTTATATTTTTCCCAGAAGGAGGTAGCTCCTTCCTTCAACATTCCTCCCCAATAGGCTTTCATTTCTTTCATTACAGCATCTTGTTCGCCAAGAGCACAAAGGGCTTCCAGTTCGTAAAAACGCATATAGGGAGTTGTTATTTTCAGAATACTGTCATTCAGAAGAACAGAGTTCTTGATGGCTTGCTGCTTGTCTGCATTCAAATATTGAAAGAATACAGAAAACATATTTGCATAGCGGGTGACTGCATCACTTTGCTGACCGTTGACGCAGTTATGTACAAATGCCTGTTTCTCGTTATTCCAGAAGGCAGGTTCTAACTTTGCTTTCAAAGCAGCAGCCAGTTTCTCGTATTTCTGTTTGCCATTGGCATCTCCAACCAGTTCCGCACACAAAGCCATTGTTTCCAGACTTCTGCAAAATAAAACTTGCTCAAAAGAAAGTTCCCCTTTTTTATCCAGATAGCCGTCCGCCCAGTCCACAAATACCCAGTCACCGGTCATACCTTCTACCATGCCATTCTTATTGGTACGTCCCAACACATAATCCATCATTGTTTGCATACGTGGATATAGTTGGTTGACAAAATGGCGGTCGCCACTATACATATAATAGTCATATACACTAAGAAACCAATAGAAAGTATAGTCCATGATTGTATTACTGTGGCTGGTTACAGGATCCTTGCCACGAAGCAACCAGATTGTACGTTTGACGGATTCGTTATCAAAGAAAAGATAATAATTCATCAAATAACTTTGGATAGCATCGCCACTCCATACCCAACGGTCACGTTTGATACCATCAATGAAGAATTCGCGGGTAGTGAGATGCATGGTGTATGCGCCAACTTCCCAAATACGATTCAGTTCTTCATCATTGCAACGGAAATTTCCGCGGTATTCTTCAGGAAGATATTCATATTGCATGGAGACTTCTCCAATCTGTACACCCGGCTCGTGAGTTACATAGACATAGCGGAAGGCTTTACTGTTCTCCAATGTATATTCGTTTTCAGAATTACTCAAGGGAGAAGTGCTGCGGATAGCAAGGTCGGTCACTTGTCCCGGTTCGAGCAAGAGTTTGTCCAATGTTTCGCAATATGCTTTATCTTTTGCTTCTTCCGGGCTTTCACCATAATAAATTTCTATTTTTCCTTTTCCGGAAAGATTCTTCAATGTGATGAATCCGAATGTTTCTTTTCCAAAATCATAAAGAATACCTCCTTCGAACTGTTCTGACTTCGTAACAGGTTGCTGCGGTTCACGCATCAGACTGAATTGGGAAGGACGTTGGGCAGCTCCGTCAAAGTTCCAGCATCCGGCATCCATATAGATAGTGGCAGATGTGTCACTGGCTTTTCCGCTCTCGTCAATCCATTCTTTATCTTCGTAAGTCACACGCCAGGAAGAGTCTGAATTCACTGTTTTTCCCTTCACATAAATAGTGGGAGGAGTTGCCTGATTCCAGACTTTAATGTTCAGATTATGTTTTCCGGCCGGAAGCAACATGGTTTCCGGCATACCGAACTGGAGCTTTCCATCCAGTTTGACGTTGTACTTTCCTTCGGCAGCAATAAAGATTTCTTCCGGCTCGGAAAGATTCAGTTGCTTGCTGAATTCTACGACAACATAATGACTATCCGTTTTCCAAAAAGGAGGAAAAAATGCACCTCGTTCCGTACGACGGTTATTCATTTGATTTCCCAGCCAGATTTCGTAGTCTCCCGGATACCATATCCAGGTCTGGGCAAATGTGCTGCTTGCCAAAGACAAGGCACTAAGCAATATCATATATTTCTTTTTCATTTTTCTTTCTATTACTAACAAACTGAATCGTAAGAAATAATTCGTTCCACAGTGGTTGACGTTTAGTTCCACATCTGTTTCCCTTTAGTTCTACAATTGTTTTCCTTTAGTTCCATATCTGTGGAACGAATCACGTATTACAGTTAAATGACTTGTCAATACCTACTGGATATTTAGTAAATCCTTATATCCTGCTTCCAGTCCCGCACGTTCATGAACATCATTATCCACCTTCGGGCCATTGTTCTCCCATACATTTCCCGGGCCATTGGCATTTTGCAGATACTTCTCTCCTTCTGTCCAATTATCACGTACAGTAATAAAGGAAGAACCTTCATCCGTATAAAGATAGAACCAGTGATTAGGATCGTGTACATACCCCGGTTTATAAATACTATGCACGCAATTCTCCGTTACATAACTTTTCGGCTGCGAACCGAGTGTGTAAATACCTGCCACATCATACATGTGTTTCGCATAATGATGAATCAGATTGGCATGTACTCTGTTATTACGCATACAATTCACAGTTTGCGTCCATCCCCAACCAAGACTGATGCCACTATAAGGCACTTCACTGATTTCATTATGTTCGATATTGACGTCCCCTACATATCCCGCAGCAATGGCAAGGCATCCCCAATCTTCATTGCCTATTTCCGTGAAATAGCAATTATTGATTTGTTGCTGTGTGCATACTTCCCGACGATCAGCAGGGTCGTATGGCAAATGCGTTTCATGGGCAGCCGGAGAAAAACTGCCGACTAACAGACCATTTCCGGCAATATCGCGGAAGAGACAGCCACGAACAACACCGCCTTGCACCGCTTCTTCATAATCCAATCCGGTCGAGCCTAAATGCTCGAACCGGCAACGCTCGAAATCAATCTGCCTTGCAGCAACCACACGAACAGCAGCTGCGGGACGTCCCAACCATCCTTGGTTATCCAACAGATGATTCAAGTAGTTCCGTTGCATTTTCGGATCAATCCGGTAACCATCTGTCAGATACATACCTGCCTGAAGAGGTACATGTCCTTTTTCTGACGGACGCATCCACGTAGTATAGGAAAAAGTAATTTTCTCAAAACGAATATGACACACAGGACGATCTAAAGTTCCTTCCACCCGTACTAATGTCTCAACGGCAGGCACGATCACTTCCGCCTCCTGCATCTTCTCTCCTTCCCGTGGATAATAATATACTTTACGGGCATCTATATCATGATACCATTCTCCGGGTACATCCTGCAATTCGCGGGCATTTGTCAGATAGAAAGCAGAATTATGTCCGTCCGTCGTCACCATCGGACGCGGCCAGGGATGCTCAAACTGAATCCGGCTTTCCGGTTGATGAAAACGTATTGCCGCACTATCTCCCTGCACTTCAACTGAACGAATCCGAAGATTGGCAACACACCACATCTGATGTAATACCATCTCGGCATATTTAGCTTTCAAATTCCCTTTATTATCAATAAGTCTGCGAATGGAAACTGCAGGTACATAAAGAATTTCATTCTTCTCATCCACACTGCAAATGCGATTCATCTTTTCGAAATCTTCCACATCACGGGCACGAACTGCCTTTTTTCCATTCACCCACAACTGGCGGAAATCCAATGGACGTCCATTAAATGCCGGGACATCTGCTACCCAAACTTTCCCTTGCTTCTTCCAGCCATTTATGCTGATTCCTCCACTCAATATCACCTTTTCATCGCCTACCGAACGAATGATTGTGGGCGATTCTTTGGTTCCGCTATCTTCCGGACGGATAAAAACCGGTTCATGGAAGGCATACGTTCCACCTTCCACATAGATTGTGATTCCACCTTGAATACGGTTATCCTCTGTCCTGCGCCATTCTCGTGCTTGTCGCAAGGCAGAAGTCAGCGTGGCTTTAGGAGATTGACGAGTTCCGTCGTTGAAGTCACTGCCCTTGGGAGAAATCCATATCTCACCGGCCAATAGCCAGTGGCTGCACAAGATACATATAGCCGTTACAAATAACTTTTTCATGATTTTTTTCATTTCTGTATACTAAACAATCCGGACTATCTGGCAAGAGGCATCCATACAGTCATTTCTCCCTTTCCTCTGTTTCCCCAGGCATAATAAGGAATCAAGCGGATATTTACTGTCTTTTCAGCCTGAACAACCGGCCGGTAAAGCACTCCTTCCCACGAAGTTGCAGATGCCAGACGTGCCATTCCTTCAAGTGCAACAATCGGACTGCCTTCAATTGTGATTTTCTTCGGAGTTAGTTTTATATCAGCGGGAATCAATACGTTATCAATCTTTTCCCCGTTTGCAATATCCATACTTTCCAGACAGTAAACCAACGGCCCGCGCTTCACGACCACCTGATTACGAATCTCCTCTGCTAACGGATGGGCTTCGAGCAAACGGACAGGCATATCCATCACCAGCTCCACTACATCCCCCTTCTTCCATGTACGATTTACTTCCGCATACGAATTTGCCTTTGCATTGGTTTGCAGCGGCTGTCCATTCACCGTGAGCGTAGCCTTTTCGCACCATTCAGGAATACGCAAGAAGAGCGAGAAAGCACCCGCCTTACGAGGAACTCTATCCAACGTTACGCGTACCTTTCCTTCCCAGGGATAATCCGTCTCTTGTGTTAATGCCAGCTCTCCTTTGTCTTTCCAAGTCGTAGTCAGCGTATTTGCACCATACAAGTTACAGTAAATGCCTTCCGGACTCAATGTGTAGGCGTAATTCTGTGCCTGACACAATGTACGCAATGTATTCGGCGGGCAGCAGAAACAACTGATATATTCCGTCCGTTCCTTCGGCCAACGAAGCGTGTAAGGAAGATCCGCACTGATACGAAGCGGATTGGTATAGAAATATTTCTTTCCGTCCAGACTGATACCGCTCAATACACTATTATAAAGACAAGTCTCTACAAGGTCAGCATATTTCGCATCCCCTGTCACTTCCAGCATACGCCAGTTGAAAAGCATATTTCCGATATTGGCACATGTTTCATTGTGCGCTGTACTATTCGGCAACTGATAAGGACGTCCGTAGCTCTGATGTACCTTCTGAATACTATCCGGCTCATAGCAAGTCCCGTCCGGTGACGTTCCATCATAAAGAGCACCGCAAGCTCCGGTCACGTACATCTTCCGGGTGACAATATCATTCCAGATACTAGTCAGATTTTTCATCAATTGTTGTTCGCCTGTCTCGGCATATACATCCGCTACTCCTGCATACAGATAATTTGCACGTACGGCATGCCCCATTGCACGATATTGGTCGCGGAAAGGAATACGATCCTGATTATCATCCGTTCCGTTTTCCACCATACCGCGAATATCAATCAGGTTCTTCGAAAGTTCCAGATAACGGGGATTTCCTGTGGCACGATACATTTCGACCACTCCCATATAATGTGAAGGGCAAATGGCATTACGAGCCAGTTCGGCAGAAGCCGTTTCGTAAAAGTGGCAAAGAAAATCCGTTGCTTTTACGGCAGCATCAAAAAGAGTAGTCTTTCCGGTGGCACGACGATGCACAATACCCGCCATCATCAGGTGTCCCAAGTTATATGTCTCAAAGTTCAGCCGATTGGCAAAAGCTCCTTTTTCATTCTCGTCACCTACTTTCGTTCCAATGACCGTTTGTTTATGCTGATCCTCCAATGCATGAGAGTCAATCCCTTTATTCAGTTCTTCGATAACAACAGGCGTATGTATATAACCATCTGCACGTTGGGCTTTTACGACACAAGCAATAAAGTTATCCATCAACTTATCCAGTTCCGGATCTTTGTTGACAGCATAGACAGAAGCCACTCCTTCCATCCACTTATACATATCTCCGTCATGGAACGGAGGTCCCCAATGTTCACCCTTGCACACACCGGCAGCAATCTCAAAATTACGGAAACCGTGAGAGATCTCCGGCGTGTTCCAAGTGTTCCACATACTTTGCAGGGAAGTCCGGCTAAATACCTGAAAGCGATCTCCCCAGAATCCATCTGTCCAATGTACGGCACTGATTCCGGTATTCGCCATCTTCGCAAAACGGCTCTGACTCATATCCGTCAATCCATTGCTTTGCGCAAGTGCTCCCGTAACGGAGGCGGAAGCTAAAAGAAGTAACAGTTTTATCTGTTTCATTAATATGGATAATTTAAAATTTACACAATATCTTTATAAAAAGACGTGATTATCCGTATTTTGTACTCAATAAAACGAAAGCGAAGATTGCTAAGCAACCCTCGCTTTCAGTAAAAAAAGATCTGTATTAATCTTTATTTCTTATTTATCAGGTGTATAATTCAACTCCGCCTTTCTCGCCTGCGAATGTTGAAATTGTCGTGCAACCTTATACTCATGTCCGTCTTTTAATAAATAACTCCCTGTCTGCTTAAACCAAAAACCTACATTCGCATCTATACATTGCTGCCGGATATCCAATACCCACTCGTAGTCACATACTCGGACTTCTTTGCCTGACTCTCCTCCTGCAACTACCTGTTCCACCCACTCTCCCAGCTCACCTCTGAAATCAATCCGACTAAGAAGCGGCTCGCAGATAATGATTTTATGTTTAATAGAGATTTCTTTATAAATAGGTAAACGATAATCCACTCTATCTTGGTTCTCCATCGTGCAGCAGATGGTCACATTGTCATAGCCATCTCCCCAATCGGGAGGCAGACACTGTTGCAACCGGTCTATCCGCTTAGTGATAAAGAGGAAACGAAGATCCTGCCGTATCCGCATCATCTCCCACGCTTCGGCACGCCATTCATCCGCATCTTCAATGAGAAAATCTGAAGTAAAACAGGTATATACCAAATTCCCCGAAGGTATCTTATACGTACCATTCTTTTTACGCTGCAAGGGTAAATCGAATTTTTCTGTCTTTGTCACCACCGAACTGTCTTTTCCATATTTACCATCCGTCCGATATACATAGCAATGACGGCAGCCCTCACTCAATTTGTGACAGCCGTGCCAAAGATTCCACATTGAAGCTTTTTCACCCATCTCCTTTTTTCTTCAAAAATATATTTAATATTACATATACATAATTATAAAAAGAGTGCACCTTATTCTTTATCAGAAAAAAGGTGCACCAAAACACAAACAAAACAAACAATAGAGCGACCTTCACAGGCAGCCGATCCACGAGGGATCTTTATCTTAATCTGCCCATCTTGACAAGGGCAACATTCACATTTTCAGATCATGTAATTCAGAGCATCACAGCAGAAATTTTCGCCCTCATGCTGCTTATATGTCATATACAAATATTATTATACAATTTGCTCTATTAAACCCGATGTCACTTTACAAAGATAACACTATTCTATGTATTTCTATGAAAATGCCCAAAAAGAATTATTCTTTTTCTCATTCCAAACTTTAGCTATAAGCCAAAACATACAAGCTGAATGTCTAATATCCATCATTTCACATATCGCTCCAGCCCTTCCTGCAGGAACTCCATATATTTTGGAATATCTTCATTATATGCATACGACTTATTCAACGGATTACCATCATTATCCAGCAATACATAAAAAGGTTGGGCATTTGCTCCAAACTTCACCCGTTGCAGATAGCTCCATTTATCGCCTACTGTTCGTAAAGTGCGTTCCGTTCCATTCTCCACAACATTTATAGGCTCATTCAATGGAGTTTTATCATCCACATACAAAGAGATAAGTACATACTCATCATTGATGATACCACCCACTTTACTATCTGTCCATACAGCCGTCTCCATCTTACGACAATTCACACAACCATATCCGGTAAAATCGATCATCACAGGCATTCCCTGTTGTCGTGCATACTCCATACCTATTTCATAATCCTTGAATTTGGGGTGGACCTCATTCGAATATAAATTAAAGTCCTGTGTCATCACAGGAGGAGCAAATGCACTGACAGCTTTCAAAGGTGCCCCCCAAAGTCCGGGAATCATATATACAGCAAATGCTAAAGAAACAAGCGCAAGAAAGAAGCGCCCCACGCCTACCCTGTTTTCATCACCGTCATGCGGAAACTTGATCTTTTCCAACAGATATAACCCCATTAGTCCGAAAATCACAATCCATAACGCAAGGAAGGTTTCCCTATCCAAGATTCTCCAACCATAGGCTAAGTCCGCAACCGACAAAAATTTCAAAGCAAAAGCCAGTTCCAGAAAGCCCAATGTCACTTTAATTACATTCATCCACCCTCCTGACTTAGGCATTGATTTCAGCCACGAAGGAAAAAGAGCAAACAGTGTGAATGGTAAAGCCAAAGCGATGGCAAAGCCTAACATTCCGATAGCAGGAGCAATCACGCTACCTGTCGTAGAAACCTGTACGAGCAGAAAGCCGATAATCGGCCCTGTGCAAGAGAAAGACACCAGAGATAACGTAAACGCCATCAAAAAAATACTTAATAGGCCACTCGTCGCTTCCGCTTTGCTGTCCACTGCATTGCTCCATTTAGAAGGTAAAGTAAGTTCAAATGCCCCAAAGAAAGAAGCTGCAAAAACAACCAACATCAGGAAGAAAAGGATGTTGAATACGGCATTTGTTGATAAAGCGTTCAATGCACTGGCACCAAATATTAAAGTAATTGCTAATCCCAGTGTTACATAAATCACGACAATTGAAGCACCATAAGTCCATGCATCCCGAATCCCTTTCTTCTTATCCTTGTTTCTTTTCAGGAAAAAACTCACAGTCATAGGAATAATCGGCCATACGCAGGGAGTGAACAAAGCCAATAATCCGCCAAGAAATCCAGTGACAAAGACATACAACCAAGATTTATCCTCTTGAGAATGTTCTTCACCTAACACTTGCAATTCATTGATTACCGGTTTCCAAAGATCACTTTCCGATTGCTTCTCTACCACATTTACCGGAGCCTCTTCTTTCCCTTTTGCAACTATTAAATCTGCTTCTGCTTTTTTCCCATATTTAAAAGGAATTTGAGTCGGAGGTAAACAGCTCTCATCGTTACAAGCTCCAAACTCCAGAAACCCATCCATAAAGTAATCATTTCCTGTAAATTTCACTTTTTGGATAAACTGTACCGTATCTTCAAAATAGCGCACATTCATCTCGAACATCTTATCATAGATGCTGATTTCTTTTCCAACAGGTTGCAATTTACCCATTGTTTCTACATGATTACTCGCATTGATGTTGAAAGTAGCGGAAATAGGCCCATCATCCCCTAGCCCGGTCGAATACACATGCCATCCTTTCTCTATCGAAGCAGTAAACACGATTTCCGCTTCCGTTTCAGATGTCATTTTCAACTCATTTTTGAACTTTACAGGCTCTTTGATTTGTGCTTGTATATTCCCGATTGTGTACCAACTCAATAATAAAAATAAAATAATTCTCATTTTTCTAAGTTCTAAATTATAATCTATTATACAACAAATTTATTTCACTGTTCATATTCTATTGTGGTCGTTGGTCCCTTATATCTTTCAGCAT
Organism: Bacteroides sp. MSK.18.37; assembly: GCF_019129155.2. NCBI lineage: Bacteria > Pseudomonadati > Bacteroidota > Bacteroidia > Bacteroidales > Bacteroidaceae > Bacteroides > Bacteroides sp. MSK.18.37. Next base: position 5,989,986 of record NZ_JAHOIB020000001.1, on the reverse strand, counting down.
CTCTATATATTCTGGAGAAGGATTCTTATTAGAAGTATCTGCATTTGATGGCGGGGGTATCACTTTGATGAATAAGAAGATACAGAATATTACCCAAATAAGATTTATTGCTAAAAAAATCCAAACTTGTTTCATACGTTGTCGTTGTTTTTCTTTAGTTTCATTACGATATTTATCAGCAATAGACAAATATCGTCCATCGCTAACAAATAATCTATGAGCAGCAAAAGTGAATATAACAGCCAAAAGTATACCTAACTCTTCATTGTTTTGTACTTCCAATGAATGTAATACTCCAACTATTGGGCCAACAAAAACAAAAGTAAACAATGAGGTCGGTAGTAATAACCCTGCTACTTCTGGCGACCGCTTTTCTCCCCACAATCTAAGCTGCCATATATATGTTCGATAAAACAGATATTCATATATCTCATATATTTGTTTAAGTATATTCATTCTCAATACATTTATGAAGCAAAATGGGGATGCTCTCACTAACACCTTATCGAGAAGCATCCCCTTTAACTTAAGAGAAAATTTATTTCACAAGAGATTTAGTCTTACTAATATAAGTTTTCTACTTCCGGCTTGTTGTAAATGAGCGAGCCAAAAGTTCCCGCAGGGCGTTTCAAAGGTACAGATGGTACTCTGATGATTTCATCTTTTGAAGAACGTGTCAAACCTGCTCTTCCACTACGTTTAACAGGTTCTCCTGTAGTCGGATCCACCCCTTGAACATCGCATAGTGCCCAATACAATGGATAATTAAAATCAAAATTGTCCCAATCTCCGAAAGCATAAGGGAATACATTATCAATATCATCTTCATAGCTTGAGTTTTGATTATTCAACATGACATCCGGGTCAATACCGTCAGCATAATCTCCCCAGTCTTTTGCATTGAAAGAACGGAAAGTAATTGGAGCAAATTCATAATATTTATTTCCATATTTATATTCTTGCACTTCCATTCCTACGTTCTTTCCTTCCGTACGGCTACCAAATAATTTCACAGGAAAATCTATGCCTCTTAATCCGCTAATTATCAATTCACTAGCGGAAGCCGTTTCTTCCGAACAGATGATTCTTACAGATTTAAGATTTAGATCATCACCATCTCCAAAACGGATATATTCATCTGCACCGGAATTACGTTGCATTCTCATAAATACATCCGAACGATGTGATGTACCAGCGATAGAAGCGGCTAAATAACGAGCTAATTCAACAGAACCTCCATTGTTAAAACGTAAATCCAAAATCAAATCTGTGATGCCTTCAGCCTTGAACTGTTGAATTACATATTTCAAGTCTTCCTCAAAATTCAAATCAAAACCTAGATAAACTAAATAACCGATATTGAATTTATTCTCTTTTTTGTCTTTGATAAACATTGAGTTCAAGATAGGACTATTATTATAACTACCAGTGGTTAATGTAGTAGTTCCATCCACCAAATCATAGTCGCCCCGGTTTTCATCAAAGATTTTACGCCTATAGCCGATCTTAAAAGTTTCACCTCCACCTGCATAAAACAAAGTGCTCATATATTGCTGGTAATTACTCTTATTCAAAGTCGTACCATTTACAGCAACAATTACATCCCCCCGTCTCAATCCGGCTTTTTGAGCAGGAGATTCTAGATATACATATCCAATGGCTAATCCAATAGTTGTTTTATCCGGCATGTAAGAAGAGAAAAACGTTCCAAGTCCCGATCCTACAACACTTGTTGCACGAGTATTTGCACGAGTTCTACTGGAACCTGTTTCCATAATATAAGAATAGATATAACGCTTGCCTGCATTGACTGAAAATGCACGATAAGTTCCGCCATCCTCTTTATTGGTTTTCATTGGTAAAAGATAAGTTGACAGAAAATTATCATAAGAAACCGATGCATAATCTACATCTAATGTATTATATTCTTCTTTAAAGAGATAATGTTCCTTCAAATATTTATCCATATACTCATTAAGAGCTAGGTCTACTGCCGCTCCGGATCCTCCTCCTTGTGTGATAGTACATACTGTAACAGGAGCTTTATATCCTTCCACTTGTACAACCACAGTCAATATTCGTTCTTTTCCGGATTCGTTTTTATTAATTTTCACCTTTAATCCCCCTTTACCGGCAGCAGAATTACCACTGGTATTAGTTATAGTAGCCCAATCTGCTCCTGTAGAATATTGTAGAGAAGGAGTCCATTTTCCAGAAGCCGTAAACGAAATTTCAACAGTCTCTCCATAAATAGAAACCGTCTTTTCCGTTTCAGTACCAATCGCAGTGATTCCATTATCAGTATCACCGATATCTCCCCCGTCGTCGCTATCCGAACAATTACTGAAAGCAATCAGACACAAGGCAAGCAATACTATACTATAAAAGCTATTAAATAAGTTTTTCATCTATCATTATTATTAAATTAGAAAAATTAAAAAGATTATTGTGCCGGAGCTTCTACTACGGTTTTAGAAACCTCATAAAAACGTCCTTCTTCGTCCATCCAGGTTACATTGATATTAGTAGGTAATGTTCCATAAACACTTCCTGAATAAGTAGTTGTTTGTTTTACTCCGTTTTTCATTACATACCTGATTTGTTCATCATACATACCAGTCAGATAATCTGCCGGTCCGGCAAATACATAAAATACTTTGCAGGCAGCCTTAGGTTTCACAGTGTAAGAAACGGTATAGAACTTATCCTTTTCTATCTTGTCAATCGTCACTTCCGGCACACTGGCATTCCATAAATCCGGGTCTCTGTCTTTTCGCACGTAAGTAGGCTTCGCACTGGTGTATTCCTTCTTTGTTATGGTTGAAGAAGGGTTACCATCAGTATCAACTGCTATCATGAACAATACATATTCCGAATTAAATGCTATGTCCTCGATCACCAGTTGATGATTTTTCAGTTCAGCAGCAACAATTTCAGTAACATTATCATTCATAATTAATGCTTGTTTTACCATTTCTTCATTTCCCCAATACGGATAGCTTTTGAAATCACTCAATTTCATGTGAACATAACGGAACTTTTCCGGATTTCCAGTCGGGGTCAACGTTAAAGTCGTAGACACAGTTCCTGCCTCTATTGACACATCTACCGAAATTGATGAATTATAAGATATTTCTTTGGAATCAGCCTGTACTTTGACTAATGACCCGAGCTGCCCTTTCTCATTTAATGCTACTGCAATAAAAAAGCCTTTTGTTCCCGGTTCTAAAGAGGCTCTTTCAAAGTTTTCTACCTCTTTGGAAGAATCTCCATTTTTAATAAGATAGGAAATAACTTCCTTGTCGGTACCATAATTTGCCAGAGTTTGCTCCTTCATATAAGAATAATAGAACTTATAACAGTCAGTTCCGGGAGTAATAGTTGCACTTACACTTGAAACCGTAGTAACAACACTACTAATATTTATCGTCGCTGTCCCATCATACGTCAACGCAGGCACAGGAATCTCCACAGCTACCAGTTCTTCTGTTTTATACCCTTTTTCTTCTTTATAAGGAATAGCCCAAAGTACATACGTTGTTCCAGGTATTACCTTTGGAAGAAAATCTAACACCTTACCTTCCAACGGTCCGTTATAATCCGAATATTGTTTGGTTCCTCCCCCATAAGCCAGATCTTCAATCACTCTTTCAGGTGAATAATTCGGCTTATCTAAAATCCCTGTATAATAAACGTCGCAACCCTTTCTGATTGCAGAAACCGTTGCACCTTCAAACGTTATATCCGAAACCTTCAGTTCTACTGTTGCAGCAGTCTTAATCACGCTGGCAATCACGTCATCAGGCAAATATTCACTACCAGCTTCAGATGGAGGTACTGCCCAAATCATATATGTCTTTCCGGCTTCAGGATCCTTACCTATCAGTTCTGCCAATGGAACTTTATCAAGAGCTGCTGTCTTCATGTACATACGGGCAGCATATCCGTTCACTAATTCAGCTACGGCCTCTGCACTATATTCATTAATTTCCAGCACTCCCAAATAATACATTTCTACACCATTCGTCAAAGTAGTAGAAATCGTTTGACCTTCAACAGATATAGTAACAGGAGCCTCACCTATTATCACCGGAATCTCCGAGATTATGCTTTGCCCATTAGACGCAACAGCCATTATTGCCACTTTGCCCCCCGTTTCTGCATACTGATTCTCTGCAACAGGAGCAATAATAGTCAATCCCTTTCCTGTCAATGAAGCTTTCCAACCGTCAGGCTTTGTTACGGTATACTTAGAAATACCACTCATTTCAACCGAAATCAGTTTCTCCTCACCGTTTGCAAAATATTGTTTTCCCGATAATATTTCACATTTCAATTCCTTAGATTTCGACAACTTTAATATTGTGCCATCTTTCAGAGTGAAATATGCATAATCATCATCCTGACTTACTCCACTGAAAAGAGAGGTATCCCCCGTCCCTTCGCCGGATGCATACACACCCGTAGGTTCCCAAGTCTTTCCACCGTCTGTCGAAATCTCCCACTCTTTTGTATTCGTATTAATGCGAATTTTAGGAGCAGCAGCCGTCACGGGCATCATATTCCCTTCTCCATCTTTCAGGAATGTCTTCTTGCCGTCTGTACTGGTTATTCCCCAATAATAAACGCCATCTTCTTCGTTTTTTATCACAGTTATTTGCGGAGCATCTTCTCCGTTTTCACCATTACGGATAGTTACTTCTGTCTGATCTGAAAACTTAATTGTATAACTTCCGTCTTCATTCTCCAATACAGAAGCGATTGATTTATTTTGAGATAAAGCATCAGTCAGCGTCTTCAATGTCGAAATATCAGTTTGCACACTTTGCAAAGAAGCTTCTAACTTATCCATGCGATCTTCCAAACCGGAAATCGAATTCTTCAAATCATCGTCATTATAGCATGACGAAAATGTCATAACACATACAACTAGGAAACACATACATTTTCCTATGCCACCTAAAAATTGATTTCTTCTCATACCCATAAAAAGTTTAATGATTAGAGAAAAACCGCACGATAGATTTACACACTATCGTGCGGTAAATTAGTTTTGCCGATGTTTATTTGGAGTGAGGATGTTTACCTAATTTCTTCAAATCAAGATAAATAACACTTTCACTTCTCATGACTCCCGGAGTATTCACTTTCACTTGTTCATTAACAATCAATTTTGCAGGAACCCGGTTATCTTTCTTCACTACTTGAGGTTTCGCTATTCCCTTTATTCCTTTTTTCAATTTCGGAGCATCGGGGAATAATACGGAAGGATCAGTAATAATACCTTTTTCTTTATCATAGAATACTGTATAAAGGTCGCCAATTACTTCATTTCCATCAGCATCGGCACCAATAGGCACACATAAAGCAACCAGTCGTTTGGCTTCACTTGTCTTATCATACGATTGAGTAGTTGAGTTGACACCTGATAAACCATAATCCAGACAACGCTCTTTCCATACATCCATACATTCCTGATAAGTATAATCACCACTTGCGGAATAGTTATCTTCTGTAATGGTATAATATAGTTTGGCAACATCCTTCACAATAGAATACTGAACTGTAAAGTTGCCCAAATCACTCATGTAGGCATTCAGTTGCATCGTTGGATTCGGACCTGCTATAATAGCTTCAGTCGTCGCTTTCACAATCTTCACATCTGTCAATACGCCATCCCAGTCTTCTGCCATATAAGCGAATGTATATTCCGTTCCTGGATCCAAACCGGTCCATTTAAAATTTTCTACTCCTCCATTCGCATTCGCAGCCCATATATTTGAATTTTCTGACATCAGATATTTAATCAGTTCAGCCTTATTACCTTCTTCAAGTAAATCCGGTGTCATAATGTATTGGTGATAATATACTGCCGCTTCCTGATTATAAGTATAGGTTAATTTCAGGCTTGTCCGTCCCGGATCGGAAATGGTAATATCTATCGTAGCTTTAGATGCTCCCGGATTATCCATTACTCGTGCTTTGGTAGAAAAAGTTTCCGTCTTCACTTCTGATAATTGTCCATATCCATTACGCCCCACATAAGCAACAACATAAGAACCATTCGGATCAAGAGCATGTTGGTAATCTGTAGTTGCATACGATCCTTTCTGGCTGAAGTTTATATTCTTAATCCCCCATCCTTCTTGATCTAAAGCTTGTGCAAGTGCCGTCATTGTTGCTTCATCGGCATTTTCATAAGGTGCCCAGTCAGCAGCGCTGAATATACGATAAAACATGGCATAACAAGTTTCTTTCATTTCCACATCCATGTTAACAATAGAAGCACCCGTCTTCGTGATCTTCAGATCGCATTTCGCTTCTTTGGCACCATCAGGAATTTCTTTCAATTGGAAATCCTGTCGTACATAATCTCCTTTATTCTTATTCTCATCCAGTCCGATAGTAGTAGCTGTAAATTTTCTTTCCGAATCGGCATTATACCCAAAATCAACTATATATAATAATTCTTCTTCAGGTACCTGTGCATCTTCTGATGTCTGTGTCCAGTGTCTCATAAAATCGATATACATATTTTGTCCATAGGCTTCGATAAACGCATTGATAGGTTCGGAGTCTCCACAGAACTGATAGAAATACTTGCAATCCTCATTGGGGACATATTGAATGGCAGCAGCCTGATAACTTGCTGTAACATCTATTTCAACACGAGGATGGCCTGTCACATCTCCTGAAGGAGTTTTAAGATAACAGATTTTCATATCAGCCGGATTTTGTCCGCCTTCATCATTACACCCTACCGTTATAATCAGATATTCTGCTCCCGGCACAATCTCTGATTGAGCATATTTGGAATTTACCCAGTCAAATTCTGTATTCGGGTAACTATCTCCTAATGTTTTCCTATTGAAAGTATAAGCACCGGCACCCTCCGAATTATAGAGAGCTTCCAAAATCAAATCTTCGATTTCTTCTTCACTTGCACCTGAACCGCCACTTTCAAATAAGTAGTTATACATACGACATAAAGGATAAACATCCAAACGATAAGATTGCACTTTATCTCCCGGGGTACATTCAAACACAAAGTTGTTGGTAGTTTTGCTGGTCACTTTGATGCCTACCCCACGTTCACCACCATCCACTTCGTTTTCCACCCATCTGATAGGAGTCGGTACAGGAGGAAGCGGAACATCGGGGTTCACCGGCACGTCAGGTTCCTCAACCGGTTCATCCTTATCCGAACACGATAGCACCATAGAGCTTATAACCAACACCAGCCCTAACAAAAGTAATAAGTTTAATAATTTCTTCTTCATAATTCTAAGTGATAAATGTGATTAATCATTTACATATTCATAATCGGCATTGCCGTTTATTGCTTCGCAAACAGCCAAATTGTTTACATAACCGTTTTCATCCATTACTAATGCATAAAAAGAAAGATTCTCTGCTTTCCATGTATCGTCTAATGCCACAGTATACTCCTTAACTTCTTCCTTATCTTCTGCAATTTGTCCCAGTTTGTCACCTTCTACAGAAGCAGAAAGTAATTTGCGGACTACATGATTATGTGTATAGTCCCGATAGTTGCCTCCGTCATTCTGCTGATACTTCAATCCATTTTCAACAACATACAATACCAGGCGGTAATCAGCCGTTTTCTCCGAAGTCACTTTCACAGTAACTTTAGCTTCGGAATCAACCTCATTATAAACAGAACTGATAGCTACTCCGCAATGAGCAGGGTATTTCTCCAAAGACTCATTAAATATAGCCCGCATGACACTATAGTTTTCAGATAGCCCCATTGTCCCACGCATATCAACCACACATGAAGGATAACCGGAGATAGCAAACTTTCTGGAAAGAATCGATGACTGTTCAATTGTCATTGGATCGGCACTTGTCCCATCAACATGAAATGACATCAGATAAACAATTCCCTCGTAACTCGAACTTATCAGATAATTCAGGCGGGTCATTCCTGCCGGACACATGGCGCACCATGTTCCGGTGAACTCCATTGCGCAGATGCGTCTCACAAAATTGGATACTGTACCTGATGTACTTTTTGCAACTACTGTTATCAATTTGGATACATATTTGCCATAAGATGCTTCAAAAGCGTAGGTTCCGGCTTTAGAAGTAGAAAAGGTATTTCCATCCAAAGTTTGTCCGTCCATCACGGAACGGATGATTGCATCAGCAGTTACATCTATTCCCGCATGCATTACCGTAAAGGTTATAATATCCTTTCCGTCCGCAGTCAACGTATTTTTATCGACGCTCAAAATCACTTCCGTCTGCTCCGAATCATCGGAATTGCCTGAACAGGAAATCCAGCATATTCCCACACAGCACATACAGACCAGCAATATTATTTTATAGACATTTATACACATAACTCTTCTTTATTCGTTATACAAGTAATCTGCTGATTCTCCAAGTTTACACTCATTTACATTGTTACACGTATAAGTCTTTCCTCCATCCAAAGTTGTCAGCATCGACACTATCACACGCATATTATCCACATTCCATCCTGGTTCCAATTGATAAGATCGTTTCATGGTAGATTCCACTCCCGCATTTACTTCCCCATTAAAACGGTCGCCGTTCAACGATGTGGACACCACTGCACGTACCACATTATTATGCGTATAATCATTCGCGCCATTCGTTTGAAAGTATTTGATTCCATCCTCTACCAGATAAATCAAACAACGATAAGTGTTTGTTACGTTGGAAGTTAATTTGCCAGTAATCTTCACTGTACGGTCATAAGCATTATACACAGACTCAACAGCTACCCCACAAGAAGCCGGATAGTTACTTAATTCTTTCTGAAGCTCTTCTTCAATCTGGCTCTTGATACTGATCATTTCTTTAGTACCCTTACGCAGATTGTAAAAGAAACGAGGCAGTCCCGAGAAATTACCGAGAATATTAGTCCGGTAATTATTGGTAGCTGCTGTACTCATGGGATCCGTCATTCCTCCGAAATCCATGTGGAAAGAAGCGATAGCCAATCGCCCCGGTTGTTCAGTCTGAATTGCTTTCAATGTAGTGCTAAGCGCCGGACAGGCCTGGCACCCGATAGAAGTAAACTGCATCCCCAGTAATTTATGATAATAGCTGGTTCCTCCTGATACGGGAGCAACCTGAACGGTCACTTCATTTTCACTGACCATTGCTTTTCCTTCATAATAGCGGGCTTTAAAGACATACGTACCCGGCACTGAAGTGCTGAAAGCACGAACACCATAATCCAGGTTTTCCTCTCCCGATTCCTTTACCAAAATCAGGTTCATTGTGCTTTCTTCACTTACATCTTTTGTACCCAGTTTGACCGTGAAGGTCACTTTTTCTACTCCATCTGCCTGTATAGCCGTCTTATCAGCTGTAATACGCAAAATGCCGTCATCCGTCCCTCCATTCTCCGTTTCGTCCGAATTGCCGGAACAGGATGACAGCATTGCTAAACAAAGGATCATTACAATTGGTAGAATTGTCGAGTATATTTTTTTCATAAGCCTCAATCATTATAGAGATAGTCTATGCTACCATTGATAGAACATTCGGTTATATTATCCACCATATACGCGTCATCCACTTTACGCAATGCATAAACCACTACACGCGATGTGGCAGGATTCAGGTTCTTTGCATTAGAAATGCTGAAAGTTGCGGCAGTGTGCTCCTCGTTTGCACTCACAGTAAACCGTCCGTCGGTTGACATCGACAGGTAATTGTTGGAAATAGCTCTTACTGTATAATCGTACGAGGTCTCATTTCCTCCGGATGCTGTTAAGCCATCAGTCACCAAGACATAAACAAGGTCATATTCTCCTCCCAAGCTCGACTTCAGTGCGGCATCCACCGTAATCTCACCCATAGAAGAATTATAAGATGTATTTACCTTAATTCCACAGGTTGCCGGATATTGTCGGATTTGACTTTGTAAAGTCTGTTTGATAGCACTCACGTTCCTGTCTATCGACATGACTTTCAAATCATAGATACAGGTAGGAAAACCGGACGCTCCAAAACGGCCCATGATTGTGCTTGTCTGTGACAAATGGAACGGGTCAGTGGCGGAACTGCTGGAAGAATGAAAAGCCATTTTTACCATACGTCCCGGCATCAGTTCTTCCACTTTCTTTAATGCCGAAGTCATGGCCGGACAATAAGTACACCAAGTTCCCGTCATTTTGAAGACACCTACTTTACGATAGAAAAGTTCATAATTCTTACGATTCTGTGCGGTTACGGAAACTTCATCCGACTCCCAGTCCAGGTAATATGCCTTAAACTTATGTGTCCCGTTCTCTACTGCCGAGAACGTATTGGTCCGTCTCTCCAAATAATCACCGGTAGTTACATCTTCAAAATATACATTCTTCATATATTCGGAAGTCGTCAGTACTTTTCCATTGGCATCAGTCACCGTAAAAGTCGCCACATCTGTTCCATTGGCTTCAATCTTGGCTTTATCCACAGTCAAAGTAATAGGTCCTGTCACTTCGCCGTTATCCGGCTCTTCACCATTGTCGTCAGAATTACCGCTGCACGCTGTAAAACATCCGCACAAGCATATCAGACTTGACATAAAAAACATTGTAAATTTTCTCATATTCTATATTCTAATTAATAAATGTTTCGATGAACTCAAAATGAAGTAGTTATAGTCAGGTTAGCACCTGTATATTTAGGAATCGTCCGGCAAACTCCACCAGAGCAGACGTACCCTTCCTTGTTACGACCATAACTCAAGGCTATACGCGTACGTGACTTGGCATAACTGGCTCCCACATTGTAATAATGGATTTTATCCTTGCCGTGATTATACATATCACTTCCGTAAATGCTCCATGCCGGAGCAAAATTTATCTCCAACAGAGCTGCCATCCAGTCCTTCTGATCTTCTTTTGTAGTTAGGTATTGCAACTCCATGCGAGTTGAAAAAGAAGGCGTGAACTTATATTGTAAATCTGCTACAAAAATATTCGACAGATTAGTCGTTTTATTCGCTCCGTACGAAGGGCTATATTCTTGCATAGAATAAAGCAAGTTCATTTTGAATGACTTTGTCCATTGCTTTTCCACATCAACACTAAAGTCACGAAATGCCAAGTTACCTATCTGGGCTGTTCCTTCTTTTTCTAAAGCATAATAGGTAGAAAAGTTAGCATGTAATTTCAAACCGCGTTTACCTCCAATGACCGTTCCTCTTTTGAAATGATAAAAGACATCCAATTGTCCGCCCATCTCACCGCTAACTGCATTTGTCACATCTCCTATTTGTGGAGTATGAGGATGCAAGTTGGTCAACATATAGGTATATTGCGTACTCATAGCCGGGACATAATTCAACAGATTCGAAGTCGAACCATTACCGGCAATAATCTCACTATTCATCCATTCCAAACGGCGCCCGGTCAGATTTACCCCCAACCCATTGCCGCTATATCCCAGCTCCAGCAATTGCGCATTGGCACGTTTCCTCGCATAAAGTTTGTCATCATGGATGAAATTATAATATTTATTGCCACCGTCCACATATTCACCTTTCGCTGTAAATCCGGAGCGTTCAAAATTTACCCGTCCCGAGAAGCCATTCGAATAAGGTTTTCCCCCTTCTTCTTCGAGGTCGATATTGATTTTCTCATACCGGTTCAATGCCCCTCCTTCGATACTCAAGGATGTATTTTGCCAACTAAGCATTTCAGATAAGGAGAAGCTTACATCTACGCCACGTACTTGTGTGTCGGAAAAGTCCATTCCAAAACGTGGAGTTCCCCAAATGGCCTTCAACCTTACAATATTCTTGTAATTGTAGGTAAAACGTGCTCCCATCACCGCATTATTCAAACCAAGCATACGGTCCTCCCAACTACGGAATAGCAGTCCACTCCCAAACTGCTCATAAAATGTACCCGCTGTTACGGAAAAATCCTTGTCGGCCCAAGATACGTAATAGTTGGTTAGTTTTGCTTTCTCCAATTCTGTCGGGTATCCCACCAGTACCGGTTCATAGGCTTCCAACTGTACACCTACGGCAAACTTACCTTGATAGTAATCCAGTTTCAGATAATTGTTCGAACCGAAATGATCTTCCGGAGATTCTGCTTTTGTCTTACTATCATCCTTGTAGTAAATCGTATTCGTTTCAAAGCTCCCTGTCAGATAACCTTTTTTGTTATCTTGCTGCGCATAGGTTAGAGTAGACGATAACGCTACTAAAGCCAACACCTGAATTCTTATTCTAGTCATGTCATTGCGTTTATCTATGAATAATAACAGTTTCTATTTCTGTAGTTTTTTTATCGCTTTCAGTAGTTCCAGCTCACTTCCCGGCGCGTACCCGGTGTGTGAATAGACAATCTTCCCATCGGCATCCACTACATATACCTGTGGAGTCAGGCTTACATTCATAGCTCGCATGAATTCCTGATTTTTATCGTACAACATGATAAAATCATCCCATCCATGTCCCTCTGCCAATGCACGCGCTTTAGCAGTAGAACGGCTGTCATCTGTCGAAACAGCTACTACACGGAAATTGGCTTCTTCCAACCAATCGGGCAATTGTTCATTTATAGCGTCCAATTCACGAATACATGGTTTACAGGTTGTTGCCCAAAAAGAAATAATCATAGGTGTTTTGTGATTAACCAGGGAGGAGGTATTTACCTGTGCTCCTTTCGTATTTTCAACCTTGACTGATGGTATTTGTGCCATGGTACAAGTTAGAAAAGCGAACAACAGCGTAATGCAGACAATTAATGCTCTCATAAGTTCTTTTATTTGTTATGTTAATAATCTTGTTTTATCTGATGTGTTCCATCTTACAGCCAAATAGCCTGAATTTCTGTATTTGTATCAAGCCGTCCTTATACATATCGCCTATCAAATTGGCATTCTCGAAAGTGACAGTTTTAGTTTCAACATCATATTCTCCGCGATATACGTCAGAAGTACTTCCGTCCAAAGCCAGTCTCCTGAAACGAATAGTATACGGGCCATAAGAAGCGACATCTTCACCCGGCACAATGGACAGGTAGGTTTTCTGCGCCTCCGAATCATATTCATAATACAACCGCCAACTAAATTCCCATTCAATATCATTATCCGGATCAAATCCATTCTTATTCGAACAGACCAGATAGTGTTCGTATGCCTCCGTGCCTTCTTCCGCTGTATTTATTCTAACGGAGAATCCCACTGGCACATTGGAAACATTGGTGGCAGAAGCCGTTCCGGTAAATATCCAAGTTCCTGAAAGCGTTTCATAAAAGCTTGAATCATTGTCTTTGATAGTCACTGTCAGTCGCTTGTTCTCACCAATAGACGCCCCTTTCACATCAGCAATTTCAACATCAAAAGAACGGTCGTCATTAACAAGCTTGTCATCAACGGTCTTAAACTCAAAATTCATTGTTTCCTGCCCGGCAGGAATAAGTAACGTTTTGGTTGTGACAATATAGTTTTCATCCTCTTTGGCATTATGATCTTTTAATTCGAACGTCACACGGATAGTTCCGGTATGTTCGCCCGTCACAACAACAGGCACAGTACACAAACCGGCAGATTCTTTCACCGTCATTGCAGTTTCCTGCAAGTTTACCGTAGCCGCTCCGGAATTAAACTGTTCCTCATCGTCCGAACAGGCGGCGATCAGAACGGCACATAGAAGAAGGGTGTATATTTTCAGATAGTTCATTTTACTCAAGTGTTTGATAATTTACGTTATTCATTGATTAATATCCCGGATTTTGCTGACCTGCCAATTGAGGGTTGGCATCCATTTCTGTTTTAGGAATAGGCCAAAGCATCCGCTGGTCATCCATAAGTTTATCCAGTCCGTCAGTACTTGCTTGTCCCGGGAAAAGCACCAGTCCTTTGCTTTGCGGTTTTCCACGCTTCACACCTTTCCCCCAACGCTTCAGGTCCATCAACCGGTATCCCTCACCTACAAGCTCACGTTCCCGTTCGTTCATGATTTCATTTAATAAAGCTTCCTGATCGTAGGTTGCATCAGTCCATCCCTCGATTCGCGCTTTTTTTAATGCATTCAAAGCGTCATTACCCTTTTTCACTGCAGCTGCCGTTCCAATCTTTGCATTAGCTTCAGTGGCAATCAGATACATTTCAGCAATTCGGAATGGTTTCGGCTGATTCAAATAGCGTGTTTCGCTTCCTAATGCATTGTAATATTCATTGCCCGGATATTTATTAAAGAAATAGATGTCTGCCGCATTACCTGACGATACGGTTAAGTGATATTTTCCGAAATAAGTCTTTAGCCGGATATCTTTTTCATTGTATAAGTCAATCAGTGTTTGTGTAGGAATATAATCCTTCTTTGTAGTCGGATAACCAATGAAAATAGTCCCCAGAGGTACACCGGCATCGTCGGCACTAGTCATGGCAATCTGCCAGATGGTTTCCGTTCCCTTGTCATTCTTCCATACGCTTTCAAAATCTGTTGCTGTGTTCGATAATGGATATCTGTTCGAATTAACCAGGTCACCTGCATATTTGGCTGCATTTTCATAGTCGTCCATTTGCAGGGCAACACGCGCTTTCAAGGCAGTCACTACATCTACCGTGATATAATTCCCACAATTCTTGGGAGCCGTGTTGACTGTCACGTATGCACCATTAATATACCTGTCATAATCAGCAATGCCATTTTTTGCAGTCTCTATACGTTCTTCGGCTTCTTCGAGGTCCTCCAATATCTGTTTGTAAGTATCTTCCAATGAAGATCGTCCCGGATATTGGGTAGCAGAAAGTTTAGGCTCATATTTTACCTGAAGCGGCAGTCCCGGAGTACTTGCTGCGGTAGCTACATCGTAATCGCGGCAAAATAAAGTAGCTAGATAAAAGTAGCAGTATGCTCTTGTAAAATACGCTTCCCCCTCATACACATTGATCTGTTGTCTCTGGGTTTCAGTCAATTCGATTTCCGGATTCTCATCGATCTTACCGACCCCGTCAATAAAGAAGTTGACACGTCCGATAGCGGCATAGTAGTTCGACCAGATTGTTTCTACGGTAGAGTTGGTGCTCTCGAAAGTCCAACGGTGCAACTCACCATATTTATTAGAGAAATCCGCCACTGCATTAAAGGCATCTGCCTGAACTTCCGGAGCTAATACATAGCTTCCTCCTGTCAGTCCTAAATATACGGAATAGATACCGGCACGTGCTTCTTCAAAACCGACTATGGTCGTTAACGCTTCTTCTGTAGGAACAGCATCGTATGGCATTTTATCCATATCACAAGAAGTCACCCCAAGTGTCAGTATAGTCAATGCTATCATAGATATTTTCTTCATATTCACCATTCTTTATGTTTTTAGAAAGTTAGTTCGACTCCGAAAGAATATTGTTTCGTATTGGGATAGTTACCCAATTGGATATTACTGTCTACTTCCGGGTCATATCCTTTATATTTAGTCACTGTGAGTAAATTACGTCCTACAAAGTAGATTCTGGCGTTACTGATTACTCCTGTTTTCTGAATCAGTTTGGCCGGAAGGGTGTACCCGACAGTCAGGTTTTTCATACGCATAAATGAAGCATTTTCCAGTAAATGCGTATCAAACTGCATCGGGGAGTCGGGAGTGGCAATTCTGGTTATATCTCCCGGCTTCTGCCACATGGTAAGCATTTCTACAGTTTGATTGTCCGAACCTGCAAAAGTGGGATTCTCTGTAAAAAAGCGCTCATTATTCAACATATACTGGCCTAGCATAAAAGAGAAGTCGGCACTAACAGAAATCCCTTTCCATCCGAACTGGGTGCCAAAGCCACCGGACCATGGTGCATAGCGTTGTTTGCCGACAAAAACTGCATCTTCTTCGGAGTAACTCTTCGTCAGATTTCCATTTTTGTCGTACCACATATTATATCCGTCACGCGGATCGACTCCTGCCCATTTCACATAGTAATATTCTCCCCAAGGTTTGCCGACCTTCATTTTTAAACCAGTATCGGGCAAGGTATATTCATCCAATCCGTTAAACAGTTTAGTTATTTCATTCTTATTATAATTCAGGTTTCCGGAGACACTCCATGAGAAATCTCTCGTTTTCAGAATATCCACTCCCAGAGTAATATCGAAACCTCGATTACGCATACTTGCTACATTTTCCACACTGCTTCCGTGTCCGGTAGTGTATGACAATGGATAACCCATCAACATATCGTCCGTCTGACGGTTATAAAATTCCAGTTCTATAGAAAAGCGGTCAAACACTCTTGTACTGATGCCTACATTCAGTGTTTTCATGCTTTCCCATGTCAGGTTATCATTTCCGACGGTAGAAGGAGCAATACCCGGTTGTCCGTTATACAGCAAACCGGAGCCGACCAATGCCAACGCATTATAGGCGCTGATACCGGAATTACCAGTTGTTCCATAGCTCACTTTCAACTGTAAACTGTTCAACCATGAAACGCTCTGCAGGAAATTCTCTTTTCTCATATCCCACATGGCTCCCAAAGAATAAAAGTTTGCCCACTGGTTGTTTTTGGCAAACAGAGAAGAACCGTCCCGCCGTGCTGCCAAATCGACATAATAGCGATCAGCGAAACTATAACTGATTGTGCCGAAATAAGAATTGAAAACCTTGTCATACATCGAATGTATCGGCACTTCTGACTCTGCTCCAGCTGCCATCAGCATCATTCGTGAGTCTACCATTTTTTTAGAAGTTGCCGAGAAATTCTCATTCTTTGTGATAATGGACTCCTGACCGGCCAACACGGTAAAAAGATGCTTGTCTGACAGACTGAACTTATATTCCGCTGTATTGGTGAAAGTAAATGAATAATAACGTTCGAAAGACTCGGACGCCACCCCTGCCCCTTCAAAGGGGCCTTCCGGATAGGCTTTATGGGAGTTACGATAATCAAAGGCATCTACTGCCTGCGAGGTACGTATATTCAATCCTTTTATTGGGTTTATATTAAAGAAGGTATTGCCATTGATACGTACCGTACTCCGGTCATTCGGTTGAAGTTCTGCCAAGTAATACGGATTATAATATCCCATATCGTCAAAATAGTCCAATCGTTTTCCATAGCCTGTAAAGTTGCCTTCTTCGTCTGTCAATATCTCGTTTATTGTTTGGTCAGGACGATAAATACGGGCAGCATACGCTTTATTATAAACGCTATTAGCTTCCGTTCCGAAAGTTGTCGTGTTATATTTCTGATAGGAAAGGTTCACGTTAATCCCGGCTTTCAGCCAGTCGGTCACCTTTACTTCCACATTACTGCGCAAAGTCTCACGGCGCAATGAAGAATCGTCCATAATTCCCTCTGTATCATAATGTCCAAATGAAATATAATAGTTGATACCTTCGGAACCACCGACCACATTTACATCATATTGTTGTGTAGGAGCTGCATCTCCGAAGAAAATATCTGCCCAATCTGTAGATATACCATTATCTATATAGAACTTTTTCCGTTTTTGAAATGTAGTATCGTATGCTTTTCCCGGGTCCAGCATTTCCTGCAGGTTAAGCCATTGTTCGGTATTCATCATCTCTATGTTATCCCCAGTCATTCTCGACCAGCCATATTGCGCATTGATACTAACACGGGCTTTCTGTCCCATTTTTCCTTTCTTGCTAGTCATTATTACTACCCCGTTAGCAGCACGAGAACCATATATAGCTGTTGAGGAAGCATCTTTCAATACAGTCATGCTTTCGATGTCGTTCGGATTTAATGCTGTAAATGCTCCGGATGATATAGGTGAACCGTCGAGAATAAAGAGAGGTTCTGTATTTGAATTGATCGAGCTGACTCCACGCAATCGCATTACAACACTTCCACTTGGTTCTCCACTGGGAGTAAATACTTGTAAACCGGCAACTTGTCCTTGTAATGCATCTCCGGCATTAGCAACCGGTCTATTGGCTATCTTGCTATTATTTACCGTTGTTACCGAACCGACTACTGACCCTAGTTTCTTTGCTGATCCGTAACCTACCACAACAACTTCATCCATCAGTTGTGTATCAGACTTTAAGATAACTCTAACAGTCGGCTGAACAGAAACCGACTCCGTTTTCATACCGATATAAGAGATTTGCAATATTTTTGCTGAATTTGGCACATTCAATAATGTGAAATGCCCGTCTATGTCTGTTATTGTACCTAAGTTAGTGCCTTTTACAACAATTGAAGCCCCTACAACAGGTTGTTTGTCATCATCGGAAATCACTGTCCCCGTGACTTTCTGCGTTTGAGCTGTTATCAGCCCGATACCTATAAAAAGGTATCCAAATAGCAGCGCTAATTTTTTCTTCATAAATCTCTTTTTAAATTATTAAATAGCCCTAAAACATTTAAACTCACTTTTTACACTTAGATAAGTTCTATCAGAACTTAATTATAATCCATTGTTTTTGTAGTGTTTTTACATCAAATATGTAATTCTGGAAAGAAATGTTGCTTGATTTTACTTTTTCAATCAATTTAGATGACTATTCCATAAAAAAAATATGTCTTTTCGTTGTTTTTTGCAAAAAGAATATATACTTTTGTTCCATTATATAATACCAAACCGGAACTGTTAATAAATACAATCCGAAAAAGAGATATAATTTGTATTTTAAGAACTATATATTTATTTTAATAAGAATAGAATATAAAAAAGCACTAAGTTCTGATAGAACTTAGTGCTTTTTCGTTTTATGGAGCTACTATTAGCCATTTTACTTGGATTTCCTTCCTATTCTACTTTTCAGTTACATTATAATTATATTTTAAATCTCCCTCAAACATAAAATAAAATCAGAAATATAAAAGAGGCTCATTTAAACTATGTTAAATAGACTTCATCTAAAATTTCTTCATATATGACACTCTGTATATTTCTTTATATAGATAAAAACAAGTAAATATACAACAGTACTATTTATTTACATCAAAAACAAACAAGTTATTTTATGATTTCAAAATTTCGAGAGATTTATTCTAGCTTTATCTCTTGATTTTAAGGAGCACCTCGTTGCATTAAAACCAACGAGGTGTTTCTCGGTGTGCAACGGGTCGTTCCTTTAAAAGGAACGACCCGTTGGTTTAAAACCAAAACCCACTTATGTAACTATCTGAAAAGCAAATCATTACAAAAGCGTTCTCCCGGCCTTTCTTTTTAAGTAAAATTTTCAACAAAAGAAAACGGATACCAATATCAAACACGGTACTCCACTGATAAATATTTTACAAATCAAATCTAAAAACAATGGTTACAGTTACTTTTCAGATCAAGCCCTATCTAGCGGCTTACATGTACATGCGCTACAAAAATCACCTCGACGTACCTCCAGACCGCTCTTCTTCCTCACTTTCCGCGATCCATCTTCTCGACACCCAGCCCATCTACCACTTTCTCCACCAGCTATCCATTCCCCACCCTCCCAACGCCTCATGGCACGAAACCGGAAATATTACCTTCACCCTCCCCCATCCCAGAAACGGTAAAAATCCAAATGTATATAATTATATAGGTCATAACAGTGCACTTATCATTGAAAAAGCAATGGAAGTAGAAATGAGGGCCGAACTTTATGAATTTCTACTGGAAAATAAATACTGCCACGGCATCATGTTCAAAAAATCAATGGAAACTTTTGTCGAACATTATAATATGGTAGGGTTAGTGGAAGAAGAAAGTTTAATGAGGGCGTTTCAGAGGTGGAGGAAGATGATGAAGGAGGAGAAAAATAGGTGATTCTTTTATAGGGTGTCACATAAAATGAGACACCTTTTATGTAGCTATTGAAAATGCTTCAACAATTGGATACACAAACGAAATACTATCCCGCAATGAGTCTATTTGATTATCAATATTCACACTATATTGCGATTTTACAGCAAAAATATATTTTCCCAAAGCAGAAAGCCTAAATCACATTTTATTATGATTTTAAATATTGTATCATAGTATTAGATACGGGTAAAATTATAATCAATATGATTAATGCTATAACAATACGTATAATAGAAGAAAGTAGTGAAGAATGAAATAGTAATATCAAAAGAATTCTTACCTTTACAGCAATAAACAATTCAAAATAAAATTATGGCACTTTACAAATATAATACTTCAGGCGTCTTTTCTGAAATAAAGGAAAAACCTTTTAAATTGGAAAGAGACATTCAACGTATGTTTGAAACTAATATGTCCGAAATCATGGGACTTGAAATGATAAAGTCCGAATTTACGATTAAAGACCGCCGTATTGATACGCTTGCCTTTGATCCTCAATCGAAGGCCTTTGTTATCATTGAATATAAAAGGGAAAGAAACTCTAGTGTCATAGATCAAGGGTTTACTTACCTAAGCCTAATGCTGCAAAATCAGGCTGATTTTATTCTGGAATATAATGAAACACAAGCAGGGAACTTGAAACGGAATGATGTGGACTGGTCGCAGACAAAAGTCGTTTTTGTTTCACAAGGATTCACGCCTAACCAACGAGAAGCCGTCAACTTCAAAGATTTATCCATTGAGTTATGGGAAGTGAAGCGCTATGAGAATGATAGTGTATTCATCACCCCTATTCGTAAAAGTCACGCATCGGCAAGTATTAAAACTGTGATGCAGAATAGTCCGGAATTTAAAGAAGTGACAGAGAAAATTAAAGAGTATTCGGAGGAAAATTTATTAAAAGGAAAATCTGACGATGTAGTAGAATTATACGAGAGTTATAAGAATGCAATTCTTAATTTGAATACAGAAATTGAAGTTAAACCACAAAAGTGGTATATTTCATTCAAAAAAGCCAACAGCCACATTTGTGCACTTGAAATCCAGAAAAATGGAATAAAGCTTACTATAAATGTAGCTAAAGGACATTTAGAAGATAGTAAGCAATTAACAAGGGATATTTCAACTGTCGGACATTTTGGTAATGGAGATTATGAACTCAAAATCTCGGATACTAAATATTTAGAATATATCATGAGTCTTGTGAAACAAGCGATTAAATAAATATGGCTAATTATTGTAACATAGACCAATACTTATATAATTATCTGAAAGGTTGTTGGGTAGATAAAAAATTCCATGGAGTATTTCCTTCAAGAACCTGGCAATATAACAGATATATCCAAATCTCAACTCCAGTAAATGACTCTTCTATTCATTATGAATATCGTATAGATAATGAATGGAATGGACTAGTTGAACTTCATATAGAAGGACGCTATACTCAAACTGACTATATGCGTTTTTTACGTTATTTACAGAAGCAGACAGAGACCAATCCTGATTTATCATGGCATCAATGGGGAAAATGTAAAGGACGATGCAGTATTAAAATTACAATCAATAATTGGGAGGACATAAAGAATGCATTCCAAAAACTGATAACGTTTTTCGATCCGTTGCTGACAGATTGTATTGATAAATTCAATCTTCACAAAAAAAATGAGATTTCCAGCCCATATACACGGGAATTAGAGTTTAAAGAACTTACCAATTCTCAAGAAAAGGTCGTTTTGGAAACAAAAAATTTGCAAGATTTATTTTCTTCCAATTTGGTTATTCCCGATTATCAGCGAACCTATTGCTGGGAAGATAAAAATGTTACAGACCTTTGGGATAATTTACTTGAAATGCCTCACAACAGTGACTATCATTTAGGTTCTATCATATTACAAAGAAGAACTGTGAATGATTGCACTCTTTACAACATAATTGATGGACAACAACGCCTTGTCACTTTAACGCTTATTATGCGCGAATTAGGATATACAGGGCAGATGCCTTTGCTTAAACAAAAATTCATATCAAAAGATGCGCGCCTCCATGTAGCCAATAACAAAGCACTGATTAGAATTCTCAATCAGAGGAATACAGACATAGCCATGTTGGAACGTCTGTCCCATCACTTGATTTTCTCTGTACTTATTCTTAATGACAGCAATCTTGATCTGGCATATACATTCTTCTCAAATCAGAATTCAAAGGGTGTATCGCTTTCAGACTATGATTTGCTAAAAGCGCACCATCTACGCTATCTAAACATTGAGGATCAGGCAGAACACCTTGCTATGCGGTGGAATGATCTCTCATTAGAATATGACAACAATGGAGATTCTTATCTTACCCATACTTTGGGAGTACATCTTTTCAGATTAAGAAAATGGATGCGAAAACATAATGTGGAGGAATTTCAGCCACGAAAGGTAAAGGAAGAGTTTTCGGCTGCCCGCGTTATGTCCAGTATTCCTGCTTTTGGAGAGAAATTCTATTTCTATGAGAAAATCCAAGGTGGTTCACATTTCTTCGCATACACTTCTATTTTTGTAGATAAATACAAGGAGTTTATCCGTACCAAACAAATACAGCTACTAAGGAATCATCTTCAATGGGAGTCTCATTGGAAATATGCTGATATTATAGAAAGCCTCATGTTCGGTTATTTTATAAAATTCGGACATCAATATTTATCTGAAGCGTTGTTCTGTATTGCCGGAATCATGGCGCAGCATAGATATAGTGCCACGCGCGCTATCTTTTATAAGATTCGTGAATTCGCAAAAGATTCAGAAATTATAATGATGATAGATCAGGCATCTTCGCCTACATTTTTTCTTGCCGAGGCCATTCCTTATATCAGGATTAGTGGATTGGAGCAAGAAGGTGACATCAAAGAGCGATTCTATAGGTGTTTAAGACGTATCTTCTGTGAGCTAAATGATTTTTCGGATAAAACAATAATCGAAAAGAAAAACAATGAATATGGAGAATAAATATACGCCGGAACTTATTGCTACAAGCCAGTTTAAGTTTTCGATCCCGCTTTACCAACGTTTATTTGCGTGGAAAAAGAAAGAGGTTACCAAACTTCTTTTTGATCTTAAGGAGCATTTTGCAAAGATGCCTGCCGATGAGCCATATTATCTCGGTATGCTAACTTGCATTGACATGAAAAATCATTATGACTTAATTGACGGTCAGCAACGATTTACTGTCATGACTCTTTTTGCCATCATTTTTAAGGAATATGATGATAAATGGTCCGGTTTCTTAATGGATGGTAATCGCCTTAATTTCATAGCGAGAAGCGATGATAAGGCATATATAAAGAGCAAGATCAATGGTTATCCGACTAAAACGTATGTCAATAAGAATATGGAAGAGGGACTCGCCGCTATAACTGGTTTCTTAGAATCCAATTTTAATACTCAGGAGGAACGGATTGAGTTTGTGCAACAAGTTTTCACACGATTGACATTTTTCTTTTCTTACTTGCCATCAAGCTATCTTGCAGATACCACTTCGCTGAATAAATATTTTGAAGCAATGAATGCACAAGGAAAAGGACTAGAACAGCATGAGATTCTTAAAGTGCAACTGATGCGGGGAGAAAAAGAACAGGATTACTTGACGCATATTTGGAATCTGACCTCCATGATGGATCATCCTATCATTGCAAAGGAAGAAGACCAGGACGAGGCTTGTTATCGTCAATTTTATGAAGAAGCTATAAGTCTCTGCCGTCAGAAACGGTTTCATGAAGCTTTAGAAAAGTGCAGATATACGTCTCTCGATGACGAGGAGGAGTATTCTATAGATGTGATCCAACCTGAAAAAATAGAATTTAAGCAGAATAGCTATGAAGATGGTGAAAACAGTATTATATCATTTCCGGAGTTTCTTCTTTTGGTACTTGATGTATGTACTGGCGGTGAGCAACCAGCCAGTCATTATCAGCCGGATAAACTGATAGAGAAGTTTGATGCTCTGAAAACATACTTCACTGCAGGGGAATTTTACGAGAAAATGCTTTATTACCGGCTACTGCTTGATTATTATACGATTAGAAGAGATATCAAGGATGGGCAAGGTAATTACAGTTTAATCCTGAAAGGTCCAAAGGATGATAGTGATAAATTAAAGCAATACCAATCGATGCTTTACGTTTCAACGGAGGCTTTCTACAATTGGCTCAAACCTTATTTGAGAAAATTAGAGCAAGATGAACTCCACTCCTGTGCAGAGATGCTCGCATTCCTTAAAAAAGGAGATAATGAACGTCACAGCATATTACCTGCCAGAAAAGATCTTTCATATAAAGCATCCGGTAACATTAGGTACTGGTTTTGGCGTTTAGACTATTACCTTTGGGAACAACGCAGCACTTTCTTCAATGAAGAAGAACAGAAGATTGTAGAGCACTATGTGTTTCGGAGAAATCGTTCTATTGAACATCTGCATCCTCAAGACGAATCGCACAATGAAGAATGGGAGGAAGAAGCTGTACATTCATTTGGCAATCTTGCCATGATTTCTCAAAGTTTCAATTCACAACAAAGTAATGACCATATACAAATAAAGTTTGCCCGAATCCATGAGCAAATCAGCAACAAATCACTGCAAAGCATTAAGATGTTTTTAATGTGTAAACTCGCTGACTTTAACTATCAAAATTGGACAATGAAATTGGCTAAAGAACACGAAAATGAAATGATTGAATTTTTAGAACGGTCTTTCTATATATCAGATTGAATCGTATATTGTTATATAACACATTATTTTAGTCTAAGTTCAAATACTTGATAGGTTTCCTTTAATTAGCAAAGTTCACTTAATCGCACACAATTGTATTAGAAATTAACAGAGCTATATGTTCTTCTCTATCTAATATTTACAATGAATATAGTACATATTTTAGTTTATATCATTTAAACTGAAAATATGTACTATATATTCTTTTACCCTATAATACTTTTAATGTAATCCGTAGGACATACATGATAGAAGTCTTTGAACTTCTTTCCAAAATATTTAGCATCACAATATCCCAGCATTCCTGCAATTTCCGAAACAGTGTACTGTTGGGAGGCTAGCAGTTTAAGTGCCCTGTCCATTTTGAACGAATAGATATAATTTTCCGGAGGATTCCCGGTTATCTCTCGTATCCTGCTATAAAAAGCAGTACGGCTCATTCCTATATCGATACTTAATTTATCTATTGTATATTTATCAGTAGAGATGTTCTTTTCCAGGATTTTATTGACTTTATCCATAAATATCTGATCCGTATTTTCTGTTTCCATTTCTTCTTTGGTGGGGACCATTGGAAAAACAGCATCTGACAAAAACAATTTGACCCGTTCACGCAAAACCATGCGGTTTTCTACAAGCATACGTATGTTTGCCCTTAGCCTGCAAATGCTTTCTGTTCGTAATTCCAGACGATCCGCCCCACTTCCTAAATGAGACAAATAACTTTCGTTATCAAAGGCCCTTATCAAAAGGACAACCGGTATATACCCTATCATTTTATCTGTTTTGATCCGGAAACTAAGTGTATCTCCATTTGTTCCGTTTACATTATCGTCAATAATTATAGCATCAGGATTTTGGCGGACTACTGTATCCTTCAGCAAATCAGGATCCTCCAAAGCTGAAATCTGAAAATACCGCGATAAGGCTTTTTTTAAATAATTCCTGAATGCCCCGTCCGCCATTACCAATAAGATATGGGATGTATCTTTTGTTTTAGCATTCGGGGTATCATCTTTATCACTTTCAGAAGATTTTTTAGCCTTATTCTTCGTATTTGTTGAAGAATGTTTGATAGCCGAACATTCCTGATTCCGGCAATGACAATCTGTTGGAATGACAATTTGGAAAGCAAATGATTTGCCATGTCTATATCCGTTTATTTTTCCACCATGCAGGCGAATGATTTTTCTTACAGTCCACAAATCACTATACCCATATATAGGAAATATGACCGGAATAAAAGGAAACATTTTCCCTACTCTTTTGTCTGCTATCTCACAATTAGTAATCTGCAACTGCCAGGAATCTGTTGTATGTGTTATATTGATTGATATGCAACAACCTAAATCGGAACCCAAAATTAGTTTGCTTATAAGATGCTGAAGCGCTGCCGTCATAATGTTTTCATTGATTCTGCAACTGACGCAATCCGAACATTCGCTGACAGTCAGTTGTATACGGCGCGAATCAGCATAAGGTCGACATTGATTGACAATAGAAGTAATATAAGAAGAGAGTTCCAAATTTGCCGTTGATGTCTTAGGAAGTATTTTTTTGTTTACCTTATTGAGGGTTACAATATTCTGATTGCAATATATGATGTATTCGGTATATCCCAATGCCTCTTCTACTTGTTGGGAAAGCGATTCGGGAAGATTACCGGTTTTAAGTTCTTCCAATTGATTTCGTAACAATATCAACGGGGTATACGTAGTATGGAGCATGTTCATAGCTATCTTAAGTTTTTCATGTGACAACAACTGAACATTATACTCTACCGCAAGATACGCAAACAAAACAATAAATAGCCCAATGCCGAAACTCTCTACAGGAACTGCATAACCAAGCAATGACAAATCAGGCAAAATTACGCCAATAGCTTGTTTACTGTTTACTAAATTGGCTCCACTATCTATAGAAAGTAAAGCGCGAAAGTTTAATAATAAACTCAGGTAACAATCATTCATACTTATATAGGATTTGATTAATACTTACATTTTCAGCAAAACACGTTTGATGACCTTTTAACGTGTCTAAATCCGGCACAAGTATAAACTTTTCAACATCCACATATGAGGTGGATTCTAACAAAAGCAATGGGTGTTTTCTATCAAAAGTGGTAACAATATCGTTTGTTACCGAAATATTAAGGGATAGATTCTAAAATCATCATTTTATTTGGCAAAACGTAGTGATTGTCAAATATTTTATCATACAATAACACAGCCATACGATCATATAGTTCCACTTAATCATTAGAATAATGAAATAAGTAGAATTATCAAGCCGCGTATATAATTTGAAAATAATAGACTTCTGATAAGTACTGTCAGATCATAGTTTACAGGAATACCTCATCATAAGACGGAATAATCTTTGCATCGTAAACGTGAGTGGCCGCAAATACATCGTCTTTCTTTATCAACAACCAGTCTTTATCCTGATCATCCATATTGGTATGTATAAGGACAAATAGCCCTTTGAGTTTATGCCCGTGTAACTTGAATTCAAGTATTCCATTTTTAATAGCAGCGGAAATGTTACGATTATTACCAACGTAAGCATAGGTTCCACTATCCCATATTTCCACCGTACCTGCTCCATAGTTACCTTCCGGTATAACTCCTTCAAAGTGCGCATAACTCAAGGGGTGGTCTTCTACTTCTATGGCCAACCTCTTATCTTTTGGATTCATGGAAGGTCCTTTAGGCACCACCCAACTTTTTAATACTCCATCTACTTCCAAACGAAAATCGAAATGAAAATGGCTGGCATCATGCTTCTGAACAACAAAAACAGGCATTCGATTGGGAGTTTCCACCGTCTCCGCCATCGGTTCCGGTGTTTTACCGAATTGCCTTTTTGCCCGGTACTCTTTGAGGTTGATCATAGAGGCTTCAACCGCCTGCTTTTCTACCATTTTGATGTTTTTTCCTTCATCGGGAGAATTCTTTGCCATAATCTGTATTTTTTAGGTGAATAAAAAAACGAATGATTCAATGTGACAACAATCAGTATATCTGTTTGTTTGTCGAAATTCATCTATTTTAATGGCTTTATAACTGCATTTAAGTTTGCTAACTTATTTTTATTCTTCTCCCTTTCTTACTGCCTGCATAGTGGGTACAAAAATCCCTTTCAATCGTCCTTTTATAAAAGAATAAAAGCAATTGGAAGGAAATGAATAAAAAGAGATTAATCGGATATCTGTTCGTCACGATGTCTGTTGGTTGTATTCAGGCGCAGGAACAGAAGTCTTCTGTACCCGAATACAAGCTATGGTACGACTGTCCCGCACAGGTATGGACCGAGGCATTACCCCTTGGGAATGGTCGTTTGGGGGCCATGGTATATGGAACACCAGGCACAGAACAAATACAACTAAACGAAGAAAGCATTTGGGCGGGACGTCCCAATAATAACGCCAATCCGAATGCACTGGAATATATTCCGAAAGTGCGTGAGCTGGTCTTTGCCGGAAAATATCTTGAAGCACAGACACTGGCCACAGAAAAGGTGATGGCAAAGACTAATTCAGGAATGCCATACCAAAGTTTTGGTGACCTGCGAATCGCTTTTCCAGGTCATACACGTTATTCCAATTATTACAGGGAATTAAGTCTGGATTCCGCACGTGCAATCGTACGTTATGAAGTAGACGGAGTGCAGTATCAACGCGAAACGATTACTTCATTTACCGATCAGGTAGTAATGGTACGACTGACCGCCAATCGTCCCGGACAAATTACTTTCAATGCACAACTCACTTCCCCTCACCAGGATGTTATGATCGCTTCTGAAGAGGGAAACTGTGTGACACTCTCGGGAGTCTCTTCCTTGCATGAAGGATTAAAAGGGAAAGTAGAATTTCAAGGCAGATTGACTGCTAAAAATAAAGGTGGGAAAATAGCTTGTGCTGATGGAATACTTTCTGTTGAGAAAGCCGACGAAGCGGTTATCTATGTATCCATTGCAACTAATTTCAACAACTATCAAGATATCACCGGTAATCAGACAGAGCGGGCAAAGAACTATTTGGCGAAAGCAATGGTTCATCCGTTCATTGAATCGAAGAAGAATCATGTTGATTTTTACCGACAATATCTGACACGCGTTTCTCTTGATTTGGGACGAGACCAATATGCGAATGTAACCACCGATAAGCGTGTGGAGAATTTCAAAAACACCAATGACACACATCTGGTTGCCACCTATTTTCAATTCGGACGTTATTTGTTGATCTGTTCTTCCCAACCGGGAGGACAACCCGCCAATTTACAAGGAATTTGGAATGACAAATTATTCCCTTCCTGGGATAGCAAATATACTTGTAACATCAATTTGGAAATGAATTACTGGCCTTCGGAAGTAACGAATCTAAGTGAACTGAATGAACCGTTATTCCGTCTGATAAAAGAAGTGAGTGACACAGGTAAAGAGACGGCTAAGATTATGTATGGAGCCAACGGATGGGTGTTGCATCATAACACGGATATATGGCGTATTACAGGAGCAGTTGACAAAGCTCCTTCGGGTATGTGGCCCAGTGGTGGCGCATGGCTTTGCCGACATCTTTGGGAGCGTTATCTATACACCGGAGATGTGGAATTCCTGCGTTCTGTCTATCCGATACTGAAAGAGTCCGGACGTTTCTTTGATGAAATTATGGTGAAAGAACCCGTACACAACTGGCTGGTAGTCTGCCCCAGTAATTCACCGGAGAATGTACATTCGGGAAGTAATGGGAAAGCTACTACAGCTGCCGGATGCACCATGGACAACCAATTGATTTTCGATCTTTGGACAGCAATTATATCTGCTTCTCAAATACTGGATACAGATCAGGAGTTTGCCTCTCATCTGACACAACGTCTCAAAGAAATGGCTCCCATGCAGGTGGGACATTGGGGGCAATTACAAGAGTGGATGTTCGACTGGGATGATCCGAAGGACGTACACCGTCACATTTCTCATTTGTACGGACTCTTCCCCAGCAATCAGATTTCCCCTTACCGTACTCCTGAATTATTTGATGCAGCACGTACTTCTCTGATTCACCGTGGCGACCCGTCGACCGGGTGGAGCATGGGATGGAAAGTTTGCCTTTGGGCACGCCTGCTTGATGGTGACCACGCCTACAAGCTGATAACTGACCAGCTGACTCTCGTACGCAATGAAAAGAAAAAAGGAAGCACCTACCCTAACCTGTTCGATGCGCACCCACCATTTCAGATTGATGGAAACTTTGGTTGTGCCGCAGGCATTGCAGAGATGTTGATGCAAAGCTACGACGGTTTTATATATTTGCTTCCCGCACTGCCTACCGTTTGGACAGAAGGTTCTATCAAAGGAATTATTGCCCGTGGAGGTTTCGAACTTGATTTGAGTTGGAAAAACGGGAAAGTCAGCCGACTGGTTGTCAAATCTCATAAGGGAGGAAATTGTCGTTTACGTTCGCTCAACCCATTAACCGGGAATGGCTTGAAGCGTGCCAAAGGTGAAAATCCGAACCCTCTTTATGCAGTCCCCACCATTCCGGAGCCATTGATTAACGAAAAGGCCAACTTGAACAAAGTGGAAATTGCAGAGACATACCTCTATGACCTACCTACCAAAGCAGGAAAAGAATATGTATTGATTGGAAAATAATAACTCGACCGATATGAACAAAAACTTATTGAAACTGATTGTCGCCTGTGGAACTGCTTGTTTCCTGGCTTGCGCAGCACCTCAAAAAACAGAAACGGAAAAATGGAGTGAACGCATGGCACGCTCCGAAATGAAACGTTTCCCCGAACCCTGGATGATTGAAAAAGCTAAAAAACCACGCTGGGGATATACCCACGGATTAGTAGTAAAATCCATGTTGGAAGAATGGAAACATACCGGGGACAGCGTATATTATGAGTATGCCAAGATATATGCAGATAGTCTGATCGATGCTGACGGACATATCAAAACCATGAAATATCTTTCATTCAATATTGATAATGTCAACGGTGGAAAGATTCTTTTCGATCTTTACGCACAGACCGGAGACGAACGTTACAAAATAGCCATGGATACTTTGCGCAAGCAAATGGCAGAGCAACCCCGTACCAGTGAGGGAGGATTCTGGCATAAATTGAGATATCCTCATCAAATGTGGCTGGACGGAATTTTTATGGCTTCTCCTTATCTGGTTCAATATGGTGCTACTTTTAATGAGCCCGCTTTATTTGACGAAGCAACAAAACAGATTCTTTTGATAAATAGCAAGACTTATGATCCTGCAACAGGGCTTTTTTATCACGGATGGGATGAAAGTCGCGAACAGAAATGGTCAAATCCTGAAACAGGTTGTTCTCCTAATTTTTGGAGTCGCAGTATCGGATGGTATGGAGCTGCTATTGTAGATGTACTGGACTTCCTGCCACAGGAAACAGCCGGACGCGACAGCATTATACAAATTCTGCAGGGATTGACAAAAGCGATTGTGAAATACCAAGATCCTTCATCCGGAACCTGGTATCAGGTAACCGATCAGGGAGCACGTGAAGGTAATTATTTGGAATCATCTGCCACTGCCCTGTTTATCTATACGCTTGCCAAAGCTATCAATAAAGGATATATTGGCAACGAATATATCGAACCGACACAAAAAGCCTTTGACGGAATGGTAAAGACATTTACCCGTTTGGAAGAGGATGGCAGCTATACAATTACCAATTGCTGTGCTGTTGCAGGATTGGGCGGAGATTCAAAAAGATATCGTGACGGCTCATTTGAATATTATATCAGTGAACCGATTATAGAAAATGATCCGAAATCGGTAGGTTCATTCATCTTGGCTGCTATTGAGTATGAGAAAATGACTAAAAAATAAACTAAAAACGATAAAATACAATGAGAAAATTCAAGATTATTCCCCTTTTGTTGCTGCTATTGACAATGGCAACTTCGGCTGCAGCACAGAAGAAAACACAAAAGACGTATATCCCCTGGGACAACGGCAAACTCGTAGTTTCCGAAGAGGGACGTTACCTGAAACACGAAAACGGTGCTCCTTTCTTTTGGTTAGGAGAAACCGGTTGGCTATTGCCCGAACGCTTGAACCGGGATGAAGCCGAATATTACCTGGAACAATGCAAACGTCGCGGATACAACGTGATTCAGGTTCAAACGTTGAACAATGTTCCGTCTATGAATATCTACGGACAATATTCGATGATTGACGGATACAACTTCAAAAACATCAATCAAAAAGGCGTATACGGTTATTGGGATCACATGGATTACATCATCCGTACAGCAGCAAAGAAGGGACAATATATCGGCATGGTCTGCATTTGGGGAAGCCCGGTGAACCGGGGCGAGATGACTGTAGAACAGGCAAAAGCATACGGCAAGTTTTTGGCAGAGCGTTATAAGGACGAACCGAATATTATCTGGTTTATTGGTGGAGATATCCGTGGCGACGTGAAAACTGCTGAATGGGAAGCTTTGGCAACCTCTATCAAAGCTATCGACAAAAACCACCTGATGACATTCCATCCACGTGGAAGAACAACTTCCGCGACTTGGTTCAATAACGCTCCCTGGTTGGATTTCAACATGTTTCAAAGCGGACATCGTCGCTATGGACAACGTTTCGGAGATGGTGACTACCCTATCGAAGAAAATACAGAAGAGGATAACTGGCGTTTTGTAGAACGCAGCCTGGCCATGAAACCCATGAAACCTGTGATTGACGGTGAACCGATCTATGAAGAAATACCTCATGGTCTGCACGATGAAAACGAACTGTTGTGGAAGGATTATGACGTACGTCGTTATGCTTATTGGTCTGTATTTGCAGGTTCTTTCGGACATACTTACGGTCATAATTCCATCATGCAATTTATCAAACCGGGTGTAGGTGGTGCTTATGGTGCAAAGAAGCCTTGGTATGATGCTTTGAATGATCCGGGCTACAATCAGATGAAGTATCTGAAAAACCTGATGTTGACTTTCCCGTTCTTTGAACGCATACCCGATCAGTCTATCATCACAGGACAGAATGGAGAACGTTATGACCGCGCTATCGCTACACGTGGAAATAATTATCTGATGGTATACAACTATACCGGACGTCCGATGGAAGTTGATTTCAGCAAGATTAGCGGCGCGAAAAAGAATGCTTGGTGGTACACCACGAAAGATGGTAAACTGGAATACATCGGAGAATTTGATAACGGAGTGCACAAATTCCAGCACGACAGTGGTTATTGCAGTGGAAACGACCATATCCTGATTGTAGTGGACAGTAGTAAGAACTATATAGGGAAAGACTGGACAGAGTTACCGGACGCACAACAAAAATGGAATAAATAATCTTATATAAACGAATGATGAAAACATACTTATGAATAAAAGAATAGTATCATTTTTCTTTCTTCTGCTCTTTGCAGGTTCACTATACGCAGCCATAGGTATAATTGACCTGCGAACGGAGCAGTTGAAAAATCCGGCAGGTATCGATGTGCGCCAACCCCGATTGAGCTGGCGCATCGAATCGGATGAACAGAATGTGATACAAACTGCGTATCACATTCTTGTCGCATCTTCCCCGGAGCTATTGGAACAAGGAAAAGGAGATATTTGGGATTCAGGAAAGATTGAATCTGACGCTTCTCAATGGATCACTTATCAGGGAAAAACATTAAAATGTAATGCCCCCTACTATTGGAAAGTGAAAATAGACACCAACAAAGGTGCAACAAATTGGAGTGCTCTGGCTTTCTGGACCACCGGACTATTTAATGAAGCAGATTGGCAAGGGCAATGGATCGGCTTGGACAGGGCCGCTCTCGGAGACAGCGAAACACAATGGAGCCGTTTGGCAGCCCGTTATCTCCGTAAAGAGTTTGCAGTAAAGAAAAGTGTGAAACGTGCCACAGTACATATCGCCGGAATGGGATTGTACGAGTTGTTTATCAACGGACAACGCATCGGCAATCAAGTACTGGCACCTGCTCCTACCGACTACCGGAAAACAATTCTGTACAACACATACGATGTTACTTCACTGCTTCAAACAGAAAATGCTATTGGAGTAACTCTTGGAAATGGTCGCTTCTATACGATGCGTCAGAACTATAAACCGTATAAGATACCGACTTTCGGTTATCCTAAACTCCGGTTGAATCTGATTGTGGAATATGCAGACGGCAGCAAAGAAACGATTGCTACAAACACTTCATGGAAATTGACTACTGAAGGTCCTATCCGTAGCAATAATGAATATGATGGCGAAGAATACGATGCCCGTAAAGAGTTAGGAGCCTGGAGTCAAACCGGATATGATGACAAAAACTGGATGCCGGCCCAACGTGTCAGTATTCCTTCAGGAACATTGCGTGCACAAATGATGCCGGGCATGAAAGTCACAGAAACCTTAAAGCCTGTTTCTATTAAAAAGCTCGGTAACAAATATATCCTGGATATCGGTCAGAATATGGCGGGCTGGGTACGTTTCCGGATAAAAGGACAGGCTGGCGATAGCATCCGTCTCCGTTTTGCAGAAAGTCTGCAAGACAATGGCGAACTTTATACAAGAAACTTCAGGGATGCCCGTTCTACAGATGTATATGTTGTCAGCGGACGCGAAACAAAAGATGCTACCTGGGCACCTCGTTTTATTTATCATGGGTTCCGTTATGTAGAAGTCAGCGGTTATCTGAATGCGAAGGCAGAAGATTTCGTTGCCGAAGTAGTAGAAGATGAAATGGAGCATATCGGTACTTTCAACTGTTCTGACGAAACTCTGAATAAGATTATCCGCAATGCATTTTGGGGAATCCGGAGCAACTATAAAGGGATGCCGGTTGACTGTCCGCAACGGAATGAACGCCAACCATGGTTGGGTGACCGTACTATGGGCTGTTGGGGAGAAAGCATGCTTTTCGATAATTACGCCATGTATACCAAATGGACGCGTGACATCCGCGAAGCACAACGGGAAGACGGCTGTATTCCTGATGTAGCCCCGGCATACTGGAACTACTACTCGGACAATGTGACCTGGCCTGCCGCTTTACCAATGGCCTGCGACATGCTTTTCACAAACTTTGGAGATAAACGTCCGATCGAAGAGAATTATCCGGCTATCAAGAAGTGGGTATCTCATATCCGGGAATACTATATGACAGAAGATTTTATCATCACCAAAGATAAATATGGTGACTGGTGCGTTCCGCCCGAATCACTGGAGTTAATTCATAGTAAGGACCCTTCCCGCAAGACTGACGGAGCTTTGATCGCAACGGCTTATTATCTGAAGGTATTACAACTGATGCACCGCTTTGCAAGCTTGCAAGGGCTGAAAGCTGACGCAGAAGAATGGGAAGATTTGGAACATCGCATGAAAGACGCATTCAATGCCCGTTTTCTTCACGTAAAGGAAGGTACCTCTCCCGTACCGGGACATACCTTATATCCGGATAGTATTTTCTATGGTAACAACACAGTTACTGCCAATATCTTGCCACTTGCTTTTGGTCTAGTGCCAAAGAACTACATCAATGAAGTAGCTAAAAATGCCGTAACTTCCATTATTACAACCAACAAGGGACATATAAGTACCGGAGTGATCGGCGTACAATGGTTATTGCGTGAATTGAGCCGTCGCGGCCATGCCAATGTAGCTTATCTACTGGCTACCAATAAAACATATCCTTCCTGGGGATATATGGTTGAAAAAGGTGCTACCACTATTTGGGAGTTATGGAACGGTGATACGGCAAATCCTGAAATGAATAGCGGTAATCATGTGATGCTTTTAGGTGATTTATTGCCTTGGTGCTTCAATAACCTGGCAGGTATCCGTGCGGACCGCTGGAAGTCCGGTTACAAGCATATCGTCTTCCAGCCGGCTTTTGAAATTCAGGAGTTGAGTAACGTGGATGCATCGTACATGAGTATCTACGGAAAAATAACCAGCCGATGGACAAAGACTCCCACACATTTGGAATGGGATATCGAACTTCCCGCCAATACGACGGGGGAAGTACATCTTCCGGATGGACGGAAAGAAAAAATCGGATCAGGAAAATATCATTTCAGTGTAGACATTCCCACCCGGAATACGGCTATTCTGACTGATGAATTCCTGTACGAAAACGCTTCTTTCCCCGAATGTCACGGAGCTACGATAGTAGAGCTGAAAAATGGTGATCTCGTAGCCTCTTTCTTCGGAGGAACCAAAGAGCGCAATCCGGATTGTTGCATCTGGGTATGTCGTAAACCTAAAGGCTCTAAAGAATGGACCACCCCCAAACTTGCTGCCGATGGTGTGTTTTCACTCAAAGACCCACAAGCAGTATTAGCCGGAATCGATTCAACCTGTACCCCGGTGAAAGATGCAAAAGGAACACTTATTGCCCGCAGAAAAGCTTGCTGGAACCCGGTTCTTTTCCAGATTCCCGGAGGTGACCTGATTCTGTTTTATAAAATAGGTTTGAAAGTGAGCGACTGGACAGGATGGCTTGTCCGTTCACGCGACGGAGGAAAAACCTGGAGCAAACGCGAAGCGCTTCCGAAAGGTTTTCTTGGACCTATTAAGAATAAACCGGAATATATCAATGGGCGTATCATCTGCCCTTCCAGTACGGAAGGAAGTAACGGATGGCGTGTCCATTTCGAGATTTCCGATGATAAAGGCAAGACCTGGAAGATGGTCGGACCACTGGATGCCGAGTTATCTGTCCCCACCCAAAATCGTAAAAAGGGAGGTGTGAATGTGGATGACCAAGAAGGCGGAGAAGCGATCAAAGGAGAAGGAGCCAAACCTGTTTATGCAATACAACCCAGTATTCTGAAGCATAAGGACGGAAGATTACAGATACTCTGTCGTACACGTAACGCACAGGTAGCAACTGCGTGGAGCAGTGATAATGGTGACACATGGAGTAAAGTAACGCTGCTGAATGTCCCGAATAATAATTCCGGTACGGATGCCGTGACAATGAAAGACGGTAGACATATCCTTATCTACAATAATTTCTCTACATTGCCCGGAACTCCGAAAGGTCCGCGTACTCCGCTCTGTGTGGCCGTTTCAGAAGATGGTATCAATTGGCAACCTGTTCTTACATTAGAAGATAGTCCAATCAGCCAATACTCTTACCCTAGCATTATTCAGGGGAAAGACGGGAAGTTGCATGCCATTTACACATGGCGCCGTCAACGAATTAAATATGCAGAGATAGATCCGACGAAGTTTTAAATATTGAACGATCATCCGAATGAAATCGACCGCTCCTTTGCCCGCAAAAGAGCGGTCGATTCTTGTATTTATCCATTTTATACTTTACATTTGCCAATAAATAAAAAATAACGATGGCAGATAATTATATAGAGAGACAACAGGAACAATACGAAGCCCGAAAAGCTGCTTGGAAACAAGCACAAAAATATGGTAAGAAGAAACTAACAGCAGTACGTCCGGCTGAATCGAAGTCTCACACTTCAACGGTTTCAAAACCGGAAGACTCAAAAAGAAGAGTATTTATAACAGGCGGAGCGGAAGGAATAGGCAAAGCAATAGTAGAAGCTTTTTGCCTAGCTGGAAATCAAGTTGCCTTTTGTGATATAAACGAAACATCGGGACAGGAGACTGCGAAGGCAACCGGGGCTACATTCCATAAGGTCGACGTAAGTGATAAAAACGCACTTGAAAGTTGTATGCAAACCATTCTTGCCGAATGGAACGATATTGATATTATTGTCAACAACGTCGGTATCAGCAAATTTTCTTCTATCACAGAGACAAGTGTAGAAGATTTCGACAAAATTCTTTCTATTAACCTGCGTCCTGTATTCATCACTTCCCGGCTGCTTGCCATCCATCGTAAAAAGCAGCCCTCTCCCAACCCATACGGCCGAATTGTAAATATCTGCTCTACACGTTATCTGATGAGTGAACCGGGAAGTGAAGGTTATGCAGCATCGAAAGGTGGTATCTATTCTTTGACTCATGCATTGGCTTTGTCTTTATCCGAATGGAATATCACAGTAAATTCCATTGCTCCGGGATGGATACAGACTCATGATTATGCTCAACTCCAACCGGAAGACCATTCACAGCATCCTTCACGCCGGGTAGGTAAACCGGAAGATATTGCCCGCATGTGTCTGTTTCTCTGCGAGGAAAACAATGATTTCATCAATGGAGAAAACATCACTATTGACGGGGGAATGACGAAAAAGATGATTTATATTGAATAGTTTGAAGTAAAGTCATCACCAAGAGAATCTTTCAACACGTTTCGAGTAACTTCCACTCCTGTCTTCACAATCAAAGCTTCGTGAAAGTGATAGCAGTGTTTTTTGAGAGCTAAAGCATAGTTTTAGATATGATAAAGCTATGCTTTGTCAGTTGCAAAGCATAGCTCTATTATATTCTTCTATTATCCCGGAGATTTTCCGGTTATGTAGGAGGTTAAGGGTTTACCCTCATTTATTTCTTTCCTTGAGCCTTCTTTTCTGCGTTTCGCTTATTCACGTAATCTTTGAACATCTGCCGCCAGTTGCGACCATGCTCATTGAAATACTGTTCGCATTTGGTTTTATAAATTTCGAAGATAGCAGAAATCTGCTTCATATTCTTGTAGTCAATAGCCTGTTCACGAGCCAATTTCAACTGTTCCAGAACGAAAGCCGTTTCCTCTTCCGTCATATTGGGTACAATGGCCTGATAACCTTTCAAGGTAAAAGCAACTTTACCTACCGTGTATTTATCCAGGATTTGTTCAATCTGTTCTTCCGTCAATACTCTGCGCAGATCTTTCATTAGCCTTTCATGCACTTCTTTCGGCATAGCAGAATCTGCAATCATTTCACGGTCGAGCTTGGAAAGCGGTTTGCCTGTCAGAGGATTGATACCCTCGGGGATTGTTGTATAAGGGTGCTCATTGTGCCAGTCACGCACTTTACGAAGATGATTATAAATGGCAGTTACTGCAAAACCTGCTTTTTTATCATCGTTCAACTCTAAAGAAGCTACCCAGTCAATGGCTTTCTTTTCGAGAGAAGCATCTGATTTTAAATTAGCAAAAGCCTTCTTGTCAAAATAAGCAGCTACCTTGTCAAAAGAACGGATGGCGCCTTCAGGAAGCAAAGCTCCTTTTTCACCAAAACTATACATAGCGGATTCCGGTTCAATGGTGACCTTGCTTTCATCCAACATCTTTTTATCCAATTTGAATACTTCTGCGAAGAAGTCATAAACAGCATTCCGCTTATTCGGGCCAAAGTCATGTTTCTCTTTGGGAAGATGTACATTCGTTACTTTATCTTTTGCCTGGTAGAATCCGTAGATTCGTTGCAGATAAGGAAATTCAAGAGTAGGAACACTGGCCGTCCAGTCGCCGCCATCCGATACGATCAGTTGTGGACGAGGAGCAAAAGTAGCGGCTAATTCCGCATTACAGGTTCCTCCTGCAGATAGTTGAATAGGCATTCCGCTTTCGCAGGGACAGCCACCGTCGAAGTGAGAAGCTAGGCTCACTACCGGAGCTGAAGCGGTGAAACGATCATCTAATACGCTCAACAATACAGTATGGGTACCTCCACCCGAACCGCCATTCGTACCGATACGGCTGGTATCAATGTCCTTACGGGAAGCAAGCATGTAGTCAAGAATCAGTAAGCCGTTCATTGCCTGAATAGTGTGCGCCGCACTACTACGGTGTGCCGCACTGCCCACTTGCAAAGCCGACTCTCCCCATCCGAACAAATCATAGTCTACACAAACAGCTCCCATGCGTGCTAAAGTTCCCATACGTTGTTGTTGGTCTTCCCGATAACGTCCGCCACCAAAATGTCCGTTAGGGCAGATTATCAACGCATGTTTTCCTTTCGATTGGGGCGTATAGATAGAACCGCAAATGTATAATCCGGGAAGTGTTTCAAGTGCGAAATTCTGCACGGTATAGCCATCAAACTTACGTATCTTTGAAAGAATAGGTTTGGTTTTGACACATTGAGCCAACAAAGTATCAATACCTAAACGCTGACGTACCTCTTTTTTCAGAGAATCGGCACGAAGTTGAAAGGACTGTTGGTCTGTATAGAGTGTATTCAGATAAGCCAGCATCTTCTCTCCGTCTGCATCTGTACGACGTGGATACTCGTATGCTTTCAGCTTATACATATTTCCTTTCTGCTTAACAAATTTATAATCGAAAGGTGCCAATACATTCGTCAAGGATTCTTCCACGGAATAAGGACGAATACGGAAATCGGCATAAGACAGCACTTTTCCCACCGTATCAATGTCATATTTCAAACGGACTCCGAAACGGTTCTGTATATCCGTCAGTACTTCATTCAAGGGACGGGCAAATTCCGTCTCGTATGTTTGCGTCTGGGCTTCGGCCGAAAGAGATGCGGCAAGAAGCATAGTAAAAAGGATTCGTTTCATTTATTTTTAATTTATGTAAGTTGTTTTTTCACCACAGATTACACAGATTTTCACAGATTTATTATTCTTATAATTTAGTCGAATTAAAAATCTGTGTTAATCTGTAGTATTTGTGGTGCTTTTAATTACTTCACCATTGACGATTACGTCATCCATCGTGATACGTTCACAATTTTCGAAGATACATTTCTGTTTCCCTTCTTGAATGTGAATATCACGCAAAACGATGTCAGATATCGGCGCTTCTTCCAAGCCCACTATTTTGATCGGAGTCTTTACGTTTGTCACAGTCATTCCGCTGATATGTACGTTACGGAATATCGGAGTGCGTTCACTCTTAGGTTCGACAGGCATTTTACTGTATTTCAAATTCAATACGACAGCTTCCTGTTTAATGTTGCTCATTACGACGTTGCTGACACGAATATCTTCAACGACTCCTCCCCTTCCACGGGTCGACTTAATACGGATTCCACGATCTGTTCCGTCAAACACGCAATTAGAAATAGTAACTTTACGCACACTCCCACTCATCTCGCTGCCGATAACAACGCCTCCGTGACCGGAAAGCATGGTGCAGTTGGTGATAGTGATATTCTCGCAAGGTACTCCCAAACGACGGGCCTGCGCATCTCTTCCCGACTTGATTGTGATGCAATCGTCTCCTACTGATATATGGCAGTCGCTGATATGTACGTTGCGGCAGGATTCCGGATTCACTCCGTCCGTATTTGGTGAGGGCGCATTATCTATGGTGATCCCCTTTATAGTTACATTGTCGCAAAACTCCGGATTGACCGTCCAGAAGGGAGAATTTATGATTTTCACTCCTTCAATCTTTACTTTCTTACAACGAACGGGCTGAATGAACGGAGGACGGAAAAAGCGACGTTGCAATGTATTTACATAATCCTTGTTCGTTTCAGCATAAATTGCTGTCGTATCATTTGCTGCATCCCACATGGACTGATATTTATTCACATCACGCATGCCATTGTCTTTCAAATCAATCATGACACGAAAGAACTCCATCCACCATTTCTTTCCTTGTCCGTCCAAAGTTCCTTCTCCTTTGATCGTAATATTCTCGGCATCTACCGCATAAATCAAAGGCTGGAAACTTTTCATCATCACTCCTTCATGACGAACCTCGACAAAAGGAAGATAGTCATCAAAGTTATCGGAAAAGAGCAAGGTAGCTCCGGCTTCCAACTCCAGTGTAATATTACTTTTCAGATGGATACTCCCCGTCAGGTAAGTTCCGGCAGGAAAGAAAAGAGTACCTCCGCCGCCACGGTTCAGACGGTCAATCGTTGAATTGATTAGCTTTGTATTAAGAGTCTTGCCATTTGCTTTTGCACCGGCCTTCAGCATATCTACACGCTCGGCACGAAGAACTGTGGTTGCACAGAAGCAAAGAAAGACAAAAAGAGTTGTTCGTAAATTCATAATCGATATTATTAAAGTATATTTCATCGTTTCCTTCTAAAAAATCATGCTAATAGAATCTTTTTTTCTTCCCAATGTTTGAAGACAATCATTGAGATGTTTTTTTCAAACATGCTACATGATTAAAATAAAGATGCTGCATGATTTTTTATACGAATACATTGTTTTTTAATTCTACAAATATATACAAAAAGGTTCTTTTATTTTGCACAAACCAATTGATATGTTCCGCTCTGTATTTCTTTCGGTTCTTTTCCGCCCGGGAGATAAACAACAGCGGTAGTATTCACCGGAACAGACACGTTTAAAGTGAAAGTCCCATTCTCACAAGTCCAGTCCACATTAATGGTACCGTATAAAGTTTCATACGACGCTTTGACATATTTCAAATCTCCCACAGGTTGGGGAGCGATGATGAACTTCTGATAACCTTGTTTTGGAGTGGTAGAAGGACGAATACCGACCAGTGAATTAAAGAACCATTCATCAATCTGTCCCATCATAAAGTGATTCCAGGAAGAACCTTGACGGGGGTCCCATTGCTCGGTCAAAGTTGTAGCGCCGAATTTTAACTGGAAACCATATCCGGGAGCTTCTTCATGATTGAACATTTTATAAATAAGTTCATGTTCTCCATTACGCGCCAATGTCTGAATCAGATAACGGTTTCCCACATCACCGGTAGTCAAACGGTTGCCATGTGCTTCCACATCTTTTATCAGATTCGCGAATACTTTCTCATTCAAATCTGCATCCGGTCGGTAGTTACCTTGTTTATCTGCATCCTGCGTCATTTGGAGGAACAACGGAAGCGCATTACTGCATTGGCTTCCTGTACCATAT
The DNA here is from genome assembly GCF_019129155.2 of Bacteroides sp. MSK.18.37. Lineage (NCBI taxonomy): Bacteria > Pseudomonadati > Bacteroidota > Bacteroidia > Bacteroidales > Bacteroidaceae > Bacteroides > Bacteroides sp. MSK.18.37. The sequence goes on along the minus strand of NZ_JAHOIB020000001.1, from coordinate 5,947,738 downwards.
TGTGCCGTATCTTTATGAAGAAAACATTTATTAAATGCAACCATTATATCCTGTGCCAACGAAGTGTAATAATGAATGTCAAAGTCATTACCTACCATTTTCGCAGCTTGTACCAAATACATGACTGTCATGTAATAATGCGCAGTAGCCACCAAAGGAACGGGTGTATTCCGTGAGAATCCCGCACGAAAATCTCCGTAATCATACCAGTCTCCCAATCCGAAAGAAAGAATACCTTTATCTGCACGAGTCTTGAGATAATCCACGTAACGACGCATATTCGGATAATATTTCTTAATCAATGAATCGTCTCCATAAGTCTCATAGTACATAAAAGGGAAAATAACCAAAGAACCACCCCACTCCGGAGATTCGGCAAAAGCATCCATACCCGGACCTTCAAAAATCACGTATTCCGGAGCAGTTGTCGGCATGGCCCCGTTGGAATGTTGTGCATCTGCCATATTCTGCATAATCTGCGGAGCGTATGCTGTCAAATCATAGTTATACAACAAACCCGGACCATTCAGATGTACCTGTTCCAGCCACCCAAGTTTCTCACGATGCGGACAATCCGTAAACACAGACTGCATATTGCTGCGAACCGCTTTCTCGATTAATCGATGGGCAGCATTAAATATCCGGTTGGATGATTCGAAAGTGGAAACTTTCTTGGCTGAATTATATACGAAACAGGATTGAATATTTTTCAATACAGGCAATTTCTGCGGATTCTTCTGTCCTTTTAAGACAGCACCCTCTACCTGAATATATCTAAAACCGTAATAAGAGAAACGAGGGTGCCAGGTTTCATCGCCTTCCCCTTTCAGAATGTATTCGTAATAGTGTTGACGCCCTGTCTGACACTGATTGCAAGCACCTTCCTCTGTCAATGCTTCGGCTACAATCAAAGTTACTTTCTGACCACGTTTGCCACGTACTTTTATTTCCGGAAAGCCAGCCAAATTCTGTCCCATATCCAACACAAAAGCAGAAGGATCGACTGTTCTCTTAGTTGATACAGAAGCTGATGCAACTTGGTCCGCATTTAGTTTGGTTACCTTTTGAATATCATACCGTTCCATGATTTTCACTGGAGCCGCCATCTGTGGACGAAGTATTCCTTTAGGAGCTTCCTGTATGACTACCGGACGCCAATGACTGTCATCAAAGCCAATCTGATTCCATCCTTTCTGTTCACGACGCGCATCATAATCTTCCCCTCCATATATACAATTGAAGATTACCGGACTGAAATCATATTTCCATTCATTATCAGAATGAACCGTTGTACATGTTCCATCTTCGTAGTTAATAACCAGCTCAAATAAAAGTGTGGGAGGACCAAAGCTGATCTGTAATTTGCGATAACGCCCCCCCTGCACATTATAGAATCCATTCCCCAATAAGATTCCTACGACATTTTCACCACGCCGCAATTGTTCCGTCACATCGTATGTGTTATAGTAAACAGTTTTATCATAATCACTCCACAATGGAGCAAACTCACTGTTACCTACTTTTTGACCATTCAAAGAAAACTCATAGAATCCCAGACCACAAACGTATGCCGTTGCCTCCACTATTTTCTTGCCCGGTTTACGGTTTGTACCCCCTTCTGTCGCATCTCCTACTTGGAATGTTCTTCTCAAACAAATACTTTTCTTTGCCAAAGTGTCCACTGCTTCCCAAGCTGCTTTCACTTCCGGTTTCTTCAACTCTCCACCGTGGAACTTACGCCCTTCCGGTAAATGAGCATTTTGTCGGGTAATAGCTCCAATCCACTGCCCCGACGAAGATAACCTTTCGGGTACTGCCCGGAATTTCGCTTCACTGCTCCACTCGGAAGGTGTATCTGTCTCATCCCAAACACGAACGCGCCAACTATAATTAAATGAGTTATCAGGACGTATATCTGCCCCCTTTGTAGAAACTAACTGGCTCTGCGAAGAATAAACCTTCCCACTATTCCAAACGGAACGCCCTGTAAAAGCTTCCCGAATATCAATCTCATAGGCAGATTGTCGTGTCCCATTCTCCGGCGATTCCATCACCCAGCCCAAACGGGGTGAACCTTCGACCACTACCAGTCCCTCCTGCATCTCACAGGTAAGACGACTGATGGTTATATTCTTTGCCTGTACAAAACAAGACAAACAAATTAGCAATGAAAGAAGAATCTTTTTGAATTTCATTTTTCAAGTATCTTTTATTTGTTCGATAAATGGGAATCTAAATCAGACAGAAGAACATAAGAACAAAAAATAAAATAGCAGTTCAATAAGCAATAGAAATAATTTCAAAGCGCAGCATTTATGTTCTTTTGTTCTTATGTCTAAAAATAAAGATTATTTGAGTACATTTTCACAAACGATTTTTGTCAATGTATCTGTATGTCCTACTTCCTTACCATCTACAAAAATGCGCAATCCTTTTCCGCAATGATAGCGATCACCATTCTTATCCCAAAGAATCGTCAGATTATGACCATGATATAATACATTATCCAGGCAGAACCAATCCCACTTGTCGGCAGGAATTAAGGGGTTCACTTCAATCGTATTATCCAAACGTGGACGAAGTCCGATCAATCCTGTAATTATCAGGTCGTTGAAAGTGGAATGATTATAATAACGGCTACGTTCCTGATCTCCTTTCAGCCAATAACCGGTCACCTCATCCAAATATTCACCAATATAGGGACGACCACGATGATACTGTGATTCCACATACAATTCCATCTGACGGAAATATACACTGTCAGACAATACAGTCTGCGGATAATTATTCATAAAGTTAGCCATTGCTGTCAATGTCTGTGCGGAAGCAAACGGCCAGATAGCACCGTCCCACTCACACTTGCCTACTCCACGTGTACGGAACTCCGGATGACGACGTTCTGCAGTTGTCAATCCATAAGGAGCAGAGAAGCCTTTTTCATCCATAATTTCTTTCCAGGCAATTTCATACTTTTGGGTGGTATCCGGCAGGTTGAAATACCAAGGAATATATCCGATTGCTTCACGCACATTCGCGGAAGAGTCCGTACGCATCGTCTCAAAAAACTGATGACGTGTATTCCACAATTCATTTTCTACCAGATTTTTCAAAGTATCTGCTCTCATGCCATATTTCATAGCCATCCCCTCATCACCGGAAAGAATTCCTATACATGAAAGTGCTTTAGCATTGCCATACATATAACTATTGATTGTCGGCCGGGCATATTTCTTCCTCCGTCCGCCACTGATTGATTCTTCCATACCATCCTGTACGTCACCCTGCCAATACAATCCGTTCTTCAAACGGTTCGTACGTTCCCAACGCTGGTATTCGGTTTCCAGATCTTTCTTCATATCCAGCAGATAGTCCTTATCACCATCTACCATGTAACGAGCCAAAACAGCATCTGCGTTCCATGAGCTGAACTTATCCATTTTCTTCATCGGACCGCCATCATTGCCACGATACCATGTATGAATAATCTGATCCAAATATTTCGGATCACGCAACCAACGGCTTTCATAAATATGATGTCCAATTGCACAAGCAATCAAATTATATTTATCTGAATAAGAACGCTGAACGAGAAACTCGGTCATGCCATAGCCAACAGGAGTCTCCTTGATATGCTTACGCAATGACCACCAACGATAATAATACATTTCTTCAAAGTTATGTTGCGGACACTCGAACAAAGGAATATTTTCCTCCATCCATTCTGAAGCCTTTTCATTGGGAATTGCCTGAACAATATTTTCGTCTTCCATACCGTTGAAATAGTCTGCATAATGACTGAAGTCAGCATACTTTAAAAAAGCAGAAGACGCATCCTTATCTGTAGAAGATGTTTTTACATTGGCAATGCCATATTCAGCCAATGGATCTTGCGCACCTGCATTCGGCAGATCATAAGTCTGGTCGGCAGGAGTATCTACGGTTGGGAATGTACGAGGTACGCCAGTACGGAATACAATTCGTTCCACAGCAGCCACGGGCGCATAGAACATACGCAACCCTACTCTCTTGCCATCTACATACACTTGAATATTACGATCAACAGTAGAAAGGACTGCTTCTACATGATAAATCTTTCCTGCTTCATATTTCATTATATTTGCAAACCGGGAGCCGCCTTTCAATCGAAAAATGCCATCATCAGTAAGTTCTATACGGGAACAGGCTATTCCATTCTCATCCAGAAATTCAATGTGGAGTGTACCTTTATTATTCTGGCCGGCTTTCAAATCAAATGATACTTTTAATTCTTTAGAGGCCGGAATTTTACGTTCCACTTTGGCATAATCAAACGGATCTTTATCCTGCAACTTCAACCATTGATCCTCCAAAGAAACAGGGGCCCAAACCGGAGAATAAATATTCCAGTCAGTCAGTTCCGCAATTGATTTATTTTTTGAGAAATCATCATCCGCATGTGCTGAAGCATTTATTTCCACCGGAACAGGAATACGGGAAATCCACATATCTTCCTTGTTCACACTGTAAGAAACCCACAAATCACCATCGGCAGGCACCCCATTGCCTTCCTGAATACCACGCGGATATTGAGGACCGTATGATTTATAATTTCCTCCATAACGCATGGGAGTGATTTCACCATGCACCAGATTCAATGTTGTATATTCCAATCCATCTTTACTCAAAGATATAGCCAGCGGCCAACGAAATTCCGACGGATTATACACGGTAGCGTATGTACCATCACTTAAACGCTGCCCCCAAATTTTCGCGTTGCTATTGACGAAACCTTTTGCACGAAGCACAGGCTCTGCCCAAGTATGTCCGCCATCCTCGCTGATAGAGGTAAGCGCATGTTTCCAAAGACTGGCAATACGTCCATCCGGCAATGTATAACAATTGAATGCTTTGTATCCTTTCTTCAACGGAAGAATAGGATCTTCACGGTCGGCTTCTTCCACCCACTGCATCATATACAGCGGATTGTCGAGAATTTCCTGGCAAGCCTTCACAAACTCACGATCCTTGCTTTTCTTAAAATACGGAAAATCAGTATTCTTTTCATTAAATCCATGATTATAATAAATGAAATAGATCGGTCCGTAAGAACCGTCTTTCTTTATTTCACGAACCACCCGGCCAATACCGTTTCCATCATTGGGATCATCTTTTTTATCCAAAGCAACTCCATAATTTCCCATTGTAATCAGCTTGCCGGATTTAGAAACATAGAATCCGACACGCTGGTGCATAATGGCAATCAGATCTTTGGCCTGCACACCCGGACGAGACTCTTTGGTGTATCCATCAGGAACTTGATAAGGAGGAAACACAATTTCCGGATTTGTCCAGCGATATCCATCCTTCGATGTCATCAGAAAAGTCTGTGAAGGCGGTACGTGTTCGTCAGAAGGATCTGCCAGGTATTGATAGAAAAACTGTCCATTCCAATAAGCCAGCATCGGCTGATGATTATACGTCCATCCATTGCCGTTCGAAGCATCGGGATGTTCACGATTGGCACGCACCAACTGAATGTTATGTACTCCGACTACCGGAGACAGTTGTCCGTCGTGACAAGCAGGGTTCGATAATTCTTTTCCTGTATAATGAATTCTATCTTGTGCAAAGGCTGTAGTAGTCAACCAACCGGCAGCCAGTACAAAAAGAATTTTAGCAGAGTTGTTCATGATTTATTTCTGATTTAAAATTGTTTCCGGATTTATTTCTTTTCTTCCAATAATGCTTTTACGACTGATTCCGGAGCCGTAAATATGGTTCCATGCTTATGCCCTACAGGGATGCTTACCTCTTCTGTTACATCTGTAAAGTTCCGGAAATCCTTCGTACGCATAGCGCCATATATTTTTTTCTTATATACATCAAAGTAGATTAGATAATCGTCTCCCACTTTCTCTACAGACGGTCCTTCTACAAAGGATTCTGTGAAAGGCTGGGATGCGGGCGAATAAGGACCGGTCATAGAATCGGAAAAAGCGATTTTCAGATTACGTTCCGGACGGGTGTTATCCTTGAGTACCATTACATAGTCATTCTTTGCCCGTTTCACGATAACGGCATCAATGGTACTGAATCCTGGATCATACAAAAGTTTTGCTTTCGAAACGGTTTTAAAATCTTTTGTAGTGATATAGTATAAACGATGATTATTATTCTCTTCTTCTATTCCCTTTTCGAAACGCCCGGGGACACAGGAAGCCCATACTACCATAAACTGATCATTCTCGTCGTCATAGAAAATTTCCGGAGCCCATACATTAATGGTAGTCGGTTCGTCTGCCATTACAGGAATCATCTGTTGTTCCGACCAATGAATCAGATCCTTGGAATGTGCATAGCCAAATCCTAAATCACCTTTCCAACTTGTAGTCCAAACCAAATGGTAGGTACCATCCGGAGTACGTACCATCGAGGGGTCCCGCATAAGCTGGTGCTGTCCCAGTTCCGGCTTTAGCCAAACTCCCGGAATACTGTCCCAGTGAATTCCGTCCTCACTGTATAAGTATCTCAACCCCTCATCAGCCGGTTCATGAAACGAAGTGAACATGTAGTAGTCTTTGTTCCCCCCACAAGAAGCCAGAAACAGAAGACTTATTGCGGCTAATGTATTTCTTAACTTTTTCATTTGTATATTCTATATTTGTATCTTTTATACAGAGGAGACGATAGAAAGCGTCATTTGTACTCAAATATACTAGAAGAATCAATAGATTCAAAATTTATATACGATAAAAGGGCGACTCTCCGAGCCACCCTTTCCACCATCAAACAAACTAACCATTTACAATGGGAAAGAATTTCACTTCTTTTTATAGTATCTTATTTTTTAATTATATAGAACCTCCACGGGCTTTTATACGTTTATACCATTCCTCTCGTTCTTTCTTCAGGTCATATCCACGTTTAGCCAGATAGTTGTTGATACGTCCTTTGTATTTTCCGAAAGCAGCGTGTTTCTTATTCGAATTTTCTGCATCCAACGCAAATTCACGGGCCTCTATCAACCAAGCATAAATTTGAGCTTTTTCTTCTTCTTTCAAAGTAGGAATCATGTCCAGATGTGAGTCATAAGTCACTTTTACTACTCCATAAGTCATGCCATCTTTAACAGCTTCTATTTGCTTTTCATCAAGAAAGAGAGATAAATTGGCAGGAAAAGCGAAATGTGAACGATATAGTGCCGCATCTTTTTCATTTTCCGCAGCTTTCAAAGCTTCATTTTTAGCCTCACCAGTCAACCCGGATTCTTTTACTTTCTTGACTTTCGCATCCCGTACCTCATAAATATCATTTAATTCGAAGTAACGATTGGCTATGACATTGCGAACATCTTCGGCTATTTTCGCATCTGTAAGTCCGAGTTTATCAACGATCTTTTGTGATCGGCCGACAATAGACTTTACATATTCAGGATCACGATTCTCTTTATTTAAGTCGACTGCCTGCGCAGACATCCAACCGGAAATAAAAAGCAATGATAGTATCAGTATCTTTTTCATAATTACATTAATTTTCCTTTTTCAGCCAATGTATCGTAGTTGTTCTTCATATCTCTCCAATCTACTTTATGCTTTGTGCTGATACCGTTGATATATTTTTCAATATTCGTATATCCGTCACCAGTACAGTCTTTATTGGCATCACTCGGATCGTTCGGATTTAATCCGTTAGCAATTTCCCATTCGTCCGGCATACCATCTTTGTCTGTATCAACATAAGGAGTACCTTTGTATTCAGGATAACCACCCATCTGGCGAACATCAGTAATAATACCCTGCTTATAAGAATCTTTCGGCAAACGACGATACTTGAACTGTCCGTCTTCCCCCATTGACTTAGGAGACAAACCTGTCAAGTCACCATAAGCGTCTTTAGGAAGTTTCTTTTCATAATAAGGAATACCTGTTCTTACTTCTTCAATCACACGTTCGTCAACAATATCACGACAAGGAATATTCGCACCTACATGTTTCAATACATAGTCATAAGCATCTTTAGCCCCCATGATATTGATATACGGCATCTCGAACGGCTTATAGCTACGCATGTATTCAGTATATCCGTCAGTGTTCGGTTGAGTTTCAATCTGAATACCGCCATTCCAGTTGTCTTTAGTTATTTCAGGATAGCCTTCCATTATATTTCCGTCGGCATATACTCGCCCATATTCTTTATGATCCAGCTTACTACGTCCTGCTTCCGGTTTCAAGATACGATGTCCTACATTGGAATCCTTAGGAGTAGCAGGTCCCGGTTTGTAGTAGTTGTTAATCATATTGAACATAGCGGTATAATCACCACCATCAGAAGAACGGTGCACCCAATTGAATACTACATTATTAACGAAATTGAATATGCCATTCCAACCGATAGAAGGATTACGTCCGGAGTTACTAGCCCAAAGGTTACGGGCAAATGCACAATTCTCACCACCTAACGTGCTACCAAACGCATGATTGTATGTATCCAACGCTTTTGCCGAGATAGTATTTTGAATAGTTACGTTTACAGTAGGAAGTTTCAAGTCTTTGCTTTCATATTGTCCTTCACTCGGGTCGTACATGTGGCGATAGAAAGAAATGTTTTCATCCAATCCCCATGTACAGGAACAGTGGTCGATCATTATATTACCAACAGGATTACCTCCGAAAGAGTCATCGCGATGCCATACTTTCGTTTCTCCACGACGGAAACGCATATGACGTACAACAACATCATGTGTGTCTACCCAAAATGACTCGCCGGCAATACAAACACCGTCTCCCGGAGCTGTTTGCCCTGCAATGGTTACATAGGGAGCACGGACGATAATCGGAGATTCCAGACGGATGATACCGGCAACATTGAACACAATAATACGTGCACCGCCAGTTTCACATGCCTCACGGAAAGAGCCCGGTCCACGATCATTCAGATTTGTAACAGTTATCACTTTGCCGCCACGGCCACCGAAACTATACATACCACCACCTTCGGCACCTGGGAATGAAGGGATATCAGCCTGCGGCAAATCGTACGGACGACCAGCCCAAGGAATATATGGACGTCCTTCCTTCGCTTCTTTCTGCACTATTGGAAGTGCCTTCGCCCATGCTTCATCAGAGCGCTTCCGCTCTTCAGTCATCATCTTTGTATAATTTTCTTTGGCTTCGCCGGTTATTTGTGGGTATTGCGCCCATGCAACGGTCGGAGTCAACATTGTTGCAGCAAAAACTGCTAAAAGTACCTGTTTCTTCTTCATTTTTATTTGGTTTTGTGAAGTTGTTAATTCAAAAATACAATAATAAGACGAAAGAAGAAAAGATTTGTAATCAGTAGAACAGAATTTATTATCCTAAATATGTTTTTCCCTCATAACCCATATTCCTATCAAAAAAATAACGTCTCCAATCCTCTCATTCAAGAGATATTAGAGACGTTATCAAGATAAATCAGATATTATAAATTTATTCTGCTAATGGATCGAAAGTACCGTTAGCACCACCATTATTATAATCTGCCCAACCAATAGTCTGTGGCAATGTCTGATTAGCCTTTTGAGCTCCTTCCGCAAAACCTAGGAAGTAATATCTAGGAAGAAAATTCATATATTTAGGTGTATGATCAGTAGTATATGCATCACCTTTCTTCATTTTACGCGTCAAATAAGTATTATAAAACTCAACTAACTTATTCTGTTGACTGGAAATATCCGCTTGTCTCAAATCTAATGCATCCGGACGTGTTACATCTTTTAAAGGGTCTGGATTTACTCCATTTATTTCCCACGATGTACCACCAAGCCCTTTACTCTCATGAGTACTACTAACACGGAATTCAAGATTATCACGGCGTTGCCCATTGAGTTGTTTAAAACCTAAATAAGTGCAAGTGTTTCCATTCCAACCAGACGGAACCCATGTGTCAGGAGCACCTTCTGCTCTTTCTGCACCACCATCAAACAACATCCAACGGCGTAAGTCATCAAAACGTTTTCCTTCATAAGCCAATTCAATCTGACGTTCGTACAAGATGGCAGCAAAACATGCAGCTTGGTCACCTGACAAGTTGGTCTGTAAACCGAAATTATTTGCAGATGTATATCCTACACGAGCACGTATCTTCTTCAATTGTTCAACAGCTACTCCCATTTCACCAGCACCACATGCAGCTTCTGCATAATTCAACAACACTTCAGCATAACGAATCTCCAAATATGGGCTGCCACTAAATTTAAAACCATTTGCTTGACTAAATTTATATCTGGCATTCGAATTCACATCTAAATCATCCGAACGTTTACGTATATAGAAACCTTTAGCATTTGTCAACAAGTTATCCGCACCATAAGTATTAGAGCTACTAGCCTCTTCATTATCTCTATCACTCTCATTAGCATACCAAACATAGTTCCACAAATTATACTTATCCCCTGTATAAGGATTATTATTGCTTGCGTTCTTAGGATCACCACTGAAAGCCCAACGTACTCCAGGGAAAGCAAACGTCCGATAAAAACGAGGATCACGATTGGCAAATGGAACATTTTTATCATAAGCAACAGAAGATTGCTCTAGTGTAGTATAAGTATTGCACGTAGAAGGTCTTTTTCCATCAGCCATAGGAAACATATCAACCATCATAGCAGAAGGAGTTTTGCCACCACCTCCCATGGCATTTGATGGCCGAATACCATGTTCCCATGAGTTGTTTTTACTAAAATCAGGTACTCCGCCAGTGGCTATATCATTATATAGCGTTACGAATACAGCTTCTGTATTGCCATCAACCATTGAAAAAACATTCGCCCAACCTGAAGCATTAGCTCCGGCATTACTTTCATTAGCTAAACCATATCCACAAGCATTTATTCTGGGTAAATCAGCAGTGATTTCATTATAAGCCTTCCTCCAACGTTCTACATCATTTTTACGGTTAAACAACGGACTTGCATATAACAAAAGAGTCCGTCCTTTCAATGCCAGTGCTGTACCGGAAGTAACACGTCCAAAATCACTTGAAGGCCATCCTCCATTTTCAGTAAACGGAGCAAGTAACTGCGCTGAACGCTCTAAATCCTCACAAATAAAATCAACACACGCTTTTGTTGTAGAACGAGGAGTGATAGCCCCTGCCACTGGTTCCTGTACTTCCGTAATTATAGGCACTCCACCATACCATTTCACTAAGTTGTAGTAACACCATGCACGAAAGAAATAAACCTGTCCGAGTAACTCATTCTTTTCTTCTTCTGAAAGAGTACTATTCTCTATACCGTAAATAACATCATTGCAATTACGAATACGTCCCCAAACACTTGCCTGAATATTATTACCACTATTATGAAAATAATCAGGAACCGTATTGTTTCCACTCTGACTGGTCATCGGAGCGTCAGGATCTACGAATGATCCGAATCCACTATACTCTTCTGTAGACTTAGACTGTAAATCGGCTGCTCCGGTACTATTGTATTTCCAACTTGGTTCGGAACTCGTATTAGGCAAGCACCAAGCATATATATCATCTACACGTGCTTTTGCGCCACTGAATGTATTATATGTACTTGCGTCAACATAGTCGTAATTTTTTTTATCTTGCAGAAACTCGTCACTACATGAAGTGAAAGCACCTATCGCCATTAAAGCAACACTGAAAGCTATTATATTTTTTCTTTTCATCGTTATTTCTTTTTAGAATGTCACATTTACACCAATAGTAAACTTACGCAAAGTAGGATAACTACCATAAGAAGTCATAGGATCTATAAAATTATCAGGATAAGGATTATAGAAACTAAATAAGTTTTGTCCTGTTACATTAAAACGACAACTTTCGATACCTATCAATCTTGTAAACTTCGATGGTATGGCATATGCTAATGTTAAGCGATTCATGCTAACGCGAGTTCCACTCACTCTCCAAAATGTTGAATTCACACTATTAACACTACCCCATCTTAAGTTAGGATATTTTGCATTGCGATTAGCTTTTACAACCACATTACCTGACGCATCAACTACATCATTATAAACAAACATATTATCTGTATTCCAGAAGGATGGCATATTGGTATATTCCAAGTCTGTATACGAACCCGATCCTGAACCAACCATATTACCGATCTTAAGTGCCGATGTTGGGACAAAACTATATCCTCCCCAACTTGCGCTTATCTGTGCAGACAAAGAAATACCTTTCCATTCTGCACTCAAATTTGTAGTGAAACCATAAGGATTACTTCGGTTTGACAAACGAACTTGATCATTTTCATAACTTACAACTCCATCTGGTCCAGCATAAGTTCCGTCGGTCTGTTCTGCACCACGAATATCTTTATATATTAACATACCAGGTTTTACATTATCCTTAGTCATACCCATATATGATGTAATATTATATTTGGTGAAATATTCATCTATATCTTGATAACTACGGAACATACCAAGACACTGCATTCCCCATGTTCCCATATCGGTACGACTGCCTTCATGAATCTTCATATAACGTTGATTGGTTTCCCAGTCCATCATAAGTACCTTATTATCCGTATACCCGGTATTCACAGACACTTTATATTTAAAATCTTTTCCTATTTTATCTCTCCAAGTCACAGATAACTCCATACCATATGTGTCCAACTCTCCATAATTAAAATTCGCAGACTGTGTTCCTACTGTACCTGGAATAGAAGCTGAATATGGGAGTAACATTTCGCGATTCCACTCATAATAACCATCAATATTGAATGATAAACGGTTATTCAACACATTGAAATCCAAACCAAAGTTTGCTTTATATGACTTATCCCAGTGTGCATCACGGTTTACAGCGGATATTTCTTTATTAATAGTTATATGATTACCAGCGTTTGTTGATGTATTAACACCAAATATAGGTCCTTTATCTTTATCAACCGCATAGTTCTGCATCCATTGCCATGCTTTCGTATTATCCCGACCTGTTAAACCAAATGAAGCTCGTACTTTCAAATAATCAACCCATTTCACACTCTTTTTAAACCATTCTTCTTGTGATATAATCCAACCAGCAGAAACTGAAGGAAAAACTCCCCAATAATTTTCAGGAGCAAACTTGGTTGATGCATCCGAGCGAAGCAGGAACTCAAACAAGTATTTATCAGCATATGCATAGTTCACACGACCAATATATGATAATGTACCAGACTCTGCACGTTTAAATTCTGTAGTAGACGCACTATTATATTGAACTAGATTCGATTGTCCATTGGTAAATTCATAAGGATTAGTAACCTGTCCCACTAAATATTCACTTTCAGCCTCTGATTTTTCAATAGAAAACAAAGCACCTATATGATGACTACCAAAATCACGGTTATAAGTTGCAGTGAAGTTCATCTGATAATTATCAGCACGGCTCATTGTACGAGACAAATAAGGATCCCCACTGGCATTGTTTATAGCAGAACCATTATTAGCTAGTAAGAAATTGTTTTCTGCCAGCAACTCTTCATAAAGAGATTCCTGCCCTTGGATAGGTGTATACAAATGATTTCCACTTCCAGCACGTTTGGACATATAATAAAGTTCATATGACGAACCATATTGATTGTTTTTTGTAGAATTGATACTCTTTGAATAAGAGAATTTTAGTTTTAACCCTTTCAACCATTTATTCCATCCAAAATCATATTCCAGTCCCGCATTAATGTTCATATTCGATGTTTCTGTTCTATTATAATCCCCTGCGTTTTGAAGCAGAGAAAATGAATAGTTTTGCGAAGAACTTACCTGTGAATTGCTAATACCATAAGGCACGATTGGAATACCATTCACTTCTTCAGGAATATAATATGGACGAACTAACAGAAGATTATAGTCTTTCTCGTCATTACTACCTCCAACCTTCACATTCGGTTTGTTTTTCTTTCCATAGTCACCTGAAACCTGAAGACTTGCTTTTAACCATTTACTAATCTTCACATCAACACCAGCACGATAGTTCCAACGGTTATAATCCAGATTACCAAGATTACCATCTTGATCAAAATAAGATATTCCTCCAAAATAATTAGCTCTTTCTGAACCACCGGTCATATTGATACTATGTTTTTGTGTCAATGCCGCTTTCCAGTATTTGTCCAACAAGTCATAATTCAAACCTTTCATTGCATTCAACTCGTCTGCCTGAAACAAATCATTTTGCAAATTAATAGATACGTCAGTCGGATCAGCCGCACGTACAGCATTCCAAAGTTGACCATATTGGTAAGCATTCAACATCTTAGCACGCGAAACCTCATCCACAACGCCAAAAGTTCCACTATATGAGATCTTAGGTGCACCTTGTTTACCTCTCTTAGTAGTAACCAATATAACACCATTGGCAGCACGAGCACCGTATACAGCAGCCGCAGCATCTTTCAAAACCGAAATACTTTCAATTACAGACGGATCCAAATTATTAAATGCAGTTGCTCCTAAGTTTTCTGTAACATCACCAATTTTCACTTCTACAGGATAAATATACCCATCAATAACATATAATGGTTCTGAAGCAGTACCACCAATATCTGATAAAACATCATTTTGACGAATATTAATCCGAGCATTCTCACCAGGTCGCGCATCTCCACCACTAACGCTAAGTCCATTTACCATACCACTCAACGTACTTGCCAAGTTACCGGAAGCAAGATCCTGAATATCATCCATAGGTACAGTAGCAATAGCTCCTGTTAGATGCGCTTTTTTCTGCGTACCATAACCTACCACTACAACCTCATCTAACTGCTGCGTATCTTCTTTCAGTTCAATCTTAGTCTGCTTAAAATCTGATAATACCTGTGTTATATACCCTATATAAGATATTTCAACCTGTTTTCCAGATGGAACAACAACCATAAATTTACCATCCAAATCAGTTATAGTCCCAGTAGTTGTACCTACCACCTTCACAGAAGCACCAATAATAGGTTCCCCCGTCGTATCTACCACTACACCTTTGAATGTCTGTGTTTTCTGGGCAATAGCAGGCAAAGCCATTGTGAAAGCCAGAAATATGCCAAGGCACAATTTAATTATATTATTATGTTTCATTATTATAGCATTATAATTTATACTTTATATTTATTTATACCAACGAGGGTCACCACCTTTATTTTTTACAGCTTCTGCACCTTTAGGTTCAAAATCAACACCACCGTTAGTTTTTAATAAGTCAAGTTCCTGCAAGAAAGGACCTACGAACGCAGGGTCTTCAAGTGTAGCAAACGGATTACCATTATCATCTTTTCGTCCTCCTGTATCATTGCCATTAGGAGTTCCACCATCAACTCCCCAAATAGTATTGCCAACAGTTGATTTCTTATTATTACTTTGAAGATACTGATATAAACGATATACATCATAGAATATATTGTATTCAACTTTTTGTGTCATTGAGGTCTTATCATTAGGTATATTATTGCCAAAGTCTTTATTTGAAAAAGTCTTACAGAATGTATTATTGGATATAATGTGAGTTGAAGTATTATCACTCTTGCCAAAATATTTCCAAGGTTGTGAGTTATTTTGATAACGAATAAAATAAGCAGAACTATTTTTCACTAAATTATAAAATGTACTATTCTTAATAGTCATATCTTTAATTGTACCCGTAGCACCATATAAATTAATAACCCCATTAGAGCCAGCATTATTCATCTGTACGATGCAATCTGTAATACGGAAATCACGTAAAGTCCATGGTTTTTTATTACCATAAAGCAAGCTATTCTGCAGATTTTTGATATTACATTCCTGAATAATTACAGGCTTATTGATGATATAACCATCTTGATTAGCTTCATCTTTATCATAGCCTAAACTCTTTATTGATATTGTTTCACTAGGTTCTCCACTTAGAGTTAAAAAACCAGCACCAGTCATTTCTGAACAATCAAAATTAATGAATTTAATTTTCAATCCAGCTTGCGTCATAAATCCTCCGCTAGCTCCAACTTTTACCGTTGGACGATTATCTTTATCAGTACTACGAAGTGTAATCACATTCAATCTAAAATCAACAATACCATTCAGAACATAAGACTTACCTGCTTCCAAAGCAAAAGCTTGTTCTTTATCACTATCTTTCAATTGATTATTAATATATTCAGCTATATCTTCACCTACAGGAATTGTTGTAGCAGGCACCAATGCAACATATTTAAAATCAGTACTCTCTTGTGCTTCCTTATTGTTCAGTTTTTCATTGCCAAGTGTCTTTATTTTTATTTTATAGGTAGCATCTTCTGTTTTCGTAAATACAACAGATGAACCATCTACAACACTATCTTGCATCACAACAACAGGATTCTCTGTAGTAACTGTAGGGTCTGCCGGATCTTCTATAAGATCTACATTAAGCAAATATCCTCCAGCTCCCATAACTACCGGCCACGTTATCTTTACACTTTCTGTACCATCAGAGTTTGTTAAGGTTGAAAAGCTATTATCGTCGATAACCGGCGATTCCAACTGTGCATTTGTCACACCTCCAGAAAAGGTTTCATTATCATCAAAACCTTTAGCACAAGAAACGAATAAAAGAATTGCTGACAAGCCCCATAACTTTCCGGCAATCTTCATTTTAATCTTCATTTTACTCTTCATAGATTAAATTTTAATTTAAACAAAAATAATATATTATATCTTCAAAATCTAAAAGATCTTTTAAGGAAAGACGTACAATCAAAAAATATGTAATCACTTAAAAGAATAAAAAAAATAGATTTTGCATTTTTTTCTCTCTCTTTGTAATATTAACTATATCATAATATCCTCCTATCTCTGTTGAAACACCTCTTTCAAATACTTAATATTCGTACTATAATTCTTTTTCACGTTCCGCACGTCATCCTTATCGCGCGAACGTTCTACTACCAGCCATCCAATCCATCCCATCTTATCCAGCGTCTTTTTCACCTTATTCATGTCCAATCGTTCATTATAAGGTAAAGTCACTCCATCTGTGTCCGTACAGTGAATCTGGCAAATCCTCTTTTTCCCCAGAATTTTCAGCTCCTTGCACAAATCCCTTCCATTCTCCAATGCATTTTGAAATTTAAAATAGATCTTGATTCCGGGAGAATTAATTTCTTTCAGTAGTTTCACATCTCCTTTTGCATCCAGTTGAGTTTCAATACCAATCACCACTCCTTCAGAAGCTGCCATATCTCCTACCTCCTTCAAGCGTTTTACAACTTCTGTCCGTAGTGCCGGAATCTTTTCCCATCCGGCTTTGATTCCTCCCAAAGGAAGAAAGGCTACTTTGGCATTCATCACTTTCATGGCATGAAGGCAATCCTGAACTAAATCTTTATAGTTAGCCCGCTCCAGAAAAGACTGTCCATAGAAACCGGACATAGCAATAGAAGAAACTTCTAATTGATATTTTTGAGCAGTTTCACGAAATAACTGCTGGAAATGGGGCTCACGCAATTTATTATCAAACATTTCCCTCTTGCCAAGACCACCCATATCCAATTCTACACCGTCACCATTCAATTCATGTACCAATTGGAATGAACCGATTTTCTGACGTTTCAGAATCATCCAGTCACATACGGCTATTTTATAACGTTGTTCCTTTTGCTGCGATCCGGCAATTGCCAATAGAGGAAAACACTCTGCAAGTATCAATATCCAAAGGATATGTTTAAATAAATTTCTTCTCATTTTTTATTTTATTGCATACGATTTACATAGTAGACGTATGGAATAGATTTTTGTAATCACCTATAAAACAGAGAATAACTAAAAATACTACGGAGTATAATTTAATAAAAGTAAGATAGTGACGGTATCCAAGACAAATAGTGACGCTATCTTGGTCCGATACCGTCACTATCCCGGGCATATACCGTCACTATTTTCGAAGAAGTAATAACAGAAGTAAATGTAAAAAAATGGAGGTTGTGTCAAAACGTTGGCACAACCTCTTTTATATTTTACAGTTCTGCTATATTTTCTTTTGGCTATGCTGCTTTTTCCTCATGCATTTGGCAACAAGTTGCTATATTCCAATTATATCGGGTTATAAATAGTCCCATAAACATATATTTGGCAACTGTAATGAGCCCCTTTCCTTCTTTTATCAGTTTAGCACACATTTTTTTGATATTAAAAGCTATAGCAAAGAAAGCAAAGTCCATTGTAACCTTGTCTTCTCCCACATGCCGGAATCTTCTGTATGCCATGTTGTATTTCATTTGTCCAAACACAGCCTCTGGTTCTATACACCTCCTGCCTCTATGCTTGATACCTTCTTCTGAGAGCAACCTTTCCCGTGCCTGCCGTTTGTATTGATTTAATCGGTGGTTGACTTCTATAATACGGTTCCCCCGAGCTTTAAAACAACTGCCACGCAAAGGGCAACCTTCGCATCTTTTTGCTTTATACCGGGCACTTTCGATGATGTATCCGCTCGCTGTCTTGTCACGTTTGGTTCCTATACGGTTCATGTGCTGTCCCATAGGACAAACGTAATAATCCTCTTGGGCATTGTTATGGAGACTTTCGGCATGGAATGGGTTGGGAGTATAACGAGGACGCTGTTCTTTATGGAAGTAATTGTACTTGATGAAGGCTTCTATCCCATTCTCCTGCATGAACCGGTAATTTTCTTCCGAACCGTAACCGGAGTCTGCCACACAGATATTCGGTAAACGGTTATAGCGGTACTGGAAAGAGTGGAAAAAAGGTATGAGGGTCAGTGTATCGGTAGGGTTGGGAAACAGACGGAAGTCTGTGATGAATTGGTTTTCAGTACCTATTTGCAGATTATATCCGGGTTTGGTCTGCCCGTTCTTCATGGCATCTTCTTTCATGCGCATGAATGTGGCACCAGGATCGGTCTTGGAATAGGAGTTACGTTCTCCAAGGGTATCAAGGTGATTGTCGTATTCTATCAGCTTGTCACGATACCCTTCAAGTTCCATGACCTGCTTCTTCTTTTTGCGCAGGGCTTTCTTTTCTTCCTTATCCTTTGTTGCAGGCTGGCGTTCCAGGGCTTCTTTAAGTTCATCCACTATGTCAGAGAGCCTGCAGGGAGTAAACTCCACGGATGTGTCTTTTATAGAGTTCTCCTGTGCAATGGCTTCATCCACCTGTTCCAAGAGAATACGGATTTTATCCATTAGTCTCGTACGGTTCCGTTCGACTGTCTTGCGCCAGACAAAAGTATATTTGTTGGCTTTGGATTCAATCTTGGTGCCGTCGATATACTCCACATCAAGGCTGATGAAACCTTTATCGGCAAGGACAAGAACCAACTGGGTAAATACATTATTTATTTCCTCCTTTACACGGTTACGAAAACGGTTGATCGTGATAAAATCCGGATGCTCATTACCGGCAAGCCAAATATAATGAATGTCACGAAGGAGGTGCTTCTCTATTTTACGGCAAGAATAGATATTATTCATGTAGGCGTAGATTATCACCTTAAGCATCATTTTAGGATGATAAGGACAACGGCCCGTTTCCTTATAAAGCTTCTTGAAACTCTCAAGATTGAGATTGTCAATAACAGCATTCACGATGCGGACCGGGTCGGTCGCAACTATGTTTTCATCAATTCTTTGTGGAAAAAGAACGGTTTGGTTGGGAATGTAAGGACGAAAATGTAACTTTGCCATAACGAAAAACTTTATACCTAAAGATACGAAAACTTTGGGTAATAACAAAGCCCGGGCTTGAGAAAGTCTGGGCTTTGCGCATAAAAAAAGGCTGTGTCAGCGTTTTGACACAACCTCTGTCAACCCAAAAACGATACCTATGAAACACTGTGTGTTATTTCAAATCAAACTTTAAATATTTGCCGTGAACAAGTTCATCATGTGTGATATGATATTTATTGAACTTCTTGCCATCCAATAGTACCTTATCAATATATAAAGTTCCTGGTTGAGTACGATTGGTTTCAATCACCAATTCGTTCTCTTTATACCATTTCGGATCTAACCGGATCGTTACCTTATTAAAGACCGGAGTCGTCAATGTATATTCGGGCAGTCCGGGACAATCCGGATAAAAACCGATCATATTGAAAATAGCCCAGGAAGACATCGTTCCCGTATCATCATTTCCTGGAATACCATCAGGTTTTGTTGTAAAGTACTTATCTAATAAACGCTGCGTCTCTTTCTGTGTACGCCATTCTTCACCTTTAAAGTATGAGAATAAATGAGCATAAGCAATATCCGGTTCATTTGCCGGGTCGTAAAGTCCTTCATCAAAAACCATTTGTAGTTTATCGATAAAAGGTTTCTTTCCACCCATTAATTTCGCCAAGCCATATACATCATGTGGTACATAGAACGTATAATTCCAGGAATTACCTTCATGAAAACCGGGATTCGGTTCAAAGTTCTCTCCTTGTCTCGGATTAAACGGGCTATAAAACGTCCCATCGGGGAGAATCGGACGGAAAGTACCAAATCCTTTACTATAATAATGTTTGTATCCTAAAGAACGTTTATAGAACATCTCCGCATCTTTCTTTTTACCTAAAGCATCTGCAAAACGAGACAGTGCAAAATCAGCAATATAATATTCCAATGCATGAGAGACGGAATTGTCATACTGTTCACGAAGGGGTACATATCCTTTAGACATATAATCATCATTATCAGGACGCATCAAGTTTTCTGCCCCCGGTAATGTAGCAGATTTGTACATTGCCTCATAAGCCAAATCAACATCAAAGTCACGCAAACCTTTCATCCAGGTATCTACAATTACCGGAATACTCGGATCACCTTCCATTGTCAATGTTTCTCTGCCATATAATTCCCACTTAGGCAACCATCCATGTTCACGATACATATCAAGCATTGTACGTACCATTTCCATCTGACGTTCCGGATAAACCAAGGTTAGCAATTGATGAACATTACGGTAAGTATCCCAAAGAGAAAATACGGTATAGCGATCACCTTTGGTTGTCAGGATCTTATCACTTTCCATGGCCGGATATTCTCCGTTCACATCCTGCAAAATATTAGGATGAATCAGCAAATGATAAAGCGCTGTATAAAACACAGTCTTTTGGGCATCTGTACCACCTTCCACTGTTATGCGTGACAAGTCATCATTCCATTTGGAACGTGCTTCCGCATGGATCTTCTCAAAATCCTTTCCAGCCTGTTCACGATCCAGATTCAAACGGGCATTTTCTACGCTTACAAAAGAAACTCCCATTTGCACTTCTACCTGTTCACCTTCTTCTGTATCGAAGGAGAAATAAGTACCAATGTCATCTCCTGCTATTTCTTTTCCGTAACGAGTATAAAGTTTATACTTTCCCTGATCCTTATCCCATTCAGCCTCAACACCCATCATCGGACGTTGTTTCTTCCAATACCCTGTTGCAGAAGGATTCTTCTTAACCCGCAATACAAAGTAAATGGGGAATACAGCTTGAGGATTATAACAAAATGTACCAAGTAGTTTGACTCCTTCCACTTCACAATCGCTTACACGACGAAGCATAGCGCCACTCTCATTCGTTAATCCCTCCCCCAGATTCAGCAGGATATGGCTTTTCCCTTTCGGGAAAGTAAATCGGGCAATACCGCTACGCGGAGTAGCCGAAACTTCTGTTTTTACATTATATTTAGTCAGATAATTAGAATAATAGCCCGGTGAGGCCTGTTCATCCTTATACTTACTACCATATTCTTTATAATCCACATTCAGTTCTCCGGTAGTAGGCATCAATAATAAAGAACCTAATTCCGGACAACCGACTCCACTCAAATTCACATGAGCATATCCGGTAAAGAAACAATTTGTATATTCATAAGGCGTAGACCACCATCGGGCATCTTTATCGTATGTGTTTTCGGAAGATCCCATCACATTGAAAGGAACCACAGACATCATACCATTGGGGCAAATCGCTCCGGGATTAGTCGTTCCGAAATTTGTAGTTCCGATAAAAGGATCCACATAATCTATCAAAAGACTTTTATCCGTATTTTTAAGGGGAGGGCTCCCCCCTTCCCCCGCATAGGCGGAAAGAAGGGAAAAAGCAAGTGTGTAAGTTAATATAATACGTTTCATATCTTTATTAAATGATACTCGTTCGTTTCGTAAAATCGATAATCTCTTTTATATATCCGAAGGCCATACCTACCACAGTATCTGCCGCACCATAATAAACAGCAACACGTTCACCATCTTGCAAAGCAGCACAGGGGAATACTACATTAGGAACGTCACCCTGAAGTTCGTAAGGAGCAGCCGGCCCAATCAGATATTCACGTGTACGGTAAAGAACTTTTTCCGGATGATCTTTATCCAATATGGCAGCTCCCATAGCGTAACGGAAACCATTACAAGTAGTGATTACACCGTGATAGAACAGCAACCAGCCTTCATCTGTAAGGAAAGGAACTGAACCTGCACCAATCTTTGTACACTGCCAAGCGCTTTCCGGGAAAGGAGTCACTTTCATTACACAGCGGTGTTCACCCCAATATTTCATATCCGGGCTATAGCTGATATATATATCGCCAAACGGAGTATGTCCATTATCACTGGGACGACTCAACATCGCATACTTGCCATCGATCTTCTGCGGGAAAAGTACACCATTACGATTGAAAGGCAAGAAAGCATTTTCGCACTGGAAAAACTCCTTAAAGTCAAAAGTATAGGCAATACCAATCGTAGGGCCATGATAACCATTACACCAAGTCACCCAATAACGGTCTTCAATCCATGTAACACGAGGGTCGTATTTATATTCCGACTCGATCATTTCCGTGTTGCCTGCTTTAAACTGAATAGGTTCATGATTGATATCCCAATGAATTCCGTCCTTGCTAAAACCTGCAAAGATATTCATCTGTACAGCTTTGTTATCACAACGGAATACGCCTGCAAAACCATCCTCAAAAGGAACAACAGCACTATTGAAAATACTATTAGATGAAGGAATGTGATAACGTCCGATAACTGGATTTTGTGAGTAACGCCACATAACGTCCGTACATCCGACAGGACGATCTTCCCAAGGAATTTGAATTTTATTCATAATCGTTGATTTTATATTATTTATTTTTTGAGTCATCATACGTGAAAGGTATGAAATAAGTAATCAGAAAAGCTGGAATAGTTGCGATTAACACATAGATAAAGAAATTACGATATCCTAATAAGTCACTAAGATAACCACTAACCATTCCCGGAAGCATCACTCCCAGATTCATGATTCCTGAAGCAAATGCGTAATGTGACATTTGATGTTTGCCTGGAGCAATCTGTTGCATCATAAACAACGTCAATCCGACAAAACCAAAACCATAACCAAAATATTCCATCGTTATACAAGTTCCGATCAGATATACATTAGTAGGCTGTGCAACTGCCAAAAAAGTATAGGCCACAAACGGAAGATTAAAAATACAGCAGAGAGTAAATAGTGTCTTTTTCAATCCGAACTTAGAGACATAAATACCTGCCAACAATGAGCCTAAAACGAAAGCAGCGGAACCAAAGATACCATTTAGCGTACCGATCTCTGTTAACGACAGTCCTAAGCCGCCTACATCTCTTGACGCACGTAAAAACAGCGGAGCTATTTTCATGATAAAGCCTTCTGCCAAACGATATAAAATAATAAAACAGATGTAATAAAGAATATGCTTTTTAGTAAAGAAGTTAGCAATGACTGCTACCAATTCGTGCCCAACCTCCGATGCAGTTTTCTTCGTTGTTGACGGAATCTGTGTAGAAGGAAGCATTTTTATATGATAAATACCGATCAGTACCATTATTGCCGCAATTACGCCGAAAATAATCATCCATGCAGATGAATACGCTCCTTTGTTAGCATCTATCGAAGCACCTTCTATTGCTCCGAAATGCTCTGCCAATGCTCCTGCCATAGCAACTAATCCTCCATTAGCAACCAATTTGGCTACATTATAAAAAGCACCCTGCACTCCGATATATTTTGCCTGATCTTCTTTGTTCAATTCAGCCATATATACACCATCACAAGCAATATCGTGCGTTGCTCCACTAAAGGCAATCACTGCCATTGTAGAGATACTTATGGCGAAAAAGTAATCGAAAAACAAAGAAAAGGCTACTACTCCAAACAATACACCACTCAATAATTCTGTAATCAATACGAAGAATTTTTTCGTACGATACATTTCAAGAAAAGGACTCCACAAAAATTTCAGTGTCCAAGGCATCATAATCAGAGAAGTCCAGAATGCAATTTGCGTATCCGAAATTCCAAGATCCTTAAACATGAAAACAGAAACCAAATTAATAGCAATAAAGGGAAGTCCCATTGCAAAATAAGCAGTAGGTACCCAGCAAGCCGGGTTAATAGTTTTTCGTTGAGAAGCAGTTTTATTCTGTTGCATAAATCATAGTATATAGATGAAAAAAAACATTTTTCTGACCCATCTATATATAATACAACTAAAAGGGGGAAACTACTAACGTCTCCCCCCTACTTTTTTTATTTTATTATCACTTCGTCTATAAAGAACCACGAAGGATGACCTACACCATAATGCCAAGTCGGACATTCTTTCGTTCCAGTGACTTCTACTTTCACATAACGAGTTTTTATCGGTTCGGCTGATTCAGCCTTGACTCCACGGAATTTTACCTCACCGGTACGTTCTTCCGGTAAATCAATCGTTTTCCAATGTGTATAATGCTCACCGTCTTCAGCATATGAATAAACCACCTTTAGAGGAAAAAGAATCCAGGCCCCTATTTGATGAAGAAAATCTGTTTCCACACTTTGTATCTCTTTTGTTTCGTCCAAATCTATAACAAATGCACCATCGGTTCCTTCCCAACCAATCCAGCTATCAACAAAGGTTGCTCCACCAAACAAACCGTCAACCAATGCGTTCTTTCCTAATGCCGCATATTTTCCGGTAGGAGGAATTAGATAAGTAACTTTTGCACCCAAAGCTAAACTTCTTTCTTTCTGCGGCATGTAACGTTCGCGATACAATTTGCAATAGTCTACCGGTGAATTGGAACGCTCATTCAATGTAGGAACTTGAAACTCTTTCACGCGTTCCTCAAAAAGGTCTAACTTCTTATTAATATCTACCAAATCTTTTTCTGTCTCTGTTCGTGCAATCTCCAGTTCTGAATACTGAATTGGCAGACGTGCCCGTTGAACTCGTTTTAAGAAATCGGGTTCTGCTGCAACAGCCTTTTCAGCCAAATCAAATAAATGATTATAACGACGCATCAAAGCAGGCTTTAACATGCCATATTTATGTGATACAGGTGAATCATATATCCACAACCTCTGTCCACTACCAATTAATGCGCCTTCCATTATCTTTATGTACTGATAAAGATATGGCGCTGCTTCCCCATAATATCCATGCAGAAAATGTTGCATCAATGAGTCTACATTAACTTCTGGATTCCACATTAACTTTGACACTAAATAAGCGCGAAGTTCTGCAAAATCTCCTCCCCTGCTCCCTGCTATTTGAGAGAAATGCATGGTGGCATGATTCTTTTTGAAAAGACGGATATTGTCCTGTAAAATATGGAAATTAGGAAATGGAGCCAGATAATTATCAAAGTTAATACCGTAATCCCACACGAAAATATTATTGGTAATCTTAGACCATCCTTCCATGGCTTTCACAAACTCTTTTCCCGAAGCATTCTCCGTCAAAGTTACTTCACGGTCACAGTCAATATCACATAACATAATATTCACATTCGGCAAAGGTTTCACATGTTTCGGAGGATTCATCGTATATAGATAAGCCAATGTGGAAAATTCTTTATCCGGAAAACGGGCAGCCAACTTATTCAGAAAAGTGATGATACTTCCTGATAATGCTCCTTCATAATCATCAATTGCCTTACAAGCATCACACGTACAATTTGTATAATTACCATCATTCTGACTTACAGACATGATATGTTTATCTGGATTTGCTTTGAAAATAGAATCAACACGTTGAGCAACAATCTCAAAAACCTCCGGATTACTCAAACACCACTGGCTGGCCTTTCCCGGGTGGCGTTTTCCTTTAAAGTAAGAATAATATTCCGGATGTTCTTTCCCATAAATGGATGAAGGCAGAAGCTTATCAAAAGTATGCACCCAATAACCGGCAGCAAACACTTCATTCGGTTCCTCTAAACGATTCCACCACTTATAAATAGAGTCTGTATGGATAGCATAACATTGTGTCTGACGGTAACGAAAGCCCGGATTCTCGACTTTATTAATGAAGGGTAAGTTCACTGTTTTTGAAGGGGTAAGAGAATATTCATTCTCTCCCCAATAATCGATACCCAAATATTGCTCTAATAAAGTAACAACCCCATATACAACACCGTTTTCTTTACCAGATATTTTTAGAATACCATCTTGAGTAGAAATAGAGAATCCATCCTCTGTTACTTCCGCTGGAGATTGACCACCAATGAGAATATCTCCTTTTCGAGGAGTTTGACTTATAACAACAGGCAGCTTACAACTGGTTACTTTTTGAATAAATGTTTGTAACAAATTTGCAGCTGTCCACGATATTTGATTATTCTCTTTCAAAATGATCCTAGAACTTGTATTCCCATTAGTTACTAACATAGTTTGAGAGAGAGACGGAAACGCCATACTAATTCCCATAAACCATAAACAGAACCGTAGAATAATAGATAATTTCATGTTTTTCTTGCTATTAAAAGTTATTATATAATAGTAATACAATCAATATGATACTATTAAACAATCAATCTTTTTCTTTTTTCATTTATTAACTTATATAGTAAGTCCCACTTTATCCGAAAAAACGAAAAAGCGGGACTTAAAAATTTTCAATAACCTATTAATTATTTCGCATATAGGTCAAATTCCGTAAGGCTGACCGTATTGGGACCTTGTTTCACATAATACTTTAAATAACGCGTTTCAACGGCTTTCGAAAACTTAATATATTGTGTGCCACTCTTTGAAATAGTTACAGCACCAATAGATTTCCATTTTGCTCCATCACTCGAAGTAAATACTTCTACTGCAGTCGGTGAATAACTACTAGCATAACACTTATTTCTTATTCCTGTTAATGTCTGCACCTTACCTATATCCACAGTTAACCAATATTCTGCTCCTCCATCACGAGCTACATCAGAATTTGTTCCATCAATTAGATTTTTAGCATCTCCACGAGTCGTCGGGGCAACTTTTACAGTCCAGCCAGAACGATCGGCAATCAAAGTACCTTCAGCCGGTTGCCCGGACTCTACATTGACATGAATATTTTGAATTTTCAGATAAACTACTCCTCTGTTAGAGCTAAGTGCATCTAAGTTATTACCTTCTATAGAAGATATGGTAACTGGCAACAAATATCCCCCTTCTGTAGTCAACGATCCTACATTTAATAGCTCTATTTTTATAGAATCTCCAGATACACTTTCTCCATTTTCAATAGTAACAGTTTTATTGGTGAAAGAATAATTTTCAGCAGGTAATATGTTATATTCCGTATCATTAGCTTTATTGTAAGCACTTACTAGATTATCATCACTATCGGCTGTTATTTTCACATCTTTCGATAATCTCTCCGTGGCACATGCAACAAACCGATAATTAGGTTGTAACTCATTTACGACCACTGAATTATCTTTCAAAATCACTGACAACGATGCTTCATAAGAATCTACCGGAAAAACTTTCGTAGAAAGATAAAACTTAGAATTTACAGTAACTTCGTCATCATCGTCACAAGAGATGCACAGTGGTGATGCCATTAATGACATCACTACTGTTTTCCATATTATATTTTTCAATCTCATAATTACATCATTTGAATATTATATTATTTACCATCTGATCTAATGCCATCTACCCATCTGACAACTCCATTAGGCGCCGTGGCTTTATTTCCATGACCAGTTGCGTCTTTAAACTCGGTTCCTGCCCCTTCATTCAATTTCCAATAAGCCTCCAAGCCATCCGTACCCGGATTTATCGCAAACATATTATTCTGAATCTGCGACTGTGAAATAGCAGTAGTCCAAAAACGTACTTCGCTAACTATAGCATCTGTAACCATCCAATCACCATTGCATATACCAAAACTATTCTTAACAAGACGCAAAGGTTTTCTTGGAAGATCTAATGTTGCATCAATATTTCCATTTACATAAATAGTCAATTTCACTCCATCACAAACAAATGCTAAATGATACCATTGATTATTTTTAAACTTAGTAGCAGCATTTACTTGAGTACCTTGTGTTTTTATCTGCAAAATATTACCAGGAATCGGGCCATCACCAAAACGGATATAAATTTCACCATCTTCTGCGATACCATTACCTGGACCTGCAGAAAATATTGCTTGATTCTGATAGCTAGGAGGACCAGGATAACCAACTCCAGGAGTCACCCCATCCCCAAGTTCGCTCATATTAATACGCATTTCAAGTGACCATTGAGTTACTGTATAATCCTGACGCATTTCCATAGTAATTGGTTTTGTACCCGTCAACACTGGTGCAGAGGTTATAATAACCTGATCCATGATATAAATCATCACATCTGCACCTTCCAAAGTTTGTTGCCCACCTGATACAGCAGTAATAGCAACCGGTAGTGCAAATTTATCACCAGAATCAAGCATTTCCTTTGTCAACGGATCAATTGTTACTTTAACAGTAGGAGCCACTAATTCTCCTTTTTTTATAACCACTGTCTTTTGATCAAAAGAATATGAACCTTCCGGCATAGATTTATAGTTCGTACCACTTTTTGTATTATATACTTCCAACGATTTCGGACTTAGTCCCAAAGTAACTTCTATATCTTCTGTTGCAATTTGTCCCGACCGCGGAGTCACAGTGACAACACTACCCTCTTCGGCTACTGTTACCTTTTTGGACTCATAAGACAAACTACTGGATTCAGCTAAATAAATTCTACTGCCGATAGTATCATACTTTGCATCTTCACAACTTGCTATAATTGCACAAAGCAATATGGCAAAGGCGAACATTATTGTATTTTTATTTTTTACCAGATATCTCATAATTATTATATCTTTAAATTTATTATTTTACCGGTGGATTCATAATGCGGATAGCATTACGCAAATAAGGATAAGATTCTTCTGTACCATCAATTGTATATTCATACTCCATATGATAAGTTCCGACCCCTCCTTTTACACATTTTTTCCCGTCAATAATAGGCGTCCAACGTGCCATACCTTCCAAAGACTTCATTTTATTTCCATATCGATCTGTGAAATCAGCACCACCAGACAAAGCCCATTTTTCAAAATTTTCAGTTACAATATATTTCTTAGCAACTTCTTCTGCAGTCAAATGCCCATCGAAGTTTCTTATTGTAGAGTTTAAACGGCTATCCAAATTGTCACGTCCAGTATTATCTCCTGGAGAATCATAAGCCTGCACTATAAAATAATTAAAATAAGGACCTGACTCCGATACAATACTTTGTGGCTCACCGTCAATTACTAATAGCCTGTCTGTACCCGATTTTGGTCCGATTCTTTCTCCCAAGGTCTGAATGAACAACAACATATTCTCATCACTTCCACTCATGTTACCTCGATGACCAAAATTAGGCTCATAGTCAATATCAAAGCCATCATATCCATATTTATCAATACTATCACATATTGCATGGGCATATTTCTTTATAGCTTCTTCCTTATTCTCATTCCATCCCCAGAATTCCAGATAATTATCTTTATATTCCTCGGGAGTCAATTGGTCACCGATATTTTGAACAATAAAACACATCAAAGCTTTAGTCCCTTTTACATTTTGTACATAACGCAAATCTTTTGTTTGCGCTTCTGTCAAATTTCTCCAGTTACCCCAAATAGAAACAAAATCCACACTATCAGGAAGTCCGGCTAAACATTTTTCTAAAGTAGCTCCATTTCCGGTCCAATTACCAAACCATCCAAAAGCAACCGGATGATCTGTTTTCTTATAAGCGCGAAGCTGGGCATAGTATTCTTCCGGAAGTGACGACTGAGTCATATCTTCCTGGAATTTTGGTTCCATGTCTGTCCAATCATCACACGCTGTATTCGCAACCGTTATGCCAAATAACAACATTATAAAATAGAATATCTTTCTCATACTATTTATATTAATATAGATTATACTATTATTCACTTATCCCTACGCTGCCACCAAACCTTAGTCTGATAATTATCAGCGCCACCCAATTTACTTACAGCAGCATTTACATTAGCAGCATTACGAATATATTCCGACGGTGGGAACGGAATACGATTAGCGGAAGGAAGATTGGTTACATTTCCATTCAATAACGGGAAAAAACGCGGATACCCAGTACGACGATACTCGCTCCATGCTTCTTGTCCCAAAGGCCACATTGCAATCCATTTTTGGGTTATTAATCTTTCCAGTTTTTCTTCCTCACCAGCATCATCTTTCCATTTGATAGTTATAGAACTAATAGCACTTTCATTCCCCTTATTCTCATTAGGATCTACATAATCAGCCTGAGTACTTGATTCATCATTCAGGTATTGGTCAATACCATCCGATACTCCCCATTGTGCAAAAGAAAGTCTGATAGCTGATTCATACAAATCTTTCACCGTTTCTCCTTTTACATCCCATCCTAACATTGCCGCTTCAGCTTTATTAAAAGCTGTTTCAGCTGCACTCATCCATAAAGTACGATCCATCTCTCCAACATTTATTCTAGAGAAAGTCGGTCCGGTAATATCATTACCATAAGACAAACCTGCGCGCATACCCACATAATCATCATCTCCTTTATCGCTCGTTTTCTTTTTAAAATATTTCGACATACGTGGATCGTTGTATCCTTTCATATAAGATGTAATATCGGCAGAGACACATTGGTCAGGCCATTGCACTAATACCGTATACAATTGATTTTTAGTGCCTAAAGAAGTTGCGTTATCTTCATTGGAAGTAATTACCCCAATAGAATGGTTAATAGCTTCCTCCGCCATCTGTCTGGCATATTCACGATCTGCAAAACGAATACGAATGGCCATACGTAGTTTCAGTGAATTTGCAAATTTCACCCATTTCTCAAAGTCACCGTCATAAACTTTATCATACTTAGCCATCGTTCTGTTGTTTGGATTTTCGGTCACATAAACAGTCATTACATTAATTGCATCAGTCAGATCAGTAAACATTGCATGGTATGCTTCCTCCATTGTATCGTAAGGAGCCGAAAGTTTATCACTTGAAATTTGGGAATAAGGAAGTGCCCCATACATATCAAGCATACGATGCATTGTCGCAATTCTCAAAATCTGTGCCCATGCAAAGTTAACTCCTGTTCCTTGGGTTACATTCTTTATTTTATTCCATGCACCATACGTCAATACCATTACATTATCATCTGCAAACTGCCAGTTTAACCAGTTCTCGGGTGCGTTATATGTAGCAAAATTTGCCCCTTTAAACTTATCTGTTGCCATTACTTGATAACGTCCATAGCAGTCACCAATCAAGGATTCATTGGTATTATAAATGTTTTCAGTAGCTATGGGATATGCATAATCACATAAAGTCAAGAAGAAAGCATTGGCAGCAAATCCATCTCGTCCAAGTTCTTCTTCCGAAACTTTTCCCAACGGATCATTCAAGCTATTATCCATGCATCCTTGTAACATTGGAGTTCCAACAAGCATACAGCCTGCAATAGAAATCTGCGTTATGAATTTATATATTTTCATTTGGTTATTCTTTTATCGTTAAAACTGTATTTTTACATTAAATCCCCAACTTCTCAAACTTGGTTGCATAAAGTAATCAACACCTTGATAATAAGTACCAGTAGAAGCGGTAGCTTCCGGATCAAATGGTGCTTTATTATAAATCATCCACAAGTTGTGACCTGTTATTGACAAACTAAGATTACATTTGTTATTAAACCATTTGGCTGGAAGTGAGTAGCCCACCGATAACTCTTGTAAACGAACATTAGTAGCACTATATACATAGTTAGACATCAATCCACTTATTCCACCCACTTCTGTATAATAAGTCTGGGGATCCACTTTTCCATTATTTACAGGAACACCTTCATTATCACGTGCTAAAGCTGTGACCTTAGATACTCCGAACTGATCCATTACAGCTTGTGTTGGTGAGATAACAATACCTCCAAAGCGGGCAGCAAGCATGAATCCCAAGCTAATGCCTTTATAAGAGAAATCATTTCTAAAGCCTAAATTGCTCTTAGGCAATACAGAGCCAATATGAATAAATTCATCCGAATTCTTTATATCCTCTTTCTTCACATTCTGGCTCGCTTTATCAATATATACATTTCCTTCATTATCACGTTTCAAACGATTAGTGACATACATGTCTCCCATGCTTCCTCCTTTACGAAGAATAACTTTAGCCGATCCAATGCCACCTTTATCTATCTCACTCAAACTATAGTGATTACCTTCATCATCCACTGCATCATCCAAGAGTTCTACAATCTTATTTTTATTAAAACTAAAAGTCAAATTTGAATTCCACGAGAAATCTCCCCATGATTTATTGTACCCTAAAGAAAATTCCATACCTTTATTCTCAATATTACCAGACTGCGCATACATAGTCGCATATACAGCGGTTCCTGATAAAGGAACTTGGAATGTTTGTTTGCGAGTATTAGCCTTATACCAGGTAACTTCCAAACTTAAACTATTATTAAAGAATTTGGCATTCAAACCAGCTTCCCAAGAATTAGTACGTTCAGGATAAAGTTTAGGCAAAGGACGATAAGTTTGTAATTTCCATTGACTAGTCGCAGGGTCCCACTCATACGTTTTGTTGGAAGAAAGATTCTTAGGAATAGGAGCACCTACTGAAGCAAATGAGCCGCGTACTTTCAAATAAGTAATAGCTTTGGGTAATTTTACCATTTCGGAAATAACTCCTGAAAGCCCTATTGATGGATAAAAGAAAGATGATTGTTCTGTATTAATCAATGCTGAATCCCAATCATTACGTCCGGTTAAAGTCATATACAACATACTCTTCCAACCAATTTCCGCACTAGCAAAAATAGAGTTGGTGCGTTGTTTGTATCCACTTTCTATAGGATAAGTATCTTTATCCAAAGTTGTAGTCATATTATATAGACTAAAAACATTAGACATATCTTTCAAACCACCTTGGAATCCTCTTTCGTCATAATAAGTTTGAGTAAAACTACCGCCAATATTAGCACTTAAACTTAAGTCACCAAAGCGTTTATTAATATTAGCCATCACATCTGCATAAGCCTGTCTATCGTCAGCTTTATAGTACTTATAGAATCCATAAATAGAACTATTAGTAAAGTAAAGATCAGTAGAAGCATTTCTTTTATCTGAATAATCATTGGTTGCATTATCAATGCGAACGCGCCCTGTCACATCAAGCCAATCCAAAATTTCATATTTTAAACTAGCATTAGCCATGTAACGTTGTTTTTTCATGCCATGGTTCATCTCATTAGCCACCCAATATGGATTATTTTTCATACTGTATCCAGGGTCCCCCCATCCCCAGTTCTGTACATCTATCTTACGAGTTGTGTCATACGTTTTATACATCCTCACAGCTTCAAAGTTTTCGCCACGCGGGAACAGATATACAGCTGGTAGTGGATTGAAATATTCACCTTGTGCCATTAGATTAAGATCTTCTTGAATAATATAGCTAAAACCCACATCTAATGTCATTTTATCCTTCAGGAATTTTGTTGTATTTCTGAAGGTAAAATTGTAACGGTCATATTTGCTATTTTGAATGATACCAGTTGCATTAGTAGTACCTACAGACAGATAAGTTTGATTCTTTTCATTACCAACAGATAAAGAAACGTTATTCTGAATATTAGTACCTGTATTGAAAAAATCTTTTGGCTCATAAGTTCCGAAAAGGGAAGACGCTTTATCTCCCCATGAAGCAAAGGAACCTGCGCGGTTTATATAAGAATTTTGGAATTCAGGCATTATAAAAGGATTGGAAAAAGTAGAATTATTAGAAATAATAATTCGTGCCTTACCTTCTTTTCCCTTCTTTGTAGTAATTAAAATTACACCAGACGCTGCATTAGAGCCATACAAGGCCGCAGCAGCAGGTCCACTTAATACAGACATGCTTTCAATATCTTCCGGATTGATATCAGATATACCCTCTCCTCTCGGTTGGGCTGAATATTGTCCGTTAGTGTCACCTTTATTTGTATTAAAAATAGGAACACCATCAATTACATATAAAGCATTATTGTCTGAAGATATAGATTTGGTACCACGCATAACTACACGCGTAGCCCCTCCAACACCGGATGAAGATGCATTGATATTAACACCAGCCACCTTTCCAGCCAGTGAGTTCATAAAATTGGCACTTTTTACAGTTGTCAATTCATCACCTTTTACTTCTTGCACATTATAGCTTAATGCTTTAGTTGCGCGCTTGATACCTAATGCAGTAACGACTACTTCGTCCAACACCTGCGTATCTTCTCCTAAAGTAACCTTCAAGGGTTGTGCACTAGTAAGCGTGATTGCTTGGGAGAAAATCAGTTTCATATACTTTCCCTAAATTCTATTCTTGTTTGATAAATAGATTAGATGTTCTATTTTTAAGATGTCAGACTAAATACAATTAAGTAAATTCAATGAATGAGAGAAAAAGTTAGTAAGATTGCGCATGAATATGCAGTAATCAACTTGTTTTTATTCATATATGCGGTATGAATATTCGATAAAAGACGTTTTTTCAGGAATGTTCCACACCGAGAATCACTTCGTTTCTCGGTGTGGAACATTTTGATTCTTTAAATGGAACCTAACAAATCATTTAAAGAATAATAATAACTTGCTTTATAGTAGTTGTTTTCTTCTAGTTAGTGCCGATAATACAAAGAACGGAATCTTTTCATTTGATTAATATTATCAATATTAGATATTATTCTATCACTACGCGGGCGATAAAAAGAATAAATTGCAATAATATCATCCTTTTTTTTATTTGAATTACGTTTGGCTAAAGTGGAAATCCCTGCGGTTTTCGAAACACTCCTGATAACAAGATGCATATTCTAAATTATAGATAATCTGAATATGCGTTTTTTAATATTATACTCACTTTTATCCTATATCAATTATTGGTCCATTTTTCATTGTACATACAATTTGCATGCAAATGTATTAATCTAGAGATTAAAGTTAGTCAATAATTGAGCATTCCTTATTCTTTCCTCTTTTTCAAAGTATGCTAAATAGTGCTCGGTTACAGATAAGTTAGAGTGTCCCAAGCTTTCAGAAATATATGAGGTTTTCGCACCTCCACGTTTTAATACTGTAGCAAAAGAATGCCTTGCCGTGTAAGTCGTCAACTGAAAAATTCCAATGTCTTGGGCTATTTTTTTAAGTCTTCTGTTACATTTGGTTATAATACGCCGTACCAATCTAATCTTTTCAAAGGCATCTTCAGTTCCTCTAGCATATTTAAAAATATACGTTTGCGGGCTTAATCTTGGATTACCCCATTTTTGAATAATATTCCACATTTCAGGAGTAATGATTGCATGTATCTCTTTGTTATGTTTGGTAGTTCGAGATGTCTTAGAGCGTACAAAGCATATTTCTCCATCCATAATATTTGAATACTGAAGAAATAATAAATCCATAAAATTAATGCCATTACATAAATAAGAAAACACCCAGAGATCTCTAAATTCTTCTATATCTTTTGTTTCACATTGATAGGACATTACTTTTTTTATTTCAGAAAGAGTAAGTGCTAATTTACGTCCACACCCTTCAGGAATTTCATATTTATTCTTTCCAAAAGGAAAAGATGATTCTTTTATAATACCATCATGTACAGCACGATTTAAGACACACTTTAAAGCTCGGAAATAAATACTTATGCTTGAATAGCTTTTACCTTCTGACATCCAAAATTTTTCACAACGTTTAAGCCAATCAATTGTAATGTTTTCCAAAGGTATAGTGGAACCTCCGAAATCTTCTAAACTTTTTAAAGCACTTTGATAATTTAGGTAAGTGTTTGCTTGTTCATAGGCTTCCAGTTCTTTCATTTTTAAGCGAAAAGCACTGCGCAAAGTCATATCATTCATCTGCCTTCCTAACCTGACGCTTAATGTTTCAATACTAAATTCTCCTTTTGTTATCAGTTCATTAACTTGTTGCTTAATAGTTGAAAAACTACTCTCTATATCTGATCGAATTTCTGCCAATAACCGGCTTTTTACCTTTAATAACCTTGCCCAATCTTCTTTTGACACTTCCTTCCCAGTTGAGTAATATTTTTGCTTTCTTCTATATACCACTTGAACTTTAACAGGAAACTGTCCACTCTTTTTTGCTCTTCTGGTATCTAATATGGTTAAAACCGAAATTCCATCTTTTGAATATTTGAACATAAAATGAATATTTATATCTATACAATAGGTAAAGCATACATATATTGTATGCAAAATGTATGCAAATGTAATAAATCAGCCTGATTTTAATAAGTACATAAGATTCTATTTATCAAATATTTGAGTATTTATTTTTCAATTAGGAATCTTTCTATTCTATTTTTTTCGAAAAAAATCTTATCTTCGTTTAGTAAGGTTACAACATAAAATGTATTACTATTGAATAAGCGCTTATGGAATTTATTTTAAGTATAACCTTTAAATTTATTAATTATGAGAAACAGAGATACATGAAACCTTTGTGTGAAAACGGTAATCTCATTTACCGCCTCTAATTACAAATTCTCTAAAAACTATTTCTAATTAAAAAGAATAAGATGAAAGAAATTATAAAACACAAGTTTTCATACTTGTTATTCTTCCTTTTGTTGGTTTCGTGTTTTGCTTCAGCTTATGGGCAAGAACGAACGATCACTCTTAATCTATCGAAAGTACCCTTGAACACTGCTTTGAAAGAAATTGAGAAACAAACTTCAATGTCAGTAGTCTATAACACAAATGATGTCGATATAAATCGTGTCATATCTATCAAGGTAACAAAAGAATCTTTGAATAATGTAATGAATCAGTTATTCAGAGGAGTAAATGTCAGTTTTTCAATAGTAGATAATCATATTGTACTTTCTGCGAAGAATAATAAAGAAGAGCAGCAGAAAAAAACACCAATTACTGCAAGTGGTACTGTTACTGATTCAAAAGGAGAACCATTGATTGGAGTTAGTATTTTGGTAAAAGGAACTTCAAATGGTACTATCACTGATATGGATGGAAATTTCAAAATACAAGCAGCTAAAGGTGATGTACTTGAAGTATCCTATATCGGTTATGCCTCCCAAACAATCACGCTTGCCAACGCACAACCTATAAAAGTAACCTTAGGAGAAGATACGCAAGTATTGGACGAAGTAGTTGTTACTGCATTGGGTATCAAGCGTGCAACTAAGGCGTTAAGTTATAATGTACAAGAGGTAAAAGGTGACGAATTGACAGCTGTAAAAGATGCCAATTTTATGAATTCACTATCAGGAAAGGTTGCCGGTGTTCAGATTAATAGTGGTGCAACCGGTGCTGGTGGTGCCACACGTGTTGTTATGCGTGGTATGAAATCTCTGACTAAAGATAACAATGCATTGTATGTAATTGACGGTGTACCTATTTTTAATACAGGAAAAAGCGGTGGCGAAGGATTATTTGGAGAGATGGGAGGATCAGATGCTGTTGCTGACTTAAATCCGGACGATATTGCTAGTATTAGTATGATGACCGGTCCTTCTGCGGCAGCATTATATGGTTCTGCTGCGGCAAACGGTGTTGTTTTAATTACTACTAAAAAAGGCCAAACAGAGAAAACTACCATAACAGTATCCAACAGTACTACTTTCTCTAAAGCATATATTATGCCGGATATGCAGAACCGTTATGGTACAAGTTCCGGATTATTCAGCTGGGGAGAATTGACAAACCGTCGATATAACCCATCTGACTTCTTTGAAACAGGCTCCAATGTTATCAATTCGGTAGCATTATCTACAGGAAATACCAAAAACCAGACCTATCTTTCTGCTTCTACAACTAACTCCGGTGGAATTCTTCCGAATAACTCCTATAACCGTTATAATTTTACGGCACGTAATACCACCCATTTCCTGAATGATAAACTTACTCTGGATATCGGTGCACAATATATCGTTCAGAACAACAAAAACATGGTTTCTCAAGGACAGTATTATAATCCTCTCCCATCACTGTATCTATTCCCTCGTGGAGACAACTTTGACGAAATTCGTCTGTATGAGCGTTATAATACTAACTACGGCTATATGGAACAATATTGGCCTTATGGTGATGCAAGTTTGTCATTACAAAATCCATATTGGATACAAAATCGCATCAACCGTACTTCCAACAAGAAACGTTATATGATGAACGCTTCTTTGAAATGGCAGGCTGCAGATTGGCTCAATGTTGTCGGTCGTGTCAATCTGGACAACTCCGACTACCGGAATAAAAACGAAAAATCTGCTTCTACATTAACAACATTCTGTGGTGTAAGCGGTGGTTTTGAAGATGCCATGCGTCAGGAACGTTCTTTATATGCCGATTTCCTGGCTAATATAGATAAAACATTTGGTGATTTTCATTTAACAGCCAATGTTGGTGCTTCCATATATCATACTTCAATGGATCAGTTATATATTGCAGGTGACCTGGTTATTCCTAACTTCTTCCAGATCAACAATATTAATTTCTCCGCCAACTATAAACCGGACCCTACCGGATATGAAGATGAAATTCAAAGTATTTTTGCCAGTGCTGAATTAAGTTGGAAAAATCAACTGTATCTAACCGTAACCGGACGTAATGACTGGGATTCAAAACTTGCATTCTCCAAACAGAAATCTTTCTTTTATCCGTCAGTCGGTTTATCGGCTTTATTATCAGAAATGGTTAAACTGCCCGAGGTGATCTCTTATGCTAAAATACGCGGTTCATATACAGTGGTAGCCTCTTCTTTCGATCGTTTCCTTACTAATCCGGGTTACGAATACAACAGCCAGACACATAACTGGGCGAATCCGACCGTTTACCCGATGGACAACATGAAACCTGAAAAGACTAAGTCCTGGGAAATCGGTTTGAACTTGAAATTCTGGGGAAACCGTTTCAATTTAGACGCAACTTACTATCGTTCTAACACACTGAACCAAACATTTAAGGTAGATATTCCCTCTTCTTCCGGATATAAACAAGCGATTGTACAAGCTGGTAACGTGCAAAACCAAGGTCTTGAATTGGCTTTAGGGTTCAACGATAAATGGGCAGGATTCGGATGGTCTTCTAATGCAACCTTCACTCTAAACCGTAACAAGGTGAAACGACTGGCAAGCGGCAGCGTGAATCCCGTGACAGGAGAAGCTATCCAAATGGATGAAATGAATGTGGGTTGGTTAGGTAAAGAGAATGTAGCTCCTCGCGTCATCCTGACAGAAGGAGGCTCCATGACTGATATCTATGTATACAACCAACTGACAAAAGACAATAACGGTAATATAAAAGTCGATCAGAATGGTAATCTGGGTATCACTTCATCAAACACTCCGGTAAAAGTAGGTAATCTGGATGCTGATTTCAACCTCGGATGGACCAATCATTTCACTTATAAAGGAATTGATTTAGGAGTTGTATTATCAGCCCGCGTAGGCGGATTAGCTTATTCGGCTACTCAAGGTATCTTAGATTATTATGGAGTATCCGGAACATCTGCAACAGCTCGTGATAATGGTGGTATACCTATTAATAACGGTAAAGTTAACGCCCAAAAGTATTACCAGACTATTGGTACGGGTGAAGGTGGCTACGGTCGTTATTATCTATATAGTGCAACCAATGTACGTTTGCAGGAATTGAGTCTAAACTATACACTTCCTAAAAGATGGTTTAAAAATGTGGCGAATGTTACTTTGGGTATTGTAGGACGTAATTTATGGATGATTTATTGTAAAGCCCCATTTGACCCGGAATTGTCTGCCTCTACCTCCAGTAACTATTATATGAATGTAGACTACTTTATGCAACCTAGCTTGCGTAACTTCGGTTTTAATGTGAAAGTTCAATTCTAAAAGAAAAAGCTAATGTTATGAGAAAATATTTAAGAAATATCACAGTCGGTGCCGCTCTGTTGTTACTGGCAGGAAGTTGTACCGATAAATTTGAGGAGTATAATACGAATCAATATCAAATTCATGATGCAGACCCTGCGACTTTGATGAAGTCTATGATTGAAACAATTGTGAATATTCAGCAGAATGACTCTCAAATGGAAGATCAGATGGTGGGACAGTTAGGTGGCTATCTATGCTGTTCTAACACATGGAGTGGTACAAACTTCAGCACATTCAATCAGAGTGATGCCTGGAATGCTACCCCCTGGAACACTCCGTTTGAAAAAATATATGGAAACTTTTTCCAAATACAGGAAGCAACTAATTCTACGGGACATTATTATGCTTTTGCGTGTATGATACGTGCAATAACGATGCTTCGCGTTGCGGATTGTTATGGACCGATGCCTTACAGCCAAGTAAAGAAGGGTAATTTCTATGTATCTTATGATACCCAGGAACAGGTCTATACCAGTATATTAAGTGATTTAGCCAATGCAGCTGATGTTTTGTACAACTATTATGTAGAAACAAATGGCAATGCCCCATTGGGGGCCAATGATCCGGTTTTTGATGGAAATTATTCAGGTTGGGCTAAGCTAGCCAATTCAATGCGCTTACGTGTTGCAATGCGAATCAGCGGAACATGGCCTGGCATTGCTCAAGAGGCAGCTGAAGCAGCAGTAACACATAAAGCAGGATTGATTGAAAGTAATTCGGATAATGCTATGCTTTCTTGTGGCACACAGAGTAATCCATATCAACTGGCAGCTGTAAGTTGGGGTGATCTGCGTGTGAATGCAAATATTGTAGATTATATGAATGCATATGGCGATCCACGTATGCCGAAGTTCTTTAATAAGTCTACCCTTGCCGGGAAAACAGATAAATATGTAGGTATGCGTACAGGAGATGCTGATTTTAAAAAGGCAGACGCTGCAGGATTTTCTATTCCCGCATATACGGCAACCTCTAAATTAATGGTTTTCTGCGCTGCAGAAACGGCTTTTTTACGTGCAGAAGGAAAATTGCGTGGTTGGAATGTCGGTTCTAAAACAGCAAAAGCCTATTACGAAGATGGTATTAATTTGTCAATGGAACAATATCAGGTTTCAGCCACTGAATACTTGAAGATTGACGAAGCTCCTGTCGTATCACATGAAAGTGATGCTGTGCAAAATGCTACTGCTACAATTACCAATACAGTGAGTGTGATGTGGGATGACAGTGAGGCTGATAACGTAAATGGAAAAAATTTCCAACGTGTCATTACTCAAAAATGGATCGCCAATTATCCATTAGGATTGGAAGCATGGGCTGAATATCGCCGTACAGGTTATCCGGAACTTTATCCTTGTATCGACAATCTATCAGATTGTGGAGTGAGTAGCCAACGCGGTATGCGTCGTCTAAGCTTCCCTTATACAGAGGCACAAAACAATAAAGCCAATTATGATCTGGGAGTAGCAGAACTAGGCGGTGCTGATAACGAAGCTACTGACTTAAAGTGGGCTAAAAAGAACTAATTTATATAATGCATAAAAAGGACTTTTATGAAGAAAATTTATTTATTATACATTGTACTCATATCACTGGCAACGACCTCATTGATCGGTTGCAGTGACTGGACGGAGTCGGAAGCAAAAACTTTTCCCGAATCGATCGTATCGGATGAATATTATGCGGCCTTGCGTGCCTATAAGCAGACAGATCACCAAGTTGCCTTTGGCTGGTTTGGTGGCTGGAGTGGTGAAGGTGCCTATATGAAAAGCTCTTTAGCCGGTATTCCTGATAGTGTAGATATTGTTTCTATTTGGGGAAATTGGTCGAACATTACAGAAGCTCAAAAAAAAGATCTGCAATTTTGCCAACAAGTTAAAGGAACTCGTTTTACCATGTGTTTTATTATCAGAAGTGTAGGCGATCAAATTACTCCGCAGAATATTCGTGAAAATTGGGAAAATATGGGATTTTCATCCGAAAAAGAAGCTGTGAATGATTTTTGGGAATGGCCTTCCGATGAATCAAATAAGGAAGCAATAGAAGCATCCATTCGCAAATATGCAAGCGCCATTGCCGATACAGTAAACAAATATGGTTACGACGGCTTTGATATCGATTATGAACCTAATTTCGGCAACCCCGGTAATATCGTAGACGAAGACGATAGAATGTTTGCATTTGTTGATGAACTAGGCAAATATTTCGGTCCGAAATCAGGAACAGGTAAATTATTAGTTATCGATGGCGAACCACAGAGCATAACAGGTAGACCTGAAGTCGGGTTATATTTTGACTATTTTATCATTCAGGCTTACAATAATAGTAGTCCTGGCAG
Organism: Bacteroides sp. MSK.18.37; assembly: GCF_019129155.2. Classification (NCBI taxonomy): domain Bacteria; kingdom Pseudomonadati; phylum Bacteroidota; class Bacteroidia; order Bacteroidales; family Bacteroidaceae; genus Bacteroides; species Bacteroides sp. MSK.18.37. Next base: position 5,905,219 of record NZ_JAHOIB020000001.1, on the reverse strand, counting down.
TGATTCTAAACTCGATAAACGTCTTATCACAGGCGGCGTAGCAGGTGCAGGACTTGTTCAGACGTATAGCAGTGTCATGTCTGAAGAACAAATCACGAAGATGACCATCATGACCGAGAATTTCGAGGCTACTGATGCTGCTATGGACGGTGGATATGATTACACTGATCGTTATGGTAACAAAATGAAATCTCTCGAAGGAATGGCACGCTGGCAACCAAGTAACGGATTCCGTAAAGGTGGTGCAGGAACCTATCATATGGAAGCAGAGTATGGAACTTCACTAGAATATAAAAATATACGCCGTGCTATTCAAATTATGAACCCGTCATCACATTCATTACTTAAAAATTAATGTAAACTATGAAACGTATGAATTATATAAAAATTTTATGCTTCTCCGCAGTCATAACAGGCTTAGGAAGTATAGTAAGTTGTGGAGATGCAAAATACGATACTTTAGATACACATGCTTATATTGAAGAAGCTCTTTCCAGTACAAGTCAAAAAGTGACCGTACAGGCTACTGGAGAAAGTTTTACTACCCTAAATGTGCATCTTAGTAATCTTTCTTCTACAGACAATCATTATAAATTGGTTACAGATCAATCAGTACTGGACACTTATAACCATATTAATGGAACCGGATATATAATGTTGCCCAAAGATTATTATACGTTGCCGGAAACGATTACTGTAAAAGCAGGACAATATGCAGCCGATGCCCTCTCCATCGCTTTGAAAGCTTTCAGTCAGGAAATGATGAAATCGGGAGAATCATATGCACTGCCTGTAAAACTAGTATTGCAAGATGGAAGTATTTCACCGATGGAAAATACCGGAACCTTTGTTATTTTGGCAGAAAGTATTATCGAATTTTCAGCTCCAATGTTTGTTGGCGCTCCTAGTTTAAAAGCTAATAAATTCACAGAATCTCCCGAAACGTATTCACAATATACGATAGAGGTTCGTTTTCAGGTAGCCAACACAGCTGACCGTGACCGTGCAGTATTTAAGAACGGAGGAGATGATGCAAACTTCATCCTTTTACGTTTTGAGGATCCTCAAAGTGACAATGAAAATTATAAGGCACATTCATTAGTACAGATTGTAGGACGTAACCGGCTTTATTTGAATCCAAGTAATTCTTTCAAGCCAAACGAATGGCAACATTTAGCATTGGTCTGTGATGGTTCCAACTATCGACTTTACATAAACGGAGTTGATTCGGGTGTGTTGAGTATACCAACAGGAGCAACAACTTTCTCTGATGTAAATTGGTTCTGCTTAGGTGATGATTCTTATAGTAGATGGGGAAACTGTAAAATTTTGATGAGTGAAGCACGTATCTGGTCTGTAGTTCGTTCCGCTTCTCAAATTCAAAATAACATGACTCAAGTTAGCCCAAAATCTGTAGGTTTGGAAGCTTATTGGCGATTCAATGAAGGACAAGGCAATGTATTCGAAGATGCAACCGGCAAAGGTCATACATTGACTACTTCTGCTACTCCTACCTGGATTGACGGTATTTTATCTACAGATAAATCTACCGAATGGAAATAGTAATAATTTAATCGTATGTACATATGAAAAATATATTTCAATCACTATCAATAGCAACTCTACTCGGCTTGTTTGTCCCGTTCATTTCGTCCTGTAGCGATGATGAAGAAGTTTTTAACGAATGGAATGCTACGTATGTGTCTCTACAGAGAAATGACTATTTATCGGGGAATGTAAAAAAGTTCAATCTGACTCATGATGCGAATGGAATCGGAGGAGATGAAATTAAGATGGCTTTTACTGTAAAAACACAGAAAGCAGTCTCTACAGATATGGTTATCGTATTAAGTGCAAAAAGTGAAACAGAAGGGCTTGATGCAAGCCAGATCGTTTTAAGTTCCTCACAGGTTACTCTCAAAGAAGGACAGATGACTTCTGAAGAAATCACTGCGACGGTTGATCCGACGATATTTGCCAGTATCATGGAAAAAACAAGTTTCTCTTTCAGTGTCTCAATCAGTAATGTAACTACCAATGATAAGAACACTGTTATTAGCAGTAGTTTAAGTACATTGCCTGTCATTATTAATAAAGCTGCCTATTGTAATCTAAAAAGCGGTATTCCTAGTAATAGCCAACTTATCAGTAATCGCGCCGGCTGGATTATTAATGTAGAAGAAGGAGTAGAAGGCGCACCCAATAATTTAATCGATGGCAAGACTGGAACTGACGTTGCTCTAAATAATAAAGGATTCTGGTTTACTGTTGATTTAGGAGAAGCTAAGGTTTTAACAGGTATCAAAACGAATCATTGGGCCAATGCATATGCTCCTAGAGAAGTGGAAATATTACAATCTGAAAATGGTACGACATGGAAATCTTGAGTTCATTAGCAATCTCCGGTGGTACACAGAATATTACGTTCATTTCTCCTATTACTACGCGATATCTGAAATATCAGATTATTACTATCTCTACAAACGGTCGTACGGATGTTACAGAATTTAATGTTTACGAACCCAAAAGTGAGTAAGTATTTATGAATAGATAACTATAAAAATATAGAATAGAGGCTATCAAACAGGCCTTAAGTTCATAAAATCACCCTCATTACAATGAACTGCACCCCAAAAGTTGAACACAAAACTTAAGGAGTGCAGTTCAGTCATGTAGTGAGGGTGATTTCTCGTTTTAAAGACTATCTAATCAAATCCCATTCCAATCAGTTTGCCACTACATATATGTGAAATGCCCCCAGAAAGTTATGTATCTAACTTTTGGGAGCACTTCACATCTTTATATAACGAACAAACCTTAATCTGTCAAGATCTAATTAGACAGCCTTTTAGAAACACTAACCTATCTTTTATTTCTTCATCACTCGGACAATCCGTCCGTCTTTCTTGTAAGAGAAATGATTAGTATGCATTAAAACATTCAGTATTTCATCAGCAGTGCTATCAGTAGAGAATTCACCGGTAAACCGTTCTGATTTCAATGTTTCATCCTTATAGATAAATTTGATGTCGTACAACTTCTCCATAATATTGGTTATTTCCAATAAAGATTGTTGCTTAAATTCCAACTTGCCATTAATCCAGAGAAGCACATCTGTAGGCTGGTTATATTCAATTAACTCTGCTTGATAAGTATCCGTATTCACATTCAATGTCTGTCCCGGTTTCAACAAATAGCCATTCTCTTCCGTTCGCGGAGAATCTACCCGTACCAGTCCTTGAAGCAAGGTAGTCACTACCCTATTCTCATCTTGGCGTGCACGCACATTAAATTTCGTACCAAGCACACAAGTCTTGATTTGCTTACTATTTACTATAAATGGAGCATGTTTATCATGAGACACTTCAAAATAGGCTTCGCCCGACAAATCGATTTGACGATCCGAACTCCAGAAAGAATTATGATAAACGATTTTTGAAGATGCATTCAGCCATACCTTACTACCATCCGGCAACACAGTCTGCGCTCTCTGTCCGGCAGCAGTTATCACCTCATAATCCGAAAGCTTATTAGAAAGTAATCCCCAGGCAATTCCACCGGCAAAAACGAGTCCGGTAAGAAAAGCAGCCGCCACAGTTGCATAACGTCCCCAACGGATCGATATACTTTTCCGCTTAGCTTTTTTCTCCTTTTCTCTGATAGCTGATTTAAATTGATCCAATGACGCCTCTGTATCTACAGTATTCATTACCGCTATACGCTCACCTACAAAAAGAGTGTAATAAAGTTGCTCCAAAGCTTTCCGGTTTTCCGGTCCTTCCTCGCACCAAGCTTCCACCCGGGCAGCTTCTTCATCATTACATTCGCCTTGCAGGTAATTCACCAAGATAGTTTCATCCATGCTCTTTTATCTTTTTACAAAAAAAACTATAATACCTTTGTAGTAATACAGTTGTGAGTACAAATATACTAAAGAGAAAAAGAAAAAAATATTTTTTCTCGCATTTTTATTTCATTTATCTACTTCTTTCATTATTTTTGTCTTACATAAATTAAAAGAGAATGTCACAATCTCCGATATATTTGGATATTAATAATAATAAGTCCGTTATCACTGCCCTAAAAGCAGGAGAAGAAAAAGTTTTTGACGTCGTCTACAGACATTATTTCCGTAGGCTATGTGCTTTTTGTTCCCAGTATGTAGGTGAGCAGGAAGAAATAGAGGAGATTGTACAAGAAACGATGATGTGGCTGTGGGAAAATCGTTGCACTCTTATGGAAGAGTTGACACTCAAAACACTTCTTTTTACGATTGTCAAGAACAAAGCTCTCAACCGTCTTTCCCATTTTGAGATCAAACGAAAAGTTCATCAGGAAATCGTTGATAAATATGATAGTGAGTTCAATAACCCGGACTTCTATTTGAGTGATGAGCTTTTCCGTTTATATGAAGAAGCACTAAAAAAACTTCCGAAAGAATATCTCGAAGCTTACGAGATGAACCGCAATCAACATCTGACGCATAAAGAAATTGCCGAGAAGCTGAATGTATCTCCACAAACGATTAATTACAGGATTGGACAAGCCTTAAAGTTATTGCGAGTAGCTTTAAAAGACTATCTACCTTTATTCATACTTATTTTCGGACCTAATTTTTTCGAACAATCATGAAATCAAAATTTGTATTTAGTAGTTCAAGCCTGTTTATCGGACTTTTTCTTTTCTTCTTCACTGAAAACGTGTGTTCACAAGAATCCGCTGATAACTGGACTCTTAAACAAGCCCGTCAATGGACACAAAAACAAGAATGGGCAAACGGACTGAAGGCAATGCCTCATAAAACAACCGATTATCAGGAATTTGCGTCACAATATCATAAGAACCAGAAAGTGTGGGACAAGACTTTCCAATGGATAGCTACCCACGACCTTGCGAATATGCCTGCCGGACGATATGAAGTGGATGGCGAACATTGTTACATCAATGTACAGGATGCAACAACACAAGATGTCAGTAAACGTAAAATCGAAGCACACCGCCATGGTATTGATCTGCAATATATAGTGAAAGGCACCGAACGTTTCGGAATTACTTCAGCAGAATATGCAGAGCCTATCACTGAATACAAACCGGATGTTACTTTCTACAAAGCCAAGAAAATAAAATATGTAGATTCCACTCCGGATACATTCTTCATGTTCTTCCCCAAAAACTTTCATCAGGCATTGGTAAAGGCAGGGAAAGAACCGGAGGACATACGGGTCATTGTTGCTAAAATCGAATATATCCCATAAACAGAAACATGAGTGAACTTTTAGTCTATAAAGCCTCCGCAGGTTCGGGTAAGACATTTACCCTGGCAGTGGAATATATCAAACTGTTAATTCTCAATCCCCGCGCCTACCGGCAAATTCTCGCTGTCACCTTTACCAATAAGGCAACTGCAGAAATGAAAGAACGCATTCTTAGTCAGCTTTACGGCATACAGATAGGCGATAAAGATTCCGAAGCCTACCTCAACCGAATTAAAGAAGAGACAGGAAAAACCGAACAGGAGATACGGGAAGCGGCAGGCGTCGCCCTTAGCTATATGCTGCATGATTACAGCCGGTTCAGGGTAGAGACTATCGACTCATTTTTTCAATCTGTCATGCGCAATCTCGCACGGGAACTGGAACTTAGCCCGAATCTGAATATTGAGTTAAATAACACCGAAGTTCTTAGTGACGCTGTAGATAGCATGATTGAGAAACTAGGACCCACTTCTCCCGTTCTCGCATGGTTACTCGATTATATCAACGAACGAATTGCCGACGATAAACGTTGGAACGTGTCGGACGAAGTAAAAAGTTTCGGACGCAATATTTTCGATGAAGGTTATATTGAAAAGGGAGAAGGACTCCGGCAACGGTTACGAAACCCTGATACCATCAAAGAGTATCGCAAGCAACTGAAAGCGCTGAAAACGGAAATTCTGGAGCAAATGAAAGGATTCTACGACCAATTCGAAGGAGAACTGGATGGACACGCACTGACTGCTGATGATCTGAAAAACGGTTCACGCGGAATCGGAAGTTATTTTCGTAAACTTAATAATGGTATTTTAGGCAATGATATCCGTAATGCTACAGTAGAAAAATGTCTGGAAGACGCAAAGAACTGGGCAACCAAGACTTCTCCCCGCTACGCGGACATCATTAATTTAGCCAACTCTAGTCTCATGCAAATTCTGGAAGATGCTGAAAAGTTACGTTCCAAGAATAATTTGTTACTGAATAGTTGCCGATTATCCCTGCAACATCTCAACAAAGTGCAACTCCTCGCCAATATCGATGAAGAAGTACGTCAGTTGAATCACGACAACAATCGTTTTCTATTATCAGATACGAATGCCCTGCTCCATCAACTGGTGAAAGACGGTGACTCCTCTTTTGTATTCGAAAAGATAGGAACGAATATCCATAACGTCATGATAGATGAGTTTCAGGATACCAGCCGGATGCAATGGGGAAATTTCAAATTGCTCTTACTGGAAGGATTGTCTCAAGGAGCAGACAGTTTGATTGTAGGAGACGTTAAACAATCCATTTATCGTTGGCGAAATGGCGATTGGGGAATTCTCAACAGCCTGAATAATCACATCGAACATTTCCCGATCCGCGTCAAGACATTAGCTACCAACCGGAGAAGTGAAACCAATGTTATCCGGTTTAATAACCAAATCTTCACAGCTGCCGCCAACTATCTGAACGGAGTATATAAGCAACAGTTAGGCAAGGATTGTGAGGATCTGCAGAAAGCCTATGCCGACGTTGTGCAGGAATCTCCCCGAAGTACAGAAAAAGGATATGTAAAAGTCTCTTTTCTCGAACCCGACGAAGAACATGGTTATACCGAACAGACATTAATCAGTCTGGGAGAAGAAGTGCAACATCTCCTCACCTCCGGAGTACGACTGAATGATATAGCCATCCTGGTACGAAAAAATAAAAGTATTCCCCGAATCGCCGACTACTTCGATAAGGAGCTACACTATAAAGTGGTATCAGACGAAGCCTTCCGCCTTGACGCCTCTCTTGCCATTTGTATGATGCTGGATGCACTGCGATTCCTTTCCGATGAAAATAATAAAATAGCACGTGCCCAACTGGCCGTAGCCTATCAAAACGAGGTTTTACAGAAAGGACTGGATTGGAATACTCTCCTACTCCTCCCTGCCGAGAATTATCTTCCCGCCGCTTTTCTTGAAAAGACAAAGGAACTAAGGCTAATGCCTCTTTATGAGCTTTTAGAAGAACTTTTCAGCATATTCGAGATGAATCTTATCAAAGATCAGGATGCTTATTTATTCGCTTTCTTTGATGCGGTGACCGATTATCTGCAAAGCAACTCTTCCGAGCTAGACGGATTCATCCGGTATTGGGACGAAACATTATGCAGTAAAACAATTCCGAGTGGAGAAGTAGAAGGTATCCGGATTTTCTCCATACACAAATCCAAAGGATTGGAATTCCATACCGTACTCCTTCCTTTCTGCGACTGGAAACTGGAGAATGAAACCAATAATCAGCTAGTATGGTGTGCCCCGCAAACAGCACCATTCAATACATTGGATATTCTTCCTATTAACTATTCCACCCAAATGGCTGAATCGATTTATGGTAACGACTACCTGCAAGAACGTCTTCAACTTTGGGTAGATAATCTCAATCTACTATACGTTGCTTTTACCCGCGCTGGAAAAAATCTCATTATCTGGAGTAGAAAAAGTCAAAAAGGTACCATGTCCGAACTATTGGCAAACACCCTACCGATAGTAGCCCAAGAAGAAGGGATTGACTGGGAAGAAGACTGTTACGAGCAAGGACAACTATGCCCTTCCGAAAAAGAAAGAATCAAGACATCCACAAACAAGCTAACCCAGAAACCAGAGAAACTCTCTATTCGGATGGAATCCATGCGGCATGATATTGAATTTCGTCAGTCCAACCGCTCTGCTGACTTCATTCAGGGCATTGAAGAAGAAGATTCGGACGACCGCTTTATCAACCGCGGACGTATGTTACATACTTTATTTTCTGTCATCGAAACTGCAGAAGATATCGATCCAGCCATTGAACGGCTTATTTTTGAAGGAGTTATCAGAAATGATGAGAAAGAAAAAGTGGCTCGTGAAGTTGCAAAGAAAGCTTTTTCTTCTCCTGAAATTCAAGATTGGTATTCCGGAAAATGGACACTCTTTAATGAATGTGCTATTATCTATAAAGAAAAAGGAGTTCTGCAAACCCGTCGTCCGGATCGTGTAATGATGAAGGACGATCAGGTTGTTGTAGTCGATTTCAAGTTTGGTAAGGAAAATCCTAAATATAACAAACAAGTGAAAGGATATATGCAACTTCTTACCAAGATGGGATATAAAAATATCACCGGCTACTTGTGGTATGTGGATGAAGAAAAAATAGAAAAAGTATGAAAGCTGTTCCTCTCATCGGCATTGCCCGTCATCGACTAACGATTGACGGTGAAGGAGTTACAACATTAGTTGCTTTCCATGGCTGTCCGTTGCGTTGCAAATATTGTCTCAATCCGACATCTTTGCAGCCCGATGGTGTTTGGGAGAGCTATGATTGTAACCAGCTCTACGAGGAAGTACGCAAAGATGAACTTTATTTCCTGGCGAGTTGCGGAGGAGTCACATTTGGCGGTGGAGAACCTTTGTTACAAAGCGAATTTATCAGGCAATTCCGCCAACTCTGTGGCCCAGAATGGAGAATCACTGTCGAAACCTCTCTCAATGTTCCGCAACAGAATGTAGAAGAACTGATTTCTATTATAGACAATTACATAGTCGACATCAAAGATATGAATAATAACATCTATCAGCGATATACCGGAAAGAATAATGAAAACGTCTTAAGTAATTTGCGATATTTAATCGGGAAAGACAAAGCCAAGCAAATCGTTATCCGGACACCACTCATCCCTTCTTATAATACGGAGAAGGATATTGACCAAAGCATAGAACTTTTGAAAGAAATGGGAATCACCCAATTCGACCGATTCACCTATAAAACCCCTAATGATTAATGCCATGGCAAGAGGAAAACAAACCTGTAAAATCTTAAAAGAGATTCGTCGGCAGATAGCCGAAGCGAATGATATTGAATTCATTACCTCTGAATGTCAGTATCAGGGAGATTGTTTGGGTACTTGCCCCAAATGCGAAGCTGAAGTTCGATATTTGGAGCAACAGCTTGAACGAAAACGCCGTGTAGGTAAGGCCATCACTCTGTTTGGACTATCAACTGGTATACTTACAATAATACCTCCTACTTCATTGGACGCAGAAACACTGCAATGCCCTAAAATGAATTGGACCATTACTGCTGACAGCCTGATACAAGAAAAAGACATGAAAGGGGAAGCCCCCTTTTATGGTCCGGAAAAGCTACCGGAATTTCCCGGAGGAACAGAAAAATTTATAGAATTTCTGAAAGAAAATCTTCGTTATTCAGAAATAGATAGTATTGCTAATAATACATACACTGATGTAAAATTCACTATAGATTATGACGGACAAGTTATCAACCCTAAGATTACCCGCAAGATACACCCCAAAGTTGAAGCTGAAATATTAAGGGTCATGTCTCTCATTCCTCGTTGGACACCCGGCATATTGGCAAATGAGACAGTACAAGTGACATACAATCTGATGCTTTCATTCAGTGCGATGTATGGCCCGGAATTGAGAATCACTTATACTCGTATAAACTATCCTGACGTTTATGAGGAAGTAGCTGTTATGCCCGAATTTCCTGGAGGACAGAAAGCTCTCATGGTATTTCTTGCAAAAAAGATTCAACACCCTAATGCAGGATTAGGAGGTAATGGTGTACAGGGGCGTACTATTATTCAGTTCATCGTTGATAAGGAAGGAAATATAGTCAAACCAAAAGTTGTACGCGGCGTAGATCCTTATCTAGACAAAGAAGCTTTACGTGTCATTAATCAAATGCCTAAATGGAAACCGGGAGAATTGGAAGATGGTACTAAAGTTGCCGTTTATTTCACCGTTCCTGTTATGTTCCGATTACAATAAATACAAGAATCAGAAAAATAGTTTAATCAATATGCAATCATTTCTCCAACTAGTCGCTCATGATTTATATACCAAGATAGGAAACGACCTGTCACGTACGGTACTCGTTTTCCCTAATAAACGTGCTAACTTGTTCTTCAATGAATATTTAGCAGGAGAATCCGATAAACCGATCTGGTCACCAGCTGCCATGAGTATCAGCGACCTGTTTCAGAAACTATCCGTACAGAAAAGCGGCGATCCTATTCGATTGGTCTGCGAACTTTATAAAGTGTTCAAAGAGGAAACACGGAGTCAGGAAACATTGGACGATTTCTACTTCTGGGGCGAATTGTTGATTAGTGATTTTGATGATGTAGATAAGAATATGGTCGATGCCGACAAATTATTCAGCAATCTACAAGATTTGAAAAATCTGATGGATGACTATGAATTCCTTGACAAAGAGCAGGAAGAAGCCATACAACAGTTTTTTCAGAATTTCTCCATTGAAAAACGGACCGAACTAAAAGAAAAATTTATTTCCCTTTGGGACAAGCTAGGTACTATCTACCATCGTTACCGTGCGAACCTGACAGAGTTAGGCATTGCTTACGAAGGCATGCTCTACCGGAACGTGATCGAACAACTCGATACCGACCAACTCAAATACGACAAATACATATTTGTCGGGTTCAATGTTTTGAACAAAGTAGAAAGTGACTTTTTCAGAAAACTGAAAGATGCGGGCAAGGCACTCTTCTATTGGGACTATGATATCTTCTACACCCAACAAATCAAAAAACATGAGGCCGGAGAATTCCTGAAACGTAATCTCGAGGAATTTCCGAACGAACTCCCGGAAAGCTTTTTCAACACCTTTAAAGAACCGAAGAAAATACGTTATATTTCCGCTTCTACCGAGAATGCCCAAGCACGTTTCCTTCCCGGATGGATTAAGGCGATAACAAACGATCATTCACAAATTACCGTAGAAAAGGAAAAAGAAAATGCTGTAGTGCTTTGTAATGAAGCTCTGTTGCTTCCCGTACTTCATTCCATTCCGCAGGAAGTGAAGAATGTCAATATCACCATGGGATTCCCATTGGCTCAAACTCCTGTTTATAGCTTTATCAATGCCGTAATGGAACTGCAAACCAATGGTTACCGCTCCGATACCGGCCGATTCACTTACGAGGCAGTATCCGCCATATTGAAGCATCCCTATACCCAGCAATTATCATCCCATGCCGGTCCCCTGGAACGTGAACTGACCCAAACAAACCGTTTTTATCCACTTCCGTCAGAACTTAAACAGGATGATTTTCTAACTACCCTCTTCACTCCCCGTAATGGTATAAAAGAACTATGCGATTATCTGATCGAATTAATCAAAAACATTTCAACCATTTATCGGAAAGAAGGAGAGTATAATGATATTTTCAACCAACTTTATAGAGAATCCCTCTTTCAAAGCCATACGAAAATCAATCGTCTCTATAGTTTGATTGAAAGCGGAGAACTAAGCATACGCACAGATACGCTAAAACGACTGATAACCAAAGTACTGACATCTTCCAACATACCATTTCACGGAGAACCTGCTATCGGAATGCAAGTCATGGGAGTACTGGAAACACGTAATCTGGACTTCCGGAATCTTATCATGCTATCTCTCAACGAGGGGCAATTACCCAAATCCGGAGGAGAGTCTTCTTTTATTCCCTATAATCTGAGGAAAGCTTTCGGTATGACCACTATCGAACATAAAAACGCAGTATATGCCTACTACTTTTATCGCCTGATACAACGGGCAGAGAATATCACTCTACTCTACAATACTTCTTCGGATGACCTGAATCGTGGAGAAGAATCCCGCTTTATGCTGCAATTACTGGTAGAAGGTCCGCACGATATCACTCGCGAGTATCTGGAAGCCGGACAATCTCCGCAAAGTACCCAAGAGATACGAGTAGAAAAAACACCTGAAGTACTAAGACGAATCTATCGTGCTTACGATAGCACTCATCCAAATTCACTGGTTCTCTCTCCTTCCGCCCTTAATGCTTATCTGGATTGCCGGTTGAGATTCTACTACCGCTATGTAGCGGGCTTGAAAACACCGGACGAAGTGAGTGCTGAAATTGATTCCGCTCTATTCGGAACCATTTTCCACCTCTCCGCCCAATTAGCATACACCGACCTGACTGCAACCGGAAAAACGATACAGAAAGAAGATCTTGAACGCTTATTACGCAATGACGTGAAGCTACAAAGCTACGTTGACCAAGCCTTCAAAAAAGAATTATTCAAAGTTTCTCCCGAAGAAAAACCCGAATATAATGGTATACAACTTATCAACTCTAAAGTAATTGTTTCCTATCTGAAACAATTGCTGCGTAACGACCTTCAATATACTCCTTTCGAAATGGTCGCTATGGAAAAGAAAGTTTCAGAAGAGATTACTATACAAACAGGACAAGGACCGTTCACTCTCCGTCTGGGTGGCACAATCGACCGTATGGATGCAAAAGAAAGTACCCTGCGGATTGTTGACTACAAAACAGGAGGAAGCCCTAAAATACCTGCTAATATCAAGCAACTGTTCACCCCATCGGAAACACGCCCGAACTATATCTTCCAGACTTTTCTGTATGCTGCTATCATGAGCCGGCAACAATCGTTAATGGTAGCTCCTGCTCTGCTCTACATCCACCGGGCAGCATCGGAAAACTATTCGCCTGTTATTGAAATGGGAGAACCTCGTAAACCGAAAATACCGGTAAACAACTTCGCTTTCTTTGAAGATGAATTCCGTGAACGCCTGCAAACATTATTAGAAGAAATATTCAGCGAAGAAGAGCCTTTTACGCAGACAGAAGATACTAAAAAATGTTCGTATTGCGATTTTAAGGCTATCTGCAAACGATAAACCGAAAATAGAATATACCAATTAAATAAGGGCACGATTTACATATTCATGCAAACCGTGCCCTTATTATTTCTAGTCGTATTATCTATAGTTATCTTATTTCTCCAACAATGGAATTGAGAAACTAAATGTAGACCCGTCTCCCTTCTTTGAAGTAAACCAAAGTTTACCGCCATTTTTGACAACAAAGTCCTGACACAATAACAATCCGAGTCCCGAACCTTCTTCATTGTTTGTACCAAAGGTACTGAAATGAGTATCGGTATGCAGCAACTTCTTCTGATTTTCGTCATCAATACCGCAACCACTGTCTTTCACACTTACGATTGCCATACCGTCTTCTTCTGCCAGTGACACCACTACTTCCGAACCTTCATTGCTAAACTTAATCGCATTACTGATTAAATTACGAATCACCGTCTTAATCATGTCAATATCAGCACGAACAGCCACATTCTCTACAGGCACATCTTGTACTATCTTAATATTTTTCAGACTGGCCACCATCGTAAAGATTTCACTTACGCCCTCTACGACTTCCACCATATTAATATCCTGATAAACCACTTTCAGTTTACCAATCTGGCTCTTCGTCCATTTCAGCAGATTATCAAGCAATGAGAATACATCTTCTGTTGTCTGATTAGCCATTGTCAGCAATTCATACATCTCATCACCAATTGTTTCGCTTGGCAGATTCAGAATCAGCATATTCAATACCATCTTGATAGATCCCATTGGTGAACGCAAGTCATGTGCAATCACAGAATAGAGTTTGTCGCGTCCCATGATCGTCTTACGCAACTCTTCCGTTTGTGCAACAATGATTCTTTTCGCTGCAACCAACGAAATCTGGTGCGTCACACGAATAATCAATTCTTCTTTATTGAATGGCTTTGAAATAAAGTCATTACCACCCACTTGAAATCCTTTTACGATATCCGCTGTACTGTTTAGAGCAGTCAAGAAGATAATGGGAATTTCAGCCATTTCGGGGTCCGCTTTCATTTGTTGAGCTACCTCAAAGCCACTAATATCCGGCATCATTACATCCAGTAATACAAGATCCGGATTTTCCTTCTTCACTTGTTCCAATGCCTGTGTTCCATTACCGGCAGTCACAATTTTGAATTTCTCGTTGGTCAAAAGTACCTTTAATAAAAGGACGTTTGATATTACATCGTCCACAATAAGGACTTTATATTCAGAAGGATTAATTTCCATATTCATAATTTTCTTTTTTTATGCTTCAGGCATTTTTAAAATATTCAATCATACGCTTCAGCCCCTCTTCAAGTTCAACAGTAGGCTGCCAGCCCAATTTCTCTTTAGCCAATGTAATATCCGGTTGGCGTTGCTTCGGATCATCATCCGGTAAAGACTTAAATACAATCTTCGAAGATGAACCGGTCATACTAATGATCCTTTCCGCCAATTCCAATACCGGAAATTCATTCGGATTCCCCAGGTTTATAGGACCTGTAAACTCGTCCTCCGTATTCATCATTCTTATCATTCCTTCAATCAAATCATCAATATACTGGAAGCTGCGTGTCTGCTTCCCATCACCATATATCGTTATATCTTCATTATTCAACGCTTGAAGAATAAAATTAGAAACAACCCGTCCGTCATTCGGCAACATTCGCGGACCATACGTATTAAAAATACGGATAATCTTCACACGCACATTGTTCTGACGGTGATAATCCATAAATAACGTTTCTGCACAACGCTTTCCCTCATCATAGCAAGACCGGTACCCCACCGGATTCACATTTCCCCAATAGCTTTCCGGTTGCGGATGAACGATTGGATCTCCATATACCTCGCTCGTAGAAGCTTGCAGAATCTTGGCATCCAGTCTCATTGCCAATCCCAGCATATTAATAGCCCCCATCACAGATGTTTTGGCAGTTTGAATCGGGTCATGTTGATAATGAATAGGAGATGCAGGACAGGCCAAATTATAGATTTCATCTACTTCAGCCGAATAAGGATAAGTGACATCATGCCTCACCACCTCAAAATGATGATTATCCATCAAGTGAATGATATTATCTTTCGAACCCGTAAAAAAATTATCCAGGCATATCACGTCGTGACCTTCGTTTATAAGCCGTGTACAGAGATGAGAGCCTATAAAACCGGCTCCGCCACTTACCAATATTCTTTTCATTCTAAATATTTCTATTGTTTACTAAAGAGACGCTGTCTCTTCGTTTTGTTTATGGTCACAAATGTAACCGATTTGCTTAAAATAAACAATTTTCGGAGAGGATATTTTAAAAAAAAGCAGATTTAAATAGTTTCAATTTCCGAAACAACTTGCCACTGACAAATGTTTATAATAGAAAAGTATTATTTATTAGAACTATTATGATGACAAATAATCCAAATGCAAACCTGATAGAAGCGATGAAAGAAAAGCTTCCGCTCAAAGGACAACTGGCAGATATGTTAATGGACACGCTATACATAGGAAAAGAGGCAGTATACAGAAGATTGCGCGGTGAAGTACCTTTCACCTTACAAGAGTCAGCCCTTATTTCAAGAAAACTGGGTATATCGCTAGACAAGATTATAGGACTAAGTTTCAAATCGAACGCCATGTTCAATATAAACATTGTAGATTATGATGACCCGTTCGAGAGTTACTACAATATCCTTGAAAAATATGTCTCGCTGATCAATACGATGCCGGATGACCCGAATTCTGTAATGGGAACTTCTGCCAACATTATTCCCCAGACTCTCTATCTGAAACATGAACTTCTGGCAAAATTCCGTTTATTCAAATGGATGTACCAGAATAAATATATTGATTGCAAGAGTTTCGAAGAGTTGGATATTCCACCGAAACTGGTCAATATCCAGAAAGACTATGTAGCAATGACACGTCATATCCACTCCATAGACTATATATGGGATAATATGATTTTCCAACACCTAATCAACGATATCCAATACTTCGCCAGCATCCATCTCATTTCCGACGAAACAAAAGAAGAAATCAAAAATGAATTATTCTTATTGGCGGACGAACTGGAAAAACTGGCTATCAATGGCAAGACAGCCGATGGCAATCGTGTACGCATCTATGTGTCGAATATCAACTTCGAGGCAACATATAGCTATGTAGACACCAATAACCTGCAACTGAGCCTCATACGTATTTATTCCATCAACTCCATTACCACGATGGACAACGAAATTTTCTGTACCTTAAAAGAATGGATTCAATCTCTGAAAAAGTTCTCCACTTTGATATCCGAAAGCGGTGAAATGCAGCGTATTCAATTCTTCAAACAACAGCGAGAAATTATTGACGCTCTTTAATTTTATTTTCGTAGATTAGAACTTCAATAAAAAATCAGTTCCAATAAATGAAAGTAGATAAGATTCTTATCTACTTTTTTTCATTCCCTGTCCTCACCACTTCTGTTTGATTCCCAATCAGAAAAAAACACATACATTCATCTCTGTTTTTCCACACAAATCTTTCAAACACAAGACGTAATTTTGCATAGAATGTATCACAGAGATTATTAACATTAAAATTAAAGGAACAAACAATGAAAAATGGTATTCTAAACGAATTAATATCTACAATGAGGGAGCGAATTCCTCAAGATATGAATCTGGCCAATACTTTGGCTGACATTTTATGCATGGGAAAGGAAGCTGTCTATCGCAGATTGAGGGGTGAGGTGTCTTTTACAATAGACGAAGTAGCGCTGCTTTCTCAAAAACTCGGTATTTCTATCGACCAGATTGTAGGTAGCCATGTATCTAATAAAGTTACTTTCGACCTGAACTTACTTCATGCCACTAGTGCGCTGGAAAGTTATTACGAAATAATCAACCGTTATCTGCAAATTTTCGACTATGTGAAAACAGATAATACGACGGAGGTGTATACTGCATCCAATTCCCTTCCCTTTACACTTTATTCTTCCTATGAGAATTTGTCTAAATTCCGTCTTTGCCGATGGATGTATCAGAATGGGGATATAAAGACGCCACATTCTTTGGAAGACATGTCTGTGGATGAACGGATCGTCAATGTGCATAAGAAGCTGAGTGAAAGTATAAGACAGTGTCCAAAAACGTTTTTCATCTGGGACACAAATATCTTTTATTCTTTTGTGAAAGAGATCAAGTACTTTGCCAGCCTGAATCTGATAAACAAGGACGATGTCATGCATTTGAAAGAAGAACTTCTTCAGTTACTTGGCGTGGTAGAACATCTGTCCATAAAGGGAGAGTTCAGCGAAAACAAGAAAGTGTCTTTCTATCTGTCCAATATCAGTTTCGAAGCCACTTACAGCTATATCGAGAAACATGATTACCAAGTCAGTCTGCTGCGGGTATATTCTATCAACTCGATGGATTCGCAAAGCTCATATATCTGCCAGATGCAACGCAATTGGATTCAATCGTTGAAGCGCCACTCTATTCTGGTTTCGGAAAGTGGAGAAGCACAGCGTATTGCTTTCTTGCAAAAGCAGTTGGAAGTTATCAATACGTTGTAAACAAAGGGAAACACACTAAACATTGTGGATTCTAGGAATAAAAAGAAAAGGATTTAATAGACGAGCTGTATCAGAATGAAGACAAACAACATTCTGATACAGTTCTTTTAGCTTTTATTCTATTGTGCGCACACAACGATACCAAGCCCAAGTTGTGGACTCTACCGTAGCCCATGCGCCGAATTCACCATTATTATGTCCGACCAGCCAATAGTTGCTATCGCGTGAAGTCAATGTCCAGTGCACAGCACTAATCTTCTCGAATCCGTTCCCTGTCCAAGTAGTCGAGTCACCGAAACCTTGGTTTTCGATATTGGTAACAGCCCCTCCCATACTGAGTACTAAATACATCTCACGCTGAGTAGGTAGACGCCAGCCACTCCCTTTGCTTTCGCATGCCGCTTTTGCTTCCGCCCAAGTTTTACCATTACTACTGGAATTTTCAATCTGAAACTTAGGAGCAACCTTATTCATTGCGCCACTTGTATCCGGAGTTTCACCTGAAGCAAATAACACCGAAGGATCTGTTCCTCCACTGGCATCGCGAGAGACAATAGTGACCCCCGAGGATTCTACCATCAAATAAGGGTACTTCTTTCCGCTATTTGTATTATCCCTTACGCAACGAAAATAATTATTATTACTAACAGGTGCGGAATCCGGATAACCTGCCGACATTTCCATCCCAAAACGTGTTGTAGAGCCTTTAGCCTCATAGTATGATGAAGACCAGTAGTTACCTGTCCAGTTTTGATACCACCCATATATATTCTGACCGTCATGATAATTACTGTTAATCGCATTACCACCCAAAGCATTTTCATAGACAAATGACAGCAACAGTTCACTAGCAGTAGGCAGACGCCAACCATCGCCTATATTCCTACAGATATCCTCCGCATCGGCTACATTTTCCAATCGCCCCACACTTTGGTTAGTTCCGTTATAATATCTCCTATTATCAAACCGAAGCGGATAAAGATAGAAAAGAGGTTCCCCGGCAGTTGTGTAAGATTTGGTTTCGGACACCATCTGAAGGTCAATCGTACGATAAAACGGGAATTCTTCATCCGCCACGGTATGCATTACATTTCTGAACGTGATTCTTATCGTTCCGCTTTTTCCTTCTTTCCACTTGCCGGGGTGAAGCTTCAGCCTGAAATCGTATCCATGACCAACCACATCATTTCCCTTGCCGTCATCATAGCCTATGATAGACTCAAGATACATCTTGTCGTCCGCATTCTTTCTACCTATAATTACATCATTATCCGAATCGGTCCGAATCAGTCCGGTGCCATCATCGTTCGTTATATTCAATTCCTCAATATCCATAATTTCCCAATTGTTATTGACAAACAATTGCAAGTATTGTTCCGCACCCAGATTGACTTTATAAGTACGACTATTGACTGTAGTGGAAAGATATCGGAGTGAAAACTCCAGCTCCCCCTGATTGATGGGGAATTGTACTTGAGTAAGGTATCCTTCCTTATCGTACAGGTCGAACAACATAAAGTCCCAACGCCACCACCAGCCTGCACCATCTTCAACAGTACCATCGCCTGCTCTTCGCGGATTAGGCTGTATGGTAAACGCCTGTACTCTTTCACTGAACGGTATCGCATTCGTCCTGTCTAATTGCGGAATCAAACCGCCGGCATTATATTGGACCATATTGACACCGCCAGTGCCATAAAGCTTACCTTCTATCCTATCCACAGAAAACATGACATACACCGTCTGCGGTTCGAGAGGGAGTTCGTCGCCATCAGGATTTCGAATTGGAAAAAAAAGACCTCTCTCCAACACATTTCCGTATGCATCGACAAATTTGATAATTCCCGGATCTATTGTATACTGTGTCACTTCAATATTGTGAGTCAGGCGCCCTGCCGTCAACGTAACAGTAGCCTTACGCCCAACGCCAATATTTTCATTATTAAAATATGGAATTTTCAATTTGAGTTGGGTATCATCGTTCGCAACGCCCGATGCCGCATCAGCTCCACCTTCAAATTTGAGCCAGTCGCTCCCTGCAGTAACGGTGGCCTTCCAGCCGCCGGGACTGTCAGTAAAAACGTCTATGGCATAACTATTATTCTGGTATTGAGTTACAGCGACCTCCGATTCACCCACTCCGAGCATATATTGCCCATTGTAGACTACATCTTTGACTTTGTCACGGTCATAGTGTATCAACCGGATTTTAAGGTTGGACATGACTGTATAAGATGCCAACGCCTCGCTAAAACTTTTATAACCGGTACCCAACGCCTTAGTAATGGTAATGATGTATTTATGGTTTCGCTTCAAGGGCAAATATTCCACCTGCTCTCCTGTATTTCCGTTTTTGGTAAAATCCACCCGGTAAAATGTCGATTCACCCGTACCGATCTTTCCTTTCACAATCAGGCAAGTAGCATCTTTACGGCTCGCTTCTCCGTCTTGTCCCGCACCACCGGCATCCCCTGCCGCCAGGGACTCAAATGTATAAATCTCCCCATCGTAGGGTGTGTTACCATTTACGGAATAAAGGATTGCATTCCCTTCCTCCGTCATTTTACCACTGCCCGTGGGGAGAACAGGAGTATCCGGAGCCGGTTCAGTAACCTGTCCGTTTGTGTTCCATGCCGGAGCAATGTATCCGGTGGTATTATAATTGGCCAGGTAAACCTCTTCGACCGTGAAATTTGAAGTGACACTGTTATTACGGATATCGATACGCGCTAGCATACGTTTCATATTAATGTCGGTTATCGGATTCATCGAAGGAGTGATTTTGCTTATTACCTTCTCCCCGTACATCGGAATCCGCGTATACCCACCGGTTGTCGAGCCGTCTGCCAGCCATTTGCCGGTTTGGGTGTGAAGCATCTCTTCCATTGCCCGAACCTTGGTGGTCACTCCCTTCGTGAAGCCCGACACAATACCATCAAGTTCCTTATTTGCTACGACCACGATGCAGGTAGATGCGGTAGTGGGAGAAAGTACGGCAGAGAAACTCACAGTGGAATTGTCAGCCAAATCCTGCGTAACTTCTGTAGCGCTGGCCCATTCCAGAAATACTGCCGGCGTTTTTGACATATCAAAAACAAGAATATCCACCGTTTCTATTTCGTCTTCTTTCTTTGCTGTTCCCGTTCCGGTCATCGTACGCGAAGATACGGACGGGAGGTTTACATCGGGAACCGTTAATGTAAAGCGAATACCGTTTCCTGCCGGAGAAGGCGTCGACTCAAATTCTTCCTGTACGCATCCGGTAAGCCATACCGTCATCAACAGAACAGACAAAAGATAGCACTTTCTTTTTATTGAAAACCCATATTGCATATTTCTATTTCCTTTCCTTAAACTTTGATATTGCATATTCGTCATTATGGTGCGGTCAATGTCACCGTTATTGGCAGATTATCACCATTCGTATTGGTTAGTGTGAGTCTAGCCGTATCACCGGACACAGCATCGGCTCTAAAGTAGAAGTAAACCGCATCACCACTCACGCCACTTGTTTCGAGCATTGTCTCACTGTTAAGCAGAATTTTATCCGGATCCTGTATCTGGGTTATCTTCCACTCCCATATTCCCGGATTACCCGAAGTAAAAACAATCTTGCGACGTCGCATATTTCCGGTTCCATTATCGTTGCTGTCCAACTCTACGTTTGAGGTCAGCCACTCTCCGTCTTCTCTCCACTGGCTCAACAGTACATGGTGCTGCAGATTACCAGCATTGATATAAAAGCCTGTTTCCCGCTTAGTTCCGGTTCCTGAATTAAATTTGGGCATCACAACCTGGATATTATACGTATACACTCCTTCCGAAAGAGATATCTGAGTCATATTAACTGTCGGCCACGTATCCATGGTACTTTTGTTTAATGACGCCCCCGGCAGAAATCCTGTATCCGGACTAGCATCATAATTCGTTTTCACTTCTATATTGACAGTGACCCCATCACCAGCCGTCTGTACCTTGGTCTGCGATAATTTGAGATAATACTGTTTATCGAAAATTACATTCACCGGGCTTTCCGTCCATTCAAGCGGGGTAGCTGAAAGCTGATAGGTTTCGTTGGATATCGTAAGATTGTAGTTGATGTACTCGCCCGATTCCCAAGAATGCGGATTCTTGGCGAGAATATCACTGAACAGGAATTCCCGACCGCCAAAGTTGGTGGTAACAACAATTTTGGCGGTTGCGGAGAAAGCGTCAGTCGGCAACATGAGGAATGTATCACCTATCAAGGTGGCATCTTCGGTCACCGTTTTGTTACCGATGGGAGTAGAAGCGACCTTCCCGGTGACGACATCGCTCCAGACAAACTTCGGTTTGCCGTTTTTCGTCGTGGTGGTCGGAATTTCAGTCATCGCAAGGTTACCGCTTTTTCCTACATTCTGGAATTCTATTTTCTCGATAGTCACCTCATTCGGTACAGGAGCTACTTTCTTGAATGTAAAGGTAACCTTGGTCAATGTGTGGTAGAAGTGTATATTCACACCTTCAACCCATACAGGGCCCGATATAGCCGCCAATACATCGACATGATTGGCGGCAGATTCATTCGCTGTATAATTCAGCACCATTTCTCCGGGATCAATGAAACTCGCAGTAGGCGCATTCGCATCACTGTACGGATACCAGGAGAAGAACTTCATGCTCGCATTCAACAATCCTGGCCAATATTGCAACGGCGAGATGGTGGCTGTCAGGTCGGCGTTAACCGTAGCACTTGCATTGAAGTATGGTTGGGGAACAGAAGCATTGGGAGTCAGTGAGCCGTAAAGACCGAAAGTCTCTTCTTTCAGATCGGTATTCGAAGAGATTACCGTACCACGAGTGTAGACATAGCCACCTTCACCGATACGTTGCACAACAATTAATTCCTTATCACACGTCATCTCTTCTCTGACACACGAAAAGAGGACAACCGAAAGGACAGCCATTGCCATAATCATCCTAATATTATTTATAGTCTTTATCATCTTACTTCTTTTCCGAAATTAAAAACAATCAGCGAAAGATATTACAAGTCCATATCCAAATCAATGTCTTGTCTTTCACCCCAATCTTCTACGCTTATCGTCAGTATCTGAATACCTATTTTTCCTACGCGTGCCGTTACCTGATACACGTTGTTCCGACGGATCTCCGTAAAAGGTTGCGCTGTCGGACTACCTGTGCCGTCAACCTTTGTTACGCTTTCAATTACTTTCCCGGTTATTCCGGTGACGTCCGAAGGCCCTTTTAGGACATTAGCCATACTGATAGACAGTCGGTCGGAATAATCCGACTTGAATAGGCGTTCGGCTGTGTAGAACGAGCAAAGCAACTTCCGGTTTTCAGCTCCGGGAGCCGATGAGTATGCCCAAGTTTCTGTAGTCGCAGCCGTCCAGCTATGCGTTAATAAATTGCTTTCCGACACGTCTTCCTTCACCTTTCCGTAGTTTTTTGAAGAGTCGGCGTTATCACGCGTGCCGTTGCCCACATTTCCCATCACGAAATAGCTATCGTGGGAAAAATTATGCAAGGTGACACTGGTGCTTCCGGCAGTATATCCGGTCACTGCCCCGCCGTCTATAGCTTCGATAAAGACATCTACCCGGGCTACGGCACGTTCGATTACCATTTGCACTGTTTTGGTTTCATCGGGTGCTATGGATATATCCCGGATCACTCCTGTCATAGGCATTCCGGTCGCCGAAATAATCTGCCCGTCACTATTCAGTATGCTGGAGATGTCGTAAATCATCTCTTGCAACGTCAAAAGATTAGCTATACCGTCAAGTTGGCTTGTGAGACTCTGCGGTTCGTTGGCAATAACTACGACCAGGATATCATTGCTGGAAGTCACTTCGAGAAGTTGCGCATCTATATCAGTAGCTGTCTCCGGAGTGCTCAACAGGATGTGTTCATTCACATCCAGCCTCACGCCACCGGGCGTGCTGCCGAATACGATAAACCGCATGGAGTTTATCTTCTCCTGTTGTTCCACATCCCCATTGTTCACCAAGTCGATGCTAAGTTGCGCCCGGGTAGTATGGGCAGGCAACTCATAAGCCACATCAGCTTCTCTACTACATGAGAACAAAAGGATGGTGGATGCCAGATAAATGATATGTAATAGCTTTTTTCTCATTCTTAAACTTCCATCCCGTGGAGCCAATGAATCCAGGTCCCCACGACAATACCAATTTGAAGGAATCCTCCTCCGTTTTTTTCAACAACTGTAAATACCAGGTTCCATTCACTCTGCCTGTCAAGATACTCCTGAAAGGGAAGTTCCGTTCCGTCGTAACGGGAAACCGGCCGGGCAATGCTCAATAGTGTCATCAGATTGTAGCTCCAGACTTCGGCTTCGGTATTCGCATCCCTTATAATAAACTTATAATCCCATCCGCTCCTGTTGAGCAAACGCATCGTATTCAGGCGTGCGGACATAACCACATCGGATATTTCACCCGGACCTGTATAGTAAGGCACATAAGTAATTGGCCCTTGTCCTGTGGGTTCGTTTTCCCAAGAATAAACCGCATTTTCCGGTGCCTGAATTTCAAATGTATATTGTGTGCCATCCACTTTATTTTCCTCATATCCCATTAACGCGAGATTAAACCGATTGGTGTCACGTATCAGGTTCACCGGATAAACTTTATGGTTGGTATTGGATGGCAGGTGATCCACTTCCACAACTTCTCCGAAGTAAAGATGCTGAAATTCGAAATTAACAACATCCGTCTCCCGCTTCAGGGATACAATGACTTGTTGGAGGGTGGTTGTTCCCGGCACCAGTTTATTACCTGCATTGTCCGAAAGCCGGAATCTGTCAGACAGACTTCCGACGGTCAGTACTTTATAACTTCCGAAATCGAGCTCGTCGGTCAACGATATCCGGCTTCCACCAACCAGCGCAGCAACCTCGGCACTTTTGGTGAAAAGCAATTTATCATCGCTGTCGAACACAAGTACATCCACCGATTTAACCTGCGGATTAAATGCATCCGCATATTCCATATTGTAGTCGAATACAAATTCCAACCAAAGCTCGCACCGTGGCAGGTCTTCGCGTATACTGTCGCACGAAGCCATACATAGCATCGAAGCAACGATAAGGAACAGCGATTTAGTTTTTCCGAACATATCTTTTCTTTTAGGGGCAACCCTATCGGTTTGCCATTTTATATTGTCAGAGATCTCTATTTTGTGACCTCCGGTTATTTCCTCTTTTTGGGGCGCGCTTTGCATTTCATTGCATCTCGGATGCGCCGGTATATTTCAGTGCTGTTTTTGGGAAGCCTGTCACCGGCTTGTTTTTACTTTTTTCGGCGGTCTGTTCCGTACGGAATATCTATTTTAAAAGTACAGGGCAGGCAGTCCGCACTGCCCTGTTTTCTTTGAAAGTAAAGAATTTATTTAGATTTCGAAATTTGTAGTCCAGTATATCCACGGAGCAACTTTAATCTCAAAATGGAGATAGGCACCTTTCTTATCGATATCTTCTTCTTCATCCGGATCTTCGGGACCACCACCAGGATACCACGGTGTACCGTTACCATTCACCTTTGTCAGCGTAAGCGTATAATAGTTATTACGTACTACACCGTATTTCCCATACTCCATGTAAGAATTGGCTGCATTGTCATGACGAATCTCATAGTAGTAATAGTTGAGACTCTTTGGATACCAATAGATGCAACCTTCTTTTTTACACAGTTCACCACCATTCTGAATGTTGTTGTCGTCAAGAATAGCCTGCGTAAGGGATGCAAAATCACCCGGATCATTGGCGGTAAGTTCAGATTTTATCTGAGTATAGAACAGTTCGCATGCCGAAACTAAAAGTTTCTCCTGGGCGGTCATAGGGTCTGAGGCTGTTTCTTTAGCTTTGGCAGGCGTATAAGCAGCCAGCAAGTCGGCAAAACTCTTGAAGTTTACAGAGTTAGTTCCGTTAGGAAGACGATACCAGTCATTTCCTAAAGTAAATTCACCAGACTTCCAAGGTGCATACTGTCCCTTAAGTACCAGACGCGTAGCCGCACCGAACTTCTGATATCCTGCGGCCATCGTATTCTCGATACAGTATTTGTAATTATCACCTGCAGTCGCACTTTCAGCAACCCATTCCACCTTAGGTTCGCGAGTTGCAGCATCGAGTGTATTCTTAATAATGCCTGTAAGATATTCGGTTCCACCCGCAGTCGTAAAGTTCGGGTCGACTGTATAGAAGTTACTTTTGTAAAATCCGGTAGTATGAGACGATGCTGTGGTAGTCTTCTTTGCAAAAGGAAAGAACAGGGAGTTGTAGTAATCTATAGTCCAATTTCCAAAATCAAGCTGTCCTAGACTTGCATTTGTTCCATCTTCAAAAGGTCCAACTGCTAATGGACTGCCAATCATAACCTCCAATTTTGCAGCAAGGCGTTCTATCTCAAGGGTAGCCGGATTACTTTTCGCTGCATTCTGAGCTTGCGCTTCCGATTTATAGTCGCTGACCAAAACAATCTTATCCGATACATCAAGCAGACATTCATCCTCCCATGCATGATTGGATGGATCTGAATCGGAATCATCGTAGAATCCGACATTAATCATTGCACAACCATTGGAGTGTACAACCTCCTCTACCAGATAAGCATTGTTGGGCTTAGTATTGTTTTCAGGAACTGTAATCATTCCATTGATGGTAGCATAGGTTGCACCCGCTGAAAGATTATCCAAGCGATCCTTTAATTGGTAACCTGGATTGGCAATAACAAGCAAATACTTAGTATTCGGATCCACTTTAACCGGAGTATTCGGAGTCGTAACTCCACTATTTGTTCCGAAAGAACTTGATCCCAATACCGTGGCATACTTAGTTGCCTTTTCATCCTTAGTCACCACCTTACTCGCATTGAACGTAATCAAATAGAGCTCATTAATCGCACTTTCCTCCTCTAAAGCCGTCTGTTCACCAGAAGCACGTGAACCAGGCACTTTGGGATTAGTCAGACTAATTGATACGTAAGCTACATCATAACCTGCTCCCCCTTCAACCTCCGGATTTTCCTCCAGATTCTCATTTGAACAACTTGCCAGTGCCGCAACAACCAGCAACGAAACTAAAATTGATTTAATCTTTAGCATAATACAAAAAAATATTAGAATTAATACTTATATAATTTCCCACTTAATCAGTAAGTTCTACTTACCATTCTTTTTCATTTTAGCAGCATTAGCCTTCTTCCTGACTAATTCTTCCAGATTGCCCCTAGCTGCATCCAGACCTGACTGCTCTGCAAACTTCAAATACTTCTTCGATGATTCATAATCTCCCTTCATTAACATTAATATTCCCATAGCATTATTATATTCCGGCAAATTCTTATTCGAATTCACCATGCCCAGATAACGTTCAGCCGAAACCAATTCATTGCGTGATAAAGCGGCAGTAGCAGCATTTATATTTGCAATCTCACTCTGCGGATACATCCGGACAGCCGTTTCGAACACATCAATAAATTCTTGCGAGCCTGTCGGATAGGTATTAGCTACCAGAAACATTTCATTCAAGCTCAAATTCTGCGGACGCGTCTTGATAATCTCTTTTGCTTCCTCCACACTAAAATCCCTCACTTCGTAATTCACTTTGCAGATAGCCACACGCAAACTTGGGAAAATATACTTCAACAAGTATCGGTAAGGCGTCCCTCCGTGAAGTTGCATCAGTTTTGTTTCTCTTCCTTTTTCAATAGGTATGTTCCTGATAATATCCAGCACTTCGTCTTTATATTCCAATTCGATTGTTTCAAGCGCCTTCTCCAGTCCGTCCCAGTTTTCACCTCCAAAGACAATGTAGTATTGGTTTCTCGGAAAATCGTATCTGTATGCCAGATAATCCCGGAGCGCCATGGCACGTCCTTCAGACAGACGTTTGTTCGCTGCCAATGTTCCTTCCGGAGACGCATAACCGATAATATCCAGACGGTTCACTTTCACATTCGGATCGGACTTCAGCTCATCGATCATCTTCCGGATTTTAGCCAGCTCCTGAGGGTTATTCATGTATTCGGGACGAATATTGACTTTATTCACCTCGAAATCCAGAAAACATTCCGCTTGAACATCCCGTTGTTTGATTTCTTCCGCTTTCGGTTGCAGATAGGCAAACTGAGGAGCCACTACGTAAGGCGTCCATACACGTTCCAACGTCACTTTGCCAAATTCCTCGATGTTCATTAATGCCGTTTCACCGCAACCACATTCGTCACGCTGCACGTCCAGACGCGCATCCTTCATCCATGATTCGAACGGAACCAGATATTGATACCGAATCGTATCATTTCTTAGTTTTCCGGCTTTTTCCACTATATACGGCTTCTCGTAGCTTCTCTTCTCCTTGGCGCTCATCAACGCAAGCCCACGCTCATACGCCAAATACTCGTCACGACCTTTAATAGAAACTTTCGGAAGATTCAGAGTGCGTCCGGAAGTCACCAGCCGCGGAATTAAATCCATTCCCCGGGCAGATTTCACTTTCACATTATTCAAAACAAAATCTATATCGACATGAATAAAATCACCTTTCTGTTCCAACCGCACCGGATTCACGGTAATGCCACCTTCGTAAGAGCGGGATTGAGCCATAGCTGTGTTTATATTCAGGCTGCAAACCACCAACATACACACAAGGAAACCTATATTTCTTATTATCATACTCCTTATTATTTAATTACATAAATAAGTGACACACTTGCTTTGGTAGGTCCGAAATAATTTTTGCTGCTTTCCTTCAATCTCGTACCACAGGTAGCGCAAGGATACTTGTCATATACAATGTGCGCATATCCCACTCCGACAGACGTTTCTATACTCCAGCGTTTTTTCAGAATCCACGAATATCCTACGGAAAAGCCACCGCCATAAAGATATCCCTGATAACGCGTATGCTGCATATTGTCACTGATAAAAGACCAGTCGGGCCACCCTCCTACATTGAAATCGGCATAATGTCCGTGCATTCCGATAAACATACGGCGAAAACTCTCACAAAACCAGTAACGAACTTCGGGTTGTATCCCCCAATGACGGAGGCGTTTGCCGTCGGAAAGTTTCCACGGATTATAATTGACCGGAATGTCCAGCGTCCATTTACGCACCAGTCCGATCTCCAACCCCAAATTCATGGTAGTGGTAGCGTCATACAGCAGATTGCTTTTCAACGCAACCTTCTGGGCATAACCCTCGGAAATAGCACATCCGAGCATGAATAATATGAGTATAGCAACTTTCTTCATTTATATCACATTTACTGTTATTTATTGCCCCAATTGAGTAACATCTATTTTTATGCGTTGCACATTACTGATGCCCGTTTTAACGGAAGACGCCATTGTTGTGAGATGTACGATTCCGTTTCTGGAATCCGCCTCTATATTGGGCAATACCTTAATATATATCTTACCGTCTTCAACGATAATGCGTTCTTCTCCTGTATGTTCCTCCGGCATTACGGAAGAATACAGACGGATCCAATTTTTAGCACTTTCATCCACTTCGCCCGTAAGGCAGAAATAATTGATTTCATATACCTCCGAATTTGAATTTTCAGTAGGCATGAGCTGAAGCGTACTTCCCGCAGCAGGAACAGCTTTCCTTTGTCTAATATGAACTTCTTTTTCCAAATTTCCTGTTTTTAATGTTAGATATACATCATCCTGTCACCTGTTTCTCTTTGTCCTTCTTCATACCACATCAACCAGTCAGAGTCCCCCACTGTTACCTATGGTTACCTATGTTATCACTAGACCAACGGAAGTGACTATCGGTATCTTGTAATAAGAGTCTTGACTTTTGTAAGTCCCTTGAATGTTCAGACAGGTGTTGTTCTGAAGCCGGACTCATACATAATATAATTCATGGGAATAGTTTCTTGAATGTCACTATAAGGCAGAGAGCCAAGCAATGGATTGCTCAATGGTTTAATCAACAACCCGGCATATATATCCGCACAAGTTGTCACCTCTGGCGTTAATTGGATGAGAGTGCCGGTCACATTCAACTCCTGCACACACCCCACCACAGATAATAAAGAAATCAAATATAAAAAACAGGTTGTAAGTCTTGTTATTTCTCTCATTAATTCTCTAATGTACTTTCTTCTACTTCTCATATATCTCTCTTACTTCTCTTTTTGCTTTTCTCTCAGGACAATATTTTTTGTCCAAATCTCATATTGCAAATTTCGGAATATTAAAGGAGATACAAAATTGTATTCATTTCTGTTACAGAGAATCAACTTAGAATAAAGGGACTAATTATGTAGGTAGCGAACAACAAGGTTACGAAATTCACAACAAAAATACTCAATATCCTCATTTCTTTCGATATGCGAACATTTTAAAATTCCCAAGTTTCTTTCATAAAAACTTGGACAATAGAGGGAAGTTATAGTTTTTCGTGTCATTTAGACACAACTTAGGCACAAATTAGACAGAATAACTAGCTGTTTTATACAACAAAATAAGCTAATAACTTGTATAATTTGTGCCCAAATGACAAAATGCTCAATTTCTGTATATATATAACTATCAGATTATAAGGTTTTACGCTCAGTTTCCGTAGGTGCCACCTCATCAGGAATACTGAATTCGCGATTAGCAAACAGATCAGCAAGTCCTGAAATTTGTTTCAGGCGCAACAATTCATCACGATCCATACCAATATTTTTCATTATCCATTGATCGGACATACCTGCCTTATCAAGCTCCGCAACAATGTTGCACATCAATTCAATGTTATGCATTCCACGCGCACGGTTGTGCCGGATTGTTGAACTCATACGGTTAGACAAGTCTTTGTCTATCACCACAATCGGCAACAAACCGTTTTCACGCTTATAGATTCGTTGGGAAGTTTTCAATACCGTATAGCGATGGTAACCATCCACCAGGATATAACGGTCTTCATCTTTATTGTAGTAACATACACATGGCATCGTAAAGCCATCTTCCCAAATAGAAAGTTCCAGCAACTTCATTTCAGGCGGTGCAACGACATTCGGATTATAATCGTTCGCATATACTTTTTCTACGGGTACCGCTTTTACCTCGTAAACAGGGCTTTTATCTACACTCATGATACTATGATTCTATATTGTTCCATAATTTGACTTCTCTTACTCATCTCCTCCTTTGTAGGTGAGAATCCCATATATTTGCAGGCATGGTCATTCTTAAGAATACAAACGCACATTCGCTTATACGTGGGTATTTCTTTGAATTCCGGAATGTCAATATCATCCTGATATTCCATACGTACCGGTTTTTTCAACGTTTTGTAGTTACTGTTGTCCATAACGATAATCGGTACTTTCGCATCAATCAGCTTCTGGATGGTGGCATCACTCAGGCATCCGCCTTTTGTCTGCCAGAAATTCACGCTCACTGAAAGTTTCCGTAGATAATTCTTCCTCGCCCGCTCCGGCAGAGTAGACAACAAAAAATACATAAACTCGCGCCATGTATATCCTTCGGGAAGTTTCACCGATTGCCATCCCATTGCATGAGTACCACCATACATACCGGTAAAGTTCACACCGTTCACCCTTCCCACCATTTTACCCCAGGTATTAGGATCAAGCACCCGGTAAAGCTGCAAGCTCTCTTGTGCCTCATTAATAAAGGGACTTGCTACACGCTGACGCTCCAGATTGACTCCGGCACGATAATAAAGATCGTATAAAACATTATAATCCCACTGGAATTTTCCATTGGCAGTCCATACATCCGTTGTTTTCCAGTCATAAATAGGGTAGGCATTATAAATATCATTCCCTACTTTTGAAGTCCATTTATATTTATGATACATCTGGAATTTACGGCTCATATAGATACATCTCCACCGATTGAAACTTTCCTGTGTACGAATCCCGATCAGACAACAAGTGCGCACTGCATCTTTTTTATTATGTATCCATTGCGCAAAACGCATCTGAAATTCATAATCCCACATGGTTGTATTATAAAAAGGAAAATCTTCTTTGGTCATTGCCTTTTTCGGCATGGAACGAACCCATATATTCTTTTTGCTGTCTTCCCACGGACGCCAAAAAGATTGATACATCGAGGTGCAGGTAGCCACACGGAAAGGGATGCATACCCGGTATACATCCAAAATATCCTTATTGGCCTCCAGCATCCGGTCTACATAGTCGATGGTCATTTTATACTGGATCTCATAATCCATGTGAAAAACTCCCAAACGTACCTTCAGGTTATTCTTCCGGATATAATCGATACACATATTCAGCAGTACCCCGCTGTCTTTACCTCCGGAGAATGACACATATATATTATCAAATTCATTAAATATAACTTTCAGTCGTTCTTGTGCTAATTCATATACATTCTTTGTGCCTGCTATTTTCTTTTTCGTCATAAGTTATCTATACATTTTTACATACCGTGTCCATTTCTTGTCCATCGATACAAATTCAAACTTTTCAAATGTTCCTTTATCTTGTACCAGTGTGACCGAATTGAGCAACCAACTCTCGGGCCTAAATTCCGCAACGATAGCGGGCAACAGATGTGACAGGATTTCCTCCCGTACGGTGCCTTCTGCCTTCACATAATAATTATTGATTACAGCTTTCTTCCGGCTTTTCTGTTCCACGGGGACGAAGCCCACCACTTCTTTATCTTCAATCGCAATGAACCACACATACTCTTCGCCCGTCTTGAAAGGGTAATTATTGTTTGCGCGTATCACTTCGGGATCCATCACCATCGGCGCTAAAAGCCGATATAAGTGTTTGTCTTTTCCTTTTAATCGTATTATCTGTATCATATCATTCAAAAATGGACACACAAAAATAAGGAAAAAATATCAAATTCGTCATTTCTGTTCCTAAAACATTTGTTTTTCACACTATTATCTCTATATTTCGATATTTTTGAAATCACCCATACGCCATTCCTCTTTCACGTTTAAAGTAAGTCAGTATAGTTGCAAAGCTTAAATATTCCCGTCCAGGAGTATGCAACCGACTTTTAAACTGATAGTAGGCAAAGATGACTTCGCATGCCAATTTATATTTGAAATGCAGCTTTAAACGGTGCTGCAAAAACTCAAACACCCGGCAGAGATATGCAAACACCTCCTCCACCCTAGCATTTGGAATCACTCGTGGCGCACGATTTACATCCGCTATATGCTCCATCTCATTAAGCACATATTCCAGTTGCTCAATTTCCTCACCGGTGTTTTGCATTGTACACTTCATTTGTTCTATTTTCTCTCCCTGATGGATGTACTGTTTTCGCTTTCGTTGTAAACGATCTTTTATTATTTCTATTCCTTTCAACATTATAAAATTTAGTTATATATAAATGGTTTGATATTACTGATTATTAATCGACAAAACCGTCATATAAAATTTAATATCAAATGCAAATATAGAAAAGATTGTTTAAATAATTAGATTTTTATTTAAAAATATTCATACTTATTTTACATTTAAATTACCAGCATCAGAAAAACGTTTTTTTCATCCAATGAAACGAGTCATAATTTTGCGGCGTACTAAAATATTTTAAACAATGGATAATCAATCTTTTGACTGGCTGCTTCACGGTTGCCACGTACTATCCGAGATGGCAGTGGCTTATTTTCCCAACTATCAGGATAACTGATATAGACGATACGCTGGCAAATGCCCATACCCTCCTCGACCGATTGGAAAATGAATGTGGTACTGCCGAACATCTCCGTTCCACGTCACAACTCATAGAGGACACTATAAGTTGATAGAGGCCCGCATGGCCAGCAACAAGAACAGTGCTACAGGACTGACTACTGGATTTGCCGACCTTGACCGGGTGACATGCGGCTGGCAACCCGGTGAGGAGATCGTTATTGCTGCCCGTCCTGCGGTAGGTAAAACAGCATTTGCACTGCATCTGGCACGTACTGCAGCTTCTGCCGGTTATCATATCGCTGTGTATATTTTCACATATACAATATTTTTCTTGATGAATAACTGACTATTACCATACATTACCGATGGCAGTATGGATTTAGAAGAACACACATTTGCAAGTCATCAAGAAAATCTTGAACCTGCAAGACAAGAAAGGAAGCGAAAATATGATTTGCATAAAATTTAAATAGTCTCTAACCAATAAGTCATCTTTATACAATGACGAGTTGTTTGACAAACTTCGTAGTTAGCAATACCGGAGCAACATTCACAATTACTTATGAATCAATTATTTACAGCAACTCTTTCATTTAAACAAAAATTGCCTGCTAAAAATTTAGACAAAATTTGGTCAAATATTCCTTTTTATTAATTAAAAAGGCTACAGTTTCACAAACTACTATTGGAATTCGGTCTCTTTTCCATATATTTGCGCCCGCATTTTTGATTTTCGAATGAACCTCCTTATTCAATTTACCAAAACTAGATAAAACGAATGGAAAAAATAAACGCAGTAATTACAGGAGTCGGAGGATATGTACCCGATTACATCTTGACCAATGATGAGATTTCCAAAATGGTAGATACTACCGACGAATGGATTATGGGGCGTATTGGTATTAAGGAAAGACGTATTTTGAAAGAGGAAGGACTGGGAACTTCTTACATAGCTCGTAAAGCTGTCAAACAGTTAATAAAACGCACCCGAACAAATCCGGATGATATTGATCTGATAATTGTAGCTACAACAACCCCTGACTACCGCTTTCCTTCCACGGCTTCTATTTTATGTGAAAGACTGGGACTGAAAAGAGCTTTTGCTTTTGACATGCAAGCTGTTTGCAGCGGTTTTTTATATGCACTGGAGACTGGAGCCAATTTTATCCGTTCTGGAAATTACAAGAAAGTGGTAGTTGTAGGCGCTGAAAAGATGTCGTCAATAATAAATTATGCCGACCGGGCAACTTGTCCGATTTTCGGTGATGGCGGAGCAGCTGTCATGCTTGAACCTACTACTGAAGATTTTGGCATTATGGATGCTGTGTTAAGAACAGATGGTAAAGGATTGCCTTTTTTGCACATTAAAGCGGGTGGCTCTATATGTACTCCTTCTTATTATACATTGGATAATCAAATGCATTATATCTATCAGGAAGGACGTACTGTATTCAAATATGCAGTATCCAACATGGCTGATGCCTGTGAATCTATCATTGCAAGAAACCATCTAAGCAAAGAAAACATCGACTGGGTAATTCCTCATCAGGCTAATCAACGTATTATCACCGCCGTAACACAACGTTTGGAAGTTCCTGTCGAAAAGGTCATGGTCAACATCGAACGATACGGTAACACTAGTGCCGGCACTCTCCCACTCTGCCTCTGGGATTTTGAAGATAAATTCAAAAAAGGAGATAACCTAATTCTTACTGCATTTGGAGCAGGATTTGCATGGGGAGCCATCTATGTGAAATGGGGATATGATGGAAAAAAGAGATAGCGATTATTCGCTATCTTCAAAATAAAAAATCCTCTGATTTACTGAAAATCAGAGGATTTTTTATTTCCTAATGCGGTGCGTACGGGACTCGAACCCGTGACCCCATGCGTGACAGGCATGTATTCTAACCAACTGAACTAACGCACCAAAATATTCACTTTAGCATCTCTCTCGATTGCGGATGCAAAGGTAGATATTTTTTTGAAACCTGCAATAGCTTCAGTATCTTTTTTCTGAAAAAGTGGGTTTATTAAGAATTATCGTGTACATTTGCAGCTACTAATAAAATAGAAAATAGAATGAAAAATACACCAATTGAACGACATCTGATTGACGAAACCATCAATGAGTTTCAAATTGTCGATTTTTCCAAAGCTACCATTCGTGAAGTGAAAGCCATTGCTTCAAAAGCAGAAACAGCATCGGGAGTTGAATTTATCAAAATGGAAATGGGTGTTCCGGGACTTCCTCCTTCCGCTGTAGGCGTGAAAGCGGAAATTGAAGCATTACAAAATGGCATTGCCAGTCTATATCCCGACATCAACGGATTGCCGGAACTAAAGAAAGAGGCATCCAACTTTATCAAAGCATTCATCAACGTAGATTTAAGTCCGGAAGGTTGTGTGCCTGTCACTGGTTCCATGCAAGGTACATTCGCTTCATTTCTTACTTGCAGCCAATGTGACGAAAAGAAAGATACGATTTTGTTTATCGATCCAGGGTTTCCGGTACAGAAACAGCAGTTGGTTGTAATGGGGCAAAAGTTTGAAACATTTGATGTGTATGACTACCGCGGAGAAAAACTGAAAGAGAAACTGGAAAGCTATCTGAAAAAAGGAAATATATCAGCCATCATTTATTCAAATCCCAATAATCCCAGCTGGATTTGCCTGAAAGAAGAAGAATTGAGGATTATCGGTGAATTGGCAACACTGTATGATGTGATTGTTCTGGAGGATTTGGCTTATTTTGCCATGGACTTCCGCCAAGATTTAAGTAAACCGTATCAACCTCCTTTCCAGCCATCAGTTGCCCATTATACGGACAATTACGTATTGCTGATTTCCGGCTCAAAAGCATTCAGCTACGCCGGGCAACGTATTGGGGTAAGTTGTATCTCTGATAAACTATACCACCGAAGCTATCCGGGACTGACCAAACGATATGGTGGCGGAACTTTCGGAACGGTTTTCATTCACCGTGTGCTTTATGCGCTTTCTTCAGGAACTAGTCATTCTGCACAGTTCGCCATGGCCGCCATGCTGAAAGCTGCCAACGAAGGACAATATAATTTCCTTAACGAAGTGAAGATATACGGTGAAAGAGCACGGAAATTAAAAGAAATCTTCCTCCGTCACGGTTTTCATCTGGTATATGACAACGATCTGGGCGAGCCGATTGCAGACGGATTTTATTTCACCATCGGTTATCCGGGAATGACCAGTGGCGAACTGGCGAAAGAATTGATGTACTACGGAGTCAGCGCTATCTCATTAGTAACTACAGGAAGCCATCAGGAAGGATTGCGCGCGTGTACCTCTTTCATTAAAGACCACCAATATGCTCAACTGGATGAAAGAATGAAACTATTTGCTGAAAATCATCCGATAGCCTGATTATTTGACATAAGATATTCATAAAAGCCATTCTTAAAATGAAAAAAAACGGAAAGAACGATTGTTATTCCGTTTTTTTTCTTACTTTAGTGGCATGAATATCGACTCTGACATATTTAAGATTCAATCGAATAATGTGTTGCCATCGAGAGGAAGGATTTTAATATCAGAACCTTTTCTACGTGACGCAACGTTTGGCAGATCCGTAATTTTACTGGTCGATCATACGGATGAAGGAAGTATGGGATTGGTTATCAACAAGCAACTGCCATTGTTCCTTAACGATATCATCATGGAATTTAAATATCTGGATGAGATTCCTCTATACAAAGGTGGACCTATTGCCACTGATACCCTATTTTATCTCCACACATTATCTGATATCCCCGGATCCATTTCTATCAGTAAAGGGCTTTATCTGAATGGAGATTTTGATGAAATAAAGAAATATATATTACAAGGGAATAAAATCAGTGAATGCATTCGTTTCTTCTTGGGATATTCCGGTTGGGATAGCGAACAGTTAAATAACGAAATCAGAGAAAACACATGGTTGGTGTCTGAAGAAGAAAAATCATATCTGATGAAAAACAATATCAAAGATATGTGGCGGACTGCTTTAGAGAAGCTAGGCAGCAAGTACGAAACGTGGTCACGCTTCCCGCAAGTGCCTACTCTCAACTAATATTTTATTTCTTAGGATTCAAACATTGGAGAAGCAATGCATCTTTGTAGCAGCCCTCCACTTGCAGCCAGTTTTTCAATAATCCGCATTGAACGAAGCCACAAGACGTGAACAGCTTTACACAAACGTCATTATCTGTCGTGACATGCGCATAAAGCTGACTTAAAGACAGAAAATCAAAAGCGTATTCACAAAGTAGCTTCAGTGCGTCGGTGGCATAACCTTGTTGCCGATAATCCTTATGAACGGCAATTCCGACTTCTCCCCGCGAATGAAGGGGAACGAAATCCGTAATATCAATCGTACCAAGGATACACTGGTCGGATTTGCGTACCATCATCAGACGTAATTGCTTATCCGCAAACACATCACACTGTGAACCTTCAATATATTGGCGCAACACGTAACGGGAGTATGGAACCGTAAAGTTACTGATGTCCCACATGGAAGGGTCATTTTCCATCTCGTACATAATGTCCATATCTTCCGGTTCTACTGCACGAAGATAAATACGTTCGTTCATTAAGAAAGACTGTCTCATAACTTTTCTTCTTTTGCAATGTGAAGTTCGTTACGCAATCTCTTCTCGCTGGGCAGGCAGAAAAGTGACGCCGTGAGGCCAATCAGCATACAGAGGTTACCCGTACTGCTCAACGTCAGGTAGTAACACAAAAGGTTCACTACAATAGCTACTTCAAGCACTCCCAAGCGAACAATGTTCCATTGCACATATCGCTTCAAGGCAAGCGTGATAGTCATGTGATCTATCTTTTTCTTAAGCACCAAGCTAAATAATTTGAGAGAAAGAGGCACACATAAAGCAGTGAGCAAAATGCCGACCGTCTCAAAATAGTAGATAGCCGGTGCGTTATCTACCAAACCTCCTACGGGAAAGAGTTCAAACTCTCCTGCCCCAAGCAAAAATGCCGGGAGTACCCAAAAGAAAACATAACTGATATTCAAATTTCTGACAGCTCGTTTTATCTGTTCTTCCATGTTCGTTCTTAAATGATTAATAATGATTATACAGTTCCGGTAAAAAGCGTCCGGTTCACAATACTGCGTCCTAAAGTTACTTCATCGGCATATTCAAGTTCATCACCAACCGATATGCCACGGGCTATCACACTTAGTTTAACCCCTAGTTTATCCAGCTTGCGATAGATATAGAAGTTGGTAGTATCCCCCTCCATCGTAGTGCTCAATGCCAGAATAACTTCTTTGATTCCACCTTCAGCCACCCGCTGCACCAGGCTTTCAATTTGAAGGTCACTCGGTCCGACTCCGTCCATTGGAGAAATAACCCCACCCAAAACATGATAAAGCCCGCGATACTGCTGGGTTGCCTCCACCGCCATTACATCACGGATATTTTCCACCACACAGACAGTGGAAGCATCCCGTTGCGGATTAGCACAAATCTGGCAAGTTTCAGTATCGGATATATTATGACACACTTTGCAGTATTTCACCTCACGTTTCAACGTTATGATAGAATTTCCGAAAGCTTCCACCGTAGCCGTATCCTGACGGAGCAGATGTAGAACAAGCCTCATAGCCGTCTTACGCCCGATACCCGGAAGTTTGGAAAATTCGCCGACTGCCTTTTCAAGCAGTATAGAAGGATATTGTTGGTTCATAGATAATATTTGCTGTTCTATCGATAAAACCTTGCAAAGATACAGATTATTGTTTTTAATACCTACAAAAATTGCTACCTTTGCATCTGTTATGATGATACTAGTCACTATTCTTTGCTACTTCGCGGTATTATTACTAATAGCCCGTATCACCGGACGTAAGGGAGGATCGAATGCAGCGTTCTTCAAGGGAGAGAACCAATCACCTTGGTATATAGTCTCTTTTGGAATGATTGGCGCCTCTATCTCCGGAGTCACTTTCGTCTCTGTACCGGGAATGGTGCGCGGAATGGATATGACGTATATGCAAACGGTACTCGGATTTTTCTTCGGATACATGGTCGTAGCCCATATCTTACTTCCTTTATATTATAAGTTGAATCTGACAAGCATCTACGGATATCTCGGCACCCGCATCGGAGTGCGCGCCTATCGCACCGGTTCCTTTTTCTTTCTGCTGTCACGCATGTTGGGAACCGCAGCCAAACTTTATCTGGTATGCCTTATTCTCCATACGTATGTATTCCAAGAAATGCACGTTCCCTTTTGGCTGATTGCTGTCGGTTCGGTTGCATTGGTATGGATATATACTCATAAAAGCGGAATAAAGACCATTGTGTGGACAGATACCTTACAAACATTTTGCCTGATTGCCGCTCTGATTTTTATCATCTATTTTACGATCCAAAGATTAGACCTTAACTTCAGCGGCATTGTGCAAACAATCCAAAACAGCGAACACAGCCGTATTTTTGTATTTGACGACTGGGTATCCCGACAGAACTTCTTCAAACAGTTCTTCAGTGGTATCTTCATCGTCATCGTAATGACCGGACTGGATCAGGATATGATGCAAAAGAATCTTTCTTGCCGGAACCTCCAGGAAGCACAAAAAAACATGTACTGCTACGGTTTCTCATTCATTCCGCTAAATTTCCTTTTTCTATGCTTGGGAATTCTATTAATAGCGCTAGCGGGACAGATGCACCTCGAACTGCCAGCCATGAATGATGATATACTACCCATGTTTGCAGCCCAAGGTTATCTGGGACAATCCGTATTGGTACTTTTTACAATCGGTATTATCGCAGCAGCTTTCAGCAACTCGGATTCCGCCCTGACAGCCATGACAACCAGTGTATGCGTAGACCTGCTGAATACGGAAAAAGACACAGAAGAAACGGCACGTCGCAAAAGAAGCAAAGTGCATTTATCGTTATCAGTCTTATTGGCATTCTTCATCTGCCTGGTAGAAATACTTAATAATAAGAGCGTTATTGACGCCATATATATCATCGCCTCCTACACATACGGCCCCCTGCTTGGAATGTTTGCTTTCGGACTTTTTACACGCAGGCAAACGAACGACCGGTGGGTTCCTCTCATAGCCATCCTTTCACCACTGATCTGCTATCTTGCCGACTGGTGGATTGGAAAAGAAACCGGATATAAATTCGGTTATGAATTGCTAATGTTAAATGGAACGCTTACCTTTGCGGGGTTAATTTGTATGTCTAAAAAAGGGAAAACGCTGAAAGTACCATGAAAACAGGTACTCCGAAGTTTATAATAAATAATGGCAGAGTTTATTATAAACTGCGCAATAGTTTATTATAAACAATGAACAAGTTTATTATAAACGATTTTACAAAGAAATAAATGACAAGAAAATGGAAATAACAAGTGCTGAATTTGTGATTAGCAATACGGACGTGAAGAAATGCCCAGCCGGTATTTTCCCGGAATATGCCTTTATAGGCCGTTCGAATGTGGGTAAATCAAGTCTTATCAATATGTTGACCAGTCGTAAAGGTCTGGCCATGACCTCCTCTACTCCGGGAAAAACGATGTTAATCAACCACTTCCTTATCAATAAGAATTGGTATCTCGTCGACCTTCCGGGATATGGCTATGCCCGACGCGGACAAAAAGGGAAAGACCAGATACGCACCATAATCGAAGATTATATTTTGGAACGGGAGCAAATGACCAACCTCTTTGTCCTGATAGACAGCCGGCTGGAACCTCAAAAAATAGACCTTGAGTTTATGGAATGGCTGGGCGAGAACGGTATCCCCTTCTCTATCATCTTTACCAAAGCCGATAAACTCAAAGGTGGACGTTTAAAAATGAATATCAATGCCTATTTACGTGAGTTGAGTAAACAATGGGAAGAGCTCCCTCCTCACTTCGTATCTTCCTCGGAAGACCGCACAGGACGTATTGATATACTCAACTACATAGAAAACATAAACAAGGATCTCAATGTTAAATGAAAGAAGAATGAAAATGAAAAAGAGTTTTTTATCTATTGCCTTTATGGCAGTATTTATGCTGATGGCGACTAACAGCCAGGCGCAATCATGGTCCGACTTATTAAATAAGGACAACATTTCAAAAGTAGTGAATGCCATCACCGGAACCACCGAATCTATCGACATGACCGGAACATGGAACTACAAAGGTTCGGCCGTAGAGTTCGAATCGGATAACTTACTAATGAAAGCAGGCGGAGCTGCCGCAGCCACTATGGCTGAAAATAAGCTGAACGAACAATTAAGCAAAATAGGTATTAAAGACGGCCAAATGAGTTTCACTTTCAATGCCGACAGTACTTTCACCAGCACGGTGGGCAAGAAAACATTGAAAGGCACTTACTCCTACAATGCTTCAACCAAACAAGTTGATTTGAAGTATTTGAAACTTCTGAATCTGCACGCTAAAGTAAATTGCAGTTCCAGTTCACTGGAGTTACTGTTCAACTCGGACAAACTGTTGAAATTAATGGCTTTCATCGGCAGCAAAAGCAGCAGTACCGCACTGAAAACAGTTAGTTCACTGGCCGAAAATTACGATGGAATGATGCTCGGATTCCAACTCTCAAAATAGCAAAAGAGAATCGTTTAATACTATTTCGCACTCCATAAAGTATATTTTAGGGGAAAAGCATTATCTTTGTCGTTTGTAATCAAAAAGAGAAGGAAAAATGAAAAAGATACTTTTTTTAATGACCCTGTTAGTAATGGGCGTAAGCTTTGCATTTGCGCAAACAAATGCAGATATCAAGTTTGACAAAACAACTCACGATTTCGGTAAGTTTTCTGAAAACAGCCCGGTTGTCAGTTGCACATTTACCTTTACTAATATCGGCGATGCCCCTCTGGTGATCCATCAGGCTGTAGCCTCTTGCGGATGTACAGTACCCGAATATACAAAGGAGCCCATCATGCCGGGCAAAAAGGGAACAATCAAGGTGACTTATAACGGAACAGGCAAATATCCGGGACATTTCAAAAAATCAATCACCTTGCGTACCAACGCCAAAACAGAGATGGTAAGATTGTATATCGAGGGCGATATGACGGCAAAAGATGCAAAGTAGGAAAAAATAGACTATTACATAAAGGAGAATCTTTCGGTTCTCCTTTTTTTTTGTTTACTTTGAGGACGGAAATGTAAATTAACACATTAGCAAATTATAAAAACTATGAAACAAGAAGAAGACAAATTCACCGGGTTACCCGAGAATGCGTTCAGAGAGTTGAAACCCGGGGAAGTGTACAACCCGTTGATGGGTCCCTCTAAAAATCATCCGGAAGTTAATATCTGGTCAGTAGCATGGGGTATTGCCATGGCAATCCTTTTTTCGGCCGCCGCTGCCTATCTGGGGTTGAAGGTCGGACAGGTATTTGAAGCAGCTATTCCAATTGCGATCATTGCCGTAGGAGTTTCCGGAGCTGCCAAAAGAAAAAATGCGTTGGGCGAAAATGTGATTATCCAGTCTATCGGAGCTTGTTCCGGAGTAATCGTTGCCGGAGCAATCTTCACCCTCCCCGCTCTTTATATTCTCCAAGCTAAATATCCCGAGATGACGGTTACCTTCATGCAGGTATTCATCAGCTCTTTATTGGGTGGCGTATTGGGTATTCTATTCCTGATCCCTTTCCGTAAATACTTCGTCAGCGACATGCATGGAAAATATCCTTTCCCGGAAGCAACAGCCACTACACAGGTGTTGATCTCCGGAGAAAAAGGCGGCAGCCAGGCTAAACCGTTATTGATGGCAGGTATGATCGGCGGATTATATGACTTCATCGTAGCGACATTCGGATGGTGGAACGAGAACTTTACCACCCGTGTTTGTAGTGCCGGAGAAATGCTGGCAGAAAAGGCAAAATTGGTATTCAAGGTAAACACCGGTGCCGCCGTGCTTGGTTTGGGATATATCGTCGGACTGAAATATGCTTCCATCATTTGTGCCGGTTCATTGGCTGTGTGGTGGATTATCATTCCGGGAATGTCTGCTATCTGGGGTGACAGTGTACTGAATGCATGGAATCCGGAAATCACCTCTACCGTAGGTATAATGAGTCCGGAAGAAATATTCAAATATTATGCCAAGAGCATCGGTATCGGCGGTATCGCTATGGCGGGTGTGATCGGTATTATCCGTTCCTGGAGCATCATCAAGAGCGCTGTCGGACTGGCAGCCAAAGAGATGGGCGGTAAAGGGAATGTAGAGAAGAGCATTATCCGTACCCAACGGGATCTTTCCATGAAGATTATCGCCATCGGTTCCATCATCACACTGATCTTAATCGTATTATTCTTCTACCTTGATGTCATGCAAGGGAATCTGTTGCATACATTGGTAGCCATTGTTCTGGTTGCCGGTATCTCTTTCCTGTTCACCACAGTAGCAGCTAATGCCATTGCGATTGTTGGTACTAATCCGGTTTCGGGAATGACATTGATGACACTGATTTTGGCTTCCGTAGTGATGGTAG
Organism: Bacteroides sp. MSK.18.37; assembly: GCF_019129155.2. NCBI lineage: Bacteria > Pseudomonadati > Bacteroidota > Bacteroidia > Bacteroidales > Bacteroidaceae > Bacteroides > Bacteroides sp. MSK.18.37. Next base: position 5,861,523 of record NZ_JAHOIB020000001.1, on the reverse strand, counting down.
CTGTCGGACTGAAAGGTCCTTCGGGCATGGTTGCCGCATTGGTAATGGGTGGTGTAGTATGTACCGCACTATCGATGGCAGGAGGTTTTATCACCGACTTGAAGATTGGTTACTGGCTCGGAAGCACGCCTGCCAAACAGGAAACATGGAAGTTCTTGGGAACAATCGTATCGGCTGCAACAGTAGGCGGTGTAATGATTATCCTGAATAAGACATACGGATTTACAAGTGGCGCACTGGCTGCTCCGCAAGCAAATGCGATGGCGGCCGTTATCGAACCGCTGATGAGTGGTGTAGGTGCACCCTGGTTGTTATATGGTATTGGGGCTGTCTTAGCTATTATTCTGACTCTTTGTAAAATTCCTGCATTAGCTTTCGCATTGGGTATGTTTATTCCGTTGGAACTGAATGTGCCGTTGGTAGTGGGTGGAGCAGTGAATTGGTTTGTTACAACACGTAGCAAAGATGCATCTCTGAATACGGAAAGAGGTGAAAAAGGAACTTTACTGGCATCCGGTTTCATTGCCGGAGGTGCATTGATGGGAGTAATCAGTGCCGCGATGCGCTTTGGTGGAATCAATCTGGTTAATGAGGCATGGTTGAACAATACTTGGTCAGAAGTGTTGGCATTAGGAGCGTATGCCTTACTGATTCTTTACTTTATAAAGGCTTCAATGAAAGTTAAATAAATAATTATGAGGAGACTATTATCCATTATAGTATCACTTGTAACTGCCATATCATTTGCGCAGCAGCCCGTCGAGCTACCTTTGTGGCCCGACGGTGCTCCCAACTCCAGTGGACTAACCGGAGAAGAGCAGGAAACGCGTCCTCATTTTGTCACGAATGTCACGCATCCCACCCTGACGGTCTACCATCCGGAAAAGCCGAATGGAATGGCTATTATCATGTGTCCCGGAGGCGGTTATCGTGGACTGGGTATGGATGGAGAAGGGTATGATATGGCTCCCTGGTTCTGCGGACAAGGTATTACCTATATGGTATTAAAATACCGGATGCCGAACGGACATTGGGAAGTCCCCGTATCAGACGCCGAACAAGCCATTCGCATGGTACGCCAACATGCCAAAGAATGGAATGTCGATCCTTACAAGGTAGGATTAATGGGAGCCTCTGCGGGAGGGCATTTAACTGCTACACTCGCCACTCACTACAATTCGGAAACACGTCCGGACTTTCAGATATTACTTTATCCGGTAGTTACGATGATGCAAGTCACCCGGGGAAATACAAGAACTGCATTGCTAGGCAAAAATCCAACAATGGAACAAATACAGAAGTTTTCTGCCGAATTGCAAGTAACGCCCGATACTCCACAAGCATTTATCGCTCTTACCTCCGACGACCCTTCCGTAGCACCTTATCACGGAGTGAACTATTACCTCGCTTTACAAAAAAACAAGGTTCCGGCAACTCTCCATGTTTATCCTACCGGAGGACATGGCTGGGGATTTCAGGATCATTTTAAATATAAGCAACAATGGACACAGGAGTTGGAGAAATGGTTGCGCGACGGCGTTGTATTCCCGGAAAATCCCGAACCCATGTTACGAATCGGGAAATCTTACCTGGGAACTAAATACGTGGCTAACACATTAGATCAAGACGGAGAAGAATCATTAGTGATCCGGACCGATGCCGTAGATTGCCTCACTTTCGTAGAATACACGTTGGCACAGGCACTCGGTTCTTCCTTTGCCGACAATCTGCAAAAAATACGTTATCGGGACGGCATCATCAACGGTTATCCTTCCCGGTTGCATTATACTTCCGAATGGATAGAAAACGGAATTCGTCACGGATTCCTCACCGATATTACTGCCAAAAACAGTGCGCATACCCAGAAAATCTCTCTTTCGTATATGTCTACCCATCCCAGGCAATATAAAAAATTGGCTGATTCGCCGGAAAATGTACGACAAATGGCCGAATATGAAAAAGCAATCTCCGGAAAAGTCGTACATTGGTTGCCGAAAAGCGAACTGCCGGAAGCCGGATTGCCCTGGATCATGAATGGAGACATTATTGCTATTACAACGAAGATGCCCGGACTGGACATTGCTCATGTGGGAATAGCAGAATATAAAGAGGGAAAACTGCACCTGCTGCACGCTTCTTCTACATTGGGAAAAGTAGTTGTCAGCGATGAACCTCTCAATCACATGCTAAACAACAATAAATCGTGGACAGGCATACGTGTTGTCCGGATGTCTCACTCTAAAAATAACTGATTATGAAACGAGTAAAACATTTCCTTCTCGCCTCGTGCTTATTCCCCACTTTGCTGGGAGCACAAGAAATGGCAAGCGCCTATTTTCTGGAACTTACTCCAGACGCCCAATCGGCAGGTATGGCAGGTACAGGATTAGCTACCACCGATAACGGTAGTACAGCTATTTTTCATAATGCTTCTACCATCGCTTTCTCACAAGAAGTGATGGGTGCGAGTTATTCATACGCTAAGATCAACCAAGATTATGCGCTACATAGCGCCTCTCTTTTCTACCGGATCGGAAGGGAAGGCATACATGGATTTGCTGTAGGTTTCCGGCATTTCAAAGATCCCAAGGTGCTCGATTACCGCCCTCACGCATGGGACTTAGAAGCTGCTTATTTCAGAAATGTAGCCAAAAATCTGTCTCTTTCATTAACGTTCAGATACCTGCAAGCCAAAGCCGCGGAAAGCGCAGACAGCAAGAATAGCGTTTGTCTGGACTTCGGCGCGACCTACTATCGCAATATGGCTCTATTGGACGAAATGGCTTCCTGGAGCATTGGTTTCCAAGCTGCCAACATAGGCAAAAAGCTGGACGGACAAAAGTTACCCGCCAGATTAGGATTGGGAGGTACAATCGACCTGCCATTCAGCATAGAAAACCGTTTGCAGGTGGCTCTCGACTTCAACTATCTGCTCCCCTCTGAAATCCGTCATCTCCAGGCTGGCATAGGAGCCGAATATAATTTCCTGAAATATGGTGTTGTCCGTGCGGGATATCATTTCGGAGACAAAGATAAAGGAGTGGGCAACTACGGCACTCTAGGCTGCGGAATAAACTTCTGGCCGATACGTGCAGACTTCTCTTATGCCTTGGCTGATAAAGATTGCTTTATGCGCCGCACTTGGCAACTGGGAGTTGGAATAGTTTTCTAAGCTCCTCTTCGAGGCGTTGCTTCACTTCGTCCATCGGCACATCGTGCTTTAATTCCTGACGAAGAGAAGTGACGCCTTTATCTATAAATCCGCAAGGGTGGATATAACTGAAATAACGTAAATCGGTATTTACATTCAGAGCTAGTCCATGCATCGTGACATAATGACTGCTCCTCACTCCGATAGCACAAATCTTACGTGCACGAGGCGTATCACCTTCCAACCAGACTCCTGTCGCTTTCTCCAAACGTCCGGCTTCAATGCCATAAGAAGCACATACCCGAATCACCGCTTCTTCCAGCAAATGAACGTACTCTTTCAATCCTAACTGAAATTCTTCCAGGTTTAATATCGGATAGCACACCAGTTGTCCCGGACCATGATAAGTAATGTCCCCTCCCCGATCAATATGATAAAGGGTGGCATCAATTGCTTTCAATTGTTCATCACTCAACAACATATTATTTTCTTTCCCGCTACGTCCTAATGTATAAACATGAGGATGTTCGCACATCACAATACGGTTTTCATAACTCTCGCCCTGAACTTTTGCCCGGACAATGTTATCAAACCATTCTGTTTGCCGTTGCCATGCTTCGGCGTATGGTATCAAATTCCAATCAATAAAAACTGTTTTCATAAAAACAAAGGTAAGAAATAAAAAGAAAATGCGTACATTTGTTGGCCCAATATAACACACACAACTATGAAAATGGACTTTCCACAGGTAGACTTGCCTACCGAAGTATTAGCATGGACGAATGTAACAGAAGACATTCTCAATATTTACAAGCAATCTTGTCGGTTGCAAGCATGTATTGTTGCCATCTGTACCGAAGGTTCGATGAAAGCCTCCATCAATCTGCTTGATTACGAAATTCACCCCAATGACTTAATAACATTATTACCGGGAACAATCATTCAGTTTCGGGAGAGAACAGAAAAAGTATGCCTTTGCTTTGCCGGCTTCTCTGCTCATTGTGCCGGACGGATCAATCTCATGAAGAATATTGGTAACGCATATCCCAAACTGATAGAACAGCCGGTAGTTCCTCTTAATGAAGAAGTAGCCAGTTATCTGAAAGACTATTTTGCTCTATTATCACGGGCCAGTTGCAATGAGAACTTCGAAATGGATTCTGAATTGGTCGAATTGTCTCTTCAGACTATCCTGACAAGCATACGACTGATATATCATAAATTTCCGGGCGAAAATAGCAGTTCGAACCGCAAAAAGGAAATCTGCCGGGAACTGATTCAAGCCATCACCGAGAATTATAAAAATGAACGTCGTGCACAGTTCTACGCAGATAAATTAGGTATATCTCTTCAACATCTAAGCACGACTGTGAGACAAGTGACAGGTAAAAGTGTTTTAGATACCATTGCTTATATCGTTATCATGGATGCTAAAGCCAAACTGAAAGGTACCAATATGACTATCCAAGAGATAGCATATTCTCTAAACTTCCCCAGCGCCTCTTTCTTTGGCAAGTATTTCAGACGATATGTAGGAATGACACCATTGGACTTTAGAAACAGATAATTTTCACGAAGAACGATAGAAAATATAAATGGTGAGTTGCAAAACAATGAACGGTGAATAAATTGCGCATTATCCGCAAAGTATTCACCGTCTATTATTTACAGTTCGCTGTTCATAAATGACAGCTAGCCATTCATCGTTTACAGCTTACAGGTTCCTGTCTTTTTATAGTTCATTTCTCATTTTCTTCCCAAGCTCAACGAATTGAGCACTACGCTCACACTGGAGAACGCCATTGCGGCACTTGCCAGCATCGGATTCAATAACAAACCATTCAGAGGGAACAAGATACCGGCAGCAATAGGAATACCGATCAGGTTGTAAATAAACGCCCAGAAAAGATTCTGATGAATCAGTTTGACCGTCTGCTTTGACAACTGGAAGGCTTTAGGAAGCAGCAACAAATCCGATGTCATCAAAGTCACCATAGCCACGTCCATAGCAATATCAGTTCCTTTTCCCATGGCAATGCTGACGTCAGCCAATGCCAGTGCCTGCGAATCATTGATACCATCGCCCACCATCGCAACCTTCTTTCCCTGCATTTGAAGCTCACGTACAAATTCGGCCTTATCGTCTGGTAGAGCGTCGGCAACAAAACGTTCGATTCCTAAACGGGAAGAAACGGCTAATGCAGTCCGTTGCCCGTCACCCGTCAGCATACAGATGTCAATCCCTTGGCGTTTCAGTTCCTTCACCGCTTCGGCAGAAGTAGCCTTTATCGGGTCGGAAACAGCAATGATAGCCAACAACTCGTTTTCACGTCCAAAGTAAATGATGCCGTTACCGTCCGATTCATAGTGAACCAGCATTTCAGCCATCACATCGCTTACTGTCGCACTGAAATCTTTCAGGAGTTTATGACTGCCTACCCAATAAGTATGTCCCTCATACGAGGCTTTAATTCCTTTTCCCGTAATGCTTTCAAAGCTATCCAACGCGGCAGGTTTTATTTTTTCTTCGTCCTGAAGCGCAGAGACAATAGCGCCGGCAAGCGGATGCTCCGATTTCATTTCCGCAGCTAAAAGCACATCTTTGAAATGTGGTTCCTGCGACTGCGCCCATAACCATCCGGTAGCTGTAGGATGTCCTTCAGTCAGTGTTCCCGTTTTATCCAGAACAACGACATCTACTTTGCGCATTTGTTCCAAAGCCACTGCATCTTTAATCAGGATATGCTGGCTGGCAGCTTTACCTATACCCACCATCAACGCAGTAGGTGTAGCAAGCCCCAAAGCACATGGACAAGCAATGACAAGAACGGAAACAGCCGACAAAATACCATAAGAGATATATTCACTACCACCAATGGTAACCCATAATACAAATGTCAGAATGGCAATGCCCAATACGACAGGTACAAAAATCCCCGTAATACGATCGACAATGCGTTGCACGGGAGCTTTGCTGCCCTGTGCTTCCTGCACCATAGCGATAATACGGGCAAGCACGGTTTCGCTGCCTACCTGTGCGGCACGAATGATAAATGAGCCACGCTGGTTAATCGTTCCTGCCAATACTTTATCACCTTTCTTCTTTTCTACCGGAACCGGTTCACCGCTAATCATACTCTCATCGACATACGAGTCGCCTTCGGAAAGCTGACCGTCCACAGGTATTTGCTCTCCCGGACGTACAACCACCAAATCACCTACCTGGAGTTTTTCAATCAAGATCTCCTCCTCCACTCCATTGCGCAGAACACGAGCCGCTTTAGGCTGCATTCCCATCAACTTACGAATGGCTGTTGAGGTATTTCCTTTGGCACGTTCCTCCATCAACTTTCCGGTAAGAACGAAAGCGATAATCACCGCAGAAGCCTCATAATAGACATGCGGTTCCAATCCGCGGTCATACCAAAATTCGGGGAAGAAAGTGTTGAACAGACTGAACAGAAAAGCAATGGAAGTACTAAGCGCAACCAAAGTATCCATATTACTCCGTCCTAATTTAGCCTGTTTCCAGGCTCCGGTGAAGAAACCACCTCCGAAAAAGACCATAACAGGGATAGCAAGTACCATTTGAATCTCATTAGAGTATGGCACATGCATCAGTATCATGGAATATACCAACAATGGTACTACCAAAATCCACGCTCCAATTACCTTCCATTTCAAACGAGTGTAACGCTTATGCTGTTCCTCTTCCCGGCGTTCTTCTTTGTGGGCTTCTTCCACAATCAGATCATAACCTGCCGCAAGCACAGCCGCACGAATCTCTCCGGGAGTCAGCTGCTCTTTCTCATAAGAAACGGTCAATGTATTGGTAGCAAAATTAACGGAAGCCTCAATGACTCCCGGCAATTTTTTTACTGTTTTTTCTACATTATTGGCACATCCTGCACAATGCATATTAAGCACAGGAAATGCCTTTTTTGTTGTGTTACCCATATAATTATTGTTTACGGCCTTCCCCTCCTCTCGAAAAGAAGTTGGGGAAGAACCCTTGTTTGTTTATAGAAACAAGCTAATACAGGTATTTGTTCAATTACTTCTTATCAGCCTTCTGACCGTCTTTCTTTGTTTCTTTTACAAATTCGGCTTCATAACTGAACTTATTAAACCCTGCCTGCAACTTCTTTACATTCGTTTTTTCAGCGTCATACGTAATGGTTACCATTTTCGTTTTTACTTCGGTCGAAATATCCTTCAGCCCTTTCTCAAAACGCATATTGTCCTTTACTTTCTTTTCGCATTTCTCACAGTGCATCTGCGACACTTTAAATACAACAACACGAATATCTTTTGCCAATACAGCTGTTACACTCAAAAGAGCCACCACGCAAGTGGCCATCCATCTTTTTGTTCTCATTTTTCTTATCAGTTTAAAATTAATATTCTTTATTATGCAATCGTTTCTTTCATTCGCTATTTCCTGCTTTTACTCACTATTTCTAGCTAAGTTAAAACGTATTCCGATATATCCTTTTGCTCCGTGCACCGGTCCCCAAATCATGGTAGAATCAAAGTTGTTCCCCCAGGGATTTGCCGCATCGATAATCGGATTCTTTTGTTTGAAATTTGTCAGGTTCTCGCCTCCTAGGTAGATAGACCAACGACGGAAGTAACGGGTCACCTGTAAACTCAACTGTTCAAAACTGCCATAACGACGTTCCCAAGACAACTGTCCGCCTCCCAACTCATAAGGAGTAGGCATCCTGCCACCGCCATTCAGTTGCAGTGTAGCGTCAAACTGCCATATTCCCAGCGGAGTTTGGTAAGAAGCCGTAAGTAGTCCTTTATATTTGCTGGTCAGCGGTTTCTCCATTCGTTCACCTTTGTAGGTCGTTTTTGCATCCGTGAGCCGGTAAGCACCTGTCAGGGTGAATCCTTTGAAGAAAGGATAACTTGCTTCCACCTGGAACACATGCGAATAAGAGCGTCCATCCAAATTATAGAAAGCTACTTCATGGGGGGTGCTATCCATATCCACTATCACTTGTTTCAGGAAATCCGTATAATAGTATTCTGCATTCACATTCAGCGTTTTGCCGAATATAGGGATATAAGTAGAGACGCTGGCACCGTAGTTCCATGCTTCTTCCATATCCAGGTTCTTTGCTATTTCCACCTTACGACTGCTGGAAAGCAGGTAGTTGTTTTCCGCCAACACATGATTGGTACGGTACCCTTTTCCGGCAGAAAGACGGAAATTCACATAATCATTCGGATTGTACTTAAGATGCGCACGCGGAGTCACGAAGAAACCATGTTCGTTACTGTAATCACCACGCAGACCGGCCATTACCATCCATTTATCATTCAGATTCAACGTATATTGCACGTAAGCACCGGGAACAGCTTCCTTTTCAAAGGCTTTGAGAGGATTGTCCGTTGTATTTTCCAAACGGTAATGTTGGTCATAAGCGTCATAATTGAAGCTCAACCCTGCGGAGAAACTATTTTGCGGATTAAATTCCGTTTCAAACATCAGCGAAGCATAGACGTTGGTTTGATCCACATTATACAGTTTGCGTCCATACGTAGCATCCTGATTGTGTAAAGTGGTGGAAAGAATCAAAGCCAGGTTCGTATTCTTCTCCTTATTAAAGATATAGGCATTCTTGGTGAAGAATTCATAGCGCTCCGTATCGATCCCTACTTTATACAGGTCACCGGAGTGCATTGTCCCTCCGTGATTGGCCTGTCCGCTGGTACGTGTTTCAGAAAGGGCTTTGATACCTGCCTGGAAAACATAATGGTCGCCCATGTATGCCCACCGGTTCCACACATTATACTGTTCTACCTGCGGAATATCCACAAATCCGTCATCGTTGCCATCATGCGCCTTGGTCTCATTTTCGTAATGCGCCAGCAGAGAAGTGCTCCATCGTTTGGAAAGTTTCAATGTAGCGTCCGCATTGGCTTCATATCGGTTGGTAGTGCTTGCAAAAAGATTGGCAGACACCCAATCAGCTTCCGGCAACTGCGGTTTCTTAAATTCTACGTTTATCTGTCCTGTGATGGCTTCATAACCATTCTTCACCGAAGATGTTCCTTTGGAAACCTGTATACTCTGCATCCACGGACCGGGGACATATCCCAATCCATAAGGAGCGGCGGCTCCCCGATAATTCGGGATGTTTTCCGTCAACATCTGCACATAAGTGCCAGACAGCCCCAACAATTTAATTTGTTTGGCTCCTGTTGCCGCATCGGAATAACTCACATCTACTGAAGGGTTCGTCACAAAACTTTCACCCAGGTTACAACAAGCGGCTCTACTCAATTCGGCACTGCTTATCATGTCTTCGTTCATTACGCTACTGCGCAATTTCATCGTTCCCAGTTTACGAGTGACAATATTCACTTCATTCAGTTCCACTCCATCACGAAGCACAATATCCAGTTGTTGATTTTTACTGCTCACATGAATCGTGTCGTTCTGAAAACCGATAAAGCTGACAATCAGCATGTGGCTTTTGGAAGGTTTAGTGATAGAAAAACTACCATCCTCTTTGGTTGTCACTCCTTGTCCTGTATTCATCCAGAACACATTGGCACCCGGAATAGCCTCCCCGGTACTATCTTTCACTGTTCCCCGTACTTGCGCATATATATTGCCGGCAAATAACAGGAACAGTCCTATTATCATATATTTCATTCTTTCTAAAGTTACTTTCGAGATACAAAATTAATTCATTTCTCATGCAACTTAGTTGCATTCAGTGCTGCTTTACTTTCATGTTCTATTGAAAGCAAAGGATTAAATAAGAAAGAAATAGTGGCTAAATAATATAAGTGGAATATAGCGCCAGCTTCTGCCTCGAACAGAGAGGTGGCGGAGAGGTCAGACTATCATATTCTACCGATTTATCCGCATAGGTCGGAGTCAACAGATAGCAAAAATGCTCACACAAAAGATCGACTACTAAAGCTGATGTTGTCAGTTCAGTAGTATGTTTCATCAAATCGAGCTTATAGATAATAGCTGTACAACCCTTATCTTTACAACCTTTTTTTGAATCACAAGTATGAGTCTTTTTACACTTCGGACAGCCTGTATCACAACAGCTCTGCACCGTTTCACAACGGACACAGCAATAATGCACAATAGAGACTCCACCTCCTGAATAGATAATCAGGAGAGAAAGGATAAGTGCTGTTACGTAGGCTAGTTTTTTCATTTCAGAGGACAAAGATAAGAATAAAAACAGATTTTCCTATAATTTTTCGTAATTAAGATTCAATCAATCCGATACAGACACATTCTCTTTCCTTTATTTGGCTATTTTAGAGTCATATCAGCACTATTAACTCTTTTTACTCAACAATAAAACCTATCTTTGCCCCAATAAATTCTCTGATTTTTAAGTAAACGCTATGCTTACATATTTACTCATCATTATCACTCTTTATCTGGCAGGTAATGCCTACATATTTATCAGAGCAAAGCAAGCTCTGAAAGTTAAATCTCTCGGAGTAAAAATATTCCTGACCGTTTTATTCTGGATATGTGCTTTATCCTTTTTCGGCACGATGCTAACTCGTAACCTTGAGATGCCTGTCTTTATCTCCCATTCAATGTACACCATTGGAACAAGTTGGTTGATATTTACTCTATACATGGCATTATTCTTGCTTTTGTTTGATATCTTGAAATTATTCAAAGTTGTCTACAAATATAGGTTCTATCTGTCTTTAGTGTTCACGTTGGGATTGCTGGGATGTGGGGTATATAACTATCATCACCCGGAAACCAATGTAGTCAGCATTTTAACCAATAAACGATATGAAGATACTCCCCAAGCAATTAAAATCGTCGCAATCAGCGATGTTCACTTGGGAAATGGTACAGGGAAAGCCGCATTAAAAAAATATGTGGAAATGATAAATGCGCAGCATCCCAACCTGATACTGATTAGTGGTGACTTGATTGATAATAGCGTCGTACCTCTTTATACAGAGAATATGGCGGAAGAATTAGCTAACTTGAAAGCTCCTATGGGTATCTATATGGTTCTCGGCAATCACGAATACATTAGCGGTATCGATGAAAGTATCCGATATATTAAAAGCACTCAAATACAATTATTGCGCGATTCAGTAGTTACACTTCCCAACGGCATACAACTGATAGGACGTGATGACCGTCATAACCGCAAGCGTCATTCCCTGCAAGAGTTAATGGTGAATATCGATAAAAGCAAACCTATCATTTTATTGGATCATCAACCTTTTGATTTGGAAAAAACGGAAGCTGCCGGCATCGACCTGCAATTCAGTGGGCATACACACCACGGACAAATATGGCCTATTAATTGGGTGACCGATTATATCTTCGAGCAAAGCCACGGTTATCGCCAATGGGGAAACAGTCACGTGTATGTATCTTCCGGATTGTCTCTTTGGGGACCACCCTTCAGAATAGGAACGCATAGTGAAATGGTTATTTTCAATTTTCAATGAATATTATGCAGTTTTGTCACATATGTTACAGTTTCCAAGCAATCTCTGCCCTATCTTTGCAGAAAAAAGATTATGGAACAATTACATGCTCATGAAGTCCTCCACATGATGGAAGGAAATAGCTACTCGGAATCATCATTGCGGGAAGCAATCATTAAGAAGTTTGGCTCACAGCAACGTTTTTATGCTTGCTCGGCAGAAAACATGGATGTAGATACCCTTATCGAATTTCTGAAAATGAAAGGGAAATTTATGCCTGCTGAAGATGGATTCACAGTAGATATCACTAAAGTTTGCAAGCATTGATTGGCGGATAATATCCGCCAATCCCATTTTTGGGGATAAATAGCTGCATTTTTTTCTGTTTTTATTAGCCCGATTCACGAATTTCATCTATATTTGTCAATAGTGAATGATAAAACAAATGTTGAATTTACAGAAAAAATGGGTATGAAAAAACAATATGTCAGTCTGCTTGCAATTATACTTTCGGTAAGCGGCTTTTTGTTTTCTTGTCATGACAAGATGAACAAAAACACAGGTGCGTTACAGTTTGATAGCATTCAAGTGAATAAGACAGCTCACCTCTTCAATGATACAGCCAAACCGGCCTGCAATATTATTATTAATTTTGCTTATCCGATAAAATCATCGGATGATATGCTGAAAGACAGTCTGAATACTTATTTCATTTCGGCCTGTTTCGGAGATAAATACATCGGCGAAAAACCGGAAGAAGTTGTAAAGCAATATACCGAGAATTATATCAGCGAATACCGTCGCGATCTCGAGCCTATGTATACCGAAGATGAGAAAGACAAGGAAGACGAATCTTCCATCGGTGCCTGGTATTCTTATTATAAAGGTATAGAAAGCCATGTGCAACTGTATGATAAAGATCTACTTGTATATCGCATCGACTATAACGAATATACCGGAGGTGCACATGGAATTTACATGGCAACTTATTTAAATATGGACCTCACCCTGATGCGTCCGCTCCGCCTCGATGATATTTTTGTCGGAGACTACAAAGACGCATTGACCGACCTGATCTGGAATCAGCTCATGGCAGATAACAAAGTGACCACTCACGAAGCATTGGAAGATATGGGATATGCTTCCACCGGGGACATCGCTCCGACAGAAAATTTCTATCTAAGCAAAGAAGGAATCACCTTCTATTATAATGTATACGATATCACTCCTTATTCTATGGGACCTGTAAAGGTAACAATCCCATTTGCTATGATGGAACATCTATTAGGCAGTAACCCGATTCTGGGAGAGCTAAAAAATTAAAAATCATAAAAAGCTGAACACCAATGAATATCCTGTTGTTATCACTTCCATGTGACAGAATAGGATATTCATCCACATCTATCATTCAAAACTTATAATTCAAAATTCAAACAGTGGAAATCATACTGAAATATTTTCCTGATCTGACGGAAGAGCAGCGCAAACAATTCGCAGCTCTATACGACCTCTACACTGACTGGAATTCAAAAATCAACGTTATCTCCCGCAAGGACATTGAGAATTTATATGAGCATCACGTGCTCCATTCATTAGGCATTGCCAAAATCATCCAATTCCGCCCCGGAACCAGCATCATGGACTTGGGTACAGGAGGAGGTTTTCCTGGCATTCCTTTAGCAATCCTGTTTCCCGAGGTAAAATTCCACCTCGTAGACAGTATCGGCAAAAAAGTACGTGTAGCAACCGAAGTGGCAAATGCCATCGGACTGAAAAATGTGACTTTCCGCCATGCCCGTGCAGAAGAGGAGAAACGAACGTTCGACTTTGTTGTCAGCCGTGCCGTAATGCCTTTGGCGGATTTGATTAAGATTATTAAAAAGAATATCTCTTCGAAACAACAGAATGCATTGCCCAACGGACTTATCTGTCTCAAAGGCGGTGAACTGGAGCATGAAACAATGCCGTTCAAACATAAAACGGTCATTCATAGCTTGAGCGACAACTTCGAGGAAGAGTTCTTTAAAACAAAAAAAGTGGTATATGTTCCGATTTAAACAAGACTATATGTTCTGATAGATGATAAATCATAGAGAAACCATGAAAATAAAAAGATTTGAATTTAATATGTTTCCCGTAAATTGCTACGTATTATGGGATGACACTAAAGAAGCAGTCGTAATTGATCCGGGCTGTTTCTATGAAGAAGAAAAGCAGGCACTGAAAAAGTTCATTCTTACCAATGAACTGAATGTAAAGCATCTGCTGAATACTCATTTACACCTGGATCATATCTTCGGAAATCCGTTCATGCTGAAAGAATTCGGGTTATCGGCAGAAGCAAACAAAGCAGACGAGTACTGGATTGACGAAGCACCGAAACAAAGCAGAATGTTTGGTTTTCAGTTGCAGGAAGAACCTGTACCACTGGGCAAATACCTGCATGACGGAGATATCATCACTTTCGGACATACCAAACTGGAAGCAATACACGTGCCCGGACATTCACCCGGCAGCTTGGTGTACTATTGCAAAGAAGACAACTGCATGTTCTCCGGTGACGTCCTGTTCCAAGGCAGCATCGGCCGTGCTGATCTCACAGGAGGCAACTTCGATGAACTGATAGAACATATTTGCAGCCGTTTATTTGTTCTTCCCAACGAAACAGTCGTTTATCCGGGACACGGCGCTCCCACGACTATCGGAATGGAAAAAGCTGAAAACCCATTTTTTAGATAATAAAAAAGAAGTATTAAGTATCAGGTATTAGGTATTAACAAGGCTAATCGCCCATTAACCGCAGTAATACTTAATACTTGATACTTAATACTTAATTTAATACTTGATTATTATGAAAACCGATTTGTTAGCTAGCCGTCACATCGGCATCAATGAACAAGATACAGCCATAATGCTCCGCAAAATTGGCGTGAACTCACTGGACGAACTGATTAATCAGACAATTCCCGCCAATATACGGCTGAAAGAGCCGCTTGCATTGACTAGTCCACTGACGGAATACGAATTTGGAAAACACATCGCTGAACTGGCAGCTAAAAACAAACTATATACCACATATATCGGTTTGGGATGGTACAACACGATCACTCCGGCCGTTATCCAGCGGAATGTATTCGAAAACCCAGTATGGTATACTTCTTACACTCCGTACCAGACAGAGGTATCGCAAGGACGTCTGGAAGCATTGATGAATTTCCAGACAGCCGTATGTGATCTTACTGCCATGCCACTCGCCAACTGCTCACTTCTGGACGAAGCAACTGCCGCCGCCGAAGCCGTAAGCATGATGTATGCCTTACGCTCCCGCGCGCAACAGAAAGCCAATGCGAACGTAGTCTTCGTAGACGAGAATATTTTTCCGCAGACATTAGCTGTCATGACTACACGTGCCGTACCTCAAGGCATCGAACTACGTGTAGGTAAATATAAAGATTTTGAACCTTCACCGGAAGTGTTTGCCTGTATTCTGCAATATCCGAACTCACATGGAAACGTAGAGGACTATTCTGAATTTACCGAAAAAGCACATGCCGCAGACTGCAAAGTAGCTGTTGCCGCTGATATTTTAAGTCTCGCCCTGCTAACTCCTCCGGGAGAATGGGGAGCAGATATTGTATTCGGAACCACACAACGCTTGGGTACCCCAATGTTCTATGGCGGTCCATCGGCTGCTTTCTTTGCTACCAAAGACGAATACAAACGGAATATGCCGGGACGAATCATCGGATGGTCTAAAGACAAATATGGCAAACTCTGCTACCGAATGGCTTTACAGACACGTGAACAACATATCAAACGGGAAAAAGCAACTTCAAATATCTGTACCGCACAAGCATTATTAGCTACTATGGCAGGCTTTTACGCCGTTTATCACGGTCAGGAGGGTATCACTACAATTGCATCACGTATACACAGCATTACTGTATTTCTTGAAAAGCAATTAAAGAAATGCGGATATACACAAGTCAACGCTCAATACTTTGACACCTTACGTTTCGAATTGCCCGAACACGTTTCGGCACAGCAAATCCGCACGATAGCACTTACCAAAGAAGTTAATCTGCGCTATTATGAAAATGGCAATGTTGGTTTCAGCATTGACGAAACAACAGATGTGGCAGCTGCCAATGTGTTGCTCTCGATTTTTGCCATTGCCGCCGGAAAAGATTACCAGAAAGTAGACGACATTCCGGAAAGAAGCAACATCGACAAGGATTTAAAACGTACAACTCCTTTCCTGACACATGAAGTATTCAGCAAGTATCACACGGAAACAGAGATGATGCGTTACATCAAACGTCTGGACCGCAAAGATATTTCTCTTGCACAATCCATGATTTCCCTCGGTTCATGTACAATGAAGCTGAATGCAGCCGCAGAAATGTTGCCTTTAAGCCGTCCCGAGTTTATGGGTATGCACCCGCTGGTTCCGGAAGACCAAGCAGAAGGTTATCGTGAATTAATCAAGAACCTAAGTGAAGATTTGAAAGTTATCACCGGGTTTGCAGGGGTTAGCCTACAACCCAATTCGGGTGCTGCAGGAGAATATGCAGGCCTTCGTGTGATTCGCGCCTATCTCGAAAGTATCGGTCAGGGACACCGTAACAAAGTCTTGATTCCAGCTTCGGCTCACGGAACAAATCCTGCGTCTGCTATACAGGCAGGCTTCGTAACTGTTACCTGTGCATGCGACGAGCAGGGGAATGTAGAAATGGCTGACCTACGTGTAAAAGCTGAAGAAAATAAAGATGAATTGGCTGCACTGATGATTACTTATCCTTCTACACATGGTATCTTCGAGACCGAGATAAAAGAGATTTGCGACATCATTCACGCCTGTGGTGCACAAGTATATATGGACGGAGCCAACATGAATGCACAGGTAGGATTAACCAATCCGGGATTCATCGGTGCAGATGTCTGTCACTTGAATCTTCATAAAACATTCGCTTCCCCTCATGGTGGCGGAGGTCCGGGAGTCGGTCCTATCTGCGTAGCCGAACATTTGGTTCCTTTCCTTCCCGGACACGGAATCTTCGGCAATTCACAAAATCAAGTATCGGCAGCTCCATTCGGCAGTGCAGGTATTCTGCCTATCACATACGGATATATCCGCATGATGGGTGCAGAAGGACTGACACAGGCAACTAAAATTGCGATCCTGAACGCTAATTATCTGGCTACTTGTCTGAAAGATACGTATGGAGTTGTTTATCGGGGAGCCAACGGTTTCGTAGGGCACGAAATGATTCTGGAATGCCGGAAAGTACATGAAGAAGCAGGAATCTCGGAGAATGATATTGCCAAACGCCTGATGGATTACGGTTATCATGCTCCTACCCTCTCCTTCCCCGTCCACGGTACGTTGATGATTGAACCAACAGAAAGTGAAAGTCTGGCAGAACTAGACAATTTCGTAGATGTCATGCTGAATATCTGGAAAGAAATTCAAGAAGTGAAGAATGGCGAAGCGGATAAAGATGATAATGTATTGATTAATGCTCCTCATCCAGAATATGAAATTGTAAGTGATCGTTGGGAGCACTCATATACACGCGAGAAAGCAGCTTATCCTATAGAAAGTGTACGTGATAATAAATTCTGGATAAATGTAGCTCGCGTAGATAACACCTTGGGAGACCGTAAGCTACTACCCACTCGCTATGGTACTTTCGAGTAAAAAGAGGTCTATCCAAAGAGATTTCTAGAGCACTGTCTCTTAAAAAATCACCTCACAAAATAATTCCGGGACTCACATACGTTAAGTCCCGGAATTATTTTTATCAGACAAGAGGCTGTATTCTATCTAACGATAGTTATTGTATTAACCTTTACCTTTTTCTCTTTCATTGGAATCTTCGAATCAGGATAACCCAAAGCTACACAACCGTAGACTTTATGATTGGCAGGAACACCTAAAGCAGTAATAAATTCACGAACCTCCGGATCATCACATGTTGTCCCCAACTGATTGATCCAACAAGAGCCGATACCTAAAGACTGGGCAGCTAGGAACATATTTTCTATGGCACAAGCACAATCCATACCAGCCCACCATTGAGTAGGCTCATTAGATACAATCACTAAAGTCGGAGCATGATAATAGCAACAATAAGTCTTACTATGTCCACGTTCCTGCAAACGAGAATCGTCGCTTTTTGCAAAAGCCCCTTTAATCCGTTCATTCAGTTCTGTCAACTTATCCATATTTTGAATAGCCGTAAAATGCCATGTTTCCAGATGCATTCCACTCGGTGCATAAGTTGCAGCTTCCAAAATAGCCTGCAAATCCTCTTCTAAAACTTGCTGGCCAGTATAAGCCCGTACGCTACGGCGTGCTTTAATGTTCTCTAAAACTTCATTTGTTTTCATGGATAACAAGTATTTTATATAAGTATGCCATCATTATTAGTTTAACTGCATCAATACATTATACTTTTCTACCGTTTGACCAGCCCAATCTTTGCATTCAGTTTGAAATAATAGACTCCATTCTCTCTCTCCAGGAACCCGTATTTGTCTTTCTCTAAAGATCCTTTTTCTAAACGGGTATTTAAAAACAAAAAATCCTCCATTATTTGCTTTTCCGATTTATGATAACAGAGCACTTCTCCATTTCCATCCACCAATAGAATACCTTCCACTGCCGAATCCAATCCATTGTAAATCTTTGCAGGACGCATTCCCAATACTAATGCCATCAAGAACTGCTTCATCTTGAATTCATAGAACTTATGCTTATTGATTAGTTCATCTTTAATCTTCAACGGATTCATTTGTTTAATAACTTCCGTCAACTCACTAATACGGGAGATACCATCCAAATGCATGATACGAACCATTTCTGTCAGTACACGTGGAAAATGCAGATCAATCATCAAAAGATTACTGCGGAATACGCGGTCGGCTACATCAGCGTATTTAAGTACGCCCCCCAAACGTTCGATCATCATCATCCGTTCGGCAACTTCATTCGGAGATTCAGGCAAAGCATTGATTTTATTCACTGTTGGAGTGGCAAATTTGACTCCACTCTGTTCCAGTTTAAGATTCGCTGCACGTCCTCCGTCCAACAACGGATTCATTACGCCCAACCGTGAACGGACATTGAAACCTCTTAACGGAGCTTTCGGATGCCAAAATGTAATGGAAAAATCTGTGCGATCTTCTGTTTTTGCTTCCAAATCGAAAATGGCAGCTTCGTCTAAAAACTCTTCTACTCCTTCTGGAGAAGCAACATCATTTTCCGGCGAAGATTTCACAGCCTGTAATATCAGATCAGCTACAATACCAAAATCTTCACGAGGCATGGACTTACTCCCATTCTCTCCTTCTATACGAATCGTATCTTCTTCAATATAATATTGACGTGTTCCATCATGTTCTTCCCGTTGAATCATTGCAACAGGCCAAAATGTATCTCCCGCCTTTGCTTCTGCTGTGCCTAACACTACTTTTCCATCTGCTAAGAGACGAAAGAAAGAATAGAGTTCGCACCATTCTTTTTTGGTTGCTTCAAATGCCATATATTTTTGTTCTTCTTTATTTTACTACAAATGTTCTATCTTAATTCTACTACTGAATTTTCCTAACTATGAGTTGCTTCTACTGATTGATAACCTGCGGTAAGGTTACAGACGACACAACCGGAGGAACTATATGAGTCACCTCCTCCAATGGAGGGAGCTTGCCTACCTGTGCAAACAGGGAGTTTCGTATCCATTCTCTGGGAGTGACTATGATAAATCGTCCCGTCCAACAACCATCAAAATAGGAAGGGTTACCCGGCTGTTTCTTAATGGGATAACAGATGTTTTCTCCTTTAGTCCGCATCTCCGGCGAACGTCCGGGATCATTCACCCACACATGTTTATCATCAATGCCACGAAGCACCATCCAGTGCCCTCTCGGACCAGGACGCAAACCACGAACTGCACCTGTATATCTCACATTTACAAGCACAGGAATGCCACGATCAATATAATCTTTCAATATCCGATAATCTTTCTGCTGGAAATGTTCGGCACTTATCATGTTTTCATAATAACGTGTCAACGAATCAATCTCAAAAGAATAATATCCTCCCTGCCCTATTGAAGTACGGCGACGGAAAGGAGCACGTTTTTTCAGAAAGTAGTTCCGCTGATATTCAATCAGTTTCTTTTCTGCATCCTGGGCTGTACGTTGTGTATCAGCCGTCATTCCCTTAAAATAATCAAAGACCATTAACGAAGAAGCCAGAGAGCAATGCGAGTAAGGGCATCCCGCGATTTTCTGCGAATACCACGGAACAGGAATATTATTAGGAGCCAGTTTTTGAGTTTCCTGTATTTGTGCTTGCGCCTGAACGCTCATCCATACAAAGGAACTTAAAAACAGACTAAAAATTATGTGACATTTATTTATCATGCAATCCACTCTCTATCTCTATTACTACTTCTAATACTTTACCTACAAAATATTCTCATCATCAAGAATCCGCGCTGTCTCCACCTTCTCCAAACGTGCACGCAACTTAGGCATCATCGAACGACGAATCCGCAATGTCATGCTACAATCCATGTCATACGACTGATTAAGAATCTCCGGTTCCTCTTCTTTCACAATGCGCATGACATCATTCATAAAAGGATATTCAAACATTACCGTCACATCCTCATCTACCGTCTTTTCTATAATAGTAGCGGCAGCAATCGCTTCGGCAGCAGCGGCCTTGTAAGCAACAATCAATCCACTTGTCCCCAACTTGATTCCTCCAAAATAACGAACTACTATAATCAGTATATCCGTCAGTTCATTCGAGTTTATCTGTCCGAGAATAGGTTTACCCGCTGTTCCGGAAGGTTCTCCGTTGTCATTGGCACGGAAATCCTTTCGCGCAGCTCCCAACATATAAGCATAGCATACATGCCGTGCATCATAATACTTTTTCTGATACGTTTCAAGATGCATCTTTATCTCATCGAGAGTACGCACAGGAAGGGCTATAGCAATGAACTTGCTTCGTTTTTCCGTATAAATACCTTCGGAAGGCTCAATGATGGTTTTATAAGTATCTTCAGCAGTCATGTTGCAAAGATACGGCTTTAATGAGAAAAGTCAATCTATCATTTGGAAATATTAATGTTCCACTTATCGATGATAGGCAGTTGGGGGAATTAAAAATAGTGACGCTATCCAATAAAAATAGTGACGGTATACCACAACGATACCGTCACTATCCCGGGCATATCCCGTCACTATTTTTTCTACATCAATCAAGCGTCACATCTACTGATATAGTCCCTATCAACAATGATTTTCGCATCATCTTACAGATATTTTTTAATCTAACTTATGAATCACCAGTCCCGAACGAAGTTTCGGTTCAAACCAAGTAGTCTTCGGCGGCATAATATTGCCTGTATCTGCAATATCCATCAACTGTTTCATAGATACGGGATAGAGAGCCAAAGCCACTTTCATTTCACCGCTATCCACACGCTTCTTGAGCTCTCCCAATCCACGGATACCACCGACAAAATCAATACGTTTATCAGAACGCAGATCCTTTATACCTAAAACTTCATCCAAAATCAAGTTGGAAGAGATTGTAACATCAAGCACACCAATAGGGTCGTTATCATTATACGTACCGGCCTTAGCAGTCAAGCTGTACCATTTACCACCCAAATAGAGTGAAAAATTATGTAAGCCGGATGGTTTATAGATATCCGCACCCTTCTCTTCTACTATAAAGTTTTTATCAAGTGCAGCCAGGAATTGCTCGGGAGTCAAACCATTGAGATCTTTCACTACACGATTATAATCGATGATGGTTAGCTGGTTTGCAGGGAAGCAAACAGCCATGAAGTAATTATATTCTTCATCACCACGATGATTCGGATTTTGCTTTGCTTTCTCTGCTCCCACCAATGCAGCAGCGGCAGAACGGTGATGCCCGTCAGCAATATAAAGAGCAGGCATTTTAGCAAATTCGGCAGTAATGGTAGCAATATCTGCATCCTGGTCGACAATCCAGAAAGTATGTCCAAAGCCATCACCCGGAGCGATAAAGTCATAAACCGGCTTGTTTGCTGTATATTTCTTTATAATAACATCCAGCTTCTCATTATCAGGATAAGCAAAGAAAACAGGCTCAATGTTTGCGTTGTTCACACGTACATGTTTCATACGATCCTCTTCCTTGTCACGACGGGTAAGCTCATGCTTTTTGATAATACCATTCATATAATCGGGAACATAAGCACCGACCACCAATCCGTATTGCGTTTTCCCGTTCATCGTCTGGGCATAGATATAATAGTTTTCCTTATTATCCTGCACCAACCAGCCTTTGTCCTGAAACAGTTGGAAATTCTCGGCAGCTTTAGCATACACCCGTTCGTCGTGTTCATCCATACCAACAGGGAAATCTATTTCCGGTTTAATAATATGATAAAGAGACTTTTCGTTACCTTCCGCTTCTGCGCGGGCTTCTTCAGAGTTCAGTACATCATAAGGACGTGAAGCGACCTGTTCTACGAGGTTTTGCGGAGGACGAATGCCCTTGAAAGGTTTGATTATTGCCATGATATTAGTATTTTATATGTAAAAAATTAAAGCCACAGACTTCTTGAAAATCTGTGGCTCAAATATACTACTTATTTCTAAAAAAGACATTCTGCAACGGATTGTTTTTATTCAGATACTACCATAGTTATCCTGAAAAATCCGGCAGACTTATTCAGAATCTTACTTGTTTACTCTAAATTTCTCGCAACCATCTTTCAAGAAGCCCACAATTTGTTGAGCAGCAGCAATACCGGCATTGATATTTGCTTCGGCAGTTTGAGCACCCATCTTCTTAGGAGTTGAGAAATAACGTCCGGCAAACTTTTCTGCAAACTCTGCGTTAGCAGCAGGCATAATATCTGTGATATATTTGAAGTCTGCACGCTCTTCCATCAGTTTGATTAGTTCTGCTTCGTTAATCACTTCCTTACGGGCAGTGTTTACCAACATAGCACCTTTCGGCATATCTTTCAACAGAGCATAATTGATAGAGTTCTTTGTTTCGGCAGTTGCCGGAATATGAAGAGATACCACCTGGCAAGTCTTGTACAATTCTTCTGCAGAATCAAGTGCTTTCACACCATCTTTTTCGATTACTTCTTTCGGGCAGAATGCATCATAAGCATACACTTCCATTCCGAAACCTTTGGCAACACGAGCTACATTGCGGCCTACGTTTCCATAAGCATGAATACCCAATTTCTTGCCCATCAATTCTGTACCGGAAGTTCCGTTATAGAAATTACGGACAGCATATACCATCATACCCAAAGCAAGTTCGGCAACAGCATTAGAATTCTGTCCCGGAGTGTTCATCACGCATACATTGTGAGCTGTGGCAGCAGCCAGGTCCACATTATCGTATCCTGCACCGGCGCGAACTACGATTTTCAATTCTTTAGCAGCATCAAGCACCTCTGCATCAACAATATCACTACGGATAATGATGGCATTAGCATCTTTCACTGCATCCAGTAACTGGGCTTTTTCTGTATATTTCTCAAGTAAAGCAAACTCGTATCCGGCTGCTTCTATTTCTTTACGGATACCGTCTACTGCAACTTTAGCAAACGGTTTATCAGTAGCTACAAGTATTTTCATAATCTAATTCTGTTTATAAAGACTCACCACAGATTACCCAGATTCTCACAGAATAAAAAAAATCTGCGTCCGTCTGTATAATCTGTGGTGAAAATATTATTAATGAAGTTTTTCAAATTCCTGCATACAATCAATCAAAGCTTGTACGCTTTCTTTCGGCAGAGCATTGTAGCAAGATGCACGGAAACCACCTACAGAACGGTGTCCCTTGATACCTACCATACCTCTTTCAGTAGCAAACTTCAAGAAGTCAGCTTCGAAGTCTTTGTATTCGGGAGCCATCACGAAACAGATGTTCATACGTGAACGGTCTTCTTTGGCAGCAGTACCCACGAACATTTTGTTACGGTCGATTTCAGCATACAACATATCCGCTTTTTCAATGGCACGACGTTCCATTTCTTTCACACCACCCTGTGCTTTGATCCAGCGAAGCGTCTGCAATGCTGCATAAATAGGTACAACAGGAGGAGTGTTAAACATAGAGCCACTGTCAACATGAGTCTGATAATTCAACATCGTTGGAATGTAACGGGAAACCTTACCCAATGCGTCATTCTTAACGATAACGAATGTAACACCAGCAGGAGCCAGATTCTTTTGTGCACCACCATAAATACAGATATATTTAGAAACGTCGATCGGACGTGAGAAAATATCAGAAGACATATCGGCAACCATCGGAACTGGAGAATCGAGATCTTTCTTCAATTCTGTACCGTAAATTGTGTTGTTAGTCGTAATGTGGAAATAATCTGCGTCTGTCGGGATTGTATAATCTTTTGGGATATAAGTATATGTAGCTTCAGCAGAGGAAGCAACTTCTACAACTTCGCCAAACCCTTTAGCTTCTTTCATTGCTTTCTTAGCCCATACACCAGTGTTCAGGTAAGCAGCTTTTTTTTCCAGGAAGTTATAAGGAACCATGCAGAACTCCATACTAGCACCTCCACCCAGGAACAGTACCGAATAGCCTTCGGGGATATTGAGTAATTCCTTGAATAATGCCTCTGCTTCGTCAACCACAGGTTGGAAGTCTTTGGCGCGGTGGCTGATTTCCATCAAAGAGAGACCAGAGCCGTTGAAATCTAAAATAGCCTTCGCTGTATCCTCTATCACCTCACGCGGAAGAATGGAAGGTCCTGCATTGAAATTATGCTTTTTCATTTGAAGTTTGTTTTTGGTTTAACAATTTCGTTACTTTTGTCTTTTGACCTTGCGAATTTACGAATTTATTTCCGCCGTACAAATCTTTCCTTATAAAAATACTGTTTTAAAGCAGATTTTCCTTTCTTTTTATTGGTTTATACAGGATATATACACCATTTTGTTATCCATAGATGTCAAGTAAGGTATCTTACAGAAAAGATCTTTACTTCGCTTCTTCTATAATAGTCTTCATTCCTTTGATTTTCTCCCCCTGAATCAGATTCAGGAGTTGCTTCACCTTAGCCCGGCGAATAGCTACGAAAGCATAATGCTCTTTGACATCAATCGCTCCGACATCTTCACGAGTCAGATTTCCTTTTTTATATAAGAATCCGGCAATATCGATCCGACTAAGTTTCTCCTTCTTTCCTTTACCTATATATATAGTAGCCCAGACCGATTTCGGAGGCCGGGGAGGGTTTTCAGGCAACACTACTATCTCCATTTCTTCCGGAATATAAGAAGGAAGTTTCTCTTCGGCATGAAGAATCAGATAAGACGTTCCGGTCGCATCCCAACGTGCTGTTCGTCCGTTGCGGTGCGTAAAGGCTTCTTCATTGACCGGCAAATGATAATGGATGATATGTCCGACTTCTGGAATATCCAGTCCACGGGCTGCCAGATCGGTAGAAATCAAGACATGACAACTGCCATTACGGAACTTGTAAAGCGCACGTTCACGGTCCGGCTGTTCCATACCACCATGAAAACGTTCTGCGAGTAGTTTTTTATCTGCCAATAACTGATGTACACGGTCCACCGCATCCCGATGATTACAAAACACGATGCTCGAACTGCTTCCCAATGTACAAAGCAGATTATATAAAGTATCAATCTTATCTTTGGAAGGTGAAAGCACCTTCATTAATTTCAAGCGCGACTCTTGTTCTTCAGAATCGTCCGAAAGGAAGTCCAACTTAACTGTGCGGTTCAATCCTGTAAATTCGGGAATCTCTGCCGCATCAGTAGCTGAAAGTAACATACGTTTTTTTAATCCCGGAAGCTGGGTGATAATCTCTGCCATTTCATCGTGGAAACCAAACTCCAACGATTTGTCGAACTCGTCAATAATTAAAGTTTCAATGGTTTCAGGGTTGAAATTGCCTTTCGACAAATGGTCGGTGATACGTCCCGGAGTACCGATGATGATAGCAGGATGATTGCTCAATATACTTTTCTTTTCTTCGGCGATAGGATGTCCACCGTAACAACAGCAGGTTTTCCAGGAAGTCCCCATTGCTTTGAATACAGAATCTATCTGTAAGGCCAGCTCACGCGAAGGAACGAGAATCAAAACCTGCACGCTGTCGTCGTTCGGTTTTAGAGTAAGGAGTAAAGGTAACAGATAAGCCAATGTCTTGCCCGATCCTGTCGGTGACAACAGTATAACGTCTTTTCTTCCGGTAGCTTGTTCAAGTGATGCTTCCTGCATCGGATTCAGCTCCTCAATCTTCAAATTGCGGAGAGCCGACTGTATAATTTCATTTTTCTCTAACATGGGGGCAAAGATACAAAAAGGAAAGAGTACGGAGATAAAAATACAATCAAACTTTAGCCATGCCGGTCAATATATAATAACCTTTCAGATTATTCTCTTTCATGTAAATGGTTACTTCTGCCCTACAAGCTGTCACCAAGGCATATCCCGTTAAACTTGAACTCATAGCTTTGATAAATGAATACTCTGTATCATTGTGAATAAAAGATATACGATGATATTCCATAACCTATTGTACTTTAATAATTCTATTGTGTAGCCAAATATACGAATATAATAGATAAGTACGGATAAAAAAGGAGAACTATCTTTAAAACAGACATAAAATAGATACAAACCATAACGGAAAGACATTATGAGATAATACCAAAAAGAAGCGGGAAATCGAAGAAGCATTACTGCTTTTCAGATTTCCCGCTCTGTGTTTATGTAACCTTTCCGGTCATTGTTCCGACCGGTTTGTTCTCTTCTGCGAATTATCCTCCGAAGTTGTCGAACATCAGGTTCTGTGCCGGAACGCCAAGATCGTCGAGCATCTTCTCTACAGCTTTCGACATCGGACCAGGACCACACATATAGTATTCAATATCTTCAGGAGCTTCGTGATTCTTCAGGTAAGTTTCGTAAATTACGTTGTGAACGAATCCCGGAGTGTACTTCACGCCTGCAGCATCAGCAGCAGGGTCCGGACGGTCGAGAGCCAAATGGAAAGTGAAATTCGGGAAGTCCTTTTCGATTTGCAGGAAATCTTCCAGATAGAACACTTCGTTCAGCGCACGGGCACCGTAGAAGTAAGACATCTTACGGTCAGTAGTATGCAATGTCTTGGTCAAGTGCATGATTTGCGCACGCAACGGAGCCATACCGGCACCACCACCAATCCACATCATTTCCTTCTTAGAATCGAAGATTGGGTGGAAGTCTCCGTAAGGACCACTCATTATTACCTTGTCACCCGGTTTCAGGGTAAAGATATAAGAAGAAGCGATACCCGGCATTACATCCATAAATCCAGGACCTTGTTCTTTCGGTTTGAACGGCGGAGTAGCGATACGTACTGTCAACATGATACGGTCACCTTCGGCAGGATAGTTGGCCATAGAGTAAGCACGGATTGTTTCCTCGTCGTTCTTACACTTCAGACCCAGCAAACCGAATTTCTCCCATGCAGGAAGATATTCATCACCAATCAAGCTCTTATCGATGTCCTTGTCATAGTCCATTGAGAATTTAGGAATCTTAATCTGCGCATAAGAACCCGGGATAAAGTCCATGTGTTCGCCTTTAGGCAGAGCAACGATGAACTCTTTGATAAATGTAGCCACGTTCTTGTTGGAGATTACTTCGCACTCCCACTCTTTCACACCGAGTACAGATTCATCAATTTTGATAGCCATATCCCCCTTCACTTTTACCTGACAACCCAGACGCCAGTGGTCTTGCTGCTGTTTACGGCTGAAGTGAGGAACTTCAGAAGGCAGAATTTCACCACCACCTTCAAGCACCTGGCATTTACATTGCCCGCAAGATCCCTTACCACCACATGCGGATGACAGGAATATTCCGTTTACAGACAGAGTATTAAGCAAAGTAGAACCGGAAGCAACTTCCAATTCCTTTTCGCCATTGATTGTCAGTTTCACGTTTCCTGATGGCACCAGGAAATTTTTGGCAACCAGCAAGATAACAACAAGCAACAGAATAACCACAAGGAATACCCCAATGCTCGCTAATATTAAATTCATATCCATTGTCTTATTCCTTTCTTTTTAGATGTTCAAACCAGAGAAACACATAAATGCGATTGCCATCAGACCTACTGTGATAAATGTGATACCCAAGCCCTTCAACGGAGCAGGCACGTCAGAGTAAGCCATTTTCTCGCGGATAGCAGCCAGACCTACGATAGCGAGCAACCAACCGATACCGGAACCTAATGCATAAGAAAGAGCATCCCATACATCACCGATATATTTCGGGTCGCTCGGACCAAGGTTGATACGTTGTTGCATGAACAGAGAGGCACCCATGATGGCACAGTTAACAGCAATCAACGGCAGGAAGATACCCAGCGAAGCGTACAGCGAGGGGCTGAAACGTTCTACCACCATCTCCACCAGTTGCACAATACCGGCAATAACGGCAATGAAAAGAATAAAACTCAAGAAGCTAAGATCAACACCTTCAACAATAGCATTGGCAGCTAGCACCTTGGTTTGCAACAGATAGTTGACCGGAAGTGTCACCAGTAACACAAAAGTTACCGCAATACCCAGCCCTACGGCAGTCTTCACATTCTTCGAAACAGCCAAGTATGAACACATACCCAGGAAGAATGCGAATATCATGTTGTCCACAAAGATAGAGCGGACGAATAAACTTAATAAATGTTCCATAATTCTTTTTGATTTATGATTTATGATTTATAATTTATGATTCAGCAGACTTATCATGCGACTATGATTATAAGGCTAAACATAAATCATAATTCAGAAATCAGAAATAATTAATTACTTTCTTCTTGCAGTTCTTTGTGACGTGCACGTTGATACCATATAATGCAAGCTACGATAATCAATGCCATCGGTGGCATCAACATCAAACCGTTATTTACGTATCCGATATTCTGGATAGGTTCGTAGTTCAGGATATTGAAACCGAGCAATGTTCCCGATCCAAGCAGTTCGCGGAAGAAAGCAACGATAATCAAAATCTTGGCATATCCCAAACCGTTGCCCAGACCATCAAGGAAGGACTCCCAAGGACCATTCTGCATGGCAAATGCTTCCAGACGTCCCATCAGGATACAGTTGGTGATAATCAAACCTACATATACAGAAAGCTGAACACTTACATCATAAGCATACGCTTTCAAAATTTCACTTACAATAGTTACCAGAGCGGCTACCACTACCAACTGAACGATGATACGGATACGGTTAGGAATGGTTTTGCGCAACAATGAAATAACGACGTTAGCAAATGCAGTAATCACTGTTACCGAAAGTCCCATTACAATAGCAGGCTCCAGTTTTGCAGTAACAGCAAGTGCAGAACAGATACCGAGCACCTGTACGGTTACCGGGTTATCAATTCCCAACGGAGCAGAGAATACTTCTTTATTTCTCTTTGAAAACAGTTGTCCCATATTCTATCTTTCTCCTCCTTATTATTTAGTTAAAAAACTCAAGTAACTATTCAGGCAAGTCTTCAGCATGGCATCTACACCTACAGAAGTGATTGTACCACCAGAGATACCATCCACTTGATAATCAGCTTTCTCCACTTTACCGTGTTTTACAACACCCAAAGCAACAGAGCCATTCTCCAAAGTCTTCTTGCCTACAAATTCCTGTTGGAACATTTCGGTTGCAATTTCAGCACCCAAACCCGGAGTTTCACTAGCGTGTGAGAAGTAAGTACCGTAAACGGTATCTTTATCCTCGTTCAGTGCAACATATCCCCAGATAGCACCCCAAAGGCCTGCACCATAAACAGGAACCACATATTTAGTCTGACCGTCCACTTCGCATACAAACACGTGCAGACGTTGTTGTTCTTTCGCTTCTTTCTCGTAGTTGGTAGCAAATTCACCTGTATTTTCAGTCAGCGTACCGTCTACGTTCATCAGCATATCCCCTTTCACATATTTCTGATATTCAGCATCCGCATCTTCCACATTCTTAATGTTCAATGCAGCGAGGATTTGTTTCTTAGTGTCCAACTGCACATTCTTGTCTTGTGTAGATTTCAGTGAAGAACTAACGAATGCCAGCAGGAATGCTACGATAATAACCATTACCGAAGCATAAATGATAGTATAACTATTACTATTCGTATTCATTTTCTTTCGGTATTTATTGGTTAGACTTGATAGTGCGTTTCTCGCGACGGCTGATATTGCTTTGTACTACACAGTAGTCAATCAGCGGAGCGAAGATGTTCATCAGCAGGATGGCAAGCATCATACCTTCCGGATAACCCGGATTCAGTACGCGGATAACGATAGCCATCACACCGATCAGGAATCCGAAGATATATTTACCTCTTTCTGTACGTGCGGAAGTCACAGGGTCAGTAGCCATAAATACGGCACCGAAGCAGAAACCACCAAGAACGAGGTGTTCGTACCAAGGCATTTGAGCCATTGTGTTGTTTTCCATGCCGATTGAGTTGAATACCCATGCCATGAATGCGCCACCTACGAATACGGAAATCATTGTCTTCCAGCTTGCAACACCTGTCCAAAGCAGGATAACGGCACCAATCAGGATGGCGATTACGCTGGTTTCACCGATAGAACCCGGAATCAGACCTGTAATCATATCCATGTTGAATGCAGGCACACTGCCTGATGTAGCAGCTTGTCCCAGCGGAGTGGCAACGGTGAGTCCGTCTACGCTTTGTCCTAAACCGAAGATACTGTCGCCTGACACCCAAACGGCATCACCGGACATCTTGGTCGGGTATGCGAAGAACAGGAATGCACGAGTAATCAACGCAACGTTGAATACGTTCATACCTGTACCACCGAATACTTCTTTTGCGAAGATAACAGAGAATGCAGTAGCTACGGCAAGAATCCACAACGGACAGTCTACCGGAACGATCATCGGGATCAAGATACCGGAAACAAGGAATCCTTCCTGGATTTCTTCTTTCTTCCATTGAGCTACGACGAACTCAATGCCAAGACCTACTACGTATGATACGATTATTTTAGGCAGTACTGCCAGGAATCCGTAGATAAACATTTCGATGAAGCTGCCAGTAGCACCTGTGTGAGTGAAATGCTGGTAACCTACGTTGTACATACCGAACAGCAAAGCCGGTATTAACGAAATAACCACAATCGACATGATGCGCTTGCTATCGATTGCGTCATGTATGTGCGTTCCCGTTTTCGCAGTCTTGCTGGGCACGAACAGGAATGTTTCGAAGCCGTCAAACACCGACTGGAATGCGTGGAATTTGCCGCCCTCCTCAAAGTTCGGCTTTATCTTATCGAGATAATTTCTTAACGCTTTCATTTATTTAATTGAAAATTGAAAGTTGAGAGTTGAAAATTGGCTGTGCTGGGTTTATGCTGTATCCACAGAGAGCCGTTTCGCAAGATTTCAACTATCGCTTATTTTAATTTTTATTATTTAATCTCTTATTCGATTACGCCATTTCTGAACGGAGCATATCGAGTCCGGCACGAACGATGCGTTGCAGTTCCATCTTTGAAGAGCAGACGAACTCGCAAAGGGCGAAGTCTTCGGGAGCCACTTCGTAGATGCCGAGTGCTTCCATACGGTCGATGTCACCGGCGATAATTGCTTTAATCAGATATTCGGGCAGAATGTCCATCGGGAATACCTTATCGTATTCACCCGACATAATCATGTGACGTTCGCCACCTTTGATACGGGCATCCAACGTATATTCCTTCTTACCCATCAACCAGCTGAAATAAGAACGATTGGCACTGAACTGGTTGAAGCGTGGCATGATCCATCCAAGCATTTCGTGAATGTCGTCACCTTCGGGGATAACAGTCAGTTGGCTATGGAATGCGCCCAAGAATCCGTTCGGGGATACTTGCTTTCCTGTCAGCACGTTACCGCTGATGTAGCGTAAATCTTTGTCTTTTGTTACATTGCCGGCAAACACGTTGGTGAGCAATGCGCCTACCTGTAGTTTGCAGTATGCAGGTTTCAACACTTCGGAACCTGTCACAGCTACTGTACGGGTGAAATCTACATGGCCTGTATTGAAGAGGCGACCGATGAAGATTACGGCTTGCGGATCAATAGTCCATACCGTTTCGCCCTTGGATACGGGGTCGAGGTGGTTGATCTGAACGCCTACATTACCTGCAGGGTTCGGTCCGTCGAATGCGGTGATTGTAACGTTCTTAGCCTGTGTCAGTGCGGCAGCGTTCTGTTTCACACTGATGTTCAGGTAGGTTTTTGCCAGTTTGGCAAGAGCATCAAGCCCTGTCTGGAAGTTTGCTTCTTCGCCTTTGAGGGCGAACTCGAAATCCGGAGCCAATGGATTGGTATCGAATGCGGAGATGAAGATTCCTTTCGGGGTTACCGTCGGATCTGCAATGATGTCATAAGGACGCTGTTTGATAAACGCGAAAAGTCCAGCTTCCAACAGAGCGGATTTCACAGCTTCAGCATCCATCGAAGCAACATTCTTTTTCCCAAAATCTTCATAGTCCTGCTCTGCAGCAGCTTCTACTACGATGTTCAATACCTTACGACGAGCACCACGTTCTACACTCGTCACCACGCCGCTCACCGGCGAAACAAATTTCACTTCAGGATGATACTTGTCGATAAACAAGGGTCCACCAGCCATTACATATTCCTGCTCTTTCACAACTACCTTAGGCGTCACTCCAGGAAAGTCATCGGGTACAAGTGCGTAGAATCCCGGTTCTTTTACTGTTGCGTACGTTTCAGCAGCTTTTCCTTTCAGGTTTATGTCAAGGCCTTTACGTAACTTTATTACATTTGCCATGCTATATAAAATAATGGTTTCATAAATTTGCCGCAAAAGTAATAAATAAGATTGGGATTCGGGAGGAAAAAAGAAAGGAATTACGGAAAAATATCCGTAATTCCTTTCGTGTTCGTGCACGTAATCTTTTATCTTTTGTTCCGGAACAAAAGACAGAAGCAAAGAAAAAGAACTATTCAGCAAACATAGGATCCCAAGCAGGAAGTCGGATAGGCTTCTGTTTCAACACCTCGAGAGCTTTTTTCGATGCATATTTCGTTTCTACTACTAGGCGGAACATATATTCGTTAAACCAATCATCTGTCATAATGAGATAACCCTGATAACCGGCGGCGGGTCCCCAACTATTTTCAACCATCCATTTCGTCGGTTTTCCATTTTTGTCAAGATCGACGGCCATAAGAGTCATGGCGTGACTGGAGCCACTGGCAAAACTTTGGATACGTTGCTTCTTGTTCATGCCAAAAGAAGTACCCATAAGAGATTCGTAGTCGTAGTTTTTGACATCCAGCAGACCACGGTCAGAGTTTAGGAACTTACCTACATCGCAAGAGAAATACATCATCGTGCTATCCTTGAGAGAAGAAATAGCCATTTCTTTGATATCCTCGATGGGAAGATTGACATACGTCCAGTTTTTGCCGTCGTAACGGTGGCGGTCGTAGTCTATCTCATAACACTTATAATATTCACGGCTCGGATCGTTCATTAACATGACATAATTATCAATCAGTTTTTCGTCACCATACTTTTTCAGGAAAGAAAGCGGAGTGTAAGTTTCGGTAGACACAGGCTCACCCTTAGCGTTATATTCAGTCCAGGTAAATTCAGTAGGAGGAACACCGAGATTCAACACTAACATGCGGTAGATGGTGCTCAACATCTCTGTTTTTGTTTTCTCAAGGGCAGCAGGCTTGGCACCTTGCGCAGCGAGATCACGGAGTTGAAGCCCCTGTTCACGAAGTTTCAGGGCGATCAGACCTGCCATACGGGAGGTATTTTCACTACTGTTGGTTTCCGGCATCACATCTTTGGGAACAAGCCCGTATTTACTGACAATATCGGCTACACCGGTAAATGTTCCACCGTCACTCAAAGGATTGCGGAAGAGCCATTCCACCATTTTATCATCCATCGGCTTACTGCTGGTGTCGATAATACCTTGCAGAAAGAGATTAGCTTTCTCCAGCTGATCGAAGAAGAAAGGATAAGTTTGCGAAAATTCGAAAGAACCGAGGTTATGCTTGGCGATCGCTTTGGCACGCATCACATTCAAACCTGTGAAAAGCCAGCAACGGCCGGAAGATTTCTGATCGGTGATACCTTTGGAAGGCACTTTGATGGAGAAATGTGTGTCCATCCCTTTCAGGTTATCCTGATTGAGAGCCAGTTTACGAATGTCGTTGCTACCGATAGCGTTGCGGATAGCCTTGTCAGTAGGAGTGTTTGCGTAACTCTGCTTGATTTGTTGCATCATGGAGTCGCTGATGCCTCCTTTCACTTCTTGCGCTTGTGTAGAATAAGAAAAAGCACATAAAACAAAAATTGATAAAATCTGTTTATTCATTGATTTGATATTAAAATGTTGTCATATTTCACCTTCTTATAATAGATAAAACATATTACTCTTTTGCAAAGGTTGTTGAATTCTTAGATATATGCAAACAAACTCCTAAAAAACGAATAATATTTTTTAGCAAACAATAATAACTTATTGTAGAAAAACCTGCAGATAGAATAAATAATCGTATATTTGCACACAAAATTAAAACACAACAAAATGACAAGCGCAAAATCAGTACGATATAATTGGATTGACTGGAGTAAGTCAATAGCTATATTTCTAGTTATTTGGGGACATGTACCAATGCAATCAGAGACGCACACGATCATCTATTCCTTTCACATGCCACTTTTCTTTCTTATATCCGGTTACTTATACAACCCTAAAGGAACAATAAAAGAAGAATTATATAAGGATCTCAAGACTTTGCTGCTCCCCTATCTCATCTATCAATTCATATTTTACCCGTATTGGTTTGTTAGAGAACTTATAGTACCTCATCAAGTCATCAATATACACAATAGTATCATACAACCCCTCATTCAATCACTGTCGTCAGACCCCATTAACGGCCCCACATGGTTTATATATTGCCTGTTTATGATAAAAATATATTCCTACACTATACAAAAAAAACAATCAATATACTGGTTGACGGCAGGTATCAGCAGCCTAGTCTCCATACTCATTTGTTATTGGCTCAACCAACACTCCATCTATGGTACCTATGCTACACATAGTTTTTTTGCATTGCAAATATTCTTTTTTACCGGACAAGCATTGAAACGGACAAAGATAAAAAACATCGCAAATTCCTTGCATCAAAGTATCATCTGGCTGATTTTATCCATTGTTTCATTTGCCACATTTTTTTCGATGGGATACACCAGTAACTATACAACACTGCCCGAAATAGTAAATTTCCACCTCCTGGGATTCACCGGAAGCTGTATGATTCTTGGAATCGGATTTATACTCAACCAAATTACATCCACCATAAATTATAATGTATCAATAGGCACAATGGTTATTTTAGGTATACATTGGATGTTCATAGGTGTATTCAATTTTGCTATAGAAAAATACCTGCATATCGATAATATTACCTACTCTACATTCATAGCCTTTATTATAAGTCTACTTATTACAGCAATCAATTATCCACTCATTATATTCTGCAAGAAGCATATCCCTCTACTGTTAGGAAAAATCCGCATACCAAAATAGCCTTTATTTGCCCTTAGAATGACTTTTTTAGATTTATTATCTAAGAACTTCAAAACTAATCAAAATAAAAGAGTTTTCTTTGCAGTCGAATTCCTCACAGAGAAATTATGAAGAAATATATAATAGGAATATTGATGATGCTTCCATCCATCAATATGATGTCAGCCGCGGCTGATAGTACGGCAGTAAAGAGCGATGAACTGCAAAGGTCTACAACTTCTATCAGTGATACTACTCCTACAGATATTGAAGACATCCCGTCAGATACCATTCCTGTCCTTTCAAAGCGCGAGCTGCGTCGCCAGCGCGTGGCAAACCGGAATTTACACTATAACATATTGGGTGGTCCCAGTTATACGCCGGATTTTGGTTTACTGGTGGGCGGTAGCGCACTGATGACATTCCGGATGAATCCGAGTGATACCACCCAACGACGTTCGGTAGTGCCGATGGCCATTGCCTTGATGTTCAAAGGCGGCTTGAACCTGATGACAAAACCACAGCTCTTTTTTAAAGGCGACCGCTTCCGTATCTTCGGAACTTTCTCATATAAAAATACAATCGAAAATTTTTATGGCATCGGATATTCCACCAATAAAGATTATGAACGTGGAGAAGACACCAGCGAGTACCGTTATAGCGGCATCCAAGTAAACCCCTGGTTCCTGTTCCGTCTGGGAGAAAGCAATATTTTTGCAGGTCCTCAAGTCGATTTGAACTATGATAAAATTACCAAACCGGCTGCCGGAATGGTTAATGAGCCCTCATATATAGCGGCAGGAGGAACAGAACACGGATACAAAAATTTCAGTTCCGGACTTGGTTTCCTGCTGACGTATGACACACGTGATATTCCTGCAAATGCATATAGCGGAACTTACCTCGACTTTCGGGGAATGATGTATAACAAGGTATTCGGCAGCGATAATAACTTTTACCGTTTGGAAATCGACTACCGCCAATACAAAACAGTAGGACGCCGCAAAGTGATAGCCTGGACAGTGCAAAGCAAAAACGCATTCGGAGATGTACCCTTAACAAAATATGTACTTAGCGGAACCCCCTTCGATCTTCGCGGTTACTACATGGGGCAGTTTCGCGACAAGTCCTCGCATGTCATGATGGCCGAATACCGCCAGATGATAAATACGGACAAAAGCACTTGGGTAAAAAAGATGTTAAGTCATATAGGATATGTAGCCTGGGGAGGATGCGGATTCATGGGACCCACTCCGGGCAAGATAGAAGGTGTGCTTCCCAACCTCGGATTAGGGTTACGCGTTGAAGTTCAACCCCGTATGAATGTACGCCTTGACTTCGGCAGAGACATGGTGAACAAGCAGAATTTGTTCTACTTCAACATGACAGAAGCCTTTTGACGCCATTTACGCGACAAATTGTGCACAAATTACAAGAAAGATTGTAAAATAGATAATAAAAGACTGCACATAAATGAAATTAATCCTTATATTTGCGCAAGCTATAACACAGCAAGAGCAAATAATAGGATTTTTTTATGAAGCAATTTATATGTTTTTTTTCGGGGTTATTACTTCTGTTCGTCTCTACCACTCGTGTAGTTGCACAAGAAGTGTCTGACTATTCTCAACTAAGTGAAGAAGATTATACTAAAATAGTACTTCCCCCTCTATCCGTTTTATTCGAAAATGCCAAGAACAGCCCCATTTATGAGATGGCGGACGTAAAGGCGAGAATCGAGCGCAAATTACTCCAAAAAGAGAAATGGTCATTTCTGGGTTTCTTCAGTCTACGGGGAAGCTATCAATACGGAATGTTCGGCAATGAGTCCACCTATACGGACGTGGCACTCGCCCCATACCTCACCTACTCCACCCAGGCACAAAATGGCTACACAGTAGGTGCCGGTCTAAGCATCCCCTTAGACGACCTATTCGACCTCAAGGGTAAAATCAGCCGGCAAAGGCTCACATTACGCAGTGCAGAATTGGAACGGGAAGTGAAGTACGACGAAATCAAGAAGAATATTATTGAGATGTATGCGATGGCTACCTCACAGATAAGAGTACTTAAAATGAGAAGTGAAAGTTTGGTACTTGCTAATGTGCAATATGAAATTTCTGAAAAGAATTTTGCCAACGGAACCATAGAATCTTCCGACTTGGCCGTAGATAAAGAAAGGCAGTCAACTGCACGTGAGGCATATGAGAATAGCAAGTTTGAATTGACAAAGAGCTTAATGATACTTGAGGTTATTTCACGTACTCCCATCATAAGAAAATAAAAAAACTAAGATATGAACTTCATCATTTCTATCATACGGACCCTCTTTCGCCACCGTTGGCTAATACTGGTAGGAACCGCTATCTTCACGTTACTCGTCTTCTACTATACGCGTCACATGCAAGGTGGATACGACGTGAAAGCAACACTTTATACCGGAGTAGCCTCGGGATACAACTTGGAAAGCGATAAACGCACAGACTGGGCGACAGTACAAAATTCGATGGACAACCTGATAAGTATCATGCAAGCCGAGAGCACCCTGAAAAGAGTATTCCTGCGATTATTTGCCCGTGTACTTATCCAGGGAAATCCAGACAATGACAACGACGGAGTCACCCCATCCAGCTACAATTACACCTATAACCACTTAAAAAACAGTCCGCATGGACCGGAAATATTAAAGCTGATCGACAAATCGAGCGAAGATAAAACAGTTGCCAATCTGGAAGCATATATGCGTCCGAAAAAAGGTAACTACATCTATGAAATGTTCTACTACAATCACCCTTTCTATAGCTACAACGCTTTGAAAAACATCAAAGTGCAACGCCGGCTCACGAGTGATTTGCTGGACATCAGCTATACTTCCGGCGATCCCGGCATAGCCTACAACACGGTAAGCATCCTGATGGACGAATTTGTGGAAGAATACCGCCGTATTCGCTACGGAGAAACAGACAAAGTCATCAAATACTTTGAGGAAGAGTTGAAACGCATCGGCAAAAAACTCAACTCGGAGGAAGACGACCTGACCAAGTACAACGTAGAAAAACGTATCATCAACTATCTGGACGAAACCAAAGAAATCGCGGCCATCAGTAAAGAATTCGAGCTGCGGGAACAAGATGCACTTTTTGCATACAACAGTACCAAGTCAATGCTCGAAGAACTGGAGAAGCACATGGACAGCAATGCCAAGCAAGTGCTCAAGAATATGGAATTTGTGGACAAATTAAGAGAAGCATCCAATATCACCAGCAAAATCTCGGAAGTGGAAGCAATGAGCGACTCCAAACAAAAAGATACCGGATCTCTGACAGGTGACAAAAAACGGTTGAGCGAACTTAAACAAGAATTAAATGATTTAACCACTTCCTACGTAAGTCACAAATACACCAAAGAAGGTGCCAGCCGGACCAATATCATCGACCAATGGCTGGAACAAACCCTGTTGTTTGAAAAAGCTAAGGCCGAACTACTAATTGTACAAAATGCCCGTCAGGAATTGAACGACCGCTACGTTTTTTTCGCCCCTGTAGGTACCACCATCAAACAAAAAGAACGCTCCATCAACTTTACGGAACGCAGTTACCTGACCGTGTTACAGAGCTACAACGAAGCCCTGTTGAGAAAGAAAAATCTGGAAATGACTTCTGCTACATTGAAAGTGCTCAATGAACCGACCTATCCGATTGCATCCAATTCAACCAACCGCAAGCAGATTGTCATTGCCGCCTGCATAGGTAGTTTTCTGATAATCATCGCTCTATTATTATTAATCGAGATTCTTGACAGAACGTTGCGTGATGCAAACCGAACCAAACGAGTGACCGGATTTAAGGTAATAGGAGCCGTTCCCAGCCCCTCCTCTTCCCGTTATGGCGGACTAGCCAAAACCTACGTCCAACTTTCCATCAAAGAATTGAGCAACTCCATACTCCGCTTCCTGACAAAGCGGAAATCCCCCGGAGTATTTATCATCAACCTGTTCAGTACCAGCGAAAACTCCGGTGAGGACATCGTTGGAAATCTGATCTGCGGATATATGCAAAGCCGGATGTTAAATACGAGATTCATCACGTATGGAGAAGATTTTAACACAGATTCTACTCAATATCTGCTTGCAAAAAACATTACCGATTTTTATACCCTGCAAGGAGAAGACATACTGATCGTTGCCTATCCGCCATTGTCGTCAAGCAATATCCCGACTGCACTGTTGCACGACGCTAATGTCAACATTTTGGTCAGCCCGGCAGACCGCGGATGGAAAACCATCGACAAACAACTTTGCGAACAGCTCACGACACAAATGGGTAAAACGGATGTTCCGTTCCGTGTGTGCCTGACCAACGCCAAGCGTGAGGCAGTGGAAGATTTCACCGGACAACTTCCGCCATATACCTTATTACGCAGAGTCAGCTATCGTTTCAGCCAATTGTCACTTACAGAAAAAATCATATTCAATCTAAGTAGAAAAGCGAAAGAGACTGAAGAAGACGATGACGAATAATAAGATAGTGACTTTCCATATCCTGCTTGCTTTACAATTTGTGTTGGTTGCAGCAGGAATGTTAGTAAATATCAAGGTAGGGTTATTCTCTATGATCATTATCTTGTCATTTACTACTATCTGTTTGATACAACTTAACAATGATGAACAAACCAACTGGAAAGCAGGTCAAAACATCATGACCTATATGTTCACAATCTGGTTGTGCTTCTATCTTCTCGAAATTCTTAATCCCAACAACGTGCTGGCAGCATGGAACATCAACCTTACACCTTATGCGCTGATACCTTTAATATGCGCCTTTGTTGTTCCGCTCGTTGTCCGCACAAAAAAAGACATCGAGCTGCTATTAATCATCTGGTCGGTATTCGTCCTCGTCTTTACGATAAAAGGTTACTGGCAAAAAAACTATGGTTTCAGCTCCAAAGACCTCTATTTCCTGCACGTGCTGGGCGGATGGCGTACACATATCATCTGGTCGGGTATCCGCTATTTTTCCTGCTTCTCCGACGCAGCAAACTACGGAGTACATGCCGCCATGTCCGCTGTAGTCTTTGCCATCTCCGCCTTCTTTGTGGAGTCCAAATGGCTACGCATTTACTTCCTCTGCATCGCCGTCGGGGGACTTTACGGAATGGGTATTTCGGGAACCCGTGCAGCTATGGGAGTCATCATGGGAGGAATGTTAATGATAACCGTCATTGCCAAAAATTGGAAAGCGTTATTGGCAGGTATATTCATATCCATCAGCGTTTTCGTGTTCTTCAGTTATACCAATATCGGAAGCGGGAACCAATATATCCACAAGATGCGTTCCTCTTTCCATCCGTCCGAAGACGCTTCCTACCAGGTGCGTGTCGAAAACCGGCAAAGAATGAAAGAGTTGATGGCAAAGAAACCGTTAGGCTACGGCATTGGACTCTCCAAAGCCGGTAACTTCGATTCACGAGAGCAAATGCCCTACCCTCCCGACTCATGGCTAGTCAGCGTATGGGTGGAAACGGGAATTGTGGGACTGATACTCTACCTTTCCATACACGGCATTCTCTTTGCCTGGTGCTCCTGGATACTCATGTTTAAAGTACGCAACAAAGGCCTGCGTGGACTTATCGCGGCATGGCTTTGTATGGATGCCGGATTTTTTATCGCCACTTATGTCAACGACATTATGCAGTATCCCAACCAGTTGCCCGTATACATAGGCTTTGCACTCTGTTTTGCAGCTCCACATATCGACAAGCGTATCAGTGAAAAAAAAGAAGAAAGCGAAGAAAAAGAACGGCAGCTATCTAATAACGAAATCAACGAACAAGAATGACAAACAATAGTCCCGACATATCATTTATTACCATCTGTTACAACGGGTTCAAAGACACCTGTGAACTGATAGAATCACTACACAAAAAGCTGAAGTCTGTGAGCTATGAAATCATAGTGGTAGACAATGCTTCACGCGAAGATGAAGCAGCCAAAATACACGAATTATACCCAACGGTTATCAGCATCCGCAGCAATGAGAACGGAGGTTTTTCCGGTGGTAACAACATTGGCATCCGTGCAGCAAAAGGCAAATACATTTTCCTTATCAATAACGATACATATATCGAATCCGATGAAATCGCCTACCTGGTGGAACGATTGGAAAGTCGTCCGGAAATCGGGGGCGTGTCTCCTAAAATACGTTTCGCCTTTCCGCCGCAACACATACAGTTTGCAGGATTTACCCCGCTGACAAAGATAACATTGCGCAACAATATGCTGGGCTTCGACTGTCCCGATGACGGAAGTTACGATACCCCCCATCCTACCCCCTATCTACACGGGGCAGCCATGATTATCAAACGCGAAGTGATCGAAAAAATCGGAATGATGCCGGAAATCTTCTTCCTTTATTACGAAGAACTCGACTGGAGCACAAGTATGACCCGTGCCGGCTACGAGCTATGGTATGAGCCGCGTTGCACTGTTTTTCATAAAGAAAGCCAAAGCACCGGCCAACTAAGCAAACTACGCACCTATTTCCTGACACGAAATCGCTTGCTCTATGCCCGCCGTAATATGAAAGGCATGGAACGATTGATGTCCGTACTTTACCAGAGCACCATTGC
Organism: Bacteroides sp. MSK.18.37; assembly: GCF_019129155.2. Taxonomy (NCBI): domain Bacteria; kingdom Pseudomonadati; phylum Bacteroidota; class Bacteroidia; order Bacteroidales; family Bacteroidaceae; genus Bacteroides; species Bacteroides sp. MSK.18.37. Next base: position 5,819,625 of record NZ_JAHOIB020000001.1, on the reverse strand, counting down.
AGCCGGCAAAAACAGTCTGTCATTCGCTTTCAAAGGCCGTTTCGACCTGTTTTGTGCCACCTATTATGGAGTCTGCACAGGGCTATTCATGTCTTCATCAGATACTAACAATAACACACTTAAAAAACTCTAGATACTATGAACATTATTGACTGGATTCTCTACATTCCCCTGGTATTTTGCGTATGCTACCTATTGCTATACGCTATTGCCTCCAAGTTTTACCGGGCTCCCCAATACCCTGAAGCACGTACGCTCCGACGCATCGTCGTGCTCTTTCCCGCCTACAAGGAAGACCGCGTGATTGTTGCTTCCATACAGAGCTTTCTTGAACAGGATTATCCGAAAGAACTCTATGAGATCATAGTCATTTCCGATCAGATGCGACCGGAAACAAACGACGCTCTGGCAGCCCTTCCCATCCGCCTGTTGATGGCGAATTACAAGGAAAGTTCGAAAGCCAAAGCACTGGCAATGGCCATGGATTCCATTGATACAAATGCATTCGACATTGTAGTCATCATGGATGCCGACAACATGACCACGCCCGATTTCCTGTCTACCATCAACCGTGTTTTTGACAGCGGCATAAAATCCGTACAGGCGCACCGGACAGGAAAGAATCTGAACACAGACATTTCCGTGCTCGACAGCGCCAGCGAAGAAATAAACAATGGATTCTTCCGCAGCGGACATAACGCTGTAGGACTTTCTGCCGGGCTATCCGGTTCGGGAATGGCATTCGAAGCAGAATGGTTTCATCAGAACGTGAAATATCTCCAGACAGCAGGTGAAGACAAAGAATTGGAAGCCATGCTCCTGCAACAGCGCATCTATACCGTTTATCTGCCCGACCTGCTTGTGTTCGACGAGAAAACGCAAAAGAAAGAGGCCATCAGCAACCAGCGCAAACGCTGGATAGCTGCACAATTCGGTGCACTCCGTGCTTCGCTGCCTCACCTACCCAAAGCATTTTTGCAAGGAAATTTCGATTACTGCGACAAGATATGCCAATGGATGCTTCCGCCACGATTGATTCAGTTGGCAGGAGTATTCGGCTTGACCTTTGTCTTTACCATTATCGGCCTTATATTGAGCCTATGCAATGGCAGCAACGAATGGATGATAGCCATCAAATGGTGGATATTGTCGGCTGCACAAGTAGCGGCCATGACGCTACCCGTACCGGGCGGCAGACTATTTACCAAACAGGTAGGGAAAGCAATCACCAAAATGCCTATGCTGGCTGTTACTATGATTGGTAACTTATTTAAATTGAAAGGAGCCAATAAAAAGTTTATCCATACGGAGCATGGTGAACACCATAAATAGAAATCAAACATAACAAGAAAACAACAATGAAAATCGCTATTGAAGCCCAACGAATTTTCCGCACTAATAAACACGGAATGGATTTCGTTGCTCTTGAAAGTATCCGGGAATTGCAAAAAATAGACCATGAGAACGAATATTTCATCTTCGTTACTCCTGGTGAAGACAGATGCTTGGAAGAATCGGAAAATGTGCATATTATCGAACTAAAATGCCCCACTTACCCCCTTTGGGAACAAGTGGCTCTTCCACGCGCAGTAAAAAAAATCATGCCCGATTTATTGCACTGCACAAGCAATACTGCCCCATTGCAATGTCCCGTACCATTAATACTAACACTACACGACATTATTTATTTAGAAAAGCGTCATTCTTCAAGCTTCACCTGGTATCAGGAAATGGGATGGTTTTACCGCCGGATGGTAGTACCACGCGTATTGGCCAACTGCGAGAAAATTATTACAGTCTCGCAATTTGAGCGTGAACGAATCCTTGACGTGCTGCATCTGCCGAAAGAACAATTAGTAGCCGTGTACAACGGTTTCAATAGTCATTTTCATGTACAACCCAAAGCTCCGGAGATCACCCGAAAATATATTGATGCAGACAATTATCTATTTTTTCTGGGAAACACCGACCCTAAGAAGAACACTCCCAGAGTGCTGAAAGCATATAGCGACTATCTGAAACAATCCACCCAAAAGCTGCCATTGCTCATTGCCGACCTCAAGGAAGATGTTATCGACCGGATATTGGAAGAAGAAAATATTACAGAAATCAAGAGTTATATCCACGCTCCGGGATACATTGCGAATACCGACCTTGCAGCACTCTATTGCGGTGCATTCGCATTCCTTTATCCATCGCTTCGCGAGAGTTTCGGCATCCCGATGCTGGAGGCAATGGCTTGCGGAACGCCCATCATTGCGGGAAACACATCAGCCATGCCCGAAATTGCAGGCGAGGGAGCTTTACTGGCAGATCCGTTCAACTCCAATGATATTACAAAAAAAATACTGCAACTGGAAAATGACCAGACACTCTATCAGCAACAAGTGGAATATGGCATACAACGTAGCCAGTTGTTTTCATGGCGGAATACGGCAGAATCGCTGCTGAAAATATATAAAGAATTTGCCAAGTAAAATACCAAAAAGCAATAACTAAATCAAAAAGAGAATGTGTCAAAACTTCCCTTTTTAACGAAATCACCTTCGCCACAGATAGTTGTAGCGAAGGTGATTTTATCTAACCATCCCACTCGGCTTTCACCTCGAAACACGGACATGCCTTAATCCATTCTTCGGGTTCAATCTCTCCGTTTCCATTCAGATCGGGGCTCAAATCCCGATGTCCGCACACCCGGCAGCCGGGATAATCACGCAAGAGCGTAAGAATCAGTACGTGCATTGAATGAACTTGCCATTCGGTACGGGTATCGGCGGGATGACCGTGGCAGTCAAGTCCGCCCTCATAACAAATGCCAATACTGTTCTGGTTGTGTCCTTTTGCGTGCGCACCGATTCGTTCAATCTCACGGGTGGTCTTTATATCTCCATTTTTACGGATATAAAAATGATAACCCGTCCCGTTGAAACCACGCCGACGGTGGCACACTTCCAAATCATCTTCCGTAAAATCCCTGTCCGCCCTTGTGGCGGAACAGTGGATCACAATCAAATTGATGGTTCGCATAAATTCATCCCTCCGTTTCAGTGACCATCTGTACTCGTTGCACACATTCCTTGCTGCTACACTGCAGAGCCGCAGCTTGCGTCAGCTGTCCTCTCAACGAGAAAATCTCCGCGTGCATCTCTTTCACTTTCGAACTAAGGTCGAAATAATCCTTCAACACTTTCTCCAACTGCTGCATCAGAAAAGTATACTGGTCTTTCACTAGTTCACTGAACTCTTTCACTTCTTGCGCCATCATCTGGCGCTTCTTGCGGCTACTGCCCAGAAAAGGCAGAATCGTCATGATGATTTCGATAATTTTATCTAACATTTTAATAGATTGAGATGATAAATTAATAAATTGAGAACAGAGTCAATCAAAGCGGTTTATGCTGCCGGATCCGGAGCTTCTCCACCACCGCTACCACCACCGGGTTCTCCCCCATCACCTTTACCATCATCATCGGAGCCGTCACCGCCGTTTCCTCCGGCAGCGGACTTCTTCTCCGTATACAATTCGAACATCATGTTATTATCCCCGCCACGAGTAGTTGCCGTGCTGTCATTGGCAAGACGCAATGAGTTGTCGACTTTGAAACGGAGATTGATGCGAGTGATATTTTTCACCGTACAATCCTTTTCCTGTTCCACACCCGGACAGGTCAGCGTGGTATAAAAAATACCCAGTCCATCCACTTTCACCTTATTCCCTGCCACAAGCACTTTTTTCATCGCACGGACAAAGGATTTCATCACATGCGACACGTCTTCCACCGAAAGCGACCCGATAGACTCGATTTCCTGTGCCAGTGAATCGATTGAATAGATTTTCGACTCCCCAGCCTTGGGCTTGAGAAGGTACATCATCGGTGATTTATCATCACCGAGCCGTTTTCTGCGCTTGTAGCGCACAACTGTAACTGTTGCCATAATATAACTTGTTTCTACGAAAAGAAGTACATTCTCCCTTTCTGTTGATGAAACAAAGATACGACAACACGTTGACGACTTGCCGGATTGCACCGGACTACACCGGATTATGCCGGATTAAAACGGATTACACCGAATTATACAAATTATACCGGAATATGTGGAAATATGTAGGAATATGTAAGATCATTCCCTAGTTTTCAATGACCCATTCTCCAATAGTTCGCGTACTACTGTCGAAATTAACTCCCACTTTAACGACTTTCCGATGATCTGCCTGATAAGGAATCGCATACTGCTTACTATTGATCTGTGCCAACGCTTCTTCAGGAGTACCATCTACTTTGAATTCGAATACATAGATAGCCTCCTGCATCTTTATCACAACATCAGCCCTGCCAACAGCGCTCTTTACTTCTGCATCCACATATTGCCCCATCAACCGGAACAGGAGGTAGAAGATGGTCTGATAGTGTTTCTCCTCCTTATTATTCATATCATTGGGGATAGAGGCGAAAAATGATTTGATCCGCTCCATACATTGATCCAGATTGCCGACCCGTAAGTCTTTGATAAACGATACTACATAAAATGTATTCTCGCGAGCAGGCAAATGCACATAAGCCGGCATTAATGATTCGATAAAGCCTTTCCGAACTTCTTTGTTAGGATAAGCCAATGTATAGATCTGAAAATCCCGGTCATACTCTTTGATAGTGAGATAACCGCTTTGGTAAAGTACCGGAAGCGGGTCTGTAATGACATTGGTAGGTGCATCAAACTGCTCGGCAGTCGCCGAAACACCATCCAGTTGACGAATATCGAAATCGCTTTGCTGCAAGATGTCTATCAGGAAAGTGGGAGTACCGGTAGAGAACCAGAAATTGGCATATTTCTTTTGAGCAAATGCATTAAACAAACTAAACGGATTGTAAATGTCTTCACTATTTTCACTGAAATGATACCCATCATACTGTTGCTTCAGATGCATACACGCCTCATCATACGTTTCACCGTTCGCCTCGGCCATCCTTCTTATATCTTCTTCCAACTGTGTACGCAATTCATTTTCCGTTATACCGCAAATGGCACTATAAGCATCTTGCATACTTATGTTCTGAAGATTGTTCAATTCACTAAAGATGCTCATCTGACTAAATTTACTGATACCGGTCAGAAAAAGAAAACGAAGATATTCTCCCTGCGCTTTCAACGGACTGAAAAAGTCGCGCATGATGCCACGTATTTCAGCTTGCAACTCCTCATTGTTGTTGCTATCCAACATAGGAGAATCATATTCGTCTACAAGTAACACAACCTGACGCCCGCTCTGCTCGTAAGCACGTTTGATAATACCTTTCAGACGGAGACTGAAAGTGTCTTCGCTCGTGTCGCATCCGTAAATTCGTTCCCATTCCACCAAGCGATTGTTGATAGCGGAGCGCAGCATCCCCGCATTCATATACTTACTGATACTGAAATCAATATGCAACACGGGATAAACCGTCCAGTCTTTCTCCAACTGTTCCATCATCAGACCCTTAAACAGGTCTTTTTTACCAGAGAAATAGGCTGCAAGAGTGGAAACTAACAGACTCTTTCCAAAGCGTCGGGGACGGCTAAGAAAACAAGCCTTAGCCGAACTAGCCAAACGATAAATCAACTCTGTCTTATCAATATACACACAATTATCATTGCGTAGTCTCTCGAAACTCTGTATCCCTATCGGATAGCGTCTGAATGTTCCTTCCATCCTCTTTCTATGCTTTTAACGTGAAACGTAAACAAAGATACGATAAATTTCAAGAATCGGTATTCTATTAGTATCAATTCTTTTATGAATTCTTTTATGAATTCACCCGAACATCCGCTCTCAAAATTTGCCTATTCCACTAAAAATGAGTAACTTTACTTCAAATACAACAACCTAAAAGCACAACTATAAATGAAAACAAAAAACAAGATTCTCCCCGAACAAGAAGAAGAAAAAACATTCCAATACCGCACCTATGGGAAAGGCGAACTTGCCTTGTTGTACCTCCCCAATATCCTGCAACAAAGCGCAGTAGACCGATTCAACGAATGGATTGAAGCTGCACCCGGACTAAAAGAACGGCTCCTGGCCACCGGCATGAATCCACGCGCCAGATACTACACTCCCGCACAAGTAAGGCTCATCATCGAAGTGCTACAAGAACCCTAATTAAAGTATTAAGTGTCAAGTATTACTTAATACCTAATACCCTAAAACAGTTCTTTTTCAGGTAGCCAGCAGGAGTTGTCGAACATCGTATTTCGGACACGCAGGTCAGCGGAGAGAGAAGGGTCATGAGATTCTTCACAGGGCAGGTATCGTCCGCTTACGGGATCGTAGACAAAGGATGCCATTCCACCGACACCAAGATGCTTGAATTTCACCTTGTCCACATATACGCGGGTGACACCAACCTCCTTGTCACGTTCCACAATGATACCATAATCCGCTTTGTTATAGAAATCGGCAGAGCCGTTGATGTCGTACATTTCCACACGAGGGGTAATGCCCGTGACAGGATTACGGTTCATTTTACGAGGATGGACTACAACCACGAGCAGGCAATTATGCTGCACGGCAAATTCTGTAAATTTATTCAACAGGTTGGAAATATATTGCGTTTCCGTCTGTCCCGGTTGCGGGTTGTGGTCGAAACGGTTGAGCGGGTCGAAGACAATAATGCGGCAGCCGCGGCGGACAACGAGTTCATGAGCCTTGGCCAGTACACGATCCGGAGAAACATTACCTTTCAGAGAGATATGAGAGACGTTTTCAGTCAGAAAATCTTCCGAGTTCGCAAGGAGTCCCTCCGTCATGCCACAGCCGTTTTGAAAACGGTGTCCGGTGAGTTTCTCAATCAGTTTGCGGAGATGATAGACGATAGGGGTATTTTCCGGGCTAAAGAACCCGATTTTCCATTGATGCCGCAGGCAGAGACGCAACACCAATTCGTCCACCCACTCGGATTTTCCTGCACCGGGAACTCCGGTGACGTAGACACTTCGCCCACGTTCATACGTGCAGATCTTATCCATCTCCTCCCATCCCGTTTCCGCTCCGGGACCGAAGCCGTTGTCGAAAAGAGCCCGCAGATCGTCATGCAAGTCGGCAGCGGTGAAGATACCTTCGAGCGGAACTTCTGCTGCCTGTTCGATGGCGATACGGAGACTGGCGATACCATATTTGCAGAGATGCTCGTTGGCATCTTTACACTCCGGACCGTAAGTCACCACCCGGCAGCGTTCAGCCCCTAGCCGATTGATGAGTTCATTGCGCAACCGGATTCCGGCAGAATCGGCATCAACGGCAATGATGATTTCTTTCAGGTCCTCGAAGTGCGTCTCCATAAAACGGTCGAGCCAGGAGAGGTTCGAATTGGCTCCGGCCGGCACGGAGATGACACTTTGAAATCCGGCGGCGATGGAGGAAGCAGCATCCAGTTCGCCCTCGTGGATGATGCAGGAGGTCTGCCCCACAATGGAGTCGATGTTGTAGGGAATCAGTTCGGCACCCTGCACCATTTTGAAAAGTTTCGGGAGAGCGCGAAATTTGGTGTTTATCAGTTGCCCCCCTTCAAAATAGTTGAAGCAGATGCAACGTTCCTTTTTGCCGGATTGCGGCATAAATTCTTCCTGTTCGGTGATGCGTAGGGCAGCTATGACGGACTGCGGGATGCAACGCGTCTCCACCAGCCAACGCTCCGTGTCTTCGGAAAGCGTGGTTTTCGAAACATCGAACATCGGACGCTGAAAATGCTGCGGAATGGCTGCCGCACGACGCTTGCGGGCTACCGCACGTTCGGCATTCTTGCGCTCTTCCACATCATCGGGAACATAAAAATCAGCGCCACAATGATAACAGTGACAATGGCCCGTGTCGACGTTGACACGTAGCGAACGGTCGCGCTTATTCTTGCGGGTAGGAAGACATTTTTTACAAATCGTCTTGAGCACTCCACTCGATTTACCGTGGATGTCGACATCATAGTTGGCAAAATTTCTCATAATTTTTTCCTTTTTTCTAATTAAAAAATAGTTTAAAATAATCATTCACACGCAGAGGACTTACCTGACGGACGAGTGTCTGCCACCTGCCGGACGAGCTTCCGTTACCTGCCGGACGAACATCAACAACCTGCCGGACGAAGCCAGTCATCTGCCGGATTAATGCGCCCATCTTTTCTTCACATCATCCCACACCGCCGATGCATCGGGACGTGGCGGCGCATCAGCCGGAATAAGATGTCCCAGATACGTTCGCCGCCCGTCGACGACGCTTTCAAAGCGGTTTACATCCTTGTCGACCGTATTCTCAAGCTCTTTCAGCAAGGTTTCCCTCAACGTGCGGCAAGTAACGGAACCGGCCGCGATATAATTTGAAAAATACCGTTTCACGTCCTCCGGGAAAAGCAGTCCCCCTCCTTTGTCATAAAGGCGGATATGTTTTTTGAAGATTTCCAGAATAAGTTTTTGATGGTCTACAAAAAGCTTTCCCAAACCGGAATGCTGCCCGGCCAATTCCATATATGACTGGAAAGTAGAAAGTTGGTCCACCAACTTTTCCCAAGGCAACACGGGTTGTAACGGACAATGATTGCCTTCATCCGCCAAACGGCTCACAAGAGACGACGGTGTTTCTATATTACTCCTATTATTGTTTACAACAGAAACACTTCCTTTACTCTCCTCTTCTTTACTCTCCTCTTCTCTCCTCTTCTGGTTTTCAGTGGGTTTTCTCCCTTTACTGACGGGCGTTTCAGCACTTTTTGCCACCTTTTTCGGACGCCCTCCTTTTTTACCGTTTTCGATGTCCATTTTCCGCTTCTCTTCCAAGCTTTTCATCACCCTATCCAAGTAAGAAGAACGAAACATCTGTCGTTCCTCATCCAGTTCGAAGAGATCGAATTCGCGAAGCACCCGCTCCACCGCTACTTCATCCACATCATACCGCCGGGCCATGGCCTTCAGTAAAACCGGTTTGCACGACGCCTCATAAGCATCTTTAGTGCGTAGATGCAACAGCAAGATCACGTAAATTCCGAGTGCTTCCGCGGCATTCATCTCCGACATCATACTGGCAATATTGTCGTCATTCAACAAATTTACCTCCAAATTGAAATACTGATCTTTCTTCATTTTCATTTATCATTTATTATTCCACATTTAATACTTCCGGGGCGCAAAGGTGCGAAATGTATTTTATTCCAGCTATCGCAAAAATGAGAGGGGGATTATATATTTTTTATCAGACCTTTGCCAAAAATTATCAATAATCCCAAACAATATGGACACAAAACGCAACCAAACGTTGGAAGAAATAGAAGAAAATAAAATAGTAAGCGAGCATTATCGGAACAGAATAATGCTGATAAAAGAGCTCCTGAAAACATCACGGCTAGCCACAGTAGACCTCTGCGTGCATATCAACATCAGTGAAGCCTCCTACTACCGTTACATAAATTTCACCAGCTATATGAAAGCAGACATTTTCATACATGCTTGTCTCTTCCTCAAGCAATATATCGAAAGCAACCACATTCCTTATACCCAAGAAGAAAAACGGCTTATAAAAACATTAGACCTGTTTCAGATTTCCTCAAATAGCAACTTAAACTGCAATTAAAACACAGAAAAGAAGAAACTTATCATAAGTTTTATTACATTTGCAATGTAATAAAAGTCTTTAAAACTTAAAAAATGAATGATAGCGAAACAGACAGCCCATCAATAAAAGCACTGATCGTTTTCAGAGAAAACGGAGAAACCGACAATCTATTTGTTCCTATCTTATGCGATGCTATCAGAATGGCTGGAATTGACGTGCGATGTTCCACAAAAGAGTTTTGGGACTCGGATAAGCATTATGATATCATACATTTCCAGTGGCCGGAAGAAGTGGTGGGATGGACATGCAACGATCCTGATATCATCAGGTGTCTGGAAGAGCGAATCAGTTTTTTTCGTTCGAGGGGAACACGTTTTGTCTACACACGCCACAATGTCCGTCCGCATTACGCAAACGGAATCATCAGCCGGGCCTATGACATTATCGAATCGCAGAGTGATATCGTTGTACACATGGGACGGTTTAGCCGGGACGAATTTCTCACGAAGTATCCTGATAGTCAGAATGTTGTCATCCCTCATCACATTTACCAGTATACCTATAAAGAAGATATCAGCGTAGAGCGTGCACGTCAGTATCTCAACCTCTCGCAAGATGCATTCATCGTCACGGCTTTCGGAAAATTCCGCAACCGTGAAGAAATACGCATGGTGCTCGGAGCTTTCCGCGCCTGGGACGAGGAGCACAAGATGCTGCTGGCTCCGCGCCTCTACCCCTTTTCGAGACGCAACAGCTATGGCAGGAATATCATCAAACGATGGATTTCAAAAGCCGGATACTATCTGCTCATGCCGCTGCTCAACCGTATGTATAAACTACAGGCGGGAGCCAACGACGAGCTGATAGACAACTGCGATCTGCCCTACTATATGGCTGCTTCAGACGTGATATTCATCCAGCGGAAAGATATACTGAATTCGGGTAATGTCCCCCTCGCCTTCCTCTACCACAAAGTCGTGGTGGGTCCCAAGGTGGGAAACATCGGCGAACTGCTTTCCGAAACCGGTAACCCGACTTTCGATCCCGACGACAAGAAAGACATCCTGCGAGCACTCGAAGAAGCCCGCCGGCTTGCCGCATGGGGACAAGGGGAAGTGAATTACGCATACGGTATGGAAAACATGAGCATCCGCAAAGTGGGACAAGCATACGCGCAAACATATAAACAAGCAATCAATGGCTAATAATATTAAGAGTCAATTATTTTCGGGGGTATTTTACACAGCGCTGGCCAAATACAGTGGCGTCGTCATATCCCTTGTTGTGGCAGGAATTCTCGCACGTCTGCTATCACCGGACGACTTCGGCATCGTAGCTGTTGCCACCGTCATCATCGCCTTCTTCAATCTTCTCACCGACATGGGAGTGTCTCCCGCCATCGTGCAGCACAAATCGCTGACTAAAGATGATTTGTCGGACATCTTCTCATTTACTATATGGACGGGCATCGGAATCAGCATCCTGTTTTTCGCTTCTTCGTGGATCATCGCCGATTACTACCAAAGCGACACCCTGCGCATCCTGTGCCAACTGCTGTCCGTCAACCTGTTCTTCGCCTCCGCCACCATTGTGCCGGGAGCCATGTTCTACCGGAACAAAGAATTTAAATTCATTGCTATCCGTAGCTTCGTCATTCAGATTTCGGCAGGTGCAGCCGCGGTAACCGCCGCCCTCTGCGGAGCAGGATTGTACGCATTGATTATCAACCCAATCGTATCCAGCGTACTGATCTTCGTAATTTCCTTTCAGCGTTACCCGCAACGGTTGCGTTTCACACTCGGATTGAGGGTACTCCGGAAAATATTTTCCTATTCCGCCTATCAATTCCTGTTCAATGTCATCAACTATTTCAGCCGCAATCTGGACAAACTGCTGATTGGTAAATATATGAGTATGTCCGATCTGGGATATTACGAAAAGTCGTATCGTTTGATGATGCTGCCCTTGCAGAATATCACGCAGGTAATCACTCCGGTGATGCACCCTATTTTCAGCGATTTCCAGAATGACAAGGGAAAACTGTTGAGTTCCTACGAACGCATCGTCCGTTTCCTCGCCTTTATCGGTCTGCCGCTTAGCGTGCTGCTTTTCTTCACGGCAGAGGAAGTGACGCTTATTATTTTCGGCGATCAATGGATGCCGTCCGTACCCGTGTTCCGGATACTGTCGCTCTCCGTAGGGATTCAGATTATACTTTCTTCGTCCGGCTCCATCTTTCAGGCGGCAGGCGATACACGAAGTTTGTTTGTGTGCGGAGTGTTTTCGTCCGCGTTCAACGTGGCGGGAATTTTGCTCGGCATCTTCCATTTCGGAACCCTGACAGCAGTGGCCAGCTGCATTGTGGTGACATTCACCATCAACTTCATACAGTGTTATTGGCAGATGTACCGGGTGACCTTCCGGCAAAGTGCCTGGCCGTTCATCCGTCAGCTTATTTCTCCGTTGGTGATTAGCATTTTGATAGCATTAGTCCTCATTCCAATGCAGTATGCGCTGGAAGGGATGAACATTTTTGTGACAATTATTGCTAAAGGTATCGTTAGTTTTATTATCTTTGGCATTTATATACAGATGACGCATGAGTATGACATGATCAGTAAAGTGCGGTCGTTAAGAAAAAAAAGTCTATAGCTATGAATATACGCGACATTTTTATAACGCTACGTTATAAAATAAGTTATGGTAGCACTGTGGAATGGTACAATTTCTGGTACATCGTCTTGCGGAAAAAGAGAAAAATCATACCGCAAGTAGCTTCCATCGACGAAACGATACGTAAAATCATCGACGACCGTTGCTCTGTCAGCCGTTTTGGCGACGGTGAAGTGTTGCTCACCAGTCCGGACAAGGAAATCCGTTTCCAGAAAGGTGATCCGTTATTGGCTAAAAGACTGACCGAAGTGCTGCAAAGTCACGAAGAAGGACATATTGTCTGCATCTCCGACGCATTCCGCGATTTGTATCGCTACAATCGCAAAAGTCGCCGGTTCTGGAGAACTCATTTTTATCTGTACGGTTCTTGGTGGGACCGTTTGCTGGTAGCGGGACGAAAATATTATAATACATTCGTCACCCGTCCGTATATGGATTTTGCCCGCAAAGAAGATTCCGCCCGATGGTTTCACGACATGAAGGGCATTTGGGATAACCGGGACATCGTCTTCATCGAAGGGGAGAAAAGCCGGCTCGGAGTGGGCAACGATCTTTTCGATAATGCCCGGAGCATCCGGCGTATTCTTTGTCCGCCCAGAGATGCATTCGAACGCCTGGAAGACATCAAGCAGGAGGCCTGCAAAGTAGAAAAAGAAGCCTTGTTTCTGATTGCCCTCGGCCCCGCAGCCACAGTGTTGGCCTACGATTTGTTTAAAGCCGGCTATCAGGCCATCGACGTCGGTCATGTGGACGTAGAGTATGAATGGTGGCGGATGGGAGCTCATAAAAAAGTGAAACTGGAACGAAAATATGTCAACGAAACTGCCATTGGCAGCGAAGTGGCGGATGCCGGAGAAGAATACCGGAAACAAATCATCGCCCAAATCGTTTGAGGAAGAAAAAACAGTTTGAGAAAGAAAAAACAGAATAAACAATTATTGAATACTGAAAATAAGAATGAAAGCTCTTTTCCTTATATTTCACGGCTTCAATGAGGCCAACGGAATTAGTAAGAAGATACGTTATCAGGTGAAAGCCCTCAAAGATTGTGGAGTGGATGTTCGCTTGTGTCATTATGATGTGACCTCTTATGGCGAACGGCGTTGGATGGTGGATGACGAAGTGATCGCTGATTTCGGCACGGGCTTTGCCGCAAAGATTTGGAAACGTGTCTACTACTCTCCTATTCTTGACTATGCACGCCACGAAGGAATCGACTTTGTATATATGCGCTCTTTTCACAATGCCAGTCCGTTCACCCTCCGGCTGGTGAAGTCGTTGAAACGTACAGGCGCAAAAGTGGTGATGGAAATTCCTACTTATCCTTACGATCAGGAGTACGTCACCCGTTCCATGAAATTTCATCTAGCCATCGACCGCTGTTTCCGTCACAAGCTCGCAAAGGCTCTGGACGGTATCGTCACTTTCTCCAATGCGGAAGAAATATTTGGCGGAAACACCATACGCATCTCCAACGGAATTGATTTTGAGGCGATTCCGATGAAGCAGCAGCAGAATGACACTTCGAAAGAGTTGCACTTGATCGGAGTGGCGGAAGTGCACTACTGGCACGGCTTCGACCGCCTTGTGCGCGGATTGGCAGATTATTACCGCAACAATCCGGAATATAAAGTATATTTCCATATTGTAGGCCCGCTGTCCGGCGAACGGGAACGGGCGGGGATCTTGCCTGTTGTCCGTGACAACCATCTCGAACCGTATGTTCTTCTGCATGGTCCTTTGCATGGCGACGAACTGGATGCGATGTTCGAAAAAGCTGATTTTGCCATTGGCAGCCTGGGACGCCACCGCAGCGGAATTACGTATATCAAAACGTTGAAAAACCGCGAGTATGCCGCACGTGGCTTCGCGTTCACTTACTCGGAAACCGACGACGACTTCGACCACATGCCGTATGTATGGAAGGTGGCACCCGACGAATCTCCGGTGGATATTCAGGGACTGATCGACTTCCGGAAAACGCTGAAAATGACGCCTGCCGAGATACGCGAATCGGTCTGCCCGCTATCGTGGAAGGCGCAAATGCAGAAAGTGATCGACGCCATAAAGACCAAAGATAAATAAACAAAAACACAATTAATAACAAACAATATTCTGATAAACATGAAAATAGCCTACTGCATCCCCGCCCTCTACTACCCTAGCGGCATGGAACGAGTATTGACCCTGAAAGCAAATTACTTCGCCGAAGTGTTTGGTTATGAAATACATATCATCCTCACAGACGGGAAGGGCAAGAAACCGTACTACGAACTGCATCCGTCCATCACTCTTCATCAACTTGACATTGATTATGATGAATTGAACGAAATGTCATTCTATAAAAAACTACCTAAATATATTGCGAAACAAGGACGTTTTAAAAAGAAACTCAACGAATGTCTGCACCAAATTCGTCCGGACATTACTATCTCCCTGCTCCGTCGTGACATCAATTTCATCAATCGGATGACGGACGGCAGCACAAAGTTGGGTGAAATACACTTTAACAAATCTAATTACCGAGATTTCAGCAACAGCCGTCTGCCCGCATTCTTACGGGCAATCGTAAGCAATTATTGGAGAGAGCAGTTATACCGGCAACTTCGCCAGTTGAAACGTTTCATCGTATTGAGCCACGAGGATGCACAGGAATGGACGGAACTGGATAATGTTGAAGTGATCCATAACCCTCTTCCTTTTTTTCCCGACCAAATATCTGACAATAGCCATAAACAGGTAATAGCAGTAGGGCGATATGTTCCGCAGAAAGGATTCGACCGCCTGATCCCGGCTTGGCAACTCGTTGCCAGAAAGCATCCCGACTGGATACTGCGTATCTACGGAGACGGTATGCGTGAGCAACTGCAACAGCAAATTGACTCTTTAGGAATCACTGCCAGTTGTATATTGGAACCTACTGTTTCCAATATTGTCGACAAGTACTGTGAAAGTTCAATTTTTGCCCTTTCATCACGTTTCGAAGGGTTTGGAATGGTTATTATAGAAGCAATGGCATGTGGCGTGCCGCCCGTATCATTCACCTGTCCCTGCGGCCCGCGGGATATTATCAGCGACGGAAAAGACGGTCTGCTGGTAGAAGACGGGAATATCGAACAACTGGCGGAGAAAATCTCTTACTTAATAGAGAATGAAGATATACGTAAGAAAATGGGACAGCAGGCGCGTATGGACGTCCAGCGCTTCCGAATAGAAAATATTGCCGAACAATGGAAACAACTATTTGAAAGCCTGATTATCCCGGTTAATGAAAACAAATAAAGCATTCAATATCTATGGAATGGTATTCTAAGTATTTACAGGTTTATGAGAAACCTTTTGCGGAAGCTCCGCAAGCCGTTATCGAGGAAGTACGCCGCAATCTGGCCGGATTGCAGAGTAACGAACCGCTTGTCACTGTATCACTCATCGGATACAATGAGGAAAAACATCTGCTTGCCTGCCTCTGGTCGTTGAGCGAGATGAAATGTAAATATCCTGTAGAAATCATTGGTGTGGACAACGAATCGAAAGATCGCACTGCGGAGATTTACGAGGCTTGCGGTGTGCCTTATTTCACGGAAACGCAACATAGTTGTGGTTTTGCCCGTCTTTGCGGACTGAACCATGCCCGTGGAAAATATCATATCAACATTGATTCTGACACGATGTATCCGGCAAAGTATGTGGAAACAATGGTGGATGCGCTCGAAAAGCCGGGTGTAGTGGCTGTCAGCTCGCTTTGGAGTTATATTCCCGACAAGGATCACTCTTGGATGGGGCTGAAAATCTATGAGGCTGCACGCGACTTGCATTTATGGTTGCAGTCTTTCAAGCGTCCGGAGCTTAGTGTGCGCGGACTGGTATTTGCTTACCGGACGGAATGTGCGAGGAAAACGGGAATCCGCACGGATATTATCCGTGGTGAAGACGGATATCTGGCTTTGCAGCTCAAACAATTCGGAAAGATTGCATTTGTACGGAAAAGACGGGCGCGTGCTGTCACCGGATATGGGACGGTGGGAGCCGACGGAACTTTGTTCAATAGTTTCAAGGTGCGTGTTGTCAGCAGATTAAAAGGTATCGGAGGACTGTTCACCCAAAAGAAGGAATATAAGGATGAGGAGAGTAATCTAGTAAAAAAGAAGTAAGAAAGGAAAGCCTATGTGCAAGAATCTCAATATCGGTATCGTTTTATTTTTAATTATTGGCTTAGTTATGTCGGGATGTATCCGCAAACTGAATCTATATCAAGGAGATAAAGACGAGGATGAAAACAAGGATAATGGAAAGAGGCGGGATGTCATCTGCGAAACGGAATTCATATACCCGTTCGGTAATGAAACAGCCGATAAAGAAATAGAAATAACCATTCACCTGAAAGCAGACAGACAGGTAGGATATCTGTATACGGAAATACCAACATTGAAATATAACAAAGATTGGCTGTTTCTGATGACACAGGACGACTGTATGCATTCAGCCTTTTCATATACATGGGCTGCCATTCATGGCAAACCTTTATCTTATATTTACTACTGCGATCTGGCTCATCTGCAAAACGGTGATTTGCCTCCTGATTATTATTCATTAGGAAAAACATTAGCTACCACCAATGGTACCGGACAGGAAGTACGTTTCTCTTTCGGAACTACCGTGGCTGCCGATGATGATTTAATGAACACACAAACATGGGTACAAAATGGATATACAAGAGATTATTTCCGCTTTTATAAAAAGACAATGTTAGTATGGGGCAACTTGCAGGAAATGATGAATTACGGAGTAAGCATCGCTTTCCATGACTTGAATCTACCTGACGAAGATAAAACAGAAGATAAGTTGCTGGCACAATTTCCTGTTGCTCAAAGCATGATACGTGAGAAACTGAATAATCGAACTTGTAAAATGCTGGCAGAGCCTAATGGAGATAAAAATTATATCAAAGCGGCTTTGAGATATGATAAAATCAGAACCCTGTGTGCACAAAGCGGAGCTACAAAACTCTATCCATTTCAAGAAAACGGAGATATTGAACAAGTAGTGATCGAAAGAGCTTTCTATGACCCACCCGAAGGTAGCGGGCTGACAAATCCGGATATGATTAAGGCGGCTATTCTCAAGGAAATGGAAAATCCAAAAGAAGAGCGGGCAGCTATTTCTATAGGTGCCCATAATACAGATACCGGTTGGGTGAACTTCTTGGAATGGCTCAACGACACATACGGACGAGATGGTGACGACTCTATGTGGTTTACCAACCAGGAAGAATATTATGAATATTATTACTATCGTTTGCACAGCAAACCGGAAATCAAACAGGTAAATACGCACACGTGGAAACTGACACTAAATCTGAATGGAGAGGACTCCGCTCCTTTCTATTACCCTTCCGTGACTGTAAATATTTTCGGGCTTAAAATGGAGGACATTGAAAGCATAAAATCAAATGAAGATGTTACAGGACTCTCTTATGGTGACCATAAAGATTTCTTCATGCTAAATATCGACTGCCGAAAATACCTGGCGGAACACGCCGAGAATTTCGTGAAACGATATGAAGCGAATCCGACAGATGTTTCTGCCAAAGCGGACGCCAACTACTTTGTGAATATGCTGAAAGATTCGGATAAAAAGACGGAGTTGAAGAAACGAATCGAATAAATGGCCGGACGCAAAACGAACTGTTAAGCTATTTGGGCATAAACGAATAAAAAAGATGGAACGTAGAGAAAGAAAAAGAAGAAGTAATAAACAAATATAATTATGAACGAAACCATGACCCTTTGTCTTGAAATTATTTTCTGGCTTGCCCTGTTCGTTGTGTTCTACACCTATTTGGGCTACGGAATTGTGCTTTATATTCTTGTCAAGTTGAAAGAGCTTTTCGTGAAGCCTGTGAAGCGTTCGTTGCCGGCATCGGACGCAGACCTGCCGGAAGTTACCCTCTTCATTACGGCATTCAACGAAGAAGATGTAGTGGACGAGAAGATGGAAAACAGTCTTGAGCTGGATTACCCTGCGGACAAGCTGCACATCGTATGGGTGACGGACGGAAGCAATGACGGTACGAACGAACGATTGCAGACGCGCTGGCAGGGGAAAGCGACCGTACATTTCCAACCGCTCCGGCAAGGTAAGACGGCTGCAATGACACGTGGAATGACGTTGGTGGACACTCCGCTCGTTGTTTTTACGGATGCCAACACGATGGTGAACCGGGAGGCAATACGGGAAATTGTGCTTGCTTTCCAGGATCCGAAAGTGGGCTGCGTGGCTGGTGAAAAACGGATTGCCGTGCAGACCAAAGACGGGGCGGCTGCCGGTGGTGAAGGTATTTACTGGAAATACGAATCAACCCTGAAAGCACTTGATGCACGGCTCTACTCGGCCGTAGGAGCAGCAGGCGAACTGTTTGCCGTGCGTAACGAACTGTTCGAAGCGATGGAACCGGATACGTTGCTCGACGATTTTATTCTTTCACTCCGGATCACAATGAAAGGTTACACCATCGCTTATTGTACGAATGCTTATGCCATCGAAAGTGGTTCGGCAGATATGCGCGAAGAAGAAAAACGAAAAGTGCGCATCGCTGCGGGAGGATTGCAGTCTATCTGGCGGCTTCGTCCGTTGCTGAATCCTTTCCGTTACGGGATACTTAGCTTTCAATATACGTCGCACCGGGTATTGCGATGGTCTATTACTCCGTTCCTGTTGTTTGCGCTCTTCCCGCTGAATATTGCGATTCTGCTGTTGGGTGGTTCCACGATATTTTACGGAGTGCTGCTTGCCATGCAGGTTCTTTTTTACGGGTTGGGATATTGGGGATATTACCTATCTACGAAACAGATAAAAAACAAGTTGCTCTTTATCCCCTACTACTTTTTATTTATGAATGTCAATGTGCTGAAAGGCATCCGCTATCTCAAGAAGAAAAAAGGAAGCGGAGCTTGGGAAAAGGCGAAGCGCGCCGAAAAGTAAGAACAAATGCCATAATCTTTTGTTATCCTTATAGGAGACATAAGTCTCTATTATCTAATAAAGAACAGACATGGACAGAATATTACATGATGCGAATAACGCACAAAGAATATTGAAACTGACGGCAGATACAATGCTATTGGTTGACAGGCATGGCGTCTGCGTAGACATTGAGCCTCATTGTGATCTATGGTTTCTGCAAGAGGATATACTTTTAGGAAAAAATATATTTGAGCTTTTACCGGAATATACAAGAGAGAGGGTGATGCCCATCTTTCAGATTGTGCTCGAAGAGCAGCGTAGCATCAGCAAGAACTTCAAGCTGGTGCTGAATGACGAAATTTTCTACTTCAAATGCCTCATGTTTCCGTATGATGGCATGGTGCTTTGCCAATATCGCGACATCACGCAAAGAAGCAATGTAAAAAGACGGTTGGAACAAGCAAATCTCACCCTGCGGGCCATCCAAAAGGTAGCCCAGATAGGACAATGGGCGTACAATACGAATCAGAATATTTTCCATTATTTGGGTTATACAGGCGTTTTGTGTGAGGAAAGTGTGCAGAATCTCGCCATTGAAAAATATGTGGAACTGATTGTAGAAGAAGACCGTCAGAGTTTCAGGGAATGGTGTCGGGTGAACGAAAGGGAGCTCAACATGGAGAGCATCAGCTATCGCGTCCGACTGAACGGGGAAATCTTCTATATGCGTATCCAGACTTATTTGCGTGAAGAGCGCCCCGACGGCAGTTTCAACATCGAGGGGTATATTCAGAATATTACGGACATACAGCATCGCAGAAATGACATCAATACGTTGACGCACGCTATCAACAACGCCAAAGAGAGTATCTTTGCCGCCAGACCCGATGGCACGATTATCTTCGCCAATCGTCGTTTCCTGCACAATCACGGTATTCCCGAAAGTGAGGATATCAGTCAGTTGAAAATCTACAATGTCGCCGCAGATATGCCTACGCAAGAGGCTTGGGACGAACGTTGTAAAGATGTCATACACGGTGGCAGCAGTAACTTTGTGGCTCATCATCCATCGAAAATCAATAAAGGTATATTGGCTTACGAAGGTACGATGTACAACGTCACCAATGACTCCGGAGAAGAAAGTTACTGGTCGTTTGCTCATGATATTTCCGAGAGGATTCGATACGAAGCCCAAATCAAACGGCTCAATCAAATCATGGATACGACAATCAATAATCTCCCCGCGGGGATTGTTGTGAAGGAGATCAACAATGATTTCCGGTACATTTATCGAAATCGGGAGGCTTATAACCGCGATCTTTACAAGAACGATCCTGTCGGTAAGAATGACTTCGATTTCTATCCGCCTATCGTGGCCGAGAAGAAGAGACAGGAGGATATTCAAGTGGCCACCAGTGGAAAAGGTATGCACTGGACGGTGGAAGGAAAGGATCGGAACGGAAACCTGATTATCCTTGACAAGCGGAAAATCCGGGTGGATGGGGACGAACTGTCTTCGCCTATCATCGTCAGCATCGAATGGGATGTCACGGAACTGGAAATGATGAAGCGGGAGCTACTGTCTTCGAAGGAAAAGGCGGAAATGTCTGATAGTTTGAAATCAGCTTTCCTTGCCAATATGAGTCATGAGATACGTACTCCGCTGAATGCTATTGTGGGGTTCTCGCATCTCATTGCCGAAAGTGATGATGCGGAAGAACGAAAGACGTACTACAACATCGTAAACGCGAACAACGAGCGTCTTTTGCAACTTATCAACGAGATTCTCGATCTCTCGAAGATTGAATCGGGAACTATCGAGTTTTCCTTCGGACCGGCTAGTCTCCATAATCTCTGCCGGGAAGTGTACGATGCTCATATATTCCGTACTCCGCAGGGAGTAAGCCTTGTCTATGAGTCTTCGGACGAGAGTCTGATGATTGAAACGGACAAGAATCGGGTATTCCAGGTGATTTCGAATCTGATTGGGAATGCTGTTAAGTTTACGAAAGAAGGAAGTATCAGTTATGGTTATAAGCTGGTGGATAACCAGATTGTTTTCCACGTAACGGATACCGGAACAGGAATTGAGCCGGAGAAAGTGGGTCGTGTGTTCGAACGTTTTGCCAAGCTGAACAATCATGCACAGGGCACTGGGTTGGGATTATCTATCTGTAAGTCTATCGTTGAACGGCTCGGGGGCAAGATTTCCGTCAGCTCCGAATTTGGTAAGGGAACGACGTTTACATTTACTTTGCCGTATACGGTTGCAGAATCCGTGAGTGTAGATTCGGAGAAAAAGAATGATGATGAGACAAGCGGAGGTATGAGCAGTGCTGTAAATACACGGCATGCTTGTATTTTGGTTGCCGAAGATACGGACAGTAACTTTGATTTATTGGAGGCTATCTTAGGTAAGGAGCACCGGATTATTCGTGCGCATGACGGAATGGAGGTTGTCACGATGTTCGATGAGGTGAAACCCGATCTTATCCTGATGGATATTAAAATGCCGAATTTGGATGGATTGGAGGCAACGAAAATCATTCGGGAGCTGTCTGCCACTGTTCCTATCATTGCTCAAAGTGCCTTTGCTTATGAGCAGGACCGGAAAGCGGCGAAGGAGGCCGGATGCAATGATTTTATAGCTAAACCGATAGCGGATGATAAGCTGAAAGCTATGATTCATAAATGGTTGTCGCCTCCGTAAAAGGGCACATATTATAGAGTACATATTGTATAGAAAACGCTTTAATAGTGATATAATCACCCAATAACTTAGATTAGATGAAAGCCTTTTACAGACTGTTTTATTACATATCCATCGTGCTGACCAGTATTTTGGCAGGAGTTACCATTGCGGGCGCCTTCGTAGGTAATGCCGCACCGGATAGTTTCAAATTTATGCCTTTCATCGGTTTGATGTTACCGATACTTTTGTTGGCTAATCTTGCTTCTGTCATCTACTGGACGATCCGTTGGCGGTGTTGGGTTTTCATCCCTCTGATTGCTATATTCAGTAACTGGAGCTATATTAGTTGTGTGATTCAATCTCCTTTTTTCAGCCCGGCTTCGGCTCCAATGGTCAAAATGAACGCGTATACTCCTGGTATTTTAACTGTTGCTACTTACAATGTTGACGCTTTTAATCATGAGCATACCGGTTATTCATGCAAAGAGATAGCCTCTTACATGAGAAATCTGCAAGCAGATATTCTCTGTTTTCAGGAGTTTGGCATTAATGATGAGTTTGGTGTAGACAGTATAGCTGCGGTTCTTTCTGATTGGCCGTATTATTATATCCCTATTTCTCCCGAGGGAAAACATTTGTTGCAGCTGGCTGTTTTCAGCCGTTACCCCATCAAGGAGGAGAATCTTATCGTCTATCCTGATTCGAAAAATTGCAGTCTCTGGTGTGATATTGAGATTAATGGCCGTATCATCCGCCTGTTCAACAATCATCTCCAAACAACGGAAGTGAGCCAGAACAAGCGCAAACTGGAAAAGGGACTCCGCACGGATGATTCTCAAAGGGTGGAACGTGCTGCTTTGGGATTGATTGACGGATTACATGAGAATTTCCGGAAACGTGCCGTACAAGCTAATACTCTAAAGCAACTGATAGCTGCCTCTCCCTATCCTACTATCATCTGCGGTGACTTTAACTCTCTGCCGTCTTCGTATGTTTATCACACTGTAAAAGGTGATAAGTTGCAGGATGGTTTTCAGACGAGTGGTCATGGGTATATGTATACTTTCAAGTTCTTCAAGCATCTGTTAAGAATCGACTATATTCTCCATTCACCGGAACTGAATAGTACGGATTACTTCTCGCCGGATCTTACTTATAGCGATCATAATCCGGTGGTGATGAGGGTGAAGTTATAAAAGAGTAAGAGGATGATAAGCTAATAATCATATCCTTAAAGATATTCCGTTTATATCAAAATCTTACTGATAATAAAAAAGGCTGTCCCGAACAAACGAGACAACCTTTCATTATTTTGAGATTTTATCGAATTAATGGAATATATAACGAAGACTAAACTGAACAGAGTAAGTAGATCTAAAATCTTTATACTTTGTATACGTTTCAGTCAATCTTTTCCCGCTACTCTTCTGGAATGTATAACCTTTACTTTCAATGCCGTTAGACCCATTATTACCATTATCGTAAGCTAAAAGATTAGTATTATTTACAGTCTTATACAACCCCCAATCTGAATTTAATAAATTCAAGAAATTCTTAATATCAACACCAAATTGAAGAGTGTGACGCTTACCACCCACTTTCAAATAGAAATCTTGCATAAATTTCAAATCCAACTGATGATGCCAAGGCATAACAACTCCACCACGATCTACATATTCACCTTTGTGCTTCTTCAAATAACTATCCTGATTGATATATGCCCAAAAGTCATCTTTCTGCTGATCTGCAGTATAAATCTGACCATCTAATTTATAATCATCATATGTTCTATTTACACTATTATATGTTTTTTCTGCAAAAGTCCAACTATTTAGCTCCTCTCTTGAAGCAGGAATATATAATAAGTTGTTGGCTCCACCATCACCTACAATATTACCGGCAAATGTATAAGAATAACGAGCATAACCATAGCCACCAGCATATCCCATATTCATTCCCTCATAAATGAATGATAATGAAGAAGCAAATCTCTTAGCATACTCTAAACGATAACCAGCTGAAG
Source organism: Bacteroides sp. MSK.18.37 (assembly GCF_019129155.2). Taxonomy (NCBI): domain Bacteria; kingdom Pseudomonadati; phylum Bacteroidota; class Bacteroidia; order Bacteroidales; family Bacteroidaceae; genus Bacteroides; species Bacteroides sp. MSK.18.37. Next base: position 5,795,700 of record NZ_JAHOIB020000001.1, on the reverse strand, counting down.
CCACAACACGATGAGGAGAAACATAAGTACCATAACCTGTTTCATGTTCATTAATACCACCCACAGAATAAGTGTTTGTCCTATATGCAGAAGTTACCTGATCGCCAATGCCATCACTATATGCCTTAGCCTTCGAATGTGTATATGCAGCAGACAAATACAAACCAAAATCAAAAGATTTCGCCAATTGAGCTGTAATAGAATAATAATAGGCTTTATGACCACCATTTTCTATATAGAATACATTCTGATTATTCCTATTATTCGTCCATGAAGCGTCAGAGTATTTGCCATATGAATCACGTGTATCATTTGGATTAAAAGTGATTGTAGTTTCTGAAGGTTTAATAGCTTTATTAGAAATAACGGCAGGATTGATATCTTTATTAAAGATACCTTCTATCGAGAAGTCAATATCTCCCGGAAGTTTAGCATCAAAAGCTAATGAAGTTTTCCATGTAGACGGCATCTTCAAATCCTTATCAATAATCGTAGGATCCTTTGGAGATTTAATATCAACAGTTCTGCCATTCGGATACAACTCATTCAGAACTCCTGATACAGATGGTTGAAAATGAGGTTTCAAAGCTGCATCAGCTACCTTAGTATAATAATATTGATTCTGACCAACATTAGAATTACCAACTGCAGATACTAACCATACAAATGGTAAACGACCTACATAAAGCCCAGTACCTCCACGAAGAACATATTTACGTTCACCAGTAATGTCCCAGTTGAATCCTACACGTGGAGACACAGAAATCTTAGCAGAAGGTACTTGATCAGTAGAATAGCTTACTCCGCCAAAATCACATCTTGCAAAATCTTCATTATAGTTATTCTTCAAAGAAGGATACTTAGGCATCTCAAAACGAATACCAGCAGTCAACTTAAAGTTCTCACTTATATTCATCTGATCTTGCAAATACAATGAATATTGCAATGTTTTCATTTCAGCCTTAAATTGGCTATAGTCTGCTGCATTAGAGTGTGTGATAGCAAAAGCCTTAGGATATTCATTATTTACGAAGCTGTCCCATGAATTATACACATAGTATCCATTACCTGCTTGCTGGAAACCATTAGTAGCTTTATTATATTCAAACTGGAAACCTGCCAATAAATTATGGATACCTGCTGTATAAGACAACTCATCTGTAAGAACAAATGTTCTGGCTTGGGCTAAGTTCCCCGGAGAAAAGACATCAGGACCGATACGTGCATATACCGCACCATCTTCCAAAATATCAATTGTTGGAAAATCAGCCGCTCCCTCATAACTTCTTGGCTCATCCTGGAAAGAATAAGTAACACGTGTTACATTATTCAAACTACCATCCAACCATTTAGAGTTCCACTCTGAAGCATATGATGTAAAATTGTATTCTTTGAAATAACGAGAATTTTCAAAATACATAGCAGCATTATGATTTACATTACCAGAACCTTTGGAAGCAGCTGCTCCACCATCATAAATATCCGTTGCATAGAAAGGAGATACAGAAGAAGTTGGACCGCTATTGTCTTTTGAATGAGCACGTGTAAAACGGAAATTCAATTTATTATTATCATTAATATTCCAGTCCAAACGTGCCATAATTTTATAGGCCGGAGTTTTGATAGAATACCCCTGATAACGTCCCGGATCATAGTCATACTTGTCTATAAAATAGTTGCGAATCTCATCCATCTTTCCCACTGTAGGACGATTCACATTGGCTGTATTAGATCCCCAATCATCACTGTCGCTTAAACGAGCTCTGCTCTTAGGACCAGCTGTTACATTATCTTCATACTCACCGTTTACAAAGAAGAACAACTTATTTTTTATGATTGCACCTCCAAAACTAGCACCATAGAGGTATTTTTGAGATTTCTCACGTATTAACTCTAAATCACCTACCTTATCACCATTCAAATTCTCATTATTTAAATAAGTATAAGCCGTTGCATAAAAATCATTTGTACCACTTTTAGTTACAGCATTAATTGCCCCACCAATGAATCCACTTTGGCGAACATCAAACGGAGTTACAGATACTGCTATTTGCTCCAATGCATCCAAAGAAATAGGTGAACCTCCGCCCGGCAAGTTAGAACCGATACCAAATGAATTACTGAAAGCAGCACCGTCGACAGTTACAGAAGACTGACGGTAATTACCACCACCTACGGCAAAACCATTACCTGTATTAGCTCCTTGCGGAGTTAAACGCATAATATCATTCATACTACGTCCAACAGTAGGGATCATAGCCATCTGCTCTTCTCCAATATTAGTAATAGCGCCTGCACGGTCACTCTTCATATTGCTGTTTTTTGAAGCCGTCACTACGATTTCATCTAACAATTCAGAGCTTTCTTTTAAAGAAACATTTAAAACATAATTCTCTCCCAATGAAAGGTTAATTCCCTTGTAAATTGCTGTTTGATAACCAACATAAGAAATTTCTACTTTGTAAGGGCCGCCGGTACGCATACCCTGCAGATTAAATTGACCACTGACGTTAGTCACTGTACCATAACGAGTGCCTGATGGTTCGTGAACCGCAACGATTGTTGCTCCAATGATTGGTTCATCTTGTGCGGTCACTTTACCACTCATCGTGGCTGTTGTAACCTGCGCGCTCATCGTGACGGTAATAAATAACATTACTAGCACTAAGAAAGATCGCATTCTCTTTAACATAAATGTAGTTGATTAGTTAATATAAATTGTTTGCTTTTAAAAACTGTGCACAAATATAATTAATAATATTTAGAACTACATTACGATTATACTACATTTTTTTAAGAGAGATAAACGTTTCACTACCTTATAAAATGATAAAGGCTCTACAATATTTGCAGAGCCTTTTATTTTGAAACAGAAAGCATTAGAAATGCTTCAATCTATTACTTTATACTAGTCAGTCATTAACTTTCTATAACGAACACGCTTCGGCTCTTCATTTCCCAAACGTTTCATTTTGTTTTCTTCGTATTCTGAATAAGACCCTTCGAAGTAGAATACATTGGAGTCTCCTTCAAAAGCCAGAATGTGTGTACAGATACGGTCGAGGAACCAACGGTCATGCGAGATAACTACGGCACAGCCGGCAAAATCTTCCAGACCTTCTTCCAAAGCACGCAGTGTGTTTACGTCAATATCATTGGTAGGCTCATCGAGCAACAGTACATTGCCTTCTTCTTTCAAAGCCATCGCCAAGTGTAAACGGTTTCTTTCACCACCGGACAGTACACCGCAAAGTTTTTCCTGATCGCCTCCGGAGAAATTGAAACGGGAAAGGTATGCACGCGCATTGATGTCACGTCCTCCCATGCGGATCAACTCATTGCCACCGGAAATTACTTGGTAAACACTCTTATTCGGATCAATATCTCTGTGTTGCTGGTCTACATACGCCACCTTTACAGTCTCTCCTACTTCAAACTCTCCTTTATCTACTGTCTCCAATCCCATAATCAGACGGAACAGTGTCGTTTTTCCCGCACCATTGGGACCGATCACACCAACAATACCATTAGGAGGAAGCATAAAGTTCAAATCGTCAAACAATAGTTTATCGCCGTATGCTTTGGCCACCTGTTTCGCTTCAATGACTTTATTACCCAGACGCGGACCATTCGGAATGAAGATTTCAAGTTTTTCTTCTTTCTCTTTCACGTCTTCATTCAGCAACTTGTCATAAGAGTTAAGACGTGCCTTACCCTTTGCCTGACGGGCTTTCGGAGCCATGCGCACCCATTCCAACTCACGTTCCAGTGTTTTGCGACGTTTACTGACGGTCTTTTCTTCCATTTCCATGCGTTTTGTCTTCTGTTCCAGCCAGGAAGAGTAGTTACCTTTCCAGGGAATACCTTCACCACGGTCTAGTTCGAGAATCCATCCGGCAACATGATCGAGGAAGTAACGGTCGTGCGTCACGGCAATAACCGTACCTTCATATTGCTGAAGATGTTGTTCCAACCAGTCGATAGATTCTGCATCCAAGTGGTTGGTAGGTTCGTCCAGCAAGAGCACATCCGGTTTCTGCAACAACAAACGACATAAAGCTACCCGACGACGTTCACCTCCGGACAGGTTTTCTACCGGCTGATCTTCAGGCGGACAACGGAGAGCATCCATCGCACGCTCCAGTTTGCTATCCAGATTCCATGCATCAGTCGCATCAATGATATCTTGCAGTTCGCCCTGACGGGCAAAAAGAGCATCCATCTTATCCTGATCCTCGTAGTACTCCGGTAAACCGAACTTCTGATTGATTTCTTCGTATTCTGTCAGTGCGTCAACAATGGGTTGCACGCCTTCCATTACTACTTCTTTTACTGTCTTTGTGTTGTCTAAATAAGGTTCCTGTGCCAAGTAACCCACGGAATATCCCGGAGAGAACACCACTTCTCCCTGATAGGATTTCTCCAAACCGGCGATGATCTTCAATAACGTTGATTTACCGGAACCGTTCAAACCGATAATACCGATTTTCGCTCCATAGAAAAACGACAGGTAAATGTCTTTCAGCACATTCTTATTGGGGGTGAAAGCCTTGCTCACTCCCACCATCGAGAAGATAATTTTTTTATCGTCAGCAGCCATACGTATGATTATATATTGTTGATAATGGCACAAAGATAAGAAAAATGTTTGAATTCTTTTGGAGTTATAAAAAAATGTTCTACCTTTGCACCCGCATTCGAAAGAAAGCACTGAAGGACCGATTCGCTAGCTCAGCAGGTAGAGCACAACACTTTTAATGTTGGGGTCCTGGGTTCGAGCCCCAGGCGGATCACAAAAACAAAATTAATCCCTTGATAATCAGTCGTTATCAAGGGATTTTTCTTTTAAGATTCTTCACATATACTTACTCAACAAGCATAGAACGACACGGCAGTTCGATTACAAAAGTAGTACCGATCCCCAGTTGGGAATCAACTAATACCCGCCCGTTCATCTTCTCAACGATTAGTTTGCAGATAGATAAACCCAAACCGGCCCCTTGAGCAAAGGAATCCAACTTCTCAAACCTTTCGAATATCTTTTCAAGCATATTCTGCGGGATGCCCCGACCGGTATCTTTAACACCGATTCTGACAGATTGGTGGTCTACCTCATAGAAGACTTCCACATGTCCGGTGGTAGTGTTCTTTAAGGCATTCGAAAGAAAATTACTCAAGATCTGTTTGATACGCAGGCTATCCAGTTCTACCAGAGAATCATGTGCCGGATAGTTAGTCAGAAGTTCAACGCCGGATGGTACTTGATGAGCATACTCCGCTACACTCTCGTCAAGAAGCTCGGTAAGATTAACCCAGTCCGGACGCAATTCCAGATAACCGGATTCTATTTTAGAAAGATCAATTACATCATTAATCAGATTTAATAATAGTTTGTTGTTATGTCCAATCAGAGAATTATATAGTTCCTTTTCCGCTGCATTTTCCGTACTAGTCAACAGGCTTGAAAAGCCGACAATAGCATTTAAAGGAGTACGGATTTCGTGACTCATATTAGCCAGGAAAGCAGACTTTAACCGATCGGATGCTTCTGCTTTATCACGTGCCTTGACAAGCATTTCTTCTGTCCTTTTCAGTTCTGTGATATCATAATTGATGCTGATAATCTCGATAATCCGGTCTTGCGGGGCATATTTCTTTACTAACAGATTGACATGCGTCCATGTGTATGTGCCATCCTCCCTAAGGACACGCATCTCTTTGCTAAGTTGGGTGGTAAGTCCATTTCGTGCGTCGTCCAGAAAACGAATCAACAAGGCACGGTCATCGGGGTGGAAATGCCGGTATGTGCCAAAGATGTCGGACAACGGAGTTTCATACGCTTCACCCACATTTCTGTACCAGCTTTTTTGAGCATAGCCGTGTCCACTCAAAACATTGAAGTGGGCATAACCGACCTTGGCATAATCGCCGACCAGTTCAAAGAACTCCTCAAACTCCTGAATCTTATTATAGGCTACTGTTGTTTCTGTCTTATCCGCATTAATCAATAGATAGTTTATTGGCTGATGCTCACTATTATATAATGTAGTCACTTTAGTCACTAAATCAATTGTGCCCTGTTTCTGGGTATTCTGATAATACGAACCAACCTTCGAGAAGTCATAACGGAAAGTAAAGTCGGCATCTTCATTTTTCTTCAGCCGTTCTTTCATTTCTTTCGGGAAAATAGGGTTCTCAAAAATATTGATACCCAATACATCTTCCTTCTTCTCTATATGAAACATCTCCAATTCCTTATCGTTCAAATCCACCAATACCCCATCCATATCGTATAATTCGATACCAATAGGCAAATACTTGAAAATGTTAGATAAGAGACGCTCACTGTATTGCAAAGCTTGATAAGCAGATGCCATATCAGGACCATCTTGCACTTCGGATATACCATAAATGATTTCGTTTCCGTTTTCATCCGTTTCTTGAAAACATACCTTGCTACGTACCCAAACAGGTCCTTTCACCGTATCAAGCAAATACACCACCTCCGGCCGTTGATACACACCATAGGAATGAATAGTTGTAGAAAGTTGTTCCTCTTTCTGAATACGTTTATTGAAATCTTCAAAACTAATAATTCCGGTCTGATCCAGACCTAATAACTCTACTATAAAGTCAGAACATTCATAATTCGCAGTTGATAAATTGGCTTTCCACCATCCCATATTAGCGTTAGCCATCAACTGCGAGAAAAAGGTAAAATCTTGTAGTCTATTCATAACGCTATTTATCATTTTATTATTTTTCGGGCGCAAAAATATAGATTAGCGACATATCTAACTTTCAGAAAGACACTTTTTTAGCATATTATAAGAAGATTATTTGTGATTAAACTAAAAAATTTCCGATTAAAATTTTCTCTAAAAGAGATTATTTCAACCGGAAATTTTACAATCGTCAAGTTCCTTATTTTACTTTTTCAAGGACTGATAAACAGCTTTTGCCATCACTTTAGCCCCTTCTTCATTCGGATGGATCTTATCCGGAAACAATTGGGGCATTCCGTCCATTGCTGCGTGAAGATCGATGACAGACAAGTTATTTTTCTTGGCAACCTTCTTTATCATCGGAATGATTTGTTTAGAGATGATATCATCGTTGATATTATCACCGGTCTGATAGGCTTTAGAAGGATAACAAAGATAAATCTTCGGTTGAGCTGGCAGCGCTTTGAAAGCATCGACCATTGTTTGCAGATCTTTCGTGAAGTCGGCCTTATATTTCCAGTTGAATGATTTACTGTCATTCGTACCCAACTTGATAACAACGATATTAGGATTGAAAGCCAGCGCATCCTGATAAGCCTTTTCATTCATATAAGGATGATCGCCCTTGTTCAGCAGAGTGCGGGCACTGACTCCGAAGTTCTTTACCCAATAAGCCTCTCCCAACATACGGCTCAACACGGCCGGATAACTGTCACGATCACGATTCTTGATACGTGCTCCATACGTAATACTATTTCCAATGCAAGCTACACGGATAGCATCTTTATGAGGTACTTTGAAACTACGGAGCCAAGACGTCAGTTCGTCCAACATTTCATTCTTATAGAGGAAACCCTCGCGAATTCCCCATCCATGTCCACCGGAAGGATAAATATGAAGCACTGAAGGAACATTGTTCTTGTTCAGCGCCAAATAATAATTAACTCCGTTAGCAGGCGGAACGACTTTATCATCATCACTATATACGATAAAAGCACGCGGTGTATCTTTCGTCACTTGCTTTTCATTAGAATACTCAAGTTCCAATTCAGCAGAAGCATCTTTTCCCAAAAGGTTGTCGTGAGAGCCCCTATGGGTATAAGATTTATCCATCGTAATCACAGGATAGAAAAGAATCTGAAAGTTCGGACGAAGTTCGGGCTTGGCATGAGTGGCAATGGTAGAAGCCAGATGTCCACCGGCAGAAGAGCCCATGATACCAATGTCATTCGGGTTCAAATTCCAGACATCGGCACTGTCACGCACCAATTTCATTGCTGCTTCAGCATCCGAAATGGGTAATGTACGATCACCGTTCGGCATCCGGTATTTTAGCACAATCAATGCAATACCTTGTTTATTGAAATAGGGCGCCCAATCACAGCCTTCGTGTTCGAATGCCAAATGTGAATATCCACCTCCCGGACACGCAACCACAGCACGCCCTGTAGCCAGTTCTGGCGCAGGAAGGAATACGCGAAGTGAAGGTTGTTCAATATCAAAAGGTTTCGGAGCATTTTGCGCTACCACTCGTGAACCTGCTAAAAAGAGAAGCAGCAAGATAAAAATAGTAGAAAATTTCTGTTTCATAGTATCTATGTACTTTGATTAATGAATAATTAGATGCGCGAAGATAGTAATTTTGCGTATCTTTGCAGCCCATTTTGATTAGAAAAATTATATGCAAGGAATAAAGAATCTGACACAAGGTCCTATCAACCGTCAACTGTTTAATCTGGCAATGCCGATCATGGCAACGTCGTTTATCCAAATGGCATATAGCCTCACAGATATGGCGTGGGTAGGACGCCTGGGAAGTGAAGCCGTAGCCGCCATCGGTTCTGTCGGAATCCTGACCTGGATGTCCGGTTCTATCTCCTTATTAAATAAGGTAGGATCTGAAGTGAGTGTCGGACAATCCATCGGTGCGCAAAGCCAGGAAGATGCCCGCAGCTTCGCGTCTCATAATATTACGATTGCTTTGATTATTTCCATTTGCTGGGGCGGACTCCTTTTTATATTTGCAGAACCTATCATACGTATTTATGAACTTGAGGAACATATCACAGCCAATGCCATTCAATATCTGCGGATTGTTTCTACCGGATTACCTTTCGTTTTCCTTTCCGCTGCCTTCACCGGAATTTATAATGCAGCAGGACGCAGCAAAGTCCCGTTCTTTATCAGTGGCACAGGGTTGATATTGAATATCGTTCTGGACCCACTCTTTATATTCGGTTTCGGACTGGGAACAAACGGTGCGGCGTACGCCACCTGGATTGCAGAAGCAAGTGTTTTCCTGATTTTCGTCTATCAGTTGCGTTGCAGGGATGCGCTGCTGGGCGGTTTCCCTTTCTTCACCCGGCTAAAGAAAAAGTACACGCGGAGAATCCTTAAACTTGGATTACCCGTAGCGACTTTAAATACATTGTTTGCCTTCGTCAACATGTTCCTCTGCCGCACCGCTTCCGAACAGGGAGGGCACATCGGCTTAATGACGTTCACCACCGGGGGACAAATCGAAGCAATTACCTGGAACACCTCACAGGGATTCTCCACCGCACTAAGTGCCTTCATCGCCCAAAACTATGCTGCCGGACGAATCGAACGGGTACTTAAATCCTGGTACACTACCCTATGGATGACGGGAATCTTCGGTACACTCTGTACTTTGTTATTCGTTTTCTTCGGAAACGAAGTTTTCGCCATATTCGTGCCCGAACAGGCTGCTTATGAAGCCGGAGGTGTATTCCTTCGTATCGACGGATATTCCCAGCTCTTTATGATGCTCGAAATCACCATGCAGGGAGTTTTCTACGGCATCGGCCGCACAATACCCCCTGCCATTATCAGCATCAGTTGCAACTATATGCGTATTCCGCTTGCTATCCTGTTTGTACGGATGGGTATGGGAGTGGAAGGAATCTGGTGGGCAGTCTGCGTCACCACCGTTGCCAAAGGTTTAATTCTTTTGAGTTGGTTCATTATTATCAAAAAGAAGTGCTTAAGTATTCCTTCAACGATAAAATGATAATGTTCGTTTTCCTTTATTAACAAACAAAGGGATTCATCCGAGTTATTTTAACTTAAAAAGTACATGCTTGCCAAATAATATGTATCTTTGCATTGTTATTTATAATACGAAGCGATTCGTATAAAAACATTATTTATAAACCAATTAAAAAAAACATCAACATTATGAACAAGATGAAATTTATGGTTCTCTTCATGAGTATTGCCATGATATTTGGTAGCTGTGGAAGTATGAACAACACTGGTAAAGGTGCTGCTATCGGTGGTGGTTCGGGTGCTGCACTGGGTGCAATCCTGGGAGGTGTTATCGGTAAAGGTAAAGGTGCCGCTATTGGTGCTGCTATCGGTACGGCAGTAGGTGCAGGTACGGGTGCTCTTATCGGTAAGAAGATGGACAAAGCAGCAGCAGAAGCAAAACAAATTGAAGGCGCACAAGTAGAACAGATAACAGACAACAACGGATTGCAAGCCGTGAAAGTAACATTCGACTCGGGTATTCTTTTCACTACCGGTAATGCAAATCTAAGTGCTGCTGCTAAATCTGCTTTAAGCAAGTTTGCCAACAATGTGCTCAATCAGAACCGGGATATGGACGTGTCTATCTACGGATACACTGACAACCAGGGCTGGAAAAACAGCACTGCCGCACAAAGCCAGCAGAAAAATCTGAACTTGTCACAAGAACGTGCACAGAGCGTGTCTAGTTATTTGTTGAGTTGTGGTGTTTCCACCAATCAGATCAAAAGTGTACAGGGAATGGGTGAAAGCGATCCCGTTGCAAGCAATGATACTGCTGCCGGTCGCGAACAAAACCGTCGTGTAGAAGTATACATGTACGCAAGTGAACAAATGATTAAAGATGCACAAGCAGCTGCTAATTAAAAAAATTCTGCGCTATACGCGCAACCTGCTGATTTTCTTCTTTGCATCCACTCTGTTGGCAGTGATTGTGTATCGGTTTATGCCGGTTTATGTCACTCCGTTGATGGTTATCCGAAGTGTTCAGCAGATTTTTTCAGGAGATAAACCCACGTGGAAGCACACGTGGGTTTCTTTTGATAAGATATCTCCCAACCTGCCGATGGCGGTCATAGCCTCCGAAGACAACCGTTTTGCCGAACACAACGGATTCGATCTTGTAGAAATCAAGAAAGCGATGAAAGAGAACGAAACACGCAAACGGAAACGCGGAGCAAGTACCATTAGTCAGCAGACAGCCAAGAATGTGTTCTTATGGCCGCAATCTTCGTGGGTACGCAAGGGACTCGAAGTCTACTTTACGTTTCTCATCGAACTGTTCTGGTCGAAAGAACGAATCATGGAAGTCTATCTCAACTCTATAGAAATGGGAAATGGCATCTACGGCGCGCAAGCTACCGCAAAGGTCAAATTCGGAACAACAGCTGCCCAGTTGACCCGGGGACAATGCGCACTTATCGCCGCTACTCTGCCCAATCCGATACGGTTTAACTCGGCGAAACCTTCGTCATACATATTAAAACGACAAAATCAGATATTACGGCTGATGAATCTGGTTCCTAAATTTCCATCTGAAGAAAAAGCCGTAGAAAAGAAAAAAAGCAAAAACAAGAAAGGCAAGTGATAATTGAATCATAAATAAAAAGAAAGGAGCAACGAGGATCTATCCCCTTGCTCCTTTTGCTTATAAGCTTGTTTGTATGCGTTATCCTCATTTATACAAAATCTTTCAACTCTTGTTGTAAACGTTGACGTGTGAAGAATATGCGGCTCTTCACTGTACCTAATGGCAATCCTAATTTCTCTGCAATCTCACGGTATTTGAAACCTGATACGTGCATGGAGAAAGGAATCTTATACTCCCGGGGGAGTGCGTTGACGATGCGATGCATCTCTTTCAAGTCGTAAGCACCTTCGGTACTTTCAAATCCTGAATCTTGTGGCAGATTTAAGTGATAATAATTATCGGTGGTATCAACAAAGGTCTGATCGCGTACTATTTTACGGTAGTTATTAATAAAGATGTTACGCATGATTGTGTACATCCATCCTTTGAAATTTGTGTCCGGAACATATTTCTCTTCATTGTCTAATGCTTTTAAAGATGTTTCCTGCAATAAATCATTTGCTTCTTCACGGTTGGCCGTTAATTTATAAGCAAAACGAAGCAACTCTTCCTGTACTCCAATTAAATCTTTTCTGAAACTTAAACTTTTCATACTTTAATGGTTTTATGGTTAATATTCGTTTTTTCTCGACATTTGCAAGTTTAAAGGTATTTTGTGTATCCAGCAGGGGAAAATTTGTCATTTCTTGGGGGTTAATTCTATCAAATGACAGATTTTAGGTGCTTTCTGATAGTTTTTAGGTGGTATTTGCGAAATTTATCCCCTACTGCTTGGTTAAAAGAACCAAATAGATTACTTTTGATTTTATATTATTAAATAAAACAAAAAGCTATGACCATACTTATTATTGTAGGGATTATTGTATTACTGGGCATCATCTTTGCTTCCATGTACAACTCATTAGTGAAATTGAGAAACAATCGTGAAAATGCGTTCGCCGACATCGATGTACAGTTGAAACAACGCCATGATCTCATTCCCCAACTGGTAGACACCGTGAAAGGATATGCCGCACATGAAAAGGAAACGCTCGATCGAGTGATTCAGGCACGTAACGGTGCAGTTGGCGCAAAAACGATTGATGATAAGATAGCTGCCGAAAACCAGTTAAGCTCTGCTCTTGCTGGATTGAAGATTACTCTCGAGGCTTATCCCGATCTGAAAGCTAATCAGAATTTCCTGCAATTACAGGAAGAAATTTCTGACGTAGAGAATAAACTGGCTGCTGTTCGCCGCTACTTCAACTCGGCCACTAAAGAATACAATAACGCCGTGCAGACATTCCCGTCAAATATCGTAGCAGGAATGACCGGATTCCAAAGAGAGATAATGTTCGACTTGGGGAAAAACGAACGTGCGAATTTGGAGCAGGCACCCAAAATTAGTTTCTAAAACCTTTATATACACCGTCCATCCAATTACAAAAGTCGAACACGCATGCAATACGTCGGAATCCAAACACAGCAGAGCCGGAATAATCTGCGCTCTGCGTTTCTACTATTCCTGTTTCCCTGTCTCGTGGCAGCACTCCTCTATTTGGCCTGCTACCTGCTGACTTTTATGGGATATAAAGAGGATATGGAAGTCGAAATGATGCCAATAGTCAATCATTTCTTCTTCTCTTCGTTACCATATACCATGGGGATTGTATTAATCTGGTTTCTGATTGCCTATTGGGCTAACACAAGCATTATCAATTCCGCCACCGGCTCCAAGCCGCTGAACCGTCAGGAGAATAAACGAGTTTATAATCTGGTGGAAAACCTCTGTATGTCTCAAGGCATGAAAATGCCGAAAATCAATATCATCTATGACAGTTCCCTGAATGCATTTGCCAGCGGTATCAACGAACGCACATACACCGTTACTCTCTCGGAGGGCATCATCCGGAAACTAAATGATGAGGAACTGGAAGCAGTCATCGCGCACGAGCTAAGTCACATCCGCAACCGCGATGTACGCCTGCTGATTATTTCCATTGTTTTTGTCGGTATCTTCTCCATGCTGACAGAAATCACGTTTTATGCCATTACACACATACGCGTGCGTAGTAATAGTAAAGGTAGCGGCGGTGTGGTTCTTTTTATTCTTATTGCTTTAGTGATAGCCGCCATCGGTTATCTTTTTGCAAGCCTGATGCGTTTTGCCATCTCACGCAAACGCGAATATATGGCAGATGCAGGTTCGGCAGAAATGACGAAGAATCCGTTGGCACTGGCCAACGCTCTCCGCAAAATATCAGCAGATCCCGCTATCGAAGCAGTAGAAAGGAAAGACGTGGCACAATTATTTATTCAGAACCCCCAAAAGGCATCTAAAAGTATATTCAGCGGACTTAGCGGATTGTTTGCCACTCATCCTCCCATCGAAAAACGAATCGAAATACTGGAACAGTTCTAAATCGGGCTAAACTCATAAATAACAGGGGGTTCTGTTTAATTTTCATTAAAAGAAACAGAAGTATCCCTGTCTTTTTAGTATATTTGATTGTTATACATATATACATCAACCTAAATGCAAACTGATATGAGAACGAAGAAGCAAATCTTTATGCTGTTACTAGCCTTGCTAGTGGGCATCCCTACCCTTTCGGCTCAACAAAGTAAAAAGGAAAAGAAGGAACAGAAGAAAGAAGCAGTAATGAAACTAATTGAATCTGAAAATTATAAGATAGATGTCAACACTGCCATGCCGATGCGCGGACGCTCCATCCCTTTGACATCTTCCTACTCACTGACAATCAGAAATGATTCGGTTATTTCTTACTTGCCTTATTATGGACGGGCCTATAGCATCCCGTATGGCGGAGGTGACGGACTTAACTTCAAAGCCATCCTCAAAGAATATAATGTGGAAATGGATAAAAAAGGGAATGCCGTTATCAAGTTCGTCGCACGTAATCCTGAAGACAGATATGAATTCAGAGCCAAAGTATTTCCCAATGGTTCGGCAAGTATTGATGTCAATATGCAAAACCGGCAGTCCATTAGTTTTCAGGGAGAACTGGATATAAAAGAGGAAAAATAATGCCGTCCTTATTCTTCCGGCTCTTCACTACCTTTTAATATAGGTAGGCAAATGTGATATTTGACAGCTAAGATGCGGGTCAGGAATACCGCCAGTCCGCCAATCAACTGACAGGCGTATGATTCCAGACCTGCAACGTCGCACAGCCAGTATGCAATACCGCCTACAACGCAGGCCATTGCATAAATTTCTTTTCGGAAGATAAGAGGTATTTCATTGATAAATACGTCACGAATCACTCCACCGGCTGCTCCTGTAATGCTACCCATGATAATAGCCACCCAGAAAGGATAACCTAAAGCAATGCTCTTGCCTACACCTACCACGGTAAACAATGCCAAGCCAATGGTATCGAAAATAAAGAAAGTATTATTGAGCCGGATGAGCCAACGTCCGAAACAGATTACCCACAGCAAAGCCAGTCCCGTACAAATCAGATAGATAGGGTCAGTCATCCATCCCGGTGTCACGTCAAGCAGGACATCACGGATGGTACCGCCACCGATAGCCGTAGCAAGTCCTACCACATAAGCACCGAACCAGTCGAAACGTTTCGCCGAAGCTAGCCGGATACCACTAATAGCAAAGGCAAATGTGCCTATAAAATCAAGAATTTGAACGAATGTGGGCATATATTTGTTATTTTGTATGCAAAGTAACGAATAAATTCCGTAAGAAAATGTACTTTTGCTTCACGAATTAAACCGAATAAGATAGAAACAATATGAAAATAACAATTGTTGCGGGGGCACGCCCCAATTTTATGAAGATAGCTCCCATTACACGCGCTATTGAAGCCGCACGGGCGCTGGGTAAAAGTATCTCTTACCGACTGGTATATACAGGAAGGAAAGACGATACAAGTCTGGATGCTTCTCTCTTTTCGGACCTCGACATGAAAGCTCCTGATGTTTATCTGGGAGTGGAAAGTAGTAATCCAACGAGTTTGACAGCCGGAATCATGGTAGCCTTCGAACAGGAGCTGACGGAGAATCCGGCACACGTAGTCCTTGTGGTAGACGACTTGACCGCAACCATGAGTTGTGCCATCGTTGCCAAGAAACAAGGTATCAAGGTAGCACATCTCGTAGCCGGAACCCGTTCTTTCGATATGAAAATGCCAAAAGAAGTCAACCGCATGATTACAGACGGACTATCCGACTATCTGTTCACAGCCGGCATGGTTGCCAACCGTAACCTGAACCAGACGGGAACAGAAAGCGAAAACGTATATTATGTAGGCAACATTCTGATTGATGCCATCCGCTACAACCGGAACCGTTTGCTCAAACCTATATGGTTTTCCGTATTGGGGCTGCAAGAGGGAAATTATCTCTTGCTCACCCTCAACCGTCGCGTATTGCTAAACAACAAAGAGAATCTGCGTCAGTTGCTGAAAACAATCATTGAAAAATCTGCCGGTATGCCTATCGTAGCACCGCTGCACACATACGTACGAAATGCCATCAAAGAATTAGGCATCGAAGCTCCGAACCTCCACATAATGCCTCCGCAGAATTACCTGTTCTTCGGTTATCTGATAAACAAGGCAAAAGGAATCATAACAGATTCAGGAAACGTAGCCGAAGAAGCGACCTTCCTGGGTATTCCTTGTATCACGCTCAACACGTATGCCGAACATCCGGAAACGTGGCGCATGGGAACCAACGAACTTGTCGGAGAAGATCCTGCTCTGCTTGCCAAAACAATGGATACACTGATGCACGGTGAATGGAAACGTGGCGAACTTCCCGAACGTTGGGACGGACGTACCGCAGAGCGTATTGTACAGATACTTACGAGCAAATAACATTTACCCGGCATGTTCCATTCCGTTTCCCGGCATGGGACTGTTAGTTTCACGCCTTGAAACTAATAGTTTCACACCGGGAAACAAAGTGTTTCACACCGAGAAACCAACAGTTTCATGCCGGGAAACAAAAAGTGTCAAGTGTCGAAACAAAAAGTGCCCTACAACGAGAGCAAAGGTTTCAAATATCGGGACCGGGAGAACAAAGTACTGAAACAGCCTTATCAAAAGGATTAACAAAGGAATATTCCTTGGATTACCGGGCGATATATGCTTGTAAACAACCAAAAACGATGGGTAAAAAAAGTTATATATTCTGTTATCCTTAGAGTTATTTGTTAACTTTGCAGCCCTACTACAAACGTTATGATACAACGATATAACAAAATACTTATACTGTTCTTACTCGTATTGGTAGCTTCCAATGCTTTTGCGCAGCAAATTAAAGGGGTAGTCACTGATTCGGTTACCCACGAGCCATTGATGTATATCTCTGTTTACTACCAAGAAAAGAGAGATATGGGTACTATCACCAATATTGACGGAGAATACAGTCTTGAAGCCCGCAGAAACGGAGGGACACTGGTGTTCTCCGCTGTAGGTTATATCAGTAAAACGGTTCGAGTCGGTTCCAACAATCAGACAGTGAACGTTAAGTTAGCTCCGGATAATGTGCTCCTGAACGAGGTTGTCGTGAAACCTCAAAAGGAGAAATATTCCCGCAAGAACAATCCGGCAGTGGAATTCATGAAGAAGGTAATCGAACACAAAAAAGCGCAAGTACTCGAAGTGAACGAGTACTATCAGTACGACAAGTACGAGAAGATGAAAATGTCCATCAACGACCTCACACCGGAAAAGCTCGAAAAAGGTATCTACAAGAAATATTCATTCTTAAGAGATCAGGTGGAAGTGTCGGAAACAACCAATAAGTTGATTCTCCCTATTTCCGTACAGGAAACGTCCTCGCAAACCATCTACCGCAAAAATCCCGAAAACAAGAAAACGATTATCAAAGGAAAGAATTCCAATGGTATAGAAGAATTTTTCTCTACGGGAGATATGCTCGGCACTGTATTGAAAGACGTATTTGCCGACATCAATATCTACGACGACGATATCCGATTGCTCCAGCAGCGTTTCGTCAGTCCGATCGGTAACAATGCCATCTCATTTTATAAATATTATCTGATGGACACATTGATGGTAAACAAGCGCGAATGTGTTCACCTCACTTTTGTTCCGCAAAACTCGCAGGACTTCGGATTCACCGGACATCTGTATGTATTGAACGATTCTACTTATGCCGTTCAGAAATGTACGATGAACCTGCCTAAAAAGACCGGAGTAAACTTCGTCAACCGTATGGACATCGTGCAACAATACGAGCAACTCCCTAACGGAAACTGGGTATTGGCGGATGATGACATGACCGTAGACCTGTCCTGGAATTCCAACAAAACAGCAGGCGGATTGCAGGTGGAACGAACTACGAAATATAGTAATTATAAATTCGATCCTATCGAACAACGACTGTTCCGATTGAAAGGCAGCGTGATAAAAGAAGCGGATATGCTTTCGAAAAGCGATGAGTATTGGGCAAGTGTTCGTCAAGTACCGCTGACGAAGAAAGAAAGTTCGATGGATGTATTCGTCAACCGCCTCGAACAGATACCGGGATTCAAATACATCATCTTCGGAGCGAAAGCGCTGATTGAAAACTTTGTGGAAACAGGAAGCAAAGGTCATCCGAGCAAAGTGGATATCGGTCCTATCAACACCATGATTTCGAGCAACTACATTGATGGTACCCGTTTCCGGTTAAGCGGCATGACAACAGCTCATTTCCACAAACACTGGTTCTTGAACGGATACGGAGCTTACGGTCTGAAAGACAAACGCTGGAAATATAGCGGTACGGTAACTTATTCGTTCAATAAACGCGATTATGTTGTCTGGGAATTCCCGAAACATTATCTTTCGGCTACGTACAGTTATGATGTTATGTCTCCGATGGATAAGTTCCTGTTCACTGATAAAGACAATATCTTCCTGTCAGTAAAAACAACGACAGTAGACCAGATGTCGTATATGCGCGATGCCACCATTAATTATGAACTTGAAACGCTGACAGGATTCGGAGTGAAAGCCATGCTGCGCCATCGTAACGACGAGCCTACCGGCAAACTGGAATATCTGCGCAATGATGCCGCGCAAACCCGTGTGCATGATGTCACGACTTCGGAAGCGAGCCTGACGCTGCGTTATGCTCCGGGCGAATCATTTGTCAACTCCAAACAACGCCGCGTACCTGTATCGCTGGATGCTCCTATCTTTACCCTGACTCATGCCATGGGTTTCAAAGGAGTACTAGGTGGAGATTATAGTTTTAACCGTACGGAAGCAAGTGTATGGAAACGTTTCTGGCTTCCCGCTTCCTGGGGAAAGATTGATTGTAGCTTAAAAGCAGGTGCTGAATGGAACACGGTTCCTTTCCCGTTGTTGATCTTGCCGGAAGCTAACTTGTCCTACATCACCCAGCGCGAAACGTTCAACTTGATTAATAATATGGAATTCCTGAACGACCGTTACGCTTCCATGTCATTATCTTATGATATGAATGGAAAACTATTCAACCGTATTCCTCTTATCAAGAACTTGAAATGGAGAGAAATGTTCCGCGTACGTGCTTTGTGGGGAACATTGACGGATAAGAATAATCCGTTTAAGAGCAACAATCCCGATTTGTTCCGTTTCCCGACACGCGACGGTAAGTTCACCAGTTTCGTGATGGACCCGAAAGTGCCTTATATTGAAGGAAGTGTAGGTATCTACAACATTTTCAAGTTGCTGCACGTTGAATATGTACATCGTTTCACTTATCGTGATAATCCGGGTATCAACAAAAACGGTATTCGTTTCATGGTATTAATGGTATTCTAGAAAATTATGCAACCTTTAGCAGAACGGTTACGGCCAAAAACTTTGGATGAATATATCGGTCAGAAACATTTAGTTGGACCGGGAGCCATCTTGCGGAAAATGATTGACGCAGGACGCATCTCTTCTTTTATTCTCTGGGGACCTCCCGGAGTAGGTAAAACAACTATTGCACAGATCATTGCCAACAAACTGGAAACGCCTTTCTATACTTTGAGTGCTGTGACTTCCGGTGTGAAGGATGTACGCGAAGTGATAGACCGTGCCAAGAGCAACCGTTTCTTTTCGCAGTCCAGCCCGATTTTGTTTATCGATGAAATCCATCGGTTCAGCAAGTCGCAGCAGGACTCTCTGTTGGGAGCGGTAGAGAACGGAACAGTCACGCTGATTGGCGCAACAACGGAGAATCCGTCGTTTGAGGTCATCCGCCCTCTCCTATCCCGTTGCCAGCTTTATGTACTCAAATCTTTGGAAAAAGAAGATTTGCTGGAACTTCTGCAACGTGCCATCACCACAGATGCCATACTGAAGGAACGAAAAATTGAATTGAAAGAAACAACAGCTATGTTGCGCTTCTCCGGTGGAGATGCCCGCAAGCTGCTTAATATATTGGAACTTGTTGTGCAATCGGAGACGGAGGAAACAGTTGTCATCACCGATGAAATGGTGACCGAACGCTTGCAACAGAATCCACTGGCTTATGATAAGGATGGAGAGATGCATTATGACATTATCTCGGCTTTCATCAAGTCTATCCGCGGCAGCGATCCTGACGGAGCGATCTACTGGCTTGCCCGTATGGTAGAAGGAGGCGAAGATCCTGCTTTCATTGCCCGCCGGCTTGTGATCTCTGCTTCCGAGGACATTGGTTTGGCAAACCCGAATGCATTGCTTCTCGCTAATGCGTGCTTTGATACATTGATGAAAATCGGTTGGCCCGAAGGACGGATTCCTTTGGCTGAAACAACGATTTATCTGGCTACCAGCCCTAAAAGCAACTCGGCATACAGTGCAATTAACGATGCATTAGAGCTAGTCCGGTCAACCGGTAATCTGCCTGTGCCCCTGCATCTGCGCAATGCTCCGACCAAACTGATGAAACAGTTGGGATACGGACAGGAATATAAATATGCGCACAGCTATGAAGGTAACTTTGTCAAACAGCAATTTCTTCCGGACGAGCTGAAAGACAAACGGATATGGCAACCGCAAAACAATCCGGCAGAACAGAAACATGCCGAGCGAATGATACAGTTGTGGGGAGACAAATTTAAGAAATAAGTGTTCGTAAAATAAGTCACTCCCTTCTGTAAGAAAAGCTAAAAGCAAAATAAAGCAGTAGGAAACATTATAACATATTAATAATATTGAAATTGAAATGAAGATTGTAGTTTTAGACGGCTATGCCGCCAATCCCGGAGATTTATCCTGGGAGGGTATGAAGGTGCTTGGAGAATGTACAATTTATGACCGTACAGCTCCGGAAGAGGTATTAGAACGTGCAGCCGGTGCAGAAGCAATTCTGACTAACAAGGTAATCATCAATGCAGACCACATGGCTGCACTGCCCGAACTGAAATATATCGGTGTGTTGGCTACCGGATACAATGTGGTAGACACAGCTGCTGCAAAAGAACGGGGAATCGTCGTTACTAATATTCCTTCATACAGCACCGCTTCCGTTGCTCAAATGGTATTTGCGCATATCCTGAACATCACTCAACAAGTGCAACACCACTCTGAAGAAGTGCATAAAGGTCGTTGGACCAACAACAAGGATTTCTGTTTTTGGGACACTCCGTTGATGGAACTGCGGGAAAAGAAAATCGGTCTGGTAGGACTGGGAAATACCGGATATACCACAGCGCGTGTTGCGATCGGTTTCGGTATGCAAGTGTATACATTGACTTCTAAATCGCACTTCCAGTTACCACCGGAAATCAAGAAGATGGATTTAGATCAGTTGTTCAGCGAATGTGATATTATCAGTTTGCACTGCCCGCTTACTCCGGAGACACGCGAAATGGTAAATGCACGCCGTTTGGGTATGATGAAGCCGACAGCTATTTTAATCAACACCGGTCGCGGCCCGCTTATCAACGAACAAGACCTTGCAGACGCTTTGAACAATGGCAAGATTTATGCAGCCGGAGTAGACGTGCTTTCTACTGAACCGCCTTGTGCCGACAATCCATTACTAACTGCGAAGAACTGCTACATCACTCCGCACATTGCCTGGGCAACCATCGAGGCTCGTGAACGTCTGATGAATATTGCAATCAGTAACCTTCAGGCTTACATTGCCGGAAAACCGGAGAATATAGTCAATAAATAAAAAGCGATATATCCGAAAGGATAGAAAAGGCTTATATATAAAAACTCCCCTCATTTAACTTCTCTACCATGACATAGAGAATTAAATAAGGGGAGTTTATTTGTTCCTACAAGAATCTCAATTCGAAATTCTATGTGGACAAAGTATTAATATGAGTGTCCTCCTTCATCCATTTCTTTCTCGGTAATTTTGTGACGATCGATACTACGCCAAGCATAGAAAATATATGCAATTACGAATGGAACAAGAATAGAGACATAGGCCATTGTCTTTAGTGTAAATTCGCTGGAACAGCTATTGGCTAAAGTTAATGAGCTTTGCAGGTCTGTATATGACGGATAATAAGCGGTATTGTTGTACCCTGCTACCAGCAATAAAGATAAAACAGTCAGTACCGTACCGATTCCCGTAAACCAGATTCCTTTATCAAACGTCTTTTTAAGCAATGTCTTTCCAATGCCGAAAAGAACCAGTACCACACCAATCAGGAATAAAGCCAACACTACCGGCATTTCGATAAAGTTAGTGAGATACTTATATGGCTGCATATAAATTTCCTGTGTATCCGGATTAACGGCAAAGCCATCAGATACCAATGTACGAATGACAAATGCCAAAAAGAATACAAGGAACAAAACTGTATTATTTCGTACTGCACGACGACATTTATCGGTCAGCTCTTTATCATCAATATTATTAATGAAATAGAGAGATCCCAACACACGGGCAAGGAAGAAGACAGCCAATCCAAGAATAACATTCCAAATGTTGGTCAGTGCATCCAATCCGTGCCAGCCATTTCCCCAATGACTGATTACCGGCATAATGGTATCTGTCATATTGGCCTTATTAATATAGAAATCAGAACCGGTAAAGAAAGTAGCCACTGCCCCACCAAGTAACACAGGACCTACCACTCCATTAATCACCAAAAAAGTCCGGTATGTCTTTTTACCTAACAGATTTCCGGCTTTACTCTGAAACTCATAACTGACAGCCTGCAATACAAAACTGAAAAGTATAATCATCCAAAGCCAATATGCACCGCCGAAACTGGTACTGTAAAACAAGGGGAAAGAAGCGAAGAAAGCTCCTCCAAATGTAACCAATGTAGTAAACGTAAACTCCCACTTACGTCCGGTAGAATTCACCATCATCTTACGATGTTCCTCGGTTTTACCCAAGCAGAACAACAAAGAATTACCTCCTTGTACAAACAATAAGAACACGAGTATGGCTCCTAACAAGGAAACGACAAGCCACCAATATTGTTGCAAAAATATATACATATAGCTAAAATATTAAGTAATGAGTAATAGGTTATTATCAATTCTCCGGTCCTTTTTTAATAGCCTTTACCATAATTCCGACACCTGCAATCAGCATCACTGTAAACAGGAGCAGGAAGATAAAGAAAGTCGTTTGTACAGAGCTTACATCCAGTTTGGAGATGGCAGCCATTGTCGGCAGCATATCACGGATAGCCCACGGTTGACGCCCACATTCGGCAACCACCCATCCGGCTTGTCCGGCGATGTATCCCAAAGGAATTGTCAGCAGAGCAATCCAGTGCATCCAACGCATCTGGCTTAAATCTTTCTTATAGATAAAGAAGAGAACGACAATAAAGAACAGGATGAAGTATCCGCCCAAGATTACCATTACACGGAATGCATAAAAGTTCAGAGGAACATTCGGAACCAGTTGGTTCACATCTTTGATATATCCGTAACCGAAATATGGAATATTTTCCTGTAATACTTTATATGCAATTTGAGCATCTTCCTCATGTCCTGCACTCTTTGCTGCACGATAGGCAGCCAATGCACCGATAGCCGTTTTTCCACGTTCTATCTTCTCGGCAGCAGAAAGAGCTGTCGATCCGTCTTTCTGTTGATAACCACCCTCGATGATATTTGTAATACCAGGAACGTAGCCGTCTACATTACGTTCTGCAAGGAAAGAAAGCATGCTGGGGATTTCAAAACGGAAGAGGAAAGGATCTTTCCCATCGTTGTAAGTCTTCTTTTCCGGGTTCAACACTCCTATTCCAACCAGACCTACATTAGTGCCGCCTTCATACAGACCTTCCACGGCAGCCAGTTTCATCGGTTGCGTCTGGGCAATCTGATAACCGGAACCATCACCCGTCCAAACAGAAAGCAACGATGCTACTAATCCAAAAATCGCCCCAATTTTGATGCTGGCAAGCGCAAACTCACGATTACGTTTCTTCAGCAGATACCAACAACTGATGCCGACTACAAAAATAGCACCCAGCACCCAGCCGGACAATACCGTATGGAAGAATTTATTGACCGCTACAGGTGACGTAGCCACTGCCCAGAAATCTACCATCTCATTACGAACTGTATCAGGATTGAATTCCATGCCTACCGGATGCTGCATCCATGCGTTGGCAACGAGAATCCACCAGGCGGAAATCGTAGCTCCCAAGCCTGTGAGCCAGGTAGAAGCCAAGTGGAAACGTTTACTTACTTTGCCCCATCCAAAGAACATGACGGCGATAAATGTGGCTTCCATAAAGAATGCCAAAATACCTTCAATGGCCAACGGAGCACCGAAGATATCTCCTACAAACCATGAATAATTGCTCCAGTTCGTACCGAACTCAAACTCCAGAATCAAACCGGTTGCCACACCAATGGCAAAGTTTATACCGAAGAGTTTCATCCAAAACTGGGCAGTCTTTTTCCAAAATTCATTGCCTGTTTTATAATACAGCGTCTCCATGATTCCCATCACCACTGCCAGTCCGAGTGTGAGAGGAACAAAAATCCAGTGGTACATGGCTGTCATCGCAAATTGGGCTCTCGACCAATCGATCAGCGAGGTGTCAATACTTTCAATCATAATCCTATGTAGTTTAAGAGTTAAAAATCAGTAGATTTACCGGGGATGGCACGTTCTATCAGTTCGTTTCCCACGTATGTTCCCTTGTCGTCATCCGTAGGATGGTCACGGAGGAAATCAGGGAAAAAGAACATTTTAAGGATGAAGAACATAACGAATAATTTCAGCAGAATGATAACCCACAGGGTACGCCCCAAGGTCATACTACGGAAGCCCTCCAAATAGAAGTTCCAGATCGTAAGCAGTGTATTCTTCATATGTTGACGTTATAATTTGTAATGAGTACAAATATACATTTTTTATAATTAAAACAAACAACTAGTCAAAAAAGTTGTGTGATTTGTTGTGTTTTTCTTCAAAAACCTGCCTATCGACAGAAAAAAAACATTTAACGGCGAAATTACGTCATCCGTCTATCGTTTTTGCGGCATATATAATATGTACGTACCTTCGCTAACAGTAAATCAATAGAAGTATGAATATGATAAATGTAAGAAGATTGACAGTGATGACATTTCTTGGAGCAGGTATGCTGTCCGGCATATCTGCCCAAGTTTCTCCGCTGCAAGTCGATACGCTGAAAGAAACGAAAATTCCGGCTCAATGGGATTTGCAGTCATGCATCGACTACGCAAAAGAGCAGAACATCACGATTCGCAAGAACCGGATCACTGCGGCCAGCACGCAGATTGATGTAAAGACAGCTAAGGCTGCCTTGTTTCCCAGTCTTTCGTTCTCTACCAGCCAGCAGGTGGTGAATCGTCCGTATCAGGAGACGAGTAGTCGGGTAAGCGGCAGCGAAATTATCAGTAGCAATAGTAAAACGAGCTACAATGGTAATTATGGACTGAATGCGTCGTGGACTCTATATAATGGTAATAAAAGACTGAAAACCATCCAGCAGGAAAAGTTGAACAATCAGGTAGCCGAACTGGACGTAGCGACTTCCGAAAATAACATTCAGGAATCTATCGCCCAAGTGTATATCCAGATTCTTTATGCGGCCGAGTCTGTCAAAGTAAACGAAAGTACCCTGCAAGTTTCTATTGCGCAGCGTGACCGCGGACAGGAACTTCTGAACGCCGGAAGTATTGCTAAAAGCGACTTCGCCCAACTGGAAGCACAGGTGAGCACAGACCGATACCAACTTGTCACAGCGCAAGCCACTCTTGAAGATTACAAATTACAACTGAAACAATTGCTCGAACTGGATGGGGAGAATGAAATGAACATCTACCTCCCTGCCCTGTCCGACGAAAATGTACTGGCTCCGTTGCCTACCAAAAAAGATGTGTACATTAGTGCATTGAGTCTTCGCCCGGAGATTGAAGCTAGCAAACTTAATGTAGAGGCTTCCGAACTGGGTATCGGTATTGCCAAATCAAGTTATTTGCCCACAATCAGCCTTAGCGCAGGCATCGGAACCAACCACACCAGCGGCAGCGACTTCACTTTCGGAGAGCAAGTGAAAAACGGATGGAACAATTCGATCGGATTGTCTGTCAGTGTGCCGATCTTCAATAACCGTCAAACTAAAAGTGCCGTACAGAAAGCAAAATTGCAATACGAGACGAGCATGTTATCCTTGCTTGACGAACAAAAAACTCTGTACAAGACCATCGAAGGACTCTGGCTGGATGCTAACAGTGCACAGCAACGTTATGCAGCAGCAAACGAGAAGTTGAAGAGTACACAAATCAGCTATGAGTTGATTAGCGAACAGTTTAATCTGGGAATGAAGAATACCATAGAACTTCTTACTGAAAAGAACAACTTGCTGCAAGCACAGCAGGAACAGCTTCAAGCCAAATATATGGCCATACTGAATACGCAGTTGCTGAAGTTCTATCAGGGAGATCAATTAGCAATCTAAATAAAAGCATAATAAACGAATGAAAACGAAAAAGATTATCTTAATCGCTGTGGCAGTCGTTGTGGTAGCAGGTGCAGGAATCTGGTTCTTTGCAGGTTCACCGGCCAAGCACAAAGTCACCTACGCCACTGCCAACGTGAGCAAAGGCGATATTTCAAATTCGGTAACTGCTACCGGAACCATCGAACCGGTGACGGAAGTAGAAGTCGGTACGCAGGTTTCCGGTATCATCGACAAGATTTACGTAGATTACAACTCGGTAGTAACCAAAGGACAGTTGATTGCCGAAATGGACCGTGCCACATTGCAAAGCGAACTGGCATCACAACAGGCAACGTACGATGGTGCAAAAGCCGAATATGAATATCAGAAGAAGAATTATGAACGTAGCAAAGGCTTACACGAAAAGTCACTGATTAGTGATACGGATTTCGAACAGGCCCTCTACAACTATCAGAAAGCGAAAAGTAGCTATGATAGCAGTAAGGCATCGCTCGCAAAAGCAGAACGTAACCTGGCTTATGCTACTATCACCTCACCGATTGACGGAGTAGTCATCAGCCGTGATGTGGAAGCAGGACAAACCGTTGCTTCCGGATTCGAAACTCCGACACTGTTCACCATTGCTGCCGACCTGACACAGATGCAGGTAGTAGCCGATGTGGATGAAGCTGATATAGGCGGTGTAGTAGAAGGCCAGCGTGCCAGCTTCACGGTAGATGCTTATCCGAATGATGTATTCGAAGGCGTAGTTACACAAATTCGTCTGGGAGATGCAAGCAGTACGAGCAGTACAAGCACCACCACTACAGTAGTTACTTATGAAGTTGTAATCTCTGCTCCCAACCCTGATTTGAAACTGAAACCTCGTTTGACAGCTAATGTCACGATCTATATTCTTGATAAAAAGGATGTGTTGTCTGTCCCGAACAAAGCACTGCGATTCACACCTGAAAAACCGTTAATCGGTAATAATGACATCGTAAAAGATTGCGAAGGCGAACATAAACTCTGGACTCGTGAAGGAACCACATTCACCGCTCATCCGGTAGAAGTAGGAATCAGCAACGGTATATCTACAGAAATTATCAGTGGCATTTCCGAAGGAACAAAAGTAGTGACCGAAGCTACCATAGGAGCAATGCCCGGTGAAAATGTGGCTGCTGAAGGAAATCAGGAAAGTGGCGGAGAAAGAAGTCCGTTCATGCCTGGCCCTCCGGGAAGTAAGAAGAAAAAATAATTATTCAATGTGCCAATCCGTTATTGGCACATTAACACATTATTTACGATGAAAAAAGTAATTGAAATACAAAATATCAAACGTAACTTTCAGGTAGGCGACGAAACCGTCCACGCATTGCGGGGCGTTTCGTTCAATATCAATGAAGGAGAGTTTGTTACCATCATGGGGACTTCCGGTTCGGGAAAATCCACGCTGCTTAATATATTAGGCTGCCTGGACACCCCGACCAGTGGAGAATATCTGCTCGACGATATTCCCGTACGTACAATGAGCAAGCCTCAACGTGCAGTACTAAGAAACCGGAAGATTGGCTTCGTGTTCCAAAGCTACAACTTGTTACCTAAAACGACGGCTGTAGAAAATGTGGAACTACCGCTTATGTACAACTCTGCCGTGAGCGCTTCCGAACGCCGTCGCCGCGCCATCGAATCCCTACAGGCTGTAGGATTGGGGGACCGTCTGGAACATAAATCCAACCAGATGTCCGGTGGACAGATGCAGCGCGTTGCCATCGCACGCGCATTGGTCAACAATCCGGCAGTGATTCTTGCCGACGAAGCGACCGGAAACCTCGATAGCCGTACCTCTTTCGAGATACTTGTACTGTTTCAAAAGCTTCATGCAGAGGGACGTACGATTATCTTTGTAACACATAATCCCGAACTTTCGCAATATAGCAGCCGGAATATCCGTCTGCGTGACGGTCAGGTTATAGAAGATACAACCAATCCGAAAATTCTGTCTGCTGCCGAAGCGCTGGCCGCATTGCCGAAAAACGACGAGGATTAATAATTATTCAATGTGCCGATATACTAATGTGCCGATTGGCTGTACAATAAACAAGTTGGGAGAGTATACCTTCAGGAAATTGCCCCATTAGTATATGGACAAATTAGCAAATTATTCATTATGAATGGAACTAATTTATTTAAGATAGCTCTCCGGGCATTGGCGAACAATAAGCTGCGTGCTTTTCTAACCATGCTCGGTATCATTATCGGTGTTGCTTCCGTCATCACGATGCTGGCTATCGGACAAGGTTCGAAGAAAAGCATCCAGCAGCAGATTTCCGAAATGGGATCGAACATGATTATGATTCATCCAGGAGCTGATATGCGCGGAGGTGTCCGGCAGGACCCGTCTGCTATGCAAACGTTGAAGCTTGCCGACTACGAAGCCTTGCGTGATGAGACAAGTTTCCTGTCCGCCATCAGTCCCAATGTTTCATCATCGGGGCAACTCATTGCCGGAAACAACAACTACCCAGCTTCCGTGAACGGTGTCGGAACAGAATACCTCGACATCCGCCAGCTGACTGTTGAAAACGGAGAGATGTTCACAGAGGCCGACATACAGAGTTCGGCGAAAGTATGTGTGATTGGAAAGACTATAGTAGACAATCTTTTTCCGGACGGAAGTGATCCGGTAGGTAAGATTATTCGTTTCAGTAAAATACCGCTTCGTGTGGTAGGTGTGCTTAAAGCCAAAGGCTACAACTCCATGGGACAAGACCAGGATGCAGTAGTGCTTGCACCATACACCACAGTGATGAAACGTCTGCTTGCCGTTACGTATTTGCAGGGAGTGTTTGCCTCTGCCCTTACCGAAGATATGACGGATTATGCTACTGACGAAATCAGTACGATCCTCCGTCGCAACCATAAGCTGAAAGCTTCGGATGACGATGATTTCACCATCCGTACCCAACAGGAATTGAGTACAATGCTCAACTCAACCACCGATTTGATGACAACCCTGCTGGCTTGTATCGCAGGTATTTCATTGGTAGTAGGTGGTATCGGAATTATGAATATCATGTATGTATCCGTTACGGAACGTACCCGTGAAATCGGTCTGCGTATGTCTGTCGGTGCACGTGGAGTCGATATTCTAAGCCAATTCCTTATCGAGGCCATCATGATTAGTATCACGGGAGGTATCATCGGAGTGATTATCGGTTGCGGGGCTAGCTGGATTGTCAAGAGCGTAGCGCATTGGCCTATCTATATCCAGCCGTGGAGTGTATTCCTTTCCTTCGCAGTATGTACCGTTACGGGCGTCTTCTTCGGATGGTATCCGGCTAAGAAAGCAGCTGATTTAGACCCGATAGAAGCCATCAGATACGAATAATTGATTGACAACCGTCGGTTGTCAATTAAAAAAATTATCTTTGTCTTTATGAAACAAACCTTTACATCCGCACGTCGTCCCCTGGAGATACTGATACACATTATCAGCTGGGGGATTATGTTCGGTTTCCCGTTCTTCTTCGTTGAACGTGGAAACGGGAACATTAACTGGATGGCCTATATACGCCATCTTGCTGTACCACTCTCTTTTATGATTGCGTTCTACGTGAATTATTTCATTCTTGTTCCCCGTTATCTGTTTCAGAGTCAGGCCAAAAGATATATCGTCTACAACATTATCTTTTTATGTGTCATCGGCATTTTGTTACATCTCTGGCAAAGCCTGACATTCGATCCGTCATTTGCACCCAAAGCCAAAAGACCGGGTATGCCTCCGGGATGGCTATTCTTCCTTAGAGATATGTTGAGCCTCGTATTTACTATCGGCCTAAGTGCCGCTATCCGTATGAGCGCGCGATGGACGCAAAATGAAGCTGCCCGCAAAGAGGCGGAACGAAACCGTGCGGAAGCGGAACTGAAAAATCTGCGAAACCAACTGAACCCTCACTTTCTGCTGAATACCCTGAATAATATCTATGCACTGATTGCATTTGATTCGGACAAAGCGCAACAAGCAGTTCAGGAGTTGAGCAAACTGCTTCGTTATGTGTTATATGATAACCAACAAACGTACGTTCCTCTCTGTAAAGAGGTTGATTTTATCCGAAATTACATTGAACTGATGCGCATCCGCCTGTCGGCCAATGTACAGATGATTACTAAATTTGATATTCAGCCTGACAGTCAGACGCTTATTGCTCCGCTTATCTTTATCTCATTGATAGAGAATGCTTTCAAGCATGGCATCTCCCCTACTGAATCGAGTTTCATCAGTATTCATCTTTCGGAGAATGATAAGGAAGTGATTTGCGAAATTCGCAACAGTAATCATCCAAAGACAGTGGAGGATAAAAGTGGCTCGGGTGTGGGACTGGAGCAAGTCAGCCGCCGGTTGGAGATTCTTTATCCCGGGGCTTATACCTGGTCGAAAGGTATCTCAAAAGATGAAAAAGTATATGAATCGAAATTAAGTATCAAGATCAGAGAGTAGATTTCAAAACATTGAATATAAAAACTTTAGATATAAAATAGTATGATGTTACGTTGTGCAATTGTTGACGATGAGCCGTTAGCTCTTAGCTTGTTAGAGAGTTACGTGAATAAAACCCCGTTCCTGCAACTCGTAGGAAAGTATTCCAGTGCGGTTCAGGCAATGAAAGAATTGCCTGGCGAAGAGGTCGATCTCCTGTTTCTGGACATCCAGATGCCGGAGCTTAATGGTTTGGAGTTTTCGAAGATGGTAGATCCGCACACCCGCATTGTGTTTACTACCGCTTTCGGACAGTATGCCATCGACGGTTATCGTGTCAATGCACTCGATTACCTGCTGAAACCAATCTCCTACGTCGATTTCCTGCAAGCTGCCAACAAGGCCCTTCAATGGTTCGAACTTGTACAGAAACCGGAAGAGATAGACAGTATTTTTGTGAAAAGTGACTACAAACTGGTGCAAGTGGACTTGAAGAAAATCATGTATATCGAAGGACTGAAAGATTATATTAAAATATATACGGAAGATGCTTCCAAACCTATTCTATCACTGATGAGTATGAAAGCAATGGAGGAACTTTTACCTTCCAGCCGTTTCATACGCGTGCACCGCTCATTCATCGTACAAAAAGATAAGATACGTGTGATCGATCGCGGGCGTATTGTTTTTGACAAGACATATATTCCTATCAGCGATAGTTACAAGCAAGTTTTTCAGACTTTTCTTGACGAAAGGAGCTAATTATTCATGAATTTATCGGTAAAAAAGTGAATTTTGTCGATTATAGTTTGCCAAAACCCGTTTTATATCTACCTTTGCAACGAACAGAAAGGGATTGTGAAATTCCAAGAATAGAATAGTTTAGTTAAGTCTAGTTTAGTTTTTGTGTTAATAGCTCCCTCGTCAGCGGACGAACTAGGGAGCTATTTTTATAATTGATATACAACAAACTATTAAATTCAAATCGAGCCCTTTCTTTCTTAATGAGTATTTATCATTGAAAGTTAAAACGTCACTTTTGACGTTATTTACATTGCCGCAACCGTACTGCGGCAATACATACTAATTAAATAGAATTTAAACATGGCTAATCTATTTATTTTATTACCAGTCATATTATATCAAAAGAAAACGAAAAAAAGTGGCTTGATCATCATTTGAATAAAACTGGAATCAAGTCACTTTTAAGACCTTCTGATGAAAATAAAATGTTTGCATACCAAATAAAAACGACTTTCTAAAGAAGGATTTGGAAGATGAAACAATACTACAAAAAACTTAAAATTTAAACAGCTAATTTTACTACTTGAATTTTAAATTAGGTTATTATAGAATTCACCATACGTTTCTCCCATATCTATAATATCAATGTCATTTATACGATAAGAAATCGAAAGAACATCTGGGTCATAATTAATATTTATACATTGATCTTTTTGTAACTTTACATGTTTTGAGAAAGAAGCAGATGTATTATATCTTGCATTTTTACAGCTACAAACATAAACATTATAAAATACATTAGAAAAAGCTTCTCGATATTCAAGTTCAACCCCTCCATTTCTATCAATATTACATGTTGTAATTGGAGAATCCATTCTATCATAAACTTCCTTTATAATATTCCACATTTCAATTGTTAAATGTGAGGGAATATTCCACTTTGTAGCATACTTGTTAAATGAAGACATACATTTTGCAGCACAACTCATCGCCTGTTCTTTATTCATAGCATTAAAATTTGATTTATTTTTCAAACGTACTAAATAGTTTCGTTATTAACAAGTTAAAGGACTTTTTTTATTCTATAACATGTGTATTCTAAATTTATACCAAGAATCTAACTTACTTTGTCATGGATTAGAATAAATCAAAGAACTATTTTCCATAGATTACAGGAATATTATTGCACAAAATATACATATTTTCCATAACTTTGCAGCGACAAAGGATCACACAAATGGAATATAGCGTAGAAGAACTAAAAAGTGCATTAATAGAGAAATGCAAGAGTGAAGGTATCCTGTATGCAACGGTTGCAATGGACCGTCGTACTAAAGAAATGATTCTTCCTGATACTTTACAAGGAGCTCTGAAACATCCGGAATTCTTCGTATGTACCTGCAAGAAAGTAAAAGACCAATATGTAGTGGAGGAGATTACTAAAGTGTAATACTCCCCCCAGTCTTTTATTTTTTATTCGCCCAGTTCACTTAGCAAATCGTAGGAAGGAGCAAAGAAAAGTGTTCCCGTAACTGCTGTACTAAAGTCCAGTAAACGGTCGGTATTGCCTACCGGATTGCCAATAAACATACTTTCCAACATCTGCCGGGTAGTAGTGAACGTACTTGCATAGCCGATGAAGTAAGTACCATATTCTCCCTTAGACGTATTGGCGAATGGCATATTGGCACGCACTATTTTCAGGTCATCACCAATATTAGTGACGGCATTATGCGCATTTTGAGGTTTCTCCTCGTCAGACAGTTCGACATCGTTAAACTTACGACGCCCGATCACTTTCTCCTGTTCTTCCACAGGTAAGGAGTTCCACGCAACCATATCGTGAATATACTTCTGCACAAAGACATAGCTGCCTCCTGCAAAATCAGCATCTTCCTCTCCTACAACTGCAAAATGATAGGGATTTTCATCAACCGCCGGATTCTCCGTTCCATCCACAAAGCCGATAATGGCTTTGCCATCCATATATCTGAAACCGTGAGTTTCGTCGACAGGTTCAACCACGCCTTGAAGTTTCTCATCGATGATAGATGCAAACTCAAAACATAATCCCATCTGTTTTGCACGGATATGAAACAATAAGTCGCCCGGAGTAGAAACTGCCGTATGCTTCTCGCCTTTTATCTCTTCGAAAGTTTTCAGTTCTTTGGGTTTTCCCTGTTCCGGGAAAAGACGGTTCCAGGCATCGGCTCCAAATCCCATGGTACAACTGAACATCATATCAGGAAAACGGTTACGCATACTGCGAATCAGGGCCGAGAAATTAGCACACACATCTTTTACTTTGCCAAGAGTTTCAGGCGAATCTTTTAAAGTATAAACAATAAAAATAACATTTTCGCCTTGTTTCCCCGCTACGTCTTGTGGGATATTACCACCAAATGAATGTTGATAAGGATTCATATTTTTCTTTTTTTTCTATTAGTTTCGTCAATGAAATAGTTCTGTTCTAACTCATCTTTTTATTAGGATCTTCAATATATGCGGCAGCCCCTTTATCCATAAACAGTTCTACATTTTGCGCATGATGAGCCACATAGGCTGCGGGACCAGTGTCTCCCGAATTACAGATTTCTTCTACTACATCGGCTTTATTTTTTCCGGTAATCAGGAAAATGACATAGCGGGCATTCTGAATGGGGTATCCCGTCATTGCGATACGCTTCTGCCCGTTACGGGGATGTGCACTGACCACATAAATAGAGTTTGAAGTCAGCAAATCTTCTTGCCCGGGAAAGATCGAAGAAGTGTGTCCGTCATCTCCGGCTCCCAACAGTATAATATCGAATTCGGGCCAACCACGCTTAAACGGCACTTGCTGCCGGACTAACTCCGAATAACGAACCGCCTCTTTCGCAGGCTTTGCCTCTCCACGGATACGGAATACATTCTCATAGAGAATAGGAGTGATACCCAAAAGAAGGTTGCGCATCATTCCGTAATTACTGTCCGAATCATCGGGAGGCACACAACGTTCATCCACCCAATAAATCCGCATACGGTCCCAAGGGGTAATTTCCATATATTCATTCGCCCATAAATCGAACATCAGAGCAGGGGTATTACCACCACTAACTGCGATATTGAACACTCTGTCCGGCTCTTCATTCATGATTTCCACCAGGCGGAGTATCAATGCTCGTGAAGTTTCAATTGATGAGGGAAAAACTGATAGTTTCATAATTCACAATATTGATCTGTATTTGTCAAATTCTTACAAGGATTCGTCCAGTCAGCCCCATGTTCGTGCATCATTGCTTCACTTTCCAAAGGTCCCCACGTACCTGCGGGATAACCGTAAAGAGGCGCATCGGGGTTATCTTTCCAATAGCGGAGCACCGGATCGAAGAATTTCCATGAGGCTTCTACTGCATCACTTCGAGTAAATAAAGTCGGATCGCCCTGGATACAATCATCTATCAGACGGGCATAAGCGTCACCACTAGGCACACCGCCCAACTGTGCATAACTGAAATCCATCGTCACCTGGCGGACTTCGAAACCTGCACCGGGGACTTTCATTCCGATTTTGAGCACAATTCCTTCATTCGGTTGCAAACGAAGGATCAATTTATTAGCCCGTGGACAGTTGCCACTAGCACAATGAAACATCTGGTGAGGTGTTTCCCGGAAATGCACAACGATTTCCGTTACTTTCGTCGGCATTTGTTTACCTGTACGAATGTAGAACGGAACGCCACTCCAGCGCCAGTTACTAATGCCCAGTTTCATGGCAATATAAGTTTCCGTGCGCGAATCGGGAGCCACTCCTTTTTCTTCACGGTATCCTTTTTTACTACCGGAGGCTGTATATTGTCCGCGAACAATATGTTCATTCAAATCGATATCATTCAATGGAGTAAGAGATTCGTAGACCTTCACCACTTCATTACGGAAATTGTCTGCATTGAAAACAGCAGGCGGTTCCATAGCCGTAAGGGCCACGAGCTGTATCAGATGATTCTGCACCATATCCCGCAGCGCACCTGCCGTTTCATAGAACCCGCCTCGTTGCTCGATACCCAGATTTTCTACGGCTGTAATTTCTACGTAGTCAATATAGTTACGATTCCAGAGAGGTTCGAAGATACCGTTGGCAAAACGGAAAGCCAGTACATTCTGGGCCGTTTCCTTACCGAGAAAATGGTCGATACGGTAAATTTGATGCTCATTGAAAACAGAGGCATACGTTTTATTCAGTTCAAGTGCCGACTCGAGATCATAGCCGAAAGGTTTCTCAACGATGATGCGCGAGTGGGGAGTGTTAAGTCCGGCAGCTTTCAAATAGAGGGGCACTACTCCGTAAAGTGATGGCGGAGTGGCAAGATAGAACAGCAGATTGTCCGGATCTACCTCATTAGTCAATTCAACCAGACGTTGGCGGAGTTGCGGGTAACCTTCTTCTTTTGCCGGGTCCATCGGTAAATAGTAGAGATGGGAGACAAATGAAGCCATAAGAGCTGTGTCCTGTTCTTCAGACTTGACAAACAGTTGTAGTTCTTCTAATATATAGGAACGGTAGTTATCGTCAGAATAGACCGTACGCCCGATACCCAATATGGAAAACTCTCCGGTCAACCGTTTTTCACGGTAGAGGGAGTAAAGGGCAGGCATCAGCTTACGCTTGGTCAAATCACCTGACGCACCGAAAATTATCATTGCAAATTTATCCACTTTATTAATTTCTAAATATGAATTATAGGTTTACTCAAACATTATAGGTGCCCGATTTCGTATCTCCTCCGTGGCCTGTCCAGTTCTCGTGAAAGAACTGTCCGCGCAACTCATCCTTACGCTCAAAAGTGTGCGCACCAAAATAATCGCGTTGTGCCTGTACAAGGTTGGCGGGCAGATCGGCAGAAGTGAGCGAATAGAAATAGTTGAGGGCAGAGGAGAAAGCAGGAACGGGAAGTTCTTCTTTCATGGATTCCGCCACCAGGCTCTTCCATCCGGGAAGCAATGTCTTCATTTCTTCTTTAAAATAAGGAGCCAACAACAAGTGTTTAGGCTTGTCGGTGGCTTCGAAGGCAGCTGCAATATCGTTCAGGAATATACTGCGGATGATGCATCCCCCACGCCACATACGCGCAATGGAAGCCAGGTCGAGATGCCAGCCGAAAGCGTCGGAAGCACGTTGCAACACGGCGAATCCTTGGGCATAAGAGACGAGTTTGGAAGCATAAAGAGCAGAAAAGATATTCTTTACGAGTTCCGCCTTATTATATATAGGTTGTGTATGTTGACACTGGAATTGCTTGGAAGCCAAGTGACGCAAGTCTTTCTGTGAAGAAAGGCTTCGTTCGAATACCGCCGTGGCAATTAGCCCTAACGGCATACCGAGTTCCATCGCATTGATAACCGACCATTTTCCGGTTCCTTTCTGTCCGGCTGCATCCAGGATTTTATCAATGAGATAACCTCCGGATTTGTCTTTATGCCGCAGAATGTTGGCGGTGATTTCGATCAGATAACTGCGGAGTTTGCCTTCGTTCCAACGGGCAAAGACATCAGCCATTTCCTCATTGGTCAGATCAAGCAGCTTTTTCATCACCCAATAGGCTTCGGCAATCAGCTGCATATCACCATATTCGATACCGTTGTGAATCATCTTCACAAAATGACCGGAGCCGGCAGGACCCACCCATTGACAACAAGGAGTGCCGTCCGGTGCTTTTGCCGCAATACTTTGAAGAATCGGTTTCACTTCCGGCCATGCTTTTTCCGAACCACCGGGCATGATAGAAGCTCCATTCAAGGCTCCCTCTTCACCACCGGACACACCGCTACCGACGAAAAGAAATCCCTTTGATTCCGCCAGTTGGACACGGCGGTTCGTATCTTCGTAATTAGAATTACCGCCATCAATAAGGATATCTCCCGGTGAAAGCAGCGGGAAAAGCTGATCCATCAGTTCGTCAACCGGACTTCCGGCACGAACCATCATCATAATCTTACGGGGAATAGCTATCGAATCTACAAACGCCTTTATATCTGTGAATCCTTCGATGTTTTTACCTTTTGCACGACCATTCAGGAAGCGTTCTACCACCCCCTCTTCTACTCCGGGAACAGTACGGTTATAAACCGACACGTGCCATCCCTTACTCTCCATGTTTAAAGCAAGATTCTCGCCCATCACAGCCAAGCCGATAAGT
Source organism: Bacteroides sp. MSK.18.37 (assembly GCF_019129155.2). Lineage (NCBI taxonomy): Bacteria > Pseudomonadati > Bacteroidota > Bacteroidia > Bacteroidales > Bacteroidaceae > Bacteroides > Bacteroides sp. MSK.18.37. Next base: position 5,758,094 of record NZ_JAHOIB020000001.1, on the reverse strand, counting down.
CCGATATCTGTTTTATTCTGATTTGCCATAACTTGTATATTTTGAATATTCTTTATCTTAGTAACATTTGAAATGCACATTTGTTCGCAATATTTTAGATTAAAATATTATTTTTGTGGTCTACAAATAAAATCAAGGATGAAGAAGATCAAAATCGGTTTGTTGGCACGCATCGTTATCGCCATCATTTTGGGTATTGCCATCGGCACAGTTTTCCCAGCTCCGCTAGTGCGAATATTTGTTACGTTCAATGGCATTTTCAGTGAATTTCTTAATTTCTCTATCCCATTGATTATCGTCGGACTGGTTACTGTGGCTATTGCCGACATCGGAAAAGGCGCAGGAAAAATGCTACTCGTGACAGCTTTGATCGCCTACTTCGCTACTCTTTTTTCAGGCTTTCTCTCCTACTTCACAGGAGTCACAGTATTTCCTTCGCTCATCGAACCGGGTGCACCACTTGAAGAAGTAAGCGAAGCGCAGGGAATCCTCCCCTACTTCTCCGTCTCCATTCCGCCACTGATGAACGTAATGACAGCTCTGGTTTTAGCTTTCACACTAGGGTTAGGACTGGCGTCACTCAACAGCGACGCATTGAAAAATGTGGCACGTGATTTTCAGGAAATTATCGTACGAATGATAAGTGCCGTCATTCTACCTTTGCTACCGCTTTATATCTTCGGCATATTCCTCAATATGACACATTCGGGGCAAGTATATTCTATCCTAATGGTGTTTATTAAAATTATCGGAGTCATCTTCGTTCTTCATATTTTCCTGTTGGTTTTTCAGTATTCCATTGCGGCATTGTTTGTGCATAGAAATCCATTCAAATTGCTTAGCAAAATGCTGCCCGCTTACTTCACAGCATTGGGTACACAATCATCTGCAGCCACCATTCCCGTGACACTGGAACAGACCAAAAAGAACGGAGTATCTGCTGAAGTAGCCGGATTTGTGATTCCGCTATGTGCCACCATCCATCTATCGGGCAGTACACTGAAAATTGTAGCCTGTGCACTGGCATTGATGATGATGCAGGGAATGCCGTTCGACTTCCCCCTGTTTGCCGGGTTTATCTTTATGCTGGGTATCACTATGGTAGCTGCTCCGGGAGTCCCGGGTGGAGCAATCATGGCTTCCCTGGGGATTCTACAATCCATGCTCGGTTTCGACGAATCGGCACAAGCTTTGATGATTGCGCTTTACATCGCCATGGATAGTTTCGGTACTGCCTGCAATGTAACGGGAGACGGAGCTATCGCTTTGATTATCGACAAAATAATGGGAAAAAACCGTGCTGAATGACTGTGCTGAAAAATAATTGGAAAGTCACTTGGCTGGGTCACAAAAAATGCCGACATTTGCACCCACATTTTCAATTATATAAATAATTAGCGTATGAAAAAAGCCCTAATTTCAGGCATCACCGGGCAAGATGGTTCTTATCTTGCCGAATTTCTATTGCAAAAAGGTTACGAAGTACACGGTATACTCCGTCGTTCTTCTTCGTTCAATACAGGACGTATTGAACATTTGTATTTTGACGAGTGGGTGCGCGACATGAAACAGAAACGTACGATTAATCTGCATTATGGGGATATGACAGATTCTAGTTCGTTAATTCGTATTATTCAACAGGTGCAACCGGATGAAATCTACAATCTCGCAGCTCAAAGCCACGTGAAGGTTTCGTTCGACGTTCCGGAATACACTGCCGAAGCAGATGCTATCGGCACGTTGCGTATGCTCGAAGCTGTACGCATCCTGGGACTGGAAAAGAAAACCCGCATCTATCAGGCTTCTACTTCCGAATTGTTCGGTAAGGTGCAGGAAGTTCCACAAAAAGAGACAACTCCATTCTATCCCCGTTCTCCGTATGGGGTAGCCAAACAATATGGTTTCTGGATTACTAAAAACTACCGCGAAAGCTATGGTATGTTTGCTGTAAACGGTATTTTGTTCAATCACGAGAGCGAACGCCGTGGTGAGACGTTCGTTACACGTAAAATTTCGCTTGCTGCCGCACGTATCGCACAGGGCGAACAGGACAAACTGTACCTGGGTAATCTGGATTCTCTTCGCGACTGGGGATATGCCAAGGATTACATCGAATGTATGTGGCTAATCCTGCAACATGATGTTCCCGAAGATTTCGTTATTGCTACTGGAGAAATGCACACGGTGCGCGAATTCGCAACGTTAGCATTCAAGGAAGCAGGTATCGAACTTCGTTGGGAAGGCGAAGGCGTAAATGAAAAAGGTATTGACGTAGCTACCGGAAAATCTCTGGTAGAAGTTGATCCGAAGTATTTCCGTCCATCGGAAGTAGAACAATTGTTGGGCGACCCGACTAAAGCTAAAACACTGTTGGGCTGGGATCCACGTAAAACATCATTCGAAGAACTGGTAAGTATCATGGTTCGCCACGATATGGAGAAAGTGAGACGAATGATTGCTACCAAACATTAAAACTTGCTTTACTAATAGAATGGAAAAGAATGCAAAGATATATGTAGCAGGACACCGCGGACTTGTGGGATCTGCTATCTGGAAGAATTTGCAGGATAAAGGATACACCAATCTGGTAGGCCGCACTCACAAAGAGCTTGATCTGCTGGATGGCATGGCTGTCCGTAATTTTTTCGATGAAGAACAACCGGAATATGTATTCCTTGCTGCTGCCTTTGTGGGTGGTATCATGGCGAACAGCATCTACCGTGCCGACTTTATCTATAAGAATCTGCAAATTCAACAGAATATCATCGGAGAGAGCTTCCGTCACCATGTAAAGAAGTTGCTCTTCCTTGGTAGTACGTGTATTTATCCACGCGATGCCGAACAGCCGATGAAAGAAGATGTATTGCTTACTTCACCGTTAGAATATACCAACGAGCCGTATGCAATCGCCAAAATTGCCGGACTGAAAATGTGCGAGAGCTTCAACCTGCAATATGGAACGAACTACATCGCTGTGATGCCGACAAACCTTTACGGACCGAATGATAATTTCGACTTGGAACGCAGTCATGTACTGCCTGCCATGATCCGAAAGATTCATCTGGCACACTGTCTGAAAGAAGGAAACTGGGAAGCTGTACGCAAAGATATGAATCTGCGTCCGGTGGAAGGTGTAAATGGCGACAGTCCGAAAGAAGAAATCCTGGCTATTCTGCAAAAATACGGAATCAGCGAAACAGAAGTCACTCTTTGGGGGACAGGTACTCCACTCCGCGAGTTCCTTTGGAGCGAAGAAATGGCAGATGCCAGCGTCTTCGTAATGGAGCACGTAGACTTCAAAGATACCTATAAAGAAGGCAGCAAAGATATCCGCAACTGCCATATCAACATCGGCACCGGTAAGGAAATCACCATCCGTCAGCTGGCCGAACGTATTGTAGAAACTGTAGGGTATCAAGGAAAACTGACCTTCGACAGCAGCAAACCGGACGGCACTATGCGCAAGCTGACCGATCCTTCGAAACTGCACTCTTTGGGGTGGCACCATAAAATTGAAATCGAGGAAGGCGTACAAAGAATGTACGAATGGTACTTGAAATAAGAATTTAAAGAATCAATCAATATGCTATGAGCAGAATGATTTTTGCTTATAGCATATTTTTTTTTGATTATAGCATAATGATTTTTGGTTATAGCATAATGAAATTAGCTATAACCATAATCTTTCCTCCTACCAGCCTGTCGCAATCTCACTACATCGCCCTTCCCCCATTTCCAAAAATTCTTCCCTCTTAATTCTTCATTCTTAATATAATTGCTATATTTGCACAAATTAATACCAAATGTGCAAAACAATGGAACAAAGTTTTATAGCCTACATTGAGAATAGTATCAAAAATAATTGGGACCTGGATGCCCTGACCGATTATAAAGGTGCAACTTTACAGTATAAAGACGTAGCTCGCAAGATCGAAAAACTCCATATCATTTTTGAAGAAAGTGGAATCCGCAAAGGAGATAAAATCGCTGTTTGCGGAAGAAACAGCTCTCATTGGGGAGTCACTTTTCTTGCTACACTGACGTATGGGGCAGTTGTTGTACCCATTCTCCATGAATTTAAAGCGGACAATATACATAACATCGTCAACCATTCCGAAGCAAAATTACTGCTTGTAGGAGATATGGTATGGGAAAACCTGAATGAGTCGGCAATGCCGCTACTGGAGGGTATCCTGATGATGAACGACTTCACCCTGCTAGTGTCACGCAGCGAACGACTGACTTATGCACGCGAACACCTGAACGAAATGTTCGGCAAAAAATATCCGAAGAATTTCCGCACAGAGCATATCGCTTATCATAAGGATGAACCGGAAGAACTGGCTGTTATCAATTATACTTCAGGAACAACAAGTTACTCGAAAGGAGTAATGCTCCCCTATCGCAGTCTGTGGTCGAATACCAAATTTGCTTTTGAAGTATTAGACCTGCAAGCCGGAGATAAGATCGTATCCATGCTCCCTATGGCACACATGTACGGACTGGCTTTCGAATTCCTTTATGAGTTCTCCGTGGGTTGCCACATCTACTTCCTTACTCGCATGCCGAGTCCGAAAATCATTTTCCAGGCTTTCGAAGAGGTGAAACCTAATCTGATTGTTGCCGTACCGCTTATCATCGAAAAAATCATCAAGAAGAGCGTGCTTCCGAAATTGGAAACTCCTGCAATGAAGATCTTACTAAAAGTGCCTATCATCAACGACAAGATAAAAGCAACGGTACGCGAAGAAATGATTAAAGCATTTGGCGGAAACTTCAAAGCTGTTATTGTAGGAGGTGCTGCTTTCAATCAGGAAGTAGAACAGTTCTTGAAAATGATTGATTTCCCTTATACAGTAGGATATGGAATGACGGAATGTGGTCCGATTATCTGTTACGAGGATTGGAGAAGATTCAAGCCGGGTTCATGCGGAAAAGCTGTACCACGTATGGATGTGAAAGTGTTGTCATCTGATCCCGAGAACATTGTTGGCGAAATCGTATGTAAAGGTCCGAATGTGATGTTGGGATATTACAAAAACGAAGAAGCTACTCAGGAAGTTATCGACAAAGACGGATGGCTGCATACAGGTGACCTGGCTTTGATGGATGCTGAAGGAAATGTTACGATCAAAGGACGCAGCAAGAACCTGTTATTGAGTGCTAGCGGACAGAATATCTACCCGGAAGAAATTGAAGATAAATTGAACAACCTGCCATACGTGGCTGAAAGTATTATCGTTCAGCAAAACGAAAAACTTGTCGGACTTGTTTATCCTGATTTTGACGACGCTTTCGCTCATGGCCTGAAGAATGAAGACATCGAGCAAATAATGGAAGAAAACCGTGTGGCACTGAATGATACGCTACCGGCTTACAGCCAAATATCCAAGATGAAAATCTATCCGGAAGAATTCGAAAAGACACCGAAGAAGAGCATCAAACGTTATTTATACCAGGAAGCAAAAGGCTAATATAAAGTTAGCTGCATAGAGATATTACTTAAACCGAAAAGAGAAAGGAATGAAGATAAAGAAAACAATATTTACGGCAGCTATACTAATGGCTGCCGTTTGTTTACCGGCACAGAACAAGAGTGCAGGTATTAATATATCTATCTGGAAAGATATTTGTACGCAACCGCATGACAGTACACAGACGACTTATGTGAACATCGGTCTCCTGTCTACAATGAATCGCTTGAACGGTGTGGGTATCAATGCATTGGGAAGTGTGGTACATGGTAACATGAACGGAGTACAGATCACCGGATTAGCCAATCTGGCAGGTGGAACAATGAGGGGTGTCCAGCTAGCCGGTATCAGTAATATCAGCGGCAACAACACCGTAGGGCTTTCTGCTGCCGGACTAGTAAATATCACTGGCGACAGAACGCAAGGAGTAATCATATCCGGTTTAACCAGTATCGGAGGAGATAATACCTCGGGGTTAATGATTAGCGGTTTCATGAATGTGACGGGCAATATGGCTTCGGGGCTACACTTTTCCGGAGCGGCAAATATTACAGGGCAGAGCTTCGGTGGCTTGATGGCTTCCGGACTTTTGAATGTAGTAGGCGAACACATGAACGGTTTGCAGATGGCAGGAATTGCCAATATAACCGCATCGAAACTGAATGGGGTGCAAATAGCATTATGTAATTATGCAACGCAGGCCCGCGGACTTCAAATTGGCCTTGTCAATTATTACAAAGAAGATATGAAGGGATTCCAACTCGGATTGGTTAATGCGAATCCTGATACAAGAGTGCAAATGATGGTGTATGGTGGAAATGCTACGCCTGCCAATATAGGTGTACGCTTCAAGAACCAATTGTTTTATACCATTCTGGGAATCGGCTCCATGTATCAGGGATTGAATGATAAGTTTTCGGCAAGTGCATCCTATCGTGCCGGCTTGTCCTTCACTCTTTACAAAGGCTTATCCATCAGCGGAGACCTTGGCTACCAGCATATCGAGGCTTTCGATAACAAAGACGAGGTGATTCCGAAACGTTTATATGCATTGCAGGCACGTGCCAATCTGGAATATCAAATTACCAGGAAGTTCGGCATCTATGCAACAGGTGGTTATGGGTTAACCAGATTCTATAATAAATCAAGCAATTACGATAAAGGAGCGATTATAGAAGCAGGCATTGTTCTTTTCTAAATAAAATTACAATGAACGTTGAGATGAACATAACTACAATTAGAGAATACCAGCCAACAGATAAGAATGCTGTAATAGATTTAATCAGACAGAACACGCCTGCATATTTTGCACCGAAAGAAGAAGCTGATTTTAGTAACTATCTGGATAGCGAACGTGAACTTTATTTTGTTCTATTACTCAACAAGAAGGTTGTAGGCTGTGGCGGAATAAATTTTACAAAGGATAAAGCCAGCGGAAAAATAAGTTGGGATATCATACATCCCCAGTACCAAGGCAAATCGTTAGGAGCACAATTATTAAAATATAGAATTGAAATATTAAAGTCCATTGATGGTATTCAAAAAATAACCGTTAGAACTTCACAATTAGCCTATAAATTCTACGAAAAGCAAGGATTCACACTGAAAGAAATCCAAAGAGACTATTGGGCCAAAGGCTTTGATATGTATAGTATGGAATATAACGGGCATTAATAATAAAAGTGCAATTCAATATTAATAATGAATTACACTTTTCCTTATGTATCAAGTAAATAAAGACACTATATTTTAAGCATTACTAAAACTATCAAATGATAAATGATGGTTTTAAGCCCTTATCATTTCAATCTATCACACTTTTTCTTTTATCAGACCAGTACGATAAGCAACAAGCAGTTTCTTCAAATCCTGTATTTGAGTCACTAGTTCTTTTCCCTTATCGGTATCTTTCACCATCATTCGTTGCGAATTAAATTCGAGAACGAAGTTGGTCGATTTGATATCAAGCCCCTCTTCAATGGCTTTCTGACGAGACTGGAATGGTTCGTGCTGTACGAGTTGCATACCATGAGAATGATAAACAAGCGTATACCCCGCAATTCCCGTTTCCGGCTGATAAGCTTTTGAAAAACCGCCATCAATAACGAAAAGCTTGCCATTGGCTTTCATAGGTTGTTCCCCCTGAATCGTTTTCACAGGCACATGACCGTTGATAATATGCGAATGAGGCCCTGAAGCTCCAAACTCTGTCAAAATCTGGTCACAAATATCTTCCCGGTTACGCAATGTGTAATAATAGCCTTTCTTTTCTTTATGCAACTCTTTATCTTCTACAAAATAACGCTCAAAAGTCGCCATCTTATCTTTATCAAACAAAGGAGCTTCCGGGCCACACCACATATACCAGATATAATCCATAGCAAATTCCTTATCCTCCTCTCCTTCTTCATCGAAATAAGCGGTACGGATCAATTGATCGGCTTTATCCAGCAATTTATGTCCCCAGTATTCCTTACCACGTATTTTGACATGTTTAAAGCTGCCATCCTCATTCAGAGGAACAGAAGCATGATAAAGAAGATTCGAGTTTGAAACCAGATACATGCCGCCATAGGTAAACAGACAACGCATGTGCTTCTTCAATTTCTCACTATTCATAAATGAATAATGAATCTTTTCTACCAATTCACGTTCTTCTTCAGTCAGTCGGTAAGGATCTGCCGGATCTACAGTCGGGAAATTGGTATCACGCAAAGCATATTCTTTTCCTTCATATACAAAGACGCCGCGTTCAAAATCAATCTTCTCCAGAAGTTTACGATTAGCCATTCCGAATTCTGGACGGCGGTCGATGATTTCAGCTTCCAGCTTAAACTGGATAATGGTAATGGCTTTATGCATTTGAGTAATCAGACGCAAAGTCTTCTCATTATAATGAGCATCGGCAAAGTTCATTTTCGGCATGAAAATCGTGCAAGGATCATCGGCATACGTATCCATTGCAAAAGTAGCCAATGGAAGCAAATTGATTCCGTATCCGTCTTCAAGTGTCCCCAGATTACCATAGCGCATAGACATACGTATCACGTTAGCGATACAACTATCATTACCGGAAGCTGCTCCCATCCAGAGAATATCATGATTTCCCCATTGAATATCGAAATTGTGGTAATTACACAATGTATCCATAATGATATGCGCACCAGGACCACGGTCGTAAATATCACCTACGATATGAAGAGAATCAATAGTCAAGCGCTGAATCAGATTACACATAGCGATAATGAAATCGTCGGCACGCTTCGTAGTGATAATTGTGCTGATAATTACATTAATATAAGCATGCTTATTCGGTTCGATAGACGATTCGTGCAATAACTCCTGAATGATATAAGAGAATTCGGCAGGCAGTGATTTACGAACCTTCGAACGAGTATATTTGGAAGACACGTTCTGACAGACTTTCACCAGTTGGTTCAGCGTAATCAGATACCAATCATCCAGATCCTTTTCACGGGCCTTCACCAATTGCAGTTTCTCTTCGGGATAATAAATCAAAGTACAGATTTCTTTCTTTTCAGCTTCACGAAGAGTGTTGCCGAATATTTCATTTACTTTACGTTTTACCGCACCGGAAGCATTTTTCAGTACATGCTGAAAAGCTTCATATTCTCCATGAATATCAGTCAGGAAATGTTCCGTCCCTTTAGGTAGATTTAAGATAGCCTCTAAGTTGATTATTTCCGTACTGGCATCAGCAATGGTAGGAAAACTTCGGGAAAGCAGTTGCAGGTAACGGAGATCACTCACAATGCTTTCAGGAGTTATGTTACTTTGAGCAGTCATTCTATTTACTATTTTACTATTTACAATTTATTAATTGGCAACTTATTATTAGTTGACAACTTACCATTTAGTAACTCAAAAAAGGAATTTATTAATTCCTCTCCTTTTTCTTGTTACAAATTTATCTATTTTATACGATTCCTGATTAAGAAATGACTACTTTTTATTTACAAATCCATCATTTCTCAATTTTCAATTCTCAATTTAACAAGAACATTAACAGCACTTGAGCGATAATCACCCGCAGGAACATACACAGCGGATAAACAGTCGCGTAGGCTACGGATGGGTTGTCGCCGGGAATTGTATCGTTTACATAGTTCAGTGCCATCGGATTTGCCATACTTCCGCACAACATACCGGATACAGTACCGAAATCAATCTTCATCATCTTGAAAGCCACAAACCCCACCAGTACGGTTGGAACAATAGTCAATCCGGCTCCTAAAGCGATCCATAACAAACCTTCCGGACGGAATACGGTGTCAAAAAAATGAGCTCCGGCATCCAGTCCCAGACAAGCAAGGTACATGGAAAGTCCCAAGGCACGCAGCATCAGATTCGCACTACGGGTGGTATAAGTAATCATGTGTATCCGTGGTCCAAAAGTTCCCAGAAGGATACCAACGATAATCGGTCCACCCGCTAATCCCAGCTTCACAGGAGTACTGACACCCGGAAAAGAGAAAGGAATCGCCCCCAATGCCAAACCGAGTACGATGCCGATAAACACAACAACCAGATTGGGTTCTTTCAAACTTTTTACAGCATTTCCAAGTACTTTCTCCACATTCTGAATAGCAGCAGCCTCTCCCACTACCGTCAGGCGGTCTCCTAATTGAAGTACCAATCCCGGAGTAGCAAGCAACTGCACACCCGACCGGTAAACGCGACTGATGTTAATCCCATAATGATTTCTCAACCGGAGTGAACCGAGTTTCTTACCATTCAGTTCAGGGCGGGTAACGACAATACGTTGCGAAATCAATTCACTATCAATCGCATTCCAGTCAATGTCCTCTTTATTCCAATCCGTATTTTCCTGTTCACCAAAAAGCACGGTCAAGGCCAAAGCATCTTTCTCCGCAGTTACCACCAGCAAACGGTCACCTTCCTTCAATATCTTGTCAGAAGTCGGAATACTTACATGTCCGTCACGCCATAAGCGGGAGATGACAAACTTCGGGTAACTCATGCGAGCTATATCCTTGATGCTTTTATTGAAAATAGCAGGATTGTGTACTTGAAACGCTGCAATGTAGGTTTTGTTCGCATCGTCTTTCTCTTTTATCTCCAAGTCTTCTTTGCGAACCAACACTTTGCGAATTAATAAAACGGCAAGGATTACACCAACTACCCCCATCGGATAGGCTACCGCACATCCTAAAGCAGGAGTACTGCTGTCCATTCCCATCTGTTTCAATGTTTGTTGTGCAGCTCCCAACGCCGGAGTATTCGTCGTTGCTCCACAAAGGATACCAACCATATCAGGAAGAGAGACACCTGTCGCATAACTGGCCACCACCGTCAACAATGTTCCCAACAGAACAACTCCCAATGCCAGCATATTCAATGTCACCCCTCCTTTGCGGAAAGAGCTAAAGAAACCGGGACCGACTTGCAAACCGAGAGAATAAACGAAAATGACCAGTCCGAAACTTTCTGCGTAGTTCAACATCTGCGGATCGACCGAAAGCCCGAGATGGCCGGCGAGGATGCCTGCAAAAAAAACAAAAGTGACTCCCAGGGAAACTCCCCAGAAATGCACTCTTCCCAAGCCCAGACCAATGGCAGAAATCAATGAAAGTACCACAACAGCCTGTAAGGCAGAATGTTCGAGAAATAGACTATATAACCACTCCATGTATATAAAAACTAATAGGGCGCAAAGATAAAAACTATTTAGTCCGGTTCAAAACTTTTAAGCTTTCATTTCGCGCCCTATTTATACCCTGAATCATATATCCTGAAATCTTATTGATTACCCTTTTACTCCGTTACCTATTATTTTGTTCCTAATAACTATCCTATTTCTATCTTAACTATCTTATCCTTCTCTTTTCACCTGCATCTTGTTATCCCTCAAACGATCTTTTTCCCTCTGTTTCTTTCCGTTTTATCTTTCATCATTTCCCCTGAAACTCCACAAAGTTATTTCGTCCGTCCAGATAACCGCTTAACCTGTTTCCACCGATGTACACATCATCCAGGTATGAAACATCATTCGGTCCGTATGACATACGAATGGAAGTCTGCGCATAATTCTCCCAGCTCCAACGGAAATTATATTCATACTGCTCTACTGTCCCGTTAGGATATTCCACCCGTATATAGTCAATTCCCGTACGATCTAAAAAGAAATCCAGTTCCTGACGGCAATAGTTACCGTCCATGTCCCGGTAGAAACTAACCCAGGTACGGCTACACAAATCAGCCGAACGATTATAGTATCCTGCACCATTATTATCATCATCATAGAAACTGTCTATTTCCACTTCGCAAGAGGTAAAACTTACCATCAATATAGCCATCAAAGCCAAACCGAAGTATTTAAATGTGTTCGTTTTCATATTCCTTTATTTTTAACGGTTCTCTAATTATTATCTATCATTTATCTTTCGATAGAACAAAAGTAGAGAATGAATTTTCCTTATGAAACTGAAAACTCCTACTTATCGGGAGGAAATTGCCTAAATCTAGGGGTAAATCCCCCCAATGAAGTCTATTTCAAAGAATTCTTGTATCTTTGCCTCCTGCTAACAACACATGAAATCATCTGTCGCATGAAGTCAATCAAATCCCATATCACCCAACTGCTGAAATCCCTCAATGAGGGAGTATTCGAAAAAGAACATACCATCGCACTCTCCCTATTATCTGCCATGGCAGGTGAAAGTATCTTTCTATTGGGCCCTCCGGGAGTAGCCAAGAGCTTAGTGGCGCGCAGGCTCAAACTGGCTTTTAAAGATGCGGATGCTTTTGAATATCTGATGTCTCGTTTCAGTACACCGGATGAAATATTCGGCCCCGTCTCCATCTCAAAATTGAAAGATGAAGATACATACGAACGTATTACAAAAGGATACTTGCCGACAGCATCGATTGTCTTCCTGGATGAAATATGGAAAGCCGGTCCTGCTATCCAAAATTCTCTTTTGACAGTAATCAATGAAAAGATATATCGCAACGGACAATTTACGGTGCGTGTTCCTCTGAAAGCGCTGATTGCCGCATCCAACGAACTACCCGCAAAAGGTGAAGGACTGGAAGCCTTATACGACCGTTTCCTGATCCGCCAGTTTGTCGGATGCATTGAACAGGAATATGCTTTCGACCAGATGATTTCTTCTACACGGGAAGTAGAACCTGAAATCCCGGCAAAACTCCAGGTAGACGATGAATTATACAATCAAATACAAGCTGAAAGTGAGAAAGTAGGTATCCACTATACCATCTTCGAGCTGATTCACAATATCAAACGAGAAATCGAACAATATAATACAGGGCGGGATGAAAACACCCCTCCGATCTATATATCCGACCGCCGTTGGAAAAAAATAGTAGGTCTGCTCCGCACCTCGGCCTATCTGAACGAATCTCCGGGAATTCACTTCTCCGACTGCTTGCTGATGAGTGCCTGTCTGTGGGATGAAGTTTCGCAGCTCCCCATCATCGAAAACATAGTGGAACAGTCGATTGCACGGGGAATCAATACATATTTATTGGGAGAAAAACGACTGGAACAGAAACTGGATACATTGAAAGAAAACATGAAGTCCGAACACAGCCTACGGGAACTTAGCGATCCGGGAATCCAGGTCGTAGATACCTTCTATCATCGCATAGAAGGTTACCACATTGCCGGAAATTTACTCATCTTTGCTTCGGATTACCAGTCTTTGAGGAAAGACAGCAACCGGTTGTTTTATATCCAACAGGATAAATTCCGTCCGGTCAACAAAATCCTGAAAGCCTACGATTTCGTAAAGAACAGGAATATCGCACAAAAGAATATTTATTCCCTCCGAAAAGGGAAACGATCTGTTTTCGTCAACAATCAAGAGTATCCACTACTATGTTATGATAATTGCGAACCTTTGCCAGCACAACAGGACGACAGCACCCCGTTCGAATTTACATTGCAGGAAGTGATAGATTTACTTCACCAAATGGAGGTAGAATATAAAACAATCTCCGAGCGGGAAACAGCATATACAAAGGAACATCTTTTCTTAAGCTCATCGCAAAAAAGCAAGATCAAGCGAATCTTAGGGGAGACTGCACATATCATAGAGAATTACCGGAACGAACTTCGCATCATCGCTCATGCCCATGAACAAGAGAACAGAGAGTATTAGGCTCAAGCACCTGCAAGACATTTATTACGAAAAATTGCAGGGAATAGCCTATGATGTGTACGACGAACAACTACACAATCTGATTATCCGTCCCGAAGAACTGGATGCGGACATTCACCTGTATTTTCGTCACACACAACCCTCCCTGCAAGATTTCTACTCCCGTTATGCATCGCAATGGGAATACTTTCATGAAATGAATGAAGCATCAGACGCAAAGTTTCTTCAATTCCTGAAAAACAGCGCATACCCCTTCTCCATGAAATATCACCTGGTAGACCTCAACGTAAAATACTACCTCCAACGTTTTAATGCAATCAGCCCGCGTTCCAAAGAATGGAAAGCGTTGCGGACTCTTTTTTTCGACAAGTGGCATACGCTACTCTCGAACAATGAGTTCAACTATCAGATGGAACATATCGAGCAACTCTGTGAGGATTTCTACCGTATTCAACTGGCATTAGCCAAAAATCTTCCGGTACGCGGTGGCTCACGCCTCGTCTGGCTACTTCGCAATCATAAACAGATAGCGGAACAGATTTTAGAATACGAAGAAACGATCAAACGAAATCCCGTTATCCGCGAACTGGTAGAAATATTAGGCAAAAAACACCAAAGTAGCCGGAAACGTTTCAAAATGACCGCAGGTATTCACCGGGAACAAATTATATCTCATGCCACCCGAAGTGATATTGCAGGCATTTGTGAAGGAAACGATTTGAATAGTCTTCTCCCTCTGGAATATTGTTATCTGGCGGAAAAGAACCTGCAACCCATATTTTTCGAGCGTTTCATAGAGAAGAGACTACAAGTCATCGATTATCAATCGCACGAGAAACAAACCATCAATGATAAGAAAACAGTAGGAAATGAAGTTTCCGAAGAAGCTGAAGGCCCTTTCATCGTTTGCCTGGACACTTCCGGTTCTATGGCAGGCGAACGGGAAAGAATCGCAAAATCTACTCTACTTGCCATTGCCGAATTGACAGAAGTACAACATCGGAAATGTTACGTCATCCTCTTCTCCGATGATATCGAGTGTATTGAAATAACCGATTTAGGGAGTAGTTTCGATCGCCTTGTCGATTTTCTAAGCCAATCTTTTCATGGTGGCACAGATATGGAACCAGTCATCACACATGCTTTGCGAAAGATCAGCGAAGAAGGATATATGGAAGCAGACATCATCACCGTATCGGATTTTGAGATGCGTCCAGTCGATAAACTGCTATCCCAGTCCATAGAACATGCAAAAGCAAAACAGACAAAGATGTATGCCATTTCTTTAGGAGGCAAAAGTGCCGAGACCAGTTATCTGAAATTATGTGATAAATATTGGGAATATAGTGTTCAAAACGCTGAAAGTCTTAATAAAAATAGAATTGAAGAATCAAATATTTAATCAATGTTATAAAACATCTCTTTTTTCTTGTTTTATTTGCAAATTCGACAGAAGTCCGTATATTTGTACTGTGTTTTTCATAGTATTAGATTTAAGGTTAACAAAAGATTGGCTGTCTGGGATAGATAGCCTTTTTTTATGTCCTTTTCTCACGTCAAATATACCGTCACTATCCCATCCGGATGTTTACCCTATCCCATGAAGATACCGTCACTATAATAAGCGGATAGCGTCAATATGTTTCAAGTTCCCATTCCATCGATAAAAATTAAAAGCTTTCGAAAAAAAATTCTTCCGTTTAACATTTGAAACATAGCAGGTTATCTCATTTCACAAAAAACAGGTAAAAAAAATCTTGCTAAAAGATTTGCGTAGTCCAAAAGTTCCCCCTATATTTGCACCGCATTTGAGAGAGAATGCGGGTTCAAGGAAGTTTGGGTGAGTGGCTGAAACCACCAGTTTGCTAAACTGACGTACTCGTAAGGGTACCGGGGGTTCGAATCCCCCAGCTTCCGCAAAATCTCAAAATAAAAAGAGCTAAGTTTTATAGACTTGGCTCTTTTTAAATCTATCAAACTCCGGTGGGTTCGTCTAACGGTTAGGACACATGCCTCTCACGCATGTAATACGAGTTCGATTCTCGTACCCACTACCAAAGAAAAAGAGGAAATGCAGTTTAACTACATTTCCTCTTTTTCTTTATAGATCTCGAAATAAGATTCCTTATCAATCCTCAACCGGACTCTATCCTCCCTTTTCTGCCCTGCCAGATTCACAAACAGATTGAAATACAGTTGGCTGAAAGAAAGGTTGGAACGATCATAAGTAATATCAAATGTCCAGGTTCTACGAAAAGAATCGAATGTTGCATACGATTGCTCACCCCCTTTACACATAAACACTTCCGGGAAAGACGTAGGAGGATAAGGCTGGAATAAACCCGCTAATTGAACATAAATATAGTCAATCATCCATTCGTCTCCTGTTAAAGTCAATTCTCCCTTTAAACGGAGTTTGATGGCATAACTGGCAGTCACGTCGGACGAAGTATAAACAGGAACCTGGCTTTCTGCCGGATAGTTGCCGTCTTTATATCCAAGACTCATCGTTAGTTTGGATAGACCGACACCATTAAAGCCACTCACCTCCTGATCTGCCAACCGGTTTTTCAGACTGACCATAAATGTCAGTTTACCGAGCGTCGGATCACCCGGATATTGTGCAAGCGTGTCCAATACATAATCTTCGGTATTGTAACTACGGGCTATTAAATCACCCTTCCCAGCCTCCAAAGCCGGACCACCTCTTTCCACATCCACGTTGCCAACCGGATAATAAATAGCATCATTATCCCTTACGCAACCACTCAAACAGAACAGCAACACTGCCAAGCCTATTATCTTATTCATTATCATCTTACCTCTTGATTTTGCAGACAAAGATACATCTTTTTTATACCACACTTGATTTATGTCAACCGTTTTTAGTATTTTTGCACACATCAAGACAGAAAAGATATGGATACATTATTAAGAGAGACTGTAAATGCTGTTGTAAATTCCCGCTTTCCGGAAATGAGTATAGAAGGAAGACGACAGATAGAAAGTATACTGATTCGTGAAGAATTTCCCAAAGGAGCAATAGCGCTGAATGAAGGAGAAGTAGCTCATGAAATCGTATTTGTCGGCAAAGGGATGCTTAGGCAGTACTATTACAAGAATGGGAAAGACGTGACCGAACATTTCTCATACGAAGGATGTATCGTGATGTGCATTGAGAGTTTTCTGAAACAAGTACCCACCCGGCTAATCGTGGAAACCCTCGAACCTTCCATTATCTACCTGTTCCCTCGCGACATGATACAAAAATTGGCAAAAGAGAACTGGGAAATCAATATGTTCTACCAAAAGATACTGGAATACTCCTTGATTGTGTCACAGATTAAAGCAGACTCCTGGCGCTTTGAATCCGCCCGCGAACGCTATAACCTCCTGCTCGAAACACATCCGGAAATTATCAAACGTGCACCTCTGGCATACATCGCCTCTTATCTTTTGATGACACCGGAGACACTAAGCCGTGTGCGCTCCGGTGTTCTATGATTTTAGCGGCTTTTCCGGTATCCTTTAGGAGACATACCGGTGTAATGCTTGAAATACTTTCCAAAGAACGACTGGTTAGCAAAATTCAGCCGATCGGCAATTTCCTGAATATTCATGCTTGAAGAATTCAGAAGTGCTTTTGCTTCCAGAATCACCAGTTCGTCGATCCACTCTCCCACCGTTTTTCCGCTGACCTCTTTCACTACTCCCGAAAGATGCTTCGGCGTCAGACACAACTGGTCAGCATAGAATTTCACGCTCCGTTCAGACTGGTAAGACTCCACTAAAGACTCATAAAAACGTTCGAAAATATATTCTTTCCGGCTTTTATTTTTCATGGTAGTAGCATTGGCTGGCGCATGATTGGTAAAGATATTACAAAGTTCAAAAAAGAACCCTTGCATCAAGCCCATTACCACTTCTTTACGATATAAAGCCTCCTTATTCTTCAATCGTTTTCTGATAAATGCATGATATTCCTTCACAGTCTCCTGCTCCTGCGGTGTAAGATTGAAACACGGGTAATCTTTCAGATAAAAGAATAAGGAAAGCACATTACTGATCTTAGGCAATGTCTCTAACAAGTTCTTCGACACAGCAAAGAATATCGCTTTAAAGTCGGAACTGAAACACCGCTGTTCGACAATCTGATTAGGCAGCGCGATCACCATTAATCCGGGGAACAGTTGAAACTCACGTAAACTAATATTAAAAGTACCAGTACCTTCCAGGCAAAGACCTACCGTCAACACCTCCAGTTTAGTCGGTCCATTATACAACGATATAACGCTCTCCGTATCGAAGAGCGCTATATCGTTATCAACAACATCAATGTTGTCAGAATCTATATGTTTAGAATGAACTACCGAAGAAATACCTACTTTGGGAACATTTTGAATATACATACTCTCTCTTTTTTGCGACAAATATACCAGCATTTAATCAGATATACAAGCCGTTCAAGAGTATTATCAGACATAATGAACACTTTTAGTTACTTATTGAACAGACCGGAATAAATATACAGAATCACGTTGGGCAGCCGGCACTGTCCATTTCTCCGGAACAAACTTCCACTGATTCAGGGCTTTGGGGTTCATCGTACCTTTCTTTTCGATATAATTCATCAAATAGAAACGAAGATCTTTATCTGTAGAGAAAATTATGCGGTCCTTCAAATCCTCCTGCGGAATACCCGATCCTTTCGTCAACAGTTCTCCACCACCATTACCACGATAAGAATTTAAGGCCACTTTATATATCTTATCCATACGGAAAGGAGAACCGTCCGCCATGCTCGTAATCGTAATCTTTTCTCCCTTCGGTTTTGTCACGTCCACCGTATAAATAATGCCGGAAGCCGAGTCGAAATTAAAACTGAAGTTCTGGAAAGAAGCCCTGTCTTCCGCACCTTCCCGAGGTTTCTTCTTGAACCAGAGCAGATGATCTTCCGGTGACTTCATCTGGTTCGTCCACATATAATAAGACATCTCCAGAAAATCCTTAATCTCCTTTCCGGACAACGTCATCACATACAGCATATTCTCATACTTATACAAGTTGAACATATCACTGACAAACACATCCCCTTTCTTTATCTCCGCATCAAACGAAAGCGGAGCGGCAAAAGAGATGTCAGCTCCGGTTATATCGAGCTGTAAAGTATGTATCAAATCAATAAAAGCAGAAGGACCGAAGAAAGCAGGATGAGTAGAGATACTCTCGGTAAAAGTGCCGATCTTCTTGGATACAAACTTCTGCACCGTCTCATATTGCGGAGCAAAACGCTTCATGAAATCCTCGCTGATTCCGTAAGCTTCCGTTTCTGTCAACTCCCCTTTGACGTCCTTGCTCTGCACCTTTCCATCTTTCAGTTTCAAGGTCACATCGACATTAGACAATACAATTCCATTGCTGGCCGGATCGATAATCAACACCGAATCTCCGGCTACATTCATCACCTTCTTACATTCGCGGGCATGATCGTGTCCCATCAATACAATATCGAATCCAGGTACATTCTTCGCTACGTTAAGAGAAGCATTCTCATTGTATTTGCCCGACATTTTGAAAGCCTCCTGTCCGGCATGAAACAATCCGATCACCAAATCCGGATTCTCTTTTTCACGGATAATCTTCATCCATTTGCGTGCCGTCTCTTCCATATCATCGAAACGCAAGCCTTTCCACAGATTTTCAGAAAGCCATGCAGGGATGGCAGGAGTAATCATACCCAATACCACAATCTTCACGCCATCACGTTCCAACACCTTATAAGGAGCCAGATGGGGTTTTCCCGTAGACGTATCAATGATGTTGGCACCCAACACAGGGAAGTCACAAGTGGCTATCCAACGGTCGAACACAGCACGCCCCGTTTCCACATCATGGTTCCCCATATTACCGGCATCATATTTCATGAAATTCATCATTTCCGAACAAAGATGAGGAGACACCGTATCTATATAATTATAGTAATAGGCAGTAGGCTGTCCCTGTAAAATATCACCATTATCCAGCAATATCAGATTCTCTTTATACTGTTCACGCTCTTTCTGCACGAAAGAATAAATACGTGCCAGACTACCCTTCCACTCGTGGCGGGTTATAAAATTGTAAGGATAATAATTACCATGTACGTCACTCGTTTCCACAATCTTCAGCTTCACCACCTTTTCCTGCGCCGCAACAGACAGTACGAGACAGAAAAGCAAGCCATAAATAAATCCTATTCGTTTCATTCTTTTTCTATATTTAGCGGATGCGAAAATACGAACCGTGCCCCACCGGTATAGTCAGGATCGATCCATATACTTCCTTTCCATTTATGCACAATCAATTTACAGATAGACAATCCCAATCCGGTTCCCTGGGCGTACTCATTCAGCTTTTCAAAACGCTCGAACACAAGTCCCTGTTTTTCTTTCGGGATACCGCATCCGGTATCCGTTACCGAGAAAATAGCCATTTGCTTTTCCTCATTCACAGAAAAGTCCAAGGTAATCTTCCCGCGTTTCGTAAATTTGTCGGCGTTGGACAGCAGATTAATGATTACCTGTTGCATACGCTGCACATCCGTCACCATCCGGAAAGTTTCAAAAGAAGTGGAAAACAAGAACTGATTGTCCGACGACTGCCGTGAAAAACTAACAGAGGCAACCACCTGACTACACAACTGCACCACATCACATTCCTCCCACGTCAAAGTCACCCGGTTCGCCTCCAGACGTGAAAGATCGAGAATATCATTAATCAGACGAAGCAACAAATCCGAATTGGTTTTGATAATCTTATAATAAGACTGCTGTTCATCCTCCGTGCTACCGCCCATTGCCAGTACATCCGAAAAGCCGACAATCGAGTTCAACGGCGTCCGTATCTCATGACTCATATTGGCAAGGAAAGCACTCTTCAGACGATTAGACTCTTCCGCCCTGTCTTTCGCTACACGCAAATCCTTCTCCGATTTCAGAAGCTCGTCTTTCAAACGTTTCGTACGGAAATAATAGAAAAGAGAGATACATAAGCCAAGTACCAGAATCACGAACAAAGCACAAGCAGACCATATCTGATAAGTATATTGCTGATAGAACGAAACCGGTTGGTTGACAAGCTGCACTTTAAAAGGCAACACGCTTGGGTGCAGCCCCCACTCTTTCACCTTCCGGCTATCCAATACCGCTTTAGAGCCAATGATCGAAAGATGCTTCCCCGTATCCTCCGGGTGCTGATCCATCCGTATGGACTCCATAGCCATTTCTCCTCCCACTTTCCGATAATCGGGCAGCACTCCTCCTATCGCCCAATATCCAAGGCTCACCGATGAAGGAGTAAAAGCCGGGATGGTAGGAGTAGCCTCCATCATGGCATACGTCGCATTCCGCATGAAATACCCCTCGTTCATATCCACACGCCACGTTCCCACCAGAATAACCGTATTTTCGGGCAGCTGTCTCAATTCCTCAACGATGGTATAAATAGAATGTCTCCGGCCGTCCATCAAAATCAAATCCAGATCGGGGAACTTCTTCATTTCTTTTCGTACCAACGCTTGCATAGTCACTCCGCCATAAGTATTGTCCGAGATAAAGGCAATGTGTTTCGTTTTCGGATAGAAAGCTTGAATCATGGAGATATTACCTTCTATATTATATTGATTGATAAATCCCGATTCCAGTTCGGGAATATCCAGATGATCTTCAAAGATATCGACAGATTCGGGCATCCAGCAATCAAGGTTTTCCACCGTATCTTTTGGCAATATCACCACATTACTACTGGCCAGACTGCACATCACCGGCACTTTCACCTGCATTTCATCCCTCTGCGACAAATAGGCAGCCCACGCTTCCTGTCCTAATAAAATAATTTGTGCCGGATGCTTTTCTCCCTGATATTTAGCCAGAATCTGCGTCATCATCGCGCTCCATAACGGAGCCTCCGAGAAACTTTTACAGTTCATGTTTTCGATGACAATGTCGCGCTGTCCTCCCAACTTACTATATTCATCCATATAATCGGAAATAGTGACCGAGGTTTGGTGTGCTGCCGGATTATAAGAGCAAATAATCAGAATAGGTTTCTTATCTTTAGAGACAGCCAATACTTCCGTTGACTGCAGAAGCCAAAGGAAACAGATAAAAAGATATCCAAGACGTCCCAGCATAATTATGCAGTTTTGATGTGTTAATTCATTAATTGAGTTGCAAATATAGTAAAACTTGTCGGGTTTAGCAGATTTATATGTATTTTTGTCGCTCATTTACTCTCAAAAAATACAAATTATGGAATTATTTCACAAGATGATTTCCGGTTTTCTGGGTATACCGGAAAGACAAATAAGTAGTACGCTCCATCTTTTGGGTGAAGGTGCTACGATTCCCTTCATCAGTCGTTACCGTAAAGAAGCTACCGGCGGACTGGATGAAGTGCAGATAGAGCAAATAAAAGAGCAACACGATAAGTTGTGCGACATAGCCAAACGGAAAGAAACGATTCTCGGCACCATCAACGAGCAGGGAAAACTGACTGCCGAACTGGAGAAACGTATCAACGACACCTGGAATCCGACGGAACTGGAAGACATTTATCTTCCTTATAAACCCAAGCGGAAGACACGTGCTGAAGTAGCCCGCCAGAAAGGGTTGGAACCGCTTGCCACCATCCTGATGTTGCAAAGGGAAAACAATCTTAGTACCAAGGCTGCCTCCTTCGTGAAAGGAGACGTGAAAGATGTGGAAGATGCCCTGAAAGGCGCCCGTGACATCATTGCAGAGCAAGTGAACGAGGACGAACGTGCCCGCAACACGGTACGTAATCAGTTCAGCCGCCAGGCAGAGATTAGTGCCAAAGTAGTGAAAGGAAAAGAGGAAGAAGCAGCGAAATACCGCGATTATTTCGATTTCTCCGAGCCACTGAAACGTTGCACGTCCCACCGTCTACTCGCCATCCGCCGGGCAGAGTCGGAAGGGGTGCTGAAAGTGTCTATCAATCCCGACGACGAGGCCTGCATCGAACGCCTGGAACGTCAGTTCGTACGTGGCAACAACGAGTGTAGCCAGCAGGTGGACGAAGCCACAGTCGATGCCTACAAGCGTCTGCTCAAGCCCTCCATCGAAACAGAATTTGCCGCTCAATCCAAAGAAAAAGCCGACGAGGAAGCCATCCGGGTATTCACCGAGAACCTCCGTCAACTTCTTCTCGCCCCTCCATTGGGACAAAAACGGGTGCTCGCCATCGACCCCGGATTCCGTACGGGATGTAAAGTTGTCTGTCTCGATGCACAAGGCAATCTGTTGCATAATGAGAATATCTATCCGCATCCTCCCGTGAACAAAACAGGAGAAGCTGCTTCCAAACTCCGCAAGATGATTGAGGCCTATCAGATAGAAGCCATTTCCATCGGCAACGGAACGGCAAGCCGTGAGACAGAAGATTTCATCAACAGCCAAAGCTTCGACCGTCAGATACCCGTGTTTGTAGTCAGTGAGCAGGGAGCTTCCATTTATTCGGCTTCGAAGATTGCCCGCGACGAGTTTCCCGATTATGACGTAACGGTGCGGGGAGCAGTCTCCATCGGCCGCCGCCTGATGGACCCGTTGGCAGAATTGGTGAAGATAGATCCTAAATCCATCGGTGTAGGTCAATACCAGCACGATGTAGACCAGACAAAACTGAAAAAAGCGCTCGATCAGACAGTAGAGAATTGCGTGAACCTGGTCGGTGTAAACCTGAATACGGCAAGCAGCCATCTATTGACTTATATCTCCGGACTGGGACCGCAACTGGCTCAAAACATCGTCAACTACCGGGCGGAAAACGGAGCTTTCGGTTCACGGAAAGAGTTGATGAAAGTTCCTCGCATGGGTGCCAAGGCTTTCGAACAGTGTGCCGGATTCCTCCGCATCCCCGGAGCCAAGAATCCGCTGGACAACACCGCCGTGCATCCGGAAAGCTACCACATCGTAGAGCAAATGGCCAAAGACCTG
Source organism: Bacteroides sp. MSK.18.37 (assembly GCF_019129155.2). NCBI lineage: Bacteria > Pseudomonadati > Bacteroidota > Bacteroidia > Bacteroidales > Bacteroidaceae > Bacteroides > Bacteroides sp. MSK.18.37. Next base: position 5,734,463 of record NZ_JAHOIB020000001.1, on the reverse strand, counting down.
AAATGTACCATCGACGAACTGATAGCCGACAAGGAACTCCGCCGGAAGATTAACATCTCCGCCTACATCACCCCTACCGTCGGTCTGCCCACCTTACAGGACATTCTGCAGGAACTCGACAAGCCGGGACGTGACCCGCGTAAGGCTATCAAAGTCTTCGAATTCGACAAGAACGTGCGCACCATAGCCGATTTGCGCGAAGGAATGATTCTTCCGGGCATCGTAGGCAACATCACCAATTTCGGGGCGTTTGTCGATATAGGTATTAAGGAGAACGGACTGGTGCACCTCTCGCAATTAGCGGAACGGTTCATTTCCGATCCGACGGAAGTGGTATCCATCCATCAACACGTCATGGTCAGAGTGATGAATGTAGATTATGACCGGAAACGGATTCAGCTTAGTATGATCGGGGTACAGCAAGACTGATTGCTTCCCTTTTTTCTCCCCACCACACGATCAGAATCGTAAAAACAATCATAAGTACTGTGCAAATGAGCGAGCCTTCAAAACCGAAGGCTCCGCCATTCAGTACGTTTTCTTCGGGCATACGCAAAGTCAGCATGCTCGTCGTGAAATTATTTCCGCTCACCTGATAACCTAGAATCGGACCTTGAATCCAATTCCAGAAAAGATGAAGAGAGATAGGGAAACACAGATTCCGGGTATAAAGATAGGAAGCACCCAGCAACATACCGGCAAGTAAGAGATTAAGCATCGGTAGGAAAGCTATTTCTGGATTAAAGATATGCATAAACGCGAATAATGCCGACGAGATGAAGAGCGCCAGGAATTTATTCATATTAGTATGAAGCAGACGTCCGAGGATATAGCCGCGCATCAGAATCTCTTCAAACAACGCCACTAACAGGAAAAACACCCACGACCCCAATAAATCCAACGGCTTAAACTGAAAACCGGTGACTTCTATTTCTCCCAAAACAACAGAGATTCCGAAACCCAGCAAATAGAGCAAGATTGCCATCAGAAGTCCATACCACAGTCCACTGGCATGTCCTTTTAAAGAAAGTCCCAAATCAGAAAACGGACGACGTTCGAGACGAAGCAAGATTACGGCAGCAGTAAGAACAGCCAAAAGCATACTGGCCTCCACGAAAATATACCCTACTACTCCCGGATGACGAGCCTCCACTCCAAGAACCAACGACAAGCCTCCGCTAACCAGTGTCCCATACAATCCAATAAATATGAAAAGTACCACAATAAACAGCGAGATACATGCCCACACAGGAAGTCTTTTGGGTTCTTTCTTCCCATCTATGTTGTCTGCCTCCATTTTTACAATTTGTTAATCCGGCTACAAAATTAGATATAAAACATAAAAAAACATCATGTATTCTCTATTTTTCCTATATTTGTCAGAACAAATCTACAAAATTATGAAAATTAAACTACTATTGATAAGTTTCTTACTGGCCGCTAATGCATTAGGAGCCGCCGCCCAAGTGAGTAAGACGTATTATGTGAGTAAGCCCGGTACGCTGATTTCCATGATGACTGAAGAGGAAGCCAACAGTGTCACCCACCTCACACTGACCGGAAAACTGAATGCAGAGGACTTCCGGCATCTCCGTGACGAATTTGCCAATCTGAAAGTATTGGATATTTCGAACGCAGAAATCAAGATGTACAGCGGAAAAGCCGGTACTTATCCCAATGGAAAATTCTACATTTATATGCCGAACTTCATCCCTGCCTATGCTTTCTCGAATGTAGTAGGCGGAGTGACCAAAGGTAAAGCCACTCTGGAGAAAGTGATTCTTTCGGAGAAAACGAAGAATATAGAGGATGCCGCCTTCAAAGGTTGCGAGAACCTGAAAATTTGCCAGATCCGCAAGAAGACAGCTCCCAACCTGTTGCCGGAAGCGTTGGCAGACAGCGTTACCGCTATCTTCGTCCCCCTGGGCAGCAGCGACTCTTACCGCTACAAAGACAGATGGCAAAACTTTGCGTTTATCGAGGGGGAACCGGTAGAGACTACCCTGCAAGTGGGCGCCATGGGTAAACTGGAAGAAGAGATTCTGAAAGCGGGACTGCAACCCAGAGACATCAACTTCCTGACCGTTGAAGGTAAGCTGGACAACGCCGACTTCAAACTGATCCGCGATTATATGCCGAATCTCGTCTCTGTCGATATTTCCAGAACGAACGCAACAGCTATCCCCGACTTCACTTTCGCACAGAAGAAGTATCTGTTGAATATGAAATTACCTCATAATCTGAAATCTATCGGACAACGGGTATTTAGCAACTGCGGTCGCCTTTGCGGCACGCTGGAGCTGCCGGCCAGTGTGACGGCTATTGAATTCGGTGCTTTTATGGGATGCGATAATCTTCGCTATGTGTTGGCTACCGGAAATAAGATTACGACGCTGGGTGATAATTTGTTCGGGGAGGGAGTTCCGAGTAAGTTGGTTTATAAGAAATAAAAAAAAAGAAATTACCCTGATATAAATTGGTGATTAGTCAACTTATATCAGGGTAAATTATTTGAATATTAGGACACTAAGAATCTTTAGAATTCTGCTTTTTCCCCAATTCCTCATGATTTATCTTTTTCATATAACTAGTTGCAGATAATGCAATAGCACTTCCTCCCCATAATCCAAATAACAGAAAGAATAAGTAACCCAAATACGCATTCATTTCCATGCCAAGAAGATGCAAAATAATTAATATAAAAAAATATCCCCAAAAACTATAGAAAAAGCACAGGTGAGAATAATAACATAAATAATATCTGAATTTAGAATCTTTCATTTTATATTCTTTTTTATAATAGGTATTACAATCAGTGCTAATAATAATGGTAAAGTAAAAGCCATGTCCTTCATAAAAGAAGGCTCATACTCATAGAAAAACAACGAGAATAGTATTTTTATAAAACATAGAATATACAGCAAGTTTTGTATATATATAAGATATTTACCAATTTTTCCAAAAGACGTCATCTAATTTATTTTTAATAGGTTCAAATATATCATAAGCATTATGTTCTTCGCTAATTTTTGATTGAGTGTCTGTTGCAGCATAACTCTAAACACACTATTTGTTTTTAATTTCTTGTCCTCTTAGCGAATATGAGATTCTTTCTTGCTGGCTTGCTTCATTTTACGTTCTTGTTTCTTCTTATTAATCTCTTCTAAAGTATATTTCTCCGCTTTCATGGTTATTTTATATCCAAGAAATAATCCTATTAAAAGCAATAACAGATAATTGTATAATGTAGACTTATATTCAATAGAAAAAGCTATATATACCACAAGAAAACAACAATATAATCGCGTTATTATTTTATCAGATTTCAAATATAATGCCCGAATAAGACCTTTTCCCTTTAATGGCTGTTTGAGTATCTCTATATAAGGGAATAGATAACTCATCATTCCCCCTATCGCTATAATAGATAACGCAATTGCAAGTATTACCCTAATAATAAATATTAAAGCAGGATACTCAAATAAAAAAGAGGAAAAAATACAATAGGGAATCATCATAAAGCTAAACCATAGTAGTGACTTTTTATATATTGCTATAAATAGATATCTCATATAATAATAAGTTCGTCGTTAAAGTTTATTTATTTACCATATTTCATCTTGTAGTTTATATACCCTGATGTGAGTTCACTAAACTTTAGCTATTCACATCAGAGTAATAATGTTGAGGTTTTAAGGAGTAATATTTTTATTTGCTTGATCTACTATATATTGATTAGCTCTTATTGCTATTTTGTTTCCAAGATATAGTCCAAACAGAAGTAATATTAAATAAACTATTGCTTTTTCGTGACTATAGAAGACCAAATATATTGCAAAAAAAATTGCATATATCACATCTATATCCCGGCTAAATTTCAAACAAAAAGATTTAACAATATTATTTGTTTCAGTTTTCTTTTCTTTCAGACCTTTATTCCTTGACAAAAAGTTTAACATCTTGCCTGTCAGCCATGCAATCCATGAAATTAGTAATAATATTATAACAATAAACATATATTCAAATTCTCCTAAATCAGGATGGAATAAGCAATGAATTATCATTAAAATACTATTAAAAATAGTAATTCTCTTAAATATTAATATAAAAATATCTCCCATATATTGCTTTTATTCAAATAGTTTTTTTATCCAATTATAAATATCCCCTACATAATCTGTTGAATATTCTTCTCTACCTTCAACTTGATTTGTATGAGTTTCATAAGCATCTTGAGTGGGATCAGGATTTGTTAATTCCATATATGTTCTATCTATAGCTAACCCTATTATTACTTTTTTCCCAACTTTTATTATTCTCTTTTTATCTTTAGGATCTCTTTTCGGAGCCGGATCACCATTAGGCATCATCCCTGACACGTTAGTATCAATACTTTCCGCCACATTCGCCTGATTCCTGTCCAATCCTTCTTTATTCCTCCTGTCTCTTTTTCTTTGGTGCTCATATTCAGGACTAATCGCATTCTTTGCCTGATAAAATAAAAGAGTTCCAAAGGCATAAGACATTTTAGGAGTATGATTTATAATCTGCCCTAATTCCGCAAATTTCCCCGATGTATGTCTCATTATCTGTTGATCTGAAGGCAATCTATAAGATTGCGTGTTCGTCAAAGGATAATAGAATGGTAGAGGAAGAGGGGATGGAACGGGGATGACTTGCTTGCCATCAGGATCAATATGCTTCACCGGATTATTTAAACAATACCCGTAAGGAGTAATTGAATAATTCTTTTCACTCATCGGATCTGCCACATGCCATCTTCCCAATACCGGATCATACATCCGCGCCCCGTAATCATACCAATCCAGACCACCTTTTCTGTCCAGTTCTTTTCCGTTGTACTTGTAAAGCTGAACCGAAGGGGTGGATGAAGCCAAGATTCCTCCGAACGGATAGTAATGATTCACCTCTTCCGCTTCACGATCTTCATTGTATACGACACGAACATTACCCAAGTAATCTTTCAAGAAGAAATGATAACTATAGGAAACATCGTCCGCGAAAGAAACAAAACCTTCACCATCGAGAAGAATCTTGTCGAGACTTCCGTTTTCATAGATCGCTTTACCACAATAATCAGTGGTGGTGATAGAATCTCCCATCGCATGGATGACCTCCAGTTTCGTTCCGTCGGCACTATAAAGATAGCTGATTGTACGTCCGTCGGTAAACTCTATCGCACTCGGCAAATTTAAGCAATTATACCGGATTCTCGAAATTCCTTTGTTTAAATCTTGAATCAAATTGCCATTTAAATCATAAGCATATTCTGCTGATGATCGGATGCCGTCTTTAAAATCAGTGGTACTTCCATACATATTATTCTTTGCGTGGTCTGTCACATTAAGCAAATGATTGCCCTGATATGACAGATTCAAGCTATCAATGGCTCCGAAACTTGCCGGACCGACAGCTCCATTACGACACAAACCGAGAATATTGCCATTCTTATCAAATGAAGTGACCTGTTCGTCATAACAGTTCAGGTTGCCGGTCAGATTTTCTCCTTCACCATAGCAGGCATCAGTCATCCTGTTCATGCTGTCATAGGCAAAACGATAACCTTTACTGATGCCGTCCGTATCATCTTCCTCACTCCGCCATGCTAGGCTACTTATATTGCCATTATAACAGGGGATGCCAGGACTTGCATTATAAGAAATTTCTTCAGAAAGAAAAAAGCGGCACATCGTTTTTATTACCTGGTCACGGACGTCATACGTATACATTGTATAGGCACCCAATCCTCCCACATCTTTCAAAAACACCCGGCGGGCATTGTCATACGTGTAGTAAAGCAAATGATTGGCTCTATACGCATTATCAACGCGGTGATATACATCCCTAAGTTCTCCATCTGCCAGATATTCATAGGTATATTCTTCCATGTGCCGCTTTCCGTTCCCAATCTGATAGGTATGTAATCTGGCAAATAACTTTCCAGTATATGTATATGAATAAAAGTCTGTGTCATACCCGCCCAAATGATTTTGGGAACGTCCCTGTATTATTCTGCCTTTATAGTCATAATATAAGGCACTTGTCAAATATCGCTCATCATCCAGCACTTTTATTTTAGTCCCGGTCAGTCTCCCTTGTGCGGAGATAAGGGAGGCTTCGTGATTGATATATAAAGAATCATACTGCACTTTACCTTTCTTCTCCAGCCCGAAAGCGAGTTGGGTGTCCGTTGTGAAGTTGTAATCATCATAGTAATTCACTTGTAAAAGAGAAGATAGCGTATAAGGAAAATGCTCTACTTCATACCCGGAATGAAGCACTCCGTCTTTCTCCGAAGTCGTTCGATAAGCCCTTACTATGGAATTATCCAATGAAGGAGGATCATTGAATGAACAAAGTCCTGTTAATGCAAGCCTTCCCTGATTATCATAGAATGTGAACGTCCATTCTTTTTTCTGTGACTGATTTCCATTCTGTGACAATATAACCCTGTCGGCTTTGTCATAAACATAACCTATTGCAGCACAGCCAGGTAGTTTCTTCGAAATACAGCGTCCGAAACTATCATACAAGTATTGATATGCGTACAAATCGAGATTTCCTGCCGATATTTCATCATTAATCATGGGTGGGAGAACATAGCGTATTCTTCCGAAGCGGTCGAATACAAAATAGGTGTCCGCTTGTTGATTCCCTCTACCTAGCCGGGTCAGTAGCGTACGCCCCTGTTTGTCAACAAAGGTGTAAGTCGGTTTCCCGTCTTCATCCGTGGCCTTTGTCACCTGCAATTCTCCCGACCGATAATCTCCTCTGCGAATCAGTGAATCGTTATCATCTATAAAATAGAACGAACAACGCAATGAATCAGCCGGAATATTCGTCAGATATTCCATACGGGCAGGATGATCTCCCCAAGCATCCCCCACTCCATATTGTTCTGTAATACGATTTAGAGGGGACGATTCATAGTTAGTTTGCAAATAACTTCTTTTACCTGCATCATGATAATCCCACAAGACACCACCCTTCAAATCTTCAGGAGACATGTAAGAAAAGCTAGTATTCGTAGAGAGCCATTGTTTCTCTTTCCGTCCTAAACTATCATATTCTATCAGGTGATGGTGAGCCATAATAGCACCGGCACGGTCTGCTCCATAACTTTGTGCAAAATCGAGCTCACGTCCAAGTCCGTCATAGAATGTTATTTCATCATAGTTTTTTTCTTCATCCTCTCCAAGTGGTGTTCGTACATAAATGTAATTATGTTCTCCCGGTATGGAAGCCAGGGTGTCTTTTACGGCTGTCATGGAAAGATCATTTGCAGAAACAGGTCCTGAAAGCAGGGCTATGGCAAATATAAATAATGATATATGATTTTTCATATTTCTTGTTCTTTTAATAGGAATTTACAGAATACCGATAATCATAAGCCTTTATGGTTCGCCCATAATTATCTTTTTGTCTATTGAGCCGCTGTAAGAGGTCATATTCATAATAACTGACCACTCCGCACGGATCCGTTACAGAGGTAACTCCGGTCATCGGCTGATACGTATAGGATGTTATTTGCGCCTGTGGCAAAGAAGCTCTTAGACGCACCAGTTTCGCACGATCCGGTGTGCCGGCTTGCATGAACGGCACGAGGTCTCCTCCCATAGCTGTTCGGACTTCACTAATGGTAGCTCCCTTTATTTCCGCTGCCAGATGCAAATAGTTGTAGCTCCAAAGGTAAACCGTCTTACCCTCGTTTCTGACAACATATAAAGGATGTCCCAAAGCATCATAATCAATACAATTGTACACTTCTCTCAAAGCGCCCTCACCTACCCTTTCCCAGGCAGAATAGCAAGGAAAAAAATGATCGGATACTCCTTTTATAGGAACATATTCATATTTCACCTGTTTCAGTTGCCGGCTGGTTCCATCATCGGAAATAGAATATTCCTTTTCTTCGACAATCGGAGAAAGTATATGCTTTTGTACCATTTGAGTATATATATCCGAGCTGGACTCACGGATCCTTTTATAGGTTTGTTTTCTTATTCCTCCATTGGCACTTTCTGAAATTACTTTTATCAAGCCGTCCGGATCATATTCATAATCAGTCTGCGTACTTATCGGAAAAGAGGGATTGTCGTATAAAGTATCACTCTCGCTTTTCAGCCTGTAATCATACAAATAGACCTTGTATGAGCAACCGTCGGCATAAGTTATAAATGAGGTCGGGCAAATATAATCAAGAGATGTCCTCATTGATTTTACGTAAAGGTCGGAAGAGCGTTCATAGGTCAGATACTTGCTCGATTTTAAAATACCGCCTGCCGAATACAGTTCTTCACAAAGAAGTTTTCCCCGTTCTACCGATCTGGAAGCACAAGGTTCATAAGGCGTTCGGTTCGGAAGTATGATTGCTTCCGGGGCTTCGTCCATGTGTCCATTATCGAAGTTGGTATATTTAGAACGGATAAAAGATCCGTCCGGTCTTTTTTCAATCACCTCACTGTAGCCGATATGATTTCCGGAAGAATTGATACATGCCGGTAGCACAGACTGGCTGCTGAATCTTCTTATTATACGTTTTACATCTTTATCCGCCCCGGTACCTTCTACCTGATAATCATCAAAATAGTACTTCACCTGTCCTCCCAGACAACCGCTTGAGATTCTTGCTTTTTCTTTATTAACTAAATAATCATCCACATAAAAGTACTCTTTTTCTACTTTTTCACCACTTTCCAATCCTGTATCACTATTTATTATCTTCTTTATTCTTAGTCCTCCCGCTATTTTCGGCTGGAATGTATCCTCGTACCCTTCCCATCGATTCATTTTCACTTGCTTACAATACTCGTGAGGTTCGAAAACGAAACGTGTATATCCTCCCGTGGGATAGTGCAGCCTTTTCAAAACGCCAAATGTCAAAACATCCGCATTAGGTTCGCGAGAATCGTAATGAGTGGCATAATTATCGGTCATCAAACGATTGTTGTAAAATCCCCAGTGATCTACTTTTCCGGACAGATAAGGGGGCAACTGCTCCGGAAAGTCATACTCCATATTAAAATTTCGTCCGTTTGCTCCCCATACAAATTCAGAAACAGATTGTAATATCAGGCGCTGTGAGGCGTTGTCATTGTACGAGAAACGGTAATCCCGAATCCACTTTCCTTTCTTATCTTTTATTTCCAGGTTACTCAACTTATACCATTTCAACTTGTCCAAACAATTCGGATAATTATCATCCAAAGGATTATCTGCAAGAAAATTCAGAAAACGATATTTTGGATTTTTGCGCCATAACATATATTGAGAAGCATAAATATCCTGTGAATATCTCAATTCCGTAGTCACTTCACGCGCAAAAGTTATTTCACATTCGGGAAAAGAAATACGGTTGAGATAAACCGGAGATATAAGACTTCCCTGATAACTGTCTTCAATGGCCGTATGGCTCGAAGATGAGCACTCCGGAGTCAAGATTCCGCCACCAAATGTAAAAGACCCCAAATCATCATACAGTGAAATAAACATTTGATTGATAAAATCACCACGCTCGTATGTGTAAGTTATTTCCTGACCGTTAGTCAGGATGATTTTTGTCAGATACCAGGCTGTAGCTGTCCAAAAATCCGTAGCTTGCTGAAAAAATCCGATAGAATATTCAATGGCATTCCGTTCTTTACCAAAGATATATTGAGTGCCATCTTCAGTAGTCAAAGTAAAACCATCAAAAGAAGGCGAATATCCGGAATATTGAAATGCCGTATTCGCTTTTTCAAACGGAACATCCATCCAATTACCACTAAAATCCACTTTTACAGGCCTGTCACATTGCACGATCCATGTTTTGTCACTATTCAACATAAATTTTCCATGGTAATCCAAAAAATTGAAATCGAACTCGTCCGGCTCAAAATCTGCTCCACCATGACTTTGAGCTGTTTCTTTGAGATAGTCTTGCGTATTCCATTGAGGCGTATTTAATGTTTCGGAATGAAAATAATATCCCATATTCATCAAATAGGTATGATTTTTCACATTACAATCATCAGGCTTGCCCTTCACCGTTCTGGATACAACTCCTCCGGTATTTAAATTCCACCCCATTCCTACCCATCCCGGATGTTGGTCAGGACGTATCCCGGCGGCATGATAATGGAGAGAAAACGGCAATTTAAAATCTCCGACAGGAACTTCATATATAGGAACGGATATATCCGGCATACCTGTAAATTTTGAAACCGGAATCTCACCATAAAGTCCCAAGGCCGCTACATTAGGACTAGGTAACGATTGTGAGGAAGCAGGAATCTGCGCATACATAATATTGTTGCCTAGTAACCCCACTAAAAAAATAAAGATATATAATCTTTTCATATACAACTCATTATTAATTATTTCATTCTAAATAAAAAAACACAGGCCACACATCAACTATTATCAAATTAACAACCTGCAAAAGGAGCTAACCAAACAACTATTTCGTGCGACCTGTGATCACTTTTACAGATTCATCGCATTACCGCCCACAACGCCCAGCACTGCCGAAGCCACCGCAATGACGACTTTCAGAATCATATCCCAAAGGGATCTCTTGACTGCCATAACTTTACACACCTCCTTTCCATACGCTCTTTGAAGAATTAATTACTTTTAATCACTAATTACATTTAATGATTAGTTACTTTCAATGATCTATCACTTCCTGAAAACTCTCTTACCTTATTTTCCTGTTATCCTACTGAAAATTAGTCCTCTACGTGACTGGAAGCTCCAAACTCCGCTTTCACCTCAAAGCACGGACACGCTTTGATCCATTCTTCCGGCTCAATCTCCCCGTTTCCGTTGCGGTCGGGACTTAAATCGCGATGACCGCACACCCGGCTACCAGGATAAGTCTCAAGTAATTGATGAACCAGCAGCTTGAGTGCCGCCCGTTGTTCCGGTGTCCGCGTGTCTGCCGGAGAGCCGTGGCCATCCAAACCGCCTTCGTAGCAGATACCTACACTGTTCAAGTTGAATCCTTTCACGTGCGCACCGATACGTTCAATCGGTCGGGTGAGGTGCACTGTTCCGTCTTTGCGAATGTAGTAGTGATAACCTGTTCCGTTAAACCCACGCCGCCGATGTTGAGTTTCCAGATCATCCGGGGTGAGCGAACGGTCGGCACGAGTGGCGGAACAGTGGATCACGATCAAATCAATCTTTCTCATCATAGTGCCACTGTTTTTCTTATCAGTTGTAAGCATTATCTACACTCTATGAATTAAGCTGCCGGGTCCGGAGCTTCACCGCTACCGCCTCCATTGCCTCCACCGACATCTTCTCCACCACCTTCATCACCGGGATCTTCACCATCGGTTTTCTTCTTCTTGGGTGCGTCGAGATCCAGAAACTCGATTTTCTCACCGGCACGGGTAGACGTCAGATTAGGACGAACACTGCTCGAAGGACGGAAATTGATATTGACCGTTTTGATGTTCTTCATCGTACACTCATCTTTCGTGTCCACTCCCCGCGTGGTAGCGGAAAGGCTGAATACACCAAAATCATGGATATTGACGGATTTACCGTCGAACAGCGCCGTACGCATCGCTTCTACGAGATTAGTCAGCACACTCTGAATGTCACCCAGCGACAGGGAACTTTTCTCTTTCATCGTGTAAGCAAGTTTATCCAGGTCTACACTCTGTCCCTGCGTCACAAGTTGCGGATGATACTTCACCACCCCATCAACCTTTCTCGGGTCTTTACGACCCATTCTTTTAAATGGTATTGCCATGATAAATTAAAAATTGAGAATTAATAATTGAAAAATAAATATTACAAACCGCGGTTACCGCAATCAATATCGGAAGAGAGGAACGAGCTCTGTTTCTTTTTCTTTCGATACCTCAAAGATAGCGTATTATAAGGGGATGAAATGACGTACTTTGTCTTACTTTGACCTAGTTTGTCTTACTTTCATTCAGAATGTATTTACTTTTATTCAGAGTGATTTTATTTGACTTATATACTTGGACAAGCGGGAGATTTTCCGTATATTTGGAATACGATAAAATTAATTTTCCGAAGATATGAAAGCAGAAAAAGAAGAGATAGCGGAGGAGCCGTTTGTCATACGTCCGTATTTGAAATCGGAGCTGGCACATTTATACAATCCTTATGTACCGTTGGTGTATGCCATGCGGAAAATGAGGGAGTGGATCAGAAATAACAAGGAATTATATGACGCAATGTATAGCGGCGGCGAAGGAAAGAACGACCACGCTTACAGCGCAAGACAGGTACGACTCATCGTGAGGTATCTCGATGAGCCATGAATCTCTTTAGGGCAAGTGCTGATTAGCTATAACGAAAATAAAATTAGCTATAATGAAATCGAGATTAGCTATAATGAAATCAGAATTAGCTATAATGAAATCAGAATTAGCTATAATGAAGCTTATATAATAATGTACACGTGCGCGGGCGCGAAAGAATATTCTTTTTATATAGAAAAAAGCGTGTAATTGAGGTGGAGGGGTTCCACCTCAATTACACGCTTTTTCCATCAAATAAAATCTATAAAGAGAATAAACAGCATAAGTAAATGACAGGAACAAAATAAAACGTACCTTTGCGTCTTTTTAAACCAACATTTTTTAACAGTAATCAAATAACACTTAAAATCATGAGAAAAAAGACATTTTTTCCGAAGGCTTCGTTTATCAGAACAAGCAGGCTGTAACACTCGAAAAGGAAGAGTTTCCCCAAGTATCCCAGTTTATCACGCAAATGCTTGGCACTGTCAACAATTTGTATGTCAACAGAATAGAGGTAAGTCCGCGCGACCGCAAGAAGTTTCTCCTTCCCTTTGTCCATCTCTGTTATGACCATGACTCCCCTTTTAAGATTAAAGGTCCCAAATACTTTGCAGAATTGTTGTATCTGGCTGTTGATTTCAAGAAATCAAACGATTCGGACGAATCATTAAGCGTGGAAGAGATTGATTGTGAGATACAAAGACTGAAAAGAACGCTTTTTGACGATTAGCATTAAAGAACCGACTGTTAAAAAACTGCTTTTTGAGTACAAAAAGCAGTTTTTTTTATCTACAAGAAAAGCCGTCCTTTGCAGCGTGTTAATATTGACACAACTTAAAATCATATCAACAATTAAAATGGAAAATATCTCAATAACGACATACAGGGGATTATCACTCGTATCAGGAAGTATCAGTATCCGGCAAATGTTCGAATTTATCCGGGGAGATGTCTATCGCGACAGAATCCGGAGACTCCGGGAAGCAATGGATGCAGGAGACACGGTGAAAGCAGACCACATGAAGAAGCAACTGCCCTACTGCACCATCACGGCTACTTACGCCAAGGAAAGGCTGGCTTACAGTCTGGACAAGTATCAGGACATCATCACGCTCGACTGTGACCATATGCCGGCAGAAAAGATCCCGGAATTCCGCCAACTGGTGAACGATTGCCCCGACACGTTAGGCAGTTTCGTCAGCCCACGGATGCACGGGCTGAAGATCTTTGTCTACCTCACCGGCAATGAGGCGGAAGCCTTACGCACCGAACTGAACGCATTGGGAACCGTAGACTTCACCCCCCTCGAACGCTATCACCACCGCATGTACGCCCTGGCAAGCAGCCAATATGAAAAGCTGCTCAATACCAAAGTAGACACCAGCGGGAGCGATCCGGGACGCGGATTCTTCGTGTCGCACGATCCGGATGCTTTCCTCTCTCCCGAACGACTGGAAAACGTGAAGCCGCTGACCGTAAAAGTGACATTGCCCACTGAAGAAGAATGTAAAAACAAGAAGCGCAAAAATCCGGGAAAACGATCCCCGCTCCTCCCCGTGCAGGAGAATGCGTCGCCCATCGACCTGCAAGTGCAACTCGACTTCCGCAAGGCGCTGGAGTACACCAAACGCAAAGAACGTCTCGAGATAGGCAACCGGGACAATTTCTTCTATTGTCTCGGCAATCAGTGCTACCACCGCCATATCACGGAAGAGGAGTCCGTCAGTCTGGCACACAGCCATTTCGGCGACCTACCCGATTTCGACCTCGAACTGCCCTTGCACAATGCTTACCAATATACCTCAAAGACCGATCAGGCGGAAGAAAAAGAGAAAGAACCGAAAATCTGCCAGATTATCAAGTTTATGGACGAACACTACGAAACCAGAAGAAACGTAGTGAAAGAACAAATCGAATTCCGGAAGATAATGCCCGCCCTGCCCGAAACAGAGTTGCCGCCTTTCAACGCAGTTCGTACAAAGGATATTAATACATTCTATATCAACGCACATATAAATAAGATTTGCTGTACGCAAGCTGATTTGAAAGCTGTTGTAGACTCGGACTACGCAAAGCCGTTCAACCCGTTTGTCCATTATTTCACCTCCCGCAAGGCATGGAACGGGAAAACGGACTTCATCGGACAAATGACGAAAACTGTACAAGCGGCAGACCAAGCTTTTTTCGAAGACAGTTTCCGACGCTGGCTGGTGGGAATGGTAGCGTGCGCCATCGACGACAACGTGCAAAACCACCAATTGATGCTATTACACGGCGCACAGGGAAAAGGAAAGAGTACCTTTATCCGACATCTCCTCCCGCCGGAACTGAAGGATTATTATCGTAATGGCATGATTATTCCCGAGAACAATAACCATTTGCTGCAACTGTCGTCTTGCCTGCTCATCAACTTGGATGAATTTGACACGCTCTCCCCCGAGCGTATGCAGAACCTGAAAAGTCTTATCACCCAAGACGTGGTAAACGAGCGTAAGGTCTATGACATCCAGAACTATACGTATATCCGCCGCGCATCGTTCATTGCCAGTACCAACAATCCGCACTGTATGCCGGATGTCAAGGAAAACAGGCGTATCCTGTTCAGCACTCTTCTGAACATAGACTATCACACGCCTGTCAATCATGAGGGGATATACGCACAGGCATACGCACTCTACCGGCAGGGATTTCAGTACTGGTATGAGAACGAGGAGATTACGTTTCTCAACAACCGCAATGAGGCGTTCCGCCAAAAAGATCCGATAGAGGAGAATCTTTTCTTCTATTTCCGGGCAGCCAGACAGAATGATATTCAGGCGCAATGGTATCCTGCCTCCTACCTGCTGTCGGTATTGAGCATGAACGGGCGCACACAGGCCAATACACAGACGAAAAAAATGCTGGTCACGGTACTGGAAAGCAATCATTTCCAATCACGAAAGACCTCCAACAACATAACGGAATATTGGGTGGTGGAGTATTCGGCCGAAGAGCGCAAAGAAAATTCAATACGCCCGCAGCTTCCGGTGCAGACGGGGTTGGAGTTGTAGTTTTTCCGCGGATAGCAGTTTTCCCACGAAATGGCAGTTTTCCTCCGGATAGTCGTTTTTGCACAAAATAGCGGATAAACGGATAAATTAGTGGCATTAAACGTGTCACATTCATCCGTTTTTCCGTATATTTGCTTCGATATGAATGATGAATAAAGAAAGGAATCACAATATGATAAAGCAAATACCATACGGATTGACGGATTTCGGTCGCATCCAAAAAGAAAACTATTATTATGTGGATAAGACGATGTTTATCGAAAAGATAGAAATGCAACCGTCTTATCTGTTCCTGATCCGTCCCCGGCGCTTCGGGAAAAGTCTGACGCTGGCGATGCTGGAGGCTTATTATGACGTTCGGTATGCCGACCAGTTCGACGAATTGTTCGGCCATCTGTATATCGGGCAGCATCCTACGCCGATACATAACCAGTTTCTCATCATGAGATTCAATTTCTCGGAGGTGAGCTCGAATGTCAATGAGGTGGAGGAATCTTTCCGTTTGCATTGTTGCGGGAAGCTTTCTGATTTTGTTTATAGATACGAGCATCTGTTGGGAAAAGACATTTGGAATGTTCTGGATGAAAAAACGCAAGCGGATCCCGGCGCCTTTTTGTCCTCAATCAATACCTATGCTACCCGTAAGGGAGACCTCAAAATCTATCTCCTGATTGATGAATACGATAATTTCACGAATACCATTCTTTCTACTTACGGCACGGACTTATATCGGAAAGCGACACATGGAGAAGGATATATCCGCAGGTTTTTCAATGTAATCAAAGCCGCCACGACGGGAATGGGCTCTGCCGTCAACCGCCTATTCATCACGGGAGTAAGCCCGGTGACAATGGATGACGTGACAAGCGGATTCAACATCGGAACGAATATCACCACCGACCCATGGTTTAACGACCTTGTAGGTTTCAGCGAGAAGGAATTGCGCGAGATGCTGACGTATTACAAGGAACAAGGCGCTCTCCCGATGTCGGTAGACGATGCGGTGACAATGATGAAGCCTAACTATGACAATTATTGCTTCAGTGAAAATAAATTAGCAGATTGTATGTTCAACTCGGACATGGTGCTCTACTGTATGAAGTCATTGATATTGCACGGAGTGAAACCTAAAGAGATTGTAGATCCCAATATCCGCACGGACTTTAACAAGCTTGCCTACCTTGTCCGTCTCGACCATGGACTGGGAGAAAATTTCTCCGTCATCAAGGAGATTGCGGAGCAAGGCGAGATAGTGACTGAGATAGTCACCCATTTCTCCGCACTGGAAATGACAGACGTGGGCAACTTCAAATCTCTGCTGTTCTATTTCGGACTGCTTTCTATCAAAGGGGTGGATATGATGGGGCGTCCCATCCTGCACATTCCCAATCTGGTGGTTCGCGAACAGCTATTCAATTTCCTGATTCAGGGATATGCCCGTCATGACATCTTCAAGCTCGACGTGAACCGCTTGCGCACTCTGTTTGAGAATATGTCCTTCAAAGGAGACTGGAAACCGATGTTCGAATTTCTGGCAGAGGCCATTCGGGAGCAGAGCCGGATAAGGGAGTACATAGAAGGGGAAGCTCATATCAAAGGATTCCTCCTCGCCTATCTAAGTATGTTCCGCTATTATCAACTATATCCGGAATATGAGATGAATAAGGGTTTTGCCGATTTCTTCTTTAAGCCCAGTCCGGCGGCACCCGTATCTCCACCGTACACGTATCTATTGGAGGTGAAGTATGCGAAAGCAGGAGCGTCGGAGAAAGAGATACGCGCGCTTGCCGATGATGCGCGGGAACAGTTGATTCGCTATAGCAAGGATGAATGTGTAGCGGAAGCTCGTGAGAAAGGAGGACTGAAATTGACTACGATCGTGTGGCGCAGTTGGGAACTGGCGCTGATGGAGGAGGTAGAATAGACTACCAGCCACATGAAATGTGCGGATGAATCTTATAAATGAATAAAGAGGACATTCTTAATAGTATTTTTCAATTCCCCCAAATCCTTTTATCATTTTATTTTCCTTCGTTTTATTGATGAAGTTGTTCAATCGCTTTTCAAATTCTTCCGGTCGTTTTCTGGCAGCTTCAATGTATGCAATTCGGATACGTCTATACGCATCGGAAAATTGTTGGTAATTCTCCCATACTGTTTTATCCTCTTTCAGTTTTCCGATGATATCATTCGGGAAGACAAAAGGGGCTGACAATACTTTTCGTATATTATCTTCCCTATCAGGGTGAATCATATTATGTTCCAGCAACCATTTCAGTCTCTCTTTGTTGGCTTGCGAGTAGGAACTTTTAGGGTTTCTGGGTGTGAAATGCTGGATTTTATGTTCTTTGTCGAGCGCCTTTATGGTGCTGTCGATCCATCCGAAGCAAAGGGCTTCCTCGACAGCGTCGTTGTATGTAACACTTTTTTCGCCCGAAGATTTGGAGGGGAATACAAACCAAACGTCATTGGCGTTTTCAAAGTTGTCTGCCAGCCATTTTCGCCAATCTTCTCTGTTTTCAAAATATTTTATTTCCATAGTGCTAAAAAGAACAGCAACCCATTGTTGAGAATAGGTTGCTGTTAAATTGGTTATTCATCAGACTTCATGTATGGGAGTCAGGGGCTTTTATTCGTCCGGTCACTTATTTGTCTCCGTACATCTTCGCCCGCAATTCCTTAATATGGTCGGAAGTGATATATTCGTCATATTCCATCATCTTGTCGATGATACCGTTCGGTGTCAGTTCGATGATGCGGTTGGCAACGGTCTGAATAAATTCGTGGTCATGAGACGAGAAGAGGATATTTCCTTTGTACGTCTTCAGGTTGTTGTTGAATGCCTGGATAGATTCCAAGTCCAGATGGTTGGTCGGAGTGTCCAGAATGAGGCAGTTGGCATTGCGCAGCTGCATACGGGCAATCATACAACGCATCTTCTCACCTCCGGAGAGTACGCTTACTTTCTTCAATACCTCTTCGCCGGAGAAAAGCATACGGCCGAGGAAGCCTTTCATATATACCTCGTTGCCTTCTCCAAACTGGCTCAACCAGTCTACCAGGTTCAGGTCGGAATTGAAGAAATCAGTGTTATCCAGCGGCAGGTAAGCAGTGGTGATGGTTACCCCCCAGTTGAAAGTACCTGCATCGGGTTTCATGTTTCCGTTGATAATTTCGAAGAAAGCAGTCATCGCGCGCGGATTGCGTGACAGGAATACCACCTTGTCACCTTTCTCTACGTTGAAGTTCACGTCGTTGAAGAGCACCACGCCTTCTTCCGTCTTCTTGCTCAATCCGGAAACTTCCAGAATCTGGTTGCCCGGCTCGCGTTCGGGAGTGAAGATGATGCCCGGATACTTACGTGAAGAAGGTTTGATTTCTTCTACGTTCAGTTTCTCCAACATCTTCTTACGGCTCGTTGTCTGCTTGCTCTTCGCTACGTTCGCGCTGAAACGGCGGATAAACTCTTCGAGTTCTTTCTTCTTCTCTTCAGCCTTCGCCTTCTGGTTCTGTTGCTGACGGAGAGCCAATTGGCTGGATTCGTACCAGAAACTATAGTTACCGGCAAACATATTGATTTTTCCGTAGTCGATGTCTACGGTGTGTGTACATACAGAGTCGAGGAAGTGACGGTCGTGGCTTACCACCAATACGGTATGCTCGAAGTTGGCAAGATATTCTTCCAACCAGGTCACTGTTTCCATATCCAAGTCATTGGTAGGCTCATCGAGCAAGAGGTTGTCCGGATTTCCGTACAATGCCTGCGCCAGCATGACACGCACTTTTTCCTTACCACTCAATTCACCCATCAATACGTAATGCTTATCTTCTTTCACGCCCAGTCCGCTCAACAGCATGGCTGCGTCGCTTTCCGCATTCCATCCGTCCAACTCGGCAAATTTTTCTTCCAATTCGGATACTTTCAGTCCGTCTTCGTCTGTGAAATCTTCTTTTGCATACAATTCTTCGCGCTGCTTCATGATGTCCCACAACACGGTATGTCCCATCATGACGGTATCCATGACAGTATATGAGTCCCACTTGAAGTGGTCCTGACTCAACACCGAGAGACGTTCGCCCGGTCCGAGCGCAATCGTACCTGTTGTCGGGTCCAAATCTCCGTAAATCGTACGAAGAAACGTAGATTTTCCCGCACCGTTCGCACCGATAATACCATAACAATTACCACTCGTAAACTTCAGGTTTACGTCATTAAATAACACTCTTTTACCAAACTGAACCGATACGTTCGAAACTGTAATCATCTTATTATTTACTATTTTACTAGTTACTATTTACTATTTGAGCGTGCAAAGGTAGACATTTAAAATGAATTATGAGCTATCTGATATGTGCCAATCTGACATAAAAGTGTTACCTTTGCTGCGTTTTTTGGCAAAACGGCCAACTTGGCAAAGTTTTTGCAGACGAAATCTGTGACATCCGGTCAGTCCGGTATGTTTATAAGCGGTATCTTGCATAGATAACGTGTGTTTCTAAATAGTAAATAATAAAATAGTAAATACCAAGATGGATCCGAAAGAAAAAAAAGTGAAGGAAGAGGAACTGAATGTGGAGGAAACTCACAATCCTGCGGAAGACCAACCGCAAAACGAACAAGCAGAGGGAACCGCTCCGCTGACTCATGAAGAGGAGTTGGAAAAGGAACTGGAAAAGGCTCAAGAAGCGCTTGAAGAGCAAAAGGATAAATATCTGCGCCTGTCTGCCGAGTTCGACAATTATCGTAAACGCACTTTAAAGGAGAAGGCCGAACTGATCCTGAATGGTGGCGAAAAGAGTCTTGGCAGTATTCTTCCGGTAGTGGACGATTTCGAACGTGCCATCAAGACGATGGAAACGGCAACGGATGTCAATGCCGTAAAAGAAGGGGTGGAACTGATTTACAATAAATTTATGGCTGTTCTGGCTCAAAATGGTGTGAAAGTCATCGAGACGAAAGACCAACCGCTGGATACTGATTTCCATGAAGCCATCGCGGTAATCCCCGCACCGTCGGAAGCACAGAAAGGTAAGATTCTGGATTGTGTGCAGACGGGGTATACACTGAACGACAAAGTGTTGCGCCACGCCAAAGTGGTAGTAGGGGAATAAGGATTCGCAACCCATAAAACTCATAATTTTTAAAGAAGCATGGCAGAAAAAAGAGACTATTACGAAATATTGGAGGTGACGAAGACAGCCACAGTAGAGGAGATTAAGAAAGCGTACCGTAAGAAAGCAATCCAGTATCACCCTGACAAGAATCCGGGGGATAAGGAGGCGGAAGAGAAATTTAAGGAGGCGGCCGAGGCTTATGACGTGTTGAGTAACCCGGAAAAGCGTTCGCGTTACGATCAGTTCGGTCATGCGGGAGTGAGCGGTGCGGCAGGCAATGGCGGTCCGTTCGGTGGTTTCGGTGGCGAGGGGATGTCGATGGATGACATTTTCTCTATGTTTGGCGACATCTTCGGTGGCCGCGGCGGCGGTTTCAGGGGAGGCTTCGGAGGGTTTAGCGGATTTGGCGGTGGCGGTTCACAGCAACGCCGGTATCGCGGCAGTGACCTTCGTGTGAAAGTGAAGCTGACGTTGAAGGAGATCTCTACCGGAGTAGAAAAGAAATTTAAACTCAAAAAATATGTGCCGTGTGACCAGTGTCATGGCACGGGTGCCGAAGGTGACGGCGGTTCGGAGACTTGTCCTACTTGTAAGGGTAGCGGCTCCGTGATCCGTAACCAGCAGACTATTCTGGGCACTATGCAGACTCGCGTCACTTGTTCTACTTGTGGCGGTGAGGGTAAGATTATCAAGAACAAATGTAAGAAGTGTGGTGGCGACGGAATCATTTACGGTGAAGAAGTGGTGTCGGTGAAAATCCCTGCCGGAGTGGCAGAGGGTATGCAGCTTTCTATGGGTGGCAAAGGAAATGCCGGCAAACACAACGGTGTGGCAGGCGACTTGCTGATTCTCGTAGAGGAAGAACCGCATCAGGACTTGATTCGCGACGAGAATGATTTGATTTATAATCTGTTGCTTAGTTTCCCGACTGCTGCTCTGGGCGGAGCTGTGGAAATTCCGACTATCGACGGCAAAGTGAAAGTGAAGATTGATTCGGGTACTCAACCAGGTAAGGTGCTTCGTTTGCGCGGCAAGGGATTGCCGAATGTGAACGGGTACGGAACGGGGGATTTACTCGTCAACATCAGTATCTATGTGCCGGAAGCGCTCAATAAAGAGGAAAAGAGCACGCTCGAAAAGATGGAGGCTTCGGACAACTTCAAACCTAACACGTCGGTGAAGGAGAAGATTTTCAAAAAGTTCAAGAGTTTCTTCGACTAATTTTTTGCTATAATATATAAGGTATAAGTGAGCTGCAATCTTTTTTGTGGCTCACTTCTGTTTTTAGGGCTTGTCCTTTTAAAAAAAAGACATATATTTGTGTAGCAAATAAATAGATACTAAATATAGACTTCAAGTATGGCAGAACCTTTTAAGAATATGTACAACAAGCAATTTTTCGATCTGTTTACGAAAGATTTGAGACTTGTTATCGATGATTTTGATGCTCACGGTTTTGTTTCTCAAATAATGGATGATGAATGGGAAGGCAGGGAACTAAAACAGCGCTGGATACATATCACTAGCATTCTGAAAAAGTTTTTGCCGGCAGATTACAAAGAGGCGATCGCTAAGATTCTTGAGTTGTTGGATCATGTAAAAAGTACGCGGCCTGATTTTTCGGTGATAGACGATACGAAGTTTGGATTGATGCTGGAGTATGGGGTGATTCTGAATAATTATGTCGAGCAATATGGGTTGGATGATTATGAAACGTCTGTCAAGGCGATAGAGAAAATCACACAGTTCACAAGTTGCGAATTTGTGACTCATCCTTTTATAATAAAATATCCGGATGAAATGATGAAGCAGATGTTGGTTTGGTCGAAACATGAGCATTGGGGAGTCAGGCGGCTTTCGTCAGAAGGTTGCCGTCCGCGTTTGCCTTGGGCGATGGCTTTGCCGAATCTGAAGAAAGATCCGACACCTATTATTCCTATTTTGGAGAATCTTAAAAATGATCCGGCAAGATTTGTACGGTTGAGCGTTGCCAATAATTTGAATGATATTGCGAAAGATAATCCGGAAATTGTCATTGATTTGGCAAAGAAATGGAAGGGGGAATCGAAAGAGGTAGACTGGATTATTAAACACGGTTGCCGGACGCTCTTAAAGCAAGGGATTCCAGAGGTGATGGAGTTGTTTGGCTTTGATTCTATCAGAAATAATATTAGTGTGGAGGATTTTCAGATTTCAAGTCCTAAGGTTAAAGTCGGGGATTCGTTGGAGTTTGGTTTTAACTTGTTGAATCATAGCAATAAGACAATCAAAATACGGCTTGAATATGGTATTTATTACCAAAAAGCAAATGGAACGCTGACGAAGAAAGTTCATAAAATCAGCGAAAAAGAATATGCCGGGAATTCTACCACACGAATAACGCGAAAGCACTCTTTCCGTGTGGTTACAACGAGAAAATTCCATCTCGGGCTTCATCAAATTGCTATAATAATCAATGGGAGTGAATTTGAAAAATATGATTTCGATTTGATTGGGTAATTCGATTTAATTGAGTTATTCGACTGGATCGGGTAATAACCACACTACATATAATATGGATTTCTGCATTAGCTATTATCTATACAAGTGCTGCAACAGAAAACATAAATCCTCGATTCTCCGGATGAAAATCGAGGATTTTTTATTTGGGTTCGTCTTTATCTCACACTAGCTGGAAGTTGAATATATAGCACTCTATGTATTACAATAAATTGATTGCCGATAACTCCTTTGATAAAGCCTGAATACCTTTTTGTATTTTTTCAAGTTGTTGCCTGCGAGGCTTATGCACTCCGGCAGCATAATGCCATAATTGCCGTTCATTAATACCCGTAATCCGACTCAATGCAGCTTTAGTGAAGATGTTGCTATAATAGTTTATAAATGTAGCAGCATCAATCTTGAATTTTAATTCAAACTCTCCGGACAATACTTCACAGGGATTGGAATTATCTTCCAAATACAATTCAATCGCCTCTCGCATGTTGTCCTCAATCTCTCTCATGTCATTGCCAACAGTGATAACCGGAGCATCTTCAATATAAGCACTCAAGTTCTTTCCTGCGTGTTCCACAATTACTTCTACTGTTTTCATATCTCCTCCTATATCGGACTTAATTACTGCACAAATATAGTAATTATATGAACACTACCAAAAGAAGTATTCATATTTTCACTATGATTTCTTCCTAATACCCCGGATTCTGTTTCAACCTCTCATTCATCACCCGTATTTTCTCCGGTATAGGGAATACAGTTGTATATCCACTTGCCTCATCCGGTAGTTGCGGACGGCTGCTGTAAGCTCTTGTAAACTTCCCGAAGCGGACTAAGTCCTGTCGTCTCCATCCTTCCCAAGCCAGTTCCAGCTGACGTTCGGCAAGGATATTCTCTAAAGTGGCAGTGCGGGGAGAAGCGTTGACACGGCTACGAACTTCATTGAGTTCTTCATCTCCGTTTGCTCCGTTCCGGACTTTCGCTTCACTCTTCATCAACAAAGCGTCTGCATAGCGGAACAATACAATGTCATTCTCCATCAACTTACCGTCTTTTGTGGCAGTCGGATCAACTTCATACTTTTTCATGCGGGCTCCTGCGGTTTGTTCGTATGGGGTATCTGTTATATCCAGAGATACTTTCCAGGGCAGATATTCCAGTACCGTTCCATTATCCAGTTTGATTATGTTTCCTTTCAGGTCGTGGACAATTCCTGCAAAATAGCAAATATCAAAACGGGGATCTTGTTCCGCGGTTTCATAACCGAAAGTTTCGAGGGCTTCAATGGTGGCGCTGGGACCGTTCTCACCGCTTAGTCCGTAAGCCTTGGCGTGATTATAGTGGCGGGAACGGAAGAGATATTGCATCTGGTTGGTGTACAGAGTTTTATTCATCGGGATAGTGAAGACATTCTCTACGGACGGTTCGTTGAATATAGAGAAATTCGTTTCGTATTCCGGTTCCAGTTTGTAGCCCATAGTCTTGAGTTGGTCACAATAGTAGATGACTGTTTCCCAGGCATTTAGTTCGCTGCCGTTCACTGTGAACTTTATATTTTTTCCATCCGGGCGTTGTCCGTCCGTCCAATCATTGTCTGTATAAACTTCGGAGTTCAAAGCCAGTTTGGCCAGTAGGAAAGTTACTACGGGGCGAGTGATACGGCCATAGTAAGGGCCGGACTGGTTGCTATGTGCATCGCTCAACAAAGGAGCCGCCTCTTGCAATTCCTTGACAACAAAGTCAAAGACCGTTTTTCGTTCACTTTGCACTACATCTTTCATTGCTACGGAAGAGGATTGAACTAGCGGGATGCGTCCGAACAAATCCATCAGGTAATAATAATACATAGCCCGCATGGCACGTACTTCGGCACGGTATGCCGGCAGTTCCGTAGCGGAATGAGTTTCGGCGAATTTGTCTATCCGTTCCAGTGATTTGTTACTTAACATGACGACTTTATAGAGATATTCCCATGTAGCCTGAATGGCATCATTCTCTATTCCCCAATCGTGCAGGTAAAGTCCTTGCCAAAAACCACCGTCATACCAGTCACCTCCACGGGTGGGGATAATGGCTTCGTCGGAGGTAAAGGTGTTCAGGTCGTAGACTCCCCTACCCGTTCCCTGCAATCCCTGACTATCACTATAACCGCCTACGTATGTATAAAGCGAAGCTACTGCATTGAGATATACTTCCGAGATTGTATTGTAAACGTCATCTTCGGGTAACTTATCTTTCGGATTTTCCTCCAAAAACTTACTACATGAGAATAAACCCAGGCACGTTATAAGAAGGAATACCAGCACTCCCGAAGGACGTAAGATCTTCTTTGAAAACAGTTCCGCTATCCTTGAAAGCAGTTCTTCTTTCTGCAAAAAAAGACTTTTATTTTTCATATATTGTTTCATCATCTCCTCCTCCATTAAAAGTTAATACTCAATCCCAGTGTGTACGTCCGCGCCAACGGATATCCCCGTTTATCATCCACGCCTAAAGTGGAGTTCACTGTTGAACTGTTAATCATGGGTGAAAGTCCCGAATAACCGGAAATGGTTGCCAGGTTGTTGACTGTAAATGCCAGACGCAGGGAACGGACATATTTCTTCAGTTTCTGCACTTTCTCAATCGGCACGTTCCAACCCAGCGTCACATAGTCGAAGTTGACATAATCTCCCTTTTCCAACCAATAGTCGGTGGCGGTTTGATCCTTGATGTTCTGTTTCGGGGCTTTCTTCATTACGTTATAGTCGGGAAATATATTCATGTTCATATAGGTCAGGGAGGTTCCGTTGTAAATTTTATGTCCGAAAGCTCCGTTAACCTGCAAAGACAGGTCGAAACGCTTGTAGCGGAAACTGATGTTGGAGCCAAGAATCGTTTTAGGTACGGCTTGTCCTGCTACGTAGCGGTCTTCACCATCTTCAAGGCTGACACCTCCGCCATTCAGATCGGCGATGCCATAGGTGTATCCGCCGTTTCCGTCGGATTCCAGTCCCGTACTGTGGGGAAGATAGAACACGCCCAACGGTTGACCCACCATCTGATATACGATGTGGTTGTATCCTCCATGAAAGCCGGCTCCGTCGAGGCCAGAAAGACTTTTATATTCGGGAGCAGAAAGCATTTCGCCGTTGTACATACCGCTTAATGAGAGCAGTTTGTTGCGCTGGAAAGTGATATTGGCATTGATATTCAGTTCCATATCCTTGGTCTTCAAGGGGGTGATGCCGATGGCGATTTCCGTACCCCAGTTGCGCATGGAACCGATGTTGGCAAGCAAGGTGTTATAGGTGAAAGGCGGTACGCTTACGTTGTAAAGGTAAAGCATGTCTGTGGTTCGGGAGTTGTAATAGTTGGCGGAAAGCAGCAGGCGGTTGCCGAAAAGAGCTACGTCGATACCGGTATTAAAGGTATGTTTCACTTCCCATTTCAGGTCGGGATTCGTGTTCCGCAAGTCTCCTAAAGATACGACGGCGGAGTTTCCGACGGGGACTACACCGTTCGGCTTTACAAGGTTCAATGTAGTGTATGAGTCAATCCCACTCTGATTACCTGCCAGACCGTAGCCAATACGGAATTTCAGATTATCCACCATCGGCAACTGCTTCATAAATTCTTCTTCACTAATCACCCATGCGGCAGATGCGGAGGGGAAGAATCCCCATTTATGGTTCGCTCCGAATTTGGAGGAAGCATCTGTACGGGCGTTCAGCGTCAGTACGTAGCGGTCGGCGTATGTATAGTTGAAACGTCCCATGAAAGATGCCAGACGGGGTTGGTCGTAGTAAGAATTAGTGCCTTCCCACAAGCGGAGTGCACCTGCCTGAAGATTATTATACCCGAATTTGTCGGTGCTGAAATTGCTTACTGTTGTATAATATCCCGTGTAGGTTTCTTTTTGAAGTTCGGCAAGTGCCAACACGTCAAAGAAATGTTTTTTCCAGTTTTTCTTATAGGTCAGCATCATGTTGCCCAGCAAGGATTCTCGCTTTTTGGTTCCTTTGTAAGCCTGGCCGTTCGCCCAGACGGAGGTGGGGAGGTATTGCGAATTTTCCACGATATTATAGGTATAGGCTCCGAAGAGGTTTAGTTTCAGTCCTTCCAGCAGATTGAAAGTCAGACGGGCGTGCGTGCTGATGTGCGAAGTGGCATCATCATCCTGCACTTCCATCCATGCCAATGGATTGGTAATTTGGCTGGCAGTCGTTATTCCGTCCCAGGAATTGGTGACGGGGTCTTTATGGTTGGGATAGGTGGGGTTGAATGTGGCTGCCGAATAGAACGTTTTCTGATAATCCACCAGATTATGATTCTTCTGAATGGAACCGAACATTCCCAGCTCGCAGTTCAGGAAGCCGTCGAACATTTTCTGATTCATGTTCATATTCGAAGTGAAGTTTTTCATGTCTTCATTCAGAATCACTCCCTGACGATCCATGAAACCAAGAGAAACGCGATAGCTGGACTCACTGGAACCGCCATAAAAGGCGATGTGATGGTTTTGTTGTAGTCCTGTCTGTTCAATCTCTTTCTGAAAATCGGTGTTATTTCCTTTATCCAGAATGGAAATCCCGCGTTCCGAGGCGACACGGCGGTACTCATCGCCGGACAGCATTTTCAGATTCTTGTAGACGGTGGAAATTCCGAAGCTACCGTTGTAGGCTACCTGTGTTCTGCCGCTCATTCCTTTTTTAGTGGTGACCTCGATCACACCGGAAGCTCCTCGTGAACCGTATTGTGCGGTTTCGGAAGCGTCTTTCAGAATGGTGAAGCTCTCAATATCCGTAGGGTAAATGGAGGTGAGCATACTCAAGTCACCAAATACTCCGTCGACGATTATCAAAGGGTCATTGCCACTGGTCAGTGAGGTAGTTCCCCGCAGGCGTACTGCATCCAAGGCTGCCGGACCATTTGACCCGCGTTGGATAGTCAAGCCCGGCACACGTCCGCGGATTGCTTCCAAAGGGTTCGTTATCTGGTCTTTATTCATCTGTGTCTCCGTAATCTTCTCTACGGAACCGGAGAGGGTTTTCAAACTTCCGGTGGCATATCCAACAGTTATCAATGAGTCTATGGGCGTGACGGGAATCTTCTGCGCCAAGGTGCTCTCGCACGGGATTACCAGAAGAAGAAGGGTGTAGAAAATGAGTCTAGCGTGTTGTACCATATTCTTAGTTTTTAAGGTAATAATACAAATATAACAAAAAAAGAGAGAATCTGGTTGAATAGATTCCCTCTTTTATTCATAAATGATATTGACAATGTCTATTTCACGATTATCTCATCCGTAAATATCCACCCTCCGAATTCGCTTCCGGCCTGTGCCTGGTAACGTACGTATCTTCCTTTGGCTTCTCCCTGCCATGAAATATCCGTAAACCGGATAGGGGTTTCTTTGCTCACTTCAAAGTGTTGTTTTTGCAACTCCGTGAAGTTAATTCCATCATCGGAAATGGAAATAATCACTGTCTCCGGCAGGAATACTTCCGCGCCGACCACTTGCATAAAAGCGGCGGTGATGGAATGGATAGGGGTTTCTTTTTCCATATCAATCGTCACATCGAGACGGTTGTCCGAGATAAATCCTTGCCATGAACCATCACCGTAAGTCCAGTCACCACGTATGCCGTCTGTCAGGGCTGTGTTGCCTTGTGCGGGATAATGGGGGCTATAGGAGGAGTTATAGGTCACTTTTTTACCGAGCGCCAAATGGCTGACTGGTTGAAGAGATTCGGGACGGCTGCCGATTTCTTTGCTCAAATCGAAAGGATGGTATCCTTTTTTCTGTAAATCGGCCACTGCTGACAGTGCGCGGGTATGGAAATCGGGCCACGACTTACGTTCCGGAGCCGACCAGGCTACTTCCGCCAATGCCAGCATACGGGGATAAATCATATATTCCACGTGTTCGGGAGTGGGGATATATTCCACCCATAGGTTACCCTGCACACCATAGACTAACTTTGCCTGCTCCGCAGTTAAGGAAGCGGGGACAGGATCGTAGGCATATACTTTCTTCAATGGCAGGTAGCCACCGATAGCTTCCGGCTGGGAGTACGGGGCGTCCTGATAGCTGTCCAGATAACAGTATGCACCCGGTGTCATGATGGCATGATGGCCGGAGGTGACGGCAGCAATACCACCCTCTTCTCCACGCCACGACATAACGGTTGCATTGGGCGCGATACCTCCTTGCAGAATCTCGTCCCATCCCAAGAGACGGCGTCCGTGATTGTTGAGGAACTTTTCGATACGGTGTATCAGATAGCTTTGCAGCTCGTCTACATTGGCCAGATGCTCGTCTTTCATTCTCTTCTGACATTTCGGACAGGTCTTCCAAGCCGATTTGCCGGCCTCATCACCTCCTACATGAATGTATTCGGAAGGGAAAAGTTCCATGACTTCCGTCAGTACATTCTCCAGAAAGGTGAAAGTTTCTTCATTACCGACACAGAAATCGGAGTTCTTGTAAGGTTCTCCCGAACAGGATAGCTGCGGGTAGGCAGCCAGCACTTCTTCCGAATGGGAAGGCATTTCAATCTCCGGAATCACCGTGATGTAATGCTGACGGGCATATTCCAGTATTTCACGAATATCGTCCTGGGTGTAATAGCCGCCGGAAGCTCCGGGTTCATCGTAACGGAGGTATTTACGTCCGCCGTTCCACCATTTCTTCCAGGTGGGGTCTGTACGCCAGGCTGCAAAATCGGTCAGTAAAGGGTATTTCTTGATTTCAAGCCGCCAGCCTGCCGCATCGGTCAGGTGCAGGTGCAAACGGTTGATTTTGTAATATGCCAATGCGTCTATCTGCTTCTTTATAAACTCTTTGGTAGAGAAATGACGGGATACGTCCAGCATCAGTCCGCGATAAGCAAAACGAGGGGTGTCTTCTATCTCGACAGAGGGTACGGAATAGCTGCCTGTGCTTGCCGGTTGCATCAGCTGTAACAGGGTTTGCATTCCATAGAATAATCCGGCTCCCGAAGTTGCCCGGATCTCGATTCGTTGAGAGGTGACGGAGAGTGTATAGCTTTCCGGTGACGGCAACTGGGTAGTCTTGGGGGTTATCAATAAGAAAAGCATCTGTTTCCTGTCTTTCTTTCTCGCTTCCTTTAATTGGACGGGTAATGCCTTCAGGTATTTCTCCCAGAGCTTCGCTTCTCCACCTTGTAGGTTTGTATAAAGTCTTGTCTTTTCTGACAGTAAAAAAGAGCCCGTCCCCTTCTCCATTTTTAATGGGACAGGTATGACGGACTGTGCCAGAATGGGATGTGCATGAAAGCACATCCCCAGTATACATAAGAAAAGACAAACTTTAGTGTATTCTTTTCTTATATTCATTAATCAATTTTGATTTCGTCTACAAATAAAAATGCGTTTTTGCCTTTTCCACCATGCCATTCCGGAAGCGTTTTCTCCGGTGAAGCAATAACTCTCACGTATTGGGTAGTCACAGGAGCAAATGTAAGTTGATGGTCAACAACTCCGTCTTTGTCCGTCTCTTTCATTGCCGGATATTCTTCGGAAGCAATCTTTTTGAAAGTCTTTCCGTCATCTGAAACTTCTACGGACAGGTTTCTGGCGTCAAACACCCAGTCGCCCTTTGCAATATTGACAGAGATGGCCACACTCGAAATTTCAGTAGGTTGCTGAAGGTCGATCGTCATGTCCATGTCGTTTCCGTTGAAAGCAATCCAGCGGCCTGACCGGTAACTACTATTTCCTTTCAAACCATCGGTTAACGTGGAAGCTCCTTTGAAGAGGTATTGTTCATTGATAGGTTGATTGGCTACAATCGGCTTCATGCTGGATTTGCTGAAGTCAATCTTCTCTGTCAGTGTCTGGCTCTCGCCGGTAGGACGAATGGCTTTGGCGGACAGAGTGGCATTTTCTTTAATTTTCAACACTCCTTCGTAAACGGGAGAAGCAGTAGTGGGTTCTGTGCCGTCCAAAGTGTAGTGGACAGGGGCATTGTCGATAGTAGACAAAGTAACGTCCATCGTTCCTTCTGCCGGATTCGGTTCAAACTCGGCTTGTACGCCGAACGCGTGTTTAGCGTAGTTGTATCCTTCGGCATCATACCACTTAATCAGTTGAGGAAGACGAGACAGGAAGTCGGCATAGTTTTTCTTTTCAGGGCTGGACCACTGAATTTCACACAATGCAGCCCAACGAGGCAATACCATGTACTGCGCGTGAGGGAAAGTAGCGATGTATTCTGTCCAGAGGTTGGCTTGCACACCCTTGATATATTTCTGTTCTTCCGGAGTGAGGGAAGCCGGCATCGGCTCGTAGCTGTACACTCTTTCTAACGGCAGGTAACCACCGATACCAAACGGTTCGTTATCTACGTCTTTAGCTTGGTAATAGTCGAAATACAGGTATGTGTTCGGCGTCATGATGACATCGTGTTTCTGTTTCGCAGCTTCGATACCGCCCTTTTCACCACGCCATGACATAACAGTAGCGTTAGGAGCAAGTCCGCCTTCAAGGATTTCATCCCAACCGATGATCTGACGTCCGTGGTCGTTGAGGAATTTCTCGATATGGTTGATTACGAAACTCTGCAGACGTTCTTCCTTGCTATGCTTATCATCCGATTTCAAGCCCAGCGCCTTGATACGTGCCTGACATTTCGGACATTTTTCCCAACGTACTTTCGGACATTCGTCACCACCTACATGAATATATTCTGAAGGGAAGATTGCTATTAATTCAGTAAACACATCTTCGAGGAATTTCAAGACTTGATCGTTTCCGGCACAAAGCACATCTTCTGATACACCCCATTGTCTCCATACTTCGTACGGGCCACCGGTACATCCCAATTCGGGATAAGCGGCAAGGGCAGCTTGCATGTGTCCCGGAAGATCGATTTCGGGAATAACTGTGATATAACGTTCGGCAGCATAAGCTACTATTTCTTTCGCCTGTTCCTGGGTATAGAAGCCACCGTAAGGTTTGCCGTCGTATTCACCGGAGTTACGTCCGATGACTGTTTCTGTCCTCTTGGAACCGATTTCTGTCAGCTTCGGATATTTCTTGATTTCCAGACGCCAGCCCTGGTCTTCGGTAATATGCCAGTGAAAACGGTTCATATTGTGCAAAGCCATCATATCGATATAAGTTTTCACTTCATCTACTGTAAAGAAATGACGGCTGGTATCGAAGTGTGCACCACGATAGCCAAAGCGGGGAGCGTCATTGATTTCTACAGCGGGCATGGAAATGTCTGCGCCGACAGCCACAGGCAATGATTTGCGCAGGGACTGGATGCCATAGAATACGCCGGCTTCCGTAGGACCGGTAATCGTGATTCCGTCACCGGTAACTTTCATCTGGTAGGATTCCGGATTTTCGTTCTCCGTGCCTAATGCCAGTACGATTGCGTTTTTACCTTCTGTTCCGGCTTCAATAGCGAAATCTTTTCCGGTAGCCGTTTTCAGATAGTCTGCCAGGAATTTTGCGTTGCGTTGCATCTTCTCGTTTCCTTCCGGATAGAGAATTTTCACACTGCTCTTGAGGATGAAGGGACTTCCTTGAGCGGTTACAATTTCTTGTGGCATGGGGATGATCTGGTAGTTGGCTTCCTGTTGCGCCGATTGGCAAGAGGCAAAAAGTCCTGCTAGTGCCAGACATCCGGTTAATTTAAAGAGTTGCTTCATAAACTAAAAAATTAAGTGTTAAGTTATTAATAGATTAATTATAAGTTTCACGAATATGTTTGATTGTCAAAGGCAGCTCCTCTCCTTTCTTTATTTGGGGAGAAGTGATGACGACCGTTTTACGTTCTCCGGGAAGAAGGTCGAAAAAGTTGTCGCTGAAACGGGCTCCCTGCAAAGGAATTTCAATAAAGACATCTTTTGCAAGAGCGGGAGAAAACAATGTCAGTTCACACATGCCGTCTTTCTGTTTCATCTTGCAGGAAACGGTTGTTTCAGGCAGAAGCAGGTCTTTTGTTTTTCTAAAGAAGTATACGGTTTCGGCAAGGGTGTTTCCTGCCTTGTCTTTTAGCGTCAGTTGCATGAAACAGCGTTGCTGTTCTTCCGGTGATAGCCAGGTGTCGGGTTTTATACGGTACACGCATTGGGAAGTGTTAGCCGGAACTGTCAATGTGTTGAGTTGTATAGGCTTGCCTTGTTTCTTTCCGTCAAAGTCTGTTACTTTCATTTCCAACATCAGGTGGTCTTTGGTGTCCGGACAGTCGGAAATCAGGTAGATATTGAGGCTGTCGTTCTGCTGGATAGGATTGATGAGGATTGGAGCAAAGACTCGTTTGGCTTGGTAATGCAGGGCTTTCCAGTTACCGTAATAGTCGATGCTCGACCAGGATACTACCGGCCAGCTGTCATTCAGTTGCCAATACAGGGTACCCATACAGTAAGGACGGTTCCGGCGGTGTGCTTCCAGTCCGTGACGCATTCCTTGTCCTTGCAGTACTAGTCCGACATAGACAAAGTCTTCAAATTTTTCGGGGATGATATAGTCGCGCTCCATGTAGGTACGAATCAGGGCGTTGCCGATGCTGCTTTTCTGATGAGCATTCATCA
The DNA here is from genome assembly GCF_019129155.2 of Bacteroides sp. MSK.18.37. NCBI lineage: Bacteria > Pseudomonadati > Bacteroidota > Bacteroidia > Bacteroidales > Bacteroidaceae > Bacteroides > Bacteroides sp. MSK.18.37. The sequence goes on along the minus strand of NZ_JAHOIB020000001.1, from coordinate 5,700,965 downwards.
CTTCCGATTCTATCTGATAATCTTCCGGAGCGGCGAAAGTGGAGATGGTCTTCATTTCCGGGAAGGACTGAAAACCGAATTCGCTCATGAAACGGGGCAGGTCTGTATCGAGTGACTCGAATGTTTTTTGACCATACCAGACTCCCCAGTTATGGCTGTCTCCTATCCCCCAGGATTCAGGACGCCCCCAGTTGGCAAAATACGGGGAGCTGTGTATGTAGAAACGGTCGGCATCCAGTTCCTTAACCTTGGCTGGAAGGAGCTGATGGAACAGTTTGTCGTAGCCTCGAAACATTTCCTGATAGATTTCGGGCGGGAAGTTCTTGTCGAATCCCCAATATTTTAAGGCTTCCAGTATTTCGTTATTGCCGCACCACATCGCCAGGGAAGCATGATTGCGAAGGCGACGGATGTTATAGCAGGCTTCCGCCTCTACCCTTTTCAGAAAGGTGGGGTCGGACGGATAGGGAGTGCAGGCAAACATGAAGTCTTGCCACACCAGTATTCCGTTTTCATCTGCCAGGTCATAGAAACGGTCATCTTCGTACGTTCCACCTCCCCATACACGAATGACATTCATGTTCGCTTCGCGGATGTCGCGGAATAAGGTTTGGTAGCGTTCGGTAGTGACGTTAGTCAAGAGTGCATCCTGGGGGATGTAATTGGCTCCTTTGGCAAACATAGGTACACCATTTACTTCAAAATAGAAGGATTCTCCGTCTTTATCTTTTTCATTAACGAGGCGAACAGTACGCAGTCCTATCCGGTGCGATTGCTCGGCTACGACTTTATCTTCTACTATGATTTGAGCGGAGAAATCATACAGGGCGGGCTTTCCCCATCCATTCGGCATCCAACGTACGGGGGATGCCACTTCGGAAGGTATGGAAACATGATTGATTCCGGGCTGTAAGGTGATTGCCTGGCTGATGCTTTTTTCTGCACTTCCTTCGAATGAGGTATTGATTCTCACCTCTGCCTGAAGTGGCCGGGAGAGTATGTTGTTTATTTCTAATTCATTAGACAGATTTGCGAGCTGGTCGGTCAGTGCGAGTTGCTTTACGTGATAGTCACTGATAGAAGCTGCGTTATAAAAACGGATGGTCACCGGACGCCAGATGCCGCTGGTCACCATGCGGATTCCCCAGTCCCAGCCATAACTGTAAGGGGCTTTACGGGAGAATATGCTTAAATGTTTGTCGTGATGGTCGTTGTCTGCCGGATAGTTGAATCCGTTCGAGTTATATTGAGGCAGTGTCTGCCGGATGGGGGAATGAAAATAGATGTGAAGAAGGTTTTCTCCGATACGGAGTTGGGACTTGACGGGTATGGTATAACCGACAAACATGTTATCGGCTTTCAGCAACAATGCTCCATTGAGGTATACATCGGCGTATGTGTCAAGACCTTCAAAAACCAATTGGGCGTCATCCCGTTTCAGTTGTTCGGGGGTAACTGTAAAAGCAGTCCGGTATTCCCAGTCTTCATTTTCCACCCACTGAATCTTTTGTTCATTGATGCCATAAAAAGGATCGGGAAGTTGTTTATGGTTGATAAGATCCTGATGAACGGTGCCCGGAACCTGTGCCGGTCGCCACAGCTCCGTCCCTGCCTGGGAAAACTCCCAGCCTGTATTTAGAACGACAACTTCGGAATTGTCATTGCTCTGTGCATATGCCATACTGCAACAGCATAGTAGTTCACATGCTATTTGAGCCTTTTTTCCGATCAAATTAATCATCATAGTGGGGGCATTAGATATTAACGGATTCAAAGATATTATTTTTTCAGCAAATTTCACTGATAATTTAACAAAATATGTTGTTTTTGCACGCCACGATAAATATACGGTTTTATTCTTTTATCATATCAGATAGTTTAACCGCTATTATATCTATCATTTCATTCCTAACAAATCTGTTAATTTCACCGCCTGAAAAGTCATGTGTGCCACACTGCTCTCATATAGAATACCGATTGTCTCTTTATCAATCATCGTCAGGCAACTATATCCCCATCCTTCTGCTTCGTCGAGCATGATTTGATGTTCGGGCAACCAGGTAAGTCCTTTATCCAGACTTGCTTTTATTGTTATATGATTGCGCCCTTTAGTCGTATCCGGATTTGAAAACAACAGGAGGTCTTTATTCAAAACGTTGTCCTTGGCATCGACATGAATCAGACTGGCCATACATACCGGTTCCTGAAGTGCCTTACGTGAAGATGGGTGTTCTGTCCAGGTTTTTCCCAAATCTTTCGTTATGGCAATAGCCCGGCTTCCTCCTCTATTGTCACGCATATTCAGCATCAATACTCCCGGTTCTATTTCCGCAACTTGTGCTTCCGTTGTATTTGTTCGTGCCATATTGTGCATCTTCCACGTTTTCCCCCGGTCTTTACTATACATGATTCCTGCATTCGGAACACGAGTAGAGTCTATAAACTGCGTTGGAAATACTAATGTGCCGTCGCTCATCGTTATTCCACGTCCGGGTCCTTGAAGGAGAAAATACCAGGACGGATCTTTTACCTGCTCTGTTATATTGATCGGTTTCGACCATGTTTTACCATCGTCTGTGCTCTTTGCCAATACCAGCTGTGCGGTATGGTTTATATCCATTCCCGGATGGGAGCTCCACCAGGCACGTTGATTACCCATACCATGTGTCCATGCGGCAACCACCCAGACGGTATTCGTTTGAGTATCTACCAAAATAGAGGGATCTCCTACCCCATTCTGTGCTTTAGGCAAACCGCCATACTCACCCAATGAAAGCGGAAGACGCATTTTCTCCCAGCTCTTCCCTCCGTCAGTGCTACGACTCAAACCCACATCTACATATTCCTGTAAATCGACACTACTATTATATCGGACATCGTACACTCCCAATAATGTTCCTTTATTGGTTGTCACTAATCCGGGAATACGGAAGGAAGCAGAACCGTCATTACCAGCATGACGAACTCCGACTGCCATCCGGTGAGTAATATCTTTCGGGGAAATAAATTTACAATAGAGTTCTTTCCCATCCACTTTTACAGCATGTAAATCAGAGACTATTTTAGTATGCAAAGAGGCATCTGTTTTCATCTGCAAACTGATCCAAAAAAAGTTGACACCTGGAAATAAATTGTAATTACCTCTTAATACAACTTTTTCCGATGGTCCGACCTCTGCACATTTTATGGAATAGGAAGGATTAGCCGCCAATGTCGCACCCGGTCGATGGCTAGATATGTACTCTACAGGGGCAAAGCGATTTTTGTTTTGATCTTGTAAGGCCTCTGTTCCTCCATAATAGAGTTTGATTGCCTGGACATCCGCTAAGTTGGTACTTTTACTGAAATCTAAAACAACTTCATCGAGCATCTTGCTTTCCTTTGCATCCAACCGGATATAGAACAGAACATTGTCCTGCCGCTCTATCAAAACCGGGATTTGTGTTTCATGGATAAACACTGTGTCTGAAGCTTTTACGTCAAAAGAATAGCCTAATAAGACAAGGAAAAGTAAATAAAAAATTCTTCTCATAATGGGGGTATTAGTTAGTTTAACGCGATAAAGATAAAACTTTTCTACCATAATACAGCTATGCAAACAGTTAACTTTCATTTTACCAAGTTCTGGTAGGACTAGTCAATACTTTGACCACCATTCTGGCTCTTGTCATCATTGATAAGGTAGGCCGCAAGAAACTTGTTTATTACGGAGTTTCGGGAATGGTTGTTTCTCTGATTCTCATCGGCCTGTACTTCCTCTTCGGAGATTCCCTGGGAGTATCCAGCCCCTTCCTGCTCGTTTTCTTCCTGTTCTATGTATTCTGCTGTGCGGTATCCATCTGTGCCGTGGTGTTTGTACTCCTCTCGGAGATGTATCCCACCAAGGTTCGCGGACTGGCCATGTCGATAGCAGGATTTGCTCTGTGGATCGGAACGTACCTGATCGGACAGTTGACCCCCTGGATGCTCCAGAACCTTACCCCCGCCGGAACATTCTTCCTGTTCGCCCTCATGTGCGTGCCGTATATGCTGATTGTCTGGAAACTCGTGCCGGAGACTACCGGGAAGTCGCTGGAAGAGATTGAAAGATATTGGACCCGTTCGGAATAGTAAAACAAAAAGACCTTAATAACTTAATAATAAAAGATGTATGGATTTTAAGAAACTGGCAAATCAATACAAGGATGAACTCTTGGATAATGTTCTTCCTTTCTGGCTTGAAAACTCACAAGATCATGAATATGGAGGCTACTTCACCTGTTTGGATCGTGAAGGAAGAGTTTTCGATACAGATAAATTTATCTGGCTGCAAGGCCGCGAAGTGTGGATGTTCTCTATGCTTTACAATAAAGTGGAAAAACGTAAGGAATGGCTGGATTGTGCCGTTCAAGGTGGTGAGTTTTTAAAAAAATATGGACATGATGGAGACTATAACTGGTATTTTTCCCTTGACCGTTTGGGTAGACCATTGGTAGAACCATACAATATCTTTTCATATACATTCGCTGCCATGGCTTTCGGGCAATTAAGCCTTGCAACCGGTAATCAGGAATATGCTGACATTGCTAAGAAAACCTTCGATATTATCCTTTCCAAAGTAGATAATCCGAAAGGTAAATGGAATAAACTTCATCCGGGCACTCGTAATCTAAAAAATTTTGCCCTGCCGATGATACTATGCAATCTTGCTATGGAAATTGAGCATATTTTAGGCAAGGACTATTTGGAACAAGCGATGGATACTTGTATTCATGAAGTTATGTCTGTTTTCTATCGTCCCGAACTTGGTGGTATCATTGTTGAGAATGTAGATGTGAATGGTAATCTGATAGATTGCTTTGAAGGACGGCAGATTACCCCTGGCCATGCGATTGAAGCCATGTGGTTTATAATGGATTTAGGGAAACGCCTAAACCGTCCGGAATTAATCGAAAAGGCTAAGAACATCACTCTTACAATGCTTGAATATGGTTGGGATAAAGAATATGGAGGTATCTACTATTTTATGGACCGTAACGGTTGTCCTCCCCAACAACTGGAATGGGACCAGAAACTCTGGTGGGTGCATATTGAAACACTCATATCTCTTCTGAAGAGTTATCAATTGACCGGAGATAACCAATGTCTGGAATGGTTTGAAAAAGTACACGATTATACATGGACCCATTTTAAAGATAAAGAGCATCCCGAATGGTATGGATACTTAAACCGGAGAGGTGAAGTGCTACTACCATTGAAAGGAGGAAAATGGAAAGGATGTTTCCATGTACCAAGAGGGTTATATCAATGCTGGAAAGTATTGGAACAGCTATAAACAATAACGGATATGTTAACCAATCTATATTAATAATCTAAAAATTAATTCTATGACAGAGTTTAACTCAAAAATCAAGAAGAACTCTCGTATATTGAAAATATTTATGTTTTCAATCTGCGCGCTATTTGCATGTGCTATCAGTAGTCATGCACAGAGTTTAGTGAAAGGAACTGTTACTGATGGTATAGGAGAACCGCTACCAGGAGTAAGTGTTGTCGTAAAAGGAACTACTAATGGCACTATTACAGATGTAAATGGAAAATATAGCATTCAGGCCACCGCAAAAGACATTTTATCATTCTCATATGTTGGAATGTCAGATCAGGAAATAAAGGTAGCAGGTCAGACGACCATTAATGTGGTTATGAAAGATGATGTGGCAGCTTTGGATGAAGTGATTGTGGTAGGATATGGTACTGCCAAGAAGCAATCTTTAACCGGAGCCGTATCTGCGGTGAAAGGCGACGAACTGCTGAAAGCACCGGCAACCAATGTGTCGAGTCTTTTAGGTGGACGTTTGCCAGGTATTTCATCTGTTCAAGTATCTGGTGAACCCGGAGACGATCAGGCTACATTACGAGTTCGTGGCTCTATTTATAATGTTACTTATATAGTAGACGGAATGCCTCGTTCTATTAATGATATTGACCCTAATGATATCGAAAGTGTATCTGTTTTGAAAGATGGAGCTTCTGCAGCTGTTTATGGATTAAAAGGAGCCGGTGGTGTTATTATTATAACTACAAAAAAAGGTCAGGAAGGAAAATCCAAAATCACTTATAATGGTTCAATAGGAGCATCTATGAATGCAAACTTTCCGCAGTTTATGAATGGGCCTCAATTTGCATATTATTATAATATGGCTGACATGATGGATAAAATGGCTAATGGAAGCATTTCAAACATTAGTCAATATAATCCCGTTTTTACAAAGGCGAATGTGGAAGCTATGTTGAATGGTGATCCTACTGACGGATGGGATAATGTTAACTATATTGATAAAGTATTCGGAACCGGTATTAATCAGAAACACAATGTAACAATACAGGGAGGTAGTGATAAGATGCGTTACTTTGCTTCTGTGGGTTATTTAGGTCAAAAAGGTAACATTGACAATTTCTCTTACAAGAGATACAATTTAAGAACTAATCTTGAGACTCAACTGGCTAAGAACTTCCAGTTAAGTTTAGGTATTGCAGGAAATGTCGGTAAACGTGAAACTCCGGGATATGCTTCAGGCGGTACGGATTCTAATTCCGAATTGGGTGAACAAGGTTGGTTGTCAGTAGCTCATCAGACTATAATGATGCATCCCTATTTGCCGGAAACATATGACGGACTTTATACTGCTACTACACAGAATAACACAAGTCTGCCCAACAGTCCGTTGGCTGCTATTTATGAATCCGGATACAAGCATACCAATAGCTTTGATTTGCAGACCAACATCTCATTGCAATACAATGTGCCTTGGGTTAAAGGTTTGAGTGTAAAAGTAACCGGAGCTTATGACTATACAACTTCTCATAATAAGAATTTGAATACGCCTTACTCCACATATATACATAAAATGCCGACTTCGACAGCAGATTGGACTTGGTCTAAAGCAGACGATCCTCGCGGCACAGCAAATGGAATAAATTTAGGTGAAGGACAGTATAGTTCTCATCAAATGGTAGGCCAAGGAAGTATAAACTATGCAAGCTCCTTCGGAAAACATAATGTAGAAGCAATGGTATTGGCAGAAATCCGGGATTATAAAGAAAACAGTTTCTCCGGCTATAATAAAAACATGAGTTTCTCTGAACTACCGGAATTGAGCTTTGGACAACCTGCAGACTCTCCAATCTCGGGATACAGTGATGCAAACCGTAGTATTGGTTATGTTTTTCGTTTGAAATATGACTATGACAATAAGTATTTGGCAGAGTTTACAGGTCGATATGATGGTTCTTACAAATTTGCCGGCAATGTTAGTGGGAAACGTTGGGCATTCTTCCCGTCAGCGTCAGTAGCGTGGAGAATATCTAAAGAAGATTTTATGTCTAGTCTGACATTTCTGGATGATATGAAGATACGTGCATCTGTCGGTTTATTAGGAAACGATGCAGTGAGTCCGTATGCTTTCCTTAGTACTTACAATTTGATGGATGGTAACAAAAATGCATACCAGACAATTCTGAATGGAAAAGTAATGCAAGCATTACGCGCCTCTGTAATTGCCAATCCTACTCTAACTTGGGAGAACACCTTAACCTACAATGCAGGATTTGACTTTACGATGTGGAATGGTCTGTTGGGAATGGAGTTTGACGCATTCTATAATTATACCTATGATATTTTGACAGCAATGGGAGGCGATTACCCGCCATCTATGGGAGGATATTATTATACTTATGCCAACTATAATAAGGTGGATAGCAAAGGCGTTGAAGTAACGGTGAGTCATCGTAATAAATTAAACTTGGCAGGTAAGCCATTCTCCTATGGCGCAAGCTTCAATCTGACATTTGCAAGAAACCGTTATCTCCGTTATCCAGATAGTCCGAACACAGTAGAGTGGAGAAAACGCACAGGACGTAGTGTTGATGCTTCTGTTGTGTGGGTTGCAGATGGCTTATTCCGTTCGGAAGAAGAAATAGACAATTCAGCCTGGTATGGCACTCGTCCTAATGTCGGTGATATCAAATACAGAGATTTAAATGGTGATGGTAAAATAGACGAAGATGACAGAACACGTGTTGGACGTGGCAATCGTCCCGAATTAACTTACGGTTTGAACCTGAATTGTGCTTGGAATGGATTCGATTTAAGTGCACAATTTACTGGAGGTGCACTGTTTGATGTATCGTTGACAGGAACTTATTACAATGGATATGACGATAATACAGTCTGGACACAGGCATTTAAAGAAGGAGCCAACTCACCACTATATCTGGTTCAGAATGCATATACAGTAGAAAATCCGAATGGAACATTCCCACGACTTACACTGGGTAATCAAGGACACGGAGGAGATAATGGATTAGCTTCCACTTTCTGGTTGCGTAACGGTAGATACCTTCGTCTCAAATCCGCACAATTGGGTTACACATTCCCCAAGAGATGGATGAGTCCTGTCGGTATTCAGAATCTTAGAATTTATGTAGAAGGTTCTAATTTATTCACGATTTCCGGTCTTCCTGATGGAATCGATCCTGAATCTCCGGGAGTAAATAACGGATACTATCCTCAACAACGCACCATTATGGGCGGTATAACTTTGACTTTCTAAACCTTTAAAAGTTCTATTATGAAAACAAAAGTATTAAGTATCATATTGTTGGGAGCCTCTTTAGGGCTTGGCTCATGTAGTGATTATCTGGACATGACTCCAACAGACAGAGCATCAGATAAACTTGTATGGAGTAAACTCGACTATGCAGAACAGGCAGTCAACGATTTCTATCGCTATATAGATTATTTAGGAGTCTACAGGGATGGACAATGTTTGGCAGGAATGACAGAAGCTCTGACAGATCAGCTTAAATATGGTTCCTACAATTATATGGCTAAATGTCAGATACCTAGTGAAATTGCTTATGGAGGTTCTGTTCTCACAGTGAATTATGTTAGTACTTACCTTGGCAACTGGGGGACGATGTACGAATATGTGCGCCGTGTCAATGAAGGTATCAACAAATTAAAGAAATATGCTTCATTTGGTCAGGCTGATGAAGAACGCTTGGAAGCTGAAATGCGTTTCTTCAGAGGGTATCTCTATACAGATTTATTAAAGCGTTATAAAGAAGTGATTATATACGATGAGAATCTGGATAATATAAAAAAGGATATGCCAGTTAGTTCGGAAGCCGACGGATGGAATTTTGTATATAATGATCTAAAATATGCCGGTGAACATTTGCCTGTTGATAAAACTCCTAACGGACGTTTAACTAGCGGAGCTGCTTATGCAATGTTATCGAGAGCTATGTTGTATGCGGAAAGATGGGATGACGCTCGTATTGCAGCTGAAAAGGTGATGGGAATGGGTTATGAATTAGAAGCAAAAGAAGACTATTCAAATGCCTTTAAAGCAGGAAGCAAAGAAGCCATTCTACAATATTGTTATGATAAGAGTTCCACTGTGACTCATGACTTTGATGGATATATGGTTCCTGGAGGTGATAAAGCGCTCGACGGCAATTCCATGACCGGAGGATTCGGTACCCCGACACAAGAAATGGTTGAATCGTATGAATATGCAGATGGTAGTGGCTTCCCCGATTGGAGTGCATGGCATACTGCTGAAGGTACTACAACGACTCCTCCTTATGCCAAATTGGAACCACGTTTTAAAGCTACCATTCTCTATAATGGAGCAACATGGAAAGGCAGACCGATAGAATCTTTCGTAAACGGTACTGATGGTTGGGCTGCATGGAAAACAGATGCCAAACCGGAAGGACGTTCTACTACCGGGTATTATTTACGTAAACTGGTAGATGAAGCTCATAATTTTACTTCCATACAAGCCAGTACACAGCCATGGACAGAAATTCGTTACGCAGAGGTATTACTGAATCATGCAGAAGCATGTTATCATCTGAATGGCTATACGGATAAGGCAAATAAAGACATAAAAGATATTCGTAACAGAGTGGGATTGTCTTACACAGACAAAAGTGGGGATGATTTAATGAAAGCCATCCGTCAGGAACGCAAAGTAGAACTTGCTTATGAAGGACATTATTATTGGGACATGCGTCGTTGGAAATTATCTGCGACAGCATTTACCGGTATTCGTCTTCATGGAATGAAAATAGAGAAAAATGCAAATGGGTCTTTCACTTACATTTATACAGAATGTGATGATAAAGATCGTAATTTCCCGACTAAGATGTATCGTTTCCCAATGCCACAGGCAGAGTTGGACAATAACGGTGCGGTAACTCAATATGCAGAATGGCAATAAATCTAAAATGAAAACATTATGAAAAAGAATATATTATATCTATTATTAGGGATTTTGGCTCTCACGAGTTCTTGCCAGGATCCGGAATATGTGCTTCCTACTGCGGACAGACAGGGAATCACGAGCTTGACTGCACTCTTTACTTCTGGGCCATACGTGGATAAAGAGGCTGTGGTATATACTATTGCAGATGCTTCTGTAGATAAGTATGTAATTCCTATGCCATGGTATTATCCGGAAAATAGTGATAATGAAACTTCAGAATATATGAAAGCGATGAGGATTCAGGCAAAGTTGGCACCAAACTGTACTATTGAACCGGTTCTTTCAATTCTCGATCTGACTAAAGAGAATTATTTCACTTATACAGACGCTCAAGGATATAAGAAACAAATCTGCATCACAGGCGAAAGAGTTAAGTCTACTAAGTGTCAGTTATTAAGTTTCTCAATACCGTCTGAAGACATTACAGGTATTATTGATGAAGACCACAAAACTGTATCTTTAATCTCTGCGGAAGATTTATCTTCTTGCTTGGCAGATTATTCACTGTCGGCTCATGCGACCATGTCACCGGATCCTAAAACAGAGCCTCTTAATTTTAATTCACCTGTTGAGCTTACAGTGATTGCTCACGATGGAGTGACAAAGCAAACTTATACTATTCAAAAAGCAGTACCGGATAAGATTCCTTACGGATATAGAAAAGGTAGTGAGACAGAATTATTTAAATTGGATATGGGAGTTATCGGCTTACCTTGGACTGGAGCAAATGCACCTTCTTTAGCTGTTTCCGGAAATAATCTGGTAGTTTGCTTGGGTGATGGTACCACAACTCCTGCATATTACAATGCATCTACGGGAAATAAGATTGGTAATGTAACTTTGGGTAGTGTGAGTGTTGCATCTTTAGGATGTATGACAAGTGATAGTAGGGGAAATATATTATTAGTAACGAAGGCTACTAATGGCAAGTCTTTCTCAATCTATAAGACTTCTTCTGTTACGACTGCTCCAACTTTATTGACTACTTATACTAATAATACAGGGTTAGATATGGGTACGAAAGTGTCTGTTCAAGGAGATATTAATACTAATGCCTCTATTATTGCTACTTGTGACGGAACAGCCAGTTCAGGTTCCAATAAGTTTGTTCGTTGGATTATAACAGACGGTGTATTGGGAAGTCCTCAAGTAGTAACAGTGAATGGTGTAGGTAATTGGGGAGCTCCCGCATCAAACACTAAAGTTGTGACTAAAGGAACTACTGCTCAAAGTGATTATTTTTTGTCATACTATGATTCTAACATTCTTTATTGGGTGAATGGAACAAATAATAATGCAAGTAAATCTCTGGAAGACTCCGACAATGGTAATTCTTGGGCAATGAATAACAACTGTCTGGATACAAGAAGCTTTAATAATGCACAATATCTTGTATTGGTATGTACAGCTCATTTCCCGCAATGGGGTGGAACTCCATGCTTATATATGTATGATGTAACGTCAGACGGATCATTCACTGGTACAATATCTACTTCAGATGCTCTGTCATTCAATCCTTCACTTTCCTCATACAATTCATCCGATGGTGTAGCTGCAACAGGTGATGTATTGCTTGCTCCGACAACAGATGGATATAAGCTCCGTGCTTACTACGTGGATAACAACTGTAAGGTTATCGGAGGATATGAGTTTGATTGTATCGACAAATAATTAATTGATCTCTTTATCTCATATATGATGAGAAAATACCCATTCATCATATATGGGATAAAGAAATCTGTAAATCATTTAAAGGAGTAGCTATATGTCAACAAAGAAAAAAATGTTATGGTTATTATCATTACTGCCTTTTTTCATAGCATGTGGTGATGATAACACTGATATCCCGGATTGGCCATGGGCGGAGCCGGAGACTCCAACTGAACCTGTTGAAGCCAATCCTGATATTGTAAATTTAGGCTGGACCAATGTGAAAAGCACTTATGGAACCTTGCCTGAACATATCAACGTATATAAATCACCAGAAACACTGGAAGGCAAAAAAGCGATAGCTTATATTGCGGTAGGTGATATGAGTAAGGCAGCATTTGGTGTATTAGGAGAAAAGACTGGATTGAAAAAGCCAAAAGAATTTTATGAAGAGAACAACTCCACAATTGTAATCAATGGAGGTTTCTTCTATGAGGGGTCATTAAGCCTAATATGGCGTAACGGTGAAATGGTGTGTAAGAACAATGATGTAACAGCAGAAGATTGGACTAACGGTCCATTCTGGTATCCTGTATTAGCTGCATTCTGTGAAATGAATGATGGCTCATTCAAATCAATGTGGACTTACACAACACTATCCAATGTTACTTATTGGTATTCGGAGCCCTCACCGGTAAAATCAGAAACAACTCCTAATGAAAATTTTCCGTCTACAGGAACTGTCTTAAATGCTAAAACAGGAATAGGCGGTGGCCCCGTACTTCTGTTGGATGGAAACATAAAGAATACATACGAAGAAGAAATTTTATCAGATATTGGCGCCACGGTGAACAGACCTCGTTCGGCTATTGGTATCACCAATGATAAGAAAATGATTCTTTTTGTGTGTGAAGGAGATGGAATGACAACGGGAGTTGCCGGTATGACCACCGAAAATGTAGCTAATATCATGAAAACACTGGGATGTACGGATGCTATCAATTTGGATGGCGGTGGTTCCAGTTGCATGTTAGTCAATGGGCAAGAGACTATCAAGACAAGTGACTCCAGCGGAGACGAAAGATCCGTAGCATCAGTAGTCACTCTTAAATAAAAAATGTACTGCGGATATATCAGGCAGTATATACCTAATAAAACAAGTATGATATGAGAAAATTTCTAAAAATACTAATACTGACTTTCTTGGGAGCAGTTACAATAACCTCCTGTAGTGATGATTCTGATGGAATTCCCGGATGGCCGTGGAACGATAATTCGACAGAAAAGCCGGACGAGCCGGATGTTGCAGAAGCTAAGCCACGATATATTTGGATTGATGCGGCTGCTAATTTTCCTGACTATGCCAATAGTAAGGAAAACATAGCCAAAGATATGGAAAAGATAAAAGCGGCAGGATTCACTGATATTATTGTCGATGTACGTCCCACTACAGGAGATGTATTATTCAATACTAATGTTGTAGATCAGGTGAAACGTATGGATGTATGGGGTAATTCCGGATATAGTTATTATGAAAGGACGGAAACTTGGGATTATTTACAGGCATTTATTGAGGAGGCTCGTATACAAGGATTAAAAGTGAATGCTTCTATCAATACATTTGTAGGAGGCTATTTATGTCCGTATAATTTAGGACATGATGGAGTCTTGTTCCGTGATGAATCAAAAAAAGGATGGGCTAGTGTAGCTAATCTAGCTGACGGGCTAACCAATACGATGGATTTGTTGGACGATGAAACCGATTATGGAGCGAAATTTTTCAATCCCGCTAATGATGATGTACAAAACTTTGTTTTACAGTTGTTGGCCGACTTGGCTAAATATGATTTGGATGGCATCATATTGGATCGTTGTCGTTATGATGACTATGGCTTAGAAAGCGATTTTTCAGATATTTCCAAACAGAAGTTCGAAGAATACATCGGTGAAACTGTAGCAAACTTCCCGGCAGATATTATGGCACCCGGTACGGATGAAATACCTTCTGACCAGCCTGTTTATTTTAAGAAGTGGTTAGAATTCAGAGCGAAAGTTATTCATGATTTCATAGTAAAGGCACGCGAGAAAGTTAAATCTGTCAATAACAATATCAAGTTTGGAGTTTATGTTGGTGCCTGGTATTCAACATACTATACATCAGGCGTGAACTGGGCCAGCCCTAAATACAACACCTCCGCTTATTATCCGAAATGGGCTACTTCCGATTATAAGAATTATGGATATGCGGACCATTTGGACTATATCTTTTTGGGTGCTTATGCTTCCGTGAACAATATATATGGAAGTGGCGAATGGACCATGGAAGGTTTTTGTAAGAATGGACGTGAACTGTTACAAGGAGATGTACCTTTTGCAGGCGGACCAGATATCGGTAACAGTACCGGATGGACTGACGGAGGACAATCTGCAAAAATTCCGGATGCTATTGATGCTTGTATCAGTAATAGTGACGGCTTCTTTGCCTTCGACCTTTGCCACGTTAAGAAATACGACTATTGGAACGCTTTTAAAACAGGCTTTGATAAATATCTGGAATCTATCGAAGAATGAGGTTTGAACTAACCAACTAATTATGAAAATATATTTATTACAATTCTTTTTATTAATAGGTCTGGGCTTGAATTTACAAGCCCAGATTCCTTCTAACCCTATTCGCGGGAAAGTAACCTGTAATGGGACAGGAGTCCCGGGGGTAGTAGTGACCGACGGAATAGACTGTGTTTTGACTGACCAGCAAGGCCAATATACTCTCCCCCCTAATAGGGATGTTCGTTTCATTTATTTATCCACTCCTTCCGGATATTTACCGAAAACAGAACAAACAATACCTTTATTCTATCAGAAGCTGAATCCGGCCAAGCAAGATATTTACGACTTCGAATTGGTAAGAAATCCGCAAAATGAGATCAATCATTTGTTTTTGGTGCAGGCAGATGCGCAGGTTACTTCCGAAGATGACGTAAAGGCTTATGCTAAATATCTGCAAGATATGAAAGAATATATTCGTCCGTATATGGGCAAAAAAGAAGTATTCGGCATAGATTGTGGGGATATCGTAGGAGATACTCCTTCTTTATATCCTTCCTATATAGATACGGTATCATCATTAGAGATTCCCATCTATCGGGCAATTGGTAATCACGACATGACGTATGGAGGGCGTACTTTTGAATATTCTTATCGCACTTTCGAAAGTTATTTCGGTCCTATCTACTATTCATTAAATAAAGGTAATGCTCATTATATCGTGCTTGACAATTGCTTTTATGTCAACCGTGATTATCAATATATAGGTTACATTGATGAACGTACTTTCCAATGGCTGGAGAAAGACCTCTCTTATGTGCCCAAAGACAAACTTGTCTTTGTAGTGATGCACATTCCTTCCAGTCTTCAGAAGAAGCTAAGATATAACACGCTAGATCAAGATGAAACGGTCAATACAGCTGCACTATATAAATTATTGGAAGGTTATAATGCCCACATCATTTCCGGACATACACATTTTAATGTAAACGTATGTTTTAATGACTCATTAATGGAACATAACACAGCTGCCGTATGCGGTACTTGGTGGCGTGCAGATATTAATGTGGATGGTACTCCGAGGGGATATGGGGTATATGAAGTAGACGGGAACCAAGTGAAATGGCTATATAAAAGTGCAGGCTACCCGAAAGAGCATCAATTACATGTATATCAGGCCGGATCATCTGACGAGTACCCTTCCGATATTATTGCTAACGTATGGAACTGGGATGAACAGTGGAAAGTGGAATGGTATGAAAACGGAAAGCGAATGGGAGAAATGCAACGCTACAAAGGATATGATCCTGCAGCCAAAGCAATCTGTTCTGACAAAGAAAAGGTGAAATATGAATGGATTTCCCCAGTTCTTACCGAACATCTATTTCATGCTACTCCCCGTAATAAAAATGCTAAAATAGAAGTGAAAGTAACAGATCGCTTCGGCAATGTGTATACTGAAGCTGTCGAAAACAAATAAGAATCATATGTTGAAAGCCAAATATTTTATATTATTGATATGCTTCTCGTTTCTCCTGAAAACAGAAGCGAAAGTAACCCTTACTTCCATTTGGGGGGATAATATGGTGTTACAGCAACAATCGGAAGTTACTTTTTCCGGAACAGCGACTTTGGGAAAACGTGTGCAGGCTACCGCTTCATGGAATAATAAAAAAATCCAAACGAATGTTGATGCAAAAGGTGAATGGAAACTTTCTCTCCAAACACCGGTAGCTGGAGGTCCGTATAGTATTACGTTCTCGGATGGAGAGGACCTCACATTGCAGAATATTTTAATAGGAGAAGTCTGGTTCTGTTCCGGACAGTCGAATATGGAAATGCCAGTGAAAGGATTCCGTGGACAGCCTGTGTTTGGTTCCCAACCATACATTGTATCTGCTAATCCCAAACGTCCACTGCGTCTCTATACTGTAAAAAATGCCTGGAATACCATTCCACAGGAAGCTGGGGTGGACGGAGAATGGAAAGAAGCCTCTCCGGAAGATGTTGCTGATTTCAGTGCAACTGCCTATTTCTTTGGCAATCAGTTACAGCAATCTTTGGATGTTCCTGTCGGTCTGATACATTGTTCCTGGAGCATGTCAAAAATAGAGGCTTGGATGAATAAAGAGACTTTATCGGGCTTTCCGGAAATAGCATTGCCTGATGTAATACAGAGAGAGTTCGGGTGGACGGCAGGGACTCCTACATTATTGTGGAATGCAATGGTGAATCCATGGAAAGGATTTCCTGTTAAAGGAGTGATTTGGTATCAAGGTGAAGCAAACACACCCGATCCCGGATTATATAAGAGATTATTTCCTGCAATGGTTTCTCAATGGAGAACATTCTTCAACAATCCCCAAATGCCATTTTATTACGTACAGATTGCACCATGGAAATCGGAAGGCAATGATAAACTAGATTGGGCTTGGTTCCGCCAGTGTCAGTTGGAGTTGATGTCAGCTGTTCCAAATGTTGGAATGGTGACCACAGGTGATGCCGGGAGTGAAAACTTTATTCATTCGCCCTATAAGATAAAGGTCGGTGAACGACTGGCTTATTGGGCATTGGCAAAAACGTATCATCGTAAAGGTATTCAATATTCCGGTCCTATATACAAATCCCACCGAGTAAAAGGGAATGTAGTAGAAATAGACTTTGAACATGGTGAAGAAGGATTGATCCCGGAAAATCAAAACGTGAAAGGATTTGAAATAGTGGGGACGGATGGTATATTCCGACCGGCCAAAGCGGAAATTATCAATGGTTCTTCTACTGTAAAGGTCTGGAATGATTCGATCAATGCCCCCATAGAGGTACGTTATTGTTTCCGGAATTATATGTTGGGAGAATTATGCAATAATGCGGCTATTCCTGCTTCTCCTTTCCGGATTGTAATCAAAAAGAAACCTGCGTTAATGTGGTTCGATGCCGAAGCTAACTTCGAACGTTTCAGCCATAAAGACTCGATTGACTATTATTTGGAGAAAATCAAATCAGTAGGTTTCACTCATGCAATAGTGGATATACGGCCCATTACGGGAGAAGTACTTTATCAAAGTCAGTTTGCCCCACAAATGAAAGAGTGGAAAGGCGCAAAGGCCGGGAATTTTGATTATTTGCAATACTTCATTAAAAAAGGGCACGAATTGGGTCTTGAGATTCATACTTCATTAAATGTATTCTGTGCCGGACACAATTATTTCGATCGTGGAATGGTATATAGTGGACATCCGGACTGGGCATCCATGGTATATACTCCCGATAAAGGCATTATTCCGATTACGGAAGAAAAACAAAAATATGGTGCTATGATTAATCCTCTAAACGAGGAGTATCGTGCGCATATTCTAAATGTACTGAAAGAAGTAGTGACCAAATACCCTGATTTGGATGGTTTGATGCTCGACCGCGTACGCTATGATGGTATAACAGCCGACTTCTCACCGCTTTCACGCGAAAAGTTTGAAGCGTATATAGGTAAGAAAGTGGCGAAGTTCCCCGAAGATATTTTTGTTTGGAAGAAGAATACGGATGGGAAGTTTATCACACAACCGGGAAAGTATTTCCAGAAATGGATGGAATGGAGAACGAAAAACATTACTGATTTTATGGCATTGGCACGTAAGGAAGTGAAAGCCGCCAATCCAAAAGTTTCTTTCGGCACATATACCGGAGCTTGGTATCCGTCTTACTATGAAGTGGGAGTTAATTTCGCCAGCAAAAAATATGATCCGGCTAAAGACTTCAGTTGGGCCACTCCCGAATATAAAAATTATGGATACGCGGAACTGATCGATTTGTATGCAACCGGAAATTACTATACAGACATAACGATAGAGGAATACAAGAAAACGAACCGCAACATCTGGAACGAGACAGATTCGCAGGCTCAAGCCGGTACATGGTACTGTGTAGAAGGTTCCTGTCAGCACTTGCGTCAGATTCTTAAAGACAACAAGTTTATGGGCGGCATCTTGGTGGATCAGTTCTATGATAATCCGGGGAAATTATCCGAAACAATAGAGATGAACCTTCGTCGATCGGATGGACTAATGGTATTCGATATAGTACACATCATCCAAAAGAATCTTTGGAAAGAAGTAGAAAAAGGAATGCGCGAGGGGGGAGCTTTATGAACAACAGAGCTTTAGCTTTAGATGCCTTACGGGGATATGCAATTATTACGATGGTGCTTTCGGCTACCATCGTAACGCATGTTCTTCCCGGTTGGATGAGTCATGCTCAAACGCCTCCGCCAGATCATGTGTTTAATCCTCTGTTGCCCGGTATTACTTGGGTAGATCTTGTATTTCCTTTTTTCCTGTTCGCTATGGGAGCTGCGTTTCCTTTTTCCATAAAGAAACGTGCTGAAAAAGGTGATTCAAAGCTAAAACTCGTTTATGAAGCTGGCAAACGGGGGATTCAGTTGACCTTCTTTGCTATTTTCATCCAGCATTTTTATCCGTATATGTTAAGCTCTCCGCAAGATATGAGGGCATGGTTGCTGGCTATACTCTGTTTTGTTGTTCTATTTCCCATGTTCATGCGTATTCCTTTGAAAATGCCGGATTGGGCACATACTTCTATAAAAGTCGGAGCTTACATGGTTGCTGCTATCATGTTGGCTACCACTTCTTATGCGGATGGAAAAACATTCAGCTTATTCTCCAGCAACATCATAATTTTGCTGCTAGCTAACATGGCTATTTTCGGTTCTATCCTTTACATTTTCACAATGAATAATCGTTGGATACGTTTAGGAATTCTAATATTGCTAATGGCTATGATATTAGGGAGTACAGTGGATGGTTCTTGGACACAGAGTGTATTTAATTATACTCCTCTGCCGTGGATGTATCGGTTTGACTATTTGAAATACTTATTTATCGTTATTCCCGGCAGTATAGCCGGGGAGTATTTAGCGGAGTGGATGAAAGCATATCAAAAAGAAACGGATGATTATGCTACATCTCCTTATCGTAAAATGAGTATCATGTTGATGATATTATCCGTTGTTATCATCATTAGCAATCTTTACGGCCTATACACTCGTAATTTGGTTGTTAATCTTGTGGTTACTGTTTTATTGTTATTAGCTGGCAAGTGTATATTTCTACGTAAAGTGGATGGAATAGCTCTATTATGGAAAAAGTTGTTTAACGCAGGAGCATATTTACTTCTTCTGGGTTTGTGTTTTGAGCCTTTCCAGGATGGCATTAAAAAAGATCCAACTACTTTTAGTTATTTCTTTGTAACTTCCGGGTTGGCTTTTCTGGCTCTTTTATTTCTAAGTATCGTTTGTGATTATTTCCGATGTGTCAAAAGTACTCGTTTTTTGGTGATGTCCGGTCAGAATCCGATGATAGCTTATGTGGTCGGCGATTTGTTGATTATGCCATTGGCTAATATACTTGGAATTGCTTCATTATTATCTTATTTTCAACAAAATGCCTGGTTGGGATTTCTTCAAGGAGTAATCCTTACTTCTTTGGCTGTTTTAGTAACTATGTTCTTCACAAAAATCAAATGGTTTTGGAGAACATAAATATCAATGTGATTATTTTATATTAAATTAGTTGACATACTGTCGTTTTTTCTTTGATTCTACTATTTTCCACTTTTTATGAATGAAAGAAAGTAGAGCGAGTAAACAATAAAATACGGTATTTATATGCATAATTACGAATAAAAGAACCGGCATTTGCATATAAATTACCGTATTGTTTGTGAAAAATACACGGTTGATTGTAATGAAACGTACGGTTCGTTTTAAAGA
The DNA here is from genome assembly GCF_019129155.2 of Bacteroides sp. MSK.18.37. NCBI lineage: Bacteria > Pseudomonadati > Bacteroidota > Bacteroidia > Bacteroidales > Bacteroidaceae > Bacteroides > Bacteroides sp. MSK.18.37. The sequence goes on along the minus strand of NZ_JAHOIB020000001.1, from coordinate 5,680,670 downwards.
AACATACGGTTGGTTTATAAGAAACAGCACGTACGTTTTAAAGAAAGCTATTTGGGCTCATAAAAATAGGATTTATTGATTTATTAGAAGTGCTTTTATGAACTTACTTTATTAAACAAAGTGCATAAATAGATTAAGAAATACATTCACTATGCAATGCATGATATCAAATAATAATGATTATGCTCTCTAAGGGAAGGATTTCAGGAATTTCTGAATAATACTAATGGCTAATCTATGCGATTCTTTTCCGTATCTGACTGCTCGCCTGAATAAATTCAATTATAGCATCATTCAAATACCAAAATGATATTTTATCATTTTGGTATTTGAAGATTTATTTTTATTGATATAACGTAAAAAGCAACAGTCAAGAGTATTTGGAATAGTTGACCATCTGCTTTTATTTGTGTAATATAGGAATATTCGGTTCTTTTATTACTGTTTAGGAACAAGACAAAGGAGAACTACACCGTGAGCCGGTACTTTGAAACTATACCTATCTCCAGTATCTCCAATATCTTGATGTTTCCAAACATCACGTACTATGTAATGATCGTAAGTTCGGTCTATCCCAATTATGTCAAATCCCCAAAAATGGTAATCAAGAGACCATTCTTTTTCATCCTTGTTCAAGAAACATAAGGCTATACGGCCATCTGACAATTCTTTGATCCATGTCTCATGATATCTTCCACTACGTTCGAACATACGGCCTTGTTTTCCGAGCTTATCCTGGTTTATGGCGATAGCTTCCTTATTGGTAAGTATATCAAGGATTTTCTTATCAATATTACGAAGATCACATCCTACTATCAGAGGTGAAGCGAGCATGCACCACATTGAGAAGTGCATCACGTTTTCATCGTATGTTAGATCTCCATTGCCTACCTGGAGCATATCCGCGATTCCAGTGTCCTGGTCCCGCGTATGGCCAAAGAGGAGCCATAATATCTATAATTTTCAGAATGCTCGCTCCTCCCCAGTATGCTGTACCTTCGGTTGTTGCAATAATATCTTCGGATACCCTCCACATCTCACCGATACCTTTCCCCCATTCCCATGGCCTATTCGTCCCCCATTCACAAATTGATAGAACTATAGGACGACCAGTACTTTTTAAGGCATCACACATGGTAAAGTATGCTTCTCGGGCATTAGCTCCGTTGTTGTGGCACCAGTCATATTTGAGAAAGTCAACTCCCCATTCTGCATATGTGACTGCATCGATATATTCATAGCCTCGGCTACCGGGTCTACCAGCGCATGTCTTCGAACCTGCACAAGAATATATACCGAATTTCAAACCTTTTGAATGTACGTAATCAGCCAATGCTTTGATTCCAGACGGAAACTTTACCGAATCAGATTGAATAACGCAAGACTCCCGATGCGTCTGCCAACAATCATCCACATTGAGGTATGTATATCCAGCATCTTTAAGTCCGGTAGAGACCATAAGATTCGCTATTTCGCGTATTTGTTCTTCACTGATATTCTTGTTAAAACAGTTCCAGCTATTCCAACCCATGGGTGGCGTTGGACATAACACTTTTTTATGCTTTTGTGCATTTGCAAAAGTGGATAGAAATATAAATAGAAATAAAAGAATCTTTTTCATATTTAAATCAGATATTTCAAATAACTTTAAATTTTAAGCACAAAGTTCATTAGTCAAATCGGTCATGTTAAAGTATTTAAGACAAATAGGACAAATATTGCTATTTTTATTTGATTGCTTTCTTAATGATTGGACAAACTAAATCAGCATATCTCATCATGCCTAGATCTGTGAAATGAATACCGTCTATAGTAGCTTCTCCATCTTCTCCCAACATGTTTTTGGAAGAGATAAAAATGATATTCTTTTCATTTTCCTTCTTTAGCCGGTTGAATATTTCCTTTAACGTGTCATTCTTTCTTTGCACTTCTTTAGCAATTCTTTCATCATAAAGTGTATGAGTGAAAATCGGATCTTCTATAAAAATGACTGGCGTATCCGGATGTTTACTACGAATGATACGATAGAATGTTTCCATTCGTTCTTTCATCTGTTCTACAGAAGCATTAGGCACAAAGTCTAAAACAAAAACACTGGCATCTACTTCGGCTATCACTTTGGCCACTTCCAAGTCTAAAAGTGCATTTCCGCTAAATCCCAAGTTGATACATTCACGGTTCAGCCTTCTCGATATGATATTTGTATGTGCCATTCCGGGACGTGAAGCACAACCTCCTTGAAGAATACTGGTGCCATAAAATACAACCGGCTTTTTGCGGATCGGATAATCAATTAAAGGCTGATCGATGGTGGCTAACGAATCTACTCCTATAGACAAAGAAACAAGACCATCGTAAAGAGGAAGATAAAGCATATATTCTCTCTCTTCCGGTCGCATGTTAGCAATGATTGTTGCTTGATTTGTTTTTCCACCCGGACGACCACTATTTACAAAACGCCACTCTCCATTTTTCTGAAGACAATAAAGGTCTAAGCCTTTTGCGCCTGTATCCGTCATATGATTCATATGAAAATTGATGAGTGTTTCCCATTTAGCAGCTATTGTGGTAGAATTACTACGAAAACGTATCGCCATTCCGGCAGAGTTACGGCTTAAATTCCATAACGGAGCACGGGAGATATTCTTCAATGAATCCGGGAGTCTTTCATATCGGGCTCCGGTAGCTTCGGTAGCTTTTCCTAATAAAGGGAACTTTGAGGCATCATGATATACTAATTGAGCATATGTATGACACACCGAAAAAAACATTATAAAAATACAGATTCTTCTTTTCATATTTTGAGTATTATTGTTTCAAGTCCGCCAAAAACATTTTATTCGGGTGAAGAACATAGTTATCAGTACTGATAATGTTGTCAATACCACTCCTCGTAAAAATCCCATCCATGCGTTTTCGTTGAAATATACAAGCAATGATGCAATTCCTAATAAATTGACCAAAGGCATAATCAACAGATCTCCTACTACATAAGCCATCATAGGATTTTGTCCGGGCATTACGAGAAAACGCATACTCTTCACGCAACGAAAATAGTCACATATTACATTTAAAAGCAACAAAGCCATAAATGCCAGGCCTGAAGTGAGGAATAAATAACCAAAAGTGGCGGGGTCTTTTTTTATACCTCCTTGAAAAGGTTCAAAACATAATCCCAAGATAACTAGAAAAGCTCCGGCTGTAAAAAGTTCTCTCCAAAGCTTTATAAATCCTGTGCCTTTTCTCAATAAAAAGACTCCACTTATCAATAACGGAATATTTATTATCAGATTCAAGACTGTACAATGTGTATAAAGTCCTGCCAAATTTACAATAATTATAGCTAATGTCAAAAGAATCATTACGATAGCTTTCCATTTATTGGTAGATTCAACAAACGAATCATTGTGTTGCTTCAGCCAATCCATCAAATATTCTCCCGCAATGCTTCCCGGAATCACGATAAAGAGATATTGTAAATACTCAAAATGAAAAGCCCAAGGTAGAGGTGTGTAGTTGTATATAGCTTGTGCCCAGGAATTCTCGACCTGTCCGCTCAACAACAAAGCCATCAATATCAGTAATACACCTACTCGCGCCCAGAGGCTTTGCATTGTGAAAATATATATGGCTGAACCAAAAACAGCCATATTTGCCAATAATAATATGATAATATTGCTGAATGATACATCAAAAACTCTTCCATTTGCGTATTGAGTTGTCAGTAACAGAACAATAGCTATCCCATATGCTACCACCTTAATAGCTATACGCATCCAATCCGGCATTTTCAGTGGAATACGAATGAACATGGGGAATAATATCACAAAACAAAGGATGGCCAATAACCAGCCACGCATGTCTTGTGGATTACTCAATACATGCGGATAAAAATGCTGGATGAAAATAGCAAAGAAAGTCAATTGTGCACCTCGTTTGATAGCTTCATATACCAATCTCAACTTAGTGTCCCCTTTCTCAAATCTTTTTTTGATTGAGAAAGGGAAAGCTGCTCCCATTGCAAACAAGAAGAATGGAAAAACCAGATCCACCCAAGTGATGCCTGATAAACTGGCGTCGAAAGCTCTGTCCGGCGGAGGAGTTTGCGCATGATACATCCATCCGGGTAAAGAATTCCACGCAACCGTTGCCGAAAGCACCATTGTGATTATAGCGTATCCTCGTAGGGCATCTAAAGCATAAGCACGTTTAGTCATAATATCTATGGATTGATCGTTTGAATATATTCTTTGCCAAAACGGTCGGTAACTTTAACCACTATACGAGCATCTTTATTTTTAGGAGTTGCCCGGAACATATGTTGGGTAGGTCTTGGAGTAATCCATGTATAGACCATCTTTTCCCGGTCCGAACATACCACTGATGCGTATGGGTCTAAACCTGTATATTGTGTCATGCTTCCCATCAATTGACCGTCTTCCAACCATTCCACTTTCCACAGTTTATCCCAGTTCCAGACATTAGCGATAATATCCGACGGATGTTCTTTGGAGGCTCCCGCCGGATATGAGCGAAACTGATGTTCTTTAGGATATCCGGAACTTTTATAATACCATTTCACATCGTTACCATTCACTTCGTATACGCCATAACCACGCGGAGTGCCATCCAGACAAACATCCGCTTTCCACCACGTACCACAAACCGCAGCTGTATTATGTTCCATCAGATTCTCATTAAATACTACATTGAGATTGTAGTGAGTGTGTCCTGTGATAAGATGTGCCTTATAGGGTTTCAAGATCTGATGCAGTGCACCAGCATTAACCATCTGATTGCCAATCATATCATAGTTATACAAAAAAGCTTCTTGCTTTTCCGTTTGACGGGAAGGGATATGCATAATAAAGAATACGAGTGACCCTTTCGGTACGTATGATAAATCCTGGTCAAGCCATGCAAATGTCTTTTCGTCCAGATAACCCATATAAAAATAATCACGTCCGATGAAGAAGTTGTTGTCTACTACAATGTAATGGGCATTCCCTTTATTAAAAGAATAGTAGGAAGGACCAAAAGTATCTTCAAAAGTCTTGTAGGAAGTTTCATGAGTACGACCGTCATAATTCATATCATGATTGCCAACTACACGATAAATGGGTATATCCAGTTGATCGGCTCTTTTCAGGTAATCGGGATATAATTCTTGATGATCGCCTACAATGTCTCCGCAATCGATACCGAAAACATCAGTTGTTGCATAAGAAGAGAGAAGTTGTTTGCAATCATCCACTACATACTGATAAATAGCCAGTTCATCTCTGGAAGTAACCTGTATGTCAGATTGAGTAACAAAGACATGAGAGGCATCATCTTTCGGATTCTTCTTCAAATTAAAATTATAGTTTTGCTTTTTAGAATGATCGATTGGTAAATAAAAAGAAGGAATAGTCCCTTTCCGGTCTGTCAGATAACCTGAAGGAGTACAAATATACACAAAACGGCTATCTCCCAAAGTTGGTATATTATACTTTCCAGAAGCATCGGTTTGCACACATATACGGCCATCGGTAACCATTATCCCCTGTATCCCCTTACCTTCGCAGGTTACTTTACCTTTGATGATATGAATCGAGGCTTCTGCCTGAACTGAAAAGTTCAAGCAGAAGCACATTAAAAGCAATAAAAAAAGGTGTAGTTTATTCGTTCTCATATTGAGGTGTACTTTGTAAATTTATCGAATGATTTCTTTTGCGTATTTCTTATAGATTTGCCGGGCTAGTTTTATTCCGTCACCACCTTCGTTATAGTTGATTCTGTTACTCGGATTTACCCATTCGTTTTCATACATCCGTGATTCATTAAAGAAGACTTCCTCATCAAAAGCCTTCTTCTTTTCGACAGCTTTAATCACTTCATTTATAAAACGATCCCACCGGACAGAATAATACTGATTGGTTAGTCCTGCCCATGACCGATTGGCGTAGTCGGTCAGGTGATAGCTATCTCCCCAAATGGTAATCAGAGAACGGGCATTCATCTCATAATAGTTTTTAGAAGCGGCATCGTGTCCCATATCGCGGGCGTCAGTAATCCATTTATTCAGAGAAAAGGTAGGATGACAGCTAACGAGCTTATCAAGATCAGCAAGAATTTCTCTCATTTTATCCCCTCGGTTTTTCATCATCATTATATCTCCGGCTTCATATGCAAGAGTAAACTCATCACGGACTACATTAAAATAATTTCCTAAAACTTGTCGTCCAATATTAACCAAATCAAACTCATAGCTATCCCGTTGACAGTCTTTTACTGACAATAGTAATCTCCACGCTTCAACTAAATCTTTGGGTTGATATTCTATTGTCGGCTTGGTAGTCCAATGTCCATTTCCCTTTAAACAAGGACGTGCATTGGTAAGTGTGCCTTGCCCTACTTGTGCCGGCTGGATATACACTTTGTCTGCCAGTATTTCCCATGCTTTTCTTGCTTCGGGAGACACCTTGCCAGTCCGTCTATCTGCCAGTTTTAAGAACCATTCTTTGTCTGTCTGACCGCTATTCCATGCTTTATCAAGAACAAATTCATACATAAACTGATTCAGGTCTATGCCTTCAAGGGTGGAACCAACTCCTTTAAGATTGCTGCCACCATTTTTTAAAGCATCTGCCAACCGTTCACTTACCAATTTAACTGGCCCTGACAAGAAAGAATTTCCTCCGAAATTGCCCAAATAACACCAAAGATAGGGTTGCCCGAAATAACTATCAGTCTGTTTCCATATTTCTGTATATTCGCAGAAGTAGTCTAATAGAATCAATTTGTCTTGAGGTACAGAACGAAGATAGGATTTTATACGTGGAGTAGTCCAATGCTTGATGTCAGCATAAAACAACCATGTCATTTGTAGCCATACTGCTTCCGGATCTACAGCAGCCACAGACTCGTAGATATGTTTAGCCATCATTCCTAAAGAATCAGCATCCCATGAAGGAGGATCTATCTCGTTAAACGGATCTATACCATAAATATGATTTGTGCCATACAAACGAGTTTGTTCGGTAAGATATTCTTTTTGTATGATCGCATACAAAGAATCCATAGGGTTAAGGAAAGTGCAACGATATTGATCGGCGAATCCTCCCCATTCGCTTACTCTGGATGTTTTTATATTGGGATAGACCCGTTTCAACGCTGCCGGTACATGTCCGGCAAAAGCCGGTAATACAGGTTGCATATTAAACTCACGTTCACGGGCAACGATCTGTTCCTGTAGCTCTGCCTGACCTGACAGCCACTCTTTGGGTAAGGGGCTTTGCCAGCCGTCCAAATTACACATTCGATGCCACGGAAGATGTGCAGGTCCTGTAAAATAGCCACGTATTTCTTCATCTGTCAATCCTAATTTACTCCAGACCTTATACCAGATGGCTTCCTGACCGGTAATAGCAAGAGGCATATTAATTCCGTTTAGAGCCATCCAATCGATGAAATGTTCCCAATCACTCCATTTCCACCAAGTCATTGAGTATCCGAACGTACAATAGTTCAGAAAGAAACGCGTCGGAACATTTGCCTTAATAGTGACTTCCGCCGGTATATTAGGAAGAGTTTTTGGCAATTCTATCGGATCATCCTTATACCATGAGATAGTAGTCAGGCAGTAGTTTTTCAAATAATGATTCAAACCTACAGCCATAGAGTTAGCGTTATTTCCAGAAATAATAATTTTATTCCCTTCACTTTTGATGGTAAAAGTATCTGTAGAAGTATCATTCAACAGACGAAAATCAAAAAATGAAGCCTGTTGAGGAAACAACCGTTGTGTCATTTTACGCATGGTAGTGATATTTGTATCTTCCGCGCGAATTTGGCAGATGACAACAAGAAAAAGGAGCACACTAAATATTTTCTTCATAATCATATTATTGTTTGATAAAACGAATAGCACATCCACCGCTTGTTGCCAGTTTGACATGAAGCGTATCAGAAGCCGTTACTATTTTTTCTTCATATTTAAAAGAAGTCGGATTTGTTTTCCATTCTGCATCATCACCGTCAGCATATATTTGAGCAATATACTTTGCCTCTGTCTCCAAAAAACTTAAAGGAATGTCCAACTCTCTTGCATTTTCGTCAGTGATGCAACCTACATACCAATCGCTGGAGTTGCGATCTTTTCGTGCAAATACGGAATAATCACCAATTTCCGCATCTACGACATAAGTTTTATCCCAATCGGTAGGTACATCCTTAATAAAATCAAACGCTTTTATCCCTTTATAATTTTCTGGTAAATCCGAAGCCATCTGTAAAGGGCTGTAGATAACAACAAAGAGTGCTAATTGCTTGCAAAGCGTAGTATTGACACGTGTTCCCGGATATGCCTCGTTAGTAAAATTGAAAGTTCCGAATGTAAAATCCATAGGACCGGCTAATCCTCTGGTAAAAGGAATAACTGTTGTATGTTCCGGAGGATTTCCTCCATCGGGAGACCACGCATTGTGTTCTTGTCCGCGTACACCTTCCTGGGTCATAAGGTTGGGCCAGGTACGTTCAATACCAGTAGGCATAACAGGTTCGTGGTTGTCAATTGCTATTTGATATTTGGCGGCTGTTTCTATTACTTTCCGGTAGTGACGTACGCCATACTGACCGTCATGAGCTTCTTTAAAGTCCATTAAGCGATTTACATATCCTGTTTTTACAACATGTACTCCATATTGTTGATAGAAAGCAAAAGCTTTGTCCAGTTGGTTCTCATAGTTGCGTGTAGCAGCTGCCGTTTCATGATGTCCAATCAGTTCCACACCTTTTTCACGGGCATAATCTGTAATTGCTTTAATATCGAAGTCCGGATAAGGTTTGGTAAAGTCTAAAGAATCACCATGTTTCATCCAGTTTCCTTCCCAGCCGACATTCCATCCTTCAACTAAAACACCGGAGATACCATTCTCTGATGCGAAATCTATATATTTCTTTGTATTGGCAGTAGTTGCGCTATGTTTGGGACCATAATACCATGTTCCTTTGCCCAAATGCATTTCCCACCATATACCCATGTATTTTCCTGGCTTTATCCAGGAAGTATCTTTAATTTTGGAGGGTTCGTTGAGATTCAACATTAAATAGGAGGTAACCAGATCGCCCGGTTTATCACCAATCACGATCGTTCTCCAAGGGGTAACAAATGGAGCTTTGATATATGCTGCTACTCCATTAGACCAAGGTACTAACGAAGCACAGAGGGTGGCAGAATCCTTGACTGTCAGATTCATTTTAGGATAATCAGTCAGATTGGCTTCGTGAATGGTAAGATACTTTCCTTCCGCTGTTTCCATTGTAAGAGGAGTACGTACGGTGTCTAGTTCGTTAATGGGAGAGAAGATTGCTATACACTCATAATACGGATCGGATGCAGGAATCCACCAGCCTTTGTGTGTACCTGACATTCTAAACTCTGTTTCTTCACTCATAATCACTAATGAATCCATGGATTCCTGTTGCGGGAATTCATAACGATACCCAATACCATCATTAAACAGACGGAATATTATATTAAGTTTGCGCTTTCCGTCTGTTTCTTGGAGTAGTACCTTCAATTCATTATAGTGATTGCGTACATACCGGCTCTCTCCCCAAGGTTGTTCCCAAGTCTCGTCTAAAGAGGAACGTTCGGTACCTTTAATCACAAAGTGGTTTAAACTATCCCCATGTTCCAGAATAAATCCCAATTTAGAAGGGAGTATCATAGCGGCGTTTTCTTTGTTTACTGCGTATGATATTGTATTATCATTTTCTGTGACTGTTAGTTGTATTTTACCATCCGGAGATTTTAGTACCAGATTATCAGTCTCGTTACAAGCTGAAAGGAGGCTGGTGATTCCCAGAATATAAAATACTCTCCTTAATACAGTTAATCGATTCATCTTCTTTCCTTTTTTATGTTTTTGCTTATTTAGGGATATTCAGTAAATGTTCCTCTTTCTAAAAAATCAAGAGAAAAGCTTTGCTTTACGTGAGCTTTTCTCTTGATTTTTTCGTTCAACTCTCCCAATCTTCTATCTTTTTTGTACAATATTGTTTACATATTCTTGTTTTTTCCTTCCCACCCTTGCATTATGTACATGTCTTTTTTAGGGGAAGTTAAAACCTCTCCTGTTTTTCCTGTTATTTTAGTCAGATTATGCTGCCTTTCTTTTTTTCTTTTCGACCTTTTCTATCATACATACCGCATTGGCTGTATGTATCCCAAAGAAAATCCAAAGTACTTCCGTTTTCCTGTTTCTAGCTTTTATCCTGGCCAGTGAGTAATGTTGTTTCTGCGTTCCAAAACTTCCTTCCAGGCGGGTAGCTCTTTCACGGCTGAGTTCCGACCGTAAGATTTTCCGAAGCGGCTCATCTTTGGCAGCTCTGCCCTTACGCTTAAAGGAAGTACTTATATGATATTTTGTACAAAATTTCCGGTTGGCATTATTGGCATAGATTGAATCCGCCGCAAGCGCCTTAACCCTGACCCCGGTCAGTTGTTGTTGCAGATGAATACAGTCTTTCAAACGTACTCCTTCGTTAAAAGCCTTAAAGGAGATATGTTCTATAAAGGAGATTCCGTCTATCTGTATATTGTTGACTTTGGCTCCGAATTCAACGGATTTGGTTTCCTTGCCTCTGATAATGGGACGAAGGTAATGCCGGTCGATACTCACGATACGGTTGGACACTTTTTTGCCTGCAAATAAATTTTTCCCTTGCTCAAGGACTGTCTGTATGACCGAGAAACGTCTTTGGTAATCAGAGGATAGTGTAAGCCTGTTCCTGTAGGATGAATGAAGCTGCTCCAGCTGGTCAAGTAACTTTTCCAATAACTGAAGTAACCTTCGTGTAATCATACGAGTCTGTGATTTCTTGCGTTTACGCAGTTTGCTATAAGCAAGATAGGCACGGCGTACATCAAGATACTTGTTACGGGGACGTTGTATGTGCAAGGTCTGGCAATGTTTGCACAGATGACGATGAAGCCATACAATACCTTCCCATAAGAGTTTGGTATCAGTAGGAAAGCGCAGATGACTTTCATAACAGGTGGCATCGGTCATACAGACATGAAGGTTCTCAAGATAAGGTTTCCAATGCTCGGCAAGAATGAGCTGGAGGGACTCAATATCAAGGCGATCCGCTAGTTCCTGACGAATTGCACTGACGATTTTAGGATTGGTCAGTGGATGAAGCGGATCAATCTGAATACCACAAAATAACTGGTAATGAATATTACCGTTTAAATGCTCAATCAGTTGTGCATCGGAAAAGTTGGTATAGGACTTCAAGACCATCAAGGCTATTTTACCTTCGGGAGAAAAATAACTTTTACGCCCCAAAGGAGAGGACTTCAAATGCATTTGTCGGGCCAGTTCCGAGAAAGGGAACAGAGAATGGAGTCGACCTAATTCACTCGTTGCAAAACTTTGACGATATTTTTTAAGCATATCGAACTCGGTAAAACCTAAACAAGGTTCGATTTCTGAGATTTTTTGTATCTTTACCATGTGTTTTTATTTTTAATTCCCCCCGTTTTGGCCGTCAAACCGTTTTTGGGGGGGAATGCTTAAAGATACAAAAAAGGCAACTAACTCGCAATGAATTAGTTGCCTTAAATTTTATTATTTTAGGAATATCCCTTTTTAATCTTCATTATTATTTTATTGACGCCTCATATAAAATGGCTGTCCATCTATTCTATCTCTAAAATCCTGCCAATTATTATACCATGTTCCACTAAATGTCCTGCCGGTAGCTTCTGCACCCCAAATATAGGCATAAGTGCGGTCACCGTAGAAAAATAATTCCATTGAATTATATCCTCCATCAATCCATCTCCACTCAAAAACCAGATAATTTGGATCACCAGCAGAACCAATCGTTCCTTGATTTCTCGCATTAAATGTCATGAGCGTACCTCTTCCCCAGGTATATGCCCCGAAATCAATTTCTTCATTAGTATACCACTCGCCAGGCAGATTAAATTCTGTCTCTTCTTCACTCTCACACGAAGTAAAGCCAACCAATAAAGTCAGCATCATCAAGATACCTGCATATCTCTTTATCATTTTCATAATTCTCTAGTTTATTGCGTTTATTAATACAAAATTAGCATTTTATATTTACTATACATCACAAGCCACAAGTTTTTTGTACCTTTGCAAAGATAATATTAAATTTTCCACATGAAACTTCTTTGGCTTGATTTAAATAGTTCGTACGCTCATTCTTCGCTGGCATTGCCAGCCTTACATGCCCAGATAGCAAATAATACAGACATTGAATGGTGTACGGTCTCCGCCACTATCAATGAAAATACCGGTAGTGTCGTCAATCAAATCTACCGCCATCAACCGGATATCATTGCAGCTACCAACTGGCTATTTAATCACGAGCAACTCCTGCACATCGTTTCACGCGCAAAAGCGTTACTACCTCACTGCTGTGTTATACTCGGAGGTCCCGAGTTTTTAGGAGATAATGAAGCTTTCTTATATAAGAACAAATTTGTAAGCGGAGTGTTTCGCGGAGAAGGCGAAGAAGTATTTCCTTTATGGTTAAAAGTGTGGAATCAGCCAAGAAAAGAATGGAAATCAATCACAGGACTCTGCTATCTGGATGAATCGGAAGCATACCATGACAACGGGCTCGCCCGTGTCATGAACTTTTCCGAATTAGTCCCTCCTGAAGAGAGCCGTTTCTTCAATTGGAGCAAACCCTTTGTGCAATTAGAAACTACCCGCGGATGTTTTAACACCTGTGCCTTTTGTGTCAGTGGAGGTGAAAAACCGGTTCGCACCCTATCTCTTGAAGCAACCCGGAAACGTCTTGACGTGATACACCAACACGGAATCAAGAATGTACGGGTACTGGACCGCACTTTCAATTACAACAACAAACGGGCAAAAGAATTACTAAATCTATTCCGCGAATACCCGGATATCTGTTTTCATCTGGAAATTCATCCTGCACTCCTTTCCGATGAACTCAAACAGGAATTAGCCACCCTTCCTAAAAGACTGCTACACCTGGAAGCCGGAATCCAAAGCCTTCGGGAAAACGTGCTTGAACAAAGCCGGAGAATAGGCAAACTCTCCGATGCTTTGGCCGGACTCAAGTATCTATGTTCCCTTGAAAACATGGAAACCCATGCCGACTTAATAGCAGGGCTCCCACTCTACCATCTATCAGAAATTTTCGATGATGTCCGTACTTTAGCAGAGTATGGCGCAGGAGAAATTCAACTGGAATCCCTCAAATTACTTCCGGGCACCGAAATGAAAAGAAGAGCGGACGAATTAGGCATACAGTACTCTCCACTCCCTCCATACGAAGTTCTTCAAACTCGTGAAATCACCGTAGATGAATTACAGACAGCACATTATCTGTCCCGCCTGTTAGACGGTTTCTACAATACCCCAACTTGGCGAAGCATCACACGGATACTCATTCTCGAAAACCCTCATTTTATACATGAGTTACTCGATCATTTAGTTCAAACAGATGTGATTGACACCCCTCTTAGCCTGGAAAAAAGAGGATTAATCCTCTATGACTTCTGCAAGAATCATTATCCCGACTACCTGACACAAGTCAGCATTGCATGGATAGAAGCGGGTATGTCATTAAAAAAAGCTCCGGCAGAAAAAGTAAGAACCAAAAGACAGCTACCACCTGAAAGCTGGGAAATAGAATACGGAGCATATCGCGAGAATCTACGATTATGTTTCCTTCCCACCGATGAAGAAGGACATGGTTACTGGTTTGGTTTTGAGTCGGAGATTCAGAAGATACAACCGGTTTTCAAGGCTAAAAAACTATCATAAATAAAAGAAAAGTATTCTCATATTATGTGAAATTATTATTAGTCGCTAATCGTTTAGAGCAGCATTTCCTGTTTTCCACCGTCCATACAATAAACTTTACTAGCACAGTGTATGGACATTCGAAAATATCAATTCAATATTTTTTGCCTATTATTGTTCCCCTTATCCGCAACAGGACAAGAATGGAACAAACAGGATTCATTGAGACTTCAGCAAATGCTGGAATCCGATCAGGAGATCAAGATAAATAGAAAGTTTATCGAAAAAGTAGAGCAAAACATGTACTCTCGAAAACCATTTGTAGATTTTGATCCCACACTACCGACTTTAAAATCTTCCATGATTTTTTCGAAACCTTCCATTCGCACTTATCAGACATTCCTAAAACCGGGTTCCACCTTTTTACCCACTTACTCCTGGTTAAGAATAAACAAGAATCTTGTGCTGCACAGTAAAAGTAATTTTGCAGAAAATTCCAGTTGCTTTCATATCCAAAGCCAAATAGAATATAATTTATCTCCCAAATGGTCTCTCAACATATATGGCGTACAAAACCTTGATACCCGAAAACACCGGGGCCTCCCTTCCGAAGTGGAACCCACCCAATTGGGTAGTAATGTTGTTCTCAAAATAAATAAAAACTGGAAAATAAAAACAGGGGTACAATACCAATACAATGTCCTCCGCAAAAGATGGGAATGGATACCTCAAATTAGTGTTTCATACGAATGGTAACCCGTGCCGACAATCAGGAATCGAAAAGTTTTAGAAAACAAGAAAGCATATTTTCCATTTATTCTCGTACCTTTGTCATACGATTAAATATGCTATCATAATGAAGAACTTTATCAAGGGATTCCGGTTTACCCCCTCTAATTATCCGGCAGAAGTAGAAGCAAAAATACAGAAATACAGAAAGCAAGGTTATAAACTTCCACCGCGCAAAGTACTCCGTACTCCCGAGCAACTGGAAGGTATCCGGGAAAGTGCCAAGATCAATACTGCACTGCTGGACTATATTTCAGAGAATATCCGGGAAGGCATGTCCACCGAAGAAATTGATGTGCTAGTGTATGATTTCACCACCAGTCACGGTGCCATCCCTGCCCCACTCAACTACGAAGGATTTCCCAAAAGTGTTTGCACCAGCATCAACGATGTAGTGTGTCACGGAATACCCAATAAAAATGAGATTCTGAAAAGCGGAGATATTATCAATGTAGATGTTTCCACCATTTACAAAGGATATTTTTCCGATGCATCCCGTATGTTTATGATTGGAGACGTCAACCTTGATATGCAAAAGTTAGTACAGGTAACCAAAGAATGTATGGAAATAGGAATTGCTGCCGCACAACCCTGGAAACAGCTGGGTGATGTAGGCGCCGCCATCCAGGAACATGCAGAAAAGAACGGATTCAGCGTAGTCCGTGATCTCTGCGGACATGGCGTAGGGATGCAATTCCATGAGGAACCGGACGTAGAACATTTCGGACGCCGGGGCACAGGCATGATGATCGTGCCGGGCATGACCTTCACCATCGAACCCATGATTAATATGGGAACCTACGAAGTGTTTGTAGACGATGCCGACGGATGGACCGTCTGCACCGACGATGGACTGCCTTCCGCCCAATGGGAAAATATGATTCTGATTACTGAAACCGGAAACGAAATTCTGACATATTAATGGAACTGATTCTACTTATTGTTATTGCCGTGTTAATGATAGTCCTACTTGTATTATCACTAACCAAAGGCAACAATCAAACTCAAGCAGAACAATTACAAATAGCCTTGCGTCAGCAAATGCAGGAAAACCGGGAAGAACTGAACCGCAGCATCCGGGAACTTCGCATGGAAATGACGCAAACGCTGAACCAGAATATGCAACAGCTCCAAGATGTTCTGCACAAGAATATGATGACTACCGGAGAACTGCAACGACAGAAATTCGACATGATGGCCCGCCAGCAGGAAGCATTACTGAAATCCACCGAGAAACGACTGGATGACATGCGCCTGATGGTGGAAGAAAAGCTCCAGAAAACCCTGAATGAACGTATCGGTCAATCATTCGAAATCGTCCGTTCGCAACTTGAGAACGTGCAAAAAGGACTGGGAGAAATGAAATCTCTTGCTCAAGATGTCGGCGGACTAAAAAAGGTATTGAGCAACGTAAAGATGAGAGGAACGTTCGGCGAAGTCCAACTGGGTGCACTCTTAGAACAAATGATGAGCCCCGAACAGTACGACGCCAATGTCAAAACCAAAAAGAGCGGAACCGAATTTGTAGAATTTGCCATCAAACTTCCGGGAAAAGATGACGCCAACAGCACCGTCTACCTCCCCATCGACGCCAAATTTCCGAAAGATGTATACGAACAATATTACGATGCATTCGAAGCGGGAGACGCAGCATTGATGGAATCGTCCGGCAAACAATTGGAAAATACAATCAAAAAGATGGCAAAAGACATCCATGATAAGTATGTGGACCCGCCTTTTACCACAGATTTTGCCATCATGTTCCTCCCGTTTGAAAGCATATATGCCGAAGTAATCCGACGCACCAGTCTCATCGAAACACTCCAAAAGGAGTATAAGATTGTAGTTACAGGTCCGACAACATTAGGCGCCATCCTCAACAGTCTCCAGATGGGATTCCGCACACTTGCTATCCAAAAACGTACCGGAGAAGTCTGGACCGTATTGGGAGCTGTCAAAACAGAATTCAGTAAATTCGGAGGGTTACTTGAAAAAGTACAAAAGAACTTGCAAAGCGCCGGTGACCAACTCGAAGAAGTCATGGGAAAACGAACACGTGCCATCGAACGCAAACTGCGGCAAGTGGAACAGTTGCCACACGAAGAAAGCCAAAAGATTCTACCTATTGACGTAGAAGACGATTTGACAGATTACTAACTGATATTATTTAGGCACGGATTACACGATAAACACGGAAAGAAAATAAACTTATCCGTGCAATTCGTATAATCCGTGCCTAAAAAAATTAGAGAAAGTGTTTCGACACACCTCCACACTAAACAGAAAATGCTCTACAACATTTCCATATCACGTCAATCCGCATAACTCCGCAAAGCCAAATTCTTCACCCAAAGAACGAAGATACCCGTCAGAATCAGATTCAATACCAGAGTAAGCACTGAAATAACCAATGCCGGGCCACCCAAGTTATATCCCAATGCAATGAAAATGATTCCGGCCCCTACCTCACCACGGGTAAACATACCGATGGAAAGAGCCAGTCGCTCACTTAATTTCCGGTCACGATAAAAGAACATCGGACAAAGCTTTCCTATATTCGACAATAAAGAGACAATCACCACATGAAACATAATCATTCCCCACGACATCATCTCCTGCGAACCAGTCACGGAATAAGAACCAGCATGAGTCTCCGCAAAGTTCACTCCGATAAAATGCGGCATACTCATTCCCACCAGGAACATGAAGAAAAATGAAATCCCGGTAGACACCTTTCGTTCCACAGGTGTGTCATGTTCCTTATGTTTCATAATCATACCCAGAACAAATGCCGGCAACAGGACTTCAATATGAATACTTCCCTCGTCCCCATACAATTCTTTACTCCCCAGATACAGTATTTGAGTAGCCAGAAATATAATCATTGAATAAAAGAGGATAGCCTTCCAGTCCTGACGCCAATCATACTTATTCAATCTTTGCCAGCCGATCGACAATAACAAGAACACAATCACCACCACAATAATCAACTGCCAGCGCAGCCCAATCATCATAATCTGAAGAGGAATCATTAAAAGAATCGTATCCAAGTCATCGAAAATTGCCAATACCTGTATTTTCTTATAAATCCAACTGGACTTCAGTCCGATAGCCGCCAACATCGTAAACAGAATACCGGCTGATGTAGGTGCAGCAAAACGGCTTAACAATAAATTCTCCTTCCATGCTTCCCAACTATTCCAAAAATCGGGAGGAAGCAATACAAACACATAATAAATAGCAATCATAAACCATGGTAAAGCAGCCGTAGCCATGGCTATAAAATAATCTTGAGCGTAACTTTTCCACCGTGTTTTATCAAGGACGAACTCACGGCCTACATTAATCATTATAAAACTAAGACATACATAGAGTAGTACATTCGATAT
The DNA here is from genome assembly GCF_019129155.2 of Bacteroides sp. MSK.18.37. Taxonomy (NCBI): domain Bacteria; kingdom Pseudomonadati; phylum Bacteroidota; class Bacteroidia; order Bacteroidales; family Bacteroidaceae; genus Bacteroides; species Bacteroides sp. MSK.18.37. Next base: position 5,662,690 of record NZ_JAHOIB020000001.1, on the reverse strand, counting down.
GGATTTAACAGCTCCATACCCATCTCCTGCCATCATCGGCAGGAATTGCGAAACCACGAGCCCCAACATCAGGAAGCCCGAAAAAGACAGAACTTTTCTCATATTTATAGTTGTTTGTTGCTAAAAAGTAATTGCCAAGGAAAGCTCTGCAGACAGAAGGCAATCACCTGGTGTATTAAAAACTAACCGCAAGTCAATTTGTTCAGAACAGATCTCTGAAAAATTGCTTGCGGCAGTATTTTTAATCCAGCTTCAGTACGGCGAGGAAGGCTTTTTGCGGCACTTCCACGTTACCGATTTGTTTCATTCGTTTTTTACCTTTTTTCTGCTTTTCAAGCAGTTTACGTTTACGGCTCACGTCACCACCATAACACTTCGCTGTCACATCCTTACGAACAGCCTTAATCGTTTCACGGGAAATAATCTTAGCCCCGATAGCTGCCTGAATGGCAATATCAAACTGCTGCCGCGGAATAAGCTCTTTCAGTTTCTCACACATCCGGCGTCCCATATCGTAAGCATTGTCAATATGTGTCAAAGTAGAAAGTGCATCCACAGGCTCACCGTTCAACAAAATATCCAGCTTCACCAGCTTCGAAGTACGGAAACCATTCGGATGATAATCAAACGACGCATACCCTTTAGAAATACTCTTCAACTTATCATAAAAGTCAATCACAATTTCTCCCAAAGGCATATTGTAATAGATTTCCACCCGGTTACCGGAGATATATTCCTGTTTAATCAATTCACCACGCTTACCCAGACAAAGCGTCATAATAGGACCGATATAATCAGTCGTTGTAATAATAGATGCTTTGATATACGGTTCCTCGATATGGTCAATCATCGTCGGGTCAGGCATACCACCGGGGTTGTGCACCTCCTTCATATTGCCCTGCTTATCATATATATGGTAGGACACGTTCGGTACCGTAGTAATCACATTCATGTCAAACTCACGGTCCAGACGCTCCTGCACAATCTCCATGTGGAGCAATCCGAGGAAACCACAACGGAAACCAAAACCCAAAGCCAATGAAGACTCCGGTTGGAAAGTCAACGACGCATCATTCAGCTGCAACTTTTCCAAAGACGCGCGAAGATCTTCAAAATCTTCCGCCTCAATCGGGTACACTCCGGCAAACACCATCGGCTTCACCTCCTCAAACCCGGCAATAGCCTTGTCACACGGACGGGCAATATGTGTAATGGTATCTCCCACCTTCACCTCTTTGGAAGTTTTGATACCGGAAATTATATATCCTACATCCCCCGTACGAAGTTCGTTACGAGGCACCATATCCATTTTCAACACCCCTATTTCATCGGCATCATACTCTTTTCCCGTATTGAAAAACTTCACCTTGTCGCCCTTGCGAATCGTGCCGTTTTCAATCTTGAAATAAGCTATAATTCCACGGAAAGAGTTGAATACAGAGTCGAAAATCAAAGCCTGCAACGGCGCCTCTTCATTCCCTTCGGGATGAGGAATACGTTCAATCACAGCAGCCAGTATCTCTTCCACTCCCATACCCGTTTTACCGGATGCACGAATTACCTCCTCGCGCTTGCAACCCAACAGTTCAACGATTTCGTCCTCCACTTCTTCGGGATTGGCGCTCGCCATATCGCATTTATTGATAACCGGAATAATCTCAAGGTCGTGTTCAATGGCCATATACAGATTCGAGATCGTCTGCGCCTGCACTCCCTGCGAAGCATCGACAATCAGCAATGCCCCTTCACATGCAGCGATAGAACGTGACACCTCATACGAAAAGTCCACGTGTCCCGGAGTATCAATCAGGTTAAGGACATACTTCTCCCCCTGATAAGTATATTCCATCTGGATCGCATGGCTCTTGATAGTGATCCCTCTTTCTTTTTCCAGATCCATATTATCAAGCATCTGCCCTGAAGTCACCTGAATGGTGTTAGTAAACTCCAACAGACGGTCGGCCAACGTTGACTTACCGTGGTCAATATGAGCAATAATGCAAAAGTTGCGAATATTCTTCATTCTGAATTCTTATTATTTTATCTTTTTGGTGTGCAAAGATACGTAAATGGCGGAATAAAAAAAATGCGTTGATAACATTATGATCATGTACCAACGCATTTTTTTATTGCTTAAGTGAGTTACTCGCTTAGATCAATTTGATGAAGAGTTCACCTTCAACTTCTTCCACAGAGACTTTGTCTTCTCTCAATAACCAGCCAAGGCCGAGGAACAGATCTTTGTCAACCAATTTAGTTGCTTTTTTAAGCTGCTTGGCAGTCATTCCTTCTGTTTCGTTCAGTGCATTCCAGATAGTACCTGCAATTACACCAGCTTTTTCTTTCAACATTTGCTTTGCAATTTTAGTTAGACATGCTTAAAATCATCCGGTCAAAAAGACTTTCAGATTTTATTTCGGGGACAAAGATAGTTATTTTTATGTTATATAACACTTTATTGAGCACTTTTTTATCGTTTTTGTAATAAAAAAGCATTTTTTCTTTCATTTAGGATGCTTTTCGAGATATTCAGACCAAATTCTTGCCGCTTCTTCCACCATTTTAGCGCAAGGACGCTTGCTATAATATTGAGCAGTACGCTCTTCCGGAATCGTTGAAACGGGATCTTTTTTCTTTAATCCCAACAATTCGCCACAAATCAGCGAGCCGTTACGCTTCTTAAATTCAGCCGCCAGTTCTTGCACCACCGCATAATTGGCAGCTTTTCCTTCCCGGTCTGTCGCTTCCGTAGCGCCGGTTTCCAAGCCCGCCACCAAAAACATGCCGCAGGCAGCTCCACACGTTTCACGCATTCGTCCTATCCCCCCGCCAAAGGAAGCACCCATACGCAACGCCTGTTCCTGTGTAAATCCATACATATCCGCAAAGGCCGCTACTACCGACTGTGAGCAGTTGTATCCGCTCTTAAAAAGCTCCACTGCTTTCTGTATTCTATCTTCCATAAACTATTTTGCATTTTTATTTCGCACAAAAATATAAAAAAGTATCTTTGCATCAGATAGGGCGTAAAGATTAAAATCAAAAAAAAGAAAATATGAACAAAACTATTTCATATAAAGAATCGACAGCCATTGCCATCCAAGCTATGATAAGCGCAGCCAGAAAGGATGAATATGCTGACAGGAAAAGAAAAAGTGGTTTTCCCCAAAACAGAAAGAAACGTGATGTCACTCTCAAAGATGTACGTGAATGGAACAAGAGAAGAAATTATAAAGAGGATGCAGGAATTGCCGTCAATGCAATGATGGCGTCAGCTATCAACGACCCCTATGTGGACCTGAATCCACCCTCCAAATTCTAAGAGATAAAACAATGGCTACAACATTCGATATTCAACTCCCTCATTACTCGCGTGGATTTCATTTAATCACGCGTGATATCATTTCACAACTACCAGCACTTCCCGAAAGTGGCCTGCTGGTAGTCTTTATCAAACACACCTCTGCCGGACTAACTATCAACGAAAATGCAGACCCGGACGTACGGCATGACTTCCAGACATTCTTTAATAAACTGGTTCCCGACGGTGCCCCCTATTTCATCCATACCCTCGAAGGCCCCGACGATATGAGCGCCCATATAAAAGCCTCCCTGATAGGAAGCTCGGTCACTATCCCCATCAAGAATCACCGCCTGAACCTGGGAACATGGCAAGGTGTCTACCTCTGCGAATTTCGCGACGGAGGAGACACCCGTAAATTGAGTATTACTATCCTATAATATTTCCAACGCCATCGGACAATGATCGGAATGTACGGCCTCATTCAGGATATACGCACGTTTCAACAGCGGGCGTACCGGCTCACTAACCATGCAATAGTCAATTCTCCAACCCTTATTTTTGGCACGCGAATTAAAACGATAGCTCCACCAGGTATATTCCTGTTTTTCGGGACAAAGCGTACGGAAAGAATCCACATACCCCGCAGACAGGAAACGTGTCATCCACTCCCGTTCTTCAGGAAGGAAACCACTGTTTGTTGCATTCCGGACAGGATCATGAATGTCGATCGGCTCATGGCAGATATTATAATCACCACAAAGAATCAAATTGGGACGGGACTTCTGCAACTCCATCACATACTTTTGAAAATCTTCCAGCCACACCATTTTAAAAGCCTGGCGTTCGTCCCCGCTCGTTCCCGAAGGGTGATAAACACTGACTACCGATAAGTCTCCGAAATCCGCCCGGATAAAACGTCCTTCATTATCATAAGCCTCCATTCCCATCCCATATTCCACATGGTCCGGTTCCTGCTTGGTAAGTATGGCCACTCCACTGTATCCTTTCTTCTGCGCCGAATACAAATAAGACTTGTAACCCAACGCTTCAAACACCTCTCCCGGATACTGGTCCGGTTGCAGTTTCGTCTCTTGCAGACAAAGAATATCAGGATTCTCCTGCGCCAGCCATTCCGGCAAACCTTTAGATACGGCGGCACGTAGTCCGTTCACATTATAAGTAATAATCTTCATCGATCTATATGTATTGATTTATATTCATTTTATGAAAACAAAAGCATGATATTCAGTACCGAAACAATAATGGCAATCGAATACAACACAAACGTGCTCCAACGACTATTGACATAATCTCCCATCACCTTTCGGGAAGACGTCAGTCCCACCTGCAAAAATACCGTGAAAGGTAATTGAATACTAAGTATCATCTGCGAAATAATCAATCCTTTGAAAGGATCTCCAATAAAGAAAATCAGCAATAAGGCAATTCCCAGAGATAAAAGGACTCCTACCTGCGAATGGCTGTCTTTGATATGATACGATTCACCGAAAATACCCGCAAAGATGGAACCTGCCGCCATTCCGCTCGTAATGGTGGATGAAATACCCGCCATCAGCAATGCCAGTGCAAATACGATGGCAGCATTACTTCCCAACAAAGGTTCGAGCAATGACTTAGCCTGTTGCAGTTCCTCTACCTGAATACCGCTTTTAAAGAAAGTAGCGGCAGCCAGAAGAATCATGGCACTGTTAATCGCCCAGCCGACAATCATAGAGAAAAGAGTATCAAACAACTCATATTTCAAAACCTTCTTAATAGAAGCATCATCTTTCTTATTATATTCGTGACTCTGTATCACCTCCGAATGAAGAAACAGATTATGAGGCATCACTACCGCTCCCAACACACTCATGATAATCAGCATACTTCCTTTCGGAAAAGAAGGAGTCACCCACCCTACTGTTGCAGCCGGCCAGTCTATTTCCACCAGAAACAGTTCGTAGATAAACGAAAGCCCGATAACGGAGACAAATGCAATGATGGAACGCTCTATCTTTTTATACGAATTAGTGAAAAGCATGATAGAGACAAAAAGCGTAGTCAACACAGCTCCCCATATAATAGGAATATCAAAGAGCATTTCCAACGCAATGGCACCTCCCAGAATTTCCGCTAAAGAAGTAGAAATCGACGCCAATACCGCCGTACCAAGAATAGGTCGCGACACCCATTTGGGAGTGTATTTAGTGGCCGCCTCCGAAAGGCAAAGTCCGGTAACAATCCCCAGGTGGGCAACGTTGTGCTGAAGCACAATCAGCATAATAGTAGACAATGTAACCACCCAAAGTAAGGAATAGCCAAATTCGGAACCGGCGGCGAAGTTAGAAGCCCAGTTTCCCGGATCAATAAATCCTACCGTAACCAGAAGCCCCGGACCAATATATTTAAAAACATCCAGTCCACCCAGATAGCGTTTATGATCTTTGCGTTTTAAGTCTTGAAAAATATTCTTCATTTTTGCATAATAGTTTTAACCTTACAAATATACTTATAAATAACGAGTGAAGGTCAATTTTAGTTCAAAATACCGACAAGTAAGTAAACAACACCCGGATCCCCCCCTATGGATTCCCACAAAAAAAAGACCCTCGACAAAATAAATTGCCGAAGGTCTTGAAAAATATCAAATTTTACAAAAATAAAAGAAGTCGATTAATATCCCATCTCATGTAATGCACGACACAATTGGTCAGGACATGAAGTCGGTCTGCCACCACAATGCACTCCTTCAAGTTTTGCGATAACATCCGCTACCTTCATTCCTCTCACAAGGCGGGAAATACCTTGAAGGTTACCATTACATCCTCCCCAGAAAGCAACTTCTTTCACCACTCCATCTTCCACATTCAGTTCGATGTTGGTGCTGCAAGTTCCCTGGGTTCTATACACATATTCCATAACCTTGTCTTATTCTCCCTCTTCCGGCTGCATATTGGTATAAACAGTCTGCACGTCGTCAAATTCTTCCAAACGTTCGATCATCTTATCCAATGTTTCGCGCTGTTCCGGAGTCACCTCTTTCATGTCGTTCGGGATATAAGTGAAGTCTCCACCGACATCTTCAAAGCCACACTCCTCCAGGTGTTTCTGAATAGCGGCATAGCTCTTGGGATTACCATAGATAGTGATTGTTCCTTCTTCATCATCCTCTTCGTATTCATCTTCCACATCATAATCGATCAGATCCAGAATCAGTTCTTCCATATCCAATCCGTCTTTCTTCTTGAAAGTGAATACACATTTGTGGTCGAACAGGAACGCGAGAGATCCCATTGTACCGAGATTACCGCCAAACTTATTAAATACCGAACGAACGTCAGCCACCGTACGGGTTGTGTTATCTGTCAGCGTATCCACAAATACAGCAATACCGTGAGGACCGTATCCTTCGTAAGTCATGCTCTTGTAGTCGCTCTGGTCTTTACCCATTGCGTTTTTGATAGCACGTTCAATATTATCCTTCGGCATATTTTCACGCTTACAAGTAGCGATCACCGAACGCAAAGTCGGGTTATTTTCAGGTTCCGGACCGCCTGCCTTTACAGCTATCGCGATTTGTTTACCCAGTCTTGTAAATGTTTTAGCCATGTGGCCCCATCTTTTCAGTTTAGCGGCCTTTCTATATTCAAATGCTCTTCCCATTGGTTTATATTTTTAGATTGAAATTTTAAGTTTATCTAAGTTTGGCACCCAGCTTATCTTCCAAGTTCTTCACCAGTTTCGACATGATCTTATCAATCATCTTATCATTCAAAGTCTGGCTCTCATCCTGAAGCAGGAAGCTCACTGCATACGACTTCTTGCCTGCTTCCAGATTTTTACCTTCGTACACATCGAAGAGTTCCACTTCTTTCAGCAGCTTCTTCTCTGTTTCGTAAGCAATCTTTTCAATTTCGGCAAACTGCACATTCTTGTCAAGCAACAATGCCAGGTCACGTTTCACAGCAGGGAACTTGGAGATTTCCTTGTAGCTGATCTTCACAGAACGGATAGCCTTCATCAGTTCCTTCCAGTTCAAGTCGGCAAAATACACTTCATTGTCAATATCAAATGCTTTCAACAGCTTCTTAGTCACGATACCGAAGGAAGCAAGACGCTTACCCCCCTTCGTATTGATAGAAAGTGCGGCAGCAAAAATATCGTCCGTCAGATTACCGACAACCAGATTGTGCAAATCCAGTCCCAGACGCTTCAATATATTTTCTACATAAGCCTTCAATTCATATACCGAACTGTTCTCATCTGCATGTGCCCATGAATTGGAAACCTTCTTACCGGTTACCCACAAGCCCAAGTGATAATCTTCCGAGTAAGGAGCCAATACCTTCTCTTCATTCTTCTTGTCAGCATCGAAATGATAGCAATTACCGAATTCGAAGAACTTCAAATCAGCATTCTTACGATTTGCATTATGAGCAATACTTTCCAGTCCACCGAACAGCAAAGTCTGACGCATAGCGTTCAAATCCGCACTCAACGGATTCAATAACATCACTAGATGGTTGGACGGATAAGTCTCCATACCATCATAATAAGCAGCACGCGTCAATGAGTTGTTCAGGATCTCATTAAATCCGCAGCCCACCAATTGCTCTGCAATCAGGTTCTGCAATTTATTCGATTTATCATGTTCACCTTTGGTAGTCAGGCTGGAGTTCAATGTAGTCGGGATTTCAACATTGTTATATCCGTAGATACGAAGAATATCTTCAATCACGTCACAATCACGCTGCACGTCTACACGATAAGGAGGAACAGCTAATGTCAGCCCTTCCGCCGTTTCATTAGTGATCTTCATTTCCAGGCTGGTCACAATGCTCTTGATTGTCTCTACCGGAATTACTTTTCCTACCAAAGAATGTACTTTCTCATAAGCCAGATCAACTATAAAATCGGGTGCAGGAGTAGTGAACACGTCTTTTATTTCAGAAGAAATCGTACCGCCAGCCAGTTCTTTAACCATCAAAGCAGCCAGTTTCAAGCAATATATCACACTGTTCGGATCGATACCGCGTTCGAAACGGAAAGAAGCATCCGTATTCAAGCCATGACGGCGGGCTGTCTTACGCACCCATGTAGGATGGAAATAAGCACTTTCAATGAATACATCTGTCGTAGCTTCCGTAGAACCGGAGTCCAGTCCGCCGAATACACCGGCAATACACATGGCCTCTTCCTTGTTACAAATCATCAGGTCGCGTTCGTTCAATTTACGTTCCACCTCATCCAGCGTAACGAACGGGGTTCCTTCCGGCATTGTCTTTACAATTACTTCATTGCCTTTTATCTTTCCGGCATCGAAGCAATGCAACGGCTGACCGAAAGCATGAACGATATAATTAGTAATATCCACTACATTATTAATAGGACGCACCCCGATCAGACGCAATTTGTTTTGCAGCCATTCCGGGCTTTCCTTCACAGTGACACCTTTCACCGTAACACCGGCATAATGCGGACAAGCTTCGCTGTTTTCCACCTTCACTTCAATATTCAAGTCATGGTTTTCCACTTTAAAGCCGTCTACCGACGGACGTTGCAAAGTAGCCTGTTTGCCGTTCTGAATCAGATAAGCGTACAAGTCACGAGCCACCCCATAGTGAGAGCAAGCATCCGCACGGTTAGGCGTGATGTCCACTTCAAGCACATAGTCGCTCTTGATATTATAATAATCCTTGGCAAGCGTACCCGGAACAGCATTTTCCGGCAATACGATAATACCTGCATGATCCGTACCGATACCGATTTCGTCTTCGGCACAAATCATACCAGTAGATTCCACCCCACGGATTTTTGATTTCTTGATGGTAAAACATTCGTCACCGTCATAAAGTTTTGTACCTAAAGTAGCTACCACCACTTTCTGTCCGGCAGCCACATTCGGGGCACCACAAACAATCTGTACCGGTTCACCGTCTCCCAGATTGACAGTAGTAATATGCAAATGGTCAGAATTAGGATGTTCCGTGCAGGTCAGCACTTCACCGATCACCAGTCCTTCCAAACCACCTTTAATGGTTTGCACTTCTTCTACACCACCTGTTTCCAAGCCAATAGACGTCAACGCAGCAGCCGTTTCATCGGGCGTCAGGTCGAAGTTGACATACTCTTTCAGCCAGTTATAAGAGATATTCATATATTTAATTTTTTATTGTTTCTCAAAAAGATTTGCAAAGTTAATAAGATTTTTCGGTTGACCGAGAAGGTTAGATAAAAAAGTTTATAGTTGATAGTTACCATGCGGAATAACATACAGATAGAAGAAATGTTGCGCAGAGCATTTTCACTATCAGTTATCAACTATCAACTATTAACTAAAATGGTAACGGTCCATCTCCCGGTGCTCCGAATGGATTCTCCGTCTGCGGTGCAAAATCAGGTGCGGGAGGAGGTATGGAACCAGCATTACCTGTATTCATTTTCGATCCTAACATAGCTCCTGCAGGCTCGCCCGGCATCGGGATCACCATATCGTCTTCCGGATTAGAGAAACGGGTAAACTCACCCTTAAAGCGGAGCAACACCTCGCCTACCGCACCGTTACGATGCTTGGCGATTACAATTTCCGCCATACCGCGCAAGTCATTACCACGATCATCCTGAAATATCTTATAGTATTCCGGACGATGGATAAAGCACACCATATCGGCATCCTGCTCGATGGCTCCCGATTCACGAAGGTCACTCAACTGCGGTCGTTTACCATCAATACCTTCACGACTTTCCACACCACGATTCAACTGTGACAGTGCGATAATCGGAATACTCAACTCTTTCGCCAATCCTTTCAACGAACGGGAAATGGTACTAACCTCTTCCTGACGGCTACCAAACGCCATCCCACTCGCATTCATCAACTGAAGGTAGTCAATGATGATGATTCGCACCCCATGTTCGCGTACCAAACGACGCGCTTTGGTTCGAAGTTCAAACACAGACAGAGACGGCGTATCATCCACGTAAAGCGGTGCATCCATCAGATTCTTCAGTTTATAGTCCAGTTGTTGCCATTCATAATTTGCCAACTGCCCGCTTTTGATTTTCTCGCTCGGAATCTCGCAGACATTCGCAATCAAACGGTTCACCAACTGAACGTTACTCATTTCAAGAGAGAACAACGCCACCGGGTTCCGGTAATCCACCGCAATATTCTTAGCCATTGAAAGAACGAAAGCAGTCTTACCCATAGCAGGACGGGCAGCTATAATAATAAGGTCGGAATTCTGCCAACCCGAAGTCATCTTATCAAGTTTCGTGAAACCACTCTCCAGACCACTCAAACCATCGGTTCGAGCCGCAGCTTTCTGAATTAGTTTATAGGCTTCGTCAATCACCGGATTGATCTGCGTATAATCTTTTTTCATATTCTGCTGTGAGATCTCGAAAAGCTTACCTTCCGCTTCCTGCATCAAGTCGTCCACGTCCAGGGTCTCGTCAAACGCTTTACTCTGGATATTGCTCGTAAACGTTATCAACTCACGCGCCAGCGATTTCTGTGCAATAATACGGGCATGGTATTCAATATGTGCGGATGAAGCCACCTTACTACTCAATTGAGTAATATAGAAGGGACCTCCCACCTCTTCCAAGTCTCCGCGTTTACTAAGTTGTTCCTTTACAGTCAGAATATCCACCGGTTTCTGGTTCACCGCAAGATCGACGATAGCAGAATAAATCAACTGATGCCGGCGTTCGTAAAATGATTCGGGACGAAGAATTTCACTCACCAATGAATAAGCGTCCTTTTCAATCATTAAAGCTCCCAAAACTGCTTCTTCCAGTTCAGGCGCCTGCGGCTGAATACGACCATAATCATTTACCGGTTGTATTTTAGTAGACTTTGAATTGCGGGTATTTCTTTTCTGTTCGGCCATCGAGATATTTACTATTTTACGATTTACTATTTATTATTTTACGACTGGACAGACTCTATTATCACATTTATCACGGAATTCTTCCAGTCGAGACGACAAAGATAGAATATAATCACGAAGAATGAATAAGGAAAAATGAAGATTTTAGTAACTTTGCTCCCGATTCACATTATCCAGCTATGATTAATTGTAATGTGAAGCACTGTAAATAGTAAATAGTAAAATAGTAAATAGAAATATGATTGCTTTTCCCAATATCAAAATAAACCTGGGACTTTCCATCACGGAAAAACGCCCGGACGGATACCACAATCTGGAAACAGTTTTCTATCCGGTGGCTCTGGAAGACGCACTGGAAATCCGTACCTCCCCTAACGCTGACCGAAAATTCACTCTCCACCAACATGGAATGGAAATAGCCGGTAACCCTGAAGACAATCTGGTAGTAAAAGCCTATTTATTGATGGATAAGGAATTTCATCTCCCTCCTATCGAAATCCACTTATACAAGCACATCCCTTCAGGAGCCGGACTGGGAGGAGGATCATCGGATGCCGCTTTCATGCTAAAGTTGCTCAACGATCATTATCAGCTGGGAGTATCCGAAGAACAATTGGAAGTATACGCTGCCACTTTGGGAGCAGACTGCGCTTTCTTTATCAAAAACAGACCGATATTTGCCGAGGGAATTGGAAACATCTTCTCCCCGGCCGAACTTTCATTAAACGGCTACCAAATCATGATTATAAAACCGAATGTTTTTGTTTCCACCCGGGAAGCCTTTTCAAACATTCATCCCCATCGTCCGAAATATCCGGTTAGGGAGGCAATCCAGCGTCCTGTACAAGAATGGAAGGATACGTTAATCAATGATTTCGAAGCAAGTGTATTCCCGCAACATCCCGTCATTGGAGAAATCAAAGAAGAACTCTATCATCAAGGAGCAATCTACGCATCCATGAGCGGCTCCGGCTCATCCGTATTCGGGCTGTTTGCTCCCGGATTCGTCTTACCGGAAATTGATTGGGGAACTGACGTATTCTGCTTCAAAGGTACATTAAACAAATAAATCTCACTAACAATTATGTTTTGACTATTTTTTCAAAATCCCAACATGGCAGCGGGGTGTATATTGAGTACCCGGCAAAGCAAGCGAGCTATTTTTAAAGTAGGTTCCGAGCGACCCGAAATATAATCATTCACGCGTGAAGGGCTAACCCCTATTTCACTGGCAAGCTGTTTTTGTGTCATCCCCTTTTCTTCAAGGGACAATTCTATCAATTCTGCTACGGTTGGTTTTTCTATAGGAAAATGTTCCTTCTCATACGCAATCACTATATCAGACATAACAGAAAGCTCCACCATGCTCTTGTCATTTGCAGGAGTGCTGTCGTCCACCAAAGGCAGAAGTTCTTCGACTCTTGCCAATGCAAATTCGTATTGTTCTTTCGTTATTTTAGTCATATCTATTATATTATATAGTTGAACAATCTATTTTATCATACTCTTTATGAGTTCCCACCCAACGGACAAAAATGTATCCCACCGTAAATTTAACAACCACTACCAGCCGATAGTTGTTCCCTCTGATATTAAAAACATAGTGTTGATTGCCCACATAATCAGTCGATAGAAAATCCGCTTTTATATCAGACAAATTCCGCCATTCTGCTTTTTCCGCTATATCATACCAACGTTCTAAAGCAACACGTGAATCTTCACACCCTTTCGTCTCGTAGAAATCTTTCAATTTCTTATGTGATACTACTCTCATATCTTATTCATTTGATACAAAATTACAAAATAATTTTGGATAACAAAAGAATTAGTGCTAAATATTTTATAAAACAGAACATCCATGCTGGGCGTACCAAAAAAACGGTACCACGACTCACGTCGTAGTACCGTCACAACACAAACACAAAATAAAACACGACAAAACTACTATGCAATCTTTCCTGTCTATGCCGGGGAGGCATAAGTACTATCTACGTATATTCGCATACTCATAAACAGCTTCAGGTCGATTAGCATCAATTAAACAAATCGCATGCACGATTTGTTTAAACTTTTATGTTATTTAAAACAAGTTTCTCTTTTATTGAATCCCTCTTTCACGGAGTTTCAGCTGCCAGTTCCATGCAGAACGTAAAGTATCTTCTAAAGTTTCTACGGCTTTCCAACCCAGCTCTTTATTAGCAAAATCCGGGTTAGCCCAAACTTTTTCAATGTCACCTGCACGACGTCCGACAATCTGATAATTCAATTTTACGCCAGTGGCTTTTTCAAAGCCATTTATTAATTCCAATACAGAAACACCACGTCCTGTACCAATATTAAATACTTCTACTTTTTCTTTTTGTTTCTTTTCCAAGATACGACGGATAGCAATCACGTGTGCTTTAGCCAAGTCAACGACATTGATAAAGTCACGGATACAAGAACCGTCCGGTGTATCATAATCGTCACCAAACACGCTAAGTTTCTCACGGATACCGATGGCTGTCTGGGTCAGATATGGAATCAGGTTTTGAGGAACCCCGTTAGGCAGTTCACCCAGCAATGCAGTAGGATGCGCGCCAATCGGGTTGAAATAGCGCAACATGATCGCATTGATCGGAGCACCTGAAGCTACCGTATCACGAATAATCTCTTCATTGATCTGTTTGGTATTTCCATAAGGTGATTCCGCTTTCTTAATCGGAGCTTTTTCCGTTACCGGCAGCTCGTCCGGCTGACCGTATACTGTACAAGAAGAAGAGAACACAATACCTTCTACTCCATGTTTTGGCATCAGTTCGAGAAGGTTAATCAAAGAAACCAGGTTATTACGGTAGTAAAGCAACGGTTTTTGTACCGACTCTCCTACTGCTTTGCTAGCTGCAAAGTGAATGATTGCCTTAATTCCTTTATATTTTGCAAATACTGCATCCAGACCGGCAAAGTCCAAACAGTCCAGCTTTTCAAAAACTGGGCGAATACCGGAAACTTTCTCTATATTGTCAACAACGTCGGCACTTGAATTTGATAAATTATCGATGATGATTACTTCATATCCACTGTTTTGTAGTTCTACAACAGTATGAGACCCAATGTATCCTGTCCCGCCTGTTACTAAAATTCTTTCTTTCATATACTTTATAAAAAATGGTTAGTTTCTCGGCTTATTATTGTTTGAGTTACAAATGTATGGAAATAAAATGGAATTGCAATAATCTGCCACAAATTTATTTGCTGAAAAGTAATTAAGGTACGATTTGGTAGCATTTAGGTATAAAAAAGAATTGGAAACTCTAACCTGTATGTCGCCACACAGCAGAGCTTCCAATCCCCTATTTAATCATCAACTGTAAATCCTTACACCACGCCGGAGAATCCCATGAATGCCATAGCAAGCAAACCGGCGGTAATCAAAGCAATCGGAGTTCCTTGCATTCCTTTCGGAATTTTCACAAGGCTCATCTGTTCGCGCAATCCGGCAAAAAGCACCAGTGCCAGACCGAAGCCGATAGCTGTAGAGAATGCGTATACAACACCTGTCAGCAGGTCATAGTCTTTCTGAATCACCAGGATAGCGACACCAAGAATACAACAGTTCGTTGTAATCAGCGGCAAGAACACACCCAACGCCTGATACAGGGCCGGAGACACCTTTTTCAGGATGATTTCCACCATCTGCACCAATCCGGCAATCACCAGGATAAATGTAATCGTCTGTAAGTATCCCAGTCCGAAAACATCCAGTACAAATTTCTGAATCAGGAAAGTGACGATGGTAGCGATGGTCAACACGAAAGCAACCGCAGCGCTCATACCCATCGCAGTTTCCACCTTCTTGGATACGCCCAGGAACGGACAGATACCCAGGAACTGCGACAACACGATGTTGTTTACAAAGATTGCCGAAATAAATATCAATATATATTCCATATTCTTTTCTTATTTAATTGAATTAGGCTTTCTTGAAACTGTTAATCAACGCAATGAGGTATCCCAAAGCGATGAAAGCGCCCGGAGCCAATACAAACACCAACATTCCATATTCTTCCGGCATGATGGTCAAATCGAAGATTTTACCGGTTCCCAAAAACTCGCGGACAGCACCCAGCAAGGTTAGGGCGATGGTAAAGCCAAGCCCCATACCGATACCGTCGAACATAGAAGCAACTGCGTTATTCTTGGCAGCGAAGGCTTCGGCACGTCCCAGTACAATACAGTTCACTACAATCAACGGAATGAAAAGACCGAGTGTAGCATACAGTCCCGGCACGTAAGCCTGCATCACCATTTGAAGCAAGGTCACGAAAGATGCGATCACCACAATAAACGATGGGATACGCACCATGTCCGGAATCAGGTTCTTTATTAAAGAGATCACCACATTCGAGCAGATCAATACGAACATGGTAGCCAGTCCCATACCCATACCATTGATAGCCGATGATGTAGTACCCAATGTAGGACACATACCGAGCAGGAGTACAAACGTAGGATTCTCTTTAATAATCCCGTTCATCATTACTTTAAAGTTATTCATATCTGTCTCCTTTCTTAATTAGCACTGACTGAATCAGTTAGTTCAACTTTAATCGTAGCTCCCGTAGCAGCGTCAGCAGCATCTGCGTCCGCGCCTTTCGCTTTTTGAGAAGCACCAGTTACCCCGTTCACTTCCCCGCCTTCGGCCTTATAGGCTTGATAAGCAGCATTCACGGCATTCAAGAAAGCACGTGAAGTAATGGTAGAAGCCGTGATGGCATCCACCGCTCCCCCATCTTTGCTGACGGTCAACGGAGCTTCACCCGGATTCATACCCAAAATAGATTTCGTACTCTCTTCGTGAGATACTGCCTTTTCTCCTTTCGCAGGATCATACGCTCCGAACCATTTGTCGGCTTTAGAGCCCAATCCCGGAGTTTCCGTGTGAGCCAACAGAGAGTAGTTATAGATTTTTCCTTCGGCATTAAAGCCTACCAGCACTTTCAGTTCACCGCCAAATCCCATTGATTTAGCTTCGACAGCGGTTCCTACAAGTTCTTCACCGTTCTTAGCCGGATAAACGATAAAGTCAACATTCTTCTTTCCGTCTTTCTCACTGAAGATCGTATCGCTTTCCGCTACCGGATTATTGGTAAATTCGGGAAGAACCTTTTTCAAGGCCTCGTTCAGTGTCTTCGCGTTCGCTTCGGCAATGGGGCCTTTTGTCAGTTCATTTACATAAGCCAGCAACGCAACGGAAATAGCAGTCACTCCCGTAAGTACCAGCAACATATTCTTTAAAGATGATTCTAACTTTTTCATTTCTTCTTCGCTACCTCCCCAAAGCGTTTTGGTTTACAATAGGTGTTAATCAGCGGAGTGAACGCATTCATAATCAGGATGGCGAACGACATACCTTCGGGATAGGCGCCGAACAGACGGATAACTACCGTCAGCAGACCGATACATACACCATAGATCAGCATCCCTTTCTTACTCATCGGAGAAGTCACATAGTCGGTTGCCATAAAGACAGCACCCAGCATCAGACCACCGGAAAGCAACTGCAATACCGGAGAAACGTATTTTTCCGGATCTGCCAGGTGCATGATGCCTGCAAAGACAAACACAGTAGCCAGGATAGACACAGGAATATGCCAGGTGATGATTTTCTTCCAGAGCATATAAACGAGTCCGATCAGCAGAGCCAGTGCACTCACTTCACCCAAGCATCCGCCATTCTGTCCGATCAACAAGGTCAATGCGTCCGGAATCTGGCTTAAAGCGGCAGTGTCACCGTAAATGGCTTGCTTCATCAAGGCCAGCGGAGTGGCACCGGTGGTAGCATCCGTATAAGCGGTCAACTGTCCGACTACCGGCCAGCTGGTCATCTGCACCGGGAAAGAAAGCAGCAGGAATACGCGACCTGCCAATGCCGGGTTGAAAGGATTGCAGCCTAATCCGCCGAAAGACATCTTACCTACACCGATAGCAAACAGTGCACCGAGGATAATAATCCAGATAGGCAAGTTAGACGGTAAATTAAATGCCAGCAACACACCTGTGATGATGGCAGAGCCGTCGCAGATGGTGGTGGTCGGTTTCTTCATTAAATATTTTCCGATCGCCCATTCGAAGAACAAACAAGCCGCAACGGAAGTAGCCGTGACAATCAGGGCACCCAGTCCGAAGAAATAGAGAGACACCAGAAAAGCCGGAATCAGTGCAATCAGCACGCCATACATATTTTTCTGTACGCTGTCTCCGCCATGAACGTGGGGCGATAGTGATACGATTAATTTATTTTCCATATTCGTTATTTTTTAGCTTGACGTGCACGAATCATAGCTCCTACTTTGCCTTTACCCAGACGACAATAGTCGAGCAGCGGACGGTTGGCAGGACAAGTGAACTGGCAAGAGCCGCACTCAATACAATCCATGATTCTTTCTTTTTCCATTGTTTCAAAATCTCCGTTTTCAGACAAGGCTCCGAGCAAGTACGGTTCCAGTCCCATCGGACAGGCACTCACGCACTTCGCGCAACGGATGCAGGTTTGAGCTTCACCACGTTTGGCTTCCTTCCGGTTCATAATCAGGATGCCGGAACTGCCCTTCGCAGTAGGAACCTCGATATTTACGAGCGCCTTACCCATCATCGGACCACCGCCGATCACCTTACCCGTATCTTCGGGCAAACCACCGCAAGCGTCAATCAACTGTTTCATCGGTGTACCGATACGAGCCAGGAAGTTGGACGGCTTCGCAACCGACTTTCCCGTCACGGTAATCACCCGTTCAAACAACGGTTTATTCTTCTGCACAGCTTCATAAACGGCAAACGCCGTTCCCACGTTCTGCACGACTGCTCCCGTAGAGATAGGCAACGCACCGCTCGCCACCTGACGTTTGGTGATCGCATCGATCAGCTGCTTTTCACCTCCTTGCGGATATTTCACCTTCAAGGGAACGACTTCGATGCCTGCATAGCTGGAAGCTACTTTAGTCATCAGTTCGATAGCATCGGGCTTATTATTTTCGATTCCGATAAATGCCTTGTTCACTTTCACTGCTTTCATCAGGATGGAAACACCTACCATGATTTCTTCCGCGTGTTCCAGCATCAGCTGATGGTCGGCAGTCAAATAAGGTTCACATTCTACGGCATTGATAATCACACATTCAGCTTTAAAAGAAGGAGGAGGACAAAGTTTCACCTGTGTAGGGAAACAAGCACCACCCAGACCAACGATTCCGGCATCGGCAATTTTCTTCACGATCTCTTCTGCCGGAAGTTCACATTCCTTCACCAGTGTGGCGCTACGGTCGATTGTTTCTTCCCATTCGTCGCCTTCCACATCGATAAAGATAGCAGGTTTCGCATAACCGCTGGCATCGACAATAGTATCAATCTTCGCCACTTTACCACTGACTGAAGAGTGAATTGCTGCCGAAACAAAGCCGGCAGGTTCAGCAATCTTAGTGCCTACCTTTACCACATCCCCTTTCGCTACAACCGGTTTTGCAGGCGCACCAATGTGCTGCCCCAGCAAAATAACAGCCTTTGCAGGAACTTCCGCTGTGATAATAGGTTGATGTGCCGACAATTTATTTTCGTGTGGATGAACTCCACCAATTGAAAATGTCTTTAACATACAGTTCTGTATTTTATTCTGTTATTATTCTGTTACTTTCGGAGCTTCTGTAGCCTTTTCAGCAGGAGTTTCCACTTTTGCTGCCGGTGCAGGAGTTTCCACCGTTTCTTTAGAAACAGCAGCCGGTTTTGGAGCAGCCGGAGCTTCTTCTTTCGGTTTCCTCGGCGGGAAATTCAATTCGATAATGGTATTCTGCGGACAGACTTCCACACATTTGCGGCAAGATTTGCACTTGTGCGGATCGATGTAAGCCAAGTTGTTCTCCAACGTGATAGCTTCGAACGGACAAGTCTTCACGCATTTGCCACAGCCGATACAGCTCACTGTACAAGCCTTACGTGCCACAGCTCCCTTGTCTTTATTCACACAAGAGATATACACACGGCGTGATTTCTTTCCTTGCGGACGGATTTCGATGATCGCCTTCGGACAAGCCTTCACACAGGCACCGCAAGCGGTACATTTCGCTTCATCCACTTCCGGAAGTCCTGTTTCAGGATTCATGTGGATGGCATCGAACTGGCAGGCAGCCACACAATCACCACACCCCAGACATCCGTAACTACAACCCGTTTCCCCACCATAGAGCGAAGCGGCAATAGCGCAACTCTTCGCACCGTCGTACTGATTAATACGCGGACGATTCATACACGTTCCGTTACATCTTACCACTGCTACCATCGGTTCAGCTTCTCCGGCTGCAAGCCCTAGGATATCAGCAATTTGTGCCATGACAGGCTGTCCGCCTACGGGGCAGAATTTACCATCCAGCGAACCGGCTTTGACGCAAGCGTCGGCAAAGCCGCTACAACCGGGATAGCCACATCCACCACAATTAGCCTGGGGAAGCACTTCTCCCACCTGGGCAATCCGCGGGTCTTCATACACGGCAAATTTCTTGGAAGCCACATAAAGAATAGCGGCCAGCACGAGCGCTATAGCTCCCAATGAAATCACTGCAATCAGAATCAAATTCATAATGTTTTTAGTTATTTATTGGTTTTATAGTAAATGAAAATTGTTGTTTGAGTCGCGTTTTATTGAGCCATAAAACGAAATAATAAGGTATAAGGACAGCCAGAGAAAGAAGAGCTGCATACAGTTCATTCTCTACCAATGCCATCAAAAGAAACAACGAAAATATAAGAAGTACGAAAGGAAGTACGAAAGCCAACAATACCGCCATCATGCCCATCGACGTTTCGCCGACCACCATCACCTTCTCTCCTACCTGATAGGAAGAAGCTGCGGTATCTATGATATCTATGATTTTGTCCTTACTATCCGCCGAGGAACAATGCCCCTTTGCGCTACATGCCGCACAAGCCGATGTCTGGACAATCCTCACCGACAGATGAGAACCCTGTATGTTTTCCACAATACCTAGATGCTTTATAGTATTATTCGTCATTTTGCAAACTCCGCATTACAAATCGCGGCAAATTTAATCATTATTTGTGAACTACGAAGCATTCCTCAAACTTTTTCTACCTAATAAAATGTTATTTTTTGTGTTTTCGTTATCGCACACGGAAAAGGTATGGCTACCATTTGATATTTCCCAAGAATGACAAATAGACATCCTAAACAAAAAAATCCCGGCCGTTTTTATTTATTCAGCCGGGATTTTCTATCAATTATTTCACGGATTACTCCACTATCCTCTTCTTGTAGTAGCGCAGATACATTCTCACCAACGTATTCAAAATCAGTTCAATCTCCTCTTCGTTGTAGGCATTCAAACAGAGATTCATTACTTTTATATAATCGTTCAATGGGAGATTTAGCCCTTTTTTATGCCATTCAAAACATCATGTCCCATACCCAGGGTCTCGCATACATACTCATTTTTCAATTTCGCACGTTTAAGCAACTCATTAATATAAGCTCCCAAATCACTGCAACAAACCGTTTTCTTTTTCATCTTTGTTTTTTGTTGTTAAATACACACTTTAATAATTAAATATTTTAACTTTTATCCTCACATATCAGGGTAGAGTCTATTTTGTTATTACTACCTTCATGCCGTGTTTTTGAAACACACTCATATTTTTTGCAAAAATAAACATTTTAACTTATAACAAAAAGAAAATGATGTCAAACAACTACAGAATGTCCTATTTTATGCCACCTATCGCTCCCATCAAAGACAAACAAGGCCGACTGATGACTCCTCCCACGCTTATCCCCTTCTGCGAAGTCTCCATCGAACAAGTTTTCCAAATGATTACTTGCAATGAGAATCTCAAAACCCTGACCGCACAAGTACGGAATGCCACAGATATACGAGCCGCCAAAGCATCATTGCTTCCGTATGTGACCCCTTGCGGCACATTCACCCGCCGTAGCTGTAAGGATTTCGTCTCCCCGTCTCATCTGGTGATAGTAGATGTGGACGGTCTCCACTCTTATCAGGAAGCAGTAGAAATGCGACGTATGCTCTATGATGATCCTCTCCTACAACCTGTACTCACCTTTATCAGCCCCAGCGGACTGGGTGTAAAGGCATTTGTTCCCTGCCATTATTCCTCCACGACAAATGATGTCCAAAATATCACAGACAACATGAGTTGGGCGATGCGGTACGTAGAGACGGCATACAATACGGTAACAGCAGTTTCTTCCGAAACAAAATCCAAAGTAGATTTCTCCGGCAAAGACCTCGTGAGATCCTGTTTCCTTAGTTACGACCCGGAAGCATTGTTCAGAACCACCAACGAATAAATCATAAATCAAAAATCATAAATCCAAATGACTGATATTGAATCTTTATGCCGTCTCACCGAAGCAGTCGAAGCGGCAGGAGCGGACATTGCTCCCACTTATCTTGAATACGTACAATTGTCATTCGCCATCGCAACGGATTGCGGCGAAGCAGGACGTGAGTTTTTTCACCGCCTATGCCGGGTCTCTCCCAAGTATCAGCGCGAACATGCCGAACGGGTATTCTCCAACGCACTCCACACCCAACGCGGAGAAGTGCACCTGGGCACCGCTTTCCACCTGGCCGAAGCGACGGGAGTCGCCATCAGCTATGTGGAGACAGTGGGGACAGTAAGGACAGCCCCTCAAACTCTCACACAGGCACGCGCGTATAATAAGGTGGCAAATGAGGAAACAGACGAAGAAACGATCACGGAAGAAAAAGAAGAACTGCTATCCGGTAGCGATCCGCAACACCCGCTCCCCACTCTGCCGGAAGCAAACTGGCCGAAACTCCTGCAGCGTATCATCAAAGTTGCGAAAAGTGAGATTCAACGCGACATCATGCTGATGGGAGCATTCACCGCGCTGGGAGCTTGCATGTCGCGCCACGTGCGATGCCTCTATGGCGGCAAATACTATTATCCCAGCCTCCAATGTTTCATCGTGGCGCCCTCTGCTTCCGGCAAAGGCATCCTCTCCTACCTCCGCCTGCTCGTGCAACCCATCCATGACGAGATTCGCGCGAAAGTGGCGGCGCAAATGAAGATCTATAAAAAAGAAAAAGCCGAATACGACGCGATGGGAAAAGAGCGGTCGAAAATGGAAGTCCCGCAAATGCCCCCTAACAAAATGTTCTTGATTTCGGGCAACAACACCGGCACAGGCATCCTACAAAACATTATGGACTCCGAAGGTACAGGACTTATCTTCGAGTCGGAAGCCGACACACTGTCCACCGCCATCGGATCGGAACACGGCCATTGGAGCGACACGCTGCGCAAAGCGTTCGACCACGACTTCTTGTCCTACAACCGCCGCGGTAACCAAGAATATCGGGAAACAAAAAAAGTCTGCCTTTCGCTCCTGATGTCGGGCACCCCACTCCAAGTGAAAGCCTTCATCCCGACAACGGAAGACGGAGGATCCTCCCGCCAGTTGTACTACTACATGTACGGAATCGACAAATGGGTCAGCCAGTTTGTAGACGACGAAACAGACTGGGAAGAGGTATTCAACGCTCTGGGACTGGAATGGAAAAAACAACTGGACGTGATAAAGAAGAATGGTATCCACACGCTGCAGCTCACGAACGAGCAGAAAAGCGAAATTGACGCCGTCTTTTCGGAGTTGTTCGATCGTTCGAGCATAGCCAACGACAGAGAAATGTATAGCTTTGTGGCGCGTATGGCTATCAATTTGTGCAGGATCATGTCGGAAGTAGCCGTGTTGCGCGCGCTCGAACACCCGAATCCCTACAGCCTCCAAATTTCCTCCTCCTCCCCCTTCACACCCGACAAGTCTATTCCTTCGGACAACCGCAAGGACGGCATCGTCACCCGCTGGAACGTATCCATCTCGGCGGAAGACTTCCACGCCGTATTAAATTTGGCGGAACCTCTCTACTGTCACGCCATGCATATCCTGTCATTCCTCCCCAACACGGAAGTCAGCCACCGGCCCAATGCCGACCGGGATTTCCTCTTCCAGCAACTGGGTAAGGAATTTACCCGCACGGAGTTGCTGGAAAAAGCAACAGCTCTGGGTATCAACAAAAGCACCGCCATCACCTGGCTGAAACGTCTCACCCGACAAGGTAAGCTAATCAGTGTAGACGGCAAAGGAAGTTACGCGCGTGCGTGTGTGTATGAGTGAAACGGGGAAAGTGTCCCCACTGTCCCCGCCTTACTTACTGTAATCGTTTGGACTGGTACACTCATTTTGATTACCGCATCCGTTTTTACTGTATAAAGCATCGCTTTAGAAGGTGTAAAGCTAAGCTTTAGACATCGTAAAGCGGTGCTTTATGCATCATAAAGCGACGCTTTATTTAAGGCTCTCCCAGGGCATCCACAATCACTCTCACCTCCAATGGTGTAAATGAACGTCGCTTTGATTCGTAGCCTAAGTCGTACAGGCGTTGCAGAAGTCCGGGACACAAAGAGATCCATTTCTTCATTTTTCGATAGGCAGCAATATCGGTAAGTTCCGGAGAATAGAGTTGCGCCAGCTCCATGCGCCCGTAGGCACGTATTTTGAATTCGTTCATAATGGATAAATTTCTGATTTACAATTACAAAAATAGCAAAATATTTCTACATAGCCAACGCTTTTTCATTGAATAATCGATCATAATTGCACACAACCGACAACAATCGTACGCAACTGTGTACTATTGATTTTCCGGAGTTTGAGGGTGGTATCTTTGTATCGTCGAAAGGGAAAAGAATCCCCGGACAATATGTTTAACCCTTTAATTTATTGTTTTATGATTCGTTACAAAATTTATCAGAACCAGCAGAAGAAAGGCTTGAATGCGGGTAAGTGGTTCGCCCGTGCAGTAAGCGACGAGACGTTTGATTTGGCTAAGCTTGCCGAACACATGTCGAAGCACAATTCACCGTATTCCGGTGGTGTCATCAAAGGTGTGCTTTCGGATATGGTAGATTGCATCAAGGAATTGTTGCTGGATGGCAAATGTGTGAAAATTGATGATCTTGCCATTTTTGGTGTGGGTATTCGCAGTAAGGCAGCCGATACGCTGGAAGAGTTCTCGTTGGAGAAGAATATTAGCGGCATGCGTCTGAAAGCTCGTGCCACTGGTAATCTGTCGACCAATAATCTGAAACTCGACAGTCAGTTGAAACAGCAGGCGGAATATCAGAAACCGACAACTGCCGGAGGAGGTTCTGATTCGGATGACAACCCTGATCCGAAACCGGATGGAGGTGGTGAAGCGCCTGACCCGGCTGCCTAAAAGATTCACCACTGACTACACAGATTTCCACAGATTATATTGAATTGGTAGTTGCTAAAGTAGTCGATTATTTATCTGTGTGAGTCTGTGTAGATCTGTGGTAAACCTATGGCAAACCTACAGTAAATCTGTGGTAAAAGAAAACTATTATTAATTTATTTAAAACCTGTTATTGTATGAGTAAATCATCATCTTCCCGCTCTGTATGGAGCTTAGTCCTCAAAATCGTTATCACTGTAGCCACCGCCATCGGAGGTGTGTTCGGAATACAAAGTTGCATGTAACCCCATGCGGACTATTACATTAATTATCATTCATTGCAGTGCCACGCCGGAAGGAAAGTCCCTTTCGGCGGAGGCTTGCCGACAGGATCATATCTTGCACCGTGGTTTCCGTGATATTGGCTATCATTTTTACATCACTCGTGATGGGGAGATTCACCGGGGACGTGCGTTAGAAAAGGTCGGGGCACACTGCCGTAATCATAACACCCATTCGATAGGTGTTTGTTATGAGGGAGGACTGGATGCGAACGGGAAACCGAAAGATACGCGTACATTGGAGCAAAAAGGAGCTTTGCTTGCTTTGTTGAGGGAGTTGAAAAGGCAGTTTCCGAAAGCACTGGTCGTGGGACACCGGGATTTGAATCCAATGAAAGGATGTCCGTGCTTTGATGCGGTGAAAGAGTATTCCCAAATAATTTCTTATCAAAAATAGCTCCTTTTAGATTTCCACCACAGCTTATTGTATAAAAAAATATCAACGATCTTCACAGACAGTTGGTATTTTTTGGAAATCATATTAGTGTTAACACTAATATGAAGAGCGAGATTAGGGCAATACCACTGTATTGCTCCTAATCTACTAAATGCAGGGATTCATGTTTGTCACATGAATCTAGGGACCTACATTTTTCCATCTCATTGTAAATGTTCAATTATAACTTAACGTATTAAAAAGCACTTTCAGTACTTCCTATTCATTTCATCTGTTTTTCATCGTTTAACGAACATAAGCTCCATCTTTAGCCTCAAAGATGACAGATGGTTCAATCACTTCCACAGTATGCCATGCACCCTTAGGTATCTGACAACCATATTTGGTTTCTGTAGGATTGAGATGGATACGCTGTACTTCTCGATACTCAACCTTACGAGCTACATCTTGTACATTCATCCCTTTCTGAAAATCATCCGTATCCTTCTCATACGAAATTACTTCCTCATAAATTACTTCGTCCAACTTACCACACAGGCAGATTACTGTTTCGGTAGTATCTTCATGTCGATGAATGGGCACAACTGTACCCGGAAGTAACGCGTTAAGCATTCGCTGACTGGTATCTGCAGGTGAGGTACGCAAATCGAAGTTCTGACGTAAACGTGGATTCTCTTTAGCTTCTGCAAAGAGAGCTTCAAGTAATTGTTTATTTATTTCCATACTATACATTCAATTATTGAGCATCTTCTTTACCCTTCCAGGAACAAAGAGGTAAGAACAAAACGCCCATAGACCTCTCATAAACTCCATAAACCACACATTAATATCTTCTCAGTACAACTTGAAATGCTTCAGCATACTTACATCCCCACTGACTGCCTCGCATTGCCGCTAATCCCTCAATATATTCATTGCTACGAGGATGAGGGTAAGGCCGCATAACACCACGGTACATTGCCAATGCCTTGCACTTGGCTTCCACACCTTCCATACCCACCTCAACATAACAGTTAGGACGAAACAAGTTCATGGCATCATTAATAGCCCATTCACTACATGAAGGCACTTCCATATACCAAAATTCTTTCACTGGCTTCACACTTGGCTGACGTTGGAACAAACGGATAGCTTCCTGGCAAGCCATTGAAGTCTGCAAATGATCATTGTTGGTATCAGCTGGATGATGAGTAATAATAATATCTGGTTCACTTTCACGAATAGCACTCTCAATGAACTGTACCAACTTCAAATGAGGCACTGTGTTCATCTCAATATTCGGGAACGTTGCTTCATACTTTTTACTTACACCGATAAAGTTTGTAGCTGCATCCGTATCGTCTTCCAATTCAGCATCAGAAGGACGGAACGCACGAGCCTTTGCCTCTGTACACATTATTGCCACATTGACTTCATCACCTCCATGTGACCATTTCCACATAGATGCACCTGCCCCCAGGACTTCGTCATCGGGATGTGCTACTACTAATAAATATTTCATTGCATTTGTTTTTATTTTATTTTCTTCTGCTTACACTAAACTCTAACACCATTGATCATCATTCATCTGATCGGTACTGTATTCGTTCATTTATCCATTGTCATCTTTGCATCCTCAACAAACTCATTCAACATCCAAGTGCATTCTTTACCACACACTGCATAGAGTATGCAAACGACAGTATATACTATCATCTTTAAATCGTAGAATATGCCAGCCTTTTGGACATACGTATATTCTAATTCACGACGTGTAGGATATACCTTTTCCATATACTCTTTCTCATCTGTGATCTGATCACCATAGATAAAGTCATAAAGTGCTGCCGGTCCGCTCAATCCTACCGGCACTTTTGCCGCCTCATTCCATTTTCCATAACGAAACATACCAAATTGGTCTTGTGCTACCGGACGTGGCCCAATTATTGACATAGTGCCATTTAAAATATTCAACAACTGCGGTAATTCGTCAACCTTCACTTTGCGAATAAAATGACCGAACGGAAATATACGATCCTCGTCGGGTCTTAAAGAAGCCTCTGTAGCAGCTTTTGCCACTCGCATAGAACGAAATTTATACATTTTGAATGGTTTGTTATTCTTACCTATACGACGAGCTGTATAGAATACTGGTCCCCAGTCGGAAATCAAGATTCCGATAATGCCGACTATCCATAAAGGTGATGTACCAAT
Organism: Bacteroides sp. MSK.18.37; assembly: GCF_019129155.2. NCBI lineage: Bacteria > Pseudomonadati > Bacteroidota > Bacteroidia > Bacteroidales > Bacteroidaceae > Bacteroides > Bacteroides sp. MSK.18.37. Next base: position 5,635,271 of record NZ_JAHOIB020000001.1, on the reverse strand, counting down.
GATGCCTATCAAGGCACAGATAAAATCAAATATCCGCTTGATTACTTTGTAAAACATTATACCATTTATATATCTTTGTTATATTCAATAAGTTAAAGTACCAGCTATATGTGCAACCAAATTATAATTATCGTTTTCCTTTGTCGTATAAAAAATACTTATTTTCTTTTGCCATTACTTCATGTTTTTCCTTGCCTCTACGTCTTTTAAGCTCTCCTCAAATTTTACTACTTGATACTCAAAATCATAGGTACTAATTTTCTGATCATAGCACGAGTCTGCAAACATCTTACAAATAGATTTGAGAAAGAAACTTCCCAACCAAACTAATGGATTGATTCCCACTGTAATCCATACTTTCTTGTTATATTTTTTAGCAAAATAACGAACTATCTCTACGGTATCTGCATATTCCTTGTTCTGAGGATGGAATATACCACTCAATTCACGAAGAATTACCTGACGAACTAACTCTGCCAAATTGTATACATGAATCATACTTCGCTTATTATGCCAAGCAGGGAAAATTGGAGTCTTTGTTGCCAACCAGGCCAACCGAGGTAAGTTGCCCTTATTACCTAAGCCATAGATCATACAAGGACGAAGTAATGCTACCTTAAAACTGGATGACTCAAGTTTCCTCAAACCATTCTCTGCTTGAAGTTTACTATCTCCATAGAAATCATTAGGATGTGGTTTTGTGTTTTCTGTTATCACATCCCCCTTCAGGCTCTTGCTCGCATGATATACAATCTTTGAACTCATAAAGATGAACTGCTTCACCCCATGTTTCTTTGCCCACTTCGCAATCTCTATAGTCAAATCCCGATTTACCTTATAGTACAACGGAGCCATTTTAGGCTTAGGATCCACATGTGCAATACCGGCTACATGGAACACTACATCATATTTCGCAAAGTCAGCCTTCTTCCAAGCCTCATTCATGGTATCCACAGTCTCTACAATAAACTCATCCGGAGTCTGCAATAGCCATTTCTCCACATTCACACCAACAAAACTGTTGGCACCTGTAATCAATACCCTTTTCATTTTTTATGTAGCTGTTTTTTGCAGAATACCTAAATCTGCTGAAACTTATTGAGATTTTTTTGAAACATACTTAGGATCATCCTTAGGAAATTCTTTTACCACTTTAGCAGGACATCCCAACGCTAATGTCCAAGCTGGAATGTCCTTAGTCACCATAGCACCGGCACCAACAACAGCACCTTCACCTACAGTCACACCTGGCATCACAATACAACCAGTCCCTATAGCGCAATTCTTGCACAAATGAATTTTGCCATATTTATAAGGCATCATGCCATAAGTCATTCCCTGTTTATATTCTGCAAGTTCCTTCTTATGACAAAGTAAACGACAATCACCTGCAATGTGCACACCATCCTCTATCTCAATCAAATCAGAATGGTTCAAGTCTACACGAACATAGTCACCAATGAACACATCTTTTCCCACCTTTGCTCCCAGTTTACGAAGAATCGCAGGTCTAAGTTTTCTAGGATTAAATGGTTCTAAAATTGCCCAATTCATTGCATTAATTATTAGACGATGATACCAATTTATAAAAAACTGTTTTAATACCTTCCATAGACTTACATCTCCATAATCCTCTATTGGATATTTAAAGCCCAATAGACAAAGAATTTTATATGTCAAAGTTGTTTTCATATATGATTAGATTTCATAATACTTCTATCTTGCCAACTTTCTTCACTTAAAAATCCAGCATAATTATAACATTTACTTTTTTATCAATTCACTCAAAAAGTCAATATAGTCCTTTGCTATTTTGGGCCAAGAAAACAACCTTTCGCATCGTTCACGATTAACTTTTTTTTGCCATTCGTAATTTTCAAAATTAGTATATAAACGGTCTAGGGCATAAGTTATATCTTCTGCATTTTCTTTTTTCACCCAAATCCCAGAATCACCTAAAGCTTCTTTGTTAGCAGTAATATCTGAAGCTATACAAACTTTACCATAACTCATTCCTTCTAATAAAGAAATTGGTAGACCTTCCATTGAAGAAGGTAAACAAAATACCCATGCGTTACGGAGTATCGTATCTTTGTCTGCACCAAATATCGCTCCTGTAAAAATAATATTTGGATCGTCCTTTGCCAACATATGTAAATAATCGCCATATGATGATCTAGGGGCAGCACATCCACAAATAACCAACTGTTTATCACCATGTTGACTATTCATAAAACCTTTTATCAAATAATCAGGATTCTTATCTTGAACAAGTCGTCCCATAAAAACAATATAATTATTAGGAATAATGCCAAAACGTTCCAACACATCGCTTTTAGACGTTTCCTGTGGAATATTTACAGCACATGAAATAGTACGGCAATCTTTATGAAAATGTTCGCGTATAAAATCTGTTTGTTCTTGCGAAACCGCTGTTAAATACTTATTGATTTTACAATCAAAATAGAATTTTTTTCTCAAAATATTACGTTTACGCAATGAATATTTTGTCCTATTAAACTCCAATCCGTGATTCTGCATAAGAGAAACCCTACCAAGCAATCTTGGCCATATAGAACTAATCAGTGCTGGAGCACCGCAATTATAATGGAATACCTGTATATCTTTCTCTTTGAAAAGTCCCATTATTGTAGATTTGAATCCCAATAATATTTTTGTAAGAGCTGCATTCCTAAATGACTTTTGATGAACTACCTTAAAACCATTCACCCATTCTTCTCCATTATGATCACTCTCTTGATATACGATAGGTTCGTGCCCCATCTTAACTAATTCTGTAGCAAGATTATACATATATGTTGCGATACCATCTGGATGGTAAAAAGTACGTCCTCCTATAAATGCTATTTTCATTTTTCTAAAACTTTTGAATAGTTTTCTACAAAACGTTCTACAGAATAATTATGCAGACGTTCATTTCCCCGTATACCCATTTCAATGCGAAGCTTATCGTCATGTAACAGTTTTAGAAGATGTTCTGACAATCTTTTATAGTCTCCTATTGAAATCAGATAACCATTCCAAGAATCTTTTATCAATTGATTATTATCTCCTACATTTGTTGCCACTACAGGAATACTCCAATTCATTGCTTCCATGATACTATTACTCGTTCCCTCAAAAAGACTCGTCGAGAGATAAATATCAGCCGATTTAAGAATTTCTTGTACATTGTCTGGGGCTATAAGAATCTGAGTGTAATTCGTCAAACCATATTCCTCTACCCAATCTCTGACTTGAGTCTCTATATGACCATGTCCAATAATGGTGAACACAAAGTCCTGCCTTGTCTTCCTCAAATCAGCTATGGTTTTGATGGCTGTCAGATAGTCCTTCTGTGGCTCAAAACGACCAACCGTAATAATAGTCTTTATATCCTTGTCAGTACGCTCTATCGGCTTGCTGATATTAGGGAAGCAGTTGGGAATCACAATGGTCTTCTTCTTACAGAAACCCAGATTCTCAAAGTGTTTTGCTCCCGACTGACAATTATATATAGTATAATCTGCAAAGAAGTTGTGTGCAAACCATTCCAATACGGTCTTCGCCGGAGCCAGTCGCGAGTTTCGAATGCCATTGAATACAGTCTTCACGCCTGCAAGTTTCTCCACCATTGCACCTGTCACATCACATGTTGTCAGATAGTTGAATGCAATTTCTATCTTTTGTTGCTTCAACAGTTGATAATACTCCTTCCACTTGCCGAAGTTCTTTCCAGAAAGATAATGAATTTGTACATGTGCATCCTCCAGAAACTTTTGCACTATCACCGAGAGGTTCTTCTTCCCCCATAATGAAACAAAGTGTACCTCATTCTCCTCACTGAGTGTTGCTGCCAGTAATGCAGCCTGTTTCTCTGCACCTCCTGGTTTGATAGTAGGTATCAGAATTGCTATTTTCATTTTGCTCTGTCTTTAATATAACGGGCAGGATTTCCAGCCCAAACCTGGTAGGGTGGAATGTCTTTAGTAACCACACTTCCTGCTCCTATAATGGCTCCCTTGCCAATAGTAACCGAACTACAGATACACACATTCAGTCCTATAAAAACATCATCTTCGATATGCACCTCACCTCTGCGAAAATGAACACCAGGTTGGGATGGATCAAGATAATGAGTCAGAATCTTTGTGCCAGCGGTGATACGCACACCTTTTCCGATATAGATACTGTCAGGATAGACCGTATCAACACCTACTCCACCATAAATCATAGCACGACCTTTAATATTTACTCCCGCCATTTTCAAGCACTTAGCTCTATGTTGAGGCATCATTGGTAGGTCAGCAAGACCTATCCACATCTTCCTCCACATACGCTTGGGAGGATATACTTCGAAAAAATGTTTTAATGTCATATTCATTTTTATTTGTTATCGTTCCGCCCGTTGATATAGCGTCATATACTTCGATAGACACTGAAAAAATCATAAACTTTACCTGTGTGGACGTTAATTATTATTTTGACACCTTCAACCATTCACCTATCTTCTCATCCCATTCTTCAGGCATAAATGCGCCCATACCTGCAGCAGGATAGAAGGTCTGTTCACCAAAATATATTTTACCTTTTACATTATATAAATCCACTCGCAAGAACTTGAAACCACTTGACAGTTTTTCAGCAACATCTATCATTTCTGAAAGATTGTCGGGCATGTTCTCCACATGATTCGAATCGGGTTCATAAGCCTTCTCCCCAAATGGTAGAAACTCACCGTCAGGAGAATAGTAGTTTGCATGATGCTCTACGAAACGACCAAAGTCTATCTTGAAACACTTCACCTTGCCCCCAAAGCAAAAAAACTTGTAGTCCTTCAGTTCCTCGAATGAATTCTCGTAATGTGTTTTTCGCTCTGCAATAAACTTCTCTGCAATGATTTTTCGTGGAACATTCAAATAAGGTTTCTCCCGATAAATCTGCCCAGCATTTGTATGCATAGACACTCTTAATTTCTTTATCGCTGTTTCTTTATCCAATTTTGACTTGTCAGTACAAACCACAACACCGCACCCTCCTCCACCATGAGTAGTCTTCAGAACGAACTGGCTAGGTAGAGAATCCCAGTCAATCTCCTCCACACTGTTCCAAACAGCTAACGTAGGAATGACATACTCTTTACCTATACGCGAAGCCACATAATCCTTGACTGCCAATTTGTCCACCAATTGAGTGTATTCTGGCTTATAATCGTAGATTTTCAGCCATTGCAGTTTCTCTGTAAATGTCCTCGGATTCTCCAAATGAAGTATTTTTCCTTTCATTTCCAAGAAATACAAAATTCGCAAATAGAATTTATCATTCTTTATAAAAGGAGATAATCTACGGAAGACCACAGCAAGCAACCATTCTGGGTGCTTGATCGCTTTTATCAATCTGTTACGTTTACTCATTTATCTTGACGATTATGAAATAATTACTTGCGTTTAAGCTCCCGTATTGTCAAATCATAGTGTGACTCACATGAAATACGGTTTTTGATATTGAGTATACGCTTTGCTGAAAGAAAAGATGGCAGAAGACCTCTAACGAATGCAGCCAAAAGCAAACGGTTAGTCCAAGGAGTGAATGATGAGAGTACAAACTTTCTCATTCTCTTAGAATATGCATCCAAGGCCTTATTGATTTCTACCGGTGATGCTATAGTGCGGTTTAGTTCTTCAATACTTCTCTCAAACTGATTCTTTTGGTTCTCTGTCATGAGGCGTATTGTAGGTTCCTCATTACATTGTGTATAAGGGTGCAGCTTGAACTCTATTTCTTCTGCCTCGAAATTAAGTTCCACCATATAGCCATCGTTCCAAATGTCATTTCTGCAGTTAGGGTTATCAAAGAGCAGATTTCCAAGACCATATATGATGGGCTTACTTTTGTATCTCTCATAACCACTATAGCAATGCTGATGATGATTGACTACCGCATCTGCTCCTGCATCAATAAAGAAACGGTAGGTCTCTATCATTCTTGATGTAGGTAACTGATAATGTTCTATACCTCCATGAACTATAACCAATACATAGTCAGCATTCTCTTTTGCTTCTTGAATTTTATAGAATTGCTGAATTGGCAGCAGAGGATTGCCGCCAGCAGTGGATTCTGTAGCCACACTAAACTCATTCTCGCAGCAGTTGATGATTGCCAACTTTCTTCCTTTAGATTCGATATAAAGAATTCGGGCCGCATCATTAAGATCTATTCCTACACCAACAGTGAATATACCACCTTTTTCAAGCAAATCCTTGGTTTCAAGACAACATGCTTCGCCCTGATCCAAAATATGATTGTTGGCAAGGGTACAAACATTAAATCCAGCATACTTTACTGCCTCTACCGCAAACTCAGATCCTTTAAGTGTAGGGCCAATCTTCTTGATGGTTTTTCCCGTCTCTGTTACAATGGGAAACTCAAAATTAACCACCTTAATATCACATGCGCTAATGATAGGTTTTATTGTATCAAACATGCTACCGAACTCCTTCTGTTCTATCTTCTCATTCACTCGAAACCTTTGGCAGAAATCTCCTGCAACTAGTACCTTCATGTTATTGTATAGCTTTAATAATCTTTTTTGTTTCGTTCAAATAATTAAATTCTCGCATTGCAACCTGCGCACCAGCCTTTCCTATTTCAATTGCCTCCGCAGGATGCTCCAATGCCCATAACAGTTTAGAAGAGAATTCATGCGGGTTACGTTCTTCTGCAAGAAGTGCAGTCTCGCCATCCTTCAAGAAAAGAGGAATGTCACCCACCTTAGTCACTACAACAGGATTCTCTGTTAGGAGATACTCTCCAAGTTTAGTTGGGAATCCGCATTGCGCCTGTAACGAGTCTGGACGATCAAGAGCCAAAACAGTGGCATTCTTCAATATCTGGGGGATTTCGGCAGCTGAAACAATGCCCGTAAAAATAACAGAGTTCTTCACACCAAGATTTTCTATCAGCTCCAAATTGCCAGACACATCATCCTTATCTGGAGTCTTACCGATAATGTAAAGTTTTACATCTGGATATGACTTATGCACAATAGCGAAAGACTTAATCAGCTCATCAACTCCATCCTTATTATTAGAAGCGGTTCCGCAATATGCGATGTACTTCTTTGATGTTTGCTTCTTAAGTCCGATAAAACGATTGTTATCCACAGTCATGTTCACAATTTTAATTTTCTCTTTCAATAACCCCAGAGAGGCGAAATAATCCTTGAGAGCCGTTGAAATAACAAACATGCCTTCCAAGTCCTTGATATGCTTCTTATACTTCTCAACATCAAATCCCTTAATTTTATAGATGTCAGGATGTTCAGTTCGCTCATGATACAATTTGATATCTTTCCGATTTATCAAATTGAAAAACACTCTTCCAATCGTCAGTAGAATAACCTTATCTCCAGCCTTAAGGCCTCTGGAAAACTTCCATCCATTGTAGAAACTGGCAAGTTTTGCAAATACTCGACCTTTTAGCCTCATACCATCCCACATATAGCGAAAATGAACATGAGACAATTGTTCCGTGACCTTACTATATTTGGAATCAGGTTCCAAAAAAACTACTTCTACTTCAGTTCCAAGTTCAGAGAAACCTCTGAGAAAACTAAGCAATCTGTTTGTTGGAGCAGTATTTGGGTGATACGAGTTAAAAACAATGTAAGTAGTACTCATATTATTCAAATTGCAATTTTGTTCTCAATTTTTCGACTTCATCTACTCTTCTTTTTATCTCTCCTTTCAACGATGAATACCAATCAGACAATTCGGCCTTCTTTACTGCAGGCATCCCCATTAACAAAACATTGCCTTCAGGAAAGGATTTGGTGACAACGGAATTGGCCGCCACGACTATGTGATCGCCCAACATCTCACCACCTGTAATCTTTGCTCCTGTTGAAAGGCTCAGAGCCTTGCCTATCTTCCTGCCTGTATCTGTGATGCAAGTAGATGCATGCAATACTGCGTATGGCCCTATCCTGTTGGTATTTCCCACTACTATAGTTCCATAGTGAGGGATAACAAGACCATAATCACAGGCATCATATCCGATACTGAACCCAAGCTTACGAGACAATCTAAAGAAACGCAGTTTATTGACTATAAACAACAGTTTACCCCCGCGTTTACACTGAGAGAGTAATACTGCACCTTTCTCATTGCCTTAAGGAACTCCATGATGTAATTTGGAGCCACCAAATGCAACAACTTCTTCTTGAGAGGTTCTTTGAAGTACCCTCTATTCATCATCATGTCTGCATAAAGATAGAAGTGGAGGTGGTTGCGAGATGTGATAGTGCTCATATTTATCTATAATGTATTGTTAAGAAAATCAATAAGTTTTTTAGTCACTTCTTTTGAACCGAAGTTGGCTATAGCATAGTCATACGCTCTTCCTGCCACTTCTTTTGCCTCTTGAGGATGTGATAGGATATATCTCATCTTTTCTGCGTATGCGACATCATCGCAAGGATCTACCAAGTAAACAGTATTGTTATCTTGCACATAGCAATGAATCTCTCCTACATTCGTCACTATTGCCGGTGTATGACTCATCATGTATTCTGCCAATTTCGTTGGGAAACCACCTGCAGCTCTCTTTGTAACAGGTTGAGACGTCACAAGAATCTCTGCATTTGCAAGAGTCTGTGGAACTAAGTTATAATCTATTCTTCCTTTAATAAAAACTCTATTTCCTAATCCAAGTTCTGCTATTACTCCTTCGACAACACTTTTATCTTTGTCATTAGGTGTACCATAAAGATATAAGTCAACATCAGAAAAATCATCGCATACTCTCTTAAAAGCTCTGATGATGTTATCAACATTATCTTTTGCCAACATCATATTTCCCATATAGCACATATACTTACGGGAAACTTTTTGCTTTACTATACCATCAAAACGAGCCGTATTTAAAATTGAGCATAGAATATACGTAGGCTTCTCACACACTAGCTCATCATAGAACTTTTGAAGAGCCTCTGTCATGAGAACTCTAAACGAAATGAACTGATAAACAAATTTGTATGCAAGCTTATAGGAAAAAGGAATCGTTGATTTCAGCCTCCTAATAGGCTCAGGAAACTCATCACCAATAAATCCAATCTTGATTCCCATGATTCGCAACACTGGAACAAAAAAGAGGAGATATGTAGGATGGTCAAAGCTTAAGAGTATACAATCAAACTTTTCCTCTTTATGGGAATTCCTTATTTTCTTTATGGCATTTAAGAGAGACTTGGGCCTATCAACAAAAAGTTTATATAACTTGGACTTATTCGTGTCCCTCTTATGGGCATAGGCGTACTTAACACCTCCAACATAACCTGAAAGAGAATATGCATTATCGCCGACCTTTGGCTGAAATACCACAACTTCAACCTTACATCCATTATCCACTAACCCCTGTCCATAGGATAGTATTCTTATGGTAGGAGCCATCCCTTCGGGGAATGAATATGTGCAAAGAATTCCGATTTTATTTATCATACGTGCATGTATTAAATGCAAAAAAATATAGAACCATAAAGAAAGGTGAATATGTAATTGTTTGTGAGAAACATAAAAGCAACAATGATACAAAAACGCACACATTCGCTCCCTTGTGACTATTACCTACATATACTTTTGTTCCTCTATATAACAAGTAGTAAAACACTATGGATAATGGAATACCATAATACCTCATCAAATCAGTCAATCCATTTGGACTACTTAAAAGTTCATCTCCAAAAATATTTGAAAGAAATGGACCAAAGCCAATAAACGGAGATTGCGTTATCTGATTCCAATGGTATGCAATGGCGCCAAATCTTGACCAAGTGGAATCATCAGCTGATTGCTCAGCAATTTTTTCGGTCATAAAATCCAATTGCCCCACATAATATACAACAGCAAACAGTATTATAGAAAAGATGATTTTATTACTTCTCTTGATGTTTGAAAAGAATATATATCCCACATACAATGTAGCTGTAGCTACATATCCAGTCGTAGAAAATGTTGTTAGATTTGTAAGTAGCAATACAAGACTATTCTTCGATGTAATCTTTTCTTTGAAATAGAAAAGATTAATAGCCAATGCTAGTGTTATATATATAGTGAAACGGCCTGGCTCCCAAAAGGGACCTGAATTTCGCATAAGACCTTTAAAATCTTGAGGGATACTAAATATGTATAATGTATCTACAATATTTGTATTGCTCTCAATATTATCCCAACCTAAAAGAGGAAATTGTGATGCAATTGACCGAAGAAAGGATAGTCCCAATGGAAACAGGCAAATTACCCACAATACCAAGCAAACCTGTGAAATGAAATAAACTAAATCTAAATATACTTTTACAAACTTACAGGAAATTATCTTAGCAAACATAGCACAAACTAAGAGTAAGCATGTTGGCTTAATGAGATTGACAATGGCTCCACCAAAATTCACCATTTGTAAGAAATGAACAGATAAAACAACACCAATTAGCAGAATTGTCGAATTTGAAAGTTTATAACCTCGATGAAAAAAAATGAATCCAACGACTGGCATCATATACAACATCCATTCAAGGAAAAGCCCATAGGTGAAACCTCCTCCCGACCATAGAATTATGAACAGAAGAATGGCATACTCATACCACTTTGTCTTGTTTGTCTTGTCGTTATATATGGTTATTTGTTCCATATCCCTGTTGCAGTTTGGCTGATGAGTTTATTGCATTGCACTTTAGACCATAAGTAATTCAGCGCAAATACAATAGCATTTGCTATTAACACTCCAGACAAGCCAAATAATTTGCCCAAAAGTATTGCAAGCGGTATATAAATGATTGCAATTACTCCTGTCAGTATTATCTGCGCAAATACTTTTCCTGTTCCATTAATGATAGTTCCATAGACTTTGTACAACATTTCAAATGAAATATACAATAATATAAGACTAGTGGTTGAATAATTTATGTCTATTGTGCCCTTGCCCAGCCATATGCCATATACAAACTTAGAAGCCAATACCATCAATACACCAATAAAAATAGACGCAATACAGACTTTTCGTGATAAAGAGATTGTCTTGTTTATCCATGCAAAGTCTTTACGAACATAAGCATCCGTTGTTGCAGACCACACAGGAGTGATGACAATAGTGAAAATCATAGTCAAAAGACTGACATATTTAAATGCTAAATTATACTCTACCACTGCTTCTGGACTTACGACTCTTGCTATGATAATGCTATTGGCCTGAAAAAGTACAATTGTAATCATTTGGAGGACAAAAAACTTCAATCCAAGGCTTAAGATACTACCAACTGATTTGAATTCAAATAATTTGAAGGATGGTGCAATTTCTTTCAGTTTCGTTCTAAAAAGTCCGATAGACCCCAGGAACAGAACTAAAGGAGGAATCATACTGTTGACAGCACCTATCTGTAAGACGGAAGTAACATCAAACACATATACCTGTATTACCAACGCAATGAGAGCAATAAATTGTCCCACGAAAGTAAACAATGATTGGAACGCAGGCATTTGATAAGCAAATAGAATTGAATTTATTAATCCAAACAAGAACTGAATACAGAAAGCTATAAACACTACATTTGTAAGTCCTCGAATTTCACCAGCATCACTTGTGGGGGAATTCAGAACTCCTAACCAATCAACAAAAGGACTAACCATCAAAAAGATTACTATAATTAATGCTACATATATAGCAAGAGTTACATAACAGCTGCTTACAATCTTCTTAGCAGAATGAAAGTCTCCCTTTGCCAAAAATTCTGGTAATTTATTTCTGAGTCCATTTCCTAAACCAACATCCATATACCCAACCCAACCTACAATTGAGGTGAGGGTTAGTAATACTCCATAATCTGCCCTATCTACATGATGAAGCATAATAGGAGCTGATATCAGGGTAAGAATCATTGAAACTCCCCTAATACCGATCATTGCCACAGTATTTTTATACATTTTTTTACTGCGACTATCAGTTCCTATGAACTTTTTCCTTATTTGAGTCTTTATACTAAACATTTATTATTTTCTATTGAATAGATAATAGACACATGCAACTGAAATGTACAAACACATTAAAAACTTGTCGGAAAATGAGTTTATATCCTTACTTTATCCCCCCCTCACACCCATATACGCATAAAGGGGTTCGAAGATAAGCTTTCAGAATAAACCTTGCTGAATAGTATCCTTTGGCATGATTGATAACATAAATTGAACCATAATAGCTTGTCATTGCATTTGCTAAAATTATTTTCTTCATGGTTCCTATATAGGAATCAGGATTTAATTCAGTACATACTGAAATTGAGATTTTTAACCCTACAGTGCCAACACCCAGACTGGACTTGTCGGTTGGAATACTATCCAAAGCCTTGTCATAGTTCTTGATTCCACTCCTACAAGATGACCCTCTATAATCTGATACTGATTTTCAATTTTATTCCATCTTGCTACTTCATAAGCGTCATAAAGTTTATCACTTGCTTGCGATACGTATTTTGCAGCATTTTTCTAATTTATCATTCATTAAAGCGTGCGAAATATGACAGGCTTTCGCCCTCGTTCTCACGAATCAACTCACACACGAAATTGAGAATACGTGTCTTCCCATTGCCATGATGACCATAGATTACTGCTATTCTATTCATAGGGATCTCTTGTTTTATAGAGTTGCTGCATTAGGAGTTGGATAGATTAATATTCATCGTAATAAAGTTCATTTGACATACTTAGAATAAACTGTAATCTATTTGGAACATCCATTCAGCCTATTTCAGTTCAGATGATTGATATTTTTCAGAACTTTTTCCACACCATTTTATTGACGATACCGACATAGCTCTGCACAATCTTCACAACTTTGGTTGAGACATTCTCGTCTACATAGTCGGGCACAGGAATACCATGCTGACCATCACGGCAAAGTTCAACGGCTGTGTCTACGGCTTGAAGTAATGATTTCTCGTCAATACCGGCAATGATAAAGTCGCCCTTGTCAATAGCCTCTGGACGCTCAGTAGAGGTTCGAATGCAAATAGCTGGAAAGGGATGTCCCACACTGGTGAAAAAACTTGATTCTTCAGGTAATGTACCACTATCACTAACAACAGCAAAAGCATTCATCTGAAGGCAATTGTAATCATGGAAACCAAGAGGCTCATGTTGGATAACCCGTTCATCAAGTTTGAAACTACTCTCTGCAAGACGGTTACGACTACGAGGATGACAACTATAGAGAATCGGCATATTGTACTTTTCAGCCATCTTATTGATAGCCGTAAAAAGCGAAAGGAAGTTTTTCTCGGTATCGATATTTTCCTCACGATGAGCAGAGAGCAAAATATATTTTCCTTTCTCCAGGCCCAGACGCCGATGTACATCGCTAGCTTCTATTTCTGCAAAATTGTTATGGAGCACTTCCGCCATAGGTGATCCCGTGACATAGGTACGTTCCTTAGGTAGACCACAATCGGCAAGATATCTTCGCGCATGTTCCGAGTATGCCATATTCACATCACTGATGATATCAACAATACGACGGTTGGTCTCTTCCGGAAGACACTCGTCTTTGCAACGGTTACCTGCTTCCATATGGAAAATTGGAATATGCAGCCGCTTCGCACCAATTACACTCAAACATGAGTTGGTATCACCAAGTACAAGAACTCCGTCCGGCTTTGTCTGAGCAAAGAGTTTATATGAACAATTGATGATATTACCACAAGTAGCTCCCAAATCATCACCTACGGCATCCATATATACTTCCGGCTCTGCCAACTTCAAATCTTTAAAGAATATGCCGTTGAGGTTGTAATCATAATTCTGACCGGTATGAGCAAGAATCACATCGAAATACTGACGACATTTGGTGATGACAGCCGCCAAACGGATAATCTCGGGACGAGTGCCGACAACGATTATCAGCTTCAATTTACCATTATCCTTGAATTTTATATCTGAATAATCGAATTTAGGTTGTTTTTCCATATTATTTTTCTACTTTATCAAAGTATGTATCCGGTTTATCCGAGTTGAATATCTCATTGCAGTACATCACTGTCACCAGATCTTCCGTATCAGAAAGATTGATGATGTTATGAGTATAACCGGGAAGCATGATGACAGATTGTATTTTCTCTCCGCTCACCTCATAGTTAAGCACTTCGTCTGTTCCTTCCTTACGAAGCTGAATAAGCCCATGCCCACTGACTACAATAAACTGTTCCCATTTGGTATTGTGCCAGTGTTCACCCTTGGTTACACCTGGTTTGGAGATATTAATGCTTACCTGGCCACAATTCAAGGTATGTACAAGTTCTGTGAAACTGCCACGTTGATCTACATTCATTTTCAAGTCGAAGATCGCTTTTTCTTTTGGTAAGTAGCTCAAAAAGGTACTGTACAGACGTTTGGCAAATGAATCAGTCGGGATTTCCGGAATCATCAGTGTCTTAGGCATTTCCGCGAATTGATGTAATAAGTCAACGATTTCACCAAGCGTTACCTTATGGGTGACAGGGCAATAGCAATATCTGCCGTCAGCCTTCGGTTGTACGTCAAGCCCTTCGAATTCGCAATGATATTCCTCCCCTTTCAAGGCATGAATCATTTCGTCCACAAGGTCATCAATGTAAAGTAGCTCAAGTTCTACACTCGGATCGTTGACCTGTATAGGCAAGTCATTGGCAATATTATTGCAGAAAGTGGCTACGGCACTGTTATAGTTTGGACGACACCACTTACCGTAAAGGTTCGGAAAGCGATAGACCAAAACCTTGGCTCCTGTCTCTTTGCCGTATTGTAGAAAAAGATCTTCACCCGCCTTTTTGCTACGACCATATTCACTGTCACCAAAGCGACCGGTCAATGAGGCTTGCGCACTAGAGGAAAGCATGACGGGACAAGTGTTATGATATTTCTTCAAGGTGTCAAGCAATGTATTTGCAAAACCGAAGTTACCTTTCATGAATTCATCATTGTCTTTAGGGCGGTTCACCCCGGCAAGATTGAATACGAAATCGGCCTCTTTGCACCAATTATCCAGTTGTTCCGAAGTAGAGTCAAGATCGTACTCGAATACGTCACTAATCTTCAGTTCACCATAACAACGAGCCTTACCGTCCTTGATGTTATTAAGTTGGGCACAAAGATTCTTCCCTACAAAACCTTTGGCACCGGTTACTAATATCTTCATAATTTTATTACTGTACGAAGTTGCCCTCACCACTCAACTCCTTCTTTATATAGTCCAAAGCTGCAATCTTGGCTTTGGTTTCTTCCACGTTAAGGATTCGTGTATTGTTTGAATTGAACTCTGTAAGCGTGTTACGCTCTGTCTCACCCTCTTTGAAATATTTGTCGTAATTCAATCCACGGTTATCTGCCGGTACACGATAGAAATTGCCCATATCCTCTGCCTTGGCACATTCTTCATTGGTAAGCAATGTCTCATACATCTTCTCACCATGACGAATACCGATAACTTTAATGTCTTCTTTCTTGCCACCAAAGAGTTCACAAACAGCCTCTGCCTGAGTCTGGATGGTGCAAGCCGGAGCTTTTTGAACGAGGATGTCACCATTCTGACCATGCTCAAAAGCGAAGAGTACGAGGTCAACAGCTTCTTCAAGAGACATTATAAAACGTGTCATTTTAGGCTCAGTCAGAGTAACAGGATTACCATTGCGGATCTGCTCTATCCACAGAGGGATTACAGAACCGCGAGAACACATTACATTCCCATAACGCGTACAGCAAATTTTGGTCTTACCGGAGTAACGGCTCTTTGCCACTGCTATCTTTTCCTCAACAGCTTTGGTGATACCCATAGCATTGATTGGATAGGCAGCCTTATCCGTGGAAAGGCAGATTACGGCACCAACACCCGCTTCAATTGCAGCCGTCAATACATTGTCAGTACCAATTACATTTGTCTTTACAGCTTCCATTGGGAAAAATTCGCAACTCGGAACCTGCTTCAAGGCAGCAGCATGGAAGATATAGTCTACTCCCGGCATGGCGTTCCTACAAGACTGGAGGTTGCGTACATCACCGATAAAGAATTTTATTTTGTTTGCCACATCAGGATACTTAGCCTGATATTCGTGGCGCATATCGTCCTGCTTCTTCTCGTCACGTGAAAATATACGAATTTCACCGATATCGGTACGAAGGAAACGATTCAAGACTGCATTACCGAAAGAACCTGTTCCACCGGTAATCATTAGGGTTTTACCCGCAAAAATGCTCATAGTTTTATTGTTTTATTGTTTTATTTCTCCGTATTATAAAACTTTACATACCACTCTGCAAAGTTTCTTAGCCCATCTCTCAAACTTGTACCCGGTTTAAAAGCAAAATCCTGTTCCAATGAAGTAGTATCAGCATAAGTTACAGGCACATCACCCGGTTGCATAGGCACAAGTTCTTTATGGGACTCAAAATCATAGTCTTTCGGAAGCACACCGGCACGGACTAATTCTTCCTGAAGAATAGTTACAAATTCAAGCAGGTTCTCTGGATGACTGTTACCGATATTATATACTTTGTATGGTGGAATCGGAAGTCCGTCTTCCCCATTCTCTTTTTCTGGAGCGTGTTGCATAACACGTACTACTCCCTCCACAATATCATCCACATAGGTAAAATCACGCTTACAATTACCATAATTGAAAATCTTGATAGTTTCGCCTTTTACAAGCTTGTCGGTAAACCCAAAATACGCCATATCCGGACGACCTGCAGGACCATAAACCGTAAAGAAACGTAAGCCTGTTGATGGAATATTATAGAGTTTTGAGTATGCGTGAGCCATCAACTCGTTACTCTTTTTTGTTGCTGCATAAAGGCTGACCGGGTTGTCAACCTTGTCATCAGTTGAATACGGAACTGTCTTGTTACTGCCGTATACGGATGATGAAGAAGCATAAACCAAGTGCTCCACCTCATAATGACGGCAGGCTTCAAGGATATTATAGAAACCGATAAGATTACTTTGGACATAGGCATCAGGATTGGTGATACTGTAACGGACGCCCGCCTGGGCCGCAAGATTTACGACAACGGAAATTCTGTCTTCAGAGAAAATTCTTTCTACCGCATCCTTATCGGCAATCGAGGCACGGACAAAAGTCCAGTTACGGTTTAACAACTCTATTTCCTTGAGACGCTCATACTTGATATTGACATCGTAATAATCGGTGATGGAATCAACACCGATTACCCTGATATTTCGGAAATCATGGAAAAGGCGCATGACAAGGTTGCTCCCAATAAAACCGGCAGCACCCGTTACAAGCACAGTCTTTCCGTCCAGCTCTACATTATATGACAACATGGTCAGTCCCTTCTAAAAATGTCACGTGTATAAACCTTAGCTTCCACATCTTCCAGACTGTTGTCAAAACGGTTGGCTATGATAGCCTTGCTCTGCACCTTGAATCCAGCAAGATCGTTAACAACCCTGCTGCCGAAAAATGTAGTCCCGTCCTCAAGCGTGGGTTCATAGATGATCACTTCCGCACCCTTCGCCTTGATACGTTTCATTATACCTTGAATGGCGGACTGGCGGAAATTGTCAGAGTTCGATTTCATGGTCAGGCGGTATACACCGATGACGCAAGTATGTTCCTTGGATGCGTCCCATTGTCCATTTCCCGTATAATAACCTGCCTTGCGGAGCACTGCATCAGCTATATAATCCTTACGGGTTTTGTTTGATTCCACGATTGCGGACATCATGTTCTGAGGAACATCCTGATAGTTGGCAAGGAGTTGTTTTGTATCTTTCGGCAGGCAGTAACCGCCATAACCGAATGAAGGATTATTATAATGTGTCCCAATACGGGGGTCAAGGCCTACGCCCTCAATGATCGCTTTGCTGTCCAATCCCTTTATTTCAGCGTATGTGTCAAGTTCGTTAAAGTAGCTGACACGGAGAGCCAGATAGGTGTTGGCGAAAAGCTTGACTGCTTCCGCCTCTTTTATGCCCATAAAGAGCGTGTCGATGTTTTCTTTGACAGCCCCTTCCTGCAAAAGGGCAGCAAATGTCCTAGCTGCTTCCTGTAACATAGTGACATCCGTGACAGACCGGATCGCCTTGTTTTCTTCAGCAAACTCCGGACCGTCAATGATCTTCGGATAACCTACGATGATACGGCTCGGGTAGAGATTGTCATAAAGGGCCTTGCTTTCACGAAGGAACTCCGGTGAAAACAGCAGGTTGAACTTCTTGACTCCTTTCTGGGCATATTTTACATAAAGGTTACGGGTATATCCCACCGGAATTGTCGATTTGATGACCATTACGGCATCGGGATTCACTTCAAGCACAAGATCGATAACTTCCTCCACACGACTCGTATCGAAATAATTCTTCACAGGATCGTAGTTTGTAGGAGCGGCTATTACCACAAAGTCGGCATCAGCATAGGCTAACCTCCCGTCCAAAGTGGCAACAAGATCAAGCGGCTTTTCAGCCAGATACTTCTCGATATAATCATCCTGGATAGGGGAAACCTTGTTGTTCAGTTTCTCCACCTTTTCCGGGATTACATCCACGGCAGTTACATGATGATGTTGTGATAGCAGTGTCGCTATGCTCAGTCCCACATAGCCAGTTCCGGCTACTGCGACCCGAATCTCTTTGAAATCACGCATATTATGTTTGATTTGGTTTTATCAATAGCAGTTTATTTATCCTCCCGACTTGTATGTTTCTCTCCATAACCATAGCCATAACCATAACGCTTGCCATAGCCATAATACTTGCCGTATTTACCATAACCATAATAATAGCCGTACTTCTTTTTCTGAAGATCCAAGCCGTTAATGGCGATACAGAGGTTAGGCAGTTTGTTGTTTTCCATAAGCTCATTGATCAAAGTAAACTCTGCCTTACGGGTATAATCAGCACGGCATACGTATACCGACAAATCAGCTGTGCGACCTATCAGCAAGGTATCAGTTACCATACCCACGGGGGCCGTATCCAGAATCACATAGTCAAAATTAGCCTTCAACGTTTCGATGGCTTTTTCCAAGCCGTCACGAGCCAATAATTCCGTTGGATTGGGAGGAACTGATCCGCCCGGAAGAATAAACAGATTCTTGTTTATATCGGAAGGCTGTACTAAATCCATCAGATTCTTTGTCGGATTGGTCAGAAACTGGGTAATACCATGTTCCTTTTGGGAAATATTAAAAACCTTATTCAATCCCGGTTTACGAATGTCAAGACCTACTATCACAACTTTTTTACCTAACAAAGAAAGACTAATAGCCAAATTAGACGATACAAAAGACTTACCTTCACCACTGACGGTAGATGTCACCAGAATCACATTCTTGCCATTTTCAAGCATAAACTGAAGATTGGTACGGACATTACGGAATGTCTCGCTCATCAGGTTATTCTGATTCTCAAATACAGCTATAGAACCGGACTTTTCATCCGCCAACGGGATATCGCCAATAACAGGAAGAGAAGTTAGTTTTTCAACATCAGCACGGCCCTCAATCTTAAATTTGGTCAAGCCAATCAGATAAATGATACCTACCGGAAATCCTACTCCTAACACCAAGGCGGCAAGATAGACCATCATCCTCTTAGGAGAAACCGGATTGTCGTCCGCTAACGCTTCATCAATAATCTTGGCATTATTTGCTGTAGCTGCCAAAGTGATGGCATTCTCTTCACGTTTTTGAAGTAACATCAAATAAAGACCGGCCTTAATTTCCTGCTGCCGGGCGATACTTACGAACTGGCGTTCCTGGGTCGGAGCGTCATTAATACGACGAGAATAGCGGTTCGCCTCACGGGCAAGGTCTTCTTTGGTTATCTGCAATCCTTTCAATGTAGCATCCAGCGTAGCCTGTACATTGCTCCGCATCGCACGGATACTAGTATCCAAATTTATGATCGTCGGATTATTCTCGGTTGATGTACGGAGCAAGCGCTTTCTTTCAACCAACATTTCATTATATCTGTCTATTGCACCAGCTGATGCTGCATCCTGTAATCCAATATTACTTGGCAAGACCTCATATTCATTACCTTGCATATAGCGTTGCAAATCCATCACCAAATTGATTTGAGTCTGGTTTTCCACACGTTTCTTTTCATATTCAGCATTACCGGTTAAGGCTATTTGCGCCTCACTGCTCAAATCTGTAATTCCGGCACTACGCTTGAAGTTCTCCAAGTCTTGTTCGGTACTTCCAAGTTCCTTGGAAATAATGCCGATACGTTCGTCGATGAATTCTGCGGTTTTTTGGGCTACCTCATTCTTGTCATTATTGGCATTGATATTGTACATCTCAAGGAGTTTGTTGATGAAGTCCTTGCCACGCCGGGTATTTGAGTTCTTTAACGAAAGAACAGCTACAGAAGTAGTTTTTGATGTAGGGGCTATCGACAAAGATTTGATATATCCTTTGGCCACAGACATCGGCCGGTTTATAAAAGCTTTTATATGACGCTCTTTACTTTCCTCCTTAGCCTGATTGGTCGTCAATGTATCCTTGCTTTCAAAAAAGGCGACCGTCCCCTCATCGGTCGGAAAAACAGCAGGTAATTTATCGAATTGTTTCCGGTACTCTTTGTCTTTCACTGTTATCAACGCATCCATCCCACCATTAGGAAATAAAGTCATCTCCACTTCCATTGGTGCAGACAGTTTTTCCGCCTCCTGTGGAGTCAAGCTCACCACTACGGGCGAGGTACGGTAAAGTTCCCTATTAGGAAACTCATCTTCATCCTTATAAGTCACAAACAGTCCCAGATTATTGACCACTTCACGGGCAAGAGACTTTGATTTCAGCACCTCGATTTCATTGTCTACATTGTTCGACGAGGAAACGAAGCCGTCCAGTCCCATCTTTTCCAGTTCGGAGGACATGCTCGCACCACCGCCCTTCTTATCATCCTTGATTAAGACTGTGGCAGTTATATCATAGACAGGAGTGGCCAAACGCAGGTAGCCCCATGCGCAGGCGATACAGATTATTACAGAAACCACAAACCAAGGCCAATGGATCAGGTAACGGAAAAGGATTTCCTGAATATCCACCTGCTCTTCCGGTTGCTCACCCCGGTTCTCTCTTTTTTCCCCAATCATATCTATATTACTATTTGAAGATTGTTACTAATAAACTTGCCAATGATACCAGAATAGAAGTAGCGGAGAACCACAAGCTGGTACTGTTACCTATATCGGAGTTACGAGCTTTTGCTTTATTAGGAGTCACATAGACTATATCATTCTGCTGTAACCAATAATAAGGAGAAAGAATTGTCTCCGCCTTGTTTAAATCCAATGTCACAATTTCCTGTTTGCCATCAGCACCTTCACGAATCAGTTTGACATTGTCACGGACGCCCCAGACGGTCATATCCCCCGCCATAGCCAAGGCTTCTAGCAGGTTTACCTTCTCGTTACTGATGGTAAACGTACCCGGACGGGCTACTTCTCCCAATACGGAAATCTTGTAATTAACCATACGCACGGTGACGATCGGACTCTCCTTGATGTAAGGTTTCAGTTTTTCGACAATCAACTGCTCGGCCTCCTTCTTGGTCAGACCGCCCACTTTTAATTCACCTAATACCGGAAAATTGATCTTTCCTTCATTATCCACCAGATAGGGCTGTAGGACAGGCTGAGCTGTCAACTGTGTATTCCCAATAGCCACACTGCCAGGACCCGCTACAGTCAAATTGAATGGAACTGCAAGTTCCGGACTAGTACACGACACCACGATAGTAAGTAAGTCTTTAGGCATTATCTTTGCATCATACAAATTTTCCTGTTGATTGATATCCTTTACAACTCCCGCATCCTGCAAATAAGGTACTTTCTTATAAGACTGACAGGAAGCAAGCAGAAATACCGCTATCAGGCAAGAAAACAGACTTTCATACAAGCTTCGTACATTCAAATGCGTGCGCAATGATTTATTCATATTAAATGATAATTTATTTATAGAATCTTTTGTTGATTATTTCCTATTTATTCTTTATCCAGTACTTCAAATCGCGGAGAATTTTTTGATTTGAACTCCGGAACTATTTTCTTCATCAACCGCACGGTATCCATGATCTTTACCGCGCGCGACAACTTTTCAAATTCTGCATAAGTATCAAGAATATCAGCATATTCATACCGACGAACTTTGGCGATCATGATTTTCTTATTCTCTGTCGGGATCGTATTTTCTTTATCGCTCAACACCTCTTCATACAATTTTTCACCCGGACGTAATCCCGTGAATTCTATTTTGATATCTTCACCCGGACGATAGCCAGCCAATTCGATCATACGAGTCGCTAGATCAACGATCTTGACTGCTTTTCCCATCTCAAAAACAAAGATCTCATTGCCCTCACCCATTGTGGCGGCCTCCATTACCAAACGACAAGCTTCGGGAATGGTCATGAAGAAACGAATAATATCAGGGTGAGTAACAGTCACCGGCCCACCATTCTCTATCTGTTCTTTAAAACGAGGAATGACAGAACCGTTACTACCCAATACATTACCAAAGCGGGTGGTGATAAATTTGGTATGACCTTTCACTTTTCCTTCACGGATAGCACATCCCAGACTTTGAACATAGATTTCAGCTAAACGCTTGGAACAGCCCATTACATTAGTAGGATTTACAGCTTTATCCGTAGACACCATAATCATCTTTTCAGCACCATATTCTACAGCCATATCAGCCACCTGACGAGAACCGGTCACATTGACAAGTACAGCTTCACAAGGATTTTCTTCCATCAAAGGCACATGTTTATAAGCGGCGGCATGAAAAACAATTTGAGGATGATACAATTCGAATACCATACGAACGCGTTCCTTCACACGCACATCACCAATCACCGGAACAAAATCTATATTTGGATATTTTTTCTCAAACTCAAGACGGACATTATGCAAAGGTGTTTCTGCAGAGTCGAACATGATAAGTTTCTGAATTCCCATCTGCACTAATTGACGGCAAAGTTCACTGCCAATACTGCCTGCCGCACCAGTCACCAACACCACTTTTCCCCTGAATTCTTCTGCAACCTGACGAAGGTTGATATTAATTTCGGCACGACCCAACAAATCCTCAATCTTAATAGGACGTACCCACTGATGAAAGTTTCCGTCAGAGTCCGCTTCACTGATAGTAGGAGCTATCAATGTTTTAAGTTCATTGTTTTTACAATATTCCAGAAGTCGTTTTTCTTCCAGGCGGGTATCTTCATAACGGGCAAACAGAATCCCCTTTATTCCGCGCTTCCGCATGATATAATCAACATCCGATTCATTTTCAAAGTAATAAACGGGAAGATCTGCCAATCGGCGTCGGCTGTTATTTTTACCATATACATAAAAACCGGTTACTTTATAATGTGCACTATCCCTAAGACGTAACTTCAAGGCTACACTCTCTTCATTAGTACCATAAATAAGAATACGTGTGTTCTTTTTATTCACCCAATCCAATAAAAAATCATAGACGATTATCAATGATACACGGAAGGTTGTCAAGATCACTAAAGTCAATAAACCATCAAATAGAAGATAGGATATTTTATAATTATATGGCAATTGGGTCTCATATATAACTCCAAAAGAAATAATGACCAAACAGGTAATTTTAAATAAAACGGCACACATGATACGCCAAAGTTCACGTGCCTGTGAGAAACGAATTGTATTACGATAAGTATGGAATAATAAAGAGCCCGCAACACTTGCCACCAAAGAAACGCAAGCAAACTTACAAAGCATCCAGTCGGTCATTGGAACATGCACCATATAATGAATGACCGCATAAGCGACCAACGAACATAATACAGAAATTGCCGTGTCAATACCTAAAATAACCCAATAACTGAAATAATTTTTGCGGGCATATTGAACTATGCCCTTCAATGTCTTTTCCATTATAGTATAAATGAATAAAATAATATTTCGATATTTGATTTATCTGATTGATTATGATCAGTACAAGGACTATGACTACGATTTCCATGTTGGTGTAGCCCAACAGAGAATCCCTTCATCTTTCGATACGTACATACATTTCTACACTATATCTTTTGTAAAGATATAATTCATAATACTTTATGGATTTTTATTTTTGAGAGAGGTCATCGATAAATATATCCACTGTTTGGTTACCGATGTCAGATAGACTGCCTGCTATTTTACAGACTTTCATTACATTTTTGCAGTAAAATCCCCATACCCCTATAAAATAGATTGATTACTCAATCACGTAAATCCCCTTTTTCAGATACCGGCTCTACACACCCAGCCGGTATATCCACACATGCACACCCTAACATTGTCAATCGAACAGCAACTTTCGATTTTCCATTTACATTTACTAATTCCCCTTCCAGTCCAGCCAATGGTCCCTTGATTACCCGTACTTTTTCTCCCGGAGCCAATGGAGATGTACTCATACTAATCGTTTCATCCGAATAGTCGAGCATAAACTTAAATCGCAACATTTGTTGGTCAGGAATAACAGCCGGAGTACTCTCCCCACGTAATACCATGTAACGGCTGATAGCTGATAAAGTTAAGACTTCTTTTTGTTCTTGCAGATCAACGTGAACGAAGATCATCATCGGAAGTAGCACCCGATCGACAACTTTACGACGGTCACTCCATTGATGGACTTCTTGTTGAATTGGAAGGAAATTTTCGATCCCCATTTTCGTAAGCCGCTCGCTCGTTTTTTTCTCGTGACAGATACGCACAATGGCCACCAACCAACGTTTTGAGCGTGCTACGCCTCTGCCAATCACATCTGTTGGCAGAAGATTTCGATCGTCATTTTTCTTAATGATCATGTATTTTTACCCCTCATTTTTCCATACCCCTTAGGCAATGGATTGAATTCGGTGACAAAGATAGATAAAATTATAAATAGTAAACAAGAAAAAACGCTTTCTTTTTTTACATACAAATAGAAATATACAGTTAAGACTATCTTGGACGTGAAAAATCCGCTATCACATTGGTTCTATTTTACCACCCATATTTTGTACAACATCCCTAAACAAATCAGGCGCGGAAATTCCGCGCCTGATTTCTATTCTTTCGATTTACTTACCACTTATAATTGATACCGAAGCTAAGCAATTCTTTCAACTGGAAGAAGCTGTCTCCTTCAGTCGGTTTCGAGCTATCGTCAAAACGGGTATGTATATAGAGCTTGGTAGAAAGATAACGGTTCAAAACGAAGTTGAATGTATTTTCCCATTCTACACGTACCCAATGATAGTTGGTCAGATAATTGAGACGAGACTCTAAAGTTACTGCAGAGATGATGGTCCAGTTCAATGTGGATTGCAACTGGGAACCAAAGTCGTTTTTAGAGCATTTTCCTTTGTCTAAGCCAAACTTTGTTTCGTCTACTTCAGAATTACCGATATAACGCAAATTATAAGTCAACGGCGCCATAAACACAGAAAGATTAAATTTCTTCTTACTCAATTTATAATCCATACCGACACTGACCGCCAAATCTGCCGGAGACATGAAAGATGAAACCAATTCTTCGCTGTTAGCTTTATATCCATTGAAAAACTGTGTCTTAAACTCGGACGAAATGGTATAATACCAATTCTTGAAAGCTCTCAAACCTAATTTATTATACAAACGAAATTGGTCTGTATTGAACAGATATTTATGGTATTCATCTGACGGAGTGGAAGTCATACCTACTTTAGCTTCCAGCTGGTTCTCAAACAGCACCTTTTCATTGTCATTATAGTTGGCAAAAATCTGAAAAGTGGCTAATCCGGAGAAGTTACTTTCACCTCCCTTATACCAGTTATCCGAAAGGTGGTTCTGGCTAATCTGCAACGATCCGTTACCTCCGGTCACCCACCAGTTCGGCCGACTAATCTTCATATTGGCTTTCCCTACATTATCATCCATATTTTCCGGTTGAAACAGATGAATAACGTTTGCTTTGGGAGATATTTTCGGCTTCACATCGTGACGGAATACATCACGACTCATGATGCGGTCTTCTGTAGTGACAACCAAGTTCGGACGTTCCAAATAAAGATCCATCAATGCACTGTTCACTATTTTCTCGGCACGCTGGGTTTTGGTAAATGCCAGGGTATCATAAGGCAGAAGTTCCGCTGTCAGTTGAGGAGTGGTGTCCCATTGCATAGGTTTCCATTCCAATTTCGAATATTGTGCCATCGGAGCATAATAATATGCTAATGGTGTGAACAGACGGAAATAATCGGGATCGGACGGAATATAACGTGGCGGCACAGACAGGTCGTTCAAATAATCTAATTGCGCGACATACTTATTATATAAATAAGAAACGGTATCCAGTTTCGGAGTCGGCCCCGACATATTAAGTTTAAGCATCAAATATTTCTGAAGCTCCGCCGAAAGCGTATCTGCTTTCACAACTCTGGCTTTTGCCACAACTGTTGAAGATTTAACCGTTTTGGCAGGTTTAATCACTTCAGGAGCAGGCTGCAGAGAGTCAGTCGGAAGTGGAGAGGGATCGACAGATTCCTGTGCAAAAAGCGATAACGATAAGATTGACAGGATAAACGCTGAACATAAAGTAGTAATTCTCATCATATTTGTCTATGGTTTAGGCTGCAAAGCTACATTATTTTGTTTAGAAATCATAGGATTCTTTCAAAATTGCATTTTTTAATAAAATTGTGGAGAGGAAAGACTGTAATCTTCCTCTTTTTTTATAATTTTGCGGTTTTTAAGTTCGTAAGAATACTACTAAGTAAACAATTATTAAAACAGTTATAGCTGTGGGAGAAACAAAGTATATTTTCGTCACCGGTGGTGTTGCCTCTTCTTTAGGAAAAGGGATCATCTCATCATCCATCGGTAAGTTGCTGCAAGCAAGAGGTTATAATGTAACCATCCAGAAGTTTGACCCGTATATCAACATCGACCCGGGAACATTGAATCCTTATGAGCACGGAGAGTGCTATGTAACCGTAGACGGACACGAAGCCGACCTCGACTTGGGACACTATGAGCGATTCCTGGGTATACAAACGACAAAGGCGAACAACATTACTACGGGACGTATCTACAAGAGCGTCATTGACAAGGAACGTCGTGGAGATTATCTGGGTAAAACGATCCAGGTGATTCCTCACATCACAGACGAGATCAAACGGAATGTAAAACTGCTTGGTAATAAATACAAGTTTGATTTTGTGATTACTGAAATCGGTGGTACGGTAGGTGACATCGAATCACTCCCCTACCTCGAAAGTATCCGTCAGTTGAAATGGGAACTCGGTAAGAACGCTCTTTGCGTACACTTGACCTATGTTCCTTATCTTGCTGCTGCCGGAGAATTGAAAACAAAACCAACGCAACATTCTGTAAAGGAACTCCAAAGTGTGGGTATTCAGCCGGATGTACTGGTACTGCGTGCCGAGCATCCGCTAAGTGACGGATTGCGTAAGAAAGTGGCACAATTCTGTAATGTAGACGATAAAGCCGTCGTGCAGTCTATCGACGCGGAAACAATCTACGAAGTACCTATCCTGATGCAAGCGCAAGGGCTGGACAGCACTATCCTCGAAAAGATGGGACTGCCGGTAGGAGAAACTCCGGGACTCGGCCCATGGCGTAAATTCCTGGAACGTCGTCACGCTGCAGAGACTAAAGAACCGATCAATATTGCACTGGTTGGAAAATACGATTTGCAGGATGCTTACAAATCTATCCGTGAAGCTTTATCGCAAGCGGGTACTTACAATGACCGCAAAGTGGAAGTTCATTTCGTAAACAGCGAGAAACTGACAGATGAGAATGTAGCTGAAGCTTTGAAAGGTATGGCGGGCGTAATGATTGGTCCGGGATTCGGTCAACGGGGTATCGACGGCAAGTTTGTCGCTATCAAATATACACGTACACATGACATTCCGACTTTCGGTATTTGTCTGGGTATGCAATGTATTGCTATTGAGTTTGCCCGCAACGTACTGGGATACACTGATGCCAACTCACGTGAAATGGATGAAAAGACTCCGCACAACGTGATTGATATCATGGAAGAACAGAAAGCAATCACCAATATGGGTGGTACGATGCGTCTGGGCGCTTACGAATGTGTATTGCAGAAAGGTTCGAAAGCATATCAGGCTTACGGACAGGAACATATTCAGGAACGTCACCGCCATCGCTATGAGTTCAACAATGATTATAAAGACCGATATGAAGCTGCCGGCATGAAATGTGTAGGTATCAACCCTGAATCGGATCTGGTAGAAATCGTTGAAATTCCGACTTTGAAATGGTTTGTCGGTACACAGTTCCATCCGGAATATGGCAGTACGGTACTGAACCCTCATCCGTTGTTCGTTGCATTTGTGAAAGCTGCCATCGAAAACGAAAAAGCAACGGTGAACGGCTAACGATACGTGGTAAACAACCGGTAGTTTGTAATTTATATAATTTGTAATTAAAATAAGAATGGATAAAAACACCATCACAGGTCTCGTTCTGATAGGTATATTATTGGTAGGATTCAGTTTTTTGAGCCGTCCAAGCGAGGAACAGATAGCTGCGCAAAAGAAATACTACGATTCTATTGCCGTGGTACAGCAGCAGGAGGAAGCGTTGAAGGCTAAAACGGAAGCTGCACTGGCTAACAGTCAAAAAGAGGTGGCATCGGCTGCCGATTCTTCTGCTTTGTTTTTCAATGCCTTGCATGGAACCGACTCTAAAATCAGCATCCAGAATAATGTAGCGGAAATCACTTTCACAACCAAAGGCGGACGTGTCTATTCAGCCATGCTGAAAGATTATATGGCACAAGACAAAAAGACGCCGGTCATGTTGTTCGACGGTGACGATGCTTCGATGAACTTCAACTTTTACAACAAGGCAGGAGCCATCCAGACCAAAGATTATTTCTTTGAAGCTGTGAACAAGACGGACAGTAGTGTTACAATGCGCCTGGCTGCGGATAGCGCAAGCTATATCGATTTCATCTATACGCTGAAACCGGATAGCTACCTGATGAACTTTGAAATCAAAGCGACAGGCATGGAAGACAAGTTGGCTAGTACTAAGTATGTGGACATCGACTGGTCACAACGTGCCCGCCAACTGGAAAAAGGATTCACTTATGAGAATCGTCTGTCGGAACTGACTTATAAAGTAACAGGTGACAATGTAGACAACTTGTCTGCTGCCAAAGATGACAGTCAGGATTTGCCGGGACGCATTGATTGGGTAGCCTTCAAGAATCAGTTCTTCTCGTCTGTATTTATCGCTGAACAGGATTTCGACAAGGTTTCCGTTAAGTCAAGAATGGAACAACAGGGAAGCGGATATATCAAAGATTATTCTGCTGAAATGAATACTTTCTTTGATCCGTCAGGCAAGGAACCGACAGAGATGTACTTCTACTTCGGTCCGAACCACTTCAAGACGTTGAAAGCGCTGGATAAAGGACGTGACGAGAAATGGGAGCTTCACCGACTGGTTTACCTGGGTTGGCCGCTGATTCGCTGGATTAACCAGTTTATCACGATCAACGTATTCGACTGGTTGTCCGGCTGGGGATTGAGCATGGGTATCGTTCTGTTGATTCTGACTATTATGGTGAAAGTGCTGGTTTATCCGGCTACCTGGAAAACGTACATGTCTTCTGCCAAGATGCGTGTATTGAAACCGAAAATTGATGAAATCAACAAGAAATATCCCAAGCAGGAAGATGCAATGAAGAAACAGCAGGAGGTGATGAGCCTTTACAGCCAATACGGGGTAAGCCCGATGGGTGGCTGTCTGCCGATGTTATTGCAGTTCCCTATCCTGATGGCTTTGTTTATGTTCGTGCCGAGTGCTATCGAACTGCGTCAACAGAGTTTCTTGTGGGCGGACGACCTTTCTACTTATGACGCTATCATCACATTCCCGTTCCATATCCCGTTCCTTGGCAATCACCTTAGCTTGTTCTGCTTGCTGATGACGTTGACAAACATCTTGAACACAAAGTACACAATGTCTATGCAGGATACCGGAGCGCAGCCACAAATGGCGGCCATGAAATGGATGATGTATCTGATGCCGATTATGTTCTTGTTCGTCTTGAATGATTATCCGTCAGGTTTGAACTATTACTACTTCGTGTCAACGCTGATTAGTGTGGGTACTATGATTCTGCTTCGTAGAACGACTGACGAAACTAAATTGTTGGCTATTCTTGAAGCGAAAAAGAAAGACCCGAAACAAATGAAAAAGACCGGATTTGCTGCTCGCCTGGAGGCGATGCAAAAGCAACAAGAGCAATTGCAGCAGCAAAGACAGAATAAAAAATAAGGAGTAATTCCTGAATCATATTCTAAGAAAGCCGGACATCCTATTTTGGTTGCCCGGCTTTCTTTCTCTAAAAAATAAAATAAGATGAAAACTAAATATTCTTATAAACAAATCTGGACAATCTCCTACCCTATCCTAATCAGTCTGATTATGGAACAGATGATTGGTATGACGGACACTGCTTTTCTGGGACGTGTCGGAGAAATCGAATTAGGTGCTTCCGCCATTGCAGGTGTATATTACCTTGCCATTTTCATGATGGCATTCGGTTTCAGCATCGGTGCCCAGATATTAATTGCGCGTCGCAATGGAGAAGGAAACTACAAGGAAATCGGACCCATTTTTTATCAGGGCATATATTTCCTGCTTGCCATGGCAGTGATTTTATTCACGTTCTCCATCGTATTCTCACCATATATCCTCAAGAATATCATTTCGTCTCCTCACATTTACGATGCAGCCGAGAGTTATATTCACTGGCGTGTGTACGGGTTCTTCTTCTCTTTTATCATGGTCATGTTCCGCGCCTTCTTTGTAGGTACGACACAAACCAAGACGCTGACTTTGAACTCTATTGTGATGGTACTTTCGAATGTGGTATTCAATTATATCCTGATTTTCGGTAAATTCGGTTTCCCGCAATTGGGAATTGCCGGTGCTGCTATCGGCTCTTCGCTGGCTGAAATGGTATCGGTGATTTTCTTTATCATCTATACCTGGAAGCGGATTGACTGCAGGAAGTATGCATTGAATATACTGCCTAAGTTCCAAGGGAAAACACTGAAACGAATACTGAATGTTTCTGTGTGGACAATGATTCAGAACTTTGTTTCTTTGTCTACCTGGTTTATGTTCTTTCTATTTGTGGAACATTTGGGAGAGCGCTCTTTGGCAATCGCGAACATTATCCGAAACGTATCGGGAATCCCGTTTATGATTGCAATGGCATTTGCATCCACCTGTGGTTCATTGGTCAGCAATCTGATCGGTGCAGGTGAACAGGATTGTGTACGGGGTACTATCAGGCAGCACATTCGCATTGGATATATATTTGTATTGCCAATTCTGATATTCTTCTGTCTATTTCCGGATCTGATCCTACGTATTTATACAGATATGCCGGATTTGAGAGCAGCATCCGTGCCTTCACTATGGGTATTGTGTTCTGCCTATCTGGTGCTGGTGCCTGCCAATGTTTATTTCCAATCGGTATCAGGTACAGGGAATACGCGGACTGCACTGGCTATGGAACTTTGTGTATTGGCTATCTACGTCACATACTCTGCATATTTCATCATGTACCTGCGGATGGACGTCGCATTTGCCTGGACAACGGAATGCGTATATGGTATTTTCACGCTGATGTTCTGCTACTGGTATATGAAGAAAGGAAACTGGCAGAAAAAGAAGATTTAAATCCTTTTTTCACTATCTTCGCAAGAAAATAAACATTTTATAAAATATATGAGACAAGCTAATTTAATTATGATGTCGGCAGCAATGTTGTTAGCTGCCTGCGGAGGAACCAAAGACGCAGGCAAGACAGATCAGGTGCTTATCGAGAAATCGGATATTAAGATCGAAGGGAAGCGCATGACTCCCGAAGCACTTTGGGCTATGGGACGTATCGGCGGATTCGCCGTATCGCCCGACGGAAAGAAAATTGCGTATACGGTAGCGTATTACAGCGTACCGGAAAACAAGAGTAACCGCGAAGTTTTCGTGATGAACGCAGATGGAAGCGAAAATCAACAAATCACTCATACCCCGTATCAGGAAAATGAGGTGACTTGGATTAAGGGAGGCACTAAACTGGCATTCTTAAGTAATGACAACGGAAGCAGCCAGCTTTATGAAATGAATCCGGATGGTAGCGGGCGCAAGCAGCTGACCAACTACGACGGAGATATTGAAGGATATTCCATCTCACCGGATGGCAAAAAACTGCTGTTTATTTCACAAGTAAAGACGAAAGAAAGCACTGTTGATAAGTATCCGGACCTGCCGAAAGCTACCGGTATCATCGTTACCGACCTGATGTACAAACATTGGGATGAATGGGTGACGACCGCTCCGCATCCTTTTGTTGCCGACTTTGATGGTAACGGCATTTCCAATATCGTGGATATTCTGAACGACGAACCGTATGAAAGTCCGATGAAGCCTTGGGGTGGCATTGAGCAACTTGCCTGGAATATGACTTCGGACAAAGTGGCTTACACTTGCCGTAAAAAGACAGGACTGGAATATGCGATTTCTACCAACTCTGATATTTATATCTATGACTTGAATACTAAGAAAACAGAAAATATTACTGAAGAGAACAAAGGATATGATACCAACCCACAATACTCACCGGACGGCAAGTATATTGCCTGGCAGAGCATGGAACGTGACGGATACGAAGCTGATCTGAACCGTCTGTTCATCATGAACCTGGAAACTGGCGAGAAGCGTTTTGTGAGTAAGGCATTCGAATCGAATGTGGATGCTTTTGTCTGGGGAGCAGATGCTAAAGTGATCTATTTCACAGGTGTATGGCATGGAGAATCACAAATTTATGCGCTTGACCTGGCAAATGATTCGGTAAAGGCTATTACTTCAGGAATGTATGATTACGAAGGGGTAGCTCTTTTCGGAGATAAGCTGATTGCGAAACGTCATTCAATGAGTATGGGGGATGAGATTTACTCTGTGGCACTGGATGGTTCTACCACTCAACTGACACAGGAGAACAAACAAATCTATGACCAGTTGGAAATGGGTAAAGTGGAAGGTCGCTGGATGAAAACAACAGATGGTAAACAGATGTTGACATGGGTGATTTATCCTCCACAGTTTGATCCGAACAAGAAATATCCGACTTTACTGTTCTGCGAAGGAGGTCCGCAGAGTCCGGTAAGCCAGTTCTGGTCTTATCGCTGGAACTTCCAGATTATGGCAGCTAATGATTATATCATCGTTGCTCCGAACCGTCGCGGTTTGCCGGGATTCGGTGTGGAATGGAACGAACAGATTAGCGGCGATTACGGTGGCCAGTGTATGAAGGATTACTTCACTGCTATCGATGAAATGGCAAAAGAGCCGTATGTGGACAAAGATCGTCTGGGATGCGTAGGTGCCAGCTTCGGAGGATTCTCCGTATATTGGTTGGCCGGACATCACGACAAACGGTTCAAAGCGTTCATTGCTCATGATGGTATCTTCAACATGGAAATGCAATATCTGGAAACTGAAGAAAAATGGTTTGCCAACTGGGATATGGGAGGCGCATACTGGGAAAAACAGAATCCGGTGGCACAGCGTACGTTTGCCAACTCTCCTCACCTATTCGTAGAGAAATGGGATACTCCTATTCTCTGTATCCATGGAGAAAAAGACTACCGTATCCTGGCTAATCAGGCTATGGCTGCTTTTGATGCTGCCGTGATGCGTGGTGTTCCTGCAGAGCTGCTAATTTATCCGGATGAAAACCACTGGGTATTGAAGCCACAGAATGGGGTTCTATGGCAACGCACATTCTTTGAATGGTTGGACAAATGGGTGAAAAAAGCTCCGTCTAAATAAAATTTTACGTTAATTACATAGTAGAATAAACATAATAAACTAAAAGAAGCCCCTGTTCTCAATCTTTTGAGTTCAGGGGCTTCTCCATTGCATTCATCAAAATCGGCTAAAATTATAAAAAAGTTCGCTAAATTTACTCCGAATAAATATTTTCAATTTCTACAATATACATCTTATGGAAACCTCCATGAGCACCACCGTACCACTTCTCTATTGATTCTTTATCCAGAAAACATTCCGGTTTGATAGTGTCAGCATAAAGTTTCTTACATTCCAGACTCAAACGTGCCTGCTCGAACAGGACATTTCCTTTTTCTGTAAATACAGGTTTCAATCCGGTTTCTTTTACTTTATCTATATTACGTCCCGACTTGGAACCACAAACAGCGTGAATTTTCTTATTTTCTTCTCCTAAGAAAGAAAGTGTCAGGTAATCGTTCTTCTCTACAAACTCGTATGTATACCGTTCGGGACGGATAAAAACGAAAGCAACCGGTTTATTCCACAACCAGCCGATGCCACCCCAACTTGCTGTCATCGTGTTAAACTTCTCTTTTGTTCCGGCTGTAACCAGCATCCACTCTTTTCCGATCGCTTCGAAAAAGTTTTCTTTCAAATCTTTTACTTCTAATTTCTTCATCTCTTTATTCGTAAATATGTATTCATAATTAGTTTATATAATAATTTAGGCACGGATTACACAGATTAACACGGTTACTTTGCAACAATAACAACACTAAAAACCGTGAAATCCGTACCTAGAAAAATAACGATTAATTCATGGCAGGTACTTATCTAATTATTTCTGTTTATTCAATTTCACAATCTCTCCCAAATAGGGAATCTTCACCGGAATCTTCCGTTTCTTAGCCTCTGTTGCGAAGACTTTCGGGGGATCATGCAAAGGCTCGTCAGACAAATCAAATGTGCCATAATGCATGGGAATGGTAAGCCCAGCATGCATTTCCTCGGCGGCAGTCAATGATTCGTAAGGCGATATATGATTGGGACGCATAAACCAGCGAGGTTTGTATGCCCCGATGCCTAACAAAGCATAATCCGGTGCTCCGAACAGATCGGGAATCTCACGGAAGTGACTGGAATAACCTGTATCACCGCTATAATAAAGAGAAATTCCATTTCCTTGCAACATGAAAGCTCCCCACAGTCGCTGGCCACCATCACGTACGGAACGTTTGCTCCAGTGTTGTGCCGGCAGAAACGTGATCTTCAACCCTTCATCTTCCATCTGTTGATACCATCCGGCTTCAATCACTTTCATTTCAGGGAACCATCCCTGAATCAGTTCACCGGTTCCTAAGCCGCAGAAAAGTTTCATTTGCGGGTTATTCTTCAGTAAACGGGCTATACTCTGTTTATCCAAATGATCGAAATGGTCATGGCTGACAAGTAGATAATCAATCCCCGTAAATATGTCAGGATTAGCGGGAAACTCGCTCTGTCTCTTCACAAAAGGAATACTGCCGAACACAGGATCGAACATGATTCGTTTACCTGCTAACTGGAGAAAGAAAGAATTATGTCCGAGCCATATCAGGGAATCTCCCACCACTGCATCCAATGAACGGAGATAACAAACCTTTGGATCCCATTTCACCGTTTTCTTCTCTTTGCGTTGGGGATTGGACGAAAGACGCCATTTCAGTACACTCCCCATCCCCGGACGGAAGCGATGCTGCCGATTAAAAAAACGCCCGCGCACCATCGGATTTCCTCTCCAATAAGGGTTGACTGTCGCTAAACGTTC
Organism: Bacteroides sp. MSK.18.37; assembly: GCF_019129155.2. Taxonomy (NCBI): domain Bacteria; kingdom Pseudomonadati; phylum Bacteroidota; class Bacteroidia; order Bacteroidales; family Bacteroidaceae; genus Bacteroides; species Bacteroides sp. MSK.18.37. The sequence continues at coordinate 5,599,569 of NZ_JAHOIB020000001.1, read as the reverse complement.
ATTTCTCCTAAAACATATATGTTCACCCATTTTTATTTCCTGAATACGTATTTACAAACTTACTAAAAATTTCTCGATTTACGATGAATTAGAGTAAACAAAAAATGTACCCCGGACACACTATCGGGGTACATTTACTTATAAAGGAATAAATATTATCCTTTTTTAATAGAATGAGACTTCGTTAAGAGCAGTGCAAGCCATACAAAGGCAGTTGCCAGCCAAGAGCTGAAAGATTAATAATCATTATGACTGCACCCAATATCCATAGAATCAATAGCGACCATTTCAAACCCGTTCCCATCGGTGACCAATGGAATAATTGCCGCAAGATAGTATACAAGAAAGCTCCTAACGGAATGCCGATGAGGGCAACTCCGGCAATCGTACCTAGCAGTGTCATCATTGGAGATACGGAAGCAACCGGCATCCAGTCGATGGCAGGCAGCATCTCGTAAAGCAGTGCTCCTCCGCTAACTGCCACGGCAATTGCTGCAAACACCAGTGCTACCAGTACAACGGCCAGTACGAACAAGACAGGGCAGCAGAGAATGACAAGAGCTACCAGAAATATTTTAAAGAGAACAGCAGCAATGGAAACAAATACATCGCCTATCTTTTGAAGAAAGGTACGAGGTTTGCCGGAGTTCATATAGTTGTTAACTCCGTCCGCTACACGTTCGAAACCGTCTGTCACTGTTTTGCCAATATTCTCAATGGTCACTGCTTCTCCACGCATACTCAATTTTTCCGCGGCAGTACGGGCTTCCGGAATAACGATCCATCCGATAATATAAAGTATAATCATCGGGCAATAAGGTACAAATACAAGGATAATCATCAATATACGCACTAATGTGATGTCCCAACCGAAGTAAGCTGCCAATCCTGCCGCTACGCCTCCCAACAATTTATTATCCGGATCACGAAACCAGCGGCGTTGAGCAGCGGTTTGCGTACTGCCTTGATTAGCGGACGATGTTTGTTCCGTTCTTTTCTGTGAGTCCATATCCTCATCAGCAATTCCAAAGTCTTCCGGTTTGCCGACACGGGCGATAATTTCTTCTACATCCGAAACTGTGATGACCTGTTTTCCTTCAGTTACTTTCTCTGCAAACAGTTCGGCAATACGCATCTCAATATCGTTTACGATCTCTTCCGCACCCTCCTGTTTACGAAAGTAATGCTTCAAATTAGACAGATAATTATCTAACAATCGGTAGGCATCGTCATCTATATGATAGACAATTCCTCCTAAATTTATGGTCAATGTCTTTTTCATTTTTATTTCTTCTTTTTCGGATTATCTATTGGCTATATGATTCACTGTATCGTTAAGTTCTTTCCAGGAAATTTCCAGCTCTCCCAAAAAGACTTCTCCTTGTTCAGTGAGTTTATAGTATTTGCGGGGAGGTCCCTGGGTAGATTCCACCCACTCATAACTTAACAGGTCATCATTTTTCAGACGGGTAAGCAATGGATACAAGGTGCCTTCAACTACGATCAGTTGGGCTTCTTTCAATTTCTGAATAATATCAGAAGCATAAGCGGGCTCCTTGTGCAACAAAAGCATGATACAATATTCAAGCATGCCTTTCCTCATCTGTGATTTTACATTGTCTACTTTCATTATTCACTTCTTTTAGATGCACAAATATATGCATTACTTTAGTACCTTGCATTACAAAGTACTATAAATTAATAATAATTAAAACATTAGAGACTCTCCACCTTATTATAAAAAGAAATAATGGCTATATTTGTGCCCGTTAAACCAAGAAATAGAAAATACGTATGTTTACAATTCGAAAAGCAACGGTAGCCGATTGCGAGCTTATTCATAAGATGGCAAAGGAGGTATTCCCCGCCACCTACAAGGAAATTTTATCTCCCGAACAACTGGATTATATGATGGACTGGATGTATGCACCTTCCAATGTGCGCAAACAAATGGAGGAAGAGGGACATGTGTACTCCATTGCTTATAAAGAGAATGAACCATGCGGATACGTTTACATTCAACAACAGGAAAAGGATGTATTCCATCTTCAGAAGATATATGTCCTCCCCCGTTTTCAGGGCACGCATTGCGGCAGTTTTTTATTCAAGGAAGCAATCAAGTGTATCAAAGAAATACACCCGGAACCTTGTTTGATGGAGCTCAACGTAAATCGTAATAATAAGGCTTTGCAGTTTTACGAGCACATGGGAATGAGAAAGTTGCGGGAAGGTGATTTCCCGATTGGTAACGGGTATTATATGAATGATTATATTATGGGACTGGATATTTGATATACAAACAAAATGCCCCGGAACATTTATGATACTTGTTCCGGGGCATTTTGTTTATTTAGTTAATGGCAAGATTTTATTTCGCTACACGTTCCAGCCATTTTAACATGAAAATCATTGTAAACATTGAAATCGTACAAGCTACAACAAACACAGTCCATGTCATCCAAATAGGAATTGATTCGTACAGGATAGCACCAATCACTAGCAACTGATTACCCAGTGCTGTTGCTCCCAGCCATCCTCCTTGCATAATACCTTGATATTTAGGAGGAGCAACCTTAGATACAAATGAAATTCCCAATGGAGAGATATACAGTTCAGCTACTGTTAAGATCAGATAGGTCAGCATCAATAAAAATGGAGTAACTTTCACTGGTGAAGTTCCAACAGCTACAATATCCTCATGCAACGGCAAATTAGCAAAATAAGATCCGACTGCCATTACAATAAATGCCAATGCAGCAATTCCCATACCGATGGCAATCTTTTTAGGAGTCGAAGGCTCTTTACCACGTCTACGCTGACTTGCAAAAATAGCCATAATCACCGGAGTCAGGAACACTACAAAAAATGGATTTAACGATTGGAAGAGCTCTGCTGAAATAGGCATACCAAACAGATTCAAGTCAGTATATTCTTTCGCAAAATAAGTCAAAGTCAGACCATTTTGATGGAATGAAAACCAAAAGAAAATAACAACACCAAATACAGCAAACAGAGCATACATACGTTGTTTTACTTCCTGTGCACTCATTTCTACAACTGTAGAAGATGCTGAAGAAGCAACGGTCTTTTTGCTGGGATCCGGGAAGTTTTTCTTATTCAACCAATAAATGGTTAAAGAAATAGCCATAGCAATAATAGCTACCCCGAATGCGTAATGGAATCCAGTAGTAAAGACATTCAAATAATCTGAAGCGAAAGCCGTATAGTCTTGTACAGGAGCAGTAGAAGCTTTGGTAACTAAGGTATGATAAGTTTCAGTAGCTTCAGGCGACAAAGTACCTGCTAATTGACCATGGCACAAAGCAGGAAGATCAGCATCATAATTATAACCGAAAGTAGATAACCACCAGTTACGCACGCCTACAGCTGCAAACGGAGCAAAAATAGCACCGATATTAATAAACATATAAAATAAAGAGAAACCGGAGTCACGCATGTTGGCATATTGAGGATTATCGTACATCTGTCCTACCAATGCCTGCAAATTTCCTTTAAATAATCCGTTTCCAAATGCAATAACAAACAAACTAGCACAAGTAATAACCAGATAGAGCATCTTGTTATCTACCGGAGTCTTAGATGGAATAGCCAATAATAAATAACCAACTGCCATTAACACAATTCCTGTGAAAATAGTTCCTTTGTAGTTCCTCGTCTTATCGGCAATAATACCTCCGACCAACGCCAAAATGTAAATAGAAAAATAAAAAGTTGAGTAAATAAATCCTGCTTCTTTTCCATTCATTCCAAACTTGGCTTGCAAGAAAAGCACAAGGATAGCCATCATAGTATAAAAGCCAAAACGCTCACCTAGATTGGCTAAAGCGGCTGCTATCAGTCCTTTAGGGTGTTTGTTAAACATAGAATATAAATTATTAAATTAATGATTTAATGGTCGATACCACATATATTTTGCAAATATATACTTTTTCTCGAGTTTTTGCACAATGATTTGTTAAACTACTCCTCAAATAAACGACAAATTTCCGCCCTGGATTCACGAATCAAATCTTCCGGAGCTATTTTTATCTGAAGTCCCCGTACACCGGCACTTACATAAATATACGGAAATTGCTGGCTGGTTTCATGAATATAAGTAGGAAAATGCTTTTTCATACCGATCGGCGAACAACCTCCCCGGATATATCCGGTAAGTGGCAGAAGTTCTTTTACGGGAATCAACTCGCACTTCTTGTTACCCGAGGCTTTAGCTGCCAGTTTCAAATCAACTTCATGTTCTCCCGGAATGACACAGACAAAATATCCGCTTTTATCGCCGTGCAGAACAAGCGTTTTAAAGACCTGCTCGATGTTCTCTCCTAAACTTGCTGCCACATGAACAGCACTCAAGTCGTTTTCATCTACTTCGTAGGGAATTAATTCATAGGCTATCTTAGCCTTATCTAACAGCCGTGCGGCATTTGTTTTATTGATTTTCATTTTCGTTGTATTTATAAGTTCTGTATCTGATAAATAAAGAATATGATATGATAAGTGCCAACTCATCGAAGATTGTCCGATAAGTTGGCACTCTATGATTTAAATTAGAGACCCAGCTCTTCGCGAAGAAACTTAGGTGTATATCCTTTAGGGCTCTTCGCAACTTCTTCCGGTGTTCCGTAACTAAGGAGTTCTCCCCCGCCCTTACCACCTTCAGGGCCCATATCGATAATATAATCCGCCATTTTAATCACATCCAGATTGTGCTCGATGACGATAACAGTATTACCTTTATCTACAAGCTTATTCAATACTCCCATCAATACACGGATATCTTCAAAATGAAGTCCGGTAGTCGGTTCGTCAAGGATATAAAGAGTTTTGCCCGTATCTCTTTTTGATAGCTCCGTTGCCAGTTTCACACGCTGGCTTTCTCCGCCGGAAAGAGTGGTAGAAGATTGTCCCAGTTTTATATATCCGAGTCCGACATCCTGCAAGACTTTAATCTTATTCAAGATTTGCGGCACATTTTCAAAGAATTCCACAGCACGGTTGATCGTCATGTCAAGTACATCGGCAATTGATTTTCCCTTGAAACGTACTTCCAGTGTTTCCCGGTTATAACGTTTACCGTGACAAACCTCACAAGGCACATATACATCAGGAAGAAAATTCATTTCAATCGTCTTATAACCATTTCCCGTACATGCTTCACAACGCCCACCTGCAACATTAAAGGAGAAACGTCCCGGTTTATAACCGCGAATCTTAGCTTCCGGCAGACCCACAAACAGGTTACGGATATCAGAAAACACACCGGTATAAGTCGCAGGATTGGAGCGTGGCGTACGTCCCAAAGGTGATTGATCCACATCTACTACCTTATCTATATTTTCCAACCCTTCAATCGAATCGTATTCCAAAGGATCTTGTAAAGAATGATAGAACTTCTGTGAAAGAATCGGTTGCAAAGTTTCATTAATCAAGGTGGATTTTCCACTTCCTGATACACCAGTTACGCAAATCAGTTTACCCAACGGAAATTCAACATCTACATTCTTCAGGTTATTCCCCTTCGCTCCTTTCAGCCAGATAGATTTCCCATTTCCTTTTCTACGCTTGGCAGGGATTTCTATCTTCATCTTGCCATTCAGATATTGCGAAGTCATCGTATCTGTATTCAGCATCTCCTGCGGGGTTCCGGCGAAAACGACTTCGCCTCCGAGACGTCCGGCTTTCGGACCCATATCGATGACATAATCGGCAGCCAGCATCATATCCTTATCATGTTCCACTACAATCACGGAGTTCCCCATGTCGCGGAGTTCTTTCAACGAGTTGATAAGACGCAGATTATCACGCTGATGCAGACCGATACTCGGCTCGTCGAGAATATAAAGTACATTCACTAATTGCGAACCAATCTGTGTAGCCAAGCGGATACGCTGACTCTCACCACCGGAAAGACTAACAGAGCTACGATTCAATGCCAGATAATCCAGACCCACGTCCAGCAAGAACTTCAAACGTGTGCGAATCTCTTTCAGAATCTCCACCGATATTTTCTTCTGCTTATCGGACAGGAACTCATCCACCTTCATCAACCAGTCGTACAACTCGTTGATGTCCATATTCGCCAACTCATTGATATTCTTATCATGGATACGAAAATGCAAAGCTTCTTTATTCAAACGAGCCCCTTTACATTCGGGACAAACCGTTGTTTTGGCAAATTGTTCCGCCCATTTCTGTGCTGTTGCAGAAGCATCCTTTTCCTGCAACATCTGAATATACTTCACCACTCCTTCGTAAGTAACAAAGTAATCGGAGGAAGTACCGATCAGCGAACTCTTGATTTTAATCCGTTCATCAGAACCGTACAAGACTTCATCAATCGCATCGTCCGGTAACTCCTTTATCGGAGTTTTCAGTGTTGCGTCGTACTTCTCGAGCAAAGCACCGATTTGCCAGAAAATCATCGCATTCTTATATTTTCCCAAAGGTGCTATCGCTCCTTCATAAATGGAAAGTTCACGATCGGGAATCACTTTGTCCACATCAATCTGATTGACTACTCCCAATCCCTTACACTTCGGACATGCTCCTTGCGGTGAATTGAATGAGAAGTTATGCGGAGCCGGTTCACGATAAGACAATCCGGTGACGGGACACATGAGCCGCTTACTATAATGACGGATACTTTCAGATTGGGCATCCAGAATCATCATCAACCCATCTCCCTGGCGCATAGCGGTTGCCACACTCTGTTTCAAGCGCCGGTCATCTTTCTCCGCTACCACTAATTTATCAATAACCACTTCTACATCGTGATTTTTATAGCGGTCGAGTTTCATACCATGCGTGATTTCACGCACTTCTCCGTCCACCCGCACATACAGGTATCCTTTTTTACGTATTTGTTCGAAAAGTTCCCTGTAATGTCCCTTACGTGAACGAACTAGCGGAGCCAGCAGATATATTTTCTTTCCTTTATAATCTTTCAGAATCAAGTCCAGAATCTGCTCTTCGGTATATTTCACCATCTCCTCACCCGACAGATACGAATAAGCCACTCCCGCACGGGCATACAGCAAACGGAGATAATCATATATCTCCGTAGTCGTTCCTACGGTAGAACGGGGATTTTTATTCGTTGTTTTCTGTTCAATGGAGATAACCGGACTCAAACCTGTTATCTTATCGACATCCGGACGTTCCAGATTGCCCAAGAAGTTACGGGCATACGCTGAAAAAGTTTCGATATAACGACGCTGTCCTTCGGCAAAAATCGTATCGAAGGCTAAAGAAGATTTTCCACTACCGCTCAATCCGGTGATAACAGTCAAACTGTTACGGGGAATTTCGGCATCAATATCCTTTAAATTGTGCACGCGCGCACCGTACACATTAATATATTCTGTTTCCTGCATATTCATATCCTTCCATAAATGTTGCAAAATTAATGTTTCCGCCCGAAATATGCTCCTAAAAAAGCACAATATTATTTTCTTAACTCAAATCTTATGAAGATATAGGGCATTATTTGTACCTTTGTTCCTTGATTTCAAGAACCAATAGTTATAATTTGATGAAACCGATAAACCGTATATTCTTATTTTTGCTTTTTATAAGCGTTTCATATGCTATCAGTTATGCACAAGAAAACCAATCATATTTCTTGCATACCATCGAAAAAGGACAAAGTTTATACTCCATCTCCAAGATGTATAATGTCACTACATCAGACATTATACGTCTGAATCCGGGCTGTGACGAAAAGATCTATGCCGGACAGACAATCAAAATTCCTACGGGAAAAGAGAGTCAGAAGGGAGAAACATTCCATACGATTCAAGCCGGAGAAACACTATACAAACTGACAACCATGTATAATGTATCCGCCAAAGATATTTGTGAAGCAAACCCCGGTTTGAGTGCCGAAAATTTCCGCATCGGACAGGTCATCCTGATTCCGCAGAAAAAAGAAGAGCAAACTGCTACTGCAACTCAAACGCCTACCGAACAGACCACCATTCAAGGTCCTGTTGTGCCGAAATGCAAGGATATGCATAAGGTAAAACGCAAAGAGACTATTTTTAGCGTGAGCCGTGAATATGGAATCAGCGAGCAGGAGTTAATTGCAGCTAACCCGGAACTGAAAAAAGGCATGAAAAAGGGACAATTCCTTTGCATCCCTTACCCGGCAGCAACGACCGTGCAACCTACACAGAAGGAAGATCCTTACGCTATTCCTCCCAGCAATAGCGAGCTTTTCCGCAAAAGTAAAGAGACTCCCCAAAAGCTGTCTACCATTAAAGCAGCTTTATTGTTGCCTTTCCAGGAAGACAAACGCATGGTGGAATATTACGAAGGTTTCCTGATGGCAGTAGACAGTCTGAAGCGTACAGGTATTTCTCTTGATCTATATGTATATGATTGCGGAAAAGAGGTTTCTACATTAAATACGATTCTTGCCAAGAACGAGATGAAAAGTATGAATATCATCTTCGGTCCGATGCATCAGAATCAAATAAAGCCATTGTCCGACTTCGCAGAGAAGAACGACATACGCCTGGTGATTCCTTTCTCTCAAAAAGGAGAAGAGGTATTCAACAACCCAGCTGTTTATCAGATCAATACGCCTCAATCTTACTTATATTCAGAAGTTTACGAGCACTTCACCCGTCAATTTCCCAATGCAAACGTTATCTTCATAGAACCGGCGAGCGTTGATAAGGAGAAAGCGGAATTTATCAGCGGCTTGAAACAAGAGTTGAAAAGTAAAGGAATTCCAATGAGAACCGTCAGTGAAAGCGCAACGAAAGAAACGTTGAAAGCAGCGCTCCGCAGTGATAAAGAAAACATCTTTATTCCGACATCAGGCAACAACGTCTTACTAATTAAGATACTTCCTCAACTGACGCTGTTAGTCAGAGAGAATCCTGCAGAGAATATTCATCTGTTCGGCTATCCGGAATGGCAGACCTATACCAGAGATCATCTGGAAAACTTCTTTGAATTGGATGTATATTTCTATTCTTCATTCTATACGAATACGTTGTTCCCGGCAGCTGTGCAGTTTACCAATGCTTACCATAAATGGTATAGCAAAGATTTGGCAAGCAAATACCCTAATTACGCAATGCTGGGTTTTGACACCGGCTTCTTCTTCCTGAAAGGATTATCGCTTTATGGCTCGGAACTGGAAAACAATCTGCCTAAAATGAACCTGACTCCTATCCAGACCGGATTCAAATTCGAGCGTGTAAACAACTGGGGAGGATTTATTAATAAAAAGGTGTTCTTCATACGTTTCACTAAGAATTTTGAATTAGTAAAACTTGACTTCGAATAATACGAAAATGATAAAGATAAAACCATTTTTGATCGCAACACTCCTACTTACAGGATTTGCCCTTCCTGCTGTCGCTCAAATCGGAGAAGCACGAAACAATTTATCGGTAGGTATCAATGGAGGTGTCAATTTAAACAGTGCTTCTTTTACTCCCACCATCAAGCAAAATAGCCTGATGGGAATTACCGGAGGTTTGACAGCACGTTATATATCCGAGAAGTATTTTGCCATGATTTGTGGCGCACAGGTCGAGTTGAATGTCTCGCAACGAGGCTGGGACCAATTATTTGAAACAATATCACTGGACGCCAACGGATATGAAGTCACTTCGAAGGACCCTACTAAAACTTACACCCGCAAAATGACTTATATAGATATTCCTTTCCTCGCTCACCTCGCTTTCGGACGAGACAGAGGATTGCAATTCTTTGTCCATGCAGGTCCTCAAATCAGCTTTCTAATCAGTGAATCGGAAACAATAAAAGGTATTGATATGAATAGCTTATCTGATACACAGAAAGCCCTGTACGGAGTTAAGATTCAAAATAAATTTGACTATGGTATTGCCGGTGGTGGTGGTGTAGAACTTAGAACAAAGAAAGCTGGTAGCTTCATCGTTGAAGGCCGTTATTACTTTGCCCTGTCTGATTTCTACAGCACTACTAAGAAAGATTATTTCGCCCGTGCAGCGCATGGAACCATTACCATAAAGCTCACATATTTATTTGATTTGAAGAAATAACCCCTCTTTCAAGGAGGAAGAGATTAAAACCTCTTATTTAAAGATCTCATTCACAACGAACTAAAAAAAATCCCCACTAACTCTAAACGAATTAGCGGGGATTTCTATTTCTGGGGGCTTTAGCCCTTTTTATCGCAATCTATCCGCAGCTTTTACCATCACCTCATCCCGTCCGATAGCACGGATAACCAGTATGTTCAGGATGATAGAAACAAGCGGCAAACACAATGCCCAGCCTATACGGAACATATTTTCATCATTCTTCAATGCAAAATAAAAAGCAAGGGCAGCAATGTAATAACCTACCAATAATAAGCTATTGAAAATTGTCATACGAATCTGCAGCATACGGTTCTTATACAAAAAGATAGTAGCCACAGCCACGATGGTGCTAACCATCAGAATTCCGAATAAGCCCCATGTAGACTGAATAGCACCGTTTACTTCCAATCCTAATGCCTTAAAAGGATGTTCTCCCATCGCATCAATGAAGTAGCCCATCGGCAAACACATGGCTGTAATCAGCAATCCTACAACAATCAATAAATAAACAGTTTGAATTCGTTGAATCATAAGTATTCTAAATAGTAGTTGAGTTAAACAATAATAGCCAAGCAATAAGGATCAGGGATCATCATCCCACTTACTACTTGACTATCAAATTCTTCGTCAGAAAATAAATTACTGAAGTTTTTCTTTCTCCTTAGCCGGATTTCTATAATATATTTTCCCTTCGATGTATTCTTGCGTAGCAATCAAGTCCGGTTTCGGCAATTTCTCATAATAACGAGAAATTTCGATTTGCTCTCTATTTTCAAACACTTCTTCCAAATTGTCATTGTAAGAAGCAAACTCTGCCAGTTTCTTAGAAAGATCGTTTTTGATTTCTACACTGATCTGATTAGCACGCTTACCAATAATGGCAACTGTTTCATAAACATTACCTGTATCAGCACAGAGTTCCATCATGTCACGGGTTACTGTTGTAGCAGGAGCATTCGTTTTTTTGTAGTCCATAAATCTATTTAAATTTAGTCTTTAATTACTTTCTGTGATTCATTGAATATCTTCTCGGCTTCTTTCAAATATTTACTTTCAGGAAATTCATTCTTAAAAGCGTAATATTCATCAATCGTTTCGCGGTAACGATCCATCTTCTTGTCTTCAACGCTATAGATAGCCATTTCGTGTCTTGCACGCAGAACCAAAATGGAAAGTTCTTCACGATAATCAGTATAAGGATAATCCTTCAATGCATTTTGAGCTGTGATTACACAAGACTCATAGTTATTGCCTAAATAATTACCCAGATTATAATATAGCCTTGCTGAATAAAGCTCTTTCAAAACCAGCTTATCCTGTAAAGCAAAAATCATATCCTGTGCTTCCTGCTTTTTTGTGCTGTTCGGGAAATACTCCATGAACATCTGCAACTGCTGGATAGCCTGATAAGTGCTTGACTGATCCAAACGTGGTTCCGGAGTATCCAGGAATAAAGCCTTACCTGCATGGAAACGTGCCAATTCGGTAAAAGTACCACGAGGATATGTATTGAAATAGGTGATAAATGTCTGGGCAGCTGTCTGATAATCTTTCTGATTATAGTAGCTCATTCCCAACATATACAAAGATTCTTCCGCTTTATCGGTTCCTTTCAGAATGGTTATCAACTCATTCAGCAACGTAGCTGAACGATTATACTGTCCCTTCGCAAAATAGTTTTTGGCGGCTTCGTACTTGTATTCGTAATCGGTGCTTTTCAGCAATTTATTATACTCCCCACATGATGTAAGAGTAGCCGCTGCAAGCAAAGTTATAATGATATTTTTCTTCATCCTATTTAAAAATAATGCGCAAAGTTACTTATTCGCTGGGAATTTAGCAATTAATCTGTGTTTTTTAATACATAAAAGGCGTTAAACATCGACAAAAGGAGAGAAAATGACGTCGAATTACAAACGACAAACTATAAACAGCAGATTATAAACGAATCACAATAGTGACGGTATGTGTTCGGGATAGTGACGGTATCGTTGGCATATACCGTCGCTATCTTCACCGGATAGCGTCACTATATTTATAGTAAAAACGGTAAGCAATTGCGTTGTCCTTGAATTGGATAACACAACTGTTTACCGTTCATTATTCATTGCTCACTGTTATATTTACAGCTTATACAAGTCACTTGCAGCCAATAGATCGACTTTCTTTTCTTTCAATACCTCGATACACTTATCCAGGTTGCTGGGGCGAATCACTACGTTTGCAATATGATTATTGGCAAACGAATACATATATTCAATAAATACGCCCTCTTCTGATAAATATCCCAGCACTTTTGCCAAAGCACCTGGTATATTGGGACAGCTTATACCTACTACATCAGTCACATTCACTGCAAAATGATTATCTTTTAAAGCTTTGTATGCTCTATCCGGATCGGATACAATTCCACGCAAAATACCAAAATCAGCATTTTCGGCAATGCACAAGGCAGAAAGATTGATATTTTCTTTCGCCAGCACTTCAGTCACTTCCGTCAAACGGCCTGACTTATTTTCCAAAAAAATAGAAAGTTGTTTTGCTACCATATTTATTAAAGTATTAAGTAATAAGTATTAAGTATTAGGTAACAAGCATTAGGTATTAGGTAACAAGTATTACCGTAGTTCCAAGATCACCCGCATGGTCAATACTTAATACTTAATACCTAATACTTATTTACATTTTTCTGTTATCAATTACACGTTTCGCTTTACCTACGCTGCGTTCAATGCTGCGAGGCTCTACCAGTTTCACGTTGACTCCCAGTCCGAGTACGCTTTGCAAACGTCCTCCCAGTTTCTTCTTCAAAGCCAGCATTTTGTTGATCTCATCCGAATAGAATTCCGGACGTACTTCAACCTGGAGTTCCATTGTATCGGTATTGTTTTCACGACCTACTATCAACAAATAATGCGGTTCAAACTCTTCCATTTCAAGAATGACTGATTCAATCTGCGTCGGGAATACATTCACACCGCGGATAATCAACATATCATCACTACGTCCCAAAATACGATCCATACGTACCAATGTACGGCCACAGGAACATTTATCATGATGCAAGGCCGTCAAATCACGCGTACGGTAACGAAGCAACGGCATACCCTCTTTGGTTAAATGAGTAAATACCAGTTCGCCCGTTTGACCGGATTCCACCGGTTGCAATGTATTCGGGTCGATGATTTCCGGGAAGTAATGGTCTTCATTCAAGTGAGTCCCGTGCTGACATTCGCACTCGTACCCGACACCCGGTCCGGCAATCTCACTCAAGCCATAAATATCGTATGCTTTGATTCCCAACTTTTCTTCTATCTCATGACGCATATTTTCCGTCCAGGGTTCTGCACCGAAAGCACCGACTTTCAGTTGGAATTCTTCACGCGGCAAACCGGAATCTTTGATTGCATCTGCCAGATAAAGCGCATAGGAAGGAGTACAACAAAGCACTGTCGATCCGAAATCATGCATCAAGGTTATCTGTTTTTCCGTGTTACCACTGGACATCGGAATAACAGAAGCACCGATATTTTCGGCTCCTGCATGTGCTCCCAATCCGCCCGTGAACAGTCCGTATCCATAAGATACCTGAAAAATATCAGAACGCCCCGCTCCATAAGCGGTAAAAGCACGCGATATACATTCCGCCCATGTAGACAAGTCCTTACGGGTATATCCGACAACCGTCGGTTTTCCGGTTGTTCCGGAAGAAGCATGAATACGTACAATTTGACTCATCGGCACGGCACAAAGTCCGAACGGATAATTATCTCTTAAATCATGTTTCGTGGTAAACGGCAGTTTTACAATATCATCAATACTATTGATGTCATCGGGAGTAATCCCCATTTCCTGCATCTTCTTTCGATAGAAAGGCGTGTTGTGATAAACGTAATCTACAATTTTCTTGAGTCGTATGCTTTGAATCTTGCGAAGACTTTCGCGGTCCATACACTCAATGCTCTCATTCCAAATCATGTGTTTCTGGTATTACTAGTTGTATGAATCTGTTTTTTGATATTAATATGTTGCAAAGTAAAGGATTTATTTGGAAAAATGATTTGTTATCTCGATTATTTTACCGAATATTGCTCCACTTTTTAGGATTTAACTATGAATTATGAACTAACATCAGCTTATAAACCTACCGGAGATCAGCCGGAAGCTATAGCACAACTTACTGAAGGGGTACTTCAGGGAGTTCCCGCACAGACTTTATTGGGAGTGACCGGGTCGGGAAAAACATTTACCATTGCCAATGTGATCGCCAATATCAATAAACCCACCTTGATTTTGAGCCATAACAAAACACTGGCTGCCCAGCTCTACAGTGAGTTTAAAGGTTTTTTCCCAAACAATGCGGTAGAATATTACGTTTCTTACTATGATTATTACCAGCCGGAAGCTTATCTGCCGAACAGTGATACATATATAGAGAAAGATCTCGCCATCAATGACGAAATCGACAAGCTCCGACTCTCTGCCACTTCCGCCCTACTCTCCGGGCGAAAAGATGTGGTAGTGGTTTCTTCCGTATCTTGTATCTACGGTATGGGAAATCCTTCGGACTTCTACAAAAATGTCATCGAAATAGAACGGGGACGGATGATGGACCGCAATGTGTTTCTACGTCGTTTGGTAGACAGTTTGTATGTTCGCAATGATATCGACTTGAACCGTGGCAATTTCCGGGTCAAGGGCGACACGGTGGATATTTATCTGGCTTATACCGACAACCTGCTCCGCGTCACCTTCTGGGGGGATGAAATTGACGGCATCGAAGAGGTAGACCCTATCACAGGAGTCACTATCGCACCATTTGACGCCTATAAGATTTATCCGGCCAACCTGTTCATGACTACCAAAGAGGCTACTCTCCGTGCTATTCATGAAATAGAGGATGATTTGACCAAGCAAGTAGCTTTCTTCGAATCTATCGGCAAGGAATACGAGGCCAAACGATTGTATGAGCGAGTAACTTACGATATGGAAATGATCCGGGAATTGGGACATTGTTCCGGAATTGAGAATTATTCCCGTTATTTCGACGGCCGTGCTGCCGGTACCCGCCCCTATTGTTTGCTCGATTTCTTTCCGGATGATTTCCTGATCGTTATCGACGAAAGCCACGTAAGCGTACCCCAAATCCGTGCAATGTATGGAGGAGACCGTGCGCGAAAAATCAATCTTGTGGAATATGGTTTTCGATTGCCTGCCGCTATGGACAACCGTCCGTTGAAATTTGAAGAGTTTCAGGAGATGGCAAAACAAGTAATCTACGTCAGTGCTACACCGGCGGATTATGAATTGATTCAGTCGGAAGGAATCGTCGTGGAACAGGTGATTCGTCCTACCGGTCTGCTTGATCCTATCATCGAAGTACGTCCGAGTCTCAATCAGATTGACGATTTAATGGAAGAAATCCAGCTCCGTATTGAAAAAGAAGAACGCATACTCGTCACTACACTAACCAAACGAATGGCAGAAGAACTGGCAGAATATCTTCTTAATAATAATGTGAGATGTACCTATATCCATAGTGATGTCGACACACTGGAACGTGTGAAGATTATGGATGATCTCCGGCAAGGAGTTTATGACGTACTTATCGGGGTCAACCTGCTTCGTGAGGGTCTCGACCTTCCGGAAGTGTCTCTCGTCGCTATTCTCGATGCAGACAAAGAAGGATTCCTCCGCTCCCACCGTTCGTTGACACAAACTGCGGGACGTGCCGCGCGTAATGTGAACGGTAAGGTAATCATGTATGCTGATAAGATGACGGATAGTATGAAACTGACGATTGATGAAACGAACCGTCGCCGCGAAAAGCAGTTGGCATACAATGAGGCAAACGGAATTACCCCGCAACAGATTAAAAAGGCCAGAAACTTGTCTGTATTCGGTAATGCAAAAGAGGCAGATGAGCTGTTGAAAGAAAGACATGCTTATGTAGAACCTTCTACTCCGAATATCGCAGCAGATCCGATAGTGCAGTATATGAGTAAAGCGCAGATGGAAAAGAGTATCGAGCGTACCCGCAAACTGATGCAGGAAGCAGCCAAGAAACTTGAATTTATCGAAGCCGCACAATATCGTGACGAATTATTGAAACTGGAGGACTTGATGAAAGAGAAATGGGGATAAAATTTCCCCATTGTTCACCTATTATAGCCTGATTGTTAAGGGCTGAAACTCTTAACAAACCTGTAACTTCGCATTTAGTCTATTAATTAGTGTTATAAAAACACCAATTAAGGGCTGATAATTTGCAAAGTTACCGGAATCCCGTATCTTTGCACTGTGTTTTTCATAGTATTAGATTTAAGGTTAACAAAGGTTGGAGCAAGGCGTTGCTCCTTTTTTTATGTCTATACGTCACCTTCAATGAAAAATATAAAATTGAAAAGACATAATGTACCACTCTCTAAAGCATAAATTAAGGAGGATTGCAGATATAGACTGATCGTTCATTACGACTGAATCTATTCATGCAATCCTCCCATTTCTTATAGTTGGATTATTCCTACTTCAAGCGATGATAAATCAAAGAGCCTTCTCTATGGCATTTTTAATCAACGGTTCCATAATATCATACCCTTCGCTCGTTGGGTGAACTCCATCTTTAGTATATTGAGGATTCAAGGCCTGATTTTCGTCAACCACCATTGCCTTGTAATAATTAACAAACGGAATTTTATTTGCTCTTGCATAAGCCTCTATCCGGTCATTTAAAGATTTAATTTTCTGCGGAACATCTTTTATTTCCATTCTCCACTTAAATGCAGCAGCAGGCAATACGGAAGTCAAAATTACTTTTATTTTATTTGCTTTTGCCAGTTCCGCCATAGAAACAATGTTTCCGAATGTATAATCTTCATTATACGCTTGTGTATTTTCAGCGACATCATTTGTTCCAGCATTAATCACCACTAAAGCAGGAGAAAGATTAATCACATCTTCCCGGAACCGTAACAAGAATTGATAGGAAGTCTGCCCACTGATTCCACGGCCAATGTAACCATTTGATTTGAAAAAATCCGGATGAGTCCTTACCCATCCTTCCGTAATGGAATTTCCCATAAAAATAACCCGTTTGTCTTTCTTTGTCGCTTGTGGAAGTGCAGCATTTTCTTTTGAATAACGACGTAGATTAGCAAAATCATTTTTCTGTGCATAGCTTTCTCCTATCGAGAAACTCAAGCAAACAACAGCCAATAATATCCATTGGCCCCATCTTCTTTTATTCATGTTTATATTAAGTATTAGTAATATTATATTTCATGCAAAGATAAAAAGAAAAGCGATGCACTATACTTTGTATGGCCATTTTTTGTGCATTTCCATGCCATAATGTGCTGATAAATGTCAGACGGGAGAGATTTTTTCTGCATATTTGTTATTGTTTTCAGTTTTCCTGCAAAAATACGCCATACGCGGGGAGCTTCTAAACTCATCGGTTCTTTTCAGTTGGTTTCGGTTCTAAATAGTCATATACGTTCGCATATTAATAACCTTTCTTTGGGGAAGCAAAAGTTAGAGGCTCCATTTACTTGAAACAAAGCCTCTGAATGTATCAAACGGAGGCTCTGCCGCATGAGTTTAGAGCCTCCATTTGGGGGATAAAAAAGCGCCTTTTTGCCGAACGCATAGTGGAACGCTCTCCAAAGGCAGATAACTCGCTATATGGCAGCCGGTTACACCTACCTAAAAAAGTCCCCCTTGAACACTTACCGGTATTATTATAAATATATAAATAATAAACTATATATTAAAATATATAGTTCGATTTTTCTATTTTTTGAATCTTTATAACGCAAATCGCATGTGCTAAAATTTATTTGTAGCTTTGCTTTTTTCGAATAAATTCAGCTGTTAAATCAGTTCATAGTAATTATTAAAAAAGTTGATGAAGAAAGAAGAATGGAGCATCCACATTTGTCTATCGCCCAAAACATCGAATAACCGTTAAGGCGAAGGTACTTTTTCTTAATCAATGTTATATAACATACGTTTTTTCTTGGATTATTTGCTAATTTCACGATAGTCCGTATCTTTGCACTGTGTTTTTCATAGTATTAGATTTAAGGTTAACAAAGGTTGGAGCAAGGCGTTGCTCCTTTTTTTATGTCTATATGCTTGATTTCCTAAAAAAGAATGGTATTTTTGTGAAGTCACAATTATTATCCGAAACATGAAACGCAAACTGCTTTATACCACTCTAATAATTGCTATCCTGTGTGTAATCAGCATAGTTGTATGTAACAGGACGATCAAGAAACACACAGTCTCCAAACTATATACGGAAGTAAATACCATCCCTTCCAACAATGTAGGATTACTTCTCGGAACTTCTCCCAAGTTGAAAAGTGGAAATAACAATTTATACTTCGATTATCGGATTCTTGCAACAGTGGAGTTATATAAAGCCGGAAAAATTAAATATATCCTCATCAGCGGCGATAACCGTAAAGAGGATTACAATGAACCGGAAGAAATGAAGAAAGCACTCATGCAAAAAGGTATTCCTGAAAAATCCATTTATTTAGATTATGCCGGATTCCGGACTCTCGACTCTGTTGTACGTGCCAAAGAAGTGTTTGGACAAAATCGTCTGACCATCATCTCCCAACGTTTCCATAACGAACGAGCGATCTATCTTGCAGAGAAAAATGGAATAGACGCCATCGGGTACAACGCCCCAAATGTAAATGCTTATGCCGGACTGAAAACTAACATCCGGGAATTACTTGCAAGAGTCAAAATGTTTATAGATTTAGGTATAGATAAACAACCTCATTTCTTGGGAGAGAAAATAATAATTGAATAAGCGAGATACCTCCGATGCATGGAAGTGAGTTTAACATATTCTGAATAAAAAGTGATATACGTTTCTTTATTCCCAAATATAGCTCTACCTTTACTGAAAAATCAGAATATGGCAAAGATTACAGTTCAGAAAACAGATGTTACTATCCTAAAAATCAACGATACAGATTACATTTCCTTAACCGACATAGCTAAATACAAGACGACAGATGCCAATGCTGTTATTGCCAACTGGCTACGTAATAGAATGACCATTGAATATTTAGGATTATGGGAGATATTGTACAACCCCCATTTTAAACCCCTCGAATTCGAGGGGTTTAAAAAAGAAGCAGGACTAAATGCGTTTACTCTTTCCCCTCAAAAATGGATAGAAACCACCTGTGCTATTGGAATTATATCCAAATCAGGACGATATGGGGGCACTTTTGCTCACAAAGACATTGCATTCAAATTTGCAAGTTGGATTTCCGTTGAATTTGAATTATACATAGTAAAAGAATTCCAACGTCTCAAAGAGCAAGAGCAAGCTCAACTTGGTTGGTCGGCAAAGCGAGAATTATCTAAAATTAATTACCATATTCATACTGATGCAATCAAACAACATCTTATCCCTCAAGAAATCACTTCACAGCAAACATCTATGATTTATGCCAGCGAAGCTGATGTCCTTAATGTAGCCATGTTTGGAATGACAGCCTTAGAATGGCGGGATACACACCCTGATTTAAAAGGAAATATCCGCGATTATGCCTCAATCAACGAACTTATCTGCTTATCAAATATGGAAAACTAAAATGCAGTTTTCATAAACGAAGGTTTGGCACAAAAGGATAGACTCATCAAATTAAATCAAATAGCAATTCAACAAATGAACATATTAGAAGATATTAAAAATAAAAAGTTATTGAAATAATTTATGGAACAACAAATTCAACTCAACGATCACAACAAGCAGGAATACCCTCCTATGCATACAGCAGAGCATTTACTCAATGCCACCATGGTGAAAACCTTTGGCTGCCCACGTTCTCGCAATGCCCACATCGAAAGAAAAAAAAGCAAATGTGACTATATACTTTCGTCATGTCCGACAGCGGAACAAATCCAGTCTATTGAAGATAGAGTGAACGAGGTAATCAGTCAGAACCTACCTGTGACTGTTGAGTTTATGACTCATGAACAGGCCAAAGATATTGTAGATTTAAGTAAGCTACCTGCCGATGCAAGCGAAACTCTTCGCATTGTCCGCATTGGAGATTATGATGCCTGCGCCTGCATCGGATTGCATGTATCCCACACTTCTGAAGTGGGTACCTTCAAAATCATTAGTTATGATTATGACGAAGAAAGGCAAACACTAAGAATAAGGTTCAAACTGATCGAGAAGAAGTAAACAGGTTATCAAATTAATATCTATCTTATATAAAATAAATAAAAACAGGATACATTTTGTCATTTATATTGCAAAAATGACATTATAAAAATGACAAATAGACAATTTTAGTCTCTAAAATCTCTTGGCATAAGGTTTGCATTTATAGAAGCGAACAACGGTTCGAGAGCGGACGATGGAAGGCGGGATAACCGATACCATCGGAAGTGAAAATGCCGAAGTTCTAAATTTATTAATTGAATGTTTAACTTAAAGATAGGAGACTAAAATTATGATGCCTGTTAGAAGAACTCAAAGTTGGTTACCAAGTATCTTTAATGATTTCTTTGATAACGATTGGATGGTAAAAGCAAATGCTACTGCACCTGCAATTAATGTTTTGGAAACAGAAAAAGAGTACAAAGTGGAATTGGCTGCTCCTGGTATGACGAAGGATGATTTCAATGTTCGCATTGATGAAGACAACAACCTCGTTATCAGCATGGAGAAGAAGACTGAAAACAAGGAGGAAAAGAAAGACGGTCGCTATCTGCGTCGCGAATTCTCATACTCTAAGTTCCAGCAAACAATGATTCTACCGGACAATGTGGACAAAGAAAAAATTGCTGCATCCGTAGAACATGGTGTTTTAAACATCGAACTTCCGAAACTCTCTGAAGAAGAAGTGAAGAAGCCCAATCGGCAAATCGAAATAAAGTAATACGGTAACCACTTGCTGTTCACCGGAAACGGTGATAAGAAGTAATAAAACAGCTCTTTCCCTGAAAAGGAAACGAGCTGTTTTTATATTATTATCCTTAGTTATTCTTCCGATAACTAATCACTGCCCAACTATTAAACACTACTGCAAAAAACAACAATACTCCAAACTGTGGCAGTAAATCAAAGAAACCACTCCCCTTTAAATACACCATTCGCATCACTTCCATAAAATACCTCAAAGGATTGAGCCTAGTAATTAGTTGAGCCCATTCCGGCATACTGCTAATGGGAGTAAACAAACCACTCATCAAAATTACAACCAACAAACAGAACCACATAACAAACATAGACTGTTGCATCGTTGCCGAGTAGTTGGAAATAACAAGTCCGAAACCGGACATTACCAGAACGAAAAGAACTGCGAAAAAGTAAATCAATAGAAAATGACCGACCGGCACTATGCCATAAATTAACCAAGCTAATATGAAACATACAGTCAGCACCACAAAACCAATCAACCAGTAAGGCAGGAGCTTTGCCAAAATAAAGATAAACTTCGGAACCGGCGTCACATTGATTTGCTCAATCGTTCCTACTTCCTTCTCGCTAACTATATTCAATGCAGGCAAGAAACCACAAATCAAAGTTAATAACATGACCATCAATGCCGGAATCATATAGAGTTTATAGTTCAGATTCGGATTAAACAACCCCTGTGTATCAATGCCTATCGAAGGGAAAGCACCGGAGACTGTAGCAGTTGCAGGATATTCCGAACGCAGCTCGGCTGCATAATCATTAATAATAGAAGATAGATAAGAACTCCCCAGCCCTCCTTTTGTCCCATTCACAGCATTGGCTGCTATCAGTATGTGGGTATCTTCTCCATTCATCCAATCCCGTTCCAGATGCCGCGGAATTTCCATCACAATATCCGCCGTTCCAATTTCAATATTCCGTAGGCCTTCTTCATACGAAGCCGGCACTTCCACCAGACGGAAATAGGTAGAGGCGGCAATCTTATTGACTAAACGTTGTGAAATAGCCGAATGGTCATTATCCACAATATTCAGCTGTATATTCTTGATTTCCAGATTTACCGCCCAAGGCATCAGCAGCATAATCATGCATGGAAATACAAGAATCAATTTCGGAAGAAACGAATTGCGAAGCAATTGTTTAAACTCTTTTTCTATCAGGAACTTTATCATAAATAATTCTTCCATTTATCAATCTGCCCATTAGCACACTGTATAGTATTCATGCAGCCAATTGGCATATCGACATATTATTCCAATCTATACTTAAATTTCTTGATACTGATCGTAATAAGTACCGTCGCCATCAATAACAAGATACCAATCTCTTTATACACCAATGCAACTGGTACTCCTTCAATCATCAGTTTACGCACAGCCTGTATATACCAACGTGCCGGAAGTATATCCGAGATCCATTGAAGTATCACCGGCATACTCTCTATAGGGAAAATCATGCCCGATAAAAGCATTGTGGGCATCATCAGCATCAATCCGGAAACCAGCATGGCCGCAACCTGTGTACGTGTGACCGATGAAATCAATAAGCCCAATGCCAAGGATACGAAGATAAACAGCAAAGATACGGTGATTAACCAGAACAAACTTCCTACCACCGGAACATCCAACACAAAGACCGAAAGCAAAAGGATCGTTATCAGATTGACAAACGACAGCACAAAATAAGGTACAGCCTTTGCCAAAATAATAAATAGCGGCTTCACAGGTGAAACCAATAATACTTCCATCGTACCTGTTTCTTTCTCACGAACAATGGAAATCGAGGTCATCATGGCGCAAATCAGCATCAGGATCAGGCCCATCACTCCCGGAACAAAGTTATAAGCACTCTTCATCTGCGGGTTGTAGAGCAATTTGATATCAGGAGTCAGGCGGGCAGCCGACATATTCGGGGGAATCATCTCCTGGCCTACCATAGAAACGATTCCTGTCGCATAATTAACTTGCGAAGTCGACATATTGGGATCTGTTGCATCTACTATCAGCTGTACACGAGCATCACCCGTATAGAGATCATCCGCAAACCGTTCGCTAAAGACAATCGCCATATCAACTTCATTCTTTAGGAAAGCAGCTTCCATTTCCTGGGGCGAATGAAAACGTGCAGTAACGGTGAAATACTCACTGGCATCCAAACGATCAATTATTTTTCGCGTTACCACATCATTAGAAGGATCGAGCACCGCCAACCGAACATTCTTCACTTCCGTGCTGATAGCAAAACCGAATAGAATAATTTGCACGACAGGCATCCCCAACAAAATCAGCATGGTTCGCCGGTCACGGAAAATATGATAAAACTCTTTCTTTATAAAAGCTATAAACTGTCTCATAATCAATCTGCTTTGCGCACCGCACCGCGGGCTAATTTCTGAAAAACGTCATCCATCGTTTCCGCACCGAATTGTTGTTTCAGACGGGCAGGTGTATCAAGTGCTTTTATCTGACCGTCCACCATGATAGATATCCGGTTGCAATATTCCGCTTCATCCATATAATGGGTAGTGACAAACACGGTAATACCCTGATCGGCTGCCTGATAGATCAATTCCCAGAACTGTCTTCTCGTAGCAGGATCTACTCCGCCTGTCGGCTCATCCAGAAAAACGATTCTCGGTTCATGGAATATTGATACTGAAAAAGCCAATTTCTGTTTCCATCCCACCGGAAGGCTCTTCACCAGAGTATCCCGTTCGGCAGTAAGCTCCAAACGATCCAACAATTCTTCCGTCTTCCGTTCTATGTCTTGTTCCTTCATGCCATAAATTCCGGCAAACAGACGGATATTCTCCCACACTTTCAGATCTTCATATAGCGAAAACTTTTGGCTCATATATCCGATATGTTTCTTAACTTGTTCGGCCTCCCGGTAAATATCATATCCTGCCACCTTTCCGATGCCTGATGTCGGTTTACTTAATCCGCAAAGCATACGCATAGCTGTCGTCTTTCCTGCTCCATTAGCACCCAGAAAGCCAAATATCTCGCCCCGGTTCACCTGAAAGGAGATATGATCTACTGCAGTAAAATCTCCAAAACACTTTGTCAACTGTTCCACCTCAATGACCGGAGCTACTTCATGCTTCACTTCCTCCCGCTCCAAGGAAGGAGGGCAAAGGATAGACGCAAATTGATGAAGAATACGTTCGGGGGTATCAATGCCATGAATCTGTCCATGATTGATGAAAGCAATCCGGTCACATTGCCGGGCCTCATCCATGATGGGAGTAGAAACAACAATGGTAATACCCTGTTCCCGTAAGTTTCGGAGCATTTGCCAGAATTCCTTACGCGACACGGGATCTACTCCGGTAGTGGGTTCATCCAGAAATAAAATATCCGGTTTATGGATCAATGCACAACTCAATGCCAGTTTCTGCTTCATACCACCTGACAAAGCCCCTGCCCTTCTTTTCCTGAACGGTTCTATCTGTTGGTAGATATCTTTAATTAAATCATAATTCTCCTGAACTGTCGTATGGAACACGGTAGCAAAAAACTCCAGATTCTCTTCTACGGAAAGATCCTGATAAAGTGAAAAACGACCGGGCATATATCCCACTTTCGTACGAATCTGTTTATAATCCGTTACCACATCCAGCCCGGCAACCATGGCCGTTCCTTTATCCGCCAGCAACAAAGTAGTCAGAATACGGAATAAGGAACTCTTACCGGCACCATCAGGCCCTATCAGACCAAAGATTTCTCCCCGTTCCACAACGAAAGAAACTTCTTTCAGCGCCTCCACTGTTCCATAGTTCTTGCCGACTTCTTTCACAACCACTATGGGTTCTCCCTTTTCCATCTCCTCTCCTTTAATTTTTAATCATTAATTTTTCAATGTCACTCCTCCGTACATACCAATCTTCAATGCTCCGTCATTCTTCACGGCAATTTTCACTGCATATACCAGATTAGCACGTTCGTTTTTCGTCAAAATCGTTTTGGGAGTGAACTCCGAACGGTCGGAAATCCAGGTCACTACCCCCGGATAAGCTTTCTGCTCCGAGTTTCCATAATCAGCATACACAGTTACCTCATCTCCCAGTTTCACTTGCGACAACTGTTCGGAGGTAATGTAAGCCCTCAAATACATGCGATCCACTTCAGCCACTTTAAACAGCGGTTTACCTATCGCCGCCAATTCACCGGCTTCTGCATATTTTGCCAATACGGTACCTTCAATAGGCGACTGGACATGACATTTAGCTAATTGATCCTCCATCTGTGCAACTTGTATGGCAACCGAATTTCCTTGTTCTATCAGGCTGTTCGTACTATTCTGCAATGACGATTCCTGTGCGACAAGCTGCCTTTCAAGCAATTTGACTTGTGCGTCCCAGTCGTCCAACTGTTTCTGATTCGCCGCTCCAGCGGCAAGCAGGTTTTCCACGCGTTTCTTTTCACGTTCTGCTGTTGCTATTTGCTGTTTGGTAGCAGCTATCTGTTTAGCAAGATCCGGACGTTGGCTTTCCACTGATTTCATACTGGCCTCCAGTTGTAATTTCTTCAAATACAATTGCACCGTATCCACCAATCCAATCTCCTCACCTGCTTTCAGTCTTGTTCCCTCTTCTACCTCCAGTCGCAACAGCTTTCCGGCAGCTTCGGCAGAGACTATCACTTCCGTGGCTTCAAACGTGCCGGTTGCATCATAGCCGGGTATTCCCTTACCACAAGCAGCCAACATAATCAATGCCACTCCATACATTCCTATCTTTGTCATTCGTTCCATATCTAAAGAAGTTATATTAATCATTCGTAGTATATTTCAATTGATAAATTCCCATTAACCGTTGAATTTCATGCAGCGCTTTCGACTGACGTGCCAAACTCTCATTGGTCAATTCCCGAAGCATCTCGGTCACCGTCAATGTTCCATTCGCCACTTTGGCCTCTGCCGATTTGCGAATATTGGTACGCAAACGGATAATCTCATCATCATCCTGCATTTGCTTTTCCAATGATTGGATGGCCTGATCCTGTTGTGTCATCTCCAATCTTGTATTAAAAAGAAATACATCCCGGTTATTATCCAATTGCCGGCGTTTATTTTCAATTACCTTCCGGTCATTCTTTAAGGTGTACAAACTACCGAAATTCCATGAAAGGCGAACACCCGCAATATAGTAGGGAGAAAATTCATTTTTCAGCATATTCAACCCGGGGTTTCCATAAGCTCCCTGCACAAATAATCCGAACTGTGGAAGATGACGCACATTCAAAGCTTTCTCCTGTACTTGCAATCCTACTCCTTGCGCATTGAACAAAGATAATTCCGGACGACGAATCTCACTGACAGCCGAAATGTCATCTTGAGGAACAGGTTTCTCCAAAACCGTTTCCTGCGACAATTTCTCTCCTACCAGAAGTGAAAGCATCTTCAAATATGCCATACGCGATGAAACCAGTTCAACTCTTCTCTGCTTTGTGTTCAACTGCTCCACTTTCACAGCATCCAAATCGGCCTGATTGGCAATGCCATTTTCTACGTAGGCAGTAATCTGGCGATAATTTCTCTCCAGTTCATCTTGCAACAATGCATTCTGTTTCAGCTGCTCGTCCAACAAAAGAATCCCAAAATAAAGGTCATTTACACGACTATTTAGCGCATACATATCCACATTCAGTTTTTCTTTCTCTATCTCCGCTTCCGCAGTCGTTTGTTTCTTCTGCATCCGGATTCCTCCACCATCCCAGATTTTCTGTTGTAACTCCAACATCACCTGATACTGATCTTTCGGCAGTCCTTTCAAATCCACTCCGGGAAGCTTCACCGGAATTTCCGTTACCTCACTCTGATAAGAAGCTTTAGCCGAAAGGGCAAACTGTGGCAAATATCCTTTTGCCGCATTCTCAAGATTATATTCCTTTGTTTTCTCCACCAGACCATACTGATATACCAACGGATAATTTTCCTGCGTCTTCCGTTGACATTCTTCCAAGGTAATCTGCGCATACGCTCCCGCTATATACAGTAAAAAGGAGAAACTGAAAATCATTCTTTTCATGTCTATTATTTCTTTGTTTTCTTCGAAGGACAAAGATAGGTATTTCAAAGACACCAGTCGTTTCCAGGGGTTGGCAAATATGTTCCGTTAGTCCGATAAAATAGAAAAAAGAGATTAAATATACTGTATTTTATTACCTTTGCCGGAAAAAGAAGAGATATGGAGAAAAAAGAACCGATAGAATTTGCACTCAAATCATTAGACAATTTTACCATTGCCCGTCATAACGAATATCATTATATATCTTCTAATTTCGCATTTATCAATAGCTTTACGGGAATGGAAGCAACGCCTTTTTCACTCGATCAACCGTATCGTATTAAAGAAGGGCGTATTGCATTCGTCAAACAAGGTTCTGCCCGGGTTCTCATTAATCTGATCGAACATACCATCCAACCGGGACACATCGCAGTAGTCACCCCCAATTCCATCATCCAAATCATAGAAGTATCTCCTGATCTTGATATGCAAATGATAGCAACCGATCATGATTTCCTCCCCATATCCGGAAAAGACGATTTCTTCTCTTACCTTCTCCATCATCAGAAAAACATTTTATTGCCACTACTTCCACGAGAACAGCAACAAGTGAAAAACTATTTCACTTTTATTTGGGGAGTATTGCAGGAACCGACATTCCATAAGGAAGCTATACAACATCTTTTAGCCAGTCTCATCTATTATTTAAGATATATCGTTCAAAACAGCATTGAACTGAATCCAGCCCAACTGACGAGACAGGAAGAGATTTTCCAACGTTTCATCGCTCTCGTCAATACATACAGCAAGAAAGAGCGTAACGTGATTTTTTATGCGGATAAGCTATGTCTTACTCCGCGTTATCTGAATACAGTTATCCGGCAGGCCAGTCAACAAACAGTAATGGACTGGATAAACCAGTCCATTATACTAGAAGCAAAAGTGTTGCTAAAACATAGCAATCTGCTCGTTTATCAAGTTTCTGATGAATTAAATTTCCCTAATCCTTCTTTTTTCTCGAAGTTCTTCAAACGAATGACAGGAATGACACCACACGAATATCAGCAAACGAAATAATCTTTATTTCGAGAACTCTTTAATCCGTTGTTCCTCTTCCAGTTTACAAATCAGTAATGTATTATCTTTCTCCGCGATGATATATCCATCTAATCCTTGAACAACAACTCGTTTTTCTTCGCTGGCATGCACAATACAATTCTTACTGTCATACAAACGTATATCGGTTCCTACCGTAGCATTTCCCGATTTATCCTGTGGCAAAAGACCGCGAAGTGCTCCCCATGTGCCTAAGTCCGACCAGCCGAAAGAAGCCGGCAAGACGTAAATTGCCTCCGCTTTTTCCATCACTGCATAGTCGATAGAAATACTTTCGCAAGTCGGGAACAGCTTTTTGATTGTTTCATTCTCTTTCTCCGTATAGAAATCCGGGAAAATACGGTCAAAAATCTGCGCGATACCCGGAGCATATACACGCATCACGGAAGTGATAGTACGCACGTTCCACACAAAGATTCCCGCATTCCAGAAGAAATTACCTTCCGCCAAATACTTTTCTGCTGTCTCTTTATCGGGTTTTTCCTTGAATGCGTCTACTGTATAAATTTCTTTATCAGTCAAAAGTTGGTTAGCGGCAGCAATATATCCGTATCCGGTTTCCGGACGAGTTGGCCGGATACCTATCGTTACAATAGCGCTGCCATCATCTGTGAAACAAAGGGCTTTCTCCATCACTCTACGGAATTCTCCCGTATCAATGACTAATGCATCCGAAGGAGTTACTACAATGTTAGCATTCGGATGTTTTTTCTTGATCTTCCAGCAAGCAAAAGCAATGCAGGGTGCAGTATTGCGCGCACAAGGCTCCGCCAAAATATTACTTTCCGGAATTTCCGGCAACTGATCCCGAACAATATCAATGTATTTTTCAGAAGTTACGACCCACATATTTTCCCTGGGGCAAACACCGTCGAAACGATCTGCCGTCAACTGAATCAGCGACCGGCCACATCCCATTACATCAATAAATTGTTTAGGACATTCCGGAGTGCTCATCGGCCAGAAACGGCTCCCTATGCCACCAGCCATTATTACAACATGATTATCCATACCTGTTATTCTCCTGTTAAAAAAATATTCTTTTAAAATAGGTGTGCAAGTTACGCTAAAATGTCCAAAACAGCAAATAAAGACCAAGAGTATTTAATTTTCCAACTGAATAATCGAAAAAATATATTTCTACAATAAAAGACAAAGGCCGCTCCCGAATAATAGGAACGACCTTTGTCTTTTCATCTCAATAAGATATGATCATCTTATTTATATTCTGCCCAGCTCTTGATAGCTATATCATCCACACTCATCGTACAGAAGGCATTGATAAATGCACTAGCCAGACGGGCATTCGTAATCAACGGTATATTCAAGTCAATGGCAGCACGACGGATTTTATACCCATTACTTAATTCTCCGGCAGTCAAGTTCTTTGGTATATTGACTACCATATCTATTTCCTTACTATGAAGCATCTCCAACGCCTGCGGATGTCCCTCTTCACTCGGCCAATAAACATGAGTACTCTCAATACCGCTCTCGGCAAGCGCTTTATGTGTACCGCCCGTCGCAAAGAGTTTATATCCCTTATTCACCAACATACGGGCTGCATCCATCATATCGGCTTTCTGTTTCATGGTACCCGTGGAAAGCAAGATATTCTTCTTCGGAATACGATAGCCCACGGAAAGCATCGCTTTGAGTACGGCACAGGAAGTATCCATTCCGATACAACCCACTTCACCGGTAGAAGCCATATCTACTCCCAACACCGGATCGGCCTTCTGCAAACGGTTAAAGGAGAATTGGGAAGCCTTGATTCCCACATAATCCAGTTCGAAGAGATTCTTTTCCGGTTTCTCCACAGGCAGACCGAGCATCACTTTCGTTGCCAGCTCGATAAAGTTAATCTTCAACACTTTGCTGACAAACGGGAAAGAACGACTGGCACGCAGATTACATTCAATCACCTTGATATCGTTGTCTTTCGCCAGATACTGAATATTAAACGGACCGGAGATATTCAAAGCCTTGGCAATCTCACGGCTGATACGCTTAATACGGCGAACAGTTTCTACATACAGCTTTTGCGGCGGGAACTGAATCGTTGCGTCGCCGGAATGTACTCCCGCAAATTCGATATGCTCACTTATAGCGTATGCTACAATTTCTCCATTCTGCGCCACCGCATCCATTTCCACTTCCTTGGCGTGTTCGATAAACTGGCTTACTACCACCGGATGTTTCTTCGATACATTGGCTGCCAGTTTCAAGAAACGTTCCAATTCTTCCTGGTTGGAACAAACATTCATCGCAGCTCCCGAAAGCACATAAGACGGACGAACAAGTACAGGGAAACCTACCTCTTCAACGAACTCCTGAATGTCATCCATAGAAGTTAATTCACGCCAACGGGGCTGATCCACACCGATACGGTCAAGCATGGCAGAGAATTTCTCACGATCTTCGGCATTATCAATACTCTTCGCACTCGTACCTAGAATATTGATCTTCTGTGCATCCAGACGCAAAGCAAGGTTATTTGGAATCTGACCGCCGGTAGATACAATTACCCCATGCGGATTCTCCAGTTCCAGAATATCCATCACACGTTCAAAAGTCAATTCATCAAAGTACAAACGGTCGCACATATCGTAATCCGTAGATACGGTTTCAGGATTATAGTTAATCATGACACTGCGCCATCCCTCTTTGCGAATGGTATTCAAAGCCTGTACGCCACACCAGTCGAATTCTACGGAAGAACCGATACGATAAGCACCGGAACCTAATACGACAATAGATTTATGGTCGCCCAGATAATGCACATCATTTGCTACACCGCTATAAGTAAGATACAGATAATTGGTTTGTGCCGGATACTCGGCTGCCAGTGTATCAATCTGTTTCACTACCGGAAGAATGCCTGCCTCTTTACGGTGTTTGCGGATATAAAGAATCCCATCTTCCATATCCCCTTCGTAACCGATGGCACGGGCAATCTGGAAATCGGAGAAACCTTGAACCTTAGCTTTACGAAGCAATTCGTTCGGCAAATCGGCAATCTGTTTGTGATTGTTTCCCCAACTATGCAGTTCTTCGGAAGTCTTCATAATATTCATTAACTTCTGCAAGAACCATTTATCAATCTTAGTCAATTCGTGCACCTGATCGATGGTGTAGCCGGCGCGAAACGCTTTCGAGATCACGAAAATACGTTTATCGGTCGGTTCGCGCAAGGCTTTGTCAATGTCGGAAATAACCAATTCTTTGTTCTCCACAAAACCATGCATTCCCTGTCCGATCATACGAAGACCTTTCTGGATAGCTTCTTCAAAAGTGCGTCCGATAGCCATCACTTCACCCACAGATTTCATAGAAGAACCCAACTCTTTATCTACACCGTGGAATTTACCTAAATCCCAACGAGGAATCTTACATACGACATAATCCAATGCCGGTTCGAAGAAAGCGGAAGTAGTCTTGGTTACAGAGTTCTTTAGGTCGAAGAGTCCATAACCCAATCCCAATTTGGCAGCAACGAAAGCCAGCGGATAACCGGTTGCCTTAGATGCTAAAGCCGACGAACGGGAAAGGCGGGCATTTACTTCGATCACCCGGTAATCTTCGGATTCGGGATCGAAGGCATATTGTACGTTACATTCACCCACGATACCGATATGGCGGATGATACGTATTGCCAATTCCCGAAGTTTATGATACTCTTTATTGGTAAGCGTCTGTGAAGGAGCAATAACGATAGACTCACCGGTATGAATACCCAGCGGATCGAAGTTTTCCATATTACAAACGGTGATACAGTTATCGAAGCGGTCACGTACCACTTCATATTCCACTTCTTTCCAGCCGCGTAGTGATTTCTCCACCAATACCTGTGGGGAGAAAGAGAATGCTTTTTCTACCAACACATCCAGTTGTTGTTCATTATCACAGAAACCGGACCCCAAGCCTCCTAACGCATAAGCAGCACGAACAATCACCGGATAGCCCAGTTCTTTTGCTGCGCGACGTGCATCTTCCGCATTTTCTACGGCTTCACTCTTGATGGTTTTTACATTGATCTCATTCAATTTCTGAACAAAAAATTCACGGTCCTCGGTATCCATAATGGCCTGTACCGGAGTACCCAGCACTTTTACATTATATTTTTCAAGAATACCTTCTTTATACAATGCTACTCCACAGTTCAGAGCCGTCTGACCACCGAACGCCAGCATAATACCTTCCGGTTTTTCTTTCTGGATCACTTTCTCTACGAAGTACGGAGTCACCGGAAGAAAGTAAATTTGATCTGCCACTCCTTCGGAAGTCTGCACCGTAGCAATATTCGGATTGATAAGAATGGTTTCAATACCCTCTTCTTTCAAGGCTTTAAGTGCCTGTGAACCGGAATAGTCAAATTCACCAGCCTCACCGATTTTCAGGGCACCTGAACCTAATAGCAATACTTTCTTTATATTTTCTTTCATTGTTACAATAGTTTTACAAATTCGTCGAACAGGAATTCCGTATCCGTAGGTCCACTCGCAGCTTCCGGGTGGAATTGCGCAGAGAACCAGGGATTCTTTTTATGTTTGATTCCCTCGTTGGACCCATCGTTCATATTGATAAACAACGGTTCCCACTCTGCACTCAACGTATTATTGTCTACGGCATAACCATGATTTTGTGAAGTAATGAAACAACGTTCCGTACCTACCATACGCACCGGCTGATTGTGGCTACGATGTCCGTATTTCAATTTATAAATCTTGGCTCCGCCCGCTTTTGAAAGCAACTGGTTACCCATACAGATGCCGAAGATAGGCAGTTTCTCATTTACCATCGCCTTCCGTATATTCTGTACCGCAGCATCACAAGTATCCGGGTCACCCGGTCCGTTGGAGATAAACAACCCGTCAAATTCGAGTCCGCTATAATCATAATCCCAAGGTACACGGATCACTTCTACATTACGTTTCAGCAGACAACGAATAATATTTGTCTTTACACCGCAATCTACCAGGATAACCTTCTTAAATTGAGAATTGAAAGTTGAGAATTGAGAATTAAGCTGCGCATAGGAACTATTTACGGAGAAAGTTTGTGAAGTTCCGGCAGGAAAATAGCAAATAATCTCTTTGCAAGATACACGATCTACATAATTAACGCCTGCGTATACTGCTTCAGGCACATTATCCGGTTCATCATCGAAAACGATTTTTCCCATCATTACTCCATGTTCACGAAGAACCTTAGTCAGCTCGCGCGTATCAATGCCTGTGATACCGGGAATCTGCTCGCGTTTCAACCAGTCACCGAGACTTTCCACCGCATTCCAATGGCTGTATTCATAAGAATAGTCACTTACGATAATCGCTTCCGCGTGGATTTTCTCACTTTCCATGAAAGTGGCAAGTCCATTCGGTTCGATGGTAAAAGGAGGAACACCGTAGTTGCCTACCAGAGGATAGGTAAGCGTCATCAACTGTCCGGCGTATGAAGGGTCAGTAAGGCTCTCCGGGTATCCGGTCATGGCAGTATTAAAAACTACTTCGCCTGCCACCGGCTTCTCGTAGCCAAACGACTTACCGGAAAACCGGCTCCCGTCGTCAAGGATTAATGTCACATTTCTCATTCTTATTATTGAATCGTTGTATGGTTGTTAGAATTGATACATTTGTTCTATATAGTCGATGAACGCCCGGTTCACCATTTTCACACCTCCCGGTGTAGGGTAGTTACCGCTAAAATACCAGTCGCCTTTATGACGCGGACAAGCCTCGTGCAATCCCTCCAACGGTTGATAGACAATTTCCACTTTCGCCTTTGTTCCCTTGGGAGTCAGCAGTTCCACCATCTTGCCAGAGATTTCCTCATCGGTGAACGGAGCATAGATATCCTTCACATAGTTTATCATCTGCTCTTTCGGCAGTCCCACCTGATCTTTCGATTTACGGTAGGCAGCCGCAATCACATCTTTCATATCCCGCTCCTTTAAAAGTTCGACAGCAGCCCTGAAAGCGATAAACTCACTCATCTTTGCCATATCGATACCGTAATAGTCAGGATAACGCACTTGCGGAGAAGAAGATACTATCACAATCTTCTTCGGACCGAGACGGTCGAGAATACCGATAATACTTTGTTTCAACGTAGTACCACGCACAATGCTGTCGTCAATAATCACCAGATTATCAACACCGGGTACCAGACTTCCGTATGTAATGTCATACACATGGGCTGCCAGATCATTACGACTGTTTCCTTCGGCAATAAACGTACGGAGTTTGATATCCTTGATCGCCACCTTTTCGCTACGGATACGGCGGGAAAGAATGACTTCCAGTTCCTCCATATCCGGATGATGCCCTAATGCAGCAATTTGCTGCACTTTCTCCTCATTCAAGTAATCGTCCAGTCCCTGTAACATTCCGTAGAAAGCCACCTCCGCAGTATTGGGAATAAAAGAAAAAACCGTATGATCGATGTCATTATTGATAGCTTTCAATATTCTCGGAACCAACTTTTCACCCAACCGTTTCCTTTCCTTATAAATATCGACATCACTCCCACGGGAGAAATAGATACGTTCAAAAGAACAGGCATGATTTTCGCGCGGCTTGTTAATTTGCGAAGTACGGATTTTACCTTCTTTGCTGATTAACAATGCTTGCCCCGGTTGCAATTCTTTGATTTCCTCAAACGGAACATTCAAAGCCGTCTGGATCACCGGACGTTCGGAAGCAAGAACAGCTATCTCATCATCCTGATACCAGAATGCAGGCCGGATTCCCCACGGGTCGCGGATGGCGAAGGACTCGCCGCTCCCGGTCAATCCGCAGATCACGTATCCCCCATCCCATTCGCGGCTGGAAGTGCGCAACACGTTTGCCAAATCAATATATTCTTCTATATAATGAGTGATTCCCATGCCCGTAAGCCCCTCGGCTTCGGCAAGATTGAATACACGCTCCACTTCACGGTCAAGACGGTGTCCCACCTGCTCCAACATGATATATGTATCGGCATATTTACGCGGATGCTGACCAATGGCAGTGATACGGGCAAATATCTCGTCCACATTTGTCATATTGAAATTTCCGCAGAGAGCCAGATTCTTGGCGCGCCAGTTATTTCTTCTTAAAAATGGATGCACATAAGAGATTCCGGATTTTCCCGTCGTGGAATAACGAAGATGTCCCATATATACTTCACCGGCAAAAGGCAAAGTTCGTTTGGCATACGCTGCATCGTGCAACTGTTCGGGAGTGAGATCCTTAAAATTGTTTTGAATATTTTCAAAGATTTCCGTAATGGCTCCGGAACCTAAAGCGCGTTCACGAAACATATATTCTTCACCCGGATTTGCTTCCAGTTTCACACATGCCAGTCCCGCACCTTCCTGTCCACGATTATGCTGCTTCTCCATCAACAGGTAGAGTTTATTAAGACCATACATCCATGTCCCGTACTTTTTCTCGTAATACTCTAACGGTTTGAGCAAGCGTATCATGGCAACGCCACATTCATGTTTCAATTGTTCCATCTCTCTATATACTAGTTACTACTTAAAGTTACTCTACTGTTACCGACTTCGCCAGATTTCTCGGCTGATCCACATCCATCCCTTTGCATACCGCAATGTGGTAAGCAAGAAGTTGCAGAGGTACCGTAGTAATTAACGGATCGAGACATTCGATTGTTTCAGGAAGTTCGATACTACAGTCAGCGATTTTGCTGATAACGGTATCTCCTTTCGTCACAAATGCAATCACTTTTCCTTTCCGTGCCTTAATCTCCTGAATATTACTTAATACTTTCTCATACAACCCATTCTGCGTAGCAATCACCACTACCGGCATTTCCGCATCGATCAGGGCAATCGGTCCATGCTTCATCTCCGCAGCCGGATAACCTTCGGCGTGAATATACGATATTTCTTTCAATTTCAATGCACCTTCCAGAGCAACGGGATAACTATATCCGCGTCCCAGGTAAATAAAATTATGCGCATAAGTGAAAGTTTTCGATAACTCCGCCAAAGTATCATTCAAATCCAACACCTCTTTCATTTTTTCCGGAATATGATTTAACTCCTGTACGATTGAAAGATAATGCTGTTCGTCAATGGTTCCTTTCGCTTTGGCAAGTGTCAATGCCAACATCGCCAATACAGTGACCTGTCCGGTAAATGCTTTGGTAGAAGCCACCCCGATTTCTGGACCCACATGAATATATGAACCGGTATGAGTGGCACGGGGAATAGAAGAGCCAATCGCATTGCAAATACCATATATAAATGCCCCGCGGCTTTTCGCCAATTCCACAGCAGCCAATGTATCTGCCGTCTCGCCACTCTGGGAGATTGCTATCACCACATCCTGCCCGTCAATCACCGGATCACGGTAGCGGAATTCGGAAGCATACTCCACTTCCACCGGTATGCGGCAAAAACTCTCAATCAGATGCTTACCGATCAGTCCGGCATGCCAGGAAGTTCCGCAAGCAACAATAATAAACCGTTTGGCATTCAGCAGCTTTTCCCGATGATCTATCACAGCAGAAAGCACCACATTATCAGCTTCCACATTGATACGTCCGCGCATGCAATCACGAATACAATCGGGCTGTTCGAAAATCTCTTTCAACATAAAGTGCGAATATCCCCCTTTTTCCAACTGACCGAGGTTGAGTTCCACCTTCTTTATTTCAGGTATCATTTCGACATTGTTCAAGTTGACTACCTTCAACTCCTTCCCCAGATTCAAAACAGCTATTTCCCCGTCTTCCAGATAAACCACTTTATCAGTATATTCTACAATCGGAGTAGCATCTGAAGCAAGAAAGAACTCATTCTCTCCAATCCCCACTACCAATGGACTGCTCTTACGGGCAGCAATAATCTCATCGGGATGCTCCTTATCAAGAATCGCAATCGCATAAGCACCAATTACCTCCCCTAACGCCAACTGAACAGCCGTCAACAGACTGACCTGATTAGTGACTTTCATGTATTCTATTAATTGAACGAGGACTTCGGTATCTGTACTACTTTTAAAAATATAGCCTTTGGCTTGAAGTTTTTCTTTAAGAACGGCGTAGTTTTCAATAATACCGTTATGAATGAGAGCGAGCTTTTCGGAAGAAGAGTAATGAGGGTGGGCGTTAACAGAACAAGGTTCCCCGTGAGTAGCCCAACGGGTATGGGCAATTCCGATTGTACCGGAAATATCTTTCTGTGTGACGAAATTTTCAAGATCAGAGACTTTTCCTTTCGTCTTATACACATTTAACTGTTGGTCATCACTAATGATTGCTACCCCCGCGCTGTCATATCCACGATACTCCAGTCGCTTCAGCCCTTTGATAAGGATAGGGTAGGCTTTTCGTTTACCAATATAGCCTACTATTCCACACATATTATGATATTTTTATTTCGCCTGCAAATATACACATTACAAATAACATAAAGACAACAAAAAGCATATTTATTTGACAGAAACGCATAAAAAAGTTGCAAACACATCAAAAAGTTAAATAATATATTATTTTTAGCTCAAAAAGAAACAAATTACAATCAGCTTCAAATAAGGATAAATAAGCTAACAAATTAAAAGCAAATTTCCTGTTTTTAATAACAAATTAAAAGAATAAAGATTCCTATTCTCATTTCGCGTCACACAAAAGCTAAATTTCACTATCATTTTGAAATTAAAATATTAACTTTGCCAAACAATTTGATACATCAAACAGGTATTATCATACAATAAAGCTAGTAAGAATGAAGAAACAAGAACTTTTTAACAACGTAACAGAAGGATTCCCTTACCAACGACAGCCCCAACAGGTGGGCTTGTACGATGCGGCATACGAACACGATGCCTGCGGTGTCGGTATGCTGGTTAACATTCATGGAGAAAAGTCACACGACATTGTTGAGTCGGCTTTAAAGGTATTAGAAAACATGCGCCATCGCGGTGCCGAGGGTGCGGATAACAAGACCGGTGACGGTGCAGGTATCATGCTGCAAATTCCGCATGAGTTTATTTTATTACAAGGTATTCCTGTCCCCGAAAAAGGACGGTACGGCACAGGGTTATTGTTTTTACCGAAAAACGAAAAAGACCAGGCAGCTATTCTAAGTATTATTATTGAAGAAATTGAAAAAGAAGGACTCACATTGATGCATTTGCGCAATGTGCCCACCTGCCCCGAAATCCTGGGAGAATCGGCTCTGGCAAACGAACCGGACATCAAACAAGTGTTCATCACCGGATTTACGGAAACGGAAACTGCCGACCGGAAGTTATATCTGATCCGGAAAAGAATCGAAAATAAAGTCAGATTGTCATCTATTCCGGCAAAAGACGATTTTTATGTTGTGTCACTCTCTACCAAAAGCATTATATATAAAGGTATGCTTTCATCATTACAGCTGCGCAACTATTATCCGGACCTGACAAATAGCTATTTTACCAGCGGACTGGCATTGGTGCACTCTCGTTTCAGTACCAATACATTCCCTACATGGGGATTGGCACAGCCGTTCCGTCTGCTGGCACACAACGGTGAAATCAATACCATCCGTGGTAACCGAGGATGGATGGAAGCCCGTGAAAGTGTACTCTCCACTCCCACTTTAGGTGATATAAAAGAAATCCGCCCGATTATACAACCGGGTATGAGCGACAGTGCTTCTCTGGACAATGTACTGGAGTTCCTGGTGATGTCAGGATTGAGCCTGCCACATGCCATGGCTATGCTCGTGCCGGAATCTTTCAACGAGAAGAACCCGATCAGTGAGGATCTGAAATCATTCTACGAATACCACTCCATCCTGATGGAACCGTGGGACGGACCGGCCGCACTACTATTCAGCGACGGACGATTTGCCGGAGGTATGCTCGACCGCAATGGCCTGCGCCCTGCCCGTTATCTGATTACTAAAAACGATATGATGGTAGTGGCTTCGGAAGTCGGTGTTATGGATTTCGAACCGGGAGACATCAAAGAAAAAGGTCGCTTACAGCCCGGCAAAATCTTGC
The DNA here is from genome assembly GCF_019129155.2 of Bacteroides sp. MSK.18.37. NCBI lineage: Bacteria > Pseudomonadati > Bacteroidota > Bacteroidia > Bacteroidales > Bacteroidaceae > Bacteroides > Bacteroides sp. MSK.18.37. The sequence continues at coordinate 5,560,377 of NZ_JAHOIB020000001.1, read as the reverse complement.
TGGTAGATACGGAAAAAGGCGAGATCTACTATGACGGCGAACTGAAAAAACAGTTGGCTGAAGCCAAGCCTTACCGCACCTGGCTATCTACCAACCGAATCGAACTGGATGAACTGAAAAGCGGGCGCAAAGTTCCTCATCACGTAGCAAACTACGACCGGATGCTTCGTACTTTCGGCTACTCCAAAGAGGACATCGAAAGGCTGATTATGCCGATGGCAAGCACCGGAGCAGAACCGATCAATTCAATGGGTAACGATACGCCACTCGCCGTACTTTCAGATAAACCACAGTTGCTTTACAACTATTTCCGTCAGCAATTTGCACAGGTAACCAATCCGCCCATTGATCCCCTTCGTGAAGAACTGGTGATGTCATTGACGGAATACATTGGAGCAGTCGGTATGAATATTCTGACGCCCAGTGAAAGTCATTGCAAAATGGTACGCCTGAATCATCCGATTTTAAGCAATACCCAACTGGATATTCTTTGTAATATCCGGTATAAAGGCTTCAAAACAGTCAAACTACCCATGTTGTTTGAGGTTGCAAAAGGGAAAGCCGGACTGCAGGAAGCACTGACCCATCTTTGTAAAATGGCGGAAGAATCCGTGACGGAAGGTGTAAACTACATTGTCCTGACCGACCGTGAGGTGGATATTACCCATGCTGCCATTCCATCATTGCTGGCAGTAAGCGCTGTTCATCACCACCTGATTTCAGTTGGTAAACGGGTGCAAACGGCATTGATCGTAGAAAGTGGTGAAATACGTGAAGTGATGCACGCCGCGTTATTGTTGGGTTTCGGAGCAAGTGCCCTGAATCCTTACATGGCATTCGCTGTCCTCGACCGACTGGTAAAAGACAAAGATATTCAGTTGGATTATACCACTGCTGAAAAGAACTATATCAAATCCATCTGTAAAGGCTTGTTTAAAATCATGAGTAAGATGGGTATCTCTACGATCCGCTCCTATCGTGGTGCTAAGATTTTCGAAGCTGTCGGTTTGAGTGAAGAATTGAGCAAGGCTTATTTTGGAGGACTCGGTTCACCGATCGGAGGTATCCGTCTGGAAGAAATAGCCAGAGATGCCATTGCTTTCCATAAAGAAGGATTTGAAAGTATTAAAAATGAAGAGTTATTAAAAAATAACGGTTTGTATGCTTTCCGTAAAGATGGAGAAAAGCACGCATGGAATCCGGAAACAATCAGCACTCTGCAATTGGCTACACGACTGGGGAGTTATAAAAAATTTAAAGAGTACACCCATCTGGTAGACGAAAAAGAGAAGCCTATTTTCCTTCGTGACTTTCTGGGATTCCGTCGTAATCCGATTTCAATCGATCAGGTAGAACCGGTGGAAAACATTCTGCATCGTTTCGTCACGGGGGCTATGTCTTTTGGTTCTATCAGCAAAGAGGCTCATGAGGCAATGGCTATTGCCATGAATAAAATTCACGGACGCAGTAATACCGGTGAAGGTGGCGAAGACGCTGCCCGTTTCCAACCGCTGCCCGATGGCAGTTCTTTACGAAGTGCAATCAAGCAGGTAGCTTCCGGTCGTTTCGGTGTAACGGCAGAATATCTGGTTAATGCGGACGAGATTCAGATTAAGATAGCACAGGGAGCAAAACCGGGTGAAGGCGGACAACTACCGGGATTTAAAGTGAACGATGTGATTGCGAAAACACGTCATTCCATTCCGGGAATTTCGCTGATTTCTCCTCCGCCTCATCATGATATTTATTCGATTGAGGATTTGGCACAATTAATCTTCGATTTGAAAAATGTAAATTCACAGGCCAAAATCAGTGTGAAACTGGTAGCAGAAAGCGGCGTCGGTACGATTGCTGCGGGTGTGGCAAAAGCAAAGGCGGACCTAATTGTCATCTCTGGTGCTGAAGGGGGAACAGGTGCTTCTCCGGCTTCTTCCATCCGCTATGCGGGTATCTCGCCGGAATTAGGATTGAGCGAAACACAGCAAACACTGGTTCTGAACGGACTTCGTGGCCAAGTAGTTCTGCAAGCCGACGGACAACTGAAAACCGGACGTGACATCATCTTAATGGCACTAATGGGTGCCGAAGAATATGGCTTCGCCACCTCGGCATTGATTGTATTAGGGTGTGTAATGATGCGCAAATGCCATCAGAATACTTGTCCGGTGGGAGTTGCCACACAGAATGAAGAGTTACGTAAACGCTTTCATGGACGCAGTGAATATTTAGTAAACTTTTTCACATTCCTGGCACAGGAAGTCCGCGAGCATTTGGCTGAAATGGGATTCACCCGGATGGATGACATCATCGGGCGTACAGACTTAATCGAGCGCAAGTCCGATGCCAATGACCCAAATCCGAAACATGCTTTAATCGACTTCACCAAATTGCTGGCACGTGTTGACAACAGTGCGGCTATCCGTCATGTCATCGACCAGGATCATGGAATTTCTGCTGTAAAGGATGTAACCATCATCGATGCTGCACAAGAAGCTATCGAACATGAGAAAGAGATTTCTTTAGAATATACGATTGCCAATACAGACCGTGCAATAGGTGCTATGCTTTCCGGAGTAATCGCCAAGAAATATGGTGCCAAAGGATTGCCGGAACATACGCTGAATGTAAAATTCAAAGGTTCGGCAGGTCAATCTTTCGGAGCTTTTCTCGTACCGGGAGTTAACTTTAAACTGGAAGGTGAAGCGAATGATTACCTGGGTAAAGGATTGAGCGGCGGGCGTATCTCCGTATTGCCTCCTATCCGCAGCAATTTCGAAGCCGAAAAAAATACAATCGCCGGTAATACCTTGCTTTATGGCGCAACAAGCGGTGAAGTATATATCAACGGCCGTGTAGGAGAACGTTTCGCTGTTCGTAACTCCGGCGCAGTTGCCGTCGTAGAAGGCGTGGGTGACCATTGTTGCGAATACATGACCGGAGGTCGTGTGGTAGTCCTCGGACAAACCGGACGTAACTTTGCAGCCGGTATGAGTGGCGGTGTAGCTTATGTATGGAACAAAGACGGCAACTTCGATTATTTCTGTAACATGGAAATGGTGGAACTGTCACTCATCGAAGAAGCCAGCTACCGGAAAGAGTTGCACGAACTAATCCGCCAACATTACCTCTACACAGGCTCGAAACTGGCACGCACTATGCTCGACAACTGGAATCATTACGTAGATCAATTCATCCAAGTAGTGCCCATCGAATACAAAAAAGTACTACAGGAAGAACAAATGAGAAAGTTACAACAAAAAATTGCAGATATGCAAAGAGACTATTAGATTTACAATTTGACTATTTACAATTTACTATTTGAATGTATAGTATAGTCTGTAAATAGTCAAATAGCAAATGACAAGATAGTCTAGAAATAGTAAATAGTAAATCGTCAAATAGTAAATAACAAGATGGGAGATCCTAAAGCATTTCTAAATATACCTCGACAAGAGGCGGGATACCGCCCTGTAAACGAGCGAATCGCTGACTATAGTCAGGTAGAACAGACTTTGAATACAAACAGCCGTAAATTGCAGGCGTCACGCTGTATGGATTGCGGTGTACCTTTCTGTCATTGGGCATGCCCGATAGGAAATAAACAACCGGAATGGCAGGATGCATTATACAGGGGAAAATGGAAGGAGGCATACGAAGTATTGTCGTCTACTTGCGATTTTCCTGAATTTACAGGACGTATTTGTCCTGCTCTTTGCGAGAAATCGTGTGTGTTGAAACTTTCCTGCGATCAGCCGGTGACTATTCGCGAGAATGAAGCAGCTATCGTAGAAGCGGCTTTTCGTGAAGGATATATACAAGTAAAGACGCCGGAAAGAAACGGAAAGAAAGTGGCGGTGATTGGTGCAGGTCCTGCTGGATTGGTGGTGGCTAATCAGCTGAATTTAAAAGGATATAGCGTTACTTTATTCGATAAGGATGAAGCGCCCGGAGGATTATTACGATTCGGTATTCCTAATTTCAAACTGGATAAAAATGTAATTGACCGACGGATGAAGATATTGGCTGCAGAAGGAATACAGTTTGAGATGGGAGTAGAAATAGACGTTAATCATTTACCGGAAGGATTCGATGCTTACTGCATCTGTACCGGAACCCCCACTGCACGTGACTTGAGTATTCCGGGACGTGAACTGAAAGGGATTCATTTCGCACTCGAAATGCTGGCACAACAGAATAGGATTCTGGCAGGACAGACTTTCCCGAAAGACAAGTTGGTAAATGCCAAAGGCAAAAAGGTTCTCGTGATAGGTGGCGGAGACACTGGTTCCGACTGCATCGGAACCAGTGTGAGACAGGGAGCCGTCAGTGTCACTCAAATCGAAATCATGCCGAAACCTCCTGTCGGCTACAATCCGGCTACTCCTTGGCCACAATGGCCGGCAGTCTTCAAAACGACTTCCAGCCATGAAGAAGGTTGTACACGCCGCTGGTGCCTGGCTTCCAATCAGTTCCTCGGAAAGAATGGAAAAGTGACAGGTGTAGAAGTGGAAGAAGTAGAATGGATTCCGGCAGCAGATGGCGGACGTCCCACAATGAAACCAACAGGGAAGAAGGAAGTCATCGAGGCTGATATGGTATTATTGGCGATGGGATTCCTGAAACCGGAACAACCCAAATTTGCAAAGAATGTATTTCTTGCCGGTGATGCCGAGACTGGTGCCAGCTTAGTAGTACGCGCCATGGCAGGAGGACGAAAGGCTGCTGCGGAAATAGATGCTTATCTAATACAATAAGGTTTGCAACAGTGTACAACAAGAAGCTCGATTGCTATTATCGGTTCGTTCCATATCTGTAGAACTAAAGAATAACAGATATGGAACTAAAGGAAAACAGTTGTGGAACTAAACGATAACAATTATGGAACGAATTAAGAACAGCTAGTCAGCTTCTTAGAAATAGCGAATAAACAATCAACAGATTACATTACCCCCTCTAAAAATTAAAGTTATGTGTGGAATAGCAGGTATACTCAACATCAAAGTTCAAACGAAAGAGCTAAGAGATAAAGTACTGAAAATGGCCCAGAAGATCCGTCATCGCGGACCGGACTGGAGCGGAATCTATGTAGGCGGAAGTGCCATCCTGGCACACGAACGTCTTTCTATTGTCGACCCGCAGAGTGGCGGACAACCGTTATACTCTCCCGATCGTAAACAGGTGCTCGCCGTCAACGGTGAGATTTACAATCACCGTGATATTCGCGCTAAATATGCGGGAAAATATAACTTTCAGACCGGAAGTGACTGTGAGGTAATTCTTGCCCTTTACAAAGATAAAGGCATCCATTTTCTGGAAGATATTAGCGGTATCTTTGCTTTCGTTCTTTATGATGAGGAAAAGGATGAATTTCTAATTGCCCGTGATCCGATAGGGGTTATTCCTTTATATATAGGAAAAGATAAAGAGGGAAAAATCTACTTCGGCAGCGAGTTGAAAGCCCTTGAAGGATTTTGCGACGAATATGAAATATTTCTCCCCGGACATTACTTCTATAGTAAAGAGGGAAAAATGAAACGTTGGTATTCGCGCGACTGGACAGAATATGAAACCGTAAAAGAGAATGATGCACAAACCGTTGATGTGAAAATAGCATTAGAAGAGGCTGTACACCGCCAGTTAATGAGTGACGTACCGTACGGAGTGCTTCTTTCGGGAGGGTTGGATAGTTCTGTCATCTCCGCCATTGCCAAAAAATATGCGGCAAAACGTATAGAAACAGACGGAGCGAGTGATGCGTGGTGGCCTCAACTCCACTCCTTCGCCATCGGACTAAAAGGTGCTCCCGATTTGATTAAAGCACGTGAAGTGGCTGAATATATCGGTACTGTCCATCACGAAATAAACTATACTGTTCAGGAAGGTTTGGATGCCCTGCGTGATGTCATTTATTTCATCGAGACATACGATGTAACCACGGTACGCGCTTCCACTCCCATGTACCTACTGGCACGTGTCATCAAATCGATGGGTATCAAAATGGTGTTGAGCGGTGAAGGCGCCGATGAAGTTTTCGGTGGTTATCTGTATTTCCACAAGGCTCCCACTCCACAGGCATTCCACGAAGAAACAGTACGTAAACTTTCAAAGTTGCACATGTACGATTGCCTCCGCGCCAATAAAAGTTTGTCAGCATGGGGAGTAGAAGGACGTGTTCCTTTCCTTGATAAAGAATTCCTCGACGTAGCCATGAACCTGAATCCGAAAGCTAAAATGTGCCCCGGAAAGGAAATTGAGAAACGGATTGTTCGCGAAGCCTTTGCCGAGATGTTACCGGAAAGTGTGGCGTGGAGACAAAAAGAGCAGTTCAGTGACGGTGTAGGATATTCATGGATTGACACATTGAGGGAAATCACAGCTGCTGCTGTGAGCGATCAGCAAATGGAACATGCTGCCGAACGCTTCCCTATCAACACGCCACAAAATAAAGAAGAATACTATTATCGCAGTATCTTTGAAGAGCATTTCCCCAGTGAAAGTGCAGCACGCACCGTACCCAGTGTTCCCAGTGTGGCCTGCTCCACAGCAGAAGCGCTGGCGTGGGATATTGCTTTCAGGAATCTGAATGAGCCTAGCGGACGTGCGGTGAGAGGAATACACGAAGAGGCCTATACTTAACTGATAAGAATAACAGAATCTGCTCTTTCTGTTATTCTTTTGTAACATTTCTATTTTAAAACCTCAAGGATTAACGCAGATTAGCATATTATTGTCTGATTTGCGTTTTCTTTTTTATAATTTTGAGGCCAAACCAAATTAAATCTATCAAACTTTTAAAAGACCAAACAAATGAATTTAAAAAAAATGATGATGGCTTCTGCCCTTCTAATGGTTGCTTGCTGTATGCAGGCACAGACAAAAGTGATAGCCCACCGTGGATTCTGGAAAACTCCGGGATCATCACAAAACAGTATTTCATCACTTCTAAAAGCAGATTCCATCGGTTGTTACGGTTCAGAATTTGACGTATGGATCGCTAAGGATAACAAGTTGGTGGTCAACCATGATCCTGTATACAAGATGAGACCGATGGAGTATTCCAAAGGTGACGCACTGACCGGACTTAAATTATCCAACGGAGAAAACTTACCCAGCCTGGAACAATATCTGGAAGCCGGGAAAAACTGTAATACCCGACTGATTCTCGAACTGAAAGCACATAGTAACAAGAAACGTGAAACCAAAGCCGTACAGGGAATCCTTGCCATGGTGAAGAAAATGGGACTGGAAAACCGCATGGAATATATCACGTTCTCCCTGCATGCCATGAAAGAGTTTATCCGCCTGGCTCCTGCCGGTACTCCGGTATTTTACCTTAACGGGGAACTGTCTCCCAAAGAATTAAAGGAACTCGGTGCTGCCGGTCTTGATTATCACATGGGAGTGATTAAGAAACACCCCGAATGGATCAAAGAAGCTCATGAACTCGGCTTGAAAGTAAATGTGTGGACTGTGGACGAAGTGGAAGATATGAAATCGCTGATCGAACAGAAAGTAGATTTCATTACCACCAACGAACCAGTCATCTTACAAGAAGAACTGAAAAAACATCAATAAGATAAAATCATTACAAAGTAAACTATTTAATATCCGTCTTTAAAGAAACAGCTCGTTCCTTTAAAAGAAACAGGATGTTTCTCGGTGTCGAACGGGTGGTTCCTTTAAAAGGAACCACCCGTTTCTTTTAAAGGAAAAATGAGCTTTTATAACAAACTAAATACCAGCATATTAAGAACACTCATTTTTTTCATCTGAAAAAGAAAAGGTCATTTTCATATATGCCAATAAAAGATTACAAACGATTTACTGGAAATCATCTAATACCTCTTTCAGCTCTCCTACCGTAAGCTCTCCTACCTGTCTCCATAATTCATGTCCCTTATGCAATAAAAGAAAGGCGGGCACTGTTTCTACATTATGCGCATCGGCTATTGTTCTATTTTCTTCAGCATTCACTCTTATCAATTCTACAGTTCTCTTTTCGTAAGTCCGAAGCACAGGACCTATCCACTCATAATGAGGTGACCAGTCGGCATAAAATACTACCAACACCAAATGGTTGGTCTTAACTGCTGTTTCTAATTGTTTCTCTATATTCATATCTCTACGTTTTTATATTAATGATAGTGCTAAAACAATGAATACAGAAAAAGGTTCTTCAGCATATCCGGTGAGCAATATGATAGATAAATAGGGGTTTTCACTTTCATATCGTCAAAAGGAAAAGGATATATTTCTTGTTTTTATAGCTGATTTCACCGATTATCAAGGCTAAATATTCTTCATATATTATGGAAGAATATGCAAAACAATTCATCCAAATAACAGTTTATTAATATATAAACAGGTATAATTTCAAATTATAACTAAATGTGGCCGTATATAAAGCGATTATAAGTTTGAAGAAAATAAATAGATATTAGATATACTTTTTAGCAAAATATAAAGCAAAAAGTCATATCTTTGCATCGTAATAAAACAAAAGGTTACAACAATCAACAAATATAAATCAAAATGACAACAAAGATTAAGTTCACAAAAATGCATGGAGCGGGAAATGACTACATATATGTAGACACAAGCCAATATCCGATAGCCGACCCTGCAAAGAAGGCAATCGAATGGAGCAAGTTTCATACAGGAATCGGAAGTGATGGACTTATATTGATTGGTGTCTCTGATAAAGCGGATTTCAGCATGCGCATTTTCAATGCGGACGGTTCGGAAGCTATGATGTGCGGTAACGGAAGCCGTTGTGTAGGCAAATATGTATATGAATACGGCTTGACTGACAAAACAGAAATTACGCTGGATACACAATCAGGAATAAAAATCCTGAAACTGCATGTAGAGGGAAAAACAGTTAGTGCAGTCACCGTAGACATGGGTAGCCCGTTGGAAACAGAAGAGATTCAGTGGGGAGGAAAGTATCCTTTCCGGTCGACCAAAGTATCAATGGGTAATCCGCATCTCGTCACATTTGTTGAGGACATCACCCAGATTAATTTACCGGAAATCGGTCCTGAACTGGAGAATCATCCTCTTTTTCCCGACAGAACCAATGTGGAGTTTGCACAGATTGTCAGCAAAGACACCATACGGATGAGGGTGTGGGAAAGAGGATCGGGAATCACTCAAGCTTGCGGGACAGGTGCTTGCGCCACAGCAGTAGCCGCCTTCATCAACGGACTTACAGGAAGAAAAAGCGATGTAATCATGGATGGAGGGACAGTCACCATTGAATGGGATGAAATCTCCGGGCATATATTAATGACCGGACCGGCAACCAAAGTTTTCGATGGGGAGATTGAGGATAAGTATTAAAAAAGTATTAAGTATCAGGTATTGAGTATTAGATTTTGCAGAACTTAAAACAATAACAAGATGGCATTAGTAAACGAACATTTTTTGAAGTTACCGGGAAGCTATTTATTCTCGGACATAGCGAAAAAGGTAAATACCTTCAAGATAACACATCCTAAACAGGATATTATCCGGTTGGGTATCGGTGATGTCACCCAACCGCTTCCGAAAGCGTGTATCGAAGCCATGCACAAAGCGGTAGAAGAGCTGGCCAGCAAGGATACATTCCGCGGATATGGTCCTGAACAGGGATATGATTTTCTGATTGAAGCAATTATAAAAAATGACTTTATTCCACGTGGGATTCACTTCTCGGCGTCCGAGATATTTGTCAGTGACGGTGCCAAAAGCGATACCGGAAATATAGGCGATATTCTTCGCCATGACAATAGCGTAGGTGTTACAGATCCCATCTATCCGGTTTATATAGACAGCAATGTCATGTGCGGACGCGCCGGAGTGTTGGAAGAAGAGACGGGCAAATGGAGTAATGTTACTTATATGCCTTGCACAAGTGAGAACAACTTTATTCCGGAAATTCCAGACAAACGGATAGACATTGTTTATCTCTGCTATCCGAACAACCCGACAGGAACAACCTTAACCAAACCGGAACTGAAGAAATGGGTGGACTATGCCTTGGCAAACGATACATTGATTCTGTTCGATGCCGCTTATGAAGCATATATCCAAGACGAGAATGTCCCCCACTCTATCTATGAGATTAAGGGAGCTAAAAAGTGTGCGATCGAATTCCGTAGTTTTTCAAAAACGGCAGGATTTACCGGAGTACGCTGCGGATATACCGTGGTTCCGAAAGAACTCACCGCCGCCACTCTGGAAGGCGACCGCATACCGCTCAACAGATTGTGGAACCGCCGCCAGTGCACCAAGTTCAACGGTACTTCTTACATTACCCAACGGGCTGCAGAAGCCGTTTACAGTGCAGAAGGCAAAATACAGATTAAAGAAACAATCGACTATTATATGACCAACGCCCAAATTATGAAAGAGGGATTGGAAGCCGCAGGACTGAAAGTGTATGGAGGAGTCAACGCTCCCTACTTATGGGTGAAAACTCCGAACGGGCTTTCGTCATGGCGATTCTTCGAACAGATGTTGTATGAAGCCAATGTGGTCGGTACCCCCGGTGTAGGCTTCGGACCAAGCGGTGAAGGATATATCCGGCTAACTGCATTTGGTGAACGCAACGACTGTATCGAAGCGATGAGAAGAATAAAAAACTGGCTATAAGAATTTTGAATAACTTCTCCTAGTCTATTCATAACCAGTGGTTTTTCAATTTACTTGATAGTATTTCGCGCGCTACTATATATACATGGACCGTACATCCACATTTTTCTAACTATTAAAGGTAAAAAGACGATGAAAACGACGATTAACAAAAAAATGAGGGTAATAACAGTAGCATTATTACTGTCAGGGCTTGTCCCGTCTACAATGATAGCACAAGATAAGGTAGAAGCTTCCGTTGGAGCAGATCTGGTAAGTGGTTACATCTGGCGCGGCCAGGATTTAGGCGGAGTGAGCGTTCAACCCTCACTGGAAATCTCTTACAAAGGTTTCTCACTCGGAGCATGGGGATCGGTAGGATTCGAATCGACGGACACAAAAGAGTTCGATTTAACTCTTGGTTATTCGATAGGCGGTTTTAGCGTTTCAGTGACGGATTATTGGTTTAATACCCAAGTAGAAACTGGCATAGACGATGATGGAGAAACGATCTTTGCAACTAACAAGTATTTTAAATACGGAGCTCATTCAACGGCTCATGTATTTGAAGCACAAGTCGGATATGACTTCGGACCACTGGCAGTCAACTGGTATACAAATTTTGCAGGTGCCGACGGCGTGAAAGAAAATGGCAAAAGGGCTTATTCTTCTTACCTCGCACTTAGCGCACCATTCAAATTGGGAGGTCTCGACTGGACAGTAGATTTAGGTATGGTTCCTTGGGAGACAACTTTCTACAATGGCTATACAAGTGGTTTCTGCATATCAGATGTAAGTCTCGGAGCTTCCAAGGATATCAAAATCACAGATTCCTTCTCCGTTCCGGCATTTGCCAAGGTATCTGTCAATCCACGGACAGAAGGAGCCTACTTCGCATTCGGATTAAGTTTTTAAGAGAGAGAATTTAGAATATCAAAGAGCGTATAGGGATCGGGTAGTTAGAGTTTAGATTTTATCGGTTTGTTGTATGGTAACCTACTATGGCTGCCACACCCTATACCTCTTTCTTTTACAGGTCAACACTAATATTTAAGGTATATGAAAAAGATTGAAGCTATTATCCGTAAAACCAAATTCGAGGACGTGAAAACAGCTCTCCTCGAAGCGGACATCGAATGGTTCTCTTACTACGATGTAAGAGGCATCGGGAAAGCCCGGGAAGCCCGTATCTATCGCGGTGTCATGTACGACACAAGTTCTATCGAACGTATCCTGATCTCTATTATAGTACGCGACAAGAATGCAGAAAAGACCGTACAAGCTATTTTAAAATCCGCACACACGGGAGAAATTGGAGACGGACGTATTTTCGTTATTCCTATTGAAGATGCCATCCGCATCCGTACCGGCGAGAGAGGAGATATCGCACTCTACAACGCAGAACAAGAAAGATAATTCTTTCTCCCCAACAGCTATCCGTATAACTAATAATGTAAAATCATCATGAGTAGACATATTATATATGCCATTTCCAAAATTGGAATCATGGCAGCCATCATTATGGCCTGTTTATTTACTCCCAGTGCTTATGCACAAGACACTGCAAAGTTATCAGAAGAAATAACAATAGTAGAAGAAACTCCTGTTCTCAACAGCGGCAACACAGCCTGGCTTATCGTAGCTACCATTCTCGTTTTATTAATGAGTATTCCCGGTATCGCATTGTTCTACGGCGGATTGGTACGCCAGAAAAATATATTGAGTATCATCATGCAGACATTACTCATTGTCGGCGTAGTCAGTATATTATGGGTCGCTTTCGGATATAGTTGGGCATTCGGTACCAGTTTTATGGAATCAGGCAATCCGTTGGGAGCCATTATAGGAGGATTCGACAAAGCATTCCTCCACGGAATCACCATCAATACGTTAACAACCGGGGATATTCCCGAACTGACATTCGTCATGTTCCAATGTATGTTCGCCATCATCACGCCTGCACTTATCCTGGGAGCATTTGCCGAAAGAATCAAATTCTCCGGATACATGGTATTTATTATCCTCTGGGTAATATTGGCTTACTTCCCGATGGCACATTGGGTATGGGGAGGCGGATTCCTTCAGCAAATGGGAGCCATCGATTTTGCCGGTGGTACGGTAGTGCATATCAATGCCGGAATTTCAGCCCTTGTTATGGCGATCATGCTGGGGAAAAGAGAGGATTACCGGATCGGTCACCCGATTACTCCGCATAACATCACCTTCGTATTCATGGGAACGTCTTTCCTGTGGCTGGGATGGTTTGGATTCAATGCAGGAAGTGGCTTGGCTGCCGACGGACTTGCAGCCAACGCTTTCATGGTAACGCATATTGCCACAGCTGTTGCAGCAGTCACTTGGATGCTTATTGACTGGTTCTGCAATAAAAAACCGACAACGGTAGGTGCATGTACAGGTGCAGTGGCCGGATTGGTTGCCATTACCCCGGCAGCGGGTACGGTAGATTTATTGGGTGCTTTCTTTATCGGTCTGATTACTCCGGTTATCTGCTTTTTCATGGTAGCGGTAGTGAAACCCAAATTCAAATACGACGACGCACTCGACGCGTTCGGGGTACACGGAATCGGTGGTATCGTAGGTTCTATCCTTACCGGAGTCTTTGCCACTCAATATATCACTGGTGAAGGCGGCGTAGAAGGAGCTCTTTATGGTGACTGGCATCAGTTGTGGGTGCAGATTGTCGCAACAGTAGTCTCTATCTTATTCAGTGCGGTCATCACTTTTGTTCTTTACAAAATGGTGGATTCACTCATCGGTATCCGCGTCGACAGACGGGTGGAAGAAGAGGGACTTGACATCTATGAACATGGAGAATCCGCATACAACAGTTAAAACAGAGAAACTCTAACATATTTAACAACAAATCAAATCAGGTATTATGTCAAAACTTAGATTCAGAGTAGTAGAGACAGCTTTCAAAAAGAAAGCTGTTGAGGTAGCAACCCCTGCCGAACGTCCTTCGGAATACTTCGGAAAGTATGTATTCAACAAGGAAAAAATGTTCAAATACCTTCCCAGTAAGGTATACAATGCACTGATTGATGCAATTGACAACGGTGCTCCGCTAGATCGCAGCATTGCCGACGAGGTAGCTGCCGGCATGAAGAAATGGGCTATCGAAATGGGTGTCACTCATTACACACACTGGTTTGCACCGCTGACCGAGGGTACGGCAGAAAAGCACGATGCTTTCGTCGAACATGACGGTAAAGGTGGCATGATGGAAGAATTTACAGGCAAACTGCTTGTGCAACAGGAACCGGATGCTTCTTCTTTCCCGAATGGCGGAATCCGCAATACATTCGAAGCGCGTGGTTACAGTGCCTGGGATCCTTCATCACCTGCTTTTATTGTAGATGATACGCTTTGCATCCCGACCGTGTTTATCGCATATACCGGTGAGGCTCTCGACTATAAAGCGCCTTTATTGAAGGCTTTACGCGCCGTAGATAAAGCAGCCGTAGACGTATGCCATTATTTCAATCCGGAAGTTAAGAAAGTGGTTGCTTATCTAGGCTGGGAACAGGAATATTTCCTAGTGGACGAAGGTTTATATGCCGCACGTCCGGACTTATTGCTGACCGGACGTACTTTGATGGGACATGACAGTGCCAAGAACCAACAGTTGGAAGACCACTACTTCGGTGCTATTCCCACCCGTGTGGCTGCCTTCATGAAAGACCTTGAAATTGAAGCTCTGAAACTGGGTATTCCTGTCAAGACCCGTCACAACGAAGTTGCTCCAAACCAGTTTGAGCTGGCTCCCATCTTTGAAGAATGTAACTTGGCCAACGACCATAACTTGCTGATTATGTCATTGATGCGTAAGGTAAGCCGTCGCCACGGTTTCCGCGTACTGCTTCATGAAAAGCCATTCAAAGGTGTCAATGGTTCGGGTAAACACAACAACTGGTCTTTGGGCACTGATACAGGTATCTTATTGATGGGACCGGGCAAGACTCCGGAAGACAATCTGCGTTTTGTTACATTCGTTGTCAATACATTGATGGCAGTTTATCATCATAACGGACTACTGAAAGCTTCTATCTCCAGTGCTACCAACGCCCACCGTCTGGGAGCGAATGAGGCACCTCCTGCAATTATCTCCTCTTTCCTTGGAAAACAGTTGTCGCAGGTATTAGATCATATCGAAAACAGTACGAAAGATGATTTAATCAGCCTTAGCGGTAAACAGGGAATGAAGTTGGATATTCCGCAGATTCCTGAATTACTGATCGATAATACAGACCGTAACCGTACTTCTCCATTTGCTTTCACAGGCAACCGCTTTGAGTTCCGTGCCGTAGGTTCCGAAGCAAACTGTGCTTCTGCCATGATTGCATTGAACTCGGCCGTAGCAAATCAATTGGTGAAGTTTAAGAAGGACGTGGATGCGTTGATTGAAAAGGGAGAACCCAAAGTTTCCGCCATTCTTGAAATCATCCGCGGATATATCAAAGAATGTAAAGCCATTCATTTCGACGGTAACGGTTACAGTGACGAATGGAAGAAAGAAGCTGCCCGTCGTGGACTGGATTGCGAAACCAGTGTTCCTGTTATCTTCGACAATTACCTGAAACCGGAAACAATTGCCATGTTCGAAGCTACCGGTGTAATGACCAAGAAAGAACTGGAAGCCCGTAACGAGGTGAAATGGGAAACTTATACGAAGAAGATTCAGATTGAGGCACGTGTATTGGGTGACTTGGCAATGAATCATATCATTCCGGTTGCCACTCAATACCAGACGGACTTAATTAATAATGTCTATAAGATGCAATCTCTTTTCCCGGCAGAAAAGGCAGCGAAATTGTCTGCTAAGAACCTGGAGCTTATTGAAGAGATTGCCGACCGTACAGCTTTCATCAAGGAGCATGTAGATGCAATGATTGAGGCTCGTAAGGTTGCAAACAAGATAGAAAGCGAACGGGAAAAAGCCATTGCCTACCACGACACGATTGTCCCGGCACTGGAAGAAATCCGTTATCACATCGACAAGTTGGAACTGATTGTTGACAATCAGATGTGGACGCTTCCAAAATACAGAGAACTGTTATTTGTGAGATAGAAAAAAAATTATCTATTTCTTTTGTTGGTTGTTTTAAGTTTGCGGGGAGGAGTGCTGTGAAGCAGTCCTCTTCTTTTTTTTATTCGATAATCTTTGCGTCTTCAATATCATCATCGTCATGCATAACCGGAGCCTTCGGGCGGCGACGGGCAAACTTGAACCAGTTTATCAATTCGGAAAGAGAATAAACCAAACTGCTGATACCAATAATTATAAATGCAGTATTACGCGCTCCTGTCGGATTGAACAAAGCGATAATACCCGCAATAAGAATCAGCGAAGGAATCAGATAAAAAGCTCCCGGAACGGGCATCCACCGACGAGCCATCGACAAAGAAGCAATCTGTTGCACTCCTCCCATAATCAGGATAAATCCCAATAAAAACATCAGGACATCTGCAAAGAATTCAGGCATCACAATCAACCAAAGTCCGAATAATAAGCTACCGATTCCTTCTATCGGAAAACGGGGAGCTGCTTCACCTTCCGGTCTTTTCCGGCCGAAATAGCCAAAAAGGCTGATAACACCGGGAATCAAGAAGGCAACACCTACCGTAATGACAATATAACTGGCAGCCGCATTGGGCCAAATCACGAGTACCAATCCAATCACAAGTGCGAAGAGAATGCGAATAAGGGAATAATTCATTGTTTTCATAAATTCTATATTTTTTAACCGAGTCTGTTCCAATACTTTTGCGAATATAAGTGTTTCTACTGATATATAAAAATAACAAATAAACATTGTAATAAGTTCGTAATAATATCGTTATGACGATTACATCTCACATTGATATTTTTGCAGAAATTTTAAACAGTTCCTTTTTCACAATGAAACAAAGCGAAATAAAAAAGAAATACCCTTATGTAGAGCGTGACATCAGTTGGATGTACTTCAACCAACGTATTCTGCTAGAAGCCGCCCGTCCAGAAGTGCCACTGCTGGAACGACTCACTTTTCTTGGCATCTATTCAAATAACCTGGATGAATTCTTCCGTGTCCGTGTAGCGACTCTGAACCGGATCGTAGAATATGCCGATAAAAACATACAAGCAGAACAAGAAACCGCCGCCTGCACTCTGAAACAAATAGGAAAGCTGCACAATCGTTACTACAAGCAGTTTGAGGAGATATTCGCTTCCATTATGGAGGAATTGAAGAAAGAGAATATCTACGTCATCAAAGATGCGGAAATGACGGACGAACAGAAAGCATTCGTCACTTCTTTCTATCGCAACAAACTGAATGGTTCTACCAATCCGCTTTTCCTCAATGGAACCCGCCCGCTGGACGATCAGACAGATGAGGATATTTACCTTGCCATCCGTCTGCTGCGCAAAGATGAAACGGGAAAGATAAAGGAGAAAGACTATGCAGTGATTGAACTGCCGACCGGAGACTTCGGCCGTTTTATTCAATTACCTGATTCGGATGGAAAAACATATCTCATGTTTCTTGATGACGTGATCCGCTATTGTTTGCCGATGATTTTTGTTGGCATGAAGTACACAGATTATGAGGCGTACACTTTCAAATTCACTAAAGACGCCGAAATGGAAATTGACAGTGATCTGCGAACAGGGGTACTTCAGAAGATTTCCAAAGGTGTGAAAAGCCGGAAGAAAGGGGAACCGATCCGTTTCGTCTATGACGAACAAATTCCTAAAGACTTGCTGAAAAAGTTGACCGGCCGCCTGAACGTGGATAAGAATGACACGCGTGTAGCCGGAGGACGCTATCACAATTTCAAGGATTTGATGAAATTTCCGGTTTGCGGTCATCATGAACTGAAATATCCTGTTTGGGAACCTATCTTCAAGCCTGAACTGAATGGCATGGAAAGTCTGCTCACTTTGATTCGTCGGAAAGATCGTTCCTTACATTATCCTTATCATAGTTTCGATACTTTCATCCGTGTGTTGCGAGAAGCCGCTATCAGTAAAGAAGTAAAAAGTATCAAGATGACGCTTTATCGTTTGGCTAAAGACTCCAAAGTGATAAAGGCTTTAATCAGTGCAGCCAAAAACGGGAAAAAAGTCACAGTAGTTATCGAACTGTTGGCACGTTTTGATGAAGCGTCTAATATCAACTGGAGCAAGAAAATGCAGGATGCGGGGATTCATGTTATTTTCGGAGTAGAGGGTTTGAAAATTCATTCTAAATTGCTGCATATCGGCACTCGGCACGGAGATATCGCCTGCATCAGTACAGGAAATTTCCATGAAGGAAATGCACGTATGTATACTGACTATACCATTATGACTGCTCACCGTCCCATTGTCCGGGAAGTCAATGCCGTATTCGATTTTATCGAAAAGCCTTATACTCCTGTTGATTTCAAAGAATTGCTCGTTTCTCCCAATGATATGCGTAAACGATTCATTGCGCTTATCAACAAAGAGATAAAAAATAAGGAACAGGGAAAAGAGGCTTATATCCTTGCTAAAGTAAATCATATTACTGACCGTGCACTTGTTGAAAAGCTATACGAAGCCTCAACAGCGGGTGTTCAAGTGGAACTGGTAGTACGCGGTAACTGTTCTTTAGTGACAGGCGTTCCGGGTATCAGCGAGAATATACACATCAATGGTATTATCGACCGTTATCTCGAACATTCGCGCATTTTCATCTTCGCCAATGGTGGAGAAGAAAAATACTACATTGGTTCTGCCGACTGGATGCCTCGCAACCTGGATAATCGTATTGAGGTGGCGGCACCGGTCTATGATAAAGAAATCCAGGCAGATTTAAAACGAATTGTCTGCTACGGATTCCGGGATACGGCAAAAGGAAGAATTGTGGATGGTACAGGCGAGAACCGGGAAAAAGAACGGGAAGAGAACAGTGTCCCATTCCGCTCACAAGAAAAATTATATAACGAATACAAGAATACATTATGATAAGTATGAAGAAAGTTAATTATGCGGCAATAGATATAGGCTCTAATGCGGTGCGGCTGCTGATAAAATGTGTAAACGAGGAGAATGCGCCCGAATTAATGAGTAAGGTACAGCTCATCCGTATTCCGTTACGGTTGGGAGAAGACGCCTTTACTGTGGGGGTTATCTCTACAGAAAAAGAGAAGAAACTGATTCGGCTGATGAAAGCCTACAAACAATTAATGAAGATATATGATGTGGTAGACTATCGTGCGTGTGCCACCTCTGCCATGCGTGATGCACGTAATGGCAAGGATATCGTTCAGCAGATCGTCAAAAAAACGGGTATCCGTGTAGAAATCATCGACGGGCAGGAAGAGGCGCATATTGTTTACGACAATCATATCGAACAGTTATTTGCTTCAGGACAAAATTACTTGTATGTAGATGTAGGAGGTGGTAGTACGGAAATTAATCTCATCAGCAACGGTGAACTGAAAAATTCCCGTTCATATAATATAGGTACGGTACGTATGCTTAGCGGTATGGTAAAGGAAGAAGAAAAGGAAGCTTTGCGCACTGACCTGATAGGGCTTGCCACAGAATATACCCCTATCAGCATCATCGGTTCGGGAGGAAATATTAATAAGTTATTTCGTTTAGCGGACAAGAAAGACAAAAAAGCGTCTCTCCTACCCATCGAATCACTGCAAGATATATATGAAACATTAAAAGCCCTCTCTACCGAACAACGTATTAAGCAATATAAGTTGAAACCGGACCGGGCCGATGTTATTGTTCCTGCTGCAGAGATATTTCTCGAGATAGCTACTCATGTAAAAGCTACCGGAATTATTGTACCTACCATCGGACTGTCCGACGGTATTATAGACAGCTTGTACACGCAAAACATGAACAGGCCTGATTCTCCGCAATCTCGATGAATGAATATATAAAAAACTCCTGATACTAAGTCTGGATATACTAGTATCGGGAGTTTTTGTCTCATCTTGCTATAATGTATAGATTCATCTTTAAAAGAGTTAGGTATTCGGATTTTGTTCTTTATATTTGTGCAACTATATATTTGAAACAATATGGATATAAAACTTAGAATTGAGCAATCTTCGGATTATCATGAAACCGAAAACATTACACGGGAAGCATTCTGGAATCATTATTCTCCGGGATGTGACGAACATTACCTCCTTCATATTATGCGTAACCATCCTAAGTTTGTGCCGGAGCTCGATATTGTTGCAGAACATAATAACAAGATTGTCGGTAATGTTGTCTGCCTCAAATCATTTATCATGGCAGATGACGGTAACCAATATGAGGTTTTGAGCCTGGGGCCCATTTCTGTCCTCCCCGAATACCAACAGCAAGGTATCGGAGGAAGAATGATTGCACTTACCAAAAAATTAGCTTCCGAAATGGGATTTCGTGCTATTTTACTTTGTGGTGACCCGGATTATTATCTCCGACAAGGATTCATTCCTGCCGAAACATTAGGGATTCGCACTGAAGACAATATGTATGCTACTGCTCTTCATGTTTGTGAATTATATGATAATGCTTTAGCCAATGTAAAAGGCCGTTATATAGAAGATAAAATATATCAGATTGATAAATCTGCTGCTAATGAGTTCGACAAGCGATTTCCTCCAAAAGAAATTGTAGTTGGTACTCCGTCACAAAAACGGTTTAATCAGATAGTAGTGATGCAGAAAAAAGCGAATTAAGGTTGAATAACCTAAATCGCCTGATTTGTACATCTCTGGAGCTCGGTCCTGCTATGATATTAAGCAACTATCATTCAATATAGTTACCATTCTTCGTATCTTTGCAGTTACAAAACATTCAACATGAGAAATTTGAATTTACAAAAAGATACTACTGACACTTTGTAATTCTTAATCTATCAGGGATCGCTTCTTTCCTCCCTTTGGCTGAAGTAAAATTTTTCTGCCACTGTAGAGGGCTTTATTCAATTCACTATTCTACAATTAAGCATGATATATATACATTTTAATACGCGCACAGCATTTCTACAATCAAACGGGCATCACATGTACTAATAAAGTTCCCTTTTACTTTTTTCTTTTTACCATTATCAAAGCCCCAAATAGAAAAATCAATGGAAAGAAAGTAGGAAATTCTAACAACATTTACGATATAGCGACACTATCCCAATGGTTTGTTTACTTCATCCATAGCTTTTGATGACATTATCCGCATCTTTTACTTACTTTATCCTTATGTTTTTTACAAATATAGCGGCGCTTTTGATGTAAATATGCGGTGCTTTACGCAATAAAGGCATTGTTTTTCAATAAATCATGGGGATTTTCCTGCTAATAGAGAAGAATGATAGAACATGAGAGATAGCAAAACCCTTGATTACACGAACAATCGTCAGAATAATCAGAGATTCTAAAACTTTATGTATTTACTTTGTCATCGAATGGGTAATTACATAAAAAAGGGGAGCATTAAGGCAGCACTTACTTCCTACAATCTCCCCATAATCAATGCACACAAGTTCTTTTCGAATAAAACTGTTTGCAATATTTCTCTTTAATAGTTTTAGTACTGAATCACTTTATCACTACTAACTGTCTTATACCAATCAGTAGTTGAGCTCTGATCGTGTGCCCAATCTGCAAATTTAGAATATGCGTTCGTTATCACTGTTGTTTCTGTTGGATAAGCAAATTTATCAGGAACACACAAAGCCCATGTATTATTAACTGCCTTGATTACCTCAAGCACCTCATTATCCGCCAATTGTCCATTCGCCGTAGCCGAATTAAAATGAGTCAAATGGATTTCTGTTCTCTTTTGACCTATCCCCTGATAAGCAATGAAGAAGTCTAAACCATCTGTCACACTAGGGACGGATATTTCATTTTTAAGTTTGACGTTCACTTCAAGAGTATATATATCTGTAAGAGGAGTGCTAGCATTCCCAGTATTCAACATGGGGCGTTGTGCTCCTGTATATCCATATACATAATGTGCGTCTCCAAATAAAGGAATCACAAGTTCATTGCCATTGGCTTCATAAGATGCATTTTCAAATATACCAGAATTTAATGAGCCGGTACGTTGAGCAGCGCCTGCACCAAAACTTATCTCTTCCACATTATTTTTGTCTATTCCTCGTATTCTCAAACCAGCACCTAATTGTTTCACGGCACCAACTGCCCGAAGGTCAATTTTATATTTTAGTTCTTTCACATCATTACCGGCTGCAGGCAAAGTTACATTCAACACAATATCATTGAAATCGTAATCTCCTGCTTTCGGATAGTTATCTTCGAAAGCATAAGAATAAACTGCATATCGAATTTCTACATCATCCGGTTTTTCATCAGAGTTATACCCTTCTTTAACACAGTCACCGTCAGCAGGAAGTATAAATTCTGCTTTGCCCGGATTACAATAGGTAGCACCTTGCTGTAATCCCTTATTTACTAGCCATGCAAAAGGAGACCAGTTATAATGTGCTTCGCCTTTATATGTTTGATCTGTTATTTCACAAATGATATTATTACTTACTTTAGAAGCAGATTGAGCCAGACCGGAAGTATTATCTATTTCGTGAATTCTTAATAAGGCAGTTCCTTGTGTCGGACCGGTAACTGTTCTGAATAAATTAGCTTTGCCCGTACAAGTCAACATGGATTGTGCTTCCATCACGATATTATTATCATTTCCATTACCCGTCAATTCTTTGCAAATAGCTTCGGAAGTATTTCCCATAACAAGCGTACCAAATTGTAATTTTCCAGCTTTCAGATAACAACCGTTTTTAATATTAGTATTATTGTTGCCATCTATATTTTCGACTTCAATGGTTCCATGATTTATCAATGTCGTACCATTTGTAGAAGCATTATAAGAATTCAGTTTAAGTGTTCCATAATTCACAAAATCAACTCCGTTTCCACTTCCATCAATTTTCAAAAAGTCACAATCAATCGTACCCGCATTATAGTTTGTACGCCCAGCCGAACTATTTGTTATCTGAATACCTCTGTCACCAACAATACTTCCTCCCTGCATCACAGTTATATAAGAAGCCCGCGTTAATATCAGACTCCCATTTTTAGCAATCTCTATCTTTCCACCATTCTCAACGATAATTTCTGTAATATCAGAAAATTGATTACTATTCTCTATAACCCATGTGCTTCCTTGAGGAACGATTACTTTCACAGCACTTATTTCTCCATCTCTATTTCCAGTTGCACTAAATCCAGCTTTAAAAGTTCCTTCCTGAATCTTAAACCAACGCTCACTTTCTGTAAAAACAGGAAATTGACCATAACTTCCACCCCAGCCAGACTTTGCAGAAAGATCCCAATTAGCCTGAATGACAGTAGAAATTGCCTTTTTAGCACTAATAAAATCGGCTGTATAAGGAGCTTCCATGACTGGTATACTAGTCGTCACAGCTCGTGATATAGAACGTGTTGGCGTACCTTTGTCTCCAAAGTGCGCTGTCACTGTACCATTTTCAATCGCTGTCGGTTGGACCAGATAACGTTTGTGTTCATCTATACGCGCAACAAACACTTTATCAAGAGATGTTGCGCAATCCATCACCACATCCAAAGTCATACTTTGAGTGGCAGTTCCTTCCGCTAAGAGTTTTGCTGTACTTTCCGGGCTTAATGGATCGGCATCAAATATCTGTATCTTATAATCTACTCCTTGATCCCCATTGATTGACACATGTGCCGTTACACTTCGTGACATTGTCCAATCACCATCAGAGTCGATGTTTTTTACAGGAAAAGTTTCTTCGTAAATTTGTTTCAGTTGATCTGCATTAAACAGATTTTTCTCATTATCAACGCAACTAATAAAACTGATAGAAGATACTAACAACGAAAAAGTGAAGATTTTTACAATGCTTTGTTTCATAATCTTTAAATACTTAAGTTTGCTTTATTTGCACAAAAAATAAAAATCATTACGAATCAACAATCAGCAATGAATGTACAAAGATAGTTGTATTTACAAATAAGAAACGGATAAAGTTGTATTTTTCGACCTACGGTTAACATCTTTTAAAAGATAAGGCTTTAATTACTCCCAATAAAAAACGACCTATTACATTATTGAATATTAAAAGCTTAGAAGTACAAATATGCAATATGCAATCAAAAAAAAGAGTTGCAGATTCTATGCAACTCTCAATTAAACGACAAAGATCCAGTGTTACAAAGCACTACAACTACAAAATACCGAGCTCTTTCATCTCCTTATTAAAAGGATAAAAATTAAAAACTAAAAGGGGAAAATCAATGGTAATACAAAAATCATCACGATTCCCATAATAATCTGCAACGGCAATCCTACTTTTACATAATCCATAAAAGTATATTGACCGGCAGGCATCACCAGGGCGTTAGGCGGTGTAGAGAATGGAGAAGCGAAACACATACTTGCACCTACCGTCACAGCAAACAAGAAGGGAACCGGACTTACTCCGATCTGTATGGCACTTTGCAGAGCAATCGGTGCGAGTAAGACAGCCGTAGCTGTATTGCTGATAAACATCGTCATCAACGAAGTCGTAAAGTAAATACCTGCCATCAACGCAACAGGTCCGTATGATCCCAAGCCGTTAACCAGCGTATTGGAAATGTATTCCGAAGCTCCCGTTTTCTCCAATGCCAGAGACATAGGAAGCATAGCTGCAATCAATACAATACTCTCCCAGTTGATCGTTTTATAAGCTGCTTCTACATTACGGAAACATCCGGTTAATACCATCAATATACCCGCTATCATAACGGCTGTAACCGGAGCAACCGGAATAAAATCGAATACCATCATTACTACCATTAATACCATAATAGCAGCCGCTACCGGAGCTTTATAATCTAATGTAACTTTAGCCGCTTCCGCCAAAGGTTGTCCCAAAACAACCCAATCAGAATCTTCCTTGCTAAGACGAGCTATATTATTCCACGTTCCCTGAACCAGAAGCACATCACCACTATGAATCCGCTCATTTCCCAAATCCTGCAACAAGTATTCCTTTTTACGACGGATTCCTAATACGTTCACATTAAACTTATCACGAAAACCGGCTTCCTTAATTGTTTGGTTTATCAAATTAGAAGCTGGCATCAACACTATTTCAGCAATACCGATGTCATAAAAATCCAGAGAGTTAGTTGCGCTTTGAGTTTCTTCCGTTGCATGGTCACCTAAAATCTCTAGCAGGAAATCTTCTGCAAAAAGCTGTACCTTATCAAATTCTCCTGTCACATACAAAATATCCTCGGCTTGCAACATCGTGTCCGGTGCAGCAAACTTCTGGGTAATCGTTTTCAGAAAACGATGTTGCGATGCATCACCACGACGCACTTCCATGATATTCAAACCATATTTGCGACGAATATCCAAGTCAATAATCGTCTTGCCCAAAAGCCGGGAATCTTTTATTACCTGCAAACGAAACAGATTGCTAGAAAGCCCATATTCATTTACCAACTGTTTCAGTGACTTACCCGAACGTTTATTATCATCTTTCTGGCCTTTTTTAGAAAGAAACCATTTGCTAAGTGGCATCAATACCAGCGTACCGACAATCACACAGACAATGCCGACAGGCAGGAAAGAGAAGAAGGAAAGCGGTTCAAGTCCGGCAGAAGTCAACGTATTTTGTATCACAAGGTTCGGCGGAGTACCGATTAAAGTCATCATACCTCCCATACTACTTGCAAAAGCCAACGGCATCAACAGCCTACTCGGATTCATACCGGCACTCATTGCCAGACTGACAACAATAGGAAGCATCAGTGCCACCGTTCCTGTGTTACTGACAAACGCACCAATGGCCGAAGTCACCAACATCACCAACAGAAATAACCGGATCTCACTGGTTCCCGCAAGTTTAAGAATACGGGAACTAATCATCTTTGCCAATCCCGTTTGAAAGATAGCCCCTCCCACTACAAACAATCCGATCATCATAATGACTACCGAATTAGAAAAACCGGAAAGTGCTTCATCAGGAGTTAATATCTGAAAAATAAGTAAGGCTATCAGTGCACACAGTGCCACAATATCCGAACGAACCTTGCCGTTCACGAAAAAGACAGCCGAAAGAACGAGAATAATAATGGTTATTAGCATACGTAATTAAATGATTGTTTTATTTTGACTCTATCAAAACTTATTTAGGTGAACAAAAATAGAAAATACTCCAGCGTTATTAAAACAAACTAGAAATGATTTTAGTTCATGAGACATCATTTAATATTTTAATACATTTTCTTTCTGAAAAAAGACTCGAAATCAAGCAAAATATGATACCATACAAGAACTACAAGACACCATACCTCCACTATTTCTTCATCGCATATAATTACAGTCTCACAATATAATGTTGAAAGACAATATATTTATGTATTATTTTTTGAAAGTTAAAGAACAATTCATATCTTTACACCTCATTTATATCAAACATTTTATGGCAAACAATTATTTGTTAAATTATTGGATTAACGAAGTTCATTGGGGTTATAATTATTTACTAGTAGTTATTTTGCTCCTTGTCATCAGCATCTTACTATATAGAATCCGTAAATTACAAAAAACGATTAAAAAGACCAATCATTCCTACCGTTTCTCCTTTGATATTCTCGATAACCTTCCTTTCCCCATCTTTGTAAAAGATATAACAAACGATTTCCGATACTATTACTGGAATAAAGAATCAGCCGCTCAATCCGGCATTAGCAGTGAAGAAGCCATCGGACATACTGATTATGAAATTTATGGAGAAGAAAGAGGTGAAAAATACCGGCATATCGACAAAGAACTCATACAAGCAGGCAAAGTATATCGCAAAGAAGAGAAATACACCACTCCCGATGGAATCACCCATGATACTATTGCCGTTAAATCTATTATTTCATGGGAAGGAGAAAAGAAATGGCTGTTGGCAACCCGGTGGGATATCACACAACTCAAGAATTATGAAAGAGAATTAGTTGCCGCCAAGGAAGAACTGGAAAAAGCATTGAAGAAGCAAAAACTAGCTCTAAAAAGTATCGACTTCGGTCTTATCTATATTGATAAAAATTACCGCGTACAATGGGAGGAAACAAGACAAATAGCCAGCCTGGTAAAAGGCAGACGATACATACCGGGAAAAATTTGCTATCAGACCAGTGCACTTCGTAATGAACCGTGTGGACAATGTGCTTTCAAGAAAGCTATCGAACAGGGCAAAATTATCCGGCATACCATCAGAGTAGACGATGTAGATTTTGAAGTGACCGCAACACCTGTATTCGGCGATGAAAAGGAAACTGAAATTATTGGAGGATTACTTCGTTTTGAAAACATCACTGAAAAATTAAAGATGGACAAAATGCTGCAGGAAGCAAAGGAAAAAGCCGAAGAATCCAATCGGCTCAAATCTGCCTTTCTCGCTAATATGAGCCATGAAATACGAACCCCGTTAAATGCGATTGTAGGATTCTCCGAAATGGTTTGCCAAACGGAGGAAGAGGAAGAGAGAAAAGAATTTGTAAAAATCATCTCCAGCAACAATATCTTATTATTGCAACTGATAGACGACATCCTCGATCTTTCTAAAATTGAAGCCGGTACTATGGAATTTACATTTGCACAGACTGATATCAATGAATTGATGGAAGGTATTTGCAGACAAATGCAAGAAAAGAATTCTTCCCCAGACGTTCAAATCTTATTCACAGAGAAAGCAGATCAATGCATGATGTATACCGACCGCATACGTCTATCACAGGTTATCATCAACTTTACAAATAATGCTTTGAAATTCACCCCCAAAGGTTCTATCGAAATGGGATACCGGATTGAAGAAGCCAAAGATGAAATATACTTTTATGTAAAAGATACAGGTATCGGAATTCCTGCTGACAAGATAGATAAAGTGTTTGAACGCTTCGTCAAACTGAACTCCTTTATTAAAGGGACAGGACTCGGACTAGCCATCTGCCGTGTCATAGTAGAAAGACTGGGCGGGGTTATCGGAGTGGAATCTAAAGAAGGAGAAGGCTCTCGCTTCTGGTTCAGAATTCCAAGGTCAGAGAAAATTGAGAAATAATAAAAAGAAAAGAGGATATTGTGAAAAGTATGTTCCAATATCCTCTTTATCCTATATTTTTAATGTAAGAGTATGCTTAAAGTGCAGTCTCTAATATCCTGCGGGCAACAGCACCCGTTACATTTCCATTCTCTCCATATTTAGCACCACGTTCATTGAATCGGCGTTCGATTTCCAGAATAGTATCCTGTCCGATGTTCTCTTCATGCAAACGTGTAGTCAGCCCAAGCGAACGAAAGAACTCTTCGGTATGACAAATCGCTTCATCAATCCGTTCTTCTCGCGTACCGGAAGTAATTCCCCAGACTCTTTCACCATACTGCAAAAGTTTATCTCCTTTTTCTTCATGAAGCACCTGTAAAGTGGCAGGAAGAACAATGGCTAACGTATGACCATGTGTCAATCCGTGCAAAGCAGTAATTTCATGGCCAATCATGTGAGTTGCCCAGTCTTGCGACACTCCCATAGCAATAAATCCATTCAATGCCATTGTAGCCGAAAGCATAAAATCAGCCATCAGTTGATAATCATGCTGGTTTTCACGGATTTTCGGAGCTATTTCTACCAAAGTTTGTAAAATGCCTTCCGCCCAACGATCCATAATGCGGCTCTGCCCGGGAGTAGTCATATATTGCTCCATCACATGAACAAAGGTATCAGCCAAACCACAGGCCACCTGATGAGGAGGCAAGGTAAAAGTTACTTCCGGGTCAAGAATAGAGAAGATTGGATAGTTAGCATAAAAAGGATATTTCTCTTTTGTTTCACGACGGGAAATAACTGCCCCGTTATTCATCTCCGAACCGGTAGCGGGCAAAGTCAATACAGTGGCAAGAGGTACAGTATGAGTGACTGGACGTCCGGCAAGTACTAAATCCCAGGCATCACCATCATACAGGATTCCTGCGGAAATCAATTTCGTACCGTCAATAACGGAACCACCACCAACAGCCAGCAGATAATCTACTTTCTCTTCTTTTCCCAAAGCAATAGCTTTACGGAGAGTTTCAATGGCAGGATTGGGTTCGATTCCCCAGAATTCTACTGTAAAATGATTCTTCAATGCTTCCTTTACCTGATCGTACACTCCGTTTTTCTTCACGCTTCCACCGCCAAAAGTAATCATAATACGCTTGTCGGACGGTATTTCTTTAGCCAACCGAGCAATCATCCCTTTTCCCATTATCAGTTTCACGGGATTTTGAAAAATAAAATTTTCCATATCTTAGTCTATTGTTATTATTTTGGTTATTAGTCACTATCCTTGCAAAGATATATGATTTATCCGAACCCTGTCAGAATCAAGCGAAGAATTGTTGTGCCACGGAAGGAACCATAGCCGACAACCAGGGTTTCATATCCTCTGCTACCAATAACCAATACAATAATAATATAATGAAAATGGCAATAGCGATACCTACTAAAACTTTTCTCTGTTTCATAATTGTTTTTGTTTAAATATTCAATATTTATAAGAACAGTTCAGGTTGAAAATTGTTCTATATCAGAAAAATGAAGGCAAAAGAGAAAAAAAGTCATTTTTTGTTTGCTGTTTCAAACAAAGTGTCTATATTTGCCCCCATAAAATTACAAAAGACAATGAGAACAATGTTAGTAAATACATATTGGTGGTGGCACCCGTTACAACTCCGACAGTCGTAAGGGAGCAGTGCTCGTATGTATATACCTCATTAAAGATATAACAGATTTGAAAGAGCCCTGTCGCAACTTGCGGCAGGGCTCTTTTTATTTGCCCATTTTCGAACAGATTTAGATAATAACATAAAAAATAGATAGGATTATGAAAAGTTTTTTAGTTGACCAGGATGGCTATTACGGAGAATTCGGTGGTGCTTATGTACCGGAAATCCTCCACAAATGTGTTGAGGAACTGACAAACAAGTACCTCGAAGTGATTGAAAGCGAAGAGTTTAAAAAGGAATTTGAGCAATTATTACGCGACTACGTAGGACGCCCTTCCCCACTCTATCTGGCAAAACGCCTTTCCGAAAAGTATGGTTGCAAGTTGTATCTGAAACGGGAAGACCTGAATCATACCGGTGCACACAAAATCAACAACACCATCGGACAAATCTTGCTGGCACGCCGCATGGGAAAGAAACGCATCATCGCCGAAACCGGAGCCGGACAACATGGAGTAGCAACAGCTACCGTATGTGCGTTGATGGATATGGAATGTATCGTTTATATGGGAAAGACGGATGTAGAACGCCAACATATCAATGTGGAGAAAATGAAAATGCTGGGAGCTACCGTTATTCCCGTTACTTCCGGAAACATGACCTTGAAAGACGCAACCAACGAAGCGATCCGCGACTGGTGTTGCCATCCTGCCGACACTTATTATATTATCGGCTCTACCGTAGGCCCTCATCCTTATCCTGATATGGTGGCACGCCTGCAATCTGTTATCAGCGAAGAAATAAAAAAACAACTGCAAGAAAAAGAAGGACGTGACTATCCGGATTATCTGATAGCCTGCGTTGGAGGAGGAAGTAATGCTGCCGGAACGATTTATCATTATATCAATGATGAACGGGTAGGCATCATTCTGGCGGAAGCCGGAGGTAAAGGAATAGAAACCGGAATGACCGCCGCCACCATCCAACTCGGTAAAATGGGAATTATCCACGGAGCGCGTACTTACGTCATCCAAAACGAAGACGGACAGATTGAAGAGCCTTACTCGATTTCCGCCGGACTGGATTATCCGGGCATTGGTCCGATACACGCCAATCTTGCCGCACAAAGACGTGCCAACGTTTTGGCAATCAATGACGACGAAGCAATAGAAGCCGCTTACGAACTGACTAAACTCGAAGGTATTATCCCTGCACTGGAATCCGCCCATGCATTAGGAGCTTTGAGAAAATTGAAGTTCAAACCGGAAGATATCGTTGTATTGACTGTTTCAGGACGAGGAGACAAAGATATTGAAACCTATTTATCGTTTAATGAACAGCAATAAGTAATTAGTAAACCATCATTCGTAATCAATAATCAAGCAATTATAGAAATGAAAACATTTAATTATACAACTCATAGCAAACAAGTGCTCGGAGATATGCATACTCCTGTCAGCATTTACCTGAAAGTGCGCGACATGTATCCGCAATCTGCATTAATGGAAAGTTCCGACTATCATGCCGGAGAAAATTCCTTGTCATTTATAGCCCTCTGTCCCCTGGCAAGTATCGGTATAAACGGCGGCATTGTCACTGCCAACTATCCCGATAACAGCCGCACGGAAGACCCCCTGACAAAAACCTTCCATGTAGAAAAAGCCATGAACCGGTTTATCAATCAATTCCAGGTGACCGGGGATAATAAGAATGTATGTGGACTTTACGGATACACGACGTTCAACGCTGTGAAATACTTCGAGCACATCCCGGTGAAAGAAAGTCACGATGAGCAAAATGACGCTCCGGATTTGCTATACATATTATATAAGTACGTCATTGTTTTCAATCATTTCAAAAATGAATTGACACTCGTTGAAATGTTGTCCGAAGGAGAAGAAAGCGGCTTACCGGAACTGGAAGCAGCCATCGAAAACCGGAATTATGCTTCTTACAACTTCTCTGTAACAGGTCCCGTTACCAGCCCTATCACCGACGAGGAGCATAAAGCCAATGTCCGCAAAGGAATCGCGCACTGTATGCGTGGAGATGTTTTCCAAATCGTACTTTCCAGAAGATTTATCCAACCTTATGCCGGAGATGATTTCAAAGTGTACCGCGCACTCCGCAGCATCAATCCTTCTCCTTATCTTTTCTACTTCGATTTCGGAGGATACCGCATCTTCGGTTCTTCACCGGAAACACATTGCAAAATCGAAGATGGTCGTGCTTACATCGATCCGATTGCCGGAACTACCCGCCGTACCGGAGATGTAGTAAAAGACCGGGAACTGACAGAAGCTTTATTGGCTGACCCTAAAGAAAATGCAGAGCATGTCATGCTGGTTGATCTTGCCAGAAACGACCTTTCCCGTAATTGTCATGATGTACGCGTACTATTCTATAAGGAACCACAATATTATAGTCATGTCATTCACCTGGTAAGCCGTGTCAGCGGTATGTTGAATGAGGGTGCAGATAAAATAAAAACGTTTATTGATACGTTTCCTGCCGGCACATTAAGCGGTGCTCCCAAAGTACGCGCTATGCAGTTAATCAGCGAAATCGAACCACATAATCGTGGAGCCTATGGTGGCTGTATCGGTTTTATCGGATTGAACGGCGAATTAAATCAGGCTATCACTATCCGTACTTTTGTAAGCCGCAACAATGAACTCTGGTTCCAAGCCGGAGGAGGTATTGTAGCACGCAGTCAGGATGAATATGAACTGCAAGAGGTGAACAACAAACTGGGAGCACTGAAAAAGGCGATTGATTTAGCTGTCAAATTAAAAAATTGAAAGCAGAGATAGTATTTGAACAACCATTTTACAATGACAATAAAAATGAAAATATTACTTTTAGATAACTACGACTCTTTCACTTATAACCTACTGCACGCAGTGAAAGAATTAGGGGCTACAGATGTAGAAGTAGTTCGCAACGACCAGATAGAGCTTGATGAAGTAGACCGATTTGATAAAATCATCCTGTCTCCCGGACCGGGCATACCCGAAGAGGCCGGACTGCTATTACCTATTATTAAAAGATATGCTCCGACCAAAAGCATTCTGGGTGTCTGCCTCGGTCATCAAGCCATCGGCGAAGCTTTCGGAGCACGTCTGGAAAATCTCAAAGAAGTATATCATGGGGTACAGACTCCGATTACCATCCTTCACCAGGATTTGCTTTTTGAAGGGTTGGGAAAAGAAATCCCTGTTGGAAGATACCATTCCTGGGTAGTCAGCCGGGAAGGTTTTCCCGATTGCCTGGAAATAACGGCAGAAAGTCAGGAAGGACAAATCATGGCAATCCGCCATAAGACCTACAATGTACATGGTATTCAGTTCCATCCCGAATCAGTATTAACTCCGCAAGGAAAAGAAATTATTAAAAACTTCTTAAACGATTAAACTTATGAAACAGATTCTATACAAACTTTTCGAACATCAATATTTGGGACGCGATGAGGCTCGCACCATTTTACAGAACATCGCACAAGGAAAATATAATGATGTACAGGTAGCCTCTTTAATTACCGTCTTTCTGATGCGTAATATCTCTGTGGAAGAATTATGCGGTTTCCGCGATGCATTGCTTGAAATGCGTATTCCGGTTGATTTAAGTGAATTTGCTCCGATAGATATCGTAGGAACCGGAGGTGATGGAAAAAATACATTTAATATTTCTACAGCTTCCTGTTTTACTGTTGCCGGAGCCGGTTTCCCGGTTGTGAAACATGGTAATTACGGAGCAACATCAGTCAGCGGTGCCAGTAATGTAATGGAGCAACACGGTGTAAAGTTCACCAGTAACGTCGATCAACTGCGCCGTAGCATGGAGAAATGTAATCTTGCCTATCTGCATGCTCCTTTATTCAATCCGGCATTAAAGGCAGTTGCTCCGGTTCGTAAAGGATTGGCAGTGCGCACTTTCTTTAATATGCTCGGTCCGTTGGTTAATCCGGTATTACCGGCCTATCAGCTTTTAGGAGTTTACAACCTCCCGTTACTTCGCCTCTATACCTATACTTATCAGGAAAGCAAGACGAAATTTGCCGTTGTTCATAGTCTCGACGGATATGACGAAATCTCTCTGACAAATGAGTTTAAAGTGGCGACCAGCGATCATGAAAAGATTTACGCTCCCGAGAGTCTCGGATTCTCCCGCTATAAGGAAACTGACCTGGATGGTGGACAAACACCGGAAGATGCAGCTAAGATTTTCGACCAGATCATGAATAACACGGCTACAGAAGCTCAAAAAAATGTAGTGGTAGTCAATTCAGCTTTCGCCATCCATGTGATTTGTCCGGAGAAGACTATTGAAGAATGTATTGCTCTCTCCAAAGAGTCATTGGAAAGTGGACGCGCATTAGCTACCCTAAAAAAATTCATTGAATTGAACAGTTAATGTTTTATTTTTGCAAATCCATCATTTACAATTAATAATCCCACATCAATGAAAGATATATTATCAGAGATTATAGCAAACAAACGATTTGAAGTTGACCTGCAAAAGCAGGCTATCTCCATCGAGCAATTACAGGAAGGTATCAGCGAAGTTCCGACCTCTCGTTCTATGAAGCAGGCATTAGCCTCATCTGCATCGGGTATTATCGCTGAATTCAAGCGTCGGTCTCCATCCAAAGGATGGATAAAGGAAGAAGCATGCCCGGAAGAAATTGTTCCCTCCTATGCAGCAGCAGGAGCTTCTGCCCTTTCCATCCTCACCGACGAGAAATTTTTCGGAGGAAGCCTGAAGGACATCCGCACTGCACGCCCTTTGGTAGAGATCCCCATTCTTAGGAAGGACTTCATCATTGACGAATACCAGCTTTATCAAGCCAAAATTGTCGGTGCCGATGCCGTACTTCTTATCGCAGCCGCATTAGAACCGGAGAAATGTAATGAACTTGCAGAAAAAGCTCATGAACTAGGTCTGGAAGTTCTTCTGGAGATTCATAGCTCCGAGGAATTAATATACATCGACAAGAAAATAGATATGGTAGGAATCAACAATCGTAATCTGGGTACTTTCTTCACTGATGTAGAAAACTCTTTCCGCTTGGCCGGACAGCTTCCCCAAGATGCTGTATTGGTATCCGAAAGCGGCATCTCCGATCCGGAAATAGTAAACCGACTTCGGGCAGCCGGATTCCGTGGATTCCTGATCGGTGAAACATTTATGAAAACACAGCAACCGGGAGAAACTTTACAGAATTTCCTGCAAGCAATCCAATAAACTAATTATTCAAAACGGACAGCCCTATGATTAACGGAAAAATTATCAAAGTATGCGGTATGCGTGAAGCTGAAAACATACAGGACGTAGAGTCTATCGAAGGCATAGATATGCTGGGATTCATCTTCTATCCTAAATCTCCCCGATATGTCTACGAGCTTCCGGCTTACTTGCCCATTCATGCCCGACGTGTCGGAGTTTTCGTCAACGAAGACAAGCAGATAATCAGCATGTATGCTGATCGTTTCGGACTGAATTATGTACAGCTCCACGGAAATGAATCGCCCGAATACTGCCGGTCCTTACATTCCACTGGATTGAAAATCATCAAGGCTTTTTCAGTAGACCGTCCCAAAGATTTGAGAAAGGTATATGACTACGAAAAAGTCTGTGATCTTTTTCTGTTCGATACCAAATGCGAACAATATGGTGGTTCGGGAAATCAATTCGACTGGAGTATCCTGGATATGTACAATGGACATGTACCCTTCCTATTGAGCGGAGGCATTAACTCATACAGTGCCAATGCCCTGAAAGAGTTTAAACATCCCCGGCTTGCCGGATACGATCTCAACAGCCGTTTTGAATTGAAACCGGGAGAAAAGGATCCGGAGCGTATCCGGACATTTTTAAACGAATTAAAATCATAATCTAAAAATTCCAACGTCATGAATAGAATTAATCAACTTTTCAATAGCAACAAGAAAGACATACTTTCTATTTATTTTTGTGCCGGTACTCCTACTTTGGATGGTACCGCTGATGTAATCCGCACGCTCGAAAAGCACGGAGTGAGTATGATTGAAGTCGGCATTCCTTTCAGTGATCCGATGGCAGATGGCATTGTTATTCAGAATGCCGCTACGCAGGCATTGCGCAATGGTATGTCTCTAAAACTTCTTTTTGAACAATTACGGGATATTCGCAAGGACGTAAAAATCCCACTTGTGCTTATGGGATATTTAAACCCAATCATGCAATTCGGATTTGAGAATTTCTGCCGTAAATGTGTGGAATGTGGTATCGACGGCGTCATTATCCCTGATCTCCCTTTCCGTGATTACCAAGAACATTATCGTATCATTGCCGAACGCTATAACATCAGAGTGATTATGCTCATCACACCGGAAACCAGCGAAGAACGGGTACGCGAGATAGATACACATACCGACGGATTTATTTATATGGTTTCATCAGCAGCAACCACCGGAGCGCAACAAGATTTCAACGAACAAAAACGGGCTTACTTCAAAAAGATTGAAGGTATGCATCTGAACAATCCGTTGATGGTGGGATTTGGTATCTCCAATAAAGCAACATTCCAAGCAGCTTGCGAACACGCTTCCGGAGCTATCATCGGCAGTAAGTTCGTCACTCTGCTCGAAGAAGAAAAAGACCCGGAAAAGGCGATTACCAGACTGAAAGAAGCCCTGAAGTAAGAGCCTCGGATGAAAATTTCCGCAGGCCGCAGGGCTATTTCCGCAAACCGTGGGGCTATTTCTGCAAGCCGTGGGGAGGCCGTACTTCACCCGTGGGACGAGCAGAGACAAGCCGTGAGCTGAACAAAAACAAGACGTGGACTGAACAGGATCGAGGCGTGGGCTGACAATCTCGTTGCCCCTGTCATTCACCGAATCCGAAGTCCGAACAACAACAGCAGCAGTCTTCCTTTCCTCGCCAATATTGCTGCTGTTGTTTACAACAGTAGTAATATTTCTCTTCTACTCTACTCTCTTGAGTTTCATTCGGTTTTTGCCCTTTATCCATCGGCGTTTCAGAGTTTTTTTCCACTGCACTTTTTTCCACTGGTTTTTGCATACTATTAACCACTGATTTGCTGTAGTCATTCTTTGCACACAGATACAGCAACAACACATAAATCCCTACAAGTTGCACTCCCCCTATCTGATACATCATGACGCTCAAATTGTCGCCTGCCCAAAAACAGATTTCTAACGGAAAATACCGGTCATTTTTCATTTTCTCTTTCGTTTTTTATTTAAAGCCGGACACTTCGTCCAACCTGCCCCAAAGATGGGGACATTTTTTCATACTACATATCGCAAAAATGCAACATAGATATTTTTTATAGTCTTGTCCTTCCAACTTTATATAATTCGTCGTTTAGCACTCATTATTCGCATTTAATCCGTATCTTTGCCAATGTTTTAACAGTAATTCAACAATTATGAGAGCAGAAACTCCTTCCGTTTTGTTAATTTACACGGGTGGGACTATCGGAATGATAGAGAATCCGGAAACAGGTGCCTTAGAAAATTTCAACTTCGATCATTTGCTTAAGCACGTCCCCGAACTGAAAAGATTCAACTACCGCATTTCCTCCTACCAATTCGATCCCCCTCTCGACTCTTCGGACATGGAACCTGCTTACTGGGCAAAACTGGTAAAGATCATCAATTACAATTATGATTATTTCGATGGTTTCGTCATCCTTCACGGAACAGACACAATGGCTTACACTGCCTCTGCACTAAGTTTCATGCTCGAAAATCTAAGCAAACCTGTCATCCTCACAGGTTCCCAGCTCCCGATCGGGACTTTGCGCACAGACGGAAAGGAAAACCTCATCACAGCCATCGAAATTGCAGCAGCTAAAAATCCGGATGGTACAGCCATTGTTCCGGAGGTTTGTATTTTCTTTGAGAATCATTTGATGCGTGGCAACCGTACCACCAAAATCAATGCGGAGAATTTCAATGCTTTCCGCTCTTTCAATTATCCGCCATTGGCACGGGTAGGTATCCACATTAAATATGAGCCTAATCTCATTCGAAAACCAGACCCGACAAAACCGTTAAAGCCGCATTACCTGTTTGACACCAATGTAGTTATTCTAACGCTTTTTCCGGGCATTCAAGAGAGTATCGTGACTTCTCTGCTTCATGTTCCGGGATTGAAAGCGGTTGTCATGAAAACCTTCGGTTCGGGAAATGCTCCGCAAAAAGAATGGTTCATCCGCCAACTAAAGGAAGCTACCGATCGTGGAATTATCATTGTCAACATTACACAATGTGCCTCCGGAGCAGTAGAAATGGGACGTTACGAAACAGGAATGCATCTTCTGGAAGCAGGTGTAATCAGTGGATATGACAGTACCCCCGAATGTGCCATAACAAAGCTCATGTTTTTATTGGGACATGGATTACCCAACAAGGATATCCGATATAAAATGAACTCCTGCTTAATAGGAGAAATCACCAAGTCTTAAGTTAAATCCATCTATTGTAACCCCCTGATTTTCATTTTAAACAGTTGTATAAAAGTGAAAATCAGGGGATTTCTCTTCATCATCATCAAGACCGAATCAAACCTAAAAGAGCCAAAGAAGAACCAAAACGGAAGTATAGTTGTTTTCACTCCATAAAATAACAGAAAAAACATTTCCAATAAAAGATATGCAGTTATTTTTGTGATGGATTTGGTTACAAACAATCAAGCAATAATACATTATGATGAAGAAAACAATTCAATTTGTACCCATCATTGCAATAGCGATGGCAGGTACTATGTCTAGTTGTGTTGACTCTGGAAAGGATCTCTATGATCCGTCTTACGAAACACCTAACCCGATGGGAGATGGCTTTGCTGCTCCCGATGATATCGATTGGAACATGATAACCACTAAAAATGTCTCGGTCGAAGTGAAAGATGAAGAAGGAGGACTATTTGCTTATTTAGTTGAAATATATGCAGAAGATCCTTTGACTAATGAAAGCGCTTCCGTGCTCGCTGCAAGGACAGCTAATAAAGAAAACAACTTTAAATTTACAACCGCTGTCAGTCTGCTGCCAACTCAAAAGGGTATTTATGTGAAGCAAACCGACCCTAGAGGACGTGAACAGGTATATCAGTTCGATGTGCCGGAAAACAGCGATAATATTACCTGTAAACTCTATTATGCAGGATCTACTGCACAAAATAGAGCGTTGATGAGTCGTGCCGCTGCTACAAGAGGCCTTTCATTTGAAAAGCCGGATTACTATTCCATACCTGCTAATGCAAAAGAAGTGACTGAAATGTCAGGAACCACTTTGCTGCGTGATGCTTCTTACAAAATCACCTCTGACTATGCCGGCACATTCAAGTTTGACGGTTATGACGGTGAAATTGCAACCAAAGTTTATGTAGATGCTAAATGGACGATTCCCGCAACATTCCAATTCCAAAACGGTATTGAAATCATTGTGATGAATAATGCTAAAATTGAAGCATCAGGAACCATGACGTTCATTAGAAACTCCATGTTGACCATTATGGAAAAGGGAGAAGTGAATGCAGAGGATATATCATTCACCAATGGAGCGCCTGCTGCATTAAGAAACTGGGGTGCACTGACTGTAGCGAACACAATGACACTACATTCCGGTGCAACACTCTACAACAAAGGAACCATAACCAGCAAGAATATCTCAATCAATTCCAATACGAAAATTGTAAATGACAATAAAATCAGTTTGGAAGGAGAATTAAATCTGCCGTCTAATTTCTCTTTGGAAAATAACGGAGAGATTTATGGAGAGAAATTAATTGCAAATTCCGACGCTGTTGCTACCAACAACAACATCATGAAGTTTACAACCATCAGTCTCACCAATACGACTGTCAACAACGCTTGTAGCATGGAAGCAACGACTTCTTTCTATGCCAACGGAGCGACGTTTAACTTTACTCAAGGATATTTGAAAGCTCCTAAAATGGAGTTTGTTAATGGAACAGTAAATTTAAGTGATGGTTCTATGCTGGATGCTACGACAAGTATCAGCATACCTCCCGGTTATGCCAAGTTTTATGGAAAAGGCGAAAATACTTCTATGATAAAATCACCGGTTATCACCGGACAAGGTTTCACATATGATGGAAATTTGGTTATTGAATGTGATAGCCACGTTGAAAAGAACCAATGGTGGGAAAACTTCCATGTACTGAATGGCCCATACTTCACCAAAATGGGAGACTCTAAAGTCATCATCGATGTTTGTACAGGAATTAAAAATGGTGGAAATGAAGGAGGAGATCCTGAAGATCCTAAGTTCCCGATCATCATGGATGATAATCGCAATTATGCTTATCTGTTTGAAGACCAATGGCCTTTATATGGGGATTACGATATGAACGACCTTGTTCTGATTATCAAGGAAAGAAAGATCTCCATCAATAAGAGCAATAAGGCAGAAGAGTTCACGTTAAGTCTTGATTTATCGGCTGCCGGAGCTACCAAGAGTATTGGAGCTGCTATCATGCTGGACGGTGTTCCTGCCAGTGCCATTACGCAGCCGGTGGAATTCAGTGACAACTCTCTTTTTAAAGGTTTCAATGTGAATAGTAATCTGATTGAGAACGGACAGGACTATGCGGTTATTCCATTATTTGACGATGCTCACAAAGCATTGGGAAGAGACCGTTACGAACAGATCAATACGATTGCAGGTCACTCTGCCAATACGAGTCCTAAAAATATCAGTTTCACTATAAAGTTCAGCAATCCTATCTCTGTGGATGAGCTTAATATCAATAAACTGAATGTTTTCATTTTCGTAGAAGGAAACAGAAACCAGCGTAAGGAGATTCATATTGTCGGTTATCAACCAACTAAGTTGGCAAATACCGACTTGTTCGGAGGCAACAACGACGATAGTTCTACTTCCCGCAAGAGATATTACATCAGCAAAGATAACCTGGCATGGGGAATCATGGTTCCGACAGACTTCAAATGGCCTTTGGAATATGTGAATATCAAATCAGCTTACTCGTTATTCGAAAGTTGGGTGACCAGTGGCGGTACTAAGAATGAAGAATGGTGGAAAACTTTTGATTCATCAAGAGTATATAAATAAGCCTAACAATTAATCTTTAACACGGATTCCAGTTTTTATGGAATCCGTGTTTTTTCATTAAGATGCTGTAAGTTGCAATTAATAGAAAAAAAAGATATATCACGAATTTTACTCTCCTGATTGGGGATTATTCTAAAATAATATCTATATTTGCAGTGTATCACAAATATTATGTGACAACAATCTTAATCTATAAATCAAATAACAAAGCAAGCGATAGAAAGGTCTATTCGTATGAAGAAAAAAATATTACTAGTCGACGATAAATCGACAATCGGAAAAGTGGCCGGTGTGTATCTAGGAAAAGAGTATGATTTTACCTATTTGGAAGATCCCATCAAAGCAATAGAATGGCTTAATGAAGGCAATGTACCTGACCTCATTATTTCAGACATTCGTATGCCTCTCATGATGGGGGATGAATTCTTAAGATACATGAAGAACAATGAATTATTCAAGTCAATTCCTATCGTTATGTTATCCAGTGAGGAAAGTACAACGGAAAGAATCAGACTATTGGAAGAAGGAGCAGAAGACTATATCCTGAAACCATTCAACCCTTTGGAACTCAAAATCCGAATCAAAAAGATTATTGACTAATACCGGGTCTTCTACACATGCAATATTTTGTTTATATAGGCAGAGATAGCAAAACAATAGAACTACTCTCCCGACTAAGTATTGGGGTATTCTATGCTGCACCCAATTGTAGCAAAGCTGTCAAAGTATTGGAGAAAATACGCGAAAAATATGACGCAGCTCTATTTTTCGAACAAGTGAACATATCCAAAGATATTGCAGATATCCAATACATGCGTAAAAAGTATCCGGGGCTTTATATGGTACTCGTTATCGACTCCTTATCTAAGGAAGAAGCATCCGAATATCTTAAAGCCGGTATCAACAATACGATAAAATATGAAACAAGCCAGGAGGCTTTAAAAGATTTATCAACTTTCCTTAAACGAAGAAAAGATCAGAAAATAAAGGCACTTCAACTTAAAGCACAAAATATAAATGCTTTCCGCCTGCCTTTATGGAAAAGAACTTTTGATATTTTCTTTTCAGGAATGGCGATATTATGTCTTTCTCCTCTCTTAATATTTACTGCACTAGCTATCCGGATAGAAAGTAAGGGTCCTATTATCTACAAATCCAAGCGCGTAGGGAGTAATTATCAGATATTCGACTTCCTCAAATTCCGTTCGATGTATACTGATGCCGACAAGCATTTAAAGGATTTCAATGCCCTTAACCAATATCAGCAGGAAGATGAGGATATTTGGGGAGAAGAACCGGAAGCGGAAGTGAATGAAGAAATCGATGAAGAAGAAATCCTCTTGATATCTGACGATTTTGTAATCTCCGAAGAAGACTACATTAACAAGAAGTCCAAGGAAAAAAGCAATGCTTTCGTTAAGCTGGAAAATGACCCTCGAATAACTAAGATTGGACGTATTATACGTAAATATAGTATTGACGAGTTACCCCAGCTTATTAATATTTTAAAAGGGGATATGTCAATAGTAGGCAACCGCCCTCTCCCACTCTATGAAGCCGAGTTGCTGACAAGCGATGAACACATCGACCGTTTCATGGGTCCGGCCGGATTGACCGGTTTATGGCAGGTAGAGAAAAGAGGCGAAGCCGGTAAACTTTCTGCTGAAGAACGCAAGCAATTGGATATCACCTATGCAAAGACATTCTCTTTCTGGTTGGATATAAAGATTATTCTGAAAACAGTTACTGCATTCATTCAAAAAGAGAACGTATAATCTCCTTCCAGATGATAGACTCTTATATCTACATAATAGATGATCTGGTATTCTTCTGTACAGGGCTTTTGCTCCTATACCTCTTTGTGATGGCCATAGCCTCACATTTCAAACATATCACCTACCCGAAGGCTCAAAAGGAATATGGTTGCGCCATTCTCGTTCCGGAGGGAAGTA
Source organism: Bacteroides sp. MSK.18.37 (assembly GCF_019129155.2). Taxonomy (NCBI): domain Bacteria; kingdom Pseudomonadati; phylum Bacteroidota; class Bacteroidia; order Bacteroidales; family Bacteroidaceae; genus Bacteroides; species Bacteroides sp. MSK.18.37. Next base: position 5,517,976 of record NZ_JAHOIB020000001.1, on the reverse strand, counting down.
TTCTTCCGGATATGTATAAAGAAGAAGCGTACGAGTTTATCACATACAGCGATCTACATCAGACAATCAACAGTTTAGACCAGGAACGATACGACCTGGTTCTCTTCCTGTCCAATACAGCATGCGCTTTATCTCCGCAATTCCTGAATAAGATATATAATGCCTATGATGCCGGTGTACAAGCCATCCAACTACATACGATAGTAGAAAACCGCAAAGGCATCTGTAATCGCTTCCGGGCTATACGTGAGGAAATAAAAAACAGCCTCTGTAGAGCCGGCAATACACAATTCGGACTGTCATCCAATTTATTGGGGACTAATATGGCAATCGACCTAAAATGGCTACAAAAGAACATGAAAAGTTCTAAGACTAATATCGAACGAAAATTATTCCGACAGAATATATACATTGACTACTTGCCGGATGTGATTGTTTATTGCCAGTCCGCACCCGCCTGTCCTTACCGGAAACGTATCCGGAAAACAACTTCCTACTTACTCCCTTCCATATTTGAAGGAAACTGGAGTTTCTGCAACCGGATCGTACAACAATTAACGCCTTCTCCACTTAAATTATGTATCTTCGTAAGTATTTGGACTTCGTTGATTACCGTATATAATTGGACCTTATCATTCGGATGGTGGATTGCACTTTTCGGTCTATTAATCACTTATAGCCTGGCAATTCCTGATTATCTGGTAGAGGACAAAAAGAAGAAAAAACATTCAATATGGAGAAGAAAACACTTAAACAGCGAATTAAAGAAAACCCCGGCTTAAAACAGGCTGTACATCGTTTTATCATGCATCCCGTTAAAACTCGTCCTAATTGGTGGATACGGCTCTTCGATTTCATATACCTGAAACGCGGAAAGGGTTCTGTCATCTATCGGAGTGTACGCAAAGACCTCCCTCCTTTCAACCGATTCTCTTTGGGCAAATATTCTGTTGTCGAAGACTTCTCCTGTCTGAATAATGCAGTTGGCGACTTGACAATCGGAGATTATACACGCATCGGATTGAGAAACACAATCATAGGTCCGGTTAATATTGGCAATCATGTCAACCTGGCACAGAATGTAACGGTCACAGGACTCAACCATAATTATCAGGATGCAGAAAAGATGATTGACGAACAAGGTGTCAGCACACTGCCTGTTGTCATCGAAGATGATGTATGGGTAGGTGCCAATTCGGTCATTCTACCGGGAGTAACTTTAGGGAAACATTGCGTAGTGGCTGCCGGAAGTGTAGTCAGTCATTCCGTCCCACCCTATTCAATATGTGCCGGATGCCCTGCTAGAATCATAAAAACATACGATTTCGAGACTAAAGAGTGGAAAAAAGTAGAGAAAACACCTGCTACTAACCATAAATAGTGAGAATAGCTACAGAATATACCTCATAAAGGTGATTGTGACACATTCTGAAACGCATTATCTTTGCAGTATCAGAATTGAATTAATTAGTCATAATTTTATTACGTAGCCACATTTAAGTAAAAAATGAAATAGAGTCCCGCCGAAGCGATTTCGTCGGGATTTTGTTTTTTATTACCTTAATCCAATCCACAGACTTAAATCCCATATAAATAAAAAACGAGCTAATTCTTTTTATAGAACCACTCGCCACTGCATCAGAAAAGCCTAAAGGCTTTTCCATAGTACCTCAAATTTCCTGAAAACTAATCTTCTTTTTACCTAAAAACGTCTTACCTATTGTTATCCTTTTACCTTCTACTAAAAACTTATCCTATTGAACTAAACTAAAAAACTTTTAATACCTTAAACTGTCTAATCTAATACCTTATTTAATATTTTCTTTTACCTTATAAACTAACAGCAATTTCTCAACTGCTTTGCAAAGGTACGAATATTTTTCGTGTACGCAAACGGTTTTATATTTTATAACACTTCCGCAGGCTATAAATCTTTCACATCGCTCAATGCAACCAGCTTATTTACAATAGCATAGATAGTCAAACCGGCAGCACTATGTATTTGCAATTTTTTGCTAATATTTCTTCGGTGTGTAATCACTGTATGAATCGACAAAAAAAGCTTTTCCGCTATTTCCTTATTTGTCATTCCCTTCACCACACAGATGACGATTTCCTTTTCCCGCTGGCTAAGCGTATCCTGATTATCCATCTCTTCTTCTTCGGAAACCACATTCAATAAACCTGCAATTTTCTTAGAAAGAGTTTCCAAATCATCGAATATCGAAATAGACTCATCATACTTACCCAATAATGAAGCATCTACAAAAGAAGTAACCAACGCTATTAAACGTATTCTTTTACCGGATATTTCTTCTCGAAACTTAGCTACATCAAAGTAATCACCAAAAGTAGGATTGACAATCAACATCTCGGGACATTGCGTTCGGACGCAATCGTGCAAAGCTTCAACAGACAGTAATTCTATTGGTTGTACTTTTACGTTAGAAAGACGCTTCAATGCAGCAGTCAACCCACCACGAATAATTACAGAGGCCTCTGCAATAGCTATTCGAACTACTTCGTTATTTTTCATTTTCCCTAATCCTCCTTTCCAAATTCAGAATAGCAGGAACAAAAATATAGTCCTCAACCTTGCAATGAGATTCCAGTCCGGCTTCGCAAGCATATATGTCGAAAAGAGCCGCGTTCAAAAGATTTTCATTTGTTTTGGCAGGGCAATATTTAATAATGATATTTTTCAGTTCTGTCAATTTCTCCCCTACCTGATCGTGATGCTTGGAAAATGTACTGATCTGATAGTTTTTGGGAGCAACTCCTTTAATCAATGAATCGACATACTTAAATACGGTTTTCTCTTCATAATCCATGTGCTTACGCACCTCTCGTGTATATTCATCGAAAAACTTAAGGATGAGAAAAGCAACATCGTCTTGCGAACAGTCGATTGCCTCGATCAATTTACGACGAATAGCGGGAAGAGAAAAATCCAGAAAATAAATATGTGCCTGCCGCAGATAATCAATCAATGCAGGTATGGAAATATCATCTTTATCTCCATCGAGCCGGGAAAAGCCTTCAGCCATAAAGTTGACTACAATCAGAAAGGTCCGGCAGTCTACTCCATTCAGTTCACACACCTCCTTGACTGTCTTGTCACCGAACCCCAACGAAAGCCCAAAACGACTCATCACTTGCAACAAAGAATAATTATCGCTGATGAGATCAATCATCTTATCAGTTGGCTTATATTTTTGTAAATTATCCATCATACCTATTTATATTAGAGACTGCAAAGGAACGGAATATTTTGCTGAAATGCAATCATCATTTATAGGTATTTTAATTCGCCGGAAATAGCCAAATACTAATTATATGCTACTATTTTGTAGCGTAACTTTAGGCAAGCTAGTCTTTTTTTAGTAATTTTGTCGCTATCAATTTGTAATTAGTAACTCGTAATTTGTAATTAATAAAATGGCAAACGAACTCGAACTGAAATACGGCTGCAACCCTAATCAAAAGCCTGCTCGTATCTTCATGAAAGAAGGCGAACTCCCCATCGAAGTATTGAATGGACGTCCCGGTTATATCAATCTATTGGATGCATTCAACAGTTGGCAACTAGTGAAAGAACTGAAAGAAGCTACCGGACTGCCGGCTGCCGCGTCTTTCAAACATGTCAGCCCTGCAGGTGCTGCTGTTGCGGTAGAAATGAGCGACACACTGAAGAAGATTTATTTTGTTGATGACATGAAACTATCTCCATTGGCTACAGCATACGCCCGTGCACGTGGAGCAGACCGTATGTCGTCTTACGGAGACTTTATCGCATTATCCGACACTTGTGACGAAGAAACAGCACGCATCATCAACCGTGAAGTATCCGACGGCGTCATTGCTCCTGACTATACTCCCGAAGCACTGGAGATTCTAAAGAATAAAAGAAAAGGAACCTATAATGTAATAAAGATAGATCCTGCATACCGCCCGGCTCCTATCGAACATAAAGATGTATTCGGAGTAACTTTCGAACAAGGAAGAAACGAATTGAAGATCGATGAAAGTCTTTTGAAAGAGATGCCTACGCAGAACAAGGAAATCCCGGCTGATGCAAAACGCGACTTAATCATTGCCTTAATCACTTTAAAATATACACAATCCAATTCTGTATGTTATGCCAAAGACGGACAGGCAATCGGTATTGGCGCAGGCCAACAGTCACGTATTCACTGTACGCGCCTGGCAGGAAATAAAGCAGATATCTGGTATTTACGCCAACACCCGAAAGTGATGAACTTGCCATGGATTGAAAAAATCCGTCGTGCAGACCGTGACAATACGATTGACGTTTACATTTCGGAAGATTATGACGACGTACTGGCAGACGGTATCTGGCAACAGTTCTTCACTGAAAAGCCTGAAATACTGACACGCGAAGAAAAACGGGCATGGTTGGATACGATGACAGGCGTAGCTTTAGGATCAGATGCATTCTTCCCATTCGGAGATAATATAGAACGCGCACACAAGAGTGGCGTCAGCTATATTGCACAACCGGGCGGATCAGTACGTGACGATCATGTGATTGGAACTTGCGACAAATACAATATGGCAATGGCATTTACAGGCATCCGCTTGTTCCACCATTAAAAAGATCGACCATTTTTTATTCCATATATCCCCATTTATAATGAGAAGGAGACAAATCTTCCATTATAAATGGGGATTTCCTATTTCTTTAAGACCCTCTATCTTTGCAGCGTCACATTTAAAAACGAATCAAAGATGAATAAAATTGGTGTATTTTATGGTTCCACAACAGGAACAACAGAAGACCTTGCCCGTCGAATTGCAGAGAAATTAGATGTACCATCGGCAGATGTATTTGATGTATCCAAGCTAACAGAGACATTAGTCAATGAATATGATGTATTGGTGCTCGGCTCTTCCACATGGGGAGCAGGCGAACTTCAAGATGACTGGTACGATGGAGTAAAAGTTTTAAAGAAGTGTGATTTATCCCACAAATCTGTAGCCCTGTTCGGTTGCGGCGACTCTGACTCGTATAGCGACACATTCTGTGACGCAATAGGTATTCTTTATGAAGATCTGAAAGATACCCACTGCAAATTCTGTGGAGCAACAGATACTGCAGGCTATACCTTCGATTCTTCCATTGCCGTCGTAGACGGTAAGTTTGTAGGTCTTCCACTTGACGAAGTCAACGAAGATAGCAAAACAGACGAACGTATCAGCGCATGGGCCGAACAAGTGAAACAAGAAATTAGCTAATTTTACCTTAACATAAAAAGAATACTTTGCATCATGGCAACTGAAAGAATCATCCCCGGCGAAATCCGAATTTTTCTTAATCATATTTATGAGTTTAAGAAAGGCGTACGCAACATGGTACTTTACACAATGAGTAAAGAGCACGAAGAATTTGCCATCCGCCGATTGAAAAATCAAAAGATCAGTTATATGATACAGGAAGTAGGTACCAATAAAATCAACCTGTTTTTTGGAAAGGCAGAATGTATGGAAGCCATGCGGCACATCATCATCCGTCCTTTAAACCAACTGACTGCTGAAGAAGATTTTATTTTAGGAGCCATGCTGGGATATGACCTTTGCCAGCAATGCAAACGATATTGCAGTAAAAAAGAAGGTATAAAGATGGCAGTTTAAGCGATAACCTTAGCATAAGTTTAGCTTTGTTTGTATGTAGTTTGTCTGAGTTGAATCGTTTCTGAAAAGGTAGTTTCCTGATGGTAGATATACTCAAGGAAACTGGTTGTAGAAGAAACGATTCGCTCAATTACAAACAAAATCGGTGACACTATGAAATAATAAAGACAACTCTACACACTAACAACAGACAAAGGTGTATATCAGTAAAAATTATCATACTGAAATACACCTTTGTCTGTTTTATTTTATCTACTACTATATTTTTTTTACTCTTTAGATTAAAATTACCTACATATACTGAATTTAAGAAACAACTATGCCTAATATTAGGTATTGCCACATTTCTTAACCTCATCTAACTTTGCAGCCGATAAAATTATTAAAAAGATGAGAAAAATAACAGCAATCGTTATTCTTAGTCTCCTACCTTCTCTTACAATTCCAGCACAGGAGACAAAAGAAATTTCCAAAAGTAGTAATTCTTCTTCTACAGAAGAATATACAAAATTCCGTTTTGGAGGATACGGTGAAATGGTCGCTAATTTTAAAGATTATGGCATCAACCGTTTCTATGGAGGAAACGATGGTAATCCAAAGAAAAACAGGAATACCATTTCAATTCCCCGTTTCGTTTTAGCTTTTGATTATAAGTTCAATTCCAAATGGATACTCGGTGCAGAGATTGAGTTCGAATCTGGTGGAACAGGTACAGCTTTCGAATTAGAAAACACCGAAAACGGTGAATACGAAACAGAAGTTGAAAAAGGAGGTGAAGTAGCTATCGAACAATTTCACATCACACGTTTAATTCACCGCTCCCTCAATGTACGTGCCGGACATATTATTGTTCCGGTAGGATTGACTAACGCACACCATGAACCGATCAATTTCTTCGGAACTTCACGCCCGGAAGGTGAAACAAGCCTTTTGCCTTCTACCTGGCATGAAAATGGTCTGGAAATCTTTGGTTCTTTCGGAAAAGGGTATGCAAGCTTCGATTACCAAGCTATGGTGGTAGCAGGCCTGAACCCTAATGGATTCGATCGTAACACATGGGTAGGTAGTGGCAAACAGGGAATCTTTGAGGAAGACAACTTCACTTCTCCCGCGTATGTATTTCGTTTAGATTATAAAGGAGTTCCCGGTTTACGTGTAGGTGCATCATTTTATTATTGTGCAGATGCAGGAGCCAACTCTGATAAAGAACAGACTTATGCAAACTATGGAAAAATTCCGATAAGAATCTTCACCGCAGATGCACAGTATCGCAATAAATATGTAACGGCACGCGGTAATATCTTATATGGAAATTTAGGAAATTCATTAGGAGTAAGTCAGGCAAATGTCAAATTATCCAATAAATCGCCTTACAGCCGTCTGGCTCCGGTAGCGAAGAATGCCGTAAGTTATGCAGCAGAAGCCGGCATTAATATCCGCTCGGTCTTCGGAGGCAATAAAAAGATTCCGGTAATCTATCCATTTGCCCGCTATGAATACTACAACCCACAAGAGAAAGGGGAAAAAGGGCAAACGATGGAAAAACGTTGCCAAGTAAGTATGTGGACAGCGGGATTAAATTGGTACGCTTTGCCAAACTTAGTGATAAAAGCAGACTATGCAACCCGCCAGATTGGTACAAATAAAGTTTTTGGCGTATCAAAGTCATACAACAGTGAAAACGAATTTTCTATTGGAATTGCCTATATAGGATGGTTTATTAAGAAATAACAAATAATCAATTATTTAATTTTTATATGATGAAAACAAAATTCTTTTATGTCGCAGCCCTAATATTGGGATTAGCATTCACAACAACTTCTTGCAGCAGTGATGATGACAACCCAACAGTAGATCCTGCCAATATTGATTACACTCCTGAAAACGCATCAAGCTGGCATAACTACATGAGAAATGTAGCAGCACTTCTAAAAACAGATGCAACCAATCTCTACAACGCATGGAATTCAAGCTATAAAGGAGGTGAAAGCTATGCTTCCCTGTTCAAGGCTCATAGTGGCTCTCCTTACGCAAGCGCCTTGAGCTGTGTGGAAGAAATCGTGGATAAATGCGCGGAAATTGCCAATGAAGTCGGTACTGCCAAAATTGGTGACCCATACAACTTGTATAAAGCCGGAAATACTGAAGAAGCATTATATGCTGTGGAATCCTGGTACAGCTGGCATTCTCGTGATGACTATACCAATAACATTTATTCCATCCGGAATGCATATTACGGTTCTTTAGACGGTAATATAAATGCTAATTCTTTATCTACTGTTATCGCCGGTGCTAATTCATCATTAGATACCAAGATAAAGAATGCTATCCAAAAAGCGGCAAAAGCCATTCAGGATATTCCGCAACCTTTCCGTAATCATATTCCCAGTAACGAAACGGTAGCAGCTATGGATGCTTGTGCAGAGCTGGAAAGTATACTGAAGAATGACTTAAAATCCTATATTGCAAATAATAGCAACAATATCAATACGGACGCAGTACTTAATCCTGTAGTAACACAATATGTAGATGCAGTAGTAGTGCCTACCTACAAAAGTTTGAAAGAAAAAAATGACGCTCTCTACAATGCAGTAATAGTCCTTGCAGACAATCCGTCAAATAGTGCTTTTGAAACAGCTTGTGATGCTTGGATCACTGCCCGTGAACCATGGGAAAAGAGCGAAGCTTTCTTATTCGGTCCGGTAGACGAAATGGGACTTGATCCTAACATGGACAGCTGGCCTTTGGATCAGAATGCTATTGTACAAATACTGAATTCTCAAAGTTGGAGTGATCTCGAATGGAGTGAAGGTGATGATGAAGCTGCTGTCGAATCGGCACAAAATGTACGCGGTTTCCACACATTGGAATTCCTTCTCTACAAAAACGGTGAACCACGTAAAGTACAATAAAGCTTTATCTTAGCTAAGATATTATTGAGAAGTAAAGGTTGGAATTCAATGATCCACCTTTACTTCTTTGGTATGTTTAAAACATATTATTGAAACAAAGTCAATAAACAATGAATCACTTTCTAAAATATTCATTCTCTTTCTTTTGCCTGTTGGCATGCTCTGCCTGTGATGATGACGGAATTGACATATTGGATATCGAGATTCCGGAGGGCTATGCTCTATCAGCCGGAACATCAACTATTTTCTTGAATTCGTCTGTTGCTTATGACACGCCTGCAGATTGGATAACAGGAGCATACGATGTACGTTTCACCCGAGGTGACAGACTATATGACGATGTACGTACAAGTAACAACGGTCATGGCGGCGGACTTGGTCCCGTTTATGCCGGTTATTCGTGCGGCAGTTGCCACCGGAATGCGGGACGTACCAAACCCTCTTTATGGACAGAGGGTGGATCGGGCAGCTATGGATTCTCTTCCATGCTAGTCTACATATCCCGTAAAAACGGAGCTTTCTTTCAAGATTATGGACGTGTGCTTCATGACCAGGCAATCTATGGAGTGCAACCGGAAGGCAAACTGTCTGTGGAATACACTTACGAGACATTTTCTTTCCCTGATGGAGAAGCCTACACACTTTGCAAACCCAATTATACTATATCTGAATGGTATGCCGAAGAAATCAAACCGGAAGATTTGTTTTGTACCGTACGTATTCCATTACGCCATGTAGGCATGGGGCAAATGATGGCACTAGATCCTGTTGAAATTGAAGCACTTGCAGCAAAAAGTAATTATCCCGAATATGGAATCAGCGGACGATGTAATTACATCACCGAACGCGGAGTGAGAAGTCTGGGATTGTCCGGCAACAAAGCTCAACATGCCGATTTAACTGTAGAATTGGGATTCTCCAGTGATATGGGCGTTACCAACAGCCGCTATCCGGAAGAAATCTGTGAAGGACAAATACAAGTAAACCAAGGTAGCATGATGGGGCTTTCTTACGACCAACTGGATGTCAGCACAGAAGAGATGGAAAACGTAGATCTCTATATGCAAAGTCTTGGTGTTCCCGCCCGGCGTAATGTAAACGATCCGCAAGTAATCAAAGGGGAACAGAACTTCTATAAAGCCAAATGTCATCTCTGTCATGTGACCACTTTACACACTAAGACACGTGGTAGTGTTTTATTAAATAATACTCAACTCCCGTGGTTAGGCGGTCAAACGATTCACCCTTATTCTGATTATCTATTACATGATATGGGTTCTGAAATTATGGGAGTCGGACTGAACGACAACTATATAAGCGGGCTGGCACGTGGAAACGAATGGCGTACTACCCCTCTTTGGGGAATCGGCTTACAAGAAAAGGTCAACGGACATACTTATTTCTTGCATGACGGACGTGCCCGCAATCTGACAGAAGCCATCATGTGGCATGGCGGAGAAGGAGAAGCATCAAAGAACTTATTTAAGAATATGAGTAAGGAAGACCGGGATGCGCTGATTGCATTTTTAAATTCACTTTAAACTAAAAGTAGTATATATAAAGTAATTATGAAGAGATTTATAATCATTGCCATGCTGACTGCCATAATGCCTTTGGCCGCTATGGCACAACATGAAGAAGATACAGAAAATGGTGTAGTATCATTAGCTGGAAGAGAAGGATTCACTATCGAAACCAAGAAAGGAGATTTTGTATTCAAACCCTATTTGCTCGTACAGACCAGTGCAAACTTCAATTGGTACGACGATGAAGGACTGGATAAAGCATACAATCAAGATAACATAGCCAACTCCGGATTTTCAGTTCCTTACGCCGTACTCGGATTCACCGGAAAGGCTTTCGATAAAGTATCTTTCAACCTTTCCATAAATGCGGCAGCCAGTGGAGGCGCATTACTTCAACAAGCCTGGTTTGATGTTCAACTGAAAAAGCAGTTTGCCATCCGGGTCGGTAAATTCAAAACTCCGTTTTCACATGCCTACCTGACAACACTGGGAGAAACATTGTTACCTAGTTTGCCAGTATCACTGACTGCTCCCGTTATCCTCCCCTATTCTTTGAATGCGGTAACACCCAATATTGGCACCGGATTCGATTTAGGTGTAGAGATTCACGGTTTGGTAGCTGATAAATTCGGGTATGAAATCGGTTTATTCAACGGTACGGGTGCAGCGGTAAATACAGCAACAAAAACATTTAGTGATGACTGGCACATTCCGTCTTTACTGTACGCCGGACGTTTCACCTATATGCCTAAAGGAGTGATGCCCGCTACACAGGGAAATCCGAACAGGCTGAATGAAGACAAAATCATGTTTGGTATTTCTACCTCTATCAATGTAGAAAGTGAAAATGAAAGTACCAATGATTATCGTGCCGGATTGGAGTTTGCAATGCTAAAGAACAAACTTTACCTGGGTGCTGAAGTCTATTATATGAATGTTGGCTTCACAAAAAGACAAAAGATTTCCGAGTCATATAATTACCTGGGCGGCTATGTACAAGGTGGTTACTTCGTTGCCCCCCGTCTGCAAGCAGCTGCACGCTATGATTTCTTCAACCGTAACGGAATGGACACCAATGGTTTTCTAAATATGCCAGCCGTGGGTATGAACTATTTTTTCAAGAACTGTAATCTGAAGTTACAAGCGATGTACCAGTATATTGCCCGTAAAGGTCATGATACCCAACTTGATCGGGATAACGACGATTTAGGTTTGGCAGTACATTCGGCCAGTATTCTACTCCAGTATACATTCTAAATAGCACAAGAAAGGATTTGTTTATGAAAAAATATATTCTTTTCGGAGGTTATCTACTGTTATTGGCATACATCACATCATGCGATGACGGACGTATTTACGAAAAGACAGAGACCCTATCAGAAGAAGGACGCACGCTGAAGATGAGCGGTAAGATCAATGGTATCAGTAAATGGCCCGATGGTTATAGTGTTGTAGTGGCAGGCTTCAGTGATGAGAGCGAGTATGCCGTTGTCACCAAAACAATTCCGGCGGTCGAAGATGATGAGATCCAGGTTACGATGACAGGAGTCAGTGATAAAGTAACCACTATTGAATTGTGCGTTATTAATAAATTGAGAAAACGAGTTATCAGTTTTCAGTCAATGGACGACCTTACAGCAGTTGACGACACCATCCTTATGGATGTGGGAACTGTAAATGTAGGTATGTACCATGGTATTCAAGAAAAAGTATTTAATACGACATGCGCACACTGTCATGGTGGAGGTAGTTCGGCAGCAGCCAACCTGTATCTGACAGAAGGCAAAAGTTACGAGGCACTGGTCAACCGCCCGTCGAAGAAAGTAGATGGCATGTTACTCGTCAAGCCGGGCAGTGCGCAAGAAAGCGTATTGCACACATTATTGAATACCACTATTAGTTCAACCTGGGGATACGATCACTCAAAAGAAATAGTATCATCTCCGATTTTGACCCTTATTGACGACTGGATCAATAACGGTGCGCAAGAATAAATAGTTATTTACCCAACTGATATGAACAACAAAAAACAACAGAATATTCAGTCTGAAAAGACGCTAACAGAGATTTTTAAATATAATGCAGGAGGAGAAGCTTCAGAGTATCATATTATCATTCATTCTACTAAACCGGAAGATACATACGAAGAACAGCTGAATGCAGTATTAAACACCTACGATTATTTACTTACCCAAGAATTGAAAGGAGCAGTTGCCATCCTCAAACGTTATTTCCTTAGTGACGCTGCCAATCAGGCAGATACACTACTGGCATTGACAACCGAAGGTTCGGACTGCGCACTTTCCATTGTGGAACAGCCCCCGCTGGACGGAACAAAAATAGCCTTATGGATTTACCTGTTGACAGATGTACAGACACAAGTCTTACATAACGGGCTTTTTGAGGTGAAACACAGTGCCTATCGCCACTTCTGGGGCGGTAGTGCATTCAATCGTGCCGCCAATTCGGAATACCAGACCCGTCTATTATTGAACGACTATGTGATGCAACTCCTGGAACAAGGTTGTAAACTGGCAGACAATTGTATCCGTACATGGTTTTTCGTGCAAAATGTAGATGTGAATTATGCCGGAGTAGTGAAAGCACGTAATGAAGTTTTCGTCACCCAAAACCTGACAGAAAAAACACATTATATTTCCAGCACAGGCATCGACGGCCGGCATGCCGACCCGAAAGTACTGGTACAAATGGATACTTACGCTGTAGCAGGAATGCAACCGGAACAGATTCATTTCCTCTATGCTCCTACCCATCTGAACCCAACTTATGAATATGGAGTAAGCTTTGAACGTGGCACGTATGTAGATTATGGAGACCGCCGACAGGTATTTATTTCAGGAACGGCAAGTATCAACAACAAAGGCGATGTGGTATATCCCGGCAACATCCGCAAACAGACAGAACGAATGTGGGAGAATGTGGAAACCCTGTTGAAAGAAGCGGACTGCACATTTGAAGATTTGGGACAAATGATTGTATATCTGCGTGACATAGCCGACTATACAGTTGTTAAAGCAATGTATGACAAACGTTTCCCACATACTCCTAAAGTATTTGTTCATGCTCCGGTATGCCGTCCCGGATGGTTGATTGAGATGGAATGTATGGGAGTGAAAGAATGTAAGAACAAGGAATACGCTCCATTTTAATATCATAAAAGATTATACAGTTGAAAAGGTTACTTATTATCTTATATATCTGTCTGGTGGGACTACTCGCTGTGACTACTTTCGTAGAACAAGCGTATGGGACAGATTTTGTAGAAAGAAATATATATCATACATGTTGGTTTTGTTGTTTGTGGGGAACAATTGCCACCATTGCACTTGTTGCTCTCATCCGACGCGCTTTATGGCGACGGTTCCCCATATTGTTGTTTCATGGCTCTCTCCTCGTTATCTTGGTGGGGGCCATGATTACGTTTATCGGAAGCAAAAAAGGATACGTACACTTGCTTCCGGGGGCAACGATAGACAGTTTCCTGGAATCGGAAAGCGGCAGAAAAGCTGATCTGCCATTCACAATACAACTAGATAGTTTCCGTATAGCATACTATCCCGGAACAGAAGCACCGGCAGACTACATCAGCTATATCACCTACTCTCTTCCCGGACAGAAAAATGTTCTATTACACGAACAGATTTCAATGAATCGTATATTTACATCACAAGGTTTCCGTTTCTATCAGTCATCTTTCGATGATGACGGAAAAGGGAGCTGGCTGACTGTCAATTATGATCCATGGGGAACAGGAGTGACTTATGCAGGATATATCCTGCTCGGTCTCTCCATGATTTGGCTACTATTTTCCCGCAGTAGTGATTTCCGACGCCTGCTAAACCACCCGCTACTTAAAAAAGGAGGTGTATTTATACTGTTTATTTTCTGCCTTGCAGGTAACATGCAAGCACAAAAAAAACTCCTTCCTGCATTGAAACAAACACAAGCGGACAGTTTAGCACAGGAACAGGTTATTTATCACGACCGGGTAGTACCTTTCAACACATTAGCCCGTGATTTCATTCAGAAACTGACAGGAGAAGCTTCATATAAAGGATTGACACCTGAACAAGTGATAGGTGGCTGGTTACTTTATCCGGAAGTGTGGAGAAATGAGCCATTGATATACATCAAAAATACAGAATTACAGCATTTATTAAACTTACAAACACCTTATGCTCGATTAACTGATTTATTTGACGGTTCTGTTTACCGTCTCCGTGAACATTGGCAACGTGAACAAGGACAACAAAACAAACTCGCCAAAGCAATCCAGGAAACAGATGAAAAAGTAGGCCTGATCCTGATGTTGGAAAAAGGAACATTCATCCATCCATTACCCACTGATGGCAGCGTGCAACCTCTCTCCGAACTGGAAGTGAAAGCAGAATTACTCTACAACCGGATTCCGTTCAGCAAGATTCTTTTTATGATAAATCTGTCATTGGGAGTGTTGTCTTTCCTGCTTCTACTTCATAACAGCCTGCAAAGAAATATCCTCTCGCCCAAAGCCAAAACGATTTCCCGCACAGCAGGAACTTTCTTTTCTGTTGCACTCTATCTTGCTTTCATATTCCATTTAGCAGGATATTGCCTGCGCTGGTACATCGGCGGTCGTATTCCACTTAGCAACGGTTACGAAACCATGCAGTTTATGGCTCTTTGTATTCTTTTGATAGCCTGTCTGCTCCATCGAAGATTTTCATTTATACTTCCATTCGGATTCCTCCTCTCCGGCTTTGCTTTGTTGGTTTCCTATCTGGGACAAATGAATCCCCAGATAACCCCATTAATGCCGGTGCTCGTCTCTCCATGGCTAAGTATTCATGTTTCATTGATTATGATGTCTTATGCCCTATTGGCATTCATCATGCTAAACGGAATACTGGCATTATGCCTCCGGAAAAAAGAATCGGAAAACAATGTCTCCGGAAACGACGCTATACAAGACAACCGGATAGAACAGTTGACGCTAGTCAGCCGCTTGCTGCTCTACCCTGCCACCTTCTTTTTAGGAGCAGGCATCTTTCTGGGAGCAGTTTGGGCAAACGTTTCCTGGGGACGATACTGGGCGTGGGACCCGAAAGAAGTATGGGCACTGATTACTTTTCTGGTATATGGAGTAGCCTTCCATTCACAAAGTCTGCGCATTTTCCGCAAGCCTCTATTCTTCCATATCTATATGATTCTTGCTTTCCTGACCGTCTTAATGACCTATTTCGGGGTAAATTATGTTCTTGGAGGGATGCATAGTTATGCAAACGCCTGAACCACTATATATAGCTAGTAATTGATAGAAGAATACCCATTTTAGGGGATTGCGGGAAAAGCGGAAAGCCCCTATCTTTGCAGTATCAGAATTAAATTAATTAGTCATAATTATATTACGTAGCCACATTAAAAATACATAGAAATCGGCCGAAGTGATTCACCCGCATTTCTTTTATTTGGTTGTTAAGTTGAAAAACCATATAATGTATTCATTTTGGAATATGAATAGATGACATATTCTAAAAGAGGCAAGGACGTCCGGCTTGTGAAAGCCGGACGTTTTTTTATATCAGTAAGAGAATAAAGTGAGAGAGCTCATGCATTCATGAGCTCTTTCCAACCAGCCGTTTCAAAAGCGATATACTCCGCTATAAACTTCTCCATCTCTTCTTTCTTCACAGGATGCAACACCAGCTCTTCGAGTAGGGCAAACAACCATACCGTATTCAGGTGAATAAAGAAGTTAGTTATTGCTATATTGATATGCGGATATTTCTGCTTCATTCCTTGAAAAAAAACAGAAATCGTACGCGTCATCAAATCTGTATATTCAGAACGGAAGTTCTCCAAAACAGAACCTTGTGCCTGAAAAAGCAGCAACCGCAAACGGTCACGATGTTCAGAGACCAATCTGATATATTCCCGTACAGACATTTTCTGATAATCCGAATCCATAAAGACGTCTATCGTCATCTGATCTGCATCGTGATTATAAATCATAGCATACAGATCATTCAATACCGGTTTCAGAATCGTACGGAATATCTCATCCTTATTGGTGAAATAATGATAGATATTACTCACCGTCACCCCTGCCCTCGAAGCTATTTCACGCATAGAGGCATCCTTGTATCCCTTTTCCAGAAACACTTCTTCGGCTGCCTTCAAGATTCCCTCTTGTATATCTCCTTTCAAAAATTGCATAGTATCGTTGCTATTTATCAATTCATATTTGTAACCAGTCTGTTCACCATCCGGGCAAATATACCATTTTTCTTTTTCAATTCCTCCGGTGTTCCCATTTCAGCAACACTTCCATTCTCCAATACTACAATTTTGTCGGCATTGGCAACGGTTCGCATACGGTGCGCAATAATCAGCACCGTTTTGTTACGTACCAATTCAGATATACCCGCCTGTATCTTGGTTTCATTCTCAACATCAAGCGAAGCCGTAGCCTCATCCAACAGAACAATCGGAGCATCCTTCAACAAAGCGCGGGCAATGGAAATACGCTGACGCTCACCGCCGGATAATGTTTCTCCATTCTCACCGATAATCGTCTGGTATCCCTGCGGCATTTTAGTGACAAACTCATCACATTGTGCCAAGCGGGCAACTCTCCGGACTTCCTCATCCGTAGCATCCCGTTTGCCAATACGGATATTATCCATAATGGAAGCATTGAAAAGAACTACATCCTGAAAGACAACGGAATAGTTTTTCAACAAAGTTTCAGGATCAATCCGACTGATATCCTGCCCGCCGAGGGTAATCTTTCCCGACTGGATATCCCAGAAACGTGCCGCCAACCTGGCCGCCGTACTCTTGCCACTACCCGAAGGACCAACCAAAGCCGTTTTTTCACCTTGTCGGGCAATAAAAGACAAGTTATTCAGAATTTGTTTTCCCTGCTCATAAGCAAAGTCTACCTGTCTGAATTCGATATCATAACCTTGAGGAGTGAATTCGGTAGTCCCGTTTTGTACCGGCAATGCTTCCATCTCATTCATTCTATTGATACGCACATCCAAATAGAACAAAGCGGCAATATTATTCATCACCTCACTGACCGGAGCATACACACGCGACCCGATAACCATAAATATAAGATAGGTAAACAAATCAACCGTACCCGAAGCCAAGAGATTGGCACCAACGATAATAACGCTTGCCAGTCCGAGTTTCAATACACTCTGGGAACCGTTTACCAACATGCCGAGCACCAGTTCATTACGAGTCAATACCTTTTCATAGGTATCAATGCTCGCATCCAGTTTTTCCAGATAGTCTCTCTCCTGATTGTAGGATTTTATCTCCTGAATGGTATCGAGTCCTTCCTGGATATGCTCGGTCACCATCCGCTTGTTCAGATAATTACTTTCATTGCTTTTCTGTATTTCCTTCTTCGAGAAAAGAAGGATTGCGGCAGCAAGCGGCACTACCCAGAACAAAGCAATCGTCAACTGCCAGTTATAAAATGCCATGCCGACGGTAATAAGCAGAATACTGATAATGGAAGCAAACAACTGAGGAACCGCATGCGAGAAAGTATGCTCGAGATCAGTGCAGTCATCCATAATCGTGGCGGTGAGGTCGGAAAGATTCTTTTCGCCAAAGAAAGCCAGAGGCAACTTGCGAAGTTTTTCCGCCAATGAGATACGCCGGTTTGCACTCTCATCATAAACGGTGGTATAGGTACTACGATATTGCAATACCGCAAATATATACATGACTATCATAAAGACAATACCGAGTATGCTATAATAGAGAATACCATGCGTCACCGAAGCCGAAGGCTGAAACACAGGACGAAGATATTCCTCAAGAAAGAGAAAAACAAATACCGCCGGCAACATCAATACAATATCGAGCAGTGTAGTGAAAAACACACCTTTACAGAAATCTTTCGCTCCTTTAGTTGAAAGGGCAAAACGTCTTTTTATTACTTCAATCATTAGAAACCTCCTTTCCTATTGTCCAGCGAACAGATTGCTGGTATTCATTCCACATATGATAATAGATGCCTTGTTTTCCAAGCAGGTTGGCATGTGTACCTTGTTCCGCAATCTTCCCCTTGTCAATGACGAGGATATTGTCGGCATCAGTGATGCTTGAAAGACGATGAGCAATCATCAATACGGTTTTTCCTTTTGTCAGTTCTTTCAAGGCTTGCTGGATGAGATGCTCATTTTCGGGGTCGGCAAAAGCAGTCGCCTCATCCAGTACAATGATGGGAGCATTTTTCAGGATTGCACGTGCCAGTACGATCCGTTGCTGTTCCCCGCCGGAGAGATATGTTCCCTCCGTACCAATCTTCGTATTCAGTCCGAGCGGAAGTTTATTGATAATTTCCCGGCATTGTGCCATATCTACTGCCCGTTCCACTTCCTCCATTGTCGCGTCGGGATTACCATATTTGATATTTTCGAGCAGAGAAGTCTTGAACAGCTTTGTATTCTGGAACACGAAAGAAATATATTTCATCAGTTCTTCGGGAGCGATTTCTCTTACATTGATGCCACCTATTAAAACTTTCCCTTCCGTTGCCTCCCAGAAACGGGGAACTAGACGGGCAATCGTTGTTTTCCCTCCGCCCGAAGCTCCGACAAGAGCTACTGTGTTTCCTTGCGGAATAGTGAAACTAACATCATCCACCGCCTTTTGATTAGCTCCCGGATAGCTGAAGGAAACTTTTTCGAACTGAATACTGAATTCCTTTACCGGTTGTGGATGCTCTACAACAGTCAGGTACTCATAAGCAACCAGATTCTCAAGACGTCCGATAGCTTCACTCGCCTGCCCCAAAGCCTGATTGAGATACATACTCTTCATGATACTTTGGGAGAATACAGGAGTAATGAGAACAAACAGGAAGAAATTAAGTAATACCGATGCATAATTACCTGAATAACCAATCAGCAAAATAGCCAACGGAGCAAGGAAAAACACAAAACCATTGATTATTACGGTATAGAGCGACATCGGCTTCTCCCACATTCGTGTATAGCCGAATACCATTTTATTATAATTCATGATACAGCGGTGAAAGTTTTTGAAAGAGTAAATAGTCTGCTGGAAAACCTTCACTACGGGAATTCCTCTCACATACTCTACAGCTTCGGTATTCATTTCCTCCAGAGAGGTCATGTAGCTTTTCATAAACTGCCGTCCCTCCGCATTCATCATAAAACCCATAACCAGCATGGCAATAATTACAGGGACGATACATGCCAGACCGAGTATCCAATCGAACACAAAAATCAGTATGGCAGCTACCAACGGCACTAGAAAAGTAGCCGCAAGGTCGGGCAACTGATGTGCCAGAAAACTATGGGTAACCCCTGCATTGTCATCTATAATCTTGCGAATACGTCCGCTCGTATTAATGTCAAAGAAGCCGAGAGGCATACGCACTATCTGGCGCATGGCTTCTTTACGCAAATTCGATTCAACCCGAAAAGCTGCAAGATGCGAAGACATCAATGCGGCAAAATAAAGGACGATGCTCGCCACGGCCATGCCTGCCGCCCACCAGGCATACGTCACCACATTACCGGAAGAGGTTATCTCTCCGTGTTCAAGCAGTTCTCTCACAATCAGCCAAATAAGGATATAAGGCAACATGCCCGCCAGGGCACTTAGGGCAGACAGCAGCATTGCCGCAGGCAAAAGCACTTTCCGTTTACCCATGTAGTTCTGAAGTTTTTTCAATGTACTCATAACGTACGTTCAATCTATATTAAGTTCGACAATCATTTAACTTATCGCTTGTTTTCAAAAAAGAACAATATTCGAAATCGTTCAAAAAAAGAGAGCTTATATTTCTATAAGCTCTCTTCATCCCATTCAATCCGGTGCATGTGCACCTTTGATATATGATTAATCTCGACTCGTCTCTCACTGATTCGCATAAGTTTTCAAATATTTTCTGCAAAGGTACAGCTCGCCGGCAAGACGGACAATACCTAAAAATAATGAAATTTGCTATTCATGTTTCAGCCATGCACTTGGCAATACTTCTTTTTCACCTTTTTCATTCACCAGTTCCATCTGCAATACGCCTCCGTTACAATCGAAGTAACGTACCTCTATCGGATGAAGCCCGGCTTTCAAAGCCTTCTGCACAATAATCTCTACCGGCGAATGTGCTCCATCATTATCTCCCAACAATTCACCGTCAAGCATTAATGTGCTACCGTCGTCCGAGAGAAGGGCAAATGTATAGATACCATCGGCAGGAACTTCCAGATAGCCGGTCAATACCAGACCGATATTTCCTTTCACCTCTTCGGGAATGGATACCGATTCCACCACATACTCCCCTTTGACAGGAGCTGCATCAATATCCGCACAAAGATTACCACGGAAATCGTGCCATACTGCTTTCAAGCCGGGCTGCAAAGCAGCCGGAGCAGTCACCGCCTCCGCATAAGGAGCCTTTACATACTTGGTACGCACCACATCCGAAGGAGAACCATCCGGACGAAAAGTGCGGAAAGCGAAATCCGTAGTCTTCCCAACTTCCAAAGCACCGTTATAAAGAGCTGATTCTTTGGTAGGCATACTGCCGTCTGTCGTATAACGTATTTCAGTACCGGGTAACGGGCAGGTCAATTCCACAGTTGTTTCATCAATAAATGCATTCACTTTATAGAATCCCTGCAAATCAGGCACCCTATAATTTACCCTCATCACATCCATCCGCTTAAATTGCGGAACAAGCTGACGATAAAATTCTTCGAGACCCGGTTTAGCTGTCGGCTCCGCCCAAGCTATTTCACTCAACGCTATCATACGGGGAACAATCAAATATTCAATGCGCTTCATTGTCGGAATCCATTCAGCCCAGAGATTCGCCTGCACACCCCAGATATATTTCTTCTGTTCCGGCGATAACCGCTCGTCTGCACACGGATCATACGCAAGTATTTTCTTTACTGAATTCTGATCCTGCGCATAATCGAAATAGAAATATTCATTCGGACAAGCAATCACTTTCTGCTTTTGTGCAGTTGCCGTAGGCAATGCATCTTTCGCCCAACTTCTCCACCAGGTAATGGCAGCATCGGAAGATAATCCGTCGGATACCACTTCATCCCAGCCTATGAGTTTCTTTCCGTTGGCAAGGAAGAATTTCTCCATGTCACGTACAAACCATGCCTGAAGTTCTTCTACCGAACCCAGTTTCTCCGTACGAATCCGTTTCTGACAAAGAGGACATTTCTTCCAGTTGGCTTTTTCCACTTCATCACCACCCATGTGCACATATTCATAAGGGAAAAGTTCAAAAACTTCTTTGAACACATTCTGGCAGAACTCCAGCGTTGTATCTTTGCCCGGACAGATAGGAGAAGAGAAAGTTTCCCCCCACCCGATTAATCCGTCGCACGCCAATTCCGGATATTGACCGATAGCTGCCAGGAAATGTCCCGGCATATCGATCTCGGGAATGACATCGATACCTCTTTGCGTAGCATAGGCTACTATTTCTTTTATATCATCATGAGTGTAATAACCTCCATACAGCGTATCTCCTTCCACAATGCGTATCTTATCTTCCGGAATCAGAAAATCGGTATTATCTTCTTCTTTCGCACGTGCCATACAGGTACGATCCTGCGTATTGAATTTACGCCAGGCCCCTTTTTCTGTAAGCAACGGGTATTTCTCGATCTCTATACGCCAACCCTGATCGTCGGACAGATGCCAGTGGAACTTATTAAGTTTATACAAAGACATCAGATCTAATACATGCTTCACTTCTTTTTTATTCCAGAAATGGCGGGAAGCATCCAACATAAATCCACGCCATTCAAACCGTGGCGCATCTTCTATTTGCACGACAGGGATAGAATAATTCTGTTTCTCTCCCTGCACTTCTATCGTTGCAGGAAGCAACTGGCGAATAGTAGTAATAGCAGAAATAATACCCGAATAGTCAGTTGCCTCTACCCGAATATACTCCGGTGTAGACTCAAGTTTATAAGAGCCGGGCTTTCCAACAGTATCCTTCAACTGAAAATACATATCTACCTGACTCTTATCGGTAGTGACTTCAACAGAAGACGATATGACATTCCGAAGAATCTCCTGCAGATACCCGGCAACCGGAAACAAGGACTGATCGGAAACCCCAATCTTCATTCCATCTTTTAAAACAAACGAGCCAGACTGCTCGGTCAGACTAACGGGGGTAGGTAAGATTGCAATCTCTTGCTTGACGGTAGGCGTGCAAGAAGAAAAAATACAAGCTGACACAATGAGAAAAGAGCTACTTAGTTTTTTGAACATGCGGTTAACTATTTAATAAATTAATTGTCCTGTTTTTAATTGACCATCTATATATAATACAACTAAAACGTATAAACTACTAAAAAGGCAGAAAAAGTTTTTTGCGACTTCATATCACAGACTCCTATTAATGTTTATCTTTGCTCCCCAATCCCATTACAAACAATTATAAAGAGTCACTTCAATGTCAAGAGAGAAAATACTAATCACAACCTCGTGGATCAGCACAATTGGCAATGCAATCTTGTCCGTATCCAAAATCATAATCGGTTTATTTGCCGGTAGTTTAGCCGTAGTCGGCGACGGTATCGACTCGGCAACCGACGTCGTTATCTCTATCGTTATGATTTTTACGGCACGCCTCATCAACCGCCCTCCTTCAAAGAAATATGTATTCGGATATGAGAAAGCGGAAGGGATCGCAACAAAGATTCTATCACTCGTGATATTTTATGCCGGTGTACAAATGTTGCTATCATCCACTAAAAACATCTTTTCAGATGAAGTGAAAGAGATACCATCGGCTATCGCCATCTATGTCACTATATTTTCTATTATCGGTAAACTCTTACTGGCTTCATACCAGTACAAACAGGGAAAGAAGATCAACAGTTCCATGCTCACGGCAAACGCTATCAATATGCGTAATGATGTTGTCATTTCAACCAGTGTTTTGTTAGGATTGATATTTACTTTTATCTTCAAATTGCCGATACTCGATTCGATAACAGGATTGATAATCAGTCTCTTTATCATCAAATCTTCCATCAGCATCTTCATTGATTCCAATGTGGAGCTAATGGACGGGGTGAAAGATGTCAATGTATATAATAAGATATTCGAGGCTGTAGAGAAAGTGCCCGGTGCCAGTAATCCGCATCGCGTCCGGTCACGAATGATAGGGAATCTCTATATGATTACCCTTGATATAGAAGTGAATCCACAAATCACGATCACGCAAGCCCATGAGATTGCCGATGCAGTGGAGAAGAGCATCATTAATTCGGTAGATAATGTATATGACATTCTGGTACATGTGGAACCTGCCGGTAAATGTCAGACAGGAGAAAAATTCGGGGTCGATAAAGATATGGTTTGATCCATCTCTACACAGAGTTTCTTTCACTTTCCTCTATCACCTATCACCGACACTTCCAAAAGCTCTTATTCATGGGGATTTCAGGGGTGGTGACAGGTTGTTTGCAACCTATCACCGCATCTATCACCTATCACCGCCCGATCAATCAATGATTAACAAGGAGAAAAGAACAGGTCTCTATACGACATATTAGTTTCAGCCGCTTGAAACTTTTAGTTTCAAGGCTTGGAACAAAGTGTTTCCCGGTGTGAAACAAATCGTTTCACCGTTTGAAACAAAGTGTTTCAACGCAGGAAACAAAAAGTACCGTGCCGGGAAACTATTTTTATGACCGATTAATAGCTGATCTTTACTCCGGCAAAGAAACTTCTCGGCAAAGAAGGACCGTAAATATAACCGGAATCCCGGTTAGCTCCTCTGTCAAAGTCCTTCTGATAAGACTCAAAAATATTCTGAACTCCGCCGTTTAATTGCAAATCAATCGTTTTGTATAACTTGAAGTCATAAGCCAGTTTCACTCCCAAATCTAAGAAACGAGGTGTTCTGATTGCTTCCGCTTTTCTTTCAGGCATTTCACCCAGTTCGGCATTCTCGGCGGTGATATCCATACGTTGCACCAACATCCTGCCGGTATAGGTTCCTGACAAAGCAATAGATAAAGGTTTGATGGGGGTACAAGTAGCAGTGAAATAACCGTATGTATCGGGAGTACGGAAAATCTTCTTTTCTGCCGGTGCATCGTCATGCCACTTATGCGGTTCATCGTACCGGCTACGTTGTAAAGTTAATCCCGCTTGTATTTGCAGGATAGAAAGATAAGCCACTTTACCTTCCAGTGTCAATCCCATCACTTTAGCACCGGGGCCATTGCTACGTGTTTTCACTAATATACCATCACCACGGTCGTAAGGTTCGCCCAATACAAAAACATCGGTCAGTCTTGTATAAAAACCCTCAATCAACAAATTCGTCTGGAATGCTCCGAAACGATGATACATATCTGCAGAAGCACTGAAACTTTGGGATTTCTCTTCTTTCAAATCCTTTGCACGCTCGATCATAGCCACCGTTCCGCCCACATTTTCAATATGCATATCCTCATCAAAAGCCTGCGGAGCACGAAATCCGGAAGAATAGCTTAAACGCAGGTTAATATTCTGGGTAGGATTAAAACGCAAGTTGGCACGGGGACTAAAGATCACATTATCCACCATATTATGCTTATCCAGACGACCACCAATCAGAATCCCCCAACGGTCGTTCTTCCATTCGTTCTGCAGAAAAGCACTGTAAATATTCACCGTCTGATCCGTGTGACGGTTATATCCCCACATGTTATCTTTTAGGCGGTCACGGTTATATTCAAGCCCTGCCGTGAGATCAGAAGGCATAAAAAAGCACTTGTCAAACGTA
This sequence comes from Bacteroides sp. MSK.18.37, assembly GCF_019129155.2. NCBI lineage: Bacteria > Pseudomonadati > Bacteroidota > Bacteroidia > Bacteroidales > Bacteroidaceae > Bacteroides > Bacteroides sp. MSK.18.37. Next base: position 5,493,068 of record NZ_JAHOIB020000001.1, on the reverse strand, counting down.
TGTACGTATTGTGCACCACCCATAGCGGTTAAATCTGTCGTCTTTCCATAGGCTTTCAGAGGATCGTTACCCGGTCCGTAATAACTGTCCCGGTCTGTATTGGCAGCCGATGCAAAAACACTTAGACGGTTCTTTTCATCCGGAGAGAAATAATCGAATTTCAAACTTCCACCATCAATAGAATGTTGCAACTGCTCCGCAATATGCGCTTCGTGAGGAGGACGGTTCAACATATCCCCTCCACGACGAAATTCCTGCATGTGGTGATATTCAAAGGTCAGTTTGGAATAAGTACTTGTTTTGAGATAAGAGCGGAAACCCACTGTCTGATTCTTCAATTTGGGCAGTTCGGTAAATCCGTCTCCGTCATAATCATATCCCGACCGATAACGGTTCTGACCAAAGATATACAATCCGGCACGATGATCGTCCGTCACCAATGAAACATTCAGCGAGGTGTTGTTATCGAATGAGGAGCTTCCTCCTAAAGAAGTTATGGTGTGCGACAGCTGACCGGAATTGCGCAAAGGTTCTTTGGTGATTATATTAATGGTTCCTGCAATAGCCGAAGAGCCGAACAAGGCGGAGCCTCCCCCACGCATCACTTCTACACGTTCAATCATGCTGGCAGGAATCTGTTCCAGTCCATACACTCCGGAAAGGGCACTGAATACGGGACGCGAATCTATCAGAATTTGCGTATATGGTCCGTCCAGACCATTGATACGGACTTGCTGGAAGCCACAATTCTGGCAATTTGTCTCCACACGCACTCCGGGCTGGAAGTTCAATCCTTGTGATAAAGTGGAAGAGTTAGTGGTTTCAAAGAGTTTCAGGTCGACGACATTCACCAAAGTAGGAGCCATACGACGTGTCGTTTCACTCCGATTGGCGGAAACTACTACTCCGTCGAGAGCAATCGCATCCTCTTCTATTTCAAAATCTTCTTCCAGTGTCTTTCCTTTTTTCAGAGTTACGTTGCGGGTCACTGTCTTGTAACCTACCGAACTAACTTCCAGTATAAAATTTCCTTCCGGCAAATTCTTCAAAAAATAATGTCCGGTAGCATCAGTCACGGTTCCTATGGTCGTTCCTTTCAGTGCAATGGTGATGTATGGAAGATGTTCTTTCGTTTTTTTATCCAGTACATGACCTATTATATTCGCATCGGATTTCTTCAGTTCAGGGTAGTCCGGACGTTCAGCCAATGCGTATGACAAGACACAGCACAGGCCGACCAGGACTAAAAGATATTTCTTCATTGTCGTTAGTGTTTTAATGTTTTAATTCGAAAAATAATAATAAAGGGAAAGGGAAGCAGCGATCGTTAATCGTTGATCCTAATACATAAATACTGTTCCCCCCAAAAGATAAACTAAGCGACAGGAGGTGCTCTAAGAGATATTACGCCCGGACAAGAACGGTGAAAATGCTCTATTTGCGGGCGGACAAACAGGATGCATAATAGAGATAAAGCAGCAACAGAGAATGTTGGTATCAAACCGCTGTCGGTCACCAACACATGACTCAAGAGATGAATTAGTTGGAATTCAACCGTTGTATGGCTATGTTCGCTGCCTTTTTTAAATGGATGTAAATGGACAATTGTAACCCCGTTGACCACATGGGAGTGAGTAAACAAAGTGATTCCTGCCATGTACGAGATAAACAGTACAGGCAGAAACCACTTCATTATATGTAGGTACAATTGTTTCATTCGGTCATCTTGCACATTTATTCTGTGCACCTAAGTCAAGGTTTAGTTTGTTTTTTGCAAAGATAAGGATTGTCTCCATGCAAAACAATCCCTATTTATGACGATTTTAAATCTTAATCGAATTTTAATAACTTATCTTCACTCCGGCAAAGAAACTTCTCGGCAATGACGGACCATAGATATAACCGGAGTCACGGTCAGCCCCTTTGTCGAAGTCGTTCTGGTAGGCATTGAAAATATTCTGTACGCCGGCATTCACCTGCAAGTTCATCGACTTGTAAAGTTTGAAATCATAGGCAGCCTTCAAACCGATATCGAAGAAGTCCTTCGTATTCACCGTTATCGGTTTTTCAAGGAATCCCGGAACTGGTTCGTGGGGAACCAGCATCGAACCGGTATATGTACCGGAAAGAGCGATAGATAATGGTTTTATCGGGGTATAGGTTGCTGTAAAATAGCCGTAAGTATTCGGTGTACGCATCATTTTCTTTACAGCCGGAGCGTCTGGGTTCCATACGTGCGGTTCGCTGTAATGGCTCTGCTGCAAAGTGATTCCTGCCTGAAGCTGGAATTTAGTCAGGTATGCCATCTTTCCTTCCAAAGTCAGTCCCATCACACGGGCTCCCGGTGCATTGTAACGTGTACGTGTTAGGATTCCATCCACTATCTCTCCGTCGGTAAGGGCAAATACATCTGATAATTTTGTATAAAATCCTTCTACCAGGAAGTTAACCTGAAACGCACCAAAACGATGATAAATATCTGCCGAGGCACTCAAGCTCTGTGATCTTTCTTCTTTCAGATTATCGGCCAGTTCAACCATCGCCACATTACCGCCCACATTCTCCACATGCAAATCTTCGTCGAAAGCCTGCGGAGCACGGAAACCGGATGAGTAACTGAAACGAAGATTGATGTTTTCTGTCGGGTTATACCGCAGATTGGCACGCGGACTGAATATCACATGGTCAATCAGGTTATGTTTATCCAAACGACCGCCAATCAGAAATCCCCAATGCTCATTCTTCCATTCATTCTGAAAGAAAGCACTACCGATATTCACTTTCTGGTCTACTGTACGGTGGTATCCCCACATATTGTCTTCCAGTTTATCCTGATTGAATTCTATTCCGGCAGTCAGGTCAGCAGGCATGAAGATACATTTTCCGAAACTATAGACATATTGCGATCCTGCCATCCAGTTCAAGTCGGTGGTGTTTCCGTAGGCATTCGGATCTTGGCCGCCACCATAATAGCTGTCACGATTGATATGCTGCGCTGATGCAAACACATTGAAACGATGTTTCTCGTTAGGTGAGAAATAGTCAAATTTCAGTCCTCCACCATTGATCGAGTGTTCGGTCTGTTCCGCCACATTCGCTTCGTGAGGCGGACGGTTCAACAAGTCTCCTCCCCTACGGAATTCTTCCATGTGGTGATATTCAAAAGTTAGTTTCGAATATGTCGTTGTTTTCAGGAATGAACGGAAACCGATGGTCTGGCCGTGTATCTTGGGGATTTCAGAATATCCGTCACCATCATGGTCATACGCAGAACGATGGCGATTCTGACCGAAGATATACAAACCGGCACGCTGGTCGTCCGTCACAAGTGATGCATTCAGCGCCGTACTGTTATCAAAAGCATCGCCATCACCAATACCTGTAATGGTATGCGATAACATACCGGAATTGCGCATCGGTTCTTTGGTAATGATATTGATTGTTCCGGCAATAGCAGACGAACCGAACAAAGCCGATCCGCCTCCACGCATCACTTCCACACGTTCTATCATGCTGGCAGGAATCTGCTCGATGCCATACACACCGGAAAGTGCACTAAAAATGGGACGGGAATCGAGCAGGATTTGCGTATAAGGACCATCCAGTCCATTAATACGTACTTGCTGGAAGCCGCAATTCTGACAATTAGACTCTACACGGACACCCGGCTGAAAGCTCAATCCTTGTGCCAAAGTCGTAGAATTGGTATTCTCAAAGATTTTCAGATCCACCACATTCACCAGTGTCGGAGCCAGGCGACGGGTAGTCTCGTTACGATTGGCAGATACTACTACGCCATCCAAGGCAACCGCATCTTCTTCTATCTCGAAATCTTCTTCCAATGTGCGCCCTTTCTTCAGCGTCACATTCCGTCTGACGGTTTTATACCCCACCGAACTAACTTCGAGCACAAAATTGCCTTCGGGAAGATTCTTCAAGAAATAATGCCCGGTAGCATCAGTTACCGTTCCAATGGTAGTACCTTTCAAGGCGACTGTTATATAGGGCAAGTGTTCTTTGGTGTTTTTATCAAGAATATGGCCAACGATATTGGCATCTGACTTACGTAATTCAGGATGATTAGGATATTCATGAGCTTGTCCTTCAAGGGCAGGCAACAATGCGCAGCACAGGCAGACAAGCGAAAAGATGTATTTCTTCATTTTTCGTTTGTTATTAGTTTTCGATAAGTATTCACATGGATAGACAGATAATGCCCTACCTCATGCAAGGTACGGTATCATCATTCAAAGAATGGAGAAACGAATAACCGGAGGTGCTCTAAGTCACACTACCCCATGATACGGACAGTGATAGTGAGCATACGGCGAACGGCCGAGCAACAAATACAATAAGAAAGGAATAAAAAGGGAAAGAGCAAAAACTATGGCTGCACCGTCTGCCGTTAAATGAGACAGAAAATGAATCAGTAGCAGTTCGACTGTAGAGTGTTTATGTGCCGCCCCTTTCTTAAATGGGTGTGAATGGACGATTGTCACGCCATTGACCACATGCACGTGGGCAAAGAATGTGAAGCTTACCAGATACGACACAAACAGTATCGGTAAGAAGTAGCGTGTAATATTCAATAACAATCGTTTCACCTCATTTTTTCTTTGAGGCGGCAAAGATACGAACTATTTATTTAACAATCAATGAATCTACAAAATTCTGTTAATATACTGCCGAAGCTATGATTTGAATAAACAGAATCAGAAATACCATGGCAATCGGATAAACAGTTGCGTAAGCTACGCTCGGTATGTTACTGTCCACCATTGAATCGGCAGCTGCAAGTCCCGGAGTACTCGTCATACCTCCCGTTATCGTTCCCAGCAAATCGAGCAGACTGATTTTAAATACCAGACGTCCGACAATAGCTGCTACAAGCATCGGTATCAATGTGATGGCAGCTCCTACTCCGAACATCAGCAATCCGCTTTCCTGGAAAGTGGCTACCAGATTCTTACCGGCAGAAGTTCCTACTTCGGCTAGAAAAAGAAGCAGACCTAACTGGCGCAACAACTGATTGGCAGGTCCGGACATAGACCAGATGATGGGGCCTGTCTTACCAATCGCACTCAACACAAGGGCTACCATCAGCACTCCGCCGGTCAGTCCCGGAGAGAATGACAGACTATCAGAGAAAGATATATTTATTTTGCCGAACAGCACTCCCAGTACAATACCCATCGCAATGGGGAAAAAATCCGTATCAGACAGTTTCTTCGCATTGTTACCCAGCAGGCGGGCTACTCCTTTAAGTCCTTCTTTCTCACCGACAACCATCAATTTATCACCAAACTTCAAAGCGAGATCTGGAGATGGAGACAAATCAATACCGCTTCGACGGACACGAGTCACTGTACAACCAAAATTTTTCTGTAAGTTCAAATCACCCAGTTGTTTATTTATCATGTCCTTTTTGGTCAACAGTAAAGATTCTATTTCCTGCGTTTTATCCAAAGGCAGTTCGCCTTCTTCTCTCTTACCGATTAACACAGCAAGCTGATTCAATGATTCTTCGCTACCTACGGCTTGTATGTAGTCTCCTTCACGCAGCACTGTATGGGCTGTAGGAATAGATATTTCATCATTGTGCTTCAGACGGGAAATAACAGCGCCCGTCATACCGCGTGCATTAATTTGCATCAGGTTACGGTTGAACACATGCGAATTGGTGACACGGTAGATACAAGTAGTCAGTTCTGGAAATTGTCCGCGACGTTCTATCTCCAGGCGACGGGCTTCTTTATCCAAATCTACCCGCATAATTTTAGGTAACAGTTTGACAAACAGAATCACGCCGATTACTCCAAACGGATATGCGATACCGTAAGCAATGGATGCCAAAGGAGAATTGGTACTGTCAATAGCAACCGCCAGACCCGGCGTACTGGTCAACGCACCGGCAATCAGACCGACAATACTCGGTGTATCAATATCAAATGCGTACTTCAACCCGACTGCGGTCAGGCAGGCGGAACAAATTATAAGCATAGTAATGAGAATAAGCGTCTTTCCTTTACTGCGGAAAGAATCGAAGAATCCGGGCCCTGCCTGAATACCGATGGTAAAAATGAAGAGCACCAAACCGAAGTTTCCTAATTCTTTAGGAATGATAACACCAAAATGCCCGAAAAGAAGGGCAATGAAAATAACTGCCGACACATCGAGAGATAATCCTCTGATTTTTATTCTTCCCAGCATAAACCCTAATGCGACAATCAGGAAAAGGGAAAAATAAGAGGAATGCAATAAGTCAGTAAACATAAAAATAAAGGTTAGTTAGTTTAAGGGCGCGAAGGTACGGATTTTATTTAATCCTCACAACATTCGTTGCTGCAAGTAGCTCTTTCGTCTTCAAACTCCAAAGTGGCATGATGAATGCCTGCCTCTTCGAGTGCTTCCTTTATATGATGTTTCACTTCCTCCAACTGTGTGATATTATCAATGACAACGTGGGCAGTCAGAGCGGTTTCCGTTGTGCTTAACGCCCAAATATGCAAGTGATGGCAATTCTCCACACCGGGTTGTTCCACGATAAGTTGCTGTATCTTTTGAGCGTCTATCCCCACTGGTACTCCATCCAAAGACAACCGGAGACTGTCATGAAGCAATCCCCAGGTAGAGACTATAATAATAACAGCAATGCCAAGTCCGATAATCGGGTCAATGATGCTCCATCCTGTATACGTAATAATAATACCGGAAGCAACTACACCGACAGATACCAGTGTATCTGCTGCCATGTGCAAGTAGGCTCCCTTCACATTCAGATCCTTATCTTTATCTTTCATGAAAAGCCATGCAGTAAGCGCATTGATGACCACTCCCACCCCAGCTGTCCATGCGATAGCAGAACCATCAACCGAAACCGGATGAAATAATTTGTCTATGCTCTCGGCAATAATAATGCCAACAGCAACCAACAGTATAACTGCATTTAATAAAGAAACAAGTATCGTGCTCTTCTTATATCCATACGTGTAACGACTATTAGGGTGAACTTTCTCCAACCGGAAGGCCAACATGGCAAGTACCAGACTGGCTACATCACCCAAATTATGCCCGGCATCGGAAAGTAACCCCAAAGAATTATAATAAAATCCTACTCCGAATTCTACTATGACAAAAGTTATATTCAGAGCGATGCCTATGATAAAAGCTTTATTGAGCGATGTCAACCGATGACTATGTTCGTGGTGATGATGAGGTTCCATATTATATATTGTTATTATATCTAATATACAAAAAACATCTTACCCGGAGATTAGTTCATCCTTTTCCACTTTTGGCAGTATTAACGACTGGTTAGTTTTTCCATAAACTTATTCCGGTCTACCACATAACGTATATGTGTTCCTTCACCAATTTTACCCTGTGAATCAGAGGCTACTACGGAAAATGTTAACTTTCGTCCCTCTACCTCAAGAAGTGTGGCTGTTACAAGAACCGTGTCTCCCAATGCAGTGGGTTTAAGATGTGTAGTCTGAATCATTGCTCCTACCGTTGTATTGCCTTCCGGCAGTTGATCTTCAACAGCAGACAAAGCTGCATTTTCCATGAATGCTACCATAGCGGGAGTAGCAAGAACAGGGAGATCACCCGATCCCATTGCCACTGCCAGATTTTCCGGTTTGACCACTACTTCCTTTATAAATTGCAATCCTTTTTCTAACATAATTTCTGATTCTATATTTTAGTTATGACTATTCTTCTTTTTAGCAGACTGGTAGAACAGAAATGCCAACAGAGCTAAAAAAGCCAAAAGTATCGTAATCATCTCTGTTGTATATGCCATTGGTTCTACCCATATTTCATGAAAGATATTCCAGCGTCCCAATACTTCTACAAAAGTCCAGAACACTACTACCGTAGCAATAGAAAAGCGCATGGCATATCCCCATTGAGCGATTTTCAACAGGCGTTTAAACATAAAAAATGAACCTGCCAGACAGCCGAAAGCAACTATAGCAGTAACAGGGCTATGCTCGCCGACAAAATTCTCATCATAACAGAAGAGCAGCACGAGATAGCTCGTCCACATGATGAGATTTAACTCCATAAAAGTAACAATCGAGGTATGACGTGTCATCGGCCGTACTACAATCGTGGTGGTACTCTTACGGAAAAAGACTTTTTGAAGATAGGTAAAGAAGTCGCATCCGCTTTTTATACTGAAAATGTAAATCAGCATAAACATCACCCAAAAGCCGAAGGAGGAAGGCATGATTAAATATTCCGGTTTTGTCACGACTTCACCGGCAGCGTTCAGCAATGGTTGCACTTCATAACGATGTGCATAATATACGTAGATAAACTCTACCCATCCGGTCCAGAAAAGTAGTCCTCCGAATAACCCCCATAATGTCTGTCGTGTATCTCCTTTTGCAAACACTCCAATAATCACCATCACCAGACCTACTGCTCCCATCGTGAAAGCCGCATAGTGAAGAGCTGTGGATGAGAGCACATACTCCATAAAAATCATTAATGCATGCCCCAACGGCATAGTAAACAATACAATCAGGAAAGAAGTAATCCCTGTCAATACACTTTTTCTACTGTAGCCGCCTTTCATTTTCTTCTCATTTTAATTTTTTAATCATCAATTTAGTAAAAGACTGCAAAAATAACGAGTTAATCCACTCCTCCCAATACCTACATATAATTAAAGCCTCTCATTTTTTCATTTCTTTTAGGTATTTCCCCCGTATATATATCCCCGTAACTTTGCAGCTGGAAATTTAATTAATCATTATCTATCAAAATTAAGTATGAAAATCTTAAACTTTTGGATGGTTGCCCTTATGGCACTATCTCTTTCTTCTACTTTCGTTTCTTGTAGCGACAACGACGACGATGAACCTAACTTTGCCAAAGAAATAGCAGGAGCTTATAAAGGTTATTCAGTCGGCGCATGCAATATGTTCTCTGATTATTTGTTGGGTGATGAATCCACAGCAACAATCACTGCCAACGAAGATGGTACCATCAATTTGGTATATAAATCCGGATCTGGAGATTTCACTCTGAATAATTTAAAACTTTCTTCTAATAAGTCTTTCAGCGGTTCCGGTGAAGTTGCCATGTCTATGGGCGGCAGCACAGGCGGTAGCTACGACTACACATTAGAAGGTAGTGTAGATGGTTCTAAAGTGTTAAGTTTGAAAGCCAATGTTGATATTCCTGTACCTATGGGAAAAATGGAGATTGATTTCATACAAGGAGAAACTCCTGTTGGTTATTATATAAAAGATACTTATAAATACCAAACTAATTTATCTCTTTCAGTCACTACTCCAGGAGGAAATACCACTGAATCTACTGAGGATTGCAAAGTTATCATCGAAAACCCAACAGGCAGTACAGTAGATGTTACCATTAGCGGCTTCAATAACACAAGCGGTTCTATGAATTATTTTGAAAAGTTCACTGTAAAGGGAGTAAATGTTACTAAAGCAAACGACGGTAGTTACTCACTCAATATCGGTAGCTTTGAAGCAGACACCCAAAAGACTACAGGAGAAATTCTGGCAATCACCGGTACGAGTTTAAGTGGTACAGTTAAGTCAGACGGAACAACTACTATTACTGTAGTTTTTAAACCAGGAAGTATGCCATGGGACATTACAGCAGATTTTACTGGAAGCAATACTAACAGCGCACAATAAACGATTAAATAAGCAATGAAAAGAAGCAGGAACGCTATTTTCAAATATACTATAGTACTGGGAGCGGCAATGTCGCTCTCTGCTTGTAATGGAATATTTGAAAATATTTATGATGCCCCCATCGAAACGGAGATGGAAATCAAGGAGAATAGCTTTTCACAAGTCAAGACTGTTGAATATACAGAATGGGCCTACATTAACCTTTCGGAACGTACGGTTACCACCGTTAAAATCGGAGAGGAATATGAGAGTCAAATTCCTGATAAGTGGGATTTCGCTATTCATCGTTATGATATAAAAACCAACGAGGGTGCTACCTACAAAACAACTTACACAAGTATCGACGAGTTTAAAGCAACAGGTAAACTGCCTAAAGCGGAAGATTTTGTAGAAGATGAATGGACAACCGATAAAATAGCCATTGACATGTCGGGCATGATGGACGGAAACATTATCTACACAGAGTCTTACCGTAATGCTGTTCTTTCCAGCTGGCTGGACGTTAATACCGCAACGATGCCTCCGGTATACACCATGTCAAACCAAGTTTTTTTGATACGTTTGAAAGACAATACATACGCCGCGATCCGTTTTACCAACTACATGAATGCCAGAGGTATAAAAGGATATATTGACTTCGATTTCCAGTATCCGCTTGAGTTCGAGGACAACAACAATGAAACCAATCAACAAGAATGAAACCTACATTTATAATATCATTATTGCTTTTTTCATTTATAGCAACTTGCACCACATTAGCACAACACTCAACTTATCACATCAGCGGACGTGTAACTGATACAGAAGGGGAACCTCTCCCCGGTGCAACGATTTCCATCAAAGGTAAAGGAACCGGAGCCGTCACATCCGTCGACGGCACATATACATTACAACTCCCCGGAACCGGTACATACCTCATCACCGCCTCGTATGTAGGCTATCAGCCACAAGAAAAAAGACTGACTGTAGGGAAAGAGAAAAGACTAAGTTTCCGCTTATCGGAAGATCAGTTTGACCTGGGAACAGTGGTTGTCACAGGTACACGTACTCCCAAATTACTGAAAGATGCTCCTATCATCACTCGTGTAATCACAGCAGACGATATAAAGAAGGTAGATGCAACCAACGTAGGACAATTATTACAATCGGAACTGCCGGGCATTGAATTTTCCTATTCAATGGATCAGCAGGTTTCTATCAATATGCAGGGATTCGGAGGAAACTCTGTACTCTTCCTGGTAGATGGCGAACGTCTGGCAGGGGAAACTTTAAACAACGTCGACTACAACCGATTGAACCTCGATAACGTGGAACGGGTAGAAATTGTAAAAGGGGCTGCCTCTACTCTCTATGGTTCCAGTGCAGTAGGTGGCGTAATCAACATCATCACCCGTGATTCCGAGGACCCATGGAATTTAAATGTAAACAGCCGCTTCGGTGAACATAACGACCAACGATATGGCGGAACTTTCAGTTTCAAAGCCGGTAAATTCAACAGCCAGACGAATGTGCAACATACAATGTCCGATTCTTACGACGTACCGGAAGGAGATGTGACAACCATCTTCGGAAACCGCACATGGAATGTGAAAGAACGTCTTGTTTACAGACCGATTGAACAGTTGAAACTGACTGCACGCGGAGGTTATTATTTCCGCGAACGGGATAAGACCGGAGACAGCAAAGACCGTTATCGTGATTTCAGCGGAGGTCTGAAAGCCAACTATGATTTCAACATCATGAGTAATCTGGAAGTTGCCTATACATTCGACCAATATGATAAAAGTGATTATCTGACCCCATACAAATACGATGTCCGTGATTACAGCAATGTGCAACATAGCGTACGCGCACTCTACAATTACACCTTCAACGATAAAAACATTCTGACCGTAGGAGGAGATTATATGCGTGACTATCTATTGTCTTATCAATTTACCAACAATGGAAGTTATACCATGCACTCGGCAGATGCATTCGGACAGTTCGACTGGAACCCGACCGAACATTTCAACGTAATCAGCGGGGTACGTTTCGACTATTTCTCACAATCTAACGTACGTCATATATCTCCGCACATCGGACTGATGTACAAAATAGCCAACTGCTCCCTCCGTGGCTCATACTCACAGGGATTCCGCTCTCCTACCCTCAAAGAAATGTATATGAACTTCGACATGGCAAATGCCATGATGATTTATGGTAATCCCGACCTGAAATCGGAGACGAGCCACAACTTCTCGCTCTCGGCGGAATATACCAAGAACCGTTACAATTTTACCGTTTCAGGATATTACAACCTTGTCAATGACCGGATCGACCTGACTTCATTCCGCGACACTGACGGAAGATGGGCACAGCTATATATCAATACAGAGAAAGTAGACATCGCCGGTGTGGATATCAACGCCTCCGCCAAATATCCTTGTGGTCTGGGAATACGTGTTTCTTACGGATACCTCCACGAGTTTATGCGCGACGGACAAATGAAATTCTCCAGTACCCGCCCACATTCAGCGACCGCACGTATCGAATACGGCAAATCATGGGATAATTATCAATTCAATCTTTCCCTGAACGGACGTGCGTTATCCAAAGTAGAAACCAATAAATATGTGGGCAATAATCCGGATGAAGGGACTACCGGAGTGACTTATCCGGGATATACGATGTGGAACCTGACGTTGACACAAGGGATCTGGAAAGGAGTCAGCCTGAATATGGCCGTCAACAACATATTTAATTATGTTCCGAGCTATTATGACGCAAACTCTCCTTATACCCGGGGAAGCAACTTCTCCATCGGACTTGCATTAGACGTAGACAGGTTCTTCAGAAAATAGAAAAGATAAAACTACATACAAAGCTAAAAATAAGAGAAATGAAAAAGAAAAGTAAAATCATCTTAGGTGTATGCATCGTTGCTGCAGCTCTGATAGGGATGTCCGTATGGAATACCTGGTTCAGTCCTACAAAGATTGCTTTCATCAACTTCCAGACCATACAGCAGGGAAGTATATCGAAAGCCAACGACAATTCATCCATCAAACTCAGTGAAGTATCGCTCGACAACCTCGACCGTCTGACCGGTTACGACATGGTATTCATCAACGGAATGGGTCTGCATATCGTCGAGGAACAACGTCAACAGATACAACAGGCTGCCGACAAAGGTATTCCTGTATATACTTCCATGGCTACCAACCCGGCCAACAACATTTGTAATCTGGACAGCGTACAACAGAATCTGATACGAGGTTATCTGACTAATGGAGGAAAGACCAACTACCGGAATATGCTGAATTATATCCGTAAAGCTATTGACGGTAAAATCTCTTCCATACCGGAAGTGGAAGACCCGGCAGAAAGACCCAGCGACATGCTCTATCACGCCGGACTCACCAACCCGGATGATGAACTGGAGTTCCTCACCGTGGCAGATTATGAGAAATTCATGAAGGACAACCGTCTTTATAAAGAAGGAGCACGTAAAATCATGATAACCGGACAAATGGCTGATGCCACCGGACTTATTGAGGCTCTTGAAAAAGAAGGTTACAATGTTTATCCGGTTCAGTCAATGACGAAATTCATGTCATTTATTGACGAAGTGCAGCCAAACGCAATCATCAACATGGCACACGGACGCATGGGAGACAAAATGGTGGATTATCTGAAAGCTAAGAATATCCTCTTGTTTGCTCCGCTCACCATCAACAGCCTGGTAGACGAATGGGAGAAAGATCCGATGGGAATGGCAGGAGGATTTATGTCACAAAGTATCGTGACTCCAGAAATTGACGGTGCCATCCGTCCTTTCGCTCTCTTTGCACAATATGAGGATGAAGAAGGATTGCGCCATTCGTATGCAGTACCTGAACGCTTGAAGACTTTCGTATCCACAATCAATAATTATTTGAATCTGAATACTAAGCCGAACAGCGAGAAGAAGGTAGCTATCTACTATTATAAAGGTCCGGGGCAAAATGCATTGACCGCTGCCGGTATGGAGGTGGTTCCTTCCCTATACAATCTTCTGGTCCGCATGAAACAGGAAGGATACAACATATCCGGTCTGCCTGCAAATGCTGAAGAACTGGGTAAAATGATACAGGCTCAAGGCGCTGTGTTCAACTCTTACGCAGAGGGAGCCTTTAATGACTTTATGCAAAAAGGACATCCCGAACTTATCACCAAAGATCAATATGAAAGTTGGGTGAAAGAGTCACTCCGCCCTGAAAAATATCAGGAAGTGGTGGATGCTTTCGGCGAATTCCCCGGCAACTATATGGCGACTAACGACGGTAAATTGGGTATTGCCCGTCTGCAATTCGGGAATGTAGTCTTAATGCCACAAAATGCAGCCGGAAGTGGTGACAACTCCTTCCAAGTGATTCATGGCACTAATATGGCACCTCCTCATACCTATATTGCTTCCTATCTATGGATGCAACATGGTTTCAAGGCTGACGCACTGATCCATTTCGGTACACATGGAAGTCTTGAATTTACTCCCAGAAAACAAGTGGCATTGTGCAGCAACGACTGGCCGGATCGCCTGGTTGGAGCAGTTCCGCACTTCTATATCTACTCTATTGGTAATGTTGGTGAAGGAATGATGGCTAAACGCCGTTCGTATGCCACCATACAGTCGTACCTCACTCCTCTTTTCCTTGAAAGCAGTGTGCGTGGTATTTATCGGGAGCTGATGGAAAAAATCAAGATTTACAATAACTCTCACAAAGAGAATAAAGATCAGGAATCATTAGCTGTCAAAACGCTGACTGTGAAGATGGGAATTCACCGTGATTTAGGTTTGGACAGCATTGCCAACAAACCATATACAGAAGATGAAATCGCCCGGGTAGAAAACTTCGCTGAAGAACTGGCTACCGAGAAAATCACGGGGCAACTCTATACAATGGGAGTTCCTTATGAACCGGAACGGATCACTTCTTCCGTCTATGCAATGGCTACAGAACCTATCGCATACAGTCTGCTGGCTCTTGACAAGCAGCGTGGCAAAGCGACAGATGCCGTCAGCAAGCATCGCAGCCTTTTTACACAACAGTATTTGACCCCTGCCCGTCAGTTGGTAGAAAAGCTAATTGCCAATCCTTCACTAGCCACGGATGAACTGATTTGCCGTACAGCTGGCATCACACCGCAAGAACTTGCCAAAGCACGTCAGATAGAAGCCGAACGCAATGCTCCGAAAGGTATGATGGCAATGATGATGGCTGCATCTGCAAAGAATGAAAATGCTGATAAAGAGAAATCCGGCAAGGATCATCCGGCTATGTCAGGCAAAGGAAAAACTCCTCATAGCAATATGCCTGACAGCATGAAGGAAGCCATGAAAAAGATGGGTGCCAATATGGACCCCGAAAAAGCTATGGAAATGGCTAAATCTATGGGAGCAAATCCCGAAGCTCTGAAAAAGATGGAAGCTGCCATGAAATCCAACAAGGATAAAGAGCAGCCTGCCGGGTCTTCAGATAAACACGGGTCTTCAGATAAACAGATGAAAGGCTCCAAACAAGAAAAACCGAAAGGCATGTCAGCCATGATGGCCGCTATGGGGAAAGCGACGAAAGAATACAGCAAAGAAGAGATTGAACTAGCACTTGCCGTAGCGGAAGTAGAACGTACAATCAAGAATGTAGGTAATTATAAAAATGCACTCATGACAAGTCCCGAAGAGGAACTAAACAGTCTGCTCAATGCATTGAAAGGCGGATACACCGCTCCTACTCCGGGCGGTGACCCAATAGCTAATCCGAACGCTTTGCCTACCGGACGTAATATGTATGCTATCAATGCCGAAGCAACTCCGACAGAATCTGCTTGGGAAAAGGGTATTGCTTTAGCTAAACAAACAATTGATACCTACAAACAACGTCATAATGATTCTATTCCACGCAAAGTAAGTTATACGCTCTGGTCTTCCGAATTTATTGAAACTGGCGGAGCTACTATTGCCCAAGTTCTTTATATGCTGGGAGTAGAACCCGTCCGTGACGCATTCGGTCGTGTCAGCGATTTGAAACTGATTCCTTCAGCCGAACTGGGACGTCCACGTATCGACGTAGTGGTCCAGACTTCCGGACAACTCCGTGATATCGCCGCTTCCCGCCTCTTCCTGATTAACCGTGCAGTAGAAATGGCTGCGACAGCGAAAGACGACAAGTTTGAAAATCAGGTAGCCGCCAGTGTGATAGAAGCTGAAAGAGTGCTGACTGAAAAAGGTGTCAGTCCGAAAGATGCACGCGAGATGGCTTCTTTCCGAGTATTCGGAGGTGCTAATGGCATGTATGGTACAGGAATTCAGGGAATGGTGGAATCCGGCGACCGTTGGGAAAGTGAATCGGAAATCGCAGATACTTACCTCAACAATATGGGAGCCTTCTACGGTGACGAAAAACACTGGGAAGTCTTTCAGAAATTTGCTTTTGAAGAAGCATTGAACAGTACTGATGTTGTCGTTCAGCCCCGCCAAAGCAACACTTGGGGAGCATTGAGCCTCGACCACGTATATGAATTCATGGGAGGTATGAATCTTGCCGTACGCAATGTTACCGGTAAAGACCCGGACGCTTATCTTAGCGACTACCGGAACCGCAACAACATGAAAATGCAGGAACTTAAAGAAGCAGTCGGTGTAGAAAGCCGTACAACGATTCTGAATCCTACCTATATCAAAGAGAAAATGAAAGGCGGTGCTTCTGCAGCAAGCGAGGTTGCCCAGACTGTAACCAATACGTATGGCTGGAACGTGATGAAACCTGCCGCTATCGACAAGGAACTTTGGGATAATATATATGATGTATATGTCAAAGACGAATACAAACTGAATGTAAAAGACTTCTTTGAAAAACAGAATCCCGCAGCTTTACAGGAAGTGACTGCCGTTATGATGGAAACTGCCCGCAAAGGATATTGGAAAGCTTCTCCGGAACAACTCTCCAATATTGCCAAACTGCATACAGACCTTGTCAGACAATTCGGTCCTTCGGGCAGCGGATTTACCGGAGACAATGCCAAATTACAGCAGTTCATCGCCTCTCAAGTAGATGCGCAAACCGCAGCCAACTACAACAAGGAACTGAAACAAATGAAACAAGCCACCCTGGACGGAGAAGCGACCAAAGGAGGCATGGTATTGAAGAAACAATCGAGCGATGCCGTACAAGGGGCACAGGAAGAGCAAAATTCTTTGAATGGAGGCCTTATCACAGGTATTGTTCTGGTAGCATTTGTTGTCATGTTGCTAATACTTAAAAAGAAACGGAAAAAGTAATGTAATATGGAGTTAATCATTCACATATTAATGCTGTTTATCGTGATTAACTGCAGTTTCAAACTCAGTTTCTGGAAACTTTGGCAAACCGTAATATACAGCCTGATAGCCGGTCTTTTTGTAGCCGGCACCTGGCAGTATGCTATTCTCCAGTCAAAGACACAGATTGCTGATTATCTGCAGAACACGGAAGCATTGCAAAACATGGCTATTATCATAACGCTTGAGTCAGCACTCTGCTTCGGCTATTGCGTGGCTTTCCTGCGCGGACTTTATGGTAAGAAGAATTTATGGTGGGCGGAATTACTTCGCTGGTATCCCAGCTTGTTGCTCTTCCCCGTATTATTCTACTATCTCACAGAAGCTATCTTCCGGTTACCTGGCGTAGACTTTTCAGTGACAGCCTGGTCACTTGCAGGGATAGTGGTTATCGCCATCCCATTATTAAGCCGGCTGATGAAGTATCTTGTACCCGAAGACGATCTCCGGTTGGAAGTTCATTTCCTTGTCAGCTTATTCATCTGTATCCTCGGACTACTGACCACTGTCAATGGGAAAACGACCTATGCCGCCACCGAAGAGGCGCTCAACTGGAAAGCGATTATCTTGTCCATCGGTCTGTTCGTTGTCCTGTTTCTCATTGGATTTGCCTGGAACAAGCTGAAATGGCCTTTATTACAACGTAAAGAATTAAAAAAAAGAAGTAAAATCAATCAATAAAATATTATATGGAACTCATCTCTAAACTTTTATTCTGGGTAGCGAACAGTTTACTTATACCCGATATCATTATTTTGCTGTGCCTGTTCGTTCGTTCACTTATTTTGATCGGAGGCACCTACAACATGTACATGACCAAACGTAAAAATGACAAAGCACTGGACCAACTCATTAAAGATGCACGGATAGACGATCTGAAAGCAGCTTTACCCGACAAAGACAATTCACTATATATGGGTTATCTCCGCGATCTGCTCTACCATCCGGCCAGTGCAGATTACTCTGACTTCCTGATAACAAAATTCGAGAATGAAGCAGAGAAAGATGTGTCTCTTTCTAAAATGCTGGCTAAGATAGGTCCGGTTCTCGGATTGATAGGAACATTGATTTCCATGAGTCCGGCACTTGTGGGACTTTCTACAGGAGATATCTCCGGAATGGCATATAATATGCAGGTAGTATTTGCAACGACTGTTGTAGGTTTGGTTATTAGTGCTGTGGGACTGATATCCATGCAGTTCAAACAACGTTGGTATGCCAAAGATGTCAACAACCTCGATTATGTATCAAGAGTATTAAACGAAACAACCGGAGAGTCCAATAATGAAAAGAAATAGAAGAGTCAGCAAATTCCTCAAAGAAGAGGATACCGACCCGCTAAGTGTAGTAGTAAACTTGTTCGACGTAGCGATGGTATTTGCCGTGGCATTGATGGTAGCAATGGTGATGCACATGAATATGACGGAAGTTTTCGGACAGGAAGATTTCACCATCGTGAAGAATCCTGGTAAAGAAAATATGGAAATCATCTCCAAGGAAGGAAAGAAAATCAACACTTACAAGCCTTCCGGTCAGAAAGAGGAGGATTCAGGGAAAAGAGGAAGAAAAGTAGGGATAGCCTACGAACTGGATAACGGTGAGATTATTTATGTTCCGGAATAACCATTAAAAGTATATTTCCTACCAATAATCAATAGTATCGGGCAGGACAATCCTATTCAGGCATTGTCTGCCCTTTATTTCTTTCATTTTACATTGATAACTATCAGAACAAAACATGGTTTCTTCTTTATCAAAACCCGACAAAAGACACACACATTATCGCAGAAATCTACTAATCATCTGCCTGTTATTAGGTATCGTTCTCATTACTTTCTGCTTTTTGCTTTGCCAGCACGACAGTCAGGATATGGACTGCGATTGCTTAAGATGCCTGTTAAGTACTCCTCCCCAGGAGGGAGAGTATCTCTACAACCGTTATCTGCTCCTCATCAGTGTTCTCTGCTTCTTGTTAATATTCCTGCCCATTTATATATTCGAACATCGACAACATATAAAAAGGAAATAAAAAAACAAGCCACCGAAATGAGTCACTCATTCCGATGGCCTATCCCCTTTAAACACCTTTAAACAAAATGAAAATATGCCTCATATACTAACTAAACTAACTAACCCTCGAGGCATATTTTAAAAGAGACTGTCGCATCAACCTCTTTTTATTATAGATAGCTTTCGCTCTCTAATCTTATTTACGAGCTTCAGCAATATAGCCGAGAGCTTCTTCACATTTTGCAGTTACATAAGCCCAGTCTTCTGCTGCTACCTTATCTTTCGGGAACAGTTTAGAGCCCATACCTACGCAGAATACACCGGCTTTAATCCATGCAGTCAGGTTTTCTTTAGTAGGTTCTACTCCACCTGTTACCATCAGCTTAGACCATGGCATCGGAGCCATCAAACCTTTCACGAAGTTAGTTCCGTAAACATCACCCGGGAATACTTTGCAAAGATCGCAACCTACTTCCTGCGCAAAACCAACTTCTGACACAGAACCACATCCCGGAGTATAAGCTACCGAGCGACGGTTACATACCTTAGCAATTTCAGGGTTGAACAACGGACCTACCACGAAGTTAGCACCCAGTTGCAGGTACATAGCAGCAGTAGCCGGATCAACGATAGAACCGATACCGATTGCCATTTCAGGGCATTCTTTTGCTGCGAATTTAACGATTTCAGCAAATACTTCCTGTGCAAAGTCACCACGGTTTGTGAATTCGAAAGCACGAACACCACCGTCATAACAAGCCTTTACTACTTTCTTTGCAACTTCTGCATCTTTGTGATAGAATACAGGAACCATTCCTGTAGAGCCGATCTTATTCAATACGGCTATTTTATCGAATTTTGCCATCTTATTATTTACTATTTAAATGAATTGATTTTCTTTACTTTTCAACTCTCCAAATTATCTCTGTACGCGACCGCTTGCGTCACCACCAGCCAATGCTTCTACTTCTTCTACAGAAACAAGGTTGAAGTCACCATTGATAGTATGTTTCAATGCAGATGCAGCAACAGCGAATTCAAGAGCAGCACCCTGATTAGGTTTAGTCATCAAACCATGGATAATACCGCCGGAGAAAGAGTCACCACCACCTACACGGTCGATAATCGGATCGATATCATAACGCTTTGAAGTATAGAATTCTTCTCCGTTGTAGATCATCGCTTTCCAACCGTTGTGAGTAGCAGAGAAAGATTCGCGCAAAGTAGAAACTACATATTTGAATCCGAATTCTTTCATCATCTGCTGGAAGATACCTTTGTAACCTTCAGCATCTGTGTGACCAGCCTCAACGTCAGCATCCGGCTTGAAGCCCAAACAAAGTTCTGCATCTTCTTCGTTACCGATACATACGTCTACAAACTGCATCAACGGTTTCATGATAGACTGTGCTTTTTCTTTAGTCCACAGTTTCTTACGGAAGTTCAAGTCAACAGAAACAGTTACACCGTGACGTTTTGCAGCTTCACAAGCCAGACGAGTCAACTCGGCAGCCTTGTCAGAGATAGCCGGAGTGATACCAGACCAGTGGAACCAGTCAGCACCTTCCATGATTGCATCAAAATCGAAATCAGCAGCGTCAGCTTCAGCAATAGCAGAGTGAGCACGGTCATAAATAACCTTGCTAGGACGCATAGAAGCACCAGTTTCCAAGTAGTAGATACCTACACGGTCGCCACCACGAGCAATAAAGTCTGTCTTAACACCATATTTACGCAATGCGTTAACAGCAGACTGTCCAATTTCATGTTTCGGCAATTTAGTTACGAAATAGGCCTCATGTCCGTAATTGGCACAGCTTACTGCAACGTTAGCTTCTCCACCACCATATACTACATCAAAAGAATCAGATTGAACAAAACGAGTATTACCCGGAGTTGATAATCTAAGCATGATTTCGCCTAATGTAACGACTTTCTTTCCCATAATCTTATGTTTCAATTTCTAAGTTATTAATATTATGAACTTTCAATTTATCATTCCAGCCCCATTTCAAGGGTTAACACATTGATTATATGAATATTAATATATAACATAACTAATATCACATACCTTTCGTGTGCGGGCACAAAGATACAACAATTTTCGTAATTACAAAAATTGTTATATATTTGTATCGAAAATATTAAGATTATTATTGTGTGCGAGCACAAAAACCTATATAAATAAAGGTTATCGTATGAATAAATTGCCCGAAAGGATCAGGATCAAAGACATCGCCCGTCTGGCAGATGTATCAGTGGGAACAGTAGACCGCGTTATCCATGGACGTAGCGGAGTGTCGGAAGCCAGCAAGAAACGCGTAGAAGAAATTCTGAAGCAGCTTGACTACCAGCCCAACATGTACGCCAGTGCTTTGGCTTCTAATAAGAAGTATACGTTTATCTGTCTGCTGCCGGAGCATCTGGAAGGCGAATACTGGACAGCGGTAGAAACCGGTATCCACGAAGCTATTGCCACTTATTCGGATTTCAATACTTCGGTGAAAATCAACTATTACGATCCATACGATTATCATTCATTCGTCAACGCCAGTGAAGCCATCCTGGCCCTGCAGCCGGACGGAGTGATGGTAGCTCCTACCGCTCCGCAATATACGAAAGGATTCACCGATCAGTTGCAGGCACTGGATATACCTTATATATATATAGACTCCAATATTAAAGAGGTTCCTCCCCTCGCCTTCTTTGGTCAGAACTCACGTCAAAGCGGATATTTCGCTGCTCGAATGATGATGTTACTGGCACGGGAGGAAAAGGAAATTGTGATTTTCCGCAAAATACATGAAGGAATTGTAGGATCTAATCAGCAGGAGAACAGAGAAATCGGTTTTAGGCAGTACATGAAAGAACATCATCCGTCTTGTACTATACTGGAACTTGACTTGCATGCCGAACGCAACGACGAAGATAACGAGATGCTGGACGAATTCTTCCGCACTTATCCGATGGTTAAGAACGGAATCACTTTCAACTCTAAAGCCTACATCGTTGGCGAGTACCTGCAAAGCCGTGGAAAGAAAGACTTCAATCTGATAGGCTATGACCTTCTGGAACGGAATGTCACCTGCCTGAAAGAAGGAAGTATCTCCTTCCTCATCGCCCAGCAGCCGGAACTGCAAGGAGCCAATGGCATCAAAGCTCTATGCGATCATCTTATTTTCAAGAAAGAAGTGACTCGTATCAACTATATGCCCATTGATCTGTTAACAGTAGAGACAATAGACTATTACCATAGCAAATAACAACAAAGTACAACTTTACAAGTACATTACATGGAAACAAAGTATTTAAGAATTAATCCTGCCGACAACGTCGCCGTTGCCATTGTTAACCTCCCGGCAGGAGAGCATCTTTCTGTAGATGGCATTGAGATTACATTGAATGAAGACATTCCTGTGGGACATAAATTCGCATTGAAGAACTTTGCTGAAGGCGAAAATGTAATCAAGTACGGTTACCCTATCGGACATGCACGGATGGCAAAGAAACAGGGTGACTGGATGAACGAAACGAACATCAAAACCAACCTCGCCGGATTGTTGGACTATACTTACAACCCGATTCAGGTTTCTTTGGATATTCCTCATAAAGATCTTACATTCAAAGGTTATCGTCGCAAAAACGGTGATGTAGGGGTAAGAAACGAAATATGGATTATCCCGACGGTAGGTTGCGTAAACGGTATCATCGGTCAACTGGCCGAAGGACTTCGTCGCGAAACTGAAGGTAAGGGAGTGGATGCCATTGTCGCTTTCCCACACAACTACGGTTGCTCACAACTTGGTGACGACCACGAAAATACGAAAAAGATTCTTCGTGACATGGTGCTTCATCCCAATGCAGGTGCTGTATTGGTAGTAGGCTTAGGATGTGAGAATAACCAGCCGGATGTATTCCGTGAGTTCCTGGGCGAGTTTGATGAAGACCGTGTGAAGTTCATGGTTACTCAAAAGGTAGGTGACGAATACGAAGAAGGAATGGAAATCCTCCGTGATTTGTATGCAAAGGCTTCTAAAGATGAACGTACCGATGTTCCTTTGTCCGAACTACGCGTGGGATTGAAATGCGGTGGATCCGATGGTTTCTCCGGCATTACGGCAAACCCGCTATTGGGTATGTTCTCCGATTTCCTGATTGCACAGGGAGGTACAAGCGTATTGACTGAAGTTCCGGAAATGTTCGGTGCAGAAACAATCCTGATGAACCGTTGTAAAAACGAAGAGCTGTTTGAACAGACTGTCCATCTGATTAATGACTTCAAAGAATACTTCCTGTCACATGGAGAGCCTGTAGGTGAAAATCCTTCTCCGGGCAACAAAGCCGGTGGTATCTCTACTCTGGAAGAAAAAGCACTGGGATGTACCCAGAAATGTGGAAAGAGTTATGTATCCGGCGTAATGCCTTACGGCGAACGTTTACAGAAAAAAGGACTCAACCTGCTTTCTGCTCCGGGCAATGACCTGGTTGCAGCCACTACTCTTGCAGCAAGTGGATGTCACATGGTACTTTTCACCACCGGACGCGGTACTCCTTTCGGCACTTTTGTTCCGACCATGAAGATTTCCACCAATTCAACCCTGGCTAAAAACAAACCGGGATGGATTGACTTCAACGCCGGTGTGATCGTAGAAAACGAACCGATGGAAAAGACTTGTGAACGCTTCATTGATTATATCATCAAAGTGGCAAGCGGTGAATTCGTAAACAACGAAAAGAAAGGCTATCGCGAAATTGCTATCTTTAAAACAGGGGTAACCTTGTAAACAGGTCGCTATCTGATACAACAAATATATCGAAGATAAAAGATACATTGTTAAAACAATAGAGTTGCTATCCCGTTCAACTTATCATTGAGTGAAGGATAGCAACTCTTTTTTTGTTATACCATATCATCGCCTGTTTTCTTAAACGTAACGCGGATTGTTTTATGGAAAGGAATAAAACGAGAAATCACAGCTATGACAACAGATATAACCAACAAATAACCCAGAATCTCTTTCAGTGCCAGCAACAGGCTTTGTTGTTGTAACGTATTATATAAGGAGTTGGTTGCCAACTGCGCAGCCTCATCATACGGATGTCCCTGTGTCATCGCATTGTTCAGCGACTGGCTATAGCGTGTTGACGACAATGGATCAGTAGCAGTTATAGTCTCCGACAAAGAATACATATATTTTTGTTGCAGTCGGTACAGTACATTACTATAAAAAGAAGTCGCCATGATAGGTGCCAGCACGGAACGGAAAATAATCAGGAAGAAAGCATTCGACAATAAGTATTTCGGATTCAAGTCTTCCACGGCAAATAGGGCAAAAGCAATAATCAAAGTCAACATACCCAAACCACGAAAGAAGATAGGCAGGTAGAGCATCTCATACGTACTATCCGGAGAAATGCCAAAATACAAAATGGCAAAGAAAATCACAAAGCAACTCATTCCTCCCGCTATCAGAAAACGGAAACGCCACCGTTGCCAGCGAAACCACCAAAAACAAATAAAGGCGCCGACTACATATCCCGGAAGCAAATAAATATAAAGAGAATAGGTATGCGTAGTATCTACTTTCAGAATAACAGTCAGATAGTTAGTCAGCAAAGTGGTTGATGTACTGAAAAACATCACGAGCATCATATAAAAATAGCCCACAATTGCTTTGGGTTGGAACAAAGGAGCCAGACTTACATAAGGATTCTCCAAACGGCTCTGATACCAGATGAACAGCGCAATCAGCATAGGTGCTATTACAATATAAATACATATCTTACCGGAAGCCATCCAATCGAGCACTTTGCCATAATTGATAACGTACATCAACATCAGCAACCCGGCCGAAATAACAAACATCTCACGGATATGCAGATCAGACCATGCGACAGCTTTTATGGGACGATTATGCCGGAAACAGATGATAACAAACAGAATGGAAATCAAGATCAATACCATCATAAAGTAGTACATATACTTCCAGTTATAATGATACGCCAGTAAAGCCGTTACCAGCATCGAAGCTTGTCCCCCACCGTAAACCAACGGATAAAAATAAGAATAGAACTCGCTACGCACATTCTTCGGACTGAAAATCTTCTGGGCATAACGAATAAACCACAACATAAGAAACCCTTTCAAGAAACCGACAGCAAAACTACAGACAATCAAAATATCTGCGTTTTGCGTACGTGCACAAACCCAACTCAAGAAGAATTGCAGTACTAAATCAATCAATAACAGAGATTTCACGGAAAAGGCTGCCAACACCTTAGGAATAATCGGGTATGCGATAGCCATACCTGCCGAAGCAGCGTAATACCCCATCGTAATATCTTCCGAATTAGTACCCAGCGTGTTCGACACTTCCAGCATACTGCCTGTATACGAGCCATTGAGCATAGTGACCGGAAGAATCACGATGAAAATGCTGATAAGTCCAAGCCAATCGGGCACCCATTGACGAACAGGTGCCTCCAATTCCTTCATGGTAATCATTTGCGTAAAGCTTCTGTTTCCACCATCATCCCGGCTCTCAACTGTGCCATTTCTTCCGGAGAAACATCTTCCAAGTCGATACGCACAGGGATTCGCTGCTGCACCTTTACAAAATTGCCGGCAGAATTATCTGTAGGAACCAAGGAATATTTAGACCCGGTTGCCTCGGAAATTGCAGTGACTTCCCCGTGAAAAATCTTTCCGGGCACTGCGTCTACTTTAATACGCACCTGCTGGCCAATATAGATATTAGCAATCTGCGTTTCTTTATAATTAGCGGTAATCCACTTGTCCTTGTTACGCACCAAATAAGAAATAGTCTGTCCGGTCTGCACATATTGACCGGGTTCAAGCGTACGCCTACCCATATATCCATCATAAGGAGCAGTGAGAACCGTATAAGACAGATTCAGCTTAGCCAAATCCAGGTCTGCTTCTTTACGCAAAATGGCAGCCTCCGTACCGGTTGTTTTCTTACTTGTCTCCGCATATTGTGATAATGCCGCCTGTTTCTGTGCAACTAATGCCTGATAACGTGCCTTTGCTGCCTCATAAGCAGCTTTCGCTTGCTCATACTGCTGTTCCGGAACAGATTCTTCTTTCAACAAACGTTCAAAACGATGATAATCCTGTTTCAATTGCCAAAGTTTCGCTTTCGCTTCAGCGATGTTGGCATCCTGTACGGCAATATTCGTATGGGAAGTTTCAATACCCGAATGAAGAACATCCTGCGAGCCATGTGCATCCAACAATGCAGCTTCCGCTTCCTTTACCTTAATCTGATATTCACGATTGTCAAGCACCAGCAGAGTATCTCCCTGATGGACATATTGATGTTCCTTAAAACGAACCTCCTTGATATAACCCGAAGCCCGGACATTCAAAGGAGCTACATATTGATCTACAAAAGCATCATTAGTCACTTCGTAATTCACATAACGCCAGAAGTAATTAGCAGTCCACCAAAGTCCGGAGACAGCCAAACAGACACATACTAAATTTAAAACGATATTACGAACTCTTACTTTTTTCAGTTTCTTCTGTTTTTCTTTCCATTCAATTGCCATATCTGTTCTGTTTATTAAAGACGTCCACAAGCCTTCTGAAGTTGATAATAAGTATAAATCACACGAGTGCGTGCAGTGACCAACTGCAATTCCACATTCAAACGGACGGAATTCGCATCAAGTAAATCAGTCAGGATAGCCAGTTGATTCAGATAACGATTCTGCATAATACGGTAATTTTCTTCCGCTTGCCGGACAGACAGTTTTAGAGCCTCTACCCTCTGCAACGCTTCCCTGTGG
This sequence comes from Bacteroides sp. MSK.18.37, assembly GCF_019129155.2. Taxonomy (NCBI): domain Bacteria; kingdom Pseudomonadati; phylum Bacteroidota; class Bacteroidia; order Bacteroidales; family Bacteroidaceae; genus Bacteroides; species Bacteroides sp. MSK.18.37. The sequence goes on along the minus strand of NZ_JAHOIB020000001.1, from coordinate 5,466,230 downwards.
CGTAAAAATGCCGAACGTACATCCATGCGGATTCCCTGCATTTTCTGTTCTTCTTCATTCTTCCGCAAAGACACCATCAGTTTGCTCTCTTTTACTTTATGATTGTTCTTGTACAGTGAAGATAAAGGATAGGAAACCGATACTCCCACATTCCAGTTATTGTTATACATATCCGCCAATGTACGTGAAACGGGACGTGCCAATGTATTCGATGCATATAGCGACACACTGGGAAGAGATAAGGATTGGGCAGAACGGATTTCATTCCTTGCCAATTCTGTCTGTGCGCGAAGCAGCCTCATCGCCGGATCATTTTCATACGCCTGAACAATATAGTCATCATAGGACTGCAAAGCAACTGCCTGATAGAGAATGGTTGTATCCGGTTGTAATAACAAGTTCTCATCCTGCCCCAACAAGATATTGAGTTGCTGCGATACAAGCGCAATGCTATTTTCCGCTTCCTCCAAAGACAGTCGGTCATTAGTCAGCTGCATTTCGCTCCGCAATACATCATTATTGGTAATCAGCCCCTCTTTTTTCATTCGCCGGATATCGCGTAACCGGAGTTCCGACTCTTCAATATTCCGTGTCAGTATCTCATGCTGCTTAAACAGACTAAACAAGTTCATATACTGATTGAGTAACCGTAACTTTATTTCCGCCTCATCGGTCAACGTTTGTAGTTCGGCAACTTGTTTTTCTATATCCGCTTTATGAATAGCACTTCGGATTTTACCACCCTGATAGAGAGGCTGTGCCAGATCAATCGCATAATTTTGTGACCAGTCCGGTGCTTCCGGATATGAAGGATCGGATAATCCCCGTTCCCAAACAACAGGCTGCCCTACAAATCCCCCTTTCAGTCCGATCTGCAGTTCCGGTAACTGTGCAGACCGTGCGGTCCGTATCCGCTCCTGCGCCATAGATTCTTTCATTACATCCGCCTGAAGTTGCAGACTATGCTGTACCCCCCGTTCAAAAAGCTGATCGATAGTGAGAAACAAAGAATCCGTTTGTGCATTTATGGATTGAGCAGCCAAAAACAGGCTAGATAAAACCGCCCCATACTTCTTATACATTTTCAAGTACATCGCATACACTCTTTAATTCAGACAACATAGTTTCAATGCTCTCTATACCAACAATTTTTTCTGCATATACATAAACCTGATCGAGAATCGGACGAATCTGTTCTTTAAATTCTTCCCCTTCGGGAGTCAGGAACACCAGTTTATTACGACGGTCGGCAAGATCTTCTTTCCGATGAACATACCCTTTCTTTTCCAGATTATTCATCAAATTGGTGAGACATGCCTTATCTTTTGCAATGCGTTCCGCCAATATCTGCTGACTAATTCCCTGCTCATGCCATAAACTACTTAATACCTGAAGCATCTCAAACGTAATACCCGCATTATTTTTTCTCAATGTCCGTTGCATAGACCGGCGAAAAGCCATACGGGTACGAACAATCTGCAACATGAGTTCTCTAAACTCTGCTCCTTCTCTCATTTTCTATACTCTTTTTACCTGTTTCGTTTCGGCGGCAAAGTTAGGTATTTCCTCCGAATTAGTCAAACGTTTGACTAATTTCATTTTCAAACCCTCTTTATATAATTTCTGACTATTCGTTCATTCACCCATTAAACAACTGTATATTAACGCCTTATCATACCATTCAAATATTTATCATTAAAATATTCAGGCAAAAAGTTTGTTCATCTGAAATCTTTTATTTTACTTTGTATCACAAAGTACTTTTTATATGGATAAAGATAAAGCATTAGAATCGGTAAATGAGATAAAAGAGTTGATGGAAAAGTCGTCCAAGTTTATCTCTCTAAGTGGTCTCGCTGCAATCATGGCGGGCATTTACGCATTAGCTGGCGCATACATCGCTACACAAGTTATTACCCCGGGCACACATTTAATTGTTGCTCTCGAACTAATGGTTATTATAGCTTCGCTCGTATTGGTAGCAGCTGCGGTCACCGCCTGCATCCTGTCCTATTATAAATCCAAGAAGACAGGACAGAAATTTTTCAGCCGCCTCACCTACCGGGCATTGTGGAACTTTTCTCTTCCGATGCTGACCGGAGGTGTTTTATGCATCTCCATCATGATGCATGAGTATTATGACATCCTGGCTTCCGTCATGCTTTTATTTTACGGACTAGCACTGGTCAACGTATCCAAGTTCACTTACTCCAGTATCGTATGGTTAGGATATGCTTTCATTTGCCTGGGAGTCGTAGATTGTTTTTGGGAAGGTCATTCACTGCTGTTCTGGACCATCGGTTTCGGCGGTTTCCATATTCTTTATGGCATATTGTTCTATTTACACTACGAAAGAAAGAGATCATAAATGATAGAAGCATTCCAATATATTAATAAAGCATTCGAAAGCAAGGTCCGGCTCGGTATCATGGCTATTCTGATGGTAAATGAGGAAGCCGACTTCAATTTTCTGAAAGAGCAGCTCTCTCTGACAGACGGCAATCTTGCCAGCCATACCCGTTCCCTGGAAGAACTGGGATATATCGTATGTAACAAAAGTTTTGTTGGACGAAAGCCACGAACTGTTTTTCAAGCAACCCCGCAAGGCAGAGAAGCTTTCAAATCTCATATTGAAGCTTTAGAGAAATTTCTAAAATCAAAATAAATAATTCATCAAAACACTACTGGCTTATGGACGGTTTCAATGAAAATTCAAATGAGCAACAGGTGCAGCAACCTATGGGATGTCTCCACCGTTTCTCCAAAACAATCAAGGTTGTCATCATCGGATTATTAATTCTTCTCCTGATGATACCGATGTTCATGATTGAAAATCTTATTTCCGAACGGGGACGAACCCAGGAAGAAGCTATCGACGAGGTAAGTGAAAAATGGAGTCTGGCACAGACCATCACGGGCCCCTACCTGAATCTCCAGTATCCGGTCGTCATTGAAAATAACGGCGAGAAGAAGGTTTCTATCAAAGACCTGATACTTTTTCCCGATGAGCTTATGGTCAGCGGACAACTAAAGACTGAAATTCTGAAAAGAAGTATCTACGAGGTCAATGTATATCAATCGGAACTGACATTGAAAGGGTCATTCAGTTCGGAAGAATTGAAAAAGAGCAGAATAGATATGGAACAGCTGCAGTTTGACAGGGCAGCTATTTGCCTGAATCTGACCGATATGCGTGGCATCAGCGAACAAATCAGCATCACTTTGGGAGATTCAGTTTACATCTTCGAGCCGGGTATGGACAACAGAGGCATAGATAATACCGGAGTTCATGCGATCGCTAATTTGTCGGAATTGAAGCAGAATAAAAAACTCCCTTATGAAATAAAAATCAAACTGAAAGGTTCACAGTCACTCAACTTTATTCCGTTGGGTAAAACAACCCGTGTAGATCTGAAAGCCAACTGGAATACACCGAGCTTTACCGGAAACTATCTGCCTAACAACCGGAATATTACGGAGAAGGAATTTTCCGCGCAATGGCAGGTTTTAAACTTGAATCGGAATTATTCGCAGGTGATGGCTGACTACAACACCTCGAACATCAAAGATATTGAAAACTCCAGTTTCGGTGTGAATTTCAAAATTCCGGTGGAACAGTACCAGCAGTCCATGCGCTCCGCAAAGTATGCCATTCTGATTATCCTACTGACTTTCGGAGTGATCTTCTTCACTGAAATCATGAACAAGACCCGTATTCATGCCTTGCAGTATTTATTGGTAGGACTAGCTCTCTGTCTATTCTACAGCCTGCTCCTCTCTTTCTCCGAGCACGTCGGTTTCAACCCGGCCTATTTGTTATCTTCTGCACTGACTATTATACTGGTAGGCGGCTATATGTTCGGAATTACCAAGAAAAAGAAACCATCATTAATCATGTCCGGCCTATTGGCTATACTCTATATTTATATCTTTGTTCTTATCCAGCTGGAGACTTTCGCATTATTGGCAGGCAGCTTAGGACTGTTTATCATTCTGGCAATAGTGATGTATTTTTCAAAGAAAATAGACTGGTTTAATGAATAATCGGCTTTTCTTCTGAAACACTTGACAAATGGCTTTTTATTTTGTATCTTTGAGAAAACAAAAGCAATAAGAGAAATGAAAAATCTAGGAAAAATAGAGACATAAAGGACCTTTAAACTGATACATTTTAGTATTAATACAGATATATCATAGGGCAATGATCTAACGATCATTGCCCTATTTTGTTTATATTTTTACTTAACTCATTCTATAGAATCTCTAAAAATACTCAAAATAGTTTTTAATAAACTCTGATACCGTTTATAATAAACTATCAAAAAGTTTATTATAAACCGAAAGTACGTTTATTAAGAACGTAGTCTTTAATTGTAAAAATTGACAAACACGTTTTCATACAATAGGAGGTTATAAATAAGCCGTTCATTCATACAGTAACATAAACAAACAAAATTCTTTATTTCATCCAAACGATTGAACTTCCTTCACTCACTACACACTAAAATGTTTTCTTCAAATATATCATATCCACCAACTGCACACCATCCTCATACATCGGATGATCGTAGTTGTCAGTAAAGAAATTCTTTATCCGGTGAGAAACCGTGAAACCACAGTGTTCATAAAAAGATCTGGAAGAAGGTACATCGCCTGTACCCACTAACATTTCAGAACACTTTCCCTGATAATATTCAAATAAAAATTCGATTAAACGTTTTCCGTACCCCTGCCGTTGAAAGAAAGGAACGGTAGCAATATTCTTGATTTCATAAATACCTTCCCCTTCACGAGTCACTACACAAAGAGCTTTCAATCCGTTATCATAAAGAACGAACATATCGCCGCGCTCCAAATACCGGTCAATCATACTTTCCTGTTCATCAGCCAAGAGTAATAATTCGAGAAATTCTTTTTTATCTGAAGTTACTAGCTTTATCTCCATATTATCTATTTTATCATAAAATAAAAATGTTACCGACTCATTTGTCTGTGGTCCAAAATAGTATCCATATTCTCCAAAGCCCATCCCACCAGTCCTTCAATATGAGGAATCAAAGTGCCACCCGTATCTGTCAGACAATACTCCACACGGGGAGGTACTTCAGCATATACTTTCCGTTCAACCAATCCATCTGATTCCAGAGTACGCAATGTTACAGTCAACATTCTTTGTGAAACATCTTCTATCGTTTTATGAATATCACTAAAACGCATGGTGCCGTTTGCGTTCAGCGTAATAAGCACCAGCATCGACCACTTGTCTCCCAAGCGGCTAAGCACATCTCTTATCGGACAATTTCCTATCGGATGAAAGTTTTTCATTCTTTAACGTTTTGTATTTTATTGAGTTCCAACAATAGTTACCTCTATGTAACTTCCTTATTTTCAAGTACGTTATTGCATTTCTCAAACTAGAAAGATACATTTGCATCACAAAAGTAATAAACTTACTAATAATAACTATTGTTTCATTTAAATAATTATGATTATGGCAAAGAAAGTTGCAGTTTTAGCAGTGAATCCGGTAAATGGTTGTGGATTATTCCAATATTTGGAAGCGTTTTTCGAGAATGGCATTTCATATAAAGTATTTGCCGTATCGGATACGAAGGAGATTAAAACAAATTCAGAAATCAGCCTGACAGCAGACGATGTGATCACTAATTTGAAGGGACACGAAGATGAATTCGATGCACTCGTTTTCTCTTGTGGGGATGCAGTACCTGTATTTCAGCAGAATGCCGATAAACCCTATAACGTAGATTTGATGCAAGTCATTAAAACTTTCGGAGATAAAGGGAAAATGATGATCGGACATTGTGCCGGTGCAATGATGTTTGACTTTACCGGAATTACCAAAGGGAAGAAAGTAGCAGTTCACCCATTAGCTAAACCAGCTATTCAAAACGGAACAGCTACCGATAAGAAATCAGAGATAGATGGCAACTTTTTTACTGCTCAAGATGAAAACACCATTTGGACAATGATGCCACAGGTTATCGAAGCATTAAAATAATGTTTGCAACGTAGATATAAAACAATAAATATAAACATTATTATATTAATCTACGCATCCGAAGATGAAAAAGCACGTTCCTTTAAAAGCAACAGTGTGTTTCTCGGTGTACAACGGGTCGTTTCTTTTAAAGGAACGACCCGTTGGTTTTAAAGGAAAAATGTACATTTATTGCGCATTAATAATCAATCACTTACAGATTCAAAAAATTCAATGACCGACTAACTTCCCCAATCATTATTCAATTCAATAAATCCGCACAAGTGTTCACTCCTTTATTTCTCAAATGATTATTGTTAGTTAACTAAAATCCAAGAGAAATATCATATATCACATTCTCTTTTCGTACCAAAAAAAAGAAAAACGGAACATTACAAAAAATCTGAAACAGCGTTCATCATTTTTTAAAAGTCCGTATATTAGCAGCTTGAAGACTTGAAAGAGATAAACAGCATACTCCTTCCGAGTTTAAATAACCAAACAAGATGCCTAAAACAATATGATTAGAGAAAGAGAGAATTACAATGCATTTTTACTTCATTTTTTAGAAAGACTGAATAGCTGTGACTCTATTGAGAAAAAAATCACAGAATCACTTACGGATATTTGCGAATACTATGGCTTTAAAAGAGGATTCATTTATCAAACTGACGGATTTCGCTACTTCTATCTAAAGGAAACTGTCGGAAATAACGACAACGTTTTGCGACAACGTTTTGAAATCAGCGAAATGACCAATCAACATGTTGTCCGTGCAAATGGAAAGAACAAACCTTTTTATGCTTGCAGAAACCAAAATACTTCTTGGGATGATGTAGACATCGTGGATTTCTATAAAGTCGATTCATTACTAATCCGGCAAATTCAAGACTCCGAAGGAAAAATTATCGGATTCATCGGATTTGGAGACAGAGAACATGCAATATCTTTCACCGATGAAGAACTGCAAATGATTCATCTCATTTTAGGCTCCCTCTCCAAGGAAATAGCAGTGCGGGAATATAAAGAAAGAGAAGTACGGGCGAGCAAGACGTTAAGCAGCATCATGAATAATATGGGGGTTGACATCTACGTAAACTCTTTTGATTCCCATGATATGCTATATGCCAATGAATCTATGGCCGCTCCTTATGGAGGTATCGAACACTTTGAAGGAAAAAAATGCTGGCAGGCTCTATATAAAGATAAAACCGGAGAATGTGAGTTTTGTCCTAAGAAACATTTGATAGATGAAAACGGGCTGCCAACCAAGGTATATTCCTGGGATTACCAACGCCCGTTCGACAAATGTTGGTTCCGGGTATTCAGTGCAGCATTTGCCTGGATAGACGGACAGATGGCACACGTGATTACCAGCGTTGATATTGACCACCAAAAAAACAATAGAAGAAGAACTAAGGATAGCCAAAGAAAAAGCGGAAAACCTGGACCGCTTAAAATCAGCCTTCCTCGCCAATATGAGTCATGAAATCCGTACTCCGCTCAATGCGATTGTCGGCTTTGCCAGTTTACTGGTCGAATCGGATGACAAAAAGGAACGCCAGGATTATGTCGATATCATGCAAGAAAACACCGAACTTCTTTTACAACTGATATCCGACATTCTCGACTTATCAAAAATAGAAGCCGGAACACTCGACTTCACCATGGATTATCTGGACATCAAGAGCTTCTGTGAAGATATCATACGCAATTATGATATAAAAGAAGATAAGCCGGTACCTGTATTACTAGCCCCCACCCTACCCAATTTTTATATCTATACTGACAAGAAACGTCTGATGCAGGTTATCACAAACTTTATCAACAATGCCCTCAAATTTACAAATAAGGGACAGATTCTTCTTGAATATCATCTGAAAGAAGATACCTGTGAAATTGAATTTTCCGTAGCTGATACAGGAATGGGGATTGAACCGGACAAAGTAGACCGGGTATTCGACCGCTTTGTGAAACTCAATTCATTCTCAAAAGGCACAGGCTTAGGGCTGTCTATTTGCAGGAGCATTATCGAACATCTCGGCGGCACTATTGGAGTGGAATCCGAGATGGGAACCGGCTCGCGTTTTTGGTTTACTCATCCCTACCAAAGCGTATCCCTATAAAATTGAATAAAAAGCCCGTTAATCAGAAAAAGACCTGAAGTCTTTTTTTCATTCATTTTTTATGGTCAAAATCAAGTTTAATTCATTTATTATTAATACTTTTGCCAATGCATAAACTTAATAAGCCACCAGAAAATTAAATTTAAAATGACAACTCTTTTTCAAACCAAAATAATTAACTCATATATAATAAAATTATTTTTGTCTTTCTGTCTATTAGCTTTTTCCTACATATCACCGATTCTAGCTCAAAAAGATTCAGTGAACTCGTCAAATTATCTTTTAATCATTAATTCATATACAGAAGCAGCTCCCTGGAGCTTCAGAATGATTTCAGCCATTACCGAATATGCCCAGAATTCGCCTCAATTAGCACTCTATACCGAACACATGAACATGCTAATGATGGACACAGACTCCACTTTGAATGAATTCAGACAGGCAGTTCTGGAAAAATACAAGCGACATTCTCCGCGTATGTTGATATTACTCGGAAACTCCAGCATGATATTACGGGACGACTTCAGAAAGATGTGGGGAAATATTCCGATTATACTATGTGCTGAAGAAGATTACATCGGCCCGAAGGAATTTTATCTCCAAAAGAAGCCTGTTGAGTTGACTGCAAGAACCCCGATTGCAGATATGGCGCAGCCTTACAATCTCACTTTCCTACATTCCAATTTCTATATTAAAGAAAATATAGACCTGATTTGCCGAATGACTCCCGATATTAAAAATTTCATATTTATCGGTGATGAACGGCAAAACAACCAGACTTACAATATGGTTATCAAACAAGAATTGAAAAAGAGCCATCCCGACATCAATTATCAATTCATATCGCCCCGGAAGATGCAAACCAATCATTTACTGGACACCCTTTACACCGTTGATCCTAAAACAACAGGAATACTTTTCTCTTCATGGTTTTACAAACACACCTTTGCCGGCAACACCTCGCTAGTTACAAATTCACACCTATTAGTCTCAACGACTTCCGCACCTCTGTTCAGCCTTGGGATGATGACAATCAAGGACAACGCAGGAGGAATAATTGGCGGATACATCTACGATCAACATGTATACAGCCAGAAAATCATACAAACGATCCAATCAATATTGAATGGCAAACAAGCATCCGAGATACCTTTTTACGAGCCTTCAGATGCCGCTCCGACTATCAACTACAATGTTTTGCTACGTAAAGGAATGTCGCCATACTTATGTCCACCGGGCACTATTTTCTTTAACAAGCCGCCTACGTTTTGGGAACAGTACGGATACTTTATTTTAGGAACCATAGTCTGCTTCATACTGCTTGCCCTATTCTTCCAATACCGCATCAGTCATCTGAATAAGCTCAAGAAAATACAACAGAAAGAGATTGACACAATGACTTCTTACAAAAACCTGATTAACAATATGCCTATATTGTATATGCAAGAAGAGTTAATCATGAATGAAGAAGGTACCCCGATAGAACTTGTATACCGGAATGTCAACGCTCATTTCGAGAAAAGTTTTTTCCGTAAAGAAGATGTAGTAGGCAAGAAAGCCAGTGAAATATTCCCTGAATCCATGCCGGAGTTCCTGCATTTCACCAAAATGTCACTTGCGGAAAACAAGGCTATCACTTTCCCCTATTATTTCAAACAGATAGACACCTTCTATGATGTAGTACTAAAAGGAACTCACCACAACAATATTGTCGATATTTTCTGCCTGGACAGCACCGAACTACACAAAGCACAACAAAAACTAAGTGCTACCAACAATAAACTGGCAATGGCACTGGACGTAGCCAATATCGTGCCTTGGAAATGGGATTTGCGAAGCAAAACCATACTTTGCGACATCAATAGGCCTATTGAGCTTAGCACAAACGATAAAGACGTGAATGAAGAACAATTGGCAGTGCCCGATTCCCAATATTTCTCAAAGATATTCAAAGAAGACCGTAAACGGGTAGAAAAAGCCTATGATGACCTGATAGAAGGGCGATCGGATAAAGTCAGGGAAGAATACCGGGTTATCAATGTACAGAATAACATTCACAGAATCGAATGGGTGGAAGCTCAAGCCGCTGTAGAGACCCGTGACGAAAACGGCAAGCCGCTCACCCTGGTCGGTTCTTCACTAGTCATCACCACACGGAAAAAGATGGAAATGGAATTGACCACAGCCAGAGACCGGGCAGAAGAATCCAATCGTCTGAAGTCTGCCTTCCTCGCCAATATGAGCCATGAAATCCGTACTCCCCTCAACGCTATTGTCGGTTTCTCCGGCATATTGGCTTCAACAGACGAGGAAGAGGAAAAGCAGGAATATGTGAGCATCATTGAAAACAATAATACCTTGTTATTGCAATTAATCAGTGACATTCTTGATTTATCAAAGATTGAAGCCGGAACATTGGAATTTCAATATTCCAACATAGACTTGAACAAAATGCTGAACGAGTTAACGAGCTCATTACAATTAAAAATAAAATCTGAAAAAGTACAGTTAACCTGCCATCTGGCAGAGAAAAACTGCTTTATCCATACAGAGAAGAACAGGCTGTCACAATTGCTCATCAACCTGATAAGCAATGCCATCAAATTCACCACTGAAGGATACATTCGTTTTGGTTATGAACTCCGCGGCAAAGAGATCTATTTTTATGTCAGCGATACTGGCTGTGGCATTCCCAAAGACAAGCAAAAGAGCATTTTCGGACGCTTCGTCAAATTAAATAGTTTCGAACAAGGCACCGGCCTGGGACTTTCTATCTGCCAGACTCTGGTAGAACACATGGGAGGTACCATCGGAGTAGACTCGGAAGAGGGCAAAGGTTCAACATTCTGGTTCACGCTGCCATATAAAGCCGCAATAGCCGTAGAAGAAAGCATAAAAAAAGAGGAAATTCAGCCGATAAGTATAGAAAAAAACAAGTTTACCATTCTGATTGCCGAGGATAATGAAAGTAACTACAAACTGTTCGCATCCATACTAAAGGGAGAGTATCAATTAATTCATGCCTGGGATGGACAAGAGGCGGTGGAAATGTTCAAGCAATATAATCCGCAGATTATATTGATGGACATCAATATGCCGGTCATGGACGGTTACGAGGCAACTAAAGAAATACGCAAATATTCTGCCAAGGTACCTATTATCGCCATTACGGCTTTTGCATACGCTTCGGATGAACAACGGGTGATGGAAAGCGGTTTTGACGGCTATATGCCTAAACCTATCAATGCCCGCCTGTTGAAAGCACAACTGACGGAAATCATGCAAAAGCGTATTATTTTACTTTAAGAGACAGAGAACCGAAAGCAAAAAACGAATATCTACATATTCCATTTATGACTGAAGAAAAAATACATAAAAACCGCACCGGAAGTTGGTGGGCATTAAGTCCGTTGCTCGTATTCTTATGCCTTTACCTGGTAACTTCCATTCTTGTCAACGACTTTTATAAAGTGCCTATCACGGTGGCTTTCCTTGTTTCTTCCTGCTACGCCATTGCTATTACCAAAGGATTGAAACTAGACCAACGCATCTATCAGTTCTCCGTGGGAGCTGCCAATAAAAATATCCTCCTGATGATATGGATATTCATTCTTGCCGGAGCCTTTGCTCATAGTGCGAAACAAATGGGAGCAATCGATGCCACTGTCAATCTGACACTGCATATTCTGCCGGATAACCTGTTACTGGCAGGCATCTTCATTGCCGCCTGTTTCATCTCTTTATCCATCGGAACCAGCGTAGGAACTATCGTCGCCCTTACTCCCGTTGCCGTAGGACTGGCAGAAAAGACAGAAATAGCTCTCCCCTTTATGGTAGCCGTCGTAGTAGGCGGTTCTTTTTTCGGAGACAACTTATCTTTTATCTCCGACACCACCATCGCTTCGACAAAAACCCAGGAATGTGTAATGCGCGATAAATTCCGTGTAAATTCTATGATTGTCGTCCCGGCAGCCATCATTGTGTTGGGAATTTACATATTTCAGGGACTATCCATTACCGCTCCCGCCCAAACACAGACCATTGAATGGATCAAAGTTATACCTTATATAATAGTATTAGGAACAGCCATTGCCGGAATGAACGTGATGCTCGTACTCATAATAGGTATATTGACAAGTGGCATCATTGGCATCGCGACCGGCAGCTTTGGAATTTTCGACTGGTTTGGTGCCATGGGAACGGGAATTACAGGAATGGGAGAACTGATTATTATCACTCTATTGGCCGGAGGGATGCTCGAAACCATCCGTTATAACGGTGGTATCGATTTCATTATCCGGAAACTCACCCGCCACGTCAATGGTAAAAGAGGAGCCGAACTAAGCATTGCCGCCCTGGTAAGTATCGCCAACTTATGTACAGCCAACAACACAATTGCCATTATAACAACAGGACCGATTGCCAAAGATATTGCCGTGAAATTCCATCTCGACCGAAGAAAAACAGCCAGTATCCTCGATACTTTCTCCTGCCTGATACAAGGGATTATTCCATACGGAGCGCAGATGCTGATTGCAGCGGGACTTGCCAGTATCTCCCCCATCAGTATCATCGGAAATCTCTACTATCCGTTTACAATGGGAGCATGCGCCCTGCTAGCAATTTTGTTCCGCTATCCGAAACGGTATTCGTAAAAAAGATGCGAAATGTTTGTCAATCAAAAGAAAAGCCGTATCTTTGTGCCTGCTATTACGAGATAATAGTATAATTCAAATCAATCATTAAAAACAATTATTTAAAATGGCAACTAGAATCAGATTGCAGAGACACGGACGTAAAAGTTACGCGTTCTATTCAATTGTAATTGCAGACAGCAGAGCACCACGTGATGGTAAATTTATTGAGAAGATTGGTACTTACAACCCTAACACCAATCCTGCTACAGTAGATTTGAATTTCGACGCTGCATTGGCATGGGTACTGAAAGGTGCACAACCAAGTGACACTGTACGTAACATTCTTTCTCGTGAAGGAGTTTACATGAAGAAACATCTTCTGGGCGGTGTAGCAAAAGGCGCATTCGGAGAAGCAGAAGCTGAAGCTAAATTCGAAGCTTGGAAAAACAACAAACAGTCAGGTTTGGCTACTTTGAAGGCTAAACAAGACGAAGCTAAGAAAGCTGAAGCAAAAGCACGTCTGGAAGCAGAAAAGAAGATCAACGAAGTGAAAGCAAAAGCACTCGCTGAAAAGAAAGCTGCTGAAGCTGCCGAAAAAGCTGCTGCTGAAGCACCTGCAGAAGAAGCTGCCGCAGCTCCGGCTGAAGAAGCTCCTGCAACAGAAGCTGCTGCTGAATAAATTTCAGCAGATTCCGAACAAGAAATCAGGAAAAGCTATAAATCCTCTCCGGTCCGCCGGAGGGGATTTTTTTATTGTTTTCTGCTATAAAACATATCAAATTATTTATTCCGTTCAGAATAAAATGCCTTTCTTTGCATCAGCATAGTTCAGCATAGTGTTATTTATTTTTCGAATATGAAACGAATTGATAAAAAGGCAACATTCGGACAACAGGCAAGCAAGGTTACGCAACTAGCGGACGCACTTAGCCAGGCGATTTCCAGAAAAGAATTTCTTGAAGGAGATTCTTTGCCTTCCATCAATCAGTTGAGTGCTCAATACGGAGTATCACGCGACACCGTTTTCAAGGCTTTCCTTGATTTACGCGAACGAGGCTTGATCGACTCCACTCCCGGCAAGGGTTATTATGTGACGAGCCAGGTGACCAATGTCTTATTGCTGCTCGACCAATATACTCCTTTCAAAGAAGCCTTATATAACAGTTTCGTCAGACATCTGCCTATCAACTATAAGGTAGACTTATTATTTCATCAATACAACGAACGGTTGTTCAATACGATCCTCCGGGAATCCATCGGGAAATACAACAAATACATCGTGATGAATTTCGATAACGAAAAATTCAGCACTGTTCTCAATAAAATTAATCCTTCAAGATTACTACTCCTTGATTTCGGCAAATTCGAAAAAGAAAAGTATTCATATATCTGCCAGGATTTTGATGAATTTTTCTATCAGGCATTGAATCTGCTCAAGGAAAGATTGAAGAACTATCACCAGCTCGTTTTTTTGTTTCCCAAAAGCCTGAAACATCCCCAAAGCAGTAAGGTGTATTTTACCCGTTTCTGTCAGGAGCAAGGATTCCTCTGTGAAATACAGGAGGATATTGAGAATCTGATCGTACGTAAGGGAGTTGCCTATATCGCCATCAAGCAACAAGATGTAGTAAAAGTGGTGAAACAAGGAAGATTGGAAGGGCTGAAATGCGGAAAAGATTTCGGTCTGTTAGCGTATAATGATATTCCTTCCTACGAAGTGATTGACGAAGGAATAACCTCATTGAGTATTGATTGGGAAATGATGGGAAACGAAGCGGCCAATTTCGTTCTTAATAATGTACCGGTTCAGAAGTTCTTACCAACGGAAGTAAGGCTTCGAAAGTCACTTTAATTTTTTTTTGCGAAGACATCAGCACAGTTCAGCACAGATATTAATTAATCCTTTAATAGATAGAAACCATGAAAAAGTATCCGAAAATCGGGATTCGTCCCACAATCGATGGTCGCCAGGGTGGCGTTCGCGAAAGCCTTGAAGAGAAAACAATGAATTTAGCAAAAGCAGTAGCCGAGTTAATCAGCAGCAACCTGAAAAACGGTGATGGCAGTCCGGTAGAATGTGTTATAGCCGATAGCACGATCGGACGCGTAGCCGAAAGTGCCGCTTGTGCGGAAAAGTTTGAAAGAGAAGGGGTCGGCTCTACCATTACCGTCACTTCTTGCTGGTGCTATGGTGCTGAAACGATGGATATGAACCCGCATTATCCGAAAGCTGTCTGGGGATTCAACGGCACAGAACGTCCGGGAGCTGTATACCTTGCTGCCGTACTTGCCGGACACGCACAAAAAGGCCTTCCCGCATTCGGTATCTACGGACGCGACGTTCAAGATTTGGACGACAACACAATCCCTGAAGATGTATCGGAAAAGATTCTTCGCTTTGCACGTGCTGCACAGGCAGTAGCTACGATGAGAGGGAAATCTTACCTGTCAATGGGTAGTGTATCTATGGGTATCGCCGGTTCTATCGTTAATCCTGATTTCTTCCAGGAGTATTTGGGAATGCGTAATGAGTCAATAGACCTCACAGAAATCATCCGTCGAATGGACGAAGGCATCTATGACCACGAAGAATACGCCAAAGCCATGGCCTGGACTGAAAAAAATTGCAAGACAAACGAAGGTGAAGACTTCAAGAACCGTCCTGAAAAACGTAAAACCCGTGAACAGAAAGATGCTGATTGGGAATTCATTGTAAAGATGACGATTATCATGCGCGACTTGATGACCGGAAATCCCAAATTGAAAGAAATGGGATTCAAGGAAGAGGCTTTGGGACACAATGCCATTGCAGCCGGTTTCCAGGGACAACGCCAATGGACAGACTTCTATCCTAACGGTGACTATCCGGAAGCTTTACTCAATACCTCTTTTGACTGGAATGGTATCCGTGAAGCATTTGTGGTAGCTACCGAAAATGATGCCTGCAACGGTGTAGCCATGTTGTTCGGACATCTATTGACCAACCGTGCACAAATATTCTCCGACGTACGTACTTACTGGAGTCCTGAAGCCGTGAAACGTGTAACCGGCAAAGAGTTGAGCGGATTGGCAGCAAACGGTATCATCCATCTTATCAATTCCGGTGCAACGACTCTCGACGGTTCCGGCCAATCATTAGACGCAGCAGGCAATCCGGTTATGAAAGAACCATGGAACCTGACGGACGCTGATGTAGAGAACTGTCTCAAAGCAACGACCTGGTATCCGGCAGACCGTGACTACTTCCGTGGGGGTGGCTTCTCGTCCAACTTCCTGTCAAAAGGCGGAATGCCTGTTACCATGATGCGCCTCAACCTGATTAAAGGCTTAGGCCCTGTCCTGCAAATCGCAGAAGGTTGGACAGTGGAAATTGATCCGGAAATCCATCAGAAACTCAATATGCGTACAGACCCGACATGGCCTACCACCTGGTTTGTGCCCCGTTTGTGTGATAAACCGGCTTTCAAAGACGTATATTCAGTCATGAATAACTGGGGAGCCAATCATGGCGCCATCAGCTATGGACACATCGGCCAGGACTTAATCACTCTTGCTTCCATGCTCCGCATCCCGGTATGCATGCACAATGTAGAAGAAGATCAGATGTTCCGCCCGGCTGCCTGGAATGCTTTCGGCATGGACAAAGAAGGATCAGATTACAGAGCTTGTGCAACTTATGGTCCTATTTATAAATAAACAAGTTTTTTTCGTCCTGTATAAATAAATATTTTAACTTTGCCGTTCGTAGGGACGGGGTCCCCCACCCGACACATAACAAATGTCGGGATAGCCCCGCCCCCTACAGCGACTTAAATAAGTAAGACTATGATTACTAACGAACATATTGAACAGTTCATTGCACAAGCACATCGTTACGGGGATGCAAAGTTAATGCTTTGCAGCAGCGGTAACCTTTCCTGGAGAATCGGCGAAGAAGCATTGATTTCCGGTACGGGTTCCTGGGTTCCCACACTTGGCAAAGAAAAGGTTTCAATCTGCCATATTGCCAGCGGCATTCCTGCCAATGGTGTAAAACCCTCTATGGAAAGTACATTCCATTTGGGTATTCTCCGTGAACGTCCGGACGTCAATGTCGTTCTCCATTTCCAATCGGAATATGCCACCGCTGTCTCCTGCATGAAGAACAAGCCGGCAAATTTCAACGTAACAGCAGAAATTCCTTGCCATGTAGGTTCAGAAATACCTGTGATTCCGTATTATCGTCCCGGCTCACCGGAACTGGCGAAAGCCGTGGTAGAAGCCATGCAAAAGCATAACTCGGTTTTACTGACCAACCACGGACAAGTGGTGTGCGGAAAAGACTTCGACCAAGTATATGAACGGGCTACTTTTTTCGAAATGGCTTGTCGCATCATTGTTCAATCCGGCGGTGATTATTCAGTGCTCACACCGGCAGAAATTGAAGACCTGGAAATCTACGTATTAGGAAAGAAAACCAACTAATATCCAGGCATATTACCATGAAAGATACCATCAAACACACTTATTTAGCAGCAGACTTCGGAGGCGGCAGCGGGCGAATCATCGCCGGCTTTCTTCTTAACGGCAGGCTGGAATTGGAAGAGATATACCGCTTCTCCAACCGGCAGGTCAAACTAGGCAATCATATTTACTGGGACTTCCCGGCTCTGTTCGAAGATATGAAAACCGGACTAAAACTGGCTGCACAAAAAGGATATGCCGTAAAAGGTATTGGTATTGACACTTGGGGAGTGGATTTCGGACTGATTGACAAACATGGAAACCTATTAGGAAATCCAGTCTGTTACCGGGATGCAAGAACAGAGGGAATGCCGGCAGAAGTATTCAAGTGCATGGATGAACATCGACATTATGCCGAAACCGGTATTCAGGTGATGCCTATCAATACGCTGTTTCAACTTTACAGCATGAAGCAAAATCAAGATGCACAGTTGGAAGTTGCCCGGCAACTTTTATTCATGCCCGATCTCTTCAGTTATTTCCTGACAGGGGTAGCCAATAATGAATATTGTATCGCCTCCACCTCTGAATTACTCAACGCCAAATCACGCAACTGGTCATTCGATACCATACATAGCTTAGGTCTTCCCGAACATCTGTTCGGTAAAATCATTCTTCCCGGAACAATCAGAGGCACTCTGAAAGAGGATATTGCACGCGAAACCGGACTGGGTGCCGTAGACGTTATTGCCGTAGGTTCACATGATACAGCCAGTGCCGTAGCTGCTGTTCCTGCTGCAGAAAGTCCTATCGCTTTCCTTAGTTCCGGCACTTGGTCGTTACTGGGAGTTGAAGTGGACGAACCCATATTAACGGAAGAAGCAAGAAAAGCTCAATTCACCAATGAAGGAGGTGTAGACGGCAAAATCCGTTTCCTCCAGAATATAACAGGATTATGGATTCTGCAACGCTTGATGAGCGAGTGGAAAGCGTGTGGCGAGGAACAAGATTATGATATAATCATCCCGCAAGCAGCCGAAGCCGAGATTGATACAATCATCCCTGTAGACGACACCATATTCATGAATCCGGAAAATATGGAGAATGCGCTTATTCATTATTGCCGGAATCATGCTTTGCAAATTCCCCAAAACAAGGCAGAGACTGTACGATGTGTGCTCCAGTCATTAGCTTTCAGATATCGGCTGGCTGTGGAACAGCTCAACCGTTGCCTCCCCGCTCCAATCCGTCAGTTAAATATCATCGGAGGAGGATCACAAAATAAGTTACTCAACCAACTGACAGCTGACGAACTCGGTATTCCTGTTTATGCAGGTCCGGTGGAAGCCACTGCAATGGGAAACATTCTGACGCAGGCAATGGCTAAAGGAGAAATTGCCAATCTTCGTGAATTGCGGGAAATTGTCACTCACAGCGTTACACCACAAGTATATTATCCTAAAAAATAAAAGTATATGGAAACATCTAAAACCGGTTATCAGGTTCAATCTTATGACGTTCCCGTCAAACGATATTGCCAAACCCTTGATTTACGCGATTCTCCGGAACTAATCGCCGAATATCGGAAAAGACATAGCCAGGCGGAAGCATGGCCGGAAATTCTTGCCGGTATCCGGGAAGTTGGCATCCTGGAAATGGAAATTTATATCCTGGGAACCCGACTGTTTATGATCGTCGAAACTCCCCTTGATTTTGACTGGGACACGGCAATGGAACGCCTGAACACCCTTCCCCGCCAACAAGAGTGGGAAGAATATATGGCTATCTTCCAACAAGCCGCACCCGGAATGAGTTCCGCAGAGAAATGGAAACCGATGGAAAGAATGTTCCATTTGTATAATACTTAAAAAAATACCAGAAACAACCATGAAACACACCAAGCAGTCCATCATTTCGAAAGATGGCATCAGTTATCTTATACCTTTTATTCTCATTACCTCCTGTTTTGCGTTATGGGGATTTGCCAATGACATTACCAATCCGATGGTAAAGGCATTCTCTAAAATCTTCCGGATGAGTGCCACCGACGGGGCATTGGTACAGGTTGCCTTCTATGGAGGCTACTTTGCAATGGCTTTCCCGGCTGCCATCTTCATCCGCAAATATTCCTACAAAGCAGGTGTTTTGTTAGGACTGGGTATGTATGCTTTCGGAGCCTTCTTATTCTTCCCCGCCAAAATGACGGGTGAGTACTATCCGTTTCTGATTGCTTATTTTATTCTGACCTGCGGATTATCTTTCCTCGAAACAAGCTGTAATCCGTATATTCTTTCCATGGGAACGGAAGAAACAGCTACCCGGCGATTGAACCTTGCACAGTCTTTCAACCCGATGGGGTCACTTCTCGGAATGTATGTAGCCATGCAGTTCATTCAAGCGAAATTGCATCCGATGTGTACCGAAGACCGCGCATTGCTTAACGACAGCGAATTTCAAGCAATCAAAGAAAGCGACCTTAGCGTCCTGATTGCTCCTTATCTCATTATCGGACTGATTATCGTAGCCATGTTGCTTCTGATACGATTCGTCAAGATGCCTAAGAATGGAGATCAGAATCATAGAATAGACTTCTTCCCTACACTGAAACGTATTTTCACCCAAACGCGTTATCGTGAAGGTGTGATTGCCCAATTTTTCTATGTAGGTGCACAAATTATGTGCTGGACTTTCATCATTCAGTATGGAACACGCTTGTTCATGTCACAAGGTATGGACGAGAAAAGTGCGGAAGTACTATCTCAACAATATAATATCATAGCAATGGTGATATTCTGTATTAGCCGTTTTATCTGTACGTTCATTCTGCGCTATCTCAATGCGGGTAAATTGCTGATGATTCTTGCTATCTTTGGAGGTATTTTCACTTTAGGTGTAATCTTCCTTCAAAATATCTTCGGAATGTATTGTCTGGTAGCAGTATCGGCTTGTATGTCATTGATGTTCCCTACCATCTACGGTATTGCCTTGAAAGGTATGGGAGATGATGCGAAGTTCGGAGCTGCCGGCCTTATTATGGCTATCCTGGGAGGTTCTGTTCTTCCACCGCTACAGGCAAGCATCATTGATTTGGAACAAATAGCGTGGTTACCGGCTGTCAATGTTTCATTTATTCTTCCGTTCATCTGTTTTCTTGTAATTATCGGCTACGGTTACCGCACAGTGAAAAGAAACTGGTAAAATACATATCTAAAAATAGTGACGGTATCACATTGGTATACCGTCACCATCTCACTCGAATAGTGACGCCATCCCTACTGGATAGCGTCACTATTTTTTTCCTTTTCACAGTTAAGAGTTCATAAAAACACAGAACTTGAAGTCGTTTTTTTAGTTTCCTTTTTCGCATACTAATCTTGGCTTCTTAGTATTGTTGAATTATTTACATACATTTGTCTCATACCAACAGACCTGATAAACCTATGAGCCAAAACCAAGACCCTATTCATCTAGCCCGCCAATTCGAAATTATATTTACCACGCACTATTCCGCTGTTAAATATTTCGCTATAAACTTGCTCAAATCTGAAGAGGACGCAGAAGATATCATTCAGGATGTGTTCGCTAAATTATGGACACAACCGGAGGTCTGGCTGGAAAACAAAGACATAGGCCAGTATATCTACGCCATGACTAAAAACACAACTTTCAATTTCATCAAACGCAAAAGACTGGAACAATCCTATCAGGAACAATTATCGCAGAAATATCTAATCGAAGACTTACTAAAATCCGAAGATACTCTCGACCCTATCTATTATAAAGAAGCACTATTAATCATCCGCCTAATTCTCGACCGCCTTCCCGAACGCCGCAGAAAAGTTTTTGAAATGAGCCGCATCAACAATATGAGTAATATGGAGATAGCACAAGCACTCAATATTTCCGTACGAACTGTGGAACACCAAATCTATCTGACCCTGCTCGAAATAAAAAAACTATTTTTATTGCATTTTTCTTGTGTTTCTTTTAAGTAATCCCCCATTTTCGATTGTGCTAATAGTGTAACCACTAAAAAGAACAGCGCAAATGAGGAACTTTTTTCAGAAAATACTGATATTATTTACCGGCAATAACTATCCGGAAGCTACCCAAAATGAATTCTATCAATGGCTGGTAGATGAGGATCATGCATCCCAGAAAGAAGATGCTTTGAGAGAGCTATGGAACAAAGCGCAACGGCAAAAAAACGTGAAAGGAATGCAGAAGTCTTACGAGCGCCTGAAAAAACAGGAAGGTATTCCAACCGTACCCAAAGAGAGAAGAATTCGCCCAATACATATATGGCAATCCGCAGCCGCTATCTTATTCCTCCTGCTTGCCTCTTCGGTCTATCTATCGACTGTAGGCACAAAAGCGGAAACCGACTTGTTACAGCAATATATTCCGATAGCAGAAATGAGAAGTTTGACGCTGCCCGACGGAACAAAAGTGCAACTCAACTCGAAAAGTACACTTTTATATCCGCACGAGTTTACCGGAGATAGTCGTAGTGTATTCCTGTTAGGCGAAGCCAACTTCAAGGTTAAGCCGGACAAAAAACGTCCGTTTATCGTGAAATCCAATGATTTACAGATTACTGCGTTGGGTACGGAATTTAATGTATCTGCCTACCCTGAAAGCCAGGAAATAGCAACGACCCTCATTTCAGGCAGTATCCGTGTAGATTATAACAATCTGACAACAAGTGTCATTCTCCATCCCAACGAACAGTTTGCCTATAACAGAAACAATAAGAAATATGATCTCTCCAATCCGGATATGGACGATGTGACAGCCTGGCAACGCGGAGAACTGGTTCTGCAAAAGATGACGCTGACGGACATCATCAACGTATTGGAGCGAAAATATCCTTATGCCTTTGTATATAGTATCAAGAACCTCAAAAACGACAGGTTCAGTTTTCGTTTCAAGGACAACGCACCACTCGAAGAAGTGATGGAAATCATCGTGAACGTGGTCGGACAAATGGACTATAGAATAGTAGAAGACAAGTGCTATCTGACAAGAATATAACTTTTTAACCTTATATGCCATGCAAAAAAATACCCGGAACAGAGGCCTCACTCCGTCCCGGATATGAAATCTGAATTCCCAATATTAGAGTTTACTCTACAAATTACCTCGAAATAATTTAGTCAATAACCTAATACTAAGAAAATGCTACAAATTTATAAATTTATAGTAGACAAGAAGACAAAGGGAAGAAGTTTTATGCTTTTTTTCTGTTTGATGCTCGCCACAACAGTTTCCCTTGCACAAAATGGTGCTAAAATCACTATTAAAAAGAATAGTATATCTGTGATTGAAGCACTGAAAGAAGTTGAAAAACAATCCGGCATGTCCGTAGGCTACAACGATTCCCAACTGAAAAACAAACCGGCCATCACCCTCAATATAGAGGCGGCTTCGTTGGAAAATGCGCTCGCTCAAATTCTCAAAGGTACAGGTTTCACCTATCAACTGAAAGAGAAATATATCATGATTATTCCGGAACAAAAGAAAGAAAGCAACCCGACCAAAAAGATCACCGGTAAGGTAGTTGATGAAAACAACGATCCCTTGATCGGAGTGAACATCAAAGTGGAAGGCACTGCCGCCGGATCTATCACAGACATCGACGGGAACTTCCTGATCGAAGCTTCCACCGGAAATACACTGACATTTACTTATATCGGTTATACTTCAGGAAGCATTAAAGTCACCAACCAGAATAATTACCGCATTCAACTGACAGCCGATACGCAACAGCTATCGGAAGTTGTAGTAACTGCTCTCGGCATCAAACGCGAGCAAAAAGCATTGAGCTACAACGTCCAGCAAATCGGAGCAGACAAGATGCCGGAAATAAAAGACGCCAACTTTATCAACAGTTTGAGCGGAAAGGCTGCCGGCGTTGTCATTAATGCTTCTTCTTCCGGTGTGGGAGGTGCCAGTAAAGTGGTGATGCGTGGTACAAAGTCTATCGAGCAGAGCAGTAATGCGCTATACGTCATTGACGGTATTCCGATGTATAACTTCGGCGGTGGAGGCGGTACTGAATTTGACTCCAAAGGTGCTACGGAAGCCATTGCGGATATTAATCCCGACGATATTGAAAGCATCTCTTTCCTGACAGGTGCGGCAGCAGCCGCAATGTATGGCAGCAACGCTGCCAACGGCGCTATTGTAGTGACTACCAAGCGGGGACAGATAGGAAAACTGTCGGCTACTTTCTCAAGCAGCATGGATTTATGAACCCATTTGTATTGCCCAAGTTTCAGAATCGATATGGAACCGGTACACGGGGCGATGCGGAAGGTTCTCCCATATTAAGTTGGGGGCCTAAACTGAATCCGGCCAACCAAACA
The DNA here is from genome assembly GCF_019129155.2 of Bacteroides sp. MSK.18.37. NCBI lineage: Bacteria > Pseudomonadati > Bacteroidota > Bacteroidia > Bacteroidales > Bacteroidaceae > Bacteroides > Bacteroides sp. MSK.18.37. The sequence goes on along the minus strand of NZ_JAHOIB020000001.1, from coordinate 5,442,658 downwards.
GGATATGAACCCACCGACTTCTTTGATACGGGAGCGGCTTACAGCAACTCCATCACCCTCTCGACAGGTACGGACAAGAACCAAACGTTCTTTTCTGCCGCAGCAGTCAATTCAGAAGGGATGATTCCGAACAATAGGTACAACCGATATAATTTCACATTTCGCAATACGACTCATTTCCTGAATGACAAGATGAAATTGGATGTAGGAGCCAGTTATATCATACAAAATGACCGCAACATGACCAATCAGGGAGTTTATTCCAATCCATTGGTTTCGGCTTACCTGTTTCCACGCGGCGATGACTTTTCTCTAGTAAAAGCCTTCGAACGTTATGACGAAGCACGTAAAATCAATGTGGCTTACTGGCCGCAAGGTGAAGGGGATTTGCGTATGCAGAATCCTTACTGGATTGCTTACCGAAACGTCCGCACGAATGAGAAAAAGCCTTATATGCTGAATGCCGGACTGACATACGACATTTTGGACTGGCTGAATGTATCGGCACGTATCCGCGTGGATAACACCGACAATACTTATCAGCAAAAGCTATACGCAAGTACGATCTCTACACTGACCGAAGGTAGTACCCAGGGACATTACACCATCCAAAAGGTGAACGAGACACAGACGTATGCCGACTTCATGGTGAATATCAATAAACGCATTGACGACTTCACGGTAGTAGTCAATGCCGGTACTTCATTGAGCGACAACTCCAGTGATTTACTGGGTTACGGTGGTCCGATTCGCGACACGGGAGTGCCCAACGTATTCAATGTATTTGATTTGGATAATGCCAAGAAACGGGCAACACAGGAGGGTTGGGAAGAAATGACGCAGTCTATTTTTGCCAGTGCGGAAATAGGATGGAAAAGCATGCTGTACCTGACGTTGACCGGACGTAACGACTGGGCTTCCCAGTTGAAAGGCTCGAATCCTACTTCTTTCTTCTATCCATCGGTAGGTCTTTCGGCAGTAATCAGCGAAATGGTGACATTACCCAAAGCGATTGATTACCTGAAAGTACGCGGATCATTCAGTTCTGTGGTACCCCCTACCCGCGTTTTCTGGTACAACCGACTTACAGCTATGACCCTACCAAACAGGACTGGAACGCCAAAACCCATTATCCTATCGGCAAACTGAAACCGGAACGTACCGACTCTTGGGAAATAGGTGTGGACGGAACTTTCTTCAAGGATTTCAAAGTCAGTGGTTCATTCTACTATGCCAATACCTATAACCAGACATTCGACCCGAAAATCACCGTGTCTTCCGGCTATTCGACTCTTTATGTGCAAACCGGTTATGTACGCAATCTCGGTGTCGAGGGGCTACTCTCTTACGGACATACATGGCGCGACTTCGGATGGAACAGTAATTTCACTTTCTCCTGGAATAAAAACAAAATTGTGGAGTTGGTTAAGGACTATGTGCATCCCGAAACCGGAGAAATCGTCAACAAAGACCGCCTTGAACTAAAAGGACTGGGATATACCAAATTTATCCTGAAAGAAGGAGGCACACTGGGAGACCTGTACACGAATGCCGACTTCATACGTGACGATAAAGGATATATCCAGATAGACAAAAATGGGGATGTCGCCAAAACGGATAATCTACCTGACATCAAATTAGGCAGCGTATTTCCTAAAGCAAACCTGGCATGGAACAACAGCTTTTCTTACAAAGGTATTTATGCGGGATTCCAATTAAGTGCCCGCCTGGGAGGTATTGTTTATTCAGCCACACAGGCTGCTCTCGACCAATATGGCGTATCCGAAGCATCTGCTGCCGCCCGTGACCGTGGCGGAGTACTCGTCAACGGACGTAGCTGGGTGAACGCACAGCAGTATTACGAGATTGTAGCTACCTCAAGCGGGCTGCCGCAATATTATACGTATAGTGCCACAAATCTGCGTTTGCAGGAAGCGCACATCGGATACACCATCCCCCGCAAATGGTTGGGTAATATCTGCGACATCAACGTCTCTGTAGTGGGACGTAACCTGTGGATGATTTATTGCAAAGCACCTTTCGACCCGGAAGCGATTGCTACAACAAACAATTTCTATCAGGGAATCGACTACTTCATGATGCCCAGTACACGCAATTTTGGTTTTAATGTAAAGATTAACTTCTAAAACTATGAATACTCAAATGAAAGAATACAGAAAAGCAACCCTCCGACTGGCATACCTGCTAACGCTGATGCTATGGACGGGAAGTTGTATCGATATGGATATCAATCGTAATCCTTACGAGACAACGCAGGATGAACTGATGCGCGAAAACCATATCATCGGCTCGTCTCTAAAGAGCATGGAAGCATTGGTGGTCCCCACACAAGAGCATCTTTATCAATTTGTGGAAGCGATGTGCGGAGGAGCCTACGGGCGTTATTTTGGAGAGACTCGTGTGGGTTGGACTGAAAAATACTCGACTTATAATCCCAAGTCGGACTGGCTGAAGGCTTCGTTCTCCGATCCTATCTCGGAAATGTATCCTTCCTACCGGGATATTATCAACCGTACCAATGACCCCGTCGCACTGGCATTCGCCAAGATTCTGCGAGTCGCTATCATGCACCGGTCTACGGATATGTTCGGGCCGATTCCCTATACCAAAGTATTGGGAGATAAAACGGAAGGTGACGGCCTTAGTGCTCCTTATGACTCTCAAGAGGAGGTTTATGTGGCTATGTTCAAGGAATTGGAAGAAGCAGATGAAGCTCTGAAGGAGAATCTAGGTCTAAGTGCGGAAGGATTTAAGAAACTGGATAATCTTTATTATGGAGATGTGCGGAAATGGTATAAATACCTTCACTCGTTACAGCTTCGCATGGCCATGCGTATCGTTTATGTGAAACCGGAACTGGCCAGGGAAATAGCCGAGAAAGCCGTAGCCGCAGGTGTGATAGAGAACAATGAGGACAACGCGCAACTGCATGTGGAGGAGAATCGTTCGGCTCTCTGTTTCAATGATTGGAAGGATTACCGGATAGCTGCGGAAATCGTTTCCTATATGCAGGGATATAACGATCCGCGTTTGGAAAAATACTTCACCCAGGGAAAGTATCAGGATGATACCGATTACTATGGGCTACGCATTGGTATTCTTCCTTCCAAAGTGACGGACGACGAGTTGATACAAACCTATTCCAACCGTTTGATGACTGCCAATGATACGTATATGTGGATGACTGCCGCCGAGGTCACGTTCCTTCGCGCCGAAGGTGCCCTGCGGGGATGGGCAATGAGCGGAGATGCCCAACAGCTATATGAGAAGGCGATCACCCTTTCCTTTGAGCAATGGGGCGCAAGCGGAGCAAGCGGATACTCCCAGAATAAAGCATTGGTGCCAGGGGCTTACAAAGACCCGAGAGGTACATACAGCGCCCAATCTCCGAGCAGCATCACCATTGCCTGGAACGAGGACAAGGAGAATACCCGTTTCGAAGAAAACCTGGAACGTATCATTACTCAAAAATGGATTGCCATGTTTCCTCTGGGCATTGAAGCCTGGTGCGAACATCGCCGCACAGGGTATCCTAAATTCCTTCCGATAATGGACAACAAGGGAGTGGGAATCACTAACCTGACACTGGGAATACGACGTCTCTCCTATCCTGCCGAAGAATATCAGCTGAATGCGGAAAATATGCTCGGTGCCCTGCGAAAGCTCAATGGAGAAGATAACGGCGCTACCCGCTTATGGTGGGACTGCAATCCGAATGTAAAATAATGTGGAACTTAAACCCAAGATACAATGAAACTGAATTCATTCATAAGTGTCATATTGACCGTAGCCTGCTCACTGATGTTCGTTGCCTGTAGCGACTGGACAGAACCGACACCGGTTGATTACAACCCTATATTTCCCGACGAACAAGACCCCAGCTTGCATGAAAAATACGAGCAAAGTCTGAAAGAATACAAAAACCGGAAGCATACGTTAATGTTAATACGTTTTGCCAACAATCCGGGTACGACATTGGGCGAACAGGATTTCTTGCGTTCCTTGCCCGATAGCGTAGATTTTGTGGTGCTGACCAACGCTGATAATCTGTCCGTTTATGATAAGGAAGACATATCCAAACTCAAACGGACTGGCACCAAATTTCTCTATTACAAGAATTTATCCGAATTCTACGACCAATGCGAAGAAACAGAAAACCTGGAAGAATTCAAAACGAAAATGAATGCGGCATTGAAAAACGGGGAGAGTGATGAATTTGACGGTTATTATGTGCAGTTTGGTCGTGCCGGAAGTATGATGCATGTCGATTTCTTCAATGAGGTAACGACGGCTATCCGGGAAAAACTTGCCGCTATCGGCGGTCCGAAAGCTAATAATGGAAAGTTGGTTTTCTTTGATGGCATCGTCACATTTACAGTGGATTATAGCGGAAGATACGAAGAGCCGTTCATCGATTTGGTAGACTATTTCGTGGATGGGCAAATTGTGTTGCTTGAAAGCTCACTCGAAATAAAACTGAATATGAGCCAACCTGTAGGTTTCTATGGGAAAATGCCCAAAGAGAAAGTGATAACGACAGCCACTCCTCCGACCGATGACGGTAAAACCGGTATCATCAGCCGGGAAGATTTGGATGTTATACAAACCTCGGAAGGGATGGCCTACATCATCAATCATTTCATCACAGGACTGGGTAACAATGGTCCGCTGGCAGGAGTTTCTATCTACAATGCCAATGAAGATTATCTCGCCACCGATGGGGTGACTAACTACCGCCGTATACGTGATGCTATCCAAAAACTGAACCCATCACCGATTAATTAATGAAAGGAGGAACTATGAAACGATATAAAATAATCATCTCTCTGGCTGCAATCATCTGCGGACTGATGATTGCCTGTGACAATACGGATTACAGCAATAAAGCACCATTCGACAACATGGTCTATATCAAGGAAGCCAGTAACAGCAATTCAGAAAGAGTGACTTTCCGAAATACGCTGAATGAACAGAAACGTGCCTTCAGCGCCAAGTTGACTTACCCGGCAGGAAAAGACATCGTAGTGAAGCTGAAAGCGGATCCCGAACTGATAAACGAATTCAATGCCCGGCACGGGACTGATTATGGAATGCTGGATAGTAAATATTATAGCCTGTCGAACAGCGAACTGATTATCAAAGCCGAAAAGAGTGAATCATTGATTGATACGATCTATTTTAATAACCTGTTAGATCTGGAGATTGATAAAACTTATCTGGTTCCGCTCACCATCTCTGAAACGTCGGGTGGCGTTCATCTATTGAACGGTTCGAAAACATTGTTCTATCTGGTGCGCCGTTCAAGCGCTATCACGGTAGCCGCCAACCTGAAAGACAATTATCTGGAAGTGCCTACTTTCCTCGACGAAGAGAAAAATGCCTGTCTGAAAGAATTAGGTCAGATTACCATGGAAGCACTGGTATATGTAGAGGACTTTACATACAGCGGACCAAGCAATACGGCCGGTGCATCGGATATCAGTACGATCATGGGAGTAGAACAGCATTTCTTAATGCGTATAGGTGATACAAGTTTCCCACGCCAACAGTTGCAGATGCAGGGACCGGACGGAGTCAAATTCCCCGCCGCCGACAGGGCTAAGTCACTGAATGCAATGACATGGTATCATATAGCGCTGGTGTACAACGCCAAGGAACATTTTATTGCCTATTATGTGAACGGACAACTGCAAAGTCAGGATATCTCTTATGGAAAAGGAGCTACTGTGGATATCTGTGGAACGCCGGATTGCGAATTCCAGATAGGACGCTCTTATGAAGATGAGCTACGGCAACTCAACGGTAACATCGCAGAGATACGTATCTGGAACACTTGCCGTACGAAAGAGGAAATCTGGACGAATATGTATAAAGTGGAAGATCCTGAAAACGAAGAAAGCCTGCTTGCTTACTGGAAATTTAATGAAGGTGAGGGAAACATTGTCAAGGACCATTCGAAACACGGATTCGATGCAGTATCTGCCGAACCTCTTGTGTGGCCGACGGGAATCGAAATTCCACAAATCAACAAGTAATCATTCACTTTAAAGATAACCATGGACATGAAAAGAAATATAAACTTCAAAAATGTTCTCTGCATGGCTGCCATTACATTAGTAACCGGCATGCTAGGAGGCTGCGAAGATAATTCCATTGCCACTCCCGTAGGTAAATTACCTAACGAGACGGCTTTAGACAATAACTTTGGCATGCTAAAATGTGATATGACAACCAGTGACCTGGAAATCACCATGACCAATACCAAGACTCCCGATTTTGCATTCTTCTACCAAACGGTGAAGCCGGTGGCACAGGACACCCGAATCACAATGAAAATCGACCTCGACTTAGTAGACAAATACAATGAAGAACACGGTACGGAATACCGGAAAATGTCTACTATCAGCATTGAGGGCATCAGTAACGATGGTGCAATGACTATTAAGGCAGGAGATACAATGTCGGATACTATCATGGTACGCCTGAATCCGCTAGGCACATTGCATGATTATTCTTTGCTCCCTATTACCGTAGAACTACCGGAAGAAAGCGGAATTCGTCCGTCACGGGATAGTAATGAAATCTATTACAAGATTTATTATAAACGCTCTACTTATCCGTGGTTGAGCCCGATGAAGGCTGATATGAAAAAGTACAAGATGGTAGGGTTTATTGATGGCGAAAAAGTCAACGCCTCCATTGCCAAAGAATTTATCATGGTATTATATGATAATGAAACATTCGGTCCCGGACATTATGAGTTATGGGAAACGTCGTGGTATGCCTATTTATATGACATCATTAATGTGAATGCCGCAACACTGGGATATGCGAATGGAAAAGTGACTCTGAACCAATCAGCCAATTTCAAAAAGCAGTTAAGCAATATGTCGTCACTCTCCAGCTATGGTATAAAGCGTTGCGTCACCCTTAAAGCAGAAGGGACCGGCTTGGGATTCTGCAACCTGACAGATGAGCAGATTACAGCCTTTGTAGCGGAAGTCAAGAAGCTCGCCAACTACCGTGTAGATGGCATTAATCTCATGGACGAAGGTGCCGAATATGGTATAAACGGACATCCGGCTGCCAATGCGACCTCGTATCCGAAGCTCATCAAAGCACTACGGGAATCTTTAGGCAAGACCAAACTGATTACAGTTACCATAACGGGTGATCCGGCCGGTTCACTAGCCTCCGAGGCTGCGGGTATCAGAGCAGGTGAATATATTGATTATGCCTGGACATGGGTAAATACCAAAATTATGAATCCATGGGAGGATAGCTCGATTGAAAAACCAATAGCAGGACTGGACAAATCTCAATATGGCGGTTTCAGCACCGACGAATATACGTTCGATTATGAAAATGACGAATCGTATCCGGAAACGTTACGAGAAAAGTTATATGACAAAGGTCTTGGCAAACTTTACATAATGCGTAATATCCCTTTCTGGTCGGACGCACTGGAAGCAACACCATATCATGCTAACATAAATGCAGGGGCAGCAGCCTTTTATAGAGTGGAAGGAGGCCATAAATATGAACCGGACATCAACTATTTGCATAATGGTAAATACAAGGATATGAAAGGGGATAAAAACTATTACGAGATGTAGAATTATCAATTAAACAGGGGAGGAAAAACAAATCCTTTCCTTACTAACAGGAGCTTATGCGCCTATTATCAGTAAAATAATATAACCGGAATTTTAACCATCTATTTGGTTAAAGTTCCGGTTTCACTATTTCCACCAAATATCATCAATTAAAATAATACAAAAACACAACACTTATCACCTACAAAACAACACCAAACAATAACAATACACCATTTGCCAATAACTCATCATTTATTTATTATACCAAATCATTACTTTTACTCCGCAAAAACAAACTATATTTCAATAAAGAAAATATGTTTACTTTACCTTAGGAATTACATATGAAAAAGCATATTGTGATACTGATAGCCCCAAAAGATTACAGTATCAAATACAAGATACGCCCACCACCGTCAAAGAATCTCTATTTAGTATTATATATTCAGAAAAAATGATCTATTAATTATTGTCACTTGGAGGAAATAGATATTCCTTAAAGAATGATTCAAGACGTAAGGATTTAAATCTGCATACGGAACTCGCTTTCTTAATATTGACCTTCAAAGAACAAATAATTTTGAGATTAGACTGTTTGAGTTTAGTAATGCCCTAAATCACACTCGTTGTGCATTTTCTCATCCCCCCTCAACTAAAAAGGAACAGAGGTATACAGTCCAAGTGACCTCAACAAAAAATAAATATGAAATACTTAATGATAACGTCACTATTTGTCTCTATTATAGATGCAAATATCTTTCACCAGTCTCACTTCTTCTTACTACTTACAGCCGGAGGAATTTCATTATATTGGCTCTTATCTCATTTTCTTACCCTCCATAAGGAAATCAAAATCTTAAAAGAAGAGCACCAATATTTCATGGATTCTTTTCAAAGCATTCGCAACCCTATCACACTCGTTCATACCCCTCTAAGAGCTGCTTGTGATGATAGTTGCCCCGAAGACATAAAGAAAATGTTATCACTAGTCATTCGTAATATAGACTGTCTTGATGAACACCTAACCAAATTAATGAATCTGCGACATCTGCTTATCTACTCCAAACAGATGGATATTGCCGAATATGAACTGGGAAACTTCATTAATAACAGAGTCCATTCATTGAAAAATTTCGCTACGGACAAGCGGATTAAGTTAGAAATAAAAACAGAGTTTAATTATGCCAGCGTTTGGTTCGATCAAAGTAAAATCTCTCCCATCATTGATAAATTCATAAAAAACGCAATAGAACATTCGAAACCTGAAGATAAAAGGATTATCTTTTCAATTTCTTCTAATTCCGAACACTGGGAACTTAAAACGTTCGATGCCAACAAGGGCAAATTGCTAACATGTTATAGGCGCCAAAAGTATCACTTGATTAAACCTAAACATAAATCAGAGTTCAAATATGCATTTGCCAAAAGTGTACTCTGCAAAAAATTAATGAAACTATGTGATGGGAATATTCTTATCAATCATTCAACCCACACTGTCTCACTAAGATTTCCTACAACAAATTCAGAAAGAAAGGTATCCGGATATAATATCATACACTCCGCAAAAAAGTCGGAAGAAAGAAAGACTGATACTTCATTGGGTAAGATTGCTCATAAAAAAAGTTCAATCAAGCCTACTGTTGTTCTCGCTGACAGTAATGAAGAATTCAAGTCTTATTTGGAAGAATGTTTATCAAAGGATTTTGATGTGAAAAGTTTCGGGAATGGCTCTGAAGCTTTAGAATGTATAAAAGAGAAATATCCTGATTTAGTGATTTGCGACCTTATGCTGCATGGAATGTATGGCTATGAACTGTCATCAAGACTAAAGACATCAGGAGAAACATCCGTTATTCCTATCATCCTTTACGGTTCACGTATAGATATAGGACAACGCAACAAAAGAGAAAGTTCCCTGGCCGACATCTTTTTATATGTGCCTTTCCACATCGAAGATTTAAAGATAGAAATGAATGTACTTATCAAAAACAACCGTTCTCTAAGAAGATCATTCTTGCAGACAGTTTTCGGAAAGCAGTTCTTGGAAAAGGAAGAAGAGAAAGTTTTAGATGATAGTAATTACACATTCATCAATCAAGTAAAAGAATTTATTCTAAAAAATATAGATAAGGAAAATCTGACGATAGATGAAATTGCCTCTGAACTGTATATGAGCAGAACTGCTTTCTTTAATAAATGGAAAGCACTGACGGGAGAAGCACCGAAGTATTTTATTTATCGTATTCGTATGGAAAAAGCACGTGAGTTATTGGAGAGTGGAAAATACTCTGTCCAGGTTATTCCTGAAATGATTGGATTGAAAAATCTTAAGAATTTCCGCCATAAATACAAAGAGTATTTCGGGATAACTCCAAGCAAGTCCATTACGAAAAAGCTATAAAATAAAAAGAATATTTTATAATTGAAGATCCCATGAACAGGGATCTTCATGGCAATACTCATATAAAAAAAAATATTCTATTTTTATTTCCTTATGCAGTATTTCACAAGTACCGGCATTTACTTTATGTACGTACACCTTAATTTTGAAATTAATAATCTAATTTAAAACAGTATGAAAATTATAACTGAAATAAAAAAAACTTGTTGTTTTAATCGTTTTGCTTTCTTAGTAATGTCATTAGGCCTGATAGCCACTTTTACAGCATGTAGTAGTGATGACGATTCTGATATTCCCGTATATTCACTTAAAGATGTGGAAGGTAATTATTCCGGTAATATGCTGACAGAAACTGCTCCATCCGTCAATCCACAAAACTATTCCTTCAAAGAAGAACAGCCGCAAGGAGCCACAGTTACCGCTGAAGTAAAAGACAATCAGATTATGATAAAAAAACTTCCGGTTGACGATCTGATTAAAAGTATTGTCGGTGAAGAAATAGGCGAAATTATCATTGAGACTTTGGGTGATATCAATTACAACATTCCTTATACTGCAGCCTTTAATGATGATAGCAAAGGCTCCATTCTACTTCAATTAAAACCTGAACCTTTGGAAATAAAATACACGATCCCTACCCAAGTACAAACAGAGGGAGAGGAAGCTCCTCAAATTACTGTAAAAGTAACTATAGAAGCGGAAGAAAAGGGTCAATATACATATAAAGATAAAAAACTCACCTTTGTAATCAAAGCCACCCAAGTGGAAGTAGAAGGAGAGCCGCTTGAAAACTTTTCGGTTACCACATTCAGTTTCGACATGGTCAAAAAGTAACTGATCGGATAAACTTTCCCAACGTATTTTCATTATGATGGGAATTACCTCCAAAAAGAGTATGCCTGCACACAGCGCGCATACTCTTTTTTTATACCTTTGTGAAATAACCAACGATATGAAAATGACTACAACTGAAAATATCCGGAAAGAATTACAAACATTAGCAGATTCCAAATATCAGGAATTTCATTCTTCCCTCCTCCCGGGAGCAAACAACATTCTCGGCGTACGCATCCCCCAACTGCGGACAATGGCCAAAGAAATTATTAAGAAAGAAGACTGGCGTACATTTGTCGAATCAACCGATACGATTTATTATGAAGAAACAATGCTTCAGGGAATGATTATCGGACTGGCAAAAATGGAACTTGAAGAACAAATGAAATACGTAACGATGTTCATTCCCCGTATAGATAATTGGGCTGTATGCGACATATTCTGCAGTGAACTGAAAACTTCTGTGAAAAAAGGAAAAGAAAACGTATGGCAATTTATCCAACCCTATCTGAAATCCTCTAAAGAATTTGAAATACGTTTCGGAATTGTGATGCTTTTCCATTATGTAGATGACGCGCATATCGATTCGTTACTGAAATATGCCGACTCATTCAATCATGATGCATATTATGCACGCATGGCTATGGCATGGATGATATCATTGTGTTTTATCAAATTTCCCCAAAAGACAATGGAGTATCTGAAACATAGCACACTGGATAACTGGACTTACAACAAGGCACTGCAAAAAACAATTGAGTCATTCCGGGTAGATAAGGACACCAAGGACATTCTCCGAGAAATGAAAAGACGATAAATACCAAGCACGGCGAACATCCTGCCATCAGCATTCTGTTCACCGTGCTTCTTATTTCTTACCGTAGATACCGCTTTTATTTTCCACCTAATTTATTTTTTGTTTGCAATCCGGAGAAACACTAATTCCTCCTGACCTTTTTCCTTCTGCTTCTACGTCTTTGTTGTTTCTGACGATTATAACGCTGCCACTTCTTATAAATCATCCAACCACTCATCAATGCAACAACGACGAAAATAAGAATAGTGATACCCACTCCCAAATTATCTCCTTTAATACGCGACCAAATATCAAGAACTTCTTTTGTCTTATCGCCAAAATCACGAATCATGGCACATCGTTCCACCACCTTACGATCCGGATATTGTATTTTATCAATCTGCACGCTGTCTGCACCCGGTCCGAAAAAGTAACTTAAATCGGAATAATAATGAAGAGTGGTGTCTATCTTCTCTTCCAGTATTTCGGGAGTAGCTATGGAACTTACATATCCGCAGAAATCCATATTCCGCAAGGCTATATCCGGACGACACATAAAGTTGATAAAATAACTAGCCGCTTCCGGATTCCTGGCATATTTCGGGATCACCCAACCGTCATACCAGATATTACTTCCTTCTTCGGGAACTTCATAATCCAAATCCACTCCTACCGCATTGGCCTCTTCAATCGCCCAGATTGCATCACCGCTCCAAGTCATATTCAGCCAAGCTTTATTTTTCGTCATCATTTCCTTGCCAAAGTCCGCTTCCCAGCCAGCAATGTTCGGTTTCAAGGCTTTTAAGTATTTTTCAGCCAACTCCATCGCACGTGGAGAATAGTCGTTCATCAACTCTTCCACTGTTACCGTTCCCTCCTTCAGTTCCTTTGCATGCGCATAAATCACGGCTGTTCCATAAGCATCACGATAACTATCCTTCATCAGGATCTTTCCGGCATACTTTTTATTCCAAAGGCAATCCCAGGACAGGGCTACCGAATCGGGCACATAAGCCCGGTTATACAGAATACCTGCCGTCCCCCACATATAACATACAGCATAGCGGCTGGCTTTTTCACCCGGCTGACTCAATTTATTAATCTGCTTACGAATAAATGGAGCCACATTATTCATGTAATTGGGAGAATGTGCGAAATTCGTGTCGATAGGTAGCAACAAATGCTTCTTCAGCATACGCTCGATGATGTATTCCGAAGGACAAACAACATCAAAATCTTCATGCCCCTTTTCAATTTTCGTCAACATGATTTCGTTGATATCGAATGTCTGGTAAACGATACGGATATTCTCACCGGTCTGTTCTTTATAATATGCCTGGAAATCCTCAAGTACACCTTCGCCGATGTAATCCGCCCAGTTGTAGATTTTAAGAACCCGCTCACGAGGTTCACCGGAATTATAACACCCGGTCAAAGCCAATAAGAGCAGGATAGCAGGAATTATTCTTTTCATATTATTTACGTAGTAGCACATTTGATAGTCTATTAATCTTTTTTCTTCGTTTTTCCTGCCCGGTAATTGATTACAACCAATAACGCCAGTACCACGACAAAAATGATAGCCGAAAGCGGGCGAAGTTCCGGGGTCAAACCTCCCTTGCGGGCATCGGCGTAGATATAAGTAGAAAGCGTTTCCAAACCTTGATTACCGATAGTGAATACAGTTACGGCAAAATCATCAATGGATAGTGTCAGTGCAAGCATAAAGCCGCTAATCATTCCCGGACGAATCTCCGGAATTATGACTTTCCACAAGGCCTGCATAGGAGTAGCTCCTAAATCGAGGGCAGCTTCATAAATATTCGGATTCATCTGCTTCAAACGGGGCAATACACTTAAAACAACGTACGGGGTACAAAAAGTAATATGAGCAAGCACTACGGTTGTGTAGCCTTGTGTGATCCCCAGAGATACAAACAAAAGGAACAAGGATATACCGGTGATAATATCACCATTCAGAATAGGAATGCTGTTCACAAATCCGATCGCTTTGCGTGAACGGGCTTTCAGATTGAATATACCGATAGCAGCGATGCTTCCTAATAACGTAGATGCTGTTGCAGCCAGTAGAGCGATAGTGATCGTATTAATCAATGCATTCATCAAAGAATGATGAGCACCGGTAGTGAATAACGAAGAATAAAGTTTGGTAGAAAATCCCGTCCAGTTACCCAACACTTTCGCCTCTGTAAATGAGTAGATCACAATAATCACGATCGGAGAATAAAGCAAGAGCAGCAATATCCACAAATAAGTCTGTGCAAATATCTTCTTTACCATAGCCCGCCTCCTTCATTTGAGTTTTCCTTATCATCGGTGCTGAACAGGGAAGTAGCAGCTATCAATAGCAACATAATGAGCGAAAGTGCCGCTCCATAGTTCCACATACTGTTATTGATATTTTCCTGAATCGTCGTACCAAAGAGTTTGATGTTATTCATCGTCAGCAACTCGGCAATGGCAAATGTCGATATAGTCGGCATGAACACCATCATGATACCACTCATCACCCCCGGCATGGAAAGCGGAAGGACTGCTTTCAGAAAGACTTGCACAGGATTGGCTCCCAAGTCTTGCGCCGCCTCGATATAGCTATGATCCATCTTCTGCAAAGTATTGTAGATAGGATAAATCATGAAAGGGATAAAGTTGTATACCATACCGAATATCAACGCTCCCTCGCCCAACGGCACACTGAAAAAGTCGAATAAGGCAACAGTAGCAAGGGTACGCACCAGAATATTTACCCACATCGGCAAAATAAACAGTACGACCATCGTCTTGGAACGGTTCAGCTTGCTGTTACTCAATATCCAGGCAGCAGGATAACCCAGTAAAATACAAACAAGGGTGGTAATAATGGCAATACCAATCGAATAGACAAAGGTATTGATTGCTTCGGGATGTTCGAAGAACTTCTGAAAATTGGCGAGTGTCAAATGGCCGCTATCATCGGTAAAGGCATATACGACAATTAAGAACAACGGTATAATCACAAAGATCGCCGAAAAAATAATGTAAGGGAGAGTCCAACTCTTACGTGATGACAAAAAGACTATAAACCTCTTATTCACTTCCTTTCCTGTTAATCGGTTATTTTAACTATACGAATAGCATCTGGAGGGATGGTAATACCTACACGGTCACCGTCATCCCATACATCGTTCGTATCTACAAATACATTCTCGTCCCAATCTGACAATACAGTCAGATGATAATGGTCACCCTTGTAAAGGATGAATTTCACCTCACCCGTCAGCGTTCCGTCTTCTTCATTATCCTGAAGAATCACTTTTTCAAAGTCTACTTCCACTTTGACATTCGTATCGAAAGCGATTCCTTCCACCGGAACACATTCAAAGTTACAGCCCAGGAATTCCACATGAGTAGCATCCAGCAATTTTCCTTCGAATGTATTGCAAACACGCTCTTTCTTCATAATATGAATATCGAAAGGCTTCACCAACAGACCGACTTCAGCCCCTACTTCAAAATGATGGTAATCCTGCACCAAGAATTCATATCCGCCGCACAACACCGTCATTTCATAATGCACTCCTTTAAAAATAGAAGTCTCTACCACTCCTACTAACTGTGCCATTTCCGAAACGGGGAAAATATAAAGATCCTCCGGACGAATGACTACGTCCACCGGAACATTCTCGCCAAATCCTTCATCCACACATTCAAACTCCGTACCGCAAAAACGTACGAGTTTATCATGAATCATGGTACCGTTGAGGATATTGCTTTCTCCGATAAAGTCCGCAACAAAAGCATTGATAGGTTCATTATAAATATCAATCGGCGTACCGATCTGCTGAATCTTTCCTTCACTCATCACGACAATCGTGTCACTTAACGTAAGTGCCTCCTCCTGATCGTGAGTGACGTACACAAACGTGATTCCCAAAGATTTATGCATTTCTTTGAGCTCCATTTGCATATCCTTACGCATTTTCAGATCGAGCGCTGCCAGCGGTTCATCCAACAACAACACTTCCGGCTCATTCACGATGGCGCGGGCAATAGCTACACGTTGTTGCTGACCACCGGAAAGAGAATCCACATCGCGGTATTCATAATCCGTCATGCCTACCATTTTCAAAGCAGCTTTCACCTTCTTCTCAATGGTCTGTTTCGGTGTTTTTTTCAGTTTCAGGCCGAAAGCGATGTTATCATACACATTCAAGTGCGGGAACAAGGCATATTTCTGAAATACCGTATTCACCGGACGCTTATGGGGAGGAGTTTGTGTTATTTCCATCCCCGAAATTCGGATTTCGCCTTCCGAAGCTGTCTGAAAACCAGCAATGAGACGCAACAACGTGGTTTTACCGCAACCGGAAGGACCAAGGATAGTCACAAACTCGCCCCTTTTCACGTTCAGAGTCACATCATCCAATGCTGTTTTATCGCCAAAGTACTTCGATACATGGCTCACCTCAATGATGGATTTATCTTCTTGCATATTCATACTAAAGTTTGGGCTGCAAAGGTACACATTTCTGCGGTTTCCACCTACGTGTTAATCTAATATAACAGTGTTTTTCGATGCCCGACAGAAAAAAAATCTATCTTTGCATAAATATTTATTCACCAATTTTACAAAAGCATGAAAAAGTTTACTTATTTAGTTATTGCAACGGCAGCGTTAAGCATGGTAGCTTGTACTGGCGGAAACAAAGCCGGATACACTATTACAGGTACAGTAGAAGGTGCAAGCGATGGTGACACCGTTTATCTTCAGGAAGCCAATGGTAGAAATCTGACCAAACTAGATACAGCCGTTATCACCAAAGGTACTTTTACCTTTGAAGGCACACAAGATTCTGTGGTTAGCCGTTATGTCACTTGTGAAGTGAACGGAGAACCGTTGATGATCGACTTCTTCCTGGAAAACGGAAAAATCAACGTTGCCCTGACCAAGGATAATGACGCTGTTACCGGTACTCCCAACAACGATGCATACCAGGAAATCAGAGCTCAAATCAATGACATCAGCAAAAAAATGAATGCCATTTATGAGGCAATGGGTAATACATCTTTAAGTGATGAGCAAAAAGAGGCCAAACAAAAAGAAGGTGCTCAGCTGGAAGAACAATATGACAAAGCAATCAAAGAAGGCGTACAAAAGAATATCACCAACCCGGTTGGAGTATTCTTGTTTAAACAAACTTTCTACAATAACTCTACGGACGAAAATGAAGCTTTGTTGCAACAAATTCCTGCTAATTTCCAGAATGACGAAACAATCGTAAGAATCAAAGAGATGACTGACAAGCAGAAAAAGACTGCTGTAGGTACTCAATTTGTTGATTTCGAAATGCAGACTCCGGAAGGAAAGACAGTGAAATTGTCTGATTATGTAGGCAAAGGAAAAGTGGTATTGGTTGACTTCTGGGCTAGCTGGTGCGGTCCTTGCCGTCGCGAAATGCCTAACCTGGTAGAAACATACGCTAAGTACAAAGGCAAAAACTTCGAAATCGTAGGTGTATCTCTCGATCAGGATGGTGCTGCATGGAAAGAAGCAATCAAGAAGCTAGACATGACTTGGCCGCAAATGTCCGACCTGAAATTCTGGCAAAGTGAAGGTGCACAGCTTTATGCTGTAAACAGCATTCCTCACACTGTATTGATCGATGGTAGCGGTAAGATTATTGCTCGCGGTCTGCACGGAGAAGAACTTCAAGCTAAAATTGCAGAAGCTGTAAAATAACAAATCCAAAGAAAGGCTTTTCCAAAGGCCTTGAAATTTATACAAGACTGTCTCAAATAGAAAATGAGACAGTCTTTTTTATTTGCGAGACTTTACGCCTCACTCTCCAAACAGATAAAAAATTCAGCCCCTGTCATTCTCAAAGAATACAGGGGCTGAATGTATGTATGAAAGTGAGGGAGATATACTCCCCTACTTTTACTCAAGCAATTAGATAAACCAACGTACGTAGCAGAAGTCCTGACGGTGTGGAAGTTCCGGATTCTTCGGGAACATACGGTAAGACACCTTGAAACTACCTGCATTTGACAAGCTGTGTTTAACCTGGAATGTATACAAGTCGCCTTCTTTCTTGACTACACTGAACGGTTCTACAGAATAAACATGTTGTTTTCCGTCTGCAGTTGTGTAAGTAGTAACCAATTCAAGTCCCACTGCATCATTCAAGCCTTTTTCATCGATAACGTAAGTAATAGTATATTCTTTTCCGCTTTCGATATCACCATTCTTCAGCTCTTCTACCTTGTCACAAGATACGATTTCAATAGAATCCCATTTAGCAACCACATCTTCTTTCCAAGCTGCGATTTCTTTTGCTTTTGCATTATCGTTAGCAGCCAAAGTCTGGAAACGTTTTGCCAGTTTGCAATAGAACTTGCTATAGTAATCATCCAACTGACGCTTCATGGTATAATGAGGAGCAATCTGTGCGATAGAATTCTTCACCACTTTGATCCAGCCTTCAGAATATCCCTTCTTATTACGTGCATAATACAACGGAAGGATTTCAGTTTCAAGAATACTGTAAATAGTAGCAGCATCCAGCTGATCCTGATGTTCCTGATTCTGGTAAGTACGTTTTTCAGTCAACGCCCAACCTGCACCTTCACGGTAACCTTCCAGCCACCATCCGTCTAATACGGAGAAATTGACAACACCGTTCATCAAAGCTTTTTCACCAGATGTACCGGATGCTTCCAACGGACGAGTCGGAGTATTCAACCAGATATCAACGCCGGAAACCAGACGACGAGCCAGTTGCATATCGTAATTCTCGAGGAAGATAATCTTACCCAGGAATTCCGGACGACGAGAGATTTCAATGATACGCTTAATCAAGCCCTGGCCTGCTCCATCGTGCGGGTGAGCTTTACCTGTAAACAGGAATTGTACCGGATAATCAGGATTGTTCACGATCTTAGAAAGACGATCCAAGTCGGTGAACAGCAAGTGTGCACGTTTGTAAGTAGCAAAACGACGGCCGAAACCAATCAGCAATGCGTTCGGATTGATCTTATCCATCAGTGAAACGATACGAGAAGGATCTCCCTGGTTCTTCAACCATGTATCGCGGAATGACTTACGGATATAGTCAACCAACTTATTCTTCATAGTCATACGAGTCTTCCAAATCTCTTCATCGGGCACATTGTAGATAGCTTCCCAAATCTTAGGATTAGACTGATCGAACCAGAAGTTTTCGTTGAAATATTTAAAGTATAATTCTTTCCATTCTGTTGCACTCCAAGTTGGGAAGTGAACACCATTCGTTACATATCCTACGTGGCTTTCTTCCGGGAAATAACCTTTCCAGATAGAAGAGAACATTTCTTGAGAAACTTTTCCGTGCAGCCAGCTTACACCGTTCACTTCCTGTGAAGTGTTACAAGCAAAAACAGACATACAGAAACGTTCGCCCTTGTCGCCCGGATTGTTACGTCCTAGATCCATCAAGTCATCCCATGAGATACCCATTCTGGAAGGATAACCACCCATATATTTGCCGAACAAACCTTCGTCAAAATAGTCGTGACCTGCGGGCACCGGAGTATGAACAGTATAAAGAGAAGAAGCGCGAACCAACTCAATAGCCTGGTCGAAAGTCAATCCAGTAGCTACATAGTCGCAGATACGCTGAACATTAATCAATGCAGCATGTCCTTCATTACAGTGATAAACATCTTTCTTGATACCCAGAGCTTTCAGAGTCAGGATACCACCGATACCCAACAAGATTTCCTGTTTCAAACGGTTTTCCCAGTCACCACCATAAAGCTGGTGAGTGATAGGACGGTCGAATTCGCTGTTCATTTCATTATCCGTATCAAGCAGATACAAAGAAATACGTCCAACATTCACACGCCATACGTTTGCATGAACAAAATAATCAAGATAAGGAACGTCAACTATCAACGGCTGACCATTGGCATCCATTACGCGTTCAATAGGAAGTTGACCGAAGTTCTGTGCCTCGTAGTTGGCAATCTGCTGTCCATCCATAGACAACGTTTGAGTAAAGTAGCCGTAACGATACAAGAAACCTACCGCACACAAATCAACATTGCTGTCGGAAGCCTCTTTCAGATAGTCACCAGCCAATACGCCCAGACCACCGGAATATATTTTCAGGACGCTGCTCAAGCCATATTCCATGCTGAAATAAGCTATAGATGGGCGTTGCTCATCCGGCTTCACATCCATGTAATCTCTGAATTTCGTATAAACTTCATTCATTCTTCTTAGAATCACCTTGTCTTTTGCCAGCGCTTCCAGCTTCTCATAGCTCATACGTTCCAACAACAGTACTGGATTCTGTCCACATTCTTTCCAAAGTTCCGGATCTAGATCTCTAAACAGTTCAGTCGCTTCAAAATTCCATGCCCACCAAATGTTGCGTGCGATTTCAGACAACTTCTCCAACTCTTCCGGTATACGTGATTTCACAGTAACCTCTTTCCAGTTGGGAGTATTCACATTACTAACTTTGATTTTCATAATGTTTTCGTTTACTTATTGATAAATAATTTCTTTCTTAACTCAACTGACGTATCCTTGCCTTACGCAAAGCGATATCATAAGCTTCATAATAATATTGTATAAAGTGCTTCCATAAAGCCTGCTCTGCAACTTCAGCAGCACGCTTACGGATTTCCTTCACCTCTTTATCAGTCTTATCCGCAAACAACGTAATCGTATCTTTGATACCATCCGCCACTTCCGAATAATTATAGTCCGAACGATGCAGCACTTCCACTCCATCATTAATGCCATGCTGGTTCTTCAGGCTGTTTACCCAAAGTCCGAATCCTGCCAGATCCGTAGTGATTGTCGGCACATGGAAAGCTACACTTTCCAGCGGAGTATATCCCCACGGTTCGTAATAAGAAGCATAGACACTCAAATCCTGCCCCAGCAATATATCATAATATTCTTTATTCATGATACCATCACGACCATCCAGATAACAAGGAACAAAAATCACCTTTACCTTATCTTCCGGACGATTGCCCATTCCCAGATATTTCAACATGTCCAACACCTGGTCATGAGTCATATTATGCAGCCAATGAGTGATAAACGGTACTTCGAGGGGAGTGTCGAACTTATCTTTGCTCTTCAAACGTGCCTGCAAATCCTCGCGAGGCTCTCCCACCCAACCGGGTACATTGATGAATGCCAACACATTCTTATGCAGTTTCTTATCCCTGTTCAAGCGGTTTAATGATTCCAAAAAAACATCAATACCTTTATTCTTAAACTCATATCGCCCACTGGTTCCGACAATTAACGTATCATCACCCAGATTTGTTCCCAATAATTTATTGGCAACACTAAGCATCAAGGTACGTGCGCGCTTACGCTTGCCGGTAAACGTGCTTCCTTTCGGCACAAAATCATCTTCAAAACCGTTCATCAAAACAACATCTGCCGGTTTATCCAGTAATTCCTTGCATTCATTATTGGTTATTTCACTCACCGTAGTAAAACAGTCTACATAATGTGCAGTCTGTTTCTCAATCGAGTGTTTCGATTGCATGTTCAGTTCCTGCGCCATCTGGTCGCCATTATAAGCAAACAGATAGTCATACAACGGCTTATTATTGCCGGCAATGGAACGACCGATAGACGTAGCATGGGTCGTAAAAATAGTAGCAACCTCCGGCACAGCTTCCTGTACATAAAGTGCTCCCATTCCAGTCATCCATTCATGTGCCTGATATACCACCTTATCCGTTTCCGTCAGGTTGTAGCGATAGAAACTCTCCACCACTCTTCCTGCGGCATAGGAAAACATAGAAGCCTCGTCGTAATCGCCATAGGCGTGCAACGAATCTACTTGATAACGATTCCACATTTCTGTGTATATATCGTCTTTCTTTTCAAAAAAAGGTTGGAAATCAACAAGAATGACTATGGGTTCACCGGGGATATTCCATCGTCCCACACGGACAGAAAGTTCGTCTTTCTCAAGCGCATGCTCTTTCCAGGCAGCACATAGGTTATCCGACTCGATGAATAGAGGGTTCTCCTTTCCTTGCCACACATCAGGACCTATGAAGAAAATTCTGTCGCGGAATTTTTCCTGTAATGTATTTGCCCGTGTCGACAAGACGGTATATATCCCTCCCACTTTATTACATACTTCCCAGCTGGACTCGAAGATATAATCGGGGGTTAATAAATCTTTTACCATATAATATATTAAAACTCTTTTTAGTATGCGAGTGCAAAAGTACACATTATTCTTTGAAAAATAATACTTTATACAAAAAATATGAGTTAAGAAGAGGAAAGAAACGTTGTCTAACAATGAAAAAAGAATATCCCCTTGCACATGCAAAGCAGCATGTACAAGGGGATTGAAAGTCCTTTATAGGAAATATTCTTGCTAAAAATTATGCAACGAGTGCGCTACCAATCAAGAAGGTTGCAGCCAAAGCAACGATTGCATAGAGTTCGGGGAATACGGCAAGAATCAACGTATTGCTAAATACATTGTGTCCCTGTCCGATTGCTGCGATACCGTTTGCACAAACTTGTCCCTGACGGATAGCGGAGAATAAAGCAACCAATCCCAGAGCAATACCTGCACCAAGCACTGCTGATGCCTGGATAGGTGTAATTTCAGGAGTCAAAATACCGAAGATTGTCTGAAACATGAAATAACCTGCAAAACCATAAAGACCCTGTGTACCCGGAAGAGCTGTCAATACCAGGAAGTTACCGAATGCACTATCATTCTTCTTCAATGCTCCGATAGCAGCATTACCTGCAATAGTTACTCCGTAAGCACTACCGATGCCCGACAAACCAACCATAATCGCGATGCCAATGTAGGCGATAAACAAATTCATTTCCATAATCTTATTCTATTTTTTATTGTTTAATTCTTAAAATATTAATTCTCAATTTCTAATTCTTAATCTTCAAATTTTCAATTTCTGAACGGTTTGTACTCTTTACCGCCTCCTTCATATCCGGAGTTCTTGAAGAACTCAACGAACGTCAGACGCATCGGGTGAACCATTGCACCCAGCACATTCATAAAGATATTGATGGCATGACCGATAACGAAAATCAGTACCATAACAATCGGGCCTGCTATTACATTATCCGGACTCATACCTACTGCCAGGCTGTTGAATACTCCCGCCAAAATACCTCCGGAAAGTCCGAGGGCAAACAGACGAACGTAAGACAATACATCGCCAAGCAAACCAGTGACCATATTATATGAATCCCATAATCCCAGTCCGATATTCAGGAAAACATTCTTTCCCGGACTGTTATAAAGGAAGATCATAGCAGCCGAAACACCCAGAATAACCAAATGCACTGTACTTCCCATCGGCATTACCTCCGGCAACAAAGCCGAAACTGCCATGGAAACCAGCAGGATGATCCATCCGATAGTTGCCACTGCATATTTGAAGCCAAACTGAATGGTCTGATTCACCGCCTTCAACACCATACCGAATAGTATCTGAATAGCTCCCAATATCAACGATAATTGGAACATATCATTGTTATCCATCAAGACGGCATGTTTCAGACGTTGAACAATCGGCCAGTTCAAATCGTAGATATTCGCTCCGAAGAACGTACCTGTCAGCAAACCGCAGAAGAATGTTGAAGCAGCCAATACCTGTATCAATGAAATGATCGACTTCATCGACGGAGTCACTTTCTTCGCCATCAACCGATAGGCCGTAGCTCCCAGGAACAGGAACACCCCATATCCGGAATCTCCCAGACAAAGTCCGAAAAAGACCATAAAGAACGGGGCAAAGAACGGAGTCAAGTCCAATTCATTATACTTCGGAAGCATATACAACTTACAGATCGGTTCGAACCAGGCAAAGAATCCCTTATTATTCAATCGAATAGGAACATTATCGCCCGGCATCGGATCGGTAATCTCATAATATACATGTGCGTCATTCAGGTAAGCCTCTATTTCCACTTGACTGAATGCAGGTGCCCATCCTTCAATTAACATCAGTTTGTCACCGGCAGTCTGTTCGGAACTTAACACCACCTTAGAGAACTCAATCTGGCTTTGCAACTCTTTCAGAGCAGCCTTCAAGGAAGGAATTTCTGTTTCGGAAAGCGTAACCAGCTTCTTTTCATTCTCTTCAACGGCCTGTTCGGTCGTATTGTAAAGCGTTTCAAGGTGTGCCAAAGAGTATGCAGGTAATTTCGCCTGTTCTACATCCAAATCCACTTCCTGCCCGCCTTTCGTCAGAGTCACGAAGAATACTTTAGAAGAGATACGGTTCACAATCATTGCATTGTATTCCGTTTCCCACTCTTCCTTGTAATTTCCTTCCGAACAGCTATAAAAACCGATTACATAACCGGCATTTTTCAGCTTCTGAACATTATCCGGTTCAAAGTTACCCCAGGCTTCCAGTGCTTCTTTCTCTTTGGCATAGCTTTGCAACTGCTGCGACAGCTTTCCATGCTCTGTTTGCAGGGCATCCACTTCGTCCAGCACTTGCATACCACGGGCAGCCGTTCCACCTTCCGTAGCAATTACAGCATTCTTTTCATGCTTCTGATTCTGAAGCAACTTCAAGGTAGCCGCCAAGCGATTGGAAAGACGAATATTCTCCTGCAACTCCGTGTTATCAGCAGCCCCCTGTTGTTTCTCCACAATATGGACTACCCCAAGTTCACGCAGACTGTTCAGGAATTCTTCATACTCTTTGTGATAAACCAGGAATGTGAGTTTCTTCATTTTTGTAATCATGCCTCTACCTCCTTCCTTTTTTCTTGATGGGACTTCATGATCTTTTGCGAAGATTTCGACAAGTTTTCTTCATCTTCCATGAATCGTTTGATCTTTCGCAATGCATCCTGATAACCCGGTATCTGCACCTTCTCAAAAAGGTTCACCTTTTGAGTGGTCTTTTTCCTTGCATGTTCTAACAAGTTCAGCTTGGCGAGCATAAATTCACGTTCAATTGCCGTATGAGCCAGCTCTTCCAATAGATGGATACCGTCGGCATACCATTTGGGAGCATTAAACATACTGTACGAACGTATCTCGAATTCTACATTTTCGAGCAACGGTACGCGTACACCTGCAATCTTTTTCACGCCAAGATGAACATCATTCACCTTTATTAATGAAGCGTCAAACTCATTCCAAAGGGCGAACATGGCTTCATAGGCTTGAATTTGTTGTTCGAGCCTATCCTCCAGATCGGCAGCTTCCGTTTTACAGCGTTTCACTTCCATGCGGAGGGCGCTTTCCTTATTCTTAATAATAGGAAGCGTACGCACCCGCACTTTCAGTTGCTTTTCGAGCTGCTGAAGAGAGGTTTTGTTATATTGAAACTTTATAGCCATCTCGTTGATTTACTAATTTAACAATTTACGATCAGACGATTGAAATTACTTCTTATAAACATATATAATCCGTCCACTATCATCCTAATAGCAAATCGTCTAATCGTCTAATTATTTTGTTTCGGCCAGTATTGATCCACCAAGTCTTTCTTGATATTCACTTCTTCCGGACGGAAATATTTACCGAACAAGCCCCAGGCAACGTCCAGCATTTCAGTAGTATCAAGATTGACATCAATAGCCAACAACTGATTGGAATAGTCCTTCGCAAAAGCCAACGTACGTTCGTCGTAGTTGGTCAGGTCGAAACCATTTTCCATCTTCGTCTTAGCGTTAGCGGCATCGGCATACAGACGTACAGCGGCATTCATCACTTGCGGATGGTCCTTACGTGTCTTCTTACCGGTTACCAGCTGTTTCAAACGAGACAATGAACGGAACGGGTCAACAATTACCTTACCGATATCACTATCACGACGCAGGAACAACTGACCTTCAGTGATGTAACCCGTATTATCAGGTACAGCGTGCGTAATATCTCCACCGGACAAAGTAGTCACCGCAATAATAGTGATTGAACCACCGGAAGGGAACTGCACCGCCTTTTCGTAAATCTTTGCCAAATCCGAGTAAAGCGATCCCGGCATAGAGTCTTTCGAAGGAATCTGGTCCATACGGTTAGATACGATTGCCAACGCATCCGCATAGCTCGTCATATCCGTCAATAGTACCAGCACTTTCTCATTATTATTTACTGCAAAATACTCTGCAGCAGTCAATGCCATGTCCGGAATCAACAAACGTTCTACCGGAGGATTTTCGGTCGTATTCATGAAACTCACGATACGGTCCAGCGCACCTGCATTAGAGAACACATTCTTAAAGTACAGGTAGTCGTCATTCGTCATACCCATACCTCCGAGGATAATCTTATCCGTTTCAGCACGTAAAGCTACGTTTGCCATTACCTGATTAAAAGGCTGGTCGGGGTCGGCAAAGAACGGAATCTTCTGACCCGATACCAGTGTATTGTTCAAGTCGATACCGGCAATACCCGTTGCAATCAGTTCCGACGGCTGTTTACGTCGAACCGGGTTCACAGACGGACCGCCAATTTCCACTTCCTGTCCTTCAATGTCCGGACCTCCATCAATCGGATCACCGAAAGCGTTGAAGAAACGTCCGGCCAGCTGCTCACTCACTTTCAATGTAGGCGATTTGCCGAGGAATACTACTTCGGCATTAGTCGGAATACCCTCCGTACCTTCAAATACCTGCAAAGTGACATCGTCACCGGCAATCTTAACCACCTGTGCCAGTTTACCGTCCACAGTGGCAAGCTCGTCATACCCCACTCCTGTCGCTTTCAGCGAACAAGTAGCCTTGGTAATCTGAGTAATCTTGGTATATATCTTTTGAAAAGCTTTTGTTGCCATCTTTGATAATTAAAATTATAAATTAAAGATTATGAATTGACACTTCTTTCGGCAATCAATTCCTTCAGTTGTTTCTGGAATCCTTCATACTGTTCCGATTTGAACTTCGAGTAGTTCATCTGCTTACAGACATTAATCATCTTCTTGAAGTAATCCATTACTTCGTTGAAGTTATCAAAGTCAAATTCCGTATGACAGATGTCGATTATCATGTTCAGAATATCTTCCTGACGTTCCATCGGAGTTACCGCATCAATTTCATCAAAAGCATCCTGTTGCAGAATAACAAAGTCAATCAATTCTGATTTCCAGAAAATCACATGATATTCTACCGGTACACCATCATCACCGAGGATATTGATCTGTTCGGCAATTTCCTTACCGCGCTGTAAACGGGTTTTCAGTTCGTTTACCTTTCCAATCCATTCATCGTTGATATGACCTTTGATATACTCCTCAAATTCCGGGTATTCGATATATTTTGAATAAGAATCAATCGGATTCACTGCCGGATAACGTTTCTTATCCGC
Source organism: Bacteroides sp. MSK.18.37 (assembly GCF_019129155.2). Classification (NCBI taxonomy): domain Bacteria; kingdom Pseudomonadati; phylum Bacteroidota; class Bacteroidia; order Bacteroidales; family Bacteroidaceae; genus Bacteroides; species Bacteroides sp. MSK.18.37. The sequence goes on along the minus strand of NZ_JAHOIB020000001.1, from coordinate 5,415,667 downwards.
ACGATCCTGTTCCAAAGCATAAAAACAACGGGCTACTTTCTTCGTATTTTCAGTCACCGGCTCCTTCAAGTTACCACCCGCAGGAGATACCGTACCGATAAACGTAATAGAACCCGTTTCGTCATTACTTAGTTTTACATATCCCGCACGACCGTAGAAGTTGGAGATAATAGCCGAAATATCCATCGGGAAAGCATCCGGCCCAGGCAATTCTTCCATACGGTTGGACATCTCACGCAAAGCCTGTGCCCAACGGGAAGTAGAATCTGCCATCAACAAGACTTTCAATCCCATGGAACGGTAATATTCCGCCAGTGTCATTGCTGTATATACAGATGCTTCACGGGCAGCTACCGGCATGTTGGAAGTATTCGCAATGATGATAGTACGTTCCATCAATTTACGTCCCGTATGCGGGTCTACCAGTTCGGGGAACTCGGTAAAGATTTCCACCACCTCATTGGCACGTTCACCACAAGCCGCAATGATAACGATATCCGCTTCCGCCTGTTTAGAGATAGCGTGCTGAAGCACTGTTTTACCAGTACCGAACGGACCGGGGATAAATCCCGTACCACCTTCCACAATCGGATTCAGCGTATCAATCACACGTACACCAGTCTCCAATAATTTGAAAGGACGCGGTTTCTCCTTATAATTCGTCATCGCACGTTTCACGGGCCATCTCTGAATCATAGTCACAGGAATATCATTTCCTTCTTCGTCTGTCAGGATGGCAATTGTATCTTCTATCTTATAATCACCTTCCGGCATGATTGTTTTTACGGTAGCCGTTCCTTTCATAGTGAACGGGGCCATAATTTTCAGCGGCTGGAAGTTTTCATCCACCTGTCCCAACCATGCAGAAGCCTGCACTTTGTCACCTACATTCGCTAAGGGTACGAAGTGCCATACACGTTCTTTATCCAACGGATATGTATATTGTCCTCTTTTCAAGAAAACTCCATCCATCTTGTCGAGGTCATTTTGCAGACCATCATAGTTTTTCGATAGCATACCCGGGCCTAATGTCACCTCAAGCATGTGTCCTGTAAATTCGGCTTCGGCGCCCACTTTCAGTCCACGTGTGCTTTCAAACACCTGGACATATACATGTGAACCTACAACCTTAATCACCTCCGCCATCAACTTATCACCACCGGTCGAGATATAACAAATCTCATTCTGAGCTACCGGTCCGTCAACGACGAGGGTCACCATGTTGGCAATAACGCCACTAACAGTTCCTTTTGTTGCCATATATTTTTTTTATTTTATTATCTGAATTCTGCAGGAATCTGCACTTCGTTCTTCAGCGATTCGATAATGCTTCTGAACAACTGATTACCTCTTTCCTTATCCAGTGAAATCCACCGTTCAATCATTTCCAGCTTCAGCAGGAAAGCGAAAATACGTTCGATAGTGAAATAGTCGAAGAAAATAGCATCCTCCATCCAATTCCACCGCAAAGCATCCAACTTCTTCTCACGCTCCACCAGTTCTGTAATCTCACTGATTTTCACTAACGATTCAAACACATCCACCTCACCGGACAATCCGAAATCGCGGGCACTCGATGTACGCAATGCTTCGCATACTTCCGTATTTCCCACAACGTTGGAAGCAATATCCCATTTGAATTTACGGCTAGTAAATGCAACAAGAATATTATTGATGTTCAGGTTGAATTCAAACCAGGCAGAAACGAACTTATTCCCACAGTTCATCGCATACTCATAATATAGAGCAGCCAGATGATCCTCGTGTAAAACCGTACTTTCAGCCGGAGTATTCAGATAATCAGTAATAAAAGTGGATAGATAGACCGGAAATTCTTTAGGACTGATTTCTCCGCCTTCTCTCAGAATAGAAATATATTCAGAGAGTTCTTCAGCAGAGTAGTTTCCCCGTTTGTCGATTTCCGCTTCTTTATCTTTGAGAAGTTTCAGCACATTTGCATTATCAAACTTCAGATAAAACAAGTCAATCAACTTCTGGTCTGAAGCAGACAATCCATCGTAGATTTCAGTTTTAAAATCGGCTACTGTATAGCTCAGTTTGCTGTCTTCCAGCGAAAGTTCCGGCAAACCTGCTACCAAGTAATAGTACTTACTACTCATAGTCGCTTCTTTTAAAATAGCATTTCTACTAATTGAGGACGCAAGAACGCTTTGAAGTAATTCATGAATTCTTCTTCTCCGAAGTTCACCTTATACGAACCGTCCGCCGGAGAAACAGTGAACAGAGTTTTGATACCATTTACTTGCTGAATGGTCACTCCCTTGTCTAATAAAGCTTTTGCATGAGCTGCAAAATACTTTTTCAGTGATTCCGCATCGGCTGTTGAGATGACGATAGGCTCGTCTACACTCCATTTGGATGCCAATGCTACGATAAACGCATTCAGATAATCTTTATCCTGAGCGAAATCTTTCACAGAAGCGGTTATCAACTTGTCAGTTACCATCGTAGCCACCTCAGATTTGAGTGCGTTCACAGCCTGACCGGCAAATAGTTTTAACTCTGATTTAGTATTCTCTGCCAACTCATCAGCAGATTTACGAGAGGAGTTTACAATTGATTCTGCCTCCTTGCGGGCATCCTCAATGATTTTCTTAGCTTCTTCCTGAGCATTCGCGATAAGTCTCTGCGCTTCCTCGTTTCCTTTTTCCACGCCTTCACGATAAATCTTATCGGTCAACTCTTGAATTTTGTTTTCCATATTAACAGGAGAATTTAGTATTATTACTATATTAACTTAACTGTGTGTCCTTTATCTGATTCTCGCCAAATTTACAAAAATCAATTTGATAAAAAAGAGAAAGAAGAAAAGAAAAAGAACCGTTTGCGAAAAAATCACAGTCCTACACCTATTTTGTTCCGATTTAGTCCTTTTCCTATTACTAAATGACACATTTACCGGATTTTTCAAGCCGGTAAACAAATATAAGAAATCCAAAAGACATTTGGAAACATGTAGATACTTAAAACGGCAAATGGGATATTAATACAAGATTAAATAACAAAAGCTATCGGTATTTCACCAAATTCATAAAAAACAGGAAAACAAGCTGGCGGAAGTTGAATATTGATAAAACCAGAAGTGATAAAACACAGAAAGCCCCTTGATTCAAAATGAATCAAGGGGCTTCTTAAAAACGGCGGCTACCTACTCTCCCACTGTTACGCAGTACCATCGGCGTGACGAGGCTTAACTTCTCTGTTCGGAATGGGAAGAGGTGGAACCCTCGTGCTATAACCACCTGAAGAAGGTTATGACATGATGAAAAGTAAAATTTCAGTGTCTAGCAAGCTAAACGTATATACCCAACCGGTACATGTCCGAAAGAAAGTGAACGGGCAATTAGTAATGCTCGGCTTTGATGTTACCACCTTTACACCTGCATCCTATCAACGTCATCGTCTTTGACGACCCTAAGAAATCTAATCTTGTGGCTGGCTTCGTACTTAGATGCTTTCAGCACTTATCCAATCCCGACTTAGATACCCAGCAATGCACCTGGCGGCACAACTGGTAAACCAGCGGTCAGTCCAACACGGTCCTCTCGTACTAGTGTCAGAGCCACGCAAATTTCATACGCCCACGATAGATAGAGACCGAACTGTCTCACGACGTTCTGAACCCAGCTCGCGTGCCACTTTAATGGGCGAACAGCCCAACCCTTGGGACCTTCTCCAGCCCCAGGATGTGACGAGCCGACATCGAGGTGCCAAACCCCTCCGTCGATATGAGCTCTTGGGAGGGATCAGCCTGTTATCCCCGGAGTACCTTTTATCCTTTGAGCGATGTCCCTTCCATACGGAAACACCGGATCACTATGCTCTAGTTTCCTACCTGATCGACTTGTCTGTCTCCCAGTCAAGCGCCCTTATGCCATTACACTCTACGGACGGTTACCAATCGTCCTGAGGGCACCTTTAGAAGCCTCCGTTACACTTTTGGAGGCGACCACCCCAGTCAAACTACCCACCAAACAGTGTCCTCGTATCTACGAGTTAGAACTCAAATAATCAAAGGGCCGTATTTCAACAGCGACTCCACAAATACTGGCGTACCTGCTTCAAAGTCTCCGGCCTATCCTACACATCAATTACCCAAATTCAATGTTAAGCTATAGTAAAGGTTCACGGGGTCTTTTCGTCCCATCGCGGGTAATCGGCATCTTCACCGATACTACAATTTCACTGAGCTCACGGTTGAGACAGTGTCCAGATCATTACACCATTCGTGCAGGTCGGAACTTACCCGACAAGGAATTTCGCTACCTTAGGACCGTTATAGTTACGGCCGCCGTTTACTGGGGCTTCAATTCAATGCTTCTCTTGCGATGACATCTCCTCTTAACCTTCCAGCACCGGGCAGGTGTCAGGCTGTATACGTAATCTTTCAATTTGGCACAGCCCTGTGTTTTTGTTAAACAGTTGCCTGGACCTATTCTCTGCGCCCAACTCTCGTTGGGACCCTTTATCCCGAAGTTACAGGGTCAATTTGCCTAGTTCCTTAACCGTGAATCACTCAAGCGCCTTAGTATATTCAACCCGACTACGTGTGTCCGTTTGCGGTACGGGTACCTTAAAGATTAAGTTTAGCGGATTTTCTTGGGAGTATGCTTACACGCACTATTACCTTATTCCGAAGAATTTGGTATACTATCAGGTTCGACTCTTATCCCGGATTTGCCTGGGATAATCAACATCTACACCCTTCAACGGACTATTCCGTCAGTCCGCGGCGCTGTCACTCCTCCGTCTCCACGTCACTCCTTAAGGTAGTACAGGAATATTAACCTGTTCTGCCATCGGCCTCACCGTTCGGCTGAGCCTTAGGACCCGACTAACCCTGATCCGATTAGCGTTGATCAGGAAACCTTAGTCTTTCGGCGAGGGGGTTTCTCACCCCCTTTATCGTTACTTATACCTACATTTGCTTTTCCACACGCTCCAGCAAAGCTCACGCTTCACCTTCGACGCAGAGTGGAATGCTCCCCTACCGATCATTACTGATCCCATAGCTTCGGTAAATTGCTTGATGCCCGATTATTATCCACGCCAAACTCCTCGACTAGTGAGCTGTTACGCACTCTTTAAATGAATGGCTGCTTCCAAGCCAACATCCTAGCTGTCTTAGCAATCTGACTTCGTTAGTTCAACTTAGCAATTATTTCGGGACCTTAGCTGATGGTCCGGATTCTTCTCCTTTAGGACATGGACCTTAGCACCCATGCCCTCACTCCTGGGATCGAACTACTGCGCATTCGGAGTTTATCAAGACTTGATAGGCGGTGAAGCCCTCGCATCTTATCAGTCGCTCTACCTCACAGTAGTAATTCCCAAGGCTGCACCTAAATGCATTTCGGGGAGTACGAGCTATCTCCAAGTTTGATTAGCCTTTCACCCCCACCCTCAGTTCATCCGGAAGCTTTTCAACGCTTATCGGTTCGGTCCTCCAGTTAGTGTTACCTAACCTTCAACCTGACCAAGGGTAGATCACTTGGTTTCGCGTCTACTCCTTCCGACTAATCGCCCTGTTAAGACTCGCTTTCGCTTCGGCTGCGGATCTCAAGATCCTTAACCTTGCCGGAAAAAGTAACTCGTAGGTTCATTATGCAAAAGGCACGCCGTCACTGCTGAAGCAGCTCCGACCGCTTGTAGGCGCACGGTTTCAGGGACTATTTCACTCTTCTATTCGAAGTGCTTTTCACCTTTCCTTCACAGTACTGGTTCGCTATCGGTCTCTCGGGAGTATTTAGCCTTACCGGATGGTCCCGGCAGATTCACGCAAGATTCCTCGTGTCCCGCGCTACTCAGGATACCACTACGCTTCATTTAGCTTCGAATACCGGACTATCACCGTCTATGGTCCCATTTTCCAAAGGGTTCTTCTCACTAAATTTCTTGCGAGAGCGTGGTCCTACAACCCCAATATTGCCGTAACAACATTGGTTTGGGCTAATCCCCGTTCGCTCGCCACTACTAGGGGAATCATTATTATTTTCTTTTCCTACAGGTACTAAGATGTTTCAGTTCCCTGTGTTAGCCTCTTGCTATGCAAGATGTCATTCCTTCAGAATGACGGGTTGTCCCATTCGGAAATCTTCGGATCAAAGGTTATTTGCACCTTCCCGAAGCTTATCGCAGCTTATCACGTCCTTCATCGCCTCCGAGAGCCAAGGCATCCGCCATGCGCCCTTGCTTACTTTCTTTCAAACGTTTTATTCTCGTACTGGTATTGGTAGTGGAATTGCTTCCTTCTATCAATATTGCATACTCGAACACGTACGGTTTGATATATACTTTTAGCTCTTACTAAAATTTTACTTTTTGTACATCATGTCAAAGATCGTTTCTCTTTTTCAGAGATCGTGGAGAATAACGGATTCGAACCGTTGACCCTCTGCGTGCAAGGCAGATGCTCTAGCCAGCTGAGCTAATCCCCCAAGAGGTTATTCAAGAATTTTGTTTTTTAGCTTTTAGCTTTCCCTGTTCCTCATTCTTGAGCTTGGTAGTCCCAGGCAGAGTTGAACTGCCGACCTCTACATTATCAGTGTAGCGCTCTAACCAACTGAGCTATAGGACTAGTTCAACCTTGTCTACCTTTCGTCTAGACTCGGCTTCTTTTTTCTCTTGTTTATCTCTATCTATACTTCTATAGATGGTTGATCTATATGTTATAAATAAACAAGTACCAGTAGTACAAAAAACAGAACCTTTAAAGTCTTTTAGTGGCTGCCACGTTTTGTGACAGTTACGGCATCGCTCCAGAAAGGAGGTGTTCCAGCCGCACCTTCCGGTACGGCTACCTTGTTACGACTTAGCCCCAATTACCAGTTTTACCCTAGGACGCTCCTTGCGGTTACGTACTTCAGGTACCCCCGGCTTTCATGGCTTGACGGGCGGTGTGTACAAGGCCCGGGAACGTATTCACCGCGCCATGGCTGATGCGCGATTACTAGCGAATCCAGCTTCACGAAGTCGGGTTGCAGACTTCGATCCGAACTGAGAGAGGTTTTTGGGATTAGCATCCTGTCACCAGGTAGCCGCCTTCTGTACCCCCCATTGTAACACGTGTGTAGCCCCGGACGTAAGGGCCGTGCTGATTTGACGTCATCCCCACCTTCCTCACATCTTACGACGGCAGTCTCTCTAGAGTCCTCAGCATCACCTGTTAGTAACTAAAGATAAGGGTTGCGCTCGTTATGGCACTTAAGCCGACACCTCACGGCACGAGCTGACGACAACCATGCAGCACCTTCACAACAGCCTTACGGCTATACTGTTTCCAATATATTCTGTTGCAATTTAAGCCCGGGTAAGGTTCCTCGCGTATCATCGAATTAAACCACATGTTCCTCCGCTTGTGCGGGCCCCCGTCAATTCCTTTGAGTTTCACCGTTGCCGGCGTACTCCCCAGGTGGAATACTTAATGCTTTCGCTTGGCCGCTTACTGTATATCGCAAACAGCGAGTATTCATCGTTTACTGTGTGGACTACCAGGGTATCTAATCCTGTTTGATACCCACACTTTCGAGCATCAGTGTCAGTGACAGTCTAGTGAGCTGCCTTCGCAATCGGAGTTCTTCGTGATATCTAAGCATTTCACCGCTACACCACGAATTCCGCCCACCTCTACTGTACTCAAGACTCCCAGTTTCAACTGCAATTTTACGGTTGAGCCGCAAACTTTCACAACTGACTTAACAATCCACCTACGCTCCCTTTAAACCCAATAAATCCGGATAACGCTCGGATCCTCCGTATTACCGCGGCTGCTGGCACGGAGTTAGCCGATCCTTATTCATATGGTACATACAAAATTCCACACGTGGAAAACTTTATTCCCATATAAAAGAAGTTTACGACCCATAGAGCCTTCATCCTTCACGCTACTTGGCTGGTTCAGGCTCTCGCCCATTGACCAATATTCCTCACTGCTGCCTCCCGTAGGAGTTTGGACCGTGTCTCAGTTCCAATGTGGGGGACCTTCCTCTCAGAACCCCTATCCATCGTAGTCTTGGTGGGCCGTTACCCCGCCAACAAACTAATGGAACGCATCCCCATCGATAACCGAAATTCTTTAATAAAAATATCATGCGATATTCGTATACTATCCGGTATTAATCTTTCTTTCGAAAGGCTATTCCAGAGTTATCGGCAGGTTGGATACGTGTTACTCACCCGTGCGCCGGTCGCCATCTTCAGTTTGCAAGCAAACTAAAATGCTGCCCCTCGACTTGCATGTGTTAAGCCTGTAGCTAGCGTTCATCCTGAGCCAGGATCAAACTCTTCATTGTAAAAGTATTTTTTATCATCGGTTAAGATGATCTTTTTGCTCTGTTCAGGACGCCGTAAATTTATTGACCTTATTCAAATACCTATTAGTCTTAATTGTATCACTACTTCATAAGACAAGTATTGACGGTTCTATTTTTTACTTGTACTACTTGTATTGTTTATCAATATTTCAAAGAACTTGTTGCTTTCGCTTTAAAAGCGGGTGCAAAGGTAAGGGCTTTATTTTTAACTACCAAACTTTTTCGGAAGTTTTTTAGTTTTTCTTTTTACTCGATTTCTCTGGCTCTCTATGCGAAAGGGAAAGAAGGTATGAAAGAATAACTCTTGCCAATTTTCTTTGCAAATCGGACTGCAAAGATAAGAACTTTATTTATTATAATCCAAACTTTTTCGGAAGTTTTTTGTTCTTTTCTTTAAGTATAATTCCACTTTTTCACTAAGTCAATTTTTCAAGGCTTTCTTCTCTTGGAAAGCGGGTGCAAAAGTACGCCCTTTTGGTATACACTCCAAATATATCAAACTATTTTTTCTAATTATTTTTGAATACATTTGCTAAAGTGCTGATGCATAACGATGTTGTAGAACATATTTTTATGTATGGGGAAATTGTGTGCGGAAACGACGAGAGGGATACACATTATTATATCACACGCGGGCGCGTAAAGGCGAAAAAGGAAAAAGCAAGAAGATGCCTGTAAGGGAAAAATCTGTAGTACAAAGACTCACCAACTCAACCCATTTATTTAAACTTAGGTCAATACCTCCTTTTTCAGATTACAGAGTGCAGAACGGAAATGTTCGAGAATAGTATACATTCTCGCTTAGTGATTAGTAAGGGCTCACCAATGTGAACAAATAAGCTATCAAATGTAGACAAACAAGCTCACTACTGTAAACAAGTCTATCTACTATAGTGAGCCCATAAGAAGCATTAAGAGTTTACAGAAAGATCATTAGGTATTAACCTATAATTGATGAAAGAATATAGAATAAGAGACGGTACTTCAAAAGCAGATACTAATGACACACTTTCGGCATTTATATGATAGAAAAAGGATCAAAATAGTGAGATATGAGATTAGTTATTTACATCCAAGCAGAAGTGTATTTCACTATAAATCAACAAATTAAAAGTAAAACTAAAATTAAATAGGGTGAGGGTAACTTTTTACCCTCACCCTACTGCCACACGTTCCCTCACACCTTGCAACCACGATGAATAAAGGGATTGAACGAAGGTGTGAGGGTGTGAGGGTAAAAGTGATATAAAAATATAATCAGCTACAATTTTTCTTGGAGCAGACCGGGCTAAGGAACTACTATCGTTCCTTTCGCTGCCCTGAAATCAAGAGTTATTATAGTGTTGGCAGCCCATACATAATCTTTGTTCGGTTCATCCATGCCCTCTTTACGCAAATAGATTTCAAGAGTCTCCGGATTAACAGCATATTCGCGTTTCCAAGCACCAAATGAAGGATTAAGATTATCAAAAGCAGGAATATAAGGATGTATTCTGAAACGTCCTCCATTAGGTAAAGTAACAGAGAATGTTTTCCCGTCGCTACTTTCCGTAAAAGGCAAGATCTTTTCGTTGTTTCCTCCGGCTGCCGTTCCATACCCATAGATTACAGGCTTTTGGATGGAGATGGTCTTCGAACCTAAATCAACGAAAATGATATAAGTACCACTTTGGGGGATAACCACCAGTCCTTCGTCAGAGATTTCGAAGCCCACATTATTAGTCAGTCCGGTAAACTCTCCATCACCAAATATCTTGGATGTAGAGAAACGAAGTTTAGTTCCGGCATTGAAATAATTAATATGTATCCATCGGTCGGCACTGTTCCAAACCTTATCTAATGAGATAACCCCATCCGAGCCCCAATTCATGTTTCCAAATTCATCGCCAACCATATAAATAGCCTTCGCTGTTGAGGGGACATCACTTGGAGAGGCAAAAGTCACAGCTATTTTACCTTTATCTTGAGAGAAATCAAGTTCTATTGGTATATTAGAAGCAACAGGAACCGGTTCCAGTGTAGCACCTACACCACGATAATAGATTTGTCCATTATAGATGTTGAATTCCATAGTGTTCCAGTCTCTATTGTTATAGTCGGAAGTTGCATACATCTGAAGATTGCCTTGTGTTGTAGTGACAGCAGAGAAATTCTGCCCGGAAAGATCGAACGATACTTCCTGTCCGTCAAAACACTCACCTATTCCATAAACGGCAGGTTTCTCAAAAGTTATAAGATTACGGTTCATATCTACATATACCAAATACAGGCCGCTTGTTTCTACCGTCGCTCTTCCGTTACTGCCTACAACATAATTGACATTTGTACCCAAAGAGGCAAAACTTTCCGCATCAGATTTTTCCGATGCCCATTTAATTCCCTGACCAGCATTGAAATACTTGATAGTCCAGAATGCACCATTGCCAAGCTGTCCCACAGGGGCCATCTCTACCACATTTGTCGAATTCCAATTCCAGTTTCCAAATTCATCTCCAATCATATATAGTTTCTCTGGATACCCCTCCGGTTCGGGTTCTATGATCTCATTGCCCGTCATCTTCGCAAAGAATTTTCCTGTCAAGACTTCATATTGAAGCGTTACTTTATACTCACCTTTGTTTTTAAGATTGAGCTGCACTTGCGACTGGTTGGTTAGTTCGGCATATTCTTCAGTTAAAACATTCATTTTTATACTTCCTCCCGTTCCGGTGTACATAGAAGAGAATGTATATTTCTCCGTATCTGTTTCCTTCACATCAAAAGACGTATTATCGGTATAATTAAACGAAAACTCTGCCGGTAATATCACTTCTAACTCGCCACTGGACACCCAGGTAGCCACATGGTTAATATGGTCGTAAGACGGTTTTTGAAGAAAGAGTTCGTTTTCACCGTCTTCTGTCAGTTCGAATTTACTCGTCAAACGGAAATTGAATGGAACAATATTAACCTGTTTCAATAAAGGATTCACAATTAGCTGATACAATCCATCTTCCATTACTCTGAAACCGCCGGTTCCAGGAGCCAAAGAATAAGTTGGCACCTCACTGTTGTCGTTTTGCAAAAGCGCTCCCTGCCCATAATAAACGGGTTGCCCATCCGGTCCGACTAAAGAGATATAAAAATCTCCGCTGGATGTCAGCCATGTGTTCAATGCGACCAAAGTGCCCTCTTTTATCACATTCATTTTACCATTGATTGCCTCTACCGAGAATTGGGACGCACTCCCCGTCAGATAGATACCTTCGGGAACATTGATTTCCCGTTCATAGTGTATCCCGTCGTCGGCACAACGACAGAAAATAAATGGCAACGAAAATACAAATAATAATTTTATTATAGTTTTCATCTTCATGATTACATTAAATTATAAATAACTATACTATTGGAATCTAATGGTATTTGACTAAAATTTCACATCAAACTGATGTTGCTTCTTGTCTTTTCCATTCGCTCCTACCACATCAATCACCATTTTTCCATCTTTTATCTTACAAAGCAGATAGCTGTTATTATCATTGACAAGGATGGGAAAGTTGGCTTTATCGGGTTCTGATTCACGGAAATAATATTTATGAGTGTGTCCGGATAACATCAGATCAATTCCAGCCGTATTTAAAACGGGCAACAAGGTTTGCTGCAAATGATAGTTTCCATGCCAGTTGCCTATCGTCGGCGGGATGTGCAGGAATGCGATCCGAAGGGATGATTGCTTAAAATCGTTTTCTTCCACCACACTCCGCAACCATAGGGTTTCTTCTTCTCGGTAATTGTCATAGTCGGCAATACCGGCATACTCCAAATCCGAATCCGGCTTATCTTCACCGGAATCAAGAACAAGAAAACAAACCTTACCTATGTTGAAACGATAATAAAAAGTTCCGGTAGACGTAGGAAAATACTTTATCAACGCATCGGAATAAACTCCACGTGTTTCATGGTTTCCCCGATTGAAAACAATAGGCACTTCGGACGCAAACAATTCGACACAAGCATCAATATAATCTTTACATATCTGCTCCTGCCCCTCTACCCATGACGACATATCTCCATTAAGCAAAACGAAATCAAGAGATTTGAAATCTACTTCCCGACACAGAGACTTCATATAGTCACTCCGCCCGTGAATATCATTTAATACCAGAAAGGAAATTTCTTTCTTCCGGTCGTCGAAAGTTCTGAATCTGAAAGGTTCTTGCTTGTATACATTTGAAGCAGCAATCAATCCATAAGTTACCCAGTCACTCGAAGGCCAGGAGACAACTTCTCTCGAAAAAATCCGGTATCTGTATTCCCTGCCGGGTTCCAAATGTTTGATGCGTACACGGTGGATTGTATCATTGGCCCGCTTACGTCCGGACTCCGTATCGTAATATCGCGGACGTTCCTTCCCATAGAAATGATCTTCACCGGCAGGCGCCACTTCCACCCACGAAAGAGCAGGTTTGTTTGTAGTCCATACCACTGTCACGCCGTCGGTACTCATATCACACAGGTAAGGACCGTGTGTGATCTTTATACTGTCACCGTCATGTGCAGAAAGCCGAGCGGCAAAGATGACAAAAAATACAATTATCCAATTTCTCATAGAACGGTTCCTCCTTCTAATTTATTAGTTTGACCGATATGGTTTGTAAATCATTACTGTTGCAGCCGGTCATAATTTCAAATTCACCGGGTTCTACCACATAGTTCATGGCAGCATCATAAAAGCCTAAAGCTAAAGGAGAAATGTCAAACTGAACGGTCTTTGACTCCCCCGCTTTCAGGAATATTTTCTTGAATGCCTTCAACTCCTTTACCGGACGCACAACAGAAGCAACTTTATCATTCACATACAGTTGCACAGTCTCTTCGCCATCTCTGTCTCCGGTATTGGTTACTGTCACCGAAACGGAGATGGTCTCCTGTCGCGTATATTCTTTTTGGGTGCTCTGCGGAGCTGAATAACTGAATGTGGTATAACTCAAACCGTAACCAAAAGGATAGAGCGGAGCATTCGGAACATCGATATGCCGGGTGGTTGAGGAATGGAGCATATCTCCCGGACGTCCGGATTTCTTATAGTTATAGTAAATCGGTACTTGTCCCTCTACCCGTGGAAAAGAAATGGTCAATCTTCCGGAAGGATTATAATCACCGAACAGTATATCAGCAATAGCGGTTCCTGCAGAAGTACCTAAAAACCAGGTTTCGAGAATGGCCGATACGTTCTTGTCCACCCATTCGATAGACAGCGGACGCCCATTCATCAATACGACGACAACGGGTTTCCCTGTGGCAACCAGTTCTTTTATCAATTCTTCCTGCACACCCGGCAAATCCAGTTGGGCACGGCTTCTCGATTCGCCACTCATCAAAGCTTTTTCACCGACAACGGCAATCACCATATCACTTTTGGAAGCCAATTTCACTGCTTCTTTGAATCCTGACTTATCTTCTCCGTCAAAATCGCAACCACGGGCATATCCAACTTTCGTTTTGTTACCGCCGATTTTGTTCTTTATGCCCTGCAATACAGTCGTCACATGGCGATCTTCCCCTCTTGCTCTCCACGAGCCCAGCAGTTCGGTCTGATTATCGGCCAGCGGACCTACCACGGCAATGGAACGGACATTTTTTGCCAGCGGTAATGTATGATTGTCATTCTTCAGCAGGACAGCCGATTTATGAGCCATGTCCAGTGCTGCATCCAGAAATTCTTTTTTCATGATTGTCTGCGATTCGTATTCTTCATTACAGAATTTATATGGATCAACAAACAGTCCCAAAGCATATTTGATATGCAGAATCCGACTGACGGAATTGTCGACATCTTCCATACTGATTTTACCGGCTTCTATCAGTTCTTTCATGTATTTATTATAGAGCCCATCTGTCATATCCATGTCGATGCCGGAATTGAAAGCCAGACGGGTAGCGTCTTTATCGTCTTCCGCCACTCCCTGCGCCACCAGCTGCTTCACTGCTTCCCAATCGCTTACCACAAAACCATTGAAATTCCATTGCCCTCTCAATAAGTCTTTGAGCAGGAACGGATGTGCGGACGCAGGAATACCATTTATATCATTGAAAGCACTCATAAAAGTAAGTACTCCCGCATCAATGCAAGCCTTAAAAGGAGGTAGATAAGTATCAAACAAAGTCCGTTCCGACATATCCACCGGAGCATAATCTCTTCCCGCCTGGGGAAGTCCGTAAGCTACCCAATGCTTTGCACATGCCAATACTGAATTATTCTCCCAAAGATTCCACTGAAAACCATTCACTCTTGCTTTGGCTATTTCACTTCCCAGGTAGGTGTCTTCTCCTGCTCCTTCCACTACCCTGCCCCAACGGGCGTCTCTTGCGATGTCGACCATAGGAGCGAACGTCCAATGTAGTCCGGCTGCCGAGGATTCAATCGCAGCAATCTTGGCAGCTCGTTCGATCGCTGCTAAATCCCAACTACACGATTCCGCCAAAGGAGTCGGAAAGATTGTCTTATATCCATGAATCACGTCCATCCCAAAAAGAATCGGTATCTTTATCCGGGAATGACGCATATTCTTTTCCTGCAAATCACGCAATGTCTTTGCACCGGATATATTCAAAACAGAACCTACAAGTCCGCGTGCTATCAATGAATCGCTCAAATATTCTGATTCAGGACCGGTTAAAAGGGTACGGCCTACGTATTGGGATAACTGGCCGATCTTCTCTTCCACAGTCATCCGTGAGAGCAAATCTTTAACAAATGAATCCGCTTCCGGAGTATGAGGTAGTTTACTATTTCCGACGATCCGGGTATGCGGATCGCGAACATAAACTCTTATCCAATCAATATCGAAATCAAATTGCTGCAATTCCTCCGCAGGATAGCCGACATCCAACTTGTCAAATGCTCCTACCTGCCCGGTGATAGCAATATCCCAAACTCTGTCCAGCCGATCCTCTTTACGAGCCTTAGTGATAAAATCAGTATATGCATCCCCCAACTGTGTACGGGTATGTATCTGGTAATTGACTTTATTATCTATCAGAAACGTAATGATGGCATGATTGTTATCAACAGGATCGGGATCTATCTGAACCGCATATACATGGAAATTATCTCCCGGCTTATCGTCTCCGATTTCAGTATATCGTATCTGACCTTTGGGTAGATTGATTCCCAACTTTTGCGTTTCCGAATTGAACAAATGCAAGGTTTGATTCGCTTTGGCCGGATAAGGATTTTCCCCGAAAGCTTTGGTAAAAAACTCCAGTATATCTATTTCGGCTACTCCAGCTCCTTTATAATGCCTCAACCAAAGTGCATTCCAAAGCCCATATAGATATGGGACTTTGGCTTTGATCTCTATGCGGCAGAAAAGAGGATAATATTTCTCCGTATCGGAATCTCTGCTGGACAGCGCTCCCGACCACCATCCGGTCTTACTCTTCACACTGGGATGAACGGGACTGGGCGCATCTTTACTTTTGAATGAGCGAATTCGACAAATCTTCTCTCCTGTAGGAAGGGTTTCGATAAAGACCTGCTCCGGACGATATGTCTGAAGCATGGCTTTATTTTCCTGATTATAGGTGGGTCGCCCCACTTTTGGGGAACCATATATTCCCCAATACCGGGAGTCAATCACATCTCCGTTAAACTCGTCTCCATCGTAATAAATCCATCCGGGAGGGGTTTCTGATGAAGGAGGAATAACGGTTTGGGCTTTCACCACCCCGATACAGCAAAATATGATTATTAGAATCTTTATTTTCAACATGATATTTCTTTTTAATGATTTACCAACCCGGATTCTGTTTCCAGTTCTTCAACTGCAGAATCTCACTTTCAGGTATGGGATACCAATACATTTTAGAATCAAACACTCTCTTTTCTACCACAGCACGGGAATAATCAAACTTCTCGACGGGATATTCCGGCTTTTCAGGAATCTCTGGTTCTGTTTCATCCCGGGTAAATACACGTACCCAATCTACATCCATCGAAACGTTTCTCAAATTGGCATTCCTGTCTTCGGGATAGCCGATACCATTTTCATTCTTTCCTCCGATTTGTCCGGTTATCGCAATGTCCCAGGTTCGCTTTTCTCTTCCCTCCGCTATTGCTTTGGTTATAAATGTATTATATCTGTCATCATAGTCAATCGTCTTGAATGTATTGGTTACTTTACCATCCAACAGGTAGCTGATGATAGCATGCTTATCCGGAGAAACCGGGTCCGGATCTACCTGAACGCCATACGTATGGAAGTCTGCTCCCGGATCAAAATCAAGCACTGTATGTCGTCCGTACCCATTCACGTTGATTCCCAGATTGCCTGTTTTATTATCATGCAAATGTAAAGCCTGGCTAAGCCGGCGGGGTGAAGCCGTATTCTCAAATTCCTTGACGAAAAACTCTTCGATGTCAAGTTCCGCAACACTGGCTCCTGCATAATGACGACACCACGGTCCCATCCATATACCATATATATAAGGTATTTTTGCACGAATCTCAATGCGGGAATGCAGAGGGTAATATTTCCCCTGATAACCATATTTGTCGGTATCCCGGCTGGACAAAGCTCCCGACCACCATCCTTCTCTCGTACTGGCAGTGCTTAATGTCGGAGCCGGTGGATTGTCGTCCTTGGTGGCTGCTATCCGGGCAAAGCTCAATCCGCCACTCCCTTTCTCAATCGTAATCTGTTTTTTACGATAAGTCTGGATATTTCCGGTGGGTTGTCCATACTGGGAGTTTCCTACCGGAGTGTCGCTTCCATACTGTCCCCAATATGAGTTGTTTATGACCAAATCATTGAATTCGTCTCCATCGTAATAATGCCATCCTTCCGGAACTTCGTTAGCCGGTATTACGGAATTCCGGGTAACAGCTCTTCGAGCCTGATTCTTACGGGTGATTTCAAGACCTAGCAAATCTCCTCCGAGTGTTTCTTGCGCAATCTTCCACCGTCTTACATCCCACGAACGATGCTCCTCAAATGCCAGTTCGACACGACGTTCACGCCGGATACGCTCACGCATTTCGTCCTGCGTCAATCCGGAAGGCAGATTCGGTTGTCCGGCACGGCTGCGCACTCGATTGACGTATTCTGCTATATCCGCATTTTCGGGATCGTATTCGTTCAAGGCTTCCGCATAATTCAGGTAAATCTCCGCTAAACGAAACAACGGCCAGATATGTCCCTGACTTCCTCCGCCGGTTTGGATATTCACATCTTCATTGAGGTATTTTTTCAGATAGAATCCGGTTTTGGTTGCATTGGTAACGCCCAGACCGTCTTTTCCACCGTCCCAATTCTCTACCGCCGTGCTTTTCCAAACGGAATCATTCAGCAGAATGGTAGCATTCAACCTGTCATCCCGGTAGAATTGCGGACGAACGGCATTTTCCTCATTCTCCCAACTAAAATAGCTGCCATCTTTCATTTCATAAGAGTCTACCAGATTCAACGAAGGATTGATGCCGCCTACCCCACCATAACTGACAGGAAAGTTGTATTTTTCAAAGTCGGAATTGTTTCCATAACGACGCATCAGAATAAACTCGGAATTCTGAAAGTTATTCTTGAATAAAGTGGCATAACTGCCATACAACGAATATATGCCCAGATCAATTACGTCTTTCGCAGCCTGTGCCGCAGCTTTCCATTTCTCCATATCGGAAGGAAGATCGCTTTCCGAAAAATTCTGCCAGTCCAGATACAAGGGACTGGCCGCATACAATAAAACTCTGCTTTTCAAAGCCAATGCGGCTCCCTTCGTTGCACGTCCCAAATCCGAATCGATTCCTCGTCCCGGAGTTAAATCGAGCACTTCGGCTACCTTATCACATTCGCTGGAGATGAATGAGATGCAATCGTCCATAGACGGGCGTGGAGTCTCCGAATAATCCGCATTGACGGATAGTGTAGAAGTAATCACAGGTACAGGTCCGAAACGTTTCACCAGCTCGAAATGGAAAAACGCTCTTAAAAAACGGGCCTCATATTTCCATGTTTTCAAGTCATTCAGACGGTTCTGATATTCATTCTGATTATCCGGATCGAGTCTGTATTTATCCAGATTCACTCTGTCTACATTTTCTATAAATTCATTCGCTATGCGAATTCCTGCGTAATACTTATTCCACAAATCATCCGGATTGGACCTTGAATTCCAGGCTCCGGTGTTGAAGTGCTGGATGTTGCAGGAGGCATTAGCATGTTCGGCATCATCGGTAGCGGCATCCAACATAGCTTCGGAACCGATACGGTTGAAACCATCAGGCAGATACCGATAAGCATTGACTAGAAATTTGCTTGTACGTTCATAGGAAGTAAAGGTCATCTCGTTGTCGATAAACGAATCATACTCTCTGTCCAGATAATCACTGCATCCGGACAATATGCTGATAGCAGCAAGAGCATTCAATATGATAGATAAACCTATTGGGTATTTCATAATTATTATATTTTTGTTCTTACCTATTAAAAATCAATTTTTATTCCCAGGTTGTAGGAACGTGTCAACGGATATGTAATCAAAGAACTGCTTTCCGGGTCGGCCAATCCGTCAAGATGACTCACGGTGAAAAGATTGCTCGCATTAGCATACACATACAATCTGGACAATTTTATCGCTCTTGCTATTGACTGGGGGAAGGTATATCCAATCCGGATATTCTTCATTCTGAAGTAGTTTCCGTTTCTTTTCCAATATGTAGATATCCGGTAATTGTTTTCAAATGTCCGGGTAGACAAACGGGGATAAGAAGCATTGGGATTCTCCGGTGTCCAGCTGTCGAGAGCCAGTTTTGAAGCAGAGCCATTGTCGGTAAAGGAATAAGCCAACGGCCCGCTCAAATAGATGTCTCTATTGGCAACGCCATGAAATAAAGCCTCAACGTCTATCCCTTTCCATTCAAAGCCTATTTTCAAAGCATAATTCCACTCCGGAATATTAGAATATCCCACAGGATAGGAGTCATTGGAATCGACTACTCCATCACCATTTTTATCGATATATTTTATATCACCGGGGTTTACTTCTCCAAACTGCGGTACCGGTAAATGTGACTTCAGACTTCCATTCGAATCGAAATCACTCTCCTGATACAGTCCGTCAGCAACAAGTACAAAAGGAGTATTCACGGAACGTCCTTTACGATATTGATAATCGTAGAGTTTCACTTCTTCCGCCATATCGACAATTTCATTCTTTGCATACCACGCCGATGTTTCAACGTAATAGTTGAAGTTATTTTTAAGACTGCTTTCGTACCTGATCGTACCCTCGAAACCTTGATTCTTTACTTTACCTACATTCATATAAGGCAATATGTCGCCATAAGAGGCTCCAACAAATCCGGGAATAGTGGAATACGGCTGTGACAGGATATCATATCTTTCTTTATGGAAATAATCGAATTCTACCGACAGCCCTTTCAGTAAAACTGCATCCAATCCGATATTGAATACACGTTCCTTCTCCCAACTAATATCGGGATTGGCAATCATATCTGCCCGAAACCCGCCTGTTGATGACGACCCTGTACCTAAAAAATAGGAGCCGTTACTGCTATAAGTCTGGTCGAACAGATAACGTCCGTTCTCATTCTGATTGTTTCCAACCAGTCCGATAGATGCTCTTAGTTTCAAATATTCAACCCAGTTGATATTTTTCATGAAGTTTTCTTTCGACAGTATCCATCCGGCGGAGAAAGCGGGAAAGAATCCATATCTTTTTCCAGGAGCATAATCATCACAACCTGTATATGAAGCTGCAAATTCTCCTATGTATTTTTGATTATAAGAGTAAGTTACCCGCCCTGCATAATTCAAGTATTTAATGTCATCACGACTTCCATATTTCTGATATAAATCAGACAGGAAAAAGATGCTGGCAGTGAGTTGATGTTGCTTGAAAACGCGATCATAATCCAACTGTGCCTTAAAGTTCAGACGACTCCAGTCTGTACGGAATCCTTCATCGGATTCCAAAGGAGAATCAGCGCCGTAGGGTGTATATAGCACCTCTCCCCCTGCTCCTTTGGAAAGAGAATAACGGGCATAATTCTGATTCTTTATAGATGAATCCGCCATATAGTTGTTGTAGGCAATACCGGCACTGACACTTAATCCCTTTGTCAGTTTCTCCAGGTCGTATTTAGGCATAAAAATCAGTTGGAAAGTCCGGCTGTTTTCTTTATAAAGCCCTCTGCTGACGATATTACCGACCGGGTTGGTAAAAGCGGCATTTCCTCCATACGATCCGTCGGGGTTGTACACCGGAAATGCATTCGGAGCTGTTCTCCATATCGCTCCCAAAAGTCCGTTGGCAGAACTGCTGCCTCCGGGAATAGAGCGATTACCTACACTCCCGCTAAAATTGAGTCCGGTAGACAGGTGTTTGCTTATCTGGATATTCAAATTAGACCTGAAATTAAAGCTCGCATAATAGGCATTCGAGTTTTCCCGGCGTTTTTTATCGGTGTCTTTGTAGAAACCGATGTTCTGCAAAAGATTCATCATTACATAGTATTGCACCACATCTCCTCCTCCTTTAAAACTTAAATCAGCCATACTCAAAGGAGCTGTATTATTCAAAATGGCCTTTTTCCAGTTTACATTGGGGTAAAAGTAAGGATCGGTGTTGTTCTGATAGGCATTCAATTCCTCTGGAGTGTATAAACGAGGCAATCCGTCATTCACACGCGCCTGATTGTATAAGGTGGTATAATCATACGCATTGATAGGATCGGGAACGCCCAACGGTTGTTGTATTCCCGTTTGTAAACGGATACTGACTTGCGGAGCGGAAACGCATCCTTTCTTGGTTGTCACCAATAAAACACCATTTGCACCACGCATACCATATAAAGCCAGAGCCGAAGCGTCTTTCAATAATGTTACAGACTCGATTTCCGCAGTGGACAGACTTTCAATCGGGGCTTCGAAACCGTCGACATATACCAGCATTTTTTGTCCGCTTGCATAGGAAGTACGTCCCCGGAGGTAGAGATTCGCGATAGAGAAATCATAGCCGGGCTCTCCGCTTTGTTGCAACAATGTTAGTCCGGGAAGCTGTCCTTGCAGACTATTTCCCAAGCTTGCGGAAGTAGTTTTCATCAAATCTTCCCCACGTATGGAAGAAATGGCACTTGTTCGCCTCCATTCCGGTTGTTGCCCATTGGCGACTTCTACAAGTGCAGAGTCGGCTATGTGTTGAGCAAACAAAACGGGAGCATAAAAAGTGAGAATAGTAGTCAAAAGTATAGCATAACGCTTCCCTTTGTATATACTGTTTATTATTGTCATACCTTTTATTTTTAGTTGATTGAACATATTTACCATCCCGGATTCTGAAGCATATACCCTTTATCTATTTCGGTCTGCTTGATAGGATGTAAATAAGAACGGTCACTCCATAATCTGTTTTCAAAGACATAAGGTTTGTAATGTACTTTACCCGGTGCTCCTGTAACAGCGGAGAGCTGCAATCCATACATGGCACCTTTCATAACACCTTCATCATCGGCTATCAGCCAACGTCGTATATCCCAGAAACGATGATCTTCATAAGCCAGTTCCACGGCTCGTTCTCTTCGCAGTTTCTCCCTGAACTGCTCTTTATTCAAAGTGGAAGGAAAGCCCGGCATTCCGGAGCGTTCACGAACTTTCAGGACTGCATCGAATGCTTCTTTCGGGGGAGTTTCATAATATTCATTCAAAGCTTCTGCATAATTCAGATAGAGTTCGGCTACCCGGAAGACAATCCAGTCCATATTAGTGGAGTTGCGCGGAGCCGTTGCTCTTAGTACGCGAGGTACCCATTTGCGAACCAGGTGTTTCGTTTTATCATTGGCTACATTGTGAGCTCCACCGGGCAGAAAATTAAGAATTCCAATCTCTGTATTCCAGTTAGCTCCATGTGCTGCAATGGTTTGCGCAAAACGAGGGTCCAGTTCGTCGTACTTTTCAAGCAGATCATCGCCACCATCCATATTCCATGTTTGTTGGTTCCCGTCTTTTTTCTCATAGAAACGCACGAAATTGAAGGTTGTAAAAAGACCGCCGTCGCTCCAACTACTTCCCGCCCATGCCGGTATATTGCTTGTTATGGGATGACTGCTTGTTGTGAAATTCCGGTATTTCTTGTTGGCCAGAATTATTTCTTTGTTATCGGGAGCAGTCCACACATGTTCGTAATTTGTTTCAGGTGTTCCCTCATCGTACAAGTCATAATAGCCAGAAGATTCAACAGCGGTAATGGCTGCCTTGGCTGCTTTAGCAGCTTCATTCCAGCGTTCTTTACTATAGTTTCCATATCCTATCAGGTCATTATTTCCACTTAAAGGAAGGTACGGATCGTCGGTATTGAACAAAGGACTCGCCGCATACAGGAGTACTCTGGATTTGAGAGCTAAGGCGGCTATCCTGTTTGCCCGTCCCACCAATATCGAATTCGTATAATAATCCGGTAATATGGAGGCAGCCCGGTCACAATCGACAAGAATGGAGTCTACACAATCGGAAAATGTATTACGGGGTAGTTTACCATCTTCCGACGGATTTATTCTACGGTATATTATAGGCAGTCCACCATATCTATATACTCCTTCCCAGAAGACCAAAGCCCGCATAAAATAGGCTTCGCCTCTGGAACGTTTCTTAAAATCAACGTCTCCCGGATCATCGGGCACTTCGTCAATACGTTCAAGCACGATATTGCATTTTCGTAATGTCTGCCAACGGGTGTTGTGACGGGGGTCTTCATCCCAGTCTATGCTGCTGTTGTTATGATTGTCCACGTTCCACGAGGCATTGCCCTTCCCCCAGTTTGCACCTTGTTCGGCTTCATCACACGCTCCTGCCAGGGTTGAGGTTGCACACAGTTTACGGTCGATCCCGCTACTTCCCATCGAGAACCCCAGCGGCATACCTTCTGCATAGATGCCTGTTATGTATTGTTCTGTCAAAGTCCTGTCGGCAAAGACACCGTCTTCATCCAAATCGACAGAGGGCGGAGCTTCCAGATAGTCACTACACGAAAACATCAATACAGACGACAGAAGTATTGCACATATATATGTTATTCTTTTCATGATTATCAAAAATTTATATTAAGACCAATATTATATACTTTCTGCAACGGATATGTATTGATTTCAACATTTCCACTTCTCGAAGGTGCTTCCGGGTCCAGATCTACCACATCTGTCCACGTGAATAAATTGGAACCGTTGAAATATAATCTTACACTATTCAGGTTAAGCCGTTTGACAAAACCTCCGGTAAATGTATATCCTACTTCGAGGTTTTTCAATCGCAAATAACTGGCATCCCGTATCCAAAGAGTAGAAGGACGATAGTTGTGATCGGTTTCTCCGTTGGGATTCAGAGACAAACGGGGAAAGGTGATCTTTTCTCCTGCCTCATACCGTTCCTGTGTCCAACGTTCTTTTATCAGAGATTTCGCACTCTCTTCTCCTTTCGCGAAAGGCCACATCGACCGTCCGAAATATTTAATGGATACATTGTCGGCTCCCTGAAATAAGATGGAGAAATCAAATCCTTTATATTGCGCTCCGAATGAGAAACCGTAAATAATCTCCGGTACGGGGGTGTATCCTATCGGGACCATGTCGTAATCATCAATCACTCCATCCTGGTTGACGTCTATATACTTGACGTCTCCCGGTTGCAACTGATTCCCGCTCCATGAACTTTTAGGACGGTCTAATGCATTGATTTCTTCCCACGAGTTATAGTATCCGTCAAAAATCAGTCCGAAAAACTGATTCTTTCTTCTTCCGGTAGTCATCTGATAATCATATCTCTTCTGCACTTCATCCATGTAGATGATTTCATTCCTCGCAAATGAATAATTGAAGCGTGCCCAATAATGGAAATCTTGTATATGATGTCTAAAATTAAGGTCCATTTCCCAACCGCGATTTTCCATTTCTCCAAAATTATATGCAGGAAGATTAGCGCCTATAATCATGGGGGATGTTGATCTGTTGGCTAATATGTTATTTCGTTTTTCTTTGAATATATCAAATGAAGCAGTCAGACAATTATTGAACAGATTAATATCTACACCGACATTCATCTTTTTCGCCTTTTCCCAAGTCAAATCAGGATTACCGATTTTATTTTCAACAATCATCAGTGAAGTATACGGATTGGAAGCCAAACCGAAATTATACTTGTTCACACCCGAATCGCTCGCTGCTCCATAAGAAGACGGCAGATACAAAAATCGATCACCACCTATCTGATCGTTTCCTACCTCTCCGTAGGACCCTCTCACCTTTAGATATTTAACGATATTGTTTTTCGGAAAAAACTTTTCTTCACTGATGACCCAACCTAATGAAACAGCAGGAAAAAATCCGAACCGTTTGCCTTTGGCAAAATTCTCGGTTCCGTTGTATCCCATATTGAATTCTGCCAAATAACGGGAGGCATATTCATAGGTCAATCGTCCTACCAATCCCTGATAAGCATTAGGTACATAATATTGAAGGGAGGGGGAATAGTATTTACTCTGATTATACAGAATAAGTGCTGTCGTTTTATGAAGCCCGAAAGTTCTATTATAATCAATTCCAAACTCCATATATACTTTCCGGTTCTTATCCCATCCGGTACTTACAGACCAGATACTCTCTTCTGATTGGGGGATCAGATAGATGTAATCCGGATCTTCCGCATCACGGCGCGCAAGATAATAAGGAAAGGTTTTCGAATATTTCTTACGGCTGTAATAATAGCTATCATACGCGATACTCCCGTGTACGGACAAACCTTTGGTCAGCAAAGATGATAAATCATAATTCAGACGTAATGTTGTATTGATGTTATTTCTATTATCTTTCTGATAACCGTTGCTTAATAAGGTTTGCCAGGGATTGACGCTTCCCAATCCATCCTGTATGCGGACAATTTTATTGTCCACCAATCCCGGAGAGCTCAAGGGATTGGCAAAAGAAATAGCTTGCCAGATTCCACTGTTACCGGAGCCCGGAGTAATCACTCTACCTATCTGGGCGGCCATTTGAACAGTTGCCGAAAAGTCCCGCGTTATCTGAAAATCGAAATTAGTTCTGAAGTTATAACGGGTGTTACGGGGATTTACATCATGATCCGAATCTATCTTGGTATGTTTATAGATACCGGTCTGATCGAAATAACTTCCCGATATAAAGTATTTCACACGTTCTGTACCACCCGAAAGGTTGATGTTATGTTGAGTGCGGGTAGAAAACTTTCTAAGAAAATCGTCTATCCAGTTAGTGTTCGGATGCAAAATCGGATCAAAGCCATTTCTGTACAATTCAATATCTTTATCCGTGAATTTCGGTTGGTAGGTAGAACCCGAAACCCGGGAGTCATTTTCTAAAGCTTCATTGTATAAAGTTGCATAATCCGCACTATTCAGATAACTGGGGAGCTGGGTAGATTGCTGCAAAGCAAAATTACCCGAATAGCTCAACCGGGGACGCCCTCTTTCCCCTTTACGGGTAGTAATTAATACTACGCCGTTAGCTCCCTTTACTCCATAGATCGCTGTTGCCGAAGCATCTTTAAGTATATTCAATGATTCAACTTCATTCGGATCTATGCCGTCAAAATTAGTTCGTTCGATGCCATCGATCATTATTAAAGGAGCCGTGTTGTCTGTAAATGTACTGACACCTCTGATTAACAGACTGGAAGCGTCTTCGCCGGGAGCACCACTTCTTTGAAAAGCAATCAATCCCGGCATTCGTCCTACCAGCATGTTACTAATATTGGATTGTTGTGTCTGTACCAGTTCTTTCCTCGAAATAGAAGCGATAGATGCTGTCACACTTTCTTTCTTCTGCTTTCCGTAGCCGACAACAACGACTTCCTCCAGACTTTGCTCGGCTTCTTTTATTTCAATAGAAAGCACTTTATTGTCTTTTACAGGTACTGTCGTCGTGACATAACCGATATAACTGATTTCCAAAACTGCATTCGGATTTACAGATAAGGCAAAGCGCCCGTTTATATCGGAAATTATGCCGTTAAATGTACCGACTTCCTTGATATTGGCACCGATAATCGGTTCTCCTTTTGTATCGGTAATAGTACCGGTTATTCTCCGAGGCTCCTGTGGCTGCGAAGAAAGATTCTTTTTCACTGCCGTTTTTCTCTTTACAACAATCTGTTTTCCATTTATTTCATATACCAGATTTGTCTTTTCAAACAAGGCTGACAATTTTTCTGTGATTGTCTTCTTCCTGGATAGATCTACACTGACAACTTGATTTAAACTAGGTCGGATATCTTTCGAATAGATGAAAACGTAGCCTGTTTCTTTCTCTATATCTTTAAAATATTCCAGTAGAGTCCCTTTCTTTATATCATAGAGTTCGCTCGTTCCATTTCCATTAGCGAGAGTTACATTCGCTATAAATAGAAAAATAACAAAAAATTTCACAAACAGATATGATTTACAAAGAAAATATGCCCTATTTGCATGATTGTAATAGGAATTTTCCATATTTTTGCGTATCAATTTTTAGGTTTTTCATAAGTAATTGAAAAATTTAAATCTCACGGGTTCGGAAGAGTTGCCTCTCTTCCGAACTTCTTTTTTACAAAGGCTTCATTTCTGTGGTTTATTCATAGGCATTAAATTTTTAGGGTTATTACTCGATTTTTATACTTCCCGCTTCAATTGTACACTGGACATCGTACAGCAACGAGAAGGTTTTCATGACTTGTTCTATATCATCAAATAAGATAAGTTTTCCCATTGTACACTTTTGCGCAACTTCCGGCGTACATGTGATAGATACATTATAGTAGCGACTTAGCCGTTGGATAATATCTTTCATTGTCTCACCCCGGAACTGAAGTACGCCATCTTTCCATGAAATATAATCGTAAGCATTAACTTCGTCGATGCCGGATATCCCATCACTCAACTTAAAACGCTGATTAGGCAAAAGGACAAAATCTTCATTGGAGTTTGCTTTTACATTTACTTTTCCTTCTACCAACACCACGGATTGCAATGCATCATCAGCATAGGCAGACACATTAAACTTTGTTCCCAATACATTAACTGTCAGTTGGGGTGTCTCTACATAAAAAGGCCGGGAAGTATCTTTGGCAACTTCTATATAAATCTCTCCTTCTACTTTTATCCTGCGTTCGCCCGGACCAAAAGAGGAAGGGAAACGTAATTTACTTCCGGAATTAATCCATACTTTCGATCCGTCTGCCAATACAATGGATGAATGGCTACCATAAGGAACTATCAGTGTATTTTGTTTTCCGGGTTGAACCGCTCCCTCTTTGATTATCTCTGTTTCCTTACCATCGGATTGAATAGTAATATTGCTATCATAAGTAATGACGGCATTATTCTCTATCTGAATCGCTTCCGCATCATCTCTTATCAGCATTACTTTCTGATACAGAGTATCTGCTTTCACATTGACAAGCAGATCATCAGCAGTTCCGGACGTCTGAAAAGAATGAATCAACCAGAAAGAAACAATACCTAATATTAGTACACAGGCGGCAGCATAACGGGTAAATAAGATAAAACGATGTCTCTTATCACGACGCTCCATGCTTGTCTCTATACGTGCCCGCAATCTTTCTGATTCTTCGGGTAAGCGCTGAACCGGATTCAGCCGGGCAGATAATATGATTTTGCGGGCCTCCTGTAGGGATGCTTGATCTTCGGGATGCTCTTTTTGATAATTAACCCACCATTCTTCCGATTCCTGGGTAGGAGCCAGACACCACAATATGAAGTCTTCATTTTGTAGCCATTGTTTTGTCGATTCGGGTATTCGATCTGAATGCATACTCGTTCTTTTTACGGTTTCACTTTAAAAACACGCAAAGAACAAAAATACCCCCACGAAAATTAAAGAAAATAACCGAAAAGGAAAAAATAAATAATTTGAGGCTGAATTTTACGCATTTGTTCGATAGCCCGATACACTAATTTCTGTGCTGCTTTAGGTTGTATTCCCATCAATTTCCCGATTTCCTCATAGCTAAGTCCTTGGGTATAACGAAGATATACAGCCTCCCGTTGCCGGTCTGTAAGGCTATCCAGCATCTTTTTCAGCTGTTTTTGCATAGCGGCTCTTTCTTTTTCTTCATCTATGAGTTCAAAGCCGTTCACTTCAATAAGGAAACTATAGTTATCAGAACCTTCTTCCAGAAATTCGGTATTCATTTCTTTTTTCTTAATGGTCCGAATCCGGTTCTTCAAACAGTTCAACAGATAGAACTTCATATTCTGACTTTCCCAAAGTTTGTGCTCACGCTCATATAAATGCAAAAAAACATCGTGAATGGCATCTTCTAAAAGTTCTTTACTAATGCCAAAAGCAATGCCGTATGAAAACAAATCGTTCTCATACGTCTCATATAACCACTTATATAAGGATTGCTTATTCTTCACACTATCTTCACAAAAAGTTAGAATCCTATCTTCTAAAGAATATTGAAATGGTAATTATCACCAGCCTGTCTCATCCCATCCGGCAGCGGAGTACCATTGTATCGACTGACGATAAAAAGGATTTATCTCCTCTTCATACGACTGACGAAATATATAAGTAGAAAGTCCTGCAGAGCCATTCATCGAGAAACTACCGCCATAACTGGAGTAATTATTAGGAGTAGTCTTCCAATAAACCACAGCAGCATCATAAGCAGCTTTCCAAGCCTCATATTCGCTAGTCTCACTACCTAAAGAACGTATTAATCCATCAAAATCATAATAATACTTACTGGACCGACAATCATAACAGAGTATGCCCGATGTGGCTATCGCTTGTCTGCCCTTAATATATTTCGGAATAATCTCACTACTGCTTTTAGCCAGTTGTTCCAACATGGAAGTGTTCACTACAGAAACAGAGACTCCTGCCGTCCAGGGATCACCTAAGCCCCAATTATATGGCAATTTGCCAGTATAAAGATTTTCATCTGCATAAAATTCAAAATATGCCTTTGCTATGTCCGTAGCCGATGCATTATTGGCAAACATAGCCGGAACTACTTTCTGATATGGAGCACCCGGTGCGGGTATCTCTGTCGGAGAGCCTATTATGTAATCCGCATGTTCCTTCAATTCATTGACCACCTCAACAGATTGCATAAAGCATGCATCGAAAAGAAGAAAACTCAAATGAGGCGCATTACGCAGAACATCTTTTAACTCGGAAATATCCATGTAATTTGAACCACCATCCTGTCCCCACCAACGGGTTTTATTCTGCGATTTTGCCAACCATCCTTCTCCATGAGACCACAAAACCAACCCATAACTCTGTGCCGGATATTCAGAAAATGCCGTGTTGATAACCTCCTTCATCTTAGAGACATCTACAGAGTTTCGTCCTTCATACGTAGCGATTACCTCCTGTACGACATTCTTCTTTTTATCCTTCTTCAATCGAATTAGTTTAGGACTTGATCCGGTATCAATGTATACGAGTAGGTTATAAGAGTTATCATCTACAGACTGCATTCCCTCTGTCATTTCCGCCAAATCCTCTGTGGCAAAGCTGCGAAGAGAATTGTCACCTGCTATATAAACAAGAACTGTACGCATCTGGACTCCTCTTTCATCATCGTCATTATGACAAGCGATTACCAGCATAGCCAAACACACAAACAAGGAGAATATTTTTATCTTTTTCATTAGATTTCAAGTTTATTACGAGGCAAAGATAAAAAAATAAGAGATGCAAAGCTGCATCTCTTATTATATTAACAATTTAACTATTGCTTATTATTCTTCCGGTTTCGTAAAGTGGAATTTATCAGAATCAATCCGCGACACCGTCATTCTATTATTTTTCTTGTATTTATTCAGAATCTTCGTTGCTTCTTTTTCTAATTTCTTCTTGTTTTCCGAGAAGTAAATCATACATGTACTATTCTGTTGCAACTGGTTATCCTCCAGATAATTCTTCAACTGATAACTATACAACTCACGGTGAGACAAGAAGCCTTCCTTGCTAACCTTCGCACTATCTAATATCTGAATGTCCGTGAAATAGACTACTGTATCCGTAAATGAGGCAGAAATTCCAAAAGCATAAACCGGTTTAGAGTGGTCTTTTTTCAAGGAAAAAGCGGAGCACATGGTAAACACAAGTGCAATTGCAAATAGTATTTTTACGTATTTCATATCATATAATTTTTAACCTTGCAAAGGTAACAAAAAAGAGGAGATTACCTCTATTTATCTCAAATAAATAGCATTTCTTAGTCATAGACCCATAGCAGGACTGGTTTCTTTTCCGCTTTGAGCAAACCGTCAACTTTCCGCATCACTTCATCGGATATTACAGGACACCCTTGACTGATTCCTAACGGAAGATGCAAAGGATACACCTCTGTTTCCGGCAACGGAGTATAAGAATGCAACACGATATACCGCTTGAAAGCATTATCATTCGTCGCTTCCAATCCATGTAATTTATAATGAATATTGATTCCCCACTTGCTATACGACCGGATACCCACCTTGTATTTTCCCAAAGAAGAGCAATAGCTACCTTCCACATTGCTGAATACAGGCTTGGACACGGTGCTATTTTTCCCATATCCATGAGCACAGAGACTGGCATATTTCACGGAATCTCCTTTGAAATCCCATACAAAGAAACGCCTTTTACCAGAATGAATACTGAAATCTACCAGAAAGCAATAATTCGTATTATATCCATTCTTATCACAATAAGCCTTTCCCGCCTGTGCTTTTTCCCGCAAACGCTGCTCTACTTTAGCAGGCACCGAATCAGAAAAGGATGCCGCACATCTTGCATACGCCACCAGCCCTGCTCCCAAAGCAATAAGAACCAATGATATTAAAAACTGACTTTTTCATAAAACTCGCATAGTATAAGATTGAATTATAGAATGGGGCTTATGTAAAAAGTCGCATAAGTACATTCTTCTATATGAAAAGTGCGACTTATGCGACTCAAATTCTTTTTTCTTTCAGAAACTGATATTCCTTACTTATCCCAAGTAAGATTTGAGCAATTTACTACGATTACTTTGTCTAAGTCTTCTAATTGCTTTTTCTTTAATCTGACGAACGCGCTCACGTGTGAGGCCAAATTTATCGCCGATTTCTTCCAATGTCATTTCTTGCTGTCCGATACCGAAAAACATCTGAATGATTTCTTTTTCTCTATCGGTTAACGTAGAAAGAGCTCTATCAATTTCCCTCGCAAGAGACTCATTAACCAGAGAGCGGTCCGCCATTGGCGAATCATCGTTAACCAACACATCCAACAGGCTGTTATCCTCCCCTTCCACAAAAGGCGCATCCACCGAAATATGACGGCCGGATACCTTCAGCGTATCAGAGATTTTATCAACCGGAATTTCCAGTTCGTCTGCCAACTCCTCGGGAGACGGACGCCGCTCGTTTTCCTGTTCAAACTTCGAGAAGGCTTTGCTGATCTTATTCAGCGAACCTACCTGATTCAACGGGAGACGAACAATACGCGACTGCTCTGCCAATGCTTGCAGAATAGACTGGCGAATCCACCATACAGCGTAGCTAATGAACTTAAATCCACGTGTTTCATCAAATTTCTCGGCAGCCTTAATCAGTCCTAAATTGCCTTCATTAATCAAGTCAGGCAAACTCAAACCTTGGTTCTGGTACTGTTTAGCCACAGATACGACGAAACGAAGATTGGCACGTGTCAATTTTTCCAATGCTACACGGTCACCCTTACGAATGCGTTGAGCGAGTTCCACTTCTTCCTCGACAGTAATCAGGTCTTCACGGCCGATTTCCTGCAAATACTTATCAAGAGAAGCGCTCTCTCTGTTAGTGATACTTTTGGTAATCTTTAGTTGTCTCATTCTTTAAAAACAGATTTGGAGTGCAAAGTTACGACAAATAATTTGTTAACATACAAAATTAAGTAACTTTTACACTATATTTTTCATCTAATAAAACAAAAAGAGATGCCGACAAGTTGATTGGCGGCATCCTTTTTCTATTTCATTAGCTTATCCTGCAATCTTCTTACCTTATTTTTATATATTACTCTTGAGTCAGATCGACAGCGAAATATCCGCGTTTACCTGATGGGAACACACCGGTCAGGAATAATACCTGGTTCGGAGACTTAACAGCAGCTTTCATTACTTCTTCCAGATCGCTGACTTTGCGCATCGGCTGGTCATTAGCTTTCAGGATAATGAAGCCTTTACGAACTCCTGCATCTGACATCTTACCGGAAGAAACTCCTGTCACTTGCAGACCGTAACCTAGATTCAATTGCTTCTTCAAGTCATCCGGCAACTCTTTGAAAGCAGCTCCCAGGATTTCCATGCCTGCATCCTTCACGATCTTGGTAGTACCTTGCTCGTTCTTCAACGTTACTTCAACGGTCTTTTCCTTCTTATCGCGCATCAGTTTTACTTTCACCTTATCACCCGGACGATGTTTAGCAAGTGCTTCCTGCAAGTCAGCCATATTGGATACTTTCTTATTATCCACACCGATAATTACGTCATCGACTTTGATATCAGCTCCGGCAGCAGAACCATTCTCTACGATTTCAGAAACCCATACTCCTTCTACAACACCCAGTTCTTTAGCTTTATCTGCCAATGTCTTACCGGATTTGTCAATCGGTTGACGGTCGTCCATCAAACTGCTACCGATAGAGCCACCACGAATACCGAGCAATGCACGTTGTACTGTTCCATATTGTTTCAAGTCGGCAATTACTTTCGTCATAATGCTGGTCGGGATAGCAAAACCGTATCCTGCATAAGCACCTGTCGGAGAAGAAAGCACTGAATTGATACCAACCAATTCACCTTTGGCATTTACCAGTGCACCACCACTGTTACCCTGGTTGATGGCAGCATCCGTCTGGATGAATGATTCTATACCACCATTATATACTCCCAGAGAACGGGCTTTTGCACTTACGATGCCGGCAGTTACAGTAGAGTTCAAATTGAACGGGTTACCTACTGCCAATACCCACTCTCCTACTTTCAACGCTTCGGAATCTCCCACCGGAATAGTCGGGAAATCATCACCCTCAATTTTCACCAGCGCAAGGTCGGTGCTAGGGTCAGTACCAATCACGCGTCCCTTAAACTCACGGTTATCATTCAGTTTCACACTGATTTCATCCGCACCTTCAATCACATGATTATTCGTTACGATATATCCATCCTTCGAGATGATTACTCCCGAACCAAAACCTACACGAGGTTGAGACTGTACCTGACGTTGCTGTCCGCGTCCATCACCAAAAAAGAAATCGAAAATGTCCGGCGCTTGCTGAACAGTTCTTGTTTTAGCTTCTTGAGTAGACCTTATATGTACGACAGCATGAAGTGAATTCTCGGCAGCCTGTGTCAAATCAACAGGTTGAGCGTTCACAGCGTCAAAAGCAGCCAATTTGACATTGGGATTCTGCTTGAACATCTCATTAAAAGATGTTTCTTTTGCAGATTCGTTAGATTGCAACAATTTGTAAGTTGTCAATCCTGCAACTCCTGAGCTAAGAAGAATGATTGCTCCTACTCCCAGAATGTTCTTTGTTGTCTGTTTCATGATTTATAATTCTTTAAATTGTTAATATTCGACATTGTTTTAACTTTTACGACGTTAAAATAATAACAAATATCGTTCACTTATTCTACTTGTCACTCTTTTTTGTCCACTTTTAACAGAGAATATTTAGAGCTTAACAGCGGTTAACGACAACACCTGACAAATTTACATTCGTTGTATGTCAGATGGCTTTAACACTCTGACATTCATTCAGTAAAGTCAGATTTTCATGACACCGATTCCAGGTAAGTCATTCAGAGTGATCTTTCCTTTCACCACTTCCACCCCTTTAAAGCGATCATTAGAGATAAGCAGGTTGCCATCCAGGTCGGCAAAATCCACTAATGGCGAGAACTGTGAAGCTGCAGAAATAGCACAGGAAGTCTCTGTCATACAGCCCACCATGACACGCATGCCGAGTGCATGAGCCAATGTCACCATCTTCCATGCTTCACGCATACCGGTACACTTCATCAGCTTTATATTGATTCCCGTGAAAGCGCCTTTTAAAGCGGCTACATCTCCCAGACGCTGCAAGGATTCATCCGCAAATATCGGTAGCGGGCTCTGTTGCGTTATCCAGGCAATATCCTCT
This sequence comes from Bacteroides sp. MSK.18.37, assembly GCF_019129155.2. Lineage (NCBI taxonomy): Bacteria > Pseudomonadati > Bacteroidota > Bacteroidia > Bacteroidales > Bacteroidaceae > Bacteroides > Bacteroides sp. MSK.18.37. Next base: position 5,381,143 of record NZ_JAHOIB020000001.1, on the reverse strand, counting down.
AGCCTCTCCTTAGGCATGGGCTGTTCTATCATCACAACGCCTTTTTCTTTCAGCCAATGAATCATATCGAGCGCGTATTGGCGGTCTGCCCATCCTTGATTGGCATCTATCGCTATCGGAAGGTCTGTTACCGAACGAATGGTTTCAATCATCTCCTTATCATTGTCCCGTCCCAGTTTCACCTTTAATATATTAAACTGATCGGCACACTCTTTTGTTTTCGCCCGCACTACATCCGGCGCATCGATGCCTATCGTAAAGGTAGTGGAAGGTGTCTTTTCTTTGTTCAATCCCCATATCTTATACCAGGGAGCGCCTAATAGTTTCCCTACCAGATCATGAAGGGCGATATCTACCGCAGCTTTCGCTGCCGTATCCTTTGGCGAGAGGCTGTCAACGTATGACAAAATATCATCTAGCTGAAAAGGATCACTAAACTGTTCCAGATTCACTTTCCCAAGGAAATTCATCACAGACTCTACTGTTTCTCCCAAATAAGGAGGCATAGAGGCTTCTCCATATCCCGTCACGCCTTCATATTCTATTTCTACCTGCACATCGGGAGTTGTTATACGCGAATAAGTGGCAACTGTAAACACGTGCCTCAACTTCAATTCATAAGGGAAAAAAGTCATTTTCATCTTCCCTCCCAAACCGAGCTTATTTATATGAATGGTAGAAAGCAACGATTCTCCGGCTAGTGCCTGACGGGCTACTAACCCCGAACTGAAAGCAGCCAAAGCTGCCGTTTTCAAAAAATCTCTCCTGTTCTGCATTCTTTTATTGATAAAAGGGGTTCTTATTTGTGGTATTCATTCCTTTCTCCTTATTTATATAAGGTAAGAAACGGACAGCAAAAAGTAAACGCTTCGTGTTGAATTCATCATAGTTTTGATCCGCAGGATTCATGCTGCTGACGTGCACATCTCCCAATGCGTGGATAAACTGCTTGTTTCCGAGGTAAATGCCGACGTGAGAAATACCTTCTTTACGTTCCGCAGTCGCTTTCCGGCCGAAAAACACCAGATCTCCCCGTTTGACATTAGAGAAGTCAGGAGCAATATCGATATGTTCGCCCACATAGGCCTGTTGAGAGGCATCTCTCGGGATAATAATGTCATGCATAAAAAGTACGGTCCGTACCAGTCCGCTACAATCCACTCCCTTGGAAGAGGTTCCTGCCCATAGATAAGGAATTCCCATCATCGAGTAAGCTGTTTCAATGATACTTTCAACATCTTGTTTCAGTGAAGCTCGCCATTCCGCTTCCGGTTGGGAAATGGATTTCGAAAGATATGCTTTCCGTCCGTCGGGATAAGACACTTGATAGAAATGTCCTTTGCTCCCCTCCCACTTCAAACGATTGCCCGCAACAACATCGGATACGGGTTGGGAACTCTCATCCGGTTTCTCATACGCAAATCCGTAGTGCGAGGTAACCACTATCTTTTCTGCCCGATTCCATTCATCATACCGTTCTTTCGACATGGGGGTAATTACCATCCGGTGCACCCATCCGATATAATCATCCGGTGTTTGTATCTCGTACCAACCGTTATACTGAAGCACCTTGACCGGCATTCCCAACAATGCCTGCGTACTCATGCCGGAAGTAAATTTGCCTTCCTCGCGCAAATTGCAAACTGAAATATGTACTACCCCATAAGCCGAATCGGCAGGCATGGGACGTATTTCCTGTGCTTTCAGGCTAGCTGCCATCGTCGCCAGGAAACAATAGAAAAGGAGGATATTCTTCTTCATTAAAATCTATTTTAATGATAGCAAAGTTAGAAATTATTTCTATTTGTGATACTTTCTTTGGCTAAAACAAAATAAATGACGTATTTTTGCAGTCTAAAGCAGTTGGCCGGTCTGTCGCGTGCATGTTTCGTGCAGGAGGAAAGTCCGGGCAACATAGAGCATCCTACTTCCTAACAGAAAGCTGTCCGCGAGGGTAGAGTAACGTAGAAGAAAATAACCGCCGCTCCTTTCGGGGAGAGGTAAGGGTGAGAAGGTGGGGTAAGAGCCCACCAGTCGCATGGCGACATGCGGGCTGTACGTCTTAGGAGTTGTAAGGTCATGTAAACCGGCGTTATGAGAGTTGCTCGCTCCATGTCGGAGGGTAGACCGCTAAAGTGTCGTGGTGACACGCCACTCAGATAAATGACAGGCACCTGATATAATTAAAGATTAATAATCGGAAATTATATGGGTACAGAACTCGGCTTATAGGCTGACTGCTTTTTCTTTTAATTATCCATTTAATTACAAATGACTAATGGATGAGGATCGACTGTTCAAGCAAGTCTGTTGTAATCAGTAATTAGTTGCTTGCAATTAGTAATTAGCGAAGAACTATGAAGAAGAAAATCACCGATATATGGAAGTTTCTTACGTATGACATCTGGCGCATTACGGAAGACGAAGTGACCCGGACCAAGTTCTCACTCTACAATATTATAAAGACCGTCTATCTTTGTATCAATCGGTTTACCAAAGACCGGATGGCCAATAAAGCTTCTGCACTTACTTATAGCACATTGCTTGCCATTGTACCGATACTTGCCATCCTGTTTGCCGTAGCGCGTGGTTTCGGGTTCGACAACCTGATGGAACATCAGTTCCGCAACGGTTTTGGAGGAAATACAGAAACAACGGAGGCCATTCTCTCATTTGTCAATTCCTATCTTTCACAGACCAAAGGAGGTATTTTCATTGGAGTTGGTTTGGTAATGTTGTTATGGACGGTTATCAATCTGGTCAGTAATATTGAAATCACCTTCAACCGTATTTGGGAAGTGAAAAAAGCACGATCCATGTATCGCAAGATTACGGACTATTTCTCCATGTTCCTGCTGATGCCGATTCTGATCGTGGTATCCGGAGGACTTTCTCTGTTTATGAGCACCATTCTCAAGCAGATGGATGATTTCGTCCTGCTCGCTCCTGTTATGAAATTCATGATACGGCTTATTCCTTTTGTCCTGACATGGCTGATGTTCACCGGGCTGTACATCTTCATGCCGAACACGAAAGTGAAATTCAAACACGCTCTCATTGCAGGTATTCTGGCAGGGTCTGCTTATCAGGCTTTTCAGTTCCTGTACATCAACAGCCAGTTGTGGGTGTCAAAGTACAATGCCATTTATGGTAGTTTTGCCGCACTTCCCTTATTTCTGCTTTGGTTGCAGATATCCTGGACAATCTGTTTGTTTGGAGCCGAACTGACGTATGCCGGACAGAATATCCGCAGCTTTAGCTTTGACCAGGACACCCGGAACATCAGCAGACGATACCGGGATTTTATATCCATCCTGATTATGTCACTTATAGCCAAACGATTCGAAAAGAACGAACCGCCCTATACGGCTGCAGAAATATCGGAGGAGCATCAGATCCCCATCCGACTGACAAATCAGGTACTTTATCAGTTACAGGAAATAGAATTGATTCACGAGGTTGTTACCGACGAAAAAAGCGAAGAAATCGGTTACCAGCCTTCAATGGATATCAATCAACTGAATGTGGCTGTCCTGCTGGACCGTTTGGACACATACGGCTCCGAGAATTTCAAAATAGACAAAGACGAAGAATTCAACGACGAATGGAAGGTGCTGACCGAATCCAGAGAAGAATACTATAAAAAAGCAAGTAAAGTATTACTGAAGGATTTGTAGGAAAGTCAAACCTTAAATCGCGAAAATGAACTTAACACAATATTAGAAAAAATGAAAAAGCTACTGCTAAGTGCATTTGTCATCTGTCTAGCAGGGACAAGCATTGCACAAGAATCTCCTTTATGGATGCGCCACTGCGCTCTTTCTCCAGACGGAACCACCATTGCATTTACCTACAAAGGAGACATCTACACGGTACCGTCAACCGGCGGACGTGCCACACAAATCACCACCAATCCGGCTTTTGATACGGAACCGGTATGGAGTCCCGACAGTAAACAAATTGCCTTTGCATCGGATCGCATGGGAAGTCTCGACGTTTTCGTCGTATCCAGTGAAGGAGGAGCACCCCAGCGACTGACCACTCATTCAGGCAGTGAGAAACCTGTTGCCTACAAAGACAACAAACACATTTTATTCACAGCCAACATTGCTCCCTCTGCCGAAGATGCCGGGTTTCCTTCCGGCCAGTTCCAGCAAGTGTACGAGGTAGCCGTGACGGGAGGACGCCCCGCTATGTTCTCATCCATGCCAATGGAGTGCATCTCTATTAATAAAGAGGGAGTGATGCTCTATCAGGACAAGAAAGGATACGAAGACTATTGGCGCAAGCATCAGGTATCCCCTATTGCCCGTGACATCTGGACATACACTCCCGGGAAAAAACCTGTTTATCAAAAACAAACTACTTTCGGAGGTGAAGACCGCGAACCGGTATGGAGTCCTGATGGTAAATCATTCTATTATCTAAGTGAAGAGAAAGGTTCCTTCAATATATTCCAACGTACTCCCGGAACCACCACTTCCCAACAAATCACTTTCCATACAAAGCATCCCGTACGTTTTCTAAGCATTTCAACCACCGGCACACTCTGTTATGGTTATGACGGCGAGATTTATACACTTACTCCGGGCAAACAACCCCAAAAGGTAAATATAAGTATCCTGGCAGACAAGAATGACAAAGATATTATCCGCCAAATCAAATCCAACGGGGCTACCGACATCGCTGTATCTCCCAAAGGAAAAGAGGTCGCATTCATTATGCGCGGTGATGTTTACGTAACCTCCATTGACTACAAAACAACCAAACAAATCACCAACACACCCGATCAGGAACGTAACATCAGTTTCGCTCCCGACGGACGCACACTCGTCTATTCTTCAGAACGCGATGGATTGTGGCAGCTTTACACTTCCACCATCGTACGCAAAGAGGAGAAACAATTCACCTATGCCACAGAATTGAAAGAAGAACGTTTGACAAACTCCAAAGTCGCTTCTTTCCAACCACAATTCAGTCCTGACGGTAAAGAGGTTGCTTTCCTCGAGAACCGTACCGCTATCCGTGTCATCAATCTAAAAAGCAAGGCTGTGCGCACAGTGATGGATGCCAAATATCAATATTCTTATGCCGACGGTGACCAATGGTTCCAATGGAGCCCCGACAGCCAATGGATTCTATCAGACTTCATTGGCATAGGAGGCTGGAATAATAAAGACGTCGTTTTGCTGAAAGCCGACGGAAAAGGCGAAATGGTCAATCTTACCGAAAGCGGATACAGCGACAGCAACGCCAAATGGGTGTTGGGTGGAAAAGCAATGATATGGAACAGTGACCGTGCCGGATACCGTAGCCATGGTAGCTGGGGAAGTGAAGACGACACCTATATTATGTTTTTCGACGTCGATGCCTACAACCGCTTCCTGATGAGCAAAGAAGATATTGCCTTACTTGAAGAAGCGGAAAAGGCAGAGAAAGCAGAAAAAGAAAAAGCCAAGAAAGAAAAGGCAGAGAAGAAAGAAGACACTAAAGACAGTAAGAAGAAAACGAACCAGAATGAGAATGCGAAAAAAGACAGTACGGAAGTGAACCCTCTTACATTCGATTTGGAGAATCGTTTTGACCGCATCGTCCGTCTAACTGTAAATTCTTCCCGCCTGGGTGACGCTGTCATGAGTCCGAAGGGTGATATTCTTTATTACCTGGCAGCTTTTGAAGGAGACTATGACCTTTGGGAGCATAAACTGAAAGAAAATACGACTAAAATATTATTGAAAGGAGTTGGCGGCGGCTCACTCATACCGGATAAAGAAGGAAAGAATATCTTTATGTGCACAGGTGGCCGATTGAAAAAAATAGAGATTGCCGGTAGCAAAATTACACCGATAGAATTTGAAGCATTCTTCGATTACCGTCCTTATGATGAACGCGCATACATCTTCGACCACGTTTGCCAGCAAGTAAATGACAAATTCTATATTGCCGACTTGCATGGAGTGGACTGGAAAGGATATAAAAAAGCATACGAACGCTTCTTGCCCCACATCAGCAACAATTATGACTTCACGGAAATGTTGAGTGAATTGCTTGGCGAATTGAATGGTTCCCATACCGGAGCCCGGTTTGCAGCAGGAGGCAGCGCAATGCCTACCGCTACTCTGGGAGTCTTTTACGATGAGTCATACGACGGTGCCGGGTTAAAGATCAAGGAAATCATGAAGCAAAGTCCTTTCACCCAGAAAAAGACAGAAGTGAAGGCAGGTTGCATCATTGAAAAAGTAGACGGCACAGCGATTGAAGCCGGTGCTGATTACTTCCCGTTATTTGAAGGCAAAGTCGGACGCAAAGTAGTACTTACCGTATACGATCCTTCTACTAAAAAACGTTTTGAAGAAACAGTAAAAGCAATCAGCTATGGAACCCAAAGCGACCTGCTTTACAAACGTTGGGTAGAGCGCTGCGCCAAGAAAGTGGAAGAGCTTTCCGGCGGACGCATTGCTTATGTACATATTAAAGGTATGGACAGCCCCAGCTTCCGCAAGATCTATTCCGAACTACTCGGCCGTTATCGTAATAAAGAAGCCGTAGTGGTAGATACCCGCCATAATGGTGGCGGATGGCTGCACGATGATGTAGTCACCTTACTTAGTGGAAAGGAATATCAACGTTTCGTGCCACGCGGACAATATATCGGCAGCGATCCATTCAACAAATGGCTGAAAGCCTCATGCATGCTAACTTGTGAAGACAATTACAGCAATGCTCATGGCACTCCTTACGTATATAAGACTCTAGGTATTGGTAAACTGGTAGGCGCCCCGGTGGCAGGCACAATGACCGCCGTGTGGTGGGAACGCCAGATAGATCCGTCTATTGTATTCGGTATCCCGCAGGTGGGTTGCATGGATATGCAAGGCAACTATCTCGAAAATCAGACCTTGCAACCTGATATTCTAGTTTATAACGAACCGGCAGCCAGCCTGAAAGGAGAAGATGCACAACTGAAAGCAGCAGTAGACTACCTATTGAAAGATTTGTCAAAAAAGAAATAAATATAGCATTATTGATGCCGCCGGAAAAGCGGCATCAATAACACGCTAACTATCAACACTTAAAAAAGCCATTTATTGGTTTTAAAGAAACAGGTCGTTCCTTTAAAAGGAAAGCATCGTTGGTTTTAAAGGAACGTCCCCTTCCTTTAAAACCAACGATGCTTTCTGTTATATGCTTATCCTAAAGGGTTAAGAATATAATTATTTTTCAATCAATAACGATTGTATGAAATCACCTTTTCTTTCGGCTTCCTTATCTTCTTACGTTTTTCCTTTGCCGGATAGCCAATGACAATATCCAGCAATAAACGTTTCGAAGCAGGAATACCGGCAAGCTGTTTCAGCTCTTTTTCATCGAACCAACCCAGAATACAAGAACCCAAACCTTCGGCTTCAGCTGCCAGAGAAATATGAGCAGCCGCTATTCCAATGTCGATCAACGGAAAATGCTTGCCTTTTACCTTTCCGCCAAGCAGGGAGGTTATATTAGCAGATTCTTCTACAACCAGAATATGCACGGGAGCATCTTTGGCAAACTTATTCATTCCCAAGCCAGCAGCAGCTTTCCCGGCTTTTTGAGCCAGTTCCTTATCTGTGATGACCACAAACCTCCAAGGTTGTGCGTTGCAGGCTGAAGGCGCCAAACGTGCAGCTTCAAGTACCCGTTCCAACTTTTCCGGCTCCACCGGACGTTCTTTATCATACGAACGGTCACTTTGACGAGCCTGCACCAATTGAAGAAAATCAGTATATGCCATTTCCAATCCTCCAGTCACTTATTTATATTTTCTTATTTATATTGAATCATCCGGCTGATATACTTGCCAATAATATCGAATTCGATATTTACCACACTGCCAATCTCAAACGTATGGAAGTTCGTATGCTCGTATGTATAAGGAATGATAGCCACCTGGAAAGTATCATCCGTCGGATTACATACCGTCAGGCTAACACCGTTCACAGTCACCGAACCTTTATCCACGGTGATATATCCGCGTTTCGCCATCTCCTTGTCAAACGCATATCGGAATGTAAAATACCAGCTGCCTTCCGCATCCTTAATATCGATACAAGTAGCAGTCTGATCCACATGTCCCTGAACGATATGTCCGTCCAACCGACCGTTCATCATCATGCTACGTTCAACGTTCACCTTATCCCCCACTTTCAACAAACCGAGGTTAGAACGCTCCAACGTTTCTTTCATGGCAGTCACCGTATACGTATCATCCGTCAGAGTCACTACCGTCAGGCATACACCATTGTGAGAAATACTCTGGTCGATTTTCAACTCATTCACAAACGAACACTTAAATGTAAAGTGTATATTCTCCTGGTCTTTCACCAGTGCTACCAAAGTAGCATATTCTTCTACGATTCCAGAAAACATAATTCTATTTACTATTTACGATTTTACAATTGAAAGTACTCTCTTAATGCAAGGGTCAAAGATACGAATAAGGAAGCAGCTTAGAAAATAAGAGCAAAAAAAAATGGGGCTTTTATTACTGTATCTAATTATTAGCCATTTAGCAAAATGGTGATTCATTCTTGTGCTTTGTATGCCTCATAAGAACATTACAAATATAACTCTTAATTCTGAAATAAAACGCATTTCCCTATGATATTTTAATCTATATGTTCTATTTAACAACTTATATTTAAATAAAAAGCCAACTATCATCTCGATAACTGACTTTTAATTTTTAATCACTTATTTGCCTTGTATATCTTTATAATACTCGGCAAAGTTCTCTGCATAATTCTTAGCTTCGGGACTTCCTTTAGTTTATGTACATCTTTATCCATTATTCTGCTTATAGAAGCAATAATTCCATTTTGTCGCTATCTACCACTTTGACATTTTCTTCCAATACAAACACATACCTCAATAATCCAGAATGTATCTTTTACATTAGATTGGACAGATTCTTATCAGTACCTTTGCTATAGATAAATCAATTACCAATCTATTTATTTCTACAAAAATATGCAAGTAACACCCAAAAAGAGCACCGTGATTTCTTATTTACCACAAGAGATTAGAGAAACTAGATTAACAGAGGTTACATATTTACCTATTACAAGGGAAATGCTAGAAATGCTTTTCTCTAATTCAGCTAAGAAGAATAAGCATAAACTAATCAAGAAGAGAAGGCAAAATTTCTAATTAGTCATTTATGTTTCCCTGTCTATAAATACAAGGATTTATTTTGTGGAATTTTAGTAAAATATGCTATCAAACATTTTTATTCTAAATATAAAATAATATATGTAATCAAGTCGATAAACCGAATAAGAAACATCGTTAAATTATTGCAAAATATTGTATGTAAAATGATGAAAAAGCAATCTTTGTATTTTATATTTTATTATCTTTGTAATAAACTGATTTGGCTATTATTTTTATGGAAAATAAACTCATATATACAGTTGGACATTCCAATCAGGAAATTGAAGAGTTCCGTAGTTTAATACAAACATTTGATATTAATTGTATTGTAGATGTTCGGAGCGTTCCAGCAAGTGCATATACACCACAATTTAATCAAGATAATCTGAAATATTATTTAAGACAATATAATATTGTTTATTTACATTTCGGTAAAGAGTTTGGAGCTAGGCGTAATGATTGTTTGGATGATAATGGATATGTTAATTTTGAAAAAGCAATAGATACAACAGCATTTAAATATGGAGTTCAGCGTTTAATCACCGGATTAAATAAAGGTTTTAGAATTGCCTTGATGTGTTCAGAAGCCGCTCCTATAGAATGTCATAGATTTGCTCTTGTTTCTAGATATTTTTATGAGCGTGGATTTAATGTAAAACATATACTCAAAGACAAAAGTATAGTTGATAATGCTATATTACAGAAAGAAATGGTTGATATATATGTGAAAGAAAAAAAAATACGTGATATAAATGATATTTTTGCGACAATGGAAAATTATGATGAACGTTGTCAAATAATAGATGCTTACCGAAAAAAAAACGAAGAGATTGCTTATCATGTAGAAAAGGAGGTTATATGATTACATTATTTACAATTGGTTTTACAAAGAAAAGTGCAGAACATTTTTTTGAATTATTAAAGAAATATCATGTAAAGAAGATTATTGATATTCGCATCAATAATACTAGTCAACTGGCGGGATTTGCAAAGGGAGTAGATTTATCTTATTTTGCTCAACAAATCTGTGGAATAGAATATACTCACATAATCGACTTTGCACCAACAAAAGAGTTGCTATCTGATTATCAAAAGAAAAATATTGATTGGAAAGGATACCAACAAATATATAGGAAATTAATTGAAAACCGGAAAATAGCGCAAAAATATAATATTGAAAATTTTGATGGTGCATGTTTTTTATGTAGCGAAGAGACACCAGAACAATGTCATAGAAGATTGTTGGTTGAATACTTTAAAGAGCTTTATCCAACTAACATTAATATTGTCCATATTAAATAACACGATAAAAATTCTAGCGTTCCACTATGAAAAAACACTTTATTTGTTTAGCAAATTCCTTCAAATATGCAGGTCGCTGTTTGGGAGGGATTGAAATAGAAATGAAGGATAATAAGTATACAATAGTTCGTAATGAAAATGGAACTCCTAAATGGATTCGTCCAATCTCTTTTGAAGAGCATGGGCAACTTCCTGCTTCAGAAACAAGGCATATCAATATCCTTGATATTATAGAAGTCGATATTACGGAGACTTGTCCAAAGTATGCACATAGCGAAAATATTCATTATTCTAATCTAGTAAGAAAAACAAGATGTAGTAAGCAAGTTGATGCAATGGATAATTTATGTGATAATATTCATAAGAAGATTTTCTATAACTGTGGAAAAGCTGTACCTACTAATGTTTTTCAAGAAGGAAAATATTCTTTAATGCTTATAAAACCTGATTCTCCTCAAATATATTATGATTCAGACACAAATAAGTATAGAGCGAAATTTACCTATGAAAATATAGAATACGATTTTCCTATAACAGACCCATATTATATTGATTTGTTAAAACATACACCTTCATTATGTGTTGCACGTAAAACAGGAGAGTTGTATTTCATAATATCTTTAGGAGAAGAACTTGACGAATGGCATTATAAACTCATTGCAGGCATTATAGATATGAAAATAGAAGATTAAATCGTATATAAATAAAAAAAGGTAGCAAATGAATGTTACTTCAAATGCTGCCTTTATTTAATTATTACTTCTTCTTGAAAGTGGTTTCAGTACCATACTCATTCTTGGCAGTCATAGTATTGCCATTAATGTTGATAGTGTATTTGTCAGTATCATCATCGTCATAGTTTATTATTAATGTACTGGATTTACTATCATAAGTGTAAGTAAACTGATATGTGTATGATTCACTATCATCGTCATAAAATAAATGCTCTTCTCCGCTTCCGTCATTTCGGAAGGTCCACCTTAAATGTTCGCCTTCATCATCGTTCTGCCATACTCCAACCAATGGATTAGACGGGTCGTCATCGTCATCATCACCACAAGCGGTAAAGTTCAAACACAATACAACCATTAACAAGGTCGTTCCAATTAATCTTAATGTCTTCATCTTTAAATTGTTTTAGTTAATTAATAAATTATATATTAGGGTTCACCTCATTATCATTTAAATCACCACCATTGAAATTCATATCAACATTCTCATTTCCCATTGGAGTATCATCCTCTTTAACTCCTAAAGAAGAATCTGTAGTACTGCCATTCACATTTACATTGACAGTAGTCATTACATTGCGTTTTACAGTAATTGTCTTACTAAATGTTTGAGTTGCTCCATTAGCCCGTTCCCATTTTAACTGTATGGTGAGGTCTTTAGTATAGTCCTCTGCTTGCCAACATTTATAAACCTCATAGAAAGTACACATAAATGATGTTTCTAATACATTCTCACCTGCTGATACCTCAACATTGGAATTTATGGAGTTAGATTCATTGTTTATTGTAATGCTGTTAATATACAGTTTACCGTCTACAGGTGGAGTTACTATAAATTTAAGCCCAAAGGCTGTACGCTTTAAATCTATATTGGCAACTCCGTCTTTTGTAGGAATATAATCGGTTAGCTCGCCATAGAATCTATCACTCTTAGGATAATAAGACCGACAATTATAATTATCATAATACCCGCTCGTGCTCATAGTTCCAATCTTTAGCCCACCAAAACAAACAGGATTCGTTGTGGAAATATTGAATTTATTCTCTAGGGCTATTCCGCTATACTTACTATTAAGAGTTCCAAGTCGATTGAAAGGAGCATAATATATTTCATTATCATGATATAATGTATCTACATCTTCTCGTACCATAGAACACTCAAACTTATATTTGTGTCCCTCAATCAAAGATATTGTCATATCTTCAATATTATCAAACAGTCCATAAGCATAATTCTGATAATTCGTATCTCCGTCCTTCTTATAATACACATTAATCCCATATATCTTCTTTGGTGCAACTTCTGTTCTGCTTAAAGGAGTTTCAGAAGTGGAGATAAATTCTCCGCCCAAATTGAATGAGATAGTGTAGGTTTCTTGGTTAGTCTGCTCCTGTTCTTTAGGTGGTAGTTCATCCTCATTATTACTACAAGAGAATAGACTACTACTTCCTATGAGAAGCATACCAATTAATCTGAATATCTTCATTGTAATAATCTGTTTGTGCTTCTACGTTCCTAATAGAGAGCGTTAATAATTGAGATATAAGTGTGAGGAACACAACACGGAGTTGCACACTTCTTTGATAAAGAACTGTTGAGTAGTAAAATAGACTGTCTGTTTCTTATATACCTGTATTTATGCCAACCTGTTCCCTATAGTTGGCTACTACATACAAAAAAGGTGTGGGAACTATCAGCATATCTGTTCCAAGGTATCGCCAAACACCCACACTACAAATACACACAAGTTACCCACACCTAGACTATGATATTCTGCTAAATAGCAGGTATATAGCCAAGCATGGGCGTTGTGCATATCCTCGTAGTGTAAAATTTTGGCGAAATTCTGGAACAAGGATAATGCAAAACGCCTTTCGTTAAATAAATATGTTATTCCATTACTGGAACGGCACAAATATACGAAAAGCGTTTGTATTATAACTAAACCTGTGTGTTAAAAACTAAGACAATCATAAGTATTTAATAATTCCTCTTGCCTTAATCCCAAGTATCTTTTAGTAATTGATACACTGGAATGATTGAATAGCTCCATAAGCTTAACAAGTGCAAGCTCTGAATTATCGTTATTCATGTTGTAGACCTGTCTGCCAAAGGTCTTTCTAAGAGAATGACACGAAAAATTGCCTATTTGTAGCCTGTATTTTTTCTTAATCTCCTTCAACATGACATTGATTCTCTGAACTGTGTAGACTGTCCCCTTCTGACTTATCAATACAGGAGCATTTATGCCAACTGGATTTGTATGCTCATAACAATCTCTGATATGTTGCTGTAGCTGCATATTAATCCTAATAGTCCTTTGCTTCCCTGTTTTAATCTCTATAATGGTAAATTCTTCTGCATCTAATATCTGATTCCACCTCAAAGCAAGAATATCAGAAATTCTTAGACCTGTGAAGCAACCCAAAGCGATAAGAAGTGACATCTTATAATTACTATCCCTTGCCAACTTTCTTACTAAGTTCATCGCTTCGCTCCATTGCAAATAATCTGCTGTTGTACTTGAATATTTAAGTGACATAATGTTCTGTTTTATAGTGAAACTAATAAAAGTGAATATTATTTTTTAGTTGGAACATCTAACTTGCTGATTATTAAATAAACATTCACTAATCATCAAAGTGAACATTTTTATAAAGCAAGGACACTAAGTAAATAATGTCCTTACTTCATTCAACCTATATAAAAGGTAAGTGAGCTTCATCCAACACGCCACTGTCAACTATCCGTTTGCAAAGTTCATGCGATGCCTGATTTCTAAGGTCTGTGCCATAGTCCTTATTACCAACCATGCGGATAATCTCCACTATGGTTTTCATTAATTCCTGCTGTAGTGTACGGTGATAATACCTTGTACTTTCAGCAAACCTTTTTGGATTCCAACCATAATCGTTCAAGGCTCTTTCAAGTTCTTGCGCTGCCTTGTATTCGCGACTGCCTTCTATTACCATATTTATAATATTTAAGAGGTTTATAAATAGAAAGAGTACCTATATATAGTATATAGATACCCTTATTAGTTCTTCATGTACTACTTCATTGTAATAATCTTGTATATAGTCCAAATAATCATCAAGAAGAATACAACAGGTGAAATTGCACACGCAATAAAGTACATGATAATCCAAAATGTAACGATTAATAACGCTTGTAACATAATCTTTTGAGTATTAATAGGTAATGAATAATAAAGGAACACCCTTATTATATGGATGCCCCTTTTAAGTACTCTGTAATACCACTAACTAAGAAACCATTGATACTTGTCATCACCATGTAAAGCGGAACATATACCCGTTGCAAGTTCTGTAGCATTATAGGCTCTATCCAAGAATGAATCTATATAGCTGCTCTTATTTGCACCTGTGAGCAAGTTGTAGAACTTCCACATAGACAAATCATTTCCCAAGCTGCCAAAGTTCTCGTCATTGATATACGCTTTAGCCACATTGTTAACCTGTGTATCAGTAAGCAACATTTTAGGTATATCTTTCTGATAGCCTTGCGGTAATGACTGATAAAGTCTCATTCTTCCAAGTAGTTGGCAGAACTGATGCTCTGTCATACTGGTATTGCCTAAAGACTGCATCAAGTGTATGTGTTTGGCTGCATCGTATTTGTGGAACATTTCCAATACCGCTTGATATAAATCCCTTGTATTGGTAACTTCCAAGCAACTAAGATAACCGTCTGTAGATACACATAGATTTGTGCAAACCTTACAAGTAAAGCCAATAAACACTTTAAACCGCTCCGAGCCTTTCTTTGAATAAAGATTGGTGTGGTTATAAGCTCTCACACCACCAATAGTAAGTGTTAGCCTGTTACCGTGTACTGTCTCATAGATAGTAGGAACTTCAATAACAAAAGCGCACCTCTCGTAATAGATAGTCTTATCACTTTCTAATAACTGATTGGCTGGCTTATGTATTGCTTCGGGAATCCTACCTTTGATTACATGAGAAACACGAATATCTGGCGATTCAATTTGTTCACCGCTAAAGAATGTATTGGTTGCATCCTGTACCGCTTCAATGAAAGCCACATGAGATAATGTAGCTTCGTTGTCCTTTGCGAATACGGGTATAATACAATCATTCCTTAGATGTTCCAAACTGGCTTCAATCGTATTGGCTTCAATGAATAGAGGTCGTTTCTGCTTAATAATTGGCTCTTCAATTATTACCGCTTCTTCTGCATATTCACCAAAGTTTCTACTAGTTCTTTGTACTGGCATAATCTGTAATGTTGATTCCATAATCTGTAATTTATTAAGTTAATATTAGAAATTCCTCTGTCTGAAAGCTAAGCAAGCCACAATCAGTATTAATAATCCAATAAAGAACTGTGGCATTAAGACTATTGGCACAATTAGAATTATTCCAAACGTCAATAAAATCTTTAAATTCTCCATACGCATAATAATAGATTAGTAAATAGTGTATTTAAGGACAAAATGAGGGCTTGACATGAAGTTCTATTCATTCACTTTCCTTTGTGCATCTTTATATGTAGACATATACAAATCGTTGATAAGTCCGCATATTTCAGAAGTTCAAAAGGTTTGTGGGCTGAATAGCGATTCATGTTATCCTTTCATTTCTCCTAATGATTGGTATGGGGGTGTTAGTAGTTTCATGAAAGCCTAGCGCACGATATACATCTGATACGCTCACTGACGAATCAAATATTTCACTCTATAGCTGTATAAAGTCTAAATAGAAACGCTACCTAAATCTAGAGGGTGGGGGTATGAATTTCAGGTACCTATATTTTGGGGTTGGGTATCAAAAGGAACTTTTCCAGTAATATATATCACTCTCAAATGCCATTAGTGCCCTTTAGGACATACTCCCCTATAGAATGACGGACTTATGACAGTATCAGTATAAAGTTTGCAGATTGTCCACAATTCATGATTTTACTGTCGGAATATTAATTACCTTTGCAATATCAGGACAATGGGAAACACCCAAAATATAATCCTCAAAATTATTCCGATTCCATGTTAGAGATACCCTAAACGGGTATAATTCGACCTGATGCGTATCAGGTTTTATTATTCTTGTGACTGTCCAATATTTCTACCATGACTCCCTTATACTAAAGATAAAAATCCTCTATAAAGTGGACATCACTAGATTAGATTATTCCAGTCAAATTAACTTTTAACTTAACTCATGAAAAAAGAAGTGATTAAAATTCCGGCAAATATCAAGTATTTAACCGAACGGGACAAGTTCATAGAAGAATTCGGGAAACCGTTTGAACTTCCTAATGGTATTTTGAATAAAGAGATACCCGGCTGTGGAGCAACTACAGTCGCACTGACAGATGAACATAAAACTATTATATGCAGCCCTCGCAATGAACTGTTGAAAAACAAACATGAACAATACCCTGATACCTTGCTTGTAATTGGCGGGGTAGACACCATAGAGATTGAAGCATATTTGCAGACTGCGGAGCTTCCCAAGATTCTGGTCTCCTACGATTCCGTGTATAAATTGATTGGCTGTATTAAATACAAATCAGATTGGCGTGTAGTAGTGGATGAATTTCAGTGCTTGTTGGCAGATAGTAGTTTCAAGTCTGAAATAGAATTGCACTTTTTGGATAATTCAAGGTCATTCCCGTATGTTACATTCTTATCGGCAACTCCAATTCTTGACAAATATCTGGAACAGATTGACCACTTCAAGGATATGAATTACTATCAGCTTGACTGGGAAGAAAAGGATATTGTCAGAGTATATAGAGAACGTACAAAGAATCCTATCAATGCAGCATTGGAAATAGTTCGCTACTATCAGAATGGCAATTATCCTTCTGTGTATGTTAATGGGGAAAGGATTTACTCCAAAGAATGTGTTATATTTCTCAATAGTGTAAATAATATTGTGAATATTATTAAACAAACAGAACTCAAACCGGAAGAAGTAAATATCATTGTAGGTAATTCTGACGATAACGACAGACAGATTGCAAGGATTGGGGAAGGATTCAAAAGAGGGAGAATTCCCTTGAAAGGGGAGACGCACAAGAAATTCACCTTCTGTACTTCCACCGCTTATGCGGGCTGTGATTTTTACTCTACCAATGCCGCAACTTTTGTCATTAGTGATTGTAATCGCCCGAACACTGCGGTTGATATAGCAACGGAACTGGTACAGATTGCAGGCAGGCAGCGTCTGGCATGCAACCCCTTCAGGCAGTTCCTCACCTTCGTTTACAATGTCAATGCAGAGGAGGTAGAGCAGGAGACATTCAATGAGCATCTGTGCCGGAAGGTCAATGTGACACTTGACGAGATTAGGGATAACAACAATGCAGGTGAAGCATTGAGAGCCAAACGTATCAAGGATTTTAGGAGAATCCCCGATAATGTAAAATATCAGGATTCATATACAATGTACGATGAACAGAAAGGAGAATTTGTTTTCAACCGTTTAGCCTATGTAAATGAGCAATACTGTTTTGATGTCCAGAAGTTCAATTATCAGAATGGGGTAATTGTAAAGAAACTGCTCCAAGATAGTAGTTTCGATGTCAGTGAAAACCAAACTTATGCCGTTTACCAAGAACAGTTGAAACATCTAATCAAAAAGGAGCCATTTGTAGACAGGATGCAGGCATACTGTGAATATCGTGCCAAGCAAGGGCTGATTGTCAATCTCGCAATGTCAACACTGGAAAGCAAATATCCAGAACTTAGGTATTATTATGAGGCTTTGGGGGCTGACAGGATTAAAGCTTTGAATTATAAAGAGAAGAAACTGCTCAATGAAATCCATATCATGAAAACCAAAAATAAGATTCGTCATGAATTACACGGCATTATTCATATCGGAGACAGAATATTAACTACTGATATTCAGCAAACCTTACATGATGTATATGACAGGCTGGGCATTGACAAGTCACCGAAAGCGGCCGACCTCAATGAATTCTTTGAGATTCATCCCGTCAAGATACCGACCGCCAACGGCCGGAAAAATGGCTTTGAGATTCGAGGAATATTGTAAACAAACAGAAAGAGGCTGAACTCAAAATCAATTTGAGACAGCCTCTTATTTTTATGTATCATGTACAATCCGGTTATTCTTATTGCTGTTGAGCGTTACGCATCTCAATAACTCGCTCGATGATTAAGTGCTGAATACAGCTAATTTTATCTTCGCACTTAGCTGCTTCAATCCGCAACTTCTCTGTTGCTTCGATGCTGTTTAACACATCACAGACTGTATCAAAACCATATTCCGAGATACCATAATTAATGGCCTTAATATATCTGGTCTGTTTTGCAGCTTTCACGCCAAAGGCTTGTACTGTTGCCTTCATCAATTGCTCTGCCTGCGCATAAGTTCTATATTCTTCTTTAAAAAGAGAAGAACTCATAGCAAGGGCTTTGCTTTGTAATAAAGAAACAGTAGTGCTTATACCAAAATATCCCTGTACGGCAGTACCGGACATAGAGTACATTATGCCAAACTTGCGGATATTCAGAAATAATTCATCTCCCGTTACAATTCCGGCATATCCTATCCACTCATCCTTTGAAGGACATTGGGAGAGATATGCAGTTGTTGCCACTCTGCGGTAAGCGTCAGAAACGCTATCACATTCCACTAATTCAGCTTGCAGTGGCTCATCCGTCAAACCGAGCAAGTTAACATTGTCGGCTTTATCCAGATAGACCATTACGGCCGGAGCATTATCGGGAAGATTCCCTATTTTACTACCTACGTAATCGTATAGAGGAACATTCTCTGCGTAGAATGGTTTTGCATCACAGAAGCAAAACACGGTCGGCAGGAGCTTGCTCTTATCTATAGATTCATAGGTTTTATTCTTCTCAAGGCATTTACGCCTGATAGAATAATCGGTGAAGGCAGGAATGATTTCCAGTTCTTCGCCATTTACTAATATCGTGGCAACAAAGTACCATTTGGGAGCTTCTTCGCTCCCCAAATTTACATGTTTCATAAAAGTTATATTATTATTGAAACTATCAAACGGTATATAAGAGCGGGCATACTTATACCTTCATATATACCCGGCAATCCGAGAATTGCCTAATTAATAATATTAACAATTATGAACTAATTGTTACAGCTTATCACTTCCAAGCAAAAGCGATAGCTTAAAGCACCGAGGTGCTGGGGTCGGATTGTACATGATTTCAAAGAGCGGGTTGTTCAATGCTTACTCATCAACAATATGAGTTAATCATTTAACTGCTGCAAAGATAAACCATTTTACTGATAATATCCAAATTCTACAATCCATTATGGTTAATTTCGTCCGGATTATTGTACAAATATAGACTGTCTGTTAACGTCAGTTAATGAGATTTTATCATACCTCCTTACAGCCGTAGCTGTTCGAGGAGAATATGGCGGTTTGGGTAGTAGAATCACTTTACTTGTCTTTGGCCTTCAATATTGCCGCTACAATTTCTTTCATGTCATTAAGGCTGTCATTATCCAGAATCCCCATTTTGAAAGCCTTATCAACAATCTGCATGACAGTTTCCACATTTACCTCTATCTTTATACATTTGACAATTAACAGCTTAAGCTCGTCCCTCAAATTGGACAGATTACCAACAGACAGCCGTTCCACATATTTATGGGCTACTTCAAGGCCGGAGGCGGGAGATTGCATATAAGCCTCTATTTCTTTCACAATACCACTTATCTCGCTATTGTAATCATATAGTTTGCCGTTCTTCACATATCCCATACGTTCAAACATGTCACTGGCTTTATTGATTCGGGATGCTAAAAATTGAGTGTCCAACAGAGTATCGAACGTAATACCATTTATAGTATTTTGATACTGTTTTAAAATATTAATGGCTTCTTTGTTACCTTCTTGACTAATAGTAGTAGGTACTTTATCAGATTGCCTTACTTTTGTAGATTCTGTTTCCAACATTAGTAAAGCGGCATCCTCAGAGGTTAATCTTACATATTTCTTAAAAGACTTTGCATCATTATGTCCTGTTATCTTCATTATAATATGACTATCATAGCCATGTTTTAGCATATTACAGATAAAGGAACGTCTTGCTGTATGCGTTCCTATTAGTTCGTATGCTTTCACTTGTGTTGTAACAACTTCTCCTCCCCTATCCTCTGTTACATTATGTAATCTTGTTATACCTGCTTTTTCACCTATGTTCTTTAAATAGTTCAAAGCTGTTTGATTGGTATAAATAGGAAAACCATTTTTATACTTATTCAGAATATCTATAGCAACAGGTAAAAGAGGAATTGATACTCTATGCGTTTTCTTTTCTTGCACAATTTCTATTACTTTCCCTTTACCATTAGGCGCTTCCTTTATAATCCCCTCATTAATTGCTTGCGTATCAGAGAAGCGTTGCCCTATCCAACATTGTAATACAAACAAATCTCTCACTTCTTCTTCCCTTCCTGTTAAGCGCAAAGCATATATTTTATCTATTTCATCTTCCGTTAAATAAATCTCATTTTCATCACCTTGTCTACTTTGGGGCTTTTTATACTTGTCCAGTTTGGATTCGTGAATATCAATCATGCCTTGCTGCTCTGCTCTTTTAAGAATACATATTATCTTCTCTACCTTATTACCAACCGTAGTAGTTTTCGTTGTTTTACCTTTACCAACTTCCTTATTAAAAAGATAAGATTCATAATCCTTTATCAATGGTAAATTTATATCACTAAAACTAATAGGATATTTACCTACTTCATTCAGAAAAGCTTCAAAGAACTTTATTTGTTTCACATAATCAGCTCTTGTACTATCTTTTATAGTTCTATCTAAAGCTAATGTATTACGTAACCAATGTACTGCATTTATATTTTGCTTTTCTTTCTCCATAGTATCTTTGTATATAAACTTCTTTAATATCTTAACACTATTTCCGATTTCGTTGGGATTGTCACAAAGATAACGCTTATATTGCAGAAAGCGATTTTTAATCTCAATTATTTTCGTGTTAACAATAGTATTATTGAGATTATCAAGTTCACTTAACCTACAACTGATATAAGCCTCTTGCTTCTTCACATTCCAATGTTCTGGATATACCTTAACACCCGTAGAAAGTCTTATTTGCTTCCTATCTATCCTGCATACCAAATAGATATTAGTAGGCTTGTTTGATTTGGGTTCTCTCAAATTAAACTTAGCCTGTACTTCATTAAAAAAAATCTGTCCCGTTTGAGCCTTGTTATTCATTTCTGTGCTTCAATTTCGTAATTCAAACTCGTACTTCAATTTCGTGCTTACAAGGCTTTAGCTAACAAAATATCAAGAAGAATCCTCTCTCACAGTATTGTAGAACGCCAATTTACTATCATCAATAAGAGCAAAAAAAATGGGGCTTTTCACAAAGCTCCATTTTTCAGTTTTCAATAGGTATTAGTTTTTTTTTAAGGTAAAAAGATTGTTTTCAGGATAACGGTGCAAATATAGGCGGTTTTACCGATACTATCCAAATTATAAAACATGTCATATAACATCTTTTTGAAAATTCTTTGGATTTATTATCATTTGAAGCAAAATCTCCTGTAACTTGTCCGTTACAGGAGACAAATATAAGATAATTTTTTAAGGAGCCCTAATTTCTGTTTAAAAATCGGCAGAAAATTACTTTTCCGGGTAATTTTCATCGGTTTTTCCACGATGTTTTAACACTTTGGCATCAATGAAGAATACAATCTCCTCGGCAATGTTGGTAATATGATCTCCCGAACGTTCCAGTTTACGGAACACGCTGACCAAATCTACGCAAGTATGTACAGCTTCCGGATGTTCGATAATATAGTCTGAAAGAATTCCTGTCGCATCCGCATTGATTTCATCCAGCAAATTATCCTTAGCAAACACTCCTGCCGCCAAATCATTACTCTCTTCATTCAAGGCACGTTTTGCCAGTTCCAGCATCGACAACACCTCTGCCTGCATCTCTGCCAGGCGGAGACGAGACAACAGCTCTGCATCCAATACCGGTTCTTTGCAACGAAGTACAAAACGGGCGATCCCTTCCGCAAAGTCACCCAAACGTTCCAAGTTCGTATTGATTTTCAACATAGCCAACACAAAACGAAGATCAATCGCCACCGGATTATACAATGCGATAATATCTTCCACATCACTATCTATCTTCAATTCAAAAGCATTCACCCTGCGTTCGCGAACCATCACCTGTTGAGCCAGCTCCTTGTCAAGGGTCAACACAGCCTCTCCGGCACGGTCAAGCTGGTTGTACACCAAGGTCCACATTTCATCAATTTCCTTCTTCAATAGGATGAGTTCCGATTCTATAAACTTTACCATAGTCTATTATATATAAATGATTAATATTCTATCAATTGGGTTTCAGATACCCGGATTACCCAAAACGTCCCGTTATGTAATTCTGGGTAGCCTCTTTCTCCGGATTGGTGAATATCTTTTTCGTCTGATCGAACTCCACCATTTCTCCCATATAGAAAAACGCCGTCTTATCACTGACACGGGCCGCCTGCTGCATATTATGCGTAACGATTACAATCGTATAATCCTTCTTCAGTTCATGAATCAACTCCTCCACTTTCGCCGTAGAAATAGGATCGAGCGCAGACGCAGGTTCATCCATCAGCAATACCGAAGGAGAGACAGCCATCGCACGGGCGATACAAAGACGCTGCTGCTGTCCGCCGGACAGTGCATAAGCCGATTCCTTCAACTTATCTTTCACCTCATCCCAAAGAGCCGCTCCTTTCAATGTTTCCTCCACACGCTGGCGAATGAAAGCATTATCTTTTATTCCGTTCACACGAAGTCCGTAAGCCACATTCTCGAATATGCTTTTCGGGAAAGGATTGGGACGCTGGAACACCATTCCCACATTCTTGCGGAGTTCGTCCACTTCCACGCCTTTCGCATAGATATTATGTCCGTCGATACGGATTTCTCCCTCCAGACGGGTAGCAGGAATCAAATCATTCATCCGATTGAAAAGCCGGAGAAAAGTAGATTTGCCACAACCGGACGGTCCGATAAAAGCAACAACCGATTTTTCCTCAATCTGCATGCTGATGCCCTTCAATGCATGAAAGTCCCCATACCAGAAGTTCACATCACGCGCATCTATTTTCACTGTATCCATATACTAATTTAGTTCGTTTTTACTCTTTTCTCAAAATACTTTCTCAAGGCATTAGCCAGCAGATTCACCAACAGGATAATCATAATCAATACCAATGCCGTGCCATAAGCCAGCGGCAGTTGTGCCTCCATATCCGTTCCACTGGTGGAAATCACATACAAATGGTAAGGCAAGGCCATACACTGATCCAAAATACCGGTAGGAAGTTGCGGCAGGAAGTATGCGGCACAAGTAAACAGAATCGGCGCCGTCTCTCCCGAAACACGTCCCAAGGCGAGAATCAACCCAGTGATAATGTTCGGCATACCCATCGGCAGAATAACGTGCCATATCGTCTGCAACTTCGTCGCTCCCAATGCCCGGCTACCTTCACGCATACTGTCGGGAATGGCTTTCAAGGCTTCCTCCGTTGTCCGGATGACCAAAGGTACGCAAAGCAAACCTAATGTCAAAGAGCCTGCCAGAATACTATCACCAAACCCCATATAATTGACAAACAGCGCCATACCGAACAATCCGAATACGATGGAAGGAATACCGCTCAAGTTATTGGTCATCACCCGGATAAAGCGTACCAACCTGCCTTTCGGCGCATACTCATTCATATAAATCCCACTCATCACCCCTATCGGAAATGCAAACAGCGCACTTCCCACCATCAGGTAGAAGGTACCGACAATAGCCGGCCAGATACCGCCACCTGTCATTCCGTCCGTAGGAGCCGAAGTGATAAAATCCCAACTGATAGCACCGATTCCCTTATAGATGATAAATCCCAGAATCGCAAACAATATCAATACAATGCAAAGACTCAACAACCGGAAAATCCCGAAAGCAAATTTCTGCGAACGGTGTTTAGCTTTATTATTACTCCGTATTTCCATCTTATTTACTACGTTTTAATCCTTTAGAAGAAATATATTCCACACTAAAGTTGATAATCAATGTAATGAAGAACAGTACGACACCCAACAGGAACAATGCCTGATAGTGCGGACCACCTGCAGGAGCCTCTCCCAGTTCGGCGGCAATCGTAGCCGGAATGGTACGTAAAGGCTCAAGAATAGTTGTCGGAATCACAGCCGCATTACCGGTAACCATCAATACCGCCATCGTCTCTCCGATAGCACGTCCGATGCCAAGTACCACGCCGGATGTAATACCCGAAATAGAATAAGGAATTACTACCTTATATATAGTCTGCCATTGAGAAGCCCCCAACGCCAGACTCGCTTCCCGCATTGCACGCGGACAGTTACGCATCGCATCTTCCGTCACCGTTATGATGGTGGGCAATGCCATAATGGCCAGTACGATACTCCCTGCCAGGCCGCTCTCTCCCACCGGAAGATTAAACAACTTCTGAATCAACGGAACGATGACAATCAACCCGAAAAAGCCATAGACCACGGAAGGAATACCGCTCAACAGTTCGATAATCGGTTTCAGCCAGTTCCGCACTTTCGGGTTTGCCACTTCAGACATATAGATAGAAACCGAAAGCCCGAACGGCAAAGCAAAAAGAATGGCGAACAGACTCACCCACAACGTACCGGTAATCAACGGCAGGAAGCCGAATTGAGCTGCCGGAGTGGCCGTAGGAAACCATTCGGCACCCGCAAATACATCTTTCACGGAAATGGTGTTATCCTCTATGAAATGCACCGCGTCCGGATGAACAATAAACTTCTGCGGAACAAAAGCTACGATACCCAGTGTTTTCTCTACCAGTTCCGTAATCTTGTCGCCTGCATATTCATAAGCAGGCCCCAGCTCCTCCTCCGTATAATACTGCGTTATATCCTCCAAACGAAAAACCCGGATAGGGAGATCTTCCCCACCGAGTTCCTTCCAGTTTGTGATCTCCTCATCAAAAACATTTTTTATCTGTGCAGGGCTCAACACACTAACTTTGTTGCTCTTATTCAGCGCCAACACATATCCCTCTTCAATCACCTTACTCTTGAACAGCCCGAAAGCTTCCGTGAAAAGGAAGAGTACAATCAGCAGAATAGTAATACTTGTCACGAAACCGCTACAAGTCAACATTCCTTCTATAATCCTTTCAAATACCTTTTTCATACCTACTATGATTTCTGATGCAAAGAAAGCGTCTCTTTATTAAGGAGGTGTGACTAACGTTTGAAGGAAATGTTTCAATCATGTTACGTTTGTGTTACAAGTATCATTTCCATTCCGGATGAAATGGAAATGTAATATTCGATTGCTTAATTTGCAAAGTCAATAAAAAGAAGAAATATGAAAGTGAGAAGAAACTTATTAATCGCCCTTTCCTTACTCTCGCTCGGTGCCAACGCACAACGTATAAAAGGTAGCGACACGGTACTGCCTGTCGCACAACAGACAGCAGAGCGGTTTATGAACCAGCATCCGAATGCCCGTGTCACTGTAACCGGTGGCGGAACCGGTGTGGGTATCTCCGCTTTAATGGATAATACAACGGACATTGCAATGGCTTCCCGCCCAATCAAGTTCAGCGAGAAGATGAAAATTAAAGCGGCAGGAGAAGAAGTAAACGAAGTGATTGTTGCCTACGACGCCCTCGCCGTGGTGGTGCATCCCTCTAATCCGGTGAAACAGCTGACCCGCCAACAACTGGAGGATATTTTCCGGGGGAAGATAACCAACTGGAAACAGGTAGGCGGAGACAACCGAAAAATAGTAGTCTACTCGCGTGAAACATCGTCCGGTACTTACGAATTTTTCAAAGAGAGCGTACTGAAAAATAAAAACTACATGGCAAGCAGCCTTTCCATGCCGGCAACAGGTGCTATTATCCAGTCTGTCAGCCAGACCAAAGGAGCCATCGGATATGTAGGACTGGCCTACGTGTCTCCCCGTGTCAAAACGCTTTCCGTGTCTTATGACGGAAGCCACTACGCCACCCCTACGGTAGAGAATGCCACCAACAAAACCTACCCTATCGTCCGGCCGCTTTACTACTATTACAATGTAAAAAATAAGGAACAAGTTAGCCCCCTGATTCAGTTTATTCTTTCATCCGACGGACAGGACATTATAAAAAAGAGCGGTTATATTCCGGTTAAATAAAAAAAATGTCCTACTTTTGTAGCCTAAATACAGATAACATTAACCGTTATGACAGATATTAAAAACGAAGAAGCAGGCGAAAAGAAAAGCTTGAACTTTATTGAACAGGCAGTAGAGAAAGACTTGAAAGAAGGTAAAAATGGTGGAAAAGTGCAGACGCGTTTCCCGCCCGAGCCCAACGGCTATCTTCACATCGGCCATGCCAAAGCTATTTGCCTTGATTTCGGCATCGCAGAAAAACACGGCGGTGTATGTAACCTTCGTTTCGACGACACTAACCCTACCAAGGAAGATGTGGAATATGTAGAAGCTATCAAAGAAGATATCCAATGGCTAGGCTACCAGTGGGGAAACGAATACTACGCTTCCGACTACTTCCAACAATTATGGGACTTCGCTATCCGCCTGATTCAGGAGGGAAAAGCATATATCGACGAACAGAGTTCGGAACTGATTGCACAGCAGAAAGGTACTCCTACCCAACCGGGTGTGGAAAGCCCTTACCGGAACCGTCCTATCGAAGAGAGCCTCGAACTTTTTAAGAAAATGAATAGCGGCGAGATCGAAGAAGGCGCCATGGTGCTCCGTGCCAAGATTGACATGGCTAATCCGAATATGCACTTCCGCGATCCGATTATTTACCGTGTAGTGAAACACCCGCACCACCGTACGGGTACTACCTGGAAAGCTTATCCGATGTATGACTTCGCCCACGGACAGAGTGACTTCTTCGAAGGAGTGACTCATTCTCTGTGCACACTTGAATTTGTGGTACACCGTCCGCTTTACGACCTCTTCATCGATTGGTTGAAAGAAGGAAAAGACCTGAACGACAACCGTCCCCGTCAGACTGAATTCAACAAACTGAACCTAAGTTACACCCTGATGAGCAAACGTAACCTGCTCACACTGGTGAAAGAAGGATTGGTAAACGGATGGGACGACCCTCGTATGCCGACGATCTGCGGTTTCCGCCGTCGCGGTTATTCACCGAAGTCCATTCATAAGTTTATCGATAAAATCGGATATACCACTTACGATGCCCTGAACGACATCGCCCTGTTGGAAAGCTCTGTCCGGGATGATTTGAACAGCCGTGCTACCCGTATATCTGCAGTAATCAACCCGGTTAAATTGATTATCACCAACTATCCGGAAGGACAGGTTGAAGAACTGGAAGCAATCAACAATCCGGAAGATCCGGAAGCAGGAAGTCACCTGATCGAGTTCAGCCGCGAATTGTGGATGGAGCGCGAAGACTTCATGGAAGACGCTCCCAAGAAATATTTCCGCATGACACCGGGGCAAGAAGTACGTCTCAAAAATGCTTATATCGTGAAATGTACCGGTTGCAAGAAAGACGAAAACGGTGTTATCACAGAAGTATATTGCGAATATGACGCAAATACCCGCAGCGGCATGCCGGATGCGAACCGCAAGGTGAAAGGTACGCTCCACTGGGTAAGCTGCAACCACTGCCTGCAAGCAGAAGTACGTTTGTACGACCGTTTGTGGAAAGTGGAAAATCCACGTGACGAACTGGCCGCCATCCGCGAAGCAAAAAAATGCGAAGCACTGGAAGCCATGAAAGAAATCATTAATCCGGATTCATTGAAAGTTCTGCCCAACTGCTACATAGAGAAGTTCGCAGCTACCCTGCCTCCACTCTCCTATCTGCAGTTCCAACGGATCGGTTACTTTAATATTGACAAAGAATCAACCCCGGATAAACTAATCTTCAACCGTACAGTAGGGTTGAAAGACACATGGGGTAAGATTAATAAATAACTAAGCTTTCAAGCTTAACTTTACAATGGGGCTGTGTCAAAAGGATCATCATCTGAACTTTTGCAACAGCCCCATCTTAGCAATTAAAAATCTAAAAGTAAAATGGGTAGAAAAAATTCGCCATCAGCAAAAAAGGAACTAGTCACACTAATCACAAACTACGAAGAAGCAAAAGCAGAAAACCGACAACTTTATCTGGATGCTGACCAATTGGCCGGCATCGCCGACTGGTATGCCTCCGAGCGAAAATTTGAAGAAGCACAAGAAGTAATCACTTATGGACTTAAAATACATCCGAGAAACACAGATTTGCTTATAGAACAAGCATATCTTTACCTGGATACCCAAAAGCTGCAAAAAGCAAAAAAAGTAGCGGATTCGATTACCGAAGAATTTGATTCCGAAGTGAAACTGCTGAAAGCCGAACTATTGCTGAATGGAGGAAAACTGGAGGAAGCTCAATGGCTGTTAAGCACAATAGCGGATGCCGACGAGCTGGAAACAATCATTGATGTTGTATTTCTCTATCTGGACATGGGATACCCGGACGCAGCCAAAGAATGGCTCGACAGAGGTAAATCCCGTTATACCGAAGATGAAGAATACATGGCTCTCACAGCCGATTATCTGGCATCGACCCATCAGGTAGAATCAGCCATCATCTATTACAATAAACTCATTGACAAATCTCCATTCAACCCTTC
Organism: Bacteroides sp. MSK.18.37; assembly: GCF_019129155.2. NCBI lineage: Bacteria > Pseudomonadati > Bacteroidota > Bacteroidia > Bacteroidales > Bacteroidaceae > Bacteroides > Bacteroides sp. MSK.18.37. The sequence goes on along the minus strand of NZ_JAHOIB020000001.1, from coordinate 5,352,190 downwards.
CTACTGGATGGGACTGGTGAAATGTTACTTTGTCCAGGAACAAATAGACAAAGCCATCGAAGCCTGTGATTTCGCATTGGCAGCCGACGATCAGTACGGGGAAGCTTATGCCTACAAGGCACATTGTTTCTTCTATCTGAACAATTCGGATGATGCCATCGAGAATTACCAAAAGGCGATTGAGCTCAAAGCCATTCCCCCCGAACTGGGTTACATGTTTATGGGAATATCCTACGGTAATAAAGAAGAATGGCAAAAAGCCGATGACTATTACGACAAAGTGATCGAACGTTTTGAAGAAGACGGAGACAAGCAGTCTATTTTATTGATAGACACCTATACCAGCAAAGCATTCGCCCTCTCTCACCTGGAAAGGTATGAAGAGGCGCATGAGTTATGCGAGAAAGCCAAAGAGATAAACCCGAACGAGGGATTGATTTATCTGACAGAAGGAAAACTATACCTGGCAGAGGAACTGGAAGACGAAGCTGCCATCTCTTTCGAAAAAGCGATAGAGATCAATCCGAACATAGAAATGTGGTATATGATTGCCTCTGCTTATTCGGAAAGTGACTATCTGATCGAAGCGAAAGAATACTTTGAAAAAGTGTACCAGATAAATCCGAAATACGAAGATGTGACGGAGAAATTGAGTGTTCTTTGCCTCATGCACGGTGAAATCGACAACTTCTTTAAATATAACAAGGAATGTGAACATCCACTGGAAGAAGACATGATCCTGGATCTGTTGAACAGTCCCGAACACAGAGAAGAAGACGAAAGAACTCTCAAAGAAGTGTGGGAACGCATGAAAAAAGAGAATAAGAAAAAAACAAAAGGAAAAAAATAAATCAATTTATAAATTCTATCCTCAAAAAACATGGAATCAGTAGCAGAACTTCTTAAATGGGTATTAGAAAACTTGAACTATTGGGTAGTCACTATTTTTATGGCTATCGAAAGCTCTTTTATTCCCTTCCCCTCGGAAGCCGTAGTACCCCCTGCCGCATGGAAAGCTATGGCAGACGACAGTATGAATATCTTTCTCGTTGTCCTATTTGCAACTATAGGAGCAGATATCGGTGCATTAGTTAATTATTACCTGGCACGTTGGTTGGGTCGTCCTATTATCTATAAATTCGCTAACAGCCGTTTAGGGCACATGTGCCTTATTGACGAAGAGAAAATACACCATGCAGAAGAATATTTCAGAAAGCACGGTGCAGCCTCTACTTTCTTTGGCCGTCTTATTCCGGCTGTACGCCAACTTATCAGTATTCCCGCAGGGTTAGCCGGCATGAAAATAGGTCCTTTCCTGCTTTATACAACTCTCGGCGCTGCTATATGGAACAGCATATTAGCTTTGCTCGGATACCTGATTTACCGTTTTACAGACCTCAAAACGACTAACGATGTCTATGTAATGGCCACCGAATACAGTCACGAAATCGGCTATGCCATTATAGCAGTGGTGGTAATTGTAATCGTTTTTTTGGCTTATAAAGGGCTGAAAAAAAGAAAATAAGTAGTAAAATACTCATTGCAAAGCCACAGAGGACGCAGAGAACACAAAGCAAGAACATAGAGTTACCGGGGCATCCATTATTGTAAATCGGCTATTACCCGTTAAATTCTTACTTCTTTGTGTATTCTACGTCCTCTGTGGTTTATTTTTTGTGGTAGATAAGAGCTAATTAGAAATTAAACTGAACTCCTACTCCCAATATCTCTTTAAATTGCACACGAGCACCTTTTGTACCATCCTTTTGCACGATTTTCACATCATCGTCATACATCAGGTTAGTAGTAAGTGTGGTTGAGAACCATTTATTGATAATCATATTTACTTGTACTTCCCAGTTCACATCTATATTCAGCGGCTTATGCAGATAATCGGAATATAGATCCAAACGTGAATATACCGTCATATTTTTCAAGAATTCATATTTGGCTTCTCCTTTCAAGTTAGCACCGAAGCTGGATAATAGATGTTTGCCCGGATCCACTCCATAAGCTCCTTCGTCAGAGAGACGGTCATTGAGTACAAATGTTCCGCGCCACGCAGCAGGAGACAATACAACGGTAAATATCTTACCCGGATCATACGTAAAGCCCAAACCGGTAGTCAAATAGGCAGGAGCCATAAATTCGGAGATAGCAATGTCTTTATTGACGGAGTAGTCATATCCTGGAGAAAACTGTGTCTGGAAAGTGGCGAACGCACTGGCATACCAACTTTTGGCAATAGCATAGCCATAATTCGTATTCAAATAGATTTTATCATTTGCTTTCCTGGTTCCGTCGTCACCGGTCTTATTTAATCCATAAGCCAGTTCGATACGATTATTCCACAGATGTTTTCCTTTCTTATAATTAATCTGATAAGTGCCCTGCAAGTCAAAGGCAACGGAGTTATCACCTCCGGCAGCCCAATTAGTGAGGCTCACTTGCGTTAGTTTCAGTCCGGCAAATCCTTCTTTTGTCCAGGGAGAAATTTGTGTACTATCGGCAGTTTGGGCCGACAAGGTTCCAACGCCCATACATAACAGGGCGATGAATAGAATTTTCATTTTGTTCATGATAGTTGAGGTTTAGTGTAGAAAAAACACAACCTAACAAGAACGGAGCCTTGGCAGTTTACCAAGCCTTTTTACCAGTTCCCATTAGGTCAAAATCTTTAAGATAAGTAGCAGGCTTAAGTATTAAGTATTAGCCATATTCGTTTATTAGCTGCAACTAATAGTTAATACCTAATACTTAATACTCCATATTCTATATTACTTTACAGCAGCTAAGGCTTTGTCATAATCAGGCTCCTGGGTGATTTCAGGAACAAGTTCCGTATATGCAATTTTGCCATCTTTGCCAATCACAACTACCGCACGCGCCAAAAGTCCTGCTAACGGACCATCTGCCATACGCACTCCGTAACTTTCGTCGAAATCAGAGAAGCGGAAATCAGACAATGGAATTACATTTTCAATACCTTCTGTCGTACAGAAACGGCCGTGTGCAAAAGGAAGATCCTTAGAAATAGCCAATACTACCGTATCTTTCAATCCGGCAGCCATTTTATTAAACTTACGTACAGAAGTTGCACATACGCTGGTATCCAGACTAGGGAAAATATTTAAAATCACATTTTTACCATTTAAATCTTTCAGAGAGAAAGAAGATAAATCTGTTTTTACCAGCTCGAAGTCAGGAGCTACCTTACCTACTTGTATAAATTCACCGATCAGTTTCACCGGTTGTCCTTTGAAATTTGTTGTTGCCATAATGCATGTATTTTTAAAATTTACTTTATATAGGAAACAACTATTCCCCCAAATATGTTCACGGAAAACCTTTTCTAAATTCAATTTGTTATTCCTCAACGAAATCACTCTAGTGTTCAATTTAAAATATAAAATGTATGGAAACTGTATTCAATGAGATTCAACATTCAGTAAAAAATTGGTGGACTTCTCTTCTTTTGGGAATCGTGTATATCATTGTAGCCCTTTGGCTCATGTTCTCACCCGTAAGCACCTATGTAGCTCTAAGTATCATTTTCAGTGTATCGATGCTGATAAGCGGTATTCTGGAAATCATCTTTGCTCTTAGCAACCGGAAAGGTGTCCCGAGCTGGGGATGGTATATCGTAGGAGGACTCATCGACCTCGTTCTGGGTATTTACCTGATTGCCTATCCGATGGTCAGCATGGAAGTTATCCCTTTCATCATAGCCTTCTGGCTTATGTTCCGAGGGTTCTCCTCCACCGGCTATTCCATCGACCTGAAACGTTACGGAACCCGCGACTGGGGCTGGTACATGGCTTTCGGTATTCTTGCCATCCTGTGCTCTCTTTTAATATTATGGCAACCCGCCATAGGAGCGCTCTACGCAGTGTATATGATTTCTTTTGCTTTCCTCATCATCGGACTTTTCCGTGTCGTGCTTTCATTTGAATTAAAGAATCTGCATAAAAGAAAATAAAAAGCTTTCGGCACTTACTTTGGGATTTTGTTTATCTTTGTAGGCAATTTACATAAATCAATTAATTAAAAAGGAAGAAAATTATGGCAATGCATACATGGTTTGAGTGCAAGATCCGTTATGAAAAAGTAATGGAAAACGGAATGCAGAAGAAAGTAACTGAACCTTATCTTGTTGACGCACTCAGTTTTACAGAAGCAGAAGCACGGATTATTGAAGAAATGACTCCGTTTATCTCCGGAGAATTTACCGTTTCGGATATTAAACGTGCCAACTATAGCGAACTTTTCCCCAGCGACGAAGAAAGTGCCGACCGCTGGTTCAAATGCAAACTTATTTTCATCACTCTGGATGAAAAAAGCGGTGCTGAAAAAAAGACTTCCACCCAAGTACTGGTACAAGCTGCCGACTTGCGCGACGCAGTCAAGAAGCTGGATGAAGGAATGAAAGGAACCATGGCAGATTATCAGATCGGTATGGTATCCGAGACTCCGCTCATGGATGTATATCCTTACAGCGCCGAACCGAATGACAAACCGGAGTTTGATCCATCAAAAGCATAAGTAACAATGAGTATTGCTGACAATTTAAAGCAAGTGCTGGCCGAACTCCCTCAAGGAGTCCGGCTGGTTGCTGTCTCAAAATTCCATCCCAATGAAGCGATAGAAGAAGCATATCAGGCGGGACAGCGTATTTTTGGAGAAAGCAAAGTGCAGGAAATGACAGCTAAATACGAAAGTTTGCCCAAAGACATTGAATGGCATTTCATCGGACACCTGCAGACGAACAAAATCAAATACATGATACCATACGTAGCGATGATTCATGGAATTGATAGTTATAAACTGCTGGCCGAAGTCAACAAACAAGCTGTCAAAGCGGGACGTACAGTGAACTGCCTATTGCAGATTCACGTTGCGCAGGAAGAAACCAAATTTGGTTTCAGTCCCGAAGAATGTAAGGAGATGTTGAATGCCGGAGAATGGAAAGAGCTGACTCATGTACGCATCTGCGGATTAATGGGGATGGCCAGCAACACCGATTGCATTGAACAAATCAACCGGGAATTTGGTTTACTAAATAGGCTCTTTAACGAGATAAAAACAACTTGGTTCATCCACTCCGATACTTTCTGCGAGCTGTCGATGGGAATGTCACATGACTACCACGAAGCCATTGCCGCAGGAAGTACGCTGGTACGGGTAGGAAGCAAGATTTTCGGAGAACGAATTTATTAATCAGGAGTAAAAAACATATTGCTATGACCGATTTAAAAACTACTTTCGCAGGGCTTTCCCTTAGAAACCCTATCATTATCAGTAGCTCGGGGCTGACCAACAGTGCCGGCAAAAACAAAAAATTGGCCGAAGATGGTGCCGGTGCAATTGTTCTGAAATCACTGTTTGAGGAACAGATCATGCTGGAAGCAGACCAACTGAAAGATCCGGCTTTCTATCCGGAAGCCAGTGACTATCTGGAAGAATATATCCGTGAGCACAAGCTATCCGAATACCTGACTTTAATAAAAGAAAGTAAGAAGGTATGCCCCATTCCTATCATTGCCAGCATCAACTGCTACACTGATTCCGAATGGATTGACTTTGCAAAGATGATTGAAGAAGCCGGTGCCGACGCATTGGAAATCAATATCCTTGCCCTGCAATCGGAAGTGCAATATACATACGGTTCATTCGAACAACGCCACATCGATATTCTCCGCCACATTAAAAAAACAATCAAGATACCTGTAATCATGAAACTGGGTGATAACCTGACAAATCCTGTGGCATTAATCGATCAGTTGTATGCCAACGGTGCAGCAGCAGTTGTTCTCTTCAACCGTTTCTATCAGCCGGACATCAATATCGAAAAGATGGAGCATATTTCAGGCGAAATATTCAGCAATGCTTCCGACCTCGCCATTCCGCTTCGTTGGATCGGAATTGCGTCTGCAGTAGTAGACAAGATCGACTATGCAGCTTCCGGTGGTGTTGCCAATGCAGAATCAGTAGTGAAAGCTATCCTTGCCGGTGCTTCGGCTGTAGAAGTTTGTAGCGCAGTCTATCTAAATACAAATGCATTCATCGGAGAAGCCAATCGCTTCCTCTCTGCATGGATGGAACGCAAAGGATTCAGGAATATAGCTCAATTCAAAGGCAAACTGAATATTAAGGATGTTCAGGGTGTTAATACATTCGAACGTACACAGTTCCTGAAATATTTCGGAAAGAAAGAATAAGGAAAAAGTATACTCAATCAATAAAGAAACGGTGAACAAATTGTGCTATTTGCAACAGGATGTTCACCGTTTTCTTTTTTAATCACTTATTAATTTATCTCGCTTAGCAGAGAAATCTGTTATAACAGGTTGCTTGCCAGTTCACTCAATTCACTTCGTTCACCTTTCAGCAAATTGACGTGTGCAAAGATATTCTGGTCTTTCATACGATCAATCATATATACCAAGCCATTGGACTGACTATCCAGATAAGGTTGGTCAATCTGCTGGATATCTCCCGTAAATACCATCTTCGTACCTTCTCCTGCACGGGTGATGATTGTCTTTATTTCATTCGGGGTCAGATTCTGCGCTTCGTCAATGATGCAATACATTTCGCTCAAACTACGACCACGGATAAATGCCAGAGCTTCAATCACCAGCTGCTCGCTTTTCTGCATATCTTCTATGCGCTTCACTTCGGTAGAGTTTGTAGCAAACTGACGTTTTATGACGTTCAGGTTATCAAACAACGGCTGCATATAAGGAGCTACTTTTTCCTGTGCGTCTCCCGGAAGGAAACCGATATCCTTATTGGAAAGCGCCACAACGGGACGTGCCAGCAAAATCTGTTTGTAATCCGTCAGCTTGCCCAAAGCAGCAGCCAAAGCCAGCAAAGTCTTACCTGTTCCCGCTTTTCCTGTCAGAGCCACCAGTTTGATGTTCGGGTCATTCAGAATCTCAAAAGCAAAACTCTGTTCCGCATTCCGTGGTTCGATTCCATAATTCTTACCCTTCATCACACGGATAATAGAATGGGTAAAAGGATTGTAGCGTGCCAATACACTATTCCGGTCACTCTTCAATACAAAACATTCATTGGGATGAATCAAATCCTTAAAGTCAAATTCACTCAAGTCAATGCCTTCCTTTGAAGAATAAATACGGTCGATCAATGCCGGATCTACATTTTCAAAAATCTCATTAGATTTCTCGAACACATCTACATTTACCACCTTATCCGTAATATAATCTTCGCAAAGCAGACCGATTGAACGGGCTTTCATGCGCAGATTCACATCTTTGGTCACTAAGATAGATTTCATTTTCGGATACTTGTCGGTCAGGTATTCGGTTGCCGCCAAAATCAAATGATCGGGTTTCTTTATAGGAAACGATTCCCACACTTTGGCAGCCGGCACATTGCTTGTCACGACAAACAGACGTCCCAATCCTTCGCCAAGCTTCACTCCGTCGGAGAAAAGCTCGTCGCTTGTCAGCACATCCAATTCGCGCACGAACTCACGAGCATTGAAATTTATCTGCTCGTTTCCTTTTTTGAACTTATCCAGTTCTTCGAGTACAACAAGAGGGAGGTAAATATCATTTTCCTGAAAATTCTTCAAGCAATTGTAGTCGTGAAGAATAACATTTGTGTCTAGCACAAAATTTTTCTTAGTTCCCATGATTTCTTAGATTTAAATGTTGATATTTGCAATCTCATTCGCCAATCCCCCATTTATAGTCAGATTGACGGTTCTAAAGATAAACAAATTAGTGGGCAATAAAGATTGCCCGACGTTAAATATTATAAAACATGGACTATCAGAACACTTTAAAGTACTTATATGAGAGTGCGCCAATGTTTCAACAAATAGGAGGCAAAGCATATAAGCCGGGTTTAGAGACCACACACAAATTGGACGAACATTTTGGGCATCCTCATCAACAATTCAAGACGATACATATCGCCGGAACCAATGGAAAAGGATCCTGTTCACATACCATCGCAGCCGTATTGCAGTGCGCCGGTTACCGGGTAGGACTATTCACCTCCCCTCATTTAATCGACTTCCGCGAACGTATCCGTATCAACGGTGAGATGATACCGGAAGAGTATGTAGTCAATTTCGTAGAAGAGCATCGCTCTTTCTTCGAGCCGCTGCACCCTTCATTCTTCGAACTGACCACCGCTATGGCATTCCGTTATTTTGCCGACCAGAAAGTAGATGTAGCAGTTATCGAAGTAGGCATGGGCGGAAGATTGGACTGTACGAATATCATCCATCCGGATTTGTGTGTTATCACCAACATAGGCCTCGACCACACCCAATATCTGGGTGACACGCTGACGAAGATTGCCAAAGAGAAAGCCGGAATTATCAAAGAAGGAGTTCCGGTCGTTATCGGCAGAGCCCAAGGGGCAGTGAAACGTGTATTTACCATGAAAGCTAAAGAAAAGAATGCGCCTATCGAATATGCCCGTGAAAATGCCCGGTACTGGGACATGGAAATAGTTCCTTATTCGAAATTGCAAGAAATAAGACCGATGATGGACAACACAATTCAGAGCATGCACGAAATGATCGAAGCAATGGACGAACAATCAGAAGAAGAGGCAAACCAGATGCGGCAAGCATTACTCATGTTAGACCTGTCAGACAGTCTACGTACGCTAGACCAGATACTCGACAAAAGAAAAGATGCTATCAAAATCCACAATGAGATGTTTCCTTTCGGACTTTTCACAGAGTTGAGCGGAGCTTACCAATTCGAAAATATGTTTACCATCCTAAAAGCCCTTGCGACACTGACCCGTCTGAACTACAACATCAGATCCCAGGACTATCGCGCAGGTCTTGCAAACGTATGTCAGCTCACCGGTCTGATGGGGCGTTGGCAGAAAGTACACAGCTATCCGGATATTATCTGTGACACGGGACATAATGTTGATGGAATCGAATATATCCATGTACAGCTCAATGCCATTCACAAAACCTTCGATCAGGAGATCCATATTGTATTCGGCATGGTCAATGACAAAGACATCCGGGGGGTTCTGCGAGCATTGCCGAAATATGCCACCTATTATTTTACCAAAGCAAGCGTTAAACGCGCGCTTCCGGAAAATGAACTACTGGCATTGGCAGAAGAAGCCGGATTGAAAGGTACCACCTACCCCACTGTTGTAGAAGCTGTACAGGCGGCAAAAAAGAACTGCCCCCCCAAAGATCTGATCTTTGTAGGAGGCAGCAGTTTCATTGTCGCAGATTTGTTAGCGAACCGCGATACACTCAATCTCTACTAACGCATCCTTTGGCAGAGCTTTTACGGCAACCGCCGAACGTGCCGGAAAGGCTCCGTCAAAATACGTGGCATACACACCGTTCATCCCTGCAAACAGGGACATATCCTGAAGAAAGACAGTGGTTTTGGCAATGTTTCCCATTGTCAATCCTGCTTCTTCAAGAATGTGTTTGATATTCTCCAACGACTGGCGAGCCTGTCCTTCTATCCCTTCAGCCATCTGTCCCGTAGCGGCATCAATAGGCAACTGACCGGACACAAATACCATACCATTGGCTTCTATCGCCTGACTATAAGGGCCGATAGCCCCCGGAGCTTTCTCACTGCAAATTACTTTTTTCATATATATTTCTTTTTTCTGTTTACTGAATTTCAAAGATAAAAATAAATTTCGAGTAAGATTGACAAATCTGTTTCTTTTTATTATCTTAGCAGCTGATGAGCAAGCATAATTACGACATATTCATAAGTTACCGTAAAAGATGTTCGGGCGACAAGCCTGAAATGCTACAACTGATGCTGGAAGAATCCGGATTCCGCAAAAGGGTGAGCTTTGATAAAGACAATTTAAACGGTCGGTTTGATGTTGAGTTGATTCGCCGTATTGATGAGTGCAAAGACTTCATTATGTTTATGGTGCCGGAGACGTTTACAACGATCCGTCCGCTCAATGAAGAAGCGGTCGAGACAGGCGAAAAAGCAACATGGGACATGGAAGAAGTGGCTTTCTACGAACGGATGGCATCCTTGACCTATGAAGAGTTTGAAACGGAAATTAAGCAGATCAGCCATACCGGAGAAATCGATTTTGTCCGGATAGAATTAGGCCGTGCGTTACACCGCCGGAGTAGAACCCCCAAACAGATAAATATCATTCCGATTGCTCCGCAGGAAAGTGAAAGCTATGATTTCGCCACCCTGCAACTACCACCGGACATTAGCGGATTAAAAGATTTTCAAGCTGTATTTTACAGTAACTCACGAGTAGCCCGATTCAAAGATATAAAGGGTGACCTCCTGAAACAAATGTTATCAAAAACTTCTTATGTATCTGCCAAATGGCTTGTGATGACTTTCATTGCTCTATCATTAATAGTAGTAGGAAGCAAAACTTATACTTCCATCCAAAGAACGGCAGAACAAAAACTGGAATTCAAGGATTGCCGCACTTATGACGATTATAGTAGTTTCATAAAGAAATACCCGGACAGTTCTTTGAAATCTACATGCGACTCCATCCTGCATGAATTCAATGCACTCCGGAATGACGGACGCGCTTCCGTAAACAACACCGGAAACAGGGATATAAAAGACAGAGAGAAAGAATGGGTAGACGTAAAATGGAATCCCACAATCACACTGCCCCAGCTCCGCTCCCTGGTGGAGATGATGAACAATATGCTGCTGATTCCGGCCAAAAACAAAGAATTCATCATGGGAAAGGCTACGGGTAAAGGATATGACTCACCGCAGCACACCGTTATATTGAGTTCCGATTATTATATGTGTAAATACGAAGTAACACGTTCGTTGTGGTATGCCATTATGAATGACTCCATTGTTACAGAAGAAGGCACGCTGCCTATGACACATATAACGTGGAATGACGCAGAGGCCTTCACCAAGAAGCTGAACAAGCTCACCGGTTTACCTTTTTCTCTCCCTACGGAGGCGCAATGGGAATATGCAGCAGCCGGAGGCGAAAGCTATCCTTATGCCGGTTCAGACAACATTCGTGATGTAGCCTACTATGCCTCCAATGCCAATGAACGCCTGCATCCCGTTGGCGAGAAACGCGAAAACGGATTCGATTTATACGACATGTCAGGCAACGCCGCCGAATGGTGTACAGACTGGATGAGCCGGTATGAAAATACACGGGTCACAGATCCCCAAGGTCCGGCAGAGAATCCCGGACACCATAAAAAGATAGTGAGAGGAGGCAGCTACCTGGCCAACGAACGTGATATGGACATTCGCCATCGTAGCGTACAGACTTACGATACATCAGAACCACATATCGGATTTCGTGTGGTACTTAATCCTATTCAATAACACTATGAATGCAGAATAAAAATGAGCAGGAAAACTATTTTCAGAGTATTCATCCTCCTGTTTTTTTCCATCGGAGGGCAAATGAGTGCCAATGCACAGACAACGACACCCTTTGAAACGGTGTTCGACGCCTGTAAGAAAGCATGTGAAGCATTGGACGGCGGCTTTGCCAGTGGCGAACAACTGCTGGCAGTAAGCAAAACGCTGCGTGATGCAGCCCCTATCCCATTAACCGTCAAACAAACCAAGGGCGATGTCTTGAGCCTGAAAGGACATCTGGTATTTGACTACGAATTCATTCAAGCCTGCGTTGATAATGAAACAATCTATGAAATTGCGGACAAGTATGCAGCAGAAGCGAGGATGAGAGGTGATAAGGACTCCGCCAACAAAGTAAGATTAGATACCAAAATGGTGGCTGCCGGTCAGACCTGTACTTTCGAGATTCCGAGCTGTTCGGGAACCTCGCAGATAGGCTGTGTGGCAGAGGTGAATCGCTCTTTCAGTTGGAAAATAAAGACAATCGGTTATCAATCGAAAAGTGAACGGGAATACAAATGTAATGACAGCGTCCGGAAAGGTCTTCCCTTCCGAAAAGAAAAGGTTAGCTCGGATGAACGATATAAAATCATCGTCTCGATCACCAATAAAAGCAAGAGAGACGGGAGCTTTGCCTTGATCTTATTTTAATCCACTAAAATCTCTATTATATGCGACAATTCATTCTATCTCTATTAGCCTGTCTATGTCTGACAGCCTACTCACAGACTACAAGCCAAGCCGACCTACTGGTTGAAGAAGCTCAAAAACTAGAAAGTAAACAAGATTACCCAACTGCCATTACCAAACTGAAACAAGCGGATGAATTATATGTCAAAACAGGAAAGACACAGAGTGCGGAACGCGCTACCTGCCTGCACATTCTCGGCCGTTGTTATCTGAATCTGGAACGTCCCGAAGGACTAACCTATACACAAATGGCAGCAGATATGCGCAAGACCATACTGGGCGAAACAAATATCAAATACATTTCCTCCCTGAACAACACAGGACTCTACTACCTGACTGTTGCAAAAGACTATCCTAAAGCAGCAGAAATTCATGGCAAGACATGGGAACTGTGCAGTCGCATTCAGCCCCGTCCCGAACAGGCATTCATGTTTCATATCAATCTCGCCCGCTGCTACATAGCTTTAGGAGAAATGGACAAAGCAAGTGCCATCGTAGAAGAGGAAATAGCCATCAGTAAAAAGATGTATGGCGAAAAGTCCCTTTCAGTTGCCCGTCAACTCCAGCAGATAGGTTCGTTGTACTACCTGTCGGGACGTAAAGATGTAGGAGTCACTTATTATGAGCAGGCCTTCAACATCTTTCCTGACGATTCAAAAGAATACGAGCAACTTCTCGATTGGATATCATCCATCTACGTGGAACTGAACAATCAGCCGAAAGTATTGGAATACATGAAATTGGTAGAAGCTCACAATAAAAAAGAATTGGAAAAGCCTTGCGACGAACCTGATTGCCTGACCGAGCGTGCCCAGTATTTTGCCAGCATAGGTAACAATGATAAGGCAAGGGCACATTTTCTGGATGCTTTAAAGAAATGCAATGTGAATACTGATAAGGAGATTGTTTTTAAAGTACGCCACAACTATGCGCAATTTCTTTCCGGAATACAAGATCACGCATCTGCCGGCGAATACTACGAACTGGCAGCAGACATCCTTCGCAACAATCCTGCCGAACAGGCTAAATTTGCATTGGAATCTTATCTGGGCGGACTCAATTATAGCATTGCCGCCAAGTATGAGGCCTCCAATCGTATGCTCAATCAGGCACTGTCGGTTTATGCACAGATGTTGCCGGACAAACTGGACAAATATGTAGACGCCTCCATTGCATTGTGCCGTAACTACGGATTCACCAAGGAATATGGAAAAGCCCTCGAAATACTTGCAAAAGCCGAAAAACAGCTTCCGACGGGTGATAAGTCAGATAAGATGGGGGAAATTCTGCGTTCCAGAGGCAGTATCTTATACCGACAAAAACAATATGCAGAAGCAGCAGCAAACTACCAACAGGCTGCAGACATTTACAAAATTCTTCCCGGCAGTGATGTAAAATATCAGGATGCACTTAGCAGTCTGAATCGTTGCCACACCATGATGGGCAATGAGACAGCAGCCAAGCAGACAGAACAGGATGCCGAACGTCAACGAATGGCGGTTTTAAACAGGCTATTGAAAGAGAATCTTGAACAATTGGACGCTTATCGCCTGCAATGGGGAGAAGACGGTTTGATGTATGTCTCCGCATTAGGGACTATCGCTGACATCTACTATACCCAAGGACAGACCGACAAGGCATTAGCCTATATGGAACCTTTCCTCTCCGGCGAAACAACCGCGCTGCGTAATCTTTTCCGTCTCTCGAAAGCCGATGAACGCCTGGCATTCTGGAAGGATATCCGTTCCTCACTGGACAGTATTCCCCTCCGTGCAGCCAATATCGCCGCAACAGGTACACCTGAACAAAAACAACGTTTTGCCCGGTTAGGTTACGATGCATTATTGTTTTCGAAAGGTATTATGCTCAATTCGTCTATTGAACTGGAGTCTCTGATCCGCGCTTCGGGAGATAAATCCCTGCTCAACCAATACAACAAGGCTACCCTTATGGCGGAACAAATTTTATCCATGCAAAGTGAACTCCCGAATGCAACCAATCAGACGGAAGCACGAAAAAATATCATCCGCCAGAAAGAGGAGTATGAACAGTTGCAACTGGACTTGATGCGAAAATCTACTGATTTCGGCGACTATACCCGTTATCTTTCCGTCAAATGGCAAGACGTACAAAAGCATCTGCATGGAAACTCCATCGCCATAGAATTTGCTCTCATAGACGATGAACTACTAGCTCCGGACAAACACCTGGCCGCTTTTGTACTTCGTCCGGGCGACACGTCTCCCACCGCAATCAAGTTAATGAGTCAGAAATTGCTATCGAAAGAGATGCAATCGTCTACGGCTTTCACCGCAACCGAAAACGGGGCACATTTCTGGAGAGCGCTGGATGAATATATCAGCAAAGCAGATACTATTTATTTTTCACCTGACGGGATACTTCATCAGCTACCCGTAGAATATCTTCCGTATGGAGCGGGTAACCTGCCATTAGCATTCCAGAAAGCCGTCTATCGTTTATCGTCAACAAAAGAAATCGCACTCGATAGAGCTTCGCTGAACTACTCATCAGCCGCACTTTTCGGAGGATTAGACTACGAAATGGCTTCAACCAAAGTTCGCAATATTGTTTCTACAGATCATAACTCCGGGAAATTCCGTAACGGACAGAATGGGTATCATGAGTTACCATATACGCTCAATGAAGTAAATAACGTAAATTCCCTGTTGAAAGAAAAGAAGATTAAAACCAATCTATTCGTAGGTGAAAACGGAACTGAAAAGCAGTTCCGGGCACTCGACGGCAAAGCTGTTTCGTTGATTCACATAGCTACTCACGGAGACTATAAAGAATTGAAGCAACGTGAAGCCGATGATGCGATGAAGCATTGCTTCCTGATTATGTCCGGCGCCAATGCCACGGAAGAGAATAACGACGGACTGCTCCGTGCAGATGAAATCAGTACACTAAACCTCCGCGGTTGTCGTATGGTTGTTCTTTCTGCCTGCAACACCGGTCAAGGTACTCTTGGTGCGGATGGTCTTTTCGGTCTTCAACGAGGCTTTAAGAATGCAGGAGTACAAACCATCCTCATGACACTTTCAGCTGTTGACGACCAGGCCTCCATGCTTCTCATGACTAAATTCTATGAGAACATCATTTCAGGGTTATCCGAACGACAGGCTCTTATCAAAGCGCAACAGTACCTTCGTGAGAACGGATATGCAGACAGTAAATATTGGGCACCATTTATCTTGTTGGATGCAGGCAGATCGCCTATTCCTCATCCTTCGAGATCTTGAACCCTAGTTTCATAATCAGTTTCAAGGTTTCCACCGAAGAATTTCTGTCGTACACCTTTTCTTCCTCAGGCAATTCTTCATACGGGACCAGGCACGGATGCTGCTTCAACACATCATCCCGCTTTTTTCCATACGTCCAACCTTGTTCTATTCTGGTTTTCGACCAGACTTCATGAACATTCTTAGCCATTTCTTCTACCAGGTATTCCAACTCCTTCGGGAGTTGGATATGTCCTGTATTCACCGGATTGGGAATATACTCTTTCATTTTATGATTCATTATTTATATATTAGCGGAACAATTTCCAATCTATCTTTTTACCACAATGACTGCAATAGATTTGGTCCATAAAAATAGACGCACCACATTCACAGACTTTGGCATCACCTTCATTCTTCAATTTTCTCATCAGCTCATTATGAAGAGCCGTATCGCCCTGTTTGATAATACTATACCCCAGCTTTTTCATCAGCTTGATCGTATCAAACGCCATACGTCGATCATATTCTTTTTCCGAATAAGGAAGCATGGAATAAGGCACCATGTCCGGAGTCTCTTTCTTCTCGTCATCCCTCTGCGGTCCATAAGTCCATCCTTCTTCCTGACGCTGGTCGGCCCAGACTTCATGCGCATTTTCAGCAATGGCTTCACGCAATTCAATCAAATCAGTGCTCAATTCAACATCTTCCAGATCAATAGGCCGCGGATTATAATCCAGATCAGGCACTTTCACTCTCGCAAGATACGCTTTTGCATCATTCCATGCCGCAATAAAGTGATCCTTGGGATAGGCCGTACTTTCCTCTCCTGTTGCAGGATCATAAAGCGTCACTTCCTCTTCATTTACGTCAAGCACTACTGCTGCATGATAAGCAATTTCCTCCTCGCTATTTTCCGGCAACCGGCAACTATTTACCACAACAATCGCATCATGTCCGGCCTTGAGGGCACGTATGACACTGTCAATACTGGAACCATAACTGCGCATCACAATCAATCCGCGTTGTTCGAGCAGGCGGCCTACACTATGCAAAGGAGTTCCCCTCTCCCTCAACCAACTGTTATTCCTGGCCTCCTCCGAGAGTTCATCCGAATTATATTCAATCTTTCTACGTTTCAAAATAAACTGCTCACACTGGAAATCACAAAGATTACCTTCCGATTTGGCTGCCATCTGCGCCATTGGCAGGAAGTCCGTTTCTTCATCATCAGCTCCCATCATGGCATCCAACTGTTGAGACAAGATAAATTCCTCTTGCAAACTTTCATCAGTCGCCAGATATTCAAGTACCAAAGCTGTTTCTTCAGCATTCGTCTTACCTTCTTCAAAAGCAGCCAACAATTCTTCGGTTATCATATTTTTATCTTTTGTTTTCATACTTCTTCTTATCATTCATAGCTAAGTGAGCCAATGCTGCCAGCGCACGCTTTTTAATATTGTACAGATTAGCAACAGTTATTCCCATAGATAATGCTAAAAATTCAGGTTCGACCTCTTTGAGTACTAATTCCCTGATGACCATCACATACCGCTTATTCGACATCAGATCGAACAAACGTTCCAAATCAATCTTTGCGGCTATTTTCGATTCAGAGTCGTCTATTTCTTCTTCATGATTCTGCTCATAAAGAGGCTCTTTACTCTCGTCTTCTATCATCTGTTCACGTTTTTTCCGGGAACAGAAAAAACGAATTGCCACAATCTTAATCCATGTTCCAATGGTGCTACGTCCCTCAAAATTACGAAGAACGGCAGCATCATTCTTCATTAGATGATAGTAGAGTTCGCTGATACATTCATCGTAATCAACCTGGTAATCAAATATCAGCTTAATTACATTGATAAACAACGGACGATATTTTATGTTGAAAAACCAATCGGTGATTTTTTCATCCCGATTGATTAATCCGTCGACTATTTCCTGATCTGTCATATAGTTAGTTCTTTTTCAATCTAAAACTTAGCTCAACCACACACTGGTCATAAGGGATGGTTTCCGGATATTTACTTCTTAAAATATCATTATCGACGATGCATTTATGCTTCTTCTGCTGAAAGTCTTTATCTCCGTCACACGTTACAAATCCTTGCAGTTCCATACATGCATTCCAACGCAAATGTTCGCACTTACTCAAATTATCAAATAATGTACTGGAAACAACGTCACAAACCTTAGAATAGTTCAATGTATGGGCATCACGCTGCGTCAGCTCAACCATCTCTTTCAATCTTTCCTTATTATCTTTGCCATCCTCTCCCATGGCCCCAGCTAAAAACTTTTTGGTATCGATATGCCATACATTAGCCCTATCCTGCTCTTCCTGATAAGCCAATTTAATTTGTGCATTCAAGCTATGCTTGTCCTGCAATGCCTCTCTACGCGCATTCCATTCTTCTTCCGCTGTTTGCTTCAGGCTTTCCTTCGCTTTCTTCTTCTCTTCAATTTCCTTCTCATTCGTTTCAGGCATTGCGTCAATCATAATTTTCTGATATGCATAATAAAATTCCTTTGCCAATACTTCAAGCACATCTGTCGATACCACATCGTACGAGAATATTTCTTCCTGCGCTCCAAAAGTTATGATTACATCCCGGGTATTGCCATAAATATTAAAATACTCTTTTATTTGCTTCAGCTGAATGGTGTTGCAACTTCCATTGACACGCAGATAAATCCTAAAATCATTGAAACAATCCTTTCTATATCGATAGGCATATTCGTAGAGATCAATCGCCAATGCCATCCCTTCATTATCATTTCCTATAGCAATTACAATATAGTTTAGATCATGAATGATTTCAGAAAATTTTTCCCAAAAACGTTCGGAATGGATAGACATTTCTTCACACCATTCCAACTCATTTTTCCTCTCCTTCAAGGCAGGTGCTTTCATTAAAAAATCACCTTTCAATTCATCCATATGTTCATCAACCACATATATTTTTTGAGGGTTCCTATTGCCATTTACATCGATCAATGCCCCAAACTCATATAGAAAACGAAATGCATCACGTCCTGTTTCTCCAAAGCCAATAATCATCGACGTAAAAGGTTTCTTTACACAAGCCTTCGATGTATCGACATCTACAAAATTCACGGGGTGATTCCTCACATTCTTTTTTAATTGCAATACAGCAAGATTAGACGAGTCGATGATATGAATCTGCTGTTTCAACCCATCACATATTTCCAACTTCTGGTTCTGGTTGTTCTTACGCGCATGGCAATAAATCTGAACCTGATTATGGACTCTATCTTCTTTACATTTCGCTATTTCCTTAAAAACAGACACCGCCTCCAGATTCAGTTCTTCATTGGGAGACAAGAAATAGAAAGTTGCCTGCGGGTACTTCTTGATTAGGTTTCCCAATCTCCTCAATCCGAGATATTTGTATAAATCAAATTCCGATTTGACTTTATCTATAACCCGGCCTGTGATTCCAAATTTAGAGTTAACCAGTATGCCGTCAAGCTCTTCTATCTTTTCTATAAATTTTTCAGTTCCGTCATGAGACGAATTAAAGAAATGACTGAATGTGAACCGGCCATGAGAACTGCTTTCATTAGCAGAAAGCAACCTCACGAAAATGAACTTACAATTCTCCCATCCTTCTTCATTCTTCCCCTTGGGCTCTGCCGCTTTTTTTCTTATGCTGTTAGCCAGCAATATCGCATTATCATTGACACCCCAGAAAATAAACAGCCGGCATTTCTTCTTTCTTGAAAGATTCGCCATACATAACCGCACCCATGAGATAAATCTGAATCCTAACAGTTTGATGATAAAAACCGCACTCACTATAACGGCCAGGAAATGTATCACAGAAAATATCGTCATGTAGAAAGGATCATGATGCAGATCTTCAGGAACCTCCAAAAGATCGGAATGCGAAGCGAACATTTCCATAGAAGACAGAGCAGACCTAAACGCCAACGCTATCGAATTACTGTCACTCCCTCCCTCATTAAAAGCATACCAATATATCAGGAAACCTGCAATAAATACCGTACCTGCAATCCATTTCAGGTTATCCACTAAGAATTTCCGTTTCTTAAAAAGCAGGTATACTAAACCTATCCCGATAATGATTAACAAAAGGGTAGAATATCCCCATTGATTTAAAAAACAAGGGTCTGTCGCGTGCTGTGCATTGCATTCACCAGTTTGAGAGATTACTGTGCTTAACATATACATATTCGATAGATTGATTATTTATTCTACAAATTTATACAAAATATTGAATAACAAACAGATTAGTAACAAAAAACCTCCTGCAAAACGAATTTTGCAAGAGGCTTTCTTATTTCTTCTTTAATAAGATTATTCAGCTTTTTCTTTATTCTCCTCCGCTGGAGCTTCTGCAGGTGCGGGAGCATCCTCCACCGGCTTGTCAACTTTCACCTCTTCTCTTGAAACGTTTACAGTCACATTTACAGAAGCAGGCTGTGCCTGATATGGCATACGGTTTTTCGGATCTGCTCCGTAAGGATTAGGACCTACCGTACCATCTGCAAACAACATATACAATGCAAAAATCCAACCAATGATAGGCACACAGCACAACAAAATCAGCCAACCGGATTTGTTTAAGTCGTGCAGACGTTTCACACCCTGTGCCAAAGAGAACCAAATGGAAGCAATCATAGCAGCAAGACCGATCAATAAACCAAATACTGATCCACCGGCCGATCCGCTGGCAGCACCCAAAATAAATGTACCTACACCAAGTGCCCATGCAATACTGGAAACTATACCACCGATAATGCCCGACAGGAAATATTCAATTCTACGAATACGCCCGTCAAATGAGAAAGGAGCTTTGAACATAATTTATTAAATTTATATGAATAAATAAGTGAGTTTTTATCCGTGTTTCTCAATATGAAAGCAAAGATATAAAAAAAATTAAATAAAGAAAGAAATCGGGCAAAAAGATTGAAAAAATGCCCTATTTTCTGTAGAAATCACAATTTCACTCCATCCCAATGCATCACTGCCACCCATTCTGTCGGCTGACAAGTTCCGCAAGAACGATGCGGAACCGTAGCGACCACCAAGTCACAATGGGAAGACAGTACGATTCTTAACTCCTTCAGCAACATATCCAGCTGAATAATCAAATGAAGATATTTCGTCATACACCGGATCACCCGTACATACTGATAAATGCACATATCCTCTCCCCGCCTTATCTCCCCTAATGTTTTAGGAGAGATAGCGAATTCGCTTATGAAAAAACTGTTACTGAAAATACGATCCATATCCATTAAAGCCAATACCAAATTGCTTAAAAACTCATAAGGTTCCTGTTTTTCTTTTGCCATGTCATTCTATGATTAATAAATTATAATATTTCATTTTTTATTTGCTTTATCAAGTGCTATCCACATAGGGAAGCAACCCTATTTTTAATATCCCGACCTTTGTTCCCGTTATCTGATAGTCAGGTAGCTCAATCTTACAAAAACAATTTTATATGAAAGTTTTAGAAGAAATCAAAGTCTCGGTTTACGAAAATGTGTATTCAAAAAAGCCCCGAGTCATGTCTTTCCTTGAAGTCATTATTATGTGCATTCATCCGATCTATGCCTCCATCATAAACGCTATTCGGCGGTACTATGCAGAAGGAGACCATGCCGCGGCACAGAAGCTGAAAAACCAACTCCCCTGCTTCACTCCGGCAGGCACATTCGACGGAGCGCACGCTATCAAAAACTTTCTTCTCCCCAGCCATATTGTCGGACTTGATTACGATCATGTAAAAGATCGTCTTCAAGTCATCCAACGTTGTGCGGCAGATCCCCACACAGTAGCGGCAATAGAAAGCCCTACCGACGGAGTGAAAGTTTTCGCCTATGTAGAAGGTATCGAAAACCGCCATCGTGAAGGGCAGCAACTAGTGAGCCGCTACTACAATCAACTGCTGGGATTGGAGAGTGACCCGGCATGCAAGGACGAAAGTCGCATGTGTTATTTCAGTTATTCCCCCAACGGATATGTTGCGGCGCTCTATCAGGCATTTGTGTTGGAGCCACTTATAAAAGAAGAAACAAACACTTTCTCTGAAAATGAAGTGCTTCCTCCCTTTCCCCTTCAGGATAATACTCCGGAAAACGTGTCTGAAGAAGAAATCGCCCAATTTATTTCGTCCTATATTTTCTTTCATCCGCTAACAGCCGGTCAGCGCCATTCCAACGTCTTCAAACTTGCCTGCGAAGCCTGCCGCCGACACTATCCCCAGAAAAGCATATTACGCGAACTTACTGTATTTTTCGAGCACACGGATTTTCGTCCCGAAGAACTAACAAAGGTTTTATCGTCTGGATATAA
The DNA here is from genome assembly GCF_019129155.2 of Bacteroides sp. MSK.18.37. Taxonomy (NCBI): domain Bacteria; kingdom Pseudomonadati; phylum Bacteroidota; class Bacteroidia; order Bacteroidales; family Bacteroidaceae; genus Bacteroides; species Bacteroides sp. MSK.18.37. The sequence continues at coordinate 5,330,525 of NZ_JAHOIB020000001.1, read as the reverse complement.
ACAAGTTAATGAACATGCACCCGCTTCCTCTCCGGCCAGCGCCCCTTCTTTTCAAAAGGACATAAGGACAAAAAGACAATATAGTACTGCAGAAAATTCCGATACCGACGACGAAGCCTATTGGCTGGGAGAAGAATTCCGAAAAGGAACTCCTTTATTTCCCCGCAGTTTGTACAATAATCTTCCCGACCTATTAAATGACTGTATCATTGAAGACGGAAGCGAACGCGAACAAGATGTCGCTCTCCTTTCCGATCTCACGGCCTTGAGCGCAGCACTTCCGCAGACTTTCGGAATTTATAATCATAAAAAATACTCCACGCATATATTCAGTGTCATACTTTCGCCTGCCGCCAGTGGTAAAAGCATCGCCCAAACCGGACGATACCTGTTGGAAGAAATACATTCAGAAATCCTGTCTACCAGTGAATCTATGATGAAAAACTACCAAACTGTACATAATAACTGGCAATCAGAATATCAAAAACAGAAAAAGAAAGGAGAAGCATGCTCCGAAGAACCGCAACGACCTCCTTTCAAAATGCTATTCATTCCTGCTACTACCAGCTATACCCGCATGCAAATGCAGATGCAGGACAACGGTCCACAGGGAAGTATCATTTTCGACACGGAGGCACAAACGCTATCCACAGCCAATCATCTGGATTGTGGCAATTTCGACGATATGCTCCGCAAGGCTTTTGAGCACGAAAATATAGATTCTTCCTACAAAGCCAACGGCCTCATTCCGATCTATATACGCCATCCCAAATTGGCTTTGTTGCTGACGGGTACTCCCGGACAAATAGACGGCCTATTGAGCAGCTACGAAAACGGATTGCCCAGCCGCACCCTGATTTACACTTTCCGCGAAGCTCCGCACTGGAAAGAAATGGGCGACGACTGCGTCTCACTGGAAGATTCTTTCAAACCGATTGCGCATCGTGTCTCCGAATTATATCACTTCTGTCTGGCTCATCCGGTTCTTTTTCATTTCAACCGCCTGCAATGGAACCGTCTGAATGAGATTTTCTCACGTATGCTGTCCGAGGTGGCATTGGAAGGCAACGATGACCTCCAAGCCGTAGTGAAACGCTATGCTTTTCTGGTGATGCGTATCAGTATGATCCAGACCCGTATCCGGCAATTTGAAACAACCGATCTTTCTCCCGAGATTTATTGCACGGACGCTGATTTTGAGCGTTCTCTTCAAATCGTTCTATGTTGTTACGAGCATAGCCGGTTGTTGCACTCATCCATGCCGTCTCCTTCGGTCCGTCCACTGAAGAATCCGGACACTATTCGTAATTTTGTTCAAGAGTTGCCCGACAGTTTCACGACAGATGAAGCGATTCAGATTGGCGCAAAATACGATTTCAACCATCGTAAGGTAACACGTCTGCTAAAATCGCTTAATGGAGTAAAGATCAATAAGATATCCCATGGTTCCTATACCAAGATGAATGAGCAATAGTCACATCTGTCCTTTTTGTCCTTTTGTCCTTTTGGAGGGCCCGGAAAAACATCGGGAGATTTGAAAAAAACATCTCAATGATTGAAATCAAACATTGGGAAGTTTCGATACAAATCTCCCGATGTTTTTTCTTTTTATCTGTGCGCCTGTGTGCGTCATTATGCGTCATGCCGCTTTCCCGATGTAGTACTTTTGTCATGTAATCGATTACAAGGCAATTAAACAATTAAAAATTAATGATTTAAAATTAAAAGTTATGGCACAGAATTACACTCTCATGGCTCGTAAGAACCTGTTGAAACCTAGTGAAACTCCGAAATTTTATGCAGTGGCGCGTAGCGGTCGTAAAGTGACGGTCAAGGAAGTTTGTAAACGTATCACTGAACGCTCTTCTTATTCCAAAGGGGAACTGGAAGGTTGTATCGGTGAGTTTTTGCTCGAAATCGTCAATGTACTGGATGAAGGAAATATCGTCCAGATGGGTGACCTGGGTAATTTCCGTATGAGTATCAAGACCGGTACTCCTACCGATACGGCAAAGGAATTCAAGGCATCATGCATTGATAAGGGCAAAGTGCTCTTCTATCCGGGTAGTGATCTCCGCAAGTTGTGTAAGACATTGGATTATACATTGTATAAAAGTGATTCTTCCACTGATTCGGATAAAGATCCGCTTCCTGATGATGGCGGTGATGATAATCAGGGAGGTTCCGGCAGCGGGGAAGCTCCGGACCCGGCAGCTTAATCAACCGGTTGTTGACTGGTTCTTGAGTTCATAATGTATCAGTAGTATTTATTCTTTAATTCAAATTTATATGAAAAAGCAACTTTGGAAAAACATTCTCCAGTTTATCGTAACTATCGCGACTTCGATCATTTCGGCTATCGGTGTAACGTCCTGCGTGGGACATTAATCTCCTGCTGACCGATATGGAAAATTCAGAAGAAAACTATCTCCCACGTGAGATTAAGTTGTTGGTGATTCATTGCAGCGCGACGCGCTGCAATGGTTCCTTCACCGTAAAGCAGCTTCGACAATGTCACCTGCAACGAGGTTTCAAGGATATAGGGTATCATTTTTACATCACCCGTAATGGAGAACTTCACCATTGTCGCCCGGTATCGGAGCCCGGTGCGCATGTGCGAGGTTTCAACCGGCATAGTATTGGAATTTGCTATGAAGGTGGGTTGGATGAAGAAGGTCGTCCGGCGGATACGAGAACACAGGCGCAGCGCTTCGCGCTACTTGACTTGTTGACGATTCTCAAACATCAATATCCGGATGCGCAAATCCTGGGACATTATCAACTTAGTGCTTCGATTCATAAGGCTTGTCCCTGTTTTGACAGTCGAAAAGAGTATATGAATATATAAAAAGAACTACGGGAGCTCGCGAAAGTGCAGTCTCCCGTAGTTCTTTTTTATGTTTATATCATTTACAGTTCCCCCGGCTTTCCCAAGTAATAGGTAATAAGCCGCACTTCTCTCACAGAAAATGCCTTTGTCTTCGGATGAAAGTCAGTAGATAGTATTTCATTCATCAACGGCTTGCATCTCCTCATCCACCTCCGAAGTTTATTGACCGAAGCACGAATCGTCAGATCAGGAAAATACATCTGGGCTAACTCTTGTTTATTATAACATTTCACTACAAAGTCTGAATGTTCCATCGTTTCTTTATTACTGTTTTCTATGCTATAAAGTTACAAATATTTCAACATATAAACAAAGAAAACTGATATTATTATCCAGTATAATGAGAGTAAAAAAATATCAACGATCTTCACAGACAGTTGATATAGTGGGAAATTCACATCGGCTTTAACCTCCGATGTCAGGGCGTAGATCAGAAATGTACCGTCGTACGATTTCCAATCCACAATGTAGGAGAATCATACTGTTTACAGCATGAAGCTAGGGACCTACATTTTTTTCATCTCACATACGAAACACTCACGTGTTTATTACATCTCAACATTTTATTTTATACCATTTCTTATTTTTTTTAATCATCAATATCTCGCACTCATAAGTAAACGTTCATGTTCTTTTACAGTACAGCGTATATCATATAAATTTCGCACAGTTGAACGTCCATTAGATACTAGTGTCTGCCTATATTGATTATCTGTATATAACTTAAATGAGGCTTCAACAATTCCTTCGATATCTCCGACATCGATCATTATGCCATTTTTTCCTTGCTGCATTAAATCAGGAACTGCTCCCACTCTAGTTGTAATTATAGGTTTTTCTGCCAACATATATTCTGTTAACACCAATCCAAACCCTTCCCAACGAGTTAATAACATCGCTTGATCGAAGAGTTGGATATATTCTATCGGGTTAGAAACCCACCCAGTTATAAGAAAGTCATCTTTTAGTCTCATCTCTGAAAGTAAATTTTCAACAGATGCCCTTTCTTCACCATCTCCAACAATAACAAAAAAAGCATTAGGAATTTTTTCTTTAATAAGTGCAGCTGCTTTTATAAATAAATCAGGGCCTTTACCATAAGATATTCTTCCTACCATACCTATTATATAAGCGTTTAATGGTATCTTCAATTTGCTCCTATTTAAGTCATATCTACCTCGTTCCTCATCATACAAGCATACGTCAACACCACTAGGTATAATATGAATCTTATCCGAACAACAAATTTTATATTTTATAGCACTCTCCTTTTCCCAAGCAGAAATAGCTATTATCATATTAGTTTTATAAGCTAACACCTTCTCAATCAATGCATACACCTTTTTTTTGATTACAGATATGTTATTCATATTGAATGCCCAACCATGAGGATTATATAAAACTATATTTTTAAATCCGATATCTGCCAATCTTCCTAAAGCACCAGCTTTACTACTGTGCATATATATGACATCTGGCATATACTTTTTTATAAATTTCCGTATAGCCCAAATTCCCTTTGCATCATTTATTATAGAAATTTGTCTCCCCATAGATAAGTATTCTACATGCTCGGCTAAATATTCCATCTTTTCTATTTTATAATCCAAAGAGCAAATCAATATATGTTCAAATCTATTCTTATCCGAATATTTCAAATACATAGAAAGATAACGAGCAACCCCACCAGGAGATTGCACGATATGCATTATTTTTATTTTATCCATATCCTCCCTTATCTCTTATCTATCAAATGAAACACACCTTTCACGCTCCCCAATCCCAAATAGGAAAGCAAACTAGCCACACGTGCTTTTTTCCTTGCCCTACTATTACATAAAACAGACCAACGTATTGCCTTTATTCTTTTGTAAAGCATATTACGATGTTCATAGCCATCTGGCATTTTAAGTAAAAGATGAAAAAAGAAGCTCATCATTCTACATTGATATGCTTGCATTACTTTACCAAGAATATCTAAATGACTTTCCATCAATTCACATACTTTTAATGCACTATCCATCTTCTTAGAACTAAAAGATGACCCTTCAATACTGTCTCTTCGTAATAAATAATTATATATCCTTCTATTACAGAATGCCACCTTATCAGATTGAAATATCAACAAATAAGTAGTAGCCAAGTCTTCATAAACTATGCCTTTTGGATAGCGAATTCCTGTAGCAAATAAAGAACTATGATAAAGTTTTGCCCATGATGCCGTATCATATTTCTCTTGATAAAACATCTCTTCTATAGCTTTTATATTTGTCTGGCAATCTTCTCTATAAACCCTATTAACCACTTTAGGTTTTGAACCTTCGACAAAAGTATTATACAAAGCAATTGAAACTTTACACTCATATTTCTCTATCAATGAATAGAGCGTCATTATATAGTCATCAGTAACATAATCATCACTATCAATAAAAGTAATGAATTCACCAGTTGCTACATCAATCGCCACATTACGAGCATCACTCAATCCTCCATTCTGTTTGTGTATAACCTTTATACGCTTATCTTGTTTTGCATATTCGTCACAGATTCTTCCACAGCCATCAGAACTACCATCATTGACAAGAATTATTTCAAGATTAGTATATGTTTGCGCTAAAATACTGTCTACACATTTAGCTAAGTACGCTTCCACATTATAGACAGGAACAATTATCGAAATTAAGGGTTTCATATTAGGAGCAATTAATTATTATCCAATTATCCATAATAATTTCAGGAGGATTGTCCACATTCGACCATTTAGGAGGACAGAAAACAGTTTGTACATTATTATTAAGCATGGCTGCCCAATAACTAAAAGTGCTATTAGCCAATATCATAGACCTGCAATTAGACATTAAGTACATATCAATAAAACTATCCTCACCTGTATTCCAATCGACAACAAGCATGTTTTCTAATTTATAAAGCTCTTTTACATAATCAGGATCATTAGAAAAAAATACAAATAATGGATTATCAATTGTCTGACAAACTGCCTGTATTGCCCTTTTGTAATACTCATCCGTACAAATATTACCAAATATTTCAGCTTCTTTTTGCCATAAGTAGTCCCCTCGTCTTATATGAATAGATACAGAATTCTCGGATTTCAGCCGTTTAATTAGTTCAATATTCTTTCCTGACAATTCTAAAGATTTAAATAACAATGAAAAGTTATTTCCAATAAATTTCCGATCCTGCATATATCCATCATGAAGCAACGCATCTTCATGCCGTCCACTATCATCATTAATAAACCATGGTAAAAGGCCTAACCTTCTAAAAATCTTATTAAGATAAAAAAGAATCCCTCCCAGCAAGTTCGTAAGAAAAGAGGTAGGAGGCATTTCCACTTCAAATCGTTTACTTAATTCAAATCCATTATGACGTTTTAATGCTGCCTTGGGATAATAGGCAAAAAAACTTTCATTTTTATATTTATTTTTGAGATAAGAATAATACGCATACTCAAAAATCTGATTTCCTAATCCTCCTTGAAATACAATGATCTTCATTCTTCTATTTTTACACTACAATAGTATTTCAAGATGTTTGTCACAAATAAAATCTTCTGTACAAAGATATTTTTTCACACGATTAAAATTATCGTCTATGGCATCTCTCCTTGAGCAATAATCTTTATCGCTACATTGTTTCAATGCTCGGTCGATAGCTTCAATAGACAAATCTTCAATTTGAATAATGCCATCCGAATTAAAAAAATCTTTTATTCTTGACGCACCTATATATATAGGAACGGTTCTTGAAGCAAAACAATTTAGAATTTTTTCTGTAAAATAGAATGGTTCAATCGTATTTTCTATTACAATTGAATACATATAATCTCTATAAATATCCTCACATGAAACGTACCGATTTACAACTTTCCCCATAACATCAACATTGTCATTTGGAATGAGATGTTTCGCAACTTGTTTTCGGTAAATATGCATTCGACACATTGATTTATTTGATGCGACCATTGATATCAATTTATTTTTATCCGCATATTCGACTGCTGCCCCTCCCCACAAATCAGTACCATACCAGACCCCTCCAGCGGGAATAAATTCCGAATTAGATAATTTATCCAGTAGCTCGGGAGAGTATGTAAATACCTTAACAAAATTATCATTCAGATAAGCTATGTTCTTTTTCGCCTTACTATAAATATGAGGTATAATAACTTGAGATTCTAATAGAACTGCATATTTTTTAGCTGACGCGTTTTTAATATTAAAAATGTTCGATGAAGTATAAAAGTGTGTATCCAGAGCATAATTATATCTATCCCACAATATATTCTTCGGATATCTCCCGGCAATAAGAGAATATGGAGAATGAGCAGTCTCATCACTAGACAGAAACATCATTTTCACCCGTTCACCTATTTGATTGAAAATCAAAGGAGAACTCTTATCTTCAATTTCTGTTTTCCTCATAAGTTTTATCAATTCAGTAGGAATTATTTGATTCAGTAATATTTTAATCTTTTTCATCATTACCAATATTAACATGTTTTATCACTTTGCAGGGATTTCCTCCAGCAATACAATCATTTGGAATATTTTTTACCACAACGCTTCCAGCGGCAATAATACTTCTATCACCTATAGTAACACCCTTATTAATAATTGTCCGTGCACCAATAAAAACATCATTCCCTATAATCACCGGAGCATGTTTTATGCAAGCATAATTTTGCAGATCAACCAGTTCTCTTTCATAACGTCGAGATAAGTAGTCCAAAGCGTGGCTATTACTATCGTTTATCATACAGCCGGCTCCCATTGTAACATAGGAACCTATCCTGACATAATTATGAACCCATATTGAAACATCACTCATAGCAACATTATCTTTTATTTCTAATATCGCTCCATCCTCAATCTCAATGTATGACCGCATATTGGCTCCAAGAGTATTTTCACCACTCGTTATACGCGTATGAGAGCCTATCGTAAATCCTGCATAATTCCGATGCAACTTAAATCGAATATTTCCCACTAATCTAACTCCTCTACCAATTGACAATTTTTTATCATGTTTATATGTCTTAACATTCAACCTGATAATATTTAAAACCGTCCATGAGAATCTGATCATTTTCTTTATCATTCTTCCACCCGATATTTATCTAAAAATCTCATTACATATCCTTGAATAACAAAGCTATAAGCATGCTTAATAAAAGGTAATGGATTTATCTTTTTCTCTTTCAATTCCTTACGAGGAGAAGGAATATTTATTAACTTTGAATATTTATTATGAAAAGTGTTCTCATCCTGAATACGCCATTGAGGCAACGATTTATGACGTAAAACTTTATGATTAAGATGCAAGGCAAAACATTCAGGTAAATCAACAGTTTTCCAACCTGCATTATTTAAACGCATTATTAAATCTCCATCTCCACAATAAAAATTATACGATTTCTCATCTATATAATCAACGTCTTCTAATGCCGCTTTAAGATAATAGCCATGATTAAGCGCTATATAGGATCCAAGCGTACCTACACGATAATAATTATAACGAGGATATTCTCTAAAATAAAAGGCACCGGCACCGACCTTTAAACCGGATTTTAAGAAACTTTCCATTGCGTCATAACCATTTTGTAAACAATCATCAGCAAGAATTAGATCATCACTAACCATTACAATATATTTCCCATGCGCATATCTAAATCCAATATTCATAAATTCCCCCCAAGAATGTTTTCTTTTTTTTATGCCATCAAAATCTATTATAGTGTAATTCGGTTGAATTATCGTAAGAATATCTCTTTGTTTTGCTAACCAATCACACGTACCGTCAGTTGATCCACCATCTATCACAATGATTTCCTTTGAACCATTGAATTTATTTTTCCTTATGCTTTCTATCGTAGCTCTTATTAGTTGTTTTCTATTTTTTGAACCTAAAACGACAGATATATCACATTGCTTCATTGTTTATATTATTAAGAGGTTAAGAGTCTGCATTTTTCTTTTTATAATCTAAAAATACCGCCCATACAATTGAATGTATAATCATGCCATTGAAACAATTAAGGAACAAGAACAAAAGACAAGCAGCAACATTATTAAAGTGTAATTCTTTGAGCTTTAAAGTTTTAAAAACTGTTATTAAATAGAAGAACATTATTGGAAGGCCCAAACTCGCACATTGTGCAAGAACTCCATTAGATGATGTTCTATTGTTTAGTTCTAAAGATCTCATATCGTAATCCTCTGAATCGATACCGTATCCTACTAATGGACGTTCAGAAATCATTTGCAACATAGCTAAGTTATCAAACAGACGAACATTCAGTGATCCGTCCGCATTTTGATTCCCATAATCTTCTTCAAGCTTGTCTTGAATAACATCACTCGAATATATATACATTACACCACTAGCGGCTATTAACAATAGAAGAAAAAAAGCAAATTTACTCTTTTTCAAAACATCATTCTGTAAAACAATTATGAGAACAATTATCATTAATCCCAAATATCCGGATGTAGATCGTGATAATATCATAGCCAATATGAGTACGAATACTTTTTTTAATGTTTTCTTATTAAATAAATTAGATATCATATCGGGAATATACAAAAATAGGGTCATTGATAATACGACTTGAAAGGCACTGGGTTCCCACCACAGACTACACATCCGATTGCTATCATAACCTAATTTTATAACATCAAATAAAAGCAAATAATGCGTTCCACCATGAACTCCCTCTACCGAACGAGGAGATATCAACCCTATATGATACAGTGCGTACAAAGCTATGCTAATAATACAAATGACATAGGTCAGATCCAACAACAAACTCTTAAATGCACTGTAACTCATTGACAAAGTCATAAAAAATGTCCCCCAAAGTACTAAACAATATACATAGGGTTGAGTGACAGCTTCTACATGATTAGTATTAATTACAAGAAAATTTATCCATATCCAAAATGTGTAAATAACAACAAATAAAAAACTTTTATTCTTTATAACTGAACTCAAACGAGTTTTACGCCTTACAAATAAATATGCCCCATAAAAGAATAATGAAAAGCATGATAATATAGAATGTTGATGATAAAAGCAAAATGTACCGGATGATAATAATATCAGTAATACAGCTATCATATCCTCTATATAAGAACGCTTTACTATTATTGCTTTCATATACGTCAATGACAACAATTAATAAGTTCTTCCTTTTACTTGAAAGGGACGCTGCATATCCATATTCTCAAATATAATAATATACCAGCGAATCACTAAAATCAAGGGTCTCAATAAGAAACGTTTTATCTTCTTTTTTAAAGATTGATCACTGTAACGAGCTCTTTTAGCATGGATAGGTTTATCTGATAATTTATCCCAATCATTATCCACTGCAACAAACTCATCCGTATTCTGAATAATAGGATTGCATTTCTTTGCTAATAAAGAAAAAACACTTTGATCATGACGATTTTCTATAAAGCCGTCATAATTGGGAATTTTAGATCTTTTATCAGTAACCAAGTCGTAATGATAAAGATTAATATCATACCATTGTTTTGTCAAAGTCAATGTTATATTATTCTTTTTAAGAAAGATACATCCGGATAGAAGTTGATTAGATTCCATTGCAGAATCTCCACTGTTCACATTTAAAAATTCAAATAAATCAGCTTTCGTATATTCCTTTTCTTTATATCTTTCTTGGAATGCCAAAATTCCCGAAATACTGTTATCCAACATCTTTATATATTCCAGAAACCTTGGTATTCCTTTATAATTAAAAACATTTCCCGCATCAGAATAAACTAGTATATCACCATCTTCCATTCTTTGAAGTTGATTATATATAATAAATCCTTTCCAACGCCAATATCCATAGCCACGCCGATGCTTAAACCAATGAATTTTCTTTCTTAATTCAGGCTTAAGGTCTTTTTCTGTAAGAAAAACTCTCTCATCAAAAGGAAAAACTTCCGTTTCTTTTCGCAATCTGATTAAAGAATCAGAATAGTCTGTATTAGCAAATGAAAGAAGTACAATCTTTCTCATATATTGATTAATTTATAGCCGTGAAAACCATGGCATGGGATAAACTTTATTACTATACCACCAAACTCCTAACATAATAACTAAAGACCCAATAACCAAGCTGTATTTTACACCATCGGCTCCAATTGTTTTCACCAATAAAAAAGTTAATAAAAGCTGAATACCACTGCCTAACAATGTTACTACACCTAATCCGAATGTTTTTTTCACAGTATATGGATATTGAATAACTAACCCGTAAAATGAATATATCGTAGACGACAATATTATCCATGGCACATATTGGAAAGAAGAAGCATATTGCTCGCTCAAAACATAATGAACCAAAAACCAGCATAGGAAAATTACGATAAGGCCCAACACAAAAAAAGCACCGCCTAATTTATATGACAATTTTACTAGGAACTTTTTTTCTTCATATTCATTTTCCGGTGTCATCTTAGATAACCTTTTTTGAAGTTCCGGCACATAAACATTATTAAAAGAGGTATTAAACAAAGCGTAAACTGCACCAAAGCTCAAAGCCATCGAATAAAGACCATTAACAGACAGTCCGCAATATGTTGTAAGAATAACTTTATCCATCCCTCCTTTTATCCAAAAAGATAAAGAATGCGGCAAAAGAGGTATTCCAAACTTCATTAAAGTCTTTTGAATGTTAAGGTCTACTTTAAATAACAGATACCCTCTCTTATATAATAGTGAAAGATGAATAAAAGACATAATAAACATTGCTACTACATGACTCAAAATCTTTCCAAATGCCTGTTGTTCATATCCTACTACTAAAATAATAAGTAATCCGACATATACAATAACCTGACCAATCTGCAATTTCGCAAAGTTAATAGGATTATCCTCCATCCTATATAAAATGAAGTTCACACTGTTTGCCAACATACAAATACTACTCAACACTGTAAGCAATTGTAATGATAATCCTATATGTAAATATCCATCTATTATATTAGTACAGAAAACAATAATTATCGCAAAAATCATGTTAAGTAATAAAACTTGAAAAAGTAGATTACTAACCAATATAGCGACCTCTTCTTTGGTCCTTTCATAATAGAAATAGGGTAATGAATTTACTACAACCTGACCAGCTAATAGTATTACTATGTTTTGAAGGACATCAAAATTTGCAGCAATACCTAATTCTGAAGGAATTATAAAATAGGATACAATAGGCAATACTATAAAAGAAATAGATTTAGTTATGCCATCAGTTATAGTATATATAGCCGTTCTCTTAAATATAGGATGCTGTAGATAACCTTTAATTCTATCTTTAAAAAGATACATAATTCATTATAAGATTAAACATCAAACACTGAAAAAGATATATTGACAAATATAATTCTTTTCAATACGCATTTTTCTCTCCAACTATCACATTCACCACAGTCTTGTAAATGATATATAAGTCTAGCAATATCGTCCAATGCTCCATATACCAAATATCAGCCTTTACACGTCCTTCCATTTGTGACAGTTCTTTCGTTTCACCGCGAAAACCATGCGTTTGTGCCCAACCGGTTACGCCAGGTTTAATAAAATGACGCACCATATACTTATCAATCAACTGGGCATAAGTCTCTGTATGAGCTAACATATGTGGACGAGGTCCTACTATTGACATATCCCCCTTAAATACATTAATAAGTTGTGGAAGTTCATCAATATTAGAACGCCGAAGAAAGTCTCCAAAACGAGTTTTTCGAGGATCATCAATCGTAGCCTGTTTGCTGTCGGCTTCATCATTCACTTTCATGGAACGGAACTTGTAACATACAAAATCCACACCGTTCAAACCTGTCCGCATTTGCTTAAAAAATACAGGACCGGGAGAAGTTAACTTTATGATACTTCCAACTATGAGATAAATAAAAGGAAATACAGTAACCAGAAAAAGACCGGAGAAAACAATGTCAAATATTCGTTTTAATATACGGTTTTCCATCTTACCCAAAGGTTCATAACGTAGATTCAAAATAGGCATATTACCAACCATGCTGTGCCAAATTCGTCGAGGAAAACCCTTGCAAACATTAGGAACACCATGAAAATAGAGCAAATGGTTCTCACAATAATTCATTATAGAAAAATTATAGCGTCCTTCCTCCATCGACAAGGAACAAAAAACATGCTTTATTCCTGTTTGTCCAGACATAAAATCAGCAAAACTTTCAGGACTACCCAAATATAGACATTGAGATGAAAAAGTCTCATTATGTTTAATATCAAAATAACCAACAACTTCATAAATAGATGCCAAAGAACTTTCCATTTCTTCATATAACATCTGCATATTATTGCCTCCACCAATAAAAACAGCATAACGCTTATGTTTGCCCTTGGCGCAATAAGCAATCAGCGAATGACGAATTATAATACGATAAATACTTAATACAACAAAAAGTGTAAAAAAATAGATAACAAAAAAAAGAGGAGAAATAATAGATATTCCACTAAATGCCATAATACATGCCCAAAATACTGAAAAAGTTACAATATTCTTCAGTACACGCAATACAAGTTGATCCGCACGAATTTCCCTACTACTCCAAACCTTTCCTCGAGATGCAGAACAGGCCAAATAACAAAGACTAAGAGAAGTCATCATCAAAGAAACAGTACAAGAAAAAGGAGAATGCATATATACATTTTCCCAATAAAATAGTAATAGAAACAAACAGATATTGAGGATGATCAAATCTCCCAAAACTGCAATAAATTCTACTACTTTATTTATCTGATTAGTTGATGCCATATCACTTCACCAATTAGATATATTAAGCCCGGAGTTCTTTAAATTTATTCAGAAAATCTCTTCCGAATAAATTCCAGGATATAACGACACAAACAGACAGGAAAACAAATACCAATACATATATTTTCCTACTCGTTCCCGAAGGTTCCAATGGCACTACCGCAGGCTCTACAATAGCAAAGACCGGCTTTTCTTCCTGGACTTTAGCTCTGGCAACCTGAAGCTGGCTTGCCACTTGACTATATACCTGATAAGCCAAACTCATATCATTCTGCAAGCGTTCCTGTTCGGCACGGACACTTTGCAATATGATATTGTCATGAGAGTCCAGATAATCAGCATATTTCTGCTGCGCGGAATAATATTCCTGCTGGCGCTCTTTGAAGAGTTTCTCCAGATAAATGCAATCTTCTTTCGACTTGGTAATACGATAGTCTATGATATATTCCTGCAGCTTTTTCACCACAGAATCAGCTACGACTGCGGCGGCCCTGGGATTCTGCATGGTTACAGCAACGGAAGTCATGGACGTTTTCTTATCTACAGCGGCAACAATCATTTCCTTTAGGATTTCGATTTTTTTTGACTCTTTTTTAGATAATTCGATTGTGCCTTGACTGATTCTGTTCAAAGCTCTTGATTCATTCTCTTCTTCAGCAAACAAAGACTTCACCCCACCAATTACCATGCCCGGAAATCCGATTACATAGTTCCACCAAGGAGAGGATTCTTCGTCTAGGTAAGTGTTCAAAGTCATAGCTTCATCTTTTATTCCCGCTATTTTCATTGTAGAAAGTTCCAACAAGAAAGGAGTAGAAGAAACAATGTCCGGGGACAAAGAGGTATTTAAAGCATCCGTTCCATCCCCCATAGAAACCTCACTCCCCAAAAAAGAAGCTGCCAGACCTGACAAACCACCACCTTTAACGCTCCCCATCTCCGGAGAAAGAGTCACTTCAACCGTGTATTGCCTTGGAATACTTATCGCGACAATAATGCCAATTACCAGTCCAACGCCGGCAGCTTTATAGATTGTCTTGCGAATACCTATAAGCTTACGAAGAATATCCATCAGATCTAATTCGATCTCTTCATCTGTATGAATGTCCTGTCTCTGTTTTATTTCCTTTTCAGATACTTGTTCCGTCAGAGTAGCCATAGAGGTATTCGTTATTTCTTGATTAAATTAGCGATAGAAGCAACCATCATTCCTAAAGTACTGAATGTAGTAGCATAACCTAAGATATTTCCAATATTAGTTTTCTTCTTAGCTTTACTAGGCACAATTATCTCACATCCCGGCTCAATCTGTCTCTTACCACTACCTTTCACTTTAGTTACCTGGCCGTTCATATAAACGATGAATTTCTTACTCTTCTTTGCATTTTCAGAATAACCACCGGCCTGATTCAGGTAATAATCCATATCTTCACCCTTTATATAAGAAACTGTATTCGGAACCATTACAGCACCATTAATCGTAACCGTATTATTGTTTTTCGGGATAGAAATTACATCACCTTCACGCAAGACAATATCTGCTGTACTTCCAGGATTCGCTAATGCTTTCTCCAAATCAATACCGACTGTAAAATGGTCCTCTACGCGAACACCCAAAGAGTCCATCATAGCTTCACCCAACTGTCTGCTCATCAAACGGATTACATCACTCATGCGTTTCTTTTCACTAGCATTGGCTACACGAGTCAATTTGGCACCACGTAAGTAGGCATAATTCGTTGCACCTCCAGCTTTATTGATTAAGTCCGAAAGACGTTCTTCACGACTGGTCATTGCATAAGAGCCTCCAAACAGAATTTCACCTTCAACAACTACATTCTGTTGAGCTTGATACCCCGGACTGCGACGTACATAAACTTCATCGTAAGGTTGAAGGACAAAGCCGGGAGTTCCATCTACAATAAAACCTTCTTTTAGAGAAAATGTATATATCTGGCCGATAGTATCGTTATCCACTGTACTACGAGGATTCTTAATCCTACGGGATACATCTACACGGACTACAGAAGCGGCTTCACGCAATCCACCTGCTTGAATGATCAAGTCTTCAAGGGTCATGTTATCCGCATAAGGATAGGAATCAGGTTTGGCTACTTCACCGTGGATTACGACGTTGCCTCTGTCTTCCAGGTCATGAATACTAGGAATATAAAGGATATCGTTTTTCATCAGGATGATGTTTTGGGAAGTACCGTCCATGATAGCTTTAATGTCTACTGGAACAACTTCGGTAGTCAAGTCCTCACGCTGGCGGTAGAGAACGGCACGGTTCAAGAAGGCATCACCGGTCAGGCCTTGGGCTTCGTTTACCAGTTCACGGACAGTATTCAGTTTTCCATTCAACTGGTAGATGCCGGGACGATAAACGGCTCCACGGATTTCAAGTTTGTTGATGAAGCGGTTAAGGATGGCTTCGGCGGTCACAACATCACCGTTTCGCATTTTATAGACACTATAGTCAAGGTCTTTGACTGTGTTTACTTCATATTCCTGTCCGTTCTGGCGTACGACACGTAAGGAACGGGTGTAGGCGTCGGCTTCAAAGCTACCGGCATAGCTGATAAGAGTGGATAGGCTTTCATCCTTTTTCATTTCGAAACGCATCGGGCGTTTCACTTTTCCGTCGATCTTAACCAATACGTCATAGGCGGGGACTATTACTACATCCCCTTCCTGAAGCCGGATGTCATCCTGAATGTTTCCTTTCATGATAAATTGGTAGACATCGATCGTGGCGATATTTTTGCCGTTACGTACCAGCTGGACATTGCGAAGGCTTCCTATGTCACTGACTCCACCAGCGCGGTAAAGTGCATGAAAGACTGTGGCAAAAGAAGAGAGGGAGTAAGTGCCCGGTTGGACAACCTCACCCATTACATTGATCTGGATAGTACGTATGCTACCCAAAGTCAGACGGATGTCAGAGGTGGGATCATTCGCATTATTAAGACCATTATATATCTTGTTTAATGTCTTTTTGAGATAGTCATTGGCTTCAGCAATAGTTAGTCCGTTCAGGTTGACAGGACCTATTTTCTGAATGTTGATCGTGCCGTCAGGAGAAATCTGTTGGCGGATAGTGTTCTGGCTGGCTCCCCAGATATCGATAATCACTTCATCACCCGGACCCAGACGATAGTTCAAGGGAGTGGCGATGTTGACGCTGGGTTCAAAAGTCAGGTTACGAGTGTTGAAGATATTTCGTCCGAAAACCTGGTTGCCGCGTGCGAGGTCTTGAGTGCTCGGGTGGTCTTCCAGCATATCGGAAGTGTTTTCTTTCATTTCCTCACGAAGGCGTGATTCATTGATGTCGGTACCCGTTGCATTGGAAGCATTGACATTGTTTTGTTGTTCATATAGTTGCTTCACACGAGTTGCCTGTTCTTTGGTCACACCTCTACGTGCCAGTTCAGAAGCTAGCTGTTTTTGTTCTTTACCCTGGCGGATGCCATCCTTTACATATTCAAGAACTTGGGAGTCGCTCATGCTTTGAGCCATTAAAGGAGAAAAAACTCCCAGCAACAGAATGAATAGAAATACGTTAAATTTTCTTCGTGTTGTCATTGGTGATTTTTGTGGATTCTACATAACCGATTGGCATATCTACACAAGCACAGCCAAGCATATTTAAACGAACGGCAATCTTACTCTTCCCGCCTACAGTCACAAGTTCGCCAACAAGTCCACTCAAAGGACCTTTTATGACACGAACTTTCTCACCACGCGCTAGTGGAGTATCATTCATACAGACTGCTTCTTCGGAATAATCGAGCATGAAACGGAAACGGGCCATCTGCTCGTCAGGAATAACGGCAGGAGTGCTCTCTCCACGCATCACCATATAACGGCTGACCGTAGAAAATGAAAGGACTTCCATACGTTCTTTTGGATTGACATGTACAAAAACCATCATTGGGAGTAAGACTGTATCAACCATCTTACGACGGTCACTCCATTGATGAATTTGTTGTTGAACGGGAACAAAAGAATCAATTCCCATCTTAGACAAACGCTCGGCAACTTTTTTCTCGTGATGCATTCGAACGAGTGCTACATACCAGCGTTTTGAGTGTGCTACGCCTTCCCCTGTCCCACTACTAGGCCCGGCATTTACTGATTTCGGTTTCGTTAAAATCATATTTTTTACCCCATGTTCATCCGTTACTTCTTAGGTAACGGAATTATATTCGCTACAAAGATAGGTAAAAATATTAATAGCAAACAAACAATAAACTTCTTTTTTTCCTTTTTCTCTAAAATATGCAACATAAATCTATCTGAACATGAAGGATAACATCTTCATGCTCAAAGGCTTTTTATTACCTAAATTCAAGAATGTTTTATATTGAATGTTAGGTGCCCGCTTTTATATTCCCTCATAATCGATTTTTTTCTTTTTTTCACAGCGATGTGTATTCTATATGTGTGTTGTCCGTTACCTAAGAAGTAACATCAGCATTAAGTCCCTAATCCATAATGCTTTAATAATATTAATCAGAGCATTTTAAAATTACAAACGTAAGAATAATTCAATTTATTTACTTTTGTTCTTTCTTCCAATTCGAAACCCTTTAAATATATCTGTGTTGTTTTAATAGATTTGTGTCCTAGTGATTCGCTAATCATTTCGATAGGTACACCTCTGTACTTAGCAGTCGTAGCCCAAGAATGACGAAGCGTATACGACGTGACGGGCGAATGTAGCCTTAATTTTCTAGACAGGCTTTTCAACTCATTATTAAAACGTCTCAAAGCTGACTGATACTCACGATAGGCTCCTTCTTCATTCCGCTTGTACGCTCCGCTTAATATCCGGAAAAGATAATCAGGATAGCCAGAACTCCGGGCGTCAGATTTATTGTACAATCCCCCAATTGCATTCTGCGCTGACTCCAGCACTTCTATACTCATAGGAGTACCGGTCTTGGTACGATTGTACTTCAAAAGCCCCCGCTCCAGATTGGACTTTTCCAAATGGGCTAAATCAGAAAAAGGCATTCCACAAAACTGAAATAACAGATTGGCAATGGCCTGCGTCCGACGAAGCTTTTCCGATTGAGGATCTTTGTTTAATAGCATGTGAAGTTCGCCGATCGGGATAGCTTTCTTCTGACGTGTGTCCACCCCGGTAAAAACATCCCGGAACAAACCATGTACATAAGGAGCCTGATGCATATCGACACCACGATTGTAGATACTACGCAACATACGCATATACGTAGAAATCGTATTGGGCTTCAAACGGGAAGCCATCAGATAGTTGCTATACCTCTTTAGAGTTTCACGGTTTATCTTACTAAACGTGATGGATTGAGTTCCACAAAACTGCGAAAAAGAACGAATAGCGTGTTTATACACATGGGCCGTAGAATAACGACCCTCTTGTCGCAAACAGTCGATGTAATTGTTTGCACAAATAGTAAATCGATTTTTTTCCATAAATTATAACTTATCTCATACGTGTTATTAAAAACGTGCGGAATATAGTAAGATTATAGATAAAATGAACCACGATTTTAAATTTACTTACTGTTTTAGATAGAAATTCGAATTATTTCTAAAAAAAATAAGTGAAGCCATGCAGTATTTTCAATAACCATGCATTTAACTTATAAAAGAGGGGAAAAAGGGAAATCAAACCATATATCATTAAAACCTACAACCTGAACTTAACAAGTGAAGTGGGGAAAAATAAAAAAGAGAGAGAGTTTTTTATACAACGTCCCCAAAAACGAGGAATCCCTGCCAATTTTCGAGTTGGCAGGGATTCATTTTTTATCTTCAAGAAGATGATCTTTTTACTTGCAGTATTTGGTTATCAATTCATCTGCATTCGGATCACCCAATTCTTTCGCTTTCTTAAAGTTGCCGCAAGCTTCATCTGTCTTCTTCAGCTGTATCTGGCAAAGTCCCAATAAACGGTAAGCCTCACCATATTTAGGATCAGTCTTCAATATATTATTTAAAATCTGAATGGCTTCTTCATACCGTCCTACACGGAGGTTTACAACTGCATGCTCTGCCTGGTAGGTGAGGTCTGTCGGATTCATCTCGATGGCCTTGGCAATATCGTCTAAAGCGCGTTGAAACTGACGTGCTTTCAAAGCTGCCTGTTCGCGATAATAATAGAACACGTCGTTCACTTCTCCCTTGACTGCCGTATGGTAAGCATCATAATCGAGCATTGCATTTCGCGCCTGATCGGCATTCATATTCATCTGCGCACGTTCCAACAAATATGGAGCAAAGTCGGCCGTAATCGGTTGCGGGCAACGGGCAATACAGCTATCCATTAAGGCTACCACTTCTTTCGGATCCCCTTTCAGCAGTTCTTTCGTCTTGGCAGCACTAAAGAAAGAGGCCGGAGAAGCAATATTGCTAGTATTTACCTTTTCATAAGCAGCCAAAGCACCAGCATAGTCTTGTTGGGCAAACAGTATATCACCTTCCATTTGAATGTAAATTGGCAGCGGATCAATAGCGATTGCCTGACGGACATTCTTCAAAGCAGTGTCATACGTCCAGTCTTTATAAGTTTTCTCCGGCTTCGATAATTGATAAGCATACATTAGCTTACCTATATTATAATATACATCATCTTTCTTCTGGGCTACTTTCAGAGCCTGATTAAAGTCGGCAACGGCTTTATCATACCAGGTCTGATCGTCTTTACCTTTAGATGCATAATAATTGGCACGACGGAGATAACCATCTGCATTGGCAGGGAACTGGCGAATGAAGTCATCCAACAGCTTTTCATAGTCCTCGCCCGAGAGGCTCGAAGAGGCCATGAACAGATACACTAATGCCTGATCTTCCGTTTCAGGTAAACCTTTCCGGATACCAATGCTTTTCAAGGCAGCGTCTCCCAAAGAAAGAGCACTGATTTTCTGCGACATGGCAAAAGCTGCTCCCGCCGCATAACAAGTAGTCACCGTATCGATACCGGATGATTTCTGCGCAATACCAAATACCTGACCTTCCGCATTCATCACCGGACAGCTCACCATCTTATCTTTCATATGCATGCTCAATGTATAATAATGGTATTCTCCGGCTACTTTGGAAACATCTTTCACCTTACCAGTAACGCAAGCAATACTTTTTTGTGTAGAATAAGGAAGCATCCATGCATCGGCTCCTGTCACCGGGGCTGTTTTGGCAACGATCAGTGCAGGCACTTTCTTCTCGGTGATAGCCACACGAAACTTAATGACATCATACATGTCATTCGCTCCAAGTATCAGGCTGACCGGCATCTGCTTGCCTTCGGAAGTAATCACTACCGCACGTTCGGCTCCTTTAAAAAGAGTATAATCTGATAAAGCCAATCCGTCTTCGGACACAAAGAATCCGTTTCCCGTATTCAGCATTTTATCATTCTTGTCATAAGTCACTATTGAGAAGACTGCACGTTTTGCCTTCTCTACCCATTTTGGGGTTTGTGCCATGCTTCCTTGTACCAGGAAGAAAAGCAGCAAAGGTAGAATTAAAATCTTCTTCATATCAGTCATTGTTTCTTTGTTTCACAGCTTCGTAAATCAGGATACCGGCAGCTACAGAGACATTCAGGGATTCGATAGTGCCCAGCATCGGAATTTTCACCCATTCATCACAGAGGGCAAGGTTTTCATAAGAAACTCCTGTATCCTCCGCTCCCATTATGATGCAGAGGGGACCTGTATAATCGGCCTTGGTATAGTCATAATCTCCTTTTTCGGTAGCAGCCACAATGCGGAAACCACTATCTTTCAGATATTGCAGAGTCGAACGGAGGTTCTGTTCACGGCATACCGGAAGAGTATGTAGCGCTCCTGCCGATGTTTTCACGGCGTCAGCATTGACCGACGCACTACCCCGGACAGGAATAATCACAGCATCGACAGCCGCACATTCGCAGGTACGTGCAATCGCCCCGAAATTGCGTACATCGGTCACTCCGTCGAGCATAACAAAAAACGGATTTTTTCCTTGCTCAAACAAGAAAGGAACAAGATCCTCCGCTTTCTGATAAGTCACAGAAGAAATGAAGGCGATCACTCCTTGATGATTTTTCCGGGTAATACGGTTGATACGCTCTACCGGAACACGCTGAACAGGTATCAGCGTACCTTTCAAAGCTGCAAAAAGCTCCTTGGAAAGATCACTTTGAATATCTTTCTTCACGAGGATCTTATCTATCTCTTTTCCAGCCTGAAGGGCTTCTATCACGGCACGAACGCCGAAAATCATTTCACTTTTATCTAACATCTGGTTGATTTACTATTTTACTATTTACTATTCACTATTTATCAGTTGCGGGCAAGCAGGGATTTGGCATTGCTAAGGGCAGCTTCGGTGAGAGTGGCACCACTAAGCATGTGAGCTATTTCCTCTACCCGTTCTTCGTCAGTGAGACGGCGGATATGGCTGTTAGTTTCCGTATCGCTATCTTTCTTGTATACCTTATAATGAGCACGCCCACGGGCAGCAATCTGCGGCAGGTGGGTGATACTGATTACCTGACGGTTGCGGTCGCCCATCTCCTGCATCATGTCCGCCATACGGTCGGCTATTTCACCGGAGACTCCGGTATCTATTTCATCAAATACGATAGTCGGCAGCTTGACGGCTCCGGCAATCATCGCCTTGATAGAAAGCATGACACGGGCGATTTCACCTCCTGAAGCTACAGAAGAGATATTCTGCAAGGTGCCGTTCTTATTGGCGGAAAACAGGAAGTTGACTGTATCTTCTCCTTGCAATCCCGGCTCTTTCTTCAGTCCCATTTCTATCTGGAAACGAACATTCGGCATTCCTAATGGAATCAACCGGACAGCCAGCTGTTTTTCTACTTCACGAGCAGCTTTCGTACGGGCTTTGGTCAGCACTTCTGCCTGTTGTTTCACTTGTTTATATTGTTCCTCTTTGCGAGCAGTCAGTTCGGCGATACGCTCATCATAGGAAGTGATGTCCGACAATTTGCTGCGGTATTCATCCGTTAGCGCTATCAATTCATCAAGGGTTTGTACCCGATGTTTCTGCTGTAAGGAATAAATCAGATTCAACCGTTCATTCACTTCGTCCAGACGAACCGGATTGAATTCAACGGAGTCACTTTGTAAAGAGACTTCGTGCGAAATATCTTTCAGTTCGATATAAGCGCTCTCCATACGTTCGGTAAGTTCCTTGGCCGGCTGATATACTCTTTGCAGATTATTCAGTGTATTCAGACTGTCTTTCAGATAAGAAAGCAAGCCACCTTCATCCGAAGCAAACGACTGCTCCACCCGGTAAAGTCCGGCTTTTATCTCTTCTGCATGACTTAATGTTTCAGCTTCCTGCTCCAGTTCTTCCTGTTCGCCTTCCACCAAACAGGCTTCTTCGAGCTGTTCGAGTTGGAAGCGGATATAATCTTCATCGGAGCGACTTTTCTCTGCCAGTGACACTAATTCAGCGAGTTCGCGATCTGTCTGTTTCCATTCGTCATAACACAGATGATATTTCGCCAATGCAGCGTCATTATGCGCCAGAATATCAAGCACATTCAACTGAAATCCTTCTTTATTAAGCAGCAGATTCTGATGTTGCGAATGTACATCTATCAGCTGTTCGCCCAGCTCTTTCACTTGTGCCAACGAAGCAGGAGTATCGTTGATGAATGCCCGGCTCTTACCGGAAGACTGCACTTCACGACGCAAAATGCACTCTTCATCATATTCCAACTCGTTTTCTTCGAAAAACGGACGCATACCATAGGCAGATATATCGAAACGTGCCTCTATGATACATTTGGAAGCTCCGTGGCGAATCGCTTTCACATCGGCACGCTGTCCTAACAGGAGTCCGATAGCTCCCAGAATAATTGATTTTCCGGCTCCCGTTTCACCTGTTATAACGGAAAAGCCTGTTTCAAAACTGATATCCAGTTTTTCTATCAATGCGTAATTCTGAATGTATAGTGAACGTAACACCTTCTATTTTAATTAAAGATTAAAAATTAAAAACCGGGAGACAGGGTGGCTACCAGACGGTCGATGATGTCTTGGGCTACTTCCGTCTTCGGCTTCAGAGGATAGTCTGTACGACCTTTCCTGTCAATGATACTTATTTTATTGGTATCATGGCGAAAACCGGCTCCAGCATCATTCAACGAATTGAGCACAATAAAGTCGAAGTTTTTGCGTTCGAGCTTTCCTTCGGCATTCTGCTGCTCATTATTGGTTTCGAGGGCAAAGCCAACCAATAACTGATTTTTCCCTTTCAGTGCTCCTAAATTGGCAGCGATGTCTTGTGTTGCCTGAAGATGGAGGGTTAGTTCCTCTTCTTTCTCCCGCTTAATCTTCTTGTCGGCCACTGTTTCCGGACGGTAGTCGGCTACTGCCGCACAAAGAATACCTGCATCAGCATCTGGAAAATAGATCTGTGAAGCCGCATACATTTCTTCTGCTGATTCCACATCTACACGCCGGATACGGGAATGTTTCGTTTTGAGCTGCACAGGACCTGTTATCAATGTCACCTGCGCTCCGCGACGGGCACATTCTTCTGCCAACGCAAATCCCATCTTTCCGGAAGAATAATTGCCTATGAAACGCACCGGGTCAATTTTTTCGTAAGTAGGTCCGGCTGTAATCATCACTTTCTTTCCGGATAGTTCATCACTCGAAGCGAAGAATTCATCCAATACCCGGATGATGTTTTCCGGCTCTTCCATACGTCCCTTTCCTACCAAGTGGCTGGCTAATTCTCCTGTTCCCGGCTCGATAATGTGATTACCGTAAGAACGCAGGATATCCAGATTTTTCTGGGTGGCAGGATGGGCAAACATATCGAGATCCATTGCCGGAGCAACAAACACGGGAGCTTTTGCCGAAAGATAAGTTGTTATGAGCATATTGTCGGCTATTCCATTGGCCATTTTACCGATAGTAGAGGCAGTGGCAGGTGCAATCAATACAGCATCCGCCCACAATCCGAGATCGACGTGGCTATTCCACGTTCCGTCACGCTGGGCAAAAAACTCACTGATGACCGGTTTGCTGGTCAAAGCCGAAAGAGTGATGGGAGTAATAAATTCTTTTCCCGCCGGAGTAATTACGACTTGCACTTCCGCTCCCTGTTTTATCAGTCCGCGAATGATATAGCACGCCTTGTACGCGGCAATACTGCCGGTAATTCCAAGAATTATTTTTTTTCCTTTTAGCATTATTTTGTAATCAAATTACTCATTTCACGCAAACGGATTTTTGTCAATGCCGCCTTAGTGTTCAACGTGAAATCACTATTCAAAATCCAACTGTAATATCCGGGATCTTTCTTCAAAACCTCGGCTACAGACATTCCTTTATATTTTCCGAAGTTGAACACTTCCACCCCATTATCATCGTACACCATGCGTCCGGCAAAGTCTACATTCTTGCTGAAACTTGAATAATCTGCCAGGAACGCAATATCATTCTGAAGATCGGAGTAACGGTCGAGCTGTGCTTTCAGCACTTCGTAAGTGGCCCGTGTATCTGCTTCGGCAGTGTGTGCATCTTCCAGATTCTTGTCGCAATAGAATTTATAGGCAGCAGACAGGGTGCGTTGTTCCATTTTGTGGAAGATCACCTGTACGTCTACAAATTTGCGTTTCGTCATATCAATGTCCACTCCGGCGCGAAGGAACTCTTCAGCAAGGACAGGAATATCAAAACGATTGGAATTAAATCCTGCCAAATCGCAACCTTCAATGTCCCTGGCTATGTTTTTCGCCACTTCTTTGAAAGTAGGGCAATCGACTACGTCGGCATCATAAATGCCATGTATAGCAGAAGATGCTTCCGGGATATGCATTTCAGGATTGATACGTAATGTTTTTGCTTCTTCATTTCCATTCGGATATACTTTCAGATAGCAGATTTCAACAATTCGGTCTGTGTTGATATTGGTTCCGGTTGTTTCTAAATCAAAAAAAACAATGGGATTTTTCAGGTTTAATTTCATTTCTAATTATTTTTTCCACCACAGAGTAACACAGAGTTCCACAGAGTGTTTTATGTATTTATTGCTCTGTAGAACTCTGTGTTATTTTGCGGTGATTACTATTAATCATTTAGCATCATCGGCATCAGCAGCATCAGCAGGTCTTCGTTTTCTTCCTGCTCTACCGGGATGATTACTCCGGCACGTGAAGGATCTGCGAGTTCGATGACTACTTCGTCTGCTGAAATATTGTTCAGGATATCGATGAGGAATGTCGATTTGAAACCGATGCTCATTGCTGCACCTGCATACTGGCAAACTTGTGTTTCTTCGGCAGAAGTAGAGAAGTCAATATCTTGTGCGGAAATCACAATCTGGTTTTCCTGCATACGGAGTTTAATCAAACTGCTTGCCTGCGACGAGAAAATAGACACACGACGCAAAGCTCCTACCAACTGTTGACGGTCTACGGTCACTTTGTGCGGGTTGTTCTGCGGAATTACCGAGTTGTAGTTCGGGTAACGTCCTTCAATCAGGCGGCAAACCATCCGGTAGCTTTCGAGCATGAATACAGCATTGCGTTCATCGAATTCGATCGTCACTGTGCCTTGTTCTTTCGGCAAAAGATTCTTAAGCAAAGTAGCCGGTTTCTTTGGAAGGATGAAGGCTGCACGCTCGTTACCTTTAGCTGCCAATGTCTTGCAACGCACCAGTTTATGACCGTCTGAAGCAACCATTGTGATGTCTTCTGTGGTAATATCGAAATAAATACCGTTCATCACCGGACGAAGTTCGTCATCGGCAGTAGCAAATACCGAACGGTTGATACCTCCCAGAAGTACACTTGCCTCCATTTCTACACGGACTGCATTATCACCCAGTGTAGCCGATTGCGGGAATTCATCCGCATTCTGCCCCATCAGGCTGTATTTTCCGTTCTGGTACTGCACTGTTATTTCATAATTATCCGGATTGATTTCAAATGTAAGTGGTTGTTCCGGGATTTCTTTCAGTGCATCAAGCAATGTTTTCGCTACTACGGCAAAACGCCCGTTTGTATCGCTTTCATTCACTTCTACGGTAGTCACCATCGTTGTTTCACTGTCGGATACAGTCACAGACAATGTTCCGTCTTCCAATTCGAAGAGGAAACAATCGAGAATTGGCAGCGCATTTTTTGAATTAATCACACGGCTGATGGCCTGTAAATGGCTGGAAAGAGCAGTACTTGAAACGATAAATTTCATATATTTTCGTGTATTTAAGTTTTAAATGTTCTATCGCACAAAGTTACGAAAAAAGATTTGGGCTGCCCAATAAAACAAAAGAAAAAAACAGGCATTGTGTGAGGGATATTACTAAAAAATTGTAACTTCGCCCCAGAATTTAAAATTATCGCAATGGAATTTACAGGAAAAATCATCGCTATCCTCCCCCCGAGAGGCGGAGTTTCAAAAACTAGCGGCAACGAGTGGAAATCACAAGAGTACGTTATCGAAAACCACGACCAATATCCGCGCAAGATGTGCTTCGACGTATTTGGCGCAGACAAAATTGAGCAGTTCAACATTCAAATGGGCGAAGAACTAACTGTATCATTCGACGTTGACGCCCGTCAGTGGAACGATCGTTGGTTCAATAGTATCCGTGCATGGAAAGTAGAACGTGTTGGTGCAGGTGCTCCGATGGCTTCCGGTTCTCCCGTTCCTCCCCCACCTCCGTCAGCTATGCCGGAATTTACTCCGGGGGATGCCAAAGACGATCTGCCATTTTAAACCGAAAGCCATTCGCCGGACGAATAAGCATAAAAAACTCCCGATAGGATTAAATTCTGTCGGGAGTTTTTTTTAGAAAAACGATTGTAAACAAACGGTCATTTTTTATTCTGATTTATATTTCAAAACAATGTTAGGATATACCACTCCGTCTGTACAGGCAAACTGAACAAAGAGGGTGAAATTATGGAAAAAATCGGCGTTACGCAGAAAAAAATCCGGTACAAAACGAACGTGGTTTTCTGATTGCCGAAATATGTGGTCAAAATCCGCCATCAACATAAAGTGGTATGAATCAGACAAGTGATCCATGCCTGCCTGATAGGCCATTGCTCCATTAAGCACTTCGCCTTTATCCAGTTGGCGAATATATTGTGACAGAGCATTCTCATCAGGAGCAAGCAACAAACGCCCGTCATAGAACGCCGCATACACATCCAAAGTGGCCTCCACAAAACTGGTCAGTTGTTTAAACAATGTTGTTTGAGGCAACCGATAGACCAAGTATGCCTTATTTACAGTATAACCAAAAGTAATACGGGGAGTTTTTCTTCCTTCATCTGCCGGAGCAGTATTGACAAGGGTGCGAAGCATCCTTTCAGCTTCCGTCACATCTGCCACAGATAGGCTCAAGACTGCCGCTGCATCCTGCAACGTATCTTCACGCTGAAAGAGACAGGCAACCAGGTCTTGCCCGGCATTTTCCATCAGATAGCGGGAAAATTCCTTATCTCTATTCTGCACTTCACTCGTGCGGACTGCCCCGTTCTGCTCCTGCGCATTTCCATAAGAAAGTAAAGACGCCCAGTCCGTAATCCCCTGTCTGCTAAAATAGAAAGCAGTGGAGGGCAGTGCTTCACCCGGGAAGCCTTTGACTGATTGCTGCTGGCGAAGTTGTTTTATAAATGCAAAGCAAGTATCTGCATCATGAGTGATGCCGGAGAAATAGATAAAATCATCTTTCATCTTCATGTCAAATTCCGTCCATCCCATCATCCCTTTCATACGGGTATAGATTGTGGCGGCCGCTACACTTTTTTTCGGAGCACGCACTCCTGTAAAGGTCGGATCATCCGCCAATGATTTGTCACTCTTATATGCATCAATAACGTTTTCAATCAGTTTTTTCTGAAAACTTAACGCCATAAAATCAGACGTCAGATAGCAGGCTAGAAAATCACCATCTGCCAACGGGTAAATGATTATTTCCTCTCCTTTGTAAACAAACGTTTTCGGTGGATAAAGCGAAGATATATATTTACGCACAAACCTGTTCACCAATTCTTTATCCCCATTTCCCAATCTGCAATAAAGTACCTGGTTCCGTTCGTTATCCGGTTCGTGGAAACTAATCAGCATCTGATTCATTTGCCGACTCAAGCCATGGGGAGTATCTTCCGAGAGGGCATAAAGGCTTTGTTTCAGATAAGAAAAAAGTTTGGATACATAAAGATATTGCTGATTTTTACTACAAGTCAGATCATCGACCCCCGCTACAAACTCGAGCACATCATCGGTAACAAATACGGCTGAAGTGGTGGATGGAACCAGTTCATAAAGATCAAAATCTTTCTGCCCTTCGGCCGCCGACAGTCTAAAAAAAGAGTACAATGCGAAACCTGAGCACAAAAGTACAACAGAAGACGTGATCGCTATTTTCACTATCGTACGAAGTTTCATAATATTCGCTGTTTATCGGCTAGGTGCAAAAATAATAATTTCTACAAAGAAAACAAAACTTTTGCTAAAAATTTCACCGATAATCAAAGATAGATATCCAATCCGTCGAATGCCAGGTGAATATTTTCCGGAAGGCTCTTTTCAATCTCCGCATGCAAGCCCATATCATGACTCATGTGTATAAAGTACGTCTTCTTTGCCTGAATGCGCTGCGCCACTGCCAATGCTTCTTCCAAATTCTGATGAGTAGGATGCGTGGCAATCCGAAGTGCATTCACTACCAAAACATCTATTCCCGCCAATTGTTCATAGGATTCTTCGGGCATGGTCAGCATATCAGTGATATAACCTAATTGCCCGATACGATATCCCAGAATAGGCAATCGGCCATGCATCACACGTAAAGGAAGCACCTCCGTGTGGTTAACTGAAAAAGCCTGTCCCACCGAGATTTCCTGCAAAGGAATGTCGGGAACTCCCGGATAACGATGGTCAACAAAACAATAGGGCATACGCAAGCGCAAGCCTTGTGCCACATAATTTTCCGCATAAATAGGCACTGAACCAAATCGGCAAAACGGACGCAAATCGTCCAACCCGCCCACATGGTCATAATGTTCATGCGTAATGAGCACACCATCTATCTTCTCAAAAGGAAGACGCAATACCTGTGTCCGGAAATCCGGACCGCAATCTATCAAAATTCGCGCATCATCTGTCTCAACAATAGCAGATGCACGCAATCGGTTATCTTTCGGATCGGTAGAAGTACAAACCGGACATGTACAGCCGATTTGGGGTACTCCCGTCGATGTTCCACTTCCAATGATTCTTACTTTCACTTGTTACTTCTCAATTTATTAAGTTAACTTCCGGGTGGATATCAATGCCGAACTTCTCATGAACAGAGGCTCGGACTGCATCTGAAAGCGCAAGAATATCGCTACCTTTTGCTCCACCAAGATTCACTAACACCAGCGCTTGTTTATCATGTACGGCAGCCGGACCTAAGGCCTTACCTTTCCAGCCGCATTGGTCGATCATCCATCCTGCCGGAATTTTCACCCGATCTTCTGCCAGCTCATAGTAAGGTATCCGGGGATATTCCTGCTGCAGGGCTTCCAGTTTTTCTTTCGGCACAATGGGATTCATAAAGAAGCTGCCGGCATTTCCCATTACCTTCGGGTCGGGCAACTTGCTCTCACGAATATCAATTATCACTTTCCGTACAACAGAAAGCGTCAATGCCGGATATTTTTCAAGCTCCTGACGAATGGTTCCATAATCTAACGTATAATGTTCTTTTTTACTAAGTCGGAAACGGACATAGGTGACAAAAGCCGACTTGTTTTCCGGGCGTTTAAAGATACTGTTGCGGTAGGTATATCCACACTCTTCCACCGAATAAACGCGTTCTTCAGCTTGAATGTTCACCGTTTCCACAGCTGTTATCAGATCTTTCACTTCAACGCCATAAGCTCCGATGTTCTGTACCGCGCTCGCTCCGACCTCACCGGGGATGAGCGACAGGTTCTCCGTTCCATACCATCCATGTTCTACGCAATATGCAACGAGGTCATCCCATACTACTCCCGCTCCCACTCGTACCGACACAGAGTGTTCATCTTCCTCCGTCACTTCGATTCCTTCAATGCGGGAATGGAGTATCAACCCGTCGTAATCTTTGGTAAACAGCAGGTTACTGCCGCCACCAATATGCAAAAAAGGTGTCACAATGGCACCTTGCACAATCAGCTTCTTCAGTTCTTCAACCGAAGAATATTCTAAAAAACGAGCGGCACTGACATCGATGCCGAATGTATTGTAGGGCAAAAGAGAATACATATATTTTTAGTTATAAGTTATACTGTTATAGTGCATCTTAACCTGTATCAGATACTTGTATCTTCAAACTTATACAATTCCCATTCTCCGGCTTTCCGGCGGAAATAAAGGATATTGGAAAAACCATTTCCGATACCTTTCAACGCCAGGATTTTCGTGGGCGAATCATCGTCATTCCGCTGTCCGTAATTAATATTAGAAAGGCGGTCGACAGGAAGTACCGGTTTGAAGGCGAACCACTGATTAAGATCGAGGGTTGTCTCCAAAATGGAGAAATCATCGTCCGGATCACTGGTTACAAAAGCCAACGGCTCCCGCACACGCTGACTCTGAAAAAGACTATCCGTTGCAAAATGTCCGAAAAACTCAACAAAGTTTTCATTATCACTTTGTTCAATGGGCCGCAGGTTGATTGCCTCCAGTATCCATGCACCTTTGATACGTTCAAAATAGTATCTTTTCACCATTCGTGTTTTCACGAACATCCACTCTACCTGCACAGAAGTGAGGGAGGTATCTCCTACTAAATCCATGTCTTCTTCTCTATCAAACAGCAGTGTATAATAATGCTGTTTGGTAAACAAGTCATCATGCTTCCAGTTGCGTTCCTCAATGTTTGACTTCTTATCTCCATTGTAGTAGGGCAATGGAAATTTCACACGCTGACGCTGTAACACATCATCGGAAGCAAAATTGTAAATAAAATCATCGAAAGATTCATCCGCCTGTATAGGCTGCGGATCTTCCGGCGATTTATCATGGTGGCTAGAATCGGCTATCTGCCGGACTGAATCCACCTCTTTAGTAATAGATGCGAAGGGGTCAATATTTGTTTTCTTGTTTCCACAAGAGCTCAATATACCGAGCAGTATGACCCCTGCAATTAGTTTTTTCATTATTTCAGTTTCTCTCTTAACTTTTCAAGCATATCCACCGTCATGCTTTCCAAATTGTAGGCCGGCTTCCATCCCCACTCTTCACGAGCACAGGTATCATCCAGACTATCGGGCCAGCTATCGGCTATGCGCTGCTTCAAAGGATCTATATCATAAATCATCTCAAACTGCGGCACATGCTTCTTGATAGCTTGATATATCGTTTCCGGATCGAAACTCATGGAAGCGATATTGAAAGCATTGCGATGTATCAATCTTGCCGGATCGGCTTCCATCAGTGTGATTGCTGCATTCAGCGCATCCGGCATGTACATCATATCCATTAAAGTGCCTTGCTTAATGGGGCACACAAACTTTTCTCCTTTCACTGCCGAGTAGTAAATATCGACAGCATAATCGGTCGTACCTCCTCCCGGAGGGGTCACATTCGAAATAATGCCCGGAAAACGGACAGCACGGGTATCGACACCGTATTTATTAAAATAGTAATCACTCAACAACTCTGTCGTTACTTTAGTGACTCCATACATGGTACGGGGACGTTGAATGGTGTCCTGCGGTGTTTTCGTGTGAGGCGTACTAGCGCCAAACGAACCGATAGAACTCGGAGTAAACACCGCGCACCCTTGTTCACGTGCCACTTCCAGCACATTCCACAATCCATCGATGCCTATTTTCCAAGCCAGCTTGGGTTTCGACTCGGCAACTACAGACAACAGAGCAGCCAAGTTATAAATCGTATCGATATGATACTCTTTTACTACAGATGCAATCGCCTCGCCGTCCGTTACATCAGCAATAGCCGACGGTCCCGACTCCTTTAATTCCCCTTTAGGTTCTGCACCCGGAATATAACCAGCTACTACATTTGCATTTCCGTAACGTTTACGTAGCTCCATCGTTAGCTCCGACCCTATCTGTCCGGTAGCTCCAATAATCAAAATGTGTTCCATTTTTTCTTCTGACTTAGAATATCAAGCTTAAATAGTGCGCAAAGTAAGCACTTTTTTTTCAGATTTTAATCAAAAAGACATTGTTATTCCAAGAAAAATTGTGTCCTTTGCAATATAACTTAATCACCCAAACACTATGTACGGTAAAATGCAAGAATATCTCCGCCAAACATTGGCTGAAATTAAGGAAGCCGGACTTTATAAAGAAGAACGACTGATTGAAAGTGCGCAGCAAGCTGCCATCACTGTAAAAGGTAAGGAAGTATTAAACTTCTGCGCAAACAACTATCTAGGATTGTCCAATCATCCCCGATTAATCAAGGCTTCGCAGGAAATGATGAACAACCGTGGATACGGAATGTCATCCGTCCGTTTCATTTGTGGAACACAAGATATACACAAAGAACTGGAAGCTGCCGTTTCGGACTATTTCCAGACTGAAGACACGATTCTGTATGCTGCCTGCTTTGACGCTAACGGCGGTGTATTCGAACCGCTTTTCTCTGAAGAGGATGCCATCATCTCGGACTCGCTAAACCACGCTTCTATCATTGACGGGGTACGTCTTTGTAAAGCGAAACGTTACCGTTATGCCAATGCTGACATGAAAGACCTGGAAAGATGTCTGCAAGAAGCGCAGGCACAACGTTTCCGTATTGTTGTTACGGACGGTGTGTTCTCAATGGATGGCAATGTAGCTCCGATGGATCAGATTTGTGATCTTGCCGAGAAATACAATGCGTTAGTAATGGTGGACGAGTCTCACTCTGCCGGTGTGGTAGGTGCCACTGGTCATGGCGTAAGCGAGTTGTATAAGACTCACGGACGTGTAGATATTTATACCGGAACGTTGGGTAAGGCTTTCGGCGGTGCACTGGGAGGATTTACCACCGGGCGTAAAGAAATCATTGATTTACTCCGTCAACGTAGTCGCCCGTATTTGTTCTCCAACTCATTGGCTCCGGGTATCATCGGTGCAAGTCTTGAAGTTTTCAAGATGCTGAAAGAGAGCAATGCATTACATGACAAGTTGGTTGAAAATGTAAACTATTTCCGTGATAAGATGACGGCTGCCGGATTTGATATTAAACCGACGCAAAGTGCTATTTGTGCGGTAATGCTGTATGATGCGAAACTGTCTCAAATTTATGCTGCACGTATGCAGGAAGAAGGAATCTATGTGACAGGTTTCTACTATCCGGTAGTGCCGAAAGATCAGGCCCGCATCCGTGTACAGATTTCTGCAGGACACGAAAAAGCACATCTTGACAAGTGTATCGCTGCCTTTATCAAGGTAGGTAAAGAACTCAACGTATTGAAAGCGGAATAACTCCGAAGCAAGGTTTCCTTGCGGAATCTATATTTTAGGCGCGGATTACACGGATCACACAGATTTCACGTATCTTACACAGTTGCTTTATAACAAGCTTCATTCTAAAAAACGTATAATACGTGAAATCTATGTAATCTGCACCTAAATTCTCTTTTATAAAATGAATTTTGAACCGCTACTTGACTACAAAAAATAGATTATGGAAGAACTGACCCTCACTACTCCTGCCCTACTTTTCTCGGCAGTTTCATTGATTTTGTTGGCTTACACCAACCGTTTCTTATCGTATGCCCAACTTGTGCGCCAACTGCGTGACCGCTACGTGGAGAACCCTTCGGATATCACTGAAGCTCAAATCGAGAATTTACGGAAACGGTTGAACCTGACCCGTACAATGCAAGGACTGGGTATTGCAAGTCTTTTTCTTTGCGTAGTCAGTATGTTTCTTATTTATATCGGACTGCAATTATTTTCTGCTTACGTATTCGGACTGGCACTGATTCTGTTGATAGCCTCTCTAGGCGTATCTTTCCGCGAAATACAGATTTCCACCCGTTCACTGGAGATTTACTTGGGAACGATGGAGAAAGGGAAAAACAAAAAATAACACGGTTGACAATCCCTCCTATTAAGTTTTATCAAGACACTACCCGGCAAGGAAGGATGACCGTAAAGCGACTTCCCTTGCCTACTTCGGATTTGAGTTCAATCCTTCCACCCAGTTTTTCTATAATTACCTGACAAATAGAAAGCCCCAATCCTGCTCCCTGTGAAAATTCGTTCTGTTTGTAGAAACGGCTGAAAATCATCCGTTGTTCTTCGCGTGGAATACCTCTCCCAGTATCTTCTACATAAATCCGCACATGCCCCTCATCCGGCAGATAAATATACCCTAATTTGATATATCCGGTTTCCGTAAATTTACTGGCGTTATTCAAGAAATTTGTTAGAACTTGTATCAAGCGCTCTCTATCCACATTAATTTCCAAAGGTATATTATCCACTTCTTTCAGGAATTCCAGGCGTGGAGCAATCAATACCTGGTGAGTCATATAAATGTCATCAATCAGCTCTCTCACCCTACATTTCTTAAACGAGAAAGACATATAGCCTGATTCGATACGAGAAAGCTCCAGAATATCGTTAATCAATTTGAGCAGCAACTCGCTGTTCTTATTAATAGTGCCGATGTATTCTTCGCGTTCTACGGAACTCAATCCATCTTCCAATGCCAGAATATTGGCAAAGCCAACAATCGAATTAAGTGGAGTACGTATCTCATGGCTCATATTTGCCAGGAATGATTGTTTCAATTCTGCCTTTTCAGCGAGTAAGCGTGCAGCTTCCAGTTCCTCCTCACGATCTTTTATATCTTGTATGTTGAGCAGCAAACCTGCTGTTTTATATTCACCACCCGAAAGCTGTTTAGTAGTATAACGAAACTCCCACCACTGATAGCCTTTACCGTCGAAGTTACAAAGCTCCTGCACAATTTTTTTATGAGCACTTTTCAGATTTCGCCAGTTGAACTTCACTCCCTCCCAATGATCGGGATGAATAAAGCTCATGAATTCCTTAAACGAAAGTTGTCTAGGATTTAACCCTTGCGACGCCCAGAATGCATCTTCAAAAACAAAACAACCCTTATCCAATCTCCAAGCATACGTCATTCCACCCTCAATGGCTAATGACAATGTTTCTTTTTCATCAGCCAATGCTATAAGAGCCTGTTTTTTCCTCATCTGTTCCCGAAGATATAGCCACCAAAGAGAAGCAAAAAGTAAAATCAGGAAAAGAACAAATGAAGCGACTAAGGCTCCCCACAAAAATGGATATTCAGCTCTGAACGGAATATTGATAATACGATAGTTAGCAGGAATACTTTCCTTACTCAAACCAATTTGCGTCATTGTATTCCAGTCTACGACATACTCTTTCCGGCTTTCAACAATGGGTATATCCGAGGGACTTGCGCCATGCAATATGCGAACGGCAGTTTTCACCTCTTCTTCTACCTGAATAGGCAGCGAAGTGATGTATCCACCCAACAACTTCTCACCAAACCCAAAGGCTTCATTAATAGCTGTCAGACTAGGACTACCACAGATACTCCCAATATTAATAGTGGTGTAATCACGTTTCAACTGGATATAACATTGATCGCGGTAACTCCTGTTTAAAACCCACATAAAAGTAGCATCCGAATGATTTCTGGCATTACGCAAAGGAATAGCCATGAAACGGGTATAACCTTCTTCCTGTGCCAAACGTATCTGTTCTTCAGGAGAAAGTTCGGGATTATCTATGAATCCGGTCACTTTATGTCCTTTAAACTGTTCCTTTGCATCTCTTCTGATTTGTCTGTCGATATAGGTAGTATCGAGCATGGTAAACAAACGAACGTGCTCACCGAAAAGCTCTTTTGCCACACTGATATTCTCATTAAAGGCTATCTTGTCATGGAAGCCTGTCACGTTGGGATGATGTTTCAGTAATCCCCAATTCGGATAATTGACACCACCAAAAACCACAGGCACTTCTTTCGCCAACTGAATTCCGCATTTCATCAATGAATAAGTAGCCTGGTCTTCATTCACCAGAATCACTTCCGGCCGCCAGTCTTTCGATACGGAATCAACCAGAAAGCGCATCCGCTCAAGTTCCGGCTCTTCCCAGTAGGATTCACAGTCTAAATAAACGGTACGAATATCAGCATCAATTTTCTCTTTTTCAAATTGCTCCGCTATCATCCGGTTAAATTCCGGATAAGCCGCATAAGTCTCCTCATAAGAGTGGACAACTAAGATACGTCGTTCCTCTTTTTGAGAACAACTACTCACCCCTAAAAGGAGCAATAAAGATAAAAGGAGCAATCTTATAATTCCTCTGTTCAAACCATTCATTTATAATAACTGGGATTAATTTCTCTCCGACTCGTAACACAAAGGTAGTTTATTTTCGAACATAAGCCAAATAAGTGAAAAAAAAGAAGCTACCTGAACAGGAATTCAGGCAGCTTCTATAATATATTAAAGAACTATTTTTCAGAGTAACATCATTAACGCTGTCCCAATTGTGAGTCTACAAAGAAAATTCCGGTATCACCAGCTTTCTTGATCTTGTCAACAATGCCTTGTGCTGTAGCTTCTTCTTCTACTTGTTCGCGAACAAATCCCCACAAGAAATCCTGTGTTGCTTTATCCTTTTCAGCAGCAGCTACGTCTACCAGCTTGTCTACCAATTGAGAAACATGACATTCATGTTTGTATACGTGTTCGAATACCTCCAGAGGAGTACCCCATCCGTTAGGAACAACATCTATTTTATCTACTTTAGCAGTTCCTCCACGTTTGATGATATAATCTGCCATTGCATAAGCGTGTCCCATTTCTTCCTGGGATTGCTTTTTCATCCAATGAGCAAAACCGCTGAAACCTTCTTTCTCAAAATAGAAAGACATTGCTAGATACAGGTTAGCAGACCACATTTCAGCAGTAATCTGTTCGTTAATTGCATTCTGTAATTTTTCTGAAATCATAATCGTATTTTTTATTAAGTTGTTAATGTAGTTTCTTTTTGAACTCATTACAAAAATAACAAGCTTTCAGTTAAAATTGTTCCATGCACCCTATATTTTTAAACTACATTCACATTTTGATTGTAGCGGTTCATTTTTTACTTACACCAGTTCGTCGGAAGTATATCCTTTCGGCAGTTCACGACAGTTGTATCCGGAAGCCATTATTTCACCATAAGCACCAGCAGAGCGAAGGGCTATCAAGTCACCACGCTTCACTTTGTTCAGGTCAATTGCTTTTCCGAAAACATCCGACGATTCACAGATCGGTCCTACTACATCGTATGCCTCCAATGGTTCTTCGGAAGTAATATTTTCCATTTTATGGAATGCCTGATACAGAGCCGGACGGATAAGATCGGTCATACCTGCATCCAGGATGGCAAATTTCTTCCGTGTGCCTTGTTTTACATACAAAACCTTAGAGATTAAGGAACCGCACTGTCCTACAACTGCACGTCCCAATTCAAAATGCAAGGTCTGATAAGGACGCAATTTCAATTGTCCGGCATAGGTAGCAAAGTAATCCTTGAAGTTCGGAATAGCCTGACGGTTGGGATGTCCGTAGTCAATTCCCAAACCACCTCCTACATTAATATGTTCTACCAGAATTCTGCGAGCTTCCAATTTATCCTGTAATTCATTGACACGATTACAGAGAGCTACAAAATCGCTCATATCCAGAATCTGTGAACCGATGTGGAAGTGAAGCCCGATAAACTTTACGTTTTTCATCTCCTGCGCCACATCTATCACCTTGTCCATATCCTGCATGCTGATACCGAATTTGTTTTCCGCCAAACCTGTAGTGATATTTGCGTGAGTATGTGCGCCTACATCCGGATTGATACGAAAAGCAACATTAGCCACCTTATTTTGAGCAGCGGCCAATTCATTGATTACTTCCAGTTCGGGAATAGACTCTACATTGAAACAGAAGATGCCGTACTCCAGCCCGAGATTGATTTCCCAGTCTGCTTTACCTACTCCTGCAAAAACAACTTTATTGGCCGGAAATCCTGCACGGATAGCGGCACGAATTTCTCCACCGCTCACACAGTCGGCTCCCATTCCGCTCTCACGGATGATGGTAAGTACTTTCGGGTTGGCATTTGCTTTGACAGCGTAATGCACTGAATAATTAGGATATTTGGCAACCTCATGGTTAATAGCCGACAATGTATCGCGCAGCACTTTGGTATCGTAATAATAGAAAGGCGTCTGCAAAGTGCGGAATTTATCGATTGGAAATATTCCCTTCATAATTCGAAAAACTTGTTTAGTTGGTTAAAAAAGAGCGCTTTTATCAGTTCGGTAAAAGCGCTCGTATTATTTGTGGAATTATTTGCTGTTGAAAAGCATATCGCTCAACGATTGTAAAGCTACTTTCTTATCACACTCCCGAATGAGGAAGGAGATGTTATAGTTACTTCCTCCAAACGAGATCATTCGCACCGGTATATCGCGCATCGCATCAAGTGCTTTCGCTTCAAAACCGACATTTTCCCATTCAAGGTCACCTACAACGCAGATGATACACATTTCTTTATCAACGGTTACTGTTCCGTATTTCTTCAGGTCATCCAGAATCTCATTAAGATGTTTCGTGTTATCTATCGTAACAGATACACCGACTTCTGACGTACAGATCATATCGATAGATGTCTGATAGCTTTCGAAGATTTCGAACACCTTACGCAAGAAGCCATGAGCCAATAACATGCGGCTGGATTTAATCTTAATAGCAGTGATGTTATCTTTTGCAGCTACTGCCTTGATCTTGCCTTTTTCCGTGTCGTTAGAAATCAGTGTGCCCGGAGCCTCCGGATCCATTGTGTTCAACAGGCGGACAGGGATATTGGCATATTTAGCCGGCTGGATACAAGTAGGGTGCAGAATCTTTGCACCGAAGTAAGCCAACTCGGCTGCTTCTTCGAAGTGCAGCTGGCGTACCGGAGCGGTCTTGTCAACAATACGCGGGTCGTTATTGTGCATACCGTCGATATCTGTCCAGATCTGGATTTCGGAAGCGTTCACTGCTGCTCCGATCAGAGAAGCGGTGTAGTCGCTACCACCACGTTGCAGGTTGTCTATCTCACCGTAAGCATTGCGGCAGATGAAACCTTGCGTAATGTAGATTTCCGTATCCGGATAAAGATCCAATTGAGCACGCAATTTATCCTTAATATATACGGGGTCCGGTTCTGCGTTCTTATCAGTACGCATGAATTCCAAAGCCGGAAGCAACACGGACTTCACACCGCATTCCTGCAGGTAAAAGTTTACCATCGCCGTAGAGATAAGCTCTCCCTGTGCCAAAACCACTTTCTCTTCGAACAAAGTGAAAAGGTCTTTAGTATAGGAGCGGATGTAGTCGAAGTGGGATTTGACAACTTCAAGACCTTTCTGTTTATATTCCTGGGTTGCAAAAAGCTCATCAATATGCTGTTTATATTTTGCTTCCAGCTTATTAATAATCTCGTTGGCACCCTCCGGATTCTTCTTATACAGATAGTCCGAAATTTCCACCAATGTGTTTGTTGTTCCTGACATAGCAGAAAGAACAACAATCTTCTGTTCACCATCGGTAATCAATTTGGCTACTTCCTTCATGCGCTGAGCAGAACCTACGGAAGTTCCTCCAAACTTTAAAACTTTCATTTTCGTTACTGTTTTAGTTATCTATATTTAAATCTATTTCTATTGTTCTCTGTCTGGGCATATATTCATCAGTCACATCTACAATCTGATGGTCGGCACAACGATATACCCTGCCCGGATAATCTTTCAACAGTTGCAAATTGTGCGTCGTCATCACTACCGATGAGCCGGATTCGCAGATATTGTGCAACAATTCAACGATGGCTTTACCTGTTTCCACATCCAGATTTCCGGTTGGTTCATCCGCCAGGATGATAGCCGGAGAATTGAGTACGGCACGTGCAATCACAATGCGCTGCTGTTCGCCACCGGAAAGTTCGTTCGGAAGTTTATAACCTTTGTTGGACATTCCCACCAGTTGAAGCACTTCTTCAATACGCTCCTGTATCTCCTGTTTGTTTTTCCAGCCTGTGGCACGAAGCACAAATTCCAGGTTATTATATACAGTACGGTCTGTGAGCAGCTGAAAATCCTGGAATACAATGCCTAACTTGCGGCGCAATTGCGGGATATGCTTACGTTTGATAGATCGCATATTATAGCCCAGCACTTCCGCTTCACCGTCAATTACATCCAGTTCGCCATAAAGAGTCTTGAGCAGACTCGTTTTCCCCGAGCCTACTTTTCCGATCAAATAGACAAACTCTCCTTTGTGCAATTCCAGATTTACATCACTTAGCACACAGAGTTCCTGTTGATGGATTTCTACGTTCTTATATTGTATCAACGCCCCGTCATCCATGCCGACTCCCGTTTTAATTTTTAATTTCTAATCTTTACTTATTAATGCTTCTTCCAGGTACTGCTATGTCTTTCCTGCAGTTCACGTGCAAGATCTTCAATGCGATAGCCTTTTGAAGCAAGCAATACAATCATGTGATAAATGAGGTCGGCTCCTTCGTAGATCAAACGTTCGTCAGTACCGTTCGTTGCTTCGATCACTGTTTCCACAGCTTCCTCACCTACTTTTTGAGCTATCTTATTGATTCCCGACTCAAACAGGCTGGTTGTATAAGAACCTTCGGGCATTTCTTCGTGACGTTTGTCTATAAAGTCCTGCAATGCTTTCAGGAACATGACCGGTTCTTCGTTTTTCTCCCCCCAACAAGTATCTGTGCCTGTATGACACACAGGACCTACCGGTTCTACTTGAATCAATAATGTATCATTGTCACAATCAGCCTTTATAGATACAACATGAAGGAAGTTACCGCTTTCTTCGCCTTTTGTCCATAAACGATTCTTCGTACGGCTAAAGAATGTAACTTTTCCGGTTTCCACCGTTTTATCATAAGCTTCTTTATTCATGAAACCCAGCATCAAGACCTTACGTGTCTCGTTGTCCTGTATGATAGCCGGAACGAGTCCGTTCATTTTATCGAAATCCAATTCCATTTTTATATAAGTTCTAATTACTATTCCAATTTACAATTACTACCTATTCGCCTACGGAATTCTTTTGCAGACAGTTCCTATATTTATCTGACTATATAATCCATCCGCAGGAAAACCCGGCCGGGGTGCCTCACCCCCTGATGGTAATTCCTTCGCCGCAAAGATACGATTTTAATTCGGGAATTTTAATTTCTCCGAAGTGAAAAACACTGGCAGCCAATGCAGCATCTGCCTTTCCCTGTAAAAAGACATCACGGAAGTGCTCCTTACAGCCCGCACCTCCTGAAGCTATGATGGGAATGGAGAGTTGATCCGCTAAAGCGGCAAGTGCTTCATTTGCATAACCGGCTTTTACACCATCGTGATTCATGCTTGTGAAGAGTATTTCTCCTGCTCCGCGTTCCTGTGCTTCTTTAGTCCACTCGAACAGATCTTTATCCGTTTCGATGCGTCCTCCGTTCAGGTAACATTTCCAACCGTTTTCGGTCTGTTTGGCATCTACAGCCAACACACAAACTTGTGAGCCGAAATTCTTTGCTATCTCGTCAACCAACCGGGGATTGCGGATAGCGGAAGAATTGATAGAAATCTTATCTGCCCCTGCATTCAGCAGACGGTCTACATCACTTAATTCATTGATTCCACCACCTACGGTAAATGGGATATTGATATTAGCA
Source organism: Bacteroides sp. MSK.18.37 (assembly GCF_019129155.2). Classification (NCBI taxonomy): domain Bacteria; kingdom Pseudomonadati; phylum Bacteroidota; class Bacteroidia; order Bacteroidales; family Bacteroidaceae; genus Bacteroides; species Bacteroides sp. MSK.18.37. The sequence continues at coordinate 5,288,048 of NZ_JAHOIB020000001.1, read as the reverse complement.
GCAATCCGTTTTACCAATTCCGTAAAAGTCTTACGTCCTTCATGGCTTGCAGTAATGTCCAGGAAAACAAGTTCATCCGCCCCCTGTTCACTGTAAGCACGACCTAGTTCCACCGGATCACCGGCTTGACGCAAGTTGACAAAATTCGTTCCTTTCACGGTTTGTCCGTCTTTTATATCCAGACAAGGTACTATTCTTTTTGCTAACACAATCCTATTTTATTTATTGTTCAACAATTTATAATCTATATTCCTGAAGCTTGATTCTTATCTCCCTTATTATAAAGGTATCTTATTTATTCCGATACGCTCATTACAGAAAGATTCTCAAATCTTGTAAGGTGATATGTCCTTCGTATAATGCCTTACCGAAAATAACTCCGGGAACACCAGCCTCATCCAAAGCAACAATATCATCCACCTTGCTCACCCCGCCACTAGCCATCAGATAAAGGTCAGGGAATTTTGCCAGCATCTCTTTATACAAATCGATAGAAGGGCCACTCAACATTCCGTCACAGCTAATATCCGTACAGATTACTTTTCGTATACCTTTATCTATATAATTTTCGAGAAATGGAAAAAGTTCACAGGCACTTTCATCTTTCCAACCATTGACGGCTATCTTATGTTCTTTTACATCTGCCCCCAAAATAATCTTCTCACTGCCGTATATTTCCAGCCAATGACAGAATAATTCTGGATCTTTCACTGCAATGCTTCCTCCGGTTACCATCTGCGCACCGCTCTCAAAAGCAATTTTCAAATCTTCATCACTCTTTACTCCTCCACCAAAATCTATGACAAGAGAAGTGCGTACAGCAATCTGTTCCAACACCCGATAGTTAACGACATGATGAGAAGCAGCACCGTCCAAGTCTACCACATGGAGCCTGCGAACACCGTTCGCTTCAAACTCCTTTGCAACTTCCACCGGGTTCTCATTATACACCTTTTTACTATCGTAATCTCCCTGGGAAAGGCGTACGCACTTTCCATCAATAATATCAATGGCTGGAATAATTTCTATCATCTATTTACTATTTGTATCTTAGAGGTTTAAAAAGTTTGTCAGAATCTTCTCTCCTGTCTTACCACTTTTTTCCGGATGGAACTGGGTAGCATAAAAGTTATCTTTATGGAGCGCAGCACTGAACGGGTGAATATAGTCAGTTGTAGCAGCAGTAAAGTCGCAGGTCGGCACATAGAAGCTATGCACAAAATAGACAAACTCTTCTTCGGTGAACCCTTCAAACAATTTACTATTCGTTTTTCCAATGGTGTTCCATCCCATGTGCGGCACTTTATCCTCATGTTTCTGCGGGACAAAACGTTTCACATCCACATCAAAGATATTCAAACAATCGACTTCTCCTTCTTCGGAATGCCGGCACATCAACTGCATGCCGAGACAAATTCCAAATACAGGCTGACGGAGATTCTTAATCAGTTCGTCCAGTCCCGTTGCCTTCAAGTGGTTCATGGTAGTTTCCGCCTCTCCCACTCCGGGAAAAATAACTTTATCGGCCGATTGGAGTTCTTCTTTATCAGCAGTAATCACCGCTTCTACCCCCAACCGCTTTAAAGCATAATCCACAGAACGAATATTGCCGGCATTGTATTTTACAACTGCTACTTTCATCAGCTAAATATTACTGTTTTATTTTTATAAGCCAAAACTTTGCGCTCGATGTGCTTCTGCACTGCACGCGAAAGAACGATTTTTTCCAAATCCTTTCCTTTATTTACGAGGTCTTCAATAGCATCTTTATGAGTAATGCGCACTACATCCTGTTCAATAATCGGTCCGGCATCCAGCTCTGTCGTTACATAATGACTAGTTGCACCAATAATTTTCACCCCTCTCTGGAAAGCTGCGTGATAAGGCTTCGCCCCTACAAACGCAGGAAGGAAAGAATGATGAATATTGATAATCTTATTCGGATAAGCATTAATCATCTGTTCGGAGATCACCTGCATATAGCGTGCCAATACAATAAATGTAATCTTATGTTTGGCAAGCAATTCCATCTCTTTGCGCTCCTGTTCTTCTTTCGTCTCCTTGGTGATAGGGAACAGATAGAAAGGAATTCCGAAACGTTCTGCTACGTGCTGCAAATCCGGATGATTACTTATAATAAGAGGTATCTCTACATTCCACTCTCCTGCCGTATACCGGGCTAACATATCGAAAAGACAGTGTGACAGCTTGGATACGAAAATGGCCATACGTGGTTTTACATCAGAGAAATAAAGACGAAAATCCATTTCATATTTTTGCCCGTAGAGTGTTCTGAAATAATCTTCAATTTTTTCCTGTGGAACCAGAAAATCTTTCAGTTCCCATTCAATACGCATGAAGAAGATGTTCTCTACATGATCTACATACTGATCCAGATAGATAATATTTCCTTTGTTTACCGTAATAAAGTCTGTCACTTCCGCTAGGATTCCCGGTTTGTCGGGACAGTGCAATAACAGTTTGGCTGTTGTCATCATTCTTTCTACTAATTAACGATTCTAGGCAGATTATTTTCTACCTTTCTAATTTTAGTCCGCAAAAATAACGATTTATTGCAAAATTACGAATTATTCAAGCAGAAAGTTGATATAAAAACGGTGATTTCTTACAGATAGAAAGATATCGAGAGTTATTTTCAATGAAAAGAATGACAAACTTTAGGATAGTGATACCATTGCCTTCGGATAGTGACGGTATTCCATCGTGATAGCGTCACTATAACGATCAGATACCGTCACTATCCGAAGAGAAGAAAAACGAATATTTTTTTTCATTACAAAAGTACTCAAAATGAGACACTAAGCATTTTTCTTGTTTTTTCTTGAAAAAAACTTTTCTCAAAACGCTTGCAGGTTTACAAAAAACAACTACCTTTGCACCCGCAATCGAGAGAGATGCAGATTAATAAATTGAAATTCTGGTGCGTTAGTTCAGTTGGTTAGAATACATGCCTGTCACGCATGGGGTCACGGGTTCGAGTCCCGTACGCACCGCTTCTTTCACTAAGAAGCAGAGAGAAATATAAATGAGTTAATCCAATTAAAATTTGGTGCGTTAGTTCAGTTGGTTAGAATACATGCCTGTCACGCATGGGGTCACGGGTTCGAGTCCCGTACGCACCGCGAAAGCAAATAGTAAATTAAAGCAAAGCTCTGAAATTCAAGAAATTCAGAGCTTTTTTCTTTTTCTTCACTTCATTTAAAACAGAGTTTAAGTAGGCGATAGATGTGCCCATTCAAACTCTACAATGATTTTTTAACCAATCATTTTATTCAAATGTAACATTACATCTTCAATTAAAGGTACCTATACTAAGCATCTGTTTATAATTGAACAGAGACTACAACTGCATGTGTAAAATAAGATATTCCTTACCTTCTCCGTCCAAATTCGACCTTTTATATATGTTAAAACCCATATATTCATAAAAACCGACAGCTTGAACATTTTGCTCATTCACATCAACTTTAGTTACTTGCAAATTATCTATGGCATAAGTTATTAATTTTTTTCCGATTCCTGCGCCTCGATACTTATTGTCAATAAATAACATTTCAAGATTTCCTTCTGCAATTCCCATAAATCCGATTAAGATTCCCTCTTGTTCAAATCCGAATAGATTAACATACTGAAAATATACCGGAAGTCGTTCCTTATAATATAGAAAATCTTCCTCTTTAAGAAAATCATGTGTACTCAATACTGCACTTTCCCAAATTTCCATCAAACGTGGATAATCCGTAACTTTAATTTTTCTAATCATACTTGTAATTGCAATTTAAAGCCGCAAAGTTCGTTACTTATACATTCAAAACACTGAACCCAAGTTAAAAAATACGTTTACGGATTCTGCTTAGTGCTTGCGGTGTGATACCCAAATAAGAAGCTATATCTTTTAATGGTATATAGTTTAATGTAATACCATATTCTTCCATCATCTGTAGATAATACTGTTCAGGAGAATATTTAATTAAGTCGATATTTCTTTTCAAAAGTTTATTCAACAATATAGCATTTAAATCTTCAAATACAGTTTTTACTTTAGGGATAGCGGTATATAGTTCATTTACTTGCTTCTTGTCTATTCGGTAAATAACACTATCTACAATTGTTTGCACATTAAATGCAGACCTAGTTTGTAATGTAAAAGATATGTTTGACATTGAAAACGTACCCTCCTTACAAAACCAGAAAGTTTGTTCTTCCCCGTTATGATTTAAAAGCCAACAACGTAATATTCCATCAAAAACGAAATAACTATACCTCTCTGTTTCTCCTTCCTTAATCAAAAATGTACCTTTACTAACTAATATTCGTTCAAAATATTGGTCGAATAACTTAAACTCCTCCCAATTAAAAATATTAGTACTAAAATTAAATTCTTTAAGTAGTTTTTCTAAAAGCATAATCTAAATATGATTCGTAATATACTTACTCATTTAATATATTCACTATTACTTCCGCCCTATTTAACTTCTCATATTTAGTGAATATATTTTCAGTAGCCATTTTTATATTACTCCTTTCGCCCACTCTCCGGCCTGCTTGACACTTCCGTTCAACAATCGGCTTTCTCCCCATACGATTTTTGGATAAAGTTTCTTGAGTTGTTTTACACTATTAGTTATTGAGCTTCCTCCGGAAGTAGCAAATGGAATAACGGTTTTACCGGAGAAATCATATTTCTCAAGGAATGTATTGACCGGACGCGGACATAAATTCCACCATATCGGGTAACCAAGGAATATCACGTCGTAATCTTTCAGATTAAGCGCTTCTCCCCCCAATTCCGGACGTGAATTTTCAGTCGTCATTTCAATTGAACTACGGCTACTCTTGTTGTTCCAGTCGAGATCTGCCGAGGTATAGGCTGTAGCGGGAGTTATCTGATAAAGTTTGCCGCCAACCGTTTTTGCAATGGCATCGGCGGCTTTTTCTGTAGTTCCAGTACAAGAGAAATAGGCAACCAGGATTTTCTTATCGGACTGTACATTAGTATCCGCTGTCTGATTCTGCGCTTTTGATGAGCAGCTAAAGCAAAGGAGACTCATAAATATGAATATAATCTGTTTCATTTTATTTTGATTTTAAATATTTCTTATCATTAATTAGTTTAGACATTATCACGATGGAGTAACCCCACAGGCGTTTTCATTCTTCTATTACTTTGATAATTGCTCATATCGTCCATCAAACGATGTATTTCTCCTGTATTAAGCGCTTTGCGCGTCTTTACATATTCCTTAAAATTCCTCGGTAGTCATATTATTTCCTTTCAAAAGATAAAGCAGGATTAGCAAAAATCATCGTTTAGTCTGTTTGAGTTTGTTATACTCGTCATCTGTAACCGGTTCAAGCCACTCATTGGAAGTGTTTTCACCGGAAACTTCGAAAGCCAGATGAGCAAACCAACTGTCGGCAGCAGCTCCGTGCCAGTGTTTCACATTGGCAGGAATATGGATAACCGTACCAGGCAGAATCTCTACCGCCGGTTTACCTTCTTCCTGATACCAGCCTCGACCGGCTACACCGATAAGCATCTGTCCGCCACCTTTCGTTGCACGGTGAATATGCCAGTTATTGCGGCAACGTGGTTCAAAAGTAACGTTAGAGATATTCACCTGCTCGCGCGAAACCGGAGCAAGATAACTGTTACCAATAAAATACTGTGCATAGGCTGTATTGGGTTCACCAATAGGGAAAATCATCTCACGCTGGAAAGCTGTTTTGGCATCCTCACCAACAATATCTTCAGACCATACTCCTTTTGCCAAATTGAACGCTGCCCACGCCTTCGGCCAACCTGCATAGAAACCTATATGAGTGATAATCTCTGCGATCTCCGTGCGGGTGATGCCGTTCTTCTTCGCCGACTGAAGATGATAAACGAGCGAATTGTCCGTGATTCCCATACTGATAAGGGAGGTAATGGTTACTAAACTGCGGTCACGCAGACCGAGTTTGTCAGTGCGGCTCCAAACTTCTCCAAAGAGAACATCGTCATTAAGTTCCGCAAACTTAGGGGCAAACGTTCCTAACTGGTCGCGTCCTGCCGTCTGTACTATCTTTTCTTGTGCCATAACATTGAGTGTTAAAATACTAAATACTGAAAATAAAAGGAGTTTATTCATAATCATTTCGTTTATTGAATGAAGTTATTAATGCAATTTGCGGGGTTAAGCGGCGTTTGGTCAGAGAGTACGAGAGTCTTAACCATGTGCAGCGTTCCTTGCTTGTACTTTTGAAAATGCTCCGATGCAATATGAGATTTATAAGCCTCCTGACTCGCGTAAGTTTCAAGAATAGTTATCCTGCCAGGATTCTCTTTTTCGCTGACGGCATACATAGTCAGCACTCCCGGTTCAGTACGCAAGGAGACTTCACCCACTTCGGTCGCATATTTCATATATTCTTCAAGATACTCCAGATAAACCTCGATTTTCGATAGCCGCACAATACCGTCAGCCGCCATAGGTAATTTGGCGCACATACCAGGCTGCTGTTTTATATCCTTTTTCCCTGTCATACTGCATGATAACATAACGAATAAAGACAAAACACTTAGAATTGTTTTTATCACCATCTTCTATCTTTTCATTGTTAAACTTCTGATTGCAAATTTACTGCGATAAAACGAATGGAATTGTATATCAATTACGGATTTTTGTACCCAAATCCCCGATTCTGTAATAAAGCCGAATAAAAATCGGATATTAGAAGTAAAGTTATTCATCTGTTTTGAGACCGATAAGCTACTTTTCTCATCAGACTCTTGACAAATGACTTTTTATGTTGTATCTTTGAGAAAAGAAAAAGTATAAACAACATGAAAATAGAAAGAAATAATCATACATAAATCATAAATAACCTGGTATTTTACAATACCACTCCTATACAATATGGGGCAATAGTCGAATGATTATTGCCCCATTTTGTTTATAATTCAGCTTAAAATCTCTCGTCTGATCCTAAAACTGTTCTACAATAGTTTATAATAAACTCGAATACCGTTTTACTAAAACTATCAAAAAGTTTATTATAAACAGAATCCGGGTTTATTAAAATCCACGTTACCTTTTGTCAAAAATAGAGTAAACAAGATTTCTAAGATTCACCATAAAAGATCTACTACAACCCAACAAGTAATATAAATACACAATTATTCATTTACGTCTTTTTTTACACGATCGTTTTCCTCCCTCACATTCCATCTTTCTTTTTTCCCAATTCGTTAATTAAATCAAAAACTTCAATTACGATTTGCCGTATCTACCATATTTTTACATACATTTGCGTCTGACACAGATGTCAAACACGAGGTCTAATTTAAGATATTTGGTATATGAATGTATATAAAGTGGGTTTAGATATAGGCTCTACTACCACTAAGATGGTAGTATTGGATAAAGATGGAACTACAGTCTTGTTTTCCGGATACAAAAGGCATCAGGCAAAAACACAAGAATGTTTACTCAGATTTCTTTATCAAATAAAGGAACAGTTGGGTGATATTCCTTTATCTTTCCACATTACGGGCTCTGTTGGAATGGGAATTTCAGAGAAATGCTCTCTGCCGTTTGTGCAAGAGGTTGTAGCTGCAACAAACTATGTGCGCCGGGAGCATCCGCACACAGCCACTATGATCGATATTGGAGGAGAAGATGCGAAAGTTGTTTTCTTTCAGGACGGACAGGCTACAGACCTGCGCATGAATGGAAATTGCGCCGGCGGAACCGGGGCTTTCATTGACCAGATGGCTATTCTGCTTGGAGTCTCCATCGACGAATTGAATGAACTAGCACTTCGTTCCAATCAGGTATACTCTATCGCTTCACGCTGCGGAGTATTCTGCAAAACGGACATACAGAATCTGATAGCCAAAAATATATCCAAAGAAAATATAGCAGCTTCCATTTTCCATGCAGTAGCCGTACAGACCACTGTCACACTTGCACGCGGTTGCAATATCGTAGCTCCGGTATTACTCTGCGGTGGCCCATTGACTTTTATTCCGGCCCTTCGGAAAGCATTTGACAACTATCTGAATCTGTCACAAGATACAGATTTCATATTACCGGAAAAAGGAAATCTGATCCCTGCCTGGGGAGCAGCATTGGCAGAGAACAATGAAGAAAGTATTCATCTCTCCAACCTGATACAGGTAATAGAAAACAAACTAAGTGTTACCTCACCTTTCCAGAGTGATCTTTCTCCTATATTCGACAGTGAGGAAGAATATCGGTCATGGAAAAAAGAAAAAGACCAGTATAAAATTCAATATGCCAGTCTGCGTCCCGGATTACAGGAAGCAACTATCGGCATAGACTCCGGCTCTACTACCACCAAAATCGTAGTACTCGACAACAATCATCGTATCCTTTACTCCTATTATCACGACAACAACGGAAACCCTATAAAAACAGTAGAGAACGGCTTGCAGAAACTACATGAAGAATGCCGGAGACGAGGAACTACCCTGCGCATAAAAGGAGGATGTTCTACCGGTTACGGAGAAGATCTGATAAAAGCGGCTTTCCACATGGATGCGGGAATCATTGAAACCATCGCTCATTATGCTGCTGCCAAACATATCAGCAAAGAAGTTTCTTTTATCCTGGATATTGGAGGGCAGGATATGAAAGCCATCTTTGTGAACGACGGAGTAATCAACAGAATCGAAATCAATGAAGCCTGTTCCTCCGGTTGCGGTTCTTTTATCAGCACATTTGCGCAATCGCTGGATTACAGTGTGGAGGACTTTGCCAAAGCAGCTTGTTTTTCGCAAGCACCATGTGATCTGGGTACACGTTGCACAGTCTTCATGAACTCCAAAGTAAAACAGGTACTTCGGGAAGGAGCGTCCGTAGCGGATATAGCTGCCGGATTATCTTATTCCGTTGTTAAAAACTGCCTGTATAAGGTTCTGCAATTAAAAGACACGGAGATACTTGGCGACCATATTGTCGTGCAGGGAGGAACCATGCGTAATGATTCCATCGTACGAAGTCTGGAAAAGCTGACCGGGAAACAAACCTTCCGCAGTAACTGTCCTGAATTGATGGGTGCTCTTGGTTGTGCCCTATATGCCAAACAAATCGAAAATGCCCGGGTGACGGAGCTGAACGAGATGCTCCAATGGGCACAATATACTTCCAAGCAACTTCAATGCCGGGGGTGCGAGAACCAGTGCGCCATCATGCGATATACGTTCAACAGTAAAAACCATTACTTCTCCGGCAACCGGTGTGAGAAGGTGTTTTCCAATAAAGGAAGCCATGCGGACAAAGGCATCAATACGTATGATAAAAAGCTGGAATTATTATTCGACCGGAGCGCAGACATTCCACAACCCCTATTCACCATAGGTATTCCACGTATTCTGAACATGTATGAGGAATACCCTTTCTGGCATACCTTATTTACTGCTTGCGGCATTCAGGTACAGTTGTCGGAACCCTCTACATTCAGCAAATACGAGACTGCTGCCGGCATGGTGATGTCTGATAACATCTGCTTCCCTGCCAAACTTGTGCACAGTCATATCCGTAACCTGACACAGCAAAACGTCAACCGGATATTTATGCCGTTCGTTGTTTTCGAGAAAAAGGATAAGCAACAGCAAAACAGCTATAATTGCCCCATCGTTTCCGGTTATTCGGAAGTCATCAAAAGTGTACAGGAAGAGAATATACCGATAGATGCTCCGACTATCACCTTCAAAGATGAAGCATTGCTGTATAAACAATGCTATGAATATCTGAAATCTTTGGGTATCAGGGATGAGGTATGCAAAAATGCCTTCTCACGCGCATTACAGGAACAATATGCTTTCGAAGAAAAAATTGCTGCCTATAATCAGGAAGTTCTGAACGAGGGACGGGAAAAACACAAACTGATTATCTTACTCGCCGGACGCCCTTACCATAGCGATCCACTGATACAACACAAGGTTTCGGATATGATTGCTGCGATGGGAGTTTATGTGATAACTGATGATATTGTCCGCCAGCAGGAGATTTCATTGGAAAAGACTCATTACCTCTCTCAATGGGCATTTACCAACCGTATTCTGAAAGCAACCAAGTGGGCGGCAATGCAAGAGGGTGACATACAATATATGCAGATGACTTCTTTTGGCTGCGGTCCGGATGCTTTCCTTATAGATGAAGTACGTAACTTGCTGAAACGATACGGCAAGAATCTTACTTTGCTCAAGATAGACGATGTTAATAATATCGGCTCCATCAAATTACGAGTCCGCTCGTTGGTGGAAAGCTTGAATTTCAGTTTGAAACATTCTCAAGCGAAAGATCCCGAGCCATTTGTTTCAACTGCTCCTTTCACCAAGAAAGACAAAAAGAAGAAAATCCTCGCTCCATTCTTTACGCCTTTCATTTCACCACTCATTCCATCCATCATGAAAGTGGCCGGATATGAAATGGAAACGTTACCGTTGAGCGACACCGCATCTTGCGACTGGGGATTGAAATACTCCAATAATGAGGTATGTTATCCGGCAACATTGATTGTCGGCGACATAGTAAAAGCCTTTAAAAGCGGACGTTATGATCCTGCCAATACGTGCGTTGCCATCACACAAACCGGTGGACAATGTCGTGCCAGCAACTATATTTCACTGATAAAAAAGGCATTGATTGAGAATGGATACACCAATACACCGGTGGTATCACTTGCTTTCGGCAGTGGTATCGAAAATGAGCAATCCGGTTTTAAGGTAAACTGGCTCAAGGTTTTACCAATCATACTTGCGTCTGTGTTATACAGTGATTGCATTGCCAAATTCTATTATGCAGCTGTCGTTCGTGAGAAAGAACGGGGACAGGCCGCCCGTCTGCGCGATCTTTATCTGGATACAGCACAGCCCATCATCCAGAAAAATAAACCGGAGGACTTGTTGAGCTACTTATATCTCGCTGCCAAAGACTTCAACAAAATCTGTGAACAGAGATCCTGTCACAAAGTAGGTATTGTTGGGGAAATATTCCTGAAGTTCAACCCTTTTGCTCAAAAGGACGTCACCTCATGGCTCATCAACCAGAAGATCGAAGTGATTCCGCCACTGATAAGTGATTTCTTCATGCAGGGATTTGTCAACCTGAAAGTGAGACAGAACCAACACTTGCAGCGAAAACTCACTCCCGACTTTGTTATAGACTGGTTATACAAGAAAGTCCAGAAACAAATTAATAAGGTGAATGAAATCGGCAAAAGTTTCAATTACTTCATACCGTTCGAATCTATCTTTGAAAAGGCAGAAAAAGCTAAACAAGTCATCTCCTTGGGCACCCAGTTTGGAGAGGGTTGGCTGATATCCGGTGAAATACTATCCTTTGCTTCCCAAGGAGTCAATCATGTCATTAGCTTGCAACCTTTCGGATGCATTGCCAATCACATTGTAGAAAAAGGAATAGAAAAACGTATAAAATCGCTGTGCCCTCAAATGAATATACTATCTTTAGACTTTGACAGTAGCGTCAGCGATGTGAACATAACAAACAGATTATTACTTTTTATTGACAACATAAACAACTAAAATTATGGCTACAACGGAACATAGCGATTTAGAGCAGCAAATAATAAAAACTGCCCAACAACTTTTTATAGAAAAAGGATTTGTGGAGACCAGCATGAGTGATATTGCTGCAACGGTAGGAATCAACCGGCCCACTTTACATTATTATTTCAGAACCAAAGATAAGATGTTCAAAGCCGTGTTCGGCTCGATAGTCATGTCTTTAATGCCGAAAATACAGGATATAGTAAAACAGGATATCCCATTTATGGAGCGACTAAGCATGATTCTGGATGAGTATATTGAGCTTTTCACAAGTAATCCCTGTCTTCCCAGATTCATTTGTGGGGAAATACAGCGTGATGTAAACCACTTGCTTGCCACTGCAAAAGAACTTCAGTTCGGAGATGCTTTATCCCAAGTGAAAGACAGTATACTGACAGCAATGGAAGACGGTAAACTTAAAAAGGTTCCGATACATATTGTATTTCTGACTGTCTACAGCCTATTGAGCTATCCATTTCTTGCCAAGAACCTGATAGTATCTTTATTCTTGGAAGATGAAGCCGCTTTTGCTGACTTCCTGCAAGAATGGAAACAAAACATCATCAACCAATTGCAGAACTTATTGTGTTATGAGGAATAGTATAGATACTATATAAGGAGGTGTGTCATAATGAATAATAAAACGCAGATTAACGCAAATTATCGCAGATTATTCCAATTATATTGATATATTAATCAACGATTTATAAAATTATTTCTGCGATAATTTGCGTTAATCTGCGTTTTGACACACTCCGTTATTACCATTCAAATCACCCCATCTTGCACCTTATTCGACCACAAAATCTTCCGATTTAAAATTACTATAGAAACGTCCTGAAATAGCAGTAAACTTCAATACACAGTAATCGGGATCCGCCATTCCCTCCGGATAATACATGGTATCTCCCTCCTGCCAGATCATCTCTTTACTGGCACTATCCGTCAAGACATCCATCGTACCGCGTAGCATGACACCTCTAAAGAATCTCGTATCACAGAAGTAGATACACGCATGGTTGTTCTCACGGTATTGCGCCACACGCATGGACGACGTATTTGTTGTCAGATAAATCGTTTTTATCCCCTTTCTTTTTCTGGGTTGCAACATTGCTTTGATGGTAGGAAATCCTTCACCGTCTATCGAACCGATAAAAGCTGTTTTCAGCTTATCAATCATGTTGCCTACTGTTTTTTCCGCGTCTCTCATCATTTTACTTTTTATTATTGGTTTATTATCTGATGCGAAAGTAGAGAAATGCCAGGAAAGCAATGCAATAAAAAGAAAGGTAGAAATAGCACTTTTTACGGTTTGTGTGCTTTACGATACAATAACGGAGTTTCTCCCGTATGCTGCCGGAAGCTACGGATAAAATAAGAAACCGTTGAAAAACAGAGTTCAAATGCAATATCAGCTATAGGAAAGTCCGTATAAACAAGCAGCCTCTTAGCCTCTTCCATCACCTTGCTCTGAATATATTGTTTTGCGCTGATTCCCATGGTCGAGGTTATCATCTCATTCAGATAATTAGGAGTAATGCAGAGCTTATCCGCATAATATTGAACCGAATGTTGCTCTTTTGCATGTGTAGCAACCAAATTCATGAATTTACTTACATGATTATTGGAAACTTCCCTACTTCTGCCCTCCTCTATCGAAGTCATTTTAAGGTAAGCACGGTCCAGCAACATCAGGACTTCATAAAGCAATGCTCTCAAAACGTGTACATCGCCCTGTTGATACGAATCAATCTCCATCTTTATATCATGCAAGGTTTCAAGTATGCGTGTATAAAGCTCATCAGACAAATGTAGTAGCGATGAAGAACTTTCTATCTGAAAAAACGAAAGATGCTGTACAAACAAAGAATCTTTAAAGAGGAAAGACAAAAATTCTTCTTCGAAAATCAGAGCATACCCATTGGTGATATGATGAGTATCCCAGTTCCGGATTTCCCCCGGTTTAGAGAAAAGGACGTCACATGGAATTGCTTCATAGGTTTGGTTATCGACTGAAAAAGCTCCCTTACCTTCTGTTATAAAAGTAATATCATAATAATTTAGAGTGTGGACAGCACTTTTAGCCAGGAACTTCTTCACATACTTCAGTTCTACTACATCGACCAAAAGTTCACTCCCATACTTATGCTTATAAAAAGTATATCGAGGTATTGAGTTTTTCATTCAGAATACAAAAATAGTATTCCTTACCAAATAATCCAAAGACTTTTCAAATTCGATTCGATTGAATAAGCCATGAACCATCTGATAAGGAATACATAGAAAAATATGTCTAGGTTATATTTCCTATTTAGAACTTCCGGCCAGATATCCCAAACTGGTCACATCTGCCCCCAAGTAATGATTAATGTGCTTCAATGGCACCCTGTACAGAATATCCGGAATTTCCGCCAATAAAGAGAGGTACCTTTCCCTTACTGTCAGCTTGCGGGCATTCATATCCTCTTCCTCTTTAAAGTAAAACTGATACTCCATCAGTTGACGGACCAGATTCGCAAATGAAATTGAAGATGCACACAACTCTTCAATCTCCTCTTCACTGATGTAATAAGCAGCACATTTCGTCAGTGTCTTGATAGAATACTGACTTGAATTATAGCATAACACAGCATCACCCGCAGAGAAAAACCGATTGGTTCTCTCTTCTCCTTCATGAGTGGTATATGTATGCAAAATACCGGAAACAATAATGTACAAGCTCTGCTCTGGCAATGTGGCAGAAGCAATCGTTTCTCCTTTATCCAGATACACCATTTCCATTCGAGCCAACAGCTCTTTCACTTCTCTTTCATCCACCTGATACTCAAAACAGAGTTTCTTCAAATAAGCTTCCATACAAAATAGATTTTAGTTAATATATGTCACTTAAAAACACCTAATTCGACATAGCAGGCATCATTGTGCCTCTCAAATATAATTTCCTTTGGGTATATCGTAAATACCAGATACAGATCAATAATGAAACGACCGTTGAAATGGGTGGAGCAAATCCCATGATAAACAGCGACGAGCTATCTATCTGGCTGAACCAGTATGACAACGGTATACGGAACAGGAAAGTGGCTATCAGACTGTGAATCATCGGGAATAACGAGTTTCCTTGTCCGCTGAAATAAGAATTAATGCAGAACACGAAACTAACCACGATGCAGTCGATGCTATACCCTCGCAAATAATCTGCCGCCATTGCCACCACAGCAGCATCTTTCGTAAAGAAAGCAGTAAGAGTCTCCGGCAGGAATTGCGAATACACGCAAACCGACACACCGAAAACAAGAGCAATCCCAATCCCTGAAGCCAGACATTTATTCATTCTCTTGATAAGTCCCGCTCCATAGTTCTGTGCAGTCATGGTTGCCACAGCCGATGATATAGCCATCGGAGGCAGCATAGCAAACACGATGATTTTCTCAACAACACCCAGGGAAGCAGATGCAATGACTCCCATCTGATTGACAATGACAGTGATAATCAGAAAAGAAACATTGATTAAAGCATCCTGCAAAGCAATAGGTGCTCCCAACACCAAGATCTTTTTAGACAGATTCCGGTTCAATCGAATATCTTTCCGTGAAAAATCAAAATGGAATCCGTGCCGGTATAAGAACCAGAGCGCTATTCCAAAGCTGACTCCTTGTGCACTTACAGTAGCAATAGCCGCTCCTGCAGCTCCCCAATGGAAATAACCGACCAATATAAAATCGAGCACTATATTTATCACACATGCCAGCCCAACAAAATAAAGTGGTGTTTTAGAATCACCCAATCCACGCAAAATACCACATACAACATTATATCCTACTATAAACAGAATACCCAGAGAGCATACCAAAATATAGTTTTTCGTATCTACCATCGCTTCGACAGGAGTATGCATCAGTTCTGCTATCCGACTATGAAAAAGCACCATGACTAAAGTTAGCACTACGCCGGTTATTGAAAACAACCATACGGAAGACCCGATAGTAAAAGCTACTTTTCGATTGTCTTTAGCTCCGGTAGCAATAGCAATCAGCACTGTTGTCCCAGTAGTAATACCCAGAATAATACCTGTAATTGTCTGCATCACCTGACTACCAATAGCTACGGCTGCCACACTTGCCGAATCATCATATTGTCCGACAACGAAAAGGTCAGCTCCGCCATAAAGTGCCTGGAGCACATTGGCAATCAGAAAAGGTACTGCAAACTGCAACAATACCTTCGGTACGCTTCCTTGTGTCAAATCTAACTCTTTCATAGTTTCTTCGATACTTTTCCTCTTTATCTTATTTTGTTACAACATAAAAAAAGTGCCGGACAAGCGAATGATTTGCACCATTCATCTTATCCAGCACTATAATTATTATTATAGCACCCTCCGATGAGGATTTTTATGCCTGTCCCTATTTCAGGGCTGCAAATATGGGCTTTGTTTTCATAATTACCAAATTTTAACCGGTTTTTATTTTCTTATGAAGATGTAACTAGCTATATATCAACTATTATCAGACGAGGTTTGGTCTATAGGATCTCCGTTAGAAAAACGAAAGAAAGCTGCCAACCGATCCGGATTCAGCGTATAACGTGCGCGTTCTTTTAATAAGGGTTCCGCATTCATTACGGCACAAGAATGAGAAACTACGGACATCATCGGCCAGTCCTTTAACGAATTTCCTACAACTAAGGTGTGTTCAAAAGATAAACTCAAAGCCTTACATAACTGAATTACCCCCTCTTTTTTACTCGCTTCAGGATGAATGACTGTTATCAGCGGAGCTTTATGAAAAACCTGGCAGGGATTCTCTTTCAACCGGATAAGAATAGCTTCTCTCTGTTCTTTATCACGTACCAATATACTATACTTGTAAACCACTCCTTCATAATTATGAATAGTGACTTTTGCAGATTCTCCATATACCTCCGGATATACTTTCACCGGCAAACACCTGATCTGGCCCGAATAAGATAATAAACCTCCATCTGCAAAAACTCCTCCCCTGAATAAATAGAAAAGAGCCTTTCCCAGCTTTTTCTTCGCCTGCTCCATCGACAGAGAAGTGGCAAGATATAAGGAAACGGACTGTGCCATATATCGTAGAGCGTTAGCATAACTTTCAGAAACTTTTCCCTGTGAATCAGTCAGAGTTCCATCCACATCGAAGAAAACAGTCGTAATAAGTGGCTTGTCCGGTATTCGCCAGAACGCCCCTTCTCCCATGATTCGATGTAAAGGGTGATTGTTCAGGTTACTGAACGCAATATAACAATCACAAACCTTCCTCTCGCAAGATAGCGGCAGAACAGCTCCATCACCTTGATAAAAATTACCAATCTTCACCCGGCTTCGGGGACAAGCATACATATCCCCTTTCCAATCGATAAAACAATTATTCCTTCCTCCTGCGCAAACTTCCCATTGTACCGGAGCATTCTTCAAGTCATACTCAAAAAGATTATCCAGTTGCCTGAAAAACTGAATATCTTCCTGACTTAATGGTGCCCTTAACCCTTGCATAGCATTAATGAATAAATAAATATCCGGTAAAAGAGCATTCCGTAAATCATTGAGTACGGCCTTTGCAGAGGGATTTCCTACCGCTCCGGCACATACCTGTATTCCCGCATGATGGAGTATATGAATCTGATGCGCAAATTTCTCTACCGAAGTCATCTCCGGATGAAAACTGGCCCAAAGCCTTATCTTACTTATCACAGTGGGAGTTACACGAATCTCATCAAGCCAGTGTTTAGCCGGAAAAGAAAGGTTAGTCTGACAGGAAATTCCAGCCACCTGTGGCAATGCTGCCAAGTGCATCATTCCTTTCCGATAATAACGATGGATCAATGCTTCACCGTAAGGAATAATAAATAACTGCAACGGCTCCCCTTTCCATTGTTCAATAGCTGCTATAAAACGATTCCATGCCTGTTCGTCCTGTGTCGTATCTGCCAGATGCGACTTCTTGCCGAAAGGGCAATAAGAACAGGTATAGTTGCAGCTATTCAATTTGCCGCGATAATATATACGCCTGAAGGAAAGTAAAGAGCCTTCGTTTTCCATTTCTATTTCGTTCAATAAGAATAAGTTTCCATCAGTTCTCTTATTTCAGGAGTAATGAACAACTGACCAATATAATCGGAGTATGCCATTCCGTCGGAAGTCAGACAAATACGACCGTTATCCGTATCTTCTATCCATTGCCGTTCAGCTAACTGTCGAAACAACGGCACATTATCCGGTGATTCTCCAAAACGACGCTCATATTCGGCCTTATCAAGCCCCATATAATACATCAGATTTTTAATGATAAAACGTTGCCGCTGTTCTTCCTGCGAAAGAATAAATCCATTACGAGCCACTGTAAAATCAGTAGTGCCCATATAATCATCTATCTCTCCGGCAATACAACGCTGGCAAACAGTATACCGGGTGGCATAATGCAAATTACCCAGGTAACTGCGTCCGCCGGAGCCACACGACAGCATCACTTCATCCCCACATGAGATTTCCGCATCAGTAGACGGATGATGAATAAAACGCCGCATCGAAGTTTGTAGAAAACCTCTGTCTTTCAACAAATCACAAGCGGCACAATACATCTGAAAACAGACATCGTCGGATTCCCGCTCCGTGATAGCCGTTTCCGGTCGCACATATAGCGGATAGATAAAGAGTTCGTTAGGCTGAAACAGAAGAGCCTGTTCCAATGAATAAAGAAAGCTGGCCACAGTTTGTCCTTTGATTCCGTAAATCAAATCAATATTAAAAAACGGGAATTGTCTCTTCCGGATAGCCTCCAGCGCCTGATTAATCATGTCTCGCCGGGGACGTCTTTTCAAAGCAGTTAATTCTTCGTCAAGGAAACTCTGTACGCCAATACTCACACGAGCCACTCCTGCTTGCTTCAATAAGTCCAAACGGGCAGGATCGGCATATTCCGGCGATGTTTCTACGGAAGTAAAGGTATGTGAAGGATGCACTCCGAATAAGGCAGCTGTATCCAGTAAGTATTCCAGTTGAGGAACAGTGAGGAGCAACGGTGTGCCTCCTCCAATGGCGAAACTATCAAATGCCAGTCCGGTAGTGAGTGGAGACAACTGTTGCGCCTGCTTGTGAAGAGTTTCCAAATAAGTTGCGATATAATCCGCACGATTTGTTTGCAGAGAAAACAGGTTGCAATATCCACATTTATGACTACAAAAAGGAATATGGAAATAAAGCGATGCTTTCTGTCCTTCCACCTGTTTCAGGTAAGGAACCAGCGAAACCGGGGACGGAAAAGAACGATAAGCAGTTTTATGTGGGTAACTATACATATAGTCTACATATCGTGGTAGCGGTTGATTCATTTTTTCGTTAAAATAAAGTGTTTGTAAGGGACTGTATAAACCGTCTCGTGAGATATGCAATGATATTCATATCCATCCTCTCCATAGCAAGTGCCATGATCGGAAAGAGCAATCACCAGCGTATTTCCCCGTTTCTGAAAGGCCTGAAATAAACGGGGGAGCTGACTGTCGACATATTGCAGCGCGGCAGCGTGTGATTCCTTATCATCCTTCATTTTGCCTTCCACATAATGACAGTTCGGATAATGAATAGCAGAAAAATTGATATACATAAAAATCCGTTTGTCCTCCGGATAGTTTTCGAGTTTCTTCAATGCAAAATCAATTTGTTTTTCAGTACTATCGGGTGCCGTGCATCCAAAGGTCGGCAGCCAATAACTTTTAGTAAAGTAACCGGGAAACACACGCCCCAGTTCATTACGCTTGCTGAAGAAGTTCACCCCTCCTATACAAATCGTTTCATAACCTACATTGGCAAGGCTTTGCACAAAAGTTGCTTCCGTAAACGGATAACTTCCCGCAGGCGGAATACGTCCCGTACCAGCTTGCACAGGGAAAAACAACCACTTACGGCTGCGTAGCGAATGAGGTTCCGCCGGAGAAGGCAGAAATCCTGCAAAGATGGCAAAATGAGACGGGTAAGTAAAATTTCCCGGTGCATGTCTTTTTTCCCATTCTCCTCCGTGACTGTTCAGTACCGGTGTTCTTCCCGCCGCTTCTTCCTCCTTGCTGACATCATAACGCAAGGTATCAAAGCAAAGCATCAATATATCATGAGTACCCACCACCTGATTCATATCCAGATCCGGATTTTGGGTCTGTTCGCCAGCCGGCAGTTCATCTATTTGCATGGTTATATCTCTTTTTTATGTTTTTTATCTGTTGAATATAAATAGAATTATGAGCAAACATATCCTGATACACATGATCTCCCTGTCCGTTGACTTCTATTATATAAGGAATATCTGTTCCTCTCTCTATCAGTACATCCACTCCGGCATATTGCAAATCCAAAGATTGAACCGCTTCCTGACACTGAAAATAGATTTGTTGCCGCACTACTTCCGGCAAAGACAATTCGTTCCACCAATGTGCCTTATTGTTCAGATGCAGATTGGTTATGCTTCCTTTACTGCATCTCACAACGATATAATCAATTTCAGATTCCCGGCACACTACCCGGAGATCATAATTCTCTCCCTGCAACTGCTCTTTAGGAATCCATTCTTCTAAAATAGCTTCTGTTTGCATCACCGCTTCCGCCAACGGGATCATCTCTTTTTCCGTACTCAAACGGTGGATACGTTTGGTGTTATGAATGACTCCGTCCACTTGTTGTAAGGTAGTATAGACTACCCATTTATTCCGGTTGGGTTGATAGCGAACAGCCATAATACCTCCCGCCCCCGAACCGTAACGGGGTTTCAAAAAGCATCCTCTACCGCAATCGGCAAGAAGCTCTCTCAACTCATCAAAAGAACGGGGAGAAGGTAACATCGGAGTCACTTTCAACCCTCTGTCCATCAACACTTGTTTAGTTTCCTTTTTATCAAGAGCACGTAATAAAGCATGGGGAGTATTCAAAAAGCACACGTCATCAGATAGCCTCATCTCGCCTAAACGTTGCAGTGTCTCCTTATATGCCTGATTCAACAGCGCATATTTCAGGAAATTCGTTTCATCGCTTACACAAGGTTCCAGTTTGATAACTGCCTGCCGTAGTTGCGGCAAGCAGTTAAAAAGTTCCCCGTAAGTCATAAAACGAACTTCCGTCTGCAAGTGTTTGCCTGCTTCAATAAAGTATTCTATACGTTTGGACAGAGAGTTGCTGACAACGATTATCTGCATCTCCTATTCTGTAATCATCGGGTAATACCACAATTCACCATCATATTCATCTGCCTCTTCAGTTTCAGCAATATCTATTTTCATAGGGAGACTCTGCAACTGTTTCTTCATCTCCTTGCTCAAATAATTATAGCGCATATTGATAAACTTCAAATGAGCGATCTTATCCATATTATCCAGCAATAATTGGGCACCTTCATCTTTGAGAGTACCAGCCGAAACATCCATTGTTTCAAGTTGGGGAAGAATATCCGACTCCAGGAACATTTCTACAATCTTGTCCTGTTCTTCAGAGTTGACGATCCCCAGATAAGTCAGCTTCGGGAAACGTTCTTTGGAGAACAACGGACGGAATATCTCAATATCAGCTTCAAATCCATAATCTTCCACACCAACATATAGAATCAGTTTTTCCAGATTGGGGAAATCAGAACCAAGAATATCTTCTACCACTTCGGTAGGCAGGCCACCACTGATAATTTCGAGTGACCGCAACTCCGGCCGTGAAGTCTTTCCCAAACGCAGATTATTGGTTCCTTTGATTTTCAGATCTTTCAATTTAGGCATGGCATCGAGCAGCGGACTAATATCAGCTTGTTCAATCCATGAAATCTCCTGTTCTTCCTGCTCAATATCTCCCCAGAACAAGCCTTCTATTTGTGCGAACTTCTCCTTATTTTCAATCATTCCCTGTAATAAGGCAGAACAGTCGCCACCCTCATAATCCCAACAACCGATTGTTATTTGTTTATATTCAGAGAGATGTTTATCTTTCAATATCTTATCCAGAAGATTCACATTGTTTTCATACTCATCATAACTCAAAGTATATTTCTTGGCTTCCACTTTCATTTCACGTGCAGTTTCTTCAGCAGTTTCTACATACCCTTTTTTGGTCTTTTCCGCAATCAGTTTGCTGGCTGCTTTTTCAGCTTCTTCAGTCGTTGCGTAGTTTTTCACTTGTGTTTGTCCGTCGGTCCCCAACTTACCATAATTTACAGTAACATCTGTTCCGACTACCTCTATGCTCCAGAATTTCTGCGATTTAAAATCTTGAAAAACGAATACTCTCTTCATAATACAGTTTTTAATGGTTGATATTTGCACACTCAACACAGAACGCGCATGAACAATACCTGCAAAAATAACCATTTTATGTAATGTACAAAGAAATCTGTTTACTAAACTTTCAGAGTATTCAAAAATACAACCCAAGATATGCAACAAAGGCTGCCTTTTGGGGCAGCCTTCATTATTCTATTTCTGTAATATATCAGTTTAATCTTCAATAGTACATATACTTACACGGTTCCAATCCGGTTCAGTAAACATATCGCCTACACCCTGACCTTCAGCAGTGATACGAGATGCACTGATTTTATACTTGTTGACCAAGATCGTTTTTACAGCTTCTGCACGTGCTGCGGCAATTCTGGCATTCACTTCAACACTACCTTCCGGAGAAGCGTATCCCTTAATAACCACTTTAGAATCAGCATATTTCTTCAGGTAAGAAGCTACACGTTCCACATTAGGAAGTTGTGAAGCGTCAACTGACGATTTACCTTGTCTGAAAGTAATGATAGATTCAGGTACACGGGCGGTTTTCACTACAGTCTCCACCGGAACCACTTTTGTGCGGCATGCTTCAAGTTCTTCCTGCAATCCGTTGATACGTTGGTTTGCATTGCTGATCTCACCATCTTTGTTGTTTACATCTGCACGAAGTGCATTGATTGAAGAGTTCAGTCCGTCAATTTCGGCTTGATTATATACTCTCACTTTGGCAAAATGATGTGTTCCGTTACTTGTCTTAAAGTGATATGTCAATCCGGCTGTCAACTCAAAACCTGCGTTATTAGCATTGAAACGGCTCTTTGTTTCAGGGTAAGTACCTTGCATATCATACACAATGGCAGGTTTGATTCCTAATGTCCATGCTTTACTTTCACCCAAGTTGAAATTGAAATTCAATCCCAAACGCGTAGACCAGGAGTTCTGATCGCCATCGCCATTCACATAATAATGTAACCAACCCATTCCGGCCACAGCTTCCACTTCAAACAAACGAGGTTCGCCAGTGTAACTTGCAAATAGATTCATCAAATTGACTTTACCCAATACGCTGACATCCGAAGCATCGAAAGCCGTTTTACTGGATGTGGTATTGATATATCCCATTCCTTGGAATCCCAAACCGAAGATAGGAGTTAATTGCTTTGAGACTCCCACTCCAAAAGTGGGACGCATACCTTTAAAGAAAGCACTGTGAGTAAGGGGAGTAACTCCACCGGCATTTACTCCGACAGACCAATTATCTGTAAGTTTGGTACCTTCTACAACTGATTGGGCATTTGCTACTGTAAAGCCACCCAATATAAAAGCTAATAAAATAATAGATTTTCTCATATTCATAAGTTTTAAATGTAATGTTTTATCTGCTAAATCATTAGAAATGTATTGTTTGTTCATGTCTAACTTTCTAGTTTATTTTTTAATTCGTTATTCACTTTAAACAACATATCATATCAAAAATTAGTTCGCAAGCCATGAGCCCTATTAACATCTATTATGCTTTCGAAAAATCTAAAATATGGAAACATCAATGCAAACGCCTCATTCCCTGAAGAGAAAGGGATCCCAACATCGCTAACCATTATGCATCTTATTTCATTATTCTACACTTTCATTCATCCATCAGGCAGGAAATACATAAACCGGACTCTACTAAAATGCGAAGAATAGAACATAAACGGAAAGTTATCAGGTTGTTAATGCCATATATCGTTCTGATAAAGAGCGAATATTTTTCTTCCTTTTCAATTGGAATCTTGATTTAATTTCTAACTTTGCCGCCAACATCGGTTTCCGGAATGGCATTATCACCAGACGGAATTAAAAGGGAATCCAGTGAAAATCCGGAACTATCCCCGTAGCTGTAAGTTTTATCTCTCTCATAAAAAAGAGAAATGTTATGGCATTCATTTGCCACTGATTCATGAAACGGATCGGGAAGGCGCCACAACAAAAACAAGTCAGAAGACCTGCCGATAAAATTTCCGTTATTCCAGGCTTTCGGGTGAAAGGCAATAGAACGAATCGTACAGGTCCATTTTATTACAAGTCTCCAGAAATTGTCGTGCATGAATAACTATGTAGGCACTAAATCTATTTTGTTAATTCTTAAAATATAGGTATGATTAGTTCGGAGATATTCATTATCAAAAGAGACGGGAAAAAAGAAGCTTTTTCCCTCGACAAAATCAAAAATGCCATATCCAAGGCATTTTTATCAGTAGGTAGTTTTGCTACACAAGATGTGATAACCAATGTGTTAAGCCGTGTCAGTATCAGTGACGGAACAAACGTAGAGGAAATCCAAAACCAGGTGGAAGTCGCCTTGATGGCAGAACATTATTACAGCGTGGCCAAAGCGTATATGCTGTATCGTCAAAAACATTTGGAAGACCGTGAAGTCAGAGACAAACTTAAATTCCTCATGGATTATTGCGATGCTTCCAACCCTGCCAGCGGTAGCAAGTACGATGCCAACGCCAATGTGGAAAACAAGAATATCGCCACGCTGATAGGAGAACTGCCCAAATCCAATTTCATCCGCCTCAACCGCCGCCTGCTGACAGACCGTTTGAGGGATATGTATGGTAAAGAGGCTTCCGACCGTTATTTGGAACTCCTGAATCATCACTTCATCTACAAAAATGATGAAACCAATCTGGCGAACTACTGTGCCAGTATTACTATGTATCCCTGGCTGATAGCAGGAACAACAGCAGTAGGAGGCAATTCTACCGCCCCGACCAATCTGAAATCCTTCTGCGGAGGATTTATCAACATGGTATTTATCGTATCCAGTATGCTAAGCGGCGCATGTGCCACTCCTGAATTCCTGATGTACATGAACTATTTCATTGGTTTGGAATACGGACAGGACTATTATAAACATCCGGATAAACTGGCAGACTTGTCTCTGAAACAAAGATCGATCGATAAAATCATCACAGACTGTTTCGAGCAAATCGTATATTCCATCAACCAGCCTACGGGTGCCCGCAATTTCCAAGCAGTTTTCTGGAATGTGGCTTATTATGACAAGTATTATTTCAATAGCCTTTTCGAGCACTTTGTTTTCCCCGACGGAAGCAAACCCGACTGGGATTCGCTTAGCTGGTTGCAGAAGCGTTTTATGAAATGGTTTAATAAGGAGCGTACACGCACCGTTCTGACATTCCCTGTAGAGACAATGGCACTCCTGACCAAAGACGGCGATGTACTGGATAAGGAATATGGCGACTTCACCGCTGAAATGTATGCCGAAGGACATTCATTCTTCACCTATATGAGTGACAATGCCGACTCTTTGAGTAGCTGCTGCCGTCTACGTAATGAAATACAGGACAATGGCTTTAGTTATACACTGGGAGCCGGAGGAGTCTCTACCGGTTCGAAGAGCGTGTTGACCATCAATCTGAACCGTTGTATACAGCATGCTGTGAAATCAGGTATCCTCTACCCTTTCTTCCTGGAAGAAGTAGTAGACCTAGTTCACAAAGTACAGCTTGCCTATAATGAGAACCTGAAATTATTGCAGGCAAAGGGTATGTTACCTTTGTTTGATGCGGGTTATATCAATATGAGCCGCCAATATCTGACTATCGGCGTGAACGGACTGGTGGAAGCAGCCCAATTTATGGGAATCGACATCAACGACAATCCGAAATACGAGGCTTTTGTGCAGGAGATTCTCGGCATGATTGAGAAATACAATAAGAAATATCGTACCAAAGAAGTACTTTTCAACTGCGAAATGATTCCTGCCGAAAATGTGGGTGTGAAACACGCGAAATGGGACAAGGAAGCCGGATTCCAGACTTACCGCGAATGTTACAACAGCTATTTCTATATTGTAGAAGACAAATCGCTGAACATTGTCGATAAATTCCGCCTGCACGGGCATCGTTATATCGAGCATCTGACGGGTGGTTCGGCTTTGCACATGAATCTGGAAGAGCATCTTAGCAAAGAGCAATACCGGCAGTTGCTTCGTGTTGCCGCTACCGAAGGTTGCAACTACTTCACATTCAATATTCCGAATACAGTATGTAACAAATGCCATCATATCGACAAACGGTATTTGCATGAATGTCCCGAATGTCACAGCGAGAATGTGGATTATCTGACCCGCGTCATCGGATATATGAAGCGTATCAGCAATTTCTCCCAAGCACGGCAAAAGGAGGCCGATTTAAGATATTATGCTCCGGTACGCTGATTATGATATTGTTTTTCAGGAGATACCGGATGAGGTGACATTAGCCATCAACCTCTCCAACTGCCCCAACCATTGTAAAGGGTGCCACAGTGCATATCTGATGGAAGACGTAGGAGAACCATTGACGGAAGAAAGTCTTTCTACCCTGCTCGGTAAATATGGAAAAGCAATTACCTGTGTCTGTTTCATGGGCGGTGATGCTTCACCCGCAGAAGTGGAACAATTAGCTGCTTTTTTACACAAGCAGACCATCACTCCGGTAAAAGTCGGATGGTACTCCGGGAAGAGCAAGCTGCCGGAGCACTTTGATGTATCTCATTTCCAATATATAAAGTTAGGACCTTACATCGAGTCTCTGGGAGGATTAAAATCTGAAACGACCAATCAACGGTTGTACCACATAGAAAATGGAATAATGGAGGATATAACTTATCGTTTTCTCCCCCATCATTCCAAAAAGATTTCTTAATAAGAGAAACGCTCAAACGGAGTATGTTATATTTACCGTTTGAGCGTTCTTTTTTCTAACTACTTCTTTTCATTCGTATTTATGATTTCAGTACCCGCTTCAATCTGTTTAATCCTTCTATCAACCGCTGTCGCGGACACGCAATATTGATACGGATAAACCCTTCACCAGTCTCTCCATACAGACTGCCTTCGTTCACCCAAAGTTTTTCTTTCTTCAACAAGTCTTTTACTATTTCTGCTGACGTTTGATTCAAGACCGAGCAATCCACCCAAACCAGATATGTACCTTCCAACATCATTACGGGAAATTCCGGAAGATATTCATCAAAATAACCTTTTAAATAGATGTAATTCGCAAACAAATAGATTTTAAGTTCTTCCAGCCATTCTTCGCCCTCATTGTAAGCAGCCATCAACGCCTCCACTCCGAAAGGATTCACATCACAAACTTCATTTATATTAATCGCTTTATCTATTCTCACCCGTACATTTGCATCTGCAGAAATAATATTGGCTATCTGAAGCCCTGCCAGATTAAAAGCCTTGCTAGGCGAAACAAAGGTTACCGAATTCATAAGAAACTCTTCTGATATAGAAGCGAAAGGAGTATATTCATGCCCCAGAAAAACCAATTCACAATGAATTTCATCAGCAATCACAAACACATTATTCCGAATACAAATCTCACCTATCTGCCTTAATTCCTGCTTACTCCATACTCTTCCGACAGGATTATGCGGATTACATAACAACATGAGTTTTACCTTCGGATCGGAAGTTTTCTTCTCCAAATCATCAAAGTCAATCTGATACCCTCTGTTTCTATATACTAAAGGATTGGCAATCATCTCGCACCCGTTATTACGGATAGAGGAGAAAAAGCAGTTATATACAGGCGTCTGTACCATCACTTTATCGCCGGGTACTGTCAGTGCTTTAATTGCAGCAGATATTGCCGGCACAACTCCGGTAGTATAAATAATCCATTCTTTTTCTATCCGCCAGGCATGTCGTCGTGCAAACCAATTGGTTATCGCTTCGTAGTATGCGTCAGGTACGCGTACATATCCGAAAACCCCATGTTCCACCCGCTTCTTCAATGCCTCCACGACGGGGGGAGCTGTACGGAAATCCATATCAGCCACCCACATCGGCAAGACATCCGCATCTGCGGACGAATCCCATTTATAGGAATTCGTACCTCTGCGTGGAATAATTTCATCGAAATTATATTTCATATTTCAATCAAAACAGGTTAGATCGTCCCAAAGTTTCAATTCGCAATTTGCTGGTGATTTAATATTTTCGTCCAAAATGATTGCTCCGAAACTTTCGGCAACAATACTTCCCGTACGAGGATTTTTTACGCTATGAACGGGACTTTTAATCGTTGCCTTCACACTACTGTGTTCAAAAGCAAGGTCAGCATCTTCTGCCATCGTACAATTTTCCATCACCAGATCATGTGCGTAGCAAAGCGGTTGAGTCCCCGAAATCCTGCAATTTACCAAACGTAAGTTTTTAGAATGCCAGCCCAGATATTCTCCGTTCAGCTCGGAATCATAGACTGTTACATTTTCCGTATTCCAGAAAGCATCTTTGGAGTTGATAACTGCATTACGGATTTCTACATTCTTGCAATATTGGAACGAATAGTTCCCGTTTTGGGCATAGTTTTGTATCTTAATATTCTCACTGTGTATAAAAAGGTAATCCGCTTTATCAATCTGTACGTTCTTCAGCTCTATATTACGACAATACCAAAACGTTTCCAAAGCATTAGGCAACTGCACGTTTTCGAGTTTTATTCCATCCATTTCACGGAACATCTTCGGTGCTTCTACCAAGGTATCTGCCATTTGCAGACTTTGAGAGTACCATAGAGCAGCACGGGCTCCCTCTGTAAAGAGACAGTTTTTCACAATGAATCCGTTGGTATGCCAAAAAGGATATTTTCCTTCAAAGCGACAGTTGATTGCTATAATATTACTACATTCTTTCAATGCAGATTCACCGGCGTGAATTGTTACATCTTCCAGTTGAAGGTCGTGGGTCGCGAACAGAGGACGTTCGCCTCCATATTCTTTATTTCTTATTTGTTCCATTAGTTTATTCTTTAATCTGTTATTTCAAAAGTTACATTTACGCCTCCTGAACCAAGGGCGGAGGCCAGTCCTGAAGGATTTGTTATACGTCCTAAACGGGTATAAGTATATGAAGTGGAAAAGGTTTCATAAAATAAGACCACACAAGTGGAACCGTAAAGCATCAAGTCACCTGTCCGAATAGTCCCGGGATTGGACGACGCTGTCGGCAAACCTTTCGACAGATAATAATATTTTTCATTACCATGCAGTTCGGACATATCCACTGTCATAGGGAGTAGTCTCTTAAATGCTTTCGCTGTCTCATTATTGTCCAATGTGGCATTGAATGAAACAGGTCCGATTGTTATTTTAAGATTATTGCTCACTGGGGTATCATCGTTATTGTCGTCATTATCATCGGGATTATTGCCATTATTGTTACTGCCATTATCACCGGAACCAGAACCATTACCCGGAGTCACTTGTTGACCTGTTCCCTGTATAGGTTCATCTTCGCTACATGATGCGGAACCGACCGATAATGTCAGCATAGTAAGAATTGCTATTATATAGTATCTCATATTTATAGTATTAAAACTTATTTCTTTAGATATTCCTTAAAGAAGGATTCCAGTTTATTAAATGGAATAAGGCTCACACGATCGTAAAGATCTACGTGTCCGGCACCGGGTACTATATACAGTTCTTTAGGTTCGGCAGCGAATCGGTAGGCGTCTTCACTAAATTCACGTGAGTGGGCATTTTCACCGGTGATGAAAAGCATAGGGCGGGGTGAAATAGTCTCAATATCTTCGAAAGGATAGAAATTCATAAATTTCACATTGCTTGAAAGTGTAGGATGAGTGGTGGTCATAGGAGTTGCTCCGTCGGGGGTAAATTTTCCTCTTTGTGTACGGTAGAACTCATAGAACTCCCGTTCAATCGGACTGGACTTTTCTGTCAGTTGATGTACAGTGCCACCTGTATATTTAGTTTCTCCACCTAAAAATTCAGCATAACGCTGTTCTGCCGCTTCAGCCATTATTTGCTTTCTCTGTTCCAATGTCAATGAGTGTTTTAACCCGTTACGGCTAGCCGTACCCATATTGTACATACTGATTGTCGCAATGGCTTTAAGGCGAGGGTCTATTTTCGCTGCACTGATAGCAAAACTTCCACTACCGCAAATACCGATTACTCCAATTAGATTCCGGTCAACAAACGGACGGGTACCTAAAAAATCAACTGCGGCACTAAAGTCTTCCGCATAAACTTCCGGCAGAACAGCATTGCGCGGCTCGCCTTCACTCCCACCCCAAAAAGACAGGTCTATGGAGAGTGTTACAAACCCCCGTTCGGCCATTTTCGTTGCGTAAAGATTCGCGCTCTGTTCCTTGACAGCTCCCATTGGATGTCCGACAATGATTGCAGGGTATTTGTCCCCTTCTTTCATATTCTTAGGCAGAAACAAATTTCCGGCTACCTTCATTTTATACTGGTTGGAAAAAGAAACTTTCTCCACACTTACCAAATCACTTTTATAAAAGTTATCTGCATCTGTCTGTGCAGAAGAAAAACTAGTTCCAAGCATCATCATAAATACAGTTGTTAATAATAAAATCCGTTTCATATCTCTTATTTTTAATTATTAAAGAATTGATTGTCTACTTTCTACATTGCAAAAATACGATGAAAGAAAGAGACCTTTTGTAGATGAATTACTGACATAATAACCCCAATTACAGATTATATTTTTTTATTATTCTGTTACAATATTGATATTAACCTGCTTCCGGATATGCGCTACGCGAACCCGCAGATAAACGAATACAATACTCGCAATCAGGAAAAACAACGAGCCGAAAACAGAATATCGTGTGCCCATCTCTGTAATAAAAGCTCCGCATATAGCTGTACCAATCGTCGTTCCTAAATTGGCTGAAGTCAGAAACATTCCATTGGCAAAGTCTGGTGCTTCGGGAGCAGCATCTGCTATCATATATTGCATATTATTACTTGCTATACCCGCCAATACGCCTAAAATAAGGATGACAATCACCATAGCTCCAATCCATTCTCCAACGATGAACAGACAGATATATGAAACCAATAATGCAAAAGGCATAAGGATAATTGAACGTTTGGCATTTATTGATAGCAGTTTCCCCGCCATCACATTACCCACAATATTTGCCAAACCATATACGAGCAACACTGCACTTATCACATTATATGGGACCTCCGTTACTTTTTTCAGGTAATCCGACATATAGCTAAAGAATCCGAACATAGCTCCATTAATTAAGGTAACAGCAATAATTGAATACCACATCGTTGTTTTCTTCAATACGCTAAGCTGTGCACCATAAGATACTTTTTCTTTTACAGGCATGGAAGGGATAAACAGAATCGTAGCAACAAAGACTAATGCGTTTGCAACAGTGAAAAACAACATCGCCATGGAGAACGAAACTTCGCTGGCAATAAAACTAGTCACCGGAACGCCCAGCACCATGCCGGCGGACACACCGACAAAGACTTTAGAAACAGCCTTGGGAGCCTGTTCCTTGCTGACAGACGCCGCGGCTACTGTAAAAGCCATAGAGACATATACCGGATGCAGGAAAGCGGGAAGTATCCGAGCAATCAACAATACTGTGAAATTAGAGGTAAACATGGATATTACATTACTTATTGTAAACAATCCCAATGCCAGCAACATTACTTTCTTCCGGTTAATCCCCGAAAATAATAAAGGAGTCACAGGGGCTGACGCAGCCACCACCAATGCGAAAACACTTACCGTCCAGCCGGCTTGAGGTACGGAAACATTAAAAGTTGTGGCTATCAAGGGCAGGATCCCCACTACTCCCATTTCGGTGTTTATAATTCCAAATACACCGACCGTAAGGATAAAGACGAGCAAACCGCCCGAATTGAGTTTTAATTTATTTTTTTGTTCCATAGTTACTATATGCTATTTATAATTCCAATCCCATTTTATAGGCGTTTTCAAGATGTACTTTATCAATCTGCCGTGCCAGTTTCTCGCATCCGGTAGAACCGCCGGCACAATATAATCCCACTTCATTCCAACCTAACGCCTGATTGAGAAGACGAAAATATCGTATGGGCTGTTCGAAGGTCGTATCATTATCATCACCGGCTGTCATCAGTAATACCGAATCTTTTTGAGGATATTTATCATCGACAGAAATGGCATAAAGTCTATCAATGAACGATTTCAGCTTTGCCGTGATTGTCCAAAAGTAAAGAGGAGAAGCCATAACCACTGTATCACATTCCGCAAACAAAGGATATATATCCTGCATGTCGTCGCGAACAGTACACTGATGTGCAAGACGCTGACAAACTCCACATCCCCGGCACCCTTCTATCCGCATACTACCCAGATAAACCTTCGTCACAGAATGTCCGCGCTCTACCAATCCTTTAATGTATGCATCGGTCAGTCGGTCTGTATTGCCGCGTTTTGTGCCTGCACTCATTATTACAAGTATCTTTTTCATATTTCCCTGATGTGTTTTATCGATTAGCGAAGGAAGTGAAGTGTCTGTCGTTTCTTTACTATTCAAACACCGATAAATAGTCGTACCACCTAATAGTACGCCTCCGGTTGTTAGTAACACGCTTTTCAAAAAATGCTTTCTATCCATATTCTCTCTTTTATTAATTTCCTCTGATTCATCAAGTTTTATTTAACATGGCAAAGGTCAGAAGAATATAAAGAAGCCGTTGTAGACGGATTACGGGTATGATAACCCCAATTACAGATTAGTCATTTCCCTACTATGAAAACAGAACATTTATCTGTATCTTTGTTACCGATTCCAAATACCAAAAGCCATGGATAAAGTTATAAAACTAGAGAATGTAAATCAGTATAACGAACTGTACGGACTGGAAACATTGCATCCTTTGGTTAGTGTCATCGACTTGACCAAAGCAACGAAAACAGTTAACCATATCCAGATGAACTATGGTCTTTATGCTCTTTTCCTAAAAGAGAGCAAGAGCTGTGACATTAAATATGGTCGTCAGTATTATGATTACCAAGAAGGAACCATTGTCTGTTTTGCCCCAGGTCAGACAGCCGGTGTGAGTACCATTGAAGATGAAATCAATCCGGCTGTTTATGGTATTATTTTCCATCCGGACCTGATTCGCGGCACCTCACTTGGAAAAGATATTAAGAAATATACTTTCTTCTCTTATGCAGTAAACGAGGCTTTACATCTTTCAGATCAGGAAAAGGAAATAGTCATGGATTGCCTGAAGAAAATCAGTATCGAACTTGAGCATGGTATCGATAAACATAGCAAAGCATTAATCGCCATGAATATCGAACTGTTACTGAACTACTGTATGCGTTTTTATGAACGGCAGTTTATCACCCGGAACAGTGCCAATAAAGATGCTCTTACAAAGTTTGAACAACTTCTGGATGAATATTTCCAAGATCAACTTCCCATACAAAACGGGTTACCTTCCGTGAAGTACTTTGCTGATAAAGTCTATCTCTCCCCCAACTACTTTGGTGATATGGTAAAAAAAGAAACAGGAAAAACTCCACAGGAACATATTCAGACCAAAGTAATCGAACTAGCCAAAGAACGTATTGTCGATACGGAAGAAACCGTCAGCCAGATAGCTTATTCGTTAGGATTCCAATACCCGCAACATCTCTGCAGATTATTCAAAAGACGCGTCGGATGCACGCCTAATGAATACAGAAATCAGGCTTTAGCATAAAAATATAGTCCCTCAAATAAGGGAACTGTAATATAGGTAAAACAATCCGTAATTCATATACAAACAGATTTCAAATCCTGCTGTATCTTTGCAGTGTCATAAAGAAATAAGTAAAAACATTATTTAGAAAAACTGTTTGATATGTATTTAGAAAATATTTATTCTCCTGCAGATGTTAAGAAACTGTCGGAAAAAGAGCTAAACGAATTAGGTGGAGAAATCCGTGCAGCACTCCTGCAAAAATTAAGTGAGCATGGCGGGCATTTCGGACCTAATTTCGGAATGGTGGAAGCAACGATTGCTTTACATTATGTATTCAATTCGCCCAAAGACAAAATTGTATTTGACGTATCGCACCAGAGTTATGTACACAAGATGCTGACCGGTCGTAAAGATGCGTTCCTTCATCCGGAAAAATACGACAACGTATCAGGTTATACCGAACCGCAAGAAAGTGAACATGACTTCTTCATCATTGGACATACTTCCACTTCTGTCAGTCTGGCCAGCGGATTGGCAAAGGGACGTGACCTTACAGGCGGCAATGAAAATATCATAGCCGTCATAGGGGATGGTTCTTTAAGCGGAGGTGAAGCTTTCGAAGGATTGGATTATGTAGCAGAGCTTGGTACTAACATGATTATTATTGTCAATGACAATCAGATGTCTATTGCCGAAAATCACGGTGGACTATATAAGAACCTGAAAGAATTGCGTGACAGCAACGGTCAGTGCGAATGTAACTTCTTCAAGGCTATGGGTCTGGATTATATATATGTAAATGACGGTAACGATGTACAGGCGTTGATTGAAGCATTCTCCAAAGTGAAAGATATTCAGCATCCGATAGTAGTACACATCAACACTTTGAAAGGTAAAGGTTATGAACGTGCCGAACAGGATAAAGAGACTTATCACTGGCGCACTCCATTCAATCCGGAAACCGGAGAAGCAAAAGTCAATTATGAGGAAGAAGATTACAGCGAAGTAACCGCTCAATATCTGCTGAAAAAGATGGAAGAAGATTCTCGTGTGGTGACAATCACTTCGGGTACTCCTGCCGTTCTCGGATTCACTCCGGACCGCCGCAAGGAAGCTGGCAAACAGTTTGTAGATGTCGGCATTGCAGAAGAACACGCAGTAGCTCTTGCTTCGGGTATCGCAGCCAATGGCGGAAAACCTGTTTACGGAGTGTATAGTACATTTATCCAACGTTCATACGATCAACTTTCGCAAGACCTCTGTATCAATAATAACCCGGCTGTTTTGTTGGTATTCTGGGGAACACTGTCCGGAATGAATGATGTAACTCACCTCTGCTTCTTCGATATTCCGCTCATCAGCAATATTCCTAATATGGTTTATCTGGCACCGACTTGCAAAGAGGAATATCTTGCTATGCTAGAATGGAGTATCCGCCAAAATGAATACCCGGTTGCTATCCGTGTACCGGCAACAGATGTAATTACTTGTGGGGAACCGGTGGAGACTGATTATAGTGTTCTCAATCGCTATAAAGTGACGCATCGTGGATCAAAAGTAGCCATTCTTGCTTTAGGTTCGTTCTATGGATTGGGACAGTCGGTTGCATCACTTCTGAAAGAAAAAGCCAATATTGACGCAACACTCATCAATCCGCGTTACATCACCGGTGTAGACAACGAACTGATGGATGAACTGAAAGCAGATCACGAATTAGTGATTACGTTGGAAGACGGTGTATTGGATGGCGGTTTCGGTGAAAAGATTGCCCGTTATTATGGTGCTACAAACATGAAAGTTCTGAACTTTGGAGCTAAAAAAGAATTTGTTGACCGATATGATATACAGGAGTTTCTCCGTGCCAATCATCTGACGGATGAACAGATTGTAGAAGATATCACAGCAGTGATCGGTTAAAATCAAACCCATTCACTATATATTCAGGTAGGTTGATGTATACGGTCTTTAAGGACAGTTGAGTTGCATCAACCTACTTCCATTTTCATTCAAATCAGCCAACTTATTATTTAAATTCATTATATTCACTATTCAGTTCAGTAATTCCCCATTCAGTTCAGCAATCCTTTCCGTTCAAATCAATAATCCTTTCCGTTCAAATCAATAATCCTTTCCGATAATTCAACGGGGTCTGTCCCGCATTTCTTTTAAAGAACTTACAAAAACCGGCTGCATCACTAAACCCCAGTTTAGCAGCAATCTCGCCAACCGTAAATTTGGTAGAACTCAATAAAGTACGCGCTTCCATTACTAACAATTCATTAATAAGGCTATTGATAGTCTTACCTGTTCCAAGACGTACAATGCGTACCAGGTACTGTTCACTAATAGCCAGTTTATCCGCATAAAAGCTCACAAAATGTTCTTCCCTGAAATTACGGGTAACAAGTGCATGAAATTCTTGCAGAACGTGGTCTTTACGACTGATCTCTTTTTTGATAACGGTCTTTCGGGAAAGAAAATCTGCTATATCCAAAAACAGAGAATTGCACGCTGCCTGTATACGCCGGAAAAGGAAATGATGTTCAATATTCATCAGATGCATCAATACTTCCAGCTCCTTATGGATGATTTGAGCTTCATACTCTGTCAACTGAATCGTATATTGCTTATTCCGCCTCATGGTTGCCAACAGGATTGCCGTGATTTGTGTCAGATATGAATCGTCCGTCCGCATAGATTCGGAAAGGGCGAGAGTGATAAATTTAATATCCCGGCTTGAATAAAGATGTTCCGTGAGATAATTTGCTCCGTGAATAAGTAACATATTCGGTTCTATCGCAATAAACTCTCCATTCAGTAGAATTTCCGAACGGCCTTCAAGAACGAATATCATATAAAGCTCCCGATTGAAATAACATTCATTTGCCGGATAACTTCTATCTTTATATTCACTCCGGAAACAGACTACCTCCTCTTTATAATGAGGAAGTTCAGGATGCTCCTTCAACAATTGTGTATTATCAAATATACGAGATTTTACCATTTACACCTTTATTTTATGACGTAAAAATACGATTTGTTTCGGATATGACAAAAACTGTATGGAATTAGATAATCTATTTCAGAGTAAAAAACAAGACCTTTGCATATCCTTTTCAATACATGAGAAAGGAATCAATAGAAAGAGGTTAAAAAGACATGGAAATGAAAGAGATTTTTAAGAGGTATTTAGTGTTTGTTATCGGACTCTATTTTTTAGCGGCAGGTATCGTGTTGATTATACGCTCGGCATTGGGAACTACTCCCATATCGAGCATCAATTATGTATTAAGCCTGAATAGTCCTTTATCGTTGGGTACTTGCACATTTATCATCAACATGGTGCTTATCCTGGGACAGTTCTGGTTAATCCGAAAGAATAGAACCCGACAAGATATTATTGAAATTCTTCTTCAACTACCGTTCTCTTTTATCTTTTCGGCATTCATTGATTTCAATATGATGCTGACAAGCGAACTGCATCCCGCTAATTATGGTATGTCGATTGCTTTATTACTTACAGGATGCATGGTGCAGTCTATCGGAGTAGTGCTTGAACTGAAACCAAAAGTAGCCATGATGAGCGCAGAAGCATTTGTGAAATATGCATCCCGCCATTATAACAAGGAATTTGGAAAGTTCAAAGTTTATTTTGATATTACTTTGGTTACATTAGCCGTGATTCTCTCGCTGCTGCTGACTCAAGGTATTCAGGGAGTACGAGAAGGATCACTCATTGCCGCTTGTATAACGGGGTATATCGTCAGCTTCCTGAATCAGAAGATAATGACTAGAAAAACCCTCCATAGATTACTGCCGGTCTGGAAGTAAGCCCTATATCTATTTAAAATAAACGCCTTATAAAAGGAGTCATATAAAAAGGTCAATATAAGAAAATCACTATAAAAGAAAGTCGCTTCTCTGTTAGAATCTGATTGATTCTTTCAAAGAAGCGACTCTTTATTTTAGATATAATT
Source organism: Bacteroides sp. MSK.18.37 (assembly GCF_019129155.2). NCBI lineage: Bacteria > Pseudomonadati > Bacteroidota > Bacteroidia > Bacteroidales > Bacteroidaceae > Bacteroides > Bacteroides sp. MSK.18.37. Next base: position 5,250,668 of record NZ_JAHOIB020000001.1, on the reverse strand, counting down.
ATACTCGTATTTACTTCTTCTGACTATCTATCTCTTTCAGAAGTTCATCCACAGCCACCTTTAGTTGGGTATCCTCTCCTTTGACTACTGTTTCCGGATTATTGGCAACCTTTACATCCGGTTCCAATTGGGTATTTTCCAAATAACTGCCGTCAGGCAAACGATAACCGACGATAGGAATACCAAAGACCAGTGAAGGATCTTGTAAAGTTTCCCAAGACACACTTGTCATAGTACCCGGAACAGGCATACCGACAAGTTTGCCAATCTTTTGATGTTTATATACCCACGGAGTTCCGTGTGCATTCGAGTAGTTGGCCTCACATTGCAACATAATGGAAGGTTTGTTCCAACGACGGCTCGGCATATCACAGGCTTCACGTCCACGCACTACTTGTGTGAAATACTTCTGACCACTGAACAGTATTTCAATATCTTCATGCAGACGGCCACCACCGTTGAAACGGGTATCAATCACAATGCCTTCGCAGTTGTTATATTTTCCCAGAATGTCCGAGTATACAGTACGGAAGCTATCATCTCCCATCGACTGAATATGAACATATCCCAAACGTCCTTTCGACCATTTTTCAACATCTGCCGCACGTTGTTTTACCCAACGTTTGTATAACAATCCATTCAGTTGCCCGTTGGTGACCGGCATCACCACTTCTTCCCAACGCTCTTTATTTTGTGGATTGTAGATTGAAATCAATGTTTTCTTCCCTGCTTTATTATTCAGCAAGCAGGTTATGTCATTATCGAGAGTTATCTCTTCTCCATTAATCTTTTCAATGATGCAACCAGCCTTTACTTTGGTACGTGAATGATCGAACGGACCTTTTTCTATTATTTCAGCAATCTGCATTCCTTTTCCCTGATAATTCCAGTCGAACAAGAGTCCGAGATTAGAAGTGACATCTCCTTTTCCTTTGGGAGAATAACGTCCTCCGGTATGTGAAACATTCAGCTCACCCAACCACTCACTCAATAATTCTGCAAAGTCATAATTGTTATCAATATGAGGCAAGAACTTACGATAAGCATTAGTCATAGCATCCCAGTCAACCCCGTGCATATTGACATTGTAGAAGCGTTTTTGATGCTGTTTGTACACATGGTCAAACATCGTTTCACGTTCGGCAGCCAAATCCATTTTCATTTCAGCCTGATAGCTGATGGACTTCAACGCATCCGACTTGGCATCCATCTTTTGCATAATCCGGCTTCCCAACAAAAAGATATCTCCTTTTTTGTCCAACATCAACGATGCCCAACCGGTATTGAGTTTGTGCAGACGCTTCGTATCTTTTTCACGGAGATTCATTTTCCAAAGGTCATATCCACCTTCGAACGCGGAGAAATAGTAAAGATCTTCCCCGTCTTTTGAAAGTATGGCACTACCCAAGTCGGAAGAATTAGGAGTCAAACGTACGATACGGTCTTCAATGCCGTTCAGCTCGACAAGTATCTCTTTTTGATCTGCCTTATCATCAGCAGACTCATCCTGATTACTGTCTTTGCTGCTATCTACTTTGCTCTTTTCCTTGTCGGCCTTGCTTTTATCAGTCTTTCCCTTGTTAGCATTTCCTTTATCTGCTTTTTCCGCCTTAGACTTCTTTCCGTCTTTCGTCTTCTCATCGTCTTTCTCCTTTGCCTTCTTCTGTTCCTTTTCAAATTCCTTGAGTAATTCGAAATCTTCCTTACTCAAACGGTAACGATCATAAGCATCCTGATTGAGAAACACCAACATCACATCTTGCTGCGATCCCCAGGAAGCGTGCGCACGCATACCATAGCGCTCGGTTTGGAAAAGAATAGCATTCCCATCGAGTACCCAACGCGGAGCACCACTGATATATCCACTATTTGTCAGATTAGTAATTGCACCTCCCTGTGCGCTGACAATGCCTACATCCGAATAAGGATCGTGGCGGTTGCCTATAAATTCAAGAGTGAACCATTTACCGTCAGGCGACCATTCGTAATCGAATCCACCTCCGGTGTTATACCATGTAGAACCATCCGTTACCTGACGTACCTTTTTTGTTTTCAAATTGAGTACCATCAAACGATTACGGTCTTCGATAAAAGCCAATTCTTTACCGTCCGGTGAATATTGCGGATAAGTACGTTCTACCGTTTTAGACGGTAATAATACTTCCTCTTCAATAAGAGTGGCATTAGGGAAATTCGGGTCTTCCTTACGACTTATTTTGGCGGTATAAAGTTGCCAGTTACCGGTTCGCTCGCTGGCATAAACCAGTGTCCGGTTGTCCGGAGCAAAAGAAACGGCAGCTTCTTTTGCCGGAGTATTTGTGATTTGCTTGGTTGTAGCATAATCAGTTGAGGTCACAAACACATCACCACGTACAATAAAAGCCACTTGTTTACCGTCCGGAGATACAGAAGCGGAAGTTGCTCCCTGTGAGAATTTAAGTGTAGCAAGCTGCTGCTCATCATCACGGACCAGTTCTACTTTTACTTTTTCCGGACGTGCACCAGACTTCTGTGTGTATAACTCACCATCATAGGTATAACATAAGGTACCTTTATCGCTGACAGACAAAAAACGTACCGGGTGAGTTTTGAAAGTAGTCACAGCTTTCACTTCCTGTGGGGTATTCAAAGAGAAAGTATACACATTGAAGGAACCTCCATCACGCTCACTTAAAAAATAGACAGCATTACCATCAGGTGCATACACAGGATTACGGTCCTCTCCTCCCCGGTTTGTCAGGTTCGTATGTTTTCCCGTTTGGGTGTTATATAACCAGATATCTCTCGTAATGGAAGAAGTATGATGCTTTCTCCATTCATCTTCAAACCCTTTACGATCCTGATAAAGAAAGTTCTTCCCTGTTTTATCAAAACAGACCAGTTCGGCAGGAGTGCCCAGCACTTGCTCGGTACGTCCGCCGGCAACAGGAACTTTATATAATTCCGTCATCGCTCCTGTAGGAAACAGGGCAGTGCTTGCCGGATCCTGTATAGAAGCAGAGAAAAAGACATACTTTCCATCCGGAGTAAAAGCCGACGGTATTTCTGATGCAGAATGATAGGTCAATCGCCGGGCGGCACCTCCGTCAGCAGGCATAATGAATAAGTCAAAATTTCCATTCCGGTCACTGGCAAACGCAATTTGCTTGCCATCGGGCGACCAAACCGGATTGGCTTCATAAGAGGTTTGTGTGGTGAGTTGAACAGCTGTTCCTCCTTGTGCAGGGACTTTATAAATGTCACCCTTGTAACAAAAAACAATTTCTGATCCATCCGGTGATATACGTGCATCACGCATCCACAAAGGAGTAATTGCATAGCTGGATAATGCTGATAGTACCAGCGCTAAAGAAGTTATTAGTTTCTTCATATCAAATTATTATAAATTTATTCCGATAAATCGGTTTGAATTAGTTTTCCCGTGTAATTATAAAATGTGCTGTCACCAAAGTCCTTGTAAAAGAAGGCATATTTATCCACTCCCGTACAATGACAAACGCCAATCTGTCGGGGAAGATATTCCTGTAAATAATCTGCAATGACCTGATATTTTTGTTTTTCCGCATTATGGATATGAAAACCTCCCAAAAGTAACTTACAAGGAGATTCGGGAAAGGCAGCCTGAACCGTACGCAAAATATTGGTTATTCCCCGATGAGAACAGGCACTTAATACGGAAAATCCTTCCGGTTCCACCAATACCACCGCCAATTCATCCTGAAAAGTATCCGGTATTTTGCATCCATCTTCTTGCTGAACCAAAAAACGTTCAAAATGGGTATCTGCCTGATTTATAATATCAATAGAGGGAAAAAGGAAAACTCCGGGAAGCAGTTCGATCTGCTTTGTAATAAAGCGGAAACGGGAACGATCGAGATTTTGTGTATGCATCATCCCGTTCTCACGTTCATCCTTGAATTTAGGAGAAAAAATCTCACGCTTACAGACAACGGTTGCCTGCGTATTCAATTCCAAAAAATAACGTAGTCCGCCCGTATGATCGCTATGACCATGAGATAATATCAAATAATCGACTTTTTGCAAGTCAATATGCAACAAGCGGGCGTTACGGATAAACAAGTCGGATGCTCCCGTATCGAAAAGTAACCGATGTCCCGATGTCTCAATATAAAGAGAAAGACCATGCTCTGCCTGCAATTTACGTCCATAGACACAATTCTCCACAAGAGTCGTTATTTTATAGCCCATGACACTTAGTTAGTTATCAAACGAATTATACAAAATAAAAAGTTCTGCCACAAAATTATAATAATTCTGTGGCAGAACAAGCAATCCAGTCAATTAAGTAATCGTAAAAAGGGGAAAAAGGTGAGGGTAGTGAGGGAGGAATTGCAACCTTTTATTTTTATATTTTATTTTTTCCTATCTATATTTTCTCTAAAAAAAAACACGAATGTTAGAAATCCTCCCTCACTACCCTCACCTTTTCCCCTCTTCTTATAAAAAAAGACGGCGGAAAATCTGGAAAACATAACCGTCTTTTCCAGATTTCCCGTCAGGTTTTAAAAGTTAAGTTCAAAACTATATCTCAAATATTCGAACAAATCCATTTATCATATTCTTTATGAATATCTTTAATATGGAAAACAAACAGTTACACCATCTTTCCCATATTATATGCTTCCTGCATGTAGGGAGTATCTTTAATCTCTCCTACTTTCCATGCACCGATTCCATAGACCGTCCCTTTTTCCAGTGGTCCTTCCAAGCAATCGAGGAAGCCACGGAAGCCGTCGATAGTACGCTCCATCATTGCTTTATCGTTTTCTGCTGCCGCAATAATGAAATAAAATTCCTTATTGGTTATTTCCGTATAACGTGCGCAACAGCGGTCAATCATTATCTTCATCTGCCCGCACATGGTGTAAAAATAGACCGGGGTTGCCATTACAATCACATCGGCAGCAATCATCTTCTCCACGATTTCCGCTGCATCATCCTTCTGCGGACAAGGTTTACCGTACATACTGCAAACACTGCATCCCGTACAAGGATGAACCGTTTTGTCTTTCAGAAAAATCTTCTCTACTTCATTGCCCGCCTCAATAGCACCTTTCATAAATTCATCACAAAGCAAATCCGAATTACCACCTTTACGTGGACTGGACGAAATTATCAAAACTTTTTTAGCCATAACTTTCTTTTATTACTTTCATCTTTCAGAATTAATCAGTCTTTTTACTCTGCAAAAATAGACAATTTATAACATAGCGAATGTATATAAATTACAGAGAAATATACCCAGATTACAGATTCAAACATAACAAAAGATTTTTTCTACCAATATTTAATTTATATCTTTGTCCACAATACGAACAACATGATACAATGAAAAAAATACAACTGACCGACACACATAAAGAAAAGCTGTTTCAAATCCCCCTTTTCCGGAATTTGCCCTTAAACATTAAAGAATCCCTATTGGAGAAACTAGATTTCGTAGTCTATATAGCAAACAAGAAAGAGATAGTTGTTACGCAGGGAACGCCTTGCAACAAACTGTATGTGTTGTTGGAAGGGAAATTGCGCACGGATATTATCGACGGACTGGGAAATGAAGTGATGATTGAATATATCATTGCGCCACGCACTTTTGCCACTCCACATCTTTTTAGCTCGGACAACACATTGCCGGCTACTTTCACTGCCCTTGAGGACAGTGTGATACTTATGGCAACAAAGGATTCTACCTTTAAAGTTATCAGCCAGGACCCGCAAGTATTGCACAATTTTCTCTGCATTGCAGGCAATTGCAATATCTGTACCGTATCACGTCTGAAACCACTCTCCCGCAAGACTGTCCGGGAAAGATTTATCGTTTATCTGTTCGAGCACAAGAAGAAAGATTCCCTGATAGTGGAGATTACACATACGCAATCCCAACTTGCCGAATACCTGAATGTATCACGTCCCGCCTTATCGAAAGAAATTAATAAGATTATCAAGGAAGGGCTTATCACTATGGAAGGGAAACGGGTGGAAATTTTGAATAAGGCCGCTTTAGAGAAATTCATATAATAAAGAAACAGGGGCAGGGTTGAAACTAAGGAATAATTTGGCTCTTATATCGAAAACAAGTTAAATATATAAATGAGCCGAAGAGAAATAAAACTGTTTTTGCTATATTTGCAATCAGAAAGAAAAGCAAAAAAATATGACAGATGAACAATTAGGGCAAATGAAGCTTATCTTCAATTACAACGATGTATTCTACAGCTTCTTCTATGATGACCTCAGCGGCTGCGTACATCGCTCCCGCGAATATGCCATCAATTACGTCTATTCGGGTGAGATGATTCTCGACAATGGCAATGAGCAAATTCATGTCGGAAAAGGCGAATGCGTCTTCATACCGCGCGACCATCACATTACGATGTACAAGAAGACGAAAGATGGTGAACGCTACTGCGGTATCTTCCTGATGTTCACACGTCGTTTCTTACGTGAAATGTACGGTAAGTTGGAACAACGTAAAGTACCGACCAATACCGCGAAACTCAATTCCGGAGTGATAAAACTTCCGAAAACGGCCGAACTCGCCAGTCTGTTCGCTTCGATGACGCCCTACTTCGATCCGAAGGTGAAACCTGCGGATGACCTGATGCAACTGAAATTGCAGGAAGGTCTGCTCGCATTATTACATATCGACAAAAAGTTCGCGCCGACGCTTTTCGACTTCAATGAACCGTGGAAAATAGATATTCTGGAATTTATGAACGAGAACTACATGTACGAGCTCACGATGGAAGAGATGGCACACTACACGGGACGCAGCCTTGCCACATTCAAACGGGATTTCAAGAAAATCAGCGACCTCACTCCCGAAAAATGGCTTATCCGTAAACGACTCGAAGTAGCTTACGCCCTGATGAAAGAGGGCGGCAAAAAGGTCGTGGATGTTTATGCCGAAGTCGGTTTCAAGAACCCGTCTCACTTCTCAACCGCCTTCAAAAAACAGTACGGTATGCCGCCGACCGCCACATTCGTGTAAATCGGAGCAAAATATATTGAGTTTTTTAATTAAATTATTTAAGCCTCACTGCGACATCGCAGTGAGGCTTTCACATCAACTTACAGCTTGTTCCTTACAGTAACCTTACGGTAAGGGCAGCCCTGATAATTTACCGGAAAATATAGAGCATACAATCTTCATAGCAATGTGTATGCTGATGCCATATTGTCCATCGCCAAACTTGATTATCATAAATTCAGAACTACTTTTCCAGCCATTTGCATGGAGCTTTTAAGAAAATAGATAGTTGAGCTTTTGAGTAACTCCTTTTGAGCCCGACAATAATGTGCCGCTTATTTTATAGCCGTACCTTTGCAATATGAAATAGAACAATAACCATTTAAATAATAGAATGATGAGAACAGCGAATTTTAAATCCGCAGCTATCGCAGCCTTGTTAAGTATGGGGTTGCTTACCGGCTGCACGAACGGTATTACAAATCAAAAAACAAGTAATCATATGGACACATTGAATCTTACACAGGAATGGGACAAAAAGTTCCCACAGAGCAACAAGGTTAATCATCGTAAAGTAACCTTCAAAAACCGCTATGGCATCACACTTGCCGCCGACTTGTACGAACCCAAGAATATCGAAAGTAAAGTCCCTGCCATTGCCGTTAGCGGCCCTTTCGGGGCTGTGAAGGAACAGTCATCGGGACTTTATGCGCAGACAATGGCCGAATGCGGATTCCTCACCCTTGCGTTCGACCCCTCTTATACGGGCGAGAGCGGTGGCGAACCCCGTAATGTGGCATCGCCCGACATCAACACCGAAGATTTTAGCGCGGCAGTGGATTTCCTGATTGCACACCCCAATGTAGATGCCAAACGCATCGGTATCATCGGCATCTGCGGATTCGGTGGTATGGGACTGAATGCCGCGGCAATGGACACGCGCATCAAAGCAACAGTAGCTTCTACAATGTACGATATGAGCCGCGTGAATGCCAACGGCTATTTCGATGCCGAGGACAGTGCCGAAGTACGCCGCAACAAACGCGAGGCGATGAATGCTATCCGGACCCGTGATGCACAGAACGGCACGGCCACTCCCGGTACGCCCGGTCTGCCCACTAGCATCAAGGGCGACGAGCCGCAATTCGTCAAAGACTACTTCGATTATTACAAGACTGAACGTGCTTTTCACGCCCGTGCCATCAATTCTAATGGTGCATGGAACCCCACGATGGCTCTTTCGTTCATCAATATGCCATTGTTAACCTATATCCACGAGATTGATAATGCTGTATTGCTCATTCACGGCGAAAATGCCCATTCGCGTTATTTCAGCGAGGATGCCTTCAAACGCCTCAAGGGCAACAACAAGGAGTTACTAATCGTTCCCGGAGCCAACCACACCGACCTTTACGACCGGAAGATTCCGTTTGACAAACTGGAAGCATTTTTCAAGTCAAACCTCAAATAAAATAAAAACATGAGTATATCAACTAAAAATAAGCATAACCACTTGTTGATGTTCATCCTCACACTCGGAGTATTCGGAATATTGAATACTGAAATGGGAGTAGTGGGCATCATCCCCATCATTGCCGAAACCTTCGGTGTTACGGTGCCGGATGCGGGTTGGACGGTCAGCCTCTTTGCGCTGATCATTGCCTTCTCTGCTCCCGTCGTACCGTTACTTTTTTCACGGGTAAACCGTAAAACGGTCATGGTGCTCGCCTTGTCCGTGTTCGTGATTTCCAACCTCGTTTCGGTCTTCACGACGAACTTTACCGTACTGTTGATAACCCGTGCGATTCCGGCATTCTTTCATCCGCTCTATGTATCCATCGCTTTCTCAACCGCAGCCTCTTCCGTTAGTCGGGAGGATGCTCCGAAAGCCGTTTCCAAAATCTTTGCCGGAGTATCGGCAGGAATGGTGCTCGGAGTGCCCGTGACGAGCTACATCGCCAGTGAATTTTCATTCTCTGCAGCAATGGTATTTTTTACCGTTGTTAATACATTTGTACTGCTCGCCACTATTTTCCTCATACCGTCCATGCCCGTTAAGGAACGGTTATCGTATGGCACACAACTCAGCGTTTTGAAAAAGCCCGTATTGTGGAACTCCTTCCTTGCGGCATTACTGATGAATGCAGCCATGTTCGGATTTTACAGCTACTTGTCCGATTACCTGATAACGGTTACAGATGTCTCCTTCAAGGTAATCAGCCTTCTGCTGTTTGTTTACGGCATGGCAAATATCGTCGGAAATATCGCAGCCGGAAAGTTGTTGGCACAACATCCTTTCGCCACGTTGAAATACGTACCTGCCATCATGGCGATACTTTATCTCGTACTTTACGGACTAGGGAAACTGACCATACCAACGTCAATCGTCATTCTGATATTGGGAATATTCGCAGGTATTGCAAATAACGGGAATCAATTCATGGTATCTACGTCGGCAACCGAAGCACCCGATTTTGCCAACGGATTGTTCCTGACCGCCGCAAATCTCGGAACAGCGTTGGGAGCGGCAATATGTGGCATGTTCATAACTGTATGGGGAACACAATCATCTCCGTTGGGAGCTGTGGCATTCCTGCTTGTCGGAGTGGCAAGCATTATTATCAGGAATAGCTTAATGAGCCGCAATAAACACATAATGGCAGTGACAATATGAAGAAAACAGAACGACCAATAATCACTTTCCCGAATGGACAAACTGTTTGTCCGTTGGGACAAGGCACATGGAAAATGGGACAATCCGCCGCACGGCGGCATGAAGAAATACGGGCATTACAACATGGCATCGAGCTGGGAATGAACCTTGTCGATACTGCCGAGATGTACGACAACGAGGAACTGGTAGGCGAAGCTGTCCGCGACTGTAGAGAGAAAGTGCTTCTCGTGAGCAAAGTTTTACCGAGTAATGCAAGCTATCGTGGAACGAAACTCGCCTGTGAACGAAGTTTGCTGAAGCTCGGAACGGAGTATATCGACCTCTACCTGTTGCACTGGAAAGGACGCCATCCTTATGAAGAAACCGTTCGGGCGATGACCGAATTGCAACAAGAGGGAAAAATCCGTTTATGGGGTGTCAGTAATATGGACACAGCCGACATGGAACGTATTGTTTCACTGTCCGGTGGAAGCGGCTGCGCCACCGATCAGGTACTCTATAACCTCGGCGACCGGGGCATAGAGTTCGACCTCATGCCGTGGTGCGCTGCCCGTAGAATGCCGCTTATGGCTTATTCGCCCATCGGAGAAGGACGACTTCTGCGCCACCCTACATTGGTGGAAATCGCCCGGCGACACGATGTATCGCCTGCACAAATCGCATTGTCGTGGACGATGCGTCAGCCCGGTATCATTGCCATACCCAAAGCCGGTAATGTAACCCATGTGGAAGATAATTTCCGAAGCCTTTCCATTCATCTGACAGAGGAAGATTTGCATGATTTGGATACCGCGTTTCCCGCATCGGCACGGAAAATACCATTGGCAGGTTGGTAATAACATGAAATGCTATAAATTATGAACTATAATAAGAAAAATGAATAAAGTCATAGATAGTATGCTGGCACATCGTTCCATCCGTTCATACACCGACAGAACGGTAAGTGATGAAGATTTAAACTCCATCATCCGTGCCGTACAAGCCGCACCGAACTGGGTAAACCTGCAACTCGTTTCCATAATTGCAGTAAAGAATACCGACCATAGAAGACGTTTAGCCGAATTATGCGGAAATCAGGTACACATTGCCGAAGCTCCCGTATTCCTCGTGTTCTGTACTGATTACCATAGGGTGGCTCTTGCCTGCCATAAGAAAGAGCAAACGCTCGATGAAGTAATGCAGGACATTGACACATTGCTCGTGGGAGCTCATGAAGTCGGTATCGCTCTCGAAGCGGCTGTCGTGGCTGCCGAATCATTGGGATTGGGAACAGTCCCTATTGGAGATGTACGTAAAAATGCGCTGGAAATTGTCCATGAATTGAAACTTCCGGAATATGTCTTTCCTATGTTGGGATTATGTATCGGCTACCCCGCAGAAGAACCGGGATTAAAGCCTCGTTTTCCACAACAGGCTGTCTTTTTCGAAGAGACATATAAGACTGATTTAAAAGATAAACTCGCTGAATATGACGTTATCTACGCCCATTATCTTAAAGAACGTCCATGGAATAATCGTGTAGGCAACTGGACAGACCTGGCAGCTGATTTCTACCGACATCCGTTTCATTACAAAGGAGTTGCGGATGCCTTAAGTCAACAGGGATTTACCTCGGCTAAAAGCAGATATTCGGTATAGAGATCAAAGTCCTAAAATCCCGGTCAACATAAGTCAACCGGGATTCTCATCATTCTGTTTATTTCTCTACCATTTAGTGAAAAATACTTTCGGATTGATATTCAACGATACCCATCCCCAATCCTGCCAGCTTTTATGATTGCCGGTTTTCACAGCGTCCATCGTCTTCGTACCACGCATAAAAGAATATCCGGCAGAGAGTTTCACATCTTTCATGATCGACCAGTTTATCTGATAATCGACTTCCGAACCTAATGATTTCTTTAAATCCTGAACTTTAACTGCTGTACTAAAATAATGGTAATTAAGTTCCATATCTACCTTGCCAGATAGACGGAAACGACCTCCAATACGAGCATCCATCAATCCCGGTGCATAACCGTTTGCAAATGTAGAAGCATAAAAATAATCCATTGCTCCATAGAATTTATGATGGGTCCCATAAAGAGGATCAAAAGCCTTATACTTACCGCCATTTCCTTTATCACCGCTTAAATAATCAAAACTAGCCACGGCTCCCCATGTCTGATTAAACGTATAGGCGGCTTGTATGCTACCCATCAAAGCTGAAACTTTCTCCGCAGCTTTATTCTTACCCATCTGATAGTAGAAAGCACCATCCAGATTCCAGTTACTATTCTTATAAGTGAGGTAAGTACCCATTGTTTGTAAATAGCGGGTATGAGAATCATCCGTGGCTTTATCACCCGTTTCCAATCCCAGATTCATAAACAATAAAGAAGCTCCGAACGGAACATTATCCGCTTTATAATGATACCAGACGGTTTGCATATTCTTATAAGGCTGTCCGGTAGAAGAATCATAGTAAGTACCTCCACTTGTTCTATTGTCATTATTCTGGTTAAAAGCAAGAATCAGATGGACTTCATTATTTTTGTTGGCATATCCCAGCTTCAATGCATCGTGGTAACGGCCCGCTACATTCCAATCCAGTCCTCCCAAAATACGTTCATCATCATAAATCAATGACTGACGTCCCAGTTGAGCAAAGAACCCTTCACCAAAGTTCAGTTTCGCCCAAGCCTCATTCAACATAAAACGCCCATTCTTCTCAATCTGCGGGTCTTGTCCCCAAACACCGACATGCTGTGCCGACATCTTTAGTTCCAGATCCGAACGTTTATAATCCATCGAGAGGCGTGCACGGTTATTGATGAAAGATGTAGGAGCTACCCCTTCATCCCGTGGAGTCAATGCACCATTCCGATACTCCGCACGAGGTCTGATTTGCATAGACATCGTAAATTCATTCTCTTTCTCCGTGTTTTGTGTATATGCCATGCTTGGCAATAGCATAAGCAAGAATGACCAATAAGGTGTTTTCATTGATATTGAAGTTTAAGTGATTCGATATTTCAATTTAAATTATAAGTATGCACACTGACTCCTTGCGCGGCCGGAAGGTAATTGATTCCATACCAGCACATTTGCAACAGGACAAATGATACTAACAGAATAATCAACGCAGGACGTGCCTTCAATGGCTTGCCCAATCTGAAATGGATATACACCAGATAAGCGAACCAGGTAGCTGCCGCCCAAGTCTCTTTCGGGTCCCAAGCCCAGTAATGTCCCCAGGCTTCTTTTGCCCAGATAGCTCCGGTAAGCATACCTAATGTCATAAATGCCAGACCTACATAGGTGAGGTTGTCACACAAATCCATTTCTTTCCGTTCAATCTCCTTCTTTTTGAACCAAAGCAGATAGACGGCCATCACCGTCGCCGCTCCCAACATAGCATAAGCAAACATATACACAATGACATGAGGGGCAAACCACGGGCTTTGCAAAGCAGGCATCAACGTCTTATTATGAATCTCCGGTTTGAAGATATTGATACAAATAAAGACCAATGAAAGGATGCAACTGAAACTTAAAATCCATTTATACTTCCAGCGTGCATAGGTTATCAATCCCGCCAACGGAAGGAAGAAAGAATACCACAGCCGTGTCTCTCCCATTGTCCGCATCGGAGGACGTTCTAATGAAATCCACATTCCGATAATGAAACTGAAGAAAATAGCCAGACCTAAGAAAGTAAATCCATAAGCCCATCCCGTTTTTGTACCTTTCCAGGCAGCAAAAGCTCCCAAAGCCCAACAAACCAGTGCGGCTATTGCAAATAGTATAAAGTATTCCCAACTCATGCTTTGTCCTCCTCTTTCCTCTTTTGTGCGCTGACAAACAGACAGATGGCTCCTGCCATCATCATTATTATTCCTGTGTAAACAACCGGCAACCACGGATCGCGAACCAACTCGAAGACACTGATATCGCTCCATCGTCCCTTTGTTTCATCGTAACTAAGTTGATAAATTTTCCAACCTTCTATCTCCATCGGGCGGTTCACTTCAATGGTTCCTCCCGTGATCGTTCCTTCTTGTGTGTAAATCTTCACTTCCGATACAAATCGCTGCGGTTCCCGTTCCGGCATTACAATACTGGTTAAAGAATCCAGCCGGATTGCCTTATAGGGAAAAAGAAAACTACCGCAACTTACCCATCCCTCTTTGGTTGTTTGATTCTTCTGATTGACTGCTTTCAGATAGACAGCATAAGTCGCTCCCATCGAATGAAATTCAGTAAACTTCAAAATATCTTCGGTAGCCACAGAAGCAGCCATCGGAATAGATTGCTCAATAGTTAGCTGCCAGTCCTGCAAGCTGCCATTTGTCACTCCCTCTTCCAACAATACATGTACAGGAGATTTTTCGGGAAGCGTACGGCCGGTTTCATTATCAATCAACATCAGTTTCGGAGGATATTCGTCGATAGTGAAATCCTTCAGTTCGATAGCCAGCGGAAGTTCAATCAGTTGACCTTTATCATCCGTAGCCCGCCATTCGGCACTTCCCATCCGGGTTGTCATTTTCAACCTTTGCATATCGGCATTTCCCAAAGTGGCTGTTATCAGTGCAATAAACAATCCGATATGATTCAGTAGGAAAGAAATCCTGCTGATCTTCAAAGAGAAACCGGTGCGAAGGATTGTCAGCCCCAAGGCGGTGACCATCCAAAAGTAGAGCAGGACAAAAGGCCAGGAAGAAATCATCTGCGAAAATCCCAGCAGATCAGCCGGAGCATGACCGGAAGGAGCCTGCCGGATCAGTCCCATCACTACCGTCATGCCGACCACCCACAATAGAGACGAGACAGCAGCGGAATAATGACTCAACCATCCGAATAAATAGACACGTTTGCGAAGAAGGTGCATGGCTACCAAAGCAATGATATAAACCACTAACACAATCACATTGACCGGACAGGCAAACAGGTCCCAATGTATGGCTCCCACTGTCATTTGCAGCAATAGCCCTATCACCAGTAATCCTGCGCCAATCACCAGCCCTTCTTTATAGCTCCACATATATAAATTCTCTTATTTCTGTGCCAGACGGCCGTTTTCTTTCGCTTTCTCCAACCATGCCGGAACAGTTGTTTTCAGGAATTTCTCCTTAGCCGCTCTTTCAGCATCCATATCCAAGCCGATATATTCCTGTGCTTTTGCCTTTGTTGAAATGTCCGGCATCGGAACATCTCCCGTATATCCATTCTTTGCCAATACTTTGGATACAGCCAGACGGGCTTGCATGGCACGATCCAATCCATGAGAAAGAATTCTCTGAATTTCCTGCGGTGCGTGGAAAGAACCTCCGTGTGAAGCTACTCCGAAATCCCAACGCCATTGTGCCTGACGAATCAGTGCGAGCACATCTTTCATCTGTGTTTCTGTAGCACCCTTGTCCCAGGCAAATTTAGCTTCGATATGTGCTTTTGCCAATTCCTGTTCCAGACGGTTACGGATTTCATTCGCTTTACGTTGGCGTTCGTACACATTATTACGTAAAGTCTCTTCACTTTCGCGGTGACAAACCTGACAGGTGCGGTCAATCATAGCCAACGGGCTTTGGATATGGTGATCACTGAATTTCACACCACCTTCACTCTTATACGGCATGTGACAATCGGCACAAGAAACCCCTCTCTGTCCGTGGATACCCATCTGACAAATCTCATAGTCAGGATGCTGCGCTTTCAGAATCGGAGTACGGCTCAATTTATGAATATAATCATAGAAACCGGCCTCATCATAATAAGCCTCCATATCTTCTACCGTAAAACCTTTGTCCCAGGGGAAAGTCAGATACTTACCATCCCCTTTGAAATAATATTCCACATGACATTGTGCACATACCAATGAACGCATCTCCTGCGGAGTAGCTTTAGTGATGTCTTTACCCTGACGTTGGAAAGCCTCTATCAAAGCGGGACGACTGATATGAAGATTCATTGTTTCGGGATCATGACAATCGGAGCATCCGATAGGATTCACAATTTCGGCGCCCATAGCCCCCCATTTATTGTTATAGAAAGAATCGACACCCAATGCCTCCATCATACGGGGAACATCCGGACTCTTACAAGTCCAGCAGGTAGACGGTTGAGGACCTTCAGTCGGGCTCATGGGCGAACCGGTACGCAAAGATGCCGTAATATCCTCAATGGCATGCATGTGTCCCCGTGGAGTGGAATAATCTTTTGAGAAAGCATATCCCGCCCATAGAATCACCATTTCAGGACGTTTTTCCAAAGCATCTACAGCAATATTTCCATTAAATTCACTCTCAAAGTCAGTCTTTGCAGTCTCCGTCCAAGTCTGGTATTCACGGGGAAAGTCATTCTTAAACAGTTCATTTCGTGCTTCAATCCCTTTGATAACGTTTTTACGGTTATTGAAAATGCTGGCAACTTCCGCCCTCCGTTCCATCAACGCAGAAACGCATAATCCCAAAACAAATACAACGACCATTGAACCTCCGAACAACAGCCATCCTTGCCATGATTTTAATTTCTTTTCCATTGTATATCGGTTTTATTATTTTATTACGTATTTCATTTCTTATTTATCTTTCTGATTCACCATCTTCCGGAGCCATTCGGGAACAGGCGATTCCGGAAGAGGAACAATCGCTCCCGGAGTACCGGACAGGGAATTCTTTCCACCATGAGGAACATCACGATGGCAATCCCAGCAAGCCTTCCCCTCTCCTACCTGTGACATCATATAATCAATCTTCCCCGTCTTCACAAATTCCGTATTGAGTTGTGTATGACAGCGGATGCAATTATTCATAATCACTTCGGAACTAGCTTCATGAGCCTGAATGACCTGCGGCTCGCTTTTGGTAAGAAATGCAGCCACGTGTTTCATACCGTCCATACCTTTAAAGGTCCATTTCTTCACAGCATTTTCATGCGGCACATGACAATCATTGCAAGTGGCATTCCGGGCATGTGAACTATGGAACCAGGTTGCATAGTAAGGAGTCATAATGTGACAATTCACGCATGCAGCCGGGTCATCTCCAAGATAGGTATGCGCCCGGAGCATATACATAAACAGTGCTCCTCCACCCACAATAACACCGCCAATGATGACAGCCGCTACCTTCCATTTATAAGAAGGAAAGAGTCGATTTATTATTGGAAACTTCATCATACGAAAAAGTATTTTTCACAAAAGTAAAGGATTGGAAACAAAAAAGGTGTAATAGATATTACACCTTTCGAAAGAAAAAATACTCATTACGTAAAAAAACAGAATGGGAATGTGTCAAACGTCCCTTTTTGACCTCACCTCATTCTTTCTCTATGTATTGTCTTATTCATCATGGTGATGGTCTTCGTCTTCCACCTCATTACTTAATTTGATATTGCGTGCGATATAAGATTCGTTACCTGCGGCATCCGTGCAATAAACCATCAAATGATAATCTCCTGCAGTAGCATTGGCCGGTATTACAATATCGTGATGATGAATATGGGCGGTTTTCTGTCCGGACACATCGTAGGATCTGTTGAAACTAAAATCTACTGTTTCCTGTGCAGCCCTGCTATTACCTCCGTGTGAATGGTGGTCGAAATTACTATGAATTTCAATCTTATAGGATTTCAGCATGACATCATCCGACAAATCCATTTCAAAATGAACCCCATGTTCGTTTCCTATCTCCAAAGCCTGACCTTCTTCCGGTTCGTGAAGTTCAATCAGAGGTTTGGTCGTATCACTGGAGTCATCATTATCACAAGAGGAAAACATGAAAGTAACTGTTGCCAAAAGGCTAATCATTGGGAGATAAAATTTATTTTTCATTTCAGTAATTTTTTAAATGGAACTTTGATTAATATCTGGAAGTTACGTCCCGGTTCGGGGATTTCAACTTTCCTGTAAAAACTAAGATGATTGTAATATCGGGTATCGAATATATTCCGGGCGGTCAGGGTTATTTCAATCTCATTGTTTCCACCTATCGGAATATTCAATGAACCACCCAGATGAAAGAGATTTGCTCCGGCTGTACGGTCTTCGTTACGGTCCACTCTATTTTGCCGGGCAATGCTCTGCCATTCTGCATACAACATATACCAATTCTTTTGCCAGGTTAATGTATTGCGCATAACAGGAGGTGGCGAGAAACTCAATGGAATATGTTCATCACAATTATAGGTGTAAACGTATTCAGCGGAAATCCGATAATTGAAGTTGCGCAGAAAATCAACATCTACGGTAGCTTCAGTTCCTGCAAATAGCGCTTCTGCTCCGGTATAGCGATAGATTTGTCCGGCATGAGGCAATACAGACCACTCTCCAGTAGGACGCAGAAAGATGTAATTGCTGAACCAACTGACAAATGGAGAGACGGAGAAAGAAATTCCCCGGTACTTCAGATGATAAGAAGCGTCCAGTTGCCAGCCTTGTTCGGACTTTAGGTTTGCATCTCCCTGTTCATGGCGGAAAGTGCCGTGATGTACACCGTTGGCAGCCAACTCATTCGCACCGGGCAGGCGGAAACTACGCCCGATATTCACCTTTACCAGATGTTTGTCGGAGGGAGTCCATACCAATCCCAGAGAAAGAGAATAATCACCGTAGTGCTTATTCACAGAGTGACTGTTCCACTTGTAGAAGTCTATCTGTTCCGGATCATAGCCCTGTTTCCGAAGATAATCGGCAAGGTAAGTATCTTCATGCGAAGAGATATTCATATATCCGTAGTCATATCGCACTCCTCCGCTGACTGAAAACACATTGTTGGGTCTGTATGTCGTAAGCCAAAGCATTCCGGTAGTGGAACGGCGATATTCAGGCAGTAAAAACGAATAGCCGGAAATGTCGTTCCGTTGATGTTGTCCATCCCACCCCAATATATGTTCCCACGAAGAAGAACCAATAAAACGAGCTTTCACCGAAGCACTGAAAGTGTTCAGATTAAAAGCAAGTTCCTTGTCGGGGTCTTTCTCCGGTGCGGGTTGCGAACCATAGTGAGTATGGAAAGCACTCCACTCTTCACGGTGATTGTTCTGGAAACCTAAATCGCCTGACAAGATCAGTTTCTCCCATGCATATTGCTGGTGGGTGGTCACTTTCAGGTGATTCACTTTACTGAATGGCAATTCAATATTACGGCTGTCTCCATCATCTTCCACACGTGACGCATCGGGTATGCCATGTGCCCCCGGAAAGAATCCCGTCTTTTGATATACATTACTCACAGCATAATTCGCTTTATAGGCTCTTCGTTGATATTGGGTAAAAAGTCCGATATTGCGTTCAATGCCTGCTGTATTCTTGAGTTTACGCCCATATATGGGAATTCTTTGTGTCAGGTAGACAATAGAATCCGTCGGAATACGATAGTCACCGAAATGTTGTTCCGAATAACGAATATGGGAGTACCAGGCATTCTTCCTGATTCCCAGCATCAGTGATCCTCCGATGGTTCCATTGACTGATTTACCCAGCAGTGTGACATCTCCGAATACACGATTATCAGCAGGAACAGCCGACGGAACAACATCAATCACTCCTCCCATTGCATCACTGCCATAGAGCAGTGAGGAGGGTCCTTTCAATACATTGACTGCTCCGATATTGAAAGCATCCAGTTCTAGTCCGTGATCGGCTCCCCATTGTTGTCCTTCCTGTTTGATTCCGTTTTCCAATACAGCAATCCGGTTGAATCCCATTCCGCGAATCATCGGTTTGGAGAAGCCCGAACCAATATCCATTGCCTGTACTCCGGGAATATTCTCCATCGCCTGCATGAAGTTTCCTGTAAAATGTTTGCGCAAAAAATCCTGATCGGCTACATCAACCGTAAGGGCAGACTTTTTCGCTTGACGTTGCTGGTACGTTTCGGTTACCACAACATCAGGCAAAAGCATGCTCTTGATTGAATCGGATTTCTGTGCATGGACGGATAAGGTTACAAATAGCCCTATTACGCCCGAAATAATTCCGATACGCATCAATTACAATCTTTTATTTAATGTGTAAAATGAATGTAAGGATAGATTGAAAGCCAATCTATCTCCATTGAAAATATGAGTATGTAATCATGCGACCGGAGGCCCGCGTAAATGATGCGAATAAGTTCGTTTGCAAACAACCTTATCCTGGTAAATAATCGGCTCGTAGGGCACGAGCGTCAGTGTGCAATGAAATTCTATCGGTTGAGGTTCAGTAAAGAAAGAAAGGGAGTATTGGCAGATCGCACAATCATCAGATGATTGGTGAGAATGCTTTGCATGGGAACACGACTTTTCATCCTCACTTCCATGATAGTGAAAGGTCTTCACTACAAAGAAGGGAATGAATGTCATGAATAACATCCATGCTATATATACCCTTATATTTTTCTTTTGATACATTCTCCCTCTATTGATTAATAGAATAGCGGGACAAATATAACAGTATGAAAAATAATCAGCAAGTTATACATCTTAATATGTGTTATCAGTAATAGAGTTCACCTCCCTTAATGTCCAAATCTCTTCATATTCATAAGCCTCTCCCGGCTTTAGTTTAACCATAGGACTGTTCGGTTCCATTTCCAAAAATTCATCATTAAAATAAATCATGTTAGGAAAACACACCTGCAAATTATTATCATATTTCCCCTGTGGAACATACTTATTTTGTTTGATATACAAATAATCACTGAACTGATAGAAATACATACCGTTTGTAGTATTTATCCCATATTTCTTTTGTTCGTCTCCTCCGGGAAATGCGGTAAAATAATGATTCTCTACATGAATACGTTCCTGCAGATGATGAGAGGGAATTAATGTATCTGCTGACAATGAAATCTCACTAAATCCCAATGGATATTGTGAATTTGGCATCGCTTCACAATAGTAAATCCCACCGGCAGGCAGTAATGTACGTGTCCAGAAACAATATTCAACCTCCCCATTTGAAATATTAGACATTCGCTGTTTAATATGCAGAACCGGCTGGTTCTCTTCCAAAAAGTAAATCCGCTCCACCTGAATACCCATCGCCTGTGAGGGATGGCTGACCAAGCGCAATTTATCTTCCTCAATAAAGGTTTGATAAGGTCCTGCCCAAATTGAATCATGGATATTCTCCGTTCTACGTTCATTACCGATATCAAATCTACCGGCATCAGGACTTCGTCTTGTTCGTATATAGTTCTCTACAGTCCAACCGTTGATAACAGAATCACTCCACAATATATTATCTCCACGACTCTCTAAGCCGAAATATAGAATTTGTCCGCCATACGTCGGATTAACAATTACGGAAACAGCCCTGTTAGATAGCTTAAGGCAGTTCTCCCACCCTCTGTAAGAAACTGTATCAACCTCCTGAACCGGACGATGTGAACAGGATAAACAGAGAAAAAACAAAAGAATGAATAGTATATATTTCATAAAAGGCCAACCTCTCTTGATTTATTTAAATTCCTTTGGAGAGGATTTGAGAAGTCCTCTCCAAAGGATCATTTTATACCGGAATAATTTCGACAGAGAATGTAGAAGATATTGTTTTATTAAGCCAGATTACGAGGCTTCCTCCTACTTTATCACTCAAATAGTCACTATCAGACACCAACGTCTTTCCACCAACCTTGACCGTTACATTTCCGCTTCCGGTCCAATTATCAATTCTAAATACAGGATTCTTCACTGCGCCGGTAGGGTTACAAGTAAACTGACAACTTCCTGTACCTGTCGTTTTCATCAAAACCATCTCCCGTTTGGAATACCCTGTTACATCTGGATTATAAGAAACTCCGTTCAGATTCGTCGGGCTTCCCATATACAGCCATCCTCTTGTATACGCATCTATATCAGAAGCCGCATCAGGTTGATTGATACCCAACAGCATCAAATATACTCTATATTTATTTCCATCCGAATTAATCTGATAAGCAGTATTCCAGGAAACGTCCCCTTTAGCCTCCACGCCAATCAATGAAGAATGAGAGACCTGTGACGGCCAGGTAGCCGTTGACTTATCATAATCCCCATAACGGGCATTTAAATAGGGTTGTTTATCTACCGGCCAATGAGACATCTGATAATTTATATCATGCCAGGTCAAGTCATTCTCAATCGGCAACGGAGAGACTTCCGGACGTTCAGGAGTATAAGAGAAAACAGAAAAAGCATCAGGAGCATTATTTAAATGAGCAGTATAGATTTGCTCTTTCCAGTTTTTCACATTCTGGTTGACTTCATCAAATGGTTTAGCCGGATAAAGATCATACCGGTTGCCTGAAAGATTAGAAATACTAAAAGCCGGTTGTTTCACATGATCTGACGGAATGGATGAACTGCCGGAAATAACCATGGGCTCACTCAACTCATGATAGCGATAATAAGCCTGTCCCGCCTGTTTCTGAATATACTCGATGTGTCTCACGCCTACTCCGTCAGCATAGAAAGTATAATACTCGTCTACTTCCGGATATATCCCGTCAGGATAAGGAGCCTTATAATCCGGATTTACCAACGCATAATGGTACTTAACCACTTTCCTTACTTTATTATTCTCTATGATATCCACTTTCGCATGCGCCAACAAACGATCCGACATTGGCTCGAAGCATCCTTTACTCAAATCCGACCATGTTTCAGCAAACTCATAACAATAAAGCAATTCGTTATTCATGTGCCAAGCAGGTACAAAGTTTGCCTCCGACCAGAAAACAAATTGTCTGTTTTGTGCAGCAGCCGGGCAATGTTTCGGATTGAAACTGATTACCGTCGCATCCCCCGGAAAGCCAGCCCATGTAAAATTACGCTGTTTTACATCAAATTCCGGAGAGGACTCCACGACATCTTCAGCCGAAAACTCTTCAAAACGAATATCTGAAAAGTTCACTTCTGTCGAGTTTTCATTACCATTCCTGACTATCGGACAAATAAAATAGTTCTGTCCCTGTCCTCCCCAATCTTTCGATTGAGCAAGTTCAATCCAGTTCTCATGAAATTTCCCATCAATTTCTTTTCCAACACTCACATAAAAATGAAAGAAACCGGATATCTTATTCCTGATGATACGTGCCTTACCTGTAGAAGCTGTAAAAGGAACAGAAAAATAGCTATTATTGAGAGGTATGGAATAACGGAAAGAATAATCATTTTTATTTATCTTCTTCGTATTATCCAAAACGTTATCTATTCCGTCCTGACGATCCAATACCCGTACGGTCGACACACCGGATTCTGTACACACACTCACCGAAGTATAATTATTGAAATCCGGTTTCCCGTTCTTCTCCCGGACAATAGCCAAGCCAAAGTTAGTTGTTTTATCAGCTGTTACCTCCGCAATAAAATGTCCCTGCGCAATCTGTGGCAGACAAACACCATAAGTAGAATTCTTCCCGTTTAACCCTATTTTTACAGAGGAACCGGAAACATCAAAACGACCATTAGCCCCTATCGTTAAAGCGACAGGCTGATACTCCGTAACCACAGGAGGAGCCGGTTTTTCTTCTGGATTAACCGGCATATAGGGATCATCCAAAGTGCAAGCTATCAGGCTGGAAAGCAGACAAGCTGCCAATATATTATTCATTATCTTCTTCATTTTTATTATGTATTAATAGGTCCGATTGAGATATACATTTCACAATCAATTGACTTGATTTACCGAGAGATATTTCAATTGCTTCTCAAAAGCCGCCGCTGAAAGATGAGTCTTCACCTGAACCACTTCCTCTTTTCCCGGTATCAGCGTTACGTAATTCTGCTCAAAGAAACTTTCATCGTCATCTACATAAAGATAAAGCCCTCTAATCAGTGCAGAAGAACGAAGCCGTAAATTGACTCCTTCATTGGTCTTCTCCACCGTTATAATAGGAGCCACCTTTGAATAAGTATACTGATTGGAGTAGACCGGATAATGGATGTTCGAAGAAACAGTTTTACCATTTTCATTCAACGTCACATAAATGAAAACTTCGTTCTCTTTCTTACCTCCATAAAGTTCCGTAGTTGTTATCGAAGCCACATCTTCACACCCATTAGCACCCAAATCAAATGAAACTTTCTTTGAGAACACCGTCTGTCCCTCCAAAGTCAGAGTCGTTATCTCCAACTCTCCTTTCATCTTTTGCAAACGATCGGAAATGGCCTTGAATACGACTTGTTTTCCGGAAGCATAAGGAGAAACCAATACCTCGTCATATGCATCGCGGGCATAATACTGTAAAGCCTTCCATCTGCCACAATAATCAATACTTGACCACGAAGCTACCGGCCAACAATCATTAATCTGCCAATAAAGTGTTCCCATACAGTAGGGTTTTGCACGACGATGAGCTTCAATTCCAATCTTCACCGCCTCCGCCTGCAAATACTGGCTCATATAAACAAATGCACTAAAATCATCGGGAACTTTAAAATATTTCTCCATATACATCTTCATCATATTATTCCCGAAATTCGGATCACGAGTCTGGTCATTGCGGGCACGCTGATGAGACAACATAACTTCCGAATCCAAACGCAAATCATGTTCACTTGCAAAACGACGGATGGTGCGCATCTCCGGATAAGACTGAAAACCATACTCACTCATAAAGCGACCTATGTTTTTAGCTTCCGTGTACTCTTCAAGCCATCCTCCTTTCCAGACAGACCAGAAGTGTACATCTCCCATATTATAATCTATATTATTATAGCCGGTCACAGGAGATGTCGGGTGATAATACCTCGTTTCATCCACAGCCTGTATCGCTTCCGGAATTACGTCATAAAAGAGTTTATGCAGATTACTCTGATAAATTCTGTCTTCTTCGGGCGTATAACGATCTTTCCATCCCCATCCGAAATATGAAATCTCATTTTCATTGTTTCCGTTCCAGAGTGCAATGCAAGGATGATTACGCAAGCGTTTTACATTATCCTTCACTTCCTCGGCCACGCTATTCAAATAATGCTCGTCAGCGGGGAACATGCCACAGGCAAACATCATATCCTGCCAGACAAGAATACCGTATTTGTCACACATTTCATAAAACGCATCCATCTCATAAATACCTCCACCCCAAATACGCAACATATTCATATTCACATCAGCTGCCGACTTGATGATATATTCGTACCAACTTTCAGGCACCCTGTTCGGAAAATTATCCAAAGGAATATAATTGGCTCCTTTCATAAAGACCGCTTTTCCATTCAGCTTCACAAACATTGACTGCCCCTGTTCATCTTTTTCACGAACTATTTCCAATGTACGGATACCCGTCTTTACACGGTCTGTCACCTTACGTCCTTCTTTATCCAATACAATATCGAAATCATACATCCGGGGATTGCCTAATCCGTTAGTCCACCATAATTCAGGATTCTTCACTTCGAAGTCTACCCGTACCGTGTTCATCCCTTTAGTTAATGCTACTTGTTTACGAACAGCCTCTTTCTTATCATATTCCACTGTAAACGTTGCCTTCGTATCCTCATCACTCATCACCGTACAAACAGCCTCCATCTTCGCTTTTCCCGACTCCAGTTTCCGGGTAATAATTTGAGTTCCATCGATATGGATATCATCCCAGTATTCCAGATAAACATCTCTCCAGATACCGGTAGTAATCAAACGAGGGCCCCAGTCCCATCCATAATTATATCCGGCTTTGCGGGCATAAAGGCTTAACATAATATCCGACTGATCATTATTAGGCCATGCCTGCAACTGGAAAGGAGACGCCAGGTACTTAGGCATATCCACCTTAAATATAGAATGGAAATAGATGCGGATAGTATTCTCCCCTTTCTTCAAATAAGGAAGAGGATTCAAAGTCCATGTACGAAACATATTGTCACACTTCATCACTAGATAATCATTGATATAAATATCGGCATACGTATCAAGTCCGGCAAAAACTAGCTGTACATTGGGCGCTTGAAGCAGAGCCTCATCTACTATGAAAGTCTTTTTATATTCCCAATCCTTTTCTCCAATCCATTGCAGGGATTTCTCATTCACTCCGTAAAACGGGTCCTTTATCATACGATTATTCATCAAATCGGTATGTACGGCTCCGGGCACTTGTGCCGGGAGCCAATTTTGAGATATAGATTGCTTGAACTGCCATTCATCATTCAGACTGATCCGGCTTTTGTTTTTCGCCGTAACAGGTATCAAACAGGTAAATAACATAAGCAATAATATATATTGAATCTTTTTATGCATAATACAAATTAGTTTAATGATAAGTGATTACTCAATCCAGGTCACTCTCTACCAGAATAGTACTCCGGAAATGAGTTGTATTTCCCGATTTCGGAACAATAAATGTAATCTTGGCAACCGCTGATTTATAACTCGTATCATCGCCCAACGAAGGTGATATATTATAATTTCCCGGTTTACCGCTTTCTTCTACGGCTTTAAAGTTGTCATCTTCAAACGTTATATTCGGACAAGAGAACTCACCTCCCCAGTCTTTTTGATTATAGAATTTGAATTGAACCCATTTACTGACAATGACAGTCTGCGAGTAAACTGTTTGGGTAGCATCTTCCGAAACCTTACGGAAAATAACCGCATTATTAAAATCCCAATCCGGATTATAGCTCCACAATTCCGGACGACCGATTCCCCAACCATTCACAAACAAGGCTTCCGGATAGGAAACATTAGTAGTCAACGGATTTTCCGCACTCTCTACAAAAACAAAGTTGAACATCGTATTCATATATAACGTCACATTACCTGTCTGCCCGATATACATCAACTTATCTCCTTCCAGTTTAAAGAAATCCGGATCAAACTTCAACACATTGAGATCAATCAATTCTGTCCTCACTTCTTCACCGTTTGTCAAAGAAACATTCTGGGCACGAAGTGTATTGCTTACAAAATCATTATCCGACGCATTCTTCTTATATAGCATGAAGACAACATCATTTACTGTCATTTCCTTTTTCAGAGGTGAAATCTCAAAAGAAAAAGCATCGAATACCACCTCTCTCACTTTCTCTTCCGTACTCTGTGAATCACAAAGGGAAACCGGACGCGACGAAGCCAACTCGCAAGTATTCGTACTGGCATCAAATCCCCATACCATTCCTTTCTTTTCCGGCTCGCTATATATAAACACATTTGTATTATTCGGCAAGTCTACAGTAGCCTTATATAAATAAGGAGTTAACGGATTACTTTCATCCCTTTGCAGCACAATTTCTTCCCCTGTTTCACCAACCACTAAATATAATTGTGCAAAATCCGGCCTTTCCAATGGAATCTCGTAAGATTGTTCTGCTGTTTTCACATTTTTATTTGTAGCCACAACCTCCAGAGAAGCAAGTTGCTCGCCACACAAACGTCCAAACGGCACTTCGATTTCCTCTTCCACTTTCAACGTCTTTTGATTATTTCCCGGAAGAGTTTTGGAATAAAGCACCGCCTGATTGGCAACCAAGCGTATTTCTACGTGCGACAAGGCATCTGCATCCGTCACCTCCACGTTTAATTTTACCGACCCACCATATTGCAACTGTTCCTGATTCAAGGATAACTTTCCAATGACAGGTGCTTCGGCAGACGGATCGAAAAACATTTCATCCTGATTCTGGCAAGAAACAGCCAGTAACCCGATAAATATATAGAATGAAACAAGCTTATATAAATTCGTTTTCATATTTCTTCATTTAAAGATTAATAAAGGAAGAGGATTAATTATACCCCGGATTTTGAGTTAGGTTCGGATTACGATCCCTTTCTTCCTGCGGAATAGGCATCAGCAACATGTGTGCGGGGAATTTACCCGTAACAGTCGTTTGTTCTCCATCCACAATTTCCGACCACGTCAGACTTGACAGGGTGCTTTGAGCAATTCCATAACGTTTCAAATCAAAGAATCGCTCTCCTTCGTAAGCCAGTTCCAAGCGTCTTTCTTTCAAAAGGAGCCGGGTCAGTTCTTCTCTTGAACTGGCATTCAATTCCTGAAGTCCGATACGGGTACGAATCTTTTGCAGATTGGGTTCCGCTATTGCAGTTGCCGGACCGGACAAAGCATTGACTGCTTCTGCATGCAACAAAACAATATCAGCCAGACGGAAAATATAGATCAAGTCTCCGCAATCCCATCCTACCCGATTCTTTGCCCTGCACTTGTAAGGGAAAGGCAATGTGCGGGTTTCCCATTGTCCATTCTTCAGTTGCGCATAATACTGGTCGAACCAAATATTGTTAATGTCCTCAAAGATGACCGTAGAGTTTTTACGAACCTGATCTCCTTCATCATCAAAAGCTTTCAGCAAACTTTGGGAAGGTGTCAGATATTTACGCCAATTCTGCTCTGTCATGGAAGGAGGCAATAGAAGAACAGGTACGTAATTATTTTCCGTACTGTTGGCGATATACTGTACAGCCAGAATCGTCTCACTATTATTACGATGTTCATCGTCAAACAGATGGTCATACGTATCCACCAATCGGTATACCGGCGAATTCATCACTGCTTCCGAATAGGTCTTCACCTTATCCCATTCTACATTGCCGGGTGCACCTTTCGTTGCATACACTTTTGCAAACAAAGCGTTAACCGCCCCTTTACTGGCAAATCCTCTGGTTTCAGCTTCCGTAGCACGCTTGTCCGGTAAACGGGTCAACGCAAATTCCAAATCTTCAATGATACGTGCATAAACTTCCTCTTCCGAATCGGCACGAGGCACTTGCACATCAGCCGGAGCAGTGCTTCCCGTAGTAGTCACAACAGGCACACACCCCCAGGTCTTTACTAAATTAAAATAATGCAACGCCCGCAAGAAAGAAGCTTCTCCAAGCATTTCTTCACGTTTACTCACTCCGGTAAAAGCTTCCGCGTCCAACAACGGATCATTAATTTGAGGTATATATTTCAAAGCTACGTTACAACGCATAATACTTCCGTAAAGCGACTTCCATGATTTCATAACAACCGCATTACGGGGAGTCAGGTCGCGTAAGAACACATTATTGATATCCACATCATCACCACCACTGTATGCATTATCCGCAAAACAGTCTGCAAGAATCATATAATACCACATATAATATTCTTCATGCCCCTTCTGTATTCCGTCATAGCAACTGATAATCAGTGCTTCCGCATCTTTTATGGAAGTAAAAGCATTGGCTTCGGTCAGTTCTCCCTGCGGTGTTTCTGTCAGGAAACTATCACAGGAGGTCAGCCCTACATTGAGCAGCAAAGCTGCGGATATAAATATAGAATATATCTGTTTCATGTCTTTTTTAGATTTAATGAGTTGAACAATGCTCAAAATACAATAGTAGCTCCCAGAATATAAGTTCTTGCATGGGGGAAGACACCCTGGTCGATTCCCATAGCCGAAGAACTGCCTCCACCGATATTCACTTCCGGGTCATAACCTCTGTAATTGGTAAAAGTCACCAGGTTATCCCCTGATATATAGACCGTCACTCTGTCCATCAAAGCCTTCCGGGTCAGCGGACGCGGCAAAGTATATGACAGTTTCACATTTTTCAGTTTAAAGTAAGATCCGTCTTCTACAAAACGGGAAGAAATAGCCGGGTATTTATCTTTCTCCGCACGGGGCACAGTAGTGTAGTCTCCCGGATTACGCCAACGCATCAGGACACGGTCGGACTGGTTGCGGGAGTCGAACATTCCTTCGGTAAACATACGGGTGGCATTATAAATATCATTCCCGTATGAACCCTGAAAGAAGAAAGACAGGTCAAAATTCTTATATGAAAAGACATTGTTGATGCCATACAAAAATTTCGGCTGTGCACAACCCAAGATCCGGCGGTCTTCATCTGCGCTCAAATCTTCTTCATACACTAACATTCCGTTAGCCTTTTCGTACATCATACGTCCGTTTTGCGGGTTTACTCCTGCTGCCTGAAAACCATAAAAAGAACCTAAAGCCTGTCCTTTCTGAATGATAGACACATTTCCGGAGATTTTCTTATCAAGTGATCCGGTAAAGATAGCAGGACTTCCTGCCATATCTGTCACCTCATTCTTATTAGTGGAGATATTAAAATCTGTTGTCCATTTTAGTTCTCCGGTCAGATTACGCGTGGTCAGTTGGAACTCCAATCCTTTATTTACCACGCTACCTACATTTTGCATACCCGAATCGAATCCGGAAGTTTGAGGCAGCTTTACCATTAACAGCAAATCGGTTGTTTTCTTATAGTATGCATCGGCAGTCAACGTCATTCTTCCATTAAGGAAAGAGAAGTCGAGTCCCACATTGGTCTGGGTAGTTCTCTCCCAACGCAACTTATCATTCCCTATCTGGCTCTGATAATATCCTGGTAAAATAACGCCATCCATATTATAATTGGCTCCGATTCCATAAATCCCATAAGAACTATAATAACCCACCTGGTCATTACCAACCTGTCCCCAGCCGACACGCAGTTTCAAATCACTCAACCAATCCAATGGTTTCATAAATTCCTCCCCAGTCAGTCTCCATCCCAAAGAGAAAGAAGGGAAATACCCCCAACGGTTGTTCACGCCAAACTTGGAAGAACCGTCAGCACGGAAATTGACAGTGGCGAGGTACTTATTCTGGTAGTCATAGGTCACTCTCCCCAATACAGAAGCATTGGTAGATGCACCATAATCTTCACTTGGCTTGTTTAATACAGTTCCGGCGTTCATAGAATGTATTTTATTATCAGAGAATCCACGTATAGAACTGTTTGCCGATTCTCCCACATAGCGGGAAGCCACAAACCCCGCCAAAGCCGAGAAACTGTGATCTCCTATCTTCTTAGTATAAGTCAGAATTTCTTCGTTGATCCATTTGTAATTTAACGAAGTGTTATAACTCGCTTGTCCCTGCTGGTTACGTCCCCAAGCTGAACTGAACGGGTCCAGAAATTCTTTGTACCGGGAAGCACCCATTTCGATGCCCATGCTTGTTTTTAACTTCAGATCCGGAGTAAAAGCAATCTCCGCATAGAGGTTACCCAACAATTTATGATATACATAATCACGAGTATATGACTCTACCGCACTTAAAGGATTCTCCAAAGAAGACAAAAACGGTAGCGTAGGAAATGTTCCGTCCGCATTATATTTACCTACCACAGATGGAGTGGTGATGGCTTGCAGAATAACGGTCTCGGAATTTCCATCCGAAACATCGACATCATTGATCTTACTGTAACTTAGGTTCGTTCCGATCTTTACCCATTTTTTCAATTCCTGTTCCAGATTGATCTTAAAATTCATACGTTCAAATGAAGATGGTTTTACAATACCATCCTGTTTGATAAATCCGGCTGAAATGTAATAAAGGGATTTTTCGTTTCCACCGGAAATGGATAACTGATAATTCTGCATGGCCGCATTGCGAAACATTTCATCCTGCCAGTCGATATTGGCATTATACACGGAGGTATCCATGGCCGGATACCCCAAATCGGAAAGTAAATCCTGATATTCATCTTTATTCAAAACATCTATTCTCTTGGCACGTTCCGAAAAACCATAGTAGGCATTCAACTCAATTTGCGCTTCACCTTTCCGGCCTCTTTTGGTGGTAATCAGTACTACCCCATTCGCACCTGCATTTCCGTAGATTGCAGCAGAAGAAGCGTCTTTCAATACCGTAATGCTTTCTATTTCGGAAGGGTTGATCGTTTTTGTGTCACTGGTCGGCACTCCATCCACCACATACAAAGGTTCGTTTCCTGCATTGATAGACGTAGCTCCCCGGACACGGATAGAGAAACCCTCATTCGGCTTCCCCGAAGGGGTGATAACTTGTACTCCCGCAGAACGTCCGGCAAGTGCCGACCCGAAATCATTCACGGGAATATTTTCTATATCTTTTGCCAGAACAGTGGATACAGCTCCCGTTATATCTTTCTTCTTCTGTACGCTATAGCCTACTACAACCACTTCATCCAGTTTTTTCACATCTTCCTCTAAAGTTACATTCAGCATCCGGTTGTCTCCGATTCTTTTTTCCTGGGACAGATAACCGAGAAAAGAGTATTGAAGTACTTGATTAGGATGATCGATTTTGATTTCGTACTTACCATCCATATTGGTCACCACTCCATTATTACTTCCTTTCACCATCACACTGACACCTATCATCGGTTCGCCGGAACTATCCGTAACTTGTCCTGTCACGTTTCTGGCAGTAGCCCCCTGTGTAGATTCTGCGTCTTTCTGCCTGACATTCTTGGAGATACGGACAGTTTTGTTATTGATATCGAAAGAGACATCCTGCCCCCGAAACAGATTATTCAGTACATCTTCGATCTTTTGTTGTTTGGCGTCTATTGAAACTTTTCTTTTTGTATCAATATCCGGTGTTCGAAGAACAAACGTGTAGTTGTATCGCTTATTGATTGTTTCCAACGCCTCACCAATTGTCTTATTTTTGAGACTAAGCGTGATAAGTTCTCCATTATTCTGCGCCAATACCGGATTCGTCCAGATAAATAGCGCCAATAGAATTGGTAAAAGATTGCTAAATAGCTCTCTAAAATGAGCCGGTTTTTCATGATATTTCATACCTTTGGCAATGATCTAAGTTAATAATTAATTTTGTTAACTGATTTCCAAAACGGGAAAGTGTCGCAACCACTTTCTCGTTTATTTTTTTATTTGTTTATCCATCCATTCCGCACATGTATTTTAAGGTTAATAACTGGGTTGTCTATCTCGTCTTTCTTGAAATTTCAATAATATCCTGATCTCGCTTGATACATAATTCATTGTCTATATTCAATGCTTCGAGCATCTCATCCAAAGAAAGTCCCTGGGCAAATGTGACAAAGAAAATTTCTTTGAGTAGCGCTTTATCCCTTATCACAATCTGAACATTGAACAGACGTTGAAGTTCCGTTATAATCTCTTGCAGTGTCTTGTCTCTGAATGTATACTGTCCGTTTCGCCAGGATTGATACCCATCGACGTCAAACTTTTCAAGTTTAACTTGTTTTTTATCCAGTATAGCTTTCTCACCCGGAACAAGGAAAATATCATGCTGATTTAAATCTCCCTTCACCAACAAAGAAATACTTCCTTCGAGCAGTGTGGCTTCCGTGCCTTTATCTTCCGTATAAGAACGTACATTAAATCTTGTTCCATGCACTTTGATGCTTAAATCTTTTGTATCTACAATAAAAGGACGTTCCGGATCTTTTGTCACTTCCAGAAAGGTTTCTCCGCTAACAAATATCTGACGAACCTGGGTAAACCGTTCGGGATAGATAATATGTGTACCGGAATTCAGCCAGACTTTACTCTGGTCGGGCAAAATAACTTCTTTCTTTTGCCCATATTCGGCATAGACTTCTATCCAGTTGACTTGTGATTCCTTGTTATCCAGATATAGATAAAGAGTAGCTCCCAATAAAGGAATAAACAGAATAGCTGCAACACGTATCAGATAATGTATTGTTCTCGTGAATGTACTCTTTTGAGGAGACGGAGCTACTCCGCCAATAGCTTCACAGACCTTCACAAATGCAGAAGAAGTCATTTCGCGGTCACAGGCTACTTGAGACGATTCTTTCCAAATTTCTTGCAATTCCTGATCGAATTCCGGTTTAGACTCATTCTCTATGAACCATTGTCCAAACGCACTTGAAGTGATATCCTTCTTCAAGTTATAGAAATAGTCTTTCAATATTCCGGGAGGTAAGAGTTTCATTTTTCTTCGTATTATCTGGTTATATCTGATATACGGAAGCTAGAAAAAGTACACCCAATGCTTTTTCTACTTTAACATTTATAAACTATTAATTGGGGATAGAGGTGTAACAAAAAGTAGTATGGCAGAGCGGAAAAATTAAAATCAGAGAGAAAGAATGAACAAAGCAGCAATCCAATAAAGAAATCCTCCCAGTTTTTCACGAAGTATGTGCAACGCTATATTCAGATGGCGTTCTACCGTGCGTTTGGATATTCCTAGTTTAGAGGCTATCTCATCATTAGACAATCCTTGCAAACGACTCATGACAAACACTGCACGACGTTGCGGCGGCATATTATCCACCTCTTTCATCACCAGTTCTTTAATATGCGATAGATCATAAACACTTTCTATCATTTCATCTGTATGATCGCTATCCTTCAGATATGAAATGCTTTCCAAGGGTTCTGAAATGACTAAGGAACGGAAATAATCTGTTATCTCATTCTTTGTGATGGAATACAAATAGTTATTAAACTTCCGTTCGCAATCAATCAATTCTCTTTTTGTCCAGACCTTGATAAATACATTTTGAGCTATATCATCGGCAACAAAAGAATCTTTCACTATCCCCAATGTGAAGAAACGCACTTGAGAATAGTAACGATCGAAAAGAAGTTTAAAAGCATTTATATCTCCGGAAATCATTCGAGAGATAATATGACTCTCATTTTTCATAAACAGTTAGTGCAATATTGCAGATTTTATTGTCTCATACTTCCCAACATTTCCATCCCTTATTAGCACAAATGTACACCACATATGTCCGTACATTATAATTAGGAAACTTTTTCTTAGTGTCTTCACCGTATCTTTTCACCTGTTCCACGTGCTCGGGAAGAGGCTCGGAAAGCGCAAGCATCTTTTCAGCTTCTTTCATACGATAATATTTAAATTCGACCACACGATCATCCGTATAGTAATCTGTACCGGGAATACCGGTCATTTCAAAGTCTGATCGGCCTACTGAATTATTCTGTTCGATGGCAAAGGTATAACAACTACTTAAATAACGCGATACCAGTTCGTAGAAAGAACACCGGATAAAGTTTTCATTGATCTTATCAAAAACTTGTGCTGGAAATTGTCCCAAATATTGTTCGAAATAATTCTGAACGAGTGGTTCTAAGCTTCGATTGGAATCATAGTGCCGATACACAGGAACATAACGTTGTGCATTGCCTTCTATTTTGTTCAGTTGATTATAGTAGTCCATGTATACACTACGCATCGTCATATTAGGCAATGTGGTTACAAATTTATCCTTCAACGTCGTCATTCCCAAATAAAACAAACTAATGGGATAAAACTCTTTATCAAAAAACTTTTTCTTATTAAACTTACTAGCAAGATCAGCCACATTATAAGGCAATTCATCGTCAATTACCAATGCATCCAACATCGTTTTCGCATTATCCAGCGAAAGAGTCAACCGACGAATCCAATGAATGTCAGTACGTAGATTTTCATCTACCAATTCGTCCGGAATACTACCGGCATTGGCTGCAAATTTCTTGAAGAAGTAAGTAAGGATAGTGGCATTGAATAACCGATCTCCATTCGGACGGAAACGATAACCATCATAGTTACTCACTATTAGTTGCCATATTTCGTCAAAGCGATCCTGTCCTGTAGAATACTTATCAAGCACATAACGTAGATATGTTTCAGTTTCTTCGTATGTAAACCCAAGCATATTCAGGAAATTAGGCTCAAGAGTCAATATCTCTGCAATATTATATCCACTAGTCAAATCATCCATAGTGACAGGCAGCACACCTGTACAAAAACAAGTACGGATACTACCTTCACCAATACCTTTTTTAATTACTTTAAAAAAAGTACGCAGAAAGCTGTCATTAGTAGTAACTTCTTCATAGAGTGGATCATTATAGGCAGTAAGTAATTGATTGGTGAAATTATCATATTCATCAATCAAAATATAGACTTTAGGCAATTCGTGAGAGCGGGCGTAAGTAAGCACTTCTTCCAGCATTTTAGATGCATCGCCACGATTGCTAAATTCAAAATCACCAAACAAATCACGATTATGTGCTACCATTACTTCTACCGGACCGCAATTCAAGTCATTAAAATTCTGTGCCAGCCCTTGAATATGGTCTGACATTACCATTGCGGAGAAGTCATAACGGATTATCATATAACGGTTATGTTCTTTTGTCGGATGGTTTCCAATCCACGTGTCACCAAACAATTCTTCAAACCGATGCGCTTTCGTACGGTCATAATAGCAAGCTAGAGTAGAGACTAACAAACTCTTCCCAAAGCGACGGGGACGCAGAAATACAGGAGCCTTATAATCTTCAAGCTTAGCTATATATTGGGTCTTATCTACGTAATAGAAACCACGTTCACGCATTTCTATGAAATCTGCTACTGCATAAGGAATTGTTATACTTGCCATAATCCTACTGTTTTTTCTATAGACAAACAAAGGTACAAAATTGTTAGCAATAACAAGAAGAAATCTTTGAATTGATTGTTATTACTCTTGTTGCCAAACATAAAACACGGCTCTTCCAGCTCCACGTTTACGAAGAATCCCTTTCTCAATGAAAGTATTCAAATCATCTATTGCTTTCAGTCGGGAAAGTCCGGTCAGGCTACTATATTCCAATCGGGTAATACCACCATTTTTCTTTAGAAATTCCTGTAAAAGCTGTTGGCGTTGCTCCATAGAAAATTCCACTTTTTGAGAAGAGTGTTTGGATTTATCCACACGTTCCAACTCTATTTCACGCTTAATCTTCCTTTTGAACTCTTTGGAAGTGCGCAAATGCACGTTATCAAAACAGATTGATTCGGCACGAATCTCACGTTTAGTCATTACTTTATGCGTACATTTCAAAGAGATGCTAAAATGCCCGAGTTCGCCAAGTTCTACGATATATCCCTCTGCTAACGTTTCGGCTAGTTCATCCAATACAACTCCTACTACCGCATCTATCACGTTATAGTTAAAAGTCTGGGAAGAACGAGATACACGTTCCATGAATTCTTTCTTCGAGTAAGTTCCATTTGGAACGATACGGGCATGCAAAGGCTTTTGTTCTCCGGTACAATCAGGATCCGGTGTTTCATACAAATCATATTGAGCACTCATAAGTATATCTTTTTATTAGTTCATACATTTATTACTTTCACTACGTATATTTAATCGCCTGTTCATTGAACTTTAATCTTCAGTTCATATAAAAATAATCGTCTGACAGCTGTATCTTTTTCGTCTGACAGTTGTCAGACGGAAAGATAACAGTTGTCAGACGAAAGTTCAACAGCTGTCAGACGATTAATCTATCGCATACAAAGGTATAACTTTATGCGATACGACCTTTAAATCTTAGGAGGAAAAAGACAATTCCTCCCAAGAATTTAATCACCCAACAGTAATTTAGTCACAGCGGCAGTATTCAATGCCCATTCACGAGTATATATCTCGTCCGCTTCCGGAATATCAACTAACTTCAATCCCTGTGCCTGTGCTTTGACAGCTAACAGTTCACCAACAGTTGTTTTCGCTTCCAGCTTATCCAGATACTTTTCAATGGTCTGTGTATCCAAAGAAAGAATCGTCTGTCCACCAAAAGGTATTTCCAGCCAAACGATTTCCCGTTCTTTCACTTTCAGAACTCCGAAAACAAGCCCTTTCTGCAAACTTTGGGAAATACGTACCTGATGTTGTACGCAAGAAGGATCGTAAGCTACTCCTGTTCTTTCCGATATCTTCATTGGATAGGCAGAGTTCATCCAACCTACCACCAGATTAGGAGAGATAGTCCCGTTGCTATATGCATTGCAAGTGAAAGCGACATATTCCGCACCTACACGGTTCAGTTCATTCAAATCCAGCTCGATATATTCAGCAGTACCTTTCTTATTAGGAATACTTCGGATATCCCCGCTATGTTTAGCGCCAATAGCTTGCAAGTTGAAGAAGGAACAAACTTCTGTTGTGGAAGGCAAAGTGATATGACAACTCAAGTCCATGTCAAGATGCTGTGCCGGAAGCCCTTTTCCCCACTGCATAAACAATCGCACTTTATCCCCCTCTACCGGGAAACGCGTTCCCTGCAAAGCACAGGAAGTATCCTGAATTGTTTCGCTACGATCGCCGATAGCCAACGGAATATGGAACAACATAGGGTCAATATACATACTTTTGTTTTCACTTTCGACAGTTGCACTGGCGAAACGGGCAGCTACGACTTCCTTACACAAATCCTGTACATCCTTCACCATCGCTTTTAGCTGATCCTCCATATACAGACCCACCAAATAATGTGGTTCTATCAAAAGAGCATTCCCCCCTAAAGGTTTCACCATTCTCTTACGTCCCGGTTCAAAGTAGCTCTCCGCATACATACCCAAAGTAACTACCAAACGTGCCGGCAACAAATGAACCACTTCTTTAAATGCAGCCAACGTCTCTTCCGCTCCGAACCAAAGCATATTCGCAAATAAAGAACGTGCAAACATACCCGGTCGCTGCTTTAACAAAGCAAATGTCTGTTCCGCATCCGCCTTCAAACGGTTGCGCTCCACTTCTCCCTGCCAAACGGTATATGCCTCGCGGTAGAATATATCCATCAATTCCTTCAAATTTCCGAATTCCGGCTTACGGGCATATTCCGCCAGACGCAACGCACGTATCATACGTACCCACATCTCTCTTTTCGGATGCATGATTTCGCAAGCCTTCTCCGGAGCCATTGTCAGGTTGTTCAACCAAAGAGCTACCATTTTACATTCACGACGCGTATATTTCAACTTCAACTCCTCACGCTTCGCTTGAGCTGCCGAACGACTTTTATCCAAAACTCCACATATATGTGTGTTGTTTCTACCTGTTTTACGGATAATAGTCTTAGGCTCTATGATTTGCAGGAATCCGGTTTTCTTATACCACAGATAACGCAATATATCATTCGGAGTAGAGAAATAGATTTGCGCTTCCTGCGCTCTATCCTGTTCCACCAATGTATCTATCACCAACATCAATGTCTCCTTCATTTTGATTCCGACTGCCGGTAACGGAAGTTCGCCAAGCATTATTTTCAAGCTATCCGCTTGTGTGGCATCAAGAGCTGTACGCGATTCAAGCAAGTCACAGAAAAAAGCATTCAGCTCCTTGTCCTGCCAAAGTTCCAGCACTTTCAGTTTACTTCCCTGTCCGAAATATTCCGTAGTAGCCGTTTGGAACGGGGTTCCGCAGAACGGACAACCATTGTATCGTTCCATAGGGAATGTATTATCAGGGATCACGTGTCCGCAAGGTAGTTTAACGCCTTTCTGGCTATTAAACAGGTTAGCGATCCATGTAACCAGATGATCCAAGCGCGTTTCTCCGGTAGGTACATCCCACCCTTTCACCAATGGAGCCCAGTTTAGCGTCACGCCCAATGCTTCTTTCATCACCTGAAGAATCATCATCTGTTGAGCCGGATATAACTGATTAACGGCATGCAGCAGTTCTTCGGACAAGCTATATCCTACTTTACGGAGTTGGGCTACCAATGCAATGGTAGTCGAAGTCAACTCTTCCTGCTTTTTCTCTTCTTCTATCAAAGGCAAATAGATTGCATTCTGCCTGATAGACACTTTCAACAAATCTTTATTCATAACTTTGTTTTTTTAAGTAAGGTAATCGGAAGACTGTGAATCAATGGAGCATTCCTGCGGTTTTGAAGTAAGTCTTCCTTGACCTTAGTTGATAAAAAGAGGTAGAACAGGCCGGATTCGAACCAGCGTTATCCACCGTTAAGAAGTAAGCCCCGGTTGACCTCATTTCAGATAATCCCGAAGCTGCTGTCCTACCTCTATATTTATTTTTTGTGGAGCAGGCCGGAGTCGAACCGACGACCATCACAGGATAGAAGTAAATCTTAATTGACCTTTTTCATCAGGATAATCTCAAGATTATGTATGATGCTCTACCCACTGAGCTACTGCCCCTTTACGAAACAGGAAAACTGATAATCGTATGAGTCAATATCTTAACAGGATGTATGGAAGTAACCCGTACTTGACCTGTTTTCTTGTTTCTTCGACAAAGATAGATGCAGTGGTGCGCAGCCTTTTTGCGCAACTAAAACTTTTTTGCTCTTTTAAAGAAAAAAATAAATTCCAATACCTGCATCGTTTAAATAGAAATCAGCGATTTGCCTTACGATTCTTTACTTCTTCTACAAGTTTTGTAAAGGACTTCTCCTTTTTACGTTTCTCATGTTCGGAAGCTGAAAAGTGCCACGCTTCCCGGCGAAGTTTCAGATAGCTTGCATAAACTTTATAATCTAACACACCGCTATTGACTGCTTCTAAAACAGCACAACCCGGTTCGTTGATATGCTTGCAATCTTTGAAACGGCACGATTCTGCATAGTCAGAGATTTCAAGTACTTCGGCCAGTGAGTCTGGATTGTCGATAACCAAGCCAAATTCACGCACACCCGGAGTATCGATTAAAACACCCGAATCATTCATCAATACCATTTCCCGACGGGTTGATGTATGCCGGCCTTTTCCTGTGGACAGGCTTATATCGGAGGTAAGCAACACAGATTTTTCACAGAGTGCATTTACCAGAGAACTTTTCCCGACACCCGAAGAACCGACAAACACAACAGTTTCTCCCTCTGATATGGATTCCCGCAACCGGAGAATCGTTTGGGGTTGATGAATGCTCGTAAAAAAT
The DNA here is from genome assembly GCF_019129155.2 of Bacteroides sp. MSK.18.37. Lineage (NCBI taxonomy): Bacteria > Pseudomonadati > Bacteroidota > Bacteroidia > Bacteroidales > Bacteroidaceae > Bacteroides > Bacteroides sp. MSK.18.37. The sequence continues at coordinate 5,210,600 of NZ_JAHOIB020000001.1, read as the reverse complement.
ACGGGTATCTGATTGGAGATATGATTTATTTGTTCTTCAACACTCTGCCTGTCAAAATCTAAATCGGATTTATTAAGTACCAATACAGGCTTGATGTTTTCTTCTAATACCTGAACCATAAAACGTTCTACTCTGCGGACATTGAAATTATCGTCAAGACTCTGCACAATAAATGCTTTATCGACGTAAGAAGCAATGGCCTGCTTATCGGCAACTGTACCACTTTTCTTGCGATACAATGTCCGCTCACGAGGTAGCATATAGACAATAATCCCTTTATTCTCATCAAATGGTTGAAAAAGCACCCAATCACCCGTACAGGGTAATTCAGCATCAGATTTCCCATACATCATGTTTCCCGTGAGTTCACACTGAAACAATCCGTTTTCGGAAACGACCTCGTAGCAGGTACGATGTACTATGGATATACGTCCATGAGGAAGAGTGCTGTAGAGTGATTCTTGTTTTAGTTGGCTTAGTTTATCATTCCAGCCATACCAGTTTAAATTAAAGTCGAATTTGTGAATTGTTTGATTTTCGTTATTCATGATCTTAATGTATACAGCGTACACGTTACAAAGCACCACGATGCTTTTAGCACCCTTGTACGCAAGTTAAAAATTGAAATTATAAAGACATAAAGAGTACTCCCGGAAGGAATCATCCGAGAGCAAACGAAAGGACAATCTGTATCAGAAACACAGATTGTTTACTAAACCAAATCCGATTTATTATTTCTTGTCATGCGACAAAGATAGACTATTTTTATTTAATGGCAAAACGAGCCATCATTTCATACCGTAGCTTGATAACCCGGTACTGCTCGGTAGCTGCCGCACCCATGCTTACATTGCTCTGCGCTTCGAAAGGAAGATAACGGCTTATGTTATTATCGGCAGGTTCGATGATACGAATCACTTCACCCAACTGCTGCCCCATCGCTTCCACCAGATAAGATGCTTTCTCACGGGCAGCCTTCAGTGCTTCAATCTTACCTTGTTTCCGATACATTGGCAAATCCTTATGTTTGAGTTCTCCGATGCGCATGGACTCAATTCCCCACGTATTGACTGAACGAATAATAGAGTTAATCTGCTCAAAATCCGTAAGCCGGATATCCAATTGCTTACCTATCAGAAACTCCTTTCCTCTCTGACGCCAATAATCTCCTATTTCCTGTGTGCGGATAGCATCATCCGTTATTCCTATTTTGCGTAAACTTTTACGCAAATCTTTCTCTATCATTGCCAATGGCACTTTCGTATGAAAATCTTCTTCTTTTTTTGATTTACCGGTGTATTCTTCTTGCCAATACTCCTTAATCTGAACCAGAAAATGAATCTCATCCGGAACGACTTCTATTTCAGAAGAACCGGTCACTTCAACGTATCGTCCATCACTTTCCTGTGCATTCACAACGATACTCCAAGTAAACAAAACAAAAGCTAATAAACATACCTTTTTCATATCTTCCATCTTAATAGTACAACCTCTTTTACAGAATGCGAATTATCATTTCACAAAGCTATTAAAAAAAACTGTAAAACCGATTTTATCCCAAGAAATCAATCAGGCTTTTTCGATCCATCAAAATAGTATCGCCATTCTTTACCTTACACTTGGAAGATGTTTTGCCGGAAAGTAAAGAAATATACCCTTTTTCAAACAGCAGCTTCAAGCGGGTACTGGAAAGAGGCAGACATCTTTTTATCAATGAGGATAATTTAAGGCTCAAGTCGAAATCACACTTGACTTGGATACTTATGATCTCACTACTCATATTCAGGATGTCTTCTAAAGAGACGGTATTTATCACCTCATATTCAACACTGTCATAATCTAATTGAAGATTATTCCTACTTGCCACTCCGGCAGAAAAGGCATATTGCCAGGCAACTTCCCTGTCATTCATAGAAAAGCTGTGAAAGAGCTTTTTATCAATCAAGTCGGGTTTAGTTCGTGACAACAGAGTCATATTACAAGTGTTATCACATTTCACACATCTATAAATCAGCCAGACATCAATGTTTTTCTTCTGTGCATTCATCCTGAACTTATCACTGCAATAAAAGCGGTCACTATCACAGTGACTGCATTTCTTAATTAATAAGGGGCAATTCTTCACCCTTATCTCCCATGTAAATGTTGTTTCCATAACTATACAAAAGCGATTATCTTTCTTTGTGAATCAATTATATTTCTCCGCAAAGTTGGATAATAGCCATTTGTATAATTCACAAGATGTCACAAGACGCCCTGAAATTTATCTGTCAAGCTCATCCATCATCTTTATAATCTGTTCTTTCAACTTATCCAGAAATTGGGTTCTGCTTTTCTTTCTATTCCTGATTTCCAAGAATATACGATAAAAATCACCTATCTCGATATTAAACAGTGTTTCGCAACAAAAAGCAATGTCTTTCAAACTCGTATTTCCATTATTAAAGCATTTACCTGCATACAAGGCATAGATAAACTCAACCAAAGCAACTTTACTGTCCGTCCATTGCAACAGTTTACTGTCTACAATGGAAGTGAATTTAAGATGAAGTTTCTCTGTCAGTTGCTCTATTTCTTCCGACACATATTCTATCAAACGATTATTCGCCAAAATTTCTGCAACACTCGAATCATGCAAGGTGGTAAAAGAAATATCTCTATCCAGTAGATGACAATGTATATCAGAAAGAATATCATAATTCTCCCGAATGAAATAGCGGCTATCAAGCTCTGTCCGACCGACACGATAATATTCATAAAAGTCATTATTCAAAAATAATTTTTGCAGGTTCTCCAATTCAATCTTCAGATATCTGCATTGGGATGACAGAGATTTGTCGATACGATTCTTTTCAATCTGATACAAACGGACATAAAACATCAACAGACCGGAAATCTGCGGTTTCGATACTTTAAAGAAAAGAATCTCTTCTTCAGCACTTCGAAACTGATATCCGGCAACAGCTGTTTTCAGCGAGGTCAGTGAAACCTGTACGACACCAATGATCTGCCTGATTCTATCCAAAGGATCAACCGTCTGAAGCTCAATCCTTTTTATTTCTTCTTCTATGTTCAGCTTACTATTTCTTACGAAATTTTCCATTCATTCTCAACGCACCCACCACTCCCATCTGATTAGCATAAACCGGACTAAAAGCCTGAATACCTTAATTGCATCAGTTTTGAAAAACGATGCAGTGAATAATAAAAATGATAAAATGAAAAACCTGTTCAAGTATAGAACTACTCAAACGAAAGAAATTAGCCTGTGGTTTATGAGGCTAATATTAAGCTATAACAAATTTAAGAATTGTGCCCAAAATCATTGCTTTTAGAATTCAGATGCAAATATAATTGTTTTTTTAGGATGACATGAAGTTTATATGAATTTTTGAAATAAACTCACCAGAAGTATAGAAAAATAGTATCTTTGCCTCCGACTTTTCACAGATACTGTGAGAAAGCAATTCTTTTAATTATATAAATAAAAAAGACTATGATCAGATTAAATGTTTTTGTTCGTGTAAACGAATCCAACCGCGAAGAAGCGATAAAAGCGGCAAAAGAACTGACTGCCTGTTCTTTAAAAGAAGAAGGATGCATTGCTTATGATACTTTCGAAAGCAGCACGCGTCCTGACGTTTTCATGATTTGCGAAACTTGGCAGAATGCCGAAGTATTGGCAGCACACGAAAAATCTCCTCATTTCGCTCAATATGTAGGTATCATTCAGAAATTGGCTGAAATGAAATTGGAAAAATTTGAATTCTAAATGAATTACGAGGCTGTTCGAGAACAGCCTCATTAAATCCGCTATTCCTCTATCTTTCCGAGTAGAATTAGTCGAGTTTCTTATGGATAAATGTTCCTTCAATCCAATAAGTTGCGTGATTCGATTCAAATTTCAACAAGACATAGCCGGGATCAGTGGGACCACCGGGAAAATGATCGATAAACCAATCCTGCCAAAGTTCCTGCTTCATCTTTTCGTCAGTTACAACTTCCACTTTCCCCGTTAACGCCACGCTGTCTCCTTTATCCTGAAAGCATAATCCTGCTTTCGGATTCGATAAGAAATCAATTGTTTTTAGTGAATCTGCTCCGGTAGACATCCAGATAGTGGAAATTCCTTCTGCCAGGATTTTGCTCATCGGCACAGGACGGGGATAACCTTCTTTATTCACAGAAGCAAGGGTAACTACTTCACATCTCTGCAACAATTCTGTTGCTTTCTCTTTCATTGTTTTTGTGGTCATAAATTGATTGTTTTTTATTAACCTTGCAAAGGTAACGGCATATCTTCCCATTCTATTGTAAAAAAGCGACTTTTACCTAATCTATCTTTGTGGTTCGATATAAGTAAGTGTGGTTTCTTCCGGAACGGTTAGGGAAAGAAAAGACGCAGGAGTATTGCCGGACATCGACTTAATCTCTTTTGAAAAATGCGCTAAATCATAGTATCCTGCATCAACTGCCGTAGTCAACAGATTGGCTGATGTTGTGGTTCTCAACAATTCCACAGCATTCTTAAATTTAACAATACGGCTGTATTCTTTAGGAGTAAATCCGGTATAATGCTTGAACTTTCTCTCAAAATGACGCTGACACAAACAGACATCATCCATCAAGCTGCGAACTGAACGTTTTCCTTTGGAATGATTAATCATGTTCACTGCCATAGCGACATGAGAATCGGCAGGCTGATAATGACGCGCCAAATATGCCAGCAAATATTCTTCCACTACTCGTATTCGATCTGTGACATGCTTCTGCTCACCTAATTTTTCAATAAAAGTGTCATCAAAAACAGCCTTCATCTCATTAGTACTGACTCTGCTATTCACAAATTCGTGTAGAGGCAGGTTTGTAAAGCAAGACAAACCACAAGGTAAAAAACGAACGCCAAACATGTGAATCGATTCTGTATAAGTGACGAGTTCCGAATATTTTGTCATAGGTCCTACAAAATAGGAACGATAGGGTTGCATAATCAGACTCCCTTCTTCAACAGCATTAGCCACCTCTCCCAGCGTAAATATAAAATCGGTACAACCATCCGGCAGAATATGGATGCGCATACCATAATCCGGATTGCCCTTAAACTCCCAATAGCTATCAATGTAGGGAACAAGTAAATGAGAAGGCTGATATTCTGTATACATGGATCTATTTTGTACGCAAATATAGCGAAAATAAATTCTAATCAACGATGCGTCCGTTTGCCTTTGCCTTTTGAAGCCATTCAGGGACAATTTCTTCGAGAAATTTATCTTTGCCTACCTTTTCGGCAGCCATATCCAAACCGATATATTGCTGCGCCTTTTCTTTCGTTGTGATATCCGGAAGCGGAACATCACCAGTATATCCGTACGTTCAATTTGAAGGGGTCACTTTCAGCTGGACAAAAGGGATCAATTTAGATTGGATTCAGGGGATCAATTTGATTTGGACAGGAGGGGGCAAATGGTCCCGGATTTTCCATTTTGTCCATGCCTTTGGTTTATGTCGAACAAAAATAGTGTAAATTCTTTAAAAGAAGAGTTTTTTATTGGAAATGTTTCCCCAAAGTCCATTTTAATTCAATTTTTAGTAAAAGGTTTCTATTTGCCAATCCTGTTACTATATTTTCTCCAACCTCATTTTTTATGCTATATTTGTATCCGAAAAAATAATAGAAACGATGATAAACTTTGCAGCTATCGACTTTGAAACAGCCAACGGCAAACGTACCAGCGTATGCAGTGTTGGGGTTGTCATCGTAAGGGAAGGAAAAATAACGAATAAAATCTATCGTCTGATCCGTCCCCGCCCCAATTATTATACGCAATGGACCACAGCTGTTCATGGCTTAACTTACGACGACACGATGGAAGCCGACGAATTTCCGGAAGTATGGGCGGAAATCAAACCATTGATAGACGGTCTGCCACTTGTAGCGCACAACAGTCCTTTTGATGAAGGTTGTCTCCGGGCGGTTCACGAATTATATGACATGACTTATCCTGATTATAAGTTTTATTGTACTTGCCGTACTTCGAGGAAAGTCTTTGGAAAAGATTTGCCCAATCATCAGTTGCATACGGTAGCAGAACGATGCGGATATCATTTAGAGAATCACCACCACGCACTGGCAGATGCAGAGGCTTGCGCACAAATAGCTTTACTTATTATTCCCGAACCGAAAAAAGAAAGAAAAACAAAGAAAGCTGATAAAGATATACATGTTGGAGATTTATTCGCTTCACTTATTCCTCAACCAGTGAAAAAGAGCAAATGAAAAACACTACAACTATTATTTCAATCAATAATAGCCGTAGTGTTTGATAATAAAGTGCTAACTATGTACTTCGATTAGAGGATAGATTTTGCAATACCCATTTCCAAGCCGCGAAGTTCAGCCAATCCGCGAAGACGGCCCAGGCAAGAATATCCCGGATTCGTTTTCTTTTTCAAGTCATCAATCATTTGATGTCCGTGGTCGGGACGCATAGCGATAGAGCATTTACGACGCTGTTGTAGAAGAATAAGGCTCTTCATTACGTTGTACATGTCTACATTTCCTTCCAAGTGATTAGCTTCGTAGAAGTTTCCTTCCTCGTCACGTTGTGTACTGCGCAAGTGTACGAAGTTCACACGGTCGCCAAAACGCTCCATCATACCTGCAAGATCATTGTCGGCACGCACACCGAAAGAGCCTGTACACAAGCAGAGGCCATTAGATTCGTTAGGTACGGCTTCAATCAATTTCTTGAAATCCTCTTCCGTACTCAAAATACGAGGCAAACCTAAGATGGTATAAGGAGGATCATCCGGATGAATCACCAGTTTCACTCCTACTTCATCGGCAACAGGAGCAATTTCTTTTAAGAAAAAAATCAGGTTGGAACGAAGCTTCTCTGCATCAATATCGTCATAACGATCTAATGCTTGCTGAAATTGTTCTACTGTGAAACTTTCTTCCGAACCCGGAAGTCCGGCAATCATATTACGAACCAACAATTTCTTGTCGTCTTCGCTCATCTGCTCAAAACGAGCTTTCGCTTTAGCTATTTCTTCCGGAGTATAGTCTTTTTCAGCATTCGGACGTTTCAAGATGAAAAGATCGAAAGCTACAAAAGCTGCTTTTTCAAAGCGGAGTGCTTTAGAGCCGTCCGGCATTGTATAGGCAAGATCTGTGCGGGTCCAGTCCAATACAGGCATGAAGTTATAAGTAACTACCATCACGCCACACTTCGCCAGATTACGGATACTTTCCTTATAGTTTTCGATGTATTTCATAAAGTCGCCCGTCTGTGTTTTGATATGCTCGTGTACAGGTACACTTTCTACCACAGACCATGTCAGACCCACTTCTTCAATCATTTGCTTACGCTTCATGATCTCTTCTACTGTCCACACTTCACCATTTGGAATGTGATGAAGAGCATTTACTATACCAGTAGCGCCTGCCTGCTTAATATCCCACAAGCTAACCGGGTCATTAGGACCATACCAGCGCCAAGTTTGTTCACATAAATACATATTATTCTTTCCTGATTACAAGTTACTAATTATGATTAAAAACAGAATGATACCATCCCAATATTAGATAGAGAATGCATCAAATCCACCGTCGATAACAGCTACTGTACCTGTTACGAAATTAGAAGCATCGCTAATCAAATAATGGATTGTTCCATAAAGGTCTTCCGGTTCACCGAAACGGTTGAATGGAGTATGAGCGAGAATGGTCTTTGAACGATCGGTCAGAGAACCATCCGGATTAGTCAATAACGCACGATTCTGATCGGTCAGGAAAAATCCCGGAGCGATGGCATTTACACGCAGACCGTTACCGAATTTCAAAGCCAGTTCGCCAGCCATATATTTAGTAAAGTTGGCAATAGCTGCTTTTGCCGCACCATAACCTACCACACGGGTCAATGGACGAAGAGCCGATTCAGAACAGAAGTTTACAATAGAACCTTTCTTCTGTTCTACCATAATTTCAGCAAATACCATCGTAGGCAATACTGTACCGAAAAGGTTCAAATCCACTACTTTCTTGAATGCGTCAATCTGTAAATCGAAAAAAGTTTTATCCGGAGCAATAGTTGCACCTGCCATGTTACCTCCGGCAGCGTTCAACAATACATCAATACGGCCATAAGCCTTCATGATTTCCACTTTGTTGCCTTCCAACACTTCTTTATCCATCACATCCGTGTAAAGGAACATGGCTTCATTTCCTTCGGCTTTGATACTGTCTACCAATGCTTTTCCTGCTTCTCCACTTCTGTCGAGCACAACTACTTTTGCACCTTCCTTTGCGAGATACGCAGCAATACCTTTACCTAAAATACCAGCTCCACCGGTGATAACAACTACTTTGCCTTTTACGTTAAATAATTCATTCATGGTTCTTACAAATTTATATGTTTATAATTTATTGTTCAGATAATATTTCAGATTCTCTTTGAGAAGAATATCGATAGGCATCAAATTAACCTTTTCACTGCCCTGTTTGAACAACAGATGATTACACAATGATTTAATACCATCATATCCCTGACGCTCCGGACGCTGCGCAATCAATGCGGTTATGACACCTTCGGAAAGCAACTGTGTATTTCTCCCGATAAGGTCATAACCAACCAATTTAACAGACTGCATTCCTCTCGCTTTCAGGTAATTCCCTAAAATATAACAAGTTGAATTGAAGATAACAGCCCCATTTATATTTGGATTAGCTTCAAATATTTCATCCAGTTTCATGAAGTTATACACTGAATCATTTATTTTCAACTCCACTTCATGCAGATTTCCGTTGAACCCTGTTTCCGTGAGATAATGGCAGAAACCTTCGCGCCTGTTCTTTCCCTGATTAGAGTCATTCTTCCCACTATGAATAATTCGCGCCATCAATATATCGGAAGACGAAGAAAGCCGGTCCATCAACAATCTGGCAGCAATCACTCCGGCATCATAAGACTCCGTTCCGAAATAAGCCAGTTGATGTTGCCCTCCAATGTTGGAGTCAACATACACATAAGGTATTTCATTCCTGTCAAGTTCCTGCGAAAGCCGGATAACAGAATCCGTAAACAAAGTCGCAATCAATACACCATCTACTTTCTCATTCAGCAGATTACGGATGATATCATCAAAAGTCTTGTTATTATATTGATCGAAAAAGAGTTTGGTAATGGTGATGTTATACGATTCCATTTCCGACGCTGCTTTATCTATACCTTCCGAAATAGCTTCCCAATACTCTCCCTGAACAAAAGAAGGAGTAATCGCTAGAAGATGATATTGCTTTTTGGAGGCCGCCAATGAACGTGCCATCAGATTGGGCTGGTAATGTACCATCTCCAGAATCGCCTGTACCTTTTTCCTATTTTCTTCAGATACCCTACCACGATTATGGATTACACGATCTACCGTGCCAACAGAGACACCTGCCATCTTAGCAATGTCTACAATCCGAATATTTGAAAACTCTTTATCCATTTATTGATAAGTATCTTGTTTTTCATCGACAAAAGTAAAATGAATTATTGAATTAAGCAATAGTGTGTGCGCACACACATAACATACAATAAAGAACATATTATTAATAATCAGCTAGTTAACCAGAACAACCAGGAAGTATACATGTTGTTAAACATAAGAAAAAGTAAAGATAGTATAGAGAAAAAAGCATTTATCAGATGAGAAATCAGAGGGAAAATAGCTTTTGATTCTTGAAGGAAGTGAAAATAATGGAGAAGACACACCAATATGTGTTCGTGCACACATCATTCAAATAGTGACTGATAAGGCTAGAAATAAAAGATTAAACGTATATAAAATAAAACAGGTAACCGATTCTATTTAAATCGATTACCCGTTTTGGAGTTCTTATTTCCCCCACTTATCTTTTGCTTTTCCAGCCACTTTATCGGCTTCATCTGCTACTTTATCAGCAATTTCCGCACCGGCTTCTACTGCTTTAAGTCCAAGATCCACTGCTTTTCTTTCAGCATGAGCAGCAGCTATTTCAGCATCACGACCTATGCGATGGATAGCATTATAAATTTCACTTTCTAATTGTTTTGCTTTTGCTGTACGTGAAAGACGATAAGCTACTGCGCCAAGGATTGACCCAATTCCGAGTCCAATCCAGAAATTTCCATGTCTACATTCCATAATCAAGTTCTGTTTTTAGGATTAAAAATAAATTATATAAATATCTATTTAGATTTCGAGAATAAAGAAGCAATCCACAATACAAGGATAGCTCCTACGGTGGAAGTTATCAAACTTCCGATCAGTCCTGAAGCTGCCAGTCCGAAAAGGGCAAACACCCAACCGCCCAGTACACCTCCAAGAATACCAAGTAATAAATTTATAACAAGACCAAAACCTCCGCCGCGCATTATTTTACCTGCGAGGAATCCAGCCACAATACCAATAACGATATACCATATAAAGCCCATATAATCCTCCTTTTTTATTTAACAACAGTAGGTATGAAGAATAGTTCAGTCACTCAAAACTGAATTAACGACAATTTACAATCCTTAGTCTTAGAGCTTTATTCCTATCATATTGAATTAATCACAGCAAATATATATTGAGAAACGGGAAGTTTCCGTACCTTTGCAGCCGATTTTTCAGGAACACTTCAATAGTAAATAGGTATTATGGTACAGAATCAGGAACAACCCGTAGGAAAAATTACATTTTCCATTTTGATTGCATTGAGTCTTTCGCATTGCCTCAACGATCTTTTACAGTCGGTGCTATCAGCATCTTATCCTTTATTTAAAGATGATTTAGGACTTAGTTTCGCGCAAATCGGACTTATCACACTAGTTTATCAACTTTCCGCTTCAGTTTTTCAACCGATTACCGGAATTTTCTTTGATAAGCATCCCGTCGCATGGTCATTGCCTATCGGAATGAGCTTTACACTGATTGGTTTGATAAACTTAGCATTCTCTGATAATCTATACTGGATATTAGCCTCCGTATTCTTAATCGGAATTGGCTCTTCCGTACTGCATCCGGAAGCCTCCCGTATCACGTTCCTTGCCTCCGGCGGAAAACGTGGACTGGCACAATCACTCTTTCAGGTAGGTGGCAACTTCGGAGGTTCATTAGGTCCTTTACTGGTTGCTCTATTGGTGGCTCCTTATGGCAGACAACATCTCATCGTATTTGCATTTGTGGCTTTAGCTGCTATCGGAGTGATGTACCCAATTTGCAAATGGTATAAATCATATCTAAACCGGATGAAAGCACAGACTGTCAGTGTTAGAAAACCTGTTCATCTTCCTTTGCCTATGGATAAGACAGCCCTTTCAATCGCGATATTGCTGATTCTGATTTTCTCCAAATATATCTATATGGCAAGTCTCACGAGTTATTATACTTTCTATTTGATTCATAAATTCAATGTAAGTGTACAAGATTCGCAGCTATATTTATTTATCTTTCTGGTAGCTACTGCTATCGGAACATTAATCGGCGGACCTGTCGGTGACCGTATCGGTCGGAAGTATGTGATTTGGGCTTCTATTTTAGGAGCTGCCCCGTTCAGTTTACTAATGCCACATGCTAATTTGATGTGGACTATTATCCTTAGCTTCTGTGTGGGATTGATGCTTTCTTCCGCTTTTCCCGCCATATTGCTTTATGCACAGGAATTGCTTCCTACCAAGCTCGGATTAATATCAGGGTTATTCTTTGGATTTGCATTCGGGGTGGCTGGTGTAGCATCTGCTGTACTCGGTAATTTAGCGGATAAAACGAGTATTGAATATGTATATAATATCTGTGCTTATATGCCGCTACTAGGATTGGTCACATTCTTTTTACCTAATTTGAAGAAGAAAAAAATAGAATAAGATTAGATTAAATAAAATAGGGTGTGTCACATTTTGCGCTCCCTCTTTTCCAAAGAAAACGACCGGTATGCGTCGTCACGACGTATACCGGTCTACAAGTTAAGGTCAAAGTCAAAAAATTAAGAGAGCTATTTATATGTTAGGGTTAGCGTTAATTTCTTTCTGTGGAATAGCATATAAATAATAGGTGCTATTTACTGTAAACGGTTTACCGTTCGGGAAGTTAAGGAACCAATGTCCCAGAGGATTTCGTTTTTCAAAGCTACCACCCTCCTGCCAGCAATCGACTTCTGTCTTTTGCATCTCATCCGATAAAGCAGCACGTTCTACTGCCTTTTGTGTACGAAGTATATCGGTAATACCAAATCCTTCTCCCCAAAGTTCACGGCGACGTTCCATCAGAATCTCATTGATTACATCTTCCTGTGATTTTCCTGTCACCTCATAATCCCCTACTCCACGGGCATTACGCAATGTATTCAATGGAGCTACAGCCTGTGCCAACGCTACACCATCACGAACTTTCGCCTCCGCTTCTATCAAATACATTTCAGCAGCACGCATCAAGACCAGATCAGCCGTATCATCTGCACGCATGTGAAATTTCTTATATCCCAAATATCCTTCACGCATCCATTGAAACAAAGGTAAACGAATATCACCTTCGGTAAATGTATCTTTCAGATGGGGATCAGCCATAAAGCTGCTATATGCTCCTACGTATGTTGCATCCAAATAATAGAAATTATAGCTGGCATCCGATTGGGAAGGAATTTGAGGAAATCCCCATATCCATTCTTTATTGGAAATATTATTAAAACCTTCATACTCGGCTGTAGTTGTCATCAACGTATATCCTGCACGTGCTGCTTCAGCAGCTTTCGCAGCTTCTTCCCACTGTCCTGTCAGCAAGTAAGCACGAGCCAAAAGACCGTTGACTACTGCTACATTTGGTTTGAACTTTTGATTATCACCGCTGCGGACATAGTTTTTCAAATAGTCCTTCGCCAAAGTGAGGTCGTCGAAAATAAGCTGATAAACCTGTGCCACTGTTGATTTTCCTTTCGGTACAGTGGAGCTATTGCTAGGTTCGGTATATATAGGAACACACGAAGCATCTTTATCTTTCAAGTAGGTGAATTGATAATGCTGTACCAAGTGCAAATAACAAAAGGCGCGTAATGCCAATGCTTGTCCCTGTGCCTGACGGAGTTCTTCCGAATCCCCCTTGATAGAAATGGCAGTGTTACAATTATCTATCGTTTTATATATCAGATACCAGGCAAACTCTGTTCTACCATTTGAGGATTGCGCTATATCATTAAACTGATACGAAGAGTTAAAACCATATTTCGGACGGGAAACAATATCACTTGCCATCATATCATCCAGACACTGAAGTGCCCGATAACCGATATTGGCATAGGTACTTGAATAATCAAACAGATTATACCAGGCACCATTCACAAGTGCCTCCGCATTTTCGGGTACAGATACCTTATCCGAACTTACCGCATCTGTGGGGTCCGTATCCAAAAAACTGCTGCTACAACTCGTTGCCAGGAAAAGTCCGGCAACTGCCGCAAGAATGGATTGAATTTTTATTTTTCTCATAATTTAGTCTGAATTTAGAAAGAAACATTGATACCTCCGGAGATGGTTCGCATAGCCGGATAACGGTAATAAGTGATACCGGTAATTCCCTGTTCAGGGTCTAGTCCCTGATTCCGGTGAATGGTAAACAGATTATCTCCTTGTACATATACCTGCACACTGCTCAATGACAACTTACTAATCCATTGTTTGGGTAAGTTATAGGAAAGTGTCAGGTTTTTCAATCGCATATACGAATTATTCTGCAAGAAGCGAGTGGAAGCCGAGTTCCAGTTATTAGAGGTAGTACTCAAAGCAGGGACATCGGTATAGCGATTGTCGGGAGTCCATCTTCTTAGAATCTCCGTCGACCAGTCGCGACCTTCCAAACTTCCATTGTGCAGAATCATTGTAACATCACGATTGTAGATATATCCGCCGATACTGTAAGCAAAGATAGCCGAAAGATCGAATCCTTTCCAAGAAAGAGACGTATTGAATCCGCCATACACCTTCGGAAGAGACGATTTGTCAACATAATAATAGTCAGCCGAACCATAATCATTTGTTGTGACACGTTTTCCGGTCGGATTCTTATTTGCATCCACCTCATCCTTATACCACAGCGGATCTCCGTTTTCAGGATCTATCCCCGCCCACTCTATCATATAGAAATCATACACCGAACGACCTACCTGCAACTTGTTCACACCACTTCGCGGCATATCTTTCAATGGGAGGTCTGTCACCTTATTCTTATAATGCGTCAAGTTCATACCCAGTTTCCATACCCAACCATTCTGATTGATAATCGTTCCGTTAAGTACCATTTCTATACCTGTATTCTTCAAGGCTCCTACATTTTCGTCAATAGAACCGTATCCCAGGGAAGGAGCTATCGGACGTGAATAAAGCAGGTCTTTCGAACGACGTGTAAAGAAATCAAACGAACCGGAAAAACGGTTATTGAACAGGGAGAAGTCGATACCTACATTAAAGTTGAGGTTTGTTTCCCATTTCAGATTCGGAGTTGCCATACGGTCGGACACTAACGCATTTTCTCCCAAATTGGAAACAATAGTATAAAGTCCTTTACTTGCATAATAAGTACCTAGGTTGTCATTTCCCTGCGCACCATAGCTCATTTTCAGAGTCAAGGCAGACAACCAGTCGGAAGTACTTGCCATAAACTCTTCCCGGTCGATACGCCAAGAAGTACCCAACGACCAGAAATTTCCCCAGCGGGTCTCCGGCGCAAAACGTGAAGAACCGTCGCGACGATAGGATGCCGAGAAGAAATATTTATTTTGATAGTCGTATAATGCTTGAGTCAGATAACCCACCAACGCATAATCGATGCGATACCCCGAACCTCCGGTCAACTGCGAACCGACTACCAGTTCCGGCATATCAGGCTGTGCCATTTTGGAACGTGATGCTGTCAGTTCATCATAACGGTAAGAATAGGCTTCCACACCGGCAAGGACATTAAAATGATGTTCACCGATTGTCTTGTCATACGTAGCAATATTATTCCATGTCCAAGAGAAAGTACGGGTATTCATTCGGCTGACGCCGCCGCCGTTTTCTTTAGCCGGGCCCAATTGGGGGTTCGTATAATCCAACGTATTATAATTAATCAAGTCAAAGTTAAAACTAGTCTTGAATTTCAATCCCTCAATAATCGTAGCTTCCAGAAAAGTACGACCGGAAACTTCATCTTTCATTCGTTCTGATTTGTCTAAAGGCAAAGTAGCCGGCAGATTCCAGTTTGCCATCGAACCGGAAGGACGATAAGAGCCGAAGTCATAAATGCGGTCTCCATTCTCATCCAATTTGTAACTACCGTCGGTATTCATTTCATAAATCGGATAAAATCCCGGCATGGTACGCCCTGCGGTAATCACGTTACTGGTTTTAGAGTCGGAAGAAACCGGATAGTTCTGCATAGAATGTGCAAAACTCAAATTGACTCCTCCCTTCAACCAGGAGGTCATTTCGCTGGTGATATTGGAACGAAGATTGAAACGCTGATAACCGGATTCAAGCGCAATACCTTTATCATTCAGGTATCCGGCTGAAAAGAAATACTGATTTGCTTTTCCGCCTCCGGAAACACTTAGATTCAACTCTGTGCGAAGTGCTTGTTGTTCCATGGCGTCACTCCAGTCTGAATTCCATAATGGACGGGCACCTGCCACCAATTTTCCATCTGTACCGACCGGTTGCGCATATTGGGGACCGTATGGATTCGGTCCACCTCCCATCAATTTCGTAACCAGGTCTTTGGATGCTTGTGCCGCAGCAGTTGCCGGAGTATAATCCGCGCTCTTGGCGTACTGATTGCGAAGTGCTTCCCAATACAATTCAAAATATTGGTCGGTACTGACACGATCATAATCACGCACGGCACGGTTGGAACCTCCTAAGGAAGCTTTCACCTTTACCGTTGCTTTGGTATTTTGATCTCCCTGCTTGGTGGTGATAATAATCACTCCATTCGCACCACGGGAACCGTACAAAGCAGCAGAGGCCGCATCTTTCAATACTGTCATCGAAGATATGTCATCCGGATTGATAGAGTTCACACTACCATCGAACGGGACACCGTCCACTACATAAAGCGGGGCGCTGGAAGCGTTGATAGATCCGATACCACGAATACGGATTTCCGCATCCGTACCTGGCTGCCCACTTGCCGCACTTGCCTGTACTCCGGATACCGTGCCCTCTAATACACGTGATATGCTGGAAGTCTGTAACTTTTCAATCTCACCTGCTTTCATCGTCGAAGCTGCTCCGGTAAAACTATACTTTTTAGCGGTAGCATAAGCTACCACCATTACTTCTTCCAGTTCCTTACTTTCCGATTCCAACGTGACATTAATCACACTCCGGTTATTCACCGGTTGTTCCACCGTTCTCATTCCTACAAAACGGAACACTAAAGTGCCGGTCGCAGGAATCTCAATCGAATACTTTCCATCAATATCGGTAATGGTGCCGGAAGATGCTCCTTTCAATTGTACGGAGACACCAGGCAAAGGTTCTCCTTCAGAAGTCACTGTGCCTGTCACGCGTTTCTCCTGCTGTGCTTCCGCATATACTATATTTCCTGCAAAAAGCAGAAGAGACACGACTAATAAACGTAAATAGATTCTCATAATTTTGTGGCTTAAGATTTATTTGCTTGTTGTAACTAACAGTACATTGAACTTTTTTGTTTAGGAAACGAAACATTTTTTAGAAGATTGCTAGTATAAATCAACGAAAGATAGTACATTCGTGAAACTAAAAATATCTATACCAACAAAGAACCACATGGGGAAACGGGTTATTCTATATCTTTTTCTGTTATTTTCACTGTCCTTACAGGCGCAGACTGAAGAGAAAGTCTCTTTAGGCAACGATAGTACAGAAGTAGATTCCACAACAACCACCAAGCCAAGTGCTTTTAAAAGAGCGATCAAGAAGTTTATGAACTTCAGTGATTTCGATACGCTCTATATCAGTCCCAACCGTTATAACTATGCGCTGATGGTTACTCATTTCAGCAACTTTGAGTATTATTCTATCACCAGTGAATTGCCGCAGCCACAGAAACTTAGTTTTTCTCCCAACCCGCACAACAAGATAGGATTGTATTTCGGCTGGCGATGGATTTTCCTGGGATGGTCTGTAGATGTGAACGATATTTTCAAAAAAGGTACCCGAAAGAACAGAGGAACAGAATTCGATCTTAGCCTATACAGTTCCAAACTGGGTGTGGATATCTTCTATCGCCGCACTGGTAATGATTACAAAATACATAAAATCAGAGGATTTTCAGACGATATCCCCTCTAACTATTCCGAAGATTTCAGCGGAATAAAGGTAGATATCAAAGGACTGAATCTATATTATATCTTCAATAACCGTAAATTCTCCTATCCTGCCGCATTCAGTCAGTCCACTAATCAACGACGCAATGCAGGTACATTTATTGCAGGTTTTTCCATTTCAAAGCATCATCTCGACTTCGACTATACAGCACTTCCGGGGTTTATCCAGGAGGCGATGAATCCTGCCATGAAAGTCAAGAATATTAAATACACCAATGCCAATATCAGTTTCGGCTACGCCTACAATTGGGTCTTTGCCCGCAACTGTCTGGCATGCCTGTCTCTCACCCCTGCCATTGCCTACAAAGCTTCCGATGTGGACGCAGAAACAAATGAAGCAAAAGCATGGTACGGTAAATTCAATCTGGATTTTCTGGTTCGTGCAGGGATTGTCTACAACACCGGAAAGTATTATGTAGGTACTTCTTTTGTTGGGAAAAACTACAATTATCATCGCAACAATTTCTCTGTAGACAATGGATTCGGTACTCTCCAAATATATGCCGGATTCAACTTCAACACCCGCAAAGAATACAGGAAAAAGAAATAATACCACAGAAACTAGAAATCATCAACTTGCTTATCCAAAGAATCTTTGTACATTTGCCACGTTCTAACGAACAAAAGTAAAAAAATCAATGAAGCAACAACGCCACATACAGACCACACGCACGCTCCTTTCCCGCTTTCGCTACTGGGGAAGAAAGAACTATGCTGCCTTTGCAAGTATGGGACGTGAATTCCAAATCGGTCATCTGCATATCAATGTAGTAGACGTTGCTCTTCGTAAGCAGAATGCTGCACAAACTATCCCTTATCATACATTTATGACACTTCAGGAAATCAAA
The DNA here is from genome assembly GCF_019129155.2 of Bacteroides sp. MSK.18.37. Lineage (NCBI taxonomy): Bacteria > Pseudomonadati > Bacteroidota > Bacteroidia > Bacteroidales > Bacteroidaceae > Bacteroides > Bacteroides sp. MSK.18.37. The sequence goes on along the minus strand of NZ_JAHOIB020000001.1, from coordinate 5,192,405 downwards.
GACCAAGTGTTGGCGGGTATCGACATATCACCCGACCAAGCTGCTTGGCTAGCCAACATGGCTGACAGCGAGGCGCTTTATGCCGCCGCGCATGAGATTACCGTCGCGCGTGCTTCGCACGAGTTCGACATGTGTTCCATCATCAACGCCAAGTCCGGCCGATGTCCGGAAAACTGCAAATGGTGTGCACAATCCTCCCACTACCAGACTAAAGCCGAGATTTACGATCTCCTTCCCGCTGAAGAATGTCTTCGACAGGCCCAATACAACGAAGCCCAGGACGTCAACCGATTCTCCCTCGTTACCAGCGGACGAAAACCATCTCCCAAACAGATTACCCAACTTTGCGATACAGTCCACTATATGCGTCGACATTCGTCGATTCAACTTTGTGCTTCTCTGGGACTGCTCAATGAAGAAGAATTGCGTTCCCTGCATGAAGCGGGAATCACCCGTTATCACTGTAATCTGGAAACTGCCCCGTCTTATTTTTCCAAACTCTGCTCTACGCATACGCAAGAACAGAAACTGGCTACTCTCGATGCAGCCCGTCGTGTAGGCATGGATATCTGTTGCGGAGGTATCATCGGCATGGGAGAAACGATGGAACAACGGATTGAATTTGCTTTCACATTGGCAGAACTGAATGTTCAATCCATACCTATCAACCTGCTTAGTCCGATTCCGGGAACTCCACTGGAAAACGAGCAGCCTCTAAGCGAAGAAGAAATACTTAAAACCATCGCACTCTTTCGTTTTATCAATCCGACCGCTTTTCTGCGTTTTGCCGGAGGACGTTCACAACTTTCTTCCGAAGCGATGCACAAGGCATTATATATCGGAATTAACTCGGCTATCGTAGGCGACCTATTGACAACACTCGGCTCCAAAGTATCGGAAGACAAAAAGATGATTCAGGAAGAAGGCTATCATTTCGCCGATTCCCAATTTGATCGCGAGCACATCTGGCATCCGTATACTTCGACTACCGATCCGCTTCCTGTCTACAAAGTAAAACGGGCAGACGGCGCTACCATTACCCTCGAAGACGGACGAACGCTCATTGACGGAATGTCTTCCTGGTGGTGTGCAGTGCATGGATATAATCATCCGGTATTAAATCAGGCGGCAAAAGAACAATTAGATAAAATGTCTCATGTCATGTTCGGAGGACTGACGCATGATCCGGCCATTGAACTGGGGAAATTGTTATTGCCTTTGGTTCCTTCCTCCATGCAGAAAATATTCTATGCTGACTCCGGTTCGGTAGCCGTAGAAGTGGCACTGAAAATGGCTGTACAATATTGGTATGCAGCAGGAAAACCGGAAAAGAACAATTTCGTGACTATCCGTTCCGGCTATCACGGTGATACGTGGAATGCCATGTCTGTATGTGATCCGGTGACGGGTATGCACAGTCTTTTCGGTTCGGCATTGCCTGTACGTTATTTTGTCCCGTCCCCCACTTCCCGGTTCGACGGAGAATGGAATCCGAAAGATATACTACCTCTACAAGAGATGATTGAAAAACATTCAAAAGAGTTGGCGGCGCTTATTCTAGAACCGGTGGTACAGGGAGCAGGCGGGATGTGGTTTTATCATCCGCAGTACCTACGTGAAGCAGAAAAGCTTTGCCGGAAGCACGATATTCTTCTTATTTTCGATGAGATAGCAACGGGATTCGGACGAACCGGTAAACTTTTTGCTTGGGAACATGCCGGAGTAGAACCGGATATAATGTGTATCGGTAAAGCACTGACCGGAGGATATATGACACTTTCTGCTGTATTGACCAGCAACCGGATAGCAGATACAATCTCTAACCACGCACCGGGAGCTTTTATGCACGGACCTACATTTATGGGGAATCCACTTGCGTGTGCAGTGGCTTGCGCTTCCGTTCGCCTGCTGCTCGAATCCGGTTGGCAAGAGAATGTGAAGCGAATCGAAACTCAACTGAAAGAAGAACTGGCTCCTGCACGGGAATTTCCGGAAGTGGCTGATGTACGAATACTCGGAGCCATCGGAGTCATTGAGATGAAACGTCCGGTAAATATGGCCTATATGCAACGAAGATTTGTGGAAGAAAGAATCTGGGTACGTCCCTTTGGCAAGCTGGTATATCTGATGCCGCCTTTCATCATCACTTCGGAACAATTAAGCGAACTGACTTCCGGCTTACTTAAAGTTATTCAAAAAAGATGACAGATAAGAAGAATATTACCAGATTTTCACCCAAGAATCTGTTCCTCGGTGAGCAAAAGGGTGTTCCTCGGTGAGGAACGGGCCTTTCCTCACCGAGGAAGGATGCCTTGGTCGGTGAGAAACTTTCGGGATACTTCTTTAGACAATAAACATCTTATAGACAACTGATTACGCTTTCAACCATCCATATATCGAATACTTATTACTTAAAACAATAATTCATGACATTAGAACATATAAACCAGGAACTCCAGACCTTGAAAGAGAAAAAGAACTACCGTTCTCTCCCACCGCTTATTCACGAAGGACGAGATGTTCTGCTGAACGGACAACGAATGTTGAACCTATCTTCTAATGATTATCTCGGGCTGTCCAATGACATTTCATTGAGGAAGGAATTCTTAAAAACACTCACCCCTGAAACATTCCTGCCTACTTCCTCCTCTTCCCGGTTACTGACCGGCAATTTTAGTGACTATCAGAAGTTGGAGCAACAGCTAGCCACGATGTTCGGAACGGAAAGTGCACTTATATTCAATAGTGGTTATCATGCCAATACAGGAATACTTCCTGCCATTTGCAATACTCACACACTGATTCTTGCCGACAAGCTAGTGCATGCAAGCCTGATAGACGGAATTAAATTATCATCAGCTAAATGTATTCGGTATCGTCACAATGATATTTCCCAGTTGCAACGACTGATTGCTGAAAATCATAACGCTTATGAGCAGCTTATTATTGTTACCGAAAGTATCTTCAGCATGGATGGCGATGAAGCTGATCTTCCCGCTCTCATTCAACTCAAAAAGAGTTATTCCAATGTTCTTCTTTATGTAGATGAGGCTCATGCTTTTGGTGTACGAGGAAAAAAAGGATTAGGATGTGCCGAAGAACAGGACTGTATCAACGATATAGACTTTTTAGTAGGAACATTCGGAAAAGCCATTGCTTCGGCAGGTGCCTATATTGTCTGTCGGCAACTCATTCGGGAATATCTTATTAATAAAATGCGCACGTTTATATTCACCACCGCACTTCCTCCTATCAATATCCAGTGGACTTCGTGGATGTTAGAACGCCTTTCAGCTTTACAACATAAGAGGGCTCACCTGCTACAAATCAGTGAAAAGCTAAAGGTAGCCCTTACAGCCAAAGGATATAATTGCCCATCGGTGAGCCATATTGTACCTATGATTATAGGAGCCAGTGAAGATACCATATTGAAAGCAGAAGAACTCCAGCGCAAAGGATTCTATGCATTGCCCGTCCGTCCGCCTACCGTACCCGACGGAACTTCACGTATCCGTTTTTCACTGACAGCGGACATCACTGAACATGAAATTGACCAACTCATCAAATTGATAAACGAATGAAGCAGCATTTTATCATAAAGAATAATCAGAAGCATCTATTGCTTTTCTTCGCCGGTTGGGGGATGGACGAAACTCCTTTCCTGACCATTCATCCTACAGATAAGGACTGGATGATTTGCTATGATTACCGTTCATTAGCATTTGATACCGACTTATTAGAAACCTATTCCCAGATTACACTTATCGCCTGGTCGATGGGAGTCTGGGCAGCTTCGCAAATCATGAAGCAGTACCCACATCTGCCTGTCTCCCAAAGTATCGCCATCAACGGCACCCTCTACCCCATACACGAAACCAAAGGTATCGCTCACTCTATTTTCGATGGCACACTTCAAGGGCTGAATGAACAAACCTTGCAAAAATTTCAAAGAAGAATGTGTGGTTCAATAGCTGACTATAAAACTTTTCAAACCATATCCCCCCAGCGTCCGATGGAAGAACTCAAAGAAGAACTTGCCGCTATACAACAACAATATTTATCATTGCCGCCCTCTGATTTTAAATGGCAAAAAGCTATCATAGGAAAAGGCGACCGCATTTTCCTCCCGGATAACCAATATTTGGCATGGGAAAACCAAGTGGACTCTCTTGAACAAGTGGAAGCGGCACATTACCAACAAGAGCTTTTTAACACGATACTCATGCAGCCGGAGAACTGATGCATCCATCATTTTAAAATAAAGTGATTATCAAGTATATCAGCCTATTAAATAAATATCGATTATGAATAAACGACTAATCGCAGAACGTTTTTCAAAAGCTATCACTACCTATCCAAAGGAAGCAAACGTGCAACGGCAAATAGCAGGTAAAATGATTCGTTTGCTTACAGAACACATACCTTCTCCCTGTTCGAAAGTAATTGAATTTGGCTGCGGAACCGGTATTTACTCCCGTATGCTGCTCCAAGCCCTCCGTCCGGAAGAGTTATTACTTAATGACCTTTGCCCCGATATGAAATATTGCTGTGAGGACTTATTAATGAAGAAGCAGGTTTCTTTTCTTCCGGGAGATGCCGAAACAGTCTCTTTCCCCACCGAAAGTACATTGATAACTTCCTGCTCCGCCTTGCAATGGTTCGAATCACCGGAAAACTTTTTCGAAAGGTGTAATACCCTACTCAATAATCAGGGTTATTTTGCTTTTAGCACTTTTGGAAAAGAAAACATGAAAGAAATACGCGAACTTACCGGCAACGGACTTCCTTATCGTTCACGGGAAGAGCTCGAAGTAGCTTTGTCACCCCATTTTGACATACTGTATTCAGAAGAAGAGCTTATCCCGCTTTCGTTCGAAGACCCGATAAAAGTACTATATCACTTGAAGCAAACCGGAGTCAATGGCTTATCAACGCAATCCTCTCCTACCGGAAAACAAGAGAACGATTTGTGTTCATCAGACAACAATTCAAAGAATAATTCAAGAACTAATTCTAAGAACAATTCTAAGAACAATCTCCCCCAACAACAGTGGACTCGTCGTGACTTGCAACTCTTCTGTGAACGTTACACGCAGGAATTTACTCAGGGCACTTCTGTGTCCTTAACATATCACCCTATTTATATCATCGCAAAAAAGAAAAAAGTATGAAACAGAATGTATATTTCGTAAGCGGTATCGACACTGATGCCGGAAAAAGCTATGCCACCGGCTTTCTAGCTCGTGAATGGAACAAGAACGGGCATCGCACCATCACCCAGAAATTTATTCAAACGGGAAATGTAGGTCATTCCGAAGATATTGACCTACATCGGCAAATCATGGGAATCCCTTTCACCAAAGAAGACCAAGAGGGACTAACCATGCCGGAGATTTTCTCTTATCCCGCCTCTCCGCATCTTGCTTCCCAGCTGGATAACCGCCCCATCGACTTTGATAAAATAAAACGTGCGACCGAAGAATTGAGTGAACGGTATGACTCTGTTTTACTTGAAGGAGCAGGCGGCCTTATGGTTCCCCTGACAACTGAACTTTTAACCATTGACTACATCGTCCAAGAAAAATATCCGCTTATCTTTGTTACTTCGGGCAAACTGGGGAGTATCAATCATACCCTGCTTAGTCTCGAAGCAATACAAAAACGCGGCATTGTACTAGATACCGTATTATATAATTTATATCCTACCGTAGAAGACAAGACGATTCAGAATGATACAATGGAATTTATCCGGACCTGGCTGAAAAAGTATTTTCCGGAAACGAAGTTTATACTGGTTCCGGAAATAAAAAAGAATCTATAGAAAAGTAATCACCGACTACTTTCACTCAACAACAATCGTACTCTTTTGTGGATTATGGCTATCATAAGTAACTTTCACCGGATACATATAGCCATAATCCTTTTTTTAAACAGTAGTCGAATATTTATCTAAAGCCTTTCTCAATGTTCTTTCCGAAATCGGTTTGGTCACAAAGTCATTACAACCCATCTCCAATGCCAATTCTTTATCCGCCTCAAAAGCATAAGCCGTCAAAGCAATGATTGGAATTTCTTTAGAATAAGAGCGGATAATATGGGTTGCTTCCAGTCCATCCATACGCGGCATTTTTACATCCATCAGGATTAAGTCCGGTTGGTACTGCTTATACATTTCGATAGCTTCCACTCCGTCTTTAGCCCAAAGCAATGTATATTCCCTGCCAATCAGATTCTTCAGCAAGATAAAATTGCTCTCCACATCTTCTGCTACCAGAATCTTCTTAATCTGTTGTACACGATTGACTGTATTTCCTTTAGATACCACTTTCGACTCTTTAAAGAATTTACCATGCTCTCCGGTTTCTTCATAAGGGATCGTGAAATAGAATGTGGAGCCTTTACCCAGTTCGGAAGTCACCCCTATTTCTCCACCGATTTTTTCGATAATCATCCGACAGATAGACAGACCTAATCCTGTCCCTTGGGCAAAAGAGTTCAGTTTGACAAAACGCTCGAAGATATGATCTACCTTTTCCGGTTCTATCCCTATTCCTGTATCCTTTACATACACACGAATATCTTTATCCATTCGTCCAAAACCAAAACGGATCTCTCCTTCATAGGTAAACTTACTTGCATTAGTCAGGAAATTCGTTATCACCTGCATGATACGGTTCTGATCTCCCTCCATGAGCAAATCCTCCTCCTCATTATCAAAGACAAGAGTTACCCCTTCTTTCACACGTTCTTTATGAACAGTATAAATTGTTCGGCAGACCTCTCCCAGATTCATTGGACGTTTGATATATTCCAGTGTCCCGGCTTCTATCTTCGATAAATCCAGAATATCATTAATCAATTGCAACAAAATATCCGAATTCTGATTGATTATATCCGAATAGAGTTTTTTCTCTTCAGCAGTTTCGGCAGAAGGCAATAACTGGGAGAATCCTACAATAGCATTCAGCGGAGTCCGGATCTCATGGCTCATGTTAGCAAGGAAAGCGCTTTTCAATCTGTCGGATTGCTCCGCTTTAATCCTTGCCCTAATCAGTTCCTGCTCAATATTCTGAAGATTAGTAATATCCCATGAAATGCCAATCAGCAACGGTTTACGTCCCTCCATCGGTACAAGTGCTTTCAAAGTCTGCACGATACGCGCTTCTCCATTAGCGGACAAATAAGTTTCCTGCATATCAATGCGCTTATGAGTCTGAAGTAATTCTAAATCATCTTTACGGAATTTCTCCGCATCTCCATGCACCGGAAATATTTCATAATCCGTATGCCCGATAGCTTTAGACGCCGGAATACCTGAATGATCGGCAAATGCCTTATTCCAATACAAATATCTAAAATCATCTTCCGGGTCCTTCACACACAAATAGACCGGAATATTATTTAAAATACCATCCAACAATAAATTCAGTTCGCGGAGTTCATCCCGTTTCTTGATAACATCAGTAATATCCTGCGTAAAGAACCAAATGAGTTCCTGATTATTTTCACGAATCAGAAAAGCAGATACCTGATGTACTCTCTCCTTCGTATGCCCGTAAGGTATATAAGCCGCCCGATAAGCAAAGCTACCATCGTTATCACGAATTTCCTGCAATCTTTTTTCCCACGCCCCCCTGTCGGTCATAGAGACACGCAAATCATATACTTTTTGTGTACCCAACTCTTGCGTTACACCGTATTCTTCTATAAATTGCTTATTCGCATAAACCAGCGTTCCATCTCCCGCCACAGCAAGAATGCTGTCACTCACCTTATCGAGCACACTTTTAAAAACTTCCAACTGCCTTTGGGTAGCTACTCGTTCCGTTATATCACGACACATAATCAGCACGTATTCCTCATCCAACGGAAAAATACGGTTCTCGTAATAATGGCGTTCACCATTAAAATCCAGTTCGTGATGTGCAGTTGAAACAGTTCCGGTGGTGATAGCATGACGCATATTGGAGTGAATATTCTGATATGCTTCCGGTGGAACCATATCCTGCATACGCATCCCTCTAAAATCCTTGTTTGATATTCCTACATGGTTGGTTTCCTCATTGGAAACAACTTCAATACCTACCTCACTCTGATTGAAGACAGTCAGCATATCGGGAAGAGAGTCTAGTATTCTAACAGCATATTTTTCTTTAAAACTAACAGGACGATCGTTATATTTCTCATCCCTAAGGGTAGAAAGTTCTTTTCTAAGCTGCTCGTTTTCTTTTTTAAGTGCTTCTAACTGTTCTAATAATGCTTCTTTGCTTTGTTCGATACTCATAATGTAACGGTGTAAATACGTACTTATCTGCCAAAAGTAAATATTTTTTTGAATAAAAGCACGTATTTACCCCGTTTTTTTCAAAGAATTACTCAATTACCATAATCCGGTCGTTCAATCCCACCTTCATGCCATCTTCCACGAATACTTCTTTCACAACTCCATCCGTCACCGAACGTATCTCATTCTCCATTTTCATCGCCACCAATACACAAAGCGGATCACCCCGCTTCACGAGATCTCCTTTCTTTACATACGTCTTCAGGATAACTCCCGGCATCGGTGCCTGTACCACCTGACGCCCTACGGATTCAGCAGCAGTGCGGGCATTATGTATCTTCTCCATTTCTCCCTGCAATTCAATCTGATAAAGCTCCCCTTTATTCATAATCGTATATGAATTATTGGAAGAAGGAGAAATCTGCACTCCATGCGAGTGGTGATCGATGATGATCGAATGGATAGAGTCGCCACCCATGTTATAATCGACCTCATATATCTTACCATTGACTGCAATCTTCTTGATTGGTCCGTCCTCCAGAATCTCCACCTTATATTCACTGTCCGGCATATCCTGGAGCTTGGCGTAATATGTAGCTAATGTTGTACCCATAATCTGTTCCGTTATTTATTAGTCTCAAATCAATAATTATTAGCAGTCATCTGCAATTTACCATAATACTTCCAGAGTGATTCTCCTACTACCGGGAGTGTTGTTGCACGGGAAGCCGCTTCTTTCTCACGCTCGTAATGTCGCACTGCGGCAGCAATGACAGCCACTGTCGGATCTGTATTCTGACGACGTTTCAGGTCTTCCTTATCGAAGCGTGTATCAATAAACGTCGTGTCATATTCACCTTTCAGGAAAGCTGCGTTCTTCAATACACGTTGATGGAAAGGAATCGTTGTCTTAATTCCCAGAATCTTATACTCGCGCAAAGCACGTGCCATATTGGAAATGGCCGATGCACGGGTACGCCCCCAACAACATAGCTTGGCAATCATCGGGTCATAATGCAGAGAGACTTCAAATCCGGCATAAGCGGCACTGTCAAGACGCAGGTTACGTCCCTCGGGAGCTTCACGGACAGTAATCACACCGGGAGAGGGCATGAAGTTATTCTCCGGATCTTCGGCGTAAATACGACATTCGATCGCTGCTCCGCTAAACTCAATATCATCCTGTTTGTAAGGTAATGGATTTCCGGCAGCAACAGTTATCATATCCCGTACCAAGTCAACGCCTGTGCACTCCTCCGTCACAGGATGCTCTACCTGCAAACGGGTATTCATCTCGAGAAAATAGAAGTTCTGGTCCTTATCCATCATAAACTCCAATGTCCCGGCACTGTAATAACCTATTTTTTTACAGGCTTCCACGGCTACCTTCAACATCTTCTTTCTCGTCTCCTCTTTCACAAAAGGAGAAGGACTTTCTTCTATCACCTTTTGGTTACGACGCTGAATGGAACATTCACGTTCATACAGATGAACGACATTTCCATACTTATCTCCCATGATCTGAACTTCGATATGATGCGGATTCTCAATATATTTTTCAATATAAACCGCATCATTGCCAAAGGATGTCCCTGCTTCGGATTGCGACAAACGGAGAGCAGTTTCCACCTCTTCTTCCGTACGTACCAGACGCATACCTTTTCCTCCACCTCCCGCAAGTGCTTTCAGCATAATGGGATAGCCAACTTCATTAGCTACCTTCTTCACTTCATCAATGCCCTGTACCGGTGTTTCGGTTCCGGGCACAATAGGCAATCCTGCTTCCCGCATAATCTTACGGGCCTCCGTCTTGATTCCCATTTTGGAAATAATATCCGCACTCGGTCCGATAAAAATCACTCCCTCTTCTTCGCAACGGCGGGCAAAATCCGCATTCTCCGACAGGAAACCATATCCCGGATGAATAGCGGCTCCGGTCTTTTTGGCAATGGACAATATCAATTCCGGCTTTAGGTAGGAGGTATCTTCGGGCGATTCGGAGATGCAATAGGCTTCTTCCGCATAACGCACGTGCAAAGCTCCGCGGTCTACATGGGTATAAACAGCCACTGTCGAGATATTCATCACCCGACAAGTCCGAAAGATGCGCATCGCTATCTCACCCCGGTTGGCTACTAATATTTTTTTTATCATAATCTTTTTCTTTTTAGAAGTCAAAACTTAAAAGAGCAATTTAATAATTTTAGGCACGGATTTAATCCATAAACAGGCTTACAGCGGTAGATTAGAATGTTTCTTAGGAGGATTCGACTGCCGTTTGTTGGCAAGCATCTCGAAACTTCGAATCAACCGCAAACGGGTTACTGCCGGATCGATTACTTCATCCACATATCCCAGTTCCGCCGCCCGGTAAGGATTGGCAAACTTTCCGCGATAATCATCCTGAAGTTCTTTCCGTTTCTCTTCGGGTTTCTCGGCTTTATCTATTTCCTTACGGAAAAGGATATTCACAGCTCCATCCGGTCCCATCACCGCGATTTCGGCGGTAGGGAAAGCAAGATTTACATCTCCACGGATATGCTTGGAACTCATCACATCGTAAGCACCACCGTATGCTTTGCGGGTAATAACCGTCACTTTCGGCACCGTAGCCTCACAATAAGCATAAAGTAATTTTGCCCCGTTACGGATAATTCCGCCATATTCCTGATCGATTCCCGGAAGGAATCCCGGAACATCTACCAGTGTCAGTAAAGGGATATTGAAAGCATCACAGAAGCGGACAAAACGGGCGGCTTTGATAGACGCATTGATATCCAGTGTACCAGCAAGCACCAATGGCTGATTAGCCACCACTCCCACCGTTTTTCCATTCAGGCGGATATATCCCGTCACAATATTCGCAGCATATTCTGCCTGAAGCTCGAAGAAACTATTATCATCAGCCACCGCTTCTATCATCTCTTTTATATTATACGGCTGATTCGGATTGGACGGAATCAAATCTGCCAGTTCCGGAGTCAGGCGAGTCGGCGAATCGCTGGTCGCTACAAACGGAGGCTCTTCCATATTATTCCCCGGCAGATAGGAGATCAATTCACGAATATAATTGATGCACTCAATATCGTTTTCCGCAGAAAGATGGGCTACACCGGACTTTGTCATGTGCACGCCTACTCCACCGAGTTCTTCTTTTGTCACTTCTTCCTGTGTCACGCTTCTCACCACATCCGGTCCTGTAATAAACATATAACCGGAGTTTTTCACCATCAAAATAAAATCGGTCAATGCAGGAGAATAAACAGCACCACCGGCACAAGGTCCCATGATTGCGCTAATCTGCGGAATCACTCCGGATGCCATAGAATTGCGCAGGAATATCTCGGCATATCCGGCCAAAGAACGTACTCCTTCCTGAATTCGTGCACCTCCCGAGTCATTCAATCCGATGATGGGTGCTCCCATCTGCATGGCCATGTCCATCACTTTACAAATTTTCTTAGCGTGCGTTTCCGAAAGAGCTCCTCCAAATACGGTGAAATCCTGTGCGAATACATAAACCAGGCGCTTGCCAATCATACCATATCCCGTCACCACCCCGTCTCCGGCGAATTTCTGCTTTTCCATACCGAAATCGGTACACCGATGGGTTACCAACTTATCCAGTTCGATAAACGAACCTTTCTCCAATAATAAATCGATGCGTTCACGGGCGGTCAGCTTGCCCACAGAATGTTGTTTTTCAATGCGAGCGTCTCCGCCGCCTTTTTCTGCTTTCCTGTTCAGTACTTCCAGGTTGCTAATAAGCTCTTTCATAGGCTGTAATTATTAAAGTTGTATGTGTGTGTAAAAATAAACAGTAATAAATGAAATCATTGTCATATTGATTACACAAAGGTACTTTTATATAATGAACGCATCATGCGTGGAAATTGTTAGCATTTATGCCTTAAAACATCTTTATCCATTTATTTAGGGAGCTTTTTTTGCAGGTTGCGACAACAAACTTCCCCGCTTTTCTGTTTATCGCTTATCATTTTTAATAAAACCTATACCCTAACAAAATGAGAACAATTAAAATCTTATTAGCAGCCGGTTTCCTGCTCGTGTTCGGTACAAGTATTCATGCACAGGTACAACGGAATGAAACCTATCTACCCAAATTTGCCATCAAGACCAATGCTCTCTATTGGGCCACTTCTACGCCCAATTTAGGAATCGAAGTGGGATTGGCAAAGAAACTGACTCTCGACATATCCGGTAACTACAATCCGTGGAAGTTTGGTGACGACCGTCAAATCAAACATTGGCTCGTTCAGCCGGAATTACGCTATTGGCTCTGCGAACGTTTCAACGGAAGTTTCTTCGGTTTGCACGGACATTACGGAGAAATGAATGTCAGCAATCTGAATATATTCGGAATGGGACATGACCGTTACGACGGCAATCTGTACGGAGCCGGTATTTCCTACGGATATCAATGGATCATAAGCAAACGATGGAGTATGGAAGCTACCATCGGAGTGGGATACGCCCGTCTGGAATATGACAAGTATGCTCGTGGTGACGGAGGTGAAAAGTTGGGACATAACACCCGCAATTATTTCGGTCCGACCAAAATCGGTCTTAGTTTCATTTATGTCATCAAATAATCGAACTCTCTAAAACTTACAATGATGAAAAGAAAACTTATTTATCTATTTATAGCTTTTGCAGCCGCCATCCTACCGGCTCATGCACAAAAATTCCTGAACGATGCGCTCACTCTCTCGAACGTATCTTTATGGCAACAAGGTAACTCTCTCTATGTCAGCATGACCTTCGACATGAAGAATCTGACAATAGGTTCCGCCCGAAGTTTAAGCCTTATTCCCCTGCTGACGGACGGACAGCATAATGTACCCTTGCAAGAAATCATCGTCAATGGTAAAAGACGCGAAAAAGCATATATCCGCAGTCTGGCAATCACTAAGCAAGAACCTACCGCCATTATCGTTCCTTATAATAAAAGGGAAACTTTTAATTATACGCAGGTGATTCCTTACAAACCCTGGATGGCTAATGCCAGTTTGCAACTTGTAGAGAATCTATGCGGATGCGGCAATTATCAGGAAATGAATGCACAGGAACTGATTACCAATGATGTATCTACCGAAGCCAAACGTTTAAGTGCCATGTCTCCTATCATTGCCTATATTCAGCCAACCGTAGAAGTGGTCAAAAACCGTAGCGAACAATATGAAGCTCATCTGGATTTTCCGGTCAACAAATCGGTGATCCTTACCGACTTCATGAACAATCATGCTGAATTGGTGAATATCCATGCCATGTTTGACAAAATACAGAATGACCGGAACCTGACTGTGAAAGGTATCAGTATCAAAGGTTTCGCCTCGCCGGAAGGACCTCTTACCTTCAATGAACAGCTTTCCAAAAAACGTGCGGAAGCTTTGAAGGATTATCTGGTTAAGAACGAAAAAGTGCCTTCCAAACTATATAAAGTGACTTTCGGTGGAGAAAACTGGGATGGATTGGTAAAAGCACTCCAATCTTCTTCGATGAAGGAGAAGGAAACATTCCTGAACATCATCAAAAATACAACTGACGATGCCAAACGTAAACAGGAAATCATGCGTGTAGGCGGCGGAGCTCCTTACCGTAGTATGCTGAAAGAGATTTATCCGGGATTGCGTAAAGTGAACTGCAAGATTGACTATACCGTTGTCAATTTCGATGTTGAACAAGGCCGTATCATTATCCGGGAAAATCCGAAATATCTTAGTCTGAACGAAATGTATCAGGTGGCCAACAGTTATCCGAAAGGCAGCAAGGATTTTGTTAATGTATTCGATATTGCTGTACGCATGTATCCTACTGACGCCGTAGCTAACCTGAACGCAGGAGCCGTCGCATTATCACAAAAGGATTTGGATGCAGCAGTGAAGTTTATGGAGAAAGCCGATCACAATACTGCCGAGTTCATCAACAATACCGGAGTCTACAATTTCCTTAACGGAGACATTAACCGTGCCATGGCCGCATTCGAGCAGGCAGCAAAGCTAGGTAACGAAGCTGCCCTTGCCAACTTAAAACAATTACAACAAATTTTAAGTGTGAAGATGAAATAAACAGAAAAATCTATTTATTCAACCGACCAAAGTGGGGCGTTCGTTTGTTATATCAATAATAAACGACGTTCCACTTTTTAAATCTGATAATTATGACCTTGATCCTTGCTGTTATTCCAGTGTTACTGTTGATTATACTGATGGCATTTTTTAAAATGTCAGGTGATAAAAGTAGTATCATTTCTCTGATTGTGACGATGCTGATTGCTCTTTTCGGCTTCGCTTTCTCGGTAGACAATCTGTTTTACTCCTTTTTATATGGAGCATTAAAAGCTGTCTCTCCTATCTTAATCATTATTTTGATGGCTATTTTCAGTTATAATGTATTGTTGAAAACTGAAAAGATGGAGATTATCAAACAGCAATTCGCATCTATTTCTACCGATAAAAGTATTCAGGTGTTATTACTGACTTGGGGATTTGGAGGTCTATTGGAAGCTATGGCCGGCTTCGGAACAGCAGTAGCTATTCCGGCGGCAATTCTTATCAGTCTAGGATTCAAGCCTATCTTTTCGGCAACGGTGAGTCTGATTGCCAATAGTGTAGCCACTGCTTTCGGAGCAATCGGAACTCCGGTATTAGTATTGGCCAAAGAAACGAATTTGGACGTATTGCATCTTAGTACGAATGTCGTATTGCAATTATCCGTTTTAATGTTCCTGATTCCGCTGGTTCTACTTTTCCTTACTGATTCCAAACTTAAGTCGCTCCCGAAAAATATATTCCTGGCTTTATTGGTAGGCGGAGTCTCTTTAGCCAGCCAATATGTGGCAGCAAAATATATGGGTGCTGAATCTCCGGCCATAATCGGCAGTATTCTTTCTATTATCGTAATCGTTATTTATGGAAAACTTACTGCATCCAAAGAAGAGAAAGCACGAAAAAGCCATCTGAAAACGAAAGATATATTAAATGCATGGAGCATTTATTTACTGATTCTGTTTCTGATTATCTTAACCAGTCCCCTCTTTCCGGGATTACGTCATACATTAGAGAATAACTGGATTACGAGAATCAGCCTTCCTATCAATGCGTCCACCGTTAATTATACTATTTCCTGGCTGACCCATGCCGGAGTATTGCTTTTCATCGGTACTTTTATCGGTGGATTGATTCAGGGGGCTAAAGTAAAAGATCTGTTCATCGTTCTTTGGAATACCGTGAAGCAGTTGAAGAAAACATTCATTACGGTTATCTGCCTCGTGGGGTTATCTACTATTATGGATAGTTCCGGAATGATCGCCGTGATTGCCACAGCACTGGCTACGGCTACCGGAAGTTTATACCCGTTATTTGCTCCGGTTATCGGTTGTTTGGGAACGTTTATCACCGGAAGCGATACATCTTCCAACATCCTTTTCGGAAAGTTGCAAGCAAGTGTGGCTGGGCAAATTCATGTCAGTCCGGATTGGCTGTCTGCTGCAAATACAGTAGGTGCTACAGGGGGTAAGATTATCTCTCCACAAAGTATTGCCATTGCTACTTCTGCCGGAAACCAACAGGGAAAAGAAGGTGAAATACTGAAAGCAGCTATTCCTTATGCTTTAATATATGTGGCGATTACAGGAATTATTGTTTATATTTTCAGTTAATTACCCTAAAATTGAAGAAGATAATAATACTGTTAACAAAGCGTGATAATACTTCCGCTTAACCATTAGATATTAAAACATTTAGCTCGTTTTTGCACGGAAATGAATGAAACAGTGCGAAAATGAGTGAAACTGTATGGATTCGGTCATACATAGTGGAAAAAACATCTATCATTCCTATACTGTATCTATTTTAGTGTAGCATTAGGTGAGATAATCCATTTAAAGACATACGAATGCACACTTTATAGGGTGATAACCTGTATTTGACAGCTTAATTATCTATGAGGAGCGGCAGTATTTCTATAGTTCACAAGTGTGTGCCGTACAGCCCACGCATGTAAACCATACAACCTACATATGCGGGCTATGCAGCACACACTTGTGGGCTATAAATTTATCGCTGTTTAAGTGGGATTTTTGAGCTGCGATATTCGGATTTATATGGCTTCATTGTGACAAAAACAAGCCGTCTTATGCTTATAGGATATTTATACGGCTATTTTGTAGATGATAGGTAACCCGTTTTTACTGGTAAAAGTATGATAGATACATTTTTTTAAAGCTATCTAGCATAGATATTACAGTGATAATTAAAACATTACTAAAATGAATGATAGTATGATAGATAGTTTTTTCATTATGTAATGTTTAGTTCAAACTCCTATACTATGAATTAGTTCAAATCCATACAGTATTGTGAATACTACTAAAAAACACATGGCAGTTTAAGCAGATGTACTTAGTTAACTATATACATCTTGAGAATGTAAAATATTTGCAGAAACGACTTAATGCAGGATCCGATGAAGAAAATAGCAGTAAAGCACTGATATAAACCGGTTCTTCTTGGTAGAAAACGTACGAAAAGTGCCAGAAATAAGCAATCACCTTTACTACAGCATTAGCGTAGTGAGGGTGATTTCAACTTATTCTCTCTCACATCTTTCCTTGAAACTGTTAAATATAACTACAAATAATTTTTAAATATCTTATCTATTATACTTTTCTGAAGCATCACTTCCATAATAGGTGTTTCTCTATCATATTTATAATATCTCTTATCTTTACGCACATAAATATATCTAATATACTCATAACCTGTAGCACACCATTCCTCAATATCAAATCTAATATCATCATATTCGAAAGGAAGCACTAATCTATTATTTATATCAACAGCTCCATATTTACTATCCTTAGTTACTATTACAACATCTTTAGTTACATAATCCAAACTATCATATTCTGTAGGAAGTAATACTTTACCGATATAATCAATAATTCCCACTTTTTTATCTTTCACAACATAATGCGCGGAAGGCCCATATTCCCACCATGAAGAAATCGAATCATACTCGCAGGGAATTAGCTGCTCACCATCCTTCATCACCACTCCCACCTTATCCTGCCTCTTCACTACAAGGCTTTTTCAGCCAAGACCAAATTAAAGTCATCATCAGCTGAAATTTCCTGTAATTTTCCAAAGCCGAAAATAGTATCTCCTTTATTATCCAGCCAAGCATAACCACGTTCACCACACAAAATAACGCCCCATTTCCCTTCCTGAATATATATGATATCGTTCTCTTCTTGTGCATATCCTATAGAAGATACTAATAAAGAGAATAAAAGTAAAATATAAGTTTTAACTATGTGTTCCATGATATCAGAATTACAACCATCATAATATTCTCAAATATAACGGATATAATTCTGATACACAATAATTCTTCTAACAAATAACAATTCTATTTCTCATCATCAAATGAGTGGCTCTAGAATCACCTTTATCAACTTTTCACGTCGCTTATACCACATGATATACGACTTCATGCGCTTCCGCCAGTTGAGGAACCTCCAGTTTATCCAACATTTTATCTAAAACAGATTCAGGAAGTGCATATTCCCTGCTTTTATTTTGTTGACGCCAAATGTGGTATGGTTGTTCCAGATAGACTATCTTTACTTTTGCACCATAATCAACAAACAAACCAATCAATTGGGCACGCATCTGACGAGTTATGTTAGTAGCATTCCAAACAAAGTCCTGACCTTTGCGGAGATACGTTCTGGCTTCCTCTTTCGCTGTTTGCACTACCCATCCATTCGCAGACTTATCCGTAGGACTCAATTTGTGTTTTCGACGAATGACGTCCAAACTCACCACCGGAACATCTATGCCAGCAGATTGAATATAATAATCCTTCCCCATTCCCGGAAGTCCTGACAACATCGTCACTTCACATTTAAACTGTTCGTGAGGGACATAATCGATATAACTGTCTTCAGTATGGAAGTAATGAAAACGTGCATAATCAGTGGCAAATTCTCTTGGTTTCTTCCAACAATCCTGTTCACGGCAGAAAATCTCAAACAGTTCCAGTGCTTCCAGCAGTTCATTCTTATCTTCACAAATGCGTCCTCTGATATCAGCATCGGCCAACATCTTTAGCAATGAAGTATCTACCCGTAAAGAAGCTTCACAGAGTTTCTTCACAGAGTCAGGCTTCTCCATCAGCCAAACAGGTAATCCATGGTACCGGACTAAAGATGCAATCTGTTCCCGGATATGGAATGGAGCAGGACAATCCCGGTATAAAATAGTGCGGACAGTGTACTCTCCTTTTCTGGCATGTCCTTTAGCAGATACCCGCCTCTCTCCTTCATCCACGGAAGTTGAACGTTTTTCAACATCATGCAACAAGGCAGATGTCCAAATAAGTTCTTTCTCCAAAGTAGAAAGAGAATGATAAGCGGAAGACTGCTGCAATGCCTCCAACACCATACGGGTATGTTCGGCTACACTGCCCTCGGCATGATAACGAATATCCTGCTGAACAGTATTCATTTCGCGCACCCACTCGAACTGTTGTTCGAGTGAGCACCACGATTTATCTTCTATCAATTTCCAATTCATCTTTATTCCTCCTTTTCATTATTAAATTCCCAAACAAGCGGGGCACGCTTCCAGTTACGTGTCCAATGCTCGTCTGTTTTAACATGTCCTTTCCGCACATACTTAAATACATTATGTGCAAATTCGCTTACCAGATATTCTCCGACATTGCGGCTGACTACTCCCTCACGGGTACAAACCTCTTTCGTCCACGGTTCACAAGAGCCGAAGATAGCCGGTTCTTGTGACATACGGATGATTTCCTGTTTTAATAGTTCCGGTGTCAAACCGGAAACAGACTCTATCTTCAACTCCGGAACAGTAGGAAAGTCGAATAAAGCTGCATAAAACTTTACTTCTTCCCACGACAGCCACTGATCCATACAGCGGACTGCAAAAACATAAAAATGCGTTTCTAATCGCTGATATTCTATGGAATGTACGGCATATAGATTCTCTCCAAAGATTTCTATATCACCCAAATCATTCTTTATCAATTCCCAACGCTCACGCAGTTGCCTCGTCCAAGGTGAAGTAGTAGGAGCAGCATGCGAACGGGCAAAAACACCCCACTGACTTAAACAATTATTCTCTCCATCCAGCTTCTCGGTATGCACCAATGTCCGAATCCGTTGGATGTCCTCCCAATACGTATGGTTAATCCGGTCGTCACTAGTCGTTCCGGGAGAGAACGGATAGTGATAAGTGCGACCATATTTCTCTGATATCATTTCTTTCTTTTTTTTTAATTAAATACTAATTTCTTTCATCACATCACTCCTTATTCATTCGAACGATGCGAGGCATAAATTTACCCTGCACTTCCACCAGCGTTTCCTGTGTATACATCACTCTGTCAATATCTTTATATGCCAGTGGCATTTCTTCCACGCTCCCACCAATCAAAGTCACTCCCGCCTGCGACAGTAGTTTCTTCAAAGCCGATTGCGTAAAACTATCTTTTGCCTTCTGGCGGGACATCGCCCTGCCGGCTCCATGAGAAGCCGAATTTAAAGCAGCTTCCATCCCTTTGCCACAAACCAGATAACCTGCAGTAGCCATGCTACCGGGAATCAATCCCGCTTGTCCTTTCTGTGCCGGAGTAGCTCCTTTGCGATGCACGATTGCCATACGCCCCGGTGCTATTTCCTCTCTCCAAGCGAAGTTATGATGGTTGTTGACATTAGCGAGCGGCTTCAACCCTAATGCTTTCGCCAAATTCAAATGAATTCGCTCATGACAGGCACGGGCATAATCACCTGCCAGATTCATACTCATCCAATACTCCTGCCCCGCTTCAGTGTTTAAATCCAGCCAGGCAAAATGCTGTGCTTCACGGGGAAGCCTGCACACTTCACGTGCCAACAGGCTGTAATGTTTGGCAATGGCAGCTCCCAATCCTCGTGAACCGGAATGTGACAACAATGCCAGATAATTTCCTTCCGGAAGATTCAACACGTTATTTTCTTGCAGAGCGATCTCGCCGAACTCTACAAAATGATTGCCACCACCGGAACTCCCCAGTTGACGTACTGCCTTTCCATGCAAATCTCTCAACAAAGGCGTCAAACGGAATTCTTCCCTATCCAACACCTCATGTTCTTGCTCAAAACCCAATCCGCCATCCATACCGAAATGAGTGAAATCTTTCAAGGCTTCTTTCATCTGATAGGTATATCGTTTCAGGAAGTCAGCGCTGGCATCAAATACCGTCAGGCTCATCCGACAACCGATATCAACGCCTACGGCATACGGAATCACTACATTATCCGTAGCAAGCACTCCACCGATAGGTAACCCGTATCCGGCATGAGCGTCAGGCATCAATGCTCCGGCCACCGTTACAGGTAAGCGCATAGCCAGGTTCATCTGTTGTTTGGCAAGCGTTTCGATAAATTTACCTCCATAGGTTTTATACATCAACGGCTCATCCAATAAATCATAAGCTATAAACTCTTTCGCTATGATAGTAGGCGAAAGGCGTTCGGCCAGCTTATTCCAAATTTCATTATTTTTGTAAGATTCGGGATGCTCGAGTATATCGCTCAATGTCATTTCAATCTGTTCTTTAGTGTCGTATTTGCAATGTTTGCTCACAATGTCCACTACCAGACTACGGGCAACATTATCCCGGTATCCCAGTTTGCTTAAATCTTTTAATCGTATTCCCATACTCTTTTTTCGTTCGCATACAGCATTCCCTGTCGGCCTCACCGGCAGACAACAATGCAATACACGTGATACCAATGCTTTGGATATGGATATGAAATACCTCACCACCGCATTAAAGTGATTAATTTAAAATATAAAAAGTGATTGCAGGACTAATCAACGATTACCGCTTGTTAGTAGAATTGCGGTCAATATAAGAACCATAAGTTCAGTGTAAAAACAATAAGTTGCAAAGCCTCATCCTCTCGACGAGACAACTTAGTCCTAATTTGAAAATATTATAGCTCCAACATAATTAATACCCTTTCCATCTGTTTTTAAAGGGTGAATACTCATTTTATCGCGGCAAAAGTAGTGCTTATTTTTATTTCCTCCAAAGAATAATAGACAAATTTTAGCGTTCAGTAACTATCCGAGGGAAGTTTTGCCAAGAGTTTCTGTCAAATTGCTATTTTTTACTCCCTTTATATCCCCTATCTTTGCAACAGAGAAAACAAAAAGAAAGAATAGTATATGAAACTAATGAAAGGTTTATTGAGTGCTTTTGCCGTTATATTGGCAACCACAGCTTGTGCAGGCAACAGCGGAGAAAATAAAAAGAGTAATGAATCAACAAAGGAGGACAATAAAATGGAAGTAGTAGCATTAAATAAAGCCGATTTTTTAAAGAAAGTATATAATTATGAAGCCAATCCGAACGATTGGAAATTTGAGGGCAGCCGTCCTGCTATCGTAGATTTCTATGCTACCTGGTGCGGTCCATGTAAGGTGATGCACCCGATTCTGGAAGAACTTAGCAAAGAATATAGCGGTAAAGTAGATATCTACCAGATTGATGTGGACAAAGAACAAGATCTGGCAGCGGCATTCGGTATCCGCAGCATCCCTACCCTATTGATGATTCCAATGAAAGAGGAACCTAGAATCATGCAGGGAGCTATGCCCAAAGACCAGCTTAAAAAAGCAATTGATGAATTTCTTCTGAAACAAAATAACGAAACAAAGCAATAGACTTCGACTTTTTTCTCGTCATGGTGACTGCCCTCTATTCGTCTTTTGAAGATGGATAGGGGGCTAGTTCTAGTTAAACTCATTATAGTTTTCTCTGAACCCCGTCGTCACCAACGACGTAATAAACTCCATTGTCTATCAATACAGCCCGTCCACGCTTTTTCTTCCGATTCTCCTTATTGTCAACATTGACAGCGATGACTTTACCATTATAAAAGGTTGAAATATCCTTGAAGATAGTGTGCCCCATAAGGATATGTTTTACCATATAACGATCCAACATCATTTGTAAAGAGTCCTGTACCAACGGTTTATACTTGGGATCTTCTCTCACCAGGCCGCGATACCAGATCGGACCGTCATTACCATACAGAAAATCAGTCAGTGGAGAAAGCGCCTTACGCTCTTTTTTGCTCATGAAAAGTGCCCGGCTCATTTCCTCGTTCACAGTGGGGATATTCAAGTCCTTATCATAGAATAATTTTCCTAATCCGGCATGTACATATAAATCGGTTCCAATGATTTGCATTGTATTACGTGTTGCAAGCCAACGGCCTAATTCGGTATTTGTGCCGAATAATGAAGGATATTCCACTCCCAGTTTTTCTGCCAGCAATTTATATTTATCTTTTGTATAGCGAAGATCGTTGGACAACACCAGAGCCTCATGGTTTCCCAAAAGGAAAGAGACATGACCTCCCGCTTTAGCCGCTTCGTCTTCTAATTTATAGAACAGCCAGAAGATCTGCAGTACATCCTTGCCACGGTCGAAAACATCTCCGATAATCACCAAATGATTGCTACCGAAATTCCATTGATAGTTATCATTAATCACTCCATTTCCTTGTAACAGACTAATCACACAATCCAGCCGCCCATGAGGATCGGATATCACAAAAACTTTTTCCGGACGGGTATATTGCCACTCCGGTCTTTTCAATGGATGGAGTTTTACATCAAACGGATATCGTCCCTCATGGTCCGTCACACGGAAACTGAAATCTTTAGGTAATGTCGCATAAGTCTTGTCTGTAATCCGTCCTTTCTTATTGACATTAATAACCCGCGTACTACCGTCTGCCTGATAGAGTATATAGGGTCCGTCACCAGATAATTTTTCTTTTTTCTTATCTCCTGAATGATAAGTTCCGGCCTGAATGCCGGAACTTATTAAAACGAGAACAAGAGTAGAAAGAAATAATCTCAAAAAACGAGTGCTCATATTCTTTTCTTTCTTGAAGTTTATTTTTTAATCGTTACTAATTCTCCTTCGTCATTGATGGCTTTAATATCATCTCCTTCAATAACCACGGCACGAGTTTCTTTTTCAAAAGCTTTGGGATGGTTAACACAAATATCATATACCTTTTTATTATAGGTATACTTCACACGACTATTTTCCGTATGACCGATAATAATACGTTTGACATCATATTGAGCCAGAAGTTTATCTACATCCGCTTCCTTTATCGGACTGTACTCACTGCCAGTCTTAACCATTCCACGATACCACAACGGACCGTTATAACTATCACTATAAAGGAAATCGGCAATATCCGGATATTGTTTTTTCCGTTCCTCTTTTGAAAGGTAAATGCTCTTGCTCACCAGTTCATTGATTTCGGGAATTGTCTCTTCGCGTTCCATAAACACCTTACTCAATCCTGCATGAACATAAAGGTTTTCACCTACAATCTGAATGGTGTTTTTAGAACGCAGCCAGTTACCCATCACATTCGTCAGTCCCCACATTTTTCCATAGGTCATGTTCATCGCTCTTTGCGAAAGAGTGTTGTACTTGGCATACGTATATTTCAGATTATCACGCATTATCATTTCTTCGTGATCCCCCAAGATGGTTGTCACTCTGCCGCCAACAGTTTTCGCCTCAAATTCCAATTTGTATATGAGCCATAAAATAGGAAGTACGTCTGCTCCACGATCGAAAATATCACCATCAATCACCAAATGGTTACTGCCATATATCCATTCATATTTATCATTAATCACTTCCCCTGTTTTCAGAATAGCGGCAAACAAGTCGAAACGCCCGTGAAGGTCGGATACGGCAAATGTTTTAGCATACTCGGTACGGTTTTCCCATGCCGGACGTTCAAAATTCTCAATCTTATTAATGGGTACCTGAAAAAGGAGCTGATTATCATCCGAATACACATCCAGTTTCAATCCGGCCGGTAATCCGGATTCTTCACGAATGTTCAATGCATTATCTTTAGTCACTTCCAGAATTTTAAGTCTACCGTTTTCATAGAAAAGGTAAGGACCATCATTACGGAAATGAGTGATTTCAGCTATATCCGGTCCCACGGGAGTCAGATCTTCCCCGCACGAATAAAAGGCCGTGATGAACAAACCCAAAAGGAAATAGATGCTATATATCTTTTTCATAATTTCTATACGTTAATGCGTTAATTAATGCAATTCATATTCCGGATTCTGAACCATATTTTCATTGTACTCCATTTCGTGGTTAGGAACAGGAAGAACGATTTTATAATAACTCCAATCAAACTCTACTGCTTCATTGGGAACTTCGCTCAAATAATCTTCACGTATCACTTTCTTGTTATTTCTAAGTAAATCAAAGAAACGTTGTCCCTCTCCCCAAAATTCAATGCGGCGCTGTTCAAGCACCAGATCCAGATTTATACCTTCATCCGCCACAGCATCCAGATCCTTACCCGTACGTGCATAAATAGGTTTCAGATACTTGCGCGTATTAGGTATATCATTCCTCTTAATCGCAGCTTCAGCCGCATTCAGATAGAGTTCCGACAGACGGAAAACCGGGATATTGGCATCTTCATACGATTTAGAACCTTGGGCCGGATATTTCAAGCAATAAGGTTTACTGCTACTTGCCGTAGACACCATCTGACTACGAACATCATCGGAATTGTCTTTCATGTAGTCTTTCCAATACTTTTCGGTAGCTATCAGATTATATTTGGTGCTAAGATAACCGATGGATGATTTTCCCGGACTATCAGTTGTCAGATTCACAATTTCGAACAACAGTTCACTATTGAACGGAGTAGCCCATATCTTGGCATATTCATCATTGGTCCACAACTTATAGCCTTGTTTTTCCGCACCTTTGATAGCTTCGGCAGCCACATCGTATGCCTCTTTGTCATTCCCCATATAGAGATAAACCCGGCTTAATAATGTCATTGCCCCCCATTTATTGATTTTACCCTCTTTCTTTACCGGACGAAGCAGCTTCACCGCATCTGTCAGGTCGTCTGTGATGGCCTTATAACATTGGGCGGTCGTATTGCGGGAAGGTTTGATATTCTTATCTTCTACCACTTTATCAATAATGGGCACAGCCAGTGATGCCCCGTTATCTTTCAGATAAGGATACCCGTAAATACGTGTCATATCGAACAGCAACAAGGCACGTATTGCCAAAGCCTCTCCTTTCAAGTCATTATAATATTCCTGCTCTGTCAGCTTCTCCAGTTTCGGAGTTGTAATTTCCCGATCGGGAACAAGCTTTATCTTTTCAATATCCCGGAATAAAATGTTCAGGTTCTTACCAATACCGTAGTACATCCCCCAGAAACCACTAGGTCCATTCGTCTTATTGTACTTGAATGTATAGAAACTGACATTGGTGCTGGAAGACTTATAAGATTTCATGTCATCTCCCCTCAAATCACCATAACAGAACATATCTGCTCCATAATAACTGGATGACTGCATACTGCTGTATGCACCGTTCAGCACAAATTCAAAATCTCTTAATTCGGTCAATGAACCATCGGTTTCTATAGCTGTGGAAGATTGCAAATCTAACCAGTCATTTCCGCAACTACTCAATAAGGTTGCAAAGACACCTAAAGCTATATATTTTATCTTTTTCATACTTATTCATTTATAGATTAATGCACTTAGAATTTCACTTCCAAACCGAATGTATAGGTTCTCATCGGAGGAGTATCCCAACTAGGTGATGAACCCGATTCGGGGTCAATATAATCGTATGCCGCCCAAGTTAACAGGTTATTGCCCGATGCATACAGACGTATATTGTCGATACCCACTTTCCGGGTCCATGTCTTCGGCAGTGTAAAGCCGAAAGTCAGATTCTTCAGACGAACATAATCTCCACTGTATAAACGACGTGTGGTAGCATAATCGGTCATGGAAATTGATCTACCGACTACAAAACGTTCAATACTCGTTTCATCACCCTCCTTCTGCCAGCGTTTCCGGTAATAAATAGGAATATTCAGCGTTCCATCGCCACCGTGTTCCAGTTTGCCTGCCGCGCCGTCATAGTTCCATGCCCCAAAAGAGAAATTCACGTTAAAATTCAGATCAAACCACTTATAAGAGATGCTGTTACCCAGTCCACCGGTGATAGTAGGATCGGCACATTGCAGTATCACTTTTTCCGCACTACGCGGATCTTTAGTAGTTTCTTTGTTCAGATTTCCATTTTCATCCGTCGTATTCTTATAGAACATCGGTTCACCGTCTGCCGGGTCGATGCCTGCAAATTCAATCATATAATAGGTAGAATAGGGCAAACCTACCTTATGAATAGATGTTCCGCTGGTTACTTGTTTCAAATCTCCGTCCAACTTCAGGATTTTATTGGCATTATGTCCCAGATTCAAACTAGTACTCCAACGAAAATCTTTTGTCTCGATATTAGTTGAACGAATTTCCAATTCATATCCCTTGTTTTGTAATTTACCTATGTTGGCAAGATAACTTGAGAAACCTGTTGCAAGAGATAATGGCCGGCTGTAAAGCAGATTTTTCGTTGTACGAACGTAATATTCAAATGTAACATTCAGTCTGTTGTCGAAGAATCCCAAGTCGATACCGGAGTTGAAGTTGTAGTTGGTTTCCCAAGTCAGTTCCTTGTTTTTCAGTTGCGACTGCGTGATACCCGGATTATCGTTATAATTACTAGTCAGACTGCTCAATCCCATATATCCATAATAAGAAGACGGCAGAGTTCCGTTCACACCGTAAGAAACTCTAAGTTTCAGGTCACTTAACCAGTTCTGAAGAGGTTTCATAAAACTCTCGCTACTCACTCTCCATGCACCGGACAATGACCAGAAATTTCCCCAACGATTCTCTCTTGCCAATCGCGAACTTCCGTCTGTTCTCCAACTCGCTCCCAGATAGTATTTGTTGTCATAATCATAGTTGGCACGTGTAATATAAGAGACAATACGCGTCGTACTGTTAGAACCTCCCATACTCTGATACACTACACCATTGTTGACTTCCGGTTTATCCCAGCGTGCAAAATTAGAGATAGTAGTTCCCAGTCCATCCGACTCCTTACTGTTGATTTCATAACCAGCCAAAAGGTCCAGATTATGTTTTTTCTTGATCTTTGTCTGATAAGTCAGAATATTAGACCATGTCATATTGGTAATATCATTATAATCTTTGCTGAAACGCCCGTTATCATCGTCACCGTCACTGGTACGCGGGTCTTTCCATGCACGAGACTTGTTCATCACAAAATCATAGCTGAATGTAGACGCAAACTTGATTCCTTTCCAAATATCGAATGATGCATATACGGTATTGAAAGAACGAGTCGCATATTCTCTCTTAAAATTATAAGAATTTGATAACATCGGGTTACGGTCATCCAATTTGATTAATGCACGGTTCCAGGTGCCGTCTTCATTCCATATAGGGTCAGACGGTGTGGCTCCATTACGCGTACCGTAAATTGGAGAAGTATACGATGTCCCTTCCGAATAAGTATCCTGATTCACTTTGGAGAACTGTATCTTTGCACCGATATTCATCCATTTAGCCATTTGATAGTCTACATTCAAACGTGCAGAAATACGTTCCAGACCGGAGTTTATCGTAACACCATCCTGCTTCATATAGCCGATGGACGTATAGTATTTAATCTTTTCCTGTCCGCCGGAAGCTGAAAACTCGTAATTCTGGTGGCTACCGTTACGGAACAGATAATCATCCCAATTCACAAAACCACACCAAGGGATCGGTGCATACTGGTCAATATTCGAATCGGCATAAGCCCATGCTTCATTCTCGGTCATCCCCTGATGAAGTCCCACCTCATCATCGGTCTTACCGCTATAAGTTAAAGCATAATTTCGAAGCCCCTCGTGGATCAGGTTACGACGTTCCTGTCCGCCCATCAATTCGCGGAAAGGCATGGCAAAATTAGAGAATCCCCAATCCGATTTCAATTTAAAGACCGGTTTACCTGCTTTTCCTTGTTTCGTAGTAATAATGACAACTCCATTCGCTGCACGTGAACCATAAAGTGAAGCAGCAGCGGCATCCTTGATAACAGTGATGCTTTCAATATCCGATGTATTCAAGGTAGACATTACATCCAAACCGGAATCACTACCAGATGCACCAATATTACCCGACAATACGGGAACACCATCCACTACATACAGCGGAGAATTGGAGGCATTAAACGAACCCATACCACGGATACGGATGGACGTTGACGAACCCGGTATACCCGAACCGGTATTTACGCTGACACCGGGAGCCGCCCCCTCCAACATCTGTTGGAAAGATACATTAGGCACATCTTTCACAGCATCTGTCTTTACGATACTGGCAGAACCTGCATAAGCCGATTTCTTGAAAGTACCATATCCCGTTACAATCACTTCGTCCAACAGGTTATTATCCACTTTCAGGATTATGCTCATCGGCTTGCCGGGAGTTGCAACTACCTCCTGTGACGTATAACCGATATAAGAAACCATCAGAGTCACTTTCTTGTCTGTAACTTCCAGATGGAAATTACCGTCCATATCAGTCATCATACCGTTAGTTGTACCTTTCACGATGACATTAGCTCCGATTATCGGCTCTCCACTATCTTCAATTACTTTCCCTGTAATCGTATATTTCTCACGTGCAACAGTTTCCGTCCTAACGGGTTCAGCCTTACGGATGGCAATTACTCCATCATGAACCGTATAAGTCAGTCCGCTATTTCGCAGGCATTTGTTAAGCACTTCAGAAATCAGTTCATTCTTCACATCCAGATTTTCCACTCTGACTTTCTTTGCATCATTTGTGCTGTAGATAAAGGTAAAGTCCGTTTGTTTCTGAATTTCCCAAAGAACTTCATTCAGTGTTACATTTCTGAATTTGGCTGTAACCGTGGTCTGTGCGAATACAGATGCGCGCATCAGCCCTGAAGTCGTAATACAGAGAAAAAGGAACATCATACAAAGACGTTTTCCATATTTCCCAAATCTGGCAACATTACGTAGTTTTTCCATAAAACAGGGATTAATGATTAGTGAATATTTTGATAGTTTTTCCTTCTACTGTGACAGTTACTCTACCCGTTTGCTCCAACAATTTCACCAATGGGGTAATCTCATTATAGCGGTTAACATAGCAACCGAAGCGTAACTCTTTCGTCGCCTCATTCTCATAGACTACATCCATATCATACCATCTGGCAAGAGTTTTCATGATGTCGTCCAATCGCTGGTCCTTGAAATTGATCTTTCCATGTATCCATGAAGTATAAAATGCAGTATCTACATTGCGTACATTGATCTGGTTGCTGCCCGGAGTAATACAAGCCTGTTCCGATGGTTTCAGAATCCGGTTGCTTCCATTTTCAGTCTGTACTTTTACCGAACCGCTGACAAGTGTAGTTTGATATTCTTCGTTTGCGTAAGCTGATATATTAAAAGTAGTTCCTAATACTTCTATTTTCATCCCTTTGGTTTGTACAATAAAAGGCTGTCCGGTTTTGCTTACTTCGAAATAGGCCTCTCCCTCCAATTCTACCAGACGGCAATCCTGTGCAAACTGAACAGGGAAACGGATGGAACTCATAGAATTCAACTGTACTTTACTTCCATCGCTCAACGTCAGCTGATATTCACCACCACGAGGAACGTTTACCTTATTATATGCAAGTTTTTCGGATGTCCGGGCGGGAGCCTGCTGATAATTCAATGCTGTAGAATCCACCTGAATGACTGTACCATCTTTTTCTTTCAATTCCACGCCGGAGGTAGACTTCAAATCAATTGCTTCTCCATTATCCAGAATAAGAACGGCTTTCTTACCACCCGGAACAATTTGTTTCGCTACTTGAGATAACGGCTGGGGTTCATTACCGCTCTTATATATTGCCACAGTAGCAATAACCACCGGAAAAATGAAAATAGCAGCATATTTACATATATTCAGTATCCGATGTCTGAACCGATGGCGTTGGATTTTTCTTTGCACTCCCTCCCATCCGTCCTCTGTATGGAAAGTTTGCCGCTTCTGCATATTCTGCTTTATGTTCTCTTCCTTGCAGATTTCCCGAAAAAGGCGTTCGTTTTCGGGCGATTCATTTCTCCACCGGGTCAGTTCTGCCTGTTCTTCTTCCTCGATTTCATCAGATAAGTATCTGGCAATGAGTCTTGCAATATAGAAATGTTGGTTTATCATAATTCACATGTTTTAATCGTTGTTTATACTAAAACAGGTGAATTGAAAATCAGGGTGTATTAAAAATGATTTTTTTTAAAAGAAACTATAAAAAGTAAAAAACCAGGTAGTAATAGTCTTTCAAATATACGCGTAGTTTACGGTAGGCAATCTTTTTCTGGGAGTGTACCGTTTCGCCGGAAATATTCAGTGTTTCAGCAATTTCCGGATTGCTTTTTCCCTCAAGCGCCAGTTGCATAATGCTTTTCATCTGTGGCGGTAGTTTTTCAATGGCATCCACTAATATCCGGTAACTTTCTTCTGCTATGACCTTGTCTTGGAAAAAAGAGTCTTTACTCATTTCCTGAACTTTCTGTGCATACTCGTTCATGACCTTGGTATGTTCCAGTTCATTTAAAGATTTATTGCGTACCGACGTATAGAGGAATGATTTAATCTGATGCACATACATGAAATCATCGCGCAACTGCCACAACTTCACAAAACACTCCTGAACAATATCAGCCGCTAATGCATCATTTTCGACATACTGATTAGCAAACATACATAAAGATATGTAATATTTGTCGAATATAGAACGAAACTGCGTCTCATCAGTTAACTTAATACTAATATAGTCTGTTGTGCCAATCACGTATTCTTTATTTTGGTTACAAATATACCATTTGAAAATTATGTAACCAAACAAAAATGAAAAATCACAATCTTTGTTTCATTACAAAACCCTCAAAGAAGTCGTCCCGATAACTATTACCGATAGCAATTTCATACGATTTTATAAATATATCATTATTGTCAAATGACTCGATGTGATCGGTATTGACGATATAGGATTTATTCACCCGCAAAAAAATAGATTTTGGTAATAAATCGAATATGGCTTTCAGGCTCATGCGAGTAATGATACGCTGGTCGTTCAGTTGAAGAATGACGTAATCTTTCAATCCCTCAATAAAGAGAATATCGGAGAAATTCACCTTGAAATACCGGCGCTCTGCCTTTACGAAGAAATATTCAGCGGCAACAATCGTTTCGATAGCTTCTTTTTCTTCTTTCAATAATAGAGAATGATAGGATAACGCTTTATCCACCGCCTTTTGAAAACGTTCCGCTTCGACGGGCTTAATCAGATAGTCGATTGCATCTACTTCATAGCTATCCAGCGCATATTCTGTATAGGCTGTGGTGAAAATAACCAGTGTTTTTTTGGAAATCGTACGGGCAAACTCTATTCCTGTAATCCCAGGCATCTGAATATCCAGAAAAACCAGATCGACTCCCTGCTGCTCCATAAAGTCGGAAGCAGTTGCAGCACTATTAAAGCTGCCTATCAACTGGAGATTATCGGATTCTTCTATCAATAACTTCATGGCCTCACGTGCCAAGGGTTCATCATCTACAATGATACAATTCATAATGTTATACTTAAAATTACAGAATAGAGATTTTCATCTTCTTTTTGTTCCAACTTATAATGTTCAGGATACAGTAATCCTAATCTACGCTGAATATTGGCAAGTCCGATTCCACCGACTTTACCCTGCTGGACTGCAACAGCCGGTTTAGAATTCTCACACCGGAATTCCAGCCGGTGAGCCTCCACCTTAAAAAAGACATGGACATACGAAGAATGCTCACTATCAAAACTATGTTTCACCGCATTTTCCACAAAAGGAATGAATAATAAAGGCTGAATCCAAATGGAATCCACTTCTCCCTCCTGCCTCAACGTAAACTGGAAATTGTCACGGCGTATCTTTTCCAAATTCAGGTAGTCATTCAGGAAACGGATATCCGAAGCCAACGAAACTCTTTCACGCGAACTGTCATTAATCTGATACCGTAGCAAATCTTCCAGTTTAAAAAGTACTTTGGAAGCTTCTTCCGGATTTCTCTTTATCAGGACATTGGCATTATTCAGCATATTGAAAAGGAAATGCGGGTTAATCTGATTCTTCAGAAATGTCAGTTCGGATTGCAAAGTAGTGGACTCGAGTTCGTCAATACGCAGGTTGTAGCGCAACCAATGGGTAAACAGCGATATGGCTGCCGAACCTGCGGTAACAAAACCGATGGTCAGTATCCCCGAAAAAGTATTAATGAAAGTAGCGAATCTGCCAGGATCTTTTCCGGGCAGAATTACTTCAAAGAGTAATCCCTGGGTGATTGAAAGGAAGACGATGACTACCAAATTCGTCAGGACAGCCGCCAGGACATAATGACCTAAGCGGTTCTTCAACAGAAAACAGGGTACTAATATATACAGGTTCATATAGATTACTGTATTAATGGAAACAAAATATGCCAGGAATCCACCAAAACGCCGCCAAAAAGAAACTGACTGCAAAGGTTCGTACCAAAAGACATTAATAGTCATCAAAAGAACTATTATTTGCAGTAACAGATGTCTGCATGTCCGGTAATGAGGACTTAACAAAAAAGCTGTAACACTTTTATCTTCCATTCTTCTATGTTCTGTATTCAGGTTCATACTTCACCTCCTTTCAATTCCAACCAGATGCTTTCTGTCGTCAGGAATAGTCTGTAACGATTGCCATATAATAAGTTCAGTCTTTGGCGGATTCTTTCAAGTCCTTTATCTTCCAAAAGATTCACTTGTAGGCAAAGACAGGTGAATATAATTGTGTTCTCTTCTACTTTCAAATGGATTTTGAGAGAAACAGGGATTGATGTTCGCTGTTCGTTGATTGATTTTACAATATATTGCACAAATGGAATGAAAAGCAAGGGTGGAACCAGTGTTCTATTTACTTCTCCATCCGCAAGCAGTTCATAATTGAATTGTGCCTGGGAATTCTGTTCCAAGGTCAGGTAATTATTCAGGAAATTAATTTCACTACTAAGCAATACCTTTGTTCTGCTGCAATCATATAGTTGATAACGAAGTAGTTGACTTAATTTCATCAGCATCTTCGAGGCTTTTTCCGGTTCGCTCAATGTCAGTTCCCCCGAATGATGTAATGTTTTGAAAAGAAGTTCGGGGCTGACTTGTTCTTTTAGCTGTTCCACTTCCGAAAGTACGTGAACCTTTTCCATTTGTGAGACACGTTGATGGTCTATCATCCATTCTTTCAGGAGAACAGTCATTGTTCCTCCTATCATGCAGAGTGTAGACAACATGAAAGAAGATATATAATCCATCACTATAGGTATGGAGAAATAGGAGGCACGTTCGTAAAATTCCGGCCAGCAGGAATAAGATACATATTCCGTTGCCATTTGTATTGCCAGAGCAAGCATCATTGCTACTGAAAGTAAGGATATGTAGCTTAGATAGCGTCTTTTCAGCAAAAACTTTGGAAAGAGCCAGAAAAGATTCAGATAAATAACTCCTATATAAGTCAGTAGATATAAGAAAGTGAATGTATAAATCCATCCTCCCAATATATCCCGATAATCGAGGAATATAATAAAAACCTGATTGAATGATATGGTAGCCAACACCATAATAAGCACCAGATAACGCGCCCATCGAAGTTCCGGACTAACGAGGAATCGATATAATAAAGTAGATTTATTGTCTGTTGTTATTGTTTCAGCCATCGTGTATTTAATCAGGGAAGATGTTTTATCTCCGGGGACGAAGATAAAACATTTTTCCGGTTGGACTTCTATATCGGTTATCTAAAATTCAAGTTTATAACTCACATTTGTCAATGTTGTAGAACCGTCGCTAACATCAATTTTTCCAGTTTTCACATTATATTCATGTCCATAGTGTTCTTTCGCACCGGTAAAGTTAAGTCCTTTCACTGCAAACTCATGAGAGACTTTCTTCTTGTTGATGCGGTAACTCACGGTATAGTTGCCGATAAGCATGGGAGAATACTGTTTAGAAAATGCTTTCGTTTCGTCATACTGTACCTCTTTATCAGGATGATTCATCGTTGCTTCCCTGTCAATCGGAGAATACCGGTCACCTCCTTGTAAGGTCAATTTCAGATTGATGCTAAGAATATTCTGCCTGTTACGTCCCAGCATCCATTCCTTTCCAATCAGTCCGTTGATGACATAATTCCGATTAAACTTCGTATTGTACCACACACCGTCTCCGCCCCGGTAACGGGAATCGAAAAGAGAACCGGAAATCATGTAATAGAGTCCTTTTTCCAGGAAACGTTCTAAAGTGATGTCAATGCCTATATTGCGTCCTCTTCCTTTATTAACCAATGCGTCTTCCACATAGAAATCAGAGCGGTTGAGTACGGAATAAGAGCTGTCAGCCATCACAGGCACATCATGGAGAAATTGGATATAAGGTTCTATTTTCAGATTCATGCGATCGGATATTTTGTATCCAAAAGACAACATGACGTGCTGCGCTTTGGTGAAATCGAGTTCCTTGTTGACGGATTTGTCTCCTGTACTTTTCGTTTTCACAAAATAGACGTCCATTTTCTCCATACGGCTGTACATACCATAAGCCAGTGCGAAAGTTGCTTTCGGAGTAGCTTGCCATTTCAAACCAATACGGGGTTCAACAGACCACTTATTATTCAGGGTTAGAAATTGCCCGTAAATACCGGCATTGAGCGTCCAACGTTCCGTCAATCCTACAGAAGAACTATTGTAGGCAGATATCAGACTCGTATTGCCTTTTCCTTGAGATACGGTTTCCAGTGATTCGGCTTCATAAGGAGCAATGGCAAGGTTCATTTGATAGAACATGGCATTATACGTAAATCCTGTCTTATTAGTAAAACGGTTACTGAATTTACGGTTGAAAGTTGAAGTCAGTATCAAGTTGGTATGTTTCGAGTTAAGATCCATGTAGGGAGTAGATTCCAGAGAGTGGTTAAACATGGTTGCTCCTCCGTCCAGTTGTGAATAAGTACCGGCAATAGTGGTTTTCAATGATGCGTCATTGTTGAAGAAATAACGGTGGCTGATACCTCCGGCAGCCATATACTGTTTGTCTTTTGATTCGTTACGGTCGCTCATATATTCCCATTTATCCGTATTCTTTTCAAAATCACTGCCGAATTTATCAATCAGGCTGGTTCCCCAGACAGAGAATGTTCCTGCTTTCTGTGTCGGGAAATTCAGTTTGAAGTTCAAGTCCTGATAGTCCATCTTTCCGCCCTCCAAGTTCAGAAGTCCTGTTGTGGAATACCGATAATTGAAAATATAGGACGCTTTGTGCTTCTTGCTTAACGGTCCTTCGGAAGCTACATCAATTCCCATGATGCCCACTTGAAGCGTATTCTCATTCTTCTGGTTATTGCCATTGCGCAATTTCATATCAAACACACCGGATACCGCATTTCCATATTCTGCCGGAAAAGCTCCGGTAAAGAAATCGGAATTACCCAATACCTGCGAACTAAGAGATGAAAGTATTCCTCCACCCAATGTGGCAATATCCGCAAAGTGATTCGGGTTGGGAATTTCAACGTCTTCCAATCGCCATTGCAACAAATGGGGAGCATTGCCATGAATGGATATTCCATTGGAAGATACACTGGGGGCCACTCCGGCAAAGGAGGATACCAAACGGGCAGGGTCGTCAAAACCTCCGGCATAGCGGCTCGCTTCTTCCACACTCAACATACGGGCTCCGGTAGTAGCCATCTTATTCATCGCCTCCTCTTTATTGGTTCTGGCACGAATCACTACTTCATTGAGTTCGTTTACACTTTCTTTCAAAGGAATTTCCAGATAAACCTCCTTGGCGGAAGTTACCAGTATCTCTCTGAAAATACCCGGCTCATATCCCATAAAGGCTGCCTCTACCGTATGCCGTCCAACAGGAACCTGTGGTATGCTGAAACGCCCGAGACTGTCTGTTATCGTACCTGTTCCCTCTTTTTCGGATAATCTCACCGTTGCATACGGTATCGGGTGTTTTGAATCCCCGTCAATAACCATTCCCCGGATTGTCTGTACCGGCCGTCCTTTTCTCTGCGGTGTCTGACTAAACGCCACTGCGGATACCAACAAAGCAACCAACAAAAGTATCCACCCGCCATAACGATGTATTTTCCGGGTTAACTCTTCACTAAGAACTCTTTCAAAGGTTTTGAGTACTGCGCTGCATTCATCTGCGGAGATACCTGACTGAATAGATATTTTTTCTAATAATCTAGTTTTATTCATCTTCATGATTTTATTCTGTTTTTATTTCGTCACGAAGATAGAGTATAGAAGATTGCCGATTTTTGAAATGAGA
Source organism: Bacteroides sp. MSK.18.37 (assembly GCF_019129155.2). NCBI lineage: Bacteria > Pseudomonadati > Bacteroidota > Bacteroidia > Bacteroidales > Bacteroidaceae > Bacteroides > Bacteroides sp. MSK.18.37. The sequence continues at coordinate 5,155,693 of NZ_JAHOIB020000001.1, read as the reverse complement.
CGAATGCATCCCGTTCGTAGACAAAACACAAAATTGATAAGACGAAAAATCGTCCGAACTATGGAATTTCACTTAAAGAAGAACCTCTTTTTAAAAGACACATCACTTTCAGAACGATTTATATCCTCTAAAAGTGATGTGACTTTTTTTAATAGCACACGCCAACCTACCCTAAAAAGTCGGTCTTATCTTTATCCGTGATCTCCCGAATTACTTTACATGGCACTCCCGCAGCGATTACATTTTCCGGCACATCCTTAGTCACTACACTTCCTGCTCCGATTACCGAATTTCTCCCAATGGTAACACCACCCATAATATGAACGCCTGCACCAATCCAGACATTATCCTCTATTACAATCGGATGTGCATAGCAACCTCCCATAATGCGTTCCCGGGCATCAAGTGCATGATTTGCTGTGTACAATCCTACACGTGGCCCCAACAATACATTATCCCCTATTGTAATAAGATTCCCATCCAACATGATGCAATCAAAATTAGCAAAGAAGTTGTTTCCTATAGTGATATTAAATCCAAACTCACACCGGAAATTGGGTTCGAAGTGAACATTCTCCCCAATGCCTTTCAACAAATTGCGTAATAATGCTTCACGAACCTCTTTGGGTTTTCCATAAGTAGAGTTATAATCATTAGTCAGAAAAACGACTTGTTCTCTTCTCTGAACCAGTTCTGTAGACAAATCATTATACATAGTCCCCGACAACATTCTTTCATACAATTCTCTATTTTCCATATCTATATCATAATGATTGATTAAAGTCCTTTTGTAATCACCGGTAATCCGAAAAAGCCTTTTTGTAAAGTCAGTATCTTCGATGCACCTGCCTTGGCCTTATTATAAGTGGAAAGTGACACATGCAGCTCTTCCACAGCTCCATTCTCAAAAGCTACCTGCAAATAGTATTCCTTACGTATGCCATCCGAAACATAACGATGCCTGCCTACTCTACGGGTCTTCTTGTGTGTTTCTACATATTTTTTCTGTACCATCACTGTTTCTTCGTGTGTGGAAGCAGGATCGGCAAACCAATAATTACCGCCAAGAAACAAGACATAACTGATGGCACCGATGCAAGCCAAATGACACAAACAATTAATTACTTTACCATCCATGGTTGTCAGCCATATCCATTTCTTATAGAATGGGATAGTAACAAGAGCAATCAAAAGCGCCATTCCAAGAGGTATCCACCAGGCAGTCAGTGTATCTTCGTAGATAACATATCCAATGCCACACGAAGCAATAAATATCAGAAGCATCAAAAAGCGAAGTATCCTAATAAATAGAGTTTTCATCATATTTCTTTCATTTATACGCAAATATAAAAATAAGCTACTGAAAACACTGATTATTAAGAAAAATACTTGATTCAACCTACTAATTCATGATTAATCAAAAGCCTTTTGCCGATATATCAAGACCTTTTGATTTTCCATCATAACTGAAATTCATGCTTATTGTATCTCCTAATAAAATGACAGCTATACAATCATTCTTTTGTGAAAGAAAGAATATGACTAATATGTCTGGAGGATGTTCCTAATAAAATAGAATATTGACCGGAATTCACTTTCCAATCATGCGTTTCATCATCCCAGAAAGCCAAATCCTCTGGCGTTATTTCAAATTCTACAGTTTGATTCTCTCCTGAATTTAAAAATATCTTCTTAAACCTTTTCAGTTCTTTCTCGGGACGCGACACAGATGGTTGATTTTCTTTGAGATATAGCTGTATAACTTCAGCTCCTTTCTGACTTCCTGTATTTGTAATAGTCACCGAACATCTTATCATTTGGTCATTCATTTTTTTAGATGACAAACGTGGTTTAATCAATGTAAAAGTTGTATAAGAAAGCCCATACCCAAAAGGATAAAGTGGTTCTATATTTTTTGTATCATACCATCTATATCCCACTAATACACTTTCTCCATAATTCACATCATACACATTGATAAGATGCTCATTTTTAAGTTCATTATAGAGTGACGCCCCTTTAGGTAAGTATCCCCATGCCGGTGAGTCCTCAAATGTTTTTTCTATAGTCATTGGTAACTTACCAGAAGGAGTTACCTTACCTGTGATAATATCTGTAAGTGCTTCAAAACCCGATTGTCCTCCATACCACCCGTAAATCAAACCCGCCAATCGATCATTCCATGCAGACATATCAATAGCTGATCCCGTATTGAGGATAGCAATAGTATTAGGATTATTTTTAGTGACATATCGCATTAATGATTCATCTTCTTTTGGCAAAGCAAATGGACGTTCTATTGCTTCTTTATCTCGCGTACCCATACTTAGCAAAACGATGTCAGCCTCTTTTATATCAGCTACAGTAGGCTTTTCTATATAATACACTGTTCTGCCAAAAGCTCTCTGTAATGCTTCAATCAGACTTACATTATTGTAGCCGATTACTTCTGCAGCTCCATAGCCACGAGGTATTTCATATATAAACTTACCTGTCAATAATATTTTTCTATTCTTTGTTGGATCAAGTGGCAAAATATTATCTCTGTTTTTAAGTAAAACAATTCCTTCTTCTGCCACTTGTCGTGCAATTTTTTCATGCTCCTGATACTTATCAAGCAAAGACAAGTCATATTTGGACCTATCATAAAATCCCATTGCAATACAAGTAGCCAAAATAGGACGCACCATATCATCTAAATCTTTTTCTGTGATTTTTTTCTGATGGTATAAACCCAACACAGATTCTCCAAAATTATATGAACCAGGCATCTCCAAATTCTGTCCTGATTTAATAACTTTCTCCAAATTCCACACCGAATTCCAATCACTCATTACCAACCATTTAAATCCCAATTTTTCTCTAAGAATATTCTTAATAACATATGAACTTTGCCCAGCCCACTCTCCATCAATTTGGTTATACGAGGTCATTACAGACATAGCACCTGCATCTATTCCTGCCTTAAAACCAGGTAAATAGATTTCATTCATAGCTCGTTCGCTAATGATAGAATTACTCCGTTTACGATAAAATTCGGTGTTGTTCCCATAGAAATGCTTCAAACAAGCCGCTGTGCCTGTACTTTGAAGTCCCGTTACATATTGACTTACCATTTGAGATACTAAATAAGGATCTTCTCCAAAATATTCAAAGTTTCTTGCACATTGAGATTGTCGATAAATATTTAATCCAGGACCCAACAAAACTTCGATACCTCCGGCTCTACATTCCTCACCAATAGCTTTTGCATATTGGTAAGATAGATCTGGAGAAAATGTAGAGGCTAACAATATAGGAGAAGGAAAAGCTGTTGAGCGTTCCAATTGTTTCACCACATTAGGATCAGGCAAATTATTTCGGATATTTACTCCTTGTGTTGCATCCGACAAGTAAATGGGAAGTATCCCTTTCTCTTCGAATCCTTTAATAAAGAATTTATTATATCCTCTGACCATAAGTGCCTTCTCTTCTATCGTCAATCGTTCCAATAAGTCATTCGCCTTTTTATATGCCGCAGTTGCGTCCATTATTTGTTGAGCATATATCCCAATGCAACTAATAAACATAAAAACAAGTGAGATAATTTTTTTCATATTATGAAAACTCTTTAATGTAGAACTCCTCTTTATAATAGAGAAGTTCTACCTATTAATATTTAATTATTATATAATTCTTTTATTTCACTTTCTGATAATATTCTTTCGTACAAAATAAAATCATCCAGATAACCATTTAAAAAGTTTTCAGGGGCAAATGCTCCATTAGTAAAGCGATAATTACAACCAATGTAATATGGCCAATTATCAACTACTTTGTCAATAACCCCTTTCTTTTCAATAACTTTTTCTCCGTCTATATAAAGATAACTATCCCTTTTGCCATCAACTTTTTGATAAACACAAACATAATGATGCCATTCACCATCATCCATCCGTTTTCCTTCATATTCAGCCCAGTTTCCAGCCTTACCTTTATATTCTACGCAGAACACAACAGTTTTACCACTAGTATCAAGTCTGAACCAACTTTGTCTTGGGACAGGATCAGTATATGTAGCACCAGGACCAACACCTTGATGGAATATAGCATTCTTTCCAGTCATATTTGAAGTCTTCACCCAGAATGCAACAGTAAACTCACTCTCCGTATAGTGGCTCTTTAACCCTTCTTCAGGAATAGACAATATTGAATAATTTTCTTTATCTCCCTGGAAATGAGCAGCGAATCTACATTCAGCACTTTCGCCAGAAAAACGTGCCGGAGCATTATAGACATTTGCCCCAGTTCCTCCTATAAGTTCTTCAGGGTTCAATTGATTGGGACCTATATCTTTATTATCACCATCGAATGGTAAATATAACACTAGTTTTTCTGCAGAAATGACATATACGTATCCTTCTTTCTCTTTTACGGAACTGTTCACCGAGTTTTTGACCGTTAACGTCACTTTATATTTTCCAGGATTTACATACTGCACCACAGGATTCTGATCTGTTGAAACAGAAGGATTACCTCCTTCAAAAGTCCATTTCCAGTCTTCCACCATTCCCAATGTTTTATCTAAAAAGTGAATATATCCTCCGGCATATGTATTCCGGCATTGTGCTCCAAAATCTGCGGCAATCGCATTCTTATCAATAACAGTGATATAATCCACCATTACTTTATCAGAAGATGCTTTCGGATTTTTTGCCACTAATTTAACCGTATAAATTCCCGGAGAGAACATCATTTGTGGATTTTGTTCTGTTGAAGTAATAATTTCTCCACCTTCTTTAGGAGTAAAACTCCACAACCATTCATTAGGATAGCCTTTAGATAAATCTTTGAAAGATATAATATCTTCATTTGTTGCAGTAGTCTTATCTGCAGAGAAGTTGGCTGTTATCTGAGATGGGTAGTTGACAGTAATATATTGTTCTTTCACAATTTCATTAACATTGCTTCCTCGTCCAACAGACAAAATGACAGAATAAACTCCAGGTTTATTGTACACAACACTAGGACTGAATAAGACCGAAGTCTCCGGTTCTCCTCCATCAAAATGCCAGTTCCACTTAGTCGGTTCACCGATAGAAGCATCTTTGAAAGTGACACTTTCACCCATTGTGACTTCCTGAACATTCGATTCAAATGCTGCCTGTAATGATTGCAAATCATCTTCAGAACAAGCAGACAATACTATCATAACGACACACTGTAATAAATATAAAACTTTTCTTTTCATATCAGTGATATATTAAATTCATTGTATTTTATTAATTCTAATTCTCTCAAAACTAATCTTTTCGTATAGCTTTGAGCTGCCATTTTCATATAAAATTCCTATTTCATTATCAGAGAACATTACGATATCAGAATAGGCGAAGCCCCACTATATACGACATATCCTGCCGACCATGTTTTACCATTATCCGCACTTTTCTTTATACTCATATTTATGCGTGTTAAACTTATATCTGTATTCTCCTGCACATCAGAACAGGAAAATAAAAACAGTCTGAACAATATGTATTGACACCAATTCATTGTATCGATTTTATATTGACAACTTTAAAAGCCAATCCATCTGTATATCTTTTTTCTCCACCTTCATATATAAGAGCAATCTGTGAATCAGAGAGTTCAACCAAATCCGAATAACCAGAGTTTCCTTCATACACAATATATTGCCCTTTCCAACTTTTTCCACCATCAGAGCTTTTCTTAATAGTCATATTAATACGTTCTGTAGCAGAAGCTGCATTTGAGAGAAAAACAGATTGTCCTATTGATAGTATACTACCCTGACATTTACAATCTATTTGATCGTTGCTAGCTTGAGGATTAGACCACGTTATACCACCATCCTGACTAATACTATTTTTTCGGTAGAATCCTTCATCCGCTCTCATATTCAACATTAAAGTTCCCTCTCCTATTTCAGCAACAGAACATTCGCCAACACCACTAACCGGAGTTGGTTCACCTGGTTTCCATGTCTTTCCGTAATCATCAGAATAAATAATATGCGAATAACTTTTTACTTTTCCATTTTCCCTAGTAGTAAAATAGTTTGGAGCAATTAAACGTCCCCTATTGGTCCCTTTCTGAATTTGAATACCATGACAAGGTCCAGTAGCGTACCAATCCCATTTTTCTTTTTTCACAGCAGAAGTTATCTCAACAGGAGATGCCCAAGTGACACCGTCATCATCCGAATAGGTATAATACGGACGCCGAGTGTTTTCTCCGGTTCCATTGGTTATTGTTCCCCACTTATCTGTTTGATAATTCCATGTCATTAACAAATGTATTCTACCTTTATCATCAACAATCGGAACAGGATTTCCACAAGTATTCTGCCCATCATCCCATATCATTATTTGTTTACTCCATGTTTTTCCATTATCAGACGAACGCTTAACAACAAGATCTATATCTCCACTGTCTCCATTACTTCTAGCTTTTCTAGCCTCTGCAAATGCCAATAAGGTATTACTCTGCGTTTTAACAATAGCAGGTATTCTATAGACTTCATATCCGTCTACTCCCTGACTATAGACATAATCGAATTGGGATGCTGGAACTTCCTCTTCAGGTGAAGGTGGAACCGGAGTATCTTGTGAATCATCATCTTTTTGACAAGCCTGTGTAAATAGGCTCGTCATAAGAAATATACATGTCAGAATCTTATAAGTTTTCATATCCTTGGGTTTGTTTCAGATTAGGATTAATATTCATATCACTTAGTGGAATTGCGAGATATAATGGAATAATAATATTATCAATAGCTTTCTTTTTCAAGTTCGGAACTTCCTGATAGACATCTATTGTTCCACCAAAATGGAATCTGAGAAGATCAGGCCATCTTTTCCTTTCAAGATATAATTCTCTTGCACGCTCATTCAGAATCTCCTTTTCCACTACTTTTTTATCCGTACTTCCATTATAAATACCTATCTTAGCACGATCCCTGACTTTATTTAACTCAATGATAGCCTGCGGTGTCTGATTCAATGCTGCATAAGCTTCGGCCTTGAACAAATACATCTCTGCAAGTCGATAAATGATAATATCCGAATCATAGGTACGATCACCTTCTGTTTTTGTCCCCTTCATCTTATTATCGAAAATACCGATCTCATTTCCTCCCGCATCCTTAGCTATTATAAAAGACTCTTTTGTTCTAATATCAGTGGGATTAGCATAAAAAAGATCTATTAAAAAAGAGCTTGGTGCATAAGTACTGCGAGCCCCACCTTTTGCATAAGGTATTTCATCTTTATTTACTGCCTTTTCCACAAATACATCTCTTGGCTTCAAACTTTGACTATATTGGGCTTCCTTTTCATAAATCTCAAAGTGAATAGTCCATATCACTTCTTTTCCATATTTAGTACCATAAATATCGGCAAAATTGTCTTCAAAAGAAAGACCTTTACTTGCTAAATCAGCATAAGTGATAACATCTTTCAAATCCTGCTCAGAACCATTCAAGACTTTCGCTTTCCATAACAAAATATCGGCTTTCAGTGCATAACATGCCGGTTTTGAGGCTCTTCCTTTTCCATTCGTATAACTTTCTTCCGGGAAGAGATTGATTGCTGCATTCACATCACTTAGAGCCCGTTCTAAAACTTGCTCTGCCGGCTCCCTTGCTAATTTAGGCTTATTGGAACTTTCTGTCGGTTCCAGTTCTATAGGAGCATCTCCCCATATACGAGCTACACAGAAATACATATATCCCCTTATGCAATATGCTTCTGCCAACAGCCTGTTTTTATCAGATTCCACTCCAAAACTTATTCCAGGAGTATACTTTAATAACATATTACAATGCTGAATTACCGAATAATAACTTGACCAACCATATCCGTTTTGTGAAGTCAGATTCTGCGCCCACAAATTCGATGGACCACCTTCCAGACCTGTTGTAAAAGCATCTCCTCTATCTTCAAAATGAAGAGTTGAATTAGAAGTATCACGTAACTTAGTATAAATACCTATCAAATAGCTTTCTACATCCCCCTTTGTATTCCAGTACCCGTCTCCCGTTATACTTGAAACTGTATCTACATCCAACAAATTGCATGAATGTAACAAAAACAATGAAATTCCTAATAATATTGATTTAATTTGTTTCATAATTACAAGTCTTATTTAATTAGAAATTAATTTTTACTCCCATATTATATTGTCTTGGCCTTGGGTATACCCCATAATCCACTCCGGTATATATTTCAGGAAACATACCATCATATTTCTTTATATAACCTATGTTATATGCTCCAGCAAAAACTTCCACTCCACTCAATCTTATTTTTCTAACCCAAGTTGATGGTAGCATATAGCTTAAAGACACTTCTCTAAATGCCAGATAATCTCCTTTACTAAAATACAGGCTATTGTTGGTACTCCCACTTTCAGAACTGCCTATTTGATTATCCCATCTCATATGATTTCGATATTGATAATCGTAATCACTTTGAACTGTATATTTAGGATATTTCGTTCCATCATTCGCACTTTGCCAGGAATTGGTCATTGCGTCTTTTATGGCATTATTGTTATTACGTGAACTACCCATTATCTGTCCTTTAAAACCATTATCTATCACATGTCCCATAGCCCAGTCCATTACAACTCGTACAGTAAGTCCTTTATATTTGAAAGAGTTGACAATACCTCCTACCTTATCCGGTCGGATATATCCCATGAATTTCATATCTTTAGAGTCCAATTGCCCATCATTGTTCACGTCTTCAAATATGGCATCTCCTGCATGTTTCTTTCTACCTTGCGCATTAGGATCATTAGGGGCTTTAGCTGCTTCTTCTTCCGTTTGATAGGTTCCTAAATAATGAAACGCCCATCTTCCACCAAACTTTTCGCCCTCAGCAATTCCCCCAACCTTTTTAGTACCTCCTGTAGCAGGATCATAAATAAAATTACCTCCTACCCGATTTTTCTCTTCTCCATTATCCGGTAAATCTACTACGATTCCTTTATTGTAAGCAAACGTCAATGATAAATCCCATGAAAAATCTTTGGTTTGAATAGGAGTAGCATTCAACTCTATTTCTATTCCGGAGTTTCTTACTGAACCATAATTACTCTTAATCGAACTAAAGCCCGTAGAATTCCATAAAGGTTCATCATACAATCTATCAAATGTCAGTTTATTATAGTAGTCAATTAATAATCCCAATCTATTATTAAAAAATCCGAGATCGACTCCGATATCATACGATTCCGTCGTTTCCCATCGTAATTGAGAATTTTTTAATGTTGTATTTAGTATACCTACTGATCCTTGATAATTAGTATCTGTAATTTTGTACTCACCTCTTGAATTGGCAACACTCAAATTGTTATTACCCGTACGCCCCCAACTTGCACGCCATTTCCAACGACTCATAATACTTTCTAATGGCTTGAAGAAATTTTCCCTATGCATATTCCATCCAGCTGATACTCCAGGGAAAAATCCCCATTTATTATCTTCTGCAAACCGTGAAGAACCATCTGCACGCATACTGACAGAAACTATATATTTACCTTTATAATCATAGTTTACACGTCCAAAATAACTTAAAGTAGCTTCCATTGTCTTAGTAGAACTTGCTCTTTGTGTACTATCTGCCGTTGCATTTAATGTTGGAATTAAATCTATAGAAGATCCACTACCGCTTGCCGAAAGTCTGTAACTATAATCATGAGTATAACTGGCACCTGCTACAGCTCCTATATTATGCTCCTTGATTTTCTTATCATACGAAAGAACCAAATCTCCCTGCAAATGTCTGTCATAGTTATGCTTAGCTGAAGCAGGACGGATTGTATTTCCAGTCGTCTCATTATCTGCCTGAAAATAATTCTCAATACCTTCAGTTCCAAAATAATAGGCTGTTGGTTTTAAAACTAGCCCAGGTAAAATATTCCAGATTGCACCCAACTGAAAAGTTGTCCTATACACACTAGTATCATCATAATTTGTTTTATAATAAATCTCATGCAATCTACTTCTGAAAGAAGAAATACCTTCTCCGGGGGCTGGAGTTCCATCTTCATAGTACAATCTGTAGGTCGGTGGTGTTAATATACTTCGAGATATAGTATTGACTGTATTTCCACCTCCCACAGCATCTCTAACCTGCAGACTAGCTTTAGTAGACAAACTCCATGCCTCACTTAATTTATAATTTCCATTAAATAAGACACTATAATTTTTATAATTTGTACCTCTAAGTATACCATCCTGATTCAAATATCTTAAACCTACATAATAGTTAATCGCCTCTGTTCCTCCACTAATACTAAGATCAACCTCATGCTTTTGTCCTGTTGTGAAAGTTGCTTTCTGAAAGTCATTATCCTGGAAGATGAGCTGTTTTCCCGTAACAGGGTCCGCCATGGTTTGCCAGCCCTCATGTTCCAGCAGATTACTCACATAACCTTGACCATACTTTTGCAAATAAACATCCAAAAATTCAAGTGTATTTTTAGAGTTTCTCGGATTTCCTGTTGACATACCAAAAGAACCACTTAAGAATTTTGCCTGATCTTCCTTTCCATTATATGTCAAATCAGCCTGATTAAATTTCGCAATATTAGAACGGGATAATGTTATATAATCCCGTGCATTCAATAGTGGAATTCTCTGCGGTTGTTGTTCCACTCCATACGTATACCTTAAACTGACAGTAGGTTTCCCTTTCTGACCAGCTTTGGTTTTAACCAAGATTATACCATTAGCAGCTCTGGAACCATAAATAGCAGTAGAAGCAGCATCTTTCAGAACTTCTATCGATTCTATATCTGCAGGATTCATATCTGATATATTTCTAAATCCTTGTGATATTATACCATCAATAATTATTAAGGGAGTATCACTTTCAGGTGAAGTAGAACTACCTCCACGAATAAATATTTGAGGGTCTGCCCCCGGTTGTCCATTAGATATTTGTAAGGATAAACCTGGAACTTTGCCTTGTAATTGTAATAACGGATTCTGTCCTGGTGCTTTTTGAAATTCCTCTTTATTTATCTTAGAAATAGAATTTGTTATTAATGCTCTTGACTGTTTACCATAACCAATGGCAACGACTTCATCAAGTAACACAGAACTCTCTTCCAAAACAATCACAATATTTCTCCGTCCCTTAATATCAACCTCTTTTGTTTCCATTCCGACAAAAGAGACAATCAGAGTTGCATTAGGAGGAACCATTATAGAAAATTCACCGGAAGCATTGGTGATAGTACCTTTATCCATACCTTTTACGGATATTGAAACTCCTGGTAATTCAACTCCTGTCTGGTCTTGTACTACACCAGAGACCTTTATATCTTCAGAATTAATATTATTTGCTTGAATATTTGAAAATACAGATGATAAGATAAATACCATCGATAATATTAATAAATCTTTAGTATGCTTTATTGAGTTTTTCATAAAAAATAAAATTAGAATGAATAAATTATATAAGGATTAATCTTTCATATCAATCGTTTTAGGTCGCAGACAAGTGACCAAAATGACCAGCATAACAAATACCAGTATAGCAAGCAACGCAAAATCGCGTCCCAAATGTCCGGCATCCATCGACTCACCCAGAAGGCTCGTAATAATAGCTCCGGCAAATACACCACACATATTCATAATACCATAGGCAGTTGCCCTGTAACGTGCAGACACAAACTGACAGAGAATAGGCATATTATTTGCGTCAAACATACCAAAACCTATCCCAAACAGCATAGCCCCCATCACCAGTGCGAAAATAGAATGACCATATCCGATAAACAACAAGGAAGGTATGATAAGCCCCAAACCCATAGCACCAGTATATACTCTTCCACGTACATTTTTTAATACCCAACGGTCGGATATATATCCACCTGCCAACACACCGAATAATGAGGACAAAGCTATAGAAATAGTAGACATAGGACCTGCTACCGAAATATCAATAGATAAGCTGTCAGAGAAAAGAGTCGGTAACCAGTTCTTTGCCGCCCATCCCGGGGTGCCCGGTACACAGAAATAAAATAAGATAATCCAGAAAAAGACATTGGAAAATAACATTCCCAAACTCTTCAATACAGGAATCTTTTTCATCTTCTGATTTTCAGATACACTTCCTCTCTCTTTATCACGCAGAAGAAATGCCAGAATAACACCATAACCCACACCTATAATACCAAACCAATGGAATGTTGTATGCCAGGAATAGATTGCTGCAAAAGTAGCTCCAAATCCACCGATAGCCTGTCCCACATACAACCCTGTCATATGTATTCCCACAGCCAACGAACGAGTCTTATCTTTATGAAAATCGGCAATCAATGACAAAGCAGCAGGTAAATACAACGCTTCACTAATTCCCATAATTCCACGCAACCAGTAGAGTTGATTGAAAGTGGTGGCATATCCCATCAAGTAAGTAACTCCTGACCACACACACAGACTACCTACAATCAACCATTTGCGGCTCATACGATCACCGACAATCCCCGATAAAGGACTCATCAGTCCGTATACCCACAAGAATACAGCCATCAGGCGACCGAAATTGGCTGCTGATTCCAATTCCCGCACATCCTCCATCATTGGAATTCGCATAGTGGAAAGCATTTGCCTGTCCATATAATTCAACAAGGCAACACCCCACAGCAGCCCAACCACTACCCAAGGATATATATTTGAAGTTTTATTATTCATGTCCGTTTACTTTAAAATCTCTATTAAATTGATTTTTATAAAAGCTAAATCCGACTGACTACTCTCATATAATATACCTATTGAATTTTCATCTATGGATGTAATGCAGGAATATCCAGTACTACGATATTGGTCGAAAAGAATCCAATGTTCTTCCGGCCAAGTCATTCCATCATCAAAACTAACTTTTAAAGTCAGATTATCTCTTGTCCCATAATTATTCGGATTTACAAACAGAAGCATGCTTTTCTTCTTTCCTTCTTCCATATACTCATGTCGATGCAGACTTGCCATACAAGTAGGTTCTACGAGTGCTCTCCGTGAAGTTGGATGTTCTTTCCAACTTTCTCCCAGATCAATAGTTGTGCAGATTCTACGACCGTTCACGTCTTTATTTCCTCTGTTCCGGTTATCACGCATGTTCAACATCAAGGCGCCGTCACCCAATTGTACGACACTACATTCCGTAACATCCTGATATGCAGGATTACTGGTCACCCACGTCTTTCCATGATCTTTACTATACGTAATATTCGAGAAAGGAAGCCCGTTTTCGTCACGTCCTTGTGTAGGAAATACCAACGTTCCGTCTGTCAACGTAATTCCCTGTCCGGGTGCAGGTGCAAATAACCACCATTCAGGGCGTTTCGTCTTTGAGGTTATATTATCCGGAAAGCCCCAGCTAAGACCATCATCCGTACTTTTTGCTATCATAAACTGGGAAGTTTCTTTTAGCCCTGTTCCTGGTTGAGAACCTCTACCTTTCCATTGATGTGTCCAGTTCGTACTGTTTTCATTCAGACCTTCTATCCACTTTCCGTCTTTATCCAGCAGACCGTGCATCCATAATCCGGCTACATAAATATCACCAGTATTTTTATCTACTAAAATACAGGCATCACTCACTCCATTGTATTTCTGTGGTAAACCTCCCCATTCCCTCATATCCAAAACAGTTTGAATGGGTTGCCAAGTTACTCCCTTATCTGTACTACGATGAAGAGCAATATCTATATTTCCCTGCAAATCACGAGGATAATCATAGCGGGCATCAAAAATGGCCAATAAAGTGCCTTTATTACTAGTAGCTAATCCTGGAATACGTGATGAGATACATCCATCCTGTCCTTTCTGTCGTACAGCTACTCCTACTCGTAAAGGTTTACTTGTTTTATCCAAAATTTTCAGATTGCCTTTCGTGGTTTTCACCCGGTTACAATTAACCTGAACACGATGATCCAGTGAAACCGTATCTTTCAATGTTACGGCTACCCAAAAAGACAAAGAATCCTGATTAACCTGCACTTCATTAGTAAATGACATTTTTTGTGTAGCGGGAAGTGCATTACAAAGTAAACGAGACGTATCTATCAGTCCATTCTTCTTCGCACCATATATGGCAACAGAAACAATATCTGCCACATTCGTGCTCCCCAATAAATCCAGATCTATTTGCCGGATAACATAAGGTTGATTATCTGTCCTGATTAAAGTTATCTTCATTACAGGATTTGCCGGTTTCTTTACCAACACAGGAATAACAGGTCTCTCCAGTATCCATTTTATGTCTTTACCTAAAGATGTGACTGGTGACACCAATAACAAAATCATCGAAAATATGATAAATATTTTCTTACTTACTTTCATAGTATCTTTATTTTAGGTAATTTTGAACGCATTTAACTAGATTGGAGGGGATAGACAGAAAGTAAAGTAGCTTACCCCAGCAATACACTTTTACTGTCATCTCCTCTTTATTATTTTCAGAATTCAAAGAATTTTATAGCGTCCAAATCACCTCTTAGTTTTTCATATTCATCAACAGAAAAAGGTTTTATCGGCAACCGGCAAGAACCGCAATCAATACCTATCAGCTTCATAATCGCTTTGCCACCGCGCACTCCGCCACCATATTTAATAATAACCTCCACGGTACGTATGGATTTTATCTGATTGTGGCGAGCCGTTTCCAAATCGTTCATTTTCATTGAATCAAAAATAGCCTGATAGACATTAGGTATATAATTATACGTACTTCCAACTCCTGCTACAGCTCCCATAGCCAAGCCGGAAATAAGAATTTCATCATAACCATGCAATACTTCAAACCGATGTTGCTCCAACTCTATGCAAACTCCCATCTCCATCAGGTTATTATGAGTAAACTTAGTACCCACCAGATTAGGTATTTTCTTTTTCCCTTCTACCAAAAACTTATCCACCGGCAAATTAACCCCTGTAATCGATGGCATATTATAATAATAGAAAGGTAAGCCAGCAGCAGAGTGGCAAATAGGTGCAAAAAAATCAACTAATTCATCTACTGTTCCCGGTTTAAAAAAAGAGGGAGCAATTGAAGCAATAGCATCGGCCCCTACTTGTGCAGCATGACGTGCCAGTTCCATTGCACTTCGTTGACAGTTTGAGCCTACATGAGCTATGACCTTGAATCGCTTACGGGCAGAAACGAGCCATTTTTCAAGAATTAATTTACGCTCATCGATCGTCAATGAAGAAAATTCACCGGTTGTGCCGCACACAAATACCCCTTTGATAGGAGTCGATGCTATCCAATCAGCATATTTATCAATAACAGATAAATTTACGTCCCCATTCTCATCCAATGGGGTGAAGGTGGCCGCAACCATACCTTCCAGTTTTTCATAATTGTTCATAGTGCATTTAATTAGATTGTTATTTTACTTTATTTTCAGAAAGTTCCTTTCAAAATTAAGGGAGTTCGTATACCAGGTTGTATTTCACCGCTTACCACGTAAACGTCATTCCCCATATAAACCGCATTTGTCGTAACAGGAATAGGATAAGGGCAGTCTAAAGAATCCACCAAAGAATTTGTTTCTGTACTGATGACTCGTAGCTTACGGCTAAATCCCGGATGCTCGGGAGATGTAGGTAGTATTTCTTCAACTCCTCCCAGTAGTATTATCTTGTCTTTTTCATATGGAATAGCAGTCCCCGCCATTACAGGAAAATTACCAGCTATTTTGCTCCATTTCCTGCTACCTGGTTCATATACGTACCCCTCCGTATATTCTACCATCACTTCATTCGGAGCATAACTCCTTCCACTAAAAAGATAGAATCGTCCTCCCTGAACTACACTCACCGCATAGGCGAGCGATGGTCCCTCCCAACCGGGCATCTTCTGCCATCCTTTTTCTTTATGCAATAAATCAAGCATATAAAAATGATTGGTCGACTGTTCATTTGTCATAGTTTCCTGCCCCCCAGCAATATAAATACAGTTATCCCCAATAGCCCCCGTTGCATTTGCCAACGGAACCGGTAAAGCCGGATAACTAACAGAATCTACTACAAATGAAACGCCCTCTTTTTTTATGAGAAAAACTTTATCGCTACATTGCATACGATCGCATCCTCCAATACATAATAACCCTTCCGGCAAGCATATCGAAACTCCATAAGCTAATGGGCTGTTAAGGAAATCATCATAAACAGTCCACTTATCCATGTGCAGATCATAACTATATAAAGTAGACCACCAAGTTTTAACTCCTCCCTCCCAAGGATATTTATCAGGAAAGTTGGCTCCTCCCAGCACTAGTAATTTATCCTCTACTATTCCTGAGTATGCACCAGCCAATCCAACGTTTTTCAGCATACCGGTACATCCCGGAAGTAACAATGAGTTTTCCCATTGCATTACTATCTTATTTTCTCCTTTTCTCGAACAAGCCGTATTCATATATGATAAAATTAAAGATAAATATAAAATAAAAAAATACTGTTTTCTCATATACTATCTATCCTTTCTTCTTCGTTTTTCTCTGCCATCAATTCCAGACTCCGGTTCACTTTAAAAATCTTATAAACCTCAAAATGTCTTTCAATGGCATCACGATAGCCTTTCTCATCTCCTTTTCTTATAAAATCCAATAAATCAGCATGAGTAGCTATTCTGCCGCTTTTACTCATCTCTATATTTATAGGTTTTAAGTAGTCTTTGAACTTTTCTTTCACATAGACAAGTATAGGATGAATGATTTCCTGAAATTCAGATATTATTTTATTTCCCGTAATTTTGTATAGTTTTGTATGAAAAGCCGATTCGCTGATTAACGCATACTCGTTATTCTCGAAAACAATTCCCATTTTCACAATCTCGCTCAATTCCTCAATATCTTTAGGAGTTATCTTACGGAAAATATCACTTGATATTCCTATTTCAAGTGCGATTCTGAAATCCAATAAATCCAAAATTGTTTCTTCACTCAAAACACGAGGATCTATCACTCTTTTCATTCCACCTAAAATGGAAGGTTCAGTCAAAACCATTCCCTTACGAGGGCGCGCATGAATCAGTCCCATCATTTTCAAACGGCTCAAAGCTTCTCTGACAACACTTCTTGCAACTCCTAATTCTGCGGCCAGATTATTCTCATTGGGAATAGAATCTCCACATCTCAAATCATTCTTTTTAAAGTAGGTAAGTAAGCTGTCTTCTACCTGATCGATCAATGTTGTTTGATTAATTTCTATCTTCATATTATTAGATTTTACCATTTGTAGTATTTGTCTGACAAATAATACAAATGCAATATTAAGAGATTTTTTTTAGAATACAAGGGCATTATAATAAGAAAATGCACATTTATGTTGAAAAACATACTTTTAGTACATATTGAGCTCTCATTTAGAACAATAGCAAGAGCAGAGATACTCATTTTAAACATAGTAGCGATATCTACTTATTATAGTGAAGGCATAAATTCATAAGATAGGATACCCAAAAAATAAGCAATTAAAGATACAGACAAAATCACATATAAAAATCTAGGTTATGTCTATTGTATCTTTTATCTTTGCAACAATCAAAAAAAGCGATTATATGAGTCCTGATTCAGAATATACAGAAACACATGAGAATAAAATCTATGCCACTCTTGACAAACTGGGAATAGCGTATCAAAGTCTACACCACCCAGCCATAATGACTATGGAGGAAGGAGCAGAAATAGCCCAAAAGCTAGGTTGTACTTCATGCAAAAGTCTGTTTCTGACTAATAAACAGCAAGAATACTTCATGCTCTTATTGCCTGCAAATAAAAAATTGAAAACAAAAGAACTTGCCGGGCAGATAGGTAGTTCCCATCTCTCTTTCGCTTCCGAAAAGGCAATGGAAAATCTCTTGTGTACTTTTCCGGGGGCTGTCAGTATTCTAGGTCTTATCTACGATAAAGAGAACAAAGTACAGCTCCTGATTGATAAAGAAATTCTTGAATCAACATATATAGGATGTCATCCATGCGTAAACACATGCAGTCTAAAAATCAGGTTGGAGGACATTCTTAAAATACTATTGCCCAAAATCAGTCATCAGAATTTTAATATCGTGGAGTTATAATCCGAAATTACAAAGTCGTACATTCTGCAAAAAAAACGAACATTTAAGCTAGTTTCACGACTTAATTAAAGTACATGTCTTGTTCCTCGGTGAGAAACACATCGTTGCACACCGAGAAACGGGTCGTTCCTTTTAAAGGAACGGGGCTTTGGTTTTAAACCAAAAAACAAGCCATATAATCAGCTAAATATCAGCGTATTATCAGATTGCTATTCCAACTAATAAGCATATTGGAATTTTATTGACAACTTACGATAGGATGGGAATGATAGAATAACAGAAAGGATAGAAAAATTCATTTTAAACATGGTGACGGTATCCACTTATGATAGTGACGGTATATTCGTGGGATAGGGTAACCATCCCGACCGGATAGTGACGCTATGTTTTTGCTGGGAAAAGAGCATAAAAAAAGGCTATCTATCCCAGACAGCCAATCTTTTGTTAACCTTAAATCTAATACTATGAAAAACACATTGCAAAGATACGGACTTTCTGCATATCTCCAAATTTTCAGGCTCAAGTAGCGTATCTTATAACATGGTTTAATAGAAGTAACAGTTTCGTTAACATTTAACATAAATCCATCGGATATTAACAAATATCCGATGGAGTAGATTCAGAGATTACTCATATCGCAATGAACGAGCAGGTTTGCTCATTATTATTTTCATTGTCTGGAAAGCCACTGTCACAAATGAGATAAACAGCATCAGCAATACAGGTACTATAAAGAACCACGCTTTGAGATCGGTACGGAAAGCATAATGGCTTAACCAGGCATTCATACTAAACCAAGCTACCGGAAGAGCTATAACAACTGCAATCAAAATCAACTGGAAAAATCCTTTGACCAACTGATAGAAAAGATTCCAGCGGGAAGCTCCCAACACTTTACGTATTCCCATCTCTTTGGTGCGGGTGGAACAGGAAAACATGACTAATACCCAAAGTCCGAGACAGGAAATAAAGATTGCCAATCCGGTGAACGAACCGATCATCGCTCCGAAAACCTCGTCTTGCCGATATTGGTGGTCGAAGAACTGATCGAGGAAGAAATAATCAAAGCTGGAATCCGCAAAATACTGATTCCAGATCTCTTGCACTTGAGATACCAGTTCACGGGGATTTCCGGAAGCCATCACAACAGAGATATAACGCTGGGGCAACCAATCAATTTTATCTTTATGAATCAGCATGATAGGTGTATAGTTCTTGCTCAACGCCTGCTGATGATAATCTTTCACCACTCCGATAATCTGCATCGGCGCATCAGTACATTCCACTGTTACCAACTCGCCTATCGCCTCATCATTGGAAGCAAATCCCAGATTACGTACAGCTGTTTCATTAATCACCAGTTTATCGACATCATCACCATATTCTTCGGAGAAACTTCTTCCGGCTACTATCTGCAAACCGTATGCATCCGCATAATCAGGATCACAAGCCAGCATCTCATAAAGACGGTTCTGCTTCAAAGCGTCATTGGTGCGACGATTGGAAAGGAATGTGGCCACTTCTTCGCCCGGCACGGCACCGGAAAAAGTAACCCGATGGACCAGAGGAAGACGCGCGATTGCTTTTTTCATTGCTTCCAACTTGATATTCTGCCCCTCTGTATGTCCCGGAAACTTAACCACTAATGTCTGGCTGGTTTTCACTCCCAAAGATTGATTGCGCATAAAATTCAGCTGTGCAAAAACAATCAATGTAACACAAAGTAAAATCATGGAAGCTGTATACTGGACAACCACCAGTACCTGACGGGTTCGGTCGCCTGACTTGCTATGCAAAAACTTCCCTTTCAACAAGGTTATAGGTTTGCGATTCAACAAAGCCAATGCCGGATAATACCCGGAAATAAATATTCCGGCTATAAAAACGAGAACCAGCAAAATCCACCAGTAATCCATGAACCAGACAGAAAACGTAACTGTACGTCCTACCAATTGGTTGAAATGTGGAAGAACCAGTTCTATTAATCCCACAGCTAATATGAAAGCTATCAGATTCATAACCAAGGCCTCAAACAGGAATTGATAAATCAACTGTTGGCGGAAAGCTCCCACTACCCTGCGCACTCCCACTTCTTTAGCACGCTCCATCGAACGTGCTACGGTCAGATTGATATAGTTAATCCAGGCAATAACCAGAATAGCGACAGCCGCAAAAATCAGGGCGATCATAGCAGAACGATTTCCTTTGGTTTCCGTCTCATAGCCTATCTGTGGGGTGAGATGTATATCTGCCAAGGGAATTAAAGACACGCCCCACGTCTTATTTTTCAGTGCTTCCTCTGTCTTGTATTTCTCCGCCATCACAGGAAATTCTTTTTCTATCTCCGCTTTTCTTTCCGGTGAATCGAGCAAAACATACGTATAGGCTTCATGCTTATACCAGTATTCCTGCATATATTGAGGCAGAGAGGCATAGGAAATCAGAAAATTATAATGAATGTGTGAGTTGGAGGGCATTTCTTTCATGACTCCGGTCACTTCGCACGATACTTTATCATACGTTCCGGTAAAGATCAGAATTTTGCCGATAGGGTCTTCATCTTTGAAATACTTACGGGCAATACGTTCGGTGATTACCACTTGCCGGGGCATGGAGAGACAAGTCTTTTTATCCCCTTTCAGAAGTTCGAAATCAAAAAGACGGAAGAAGCCCGGATCGGCATAGGCTATCTGATTCTCCCGTAATGTCAGTTCGCCATATTTCACAATCTGCTCCGGTTGGAGATGGGTAGCGATACGGGTATAATCTTCGATTCCGGCAAGATTCTCTTTCATGGCCGAGGCATATCCGAAAGAGCTGGTCGCCCAGTAATCGGTCAGGACTTCCCCTTCATGAAAAGTGCTTTGCACCCGATAGATATGGGCATATTTCGTGTGCATTTTATCAAAGCTGAACTCAAAAGTGACATAGGTTAGCATCAGTAATGCCGATGCCATTCCGATTGCCAATCCAAAGATATTGATGAAACTGAACTTCTTCCGCTTCATCAGATTCCGATAGGCACTATTCCAGTAATTCCCTATCATACGGTTTCGTTTTTAGATGACGTTTTCTTTTCCAGCGGACGGTTGATGTTTTCGGCTACAATCTGTCCGTCCAATAGTTGGATGACCCGGTGTGCATACTTCGCATCCCGCTGTGAGTGGGTGACGATAATGATTGTGGTTCCCTGACGGTTGAGTTCGCTCAACAGTTCCATCACTTCGATGCCATTCACCGAATCCAGATTTCCGGTAGGTTCGTCGGCCAGCAGTAGTTTACATTCGGTCACTACGGCACGGACAATGGCTACACGCTGTTGCTGTCCGCCGGATAACTGCTGGGGATAATGATTCGCACGATGTAACAGGTTGACTTTTTCGAGCACTTTATTGACTCGTTCTTTCCGTTGGAGAGTCTTCATACCCAGATAGACAAGTGGCAGTTCCACATTCTCATACACGGTCAGTTCGTCAATCAGGTTGAAACTCTGAAAGATAAAGCCCAGATTACCTTTCCGCAAAGCAGTCAACTGGTTTTCAGTCATTTTATCGACTTGCTTCCCCTCAAAAAAGTAAGAACCGGAAGTCGGAGAATCCAATGTACCGAGAATATTCAGCAAGGTGGATTTGCCGCATCCTGACGGTCCCATTATCGCTACAAATTCTCCTTGTTCCACCTGTAAGGTGACATCATTCAATGCTTTTGTCTGCACCTCTTCTGTGGTGAAAAGCATAGATAGTTTTTCTGTTTTAATCATAATAATTATTCATTATTTTAGTATTAGTTTCTCATTGTCTCCAAATAATTCATACCCGGATATGATTACTTTCTCACCCGGAGACAAACCGTCTGTCACCTCGTAATACAGTGGATTCTGCCGTCCTATCTTCACAGGGCGCCGCGTGGCAAATGTACCACTTTCATCGACAACGTACATCCATCGGCCCCCGGTAATTTGAAAGAATCCGCCACGGGGAACCAGAATAGCTTGTGCCGGATCACCCAATTGCAGGTTTATGTGATAAGTCTGTCCGGCACGGATATTCTCCGGTCGTTCGGATATAAAATTGAGGTCTGTACGAAACTGACCGTCTTTCACTTCAGGATAAGGTTTAGTCACTTCCAGTTTATAGGTTCCTCCGTCACGGGTAAAGTCGGCAGGAAGTCCGGGAAGTACCCGTTCTACGTAGTGCTCGTCTATCTGTGCCTGTACTTTAAGGTCGGAAGTGATGATTTGCCCGATATGTTCGCCGGCAGAAATAGATTGCCCGATTTGCGCATTCAGGTTTCCTACCTGTCCGTCAATCGGAGCTTTCACTTTCAGGTTTTCCAAACGCTCACGAACCAATGCCAAGCTCCGTTTCATATTACGTATATTCTCGTCAAGACTGCCTATCTGACTTTCCCGAAAAATATGATCCTGCCGGATACGTTCGTCAATAACAGCCAGTTGCTCTTTGGCTGCTATATATTCTTCCTCTGCCTGGCGATAGTCTTCACGTGCTATCAGTTGTTCGTTTACCAAACGTTTATACTGCTCATAACGGCGTTGCTTCCCGATAAGCTCTTTATTCAGGCCGATACGTTCTTGTTTCAGTTGCAGTCGTTCCTGCTCCATACTAATCCGGGTATTACGCAACTCGTTTTCCTGATAAGCAAGATCGGCTTCACTCTGCATGATACCGATATTGAGCAATGGGTTGCTAAGACGCAGAATCACATCACCGGCCTTTACCATAGCTCCCTCTTCTTTCAGGCGCTCTTCCACACGACCGCCCTCGATGGCATCCATATAGATAATCCGGCTAGGCATGACCTGACCAATCACACGGATATAATCACTGAACTCGGCCTGCTCGACAGTAGCAATTGTCAGCCGGTCTTTCTCCACTGCCATAGAAGAAGCTGTATCTCTGAAAATAAAATAGGCAATCACAGCAAGTCCGAGCATTACCCCACCGACCCAATAAAGACGTTTGCGATTGATGCCGGGTTTTCGTTCAATAAGTGTATCCATAATGGTTTATAAAAAAGTTCCTTGTCGATAATATTTTTCTAGTTTCATCATCATTTCTATTTGCAAGCGTACACGAACCAGTTCTGCTTTGGCAGCAATAAACCGGTTACGGGCTTCCATCAGTTGAAAGACGGAAATCAATCCCTCTTCCCATTTCCGTTCGGATTCTTTCAGTACCAGTGTTTCAGCGTCAAGTTGTGATAATGCCTGCTGATGTTCACTATATCCGGTGTGAAGAGAAAGGAGTGTTTGCTCAATATCCGTATATAATTGTTGTTTTTCAAGTTCTTCTTCGTTTTTGAGCCGATACATATTCAATTTCAGCTTGCGCTGATTGGTCAAACGTTGCAAACCGCTTAGCAGGGGAAAGGAGATGCCAACACCCACATATTTTCCTATATTATCACGCAATTGTCTGGCCGAGAAAGCTGTATTATAATAATTGGAACCGACGGTGAAACGAGCAAAGACAGAGGGTGAGAAAGCTCCTCCCGCTATCGCATACTCTTTATGAGCTGCTTTTTGTTTCAAATCAATCATACGTATGGAGGGCAATATTTCGATAGATTGTGCGTATAGAGTTTCCACAGTCGAAACAGAATATGGTGGTACTTGGGATGCTGTAATCGTATCCAGAATAGCGAGTGTGTCGCCCGGCTGGATATTCATTAATTGTTTCAGATGTAATAAAGCGATCCGACTGCTATTTCCGCGCGACTGATAACGATAAATATCTCCCTCCCGGCGTGCTTTCACCTCCTGTAAATCGGAAGCTGATTTCAATCCCAGTTCCACGAAGACCTCTGTCTGTTTCAAATACCTTTCGCTCAACCGGCTTTGTTCCAAAGCAAGATCGAGCAATTTTCTCTCCAGAATCAGTTTGTAATAAGCATCCGTCACCTGATAGGCCAGTTCATTCTGTTTCTCTTTCAGCTCCCATTCACTACGTTCTTTGTTCATTTTCCGGAAACGCACCTGATTGATACGCGAAAAGCCTTCAAATAAGGAAAGTGTCATATCAAGTCCCACCGTTCCCTCTTCAAAAGATTCACTGGTATACCCATTGGTGTCAGGATCCAGCGAACGTCCGAATCGTTTGCCTGTTTCCGCATTAACCACTATGTGCGGCAGGAAAGCACCGACAGAAGCTATATAATCCGCTTTCGTTTCCTTTATGCCGATAACTCCGTTACGTACAGCCGGATTCTGTTTATAAGCCAAACGAATGCAATCGTCCAAACTCATAGCGGATTGGGCTAGCAGGAAAACCGGCACTGAAAGCAATAGTAGTAAAAGAAATCTTTTCATCCTTTATAATATATGATTGTGTGATAGCAGGATGATAAAAGCAAATGCAATGCCACAAATCATAAATAATTGATTATAAAACAAATAGAAATCACATAATTCTTCCACCGTCCAAAAATTAAACGCCCTAACGTCCAATAATTGGACATTACCGAGAGAATCCCTCTATTCTACCCCATTCTAACTCGTTCTGACTCATTCCAGCATAAACTTTGTATGAAAACGTCTAATTATTGGACACTCCCTTGCAAAGAAAATCAAAAACAGATACCTTTACCCGGAAACTTAAAAGGAACATTCAACGGACAGAGCCCCCAATCTTGCGTATGGAAACAGGAACGATTTTAATTGTAGACGACAATAAGAGTGTATTAGCCTCACTGGAGTTATTACTCGAGAATGTGTTCAGCACAGTCCGCACAGCTGCCAATCCTAATCAAATCACGACCATCTTATCTACCACTCCGATTGATATTGTGATTCTGGATATGAACTTTTCAGCAGGAATCAACAATGGTAACGAGGGACTGTACTGGCTGAAACATATCCATGAAATCCGCCCTTCACTGCCCGTTATTATGCTAACCGCCTACGGTGATGTAGAATTAGCCGTTAAAGCACTGAAGAATGGTGCAACAGATTTTCTACTAAAACCATGGGATAACCACATACTGATACAGAAAATAAAGGAAGCCTATCAAAACAATCGTCCAACCCATCATAAAAACTCTCCCAAATCAACCCAGAAAGCATCCGGTGATGAAAATCTGAATAAGTCAGAAATGTTGATCGGTCATTCCCCTGCAATGCTACAGCTAATTAAGGTAGTTACTAAAGTCGCCAAAACCGATGCCAATATCCTGATAACCGGAGAAAACGGAACAGGAAAAGAGATGTTAGCCAGGGAAATACATCGCTTATCTTCACGAAACACCCGTCAGTTACTTAGTGTCGATATGGGGGCTATCAGCGAATCGCTCTTTGAGAGTGAACTCTTCGGACACGAACGTGGAGCGTTTACTGATGCTTATGAAAGCCGTCCGGGTAAATTCGAAGCCGCCAATGGTGGTTCGCTTTTTATGGATGAAATCGGAAATCTCCCTCTTGCATTGCAGGCCAAACTACTGACTGTACTACAAAACCGAAATATCACCCGAATCGGAAGCAACAAAGTGATTCCCGTTGATATCCGACTCATCTCCGCCACCAACAAAGACATACCGGAGATGATTAAAGAAGGTTTGTTCCGCGAAGACTTATTCTATCGCATCAATACCATCCATCTGGAAATTCCCCCTTTGAGAGAACGGGGAGATGATCTATTATTATTCATCGATGCTTTTCTTCATCGCTTCGCTTCCAAATATCAACGACCGGAAATGCGAATGCATGAGCAAACGATTGAAAAGCTACGCTTCTATCATTGGCCGGGCAATATCCGGGAACTGCAACACACCATCGAAAAGGCGGTTATTTTATGCGAAAGCAACGTGATACGTCCTAAAGATATTCTGGTGAAACAGACTTGGAAACCACAGACAGTCCAAGCGGTGCCCAATCTGGAAGAAGTGGAACGACAAGCCATCGAGACGGCCATCTTGCAAAATAATGGAAACCTGACTGCTGCGGCCGAACAACTTGGTATCAGCCGACAAACGCTCTACAATAAACTGAAACGATTTAAGCCCTAAGCCGTATGCTATTCAGCCGACATATATATTGGACCACATTAGGACATATCCTATTTATTCTTGCTACCGCAGGAACAGGTCTATGGCTCATTATTTCCCAACAAGGAGTGGTAATAGGGATATTACTGGTTATCTGCTCCTTGTTTCAGATTGGAAGATTAGTGAATAAGCTAAACTCTTTCAACCAAAAATTACGCCTTTTCTTCGATGCGATAGAAGACAAAGACAATATGCTCTATTTCCCCGAAAACAATGTCAGCCGGGAACAGGAAATGCTGAATCGTTCACTCAACCGTATCAATGCCCTGCTCATCCGAACTCAAGCTGAATATTCAAAGCAGGAACATTTCTACCGTTCGCTATTGGAAGAAGTCCCTAGCGGTGTGTTGGCATGGGATTCTTCCGAAAAAATAATGATGGCCAACAGTGCCGCACTGACTTTATTGGGATGCCAGCAACTAGCCCAATACGACCAACTGAAACCTATCCTGCAGGAAAAAGAGAAGAAAGAACGGCTTAGTCTGTCTCAAAACCAGATGAAATTACAGAACGAAACTATTACCATCTTATCCATCAAGGATATCAGCAATGAACTGAATGATAAAGAGAGTGAATCATGGAACAAGCTAAGCCACGTGCTTACCCACGAAATCATGAACACCATTGCTCCCATCATCTCCCTGTCGCAAACATTATCCGCATATCCGGACAACAGCGAAAAAACACTTCGCGGACTTCATATCATCCAGGCACAAAGTGAACGCCTGCTGGAATTTACCGAATCTTTCCGTCGTCTCTCCTATCTGCCCCAACCGGAAAGGAAACGGTTTTCACTAACAGCCCTCCTGCAAAATCTGCAAGAACTCCTGTCTACCGATTTTCAGGAAAATCAGATTCATTTCACACTTACCTGTCAGCCGGAATTCATCGACATGGATGGAGACGAGAACCAGCTATCCCAAGTCCTGCTCAATCTCCTTAGAAACTCCATTCAGGCGTTAGACGGAAGAACAGACGGAGCAATCGAAATTTATGCATATCGGGACGAGCATATATCTATCGACGTCACAGACAATGGTCCCGGTATCCCCGATGAACTGCAGGAAAAAATATTCATTCCGTTCTTCACCACCAAATCCGAAGGAACCGGTATCGGATTAAGTCTCTGCCGACAAATCATCCGTAACCACAACGGTCATTTGTCTATTTTGGAAAGCCGTCCCGGTAAAACAATTTTTCATATCGACATTTCACTGTAAAACAAACCTTTCACGGCCTTCGAGTGTTTATTATCATATAAACGAATTTTACACGATATGAGCACCAAAGAACAATACTGGAAATATTCCCTCATTGTCATCATCCTGTTTATGGGAGTCATCATCTTCCGCCAAATCACTCCTTTTCTGGGGGGATTGCTGGGAGCACTCACCATCTACATTCTTGTACGCGGACAGATGAATCATCTGGTAGAAAAACGAAAGCTGAAACGAAGCATCAGCGCACTGTTGATTACCGCAGAAACGATTTTCGTCTTTCTTATCCCTTTGGGATTGACTGTCTGGATGGTGGCAAACAAGTTACAGGATATCAATCTGGATCCACAGACCTATATTGCACCTATTCAACAGGTAGCAGAATTCATCAAAGAGAAAACAGGATACGATGTATTGGGAAAAGATACGCTGTCATTCATCATGTCCATACTTCCCCGTATCGGACAAATTATAATGGAAAGCATCAGCAGCCTTGCCATCAACCTGTTCGTCATGATCTTTGTGCTTTACTTCATGCTGATTGGAGGAAAAAAGATGGAAGCTTATGTCAATGACATTCTGCCATTTAATGAAACCAATACGCAGGAAGTCATTCACGAAATCAATATGATTGTCCGTTCCAATGCTATCGGCATTCCCTTACTGGCTATCATTCAGGGAGGCGTGGCTATGATAGGCTATCTGCTTTTCGGAGCACCCAACATACTGATGCTGGGATTCCTGACCTGCTTTGCAACCATCATTCCGATGGTAGGTACGGCATTGGTATGGTTTCCTGTAGCCGCTTATCTTGCCATCAGCGGAGACTGGTTCAACGCCATCGGGCTTTTTGGCTATGGAGCTATCGTCGTATCGCAATCGGACAACCTTATCCGGTTCATCCTTCAAAAGAAGATGGCGGATACACATCCGCTTATCACTATTTTCGGAGTAGTCATCGGCCTGCCGATATTCGGGTTTATGGGAGTCATCTTCGGTCCGTTGCTGCTTTCATTATTCTTTCTTTTTGTGGATATGTTCAAGAAAGAATATCTCGACTTGCGAAATAACCTCCCATCGAGATGACGAAACTACCGAAAAATTGTGTACTTTTGCGGCTGTAAAAACGACACTAAAATTTGATGGAAACATTTACATTCAATACTGTCGAACTGATTCTTTTATCGGTGGCAGGTATTCTTTTTATCATCCAGCTCATTTATTATTTCGGCCTGTACAATCGAATACATGTCCACAATAAAGCTGTAGGCAAAGAAGAGGTGCATTTCATACGAGAACTGCCTCCACTTTCCGTGATTCTCTGTGCACGCAATGAGGCTGAAAATCTTCGTAAAATTCTACCTGCCATTCTGGAACAGGACTATCCACAATTTGAAGTGATTGTCATCAATGATGCTTCCACAGATGATACCGAGGATATACTGGGAGTGATGGAAGAAAAATATCCTCATCTTTACCATAGTTTTACGCCCGAAAGTGCACGCTATATCAGTCATAAGAAACTGGCTCTAACGTTAGGCATCAAAGCCAGCAAACATGACTGGCTCGTATTTACGGAAACAAACTGTATGCCCGCCAGCAACCAGTGGCTAAAACTGATGGCACGTAATTTCACTCCGCAGACCCAAATTGTGTTGGGATATAGCGGATACGACCGCACAAAAGGATGGTTGCACAAACGTACTGCATTCGATACTTTGTTCCAGTCTTTGCGCTATCTGGGATTCGCGCTGGCCGGAAAACCTTATATCGGTATCGGACGCAACCTGGCTTACCGGAAAGAACTATTCTTTCAACAGAAAGGTTTCTCCAAATACCTGAATCTGCAACGTGGAGAAGATGATTTATTCATTAATGAGCTAGCTACCTCCTCCAACACCCGTGTTGAAACAGACTTCAACGCTACCACACGGATACAGCCCGTATATCGCTACAAAGATTGGAAAGAAGAAAAGGTTAGTTATATGGCTACTGCCAGATTCTACCACGGAATACAGCGTTACCTACTGGGATTTGAGACATTTTCCCGTTTGTTATTCTATGCTGCCTGTATAGCAGGTATCGTATTCGGAATTCTTAATTTCCACTGGCTGGTAGCAGGCATCGCATTCCTGATCTGGTTACTGCGCTTTACAGTACAAGCTGTCATTATCAACCGCACGGCAAAAGAAATGGGTGGAGGACGAAAATACTATTTCTCGTTACCTGTTTTCGACCTTATCCAACCTGTACAGTCATTGAAGTTCAAACTCTGCCGTTTCTTCCGGGGAAAAGGAGATTTCATGAGAAGATAAACCGGATTTCGTGAGAAGACAGACTTATTGTTAAATCAATCGCTGCATATAAATAGCATCCGAACCATCGTGATAATAGCATGGCTTTATTCCAACAGGAATAAAGCCATTTTTCATATATAGCCCGATAGCGGAAGTATTGGTCACTTTCACTTCAAGCGTAATCTTTGCAGCCTTACATTCACCGGCCGTCTGAATCGTCTGGTCCATCAATACCTGCCCCAGTTCTCTTCCTCTATAATCCGGATGAACAGCTATCGAATAGATTCTTAAATAGCGAGTTCCCCCATGAAATAACAGGGAGACATAAGCGATCACCCTATCCGCCTCCATCATCACATAGAAAATTCCTTTCGAACGGCTTATCAGATAGGCAAACTGCTCTTTTGAAAAACTGTCTTCCCGGAAACACTCCCACTCTATTTCCAAAATAGCGGGAATGTCTGCCTGCTGTGCTTTACGGACGATTATCGGCTCCATAATCAATAATGTTTTGTTTCTAGCACTTGTTCAAAGTGATTCAACAAACGGTAATACATTTCATCACCGATAATGGCATCTTCCAGTCCATGATCGATGCTCGGATTGTCATTGATTTCAATCACATAAGCCTTATCATCCACCATTTTCAGATCGACTCCATACAACCCTTTTCCTATCAGATTGGCAGCCTTTACAGCTGTATCCAATACCACACGAGGCACCTGATAAATAGGAATCGTATCTACCAATCCACAACGGCTTCTGCCCGAATCATAGTGACAGTAAATCTGCCAGTGTCCTTTCGCCATATAATATTTGCAGGCATAGAGCGGTACACCGTTCAATAGACCGACACGCCAGTCAAACTCCGTTGGAGTAAATGCCTGTGCCAGCAAGATAGCCGATTTTTCAAACAGTATCTTCAGACTGGCTTGCAGTTCCTCTTCGTTCGACACTTTTTTCATACCAATGGAATAAGAGCCATCCGGTATTTTCAGGATAAAAGGAGCACCTACCAGTTCGCTTATCTGTTCAAACGAATGATGGTTGGATTGAAAAATCAATGTAGACTTAGGAGCAGATATCTTTTCCTTCTCAAAAAGTTCTTTCAGATACACTTTGTTCGTACACCGAATGATAGACAACGGATCGTCAATAACAGCCATTCCGTTTTGTGCAGCCAACTGTGACAAATGGAATGTATAATGATTGAGCGACGTTGTAGTACGAATAAACAAGGCATCAAATTCGAGCAAACGGATAGCATCATCTTCGGTTATCATCTCCACATGGATGTTCATTTTCTTAGCTACCTCCGTCAATTTGTGCAGAGCACCTTTATTGCTGGGAGGAAATTTCTCCTGTGGATCGACCAATACAGCGAGACTGTAACGGGAAGCCTTTGCCGACTTCGGTGCACGCCATATTTTCTTGTTAAAGTTATCCAGCGTATTGGCAAAGAAATCCTGCTCTGCATCATTAAGCTGATTCAGGGGAAGAAAATGAATGCCCTCGATCTGATTTCTGGGATGAGTATTCAAAGCCACTCTTAACAATGGGCAAGGGTAATTCTCGAAAATAAAACGCGCAATCCGTTCCATACCTTTTTCCCGGCATTTGCCAAAGTAGATATTCAGGTACCAGATATCATCCTTGATGTCATTCTTCTGTATCCATTGATAACAAAGGGCTTGCAGACTACGGTCCATCCGCACCCCCGTTCCAGCCTCCATTTTGTTGATGATATCAACATCCGGAATGACTTTCTGTCCTCTCGTTTGGGCTAGCAGCGAACAGTAATACCCTTCAGAGTTATAGCTGTAATCATTGCTAAGATTAATAACTAACTTCCGGTCTTTCTCCACCGGCTTGTTTTTTAGATAGTCGGAAACAGTCAGGACACTACTTGTCTCATAATACGGTTTCCAGTCATCCAGATTATCCAACAGAATTAACACATTATT
Source organism: Bacteroides sp. MSK.18.37 (assembly GCF_019129155.2). Classification (NCBI taxonomy): domain Bacteria; kingdom Pseudomonadati; phylum Bacteroidota; class Bacteroidia; order Bacteroidales; family Bacteroidaceae; genus Bacteroides; species Bacteroides sp. MSK.18.37. The sequence goes on along the minus strand of NZ_JAHOIB020000001.1, from coordinate 5,124,062 downwards.
CATAATGGTTAAAAATTAAACCTACAAGAGGATATTAAGTAAATTGGGCGCAAATATAGACATATTATTCACTCCACATCACGCAATGGACCAAATTATTTTTGCAGTAAAAATCAGATAGGAAAAAAGAGGATTATTCGTATCTCATGGAGCTTGCCGGATTGATCTTAGTGATAAGAAATGAAGGACCAATCAACATCAATACAGATGCACACAAAGTGCCCAAATTAATCAAGATAAAAAGTAAAACATTAAAAGAAACTGGAACAGTATCTACATAATAAGTCGCCGGATCAAGTTTAAAGAATCCGAATTGAGACTGAAGGATACAGAATGCCAAGCCAATGGCATTGCCCCAAAACATTCCTTTGCCAATCAAAAAGACTGCAAACCAAAGAAAGGTTCTGCGAATCGTGAAATTATTGGCTCCCAATGCTTTTAAAATCCCAATCATATTGGTACGTTCGATGATAATAATCAATAAACCGGAAATCATGGTGAAGCCAGCAACTCCTATCATCAAAATCAGAATCACCCATACGTTCAAATCCAATAAATCAAGCCAAGCAAAGATTTGAGGATTCAGTTGTTCGATGTTACGCACATAATACACACCTCCCAACTCATCTTGCCTGTTGTCAATATCAGTTGCGATCTCATAGGTTATATCTTCCAGTCTATCATAATCTTTCACCTGTAATTCCACACCGGTCACCTGTTCCGGTTGCCAACCGTTCAAACGATTCACCAGATTAAGATCCGTCAGTAAAAAGAGGTTGTCGTATTCGGAGAAATTCGTCTGATAAATTCCGGCAATCGTCAGGCGACGAGCGCGAATATCATCCTGTATATAATAGGTATATATCTTATCTCCCAGTTTCAACTTCATTTTAGTTGCCAACGCTTTCGAGATAAGTACTTGATTGGTAGAAACTGAATCACTGAAAACAGGAATCTCCCCTTCTACCAAATACTCTTTTATAAAATGGGGGTCAAACTCCGGACCTACACCTTTCAACACCATTCCTTGAAAAGCGTCATCGGTCTTAATCATACCCGGTTTGGTAGAGAAACGCTGCACATGGCTTATCTCCGGATAATCAGCAAGAGCAGTCATCATACTGTCTCCTACCACAATGGGATGGGTTTCGTAAGAACTGACCGCATCCAAATTAGTTATCTGGATATGCGACCCGAATCCTATAACTTTATTTCTCACTTCACTTTTAAACCCGATGACTACCGCCACTGCAATAATCATTACGGCCAAACCAATAGCAATACCCGCCATGGCAATGAGGACCGCAGGACGTGACACCTGCTTTCCGCCATCGCTTTCACGATAGATACGCCGGGCTATGAAAAGTGATAAAGACATTTGTTTAAGTATTAGGTATTAAGTATTAAGTGTAGCAGCAACAAACACCCCAGAAACTACGGTTAATACTTAATACTAGAATTTATTCCGTTCTTCCCGGATACACTTCCAAAGCCTTCTGCAAGACAAAAAGTGCACGGGTTAAATCTTCTTTTTTCAATACGTAAGCAATACGAACCTCATTGATTCCAGATCCCGGAGTGGTATAGAAACCGGAAGCCGGAGCCATGAATACAGTCTGACCTTCATACTCAAAATCAGAAAGACACCATGCGCAGAACTTATCGGAGTCATCTACCGGAAGTTTGGCCACTGTATAGAAAGCTCCCATCGGAATGGGCGAATAAACACCGGGAATACGGTTCAAACCGTCAATCAGACATTTACGACGTTCTACATACTCATCATACGTTTCGCGTGAATATTCTTCCGGAGCATCCAAAGAAGCTTCTGCAGCAATCTGTCCAATCAACGGAGGACTTAAACGAGCCTGACAGAACTTCATGACAGCATCGCGTATCTCCTTGTTTTTGGTAATCAACGCACCAATGCGGATACCACATTCGGAATATCGTTTTGATACCGAATCAATCAGTACTACATTATTTTCAATACCTTCCAGATGGCAGGCAGAAATATATGGAGAACCGGTATATATAAACTCACGATATACTTCATCAGAGAAAAGGAATAAATCGTACTTCTTTACCAAGTCACGAATCTGATTCATTTCACGACGTGTATACAAATAACCGGTAGGATTGTTTGGGTTACAAATAAGAATCGCTTTCGTACGCTCATTAATCAGTTCTTCAAACTTCTCTACTTTCGGAAGGGAAAAGCCTTCTTCAATGGTCGTAGCAATAGTGCGAATCTTTGCTCCGGCAGAGATTGCAAATGCCATATAGTTAGCGTATGCAGGTTCCGGAACGATAATTTCATCTCCCGGATTCAGGCAGGAAAGGAAGGAAAAAAGTACGGCTTCCGAACCTCCCGATGTAATGATTATATCGTCTGCTGTAAGGTTGATATTGAACTTTGCATAATATCCCACTAATTTTTCGCGATAGCTACGATAACCTGCACTGGGGCTATATTCCAGCACTTTACGATCAATATTGCGTATCGCGTCAATCGCGGCCTGAGGAGTGGGCAGATCAGGCTGTCCGATGTTCAGGTGAAACACATGGACTCCGCGTTGCTTGGCAGCGTCTGCCAAAGGAGCCAGTTTTCTGATAGGAGATGCAGGCATCTCGTTTCCGCGAATGGATATGGTTGGCATAATTTTAACTACAAATTACTAATTACTATTTACTTTTTCTACTTGGAGCTGCAAATGTACGCAATAATTTGAATACAGAGACATAAAAACTTTAAAAACCTTAGCAAGGTTAAAATCGTTATGGTAAATTGAAAAGAAAGCTATACATTTGTCATACAGAAAACTTAAAACAATATCATAATGACCATACACCTTATCTCATTCGCTTCAATACTTCACAAACAAGTCTCGCTACGTAGCTCGCACGAAGCTATTTTGAGCGAGATTGAAAAATATTATACTGTAAAGTTCGTCGACCATCAAGATATGGACAAACTTAGTAGTGACGATTTCAAAATCATTTTCGTCGCTACCGGTGGGGTGGAAAGACTGGTCATACAGCACTTTGAGAATCTTCCCCGCCCTGCCATTTTACTGGCAGACGGTATGCAGAATTCTCTTGCTGCCGCACTGGAAATTTCCACCTGGCTACGGGGACGCGGAATGAAAAGTGAAATTCTGCACGGTGAATTATCGGCTATCATCTTACGTATTCATACACTTTATAATAATTTTCAGGCACAACGTTCTTTGTTTGGCAAACGTATCGGAGTCATTGGAAGTCCTTCTTCCTGGTTAGTTGCCAGTAACGTAGACTACTTGTTGGCAAAACGTCGTTGGGGAATCGAATATGTAGATATTCCATTGGAACGGATTTATGAACAATTTAAACACATTACGGATGACCAAGTTGGAGCATCATGCGCAGCTGTAGCATCACAAGCTCTTGCCTGCCGCGAAGGAACTCCTGAAGATTTAATCAAATCCATGCGGCTGTACCGGGCAATCAAAAAGGTCTGTCAGGAAGAAAATCTGGAAGCGCTGACATTAAGCTGTTTTAAACTGATTGAACAAATCGACACTACCGGATGCGTGGCATTATCTTTATTGAATGATGACGGGATAATAGCAGGTTGTGAAGGAGATCTTCAATCTGTATTTACGCTATTAGCAGTTAAAGCACTTACGGGTAAAGACGGATTTATGGCAAATCCTTCCATGATTAATTCCCGTACGAATGAACTGATATTGGCACATTGCACCGTAGGTCTCAAACAAACGGAGAGATATATTATCCGCAATCACTTTGAAACAGAAAAAGGAATTGCCATACAAGGGCTACTTCCGACGGGGGATGTAACGATCATAAAATGTGGCGGTGAATGTCTGGATGAATATTACTTGTCTACAGGAACATTGACTGAAAACACTAATTATATTAATATGTGCCGTACACAAGTGCGCATCCACATGAATACTCCGGCCGAATACTTCTTAAAGAATCCACTGGGAAATCATCATATTATGCTTCATGGTAACTATGAAGATACGTTGAACGAGTTTTTCCAGGCAAATGCTTGCAAGAGGACGGAATAAAGGCATCTATAAAAAAAGAAAGATTTATGATAGGAGAAATTTCATGTGCTATAAATAGAGTTGAAGAGCAAATAGAGCAACTCTTTGACGAGAAAGAGGAGTTTATCATGGCCAATGAAGATGTGCTACCTAGAACTATGTATCTGAAGAAGTTGGCTGAAATTGATTCACGAATAGACGAGCTAAAAAAGACATTGGTTTCGTTGAATGAAGAGAAACAAGAGATTCTGGATATGGAATAACTTATCCTATGGGAATATCTTCCCATTTCCCCCCATGCCATTCTACCACCGAAGTAAAACCTGCTTTCTTCAAAGCGGCTAATCCTTCGAAGCGGGCATTGTTTATTCTTTCAGGGTAGTGCGCATCACTATTCACCTGTACCCGAATACCCAATTCTTTCAGGAAAGGGAAATAACGTTCATTCGGATAGAATGTACCCAGCTCATGATAAGACTTGGTATTGATTTCCACCATATAACCACGTGCGGCAATCACCGCGAAGTAATCGCGGACCAACGTGTCATACCATGCTTCATCAAGCAAACCCGGACGATAACAGGAAGCGTTATAATGCATCTTGTCAGCATGACCGACAATATCAAATCCTCCCAGCTCTACCATACGGAGCAGGTTCTTATAATAAAGGTGGACAACAGAATCCAAGTCACCATCGAAGTGCCTGTCTACCAATTGACGGAAAAGATCTGCCGGGGTATCAATATCTACGATTTTCCCTTCTGGAGAATACAACATATGCACAGAACCTATCCGGTAGTCAAGTGGTAGTTTTTGAAAACAAGGCAAAGAGGGATTGTTTTCTTCATTCAGGTAGTCAATTTCGAGACCGATGGCAAGCTCTATCTTACCTGCATATTTCTTTTTCAGACGAGAGAATTCGGAAAGGTAATCTTCCATTCTATCCCACTCCATCGTCCATGCGGTAGAAAATGGTAGTGGAGCATGAGAAGAAATGCCATAAGAAGTAAACCCTTCGCTGATAGCAAAACGAATAAAATCGTCCATATTGGCTCGTCCGTCGCAATACAGGCAGTGGCTATGATAATTGGTTAGGTTTGTCATACTAGGTTATATTGTCTGGGGGTATATTATCATTATTTGGTTATCCGGGAATATAATAAACTATACTTGTGCCATCGAAGTGGCACAACTGTGCCAGCATGTTGGCACTGCTACGCCAAAGAGGTGGCACAAAGGTGCCAATATAGTGGCACGAATCAGCCTTCTATTTCGCTAAGTTCCAACCAACGCATTGTCTTTTCGTCAATCATATCATTGACTTCGGGCAAACGTTTTGACTTTTCAGTCAATTCGTCAACGGAAAGTGTGCCGCTACAAAGAAGTTCCTCAATTTGTGTTTTTTCAGCTTCCAGTTCGGCGATTTCTTTTTCCAGTTGCTCGAATTCACGCTTTTCTTTAAAGCTCATCTTACGCTTGTCGTTCAGACGGACACGGGCGGTCTTTTCTTCCTGCGGCTTCTCTGCTTCTTTCTCTTTTTGTTCCTTTGCTTCTTTCCAGTTACGATAATCACTATAATTTCCGGGGAAGTCACGAATATCTCCCTGTCCGTTGAATACCATCAGGTGATCTACTACTTTATCCATAAAGTAACGGTCATGGGAAACGACAATCACACAGCCTTTGAAGTTTTGGAGATATTCTTCGAGCACATTCAGCGTGATAATATCGAGGTCATTGGTAGGCTCATCCAATACCAGGAAGTTAGGATTACGCATCAGGATGGTACAAAGGTAAAGACGGCGACGTTCTCCCCCACTCAATTTATAGACATAACTATGCTGGGTTTCAGGAGTAAACAGGAAATGCTGCAGAAATTGAGAAGCAGTCAGCTTCTTTCCATTGCCCAATTCGATGACTTCGGCAATATCCTGTATCACATCAATTACTTTCATCTGTTCGTCAAACTGAAGTCCGTCCTGCGAATAATAACCGAAACGAACTGTTTCGCCAATATCCACTGTTCCGCTATCAGGCTTGACTTGTCCCATCAATATCTTGATAAAAGTAGATTTTCCGGTTCCGTTATTTCCTACAATTCCCATCTTCTCATAACGAGAGAAGATATAAGAGAAATCATCCAGAATCTTCAGATCTCCGAAACTCTTGAAAAGATGGTCGGCTTCGAATATCTTGCTTCCGATATACGATGCTTTCACTTCCAGCTTTACATTATCAGTATTAAAACGCTGCTTCGCAACCTTTTCCAATTCGTAGAAAGCATCTTCCCGGTAACGAGCCTTATGTCCGCGTGCCTGCGGCATCCGGCGCATCCAGTCGAGTTCTGTACGATACAGATTATTGGCACGCTCTATTTCCACGCTCTTAGATTCAATACGTTCCTGACGCTTTTCGAGATAATAGCTGTAGTTACCTTTATATTGGTAGATTTGTTGATTGTCTATTTCGATAATCTCGGAGCAAACACGATCAAGGAAGTAACGGTCGTGAGTCACCATCAGCAGGCTAAGGTTGGTACGACGCAGGTAATCTTCCAACCATTCGGTCATATCCAAGTCCAGATGGTTGGTCGGCTCATCAAGGATTAACAGATCCGGTTCGGTAATCAAAGCGTTTGCCAAAGCAACACGCTTCAGCTGTCCGCCGGACAGTTGCTTCACTTTCTGATCGAAATTACGGATTTTAAGTTGTGAAAGGATTTGCTTGGCTTTCTGTTCATACTCCCAAGCTTTCTCCTGATCCATACGTGCCAAGAGGTTTTCCAATCCCGGATGACCTTCGGTTTCCATGCAGCGTTCGTACTCCTTTATCAATTCCACCGTGCTGTTACCATGATGGAAACAGGCTTCGAGCACTGTCAGTTCTTCGGGATATTGCGGATCCTGTTCCAGGTAATCCACCCGAAGATCACGACGAAAAACAATATTACCGCTATCATAACCTTCCTTTCCGGCAATGATATTCAGTAAGGTAGTCTTTCCACTACCGTTCTTTGCTATTAATCCTACCCGCTGACCTTCGGCAATGCCCAAAGATACATTTTCAAAAAGAACCAAGTCACCGAAAGACTTGGTCAGGTTATCTATCTGTAAATAAGGTACTGCCATTTTAATCCAAACACTTCTTATATTCTTCTATTACATTGCAAGGCTCTCCCGCCTTTACTTTACTCCAAACGAGCTTCATCGGGTCGATGGTCCGATCTTTATATTGGAGAACAGGAGCTTCCCGGTTGCCGTCAATCAACGTTTTCCATTCCATGCCATCCACTTCATTTGCCAGAATTGCACAAACAGTGATACCAATAGCCAACCATTCTTCTTTCTTTTTCGAACCAATCTTACCGCTGTCAATCACTTGTTGAAGTTTCTCCAAGTCCTCTTCTATTCCTTGAAAATCCTTTTTCAGTTCCTGCTTCACAGTAGATACCACCCATTCATATCCCTCATTAATCAAATAAATTTCAGAAAGACGTACAGGAATCAATTCAGCAGGATACTTCTGCCCTTCTTTACGTACCTCCAAAGTAGCGATTACATCTTCCGCCTCCTTCACAACTCCACCTTTAGGCACGGTGAAAGAACATTCAAAAGCAATATCGTCAACGCCTGTAATCCACAAATGGGAAGTATAATAAGTTCCCTCCTCCTGAAACATTTCTTTGCTATACGCACATTCCCACGTTCCGACTTTCACCAATGAAGCCGAATCGTTCTCTTTCAGTTCCTGCCGGATGGCATCTTTGCCATAACCGGCTTTTCCTTTAAATGCGGATATACGAAAATTCCCCGTCCATACATCGGGATTATAGAAAAGAAAAGAGCCTTCGCCATCTTCAAACTCATTCCAGTCTGATGGATAGTTCATAGAAAACCATGCTCCGGGAGAGATAAATTTCTTGCCTTGCATCCTTTTATTTTAAAATGATTACTTGGCAAAAGTACGAATTAAATACGAATTACAAAACATCATTTCCCTATTGGCTGTATTTTCCTCCGCACATCTTTAGAAATCTCCAGAAACATATAATTCAATTTCCCGGAATGAATACCTTCTTCGTTCTCCTTATACTTCTTATTAGCATATTGCTTCGATTTCTCGAAAGTCAATAGCGACATTTCATTCTGCGACTTGCCTACCATTGTGGAGTCCAGCTGTTCATCCGGGAAAAAGTCATCCAGATCGACATCACCAATCATTGTTGTTTCCAGGAAGTTCTTATCAGTATGTGAATTATCGGTATAATACCCCACAAACATGTGTCCCGGCGTACGTACCAGAATAGGATCGATATTTATAGCCCGAAGCAGTGATGCAAACAGTACGCTACCGTCCACACAATTAATCTGCGAAGATTCCAGTGCATCATCAAACGTACGAACCCGTTGCGAGAAAACAACATTGCTCGAAAGGCTGGTGTTGGAAACAGAACTGTAACGGAATTTGCGTTTCTGCAATATATTCCAGAGAGCATACACCTGCTTGTCCACCGCCCCTTTAGCCTTACTCTGATAGCCTAAGAAGCGATTGACAATACGAGTATTCAGTGCTTCGCGAAGCAACTGGTCAATCATCGGATTCTCTTCATTGACATAGGCAGCAAAGAAAATACTTGTATCATGGAATTTGGTTCCATTCGATACATACCCCAACAGACATTCATTGATACTGCGCACAGAGAATGTACGCACCCGTTGCCCCAGATCTTTTCCATTCATCTCGACAGTAATAGCCACACTTACCGGTTCTGCCTGCACCTCATTTTTCAGAGCTTCATAGTTCCAGATGATATCAGGATAAATCGTATATTCCGTTCGAGGCTTGTTTAGTACAAATTCCGACACCGAACGGGAGAAAAAAGGCGTTTCAGCCACTTCAATCCGTACCCGGCTATAGGCTGTCTTCGACTTCACCCGAACAGCAATACACGATTTCGGATTCCCCAAATAATTAGAATCCGACGGAACAATCACCTGCGCATCAGTAGTGGCAACAGACAAAATCGCTGAAGGAAATATATTTCCGCCCAGATCATCCACAATTTCAAAACCGGAATTGAATGAAGTATATTTAAACACAGACATACCGCCAAGGAGAATTAACAGTACCACCACCGATCCTATTATTTCCTTCCGATGCCGTTTTAAGTCAATTTTTATCATTATTTGTAGTTTCTATAATCAAACGTTTCTATTGTATCTCGCTAACAAAGATAACAAATAGTGAGCGGTTTTTCCTCTTACAATCAACAAAAACTTCCATATACCTCATCAATTCTCGGAATTCCCGGAATGTAACACGATTGTAACGTCTGTTTCATCTGCCCGTAACAAAGTCTCCTCATCTTTGCAAAGGATAAAATAAAAACGTAACTTTGTCATATCACATTAATACATACATCTTATGAACGATTACCGTATTCTAGTTGTCGACGATGAAGAAGACCTCTGTGAGATTCTGAAATTCAATCTTGAAAACGAAGGTTATGAAGTTGATACTGCAAACTCTGCTGAAGAAGCAATGAAGATGGACATCAGCAGCTATCACTTGATTCTCCTCGATGTGATGATGGGAGAAATCTCCGGATTCAAAATGGCGAACATCCTGAAAAAAGACAAGAAAACAGCTAAAGTGCCTATTATCTTTATCACAGCAAAAGATACCGAAAACGATACTGTGACCGGATTCAACCTGGGAGCAGACGATTATATTTCAAAACCTTTCTCGCTGCGTGAAGTCATCGCCCGTGTGAAAGCCGTATTAAGACGCACAGTAACAACGGAAACGGAAAGAGTCCCCGAACGTCTTACTTATCAGTCGCTCGTTATTGACATCACAAAGAAAAAAGTAAGTATCGACGATGAAGAAGTGCCATTGACCAAAAAAGAATTTGAGATCTTGCTTCTGCTGGTACAGAATAAAGGACGTGTATTTTCCCGTGAAGACATCCTGGCCCGCATCTGGAGTGACGAAGTGTACGTGCTCGACCGTACTATCGACGTAAACATCACCCGTCTGCGTAAAAAGATTGGGGTATACGGCAAATGCATTGTCACCCGTCTCGGATATGGATACTGTTTTGAAGCTGAATAAATAATTATGCCGAATTAAATAGTTATTATGAACCTGCCTGTAACTCAAAAGCATTTTCTTTCTTTTAGCCGAAAACTTTTCCTTTCGGTTATTTCACTATTCCTGGTATTTGCCATTTGTTTTATTGCGTACCAGTATCAACGTGAACGGGAATATAAAATAGAACTGCTAAACACCAAACTGCAAGATTACAACAGCAGGCTCTACGAACAACTGGAGAATCAACCTCTTGACAGTGAAATCATCAACGGTTATATCAATAACCATATCCTGGAAGACTTGCGTGTAACCCTTATTGATGCTCAAGGAAATGTTGTTTACGACAGCTATCCAAGTCATAATAACCAGATGGAGAACCACCTGAACCGTCCGGAAGTACAGAAAGCCATAAAACATGGCAACGGATATGATGTACGCCGTACTTCCGAGACAACCGGAGTTCCCTATTTCTATTCGGCCACTCATTATAAAGATTATATTGTCCGTTCGGCTTTACCTTACAATGTCAGCCTCATCAACAACCTGCAAGCAGACCCGCACTATTTATGGTTTACCGTAATCGTGACCTTATTATTAATGATTATCTTCTACAAATTCACCAACAAACTGGGGACTTCCATCAGCCAGCTCCGTGAATTTGCGATGCGCGCCGACCGGAACGAGCCTATCGAAATGGCTATGCAATCCGCCTTCCCGCACAACGAACTGGGAGAAATATCACAGCACATCATTCAAATCTACAAACGACTGCACGAAACCAAAGAAGCTCTCTACATTGAACGTGAAAAGCTAATCACCCACCTTCAAATCTCACACGAAGGACTAGGTATATTTACTAAAGACAAAAAAGAGATTCTTGTCAACAATCTTTTCACCCAATACAGCAACCTGATTTCAGACTCCAACCTGGAAACAACAGAAGAAGTCTTTGCCATCAGCGAACTGCAAGAGATCATTCATTTTATCAATAAGAATCAGCAAGAACGTTCGAGAGGAAAAGGTGAAAAACGAATGTCTGTCACCATCAATAAGAATGGACGGACATTTATCGTAGAATGTATCATCTTCCAGGATGCCAGCTTCGAGATTTCCATCAACGACGTTACCCAGGAAGAAGAACAGGTTAGACTCAAACGCCAACTGACCCAGAATATCGCCCATGAGTTGAAAACTCCCGTCAGCAGTATCCAAGGGTATTTGGAAACCATTGTCAGCAATGAAAATATTCCACGCGAGAAGATCAACGTATTCCTCGAACGTTGTTATGCACAAAGCAACCGTTTAAGTCGGTTATTACGCGACATCTCCGTACTCACCCGCATGGATGAAGCCGCCAACATGATCGACATGGAACGGGTAGACATCAGTGTGTTGGTAGGTAACATCATCAACGAAGTATCGTTGGAGCTTGACGAAAAACATATTACAGTCGTCAACTCCTTAAAGAAGAGTATACAAATCAAAGGAAATTACTCACTACTTTATTCCATCTTCCGTAATCTAATGGACAATGCCATCGCATACGCCGGAAGTAATATCCAGATCAATATCAACTGTTTCCGTGAAGATGAGAATTTCTACTATTTCAGCTTTGCCGACACAGGTATTGGAGTATCTCCCGAACATCTGAATCGTCTCTTCGAACGTTTCTACCGGGTAGACAAAGGTCGTTCACGGAAAGTAGGTGGAACAGGACTGGGACTAGCTATTGTGAAGAATGCCGTCATCATCCACGGTGGCAGCATCTCCGCCAAGAACAATCAGGGAGGCGGGCTGGAATTTGTATTTACATTGGCAAAGGAGAAGTAAAATCAGGAGTTATCCTGCAAAACTTGTCTAATCAAAAAAAACTAACAGAAGAGAACGCAGCAAAATAAAAGGAAGAAAAATTCTTTGAATAAAGTAGAAAGGACATTATCTTTGTCACCAATGTAATCTACATAAGTTCAATGTAATAATTGTTAGTTATGAAAACAAACATCCATATTCTTCCAGCTATATGCATCCTTTGCCTTTGTGCCTGCAAAAGCGGCAACGCTTCCAGTCTGAACAAAAATGATGTAAGACAAGACACCATTAAAACCTTTACATTGCCTGCCATCCCCCCAATGATGACAGCCCCGGAACAACGGGCAGACTTTCTGGTAAAACACTATTGGGATAACGTCAACTTCGCCGACACTAATTACATCCACCACCCCGAAGTGACCGAACAAGCTTGGGCGGATTATTGTGACATACTGAATCACGTCCCGTTGGAAACTGCACAAGAAGCCATGCGGAAAACAATCGAACAAACGAATGTAGACAAAAAAGTATTCACCTACATCACCGACCTGGCGGATAAATATTTATACGACCCCAACTCCCCCATGCGTAACGAAGAATTCTATATTCCCGTATTAGACGCCATGTTAGCTTCTCCCTTGTTAGAGGAAATTGAGAAAGTACGTCCTAAAGCCCGCCGGGAATTAGCACAGAAAAACCGTATCGGAACCAAAGCCCTGAACTTCAGCTACACATTAGCTTCCGGCGCACAAGGCTCCCTCTATCAACAGCAAGCCGACTATATCCTCCTATTCATCAACAACCCCGGCTGTCATGCCTGCACAGAAACAATAGATGCCCTGAAAAACGCACCTATCATCAACCGACTTTTGGGACAAAAGAAACTAACAGTCCTCTCTATCTACCCTGACGAAGAGTTGGACGAATGGAGAAAACACCTGAATGAATTCCCCAAAGAATGGATCAACGGATACGACAAGAAATTTGCCATCAAAGAACAACAACTATATGATTTGAAGGCTATCCCCACCCTCTACCTTTTAAACAAGGAAAAGACCGTGCTCCTAAAAGATGCCACCGCACAAGCTATCGAAGAACACCTAACTAATATTGAATTAAAGTAAAAACGGTGCAGAAATGAACTAATTTATTTCTCACTGATTGTAGCTATTCCCTTTATGTGCTATAATTATTCCGGAGTTATACTAAATATAATCACTCTGGATACATATATTTATTCGTCGGACTATAGTCCGACGTAAAGTTGACTATAGTCTTTCTTTCGAAGCACTATAGTCCAACGAAAGGTAGACTATAGTTCGACGAATTAATATATGCATATAGAGATATTATTTTCTACAGAATTGGAATGTAAATTTAGTACTTGAATTCCTTGTCTAAAACATTTGATTCATATCGGTGCAGTAAGGAACAAAATAGGTGGATACCGCTGCATCCACCTATAAAAAACTACCAATTATGTTTCAATAAATCTGTTTCATACGTCCAACGTTGGACATAGACAAGGATACTTTTTAAAAGCTAATCTTATGTCAAAGGCGGGCAACTCAATACCCGTCTCTAAAATCCGCTAATTTGGTAAATTTTGTAATAAGTGGCAGTCTCATTTACAAAAATACAAAAAATATCGAAGAAAACAAGTAAGAAGCAACAAATAATCGGTCCTTGCACGGCTCCTCCAATCTCGTTCTTTTTGGTTCTTTTTTTTCGTATCAAGACGAAAGAAAAAGAACATCCCCCAACTTGGAAAAAACAAATAAACTCCCTATCTTTGTCGCGCATTGGTTTGCGACTCCCATGCGGGGGAAGCAATTAAAAGGGAATCAGGTGTAAATCCTGAACAGTCCCGCTGCTGTAAGTTCCATGCATATTACAAGCAATTCACTCATTGCCACTGGAGACTAATCTGGGAAGGCGTTTGTAACAGGAATAAGTCAGAAGACCTACCATGCAATTATGTTTCACTGCTTTCGAGGAAAAAGCGTTGAGTCTAATGAACCGGACAAGTCGTCTATCATTTCATTCATCACTCTAATTCAGAGAAAGTGTGTTAAAACGAATAAACTCTGCCAAGTTTATTTATGCGTGTCCGGTCGAAGGGATTTCGCCCGGACACTTTTAAATAGCAACAGACAGAAAAAGAACTAAATGAAAGAGAGAACATTTAAGAAAATGATCTTTGCAGTATTTTACTGCCAATTCTTATCCATACCACTTTTTGCACAACAGCAAAAGGTAGATACGACACATACATATTCTATTCCTGAAATAACAGTATCAGATATCTATCAGACTCGCGAAGTACGTTCTACCGCTCCCCTGCAAGTATTCTCCAAAGACGCCCTGAAAAACCTGCACGCCCTGCAAGTATCCGACGCAGTGAAACACTTTGCCGGAGTGACCGTAAAAGACTACGGAGGTATTGGCGGACTAAAAACTGTATCCATACGAAGCCTGGGAGCACAACATACCGCTGTTGGCTATGACGGGATCACCCTAACCGATTGCCAAACGGGACAAATCGACATCGGGCGTTTCTCACTTGATAACGTAGACAGACTTTCTCTAAACAACGGACAAAGCGATAACATCTTCCAACCTGCCCGCTTCTTTGCGTCAGCAGGCATCTTGAATATCCAGACACTTACTCCACAGTTCACAAAAGACAAAAAGACCAACATAGCAGGAGCTTTCAAAACAGGTTCCTGGGGATTAGTCAATCCCTCCCTCCTGCTGGAACAACAATTCAATAAAACATGGAGCATGTCAGTCAATGGCGAATGGATGTCTTCTGACGGACATTATCCATATACACTGCGCTATGGAAGTGCAGAAGGAGATCTGTCCTCACGTGAGAAACGGAAGAATACAGACGTACAAACATTCCGTGCTGAAGCCGGACTTTACGGTAACTTCTCCGATAAAGAACAATGGCGGTTGAAAGCCTATTACTTCCAATCCTCCCGGGGACTACCCAAAGCTACCACTTTCTACAACGACCATTCTACCCAACACCTGTGGGATAAAAACACTTTCATACAAAGTCAATACAAGAAAGAATTCAGCCAACAATGGGTATTCCAAACCTCTGCCAAGTGGAATTGGAGCTATCAACGTTACCTAGACCCCGATACAAAGAACTCATTAAAGAAAACAGAAAACAGCTACTACCAGCAAGAATATTACCTTTCCTCTTCTGTACTATACAGACTGTTGAGCAACCTCTCATTCTCTCTTTCCACCGACGGAAGCATCAACACCATGAACGCCGATCTAAACAACTTTGTACACCCCACGCGCTATTCATGGCTAACGGCATTCGCCGGCAAATACGTGAATGACTGGTTAACAATCTCCGCATCCGCATTAGCAACCATTATCAATGAAGATGTAAAGAAAGGCGGCAGTGCCGGCAATCACCGTAAATTAACCCCTTATGTAAGTGCTGCATTCAAACCTTTTCATAATGAAGAATTCCGTGTACGCTTCTTCTATAAAGACATTTTCCGTCTGGCAAGTTTCAACGACTTATATTACGAAGAAGTAGGAAACACACAACTAAAGCCGGAAAAAGCCAAACAATACAACATCGGACTGACATACAACAAAAATGTATGCTCGTTCCTACCCTATTTGTCAGCAACCATCGACGCTTATTATAATAAGGTAACAGATAAAATCATCGCTTATCCTACCAAGAACCTTGCAGTATGGAGCATGAAAAACCTGGGACAAGTTGACATCAAAGGTATTGATGTTACAGGAAGCCTCTCCCTCCAACCCGGGGAAAAAATCCGCATCAACCTCTCGGGTAACTATACATACCAACGAGCATTAGACGTTACCCCACCCGATCCAAACACGTATGAATCAACATACAAACACCAGATAGCCTACACTCCCCGCGTCTCCGCTTCGGGGCAGGCAGGTATCGAAACACCATGGATCAATCTGTCTTACTCATTCCTATTTTCAGGAAAGCGCTATGCGTTGGGACAAAACATTGCCGAAAACAGATTAGATAGTTATAGCGACCACAGTATTTCTGCAAGCCGTGATTTCCTGATAAGAAAAGCCACCACCTCTTTCAGCTTGGAAGTACTGAACCTGATGGACAAGAATTACGAGATTGTGAAATACTTCCCAATGCCCGGACGATCTGTAAGAGCAACAATAAAAATAAGATATTAAATATTATAAAATAAGATATTGACGTGAAAAGGAAATTAATATATATATTCTGGTGCTGGCTGTCATCGATCTTGTTATTCATGGCATGTGATGACATGGAAGACAAACCTTTCACATCAGGCATTATAGGTGATCCGACAGAAACAGGTACCGCCGAATTATATGTATTATGTGAAGGACTGTTCAACCAGAATAACAGCTCATTGGCACGTTTCTCTTTCGGTAATCAACAAATGGTTCGTGATTACTTCAAAGCAGTCAACCACCGAGGATTAGGAGATACAGCCAACGATATGGCTATTTATGGAAGCAAGGTGTATGTCGTAGTCAACATCTCCAGTACAGTAGAAGTGATAGATTTTCGTACAGGAACCTCATTGAAACAAATTCAGATGCAGGCAGAAAATGGGAGTTCCCGCCAACCACGCTATATCACTTTTCATAAAGAAAAAGCATACGTATGTTCCTATGACGGAACCGTTGCGCGTATAGACACAACTTCCCTCTCCATAGATGCTATCACAACAGTGGGACGTAACCCTGACGGCATTTGTGTACAAAACGAAAAGCTATATATTTCCAATTCCGGCGGATTGGATTATTCATCAGGGCTGGGTGTAGATAATACAGTATCCGTTGTCGATATTGCCACATTCAAAGAGAGTAGCAAAATTATAGTAGGCCCGAATCCCGGTAAAATAATAGCAGGTCCGGATGAAACCGTCTATGTAGCCACCCGTGGCGAAGATATAGAAGCCGGAGATTATAATTTCGTCAAGATAGACTGCCGGACAAACAAAGTCACTCAATGTAACGAGAAAGTGCAAAACTTCGCCATCGACGGAGACATAGCCTACCTATATAATTACAACTACACCACACAGACTTCTTCTATCAAGATGTTCAATCTGAAAACAGAAGAAACAATCCGTGAGAATTTCATAACCGATGGAACTGTGATAAAGACACCTTACGGTATCAATATCAACCCTTACAGCAACAATGTATATATCACCGAAGCACGCGATTACACCACTTACGGCGACTTACTTTGTTTCAACCAACAAGGACAACTCATGTTTCGCCTAAACAACATCGGACTTAACCCGAATACCATCGTATTCAGTGACAAAGCCTCACAAAGCAATATTGACGACAATGACGATGACACGGAAAACCCTCTAGCTTTCGCCAATAAAGTATGGGAATACCGCCCTGCTCCCGGACAATTTATCAATACTACCACATCAGCATACAAGGATGGATTTACCTACGATGAAATATTGGAAGAAGCAACCCGCAGAATCCAGCAAAAATCGCTTATTACATTAGGAGGATTCGGTGGCTACATTGTTTTAGGATTCCCACAGCCCATTCCGAATGTAACGGGAGAATATGACTTCAAAGTAAGAGGTAATGCTTACTACAATTCCAAAACCGGAACAGGAAAACTGGGAGGAAGTGCCGAACCGGGAATTGTATTCGTATCCAAAGATGCAAACGGTAATGGAAAACCTGATGACGAATGGTATGAACTGAAAGGCAGCGAATACGGGAAAGATACAGAAACCCGAGAATATGAAATAACCTATTACCGTCCGAACCTAGCCAACCAAAATGTTTTCTGGAAGGATAATAAAAAAAACGAAGGATATATTCTCCGCAACAGTTACCATAATCAGGAATCCTATTATCCACTTTGGATAGAAGATGATGAAATCACATTTCAGGGAACACGCCTAAAAGATAATGCTGTCTTAGAAAATGGATTATGGGTAGGATATTGTTATCCATGGGGATATGCAGACAACCATCCCAACACCAAGGAAGGCAGTAATTTCAAGATAGATTGGGCTGTGGACAGTAACGGCACACCAGCCGACTTGGATCAAATAGATTTCGTTAAGATTATGACTGCAGTTAACCAAGACGCAGGACAAATGGGTGAAATATCAACCGAAGTCACAACCGTTGAAAACTTACATTTCAAAAAATAATCAACAATTTATTAATAACTAAAATTAGAAAAGAACATGAAAAAATTATCCTTATTATTACTATTATCAGTATTTATATTTTGTGGCTGTAGCGATGATGACGATACAAAAACATACATACTTAGCTTGCCTAATTACGAAACTCATACACTCGACATGGGCGATCAAGAAAATCCGGATGATTCATGGTCAGTAAGTAGTGAGTGGGGAACAACTAACTATAAATACAATCTGTTAACTGACGCAAGTGGAATCTTTGAATTTGACTGTGTATCTTCAACATACGGTTTCTATTCAGATAGCTTTGCATTTACGAATTGTACAGTAGAAGATTGTCCAGACTTCGCAAGCTATGATTATCGCGCTATCACCAAAAAAGGGGTAATCAATAATACATACGTTATCGTTGGAGCTGCCGGATATAAAATCGGAAAGAATTCTGATAAAGAAGCCGCAATACGATTCAGAGATCACGACAACCCTAATGAACTGGAAGACTATAGAGTAAAAGGACTATATGTAACAAACAGTGTCTATGCTTATAGCAGTATGAAAGAAGGAACTGGATATTATGGTGAAGAAGAAATATTCGGAAGCAACGACTCATTCAAACTTACTATCTACAATTATGATAAAACAATGCACGTAGATTGTTATTTGGCAGAAGGAACCAATCTCCTCGATCAATGGAAATGGGTAGATCTAACTTCATTGGGAGAAACGAAAGGACTAAAATTCTCATTAACATCTACCAAAAAGAATGAATACGGTCCATTGACACCGACCTACTTCTGTCTTGACGGTATCACTATCGAAGACTAAATAACCACTGCTCGATTGACCTCAACCTATTATATATTTATTTTTAATCAGCCTATTGATTACCAATAATCAAACTTATAATCATACTCAATCGAATGCATAATTTTAAAGAGCCGGATATCCTTTTAAGGGATCCGGCTCTCTTTATATCTTCTTACCACAAATTGATATATCACTAGCCTACGGAGAAATAATTCCATCAGCCACAACTTACAAAAAGTCATCATATATTTGTTAATCACGCAGATTTTAGCTACATTCGTCGACCTAAACTATAAATCTACAACAATGGAATTACCTTTTGCTGAATCATGGAAAATCAAGATGGTAGAACCCATCCGGAAAAGCACACGTGAAGAGCGTGAGCAATGGATTAAAGAAGCACATTATAATGTCTTTCAACTCAAATCAGAACAAGTTTATATCGATCTCATCACCGACTCCGGCACCGGAGCGATGAGTGACCGTCAATGGGCGGGAATGATGCTAGGTGATGAAAGCTATGCCGGAGCGACCTCATTCTTCAAGTTGAAAGAGATGATTACGAAACTAACAGGATTTGAATACATCATACCAACCCATCAGGGACGTGCCGCTGAAAATGTTCTTTTCTCTTATTTGGTACATGAAGGAGACATTGTGCCCGGCAACTCACATTTTGACACCACCAAAGGGCACATCGAGGGACGTCATGCCATCGCATTAGACTGCACCATCGATGCAGCCAAACAAACCCAACTAGAAATACCGTTTAAAGGAAATGTAGACCCTGATAAATTACAGAAAGCCCTCACAGAATACGCTGAACGGATTCCTTTTATCATCGTCACCATCACCAACAATACAGCCGGAGGACAACCCGTCTCTATGCAAAACCTGTACGAAGTACGTGCCATCGCCGACAAATATGGCAAACCCGTACTTTTCGACTCTGCACGTTTTGCCGAGAATGCCTACTTCATCAAAATGCGCGAAGAAGGTTACCGAGACAAAACTATCAAAGAAATCACACGGGAAATGTTCTCTCTTGCCGATGGCATGACAATGAGCGCCAAGAAAGACGGAATCGTCAATATGGGCGGATTTATTGCCACGCGACGTGCAGACTGGTATGAAGGTGCAAAAGGCTTCTGTGTACAATACGAAGGCTATCTCACCTACGGAGGCATGAACGGACGGGATATGAACGCCCTCGCCATCGGACTGGACGAAAACACCGAATTCGACAACCTCGAAACACGTATTAAACAAGTGGAATACCTGGCAAAGAAACTGGATGAATACGGAATCCCTTACCAACGCCCAGCCGGAGGACACGCCATCTTCATTGATGCGCCTAAAGTGCTGACACATGTTCCTCAAGAAGAATTCCCGGCGCAGACGCTAACCGTAGAGCTCTACCTGGAAGCCGGTATCCGTGGATGCGAAATCGGTTATATCCTTGCCGACCGTGATCCGGTGACCCATGAAAATCGCTTTAACGGCCTTGACCTACTTCGCCTCGCAATCCCCCGCAGAGTATATACCGACAATCACATGAATGTAATAGCTGCCGCCCTCAAAAATGTATATGAACGCAGAGAAAGCATCACTCATGGAGTACGTATCGCCTGGGAAGCTCCCTTAATGAGACACTTCACAGTTCAATTGGAAAGATTATAAACTTGGAGAATATTTGTTCGCGTAAAACAAAAGTGTTCCCCAAGTGTTTATATTATAATCGAACTTAATACGTAAAAATTATGGCAGAAGATTATAAATTAATAGACAACGAAGAAAAACATCGGTATGAGTTTCAGATCGATGGCAAAATAGCTGAAATAGACTATATCAAATCAAACAATGGAGAAATATACCTTGTACATACCGAAGTACCCGCCTCATTAGGCGGCAAGGGAGTAGGCTCACAACTTGCGGAAAAAGCATTGGCAGACATCGAGCGACAAGGTCTACGCCTGGTACCGCTTTGCCCGTTTGTAGCCGGATATATTCACAAACATCCGGAATGGAAGCGAATTGTAATGCGTGGTATTCATATTAAATAAATACATATATGGGAAAAAAAATTGAATATACCAATGGTGAACTGACCATTGTGTGGCAGCCTGAATTATGTCAGCACGCCGGAATATGTGTAAAGATGCTACCCAATGTTTATCATCCCAAAGAAAGACCCTGGGTGCAGATTGAAAATGCGACAACAGAAGAATTAATTGCACAAATCGGCAAATGTCCGTCAGGAGCATTGAGCTATCGACTTAATAAAAAAGAGAAATAACCCAATAGTGAAAGACTTCGCTTGAAAGGCTTTGAATTCATAAAAATGAGATTGCTTCAAAATAAAAAAATGAGGCAGTCTCATTTTTCGTTTTAGAAAGACACTACATTCGGACAATGATAACACACCGAGAAAAGAGCCTCACACATTTCCTCGTCCGTTCAATTCAATGTCCACGTCAATACAAAGTCCGGACAAATACGATAACCGACAGAATAAAGTTCTTGCTGCGCCGTAACTAACTCCTGAACCTGAAACGTCCCCTCCTCTTGAGGAATAAAATGCGTCAGCCGGAGTTTACGAAGATCAGCATCCGCATTTTCCATCCGCTTGAAAACAGCTTCCTTTGCCGACCAATGCAATAACAGCCCCCAAGTTATATCTCCCTGATAAGATTCTACTTGCTCGTCAGGACGGACATAGCGGTCGCATACCTTGTGAACCCGTTGGGCATATTGTTCAATGTCAATGCCTACCGGAACCGAAGAAGCAAGCATCACCGCCACATAACCTTTCGTATGAGAAATACTGATAAAAAAAGAATGATCTGTGAGATAAGGTTTCCCCTCGAGAGAGTAACCGATTTCCTTATCCTCCTGCAACATGGAATACAGCAGAACACGAACCGACAACCATTCCATCTTACGACGTTCGGAGACAAAGCGATTCAATTCCTGCTCACAGAAAGCTCTTCGCGCACCGGGCAAAAGAAGCAATAAAGCATCCAAAGACTCTTCCATCTTCCAGACAGCCCACTGTATGCCATTCGTCTTATACTGCAGAAACGACGCCATCTTCCATTTCTTTCGGCAGAATTGTAAACTTAACTTTCAATATACGGCGACTATCCATTTCGAGCACTTCAAACTCATAATTGTGATACGTCACTTTCTCATGCAGCGCCGGGAATTCACCTTTAATTTCGAGCAACATACCTGCCAATGTATCTGCATCTCCCACCACCTTTTCAAATTCGTCTTCGTCTACTTTTGCAATCTTATAGAAATCCGTCAACTGCGTTTTCGCTTCAAATATCCAGGTATGGTCATTCAAAACAACGTATGTACGCTCTTCATCATCGTATTCGTCGTGAATCTCACCTACAATCTCTTCGATAATATCCTCCATCGTTACCAGCCCGGAAGTTCCTCCAAACTCATCCACAACAATAGCAATATGAATCTTATTCGCCTGGAAGTCACGCAGCAAATCATCAATCATCTTCGTCTCCGGCACAAAATAAGCCGGACGAATCAATGACTGCCAACGGAAATTATCCCCCTTATTGACATGAGGCAGAAGGTCTTTAATATACAGCACCCCTTTAATATTGTCCCGTGAACCGGAATAGATAGGAATACGTGAATAAGCATTTTCAATGATACATTGCATCACCTCCTTGAAAGAGGTACGGATATCCAGATCGACCATATCCAGACGTGATGTCATCACCTCCTTCACGGTTTCCCCACCGAAACGGATAATTCCCTCCAGAATATTGTTCTCTTCAGAAAGCTCCGCTTTATCCGTCAATTCCAACGCGTGCGACAGTTCATCCACAGAAATATTGTGACTCTTCTTCACAAAATGCTTATTCAGAAAAGTTGTCGAACGCACAAGCACAGTAGCTATCGGACGGAATACCTTTTCCAGAAAGTAAATTCCCGGTGCCGAAAAACGGCAAAAGGCCAATGTTTTCTGTGCCGAATAAATCTTAGGCATAATTTCACCGAACAACAACAGGAGGAAGGTCAGGATGACGGTCAGTATCAGGAACTCTGCCAACGGAGAATGGAAAACAAACACATTCATAAAGAAGAAATTGCAGAGCATGATAATGGTCACATTCACAAAATTGTTCGTAATCAATATCGTTGCCAAGAGACGTTCGGTGTCCCCAAGAAGAGCACTTATTTTATCGTCGGAAGGATGATTGCGCTCATCAATATCATTCCGATCAGAAGGAGATAGCGAGAAAAAAGCTATTTCGGAAGCCGAAGCAAAGCCGGAAGCAAGCAGGAGCACACCTGCCAGCGCTATGGCAATAATAGCAGAGATAGAAGGAGTGTTTACGGTAATACCGTTGAAAATGTCAGCCAATTGGCTTAAATAACCATCTGAGTCCAAAGAGTTTATATTTTAGTTAAACAAAAGATAATGTGCCAATGAGTTAGAAAAAATCGATTGGCACACTATCACATTATTTAGAACGGCAAATCATCTGCCGGATTATCTTGTACAGGTTGCGCCTGCGACTGCTGCGTTTGTTGCGGCTGGCCGGCAACCGGTTGTTGCTGCTGTCCCATAGCAGGCTGTCCGGAAGCAGAAGCTCCCGCACCCGGGTTGGCTCCTTTCGGAGACAACATTTCCATATTATCCACATAAATTTCGGTGATATAGCGCATAGCACCCGACTGATCGCTGTAAGAACGCGTTCTTATTTTCCCTTCCAGATACAGCTTGTCACCTTTGTGCACATATTTATCTACAATCTCTGCCAAACGGTTAGATGCAACGATATTATGCCACTCTGTTCTTTCGGGAATCTGGGTTCCATTAGCCAACGTATATCCACGATCCGTCGTAGCCAATGGGAAAGTTGCCACTGCCGAACCTGTATCGAAGTATTTCACCCGAGGATCTTGTCCTACATTTCCTACCAATATCACTCTATTTACTGACATATCTGTATCAAGTTTATGATTCTTAAAATTAAATCTGCTGCCAAAATTAAACAGAATAACAATAGGATGCAAGAATTTTAAGTATTAAAACTTAATACTTGCCATTTAGTGCTTGCAGCAGAGTTTGCACCAGCCTTGAAATAGCGTACTGCTCCAGTTCCTCCACTTTTATTTTCTGGAAATCACCGAAAGAAGTCAAATTTTCAGATAATGTTACTTCATACAGATTAGCATAAATCACCCGGTGAGACAACACATGCTTCACTTCCCTGCAAACAGAACGCACCACCGGCACTTCCCCTGATGCAAAGAATGCACGGAATTCTGGCAAAGCAAGAAACTCTTCTTCCGAAAGAGCCGTCGGAGTCTCTATCAATGGCAATTCGAACAGATTCTTCCAAATATCATTTCCTGTTCGTTTATTTATAAAGGTATACGCGCCCGCACGTACATAAATATAATTGAAGTAACGGTTGGTAGTCTTTGTTTTATGCTGTTTCACCGGAAGCTTTGTCACTAACCCCTTCGAAAGTGCCGAGCAACCGCCTGCCAAGGGACAAAACAAACAGTTGGGCGACTGCGGAGTACACTGAATCGCTCCGAAATCCATTATCCCCTGATTGTAAACAGCCGGATGCTTCTTATCCAACATCTCATCTGCCAATGCTGCAAAAAGTTTCTTTCCTTCCGTCGAATCAATCGGAGTATCTATACCGAAATAACGTGAAAGCACCCGATACACATTACCATCCACCACCGCATAAGGCATACCGTAAGCAAACGAACAGATAGCTGCCGCCGTGTACTCCCCCACTCCTTTCAGAGCCAGCACTTCCGGATATGTTTTCGGGAAAACACCATTCATGCTTTTGGCGGCAGCATGAAGATTGCGGGCACGCGAATAATACCCCAACCCCTGCCAATACTTCATCACCTCGTCCTCATCCGCAGCAGCCAAAGTCTGTACATCGGGAAAACGCTTGATAAAGCGAAGAAAATAATCATACCCCTGCGCCACCCGCGTCTGTTGAAGAATAATCTCCGAAATCCAGATCAGATACGGATCGGCAGACTCCCTCCAGGGCAGTTCACGTTTATTCTCTTCATACCACTCTACAATCGTTTTCGTAAACTCGTTCATATCCTCATTCCTAATGTATTATCTAACATTTATCTTGTATATCCTACTCAAAAGGCACACAAAAGTAACTCTTTTAGCTCTAAGAAAACCCTATGCCACTATTTTTTTAGAAAAATGTGCAGAATATATTTTTTTAGGAGCTTAAAAAGCTATATATTTGCAGTCCAAAAAATTAGCAATAACATAGTAATAATATTTTTTTTAAGGAAAAATGACTAAAGCAGATATTGTAAACGAGATTACAAAGAAAACTGGGATTGATAAGCAGACAGTTCTTACAACAGTTGAGGCATTTATGGATGCAGTAAAGGATTCACTGTCTAACGATGAGAACGTATACCTGCGTGGGTTTGGTAGTTTCGTAGTAAAGAAAAGAGCACAGAAAACTGCTCGTAACATTTCTAAAAACACTACGATCATTATTCCGGAGCACAACATTCCGGCTTTCAAACCGGCTAAGACATTTACAATTTCAGTAAAGAAATAATAAACAAGAGTATTAACCCATAAAATGTGAAGCTATGCCAAGCGGAAAAAAGAAAAAAAGACATAAAATGTCTACGCACAAGCGTAAAAAAAGACTAAGAAAGAACAGACATAAAAGCAAAAAATAATTTTTAAGTCTGGATCACACAGAAATAAAGAACAAACTTGCGAAGCTAATGTCTTTCAAGTTTGTTCTTTGTTTAAGTAGCTAACCCTAAATGAACAATTTGTCAAAAAAGTTGTTCATATAAACGAGATTCAATCAATAATAAGGAAACAAAACAGTGACAAATGAACTAGTAGTTGACGTACAGCCCAAAGAGGTCTCCATCGCCCTTCTCGAAGATAAGAGCCTGGTGGAACTTCAAAGCGAAGGAAGAAATATTTCTTTCTCTGTGGGCAATATGTATTTGGGACGTATCAAGAAATTGATGCCCGGACTGAATGCATGCTTTGTAGACGTCGGTTACGAGAAAGACGCTTTCCTTCATTATTTAGACTTGGGTCCTCAATTTAACTCACTCGAAAAGTTTGTAAAGCAGACTTTAAGCGACAAAAAGAAGCTGACCTCCATCAGCAAAGCAACCCTGCTTCCCGACCTTGACAAGGATGGAACTGTATCCAACACCCTCAAAGTAGGACAAGAAGTAGTGGTGCAAATCGTTAAGGAACCGATCTCCACTAAGGGACCGCGACTGACGTCCGAAATTTCGTTTGCCGGACGCTATCTCGTACTGATCCCTTTCAATGATAAGGTTTCTGTTTCACAAAAAATTAAATCGAGCGAAGAGCGCGCCCGCCTTAAACAACTGCTGATGAGCATCAAGCCTAAAAACTTTGGTGTCATTGTCCGCACGGTAGCCGAAGGCAAACGCGTAGCCGAACTCGACGGAGAGCTTAAAGTTTTGGTTAAGCATTGGGAAGATGCGATGGTAAAAGTACAAAAAGCCACCAAGTACCCGACGTTGATTTATGAAGAAACCAGCCGCGCCGTAGGTTTGTTGCGCGACCTCTTCAACCCATCATTTGAGAATATTCACGTCAACGACGAGGCTGTGTACAATGAAATTAGGGATTACGTATCACTGATTGCGCCCGACCGGGCTAATATCGTGAAACTGTACAAAGGCCAACTTCCCATTTACGACAATTTCGGTATCACCAAGCAGATTAAATCATCGTTTGGTAAAACAGTCTCTTACAAGAGTGGTGCCTATCTGATTATTGAGCACACTGAGGCGCTTCACGTAGTAGACGTGAACAGCGGTAATCGCACCAAGAATGCCAACGGGCAGGAAGGTAACGCACTCGAAGTAAATCTGGGAGCCGCCGACGAGCTGGCCCGCCAACTGCGATTAAGAGACATGGGTGGTATCATTGTCGTCGACTTCATCGATATGAATGAAGCCGAAAACCGTCAAAAGCTTTATGAACGAATGTGTGCCAATATGCAGAAAGACAGGGCACGGCATAATATTCTGCCGCTTAGCAAATTTGGGCTAATGCAGATTACACGCCAACGTGTGCGTCCGGCAATGGACGTCAACACGACCGAAATCTGTCCTACTTGCTTCGGCAAAGGCACCATCAAATCGTCCATTCTCTTTACGGACACTTTGGAGAGTAAAATTGATTACCTGGTCAATAAACTGAAGGTTAAGAAATTCTCGTTACACGTCCATCCGTATGTTGCCGCCTACATCAATCAGGGACTCGTTTCCCTGAAACGGAAGTGGCAAATGAAATATGGATTCGGTATTAAGATTATTCCAAGTCAGAAACTCGCATTCCTGCAATATGTGTTCTATGATACACATGGAGAGGAAATCGATATGAAGGAAGAAATCGAAATCAAATAGACAAAAGGCGGCTCGTTAGGTACGGGTCGCCTTTTTGTTTGATCTATTTCTCTTCCACTATCCACTTTTCAATATTGCGGGTTTCCGCACTGAAATTTACTCCTATTTTAAAAAGCTTCCGTCCATCCATCTCGAAAGGAAGAGCATAGTGCTTGTCGTTTATCTGTTGTAAAGCCTCTTCTGCCGTACCGTTCAGTTTAAATTCCATGATATAGATGAAATTGTCTGTCTGCAAGACAAGATCGATGCGCCCTTCGCTTGTATGATATTCCACTTTGGCATAGAAGCCAACCAGTTTAAAGACGATGAAAAGTACATTCTCGTAATGCAGTTCCTGGTCGCGAATCACTTCGTAGGTGGTATCTGCAAAGAAACTTTGCAGGCGACGGAAGAAAGAGTCGTAATCGCCGGATTCCACTTCACGAACAAACTTCTGAATTTCAAAAGGAGATTCTACCTTATTCACATTCGCATAATAAGGAAGCAGAAAACGGACAAACCCCTCTTCTACTTCACGATTCGGGAAACCTAAGCGGTATATTCCAAAACGTTCGTCATACCCTTTAATGGTGAGGTAGCCACTCTGATAAATCACCGGAATAGGATTAGTCGATTCGGAGTCTATACTATTCAATACTTGGGCATCGGTTTCTTCGTGTGTCATCCGCTCCAAGTCATAATGATGTTTTTGCAGTAATTTCACCAGATAAGTGGGTGTACCTGTTTCAAACCAGTAGCTGCCAAATTCTCTATACTTAAAAGCATTGAGCAAACTAAACGGATTATACATACCGATTGAATGGTGCGTAAAGTGATAGCCGTCATAACATTCTTTCAATTCTGCACAGAGTTTATCATACGTCACACCTCGAACATCAGCAAATTCATGAAGCTCGGCATCCAAAGTATCATGAAGTTCCTGATCGCTAACCCCACAGATTTCAACATAATCTTTTCGCATGGATATATCGTCCAAGTTGTTCAAGTCACTAAACACACTGACTTTGCCAAACTTTGTCACACCGGTAAGGAATGCAAACTTGATGCAACCGTCCATTGTTTTAAGCGCTCCATAAAAAGGCTTTAATGTATTCCGAAATTGCTTTTGCAATTCTTCATTACCGATGGCTTGCAACATGGGTTTGTCATATTCATCGACAAGAATAACCACACGTTGCCCCGCCAACTTACAGGCACGCTCTATGATACCGGCAAAACGCAAAGAAAACGAACGTTCGGACGGCTCGGCACCATATAGTTTTTCCCATGCTGTCAGCGATTTATCAAGTATATTATCCAGACTTTCGGATGTATCATATTTCTCGATATTAAGGTCCAGATGCAGTATAGGATATTTTATCCAGTCCTTTTCCAGTTTTTCCACAGCCAACCCTTCAAACAGTTCTTTCTTTCCTTGAAAATAGGCCTCTAAGGTGGAGACGAGCAGACTCTTTCCGAAACGGCGCGGACGACTCAAGAAGTAATAACTTCCGGTCTTTACCATTTGATACATCAGTGCTGTCTTATCAATATAGAAATAACCGTCATTACGAATTTTTTCGAAATTCTGAATGCCGATCGGATAAATTTTATGGCTCATATTCTCTTCTTTTATAAATCAATGCCTTTCTTGCAAAGATATATATTTTTAATAGAACTCTTTGTCATGGCAAGTTAAAAGATTCTTTTCAACAATTCATTCTACACATTTACCAGGAAATAATTTAAGGACGACAAAGTAAGAGGAGGATGACTACACAAAAAGATTGAAAAGCCCGGACTTTCGCAAGCTCGGGCTTTCTATATTCTCTCAAGACATCTCCTTAATCTATAGGGAAATGGGGAACTAGCAAAACATTTAGAGTATACTAGTATTCTTGTAAAGAGATGCACTTAGAGTAAAGAAAAAGGGATGCCAGTGGGAAATTAGGGAGGCATCCCTTTCTAAAAGAAGTACAGATAGGGAAGGATTGACTTTCACAAGCTAATACCTTCCATCTGTTACTTCTCGGCGTATTCTTCACCATAACGGCGAAGAAGGGTTTATCTATTTTATCATCCGTTCAAGAGACAGCTCCCAATCCCATTAGGGATAAACATAGAGGAGCTATCTGATAAAACATTGAATGATTTCAAATTAATCTGCAAAGAGAGCAGTAGGGAATGTTACTGTCTTCACTACAGCTGCAGGAGATGTCGCGCTCCAGCTGATTGAAGGAGTAATAGTAACCGTCACTACCAAATCTTTCACAAGGCCTTGCAGTGCCAGACCAGCAGATGTAAGCTTCACTTTCTTTCCAGTAGAATCAAACTCGAAGTTAACTTTATCACTTAGTTCTACCTTAATAGAATATCCATAAAGAGCAAGAACATCGTCAGCAGAAGTCAAAGTACTAGTGTCATAAGTATTTTCATCTGCAGTCGGCCACATAGCCTTGCCTTTTCTGTCTTTCCATACGAGGTCAGTTAATACATCGATCTCTTCATTTTTAGCTTTAGCCGTATACTCTTTTATAATGCCAGTTTTTGCTACTGCCGCACCAAATTCTGATTTAAGCAGTTCTGACAATGATATGAATTGAACCTTTTTGTTACCAATTACAGAAAGATCAGTAGCACCATCAGGTTTACAATTTACATTTACGGTCAATGCCATATTGTCTTTAGCGTGATCCATGTCTACTGTGAACTTACCGTTAGCTACACTTCCTACAGGATCGTCGCCATTCTTGTCTATAGCGTATGTAACACTAGTGTATTTCCCTGCAGTAACTCCGTCAGTAATATCGCTCCAGCCAGTAAAGATTGCACTCATATCTCTTTCAAGTTTGATGCTCTGAATTTTAGTAACTGAACCTGAAGCAGAAGTAACGGTAGTCGTTGTTTCATTAATTACGAGAGATACTTTATCATCTTCAGTCCACATACCTGGAGCAGGTGTAAACACAGGCACGAGATAACCGACAGTTACCGGCAATTTGAATATAATTTGCTTCGTATTATCAACGTCGACTGTCAATACAGCATCCATAGAACCCAAGTATGCAGCGCCTACTGTCAGTTTCAGGGCGTCGTATTTAGTGTTGCTAGTACCAATGCCACTGAACTTCACTTTATCAGTTGCGTTGGCCGTAGCACTCGAACTGCTAATTTTAGCAGTAGTAATAGCATCTTTGATTGCTTTAATATTAGCAGCTGACACCTCAATATCACTCTTTTCGCCAGAGTTCCAAGTTACATCCTGTGCTGCCAAAGTAACTGTTTCTACTTGCTTGAAGGTGACAGTCAGTTTAGCTGCAGCATTGGTTACACTCGCACGCTCTACTCCATCATAAGGTTTACCATCTGTAGTCAGATAGCAGACTTCTACCTCTGCTTCTTGTCCTGTGGGAGAAATAATAGTCTGTTTACCATCTTTCGTTCCTAATTTCACATCTGCAGGAGCACCGTCCGCTAATTGATAATAATATGCGTAGACAGTACTCAAATCCATAGGAGTAGTGGTAGCTGCAGCAGCCAAGTCATCCAAAACAAGCTCCTTACCTACTTCTGCAGACACTGCTGCATCCGCCAGTGTTACAGTAGAACCAGAAACTGCTTCCGCTTTAATCTTCACATCATAAGCAGAGATAATCTCATTACCCCATGCGTCGTATGTGCAGAGTGCATACGCAGCTTCGGCAGGTGCTGTGGCTAGATCACCTTTTGGATTGATAGTCAGGTCATAGATACCACGATTTTTAGTAGGTTCTGCAGTACGAGTCAAAGGGCCAACTGTCTTGTTCTGCGCCATTTTAGAGATAATGTATGGTGCGTCCCCTTTTGAGTCCTTCAAAAGAATAGTGTATTTGCTAACATCACTAAAGTCGATATTCACCGGATTAATCAAAGCGTTCACTACATTGTCTGCAGCAAACAATAGTTGATTTTCTTTATATTCAACCCCATGGAACGTGAAAGCTGCTGCACATTTACCGTATTTTAATGTAACATCTTTCGTTCCGTCAGTAGTGATTTTGCCGTTGTTAATTGCTACTCCCTGAATACTAGTAATCAATTTACCAGTCGGCAGAACAACATCCACAAACTTACCGGTTTCCTGATCCTTCACATGCAAAGTCAGACTAGGAGTGCCGTCACCTTGTACAAGATAGATATTGGATTCAGCAGAATCACCCTTCACCCATTTACTTGATGCGTCATCATAAAAATACCAGAAGCCTTTTTCATAGTCACCGGTTCCGTTACCGATAAAAGGTGAATGACCGGCAGGACCTGTTGCCCCAGTTTCTCCCTTCGGGCCGGCAGGACCTGTTGCCCCAGTTTCTCCCTTTGGACCGTCAGGACCAGTTGCCCCAGTTTCTCCCTTCGGACCGGCAGGACCTACGGCACTATGTCCACTGTCGATACCGTCAAACAACCAGTGGTTAGTGGTTGGATCAATAGTAACCTTCGTTCCAGGATCTCCTTTTTTACCGTCTACAATAGAATAAGAATCTCCATTATTGAAAGTAATTTTAAATCCACCTTCAATATCGGTCACGTC
Source organism: Bacteroides sp. MSK.18.37 (assembly GCF_019129155.2). Classification (NCBI taxonomy): domain Bacteria; kingdom Pseudomonadati; phylum Bacteroidota; class Bacteroidia; order Bacteroidales; family Bacteroidaceae; genus Bacteroides; species Bacteroides sp. MSK.18.37. The sequence goes on along the minus strand of NZ_JAHOIB020000001.1, from coordinate 5,092,080 downwards.
AGTCACCCATTTACCGTCGTCGACCTTTGCCTGCAATGTGGCAATGCCTGCCTTATTCGCATCAATTTGCGTTTGCAGATTGTCAATGTCATCATCATAGTCTTTACAGCCTACGTAAGTGACAGTAGCAAGTGCCAATGCCCCGAAAAGCATTACCCTAACAAAATTTTTCTTCATAACTACTTAAAAATTACATTAATAATATATTATTAAACACTAAGTTTCAACAATAACCCCTCTGTTACTTTCTAGGTAACGGAGAAACCTTTGTGCCTGCTCTTCGGGAGTAGTTAATACTGAAAAATAATACAATATGCAATGAAACTTTTTTACCCCTGCTTCTGAAAGGCAGTAGAGGGAAGGAGATTTTTTGCAAAAATTTAGAAGTTAACAAAGTCCTAATACAAAGAATCCGCGTGTTTTATTTATATAATTCCTGTTTTGAGTGGTTTATTGGAAAAAATGTATGATTTCGTTTGGTTGTTTTAAGAAATATGCTCATATTTGCACCGATATTCATTCCCGTTACCTAGAAAGTAACAGAGTAATTTTCAAGTATTTACACCTATCACAGAGCGTTTCACAAAGTCAAGAACTTGTTTATTTGCTTCATCAATTTTCTTACTCCGGAAAGGTTTCAGGTAAGTCTCGGTCACAGTGATAGATGAATGTCCCATCGCTTCGGAGATAATGCCCGGATGAATTTCACAATAATAAGCCGTCGTAGCCCAGGTATGGCGGGCGGTGTACGAACTCAATTTATCGGATAATCCCAATAATTCACCTAACAACATCAACTGTTGGTTAAAGCTGCGCAATGCCAACTGATATTCGCGATACGCCTCTTTAGTTCCTTCACGGCTTTTCAACAACGGAAATAAATAAGGGGAAGTAGGATCACGATTGATGTACTTCTTTACCAGGATCATCGCTTCCGCAGTCAACGTCACAGATAGAGGACGACCTGTCTTACGTCTGCGATACGTTATTACGTTATCACGCAAATCGCTCTTACGCAAATAAGCAAGATCGACAAATGGCATACCACGTAACAAGAACATCAAAATAAACAACTCTTGTGCCTGATATACAGCCAATGAAACACCCGATGTACGGGACAATTTAACAAACACCTTTTTCATATCTTCATCGCCCAACGCACGTTTATGATCGGCGCGAGTACCGGTATAAACAGAACGGAACAAGTGAGGAACATAAGGTGCCTTACGAAGATCGACGGCACGATTGTAAACTGCACGAAACGTACGCAAATAAGTGGAAACGGTGTTCCAACTACAACCACGACTACGAAGATGTATTTCAAATCCTTTTAACCACTCCGGACTCACTTCTTCAAAGGTGAAGTCCGCTTTCCCACAATAAGCAATGATGGCATTCAGACTGCTACGATAAACGTGCGCAGTACCGAAGTTTCCCTCCACCTGTAGCCCCGTGGCTACTTGCTTCATAAATGTTACTACTTTCAACATTTTCTCAATTTATTAATTTATTCGACAATAAAGATACAAGTATTCTTTCATCTAAAAACTCATCATACGAACAAAACTGAAAACAAAGATGTTTTATAGAGAAAGCTATCAAAGTCGATTTATAACAAAAGCCCGGACTTTCGCAAGCTCGAGCTTTCTATATCTTGGGGACGTCTCCTTTACCTATAGGGAAATGGGTGACTAGCAATTGATTCTAGTACAACAAAAAAGACGCTCCAAGAATAAAGATAAAAGGGATGCCAGTGGGAAATTAGGGTGGCATCCCTTTTCTAAATAGAAGAACAAAGATAGAAGGATGGACTTTCACAAGCTGTGTCCTTCGCTTTGTTCTGGGGTAAAAATATCTTTTTCACACATAGGTGAAGAAGGGTTTTATCTTTATGGAGATAAATATCTCCTGCTCCCGACAGGAAGACCCCATACGTCACAGGAGATATATCATCATCTAATTAATTAGTAGTATCGTCTACCCAAGTTGAAACTTTGACTGTAATAGTCTTAGCCTGACCAACCATGCTACCCCAAGGAGAAGTAGGAGTAGCTTTCACGGTAACTACCAAGTTAGCATTGTTCATACTCAATTTAGCCATTGCATCAGTCAATTTGAGTTTATTATCAGAAATAGTAGGCTTCACAAAAGAAGACGCATCATTTCCTGAAAGAGAATACTCGATAGAGAAACCGTAGATAGTCATAGCAGCACTTGCATAGGTGTCAGCAGCAAAAGTAGGCCATACTTCTTTGCTATTTTTATCTTTCCAGATAAATGCTGTTGTCAAATCAAAACCGGCTTTTCTTGTACTCTCATCTGTCACATCATAGTCAAATTCAGTCTTTTCTGCATCTTTATAGCTAAATGTTCCGTTCAAGTTAGCGGCAGGAATGATTACCGGAATAGTTTCGGTGAATATTACGTTCTCACCACATTTTCCCTGCAGCGTAACATTGATTGGTTCGCCATCGTATTGGTTAGTCACTGTTACAGTACCGTCATTTTCATTAACAGTTACACCACGACTCGCCGGAGCAGCTTTTTGAGTATTAGCAGCAAGAGCAAACTTCATAGTACCGCCCATATCCGTAACTAATTTGCCATACACGGCATCATAATTAGAATAAAGTTCTTTCAAGCTTCTGGATGCTGTTACTGCTGTTATCTTGCTGCTAGGATCTTTAGCAAAGTTAGTTAGCAAAGTTCCGTCCGTTTGAGTAATAGCTTCCAGTTTAAATGCCGCATCAGTTTCTTTAGGAAGAGTTACGGTTACGCCCTTCACTGTTACATCAACAGTGTAATCACCATTCGTAATCTTCGTAGTAATATCAGTAGCCTCACAAGTTGTATTTGCAGGAACGACCAAGGCTAGTTGATTGCTGCCGTTCAAACCTAACTTAATAGTCTGATCTTGTGGAACACCTTCAAAGGTGCAACCGGAGAAATCACTCATACTAGCATCTCCCAATGCAGTTTTTATTGCAGTTATAACAGCAGCAGCGTCATTGGTAGTAGCGATGTCATACTTCTTTTCTGCAGCATTCCACAAAATAGGATCTGTTGAAGCCAGTGTAGCCGTTTGTGCCTGTCCTTCGCTGACAATTTTAACTTCCGTATATGACTTGGCAGCATAAACTTTTGTCGTAGGATGTTCATCTCCGGCTGTTGCAGGATCTGTCACTGTTACGGTAGATTGTACAGTAGCTTGGCTTCCTGCATCTCCTTTAGCTTTCAATACACCAGTCTCTGCATTCAAATCAAAGTTAGCAGCAACATTTGCTGTCGTTGAAAATGCTACACTGAAATACTTATCAGAGATACCGAGTTCGCTCAATGTCTTTGTATCAGGAGTACCGTCTACATCTCCATTAGCTTTTATTGCTGTATTCACAGTTACGTTATAATCAGATACCTTGGCATCTCCATCATTTTCCTTATAGTCAATACTAGCACCTTTCTTCACTGTTGCTACTCCTGCATTTGCAGATGCCCATTCCACCTTACTGATATACAGATTACTCTTCACAGCGGCAAAATAGTTGGAGGAGACATCATTCAAAGTCTTCTTATCGGCAGCAACTTTGTCTGTTACAGTCAGAGCCACAGCATAACTATTTTTCACTGCGCTAGCATCCAATGTTACTTCAATCAAGTTAGGTTCAGCATCTACCACTTTGATTCCTTTTATCTTGAACGGATCGTTTAGAGAACGCGTCTTCACTTTCTGGCAATCTACAGAAATAACATATTTCGCATTCTCACTTACTTCACCATTCTCACCATAACAAGCAACCAAATCTTTTATTACATCAGCCGGAGATACACGGAATCTCACTGCCACTTCGTTGACATTGACTACCGATTTCCAGTCGTGACCACCACCCGTAGCAAAGTCCACATAGTATGTATTGAACTGAACCTGTCCGTCTGCATAAGTCGGCACATACACGATACTCTGAATCATGCCTTTGATAGCGTCGATTTCTTTCTGAAGATGATCGGTCAAATCTTTGATCGCTTGATTGACAGCTGATTTCTCATCAGCAATCAGCGCTTTTACACCTTCATCCAATGTGGCAGTCCCTTCCGGCATATTGAGAGCAGCAACAGCTTTCTGTGCGTCAACAATCTGTTTGATAAGAGCTGCATAGTTTTCATAATCTGCGCCTTCTGTTTTTGCTACATAAGCATTGATGGCAGTCAGCAATTCATTTAATTGTGCCTGCTGTGCTTTAGCATCATCACTGAAAAGTTTATCGTACACATTTCCTACAAAAGTAGCCAGCGTTGTAGACACTCCATATTTTTCAGTAAGTACAGCATTGATGTTACCGAGTTCTGTTGTGATTCCGCTTTGAACAGCTCCTGTTACATACTTAGCAATCTCTCCCCACTTATCCTGATCGGTTCCATCATGCTTAAGAGCATCGATGATAGCTTGATTTACATAAGCACCGAAGCTGGTACTTTCGTAAGCACTTACATTTTTTTTGCCGGATGTGATGTATGCCTGTTCTGCTGCAATCAGTTCAGATAATACGGTTTTGGCATCTTCAAGTTCTGTAATCTTCTTTTCCAAGCCACTGACTCCATCCTCACCTTTGAGAATCTTTTGCAAAGAGGTCAGTTGATTTTGAAGGTCTGTCAATCTTGCTGCCAAATCTTTAGCTTTATCGCCTGTAGCATCTGCCAAAGCTTTTTCCAATGCAGCGATTTTTTGTTTCAAAGTTTCTTCACCATCCGGATTTTTCACAAGTGCACTCAAGTCGTTCAGTTGTGTCTGCAAATCTTGTTTTGCCTTTTCAACTGCGCTCTTCATGTCTTCTGTACTTACCGGACTGGTCGATGTGATCTTATCAACCTGCTCCTGCAAGCCTTTAATATCATCATCATAGTCCTTACAGCTTGTCACCACTGTACTGACTGTAAGCGTCAATGCCCCAAAAAGCATTACCCTAACAAATTTTTTCTTCATAACTACTTAAAAATTACATTAATAATATATTATTAAACACTAAGTTTCAATAATAGCCGCCCGTTACTTCGTAGGTAACGGAGAAACCTTTGTGCCTGCTCTTCGGGAGTAGTCAATACGGAAAAATGAAACAATATGCGATTACATTTTTTACCCCTGCTTCTTAGAAGCGGCAGAGGGGCGGGAGACCTTTTGCAAAATTTAGAAGTTAACAAAGCCCTAATACAAAGAATCCGCTTGTTTTATTTGGTTAATTCCTGTTTTGAGTAGTTTATTAGAAAAAATGTATGATTTCGTTTGGTTGTTTTAAGAAATATGCTCATATTTGCACCGATATTTCAACCCGTTACCTACGAAGTAACAGGATAAAAATCAAGCACTTAGACCTACCACAGATCGTTTTACAAAATCAAGTACTTGTATATTTGCTTCATCAATTTTCTTATTTCGGAAAGGCTTCAAATAAGTTTCCGTCACAGTGATAGACGAATGTCCCATCGCTTCGGAGATAATACCCGGATGAATTTCGCAATAATACGCAGTCGTAGCCCAGGTATGGCGGGCGGTGTACGAGCTCAACCGGTCTTTGAGTCCCAATGCCTTTCCTAATAATTCCAACTGATAATTAAAATTGCGCAATGCCAGTTGATATTCCCTATACGCCTTTGGCGAACCTTCGTCACTGTGAAGAATCGGGAACAAATAAGGCGACTGTTCCTCCCGATTCATATACTTTTGCAAAAGAAACATCGCTTCCGTCGTCAACGTCACAGACAACGGACGCCCCGTTTTACGACGACGATAACTAATCACATTTCCCCGCAAATCACTCTTGCGCAAATAAGCCAGGTCGACAAAAGGCAATCCCCGAAGCAGGAACATAAGAATGAACAACTCCTGCGCACCCTTCATGGCAGGAGTGATAGCGTCCGACTGCAACAGACGGGCAAACACCTTCTTCATATCCTCCATATCCAGTGCCCGGCGGCGGTCTGCCCGCGTACCTGTATATACGGATCGAAAAAGATGCGGCACGTATGATGCCTTCCGAAGATCGACAGCGCGATTGTAAACCGCACGCAACGTGCGAAGATACGTAGACACCGTATTCCAACTACACCCACGTGCACGAAGACTACCCTCAAAATGCTTCAGCCACTCCGGAGTGATTTCCCAAAACGACAAACGATCGGAACCCTGAAAAGTAAGAATCGCATTCAACGTACTTCTGTATACATGAGCAGTCCCTAAATTTCCACTCTGCTGCAAATCAACAGCCACTTGTTTCATAAACAAAGTAAAACTTTCCTTTTTCATTAAAAATAAATTAATAATTAATATTTACTTTTCCCACATTTTACTTTAGTAAAATACAAAAATATATCTTCAAAAATTTACATACATAAAATCTAAAAAATAAAAACCAAAACATTTACATTAATCATCAAAGTAAATTTCATACATTTGCACAATTTTTCAAACAACATATTATTTTAACCATTTAAAGTATAAAAAAATTATGAACAACAATGAACCAGCTGCCGAACGCTACAGCATTAATGGATTCAAGTATTTCTCCGAATTGGCGAAGGAGTATTTTCCCGATCTGGCAAACGCTTCTTCCGCCAGCAAAAAAATGCGCAAACGCATTAAAGCAAACAAGACATTGAACGAACAACTGGTTGCTGCATATTACACCAGCCAAACAATCGATGTCAGTCCTGAAATGCAGCTAATCATCTACCGACACTGGGGACCTCCCCACATTGACTTGCCGACAAACGTTTAGCGCGTAACAGAAAACGAAAACACGGACAAGAAATAAAAGGAAAATCGATCTATATATTTTTAAATATATCATTTATCTTTTATTGTTTATTATGTATTCCACTTTGCGTTCACCACTTTTTTTCAAAACAAAGATAACTACCAATCATATAGCTATTTACAGAAAGAAAAAAGCGTTCCACAAAGCGTTCGGCAAAAATGACCGTTTTTTCACTACAAACAAGACCTTCGAATCCCCCTAAACGAAGGCTTTGTTTTTTCTCCAACAGAAGCTCCACCAGTCACCAACAGAAGCTCCACCAACCACCAACAAAAGCTCCGCCAACCACCAACAGAAGCTCCGCCAACCACCAACAGAGCATCCGTTCCATCCCCACTCCTTCCCCGGCTTCATGAAAGAAGAAAAAAAACAGCGATTTGCGCATCGCGGCACCCTTTATTCATCCACACCCGTCCGCACGGAACCACCCCCCTTGCGCATCGCACAGGAACGGCGTACCTTTACAGAAATTTAAAACGATAACCCAATGAACAATTTCAACTTTCAAGCCATGATGGAACATGGTTTTCTCATTATCCCCAAAGCCCTGCTACAACAACAGATAGAAGACCCGAACATAGAAGCCGGAGAAATAGAAGCGCTCCTGAAAATCCTGATGAAAGTCAACTATTCGGACACGTTATACAGCGACCGGCAGCACAAAGACTACCTGTGCAAAAGAGGCGAAAGCATGTTCAGCTACCGCGACTGGAGCCGCATTTTCCGCTGGTCTGTCGGAAAAACCTTCCGGTTCATACACGCCCTTGCCATCCTGGGGATCATCGAAATCGTCCCCCATCCCAACAACCCGTCCCTGCATATCCGTGTCGTCGAATACGACAAATGGGTAGGAGCCCCCGACAGCGGCAAGCAGAAAAAGAAAGCCGTCAACGAGAAGTTCCGCCTGTTTTGGAATGAGTTTCACAGCATCACGCAGCTTCCCAAAGAAAACATCGCCAAAGCGCAACGCGAATGGAAAAAATTAAGCGACAAGGAACAGCAACTCGCCATCGACAAGGTAGAAGATTATTATTTCCACCAAACAAACATCAACTACCTGCTCCACGCTGCCAGCTATTTATCCAACAAAGCTTTCCTAAACGAATACTGATAAAACGAATCCCAATTAAACGAAGACTGATTAAACAAACACTGATTATGAATACCGAAAACAGAGTTTCACCACAGGCTCCCGAAATAGAAGAAGCCATCATCGGCGCCTGCCTGATAGAGCAGAGAGCTATACCACTGATAGCCGACAAGCTGCGCCCCGAAATGTTCTATGTCCTGCGCCACCAACTGATCTACGCCGCCATACTGGCTATGTACCACGCCGGAATGAAGATAGACATCCTCACCGTAAAAGAAGAGCTTTCCCACCGCGGAAAGCTCGAAGAGGCGGGCGGAGCGTTCGGCATCACCCAGTTGAGCAGCAAAGTGGCGACTTCCGCCCACCTCGAATATCACGCGCAGATCGTACACGAGAAATATCTACGACGCGAAATGATCTTGGGATTCAACAAACTACTCGCCTGCTCGCTAGACGAAACGATGGACATCGACGACTCGCTGATGGACGCGCACAACCTGCTCGACCGTCTGGAAGGCGAATTCGGCCACAACAACCACATGCGGGACATGGATGAACTGATGACCGCCACCATGACCGAAGCCGAAGGACGTATTGCCAACAACATAAACGGAGTAACCGGCATCCCTACCGGACTGGCAGACCTGGACCGCATGACGTCCGGACTCCAAAACGGCGAACTAGTGGTAATTGCCGCCCGTCCCGGCGTAGGAAAAACGGCATTCGCACTACACCTGGCACGAAACGCAGCCATGGCAGGACATGCCGTAGCCGTCTACAGCCTCGAAATGCAAGGAGAAAGACTGGCCGACCGATGGCTGACAGCAGCCAGCGAAGTCAGTGCCCGCCATTGGCGGTCAGGAACCGTCAGCCCGCAAGAGCTTGCAGAGGCACGCACAGCAGCCGCCGACCTCAAACGCCTGCCGATACACGTAGACGACAGCACCTCGGTCAACATGGAACACGTACGATCCAGCGCGCGACTGCTGCAAAGCCAACATGCGTGCGACGCGATCATTATAGACTACCTGCAACTCTGCGACATGACAACCGGCCAAAACAACCGCAACCGCGAACAGGAAGTGGCGCAAGCCACCCGCAAAGCGAAGTTGCTAGCCAAAGAGCTAAACGTACCGGTGGTACTGCTTAGCCAGCTAAACCGCGAATCGGAAAACCGCCCCGCAGGCCGCCCCGAACTGGCACATCTCCGCGAAAGTGGCGCAATCGAGCAGGATGCGGACGTCGTGATATTACTCTACCGCCCCGCCCTCGCACGAATAACAACCGACCGCGAAAGCGGTTACCCTACCGAAGAACTAGGCATAGCAATCATAGCCAAACAACGCAACGGAGAGACGGGAAACGTATACTTCAGGCATAATTCGGCAATGACAAAAATCACCGAATACGTCCCACCGCTGGAATACATGCTGAAACATGCTAAATAGATACAGATTCATCCCGATTCCATACAATTTTATATTACAATATATAGCTGTATGGAATTTCTTTTTTAGTTCATTATTGATATAAAATAAATAGCAAAATACTTGACTTTCCCTTTCAAATTTCGTATATTTGTAATGTCAACAAGGACAGAAAATATTATTACTTAAACCTTAACTTTTTTAATTGTATGAATGTATTAGTGGAGCGCTATCAGCGCAGAAAGTATGTGAATCAGCCGGATTCACAGATGTTGTATTATGTACGCCAGAAATCGGGCACAGTGAGAGTGATGGACATCAACAAGCTGGCCGATGCCATCGAAGCGAACTCATCGCTTACAGCAGGAGATGTGAAGCATTCCATCGAGGCTTTTGTTGAGCAGTTGCGCCTGTCGCTTACCCAGGGCGACAAGGTGAAGATTGACGGATTGGGCACGTTCCATATCACGTTGAGCAGCGAAGGGGCGGAAAAGGAGAAGGATTGCACGGTGCGCAATATCCGCAGAGTAAATGTTCGTTTTGTGGCAGACAAGGCACTTCAGTTGGTGAATACGAGTCATGCCACTACCCGAGGCGAGAATAATGTCGATTTCATCCTGGCCGGAAAGGGTGACGGAGAAGACGCGGATGGCGGCAACGGTGGTGGAAACAGCGGTAGCGGCGGAAGCGGAGAAGCTCCGGACCCGGCAGCCTAATCATTAAAAACAGTGCCGCATGGGTATTACAGAGTGATTTCTACAATTGCTCTCCATGTGGTTTCTGTTTTCTTCTACGTTTATTTTTTAATTCTCAATTTTCAATTCTCAATTTATTAAAATGCTCGATAAAATCATAGAGATCATTATGACGATCCTGCCCTTTCTGGGTAGTAATCGCAAGAAGCGCAAAGCAATGGCGCAAGAAGTAAAAGAGTTCAGTGAACTGGTGAAAGACCAATATACATTTCTGATGCAGCAGTTGGAAAAAGTGTTGAAGGATTATTTCGACCTTAGCTCGAGAGTGAAAGAGATGCATACAGAAATCTTCTCGCTAAGAGGTCAACTGGCACAGGCTGCTGCCTTGCAATGTATCAATAAAGAGTGTCCACAACGTAGTGTGACAGAGGCATGATAGTGATTCAGTCTATTTAATCCATCCATGAGAACTATAAATCTGATAGTAATCCATTGCTCCGCTACGCGCGAAGATAAGAGTTTCACAGAATATGACCTGGACGTCTGTCATCGCAGACGGGGATTCAACGGAGCGGGGTATCATTTCTATATCCGCAAGAACGGGGACATAAAATCTACCCGTCCGATAGAACGGATCGGTGCACACAGCCGCGGTTTCAACAAGGAAAGTATAGGGATTTGCTATGAGGGTGGACTCGACTGCAAAGGACAACCGAAAGATACCCGTACCGAATGGCAGAAACATTCGCTCCGGGTATTGATTCTCGCTTTATTGAAAGATTACCCGAATTGCCGGATATGTGGACACCGGGATCTAAGTCCCGACCTGAACGGAAACGGCGAGATAGAACCGGAAGAATGGATCAAGGCCTGTCCCTGTTTTAATGCTGAAACGGACTGGGGAAAAGTCTGAAAGAAGATACATTCAACTCAAATAAAGATGCCGCCTCCCGTTTCTCCAAATTCAAATACAGGTAATTGTCAAACTGTTTTCCAAATTCATTAACTACCGTTGTCTTACCGACTTGCCTTGCTCCACGCAATATCAAAGGCTTCCTGTGCGTATCGACTTTCCATCTTTCCAAATGAAATAATATATCTCTTTTAAACATAAGCAATAAACTTATTGATTTTCAGCAACAAATTTATAAAAAGTTTCCAAAGATGGGGCAAAACATCATTGATTTTGTTCCAAAGATGGGGCAAGATGCCAGTGATTTTGTTTTAAAGATGGGGCAAGCCACACTAATACTGTTACAAAAATGGGTCAAAACAGAATTTATATAGTTACAATCAGCTGATTTACAAATTAGACGATTTACTATGTACCGACTCCAATCGTACATCGTAAATCGTCTAATCGTCTAATAAGTTCGTCTATTATTTCACGTCGAATGCAGCTTCAATCAGTGCTTTCAAGTTCAGATAATGACTTCTGTATATTCCGCTGGAAGCATTTGCCGCATTAGTCAGGTCTCTTTTAAGATCAGTCAACTGTCCGCGTGCAATGGTCGGTGCCTCGGAAGGGAAATCGAAAGCCACAAGCGAATAACCACCCAGACTTCCGAGCGAGCCGGAACTGTTCTTCGGTTTATCAAGCATTCCGATCAACGCATTGACATAAGTCTTCTGCAAGCTACGCTGGGAAGCATCCGGTTTCTTTCCTCCTTGCAGATCGCTCCAGATACTCTTCTTCAAATCACGGAACAAATCGTTGGCCGTGTATGCTTTCGCTCCGTTGACCAGTTCGTTATCCGTCATTTTGTCGAGCGTGCGGCTACTAAGCAGTTGTTTCAATGTACTGCTCTGTACACGGTAGATCGAATTGAAAGTATTGATACCTGTTCTTTCGGTCAGTTTATCATCCATCAGCCAAGTCGGTGTGGTGAACAGTTCTTTGTTCAAGAAGTCGACCGCTTTCTTCTGAATATCTTTCGGTACGTATTCTACCGCTTTCATGTCTGTCTGTTCCACAGAAATCGGATTGTGGTAGATACCGGCAACATTGGTAGTCACATGCCCCACGTACAAGCTGAATTGTCCCACCACATTCTGATACAAGCGGACGGCCTTCATATAACCTTCATTCGGTTCATAAGTCCAGTTCATGATTTCAGGCATCACGCGTTTCAGGTTTTTGATGCCATACGAACTTGCCAACATGGCATCGTCTCCCAAATCCTCACTCTGGTTGCGGGGATCGTTTCTGTCGAGTTCCGTTCCGAACGTGTAACGTTTGTCTTCGCGCAACTTCCCGATGATCCACTTATTCAGGTGAGGTATTTCGGCTTCCGCCGTTTCATATTCGGGCATCCAGCGGTAGCCCCACTCAATCGCCCATTTGTCGTAGATACCGATACGGGGGAATATTCCCGAACGTGAGATGTTGTCTTCCGGCTGCGCCACATAGTTGAAACGGGCATAGTCCATGATAGACGGCGTGTGCCCGTTAGCTTCCACCCATATTTTGTCTCTTAGTTTCTCTACCGGGACGGTATTGGAAGAGCCGAAGTTATGACGCAGTCCTAACGTGTGTCCCACCTCGTGGGAGGAGACAAAGCGTATCAGTTCGCCCATCAGTTCATCGTCGAACATCGGTTTGCGTGCTCCCGGATCAATGGCTCCCGCCTGCACGATGTACCAGTTGTAGAGCAGGCTCATCACGTTGTGATACCAGTTGATATGCGTTTCAAGGATTTCACCGCTGCGAGGGTCGTGCACGTGAGGTCCGCTTGCGTTGGGTATATCGGAAGGTTTGTACACGATAGCCGAATGGCGGGCGTCTTCCAGGCTCCAAGAAGGATCGTCCGTCGGCGCTTCTTTGCCGAAGATCGCGTTTTTGAATCCCGCTTTTTCGAAAGCTGCTTGCCAGTCGTTCACACCTTGAATGAGGTAAGGCACCCATTTTTTGGGAGTGGCGGGGTCGATGTAGATGATAATCGGTTTCTTCGGTTCCACCAATTCGCCACGAAGGTATTTCTCGCGGTCTTCCTCTTTGGGTTCGAGACGCCAACGGGTGATATTTGCTTTGTACTTCACGCCCTGTGGGTTCTCATCAAAGTCCTTGTAGCTCACGGCAAAGTAACCTACCCGGTCGTCATGCAGTCTCGGTTTCATCGGTTCTTTGGGGAGCAGCAACAGGGAACTGTTCAGTTCGTAAGTCAACGGAGTGGTAGAAGTGGCAAAGAAAGCTGCCAGCAGTTTTTCCAGTCCGCTACCTCCTCCTTTCTTCCGTTGGAAGGTGCGGACAGTACGTATTTCGATATTCTGCGGGAAGGCTTTCAGCGTGTCGATGTAACTTGCGTCGTCTACCATGCTGCTTGCTCCGATGTTATCTTTCACACGGCTGGTGAATGAAAACATTTCGTTATCCTTACGGATATAGTCGGTCATGTCGATTACATAGTTGGTAGTTTCTCCTTCCTTACGGATGGTCTTCAGAGGGAACGTGGCCACAATGGGCTGAACATTGGAGTTCAACACTGCCTGATACAACCCCAGCGTATCGGCCGAATGTTCCAGATAGGAAATCTCACGCACGAACAGTTTGTCGCCACGTCCTTTCTCGAAACGGATGACTTCGTCGCTGATGTAATCGCCCGGATAGCCGACTTTACGTTTCTGCGCGTCTACCGGTGCTTTTACCACCCGGTTGACAATCAGTACATCACGCCCGAAAAGAGAGTCGGCTATTTCAAAGAAATATTTACCCTCTACGTAGTGTACCTTGAAAAAGCCGTCCATTGTTTTGGCTTTGCCGGTGATTACTTTTGCATAAGGTTGCAGCGCATCTTTCTTGCTCTTGGCGATGGAGTCAGCTTTTGCCTTATCCACTGCTTCCGTCTTGCTTTTCTTTTTCTTCTTTTTCTTGAAGATGTCCGTCGATTGCGCTCCGGCCAATGGAACGATCATTGCCAGAATCATCAGAATTGAAACTAATTTCTTCATTTTTTCTTTTTTAATATTTATATACAGATACAAAGATAATAATTATTCGATAGCGGTAATATCTTTCATATTCAGGTTGTTATCCGTTGACCAGAAGCCTGTTTTGGGTTTGCCTGAAGTCGTATATTCCCGTCCGTCGATTGTCAGCGTAAATTTATAGGTATAATTCATTCCTTTTTCAAAAGGAACGGCAACCATCATATAAGCGGTTTCCAGTGAAGACGGAAGTCCGAAAGCCGGCATTCCGGCATTTACTACCAGTCCGTCGGGAATGTTGTAAGTGATGCTATTCAAAGGGGTACCGCTGATTTCACCCGTTGCCAGGTTAACGGTGGCTCCGTCTGCATAAGACAGGGGATGTTCGTCACAAGTTACTACAATTTTAGTACAGGTTTTGTTGGCCAAAGCATCCGGACATTCCAACGCGGGCAAGGTGAGCTGGGAAAACAAAGGTTTGAATTCTCCTAAAGAAACCGTAGCTGCCGAATAACTGGAAGTGGTGGCCGAAGCGTATGCGAAGCCATATTTACGATTGGGCACAAATTCCGATGCATAGTGTTCCTGCACCGAAATGTTTGGAAGGGCTACTGTTTTGTAATCCTGCGAGGCGGCACTATAAGGGGTGTATGCGTAAATGGTATGATCGCCGCTTTTAAATCCTGCGGATAGTTCCGAAGAGGGATTCAAGGTCACTTCGTCGGTCACATGATCTTCATTGTCATAGGTGATATATGTCTTACCTTCATATTCCATCACAGTAGCTTTGGCTACTTCCGACGGGGCGTACGGCAAGTTATCCTGCGATTTGCCATCGGACAACACATATATTCCTATCTTGTCCGCTTCAATCCATCCCTGACTTCCATGGGAGTACACATTATAAGCACCGGAAACGGCAATTTTCCCCACCACGGGAATGTCTACATCTTCATCTTCACCATCATCACTACTGCAACTAACTGAAGATAACGCCAAAGCCACACAAGCGGCAAAATAAAAAAGTCTATTTTTCATACTTTTCTCGTTTAAATGATTAATTATTTACTGATAGATTATTTTCTTGTTTCTAATATTCTTCTTTTCATTTCTTACCTTTTCCTTCCTGTTCCTAATATTCTCCTTCATAGTTCGTGCACCACACCACGCCTTTCACATCGCCAAACCCGCTGAACGTCTGCAATTCCAGATCGGGAGCAAAACCTTCGAAGAGGCGTACCATCTGACTCCTGTTTACGTCGATTATGGCGATCTCTCCATTTTCCTGCGAAAGTGCCAGCCGGAAGTTCGGATCAGTACTATTTCCTCCATAGCCATAGAACTCGCAAACGACGGGGCTTCCACTGATACCGATGATACGACTGCCGGCTGTATAAGCTAGCATGTGGCTGCGCATCTGCATACTGTATATATAGAGATTTTTGTCTCCATCGGTAAAGTAGAAATAAGGATTCTTTTCAAAGTTGGAGGACATCTTGATGACACTTTGCGAGGTCAATAAGGAGCCGCCACTAAATCCGTATTGTTCTGTACCGGTTATCAGGTGAGAATTATTATCCATTCCTTTGACGGCAAACTCATGCAAATTATAATTCCCGGTGCCCTGCACGTCGATCAACGATACATAGTTTGCCCAGAAAGTCACTCCGCCGTTGGAGGCTACATCTATCTTTTCGTAAGCACCGATTGCCAGACAGCGGGTTCCCGCTCCCATGTCGTTCACCCGCAACACACCGGAAGGCACTTCCAAATCCTGATCGTATGTTTCGAAGTAGACAATGGCGGGGGTATAAGCTGTTCCCCACTGCGTATAGTCCGTGATACCGATAAAACGGGCGTTCTGCTCATCATACAAGATACAGCGTTCTTCATCGGCACACCAATAAGTAACGTTATGAAACGGTGCGAAACAGGTAATGCGACTGCCTCCCTCAAACTCATACGGCATGGCACTATACTTTCCATAATATGGAATTTCTTTATTGTCACTGCCTACGGCACGGATATACACGTCTCCCTGTTCGGAACAAATCACGTAATATTCTTTTTTGAACGCGAAGTTCATCATCCGCAAATCTTCCGGCTCTTTACGGTTCTCGAATTCGTCGGCAAGCCACATATCCTTTTGCAACGAATTGCCATCCAGCGTGACACTTCCACTGCCCTGATTAATCAGGATTTTCGGTAAACCTGATACGTAGGAACCGGAGATGGAGCCTAATACATAATAGTAATAGATTCCGCGCGGGTCTGTGCCCAAGCCGTCTTCGATGGTGCTTTCTACATCGTGCGTAGCCCGGAGGCTGGGATTGATGAAAGATAGGGAGGATTTTCCGTCTCCTTTGTCGGAAAGAATCATCCATCCCCAGTCGAAACTGTTCTTTCCCGTCAGGGTATATTTATTGCTGATATAAGTTTCATTCGTTTCTTTATTGATGACTTTCAGTATCAGTTCGTACGTTCCGCCTTTCTCGAACTGGTATTTCAGATGATAACCAGTGTAAATCAGTTCACGGTTCAGATACCATTGAACGGTAAATAGTTCATCTACATTGCCGATGTCCGTTGAGAAATTGATGGGAGCATCCATCTCGAAAAGGGTTCCTACCATAAATGTGTAATCCGACGAAGCGGAATTCACAAAGGAGACTTTGGCAGAGTCGGTATAGTCATAGTTTCCCAAATCGTCATAGCAGCCGGTTATCACGAGAAGCTGCAGGATTGAAATGAATAATATTGTTTTTCGCTTCATAGTTTATTGTCAGTTATCGAGAATTGTTTCATACAGGGGTGTCACTCCGTCTGCATCATAATACTGGTAATTACCTTGCTGCCACTGGTTTTTCCACCAGGTCTTGAAGTCGGCTATCAGGTTGATAAACTCAAGACCGGTGTATTTATCCAATGATTCGAGTATCTCGCCATCCATGAAAATGATAAAAACGCGGTATTTCATATCCGAGTATACTCCCAGATTGGCCGCTGAACTCTGGCTCCACCACACAGGGCAGGAAATCCGGTCGGTCACTTGAATCGTGACGTATTGATATTCTGCCGGGCCTACCAGACAGTTTTCCACTGCATCCAGCGAAAGGGTAAGTGTATATTCTGTGTTGAGCAGTGCTTCATTACGATAGACGGTGACTTCGTAGGTGTCTTCTGCCAGTCCTTTATGGAAGATGCCGGAAGTCAAAGGGGCATAATCGATGCCGGAACGGGCGGTGCTCTTCTCTCCCACTGCGGAAATATCACAGGTAGCATTTTCTTCGAGCAGGTAGCCAAGAAGTGTCATTTTCACTTTCACGGTTCCTTCCCGAAGCAAGGGTGCATCCGTAGCAAAATTGAATGTTATTTTCTGGGGAGACTTATCGTTCATGTAAGTAAAATAGACGTAGTTGTCTCCATGATAAACTTCCAGTTGCTCTTCGCTGCAGGAGGCGAAAACAAGCAGCAGGCAGAAGGTGGTATATGTCAATATTCGTTTCATATTATCCGGGGATTAGTTCGTTGTTTCACTTGCAGGCAATGGAAGTACATAGGAACCGGCCATGTTGATTTCTCCTTCCTCGTCAGAGTCGGGTACGGTGGAGAGGTTCATCCGTTTGTAGGTGTAAAAGGTGCCGCCTTCACCTATCATTTCTTTTCGTATATCGAGCAGTATCTCGGCATCCAGTTGTTCACGGGTACTGACTGTCAGACTAAGGGTACGCTCGGCTCCACGGGCTTTCCTGACTGTTTCGAGGTAGTTGATGCCGTCGGTTATTTTGCCATTATAGCTGCTTATTTCCGCCAGGATATGGCAGATTTCGCTAAACCGGATCACGGGAATCATCGGATTCTCCATCGCTTCTACCACCGATTCTACCGAAGGGTTATACTTGAGGGTGTAGTACTTAGACTGGGTTTCATTGGTGGTCCCAATCAGGTAAGTCAGCCGGTAGTCGGTATATACCCCAGTGTTGTCCGAAGCAAACAGGGAAGGGATGTTCGCCAACGGCAGACGGGTGGTAGACGAAGAGGAGGAAGAACCCCATACAGCCTGTTCATAATCCGTTGCCAACTGTTTCTTGTACAATCCGAACAAGATGTCATGGGAGACTTTCGTGTATCGGGAATTGAGATTGCAAGTGATGTTTTCTCCTTCTGTAAAGCCTATCCATCGCTTCTGCAAATAATAGGTGTTGTAGAGTTCTTTGGCGGCTGTTTCTGCATTTCTGTAGTAGGCAGGGCCGGCATAGATGCAGACACGGGCTTTCAACCCCAACAATGCCAGATAGTTGATACGGATGCCGCGATACCAGAAAAATGCGCCCATATCGTCTATATAGGAACCGGAATTGAAGCGGTAACGGGAATTCCATTCGGGAGTAGGTTCGTACATTTGTGAAGCATACATTGCTTCGGGATGGTATTCGGTGTCAAACTTACGCAGAATGTCTTCCGCTTCCAGCAGGTCTTTCAGGATTTTCTCGATAAAATCGGTAACGGTGCTCTTTTCTATCACAGCGGCTTCATATTTATCACGGTAAGGAAGATAAGTGCCGGAAGGGTTGGTTGCCGGCGCAGGAGCAAACAGGCGGAGCAGGTCAAAATGCATCATCGCCCTTAATGACAAAGCTTCCGCATAAATGAGTTTTTTCTCTTCTTCACCATATTCGAACAAAGAAATGTCCGTCGGCAGAATGTTCTCGATGAGCTTGTTCAGGTTGGCTATTACTTTATAACCTTTCTCCCAAATAGCGGTCACGACGGGTTCGGTGTCGACCGTGTTATAGATAAGTTCGGAAGCATCGGCATACATCGGAGAGATGGTTCCCACTTTTTGATTGTATTGTTGGGAGATGGCGCTTAGAAATCCCCAACTAAGTTGCTTACCGTAGAGTTCGTCGGACGCCAAGTTGGTGTAAATGCCGTTTAGCGCGTTCCGGTAGCCGAAACCGGTGGAAAACAGATCGTCGTCGGCAATCGCATTGTCGGGCGTTACGTCCAGCCAGGCATTGCAGGAGACTGTTAATATTCCTGCCAGGGCTATTAGTATATGGTTGATTCGTTTCTTCATTGGTATTGCTAGAATATGATGTTAGTAGTCAGATTGAATGAACGTGAGTAAGGATAATCCAGTCCCCGCTCCTGGCGGATGGTAGACCAATAGAACAAGTCGTTCATCGTGAACGAAAAGCGCAGGCCGGACAGACGTAGTTTCCTCAATTGTTCCGGACGGAAATTGTAGCTCATTGTCAATGAACTCCATTGCAGGGTATTGTTCTTCTGTACAAAACGCGAAGAAGCACCGGTAGTGACATTACGGTCACGAATATCTTTCATCGTAGTTATATCTCCCGGCCTCTGCCAACGGTCGAGCAGTACCCGCTTATCTACATTGTCATTCTTAATATCAGCATTTTCTACATAAGAGACGAGGGTATTGTTGTAAGCATCGCCGCCAAAGGTATAAAGGAAAGAGGCAAACATGGACAACTGTTTATAAGACAGGGTGTAACCGAACGAGCCTTGTCCTTTGGGGGCTGTATCGCCAATGATGGTCCATTCGTCGGCAGACCATACATCGGTAACATCACCATTACGGCGAAGATAGATTTCTTTGCCATTTGTGGGGCTGATTCCCAATGACTTCATTCCGTAGATGGAGGTCAGAGAAGCTCCTTCATAATACTTCAGATATGTTTGAGCGTATTTCGAATCAGAGCTGCTTTCGGGGTTATATCCGCTGAACAGTTCTTCTACCCTTTTATTATAGTCACGCATTGCCTGGGAGATTTCGACAATCGTATCTTTGTTTCTTGCAAAGCTGCCGTAGAGTTGCAAGAGCCAGTTTCTATCGCTGTAAAGCCTCATCCGCAGTTCCAGTTCGACACCGGTATTTTTCACTTTTCCCATATTCTCTTTGTAGGAGGTGAATCCGGTAGAAGAAGGGATGGTGTAATCGGTTATCAGGTCGATAGTACGTTCATCATAGGCAGAGGCTTTCAGATAGACTTTATCATGCCATAGCCCGATTTCAATTCCGTAATCGAGCGTGTATTTGCGTTCCCATTTCAGGTTCGGATTTCCCATCTGATAGAGGAATACGCCGTACCCTGTGGGGTACCAGCTGTCTGTCTGCAACTGATACATATCTTTAGCCGAATAGAGGGAGAAGTTGGTCTTTCCGGTCAGCCCGTAGGAGGCACGGAACTTCAGCATGGAGAAGAGTTCGTTCGACTTCATAAAATCATAATTATGAATATTGATTCCTGCTCCTGTCGACCAGAACATAGACCATCTTTTATCGGAACCGAACTCGGAAGAGCCGTCGATACGTCCTGTAAGGTCTGCCAGATAGATATTGTTATAAGTATAGTTGGAAGTAAATAAGGCTCCTACCAGACGGGTGGTATTGTCTGAACTGCTGGGCTTGCCATACACTTCTGCCGCATAGTTTGATGAGACAAGATCGCCACCCGGAAATCCCCGGTAATGTGTTTCGGAAGCTGTGCTCTGCGTCTGTCTCATGCTAGAGGATAAGCAGATGTTCAGGTTGTGTCCCCTGAAAGTATTGTTGTACATGAGTGACAGGCTTCCGTCTATCACTGTCCGCTTTTGCGTGGATTCCGTTTTTTCACCGTTAATGCTGCCTGTACTGGCTGAATAACTGGCAGAAGCGGGATCTTTGTATAAATCACCGGTCGAGTTTCTCATCAGGACAGAGAACTGTCCGCGCAGACGCAAACCGTCAGTGATGCGCCAGTTCAGACTAAGGTCATCGGTTACTTCGTTATAACCGGAACGATCGAAGCTGTTGTAGAAATTGATTTCGTACAGTGGATTTACTTGTGTACTGCTGGCACCGTCGAACTTTTCGAGACGACGGACATAATCGCCATTCTCATCATACAGGCGCATATAGGGAAGTAAATGGGAATAGTCGCTGAATGAATTGAAGGGGACATCTGTACTTTTATTATAAGTATAGGTCACTTTGTTCTTTATTTGTAATCCGCCAATACGGTAGTCTACATAAAAAGCGGCATTGGCATTTTTACGGGAAGAGTGTTTCATCACTCCTTCTGTTCCTCTGAATCCCAGTTCCACGCCCCAACGCACATCGTTTTCTCCACCGTCTATGAAGACGGAGTGTTTGTTGTTTAAAGCTGTGCGCAGTCCTTGAGAAAGCCAGTATGTATCGACACCCGTCAGTACATTATTGAGGCGTTGATAGTAACCGTTGGTATAGGGGGCTATTTCCGGCGTGTTACTGTCATATAGTCCTGCCAAACGTTCTGTTTCTAATTTCTCACGGGCATTCATCAGATTGTAAGAAGATAAATCCGGCAGTTCGGCAGACAGTACTCCGGAGTACTGTACGCGAAACTTTCCGGCTTCCGGTGCACGCCGTTCAACTACAATGACTCCGTTAGCCGCACGCGAACCATACATGGCAGTAGCGGCAGCATCTTTCAAAATATTGATACTGTGGATGCTATTCATATCGAGGTCGTATATCTTTTCTACATCGACTTCAAAACCATCCAGGATAAAGATAGGCAGATTGGAGTTACCGCTCAAGACTTCCCGGGAGATGGAGGAGGTAGAAGTCTGTCCCAGTGTCGTTTGTCCGATACCGGTCTGACCACGCAAGACAAACTGGGGCAGGCTGTTGGGATCGGACCCCGCTGCCAGATTCTCCTGTATCCTGAAAGAGGGATCGAAGGTTTGAATAGCTGAAATCAGGTTGTTAGGATTCACTCTCAACAGGTCTTCTTTTTCTATCTTTGTCGTATTTCCAGTGAAGCTTTCTTTCTGTATGGAGTTGTAGCCGGTCACAATCACTTCCTGAATACTTTCAGTGGCTTCTACCATTAGTACATCGACTTTCTGCCTGGAAGTGGTTTTGATTTTACGGGTTTCGAAACCGATATAGGAATAGATGACCAAACCGCCCTCTTCGGGCAGGGTCAACACGTAGCAACCGTTTATATCGGTAATTACACCATTGGAATGACCATCCAGACGAATCGTCACCCCTACCATCGGTTCATTGGAGAGTTTCTCAATCACCCGGCCATAAACATAATTTCCCTGCGGAGGAAGATTGTATGTTTCTTTTAAATTCTTTTTGTTTTGGGCTATTGCATTCGTAGATAGTGATAAAATATATACAAATAGTAAGATTCTATTCAAAGCCCCGGAATTTAGCTTTTGCATAACGGATATATATAGTTATTACATCTGCAAAAGTATCTTTATAGAATAGACTGGACAATCACGGATTTTAGGTATTTTATACAACTATTATACCAATACATTATTAAAGCGGATATTTTTTGCTTCCGTTTAGGTATTAACTAATAGCAAAACAAACAACTGCATCATTTATCCTCTATCAGAAGACAAATGATGCAGTTGCTCGTTATATCTGTTTTCCTTATAATGCCAGACGGTAAATCTCTTTACTATCCTTTTTCGTTAATTTGACATAGTTGCCAACCAACTCGCCTTTATTCCGGTGAAGGCTATCCGCAAGACGGTCGATATCCGGATTTTCAATACCGAGTTCCTTGAAAGTAACAGGTAGACCGATGGAAGTAAAGAAGGTCTTCAGGCGGGAAATTCCTTCAAGGGCCACCGCCTTTTTATCAGCTGAATCTGCCACTCCCCACACGCGGATTGCATATTGGGCTATCTTATCTACATTATGTTCTGTCATCCATGTCATCCAGGCAGGGAAGATAACGGAAAGTCCCGCACCATGAGTTACATTGTAAATCGCACTGATTTCATGTTCAAGGAAGTGAGAAGCCCAGTCTTCTTCACAGCCTACGCCACAGGTTCCGTTATGGGCAATCGTTCCGCACCACATCAGATTGGCACGGGCTCCGTAGTTTTCAGGGTCTTTCATGACGGTGGTTGCCTCTTTGATGATGGCAAGCAGGGTACCTTCGCACAGGCGGTCGCCTATTTCTACTTCTTTGGTATTGGTGAAATAGCGTTCCATGATGT
Source organism: Bacteroides sp. MSK.18.37 (assembly GCF_019129155.2). Lineage (NCBI taxonomy): Bacteria > Pseudomonadati > Bacteroidota > Bacteroidia > Bacteroidales > Bacteroidaceae > Bacteroides > Bacteroides sp. MSK.18.37. The sequence continues at coordinate 5,069,117 of NZ_JAHOIB020000001.1, read as the reverse complement.
GCGCCATCATATCGGCAACGCCGCAAGCGGTTTGAAAAGGAGGAAGTGTGTAGGTCAGTTCCGGGTTCATCACGGCGAAAACGGGACGCAATACAGAGGGAGCACGGAGACTTAATTTCTGCAATCCATCGACTTTGGTGATTACAGTGTTACCGGAGCCCTCGCTTCCGGCTGCAGGAATCGTCAATACAACAGCTACTTTCAGTGCTTCCGCAACAACGGCTTTTCCGATGTAGAAGTCCCAAAAATCTCCGTCATAAGGAACTCCGGCTGCAATGGCTTTTGCCGTATCGATTACGGAGCCACCACCCACGGCAAGCATCATGTCTACACTTTCTTTCCGGCAAAGGTCGATTCCTTCGTACACTTTCGTATCTATCGGATTAGGCTGTACACCGCCCAGCATACAATAGGGAATGCCTACTTCCTGCAATGATTTCTCTACACGAGCCAACAAGCCGCTACGTATCACAGAACCGCCACCATAAACAATCATGACTTTACGTGCACCGTATTTCTGTACTAATGCACCAGTCTGCGCTTCCGTATCCCGACCGAACACAAATTCGGTAGGGCTGTAAAAGATAAAATTATTCATTATCGTTTTCTTTATAGGTCTTTTCGTAAGTCTTTTCTATATAGATCCAAATATAACTCCTTTTGCAAACGAGCCTTTCTATAAATCCTTTGATGGATTCTTTCATAGAAGGACTTATAGGTCAGACAAAGTTATAAATTTAAGCAGAATATTTTTCTTTTGATTGTTTAAAATTTCCTACTTTCATAAGTGCAAGGCCGATTACAATCCAGACCATCTCGCGTACCCGGGTAATCAAAGCGGCATAGACTCCGTAAGCTCCGGAAAGGGAAAGACCTCCCACAGCGAGGGCAAAACCTCCTTCACGACCTCCCAATTGCATGGGTAAAAAAAACAGAAGATTGGCAAGTAAAGAAGAAAAAGCCGCAATCAGACAGCAGTCGGCAAAGCTGACATTAGTAGTCAGTACGTTCAGTATCAGCCATATTTCAAGACAACTGACTACACGGGCGGTATATTCCAACAAAAGGGCACTATAAAAGGTTTGTTTCTTTTGTTGGTGGAGAAGGGCGATTTGTTTGTCTATATTTTCCAACTTCTCTTTATGCACGCTTGCAAAGTGAAGGACTTTCTTTTTCAGAAAAGGGATGCGACTACCCATACGGACAACAGCCACAGCCATCCCATGCCGATAACCTTTTATAAAAAGAGTAGCAATCAGCAGGCAAAAGACAGTAATGGCTCCCAGAATGATTCCCATCACCCACCCCACCGGATACAGACAAACGTAAAGTAACACCGAACTTAACCAAAAGCAAAAGTGGGAAAAGATATGCATCATCACATAAAGAATCACGGAAGAAGTGGCACGCTCTATTCCGATATAGGGTTTCAACTCCATAATGCGGTATGGCTCGCCACCCATCAACCCGACAGGAGTCACGTAATTAAGTGCAAAACCTGTTACTGTGAATTTATAGAGCCGAGCAAATGAAAAACCGGTCTTGCCACTACTGCGGATGATTATGTACCACGATACTGTATTGATAAGATAGACAAATAGCCACAGCAACAAAACCAAAGGCAAATATACCCCTGCACGCTTCAGATTCGCCCAAAGCTCCTGATAATCCATATCGAAAGTGAATATCATTATCAGGACGGCGATAATACCAAAGGCGAGGAATATATTTCGGTACTTGTTCTTCACTATTTTGTAGGACTTATATCTATTTTATATAGGTATATATCTGCTTTTATATGAGTATATAGTTACTTCTTAGATGAGTATATGCTTACTTCTTGATGGATATATATCACTCTATTCACATATAACCTCACTTTATATACGCATAATATCTTTCGAAAAATCTTTTGAACGCCGGGATTCTCATCAATACATACTCAAATACCAGCCAGCCGATTAATGCGCAAGAGATGCCAAGTAATACATCAATGATATAATGATGGCAGGAATAAATAGCTGTTCCCCAAATGCCGACCATGATAATGGAGAAGAGGGTAATCACATACCATCTGCATTTACCAATAATGGCATACACTAATGCAACTACCATATAGGCCGCGTGCAGTGAAGGCACTGCCGCAAATACATTTGCATTACGCCCGTAGATTGAATCAAAGATAGTCACTCCAAAGAATGCATCAAAGCGACCCAATCCTGCAACATTGCCCGGTGTGTTCAATATCGGTTCGAAGCCGTAGTTGATGGCATACCAGGGCGGAGCAGCCGGATGAATGTAATAACCGGCAAAACCAATCAAATTGACAAACAAGAATACTAACGCAAAGCGAAGGTAGGTTTTTCTTTCCTTCTTGAAATACAGGCAAAGACCGAACAGGATGGGAACGGGAACCCAACAAAGGTAGAAGATTCCGGCAAAAACGTCCGCTATCGGCCAGTTGTGTGCAGCGAAGTATTCGCAAGGAGTAACCAGAAGACCATTATCCATTACTCCGAAAAGAGACTTTTCGAGATTATACAGTCCGGCCACATCAATCGGGTTCACTTCGTAGTTGGGGCAAATACGCATCCAGTCATACGAGATTCCAAAAATGGCGAAAGGTAACAGGGCCACAGCCAACTTACGAGTAGGTAATCCGGCAAAAAATAAAACTAAATAGAGTACCGCCATTAACAGGTGCTCGGAACGAAGCCCGATGAAGATACTTGTCAGCAAAAGGAAAAGAGCCATAATGACTGTCACAGTCAGGGCTTCTCTCTTCGACGGCATTTGAATATTCTTTATCATTATAATGTTTTGATTAGACAACTAGACTATTTACTATTAGACTATTTACGATGTACTATTTAGGATGTACGATGTAAATAGTAAATCGTCCAACAGTAAATTAATTCATTCTTTCATCGCTTTGTAACAATGTCTCACACGAGCAAATGCCGTGATATTGGCAAACAGGGCAACAAAAGCCAGAGGAACAATCATAATCAGGATTGGTTCGAAAACGGTGATATCTTTGAAAACGCCACAGAACAAAGCTCCGAGACTGGTCAGCACTACGCGTTCCGGACGTTGCATGAATCCGACTTTACATTCAATTCCTAAGCCTTCGGCACGGGCACGCACGTAGCTTACCATCAGTGAGCCGATTAGTGCCACAAATGCAATGAGTGCATAAAGGAAATAATCTTTCATTGATAAATAGTAACAGATACCAAAGAAAGTCATCAATTCACTGTAACGGTCGAGTACTGAATCGTAAAGCGCACCGAACTTGGAACTCATGTTGCCTAGGCGAGCTACACGTCCGTCCATCATATCGAACAGTCCGGCAAACAAAATCACACCTCCTGCCCAGCCGATAATGGCCAAATCGTTCTGTCCGCCATATATGCCGGCATATACAAACATACCTGCCGCTACTACATTCAGGATAAATCCGGTAGTGGTGATAAAGTTAGGAGTGATTCCTATTTTAATCATTCCGCGTATCAGGGGATTGATAATCTTATAAATCAACTGTTGTAAATAATCTCTGTAATTCATCTGTTTAAATCTGTTTATAGCTATTTTTATCTAAATCTTCTGTTTTCTCAATCTGTATATATCTAATTCTTTCGTTTTCTCATCAGTCTTTTCAATCCGTTTTTCAGTTTCTTTTTCCGAACAAACTTCTTATATCTATATTCCGGTAAACAAAAAAGCGTTGCATATTATAGTTCCAGAACAGTGCCACGATGACTGCCACTACCACTTTAGGAATAATGAAAAAATCTCCGAAATACAGGCTAAGCGTGTCGCGTACCCAGGGAATCTTCGCTAATGATTCCGTCAGTGCATACGTGCCCCACGTGTTTAACCAAACGCTGCAAATCCATACAAGGACAAATTTTACGGCAACGTGTGTTTTCTTTCCTTTCGATTTAAAAGTCCATTTATAGTTGATAACGCAATTAACGATTCCTCCATAGATAGCCCCCGCCAAGGTAGCATATACATAGTAGACATCAAACAGCCTGACTAGAAGAATCGTAACGAGAAAGTCTGCAATAGTTGCCATTTGAGCAGAAAGCTGCGCCCTCAAGAACATGAAGATGCCGCCTTTCTGGGAAATCATCCGTGCAACTTTTTTCAGCCAATCACCCATCTCGCTCCCACTAACAATATAAAACTATACACTCCCGCCAAAACATCGTCCATCATGACCCCTACCCCACCTTTCAGGCTTTCCATACGACGTATGCCCAACGGTTTGGCTATATCAAAGATGCGGAACAAGGCAAAAGCCGCAATCACGTACCAAAACCATTTGTCATCATTGGGAACAGCCAACAACGGTATCCACACTCCCACCATCTCATCTACTACCACACGCGAAGGATCTTCTCCCCAATAAGTCTCCAGCTTATCGGCAGCCCAAATGCCGGCGAATGTAAATACAATCACCAAAGCGGCAGTCAGCCATAATACCCAAGAGAAAGGAAGGAGAAAATAAAGTGCAATCCAAATGATAGAAGCCAGTAACGCCCCAGCCGTGCCGGGAGCAAAAGGAGAAAAACCGGAGCCAAAGCCCGTGCCTATAAAAACAGGTAGAAAGGGAGGACGCTTCATTTATTACTAATTACTAATTACAAACTACGAGTCGGTTGTGTCACGAGTCCCCCAACGAATGGGGAATTTGTACAATAAAAAAGTAAAAGTTGAGGTTGAGCATCCACCAGTCTTTATAGGATGGTAAATCTCAATCTCAACTTATTATTTGGGGTTACTGATTAAGCTAAGTAATCAGGTTCTTTTTCACCAATCATGTTACGCAATGTCTGTTTTACCATTCTCCATTGTGTAAACAAGTCGTGTTCGGGCTGATGTTCGAAATCGTGCATCGGGCTCTTGCAGAAGAATGACAACCAAGTCTGGATGCCACACATACCTGCACGCATTGCCAAGTCGCTGAACAACACAAGGTCAAGAGCGATAGGAGCTGCAAGGATAGAGTCGCGGCAAAGGAAGTTCACCTTGATTTCCATCGGGTAGCCCATCCATCCGAAGATGTCGATGTTGTCCCATGCTTCTTTGTTGTCTTTGCGGGGAGGATAGTAGTTGATACGTACTTTATGATAAACATCTCCGTAGAGATCCGGATATTTTTCTGGTTCGAAGATAGTGTCGATTACAGACAGCTTGCTGACTTCTTTTGTCTTGAAGTTGTCCGGATCATCAAGCACTTCACCGTCGCGGTTACCGAGGATATTGGTAGAGAACCAACCGTTCACACCCAGCATACGGGTTTTGAACATCGGAGCCAATACGGTTTTCATCAATGTCTGACCACTCTTGAAGTCTTTACCGGAGATAGGTACATTCTTTTGTTTAGAGAATTCCCACATAGCAGGAGTATCCACACACAAGTTAGGAGCACCCATTACGAACGGAGCGTCTTCTGCAATCGCAGCATACGCGTAACACATACTCGGAGAAATCACGTCTGTATTGTTTTCCTTCATTGCTTTCTCTAAAGCAGCGAGTGACATGTGTTCGTCAGACAGCGGAATGTAAATTTCAGTACTTGCAGCCCAAAGCACCACTACGCGTTCGCAGTTGTTAGCAGCCTTGAAGTCGCGGATATCCTGACGAAGTTGTTCTACCATTTCCCAACGGGTAGCGGCCTTCTTCACGTGTGTACCGTTCAGACGTTTTGCCCAGTTGTGATCGAAAGCAGCCGGCATCGGTTTGATAGCTTCCAACTCTTCTTTTACTCCATTCAGGTCTTTTTCTTTCAAAACCTCGGCGTACATAGCAGCTTCGTATGCGTTGTCCGGGAAAATATCCCATCCTCCGAAAACAATGTCTTCCAAATTCGTCAAAGGCACAACGTCCTTGATGAGTTTTTCTTCGTTGTTCTCCATGCGCATTGTGGCTAACTGTGTAATAGATCCTATCGGTTTTGCCAGTCCCTTGCGAGAGGCTAGTGTACCTACAATCATCGTGGTAGCTACCGCACCACCCACTCCAACTACCAGTACGCCAAGACGCCCGGTAGCGGGTTTAATTTCTTGTTTCATTTCTATTCTATTAAAATTAAACTAAAATTGATGCAAAAATAAGATTAATTAATTACTAATACGGTCTTTATTTGTCATATAAACATTGCAATTAGCAGGATTTAACTTTTAAAAGGTCATGTGGAGACTTATTCTCAAGCCTGATCTGTCAATCCCGGGCGAATCACGATAAGTGAGCCTCCAGATATAGTCCAAACGTAACACCTTGAAAATGTTTTCAATACCGACACCCGCCTCCACATAAGGTGTTTTTCCCATTGTTTGTGTGTTCTCTATCGGAAAAGCGAACAAACCGTCGCTCAAAGCCGGGTTGTTTTTATCGCTCAAATGTCCATATAATCCACGACAGGAAACTATTTCTCTCCATTTAAGTTTTTTCAACAACGGTACCCGGTTGAACAGCCATCCGTTGAGGAAATAAGTAACATCCCACGAGAAATATTCATCGTTCATAAACTCCATCGCATTCATCAACGAGTAAGATTCCGGTTGGATGGTATAAGAAAGGTTGGCATTAGGCATGATAAGCAACGGAAAAGGTACTTTATCCCACACTTTACCTGCTTTTAGTATAACGTCCGTATAGCCGAACGCGGAAAACCAGAAGCGTTTCTGAATACCGGCTTCGGTATGATTGTAAGTGTAATCGCTGCCCAACACTCCTTTTCCGGCAATGGTATGCGACAAGGTAAACACCGGTGCATCCAACGATACGGGAAAACGGTTCCATTGGGTCTGGAAGAATTTCTCATTTGGAGCATAACGCAACTTCAACTCTGCGGCACTGATAGAGAAATCTTTTACCGGGGTGTAGGTATCTCCTTCTTTCTTTAAAAAAGGAATCAGGTAGGAGGACTCATCTTTCCGTGTACGTGCTGTCAACTGGAAAGAAAAGCCGGAATAAAACTCATTGGTATAGGTCATCTCCGCCTGCCGGAAATAGCCGATACGGTCGTCCTTCTCACGTTTCAAGGCCAGAAACACATTGTCTTTGCTTGTATACAGGTAATTTTGTCCGTACTGGTTCACATCTGATTCGTAACGCAATTTCAATGAATGGATGGGAAATTCGTTGGCGTATTCTTTCTTCTTCTTGAAAGAATATTCCAGTTCCGCCAATCCTTTCACTCTTTCATCTTTAAACCCGTAAGCCACATATCCTTTGCCAAACAGGTGCGGATTGAGCCAGGCGGTAGTCATACCTCCGGCACGGATACGGGGACCTTCCAATGTGTTACCGCTGATAGTGGCATTCATCGGGCCGATATAGAAAAGCGGCGCTTCTTTGGAGGTAGGAATATATCCCGTAAAGAGAATGGAGAGTACTTTCTCCGTCCAGTAATATACCGGATAACTGCGTAATTGTGTCATCAGGCGGTCTACCGAGTTTTCCTGCTGGGAGATAGCGGCTTGCGGACGATTCTCCGCCCAGAATGTTTCGGGACGCGACAGGGCTTCCGTCTCTTCAATAATACGTTCGGGTTTGGTGAAGGCTTTGTCGGCTTCGGCAGTCGGCGTAAAGGTGTAGTTGCTGTAATCCGCTACACGGCGGGCAAAAATACCATCCTGTCCTTCGGTCAGTTTAAACTCAACAGTGATACTTTCATGATCGAGCAGACGTGTGCCGTCTTCAGCGCGCTTAAATTCCTGTTCGAGCAACATGTAGTCTACAAAGTTCAGGTTTATCTTTTTGGAAAAGTTGAATACGGCACGTTTAACAAAGTAAGTAGAGTCGAGCGTCACATACAGGTGTCCGTTGAAACCGAAAGACTCGGAATTAAAAGGCGTGAAAGCAAGGTCTGCACAAGGCTCTCCGGCAATCTGCAACGTGTCCATCAGGTAATATTTATAAAAGCCTGTGCCGATACGGGACAAGGGACTGACAAACTTATTTGTAAACAGGGAAATGTTGTTTTCGTAAATGTCGACGTCTTTAAAGACTTCATTGATGGCTGCCTGCATCCCTTGTTTAGAGAGAAATTCATCAACACCGGCCTGTTTGCGTCCTTTCACCCATTGCTTCTCGGAACGGGGAGATTTCCGGTAATAGTCTGTGGCAAGCAGTTCACGGGCTGATACCGTCAGAATCGGTTTACCGGTAACGGCAGAAGTATCTACATATTCTGTCAGGAAATCAAATTTACGATATAGCCATTTTTTCTGTTTCTCTTCATCGAAGTTATTCAACGCAAAGGTGGTCTTTTCATAACGTTCGCGTTGCCAGAAGTCTTTCTCGTAGGGAGAGTAGTTGTCACGGCTTTCAATCATACGGCGGACAAATTCTACGGCAGGATTATCTTTCTTCCGGTAGTGTTCACGTTTGGGTTTGACTACCACTTCACCAAGCGCGTATTCGGTAGGCGCAAGTGCTACTTTATAGGATGCATTACGGGCAGGGCGAATGGTGCGGATATAGTCATTATAACCGATTACAGAGATTACAAGTACTGCTTCGGAGCGGTGGGTTTTGAAGTAAAAGCGTCCGTCGCTTCCGGTAGTAGTTCCTTCGGTCGTGTCTTTTAAGCGTACAGATGCATAAGGCAAAGGTTCTTTGGTCAGAGAATCAGTCACCACCCCTTGTACCACATACTGCGCACTGAGCGGAATACTGATAGCCAATAAAAGAAAGAGCGTCAATGTGCCTTTTTTCATTAATCTCATACCTTAAATCCTATTGAATTGAGCGGGGCAAAGGTAGGAGTGATTTCAAGACAAAAAAAGGTCTATTTGACGGAAGAAATGTTCTTATTTGACACAATTAGGGGAAAGTAATACGAAATCGGGTCAGTCCGTCGGCATAGGTTCGCAAAGAGAATGTGCACCCATGACGCATCAGTACTTCGCGAATAAAGATGAGTCCGATTCCCTGACCGTTCGGTTTGGTAGAGAAGAAAGGACTGAACAGTTTAGCTTCTGTTTCTTTGCTGATTCCCTGACCGTTATCTATCACTTCAACAGTGGCCGGAGCGAGGGTGCGGACTATTATTTCCCCATCGGCTTCAATGCTTTCCGCTGCATTTTTGATGATATTTACGAGTACTTGCTCAAACAAAGCGGCATCCAGCATCACATCTTTCACACTTTCGTCTATTTCCATGCGGAGTGTAATGCGACGGTCATTACACATTCCTTCCATAAACCGCTTGCAGGTGAAAACCAAATCATTCAGATTAACAGAAGAAAGTGTCGGTTCGGGGATTTTCACCACATCGGCAAAACGGGTGATGAAACGACTCATCGAGAAACAACGGTCGGTACATACACGCATCACGTCGCAGATGTCTTCCATTCCTTCTTCGCTGGAAAGGGCTTGTTCTACCGTATCCAGTGTGGAAGTAATGCCGGCAGTCGTGTTGTTCACTTCGTGGGCAATCATGCGAATCACTTTCTCGTATGCTTTCTTTTCCGCTTTCATCACTTCGTCGGTGAGGGTTTCTACCAAGTAGAAGGGATGCTGAAATCCACGATCAATGAAAGAAGAATGAGTACACCGGTAGATATTCGAGTCGTTCAGACGGACGGTTACCTTCTCTCCTTTCGGGAGGTTAGCCAATTCCACCGCTAACGGAGAATCAATCTCTTTCATCTTCTTGCCTTGTACGTCTTCCAAACGAACACCCAGCATTTTCAAAGCCATCGGATTCAATTCCGAAAGGTCTTCATCAAGGGAAGTTATAATCACTCCCATCGGAGAAGCTTTAATCAGCAAATCAAGAAAATTATTCTGTTCACGCAGGCGGAGACGTTCATTCTTGAGCTGTTCCATCATGCGGTTGAAGATATTCACCACACGATCGGCCTCATATTGGCCTACAGGACTAAGGCGGCTACTGAAATCCTGCTCACGCAACAATTCCATACCGCTTCCGATTGTATTCAACGGCTTCACGATCTTACGATAGAAAAAGGTCAGATAAATGAGGATGAAAAGTATCAGCCCCTCCCCTATGTAGAAAAAGATTGTATTCAGTTGACTGGAAAGGAACAGCAATACACTACCTAATGCCAGCAGCAGAAAGACTAGTATGTAAAAGAATCCTTTTATACGCACGTTATCTGTGGTTACGGTTAATCTTAATATTATTAGGCACGTGCCTAAATCTATCACATTGTTATATTATATTTTTCGAGACGGCGATAGAGCGCTGCACGGCTGATACCCAATGCCGTAGCTACCTGACTCAAATTTCCTTTGTAACGGTCCAACGCCTGGAGAATGGTCTGGCGCTCTATTTCATCCAAAGTCATACCGGCCAGAGCTGCGCCTTCGGTTACTCTTGCGTCATCGTGGCGAATATACTGCGCATCAAAGTCGGAAGCATCAAGCAGCGGTTTACCACTTACCAGAATGGTACGTTCCACCAAGTTCTTCAATTCACGAATATTCCCCGGATAGGGCAAACGGCTCAAGAATTGCAGGGCATCGGCAGAGAACTCTGTACGGGGCAATCCGTTGGTTACCGCCTGACGGTCGGCAAAATGACGTGCCAGCAAAGGAATATCTTCGCGACGTTCGCGCAAGGCCGGCAGTTTCACTGTTATCAGATTGATACGATAGAAGAGGTCTTCACGAAAAATACGTTCGCCCACCATTTTGCGCAAATCGGCATTGGTGGCTGATACTACCCGGATATCCGTCTTGCGCGGACGGCTGTCGCCGAGCACTTCAAATGTCTGATCCTGCAATACACGCAGTAACTTCACCTGGCACGAAGGATCGAGATCACCTATTTCATCCAGGAAAATCGTCCCTTTGTTTGCCATTTCGAAACGTCCGATACGGTCTGCGGAAGCATCGGTAAAAGCTCCTTTCTTGTGCCCGAACATTTCACTTTCGAACAGGCTTTGAGAAATACCTCCAAGATTCACTTTCACAAAGGGATGTTTGGCACGCTGACTGTTGATATGAATGGCCTCGGCTATCAATTCCTTACCTGTTCCGCTTTCCCCTGTAATGAGGACAGAGGCATTGGTCTTTGCTATGCGGGCAATCGTATTCAACACATCCATCAATCCCTGGCTACGCCCGATGATGTGGCTGCGGTCGAAAGAATCGCTCTGTTCCTGCGTTGGTTCCTGTGGAGTGCCCGAAAGTTGGAGTGCCGTTTCAATGCGTTGCAACAAGGCGGCATTATTCCAGGGCTTCGTTATGAAATCAAAAGCTCCCGCCTGCATTCCTTGTACAGCAAGTTGGATACTTCCCCAAGCAGTCATCAATATCACCGGTGTTTCGGGACGGAATATTTTTACTTGTTTGAGTAGGGTCAAACCCTCCTCACCCGTTGTAGAAAGAGTGAAGTTCATATCCATCAGGATTAAATCCGGAGCTACGGAACGTACCACTTCCATAGCTTCCCGTGGACCGGGAACGGTCTGTACTTCATATCCTGCCCGCTTCAACATGAAGCTAAGCGAAGAACGCACTGCGCTGTCATCGTCAATTATCAGAATCATAGTTATATTTGAGTTTTGCCCAGTCAATTAACAACTTTGTCTCACACTCCAAAGGTACTAATAAATAGTTTGCTACCAAATGATTGATATATAAATCACGGAATGCACGCTTCAATAATACAAGTTACGTAATAAAGCTGTTTTCTTATTATTGTATTTAAGATTTTCCACTGCACTAAATAAAGATTTTCAGTACAGTAATTTATAATTGTTTATGCAGTCGAGTAATTATCCAGTTATAATGGGACAAAAGTCACCTTATAGAGTGATAAATATCATCTTATAAGATGACTATTGTCACTCTATAAGATGACCACCTGTCTCCGAAAGGATTAAAACTCTTAAGATACGAAATTAATTCGTAAAAAGCAAGAACGGAAGAGAAAATAATACTATTTACTGCAAGTTCCTCCATAAGATTCAAAAGCTTTTTCCTAGCCTTTTTATTGCCGGATGATTTCATCAAAATCAGCTTCAAGTTCGGTATTGGTACGAAAATCCCATAGCGTCAGACTGCGAATCTGATAATAATAATACCAATAATAATAAAGTTCGGAAATATGTTTCTGTCTCGCATCATCTTTAGAGTTCTGTGCATCATTCAAATCCAAGGTATTGATTTTACCTATCAGGAAAGTTTCAATACTTGTTTTATATCGTTGCTGGGCTATCGCATCGGCTTCTTTGGCTATGTCCAACTGTTGTGCCTGATTATTGAAATGCTCCACCAACAGAAAAATGTCCTGATTGAAGTTTATCTGTTCCTGACGAATCTTTGAAAGCACTACATCCCGGTTGCTCTTGGCTACCCGGACTTTCCCACGGCGTTTTCCCCAATCGAGAATCGGAATCTTAACGCCTACCTGAACAATCTGATTGTCCTGCAAGTTCCTGTAAACGGCCGGAAAATTCCGGTTCTCACCCGTATATCCTACGCTTGCAAACAAATCGACACTACGCAAATTTCCGCGTGCAGTAGCTACTTCATAATCGGCTTCCAACTGGCGGCGACGGATATTCTGTGCAAAAGAATTACGTTCCAATGCTTTATTTAACACCTGATTGTACTCCATCCTCGGGCCATCCACAGCTTCGGGAAGAACCGGGTTTAGTACTTCATCCTCTCCCACTCCCAAAAAAGCACGGAGCTGGAACATCTTGGCATTGAGATCACTCTCTGCTTCCGTCAATGCTGCTTTCGCATTCAAAGCGGAGAGTTTCAACTGCAAGAGTTCATTCTCGGAAATCTGCCCCATTTTGCGTTTGGCAAGGGCTACTTCATAAAGGTGGTCGGCGTTTGTCTGGTTCTGTTTCGCCGTGCCAAGATTTTCTTTTGCCAACAAAAGATTAAAGTAATAAGTGATGGCACGCATCGTCACTTCTTCGGTAGCAGTGATAAAAGCTGCTTTCGCTTCGGCATAACGAACCGGTTCGATGCGTCTGTTCCACTTTATATTATTGACTCCAAAGATGGGTTGTGTAAGTTGTAATGTGACAGGAACCGACATAAAATGCCGGTCTCCTCCGGCTCCCAATTGCTTGATATAGTCGAGAGAGGAAGTCAGCGAAAGTTTACCACCGGTAAGCCAGATGTTTTGATCGATAGAAAGATCACCGGTAAGCCCCAATGTGTTATTACGGACGAAACCGTAAGAACCGTCCGAATTTTGATAGGAACTATACGATTTGTTATAATTGGGCAGGGTTCCGGTCAAGTTGACTTCCGGCAGAAGATCAGCACGAAAGGTACGAAATTCCCAATAGGCCGTTTTCAATTCATTCAAGGCAACAGCAGCGTCAACAGATTGAATACGCGCCATAGCAATAGCTTCATTCAAGGTTATTTCCCTTTCCTTCTGTGCCGACAATGCCAACGGCAGGCAAACGGCAGCAAGAGCAAACAATATACTTTTCTTTTTCATTATACACAGTATTTTCCACTATGAGAGAATCAAACGATGTGCCAAAAAAGTAAAGTTTTTATTATCAACAGATTAGAAAATAAGAAAAGTGTCCATTTTCGGACACTATGCCCAAAAGTGAACGTTCGATTATTCGCAGTAGTTAGGAAGGCGCACAGTGAAACGAGTGCCTTTACCTACTTCGGAGGTGACGGAGATGGTACCATTCAGACGTTCGATGATGGTCTGACAAATACTTAATCCCAAACCTGCTCCTTGGGTGAAATTATCGACTTTATAGAATCGTTCGAATATATGACGGATACCTTCTTCAGAAATACCGACTCCGGTATCCTCCACAAAGATGCGGGTGTAGCCGGGAACCTCATCATCTTCATAGCCGAAAGTAATGAAACCGCTGCTCGTAAATTTAGCAGCGTTATTTATCAGATTATTCACGACTTGCTGCAAGCGTACATTATCTGTCGTGAGATATTTCTTATCACTTTCGGGCATACGCAACACCAGTTCTACTCCCGGTGGCATATTCAAGCGTTGAGAATCATGGACGGTCTTTAATAACAGCGGCAGGTTATGCTCGGCGAACATAAATTCCATGGTTCCCGATTCGATACGTGACAAATCAAGAATATCATTAATCAAAGCTAGCAACAGGCCGCAATTTTTATTAATGGTTCCGATAAACTGGGCAATCTCTTCGCTTGTAAAACCACTCGTATCGCTTAGCAAATCGGAGAAACCTACAATCGCATTCAGCGGAGTCCGAATCTCGTGACTCATGTTGGCAAGGAATGCCGATTTCAGTTTGTCAGCCTGGAGGGCTTTATCACGAGCCTCTCTCATCTCCTGCTCGGCAGTCTTATATCGCTGGATACTCTGGCAAACACCTAATATATTGTACAATGAATCTTGTGTCAATCCCGTGATTACGGAAGAACGATATTCCCACCATTCATACTCTCCGTTGACATTCCGCTGACGGAAATTCAGACGGGTATTGGAATCTTCTCCTGTCAATGCTCTATTAAATAACGGACTTATTTCCTTCAAATCATCAGGATGGATAGTGCGATCCATTTCATCACGGGAGATGGTAGTAACCGATTCATCGTATCCAAGACGTTTCAAGAAACCTTGCGGGAAAATGAAACAGTTGGTTTCCATATCAAACTGCCACGGATAGATGGAGCTTTCGTCTACTGCCATATCAAAGAAACGCTTCTGCATTTCTTCATTCGAAATATTCCGTGCGGAAAGTGCCATACCGGTAATCGCATCCTTTGAACGGATCGGGACTATTTCCCCCGACACCGGGAAGTATTTATCACTATGCACTTCTTTCATGAAAGCTCCCTGGGGTATCTTCACACTTTCTCCTTTAGCAGCTACCTGCTTCAGCATAGAATGAAGAATATCCTGACCGTTATAATATATCTTGAAGATGCTGCCTGCCATCATTCCTTCATAAAAACGGCCCCCTGACTCATACGGCAAATGCAGCATTTGTAATAAGGAGCGGTTTGTGAAATGAATGTGCAAATCGGTATCATACGTTATCACACCATCACGGATGGAATGAAATACATTATCAAACTCATTACGCTGTTCCACAAGTTTATTCTGCACGAGCAGACGGGTCTGTGCCTGAATCCGTCGTTTGGACTCACGCCGGTTGGCACGCATCAACCACACGATAGAAGCTATCAGCAACGCCAGGATAGACGGATAGAGCAGTATAAAAAGGTATTTATATTTTTCCCAATACGGTTCGTTGACGATGGTCCCGCTAGAGGATACTTTATCAGGGTCAATATGAAAATAATCCAACTGTTTATAGTCATAGATGAATCCCTGCGTGATTTCTGTCACTCCTATTTCTTGGGGAGATGTACCTTTTAAGACTAAAGCAGCCCTTTGAGCTGCCGATAATGCTGAAGCATAACTATCGGAATCGTATGCACAGAATACGCCATTAGTTAACCCCACATTCTGACTCGAAAATACGGGAGCTTTTGAGTTTTTGCCAACGAATGAAAGGAAAGGCGACCATTTAGGAGCAACCACCAGACGTTCGTAGCTGTTACGAGGGTAACAAATAGCAGCAATGATGTGACTCGTTGTATGATTTTGGGTATTATAGACTTTCATTCTATAATCCGGATTGTCTTTTTGAAAGATTTTCCACTCTTCTTCAAAATCTTCAAGGCCTTTGTTACTCAAAAAGCTGTTATCTATCACACATACCACTTCTTTCCGCTGGGGAAATATCTTTTGCGCCTGACGCAATATGACATCAAAATCCGGATTGGCAGTGAACCCGCAAACATTGGGATGAGTAGCAATCAGCTCCATATCAGGATACTTAATGCCGAAAAACACGACCGGTATCTGCAAAGGCAACGAATCTCCACAGGCAAAAAGAATATAGAAAGCTTCATCACTTGCTGTTATAATCAAATCGGTCTGCCTGTCACGAGCACGCTGACAAAAACGACGCATAATTACTTTCTCGGAGTTGAATGCCCAAAAATCGGCATCAAGATACTCCGTTGTTATATTCACCTTCAGGCCACTTTCTTTAAATCCTTTGACCAACCCCTGATTAAGGTCGCTATGCCAAGGAGTCTGTGAGGTGTATGACTGTACAAACAGGATATTGTATGTACGTTCCGCTGCTGCCGCCTGAATAAGAACAGCAAAAAACAGAACGATAAGCAAACAATAGTAGCGTCGATTCATATAATTAAAGCCTGCGGTGTTTTCAATATTATGCCGACAAAGATACGTTAATTATATTGAAAACAAACAGATAGCCCAAGTTTTTTATTCTTCGCGCAACGCCTCGGCAGGGTGTATGCGAATTACCTGACGAGCAGGAAACCAAATGCCAACGAGAATCATTAAAGACATCAGGAAATAGGTTATGACAAATGTAATAAGAAAACGCACTACTCCCCACTCCATATACCCTTCAGTCAACTCCAGATGGCCGATATTATAACAGATGACGGCGGCAGGCAAAGCAGCCAGAGTCAACAATAGCAATCCTTCTTTATTTAAACGTTGCCAAAGCTGCATCCGGCTGGCCCCGACTGCTATACGAAGCGCAGACTCGGCACGACGGTGCTGCGTACGGAACCAGAAGGTGCCGACAATGCCCAATAGGATATTAAGCAATAAGAATCCCATCATCCAGAAACGTACCTGTACCTGATTATAGCTCTCTTGCTGGAAATCATTCCGTATATCTTCATAATCATGCACTTTCAAGATGAATAAGTTGCCGACACTCAACTGGTTGGCGGACAATTTCATCAAATGTTCCGCAAAGTCTTTAGAAGTCCCCGGCTTCACACGCAGACAAACTTCTACACTTGAAGGATAAAGTTCATCGTCAAGTTCGACCATTATCTTTTCAGGAAGTTCAATGGCTACATACCGATCACTGTAGTTAGGCCAGAAGTCATTGTAACGCACCTTCTTCGAAACTCCCCCTATCTTGTACACTTTCGTAGAATCATCCACATCGACCATTTCTTTACCCAACAGCGTACGATCGCCTTTATAATCTTTGGGCAAGAAATTTTCACCAACAACGACATTGCCATTCCTTAAAGCTTGCACCAACGGCTGATAACCACTCCCATCAGCACTTTGATAACGAAAGACCTGAAAAAAGTCAGGGGTTACCGAACGCCGTAGCGGATTACTAACTAATGTATCGATACGTAACATACTACCGGAGTTACTCCCGATATAGGGACGCGCATTATTGGATATTGAAACGGCCTCCACTTCCGGCAATCTCCGGAGACGATTAGTCAACTCGATAATATCTTGTCCTAAAGATGTACTCTTTTGCTCTTTCGAAAGATAGGAATTACTCTTGTCGTTTTTCAGGCTTAGTTCCAAATAATACGTATCGGTAATATCAAATCCTACCGGTTCGTAATAAGTACGCGCTGTCACATACGTCCAGTCGACCACATACCACAGGACCACAAAAACAATTAATAGTTCTGACCATAACCATCCGTTTGACCGGCGCTCGTTCCATATTTGTTTTAATAGTTGCATTTTCTTTAGAATTTAGATGAGTTGAAGAATTATCTTTCGTTGATGGCATCCACAATATTGGTGCGAGTTACTCTCCATGCCGGAATGGCGGCACTTAATAAATTGAGTAGGAAGCAAGCCAGAAATGCCAGCAGGAATACGGTAGGATCGAACAGTAAGTCGACACACATGGTCCGCAAATCTTCCACCCCATTGGATACAAAGTCTACGGAGAAAAGCATTCCTCCCAAAAGGAAAGCGGCGACATAACTTAATACCAGTCCGAGAATTCCTCCGAACAGGGAATAAAGCATATTTTCGGATAGTACCTGCATCATAAGCTCCCGTCTGGGGGCACCAAAGGCTTTTCGCACTCCTATTTCGGAGATACGCTTACGCATGCGTGACAAAGTAAGTCCGGACAAGTTGACGGCAGGAACAATCAATAAGACAAGTAATGTCAGTATGTATTGCCGTACTGCTTCTTTCACAGCAGGAGGATTGTTGGCGGAATAGCGTTGCGCGGCTACGAAATAAGTATCAGGCTGTCCGCGATAGAGTAAATCGAAATTGGGATGCCCTGCCATAAAGATAGCCCGCAAGCGGTCTGCCTCCTGACGAATAGCCGGAAAATCGTCTTTCGATTTAGCCAGTATATAGACGGCAGTCATACCCATGATATTGTCATCGCCCCAAGTGGCTGTGAAGGCACTTGTTGAACTCAAAGGAATCCAAACTTGCGCATAGGCGTACTTCGCCAGTTTAGAGACCGGACGTACCACTCCGCAAACAATATAAGCCGAATGATTCAGAAGGAATGTTTTTCCAACCACTTCTGATGTTCCGAACAAACGGCGAGCCATATCTTCAGAAATCACAGCTTTTGCTGCTCCGGCATCAAAATCGGCATTATCATACGGTTTACCGGATAGAAACTCAAATTCAAATATTTTCCAGAAAGCATCGTCTGTTTGCAACACACTACAACTTTCCATCTCACCTGCCGGTTTAGCAGCCAGCATTGTTTCCTGCCAGATATTGGTTATGGAAACAACTTCGGGAATTGTCATTGCTTTGAAACAAGCCTTTGCCGTATTGTATCCGATAGGGCCATTGCTTTGCCAATTCACGTTGGACTTACTTTGAAGTCCGGCAAACCGGAAAATAAGCATCCGGTCACGATGGGTTTCCGGTGCAAAGGGAGCAATAGTCGCACGTAAAGTAATCACAATTACCATTATCATAGCAATAGCCAAAGCTGTACCAATAATGGAAATAGATGAAAGCAGTTTATTTTCTCCCAACAGATGGAATGCTTGTTTAAAATAGAGTTTTATCATGATCGTTACCAGTATAGAGTTCAGTATATTTCTTACTCGTCTTTTTTATTCTTCTTCGATTAGGTTCCACAGAAGTTCGTCAAAGAACGTTCCATATTAGAAATTCCATCCCTTCTTTGTTATATCCTTACATTTCAGGTTTTTGTGATTGATTTTACCAACACCATCCTTTTTAAAGAAAGCAGTATCAGCCTTACCCGATAAAGTGATATTCCCTACTCCATCCACTTTAGCCTTGATAAGGCCACAGTCAACATTCATTTTCATATTGCCTACTCCGTCGACATCGAGTTTCAGTTCATCGCAATGAAGATTTTTCACGTTGCAATTTCCCACTCCGTCAAGTTCGAAAGCTATATTTTTAAGATTCAATTTTTCCTTTGCATCAAAGTTCCCTACCCCGTCGATTTTCACTTTACTCAAATCGGGAGCAGTGATGTAAAAAATCAGATTCTTGACATTCTTTACGTTCTTCTCTTTATAATCGATAACCAG
Source organism: Bacteroides sp. MSK.18.37 (assembly GCF_019129155.2). Lineage (NCBI taxonomy): Bacteria > Pseudomonadati > Bacteroidota > Bacteroidia > Bacteroidales > Bacteroidaceae > Bacteroides > Bacteroides sp. MSK.18.37. The sequence goes on along the minus strand of NZ_JAHOIB020000001.1, from coordinate 5,049,767 downwards.
TGTACCGTTCTTCACCGTTACCCGGGTTTTCTCCACAAATTCGGAAGGCCCTTCCAAACGGCAGGTACATTCTGCCGATTGAGCGAAAATAATATTTCCGACAGATTGCAGGTTGATGGCAGAAAAGTCGCCTACATTATAATCTTTACTCACATTTTGTGCCGATAGCGAACAAAAAGCAACACTTAACAGGACAGCTATCGCAACGATGAAAATATTCTTTGTCATGGTGGTTTTTAATTTAGAGAAATATTAATCTGTTTTTCTATTTAGTTTCATGTATAAAACGCAGGTTCTACTGCACCTGTCGTCCGTCAAAGAAACGAATGGTACGCGAAGTCTGCTTTGCCTGTTCTTCATTATGGGTAACCATGACGATGGTGCGTCCGTCTTCTTTATTCAGTCGGTGAAGCAGTTCCATGACTTCGGCTCCCATCCTTGAATCCAAGTTACCTGTCGGCTCATCGGCAAGGATTATTTCAGGATTACCGATAATAGCACGGGCAATAGCTACACGTTGGCACTGACCACCGGAAAGTTGTGTAGGAAAATGTCTCATACGATGGCTTAATCCTACTTTTTCCAATACCTCTTGTGCCAACCGCTTTCGCTCACTACTGCCAACACGGCGATAAAGTAAAGGCAACTCCACATTATCCGTCACATTTAACGAATTAATCAGATGAAAAGACTGAAACACAAAACCAAGCGTTTTATTACGAAAAACGGCCAATTCTTTGTCTTTCATTCCTTCTGTACGTATTCCATTGATTTCCACTATTCCCATGGTAGGTGCGTCAAGTAATCCCATTATATTCAACAATGTAGATTTTCCGCACCCGGAAGGTCCCATTATACTTAGGAATTCTCCACGTTCTACCGTCAGATTCACATTTTCCAACGCTACCGTTTCAATCTCATCAGTACGGTAAATTTTGGAAAGAGAGTTCAATGTTATCATAACTTCTAGTATTTAATTTATTTAATCTTCAGCTTATTCTTGTTCTTATATGCACTCATATCGCTTACCACTACCTTGTCACCCGGTTGCAATCCACTCAAAACTTCTACATATTCAAAGTTTGAATCACCCAATTGTATCTTACGTTTGACCAGTTCATTGTCAGAGTTGCAGACAAACAATTCGTATTCACCACGCCCCACATAGAAAGAGCCATTGGCAACACGCATCACATCTTCCTTCACGGCATTCATCACATAAACATCTGTCTTCAATCCGGAGCGCAGACGACGGTGATTATCTTCCTTCAACTGAACCGTGAATGATATGACGCCATTCTTGGATAACGGTGTTACACTGCTGACCGTTCCTTCCAGTTTATCGCTTCCTATCTTAACAATTGCTTTTCCTCCGGCTGCCACACGGTCGCCATACGTATCAGCAATCTCGCCTTCTACCTTAAAATGACTTAAATCGGAAATGATAGCGACTTGTCCGCCTTCGGAAATCTGCGCACCAATCTGGTTATTAATATAGGTAAGAATAGCTCTGCGCGGAGAACGGATTTGCGCATCATCCAAAGTACGTTTCTTTTCGGAGAGACTCTTACGGAAGATATTAAAATCAAGTTCCTGTACTTTCAGTTCAGCAGCAGCCACCTCCTTCTCATTTTTATATTGCTGCCGGAGTTGTTCGTACTCTAACTGGGCAACATTATAGCTCAATTCAGCTTGGCGCACTTTATCCGTTGTTCCCGCACCGAGACTGTCCAAATAGTGTTCATTTCTCAACTCCACCTTCATCCGGCTTAATTTCATAGCCGAAACTTTGATCTGCATCGCCATATCCGAAAGCTTCGTCTGATTATTGACACGAAGCTGATCGAGCTTATACCGACGCATCTGCTCTTCGTCCAGCAACTTTTTATATTCGGTTTCCGTACTCTGAAGATCTAGTTTCAGAATCGGAGTACCTACATCTACGCTATCTCCTCCTTTTTTATAAACTTCAAGAATACGACTGTTGATTGGAGAATTGATTATTTCTTCAAATGCAGGAACCACCTTGCCGGAAGCACTGACACTTACCTCAATAACTCCTGTATCGACTGTGGAAAAGACAAGTTCTTTTGCCTCCACTCCTGCCCTTAGTACAGATATAAGTACACCAATGACAACAATACTTGCCACCCCGATGGATGAATAACGAATGATCTTCTTATTACGTTCTTTCTGACGTACCTCTTTAGGAATTTCTCTGTCCATATCTGATCGTTTACGATTTTATCATGTATCAATTTAGCATTTCATATACCAAATCTATGCCAAAAACGTAAGTAATTGATAAATAGAATATAACAAAAAACAAAGGGTGTCCGATATCGGACACCCTGTACGAATTTACTGTTCAGAATATGAATCTATCCACCTGTCGGCGGAAGGTCAGTACACCTGGATAATGACGGATTGTCAACTACGGTATAATGACTTCTCATTGACTATTTTTTCTCTTGTCCGGAAGGTTGCTGAATCTCCTGCGGAGAGTGTTGCTTCGGTTCCTGTATCAGTTCTTTTCCCCAATGATTAGTCTCCTCCAGCTTTTCACGATCGCGAATTTCTTTTGCTTTACGGGCATAGACAATCATACGCATGGATTGATCGTAAGTGAAATAATTCCAGATCCAATTTAAGAGCACAATCACTTTATTACGCACTCCAAGGATAGAACGCAGATGAACAACCAGCCACATCACCCAGGCAAACCATCCCTGCATCTTTACTTTACTAAACTCTGCTACGGCACGATTGCGCCCGACGGTCGCCATCGAACCTAAATTGCGATAATGGAAAGGTTTCATTTCCTGTCCTTTCTCCATACGAATTAGATTCTTTGCCAATAGTTCTCCTTGCTGGATCGCCACTTGTGCCAGTTGAGGATGCCCGTTCGGGTAATTTTCATCAGCCAACTGAATACATTGGTCGCCAATAGCAAACACATTGTTCATCCCTTCTACACGGTTGAATGAATCGACTTTAATACGTCCTCCACGCCCAATCAGAGAGGCATCCAGATTGCCGATAGTCACACCGGTAACACCACTCACCCAGATAAAAGTACGCGTGGCAATCTCTGTACCATCTTCGAGTACTACTTTATGGTCACGATAATCCACAACACGTTTATTCAACAGGATATTTACTCCCATTTCACGGAGAAACTGTTCAGCATGTGCAGAAGATTCTTCTGACATTCCGGCAAGCAATCGCGGCCCGGCTTCAATCAAATAGATATGCATCAGACTGCTGGGCATATCAGGATAATCATTCGGCAAGACGAATTTCTTCATCTCGGAAAGTATTCCGGCTACTTCTATCCCGGTAGCTCCACCTCCTACAATTACAATATTCAATAACTCTTGTTGTTCCTGCTTCGTTGAACAGGTCAGCGCTCGTTCCAGATTAGCCAGAAGAGCGTTTCGCAATCCCATCGCTTCTGACACATTTTTCATCGGCATGGCTTCCTCTTCGATATGTTTATTACCGAAATAGTTGGTTGTAGTACCTGCTGCTAACACCAGATAGTCATATTCTGCTTTTCCGATGGAAGTCTGTATCATATTCTTTTCCGGGAAAATGGCACGTACTTCCGCCATACGGAAAAAGAAATCTTTCCGATGCTGGAATATTTTACGGAAGGGGAAGGATATGGAAGTTGGCTCCATACCAGCCGAAGCCACCTGATAAATCAAAGGAGGAAACTGATGATAGTTGTTTTTATCTATCAATACGACTTGAAAGCCTGACTTTTTCAGCTTGTTAGCCAGTTTCAAGCCACCGAAACCACCGCCTACTATGACGACACGTTTCTTATTACTTTTTGCAATGTTTAGACTCATATTCTAATCATGTTTTATCAAGATAATAACACATGAATGAGTCATTAAGTTTCCGAAATTCGAAACTTTTGAGAGAAGTCTCTACCGCAGACGCAATCTATCTCCGATTTCCGGAACATACTCACCATCCTTACGATTCATCTTATACAGATTTTTGAGGCGGATACCATATTTTTGAGAGATGCCATGCATGGAATCTCCATCTTTCACAACATATACAGTATAAGGTTTGGAAGCCTTTTTCTTCTTGCTCTTCAGGTAGATGATATCTCCTTCCATCAAGGTATAATCACGCTGCAAGTCGTTGTACTTCACAAGTTTCCTCCAACTAATATCGAATTCCTTGCCTAAATCTTTAAAGGTATCACCGTTGCGGGCTACCACATAAGCAATATCATTAGCGATATACACCTGATGCGGGCTCATCAACCAAGGATTCTTTTTCAGTTTCCGTTCCGAATATACCCCCTTACGGTCGTATTTATACAAGTCATAATCTTCGATAATTGTAATCAGACGATTAGCATAAGAAGGATCGGTAGCATAGCCTGCTTTTTTCAGTCCACGCGCCCAGCCTTTATAATCGGTGATGTCCAGTTTAAAAAGAAAAGCGTAACGGGCACCTCTTCTAAGGAAGTCGGAATGATCTTCGTAAGAGTCACGCGGATGCTTATAAGCACGGAAACATTCGTTACGGGCATCATCATCATGACGAACCGTACGTCCCCGCCAACTGCCACCACACTTAATACCAAAGTGGTTATTACTCTTTCGTGCCAACTGGCTGTATCCGGCACCGCTTTCCAGCAATCCTTGTGCCAATGTAATACTCGCCGGAATCTTATGAAGCTTCATCTGTTCAACAGCCAAATCACTATACTTATTTATATATTCGATATAACGGGCATTTCGTTTCTGTGCCTGCACTCCTACGGCAAAGAAGAAAACAATGGTTAAAAAGATAAGTCTATACAGTTTATTCTCCATTTTAGTTCAGATGTGGATTAGATGGCACAAAAATCCGAAAAATAATTGGGATTATCAATCTCTTTCCTAACTTTGTAACATTAATTGTAGAAACCAATACCCTAACGTATATGAGAGACCTCACAATTACCGCTATTATTAAAGTATATCAATATGATGAGTTGAATGAGGCCGATCGGGCACTTATGCAGACTGCCATGGAGGCAACAGCTCGTAGTTATTCTCCGTATTCCCATTTCTCCGTAGGTGCCGCTGCGTTATTGGGCAACGGAGCTGTTGTGACAGGAACCAATCAGGAGAATGCCGCCTACCCGTCAGGACTTTGTGCGGAACGCACTACCTTATTCTATGCCAATTCCCAATATCCCGACCAGCCGGTTGTCACTCTTGCCATCGCGGCACGAACGGAAAAAGATTTCATCGACCAACCGATTCCTCCCTGCGGCGCTTGCCGGCAAGTGATTCTGGAAACGGAAAAGCGTTACAAACAACCCATCCGTATCCTATTATATGGCAAAGAATGTATCTACGAAGTAAAAAGTATAGGCGACCTACTGCCATTATCATTTGACGCATCAGCAATGGAGGATTAATTATGTTACAACAATATCACACGAAACTAAAAGGAACACTCGCACTTACAGACTCTTATCTGACAGAAAAAGCACTGCAAAAAGAAAAAGGGCTTTATAAATTTATATGGGTACGCAACGGAAGCATCACAGTAGAAATCGACCATCAGGAAATGATACTTACCCAAGATGAAGTGATTTCACTCACTCATCTGCAACACCTCGAATTTAAATCGATTGATGGTGAATACCTGACTTTGTTGTTCAACAGCAATTTCTATTGTATCTATGGCAACGACCATGAAGTGTCATGCAGCGGTTTCCTGTTCAACGGTTCTTCTCACCTGATCCGTTTTACCCTGAATGAAAAAGAACGTAAAGAACTCGACACCATTACCGAAGCACTGGAAAACGAGTTTACCGTTTCCGACAGCCTGCAGGAGGAGATGCTACGCATCCTGCTAAAACGTTTCATTATCCAATGTACCCGGATTGCACGTCACCGCATGAATATCACCCGTGAAAAAGAATCCGGTTTTGAGATTGTCCGCCAATACTATAACTTGGTCGACGAGCATTACCGGACGAAGAAACAGGTGCAGGACTATGCCGATATGTTGCATAAATCTCCCAAGACACTATCGAACATCTTTTCTACCTGCAAACTGCCTTCGCCGCTTCGGGTTATCCACGAACGGGTGGAAGCGGAAGCTAAACGTCTCCTGCTTTACAGCAACAAAAGCGCCAAAGAGATTGCCGATATTCTGGGATTTGAAGACCAGGCTTCTTTCAGCCGTTTCTTCAAAAATATGACTGGACAGAGCGCCGTGCAATTCAGAAACACACAGGAAGGGAAAAATTGACAAGGCATACGGAAGTATTGCTATTTTGGGGGTAGTGGAAATGGACGACCTTTGCAACATAAGATAAACCCATTAAAACCCCAACAAAATGAAAGAGAAATTGATCGCTTTACTGACCTTCACTTCAAGTCTGAAAAGTTTTGGTATGAAATTTATCCGCGTTGCCATCCTGGTAGTATTTGTATGGATAGGCGGATTGAAGTATTTCCATTATGAAGCCGACGGGATTGTTCCGTTTGTTGCCAACAGTCCTTTTATGAGTTTCTTCTATGCTAAAGGTGCACCCGAATACAAAGAACATAAAAATGCGGAAGGTGCTTTTGTCCCGGAAAATCGTGCATGGCACGAAGCAAACCGCACTTATACTTTCTCTTACGGACTGGGAGCTCTTATTATGGGTATCGGCATACTGGTATTCTTGGGAATCTTTTTCCCAAAAGTGGGATTGGCAGGCGACACCCTCGCCATTATCATGACGCTCGGCACACTTTCTTTTCTTGTCACCACCCCGGAAGTCTGGGTTCCCGACTTGGGAAGCGGAGAATTCGGTTTCCCATTACTATCCGGTGCAGGGCGGTTGGTGATTAAAGACATTGTGATCCTGGCCAGTGCCGTAGTGTTATTATCCGACTCGTCACAACGCGTACTCAAAACACTTAAAAAAGACTAAGACAACCACTAAAGAGGATTCTGACTTCTTGCCATTGCGGAACAAATCGTATTTTCAGACTGTTATATAGTCTCATACAAATCGTTAATACAAGAAGTTATGAAACAATATGATGCAATTATTATAGGATTCGGCAAGGCAGGGAAAACCCTGGCTGCCGAACTTTCCAACCGCGGATGGCAAGTGGCCATCGTAGAACGTTCCAACATGATGTATGGAGGAAGCTGTCCGAATGTAGCCTGTATCCCAACAAAGACGCTGGTGCATGAAGCCGAGGTTTCCGCTTTGCTTTACCACGATGATTTTCCGAAGCAGGCGAATATGTACAAACAAGCCATCGGCCGAAAGAACCGCCTCACTTCCTTTCTTAGAAATGATAATTACGAAAGACTAAGCAAACGTCCTAATGTGACTATCTATACCGGAACGGGGTCTTTCATATCCGCCGATACCATAAAAGTGGAACTTCCCGAAGGAGAAATCGAACTGAAAGGAAAAGAGATATTTATCAACACGGGGTCTACTCCCATTATCCCTGCAATAGATGGTATTCAGCAAAGTCAGCACGTATATACCAGTAGTGCGCTTTTGGACTTAAGTGTACTTCCTCATCACCTGATTATCATAGGTGGAGGATATATCGGACTGGAGTTCGCTTCTATGTATGCCGGTTTCGGCAGTAAAGTGACGATACTCGAAGGAGGAAACAAATTTATGCCTCGCGAAGATCGGGATATTGCAAACAGCGTCAAAGAAGTGATGGAGAAGAAAGGTATTGAAATCCATCTGAACGCTCGTGCACAGTCTATCCATGACACGAATGACGGAGTGACACTGACTTACTCGGACATATCCGACGGTACTCCTTATTATGTAGATGGAGATGCCATTCTTATCGCAACGGGACGTAAACCGATGATTGAAGGATTGAATCTGCAAGCAGCGGGTGTAGGAGTTGATGCTCACGGAGCTATCATCGTAAACGATCAGTTACGCACTACTGTTCCTCATATATGGGCAATGGGAGATGTGAAAGGCGGATCGCAATTTACTTATGTCTCGCTAGATGATTTCCGGATTATCCGTGACCAGCTCTTCGGTGACAAGAAACGTGATATCGGAGACCGTGATCCTGTGCAATATGCAGTGTTTATTGATCCGCCATTGGCACATATCGGAATCAGTGAAGAAGAAGCTCTGAAAAGAGGATATTCATTTAAGGTTTCCCGGTTGCCGGCTTCCTCTATCGTTCGTACCCGCACATTAAGGCAGACTGATGGTATGCTAAAAGCTATCATCAATAATCATAACGGGAAGATTATGGGCTGTACTCTATTCTGTGCCGATGCTTCAGAAATCATCAATATCGTAGCTATGGCGATAAAAACAGGGCAAACCTCTACATTCTTGCGCGATTTTATCTTCACGCATCCCAGTATGAGTGAGGGATTAAATCAACTGTTTGATGTATAAGAATAAGAAAGAATATAACTCACTTCTAAAACAGAGCCTCTGAATAGGGTAAACAGAGGCTCTATTTGGAGTAATCGGAGGCTCTGAATGAGGTAAACGGAGCCTCTAAATAAATGAAACTCATTCTTTTTCAGTCTTAATAGAGTGAAATCTAATAGAAAGTGTTATCTTTGCAACCAAGTTAAACTATATACCTACCGCAATGAGAATTAGTAAGTAAGACAACACTTCTAAGTAAACATCACTTTTCTTATATGCTTTTTCTATTTCGTTAAGCATCACGAAATCCGTGTTGTTTAGCCAGTATTGTGTTTGTCGTTCCCCCCTATCCTGTGATTTTCCCTCACTCTATTTTCAACCTCAAACCCAATAGATCATTATGTCTATAAGTATTCAGCAAATCAGCTATATCCATCCGGATAAAGAAGTATTATTCAGTGATCTCAATTTCGCCATCAGTAAGGGGCAGAAACTGGGATTAGTCGGTAACAATGGGTGCGGTAAATCTACTTTGCTGCAAATTATTGCCGGACAACTTTCACCCTCTTCCGGTGTCATTGTCCGTCCGGACGACCTATATTATATCCCGCAACATTTCGGGCAATATGATTCATTGACTATCGCTCAAGCACTCCAGATAGAACGTAAGCAACAAGCCTTACATGCTATCCTGTCAGGAGATGCCTCAAACGAAAATTTCGTCATCCTGGATGATGACTGGAATATTGAAGAACGTTCCATTGCCGCTCTCGATTTATGGGGGCTAGGACAGTTTACTCTATCCTACCCGATGAATTTGCTTAGCGGCGGTGAAAAGACCCGTGTATTTCTGGCAGGGATGGACATTCATCACCCATCTGTCGTACTTATGGATGAACCGACCAATCATCTCGATTCTTCCGGCAGACAACGTTTATATGACTGGGTAGAGAAATATCGTTCCACCCTGTTAGTGGTAAGTCATGACCGTACTCTGCTCAATCTTCTCCCCGAGATTTGCGAACTGGAGAAGCATCAAATCAATTATTATGGCGGAAATTACGAATTCTACAAAGAACAAAAAACGCTGATGCAGGAAGCATTGCAACAACGTATTGAAGAAAAAGAAAAGGCACTACGTATTGCCCGTAAAGTGGCTCGCGAAACGGCCGAACGCAGGGACAAACAGAATGTACGCGGCGAAAAGAGTAATATAAGAAAAGGAGTTCCACGCATTGTATTGAACGCACTCCAAGGGAAATCCGAGAAGAGCACTAGTAAACTGACTGGCGTTCATCAGGAAAAAGCCGAGAAGTTAACAAATGAACGCAACCAGCTTCGAGGTTCGCTCTCTCCGACTGCGGCATTAAAAACCGACTTCAACAGTTCCTCGCTTCATACCGGGAAGATATTAGTGACAGCAAAAGAGATTAACTTCAGTTATCATTCCAATTCGGTTAACAATGATATTCTGACGAATAATGAAATAAATTCGTCTGACACAGGTTATCTTCCCAATCCGAATAGCAATGATATTCAGGAAAATAGTATCTCAAAACAACAGCTTTGGCAAGCTCCTGTCAGTTTTCAGCTAAAGAGCGGAGACCGCCTCCGTATAGAAGGAGCCAACGGTAGCGGGAAAACAACTCTATTGAAATTAATCACCGGCCAACTTCAACCACAGGAAGGAACCCTGACACGGACGGACTTTAGCTATGTCTATTTGAATCAAGAGTATTCGATCATTGACGACCGGAACAGTATTCTTGAACAGGCTTACGCTTTCAATAGCCGGAATCTGCCGGAGCATGAAATAAAGATTATTCTAAACCGTTACTTGTTTCCTGCATCCGAATGGGACAAATCCTGCCGGAAACTTAGTGGTGGTGAGAAAATGCGTCTCGCTTTCTGCTGTCTGATGATTAGTAACAATACCCCTGATATGTTTATCCTGGATGAACCTACCAACAATTTGGACATACAAAGTATTGAAATTATCACTGCTACTATCAAAAATTATGCAGGTACTGTGATAGCAATCTCACACGACAATTATTTTATTCAGGAAATTGGTGTCGAACAATGCATTTTATTGAGTTAGTCTATTGATATTTTATCCAGGGCAACCGCACCAAAATTTAATTCATATCCGCACAGTTTTGAATAAAATAATGGAGTATTCTGGAAACGTTGTGGTAAATCTGAAAAAGATGATTGAGTTTTTAAGATTCCCCGTTATCTTTTTATTATAAGATATGGGTCAAAGGTGAGGGTTGGTGAGGGTAGATTTATAACCTTTTATTTTATTATTTTCTATACTATCTCCTTTTTTATTTATAAAAAAAAATACGAAAGTTATAAATCTACCCTCACCAACCCTCACCCTTGACCCATTCATTAGCGCACCGTTTAACTCGTTTCAGTACAGTTCTTAATTAAATGGGAATTTATCGGTTAGGCTGAAAGCCTTACAATTATATATTTATTGGGGTGCCCTGAAAGGGCTTAATTCTATAGCGTAGGGCAACGCCCTACGAAAAAAAACACACCAGCCACAAGCCCTGAAAGGGCGGAACTATATACAATTATGCCCTTTCAGGGCGCAAATTCAGATTGTCGTTTTTACGTAGGGCGTTGCCCTACGCTATATAATTAAGCCCTTTCAGGGCACTCCGCAAAATTATCATTTAGCTCATTTCTGCACGGTTATGAATCAAATTTTGGTGCAGTTGCCCTGTATTTTATCTGATAAGTCTAAATATCAATCTAGTTTTTTTATAACTTCGCAGCGCGAAGATCAAGAATTAGAATTAAAATGAATCAGACAGCACAATCATGGTGGTTTATCTTTTACAAAGACCAACTGCTTCTTGAGAAAAAAGAAGATGCCATATATGCCATCCCGTGTGGAGAAAGCTCTCCTATTGTTATTAAAGAAAAAACAACCGTACACAATATCACTACACTGGAAGGGAAAAACTGCAAGGCTTTCTCCCTCTCCTCTCCCATTGAAGAATCGGAGCAATGGATCATGATAGGGCTTCGTGCCTCCTATGAATATCTTCCTTTGTCTCATTATCAGACAGCAGGAAAAGCACATGAGATTCTGCATTGGGATAGAAACAGCCGCTTTTGTTCCGCCTGCGGCACGCCTATGGAACAGAAAGAATCTATCATGAAGCGTTGTCCGAAATGTGGCCGGGAAGCATATCCTTCCATTTCCACAGCGATTCTTGTATTAGTGAGAAAAAAAGATTCACTACTCTTAGTGCATGCCCGCAATTTTAAAGGAACATTCAACAGTCTCGTTGCCGGATTTCTGGAAACCGGAGAAACGCTAGAAGAATGTGTAGCACGTGAAGTGAAAGAAGAAACCGGACTGGATGTAAAGAATATCACTTATTTCGGTAATCAGCCCTGGCCTTATCCTAGCGGACTAATGGTCGGCTTTATTGCTGATTATGCCGGAGGGGAAATCAACCTCCAAGATGAAGAATTGAGCTCGGGAGACTTTTATACAAGAGACAATTTACCCGAACTTCCCAGAAAACTTAGTCTTGCCCGAAAGATGATTGATTGGTGGATAGAACATCCAAATGAATAAATCAAACATGGAAAATATCATCAAAGGAATCCGTCAGTATTATCCGGTATCCGACAGTTCTTTAGAAGTACTCTTCAGCTATATGAAGAAAATGGAGCTTCCTAAAAAACATTTACTGATACACGGTGGAGTACTAGACCGCCACGTCTACTTTATTGAAAAAGGGTTTTGTAGGTCCTATTGTTTACGTGACGGAGAAGAAATCACGATCTGGTTTTCACGCGAAGGTGATATTACCTTTGCCATGAAAGATTTATATCATAATCAACCGGGATACGAATATGTAGAATTACTGGAAGATTGTGAACTATATGCCATACGTATTGAAGATTTAAATCAGATTTATGAAACTAATATAGAAATTGCCAACTGGGGACGTGTCATTCATCAGGAATGTTTGTTGTACATGGATATTCACCATATCAACCGATTGTATCTTCCGGCCAAAGAACGTTATGAACAACTTTTACGTGAGCAACCCGATGTCATTCACCGTGCCCAATTGGGATATATAGCCTCCTTTCTAGGCATGACTCCCCAACATCTTAGCCGCCTACGGTCTGAATTTTGATTCTTTTTAATCTATGTGAATTTTTATATCACAAGAAAACAGTACTTTTGTCAGCGAATACAAAAAAACTGATAAGTATCGTGATTAACACATTAACTTCTTTACGAATATTATTTGCCTTGATGGTATTCGGGGCACATTGTTATGTTCTGGATCCGAGCTTCGACACACACTTCTTTAAAGAAGGATTTGTTGGAGTCAGCTTTTTTTTCATCCTTAGTGGCTTCATTATTGCCTATAATTATGAAGAAAAGTTATTGGAAAAGATCACCACCAAACGTACTTTTTGGGTAGCACGCATTGCCCGCATTTACCCCCTCCATCTACTTACTCTATTAATTGCCGCATGCATAGGAGGGTATGTTCAATACAACGATACGACAGACTGGATAAAACACTTCGCCGCTTCCACTTTTTTATTGCAACCGTTCTTCCCTTCTGCAGATTATTTTTTCTCATTCAATAGTCCTTCGTGGAGTCTGGGCTGCGAACAGTTATTTTATTTCTGTTTCCCCCTCATCATTCCTTTCTTAAATAGTAAACGGAATCTATGTATCACTCTTTTCATCTGCCTGCTGATTATGCTGACAGGTATGCATCTGACTGCTGAAGAACAAATTAAAGCATACTGGTATGTAAATCCAATCACCCGCCTGCCGGACTTTTTTGTAGGTGTTTTACTTTATCAGTTTTATCGGTCAATATTCAACAAAAAGATTTCTTATTCCACCGGAACACTATTAGAAATAGGAGTAGTCATTTTATTTTTTGTTTTCTATTTTTGTGCCGCAGACATTCCCAAAGTATACCGCTATTCTTGTTACTACTGGCTACCCGTTTCTTTGGTGATACTTATCTTTGCCTTACAAAGAGGGTATATATCCCGGTTACTATCCAATCGGGTCTTAGTGATAGGAGGAGAAATCAGTTATAGTTTCTATCTGATACATTTATTTATTATACTCACATACCTCCAAATGGCTACTCTGTATCAATGGCACATACATTGGATGATAAGTGTCCCCGTCATTTTTTGCATCACTATTGCGCTTAGCTTACTTTCTTATTATTATTTTGAAAAGCCTGCCAATAGATGGGTAAAACAAATACTAACTAAAAAACAATCATAAATTAGCCCCATGGAATTATCAACAAAAACACCCCGAATTGAAGTAGTAGATGCTCTTAGAGGATTTGCTGTAATGGCCATCCTTCTGGTTCATAACCTGGAGCATTTCATTTTCCCCGTATATCCGGAAAGTTCTCCTGAATGGCTCACCATTTTGGATGCCGGAGTATTTAATGCGACATTTTCACTGCTTGCCGGAAAGTCTTATGCCATATTCGCTCTGCTTTTCGGATTCACTTTCTATATCCAGTCGCACAACCAGCAGTTGAAAGGAAAAGATTTTGGTTACCGCTTTTTATGGAGAATGATATTGCTGGCAGGATTCGCCACTCTGAATGCCGCTTTCTTCCCGGCAGGAGATGTCCTGCTTCTGTTTGTTGTAGTCAGTCTTGTACTATTTATCGTACGTAAATGGAGTGACAAAGCGATTCTAATCACCGCCATCTTGTTTTCACTGCAACCGATTGAATGGTTTCATTATATAATGAGCCTTTTCAATCCTGCCTATACCCTACCCGATTTGAATGTCGGAGCCATGTATGCTGAAGTAGCGGAATACACCAAAGCCGGAAGCTTTTGGGATTTTCTGATAGGTAATGTTACGCTGGGACAGAAAGCAAGTCTGTTTTGGGCTATCGGTGCCGGACGTTTCTTGCAGACTGCCGGACTTTTCCTGTTTGGCTTATATATCGGACGCAAAGAATTGTTCGTTACTACCGAATCTCATTTGAAGTTCTGGATGAAAGCACTTATTATTGCAGCTATCAGTTTCGCGCCACTGTATTCTCTGAAAGAACAGATCATGCAAAGTGACAGCAGTTTAATTCAGCAAACGGTAGGTACTGCCTTTGATATGTGGCAGAAATTTGCATTTACGATTGTACTTGTTGCTTCTTTCGTGTTGCTTTATCAGAAGGATCAGTTCAAGAAAACTGTATCTAATCTGCGATTCTACGGAAAAATGAGCTTGACCAATTATATTTCTCAATCTATTTTGGGAGCCATTATCTATTTCCCATTCGGATTCTATCTTGCTCCTTACTGTGGATATACTCTTAGCCTGATTATCGGTATTATTCTTTTCCTGGCGCAAGTTCGGTTCTGCAAATGGTGGCTGTCTAAACATAAACAAGGACCATTGGAAACAATATGGCATAAATGGACTTGGATAGGCACGAAGAAATAACAGAAAAAAAAGAAATAGCACTGACTGAAAAATAGACTAAGAAAGCAGGCCACGAAATACACATAACTACAAACGAACAACTTACGAATATGAAACTGAACGTATCACTCTAAAGCATCAACAAAACATGTGTATCCGCAGCCTGCGGGTTGAAATTGAGATGATGTCAATACAACAAGATTCTCGCAAGAAGGATTAGCAAGTGGACTTAAAGAATGCAAAGGAAATGAAAGAACTGTGCCAAGTTGGGGAAAAAGCCCGAAAATAGACAGAATCAGGGCTATGTATAGAGAAAAAGAAGCGCCTCCATAATCTTCGAAAAGACCATGGAGGCGCTATTTATTATTTATCTTTCGTTATCTATATCTGAAATTTCAGAAGAAACAAAATCAGATACCCAATGATTTCTTCACTGCTTCAATCTTTTCCATTGCGGCAGATTCGGCAGAAGCATAACAATTGCGGCAACCCATTTCACCCTGAACTTCCATATAGAACTTAATCTTAGGTTCTGTACCTGAAGGACGAACGGAAACTTTGCTACCGTCTTCAGTGAAATATTGAAGTACGTTAGATGGTTCCGGCATATCGATTGCAGTTACGTTACCTTTATCATCTGTCTGTTTCAGTGTCTTATAATCTTTGCTCAAGATCACTTTAGAGCCACCCAATTCTTTCGGAGGATTGGCACGGAAGTTCTCCATCATAGCTTTGATTTCTTCTGCACCACTCTTACCCGGTTTCACTACGTTTACAGTAAACTCTTTAGAGAATCCGTATTCTACGTAGATATCCAGCAACAACTGATACAAGGATTTTCCATTATCTTTTGCCCATGCAGCAACTTCAGCAATCAAACAGCAAGCTGATACGGCATCTTTATCGCGAACGAAATCTTCGGCAAGGAATCCGTAGCTTTCTTCACCGCCACCGATATATTTCTGTTTGCCTTCACGCAGACGGATTTCACGGGCAATCCATTTAAATCCGGTGTAGCAGTCAAGCATTTCGATATTGTTCTTATCTGCGATTTTCTTGATTAGTTCAGTTGTAACGATTGTCTTCACGCAGAACTCGCCACCTTTAATCTTACCCAGTTGTTTGTACTGTGTCAGAATATAATAAAGGTACATCATACAAGTCTGATTACCGTTAATCAGTACCCATTCGCCTTTATCATCCTTGCAAGCAATACCCACACGGTCAGCATCCGGGTCGGAAGCCATAACGAGGTCAGCATCAATTTCTTTGGCAAGGTTTACAGCCATAGAAAGAGCTTCCGCGTTTTCCGGGTTCGGAGATACGACAGTCGGGAAGTTACCGTCCTTAATCATCTGTTCGGGCACAGTAAATACGTTTTCGAATCCCCACATTTTCAATGCACGAGGAATCAACATCATACCTGTACCATGAATCGGAGTATAGACAATCTTCATATCTTTGTGACGGGCGATAGCTGCCGGATCAATAGAAACAGTTTTCACCATATCCAGATAAATCTTATCGATGTCTTCACCGATAATCTGAATCAAATCCGGATTTCCCTGGAATTTAATATCGGCAGCAGAAGCAATTGCATTCACTTCGTCGATGATACCTTTATCGTGTGGAGCCAATACCTGTGCACCATCGTCCCAATATGCCTTGTAACCGTTGTATTCCTTCGGATTGTGAGAAGCAGTCAGAATGATACCGCTCTGGCAACCGAGGTGACGGATGGCGAAAGACATTTCCGGTGTCGGACGCATGTCGTCAAACAGATATACTTTAATACCATTGGCAGAGAAAATATTAGCAGAAGTTTCCGCAAACAAACGGCTGTTGTTGCGGCAATCGTGACCTACTACTACAGAAATCTGCGGCAGGTCTTTGAAGTTCTTTTTCAGATAGTTGGAAAGTCCTTGAGTGGCAGCACCTACCGTATAGATATTCATACGATTGCTACCTACACCCATAATACCACGCAGACCACCAGTACCAAATTCAAGATCTTTGTAGAAAGCTTCAATTAGTTCGGTTTTATCATCGTTTTCCAACATACGTTTCACTTCAGCCTGGGTTTCAGCATCATAAGCCGGGGTTAGCCATTTTTCGGCTTTTTCAGTGACCTGTTTAATAAGTTCCTGATTTTCCATTTCGATTGTTATTTATTGGTTAATGAATTATTTATTATCAATTTCTTGAGCACACAAATGTAAAATAATAAGTTTATAATTCCTATTCTTTTAATTGAAATTTGAGAATTAAGAATTAAAAAGCGATATACTTAATACCTAATATCTCATACTTAATATCTATTCTTGTGGCACTTTATATCTGTCACCAGTCTGCTTGACATATTCCTGCAAGAATTCTTTCGGATATCCGGGACGCATCACTCCGGCAGGTTGTCCGATAGAATTACGCTCAAACTTACCGTCTTTAACACGTTTCACCACTCCATCATTGTACTTCACAATCAAGAATGTACCCAATTGTTTCCAAGTATCGAAAGTGCTCTGTGCGGTCATATTTGTATAGTTTGTCAGAAAGTCAACCGCTGCGTTCTTATCTTTTGCCAGCAGTTTGGCAGCCATTTCTTCAATGCCTTCCTGTGCATTGTTGAAAGTAGTTTCCATTTCTTTCTGCGCTTCCCGTACATCACCGATCATCAAATCATAACGCGGATAGACCATATTAGATACCCAGTTGAAAATCCAGAAAGCAGAATTCCAGGAGAAAGTAATATAATCGGCCCCATCTACACGGGTATAACATACCGGCACTTTAGTAGCACAACAATAAACCGGGGTAAATACAGCCATGTTCGCATCATCCACGCCAAACCAAAGTACACCGCCTATCGGGTCCGGCTTATGAGCCCGCATTTGTGCAACAAATACAAACCCGCTTTGTTGAGTGGAAATCGGACGTTCGTTGAAATATTCCTGACCATCTACCTTGAAGTTCAGAGGAGAAAGACGGTAAGGTGTCTTATAAGGTCCGGCTCCAAAATCATTGGAGATGTCAAGGGGCGTTCCTTCATAATGGTCGCGCATCATATCTTTCACATCTTGCACGGATAACTTATGTTTCGGTTTCACAAAAAGAGGCATCGGCGTATTGGTCTTTCCCTCAATGTAAGGAAGATAATCTTTTCCGTTATCTGTGAACTTATTAAAATAGCTCCACACACGAGCCTCACAGAAACGGCGGGCACCAAAATCAAGAGGCGCATAGGCTAATGAGAAGCTAAAGTCTTTGTTTACTCCATTAAAATATCCCTTCTCACGGGCAAAAGAAACGACATCCGGAGAGTACATGCAGTTTTCCTTGTCGTTCATATCAAACTGGTGGATACGTGACTGGTTGGCATGGGCCGAAATGCAATCATCGGGCACACGTACAGCTACCCAAACTGCTCCACGGATGCCGGGACCTTTACCAATCATTTCCATAATCCATATTTCGTTCGGATCGGCAATAGTAAAGGATTCTCCTTCGCTATAATAGCCGTATTGCTGCACTAAGTCGGTCATGATCTTAATTGCTTCACGGGCAGTGCGCGAACGTTGCAAACCGATATAAATCAGACTTCCGTAATCGATAATCCCTGTAGAATCGGCCAATTCCGGACGTCCGCCGAAAGTTGTCTCACCAATGGTAACCTGATATTCATTCATATTACCGACTACATTGTAAGTCTGGCGTGCCTGCTCTATTTCTCCCAGATACTTGCCGGTATCCCATTCATAAACTTTCAGCATCGTACCTTTTGGATAGGTAGCAGCCGGATAATGATAAAGTTCTCCGAATAAGCCGTACGAGTCGGCAGAATAGGAAACAATCGTCGAGCCATCGGCAGACGCATTTTTTCCGACAATCAGGTTGGTGCAGGCGAAGGTGTTCGCCACAGCCGCCATCAATACGGCGGCACAAAGAATAATTCTTCTCTTCATAATAAATATATGATTCACTTTTAATAATTTACCAAATAAAGCTTTCACGGGCCACTGTTTCATTCCCACAATAGTCGGTCACTGTAAATTCAACAGTATGCTTGCCTCCTTTCCTTACGCGTTTGGGGTCCAACGTACATTCCCAGTATGATTTCACAATATTGGGACGTCCGAAAAGCGCATACTTTCCGTCAATCGTTCCACGATAGGAAGCAATTCCCGCGCCCTGATCTTTCAAACGATAGACAATTTTTCCGTTTCTTCCCCACTGATTCTTGTTGACAGGGATAATCTCCGGCGGGATGGTATCGATGGCAACAGTGTAAGTTCCCAACTCCCGGATAGATGCTTTCATGTATCCGTCTTCATACTTTCCGCCTACGCTGTACTTTCCTCCTTTTGGAGTTATGCGGGCCACATAATATTTCGTCGTATCGGCAATTGGTTTTCTACGCAACCCGATACACAGTTCACAAGCTGCATGCAGCGGAACCGCCTTATCATTCAGCTGATAAGTAAAAGCAACGGCACCACTATCCGCCTTCACCTGATAATTGAGGGGAACATCATCATACAACATTCCTTTCGGAACAACCAAGTTCAATCCCGGTTCTTGCAGATAATTAGTCTTATTCCATGTAAAATAATATTTCTCCCGATGATTCAACGGTTCAATCGGCTGTTTCCGACCCCGTACGGTGAAACTATATTTGGAAGTGTTTCCGAAAGCATCTTTTAATGTATATAAGAACTGATAGTCCCGTTCCTCATCAATCGTCACCAAGCCACGGTTATCATTCGATGCTTTTAGCAGACGCAAAGTGTTGCCCGGATCAATGAAAGATTTCATATATTGCCCGTAAGTCCAGGAATTAATCATCCGGTTCTCTTCCTGCGAGAAACGATCTACGGTGCTACGAAATATTTCATTGCCATCTACCGTAAGCACAACTGAATAAACTCCATAATGGTTATTCACTCCATCCATGTAATCGTATGCTTTGATCCCCACACCTATCACTCCCCATGCTTCCACCGGACGCTCACTATTAGGAAGGATGATTTTATTCTCTTGCTTTCCATCCACTACTCCTTTACCCAGTTGTGGAAAAAATAGAATGCCATCCGCTTTCGGAGCACGCGTATCTTTTATTTTCGATTGAAAGAAAGGCATAGGGTCAATATAATCTCCCGATTCCGTTTCAAATACATCCAGGTGAAGATGCGGACCGAACGAATATCCGGTGTTTCCGCTCCATGCGATCTGCTGGCCTCCTTTTACCGGATATTCTCCCGGTTCGGGAACAATCTCTACTTCCCAGCTTTCTTCTTCATATTGAAGTTTCTCCACCCTTTCGGCAATGGGAGAAACAAAACCACTCAAATGGCGGTTGATCGTTGAATAGCCATTGTGATAACAGACATCAAGTACATATCCCGAACCATTCGTGACGCGAATACGCGAAATATAGCCATCAGCGAGAGCACGAACGGGTTTACCGATAACTCCGCCTGTCTTAAAATCCAGTCCGCCGTGGAAGTGATTGGAGCGGATTTCTCCAAAGTTCCCACTCAATGTAAGAGGAAAGTCAAAAGGAGGTACAAAGGTTACTTGCTTCTTCTCTTGTCCATACCCTCCGATGCAGCAAGCCAGCATCAAAGCAGTGATATATCGTCTCATCATTCCGTTCACTTTTTTACTCCCGCAAATGTACACTATTCCCACTAAACTATGAAATATCCGAGGAGAATGATGACCGTAGATACTAGTTAATATTTCTTTTTAATGTTATATTCATTGCAAATTAGTAGTCATTATGTTATTTATATTAGTACTTTTGTAGCCGTTTTTTAATTATAATTAAAAGTTAGAAACTCAATGAGAATGTATGTAAAAGTAATGGCAGCGGTCATTGCATGTATATTGCTGAGTGGAGAAGCGCTCTCGGCATTTGCAACTACCCCCGCTACAGAAAATCTGAGTTGGTTTAAAAAGAAAAAGAAAAAACCAGAAGAGAAAGAAGAGAAGAGTAAAAGCGACTACGAGAAATTAGTGGAAGACAGTAAAACGACCAAAGGGATGTTTGCTGTACATCAAAAGAAGAATGATTATTATTTTGAAATTCCCACCTCACTTTTGGGACGTGACTTATTAGTTGTCAATAAGCTGCAACGAGTTCCTGCCGAACTTAATGATGCGGGCGTAAACCGCGGAGTAAACTATGAGAATCAAATGGTTTGCATGGAATGGGACAAAGCGACGGGCAAACTAATATTACGTCAACAACGCCCATTACCTCTGGCCCCCCAAACGGATGCTATCTTCCGTTCGGTAAAGGATAATTTTATCTCTCCGCTGATTGCCGCATTCAAGATCGAAGCAGTCAATGCAGATTCTACGGCATTAGTAATCAAGGTGAATGATATTTATGATGGTACGGAAACCAGTATCAATAACGTATTTACCAATATTAATCTGGGTACTTCGGCTATCAAGAATTTATCACGTATTCTATCCATCAAATCCTTTTCAAACAATGTCGTGGCAACTTCCGAGTTGACTACCCGGGTAACGGAAGGTACTACTACTGTTTATGTAACGGTGGAAGTTAGTTCTTCTATTCTCTTATTGCCCGAGAAGCCGATGATGGGACGATTCGACAATCAGAAGGTCGGTTATTTCACGAATCCGTTATTAAGTTTTAGTGATGCGCAGCAGCGTACGGATAAGACACAGTATATCACCCGCTGGCGTATGGAACCCAAACCGGAAGATCGGGAGGCTTATCTGAAAGGTCAGATGGTGGAACCTGCCAAACCGATTGTCTTCTACATTGATAATTCAACTCCTTACCAATGGCGTTCGTACATTAAGAAAGGTATCGAGGACTGGCAGATTGCCTTTGAAAAGGCTGGTTTCAAGAATGCGATTATTGCCAAAGAAATCACGGACAGTATGCATGTAGACATGGATGATGTCAATTACTCCGTACTGACTTATGCTGCTTCGGAAAAGAAAAATGCAATGGGACCTTCTCTGTTAGATCCCCGTTCCGGAGAAATCCTGGAAGCTGATATTATGTGGTGGCACAATGTGCTTTCTATGGTACGTGAATGGATTACTGTCCAGACCGGAACAGTGTGTCCGGAAGCACGTAATGTACAATTGCCTGATGCTTTGATGGGAGATGCCATTCGATTCGTCGCCTGTCATGAGGTAGGCCACTCTCTGGGACTCCGCCACAATATGATGGGTTCATGGGCTTTCCCGACAGATTCATTACGTTCCGAAGCATTCACTTCCAGAATGAACTCTACCGCTTCATCTATCATGGATTATGCACGATTCAATTATATCGCACAGCCTGGAGATGGCGTGAAAGTTCTTTCTCCGCATATCGGTCCATACGATATGTTCGCTATCGAATATGGATATCGTTGGTACGGAAAGAGTACTCCGGAAGAAGAAAAGGATATTTTATTCGATTTCTTGAGCAAACATACTGATCGGCTTTATAAATATAGTGAAGCACAGGATGTCCGCGATGCGGTAGATCCACGTGCACAGAACGAAGATTTAGGTGATGATCCGGTTCGCTCTTCTTTACTTGGCATTGAGAATCTGAAACGTATCGTTCCACAAATTCTTCAATGGACTACTACCGGTGAGAAGGGACAAACTTATGAAGAAGCATCTCGCCTCTACTACGCTGTAATCAACCAATGGAACAACTATTTATATCATGTCCTTGCCAATATTGGCGGCATCTACATTGAAAATACAATTGTAGGAGACGGCGTTAAAACTTATACATTCGTAGAGAAAGAGAAACAACAAGCTTCACTGAAATTTCTGATGGATGAAGTTTTGACATACCCTAAATGGCTGTTTGACACGGAAGTGGGGCAATATACTTATCTACTTCGCAATACTCCCATCGGAAAACAGGAAAATGCTCCTACACAAATCTTAAAGAACGCCCAAGCCTATATCCTTTGGGATTTACTTGGCAATACTCGTTTGATGCGTATGATAGAGAATGAATCTGTCAACGGAAAGAAAGCCTTTACAGTAGTGGAACTTATGGACGGACTTCATAAGAATATTTTCGGTGTTACCGAACGCGGTGGTATCCCTAATGTTATGGAACGTTCTTTGCAGAAAAACTTCCTCGATGCATTACTTACAGCCGCTGCAGAACCGGAAGCCGTTAAAATCAACAAGAAGATTGCAAACGAGCATTTCTTGCTTGACCACGCTACTCCTTTCTGTAGCTGTTACGCTGCCGAACAACGTGCACTTCGTCAGGAAGACCGGATGGGTGCTCCACGTGTGCTCAATTTCTATGGCAGTCAGCTCAACCGTATTTCAGATGCTATCTCTGTGAAACGCGGTGAATTATTACGTATCAAGAAGTTGTTGCAGAACCGTCTCGGAACTTCCGATACTGCTGCACGCTATCATTATGAGGACATGATTCTACGTATTAATACTGCTTTAGGAATCAAATAAAACCACTTATTACTTTAACTATCTACATTAATGAGAAAAAAATACTTGTGCATTCTTATATGCCTCTTTGCAAATGCGCTGGCCTTTGCCAGCGCTGCTAATCGTACAATCACCGGAGTCGTTATATCCGGTGAAGATAATGAACCTCTGATCGGTGCTTCCGTATATGTTAACGCAGATGACTTGAAAAAGGCCGGAGCATCACAGACTTCTCTAGGTACTATCACTGATATGGATGGTAAATTCTCCATTTCCATTCCGGAAAAGGTGACTAGGTTACATTGTAGTTATATAGGATTTGAAGAACAAGACATCGTTTTGCAAGCAGGAAAAGATACTTATCGTATTGTACTTCAAGCTTCATCACACACATTAGGAGACGTAGTAGTAACTGGTTATCAAGAACTGGAACGTCGTAAACTGACTGCTGCCATTGCCAAAGTAGATGTTACAGATGGAATGGTAGGTGCTGCAAAAAGTATCGATCAGGCGTTAGCAGGACAAATCGCCGGTGTAGCTGTTACGACAACTTCTGGTGCACCGGGAGCTCCAGCACGTATTCGTATTCGTGGTACGGCTTCATTAAATGGAACACAAGACCCATTATGGGTATTGGATGGAATACCTTTGGAGGGGACAGATATTCCAGAGATTAACAAAGATAACGATAATGACATTGTAAATATGTCACAATCTTCTATCGCAGGTTTGAGCCCAAACGACATTGAAAGCATTACGATATTAAAAGATGCAGCTGCTACTGCCATTTATGGCGCACGTGCTGCAAATGGTGTAATTGTGGTAACAACCAAAAGAGGAAAAACCGGAAAACCTGTTATTAACTTCAATACTAAATTGACTTATACTCCAAATCTCAATACTTCACGGCTCAACTTACTAAACTCGGAAGAGAAAGTCGATTTGGAACTTCAATTATTAAAAGAAGCACGGTTTGAGATATTATGGGGATTAACAGATCCGATACCGGTATTTCCTGAAAAAGGAAAAGTTGCTGCTATCATGAAACAATATAACTTAATAGACATCTATAAAGAACAGGGGTGGAACGGACTGACACCTGAAGCCCAAAATGCTATAAACAAACTGAAAACAATCAATACAGACTGGAATGATATATTATTCAGAGATGCTTTCACGCAAGAATATAACTTTAGCATTTCCGGTGGTAGCGAAAAGGTTACTTATTACAACTCACTTGGTTATGTCAAAGAAAACGGAAATGTACCAGGTGTAAGCATGAGCCGTTTTAATCTGACCAGTAAAACGTCTTACCAAATCAACAAAATATTAAAAATTGGAATGTCTATTTTTGCCAACAGACGCAAGAATAACACATTTATGACTGATACTTACGGACTTATTAACCCTATATATTATTCACGTATCGCCAACCCTTACTTTGCTCCGTTTGACGAACAAGGAAACTACCTTTACGATTACGACGTAGTCAGAAGTAATGAAACAGATGAAAAGCAAGGCTTTAATATATTCGAAGAACGAGCAAACACCAATAAAGAATCTGTCACCACAGCCATCAATTCTATCTTTGATGTTCAGCTACGTTTTAACGATCAGTGGAAAGTTTATTCACAGATTGGTGTGCAATGGGATCAATTGTCGCAAGAAGAATATGCCGGGATAAATTCATATAATATTAGGAATATACGTGAAAACAATAAATATTGGAAAGATGGTGTACAAACCTATCTTATACCAGAAGGAGGTATGCTTAAAACAACTAATAGCACAACCTCACAACTCACATGGAAAATCCAGGGAGAATACAAAAACACATTTGGGGATATACATGATATACAAATAATGGCTGGTTCGGAAATTCGCAAAAACTGGGCAGACAACCAAGCCTCAACCGGATATGGGTATGATCCAAAGAAACTGACATTCCAGAATCTCATATTTAAAGATGAAGCACAAGCCAATGATTGGAATCTAAAAACTAAATCGTACAAGGAAAACGCTTTTGCTTCTTTCTTTGCCAATGGTTCATATACTTTAATGAATCGTTATACATTGGGAGGAAGTGTGCGCATGGATGGTTCTGATTTATTCGGAGTAGATAAGAAATACCGTTTCTTACCAATCTATTCGGTAAGTGGTCTATGGCGTTTATCAAATGAGTCGTTCATTAGACAATACAAATGGGTTGATAATTTAGCTCTTCGCCTTTCTTATGGCTTACAAGGAAATATTGATAAGGGAACCTCTCCATTCCTAGTCGGAAAATATGATAATGTGAATATTTTACCTGGTTACAGTGAAGAAAATATTATTATCAATAGTGCTCCCAACAGTAAATTACGCTGGGAAAAAACAGCATCTTACAATCTAGGAATAGATTTTTCTGTACTCAATCAAGCCATCAATCTTAGTGTAGATTACTACTATAGAAAAGGAACAGACTTAATTGGTTCTAAAGCATTAGCTTTGGAAAATGGATTCACTAATATGTCTATAAACTGGGCTAGTATGGAAAATAAAGGTGTAGAAATAAACCTGCAGACACGTAATATCACCACTAAAAACTTCTCTTGGTACACTACTTTCAACTTCGCATATAATCAAAATAAAGTACTAAAAGTACTTACAGATAAAAGCCAAGTGACTCCTAGTCTGGAAGGATATCCCGTAGGTGCAATCTTTGCACTAAAAACAAAAGGTATAAATCCTGATACAGGACAAATCTATCTTGAGAATAAAGAGGGGAAAGCTGTCACTGTAGAAGAGTTATTCAGAATGACATCGAATGAAGATGGTCTTGGCACTTACCAAATAGGACCAAGTACTGAAGAACAAAGAGACTTTTACAGCTATGTTGGAACGTCAGATGCTCCCTACACGGGCGGTTTTCTAAATACGTTCAATTACCGAAATTGGGAACTGAATCTGAATTTTTCATATAATTTTGGAGCACACGTAAAAACAACTCCAAGTTATAATGTATCTGACTTAGACCCAGGGCGCAATATGAATAGAGACATACTGGATAGATGGACACCGGAAAATACAACAGGAAAGTTCCCTGCATTAGCAACGTACAATTACAATCCGGCCGACTACTACTTGTTCAGTACTCGAAATGACATTTACAGATCACTGGATATCTGGGTAAAAAAGCTAAGCTTTGTACGTCTACAAAATATACGTCTTGCTTACCGGGTTCCATCCGAATGGCTTCATAAACTAAGTATCGGCGGAGCAACTGTAGGATTAGAGGCTCGTAACCTATTCGTTATCAGCTCTAATTATGATAATTATATGGATCCGGAGTCAATGGGCAACTTATACTCTACCCCAGTTCCCAAATCCATTACCTTCAATCTAAGTCTTAACTTTTAAAAAATATATTATGACAAAGAAAATATATTATATATTCACATTAATAGGAAGCCTGTTATTATCTTCCTGTGATAGTTATTTGGACATACAACCAGTAGGCCAAGTAATTCCCAATACGCTAGCTGAATACAGAGCTTTATTCACAACAGCTTACAATACAGCACTCAAT
This sequence comes from Bacteroides sp. MSK.18.37, assembly GCF_019129155.2. Classification (NCBI taxonomy): domain Bacteria; kingdom Pseudomonadati; phylum Bacteroidota; class Bacteroidia; order Bacteroidales; family Bacteroidaceae; genus Bacteroides; species Bacteroides sp. MSK.18.37. The sequence goes on along the minus strand of NZ_JAHOIB020000001.1, from coordinate 5,022,878 downwards.
GACAGAGGAATATGCGAAATCAGAACAGATATCGCAACCATATTACAGTCTGATGCCACTTCCAAAAATTCTTTAGGAGATGTTGAAAAATGGAATGATGTTAATCCGAATGCAAGTACGAGACAATTTGGATGGGCGGCCTATTATACCAATATCTATTATGCCAACGCAATCATCGATAAAAAAGATGAAATATCAGAAGGAAGCCAAGAAGATATTAATCAATTAGTTGGAGAAGCTTACCTCATGAGAGCATATATGCATTTCATATTGGTCAATCTTTATGGACAACCTTATACAGCTACCGGAGCATTAGAAACCAAAGCAGTTCCTCTAAAACTCAATACTGATTTAGAAGAAATACCATCAAGAAATACTGTAAAGGAAATATATACCTCTATTTTATCTGATATAGAAACAGCACGGAAACTGATTAATAAAAAAGAATGGGAAATTCAATATTCATACCGTTTTTCAACATTATCAGTAGATGCTATGGAATCACGGGTATATTTATACATGGGTGAATGGAGCAAATCTTATGAAGCTTCGGAACGTATATTAGCCGGAAAATCGACATTGGTAAACCTAAATGATGAAGGAGGCAAACTTCCTAATGAATTTACATCTGTAGAAATGATCACTGCCTATGAAGTTTTTCCAAATAGCGATTATGCCGGATCACTCTTACTTTACCCTTCATTTTTACAAGAATATGAGGAAGGAAAAGATCTACGTCCAAACAAGTATTATCAAGCAAATAAAAATGGAAATTATACTTCCATCAAAAGTGGTGAATCTAAATTCAAATGTACTTTCCGCACCGGAGAGCTTTATTTAAATTCAGCAGAAGCTGCTGCACATTTAAACAAATTACCTGAAGCACGTACCCGGCTCTTGAAACTAATAGAGAATCGTTATACATCAGAAGGTTATGAGCAGAAAAAGAATGAAATAAATGCGATGAGCCAAGAAAAGCTAGTCACAGAAATTCTGAAAGAACGTGCTCGCGAGCTTGCTTTTGAAGGCCATCGCTGGTTTGATTTACGCCGAACTACCCGACCGGAAATCAAAAAAGAAATTGAAGATGTAACCTACACACTTGTACAAGATGATTCCCGTTACACATTGCGTATTCCACAAGATGCAATTGATGCTAATCCCGGACTTTTAAACTAATAACCAAGCATTTTTCATAGAAACAAACCGCCTGACATCATAGACTAAAAAGCTCCCTTTACCTAAAGCGTAAAAGGAGCTTTTTTTAATCTATCTACTAGCCATTTCTCATTTTGTACACCTACCTCATTCACCATTAAATCTTTATCCCCTAAAAGCATTGTTCTTTAACAAGAAATCCGTATCTTTGTAGCGACTTATTACGATTAATAACGTAGAAGCGTTTAGAATATTATCTCTATTCAGAATCTGGTAAATTCTTTAATTGGGGAGATAATGGCAACTAAGCGTTCACGTCTTTGTTATATGCAAGGGCGTGGACTCTGTTGTTCATTTCCCAATAGGTTTACCAGAGCCTTGAATAGAATGAACTAACGACGTCCACGTATTCTATGCTAATATCCTAATCTCTTATTCCGTTTAACAATAAATTAACTTCTCGTTCTTTTTCCTTTCTATAACTTCTCGTTCTTCATAATATTTGTATGTATTTTGATCATATGGTACTTTCTTCCTGACTAATGCCACTATGATTCTTATGAGTTTGTTCTTGACATTATTTAAAGCCACTTGAGGCTTCTTTCCCTTACTAATCAGTCTTTGATAGTAATCTCTAATTTCGGGATTATATATTTTGGCTATATGAGCTGCTTGTCCTAATAATGATTTAATAAGTTTATTGGCGAAATGGCTTGTATGAGCAGGTGTATTTACACTCGTTCCGGATTGTTTACCAAAGGGGGCAACTCCATAATAGCATGCAATCTTTCTTGGGTCATATCCGAATTTTTTGAAGTTGTTTGTGTAGACCAACATACAGGTTGCGTTTTGCCTGGCTACGCCTTTTATTGAGGTTATAATAGCATAATTTTCTTTCAGTTCCTCATCCGCCTCTATTATGCTATCAATGGCCTTATCGCATTCGGCAATTGTTTTGTTTATCTCCGCAATAAGGTGTTTGCTCTTGCGGTTGATGAAGGATATTGCTTTTGACTTGTTTGATTGTGATTTGTCCTCTTTTCGTAATTCCATTGCCACTCTTTGCCCAACTAGCTTATGCCTATAGAGGAAAATCTCCCTTAGTTGCGCAAGGGATTCATTCAATGGTTCAAAGGGTACAACCTTGTCCTGTTGCCTCCATGCGTATTCAGCAATGATTGCTGAGTCCGCCTTATCGTTTTTCACACGCTGGATACCACTGCTATGTTTTATGGCGTAAGCGTTCTCAATCCATATGTCATAGCCTTTTCCGTAAAGCCATTTGCTCAGTCCTATACTACATGAACCTGTGTCTTCTCCACAGAATAGCCATTCCTCAGCAATTGTATTCCAAGCGTTTGTTTTAACCCAATTACATAACTTGCGGTAGCCCGTAGTGTTATTTGGGAAACACCCATACTCACGGGAGCCTATTTCGTTCATTCCACATGCGAGAATTATCGTCGCGTCAAGTTTCTCCTTTGAAAAATCAATTCCAATAAATAATTTTTTCATATTTTTGCTGTACTTTTCTAAGACTGGTAAAAGCTGTTTGAACTCTAAACTCTAAATAGGCTCGCAACCTTGATATTCTATCGGAGCTTTGCAGCTTGGCGGAGAGAGGCCGTTACGTGGGCTAGCCTCAAGTGCTTTCTCTTTTATGGTGTCCTCTTCCCGCCTATCAGTCTTTATCTTAATACAACAAAGATAATAAGACTGATATTTTCCTGATAAGATGCGGAGGTAATTATTCGTCTCGCTTGACTTTTTTAAAATAAATTTCCGACCTCTTATCTATTAACTGCAAACTTAGAGCTTCTCTTGTATATATATGGTATCCGGACGCTTACCACACAAACAATAAAGGTAATGAGCAGCACTATTACAAAGTTCTTCGCTTCTTTTTTAGCTTATGGGGTAGCTAATAAGAAAAAGCGCTTCTCGGCAATTGGCCGTTTCTCCGAAGGATTGGCTCCGGTAAAAGGAAAAATCCAATGGGGATACATTAATAAAGAGTATGACATTGTCATTCCTCTAATGTATGAACGGGCTTTCTCGTTTAAAGAAGGATTAGGGATGGTAGTACTCAATTCTCAATACGGATTCATCGACCATACCGGACAAATACGGATTCCGTTTAAATACGCAGCCGCTCACTCGTTTGAGCAAGAATGTGCACGAGTATGTCACGATGGATTATGGGGACTGATTGACAGACAAGGAAACTACATTCTTCCACCGACTTACAGTCAAATGGAGCAATTCGCGGAAGGATTAGCCCTCGTCTCACTACACAACAAAGTAGGATTCATTAATAAGAAAGGAGAAGTTGTCATTCCGCTGGAATATGATAACGGATGCTCTTTTTCCGAAGGATTGGCTGCTGTTTGCATTGAAAGCCAGTCATCCAAGTGGGGATACATAAACAAAGATAATGAAGAAGTACTTCCTTTTAAGTACGATATTGCAGAACCCTTTTATAACAACATAGCTCGAGTGGGTCTCTATGGAAAAAGCATGAAAATCAACAAGCAGGGCAGTGAATGTCTATAAAACAACCACTCTACGCATTTATTCATCTCAACACGCGAAGACATTCTGTTCTAAAACATCCCCTTACGAACAACAACGTAAGGGGATTTTTCGTACTTTCGAACATGTTAAATCTTTAATACGCAACATTATGATTATCGGAGTACCAAAGGAAATCAAAAACAATGAGAACCGTGTAGGCATGACACCTTCGGGAGTGGCTGAAGTGGTAAAACAAGGGCATCGGGTATTTATCCAACATACAGCGGGAATAAATAGCGGTTTTCCGGATGAAGCATATCAAGCTGTCGGCGCACATATCCTGCCAACAATAGAAGATATTTACGCCACTGCCGAGATGATCGTAAAGGTGAAAGAGCCGATAATCACTGAATATAACTTAATAAGAAAAGGACAGTTACTATTCACTTATTTCCATTTTGCTTCCGACAGGGAGTTAACCCTTGCCATGCTCTCCAACAAATCAATATGCCTGGCTTACGAAACTGTAGAAGAAGCAGACCACACATTACCTTTATTAATTCCGATGAGCGAAGTTGCCGGACGTATGTCTATTCAGGAAGGCGCCCGTTTTCTGGAAAAACCGCAAGGCGGAAAAGGTATCCTTTTGGGAGGTGTACCAGGTGTTAAACCAGCTAAAGTATTAATTTTAGGAGGTGGAGTTGTAGGTAGCAATGCTGCACAAATGGCTGCTGGAATGGGGGCAGATGTCACTATTACAGATATAAATCTGGCACGTCTGCGCTATTTGAGCGAGACACTGCCGAAGAATGTAAAGACATTGTACGCATCCGAACTAAGAATCAGAAAAGAATTGCCGGATGTTGATTTAGTTGTCGGCTCTGTACTGATTCCCGGTGATAAAGCACCACATTTGATTACCAAAGAAATGCTTTCAATAATGCAGCCCGGCACAGTATTAGTAGATGTAGCAATCGATCAGGGAGGATGTTTCGAGACCTCTCACCCGACCACTCACAGTGCACCGACCTATATTGTAGATGGAATCGTGCATTATGCAGTAGCTAATATTCCGGGAGCTGTACCTTACACTTCCACCCTTGCACTGACCAATGCTACCCTCCCCTATGTGATCGCTTTAGCAAATAAGGGATGGAAAAAAGCCTGCAAAGAGAATCCAGCATTAGCACTCGGATTAAATATCGTAGAAGGAAAAATCGTTTATAAGGCCGTAGCCGACGTATTTGGTTTAAAGTACGATCCTATCAGCCTATAACTATGCATTTTCACCATACAGTAACACAAAGTCTTACAGAGTTTTTTCTTTTTCAAAATAAGGCCATCTCAATGTCTTACGCCTTCGATTGATGATCTTTTAAAAAAACTCTGCAAGACTTTGTATTACTCTGTGGTGAGCTATATCTTTAAAATAAATAATCTTTCTTTGCTGCCCGTTGATAAGCCGCTACCAATTCGTCCATTACTTCTGCCACAGACTGCCGACGGGATATGATTGCCGAAACTTGTCCGATCTCCAATTCCCCTTCTTCCAGATCACCTTCGAAGATTCCTTTTTTAGCACGCCCCCGTCCTAATAAAGTTCTCAAATCTTCTGCACTAGCACCACTATCTTCAGCCTTCTCCACCGCTTCGCGGAAAGCATTCTTTACCAAACGTGTCGGAGCCAGCTTTTTCAACAACAACTTAGTATCCCCTTCTCTGAGACTCAAGCAATAATCTTTAAATACCGAACTCGCTGAACTCTCTTCAGTAAGAGCAAAACGGGTTCCTATCTGCACCCCTTCGGCTCCCAACACCATAGCAGCCAATACTCCTTCCCCTGTGCCGACACCTCCTGCAGCTATCAAAGGTAATGTTGTAGCCTCACGTACAGCCGGAATCAAACAGAAAGTCGTTGTTTCTTCGCGTCCATTATGCCCTCCGGCTTCAAACCCTTCTGCCACTACCGCATCTACTCCAGCCTCCTCACATTTTACAGCAAAACGGGAAGAAGAAACAACATGAACAACCGTTATTCCACGCTCTTTCAACCACCCAGTCCACGTTTTCGGATTTCCGGCAGAGGTAAAAACAATCTTCACTCCCTCTTCCACCACAATATTCATAATCTCTTCTATCTGGGGATACATCAAAGGAATGTTTACACCAAAAGGCAATTTCGTGGCCGCATTACATTTACGGATATGCTCGCGTAAAGTGTCCGGATGCATGGAACCGGCACCGATCAATCCCAGTCCACCGGCATTGCTCACAGCAGAAGCAAGACGCCAACCGCTACACCACACCATACCACCTTGAATAATAGGATACCGAATACCCAGAAGAGAAGTAATTCTATTCATAACCAATAATTTATCTATGTGTTAATATACTAAGATACCAATAATAGCGACAAAGCTATATAACAATGCGCCAACATAACAACACACAAATATACTAATTATTCAATTACAAACATTCTCTAGTCAGCACATTAGCGCATTGCTACATCAACACATCATTATAACGCCTTCAACGGGCAATCTGTTCAATTGGTTTATTTATCAACACAGTGGTAGAATCTCCATAAGTTCTCAACACTTCCAATGTGCGGGCACGGTTATCCCGTCCCGTCTTATTCCAGAAATCTTTTGTAAAGACAGCCATCAGGTCAAGTCCGCCGATAGTTCCACCATTGATATACACTCCACTCCCACCAAACAAGGGAATAGGTGCATCCATCACTACCGTGTTCACCATCATTCCGTTAGCACGTTCACCCAACTGACGGAAACGCACCCCACTCGCCTGTATCTCATCCAACGACTTACGCATTCCCTTTGCCATCGGATTGCGTGCCCAGTTTGAATAAGATCTTTGATGGCGTATCTCGTAGAAAGGATCACCCCGCCAGGTATTTTTATCGATCTTTATCTTCTTCTGATAGATGGGATCCCAGTTATAGCGGGTATTCGCTTTATATGGCATCAGAGTCAACATCACTTTCGGTTTAGGCAACGCTTCAGGAAACGATTCGTCAGGCATCATCCAGCTTTTCTCCTCCGACATCCGGGGAGTACCCACTGCGCTTCCGAAATCAATCGACTTCACAGCATCCATATTTAAATGCAACTCCTGGTCACTCTCCAGCAATTTCTTCAAATGCAAAGAATCTTGCGCCGTCCATACTTGCGAATATGCAAATACAGCGGTCAGGCACAGTGCCATCGTTGTTATAACCCGTTTTAATCCATCCATTCTTTTTACTCTTTCATTACCTATATTTCGGAGCACTTCATATACATTTGTACGTATAAGAGGCTATCTTTTGAGCGTAATAATCCCCCTGTCAGCAGCAAAAGACTACTGATACAAACAAATATTCCCACATGAATGTTTCCTATTTTTTACTTTCCGAAGGCTCCTCCCCCTTTATTACCACCAACGATAACCCGATCCACAAAGCGGCTCATCGTAACACGGATCAATTGTCCATCTCGTTTTCGGATATTGGCGTTCTTCCCACCAACTACGATAACAAGCGGCTGCATCGAGTACTTCCTCATCGGTCAGGAAATAGATTGCTTCATAATTTTCAGCATTCGCCAATACCATTTTGCAACCTAATGACGGAGGTGTGCCCTGACGGATAGATTCAATCACCCAAAGCATACACTCACCCAACCGAATCTTACCGTTGTTCATATTATAAACCGACGGAAAAGAAGGGATAATAGTCAGATCTTCTGCATATTTTAAAAGTTCGGGGATATCCTCTTCCGTGAAATGAGGAACCTCCACCACCCCTTTTTCATTCTTCATCTTGTACGTACCCGACTTCAATTGCTTCACAAAAAGAGCAACATCCGGATTGTTATAATCCATTTCTTCGCTGGTGCATCCTGTAAAGGATACGATCAGGCAAACAGCCATCCACAGCATTAGTAGTGTTTTTTTCATTTTCATAAGGATTAATACGTCATGCGAAGTCCGCAAAGTAAATTAAAATTAGTCGGCCGTTTTGTTCGTACCGTAGCCAGTTTCGAATCTGTTTTGAAATGATGCGAAACTCCGGGTTCGGCAAAAACAGCAAGTCGGTCATTAATCTTATAGTTGATTCCAATACCGGCAGTCACTGCCAGCTGGATAGGTTCTTCTTTAAAACTGTTGTCCGGTGCACCGGCAATACATTTATCGGCTACTCCTCCTACAGTAGCGTAAAGGTCGATTTTTTTCGTATCTACCAACGTCACGTTCACTTTAACGGGGATTCCCAGATAGTGCAAGTGCTGCCCTGCAGAACGGAGGTTCGAATAGAGCAATCCAGTTTCTATGCCAAGAAAATCGTTCAACTTACGCTCTACCGTCACCCCTGCGGAAACCGGCATTTTATAAGTACCGTTATCTGCCGGAAGTGCTGTACCCACTTGAACTTTCATCGCCCAGCGATGCTTTTTCACTGCTTTGGGTTGAGACATATCGACATTCGACTGTTCTTCCGAAGCGACAGATGATCCTGTATTACCGTTTGTTGCCTGCCAATAACCATTATGCCCCTGATTACCATATCTGTTGCCATTTCCCGTAGAAGTAGTGGAAGAAAAAGAAAACGACATAGAGAAAGTGATAGAAAGAGAATCTTCTTCCTCCGTATATTGCGACAGCATACCGTAAGATTTCGGAGCCGGTTTCGGCAACACCGGTTCTACCGGCAACGGCAACTGATTGACGCGTATTCCATCTCCATCCATCTGTCCTCCATTCGTCACGGCTATCTTTGTAAATGCTTCTTCCATTTCCTCCTTTGGAGAGAAATACAAGAAAGTAGCCGACGAGGCTGCCAAAACAAGCAATACAGATGCCGCAGCCGCTACACGGAAGAGCAGAATCCGACGACGATGCTGGCAAGCCACAGGAATTTCCTGCGAGAGCTCTTCCCAAAAGCCATCCCGTACACTCATCCCGGCATCAGCGAGACGCGTGCGAAACAGATCGGTTATTTCATCATTTTCTTTCTTCATGATTTCTATACTCTTTAATTCTTTTTGCTAACAAATATTTGGCCCGGTGCAGCTGCGAAGTAGATGAATGCTCTTTAATATGAAGCATCTTGGCTATCTCCTTGTGCGATTTCTCTTCAAACACATAAAGGTTGAAAACGGTTCGGCAACCATCCGGCAATTCGGCAATAAAAGCCATCAACTGCTCTTCGGAGATTCCAGCCCCTCCTCCCGAATCCGATATATCCGGTATATCGGGAAGCTGCTCTTCATGCACTACCAACTGGCTGACTCGCTTCTCCCGTCGCAGGAAATCGAGTGATTGAGTAACCATCACCCGGGTAATCCATGTACAAAGTGAAGACTCACCCCGGAACGAAAAGTTGGTAAAAATCTTGATGAAACCGTCATGCAGTACATCGTGCGCCGCATCCATATCGCCCGTATAGCGGAAACATACCGCCAGCATCTGCTTGGAATAGAGAGTGTAAAGTTCCTTTCGGGCTGAATCCTTTCCTGCCCGACAGCCCTTTATCAGTTCTATCTCGTTTTCCAAAGTCAATTACTTTTTTTAAAATCGAACGTATGTCTGCGTCGTTTGCTCATTAGACGCGAGAGTTTGAGGAATGCTGCAAGGAATATTGCTAAAAGAAGTTAAAGGATAGATAATAATAAACGGGAAAGAAAAAAACGATGAACGATAAACGGTAAATGATGAACAAAGCTGCGCATAATCATGCTACAAAATATCCACCGTTTACTGTTTATCGTTCACCGCTTACAGTTCACCGCTTATTATATACTATCAGCATGCTTTGAAACTCATGTCCAGCCCTTTCACTGAATGAGTCAAAGCTCCTACAGAGATGAAGTCTACGCCACATTCGGCATACTCACGAAGAGTATCAAAGGTGATACCACCCGAAGATTCGGTTTCGTATTTGCCTGCTACCATCTCTACTGCTTTCTTTGTCATTTCGGGAGTGAAGTTATCAAACATGATACGGTCTACTCCGCCGAGATCAAGAACTTGCTGCAGTTCGTCGAAGCTGCGGACTTCTATTTCTATTTTCAGGTCTTTACCTTTTTCCTTGCAATATTCTTTGGCACGAGTGATGGCTTTGTCGATACCTCCGGCAAAGTCCACATGATTGTCTTTCAGAAGAATCATGTCGAACAGACCAATACGATGGTTTACTCCGCCACCGATTTTCACTGCCATTTTTTCGAGGATACGCATACCGGGAGTTGTTTTGCGGGTATCAAGCACACGGGTATTTGTACCTTCCAATACCTTTGCATATTTACGGGTCATTGTTGCAATGCCGCTCATACGCTGCATCACGTTCAACATCAGGCGTTCGGTTTGAAGTAAAGATTGCACTTTTCCTTCCACTACCATTGCTACATCACCCGGTTTCACTTCTGTTCCGTCATTGATAAACACTTCCACTTTCATGGTAGGATCAAAACGGTTGAAGATTTCTTTAGCTACTTCGATGCCAGCCAACACACCGGCTTCTTTGATAAGCAATTTTGATTTTCCCATTGCCGTAGCGGGAATACATGAAAGGGTGGTATGATCGCCATCACCTATATCTTCTGCAAAAGCAAGATCGATCAACTTGTCGATCAGTTCTTTTTCCTTATTCATTGATCTTGTCAATTCTTATTTGATGTATTAAATATTGATTCTGCACTTTCTTCAGGAAGCAGTTCACACGAAAGTTCCCATTAGTAGTAGCCAACGTACCGATAACGAAACTTGATTCGTCCCGTTTTCCCTGATGGTTCACGTTAAATCCGCTGACTTTATTCTCCGTAAAGAATTCCTGCATCATAGCTGTTGCTTTCTGCTTGTCAACGCTTGTCGAGCGACCTTGGAGCACCAGATTTACCTTGTCCCCCATATACTTACTTAGCTCTTGCGAGCTTCCTCTTTTAAATGCCGTTATCACTCCTGCCGGTATCTCTTGTGCCATCAGCAACGAGAGAGAAAGAAGCAAAGTGGCCATTCCTACGAGCACTCGTTTTTTCATAAATACAAGCTTTTAAGTTGTAGTTTAAAGGCTTAAACTTTCAACTAATGATAGGCAAAGGTAAGCATTAATTGCAGAATAACATAAAAAATGCCTATTTTTGTGCAATAATCAGAATTGTAGACGTATGAAAACAACCTTGCTCGTCGTAGGACGAACCGTAGAACAACACTATATAACTGCCATCAATGACTATATCCAGCGCACCAAACGGTCTATCACTTTTGATATGGAAGTGATTCCCGAACTGAAAAACACCAAGAGTCTTTCAATGGAAGTGCAGAAAGAAAAGGAAGGGGAACTGATATTAAAAGCTCTCCAACCGGGCGACGTGGTGGTATTGCTCGATGAGCACGGAAAAGAAATGCGTTCTCTGGAGTTTGCCGAATATATGAAGCGAAAAATGAACACGGTCAACAAACGACTGGTATTCATTATCGGAGGGCCTTATGGCTTTTCAGAAAAGGTTTATCAAGCGGCACACGAAAAGATTTCAATGTCGAAGATGACTTTCTCTCATCAGATGATCCGGCTGATATTCGTTGAGCAGATTTATCGGGCGATGACTATATTGAATGGAGGGCCGTATCATCATGAATAAACTACATCCACAAAGATGCACCGTGAAAAATGAATTATACAATAAAGAAGATGGATATCATTATCCATTCTTCTCTTCTATATAAAGTTTATTAAATACCTGCCGGAGTTCGTCTTCATTAGTAATCAAATTCCGAAGTTCTGCCAACCGTCCGGCATTATCCGATTGGGGTATCCATAACTTCAGATACCCTCCTTCTGCATATTTTTCAGTTAGATGTTTCCGAAAACGGGCATATTGCTCTTCTTTATCCATCTCCGGATAATGAGACAGCCCATATTGTACGGTACGACGTAAAGTAACTTCGGGATCAATAATTCGGTCAGCCTCGGCAACAATCATTCCATAGATTGTTCTGGGAGCCTGTTTATTGGAAGCCCGATGATCTTCTATCGCCTCTTTCATCTGCAACAGCTGCTCATCCGTAAACCAACGCCGCAAAGTTTCGTCGGCTAGCAACACTTTGCCGGAGGTTATATGATGAAATTCACGTCCTTCATACAACCCCAGGTCATGATAAGCAGCGATGACATAAACCATCGAATAATCGACTTCATAATGCGTCGCTAATTTCAGACTTTCCTCAATTACCTTTTCTACATGGTCAATTTGATGCGCTTTATCAAAGTTAGCGTATTGAGGAATAATACTTTGCCGAACATAGTTTTGTAATTCAGCAGGCACATGATGAGTCATATTCGATCTTTTTAGCTAGTGAATTCTTTTATTTATATTATTCCCGATTCATCAAACGATGTTCTGCCATCTGTTCGAACTTTGTTCCCGGACGACCATAATTGGCATACGGATAAATGGAAATACCACCACGAGGAGTAAATATTCCCGTTACTTCTATGTATTTGGGACTCATCAATCGGATAAGATCTTTCATTATGATATTCACACAATCTTCATGAAAGGCTCCATGACTGCGGAAACTGAAAAGATAGAGTTTCAAACTCTTACTTTCTACCATTTTTATATCAGGAATGTAGCTGATACGTATTTCGGCAAAGTCCGGCTGTCCGGTAATAGGACACAGACTTGTGAACTCCGGGCAGTTGAAACGTACCCAGTAATCATTTTCAGGATGCTTATTATCAAAGGCTTCCAGTACTTCAGGAGCATAATCTTGTTTATACTCGGTTTTTCTTCCTAATAAGGAAAGTTGGTCTTTTAATTCTGTCATTGCACTCATTAACTACAACCTCTACTCTAAACAAAAAAACGCATTTCTTCTTTCACCTATCACCGTCCTGCCTCAAACGCCTTATTCATCGAGGTTTTAGTGGTGAAGGATTCATTTCACAACCTATCACCGCATCTATCACCTATCACCATCAACTCTTATCCTACGTTTGCTTTCTCCTCATCTTACTTGTTACGGTGTGTTTCATTGCCTGAAACAATGTGTTTCCCGCCTTGAAACAAAGTGTTTCATTACTTGGAACAAACTGTTTCAAGTCTTGGAACTTATAGTTTCAAGCGTTAGAAACTTTAGTTTCCTACCGTTGAAACTTTAGTTTCTCACTGATGAAACAACAGTTTCAAGCTGTTGAAACTAATCTAAGCCAATACATTCCGGACAGAAACTACTATCATTTATTAATTAGAACTTACCGGTGACAATAGATGTGACGGCAAAATGTCAAATTTAGCTGCTGTCACTACTTGCTGTCACAAACTAGAAATCTTATAATCAAACATTTATCTACAACAATGTGACAGATGACAGCAAAAAAACGCATTTTAATCTCTATGTAGAGATATTATTGATTCTTACTTTTTAAATACTTTTCCAATCCTTCCCGACGCAATGTACAAGCCGGGCAATGTCCGCAACCATCTCCCTGAACGCCATTATAACAGGTCAAAGTCTCGGTGCGAATCAGTTCCAATACCCCCAGTTCGTCGGCCAATGCCCATGTTTCTGCCTTATCAATCCACATCAAAGGGGTATGAATCACAAATTGTTCATCCATAGCCAGATTGAGAGTTACATTAAGAGATTTGATAAAGGCATCACGGCAATCGGGATAACCGCTGAAATCTGTTTGAGAAACTCCCGTTACCAAATGATTAATACCACGTTCACGGGCATATACTGCTGCGATACTTAGAAAAAACAGATTACGTCCCGGAACAAAGGTATTAGGAACGCTATCTGCAGGTTTTTCCTGATCCATCACCATCGTAGTATCGGTCAATGAATTATGACCTAACTGTCCGATAAAGGAAACATCCATCACATCAAATTCCACTTCCGCTTTCCGGGCTATCTCCCGTGCAAGCTCCACTTCTTTCTGATGCTTCTGACCATAAAGAAAACTCAAGGCATATACTTTCTTAAAGTTGCGTTTTGCCCAAAACAAACAAGTGGTAGAATCCTGCCCACCACTAAACACAACCAATGCTGCTTCTCTATTCATATTCTATATTAAATATCTTTGACTTTCAATACATTATAAGAGATATTGGTGTCGTAAACATCGCTACCGTCTATTTTCTTGATTGCTTTCACCACACGAATTGTCACCGGAAGGATAATAACTTCATACATGGATTTCAGCACAATCTGAATCCCCATCATGATAAGCAGTTCTTTCCAGGCAATAACTCCACCAAAAGCTACCGGGAAGAAAATCAATGAATCGGCAGTCTCACCTACAACAGTCGACCAGATGGCACGGGCCGAAAAGTTACGCCCCTGACTGGCTACTTTCATCTTACTCATCACATACGCATTGAGAAATGAGCCTACCAGAAAAGCCATCAGACTGGCAGCCACAATACGGGGAGCCATACCGAACACAAAATTGAAATGTTCCTCGCCCTCCCAGAAAGGAGCAGCCGGAATGGCAACAGCTATCAACCCAAGAGCAACCACGAAGAAGTTCATGGCAAAACCGCTCCAAATGATGAGCCGCGCTTTCTTGAATCCCCAAACCTCGGCGATACAATCATTAATAATATAAGAAATAGGAAAAACCAATAATCCGGCTGTCACGGTCAGACTACCTACCTGAATTACTTTTGTTTCAAGAAGATTGGCTGCAATGAGACAGACATTAAACAGAATGCCCAGCAGCATAAAGGGTACAGATACTTTTTCTTTCATAATTCCTGTTTTTTACGTGGTGTTCTAGAATACACGACCGCTATTCACGGCATCATACATTTTTTATTCTTTCGGAGTGCAAAGGTAAAAAATAAAACTGGAATTATCACATTCATCTTACCAGAATCTGTCTTCCCGATAATTGAAGAAAAAATAAGCCTCCCTGTCAGTCGTCGTATTCTGACAGGAAGGCTCATCACTTTGACCTTAAAAACACATCACTCAATCAGGCATCCGCATCAAGAGGAGAAGTCTTTCAATTCCTCTTTCAACCGCTTACGGATGAAAAACAAACGGCTCTTTACCGTTCCCATCGGCAATCCTAATTTTTCGGCAATTTCTCTATACTTAAATCCGGCTACAAACATCTGAAAAGGCACTTTCATCTCTTCCGGTATGGAATGTATCACCCGGTACAACTGTTTCATATCATACGTAAACTCGAATCTATCAGCATCTTCATCTTCTATCAGATGTTGTTGATTGATGGAGTAACTATCATCAATCAGGTTCATTTCACGAACTGTGCGACGATAGTTGTTCACGAAAATATTACGCATAAGCGTATACATCCATCCCTTCAGATTTTTGCTATACGTAAACTTCTCCTGATTATCTAATGCCTGCAACAAACAATCCTGAACCAAATCATTAGCAGATTCGCGGTCTGCCGTCAATTTATATGCGAAGCGATGCAAATCCGGTTGTATCGCTAATATTCCTTGAGTAAAATCAACTTTTTCCATCGTCGTATTTCCTTTATCTAATTAGTACGATACAAAGGTCCGTTTTTTTAGAATCATTATAAATAGCAATTCTTCCGATTAGTTTGGCAATTTTTCCTTTGCCCCTCTCAACCATTTCTTTTTTTAGTTGTTCATTGGGCATTCACCTAAAACTTAACTGATAATGAAAACAAGCTTTAAAATGGTAGCTATGCTACTGGGGATAGGAATTTTCCCCCTCTGTGCCTATGCACAACAGAAGGTAGTCATCGAAGATGAAGAACCGAATTCTATCATGTTTGTTTCGAAAAACAAAGCAGGAGATGAAATCATCCGAATCATGAACGACCGTTCGCAGATGCGTTTCCACGACCCGAATGCTCCCCGTTTCCTGCTAACCGACCAGAAAGGGAAATTTGCCCTGGGTATCGGAGGATATGTTCGTGCAACAGCAGAGTATGACTTTAACGGTATCGTAAATGATGTCGATTTCTATCCGGCATTGATTCCACAACGCGGAAGCGGCAATTTTGCCAAGAATCAATTCCAGATGGACATCACCACTTCTACCCTATTCCTCAAACTGGTAGGACGTACGAAACATCTGGGAGACTTCGTTGTCTACACAGCCGGAAACTTCCGGGGTGACGGAAAAACCTTTGAATTGCAGAATGCTTATGCGCAATTCCTCGGTTTCACGATCGGATACAGCTACGGTTCGTTCATGGACCTCTCCGCACTGCCTCCTACCATCGACTTTGCAGGTCCTAACGGATCAGCCTTTTACCGCACTACGCAATTGAGCTATATGTGCGATAAGTTGAAAAACTGGAAATTCGGTGTTTCAATGGAAATGCCTTCAGTAGACGGTACAACCAACAATGACTTGTCTATCAACACCCAACGAATGCCGGACTTTGCCACTTCCGTACAGTATAACTGGAATAGTAGCAGTCACGTTAAATTAGGTGCTATTGTCCGTAGTATGACTTACTCAAGTAACGTTCATGAGAAAGCCTATTCCGCCACCGGCTTCGGTCTGCAAGCATCTACAACTTTCAATATTACGAAGAAATTACAGGCATTCGGACAGTTTAATTATGGAAAAGGTATCGGATCTTACCTGAACGATTTAAGTAATCTGAACGTAGATATCGTTCCCGATCCTGATAATGAGGGAAAAATGCAGGTTCTCCCAATGCTGGGATGGTATGCAGGGCTGCAATACAACCTTTGTCCGAGCATCTTTATATCCGGTACATATAGTTTATCCAGACTTTATTCTGAAAACGGATATCCAAGTGAAAATCCGGAATCCTATCGTAAAGGACAGTATTTAGTGGCTAATGCTTTCTGGAATGTAAGCAGTAATTTGCAAGTGGGCGTAGAATATTTAAGAGGATGGCGTACTGATTTCAGTTCCGCAACCCGTCATGCCAACCGGTTGAATATGCTGGTGCAGTATTCTTTCTAAACTAACATAGAACAGTAAAACAAAAAAGCCGTCTCAACATCATGTCCGAGACGGCTTTTATATACATATAAAGGATTAGAAATTTAGAACTTGTAATTCACGCTCACGCCAAATACTTTATTGGTACGGCTATAAACGTCTTTATCAATAGATGCACCTAATCCACGTACATTTTCTTTAGTATAATCACTATACGTAGTCCAGAAATAAGCAACATCAAGGCTCAATGCCTCCGTGAAATTAATACGGCCTCCGAAACCAACTGAATAAGAATCACAAGAGAAACTTGTATCCGATTGGAAAGCATCGCTCAATCCGTAGTCTGTTTTCTGATAACCTCCACTGACTGTGAACAGTTTATTGATATCCCATTCAACACCCGCCAAATACTCGTGTGTACCATGTTTCAGTGTTTTCTGCTTGCCATCCGCCATACCGGCATTCTTATCATCAAAGAAATGATATTCTACCGATGCTCTCAATGATGGCAAGATCTCATAACTTGCAGCTAAAGAAAGCATAGCAGGAAGATCACTCGGAGTGTTCACACCATTCTGATAAGGTGCCATAAAATCTGCGGCAGCATCCGGAGCAGTTATGTCATGTGTATCATTCTCAATATTCATATTGGCTTTGAACTCATACTTTGCAGCCAGATTCAATTTTCCGAACTTAGCATCAATACCAATAATCGGTGTCAATCCCCAACCTGTCTGATCGCAGTCTAATTTAAGTTTCGCATCATTCAGCTGCTGCGACTTTTGTAATGCTGCCTGTTGTGCCTGCTCTAAAGTCATACCGGCGGCCATTAGTTTTTTTACAATCTCAGCACCCAACTGTTCTGCTACACCCTCTTTCAAATTGATATCAAGGAAACCTTTATAGCCACCCGTAAAATAATTCATACGTGCACCAGCAAAAACTGCAAAGTGCTCATTAATTTTATAGCTTGCTCCTAATTGAAAACCATAAATATACTGACGACCTTCCATAGCCGAATTAATAGTATATTGATTAGGAGACAGCATCCCTTGACCGATTGTATTTACCAGACTAATAGCAGCCGCATCAAACATAGGTAAACCTTTGTCAAATGAAGCTTTTCCGCCACCACCTACAATGGCAAAGCTACCGGAAAACGCCCAATCGCCTTTTTTATAGACAGCATGTATAGAAGGAATAACGGGAGCAGAAGCTTTTCCTTCATACTTACGTACAGTATTCTGTCCGTCCATGGTCCATAAAGGACTTGTTGCAGCAATATCACGGGTCTGATATGCACTTTGAATAGTAAGTGCTACTTGAAGACCATCTTTGGGAAGAAATGCCAGTCCGGCAGGATTACTATAAACTCCATCAACATCGATGGAAGCGCCGCGGGCTATCATGCGTAAGAAAGCAGCATTCTGATTCGTATTGGTTAGATAATCTCCAGCAAAAGTTGGAATTGAAACGATCAACATTGCAAGACCAATCAACGAAATTTTTCTCATCTAAATCTTTTTTAAAATTATTTCGGCGCAAAGATATAACAATATTGCACAGGGAGCACATATTTGTGCACTTATTTTCATTTATCCGCCATTTTAATTGAAAAATCAAACTGTTTCTAATGAAACAATCTATTTTTCGAATGATGGATTGATTAAACAAATTCACCTGTTCCAACGTTTAATATTATATAATTTATAGAATAATATTATGGCCTATACAATTGCATTTTTCGGCACAAAGCCTTATGATGAGTCCTCTTTCAATGACAAAAACAAAGAGTTCGGGTTTGAGATACGCTACTACAAAGGGCATCTGAATAAGAACAACGTACTACTGACACAAGGAGTGGATGCTGTCTGCATCTTTGTGAACGACGTTGCCGACGCAGAAGTAATCCGTGTGATGGCAGCCAACGGAGTAAAACTATTGGCACTACGCTGTGCCGGATTTAATAATGTAGATTTAGATGCTGCCGCCGCTGCCGGAATTACCGTAGTACGGGTTCCTGCCTACTCTCCTTATGCCGTTGCAGAGTACACCGTAGCTCTTATGCTATCGCTAAACCGGAAAATTCCCCGTGCTTCCTGGCGTACCAAAGATGGTAATTTCTCCCTGCACGGTCTGATGGGATTCGATATGCACGGAAAAACAGCAGGCATCATCGGTACAGGAAAAATCGCGAAAATACTGATTCACATCTTAAAAGGGTTTGGAATGAACATATTGGCTTATGACCTCTATCCGGACCATAACTTCGCCCGTGAAGAACAAATAGTTTATACTTCACTGGACGAACTATATCACAATTCGGATATCATCTCTTTGCATTGCCCGCTCACCGAAGCGACCAAGTATCTGATTAACGACTACTCTATCAGCAAAATGAAAGACGGAGTTATGATTATCAATACCGGCCGTGGACAGCTGATTCACACCAATGCACTGATTGAAGGGTTGAAGAACAAGAAAATAGGTTCCGCAGGACTGGACGTATATGAGGAAGAAAGCGAATACTTTTATGAAGATCAATCCGACCGCATCATCGACGATGATGTACTCGCCCGCTTACTTTCATTCAACAATGTGATAGTCACTTCTCATCAAGCTTTTTTCACACATGAAGCGATGGAGAATATTGCGGCGACCACCCTGCAAAACATAAAAGATTTTATCAATCATAAGCCTTTGCTAAATGAAGTGAAGAAATAAAACTTTTAAGCTCCTTTCTTTGTTTACAAAACATATAAACAAATAAGAGAAAGGACAGATTTTATGAAAAAAGTAATACACAAAGCAGATACAAGAGGACATTCCCAGTACGATTGGTTGGATAGTTACCATACTTTTAGTTTTGACGAATACTTCGACTCCAATCGTATCAACTTCGGTGCCCTTCGCGTATTGAATGATGACAAAGTTGCACCCGGAGAAGGTTTTCAGACTCACCCGCATAAGAATATGGAAATTATCTCCATCCCTCTGAAAGGACATCTGCAACATGGAGACAGCAAGAAGAACAGCCGCATCATTACTGTTGGAGAAATTCAGACAATGAGTGCCGGAACGGGAATCTTCCACAGTGAAGTGAATGCAAGCCCTGTAGAACCGGTAGAATTCCTGCAAATCTGGATTATGCCAAGAGAACGGAACACCCGTCCCGTTTATCAGGATTTCAGTATCACAGAGTTGGAACGTCCGAATGAACTGGCAGTCATCGTATCTCCTGACGGCAGTACACCTGCTTCCCTTTTGCAAGACACCTGGTTCTCAATCGGTAAAGTAGAAGCCGGAAAGGAACTGGGTTATCACATGCATCAAAGTCATGCAGGCGTCTATATTTTCCTCATTGAAGGAGAAATTGTAGTAGATGGCGAAGTGTTGAAACGCCGGGACGGTATGGGTGTTTACGATACCAACAGTTTCGAACTGGAGACACTGAAAGATTCACATATTCTATTAATAGAAGTACCTATGTGATTCCATCATTAGAAATTAAGAACTAAAACTGCCAGATAATCTTATGGCGAAATTAAACATAGCAGATATCCGACAGGAATATACGAAAGGCGGGTTGCGGGAAAATGAACTTCCGGGCGACCCGCTTTCGCTTTTCAACCGTTGGCTACAAGAAGCAATTGACGCAGAGGTGGATGAACCAACTGCTGTCATTGTAGGAACCGTATCCCCTGAAGGGAGACCGTCCACGCGTACCGTATTATTAAAAGGGCTCCATGATGGAAAATTTGTCTTCTATACCAATTATGAAAGCCGTAAAGGCAGGCAATTGGCACAAAATCCGTATATCTCCCTCTCTTTTGTGTGGCACGCCCTCGAAAGACAAATACATATAGAGGGAATAGCGACGAAAGTTCCTCCGGAAGAATCGGATGAATATTTCCGGAAACGTCCTTATAAAAGTCGGGGCGGTGCACGAATTTCTCCCCAAAGTCAACCTATAACAAGCCGAATGCAATTAATACGGTCTTTTGTCAGGGAGGCAGCCCGGTGGATCGGAAAAGAAGTGGAGAGGCCCGATAATTGGGGCGGATATGCCGTTACCCCTACAAGGATTGAATTCTGGCAAGGACGCCCCAACCGTCTGCATGACCGTTTTCTATATACCCTGCAACCGGACGGGGAATGGAAAATCAGTCGTCTTGCTCCTTGATTTCGTCGATTTTTCTTGGCAACTCCAACTAGAATACGTAATATTGCAATTATAAAATAGTCAGCTTATGACACTGGATTATATTTATCACAGCGGTTTCGCCATCGAAATGGAAGGTGTAACCGTTATCATCGATTACTACAAAGATTCTTCCGAAACGGAACATAACCGGGGAATCGTACATGATTATCTCCTGCAAAGGCCGGGTAAACTATATGTATTGGCCACCCATTTCCATCCCGACCACTTTAACCGTGAGATATTGACCTGGAAAGAACAACGCCCCGACATTCAATATATTTTCTCCAAAGATATCTTGAAATCCCATCGTGCCAAAGCCGAAGATGCTTTCTATATTAAAAAAGGAGAAACATACGAAGACGAGACAATTCGTATCGATGCTTTCGGCTCAACGGATGTCGGCAGTTCGTTCCTGCTTCACCTGCAAGATTGGAGTATTTTCCATGCCGGCGACTTGAACAACTGGCATTGGAGTGAGGAATCTACTGAAGAAGAGATCCGAAAAGCCAATGGTGATTTCCTTGCAGAAGTTAAATATTTAAAAGAAAAAGCGCCAAACATCGATTTAGTACTATTCCCGGTGGATCGGAGAATGGGAAAAGATTACATGAAAGGGGCAAAACAGTTCATCGAACAAATAAAAACTACTATATTTGTGCCCATGCACTTCAGTGAAGATTATGAGGGGGGGAATGCGCTTTGTAGTTTTGCTGAAAATGCCGGATGCCGTTTTATCAGCATCACCCATCGGGGCGAAAGTTTTGAGATTACCAAATAAACACATGATAATTATGAATAAATTTACGATTCTGTTTCTTACCCTGTTCCTTGCATTGCCGATGGCGATGAAGGCAGATTCTGCAAAAGAGAAGAAAGATGACACCAGGTACCTTGTAGGAGCTGTTCCTGAAGTAGATGGTAAAGTAGTATTTTCCAAAGAGTTCCAGATTCCCGGAATGAGTCAGGCACAAATCTACGACACAATGACAAAGTGGATGAACGAACGTCTGAAAGAAAATAAAAATATTGATAGCCGCATTGTTTTCTCTGACGAAGCAAAGGGAACAATTGCCGGTGTTGGAGAAGAATGGATTGTTTTCAGTTCCAGTGCTCTGTCATTAGACCGTACACTGGTCAACTATCAGATTACCGTTACCTGTAAACCCGGCAACTGCCTAGTAGAGCTTGAGAAAATCCGTTTCACTTATCGCGAAACAGAGAAATACAAAGCGGAAGAATGGATTACTGATAAATATGCGCTCAATAAAGCAAAGACCAAATTAGTGCGCGGCCTGGCTAAATGGCGTAGAAAAACTGTAGACTTCGCAGATGATATGTTTATGGATGTAGCAGTAGCTTTCGGAGCACCTGATACTCGTCCGAAGACAGAGAAAAAGAAGAAAGAAGAAGAGCAACAAACTCCATCAATCGTTGCAGCCGCAGGCCCGATTATCATTGGTGGCACAGATAAAAAGACTGATATTAAAGTGACGACCGCCGAACCCGTTCAAACTACAGTTCCTGCTGCGACTCTCACTCCTGCTACTCCAGTAGGCAAAGCTTCCACAGATATGCCGGGTTATACAGAAATTGATTTGAAACAAATTCCGGGCGAAGTATATGCCTTAATGGGAAGTGGTAAATTAGTAATCAGTATTGGAAAAGATGAGTTCAACATGACCAATATGACTGCAAATGCAGGTGGTGCATTAGGTTATCAATCAGGAAAAGCTGTTGCGTATTGCACACTTTCACCCGACCAACCTTATGAGGCAATAGAAAAGGCAGACAGCTATACACTGAAATTGTATGCCCCGAACCAGACAACTCCTTCAGCTGTTATCGAATGTAAGAAAATGCCTTCACAGACAACTCCGCAAGCCGGACAACCCCGTACCTATGTTGGAGAAATTGTGAAACTCTTAATGAAAAAATAAGGAAAATTGCAACAATGGAAATAAAAAGTAAATTTGACCATTTTAATATCAACGTTACAAATCTGGAGCGGAGTATCGCTTTTTATGAGAAAGCACTCGGCTTAAAAGAACATCATCGGAAAGAAGCATCCGACGGTTCATTCACACTAGTTTACCTGACAGATAATGAAACAGGTTTCCTATTGGAATTGACATGGCTCAAAGATCATACTGCTCCATACGAACTGGGGGAAAACGAAAGTCACCTATGTTTTCGTGTAGCCGGTGATTACGATGCAATCAGGGCCTATCACAAAGAAATGAATTGTGTATGTTTTGAGAACACTGCCATGGGGCTTTATTTCATTAATGACCCGGATGATTACTGGATTGAAATACTCCCACAGAAGTGATTTTATATAAAAAGTGGGGGCAGGATAATTATCCTGCCCCCACTTTTTATGTAGAATATATGATCTATCAAACACATAGTATATATACCTAAAACAACAAATACTATAAATATGTATCCGAAAATAAACACCACCTTGCCAGTTGCTTAATCAGAAAAAAGCCACTCCTCAATGACTAAAAGGCAACCGGATTGATGATCCGTTTATTGCTACAGCCTTTATTTTTTATGTCGGCTAGCTCTTTTCTTCCGGATATCTGCTTTCATCTTCGCTGCACCCGAACCATGTTGTCCACGAATATACGTCGCTTTTTTCGCTTTCGTTTTCACCTTTTCCTCTTCTTTGGGCTTATCTTTCTTACCTTTAAAAACGATGCCACCCATGATTGCTTCTTCTATACTCATATAATCATTTATTAGTATTCAACATTTCCGATGGCAAAGATAACCCTTTTCTACGGATTTATTTATCTTTGCAAAGTTAACAATCGTAACCACCAATGGCAATAACAATTCTTTCTGCAGAAAAGGACCCGATGGGAGCCGCTATTTCTGACTATTTCAACCATCATAGAGCTGATCGTTTGCGGGTATTTTCTTCTCAATTCGAAGAAGATGAAATTCCCGTCAAAGAACTGTTTCGTCGTATACAGTCTATGCCTGTACTAGAGCGCACCGCCCTGCAAATGGCTACTGGACGGATTTTGGATGTAGGTGCCGGAAGTGGTTGCCATGCGCTCGCACTTCAGGAAATGGGAAAAGACGTATGCGCCATTGATATTTCTCCTTTATCTGTCGAAGTAATGAAACAACGTGGAGTGAACGATCCTCGTCTCATCAACCTTTTTGATGAAACATTTTCCGAAACATTCGATACGATCCTAATGCTCATGAATGGTTCCGGAATCATCGGACGGCTGAATAATATGCCCGAATTTTTCCAACGGATGAAACGTATTCTCCGCCCCGGTGGATGCATATTTATGGATTCCAGTGATTTGCGTTATCTTTTTGAAGAGGAAGACGGTAGCATAGTCATCGATCTGGCCGGAGATTACTACGGAGAGATCGACTTCCAAATGCAATATAAAGATGTAAAAGGAGACACATTCGACTGGTTATATGTAGATTTCCAGACTCTTAGCTTATATGCTTCCGAATGTGGTTTTAAGGCAGAATTGATAAAAGAAGGAAAGCATTACGATTACCTGGTCAAACTTAGCATTGCTTGAAAATGCATCATCATATAGTGACGGTATGTACTCCGGATAGCGTCACTATATAACCAAAATAGTAACGCCATCACATCAGGATAGCGTTACTATTTTTATATACTCATATATGTTCCGTTGGAAACATCTGATGAAGGTTCTCTTTTATTTCAGCATTTCATTAATTGCCTGCACAAGAGAAGCAAACTCTTCCTCATTATATAAACGAGTCAGCTTTACAATTTTTCCTTCCTTATCAATCAACACGTTTCTCGTTATTCCGGATTCACGTAATGCATATTTCGCAAAGATATCAGCTCCCGGATCCAGTCCTAACGGATAAGTGACTCCGGTAGATTTTGCAAAAGCCAGTACTTTGTCAAGCGGTTCGTCACGGTCAATGCCAATCAGAGCAAAGTCTGCATTATTTTTATGCTTCAACCAAATATCCTTCTCGATAAACGGCATTTCTTTACGGCAAACTCCACACCAGCTTGCAGTGAACTGCAACATGACAACTTTACCACGAAGGGAAGATAAACTCACTTGCTTCCCATCTGTCAAGGTAATTGTGAAATCCGGAGCCATCTCTCCTACCCGAACAATATATCCTGTACTATCTGCCTGAACTGATTTTGCATCCGCAGTTACTTCTACACTATCTGTTGCAACTTCAACATTCGCCGTTCCTTTCTTCTGTCCGGAACAAGCCCATATACCTATGGCTAAAAGCGCCACACTACATACATTCATAATTTTCATTTTCATCTAATCATTGGTAACTTTGCAAATATAAAAAAAGTATGCGATGTATTTGCATTTTTAAAAGAAATTCATACCTTTGCACCCGCAAAAGAAAAACGCCTCTTTAGCTCAGTTGGCCAGAGCACGTGATTTGTAATCTCGGGGTCGTTGGTTCGAATCCGACAAGAGGCTCTCCAGAATGAATGCTGTTTATCACATCAGATAAGCAGCATTTTTTATTAATATCTTCTTTAAGATTTTTGCTTACGAAATACTACCATACCCACAGCCAACAAAATCAAAAGAATTCCAATAACACTATTCAGGGTAAACAGTTCTTTAAAAACAAAGACACCGATCACAACGGCTGTCAGTGGTTCCATCGCACCTAAAATAGAAGTCAGTGTAGGTCCCGCATACTTAATTGCCCGTACCAAAGTTATATTGGAAATAGCCGTAGCCGGCAATGCAAGTCCTAAAATAATCAGCCATATATAACCGTCTGTCACCAGATGAAGCCCGAAAGTTGCCATAGCTCCTATCAGATAGAGAACAGCTCCCATCCCCATAACATAACATGTCAGTACAGTGGAATTGATTTGAGCGGCTCGTGTTGTTCGAACCCCAATGATGTATCCTCCGTAAGAAAAGACAGAAATACAAGCCGCCACCAATCCTACTATTGTATCACAACTTTTCGCCTCCAACTCTCCCGATGACAGTAAAGCAGCACCAAACAAAGACATTAAAACAGCAAGCATCACCAAAAGAGATTTCTTTTCATGAAAGAAAAACATCATTGCCAATGATACAGCCAACGGATACATAAAATGAATAGTCGATGCTACCCCCGTGGCTATATTCTGATAGGCAATGAGCAAACTGAATGAGGTGGTTGCCCGCAACAAACTTAATAAAAAAAACGACTAACAAATCTTTCTTTGCCAGCCGGAAATTACATCCCGAACACCATCCAAACAGTGTCAATACAATAGCAGCCACTCCCCAACGATAAGAAAGCACCTCGAAAGCCGAAAAACCAGCTAACAACAGAGTTATAGAAAAAAACGGAGCCAGCCCAAAAGTGGAGGAGGATACCGCCGCATAAAGTATACCTTTAATACGATTCATCGATATATTCAACTAATTCCAGATATTCACAATGCAAAGATTATAAATATTTCTTTAATGCCACCATTAATTTCATTTTTTCAAGCGGCTTAACCAGATATTCATTACAGCCGACCTTTATTGCAGCAATCCGGTCAGAATCGAAAGCATGGGCGGTAAGTGCGACGATAGGTAAGCTAGCATTAAACTTACGTATTTCAGCTGTAGCCTTCAATCCATCCAGTACAGGCATTTTCATATCCATCAACAACAAATCGACATGTTGGCTACGCGCTATTTCCACTGCCTTTTGCCCATTCTCCGCATGCAGTAAATCATAATGATCCTTCAGGATAGTAGACACCAGCTGATAATTACTTTGTATATCTTCAGCTATGAGAATTGTTTTCCGACCGGCACTCTTCTCCATCACTTCGTCATTCGCACCAAACTCTCCTCCGGAGATATTCTCTTCTTTCTTCTCTTCTACCATAGAAAGTGTATCGACTTCACAAGGTAAAAATGCCCAAAACAGCGATCCTTCATTGTGTACCGATTCAAAGCCGACTTTACCTCCCATAGCTTCTGCAATTGCCTTGCAAATAGAAAGTCCAAGTCCGGTACCTTGGGCAAACTCATCAAGTTTCTCAAAACGCTGGAATACTTTTCCTTTTTTATCATCAGCTATACCAATACCGGTATCTTTCACATAAAAATAGACGCCTCCATCCTTACATGCATATCCCATTTTAATAGAACCTTTTGAAGTATATTTGATAGCATTAGTGACATAATTCGTTATAATTTGTGCCACGCGATTACGGTCCAGAGTTACCTGACAACAGTGATAAGGATTGATTTCAGTTAACACGATATCCGGATTCTTCAGGCGCTGCTTCATGGAAGTAAACATGTTTTCAAAATGTTCGGATAAGTCGAACGGTTCGTATTTCAGTTCTACCGAACCGGCTTCCAGCTTGGATAAATCAAGTATATCATTTATCAGTTTTAGCAATAACTCATTATTACTATTAATAATCTGGATATAGTCCGCCTTTTCTTCTTCTCCGGCATAAGCCATCAACTCCGAAAAACCTACAATAGCATTCAAGGGAGTACGGATTTCATGACTCATATTCGCCAGGAACGCAGATTTCAATTTATCAGACTGCTCTGCCTGATGTTTGGCTTCCTGCAATTCCTTAATCATTTTTTCACGCTCCGTTACATCATCCACGCGAATTACAACACCATCCACAGATCCATCTTCAAGAACTACGGGAGTGGCAAACACTTCAACGGTATGCGCACTGTCCAACGAAAACTTCATCTGTTCCGTCTGTAATGAAACAAAAGCACGTTGCATCACACAATTTTCACAGGGAGAAGTACGATTATATGTACTTTTATAGCAAAGTTCACCTTTTTTGTAGGCTTCAAAAGAAAGACTTTTTGAACATAACGAAATATTTTCCCATTGAACCATATATTCCTTCGTGATGTAGGCCAACCCTGAATTCGTATTGTTAAGAACCAGTTCATTCTGTCGTACCAAAGCGTCCTGTATTTCTTTATTCTTTAGTAAGGTCAATTCAGTCTGCTTATAGGAATCGATATTTTGCGTCATACCGAACAAATACTTATAAGGAGCATCGTTCAAAGTTGTGGTTTCAACAAGGCCACGCGTTTCCCACCATTGATACATGCCATCTCCTTTAAAGTCAATGCGATATTCCACATCCCATACACCGCTTCCTAGTTCTACCGCCTTTTGCAAAGTTTCAGCAAACTTTTGTCGGTCATCAGGATGTACGAGAGTCAGATATTTCTCGACCGAATTAATTTCTGATGCCTTCTTCCCATTTTTATCAAAACCTTCACCGAAACTCACCCTGTTCTTAGCCGGCTCAAAAAACCAGGTGAAGGCATTCATCGCTTCCATAGTGACAGTTAACAGCTGTGCACGACGCTTCAGTTCATTTTGTAAACTCTGATCCCAGCGGGTATTTAACAGAAAGCGTTTGCCATCATCTTCAATTATACTTTTGCGAACAATAGTATCATAGCTGCGTCCATCCTTCAGTATAATACGTTCCATGCCGAAATAAGGGTTCCCAGTATTGTATACCTCTAAATCAGTCTTCTGAATACGCTCTACTTCTTCTTCACTCAGCACATCATAAGTAGTTTTATCTTCGCTGGTACCAAACATGAGCTTACTCTCTTCATTGCAAAAAACATAGCGGAAATCATTCTCTACATCTTTGATATGAACAGATAACGGAAGATTATTTAATATATTATAGAAGAACTGCTCCTTTTTCTGCACCTCCGTATTATTCTTTCGGGTACCAACATATTTCAATACCTTCTTATTAGAATCAAATTCATAAGGAGCACCGCTTATCGTACAAAATTGCCAGGTTGAGCTATCCGGTAACATAACCCTGCTATCAAAAGAAAAAGAAAAATCTTCCCCATTGCTCATTCTTTCCATTACTTCAGTAACCTGACTACGGTCATCCGGATGCAAAGTCTCCAGATATAGTGCCATACTAACTGGCTTAGACTGATCGTATCCATTCAGCGGTTCATTATCACTATAAAATAATTTGGGCACTGCATCAAATTCCCAAAACATGATGTTGGCTGCCTTCATAGCAAGCTCCGTTTTCCGGCGACTTTGACGGAGTACCTCTTCACTTTTCACCGTTTCTGTAATATCTTCAAAGATAAAAATGTAATTAACAAACTTGCCATCATTATCATAAAGAGGATTACCATTACATTTCAAATAGCAGGTCCGGGTACGCGTAGAGAAAAAACGTTTATCGGTTCTCTGTTTATCGAAATCATACAAAAAACTCATCTGTACCGGAACACAACGACGAACTGCTTCCTTCACCACGTCAGGAACCACAGAATTTTCATTTATGTTGAGTTTATTACCAAGAAGCGTTTGCGAGTCAGCGCCAAAAATTCGGCAGAAGCTTTCATTGCATCTTACCAGAGTGCCATCGGCTGTGAAGAAACCTATTCCAACAGGAAGTGAATTAAATACAGTTAGTAATTGTTTGTGTTCCATTTCTTTATCCTTGAATAACTTAGAAATAAATATTTTATCTCCGCACTATGCAAATATATACACTTTTACGATTATAATATGATTTTATAGCGAACATATTATTGCCAGGTTATAACATACAATAAGGGGCTATCCACGATATTGTGAATAACCCCTATCTCAAATGACATCCCATATATTATCATTTTAAAAAGTACATTTTAATACTCCTCAATGACTGTATTTCCAAAAATATCCTTTTTAATAATTTTCCCATGACCGTTACCATATTCAATTATTTCGTTTCCAAAAATATCTTTTTTAATAGTTGTTCTATTCCCCTTATCATCCTCGATAATAGTATTCCCAAAGATATCTTTTGTAATCGTCTTTCTATTACCTTTGTCATCGCGAATAATAGTATTTCCCAGAATATCTTTCTCTATAGTTTTTCTATTACCCTTATCGTCCCGGATAATGGTATTTCCTAGAATATCTTCTTCAATAGTCTTTCTATTACCTTTATCATCACGAACAATGAAATTTCCTAAAATATCCTCTTCGATAGTCGTTCTATTGCCTCTATCATCACGGATAATGATGTTCCCCAAAATATCCTTTTCAATAGTCTTTCTATTGCCTTTATCATCACGAATGATGATATTCCCTAAGATATCCTTTTCAATAGTCTTTCTATTACCATTATCATCACGGATAATGATATTACCTAAAATATCCTTTTCAACAGTCTCTCTCCCTTGGTCAACTCCCGAATACTCATAATTATCTTCAACAAGATTTGCACCATAGCCCTTTATTATATAAGGAGCCAAAATAAACTGGGCAACAAACAGGATAAATAAAATCTTTTTCATGGCGTTTTTCTTTTGGTTTAGAACAAAAGTAACGCAGGAAAATCAGAATTAATAAGTGAATTCCATAATTGTCAGTAGGGAAAAACCTAAAATAAAAAGGATTAGCGCATGCAGTAACGGTATATCCATAATATACTACCTAATTGGTCCCCAGAATGGTCCCCCCAAAAAGAAATTCCTTGAAAGTACTTGACTTTCAAGGAATTCAAAGTGTTACTTGAGGTTCCTGGCGTACTATTTTCAGTACTAATAATCAGAAACTTACCTCGTAAGCGGGCTACAAACGTAACCGGAACCGAAACATTTTCTTAGTTTCTAAAGTTTCTATCTCTTGTTATTTCTCACTATTTATTTAGGGAATTTTCCCCCTTTAATAATCGTCATCCTGTTTTATTTTTGGAATCATCCAGTAATTCCAATCTTGTTCTCAAAGATGCGTTTTCTACGAGTAATCTCCTGTTTTCACATTCCAATTCCTTATTCTTATCACGCAAAAAAAAGACTAAACTGTCACTATTCAAGTTGTTAGGAATATCGGATGCTTTCGCAGGCTGATCGTCCACATACATAGTACCCTTACCAGTCATTAACCATTCGGCACTTAAGTTTGTGTAAGCACACAAGATTCGTTCTATACTATCTGAATTCATAGATGACCTATTCTTTAAAGCTTTACCTATAAGACCATTTGAAAGGCCTGCTGCGACAGTCAAGCTATTAGAATTCAATCCTTCAGTTTTCATAAAAAACTCAAGTCGGTCTATAAATGTCTCTTTAGCAATAGAACTATTCTCCATTATTTGTTTTCATTTATAGAACAATTCGCAATAAAATATTCATTTTATTAGAAATGTTCTCGTAAAACATTTGCAAATAGAGAAAAGTTCTCTATATTTGCACAGTGATTTCAAAATTATTGCAACAAATGTACAACAAAACTAGAACATCCGCAATAGCGAAAAAACGCTATTCGTTTAAAAAAGGATATCTGCAAGTCTCTTTAGAAGATAAAGACAAGCTCAAATCAGACTTGACACAGGTTTTAAATAACCCATCACGATCGTACTTCTCAAAAAAACTGAATGCCGGGATTATCGATATCTCCGTAACTCTATTCTCGGCAATTACAGAAGTCTTTAAAAAATATGATATAACAGACTGTTGGACCATTGAAGATATGTAGTTATGAACTTAAAAGTCACACTTGCAAAACGGGAAAACGAAATAGCCGAATGTGTTGCGTGGGGAGGCTCATATAAAGAGACAGCTTCACTGCTACAAATCAGCGTACGGACCGTAGACAACACCCTTCGTAAAGTCAAAGAGAAATTAGGACTAAATAAGATCAACGAAATTTCAGCATGGTGGTTTTGTACGCACCACAACATAAGCTTTGACTTATCCCCTTTTGTTAGAAGACAAGTATCGGTCATACTACTTTTCTTGTTCATCGGTGGAGAAATTACGATCATTACAGACTCAACATATACAGTACGTCGTTCTCGCAGAACACGTACTGAATATCGAGTCAGAAGACAGGAAACTTCTATTAATCAACCATATATTATTTAATCAAATTACGCACAAGGAATGCGTCCGGGATAAACCCGGTATTTTAGTTATACATTTTCTATATTCAAATGAGGAAATAGAAGTTTATCATTATTAATCATTAAAAACGTGCTTAAGGAGGCATGTAGGGTATCCAATCCCTGGTTAGGTTTGTTACACAAGATTTGCCGGGTGAAATTCCCGGCATACGGGTAATGGTGTAAGGTAGCATGACGGAGTTTTCAGCATTTCTCTGTTGGCTGGGTTCGAATCCCAAATACCCACTATTTCTATTATTAACATAAAAGTAAACGTTATGGAAAACTTTGAAGAAACAGAAAAACGTATAACTTCCGCAATGAATGAAATTTCAAATATTATTAAATCAAATAATATGAGTGCTCTTTGTTTTTTTTATAAAGAGCAAGATTCTCTCGTTGCCACTCCGGCAGTAATTACCGGTTCCCCTATCAATATCATACCAGCTATAGTACAGATCATGCAAAACTCATTTATTGCCCGTAATATCATTTTAACGGCCTGTGACTATTATAGATTCCAAGAAAAAGAGAAGATAGAAACAAAGGAGATGCCTCAATACTTAAAGGAATTTATTGAAGAGCTGTTAAATGAATTACAATAGTAAGCTATGAAAGTTGTTCACTCCCCCAGCCCATCCACTCAAAAAAGAGAAAAGATAAATCTTTTTGAGAACGATGATCCGGAAGAAGTTGCAGCTCTTTGTCAGCAATCTGTTCAGCTAGAATCAAACAAGATATTGTTAAGAATAGACGCCCGGACGCAAGTTCTCGTTGATCCCAAAGATGCAACATCTGAATATGCGGAAAAACTACGGCAACGGTATAAGTTAAGTTATCACCATAAAGCCGTAGGAGGGCGTAAAAAAAGATAATACTATGTATGTAGACATTGACAATCGTGGTTTACTCACCATTAATGATATTCATCCAAAAGACGCTCAACATCTTTTAGAAATAATTCAGCAGGCAGACGCGCAACTTTTATCCAGTCCTATTGAAGTCCTTAGAAAACAGCTTCATTTGCAACTCAAAGAACTTGTTTTCTCCGTACCAAATAAAAAAACATAGCTATGAATTTTACTGATGATGATATAAAACGCATCAAAGACGCATCAGCCAGCCACCTAATTGATGTGGTACAAGACTTCCAGAATCTTCGTAAATCTGGGACTAGTTACATATGTGACTGCCCTGTATGCAAAGCTTCGAAGAAGTTTAGCATACACCCGGTCAAAGATATTTATGGATGCTTTTCTTGCCATCAAGTCAACGGAGTTGGTGCACTTGACTATTTAATGAGAGTCGAGAAAAAAGAATTCCCAGATGCTCTCGAATATCTGGCACACAAATTCAACGTCATTCTTGATCAGCGTCCGGAACAGAAAAAAAAGCAGATCGAGAAAATGAAGAAAGGAAGTAAAAAAGCTAAAGGCAATGATGTCTGCAGCTTTTGTTCTAAAATGCTTTCTGATTCTGGATTGACTTTTGAAGATGTCACAGCCAAGATTTATAAAACCGGTGATACGAAATCAATTTTCGAGGCACGTACATTTCATCCTGGTACCATAAACGGATCCGGAGAGATTGATTCATCCGGAGATGACGTGATTATAGAATATTATGATCTCGAAGGCATGCCGGTTACCTATTCCAGGAAAGATCATCGAAAAAAAGACACAGGTGAACGGAAAGAATATTTTCGGGTACGATGGCAATTTCCAGATGCACATTTAGACAAAGAAGGGAAACCATTCAAATATAAATCACCTTCAGGAAGTGGTACGCCTATCTATATTCCAGAAAAACTGCGCCGTATGTATAAGGAGAAAGAGCAAATCCCCAGACTCTATATCCAGGAAGGAGAAAAAAAAGCAGAGAAGGCATGCAAACACGGAGTTCCCTCAATTGCTGTTTCTGGCATTCAAAATTTAGGTAGTAAAGAAAACAGCTCTCTTCCGGAAGATCTAGTAAAGATCATCACAACATGTGGTGTTAAAGAAGTTGCATTCATATTTGACTCTGATTGGGATGATATCAGCACTAATATCCGACTTAATGACCGTGTCGAAAAACGTCCTTACTGTTTTTTCTACGCTGCCAAAAACTTCAAAGAGTATATGCGTACTCTTAAGAATCGAAATATCTACGTAGAAGTTTTTGTTGGCCACATTCAGAAGAATGAAGCTGGAGACAAAGGTCTGGATGACCTGCTTTCAAATACCCTTAAAGATCATGAAGATGAATTGGCAAAGGATATCGAATTTGCGTGTAATCAAAAAAAAGGTCTTGGAAAGTATGTTGAAATGTTCAAGGTTACAACTTGGACCGATCACAAATTACAAGAGTTATGGTGTCTGCATTCTCATGAAGCTTTTGCCGAACGTCATAAGGATATTCTCAAAAACCTTCCTGAATTTGTATTCGGAAGATACCGATGGAAGTTTGATGACACAGGCAAAGTTGTCCTGGCACAACCTTTCGATGATGATGAAAAATTTTGGGAAGAAGTAGAGAAAAAAGACCGGGGAGGAGACCCGCGTATTGAATATCAATTCTGCTATGTCAATTCCCATAATTTTCTGCAAAATCGCGGTTTTGGTCGTCTTCGTCGTCTTGACAAAACCTATCAGTTTATTCACCTGGATCCACCGGTCGTCCAAGCAATCGACGCATCGGATGCACGAGACTATTTATTTCAATTTGCAAAACATTATTGTAAAAAGGAAGTAAACGAGATGCTTATCAAAGGGGTATCTCAATATGTAGGTCCGGACAAACTATCACTTCTCAATTTCATTGAACCGAATTTTATAAAGCCTAATAGAGAAAGCCAATATTTTTATTTCGATACCAAATGTTGGTACATAACCAAAGACAGTGTACAAGAAATGGGATACGAGAATATCAGCCACCATATATGGGCAGAACAACGAAAAATGATTCCCGCCAAATACTTGGGCTACCCATTAATCACTTTCAAGGTAGATCAAGAAAATCATTATACCTATTCTATCTCAAAAGATGGGGAAAAATGCCATTATCTCCTTTTTCTAAAAAATGCCAGCAATTTCTCCTGGCGGAAGTCTGAAGTAGAAAAAGATGCCGATGAAGAGAATGAGAATCGAATTCATCTTTTAAGTAAGTTATGTGCCATAGGTTATATGATAATGGAAGCTAAAGATAATAACGTTTCAAAAGCTGTTGTCGGAATGGACGGAAAACAATCCGAAGTAGGTGATTCCAATGGCCGAAGTGGTAAATCTTTAATTGGGGAACTCATGCGCTGCGCTATTCCCACAGCTTACATACCTGGAAAAAGAAGCGACCTCTTCAATGATCAATTTGTTTGGAATGATGTACTTGAAAATACTAAGCTAGTATTCATTGATGACGTACTGCAGAACTTCAATTTTGAATTTTTATTCCCCAATATTACCGGAGATTGGAGTGTTAACTATAAAGGAGGCAGAAGGATTACTATACCTTTTTCCGCATCTCCCAAAATCTACATTGCCACCAACCATGCAATTCGTGGTAGTGGCTCCAGCTTTACTGATCGACAGTGGCTCCTTGCCTTCTCCGATTATTACAACGATTCACGTAAGCCTATTGATGACTTTGGTACACTCTTTTTCTCCGAATGGGATTTCGACCAATGGAATCTCACTTGGAACTTATTGGCCAACTGCATACAGCTCTATCTTCAGTTTGGAGTCGTGCAAGCTCCAGGAGAACGACTCGAACAACGGAAGCTTCGCCAAGAAATGGGCGAAACCCTCATATCCTGGGCAGACGAATATTTCTCCTCAAATGAACATTTAAATCAGCGTCTTGTCCGGAAGGACTTATATGATGCCTTTTGTACATATGATCCTGCTCAAAGGAAATTCATATCACCGACTGCATTCAAAAAGAAGTTCATTATGTATTGTGACTGGAAAGGCTACATATTCAACCCACATAAATACGACAGTAAAACTGGCAAACCTTTCCAACTGGATAAAGATGGTCGTCCTATCATCGATGATAAAGCTGGAGGAATAGAATATTTTACTGTTGGAACAGGATCCTATACAGGAGATGGGATTCCAGAAGATGATTCTACAAATGAACAAACATTAATAGACTTTTGAGAATATGGAAAAGTTAACAATACAGCAAGTCTGCCTCAAATCAGACAAACTTAAAAAAGAAATCATAAAACGGCTAAAGTGCCAAATAAGAGACTTTGAAGTAGTACAACATGAAAGTGAGATAAGTATACACTGGTACGCTTATTATCCTGATAATCCACATATAGAAATCCCGTATGGTTGGATGATAAGCACAATTGACTGGTCAGAGAAATGGCTACACATGTATGCTTCTCACAGAGATATCTTATGAGTAAAACAGAAAAAGAAATGAATGGAGAACAAATAATACCGCCAATCACCGACCCGTCAGGGCAAAGTTGGAAACAACCGCATAGACGTTACATTGAGTTGGATAAAACTCATGCACTCATGAGCGAACAAACTTTTAAAGGGTTGCCGGAGTATTCTTATACCATACCGACCGGAAAGTATGAGGGTAAAATGTGGCGAGCCAATAAATATGGCAAATGGTATCTTGCATGGTACGGACCAGCCCCAGAACCCGGCTGCTTATCTATCGAATGGAGAGAAATATTAATTGCATAAAACAGAATAGAACTTGAACCTAATGCTGTATAGGTAAGCGTAATGTCTTATGAAAAAGAAAATTTCGTTTAGTTGGATAGAGAAAAATATATCTGATGCAGAACGTGTAGGAGCAATGTATTGCTTCAAAAGATGTGATGTAAACTTTATGTAAATCATGGAATTTGTAGTTACAAAACTGAATTATACAGCCTATGAACTAGATAGGCTGTATAATATAAACTCTGGTGGATGTTGCTATTTTGCATACAGGATTGCTTATTGGCTTGAAAAATACGGGATTGAATATTATTTTATCATACAAGATGATGGACCTATACAAGATTATATTGGAAAACATTACTGTTTGCAAGTACTTCCTAGCAAGTTATACCTGAATAAGTCCCCCCTATATACGCACATTAAAAGCATAAAACGCACATCAAACCAGATTTTAGATTACTACAAGAAATCAAGTTGGAGTGAAAAATATGATGCTTTAAATAATGTCTTTGTGGATAGTTTGATAGATAATATTTTTGAATTTAAAATAAATAAATAACCTCATAACAGAAATGTGCTTTTGTTAAAAGACCAAGTTTTTTTAATGAATAGAACCAACTAGGAACTTGCAATTTCTTGAAGAATATTCAAGAATTGGCGTAAAACAATACAGATATGAAAATGCAGAGTTATAAAGATGTATTAGATGAAGTCATGCCTATCTTCCATAAGAACCCGGATCGATTCATGGGATTTTACCATGCAGTCAATAACATTCTGGCCGCTATTCCTGAAGGTGATAGCATTCGTATTGACGAATATTGCAAGCCGGCATCACGCGATTTATTCATAAAAATAGCGACTATGTATATGATGGAAGAAATGATTCGAAAGAACAGCTTAGAGGGTTTTCTGGAGTTTTCTGATGATTATAATGCAATTCGACATGTGCCGAAAATGGTACCGGCTACAACTAAGCCTCACTTCTACTCTAATCGCAGATGAGTAGATTATCCCAATTTATTACTCTGTAAATATACAAAATTCCGCTTTAACACGCAACATTATGACGATAAAAAAAGAGAATAAAATAATGGTTATCATCGCACCGACTGCAGATGACCGAGAACAACTCATGTCGCGCCTGGCTGTTCGTTTAGGATTTGCAAAAGTACCTTCAGATGGAAAGAAGATCATACGCAAGGACATCTATTCCATTGACCTATCAACTGCATATTTCG
Organism: Bacteroides sp. MSK.18.37; assembly: GCF_019129155.2. Taxonomy (NCBI): domain Bacteria; kingdom Pseudomonadati; phylum Bacteroidota; class Bacteroidia; order Bacteroidales; family Bacteroidaceae; genus Bacteroides; species Bacteroides sp. MSK.18.37. Next base: position 4,985,237 of record NZ_JAHOIB020000001.1, on the reverse strand, counting down.
TATTATGCAGCAATTACAACTTTCGCGGTTCTATCATCACGACACAGAGACTATATGAGCTTGCAGCAAAAGGGATTTGCGTAGTTGTAGGTGTCAAATCTCTACCTCGTGAATACGAACTGATTTCTCAAGTGTTTTATCCTGATGACTTGCGTTAACATAAGTCGAGACATTTCTGTTATATACGCGATAGTATTATTTCCCGGTGCGCTTCAGCGTACCGGGTTTTCTTTTTTCGCTCCCCTCGCCTCCCCTTCATTCTATCAAAAACGTTTTGGACAAACGTGCATGGGAAGGCGAGAAACGTTGAAAAGGGCATATATATATTATTTTTATTTTTTATTTCTTTCTTAAAAATACCCTATCTAAAAATAGTAGAAAATTTTGTGCTTTCGTGCAAGCCCTGTATTTTCGTTATTTATTACATTAATAATCAAATATTTATACGATGCACGATTTTTGTACGAAACCGTACAATCCGTACAAAAGTGCACAAAATCTTATTTTGTACGGAGCATTATAATTTCGTACTGAAAAGTACAGCATTTTGTACGGAAATAACAAGTTGATATTCAATGGATAATATGAATATTTAAGGAAGTAATGTACTATTGCACAAAAAAATAGTACGCATTCGCAAAGGGGTATTTGAATTAAACACATTTTTTATTGCCAAAGAAGTATTATTCAGTTCTTTTTTGTATATTAGCTCCACACCTAAACCACTATGATTTATATGATTACTACTAAGATTGAAGTTCCCCCACATCTTAAGGAGTATCTGATCGGAAAGTTCTGTAATATGCAGGACTCTCCGATTCATTTCCCAGACAAGACTGATATCTATCACATAATCTATGATCTGCTTGAACGCCGCCCAATCAATATACCGCCTATTGATCAGGGTAATCTTGAGATTTATCTTCCAGAACGCAGTACAGGCAAAAATCCCAAGACCTACAACTATTTAGGAAAACGCTCACAAGTTATTCTTGTTAGAAAAATCGACCGGATGTTGTGGGCAGAAGTACATGATTTCCTGGACGAGCAGAAACACAGCTACGGAATTACATACATTAATGGAATACATAATTTCATGACAATGTATGGGATTGACTCCATCACGGAAGATGCGTTCAAGAAGAACTACTACCGATGGAGAGCTGATATTCGTCGGAAAGAGAAAAAAAGGGGCTATAATCGCCTAAAAAAATAACCTAGCAAGTGTAGTTAAATGTCCCTTTTTTGTTCGAAAAGTGTTCTAAAAATGTGTACTAATTGAAAATCAATAAATTATGAGAGAAATCAACAATATGGGAGGCATATTATTCGCTGATATCCTATACAAAAATGAAATATCCCTATTTGCTGTTCATCAGAATACAGCATGTATCCAAATTATAAAGGGACATGACTGGCATCGTCTCCCTACAGTGGGTATCATTGAATCTCCTACTGTTACCTCGAACGAATCAGCGGCAGGAATTACATATAAACATTCAGCAGCAATTAAACTTCCCCAAACATTGTTTGCTCCTGAAGCAGCAAATGATTTACGTAACAGAATAACAGAAGGGTGTATTTTGCGTTGTCAGGATCCTGCCGGAGACAAATATATATACGGAACCGGCACATATTTACTATTCGGAGAACTAACCAAGGTTATCGGCAAAAAAGTCACTGATTTTACAGGGTATGAACTCAAATTATCAGGGACTTCACAATATCCTCTTTTACAGTATTACAGCCTGTAATCCGTCCTTCCATAGGCTTCTCAATAAATGTATCATTGCACCAAAATAAGTGCAATGAGCCAAAAACGTATTATTCTTTCTGATTCATCACTCAACTGCTACGGCTATCGGGTTCTTACTTCCGGAATGTCAATCGAAGCATTTAAGAAGAACCCTATCATGCTATATATGCATTTCCGCGATGAAGGTTCACCCTATTGGGGGGACTACAAAGCTATCGGCCATTGGGAGGATATACAACTTAACGGTGACGAACTTTCTGCCATTCCTATTTTTGACAAAGTTGATGATTTATCAAAAGAAATTGCCGCAAAATACGAAGCAGGGACTTTCAATGCCGCAAGTGTGGGTATTAAAATCATAGCTACATCAGCAAACAAAGATGTTCTGTTACCTGGTCAAACCAGAGAAACTGTCACTGAATGCGAGTTGAGAGAAGCATCGATTGTAGATATTCCCGCCAACTCCAATGCCGTTCGTCTTTATGACCGTTCCACATCCGTTCTCCTGGCAGCGGGTATGGACACGCATATCGTGCCAGAATTATCCAATCATACATCTAAAAATAAAATGAATCTCAAAGCAACATGGCCGGCTTTTCTCTCTTTTTTCAAAATCAATAAGGAAGATGCAGAAAATACCGAGTTATCAGCAGAAAGATTGGATTCATTACATGGTGAATTCAATCGTTTAAAGAGTGAACACACTTCACTGGTAGAGGCAAAGAAAGACGTAGATGAAAAGTTTGCATCTTCTGTCACAGAAATCAAAACCCTGAAATCAAGCATAGAAAGCAAAGATCAGGAGATTTTGCAACTCAAAAATGAAAGTACCCAGAAGGATGATGAAATCACCCAACTTAAAGAACAGGTAAACAACCTGAAGCAAGTTCCTGCACCCGGATCTAACGGACTCTCTCCGCAGTCAGAACCAGGAGCAAGTGAAACTAAGGATGATTTATCCACCTTCTGCGAAAAAAATCCCGGAGATTATCAGGCCATCACCGAACGTCTGAAGCAAGACGGTCTCCTTTAATTTTAGTAACCACACCCTTAACTATTAAAAATCATGTCTACTCCCAAATTAATAGACGTATCTAAATTAAACCAAGCTCTTGTCACTTATGACAAGGGTCTTCGTGCTCTCCCTTTCGCAACTTTGCAGGAAGTAGCAGCTATACTGGGACTAAATGTCATGGATCTGCAAGGCAAACACGCATTGATCAATGAACGTCGTCGTGCCGGTGGTACCCAGTCTTACAAAATTGGTAAGGATTTCCGCCTTACTGACAAACTGCTTGGCTATGAACCTTCAGTTATCGAACCCAAAGATGTAGTCTGCATCACTAAGGAAAACTCTCAAAAGTATGATGACGGTGAACTACTGATTGTAGGAGGCGAACCGGTTAGCAACATTAACAAAAAACATCCACTGGAAACGCGTGTTGCTTTCACGTTAGTAAAATCACACATTGAAGATGTCGTATATGTACTCTATCATGCCGAACGTGACGAAGACTCTTCCTCACCATCCGGAGCATTTGACGGTCTCTTCACTAAGATCGATATGCTGATTACCGGTGGTGATGTTAACGCAGCTCGCGGCAACTTCGCCCAATCAGGCCTTTTTGTTACCCCGACATCTGACACAGACTATGCAGCATACGAAAATCTAGTTGAATGGATTGGAGGAGCAAATACATACCTGCGTTCATCCAAGTCAGGTATTCCTCAATTACAATGTGCGGAAACAGTATTGAAAGCAGCACGTGCAGCTTTGCGCAACAAACTACGTATGCAGGAATATCCATCCATGCAACGCATGATTGAATTGCTCCGTGAAGATGCAATGTGTCCAGCATTGGAAATCGTATCTCATGAAGCACTTGGACAAGGTTCACGTCTGGTATTACAAAAGAAAGGAAATATGGACGTCGCATTCAACACACAGGCAGCAACCAAATTCTGCCAAATCCGCGATATCTACGAAGATCCGAACGAATGGCAATTCTGGTTACAAACCGGATATGACACTCGTATTCGTGACTGGCATGAAAAGGCCTTCCGCTGTAATGAGCAAAAGAATGAATCACTTGATTTGGCCGGTGATTATTGTAAAACCGGAGCTATTCAAGTGGATATTACCGGAGCCGACAACGGCACTTGGAGCATTCAAGGGAAAGCAGCCAGCCGCACTAATGGACAATGTATTTTGGGACTGGCTCCTGGCAATTATACTATTGAATTCAATGCTGTGGACGGTAAAAACAAACCGGCTAACAAACAAGTAACAGTAGTGGCGGGAGAAGTGGTAACCGCAACCGGAACCTACTCTTAATCTTCAATAACTAAAGAGTGGTCATGTTTGGCCACTCCTATTTATTTATTCTAAACTTTTATACAAATGAAAAAATACATTTATTTGATTCTCTGCGTTTTATTTGTAGCTTTGGTTATTACAGTCCCCGAACTGCATTCGCAGACGTGCCATCTCAATGGAGATACTTTAATCATGATGGCTGCCGGTCCCGCATTCGCTCCATTAAAATGGGAAGTTGGTCAAAACAACATGGGAGGTTATAAGGGAATGTTGCTTTTTGTTCCTTTTAATGCTCCTGAGACAGTGCCAACCGTACCGGATCCATCAAAAGCAACCAGTAACGAAGAATTAATAACGGCAGCCGGATCATTTACGTTTCCAGCTGAAGGAACTTACAAACAACCTATTTACCTATACAGTACCGAAGCAACCGTTGAATATAAAGCAGAACAGCAAGGAGAAGCCGACGGTATCAGTTATAAATGTACGCTCGGTTTCTTTTTCCCTGGCAATACTCCAGGAATGCACGCATTCAATGCACTAATCAAAAACACTCCAGGATATTATATCTTTGAAGATGCAGATGGCAAACAAATGATCTTGGGGCAACCCGGCTTGTATGCAACCACCGCACCATCTTTCAACGGAGGTAAAGCAAGAGCCGATCGTCGTGGTACCACTTACACCGCTACCGTAGACTCCAATTATTCAGCCATCTTCCTACAAACACCAATTGACATGGAAGTCATAGCAGGATTAAAACCCGCACCATCTCCAAGTGAATAATTATGACCAGACAAGAACAATTGACTCAATGGTTAGGCGACCGTCAGCGCAAATACGCTGACGGTATAGTTCTTTTCGAGGCACTCGCAAAGGAACCAGCCAAGAAAAGGTTCTCTGCTTATTTTGCAAAAGCTCCAGAAGCTCCACATATCTTCGATCCACATTTTACACAACTCGTCAATAGTCTCACGAAGATTGACAAGGAAATCAAATTTTCTCCTGCTATCTACCCAGCAGCAATGGAGGAAATAATCGTAGCAAAAACGATGAGTGATGACGAACGGAAAGAAGCGATCGAAAGCAAGAAACTGGAAATGATCAATCTGGAGACAATAGTCACTGATATCCAATCTCGCGTTGACGAACTAGAAAGCGACAATGAAAATCATGCGGAAGAATTAGTCTCCCTTCAAGAACAATTCGAAGAAAAAATGTCCGAACTCACAGAACTACGTGATGAGATCAACGCCTTAAGTACACCAGGCGTTAAAATCATTACCGAAGAGTCACTCAATCCATCCATTCGCAAGGCCTACAATCGTATCAAGGAGATCGCCCCATTATATGCAAGCCTGCATAATGATGTCGCAAATCCGGAACTTCCTGTAGAAGAACGACAACCGATAGCTGAAGAACTATGCAAGCTCGACGACGAACGACGCAAATTATGGAAACAGATTGACTCCTGGGCTGAAGGAAAAGGAAATCTGCAATTAAAAGAAAAGAGACCGGAATTCAGTGAAAACAGCATTGTGCGTGGTATTGAAATAGCCCGTCAAATCAAACGTTTGAAGAACAACATATCCAACAGTAAAGCAGCTGCTGACCGTGCTCAAAAAGATGGAAAACAAACCGTTATGCAAAATGCTTTAGACCGTATTGAGAAGTATCAGACAGAACTTGCCACATTGGAGGCTGAAATAGCACTAACACAAGATGAAAAGATTTCAGGATAACTTTCCACTTGCATTGTGTCCAGATTCTATTGAACCGTTTATGCACAAGGGAGACTGGGCAATACATGAAGTATTGCCCTCTCTTTTATCTGCGATCGGCCCAGCAAAAGTGAAGATCATGACATTCAGTATCTCTGAAGATAGCCTACGCCCTCTTTTTTTTCTCGCTGACGAAAGAAAAATAGAAAGCCTGACACTTCTACTGGATATGACAGTAAAACGTCATAAACTCGATCTATTACTGTTTGCCTCAAATATTAGTCCGTCCATCCGAATTGATTCATGTCATGCCAAACTATTATTAGTCGAGAATAGGCAACATAAATTCGGGATTGCCGGATCTGCAAACCTTAATCAAAACCACCGATGGGAAAATGGTTTCTATTTCACCTCCGGAAAACATTACGAATACTTCTCACAAATGTTTAACCAAGCGTATGAAAATGCCATTCGCTATGATATATTAGAATGATGACCTTATCCGAAGAAGTTCTGCAACAGATAAAAGAAATGTCTTCCGCCCTTTTACCACCGGGGGAAATTGCCATTTTATTGAATATCCCAGTTGACCAACGGGACTTCTTCTGTGATATTTGCAAAAATCATCATAGTTCGCCTATCTATACTGCTTATCACCAGGGAAGACTTCAGACCAAGCTCAACCTCCGGAAAACAGTCATCAAACTAGCTATCGCCGGCAGCCCTGCAGCTGAACCTCTGGCCGATAAATACATGAAAGAACAAAGTATTAATGAATAATGCCAAAGAAAGATCCCACATACGAACGAATTGAACGTGCTTTATTCAAAGACAAAGATGAAGCGACAACTCTCCTTTCACCCAGAGAAATGGAGATTAAGAAACGTATGATGTTGTGCGTAAGCAAAAAAATGGAAGAGCCACTAATTCCAGATACAGAACTGGTTAATTTTCTACTACACGGCTGTGGAGGAAATACGGAACCGGTCTCCCAATCGCAAGCCTACCGTGACATAGGCATGATTAACCGCCTAGTAGGAAACATACAACTTGCAGCCAAAGCCTGGTACCGGTATATGATTGTCGAAGGTGGAAAAAAGGCTTTTAATATGGCAATGGACAAAGAAGATGCAAAGGGAGCTGCAGCTGCATTGGATAAAATAGGCAAATATACACGTTCTGACAAGGAAGATGAAAAATTCGATTACTCGCAACTGGTACCTCCATCCTTTGAACCTTCAGATGATGTCACATTACTGGAGGGGCTCGAACCGATAGAGAATCTTGAAGAAGAACGAATCAGAATGCGCAGTATGTTTAAAGGAATGTTAAACAAGAAAGCAGTGGACACTCATCCCATTGAAGAGGAGGAAGAAGAATGAACACGCAAATCTCTCCTGTTCTATCCGCCTATGAACTAAGAAGAAAGCAGAATGAAGTCGTAGACAAATTCTTTAATAGAATGCAACGACAGGCAATGGCCATCAACGCACATGACGAATATATAGTCGCATCACGTGGTACCGGTAAATCGGAAGGAATTGATGCACGCATCATTCTACGTAATGTGTGGGAAATGCCAGGTTCTTTGGGTGGACTTATCTCTCCCAGCTATGCAAAAGCTTGGGGAAATACACTGCCGGCCATTTGCAAAGCACTTGCCGAATGGGGATACATACAAGGCATTCATTATGTTGTTGGTCACAAAGCTCCGGAAAGCATGGGATTCGGCAAACCAGTACGTCCAATATTAGCTGATGGTTGGAATAATGCTTTCCATTTTTGGAATGGTACCGTCATGGTGATTCTTTCCTTTAACCAGGGAATGTCTGCAAACTCTATGTCACTTGATTGGGTGATAGGCCCTGAAGCAAAGTTCCTCAATTACGAAAAAATAAAGAGCGAAGTAGATCCCGCCAATCGTGGTAACCGGCAATATTTTGGAGACTGTCCTCACCATCACAGCGTCAGTTACTCTACAGATATGCCTACCGCTTCAATGGGGAAATGGATCTTGGATAAGATAGATGAAATGTCGCTGGCACATATCAACCTGATCCGAAACTTATATAAAAAAGTGCAGGAATATAAACGTAAGCCACTGACAGACCATGTGGTGCGCATGATCAAAGAATACCAGCATGATTTAGACTTGGCACGAAAATATCAACCACCTATTAAACCACAACAGGGGAAGACTAAAGAATATACAGTTTTCTATGGTGAATATGACGTGTTTGATAACCTGGAAGTACTCGGAGAAGATTTCATCTGGCAAATGTATCGCAACTCTCCACCTCTTATTTGGCGTACAGCATTTATGAATGAACGTTTATTCCGAGTGCAAAACGGGTTCTATTCAGCTTTAGATGATAATATTCATTTCTACACACCCGCTGATAATGGACGGCTCCGGGATCTTGGCAGTAACTGGAGTAAATTAACAGCTTGCGGCTGTCTAGGCGACGGTGATCTTGACTTCTCTAAAGAACTGCACCTGGCATTCGACTCCAATGCCTCCATATCGACAGCTATTATCGGTCAATTGGATAATCATACTATGCGTGTACTCAAATCTTTTTATGTCAAAACACCAAGCAAACTACAGGATCTAGTCAAAATGATAGCCGATTACTACCGACCAAAACTAAACCGTGATGTAGTGGTCTATTATGACCACACTTTTACTTGGGAATCCGGATCATCAACCGAAACTTACGCAGATATCATCGAACGTGTATTCAAAGAAAACGGATATAAAGTTACAATGGTATATGTCGGCCAAGCTCCTAAACATGAATGGAAACATCTGAATATCGACCTAACCTTGAAAGGAGATCCGCAATTCCTTTGGATCCAAATAAACCTGTATCAAAATGAGTTTTTGAAGATCGCAATGGAACAGACTGGAATTAAACAAGGAAAGAACGGATTTGAAAAAGATAAAACGCCTGAAGGAACACCTGATACCCCCGACAATCCAGACGAATACAAAACACACATTACAGATGCCTTTGATACGTTATGGCTAGGTATGAACTTTTATTTCACTCTACCGGGAACAAGTGCAGGGGGGATATTCTTCCTAAACAATAAATAATATACCATCAGCACTCCCGCCTCTTCGTGATTAAAGGAACGAAAATCAAATAAATAATACCTATTTCCGGGTCCCATTCCGTTTTGCGAGCGTGCGAGCAAAACGGAATGGGTGCCCCTGCACCCTTCCTTTTATAAACATCCTTCATCCGAATAACTATAATAGTTATGATTACAGATTACTAAATGGTCTGCCAAACGAATCTCCATTATTTCAGTTACTTTCTTAATTTTTTCCGTTAACCTATTATCTGTCATGCTCGGCTGATTATTTCCGCTTGGATGATTGTGGGCAACTATTATTTGCGTCGCATTATTCATTATAGCCTGTTTTAGCAATATTCTTACATCTACATACGTTCCATCAATGCCACCACTTGACAACCTTATCTTCTTAATGACTTTAGACCCTTGATTTAGTAATAACAACCAAAATTCCTCAACCTCCAGTTCACCAATCAGAGGGCACATAATTTTATAAACATCCTCACTGGAACGTACTACCTGCTTTTCAAATTTACGTTCCTGTATCCTTTTATACAGTTCCACTGCTGCCAGTGCCACTCTTTTTCTTCCTGGTGTTAACTCCTCAAACAACATTTCCACGGATAAGTCTTCATTATGGCTTAATGCTTCTGTGAATTGAGAAACAGCCCGTTCACTATTCGTAATATTATATATTAGCTCATTGTCACTAAAATGTCTACATTCTCCTGTCATATCAAACAAATTATTCATATTCTTATTTCATTAAAGTACGACCTAAAAAATATCCTCCCAAAACTTCTGCACCCATGTTTTCAAGTGCGCATGAAAATCGCGCATAGCTCGTACCTTGTGTCAGTATGTCATCAAATACAAGAACTTTCTTTCCCTTAAAAAAAGGCTTATCAAATTTGACTATTTCCACATTCTGTATCGTCTTTACTCCTTTATATTCATGAATAGCCAAACGCCCTCCTTCTACAGTTATTGCTTGATAGGCATTCTTACAGCCTGCCAACCTTGCCACTTCTTCCGAGAAATTCTTGTAACGTAGTTCATTCTTATCTGAAGAACTGGCTGGAATACAGGTTAACGTTATATTTTCGCATTCTGCTCCGAACTGTTCCCGTATCTTCTTTGCAATCAATTCTGCTACTTCCAAACTACGTTTCCCGTCTTTAAAGTCCCAAATCATTTTCCGAACTTTCCATTCCCTTTCGTTTGCTTCATACTTGACGGGCAAATAATCAAAGAAACAATACATAAACTTCGACCATTGTCTTTTCCAGCTCTCCGGCATGTTTTTTGTTTTCATAATTCTCTGTGTTAATTGTTAATTTATTCTTGAACTTGAAGTCCGGAGGGTGTGAGCCTTTAACCTCTTTCTCCCTGCCTGGAGCTTTTTTTTATTCCGTCGCTTTCGCTCGGGGTATGTTTCGCCTTTATGCCGCACCAGAAGGTGTTTATTGCAACGACGCCAAGCTTTTAGCTTCAAATACTACCCGTAGGTGTGGAGATTTTAAGATAAACCGGAACGACTTGAGCTTTGCACAGGAAAAGAAACATTTACCTTCGCGGAATAAAGTCGGAAAACATTCCTCGAAAGAGATGCATCTATATATGGCGACAGGCAGAAAAAGGAAAAAGAGACAATAGAATAGAAATACTACTCTGCCCCACCCCAAAATATGAGAAAGGGGCGTATTCCCGGAAAACGGTTCGGAATGATTAAGCAGTTTCAGCTTGTGACAAAAAAACTACTTAATCATTCCGAGCCGTTTTCCGGCATTTTTTTTATCTCATTCAATTCCCATGAATAAAAGTCTAAAAAACTGTCATCCAGCAAAAAAAGGGTTTTAAAGGGGAAAAATTTCCCCTTTATCTGTCGCAAGACCACGCACCGCCCTGAAAAAAAGTTTCGACCTAAAGTTTTTCAATTTCCCTTATATGCTGCACCTTTAAAAATGTAAAGAAAATTCATTTTGCCAAAATCGGCTCTCCTCCCTGTCCTTTATCGCCTGCCATACACCTGATACCTTTGCTTAAAAAGAAGGTCATGAACGATGTCATTACACAAAACCTACTCACATTCTTGCTTGGTGGTGGTCTCTTGTCATCCATCACTGGAGTTATTACTCTCAAATACACCAAGAAGCAAGCAGAAGCCAAAGCTCTTAGTTCCGTACAAGATGTATATCAGGAACTAATCGCTGACCTGCGAGCTGACAAGGAGGCTATGAAAAAAGAGAAAATAGAAAGCGAAACAAAATGGACTACCCGTATAGAAAAACTAGAAAGCAACCAGCTATCCCAAGATAAAAAGATAGCAGAAAATGAAAAAGAAATAGCTGATCTTAAACGATTCAAATGTGTAAACCTAACGTGTAACAACCGTAAACAATGAAACATCATGCACACACTCTCATCTATCTTGCTTGCCTGGCTATTGCCTGGCTACTGTGTAGTTGCCGTAGTACTCTTCAAAACAATCGTAGTACTCAAGAACAAAGCGATCTTTCTATCACAGATTCCGCACTGCGAATTAGAACCGAAGATACCTATTCCCGATTCAACCTCAACCAGGAACAAACGGGTAAAGACTGGAAAGTTAAAGTTAACTTCGACACAACGAAATCAGCAGCCCCATCTACCGGACTACCCCCAATATCGAATATCGAGATTGAAGGGAGCAAGACAACGATCAAAACTTTGCTTCAGAAAGATGACACTACACGTATATCTGATAAACAGGAAACAACGACTGACGTCACATTTCAGCAAAACAAACAATCCGAATCCCAAAAGAATGCCAGCGGTTCTATCGCGGACGGAATTGATGATGGATTCAAGTATGGCTTAATCATTGGTATCCCAATATTACTAATCATTCTCATACTACCTTTTTATGCAAAGTATAGACAAAAGAATCCATCAAAGTAAGATATGGAAACTCATGGAGCGTAGACAAGACGGTAAGCCTATCGAATTCTCCATTGAATTCTGTAAAAAGAGCACAGGCGAACTTGTCACCTACGATCGTGCAGTATTGACCTCATTCCATAGCAGTGGAAGCACTATTAACGTATTACCTGCCGGAGAAGCTACTCCGAAAAAAATCCGCCGATGCCTTATCACCAAATTCAACAATCTCAAAGTATATTTCTAATGAAGCAACAACAACCCTCAATCAATCTTATAATGAAAGGCTATGATACTTATGCCGTCTTAAAAGGTGGAAAGAATGTTATCAAATTCAGTGATAACAGTGATATCGCCACTGATAAGAATCCTACACCTATCGAAGTAGCTCCCAAAGGAGAAAAGAATCCAATCAAATGGATACCACGCGGACGAAATAATCATATGCCTTATGACATCATGAAAAAAATCGGTACCAACGTCACCATAGGCAGCAATATCGAATTCAAGAATAAAGTTGTATTCGGTGACAGCATACTCGTCTATCGGAAATACCGGGACCCTAAAACGAGGAAAATAGTCAAAGAGGAAGTTCTTCCGTACGAGCAGCCGGAAATTTTTGAATTCCTTGAAAACAACAACTTCAATTTTGTCCGTATGGAGCTGGCAAACGATCTGGTTATATTCTATGACGGCTACCTGGAGTATATATTCAACAATGACAATAAATCCCCCAAACTCGTACAAATCAAAGCTAAGGAGTCCACTTGTTCCAGGATCAGTGAAATTGACGAAAAGACTGGTAAAAGCGAATGGCACGGTTATTCTGCAGAATGGCATACCGGTACACCAACAGATTTGATTGCCACTCCTCTGCTCGATCGGCAGACTCCACTACTCGACCTCAAAATGAGAATGGGACTTGCTCCCAATGACAAAGGAGAGAAAATTGTAGGAAAAGAACGGAGATTTATCCATAACCTCCGCATCTCTACACCCGGACGGTTTTATTATAGTCATCCATATTGGTGGAGTGTTTTTGCATCCGGCTGGTATGACTTCTCCAGTGCAATCCCTGTTTTCAAAAAATCATTGATTAAAAATCAAATGGCACTGAGGTACATTGTGTATATTCAAGAGTCTTTTTGGGAAAAGTTATTTGCATCTGAAGGCATAGTCAAAGATGACGAGAAGAAAGCACGCAAAGAAAAGTTCCTGAAGGATATGAATGATTTTCTTGCCGGTGAAGAAAATGCCGGCAAAGGCTTTGTCTCTCACTTTCGCTACGATCGTGTAAAAGGCTTTGAAGAAAAAGACATCATTATTACTCCACTCGAATCTTTCTTCAAAGGTGGTGAGTATATTGAAGACAGCGAAGAGGTCAGCAATATGATGTGTTACGGTATGGGCGTACATCCTTCGATAATCGGATCCGCACCAGGTAAGGGAAAAAGTATCAATGGTACCGAAGCACGGGAGTTATTTATCATAGAACAGGCACTCATGAAGATGTATCAGGATGCAACATTGGAACCTCTCTACTTTGCAAAAGCCATGAATAACTGGCCTAAAGATATTTATTTCTCGGTGACTAATTGTCAACTCACCACGCTGGACCAAGGTACCGGAGCGACAAAGAATACAGGTTTAACCCCAGAAACAGAATAAAATGAACGCACTAATCCCCGACATCGACACCCTCAAAAAGGTAGTAAAGATCAACTCCTCACTGCCTTACGAATCAATCGAACCATATATCGAAGATGCACTGGATATATACATCAAACCGTATATCGGTAAATCAACGATCAGTAAAGCTCATGAAGACAAAGGATCTGACTTATACAACAAACTACTGCGTGCCCTCGGCCCATTAACCCTGATGCTCGCATCTGATGAACTGGGTGTTATGTTCGGTGATGCCGGTATCACAGTAAGTAACGTGCAGGGACAGCGTTCTCCTGCCAGTGACACAAAGATCGCAGCAGCAAAAAAGAATCTCTGTTTTCGCGGAATGCAAGCACTTGACCGGCTAATATCATACCTGGAGGAAAACAAAAAGGATTATCCTAATTATGTTATCGATAATATACCCCGGTTTTGCTTCATTCGTAACGCAGCAGAATTCCAGGATCTCGGTATGGTAGACATTGATTATTCTATCCTATCTTATCGTATCATGTTCCCTACCATTCGTCAACTTCAAGAACACAACATTCGAGAAATGATAACGGATAAAGTCTATGACATACTCAAAGAAGCTCTTTCAGAAAATACCGAAACGCCCAAACAACAAGTACTTATTGACTATATCATCCGCTACTTAGCCAATAAAACTGCCGAATTATATACCTCACAGAAAACAACCGAACAACATGTAGCCGGCAGAACGATCGAATATACTCCCACTATTCGACCAATCTATCAAGACCCGGACGCAAACGGCAATTTTTTTGCAGACCAGGCAACTTATTATTCAGGGAAAATACACACTTATCTGGCCGAAAATGCGGAAGAACTGGGAGTTGAAACAACGTCACAAGCTATTGACTTCAATTCTAAAGAAAAGAAACTATTCACCTCAATATCGTAACACTATGCATACTATACGAATTAATGATGATACATACACACTTCCAGGAAGTTGGGACGAACTCACCCCGAAACAGCTTCTTTATCTAGTCAAACTCACAAAGTCAGATATACCGGTAGAACAAGTTAAGGTATACATGATGCTTTATTGCCTGAAAGCTCATGTATGCCGGCATAAGAAAATATTTAAAGAGTATGTACGTATCAGAATTTGGCAAGAAAGTCCAACAGTCCGCTTCTATGTCCGTCACCATAGCTGTCTTCTTCATCCGGAAGAAGTATCAATGCTTGCCAACTTGTTTGACTTCCTTATTTGTTCGGAAGAAGATAGTTCATTGCCCATGCGCAAATACTATCACCTGACACCGGATCTGACAAGCAACCCATATCCAACCATCCATTGCCGACTTTGGAAATTCATCGGCCCAGAAGATCAGTTGCTTGATATTACCTTTGAACAATTCATGTATCTACAGACCTATCTTGATGCAATGCGTTCAGATCCAACGAAGATTGACCACCTACTAGCCTGCTTGTGGCATCGTAATAAGGTATTCGACATTAATCAATTAGACAAAGATGCAGCCATTCTTCACCATCTTCCTGAAGACAGAAAAATACTCATGTATTGGTATATTTTAGGAAGTCTGTCATGTATGGCCAATTCCTATCCGCGTATTTTTTCAGGAGAGGGAAAGGGTAGTTACGGTCGCGTATTCGACGCACAGCTCCGCCTTCTTGATTCCCTGGCACAGTCCGACATGACTAAAAAGCCGGAAATCCGAAAAGGTCTTTTACTCGATGCCCTGTATTCGATGGACGAATCGATCAGACGTAAAGAGGAAACCGAAGAAAGTCTAAGAAACAGATAAAAGTTTGTTAGTAGCAAACAAATAAACAATAAAAAGTTTGTTAGTAGCAAACTTTTCTATATATTTGCAGTGTCAAACAAACGCGGGTGACGTCCGCATAAGTTCTTTTATATTATGGAACAATTGTTCGAGGCTATCCTAAAGATAGCAAATGCGAATCCTGATGGATTCACGGTTGACCTCACAACCTTAAAAAAGGTCACAAAAGGTATTTCAGTCGCCTATCTTGAGACTCAAGACAGTTTCGGAGAAGAAGGATTGAAAAGAGTTCTTAATCATGCTTTGATGCACGAAAAGAAAGTCGGTGGATGGCTTAACGAAGAAAACAATCAGTTTTATTTCGACTCCATCAGGATTTTCACCAACCTTGAAGAAGCCAAGCAATTCGGGCGTGAAAACAAACAGATTGCTATTTTCGACATCGGGCAAATGAGACTCATCAAATTGTGATCCGGAGGGGCAAAAGCCCCTCCATTACAAAGTATATTGCATTATTAAATACCCGATTATCAAATCGTAAATTGATGAATTATGAAGAATTTAGACTTACTACCTCTCTCTGCCGAGAGTAAAAAGCGAATCGACGAATTCGCAAAGCAGTATCAACGTTATGGACATATATCCATAGAAGTAGTCTCTTACTCCGATAGCCGATTAATCGTTCGCGCAGAGCAAAAAGACTTAGTAAATGACAAGTTCCTTACCAAAAAGGAACTAACCGAACGTGTACGAGAAATGTTTAAGGGAGAAATCCCGGATGATTGGAAGCTGACTGTATCGGCTGTAAACTTTGATCGTAAGGATATCGACAGCATTACCGTCGATTGGATTAAGAAGCGTATGGAAAAGCTTGGCTTAAAAAGCAAGCACTTAAGTAACTATACAGGCATCGACAAATGCACTGTATCATCACTTTTATCTGGTGACAAGGAATTAACTAAATGGCATAAGGTAGCCCTCTACTACTTCTTTAAGTATTATGAAGTAGCCAATTTCTAATCACAAAAATATATTGAGACAGGAAAGCGGAGTAAAAAACTCTGCTTTCTTTTTGCTATATATAGAAAAAATCGTACTTTAGCCATCGCCCAATATCGTTATAAAAACATGAATCCCTTACCATAGTGTAACCAGGCAGCTGGTTCCGGAAATAACACCGGTGGGCGCACTATAGTGAGGGATTCGCCCGTTTAACAATGAGATATACTAATAATATCACCGTTCTATCTTTAAAAGATGGTCCGCGAAATTCTTACTGCTGCAATGCTGATGGTTCTACAGATGACCCTGTTTCACTGCCTGACATCACAAGTGATACTCCTATTCAAACAAATGGTTTAGATACTAGCGATCTGATCAATAAATAGCAAATGCTATTAAAAAGGAAGTGACAGCCACAAAAGAGCCGAATATCAGAAATGCAAGAGAACGTTTAGTATATTCGACTCTTTTTTTATTCATTGCCTCCTGTGCAGTTATCTTTTGCTGAAGTACAACTAGTTCATCACTAACTACTTGTTTCTTTTGATCAATATCTTTCCCTTTAAAATAAGCTATATATTGCGGTATAGTAAACTTATCAGGTTCTTTTCCTGGTGCAAGAAGAGTATGTGGTTTAATGACATGATAAATATAACCAATAGAAATAGATGTAAAAACAACAATAGACAAACATCCGGAAGTCAAAGCTGCATCATCATTTGCACTCAAATGCGTAAGAATATATCCTATTGCAGCTGTTAAAATGCCAAAATAGATAGCAAACAAAGTATATCCCCTTTCAGTTATAAGAGATTCTACACGGACAAGATCATTATGGCGAGCCATAGCTTGTTCATAATACCATTCGATAAGCGATAAATCGATTACTTTTAATTGTTCTGCTGTGAGTCTTTCCATTGTCTATCAAATTTTGAGCTAAAATACATTTTTCTATTGGCATTACAAATATATTACCATTATCTTTGTTGCCGTAACAAATAAAACTATAACCTATGAAATGCAAACTTGAAAAATTAGAAATCCCAGCAGAACAGCCTTTCAAAAATTGTAAACTGGATCGGGAGAAGTATGCTGAAGTCCTTAAAACGATTATCACTACATATGATAAAGGCTTCGTATTAGCAATAAATGGCAAATGGGGAACAGGGAAAACCACATTTGTAGAAATGTGGAAGGCATATCTTGAATTAAATGAATTCAAGACACTGTACTTTAATGCCTGGGGAAATGATTTCATTTCAGACCCTCTTGTCGGATTACTTGGGGAACTAAAAGAAATAAGCCTGAGCACCAAAACTACAACAACTTTCACATCTATATTGACCAGATTAGGGAAAATTACCATTAAAGCTGGCCCCTCAATACTCAAAGCAATGCTAAAAGGGAAAGTAGGTGAAGAAGCCCTTAATATTATATCTGATTTTATTGAAGAAGGCTCTGCAATGCTAAGCAAAGAGATAGACAATTATGAAAATCAAAAAAAAGAATTAAAGTTCTTTCAAAATGAACTCGAAAAATACGTTAATGAAATCTGTGACAAAAAACCATTGATATTTATCATAGATGAACTTGATCGATGCAACCCACATTATGCAGTAAAAACTTTAGAACGAATTAAACATCTTTTCAACATACCTAATATAGTATTTGTCTTATCCATAGATAAGGAACAATTAAGTAACTCTATACGTGGATATTATGGAAGTGATCTAATAGACGCCGATGAATACTTGAAAAGATTTATTGATATTGAATATATATTACCAGCCCCTAATATAGTACAATTCTGTAACTACTTATATGATTATTATGGCTTTGATAGCTATGAAAAGGCGAGAGATTCAAGAGATGGACTAAAGGAGTCTTTTTTAGTTATAGCTAACATTCTATTCATGTATAAAAACCTATCATTAAGACAAATAGAAAAGATTTTCACCCATATTCGTCTATCTCTAAATATGTATAACTATAATCAAATCATATATTCAGATTTAGTATGTTTACTCACATATCTTCGAATTTGTGAACCTGATTCCTATGATAAAATAAGTTATAAGAGCTACTCAATACAGGAACTTATAGATCAAATAGAAACTATAATTCCAAAGCAAATATTTAACGTTGAATTAAATGCAAGTTATTCTCCTAACCGTTATTTTTACTTTACATTAGCTTTATTATTAAGATGTTATGTCTGTAGTTATCAAAATTCCGACAATAATGATAAACTTTTAACAAGAACATCATCTCAATCAAAATTAGAAATCAACTTTAATGTAAAAATTATCAATAAAGAATTATTAGCCGAGGCCTTAGAATGGGTATTCAACAATAATAAAATGATACCATTATCTTACTTTACTAATAAAATTGACTTACTGGAAAATTTCATGATCGTCAACACAGTAGAATAAATTCGTTATAAATTATTTCAATCAATATTAATCACAAATAAGCGGAGCAAAAAACTCTGCTTTATTTTTGTTAATTTTGAAAAACAATTGTACTTTAGTTATTATCAAAATAAACTAACTCGTCAATTCCTTATGTCGTGCACTCGTAAAACCGGGTGGCTGGGTGGTTCCAGTTGGCACACGACATAAGGAATTGATTTTTTTATACTATGGAATCATTAGAAATTCATTTCAAAGGTATTATATTAAGTGATCTATATTGCGACCCTCGTAAAAAACGTATTCAATACGATATATTGGATAAGCTACAAATTAAATTATTACCAGAACAACTTATTAGTTACCGGAAACAATGAATCATGGAGGGACTAATAACTGAAGATTGCCCGGATGAAATAGATTCGCCCGTTGAAATCACTCCTAAAGGTTACAAAATTATTCACTTGCATAGAAGTTACGATGCCTATATTAATTCTATGAAACAGGATGAGGAATTAGGAAAAGAGAGCGAAAGACTGCAAGCTAAATATTTGAAACTAAAAATATACAATACGGTCATAACTATTTTTTGTACCATAATATCATTTATAGCAGGTATCCTACTATCAGGCCCAATAAAACAGCTATGGCAACAGCTATAGATTTATTAAATACCGCGACCCTATATTGATAGTAATCACGAGATAATTCAGACAACTTGCGACGTAGATTTTTAATCTCCTGTTCTTGATCCATATTTGATTTATTTTGAGCTAAAATACAATTTTCTATTGGCATTACAAATATATTACCACTATCTTTGTTGCTGTAACAAATAAAACCACACATGGAAACAAAAAAATTAACAGCTGCCGAAAGCACTCTAGCAGCTATGTCAAAAACAGTGCTAGTGTTAGGTATCATAGGTTCAATCGTAGTTTTCTTCTCGTCATGTATTGCGTGGGAATATTCCAGATACTCCGGAGGTATAGTTGGAGCAGATGGAATCAATTGGTTAGGATTCCCAGCCCTTATCTATTGTGTCATGGGTACCTTGATTGGATGGTCTGTACTTGCTATTCTCGTTGAAATCGCAATCAATACCCGGACAAACAATTCTCAATCTAATTGGAAAAAAGACTTTGCAGTGATGGTAGCTACTGGAGAAAAAGGGAAAGCAAAAGAAATTCTTTATCGTGGCATCATGGAATCAGAGGAGTTTAAGCGGGTATTAACCGGTGGAAACGAAAACTACCATAAAGAATGCATAGACGCTTTAAACAAGAAATACAGTGATCACCTCAAAGCTATCGATGAAGACTCATTTATAAATACTGATGAGAACGAAATATACCAAGCATTCAAATGAAAAGACACACTCTATTTATTGCGGTTATAGCTACAATTTCATGTAATGTCACTGCGCAAAATTCCGATTTACAAAAATGGGCTAATAAAGTTAATAATCAGAAAGTCTATTCTGGTCCTAATAAGGTGGAGACAGGACTAGCCAATCACAAACTAGACCAAGATGCTATATGTGGCTACCTGCCGATTAAAGATGGTAAAGTATATTATTCTGATGTAATTCAAAGTAATGGGACGGCTGATCAATTATACACGAGTGCTCGTTCATGGACTGCTAAAAATTTTGTAAATGCACAGAATGTTATCCAAATGGATGATCCAACATCACATAAAATGATAATAAAAGCATCTTGTCCGGTATCGAAAGATGGTCAATTCTTCTACTATACATTAACGATACAAACTAAAGATGGCAGGTATCGATATGAACTATCTGATTTTCTTATGCAGGGATTTAAAGCAGGTTTAGTTCCTAAAGTTTTCAAAGAACCTTTTGAAATCTATTTTAAAAATTATGATTGTGAGAAAACAATTCATAAGAAAGAACTAACGGTCATCAAACGAAACATAGAAATTTCTATAATTGAAAGTTTGCGTGCCGCAATGTTAAACACACGTTCTGACACCAACGATGATTGGTGAAATAAACATTATTTTGTTTGGCACTCTCAAATATTATCCTCATATTTGTAGTGCCAAATCAAATGATAGATAATCTATCCCGATGAGCAACGGTTAGATGCTCAATACGAAATTGGGCTTTTTTTATGTCCATCAGTTTGCTTCCGATATTAATATTGTTTGCAAATTCATATACGAAATAGTAGAAGTTTATTTATAAACGAATACGGCTGTCTTTCTTCTCGTTGTATTACAGCTCTTCGGGGTTATACTACATTTGGTTTGGCGACTACGGGAAATTGGCAGCCGTTCGTGTACCGTCTAGGTACACGAAAACTTGCCAATAACAGCCAAACCAAATGTAGTATATGAAACAATTAACCCAGGGCACGAACTACGTGCCCTCATTCCGCACAGGAACAGACGTAAACACGCTCCAACAGCGTTACTTCCGTGAATTAAAAAAAGAATGCGCTATCAACTCCGCATCGGACGCCTATTACGTCTCTGCAATAGCCTGCTTCTGCCTGACCTTTATCTTTCCCCCTGCTGTAATTGGCGCAGTTCTCTGTGTCTATCGAGCAAAGAAGTGTCAGAAAGGGGGTGAATCATGATGTTCTTTATTCACCATGTGCAAACATATAAGAACGTAAATCGTAAGGGTCAGGAAATGTGTGAATTTGCCCAGGCATACGACCGTATTCTAGTACAAGATGAATGTGCTATGGATTCCCTAAAATGCGAATTCGAAGAAGTTGTCAAGGAACTGAATGAGAAATACCCTAATCAAAAAAAACTCAAATTCAATGGGCATAATGGAGACTCCTCCGGTGGACAATGGAGTATAAAACTAGGAGACGATGATAGCAATCCTGTATGTTATATCTCATACAGTAAAGTACGCGGTCATTATTCTTTTGGAGAAGGATCTCACCTACTGGAACAGAAAGGAGACCAGCCATGATACCAACAGAAATCAATGGCATCATCCTCACCGATGATTGTATCTCATCAATCAAAACTATCCAGGAAGGAGAACACTCTTGGATGGAAGCAACACTGGAAAAAGCAATTGACTTAGCTCTTGACATTGATTCTCCGGACATAGATTCTGTCAATCGACTAACACTTATTTCTGAAATCAGAATAATAAAAAAGCATATTCAATCAATAAGCAGTATTCAACACCCTAAAAAATAACATTATGAATAGACATGAAGCCTTACGGTTAGTAAACAAATTACTGGATCCGGAAACACCAATGGACGAAAAGCAGCGTGCAGCCGCACAACTTTCTGAATTAATTCGTATCTTGCTTCCAGAATCAGACGAAGAACAAAAATGATCTTAACGATAATAACTATATCCGGAATAGTACTTCTGTGCCTGGCATTCTTTAAAGCCTCGCGCTCAATCCTTGCAAAAGTATTTTGGCTTCTGCTCATGCTTACTTTGTTAGCACTATTCCTGTTCTTATAACCTATCGTTTTGTCCTTTATAGCCCGCCCGCAGCGGGCTATTTTTGTCTCCATAACCTAAACATTATACAGTTATGGAGTATGACCATTTCGCTTATGGTGAAGCCTTAGCTTCGGCACTCAAAGCCATTTCACACACATCTCAAAAGAAAAGGTTCTTCACAGCATTCGGACTGGAGGACCTGATCAGCCTCGATGACAGTTTATCCTCCATCAATGGAACCATCCTTATCGCCGTTGATGGTTGCGAGTCTGAATCCGAAGACAACGAAGCTGATTCACTCAATGACAAACAAGTCTACTCATTCATCGTGGCCAGAAACACAATTTCCGGAAATCCGGAAACAATTAATCAGGCAGCCAAACAATGCAAGAGTATATGTAAACAGATCCGGAATAAATTGCTGAAAGACATTAAATATGTAGACCGCAATACTCAAATTAACGGTATCGGCCCGATCGGTGATAACTTCTATGGCACCGTGCTTACCTTCTTTGTTAATGTTCCGGAAGAATTCATCGTCGATCCAAACTACTTTTTGTAATGGGATTCTATAAACGAATGTCAGACAAGCAGTCGGAAATAAAACGCTATAATGCAGCCCGACGAAAAGCGGATAAGTTATCTTCTACTCCGACTTCCCGACTAATCCGAATGGAAACCATCTCGGAGATAGAACGCTATAACATCGCCCAGGATGCCGACCGACTCACCGCATTCAACAAAGAGGTAGAACAATGGCAGGATGCTGTCAGTAAACAACTCAAAGCCACCATTTCATCCCGTAGTTTACGTATTGCTCGTGAACTACAACCTAAAGCCTATACTGACAAATACGGATTAATCAACCGACTTGGTTTCTCTTTTCCTCGTCATGGTGTCTATATCCACAAAGGTGCCGGACGCGGGCAAGGTGGTCTTATCGGAAGTAAATGGAGCTATCTGAAGAGAATCAACGGAATGGAAATCAATACGAGTATCATCCGACATACTAATCCCGCTTCACTTGGCAAACAGAATGAAGGTAACCGGCAGGCTTACCATTGGTTCGATCCGGTCATCAAAAACCGTCTTCCGGAACTTGCCGATATCTGTATGCGCTATTTTGACACTATGCTTATCGACGCAACCAAAATATACATTGAAAAGTAAAGCCATATGAACGACCTAAACCGAAGTATTAAAATATTTATTGATGGAACTGAAGCATCAGCCGGCGTCAAGAAGATAGAAGATGCCATCTCCCAGCTAAAGAATAAAATATCTTCTCTTGATAAATCAGAATCAGGATATGCCAGAAAATCCAAAACTCTGCAAAAAGAACTGGAGAATAAGTATAAAACTCTCAATACTTATAAGCAAAAAGTAGCCGAGACCGACCGAATCCTGAAGAATCTCTCCGGTGCCACCTATGATGAACTATTATCTGTCAGCCAAAAAGTCCGTAAAGAACTCCGTGCAGCCATACCCGGTACTGAACAATACAATGCAGCCCTGGAGCAAAATAGGCGCGTCACTGAAGCAGTAGCCAGGGCACAAAAAAATATGCGTGTAGAAGTTGGTTGTCAAGCTAGTCCAATAGGAAAAGCCGTGGAACTGTTTAATAAATATGCAGCTGTTGTCACCACCGTCATAGCAGCTGTGACAGGCTTAACACTAAAGCTGAACCAACTTCGTGAAAAACGCAATGAACGTGAAGATGCCAAAGCCGATGTCGAAGCATTAACAGGACTTTCCAAAGACGACATTAATTGGCTGGAACAAGAAGCAATCCGGCTTTCCACTACAATTAGTGATTCCGGTATCCGGATCCGACAATCAGCAACCGAAATTCTTGATGCTTATAAATTGGTCGGTTCTGCTAAACCGGAGTTACTATCTAACAAGGAAGCACTAGCCGCAGTAACAGAACAAACACTCATCTTAGCATCTGCTTCAGGGATGACACTGAAAGACGCAGTGGATGCCGTAACTCTCTCTCTCAATCAATATGGAGATGGTGCTGATCAGGCAGCCCGTTATGCGAATGTCATGGCAGCCGGTTCTAAATATGGATCTGCTGCAGTTGAATCAGTTACTAATGCAATAACCAAATCCGGTGTTGCCGCTTCATCCGCTAACATCCCCATTGAACAGTTAGTCGGAACTATTGAAACTTTAGCAGAGAAAGGTATCAAAGATGAAATAGCCGGTACCGGTCTAAAGAAATTCTTTCTTACTCTTCAAACCGGAGCTAACGATACGAATCCTAAAATCGTAGGACTGGAGACTGCACTGGATAACCTGCAGAAAAAACAATTGTCTGCAGCACAAATCAAAAAAATGTTTGGTGAAGAGGGGTATAACGTCGCTTCTGTTCTGATCAACGAAACTGAAAAAGTCAAATACTACACCCAGGCAGTCACCGACACCAGTGTCGCCATGGAACAGGCAGCTACCAAATCCGATACGGCAGCCACCAAACTCGCACAAGCGAAAAACAAAATGAATGAGATGGGAATGGAGTTAATGGAAAAACTCAATCCTTCAATTATTAGTGCAGTAAACGATACAGTAAACTGGACCAGAAAAATTATAGACCTGATTGGGTTTATGGTCAAACATTCGGGTATAATCATCACTCTAACAACTGCCATTACAACTTACTACCTAGCTGTAAAGGCTACTGAATTTTACGAGACAAAGCTCAAAAATGCAAAACTATTAAGTATTGCAACCGACAAAATAGCGGAGACATGGAGTAAGATCAGGTTAGCCTCAATTCTAGCTTTATCTGCAGCCAAATATGCATTAGCCGGCAACACAACGATGGCCACAGCCGCCATGCAGCGACTCAATGCCACAATGAAAGGAAATATGATAGGAATCATTATTTCATTATTGGCCACAGCAGCTATGGCAATCTATCAATTCACTAAACGATCCAAAGAAGCAACGGAGGCACAAGAAAAATTCCAAAGCGAGTTACTTAAAGAGCAACGTTCGCTCAATAATTTGTTTGATGCTCTTAAAAGAGCAGGAGAAGGCACAGAGAACCGCCGCCGGCTGATTAAAGCTGTTAATGAAACCTATGGCCAGTATCTTCCACATCTTATCACCGAGAAAAGCTCACTTGATGAGATTAATGATGCCTATAAACGAATAAACGGTTCTTTACAAACACAAATAGCTCTCAAGGTACAAAATGAGGCTACTGATAAAATCGTTACTAGTGCCGTAAAAGAACAGGCAACAGCACTTGAGGGTATCCGTAGCAGAGTAGCCAGTTCACTCGGAAACGGACAGCTTACTAATATTGTAATTGACGATCTGAAACAAACAACCTCGGAATTCCAAAAAGCTGGCATGAAATGGCAACAGGCTTGGGGACAAGCCTATCACAACATCAGTCGCAAGTATTTCAAAGGGCAAGCACTTAGCGATGAAATGGGAGAATATATAGAAGACTATATTAAAAGTGTATATGATATGGAAAAAAAGATTGCTCAAACCGAAGCTAAATTCCGCCCTTTTCTAAACCGTATCAATAATAATCTTCTCCCTGAAACTGTTGTTACCGGAGATAAACCGGAAGGAAATAAGACAAGCGAGGATGAAAAAGAATCCGAAAAGAAGCGAAAAAAACAACTTGAAGAAGAAAAAAAACTATATACCCAAAAGCAAGCCATACTGAAAGAAATGTTTCTGGAGGGTAATGATGAAACTCTGAAGACAGAAAAGCAATTTCAGAAAGAAATGGAATGTCTGCAGATGGAATACCTGGAACGGTCCCTTAAAGTTGCTGGATCCAAATCCAAGGAAGGTGCCGAAATCCAAAATCAGATTAATGATCTGAAGTTAAAAATGCAGAAAGACCACACTCAACAGCTACTTGACGAAGAAACAACTCAATATGAAAAGCAACAACAGGATTTAAAAGAACTGTATGCCTCCGGCAAAGATGAGAATCTAAGCTCCGAAACAGCCTATAATGATGCTATGGAACAACTTACCATCATGCATCTTGAACGAATGCTTTCCATTGCCGGTTTAAACGCCGAACAACGAAAACAAGTTGAGAAACAACTTCTTGATTTCAAAATAAAATGCATGAAGGAAGAACAGACCTCACATGCCAAAGCAAAAGATGCTGAACAAAAGAAGACAGCAGCACAAACCAAGAAAG
The DNA here is from genome assembly GCF_019129155.2 of Bacteroides sp. MSK.18.37. Taxonomy (NCBI): domain Bacteria; kingdom Pseudomonadati; phylum Bacteroidota; class Bacteroidia; order Bacteroidales; family Bacteroidaceae; genus Bacteroides; species Bacteroides sp. MSK.18.37. The sequence goes on along the minus strand of NZ_JAHOIB020000001.1, from coordinate 4,958,948 downwards.
AACAACAACAATATCAGGAACGTCTGCAAACATACAAACAGTATGGTTCAGCACTTGGTTCAGCAATGGGGAACATTATCTCCGGACAAGAAAATGCAATGCAGGGTTTTGCAGACACAATGATTGATATCGTATTCGATATACTGGGAAAGATCATCGAAGCCGAAATTATAAAAGCTACAGCCACTGCCACCGGTGCCGTGGCCAGATCTACAGCTGAAGCAATGGCTATGCCGGATTCCGTTGCATCATTCGGAGCTTCCGGTGCAGCTCGTGCAGCCATTCTCACCGGCTTGATTATGGCAGCACTTGCAACTGCAAAAAGTGCTCTGAAAGGAATGGTTAGCGGCAAACACTCGTCCGGATCTTCCGACTCCGACACGTCTTCGACCGACGCTCCCAAACGAGCAACCGTCAGCGTATCCCAATGGGCATCCGGCCGGTATGATGTCATCGGGAAAGATGACGGCAAGAACTATCAGGACATACCTTATATTGGGGCTGCACAAACCGGAATCGTTCGACACACTTCTCTAGTTTCAGAGAATGGTGCAGAATTAATCATTAACGCCGAGGACTTATCACGGTTACAAAAACATATAAATTATCCTTTGGTACTAAATGCGATTGAAGATGCCCGTAAAGGTCATGTGCCCCAACGAGCTTCAGGTAATTACGCAGCAATAGATACTCCTGTCCGAAATAACCAGGAAATTCCTGAAACTGATACATCAGCAACCGAACTAGAAAAACTCATAAAAGAAATCGGGATGCTGATTAATACCCTCAAGAATCTAAAAGCATACGTATCCCTACGAGATATACGAAATGCTGAAGAACTAGATGAAAAATCCAAGAAACCATTTACCCGCTCAACCAAATAAGAATTATTATGGCACTAAGAATATCAAACACATCCGGTACTTTTGATCTGCCGAAAGACTTCAGTACAGAAATAGAAGACAGCTCTCCCATTTACAACGAACGGGGATCCCAATCTATTGCCGCTACCATACCTGGTACCAGAAATAATCTACGTCTCAACAATTACATTAACAGAACTGATATTGACAGCGCCCCTATTGCTGATGAACGCGTGACCATCAGTGACGGAGTTTACCATCGAGTGGGTAAAATGAATACGACAAAAGCTTCAGAGAATGATGGAATAACTTTTAATGTAGGGTTTGGAGAATCTGAATTATACAGTATATGGGAAGATGTTTCTTTGCAGTCCATCACCCTTCCTGTTATTCGTCCTGAAGGAGGAGTCTCGGAATTACTACCTTATATTATAGAGAATAGTCAAAAGGATGATTCTCCTTTCTGTCTGTTTCCTGTGGCTGTATCTTGCAATCGTAAGAAAGATAATGATACAGTTACAGATTATGCAGAATATATAAATAATTATCGTGATGGATATTGGTGGAAAGCACGGACGGAAACTTTTTTCATCAATGGAGAACCCGTGGAAGTATCGCTTCCTGAAGGATATGGAATAGTTCCTTTTATAAAAGTCAGCTATATATTAGAAGCTATATTCTCAACCTACGGATATACTGTCACGGAGAACCCATTTACTAACCACCACCAGCTCGGTCAATTGGTTGTTCTTAATAATGCAGCCGACTGCTGTGTAAAAGGAGAACTAAAATATGCTGATCTCATGCCTGACTGCACAATCAATGAATTCATGCAAGCCTTATGGTGCCGTTTTGGATTACTTTACTTTGTAGATGGAAATACCCGTAAGGTCAGACTTAAATTCATTCGTGATATCCTTAATTCCAAAACTACTTCTGATTGGACGCTACAAAAAGCGTCCAAACCAATTATCAATTTTGAAGCCCCACAGCAATTAAAATTATCAGCTGCAACAAACGTACGGGGGGAAGATCCAAGATGGACGGCAGCTCCTGCCGCTGATTCACTGGATAAATTCTTAAAGCCATATCATTATATTGTTACCACTAAAGCAAATGGATATCTCACTTATTCTACAGAGAGCGGATTATACTATAAAACAGATAACATAACCGGACGTTCAGAATTAGTGTCAACGGATTTCTTCCCCTGGGATCGTGGAGCTGATATGGCATATAAAGAGATTACCTCTATTGATGAATTTTTGCCTTCCGCAACGGAGCGTTTTAAAGGAAACATATATAAATATATACGAGTTCCTTACTATCTGTTCGGTAAAGTACATCGATACACTACAATTTCTAGTTCCGATGTTGAATTATCAGAAAACTTAAACTACCAAACCCCTTTGGCATTTTGCTTTTCTTTCTTCGATACAAGAGACCGAGTTACTTATGGTTCACAAATTTGTCTGGATATTTTCGGAGAACCGGTATTAAACAAACAAAATGGAAAAGCCTGCGAAATTTCTCTTTTATTTGTTGGCAAATATGGACTGTTCAATCATTTCTGGAAGGAATATGACGCTATTCTTCGCCACGCCAATCATCTCATAGAAACGGATATGCATCTATCGGCTCAACAATGTATGAATCCAGATTTCTCCTCTCCTATTTTACTTGATGGTCAACGAATGTTGCCTGATACCATACGTTATACGTTACCCAAAAGTTCTTCATTCCCGGCAACAGTCAAATTGCGTACAACCAAATTACTCAAACCATATAATCTGAAAGAAGAACAAACCGTCCCCATCGTCGATCAAAAATATAAGTGGGCGTTATTTGATAACAAGAATTCAGTTGTAGAAGCTGCCGTAAAACCACAAAAAGATGCCTGGAGAGACGAAGCGAATAGAGATGGGAATAGCTTATATGACCTACAATATAAGAATGTTTCTACTGATACAGTGGATATTAAAGTCCCTCTTTCAGTACCTACTGAAGAAGATTACAATAATAAAAAGGAGTATTTTATAAGGAAAGTCAATTATAGTTTCGATCTATATTACCGGATTAGGTATTACCTCGGTACAACGCCCGATGGACACCTCCATTATGAGATTAGTAATTCGAGAGGAGGAGTACATTATGACCTGCAATATGACCAATCATTGCGTGCAGAGTTATTATAAAATGTCCTTTATATCCCGCAATATAACATACAATTTTGCAATATGAATACATCAGAAACAGTAATATCAACTATTCAATCAAATGATATTGAAAAGATGCTCATCACTTATCAGGAATATATGAAAAATGCATCTATTACGTTTGATGACCTCTTTCTTTTTCTCTCTCACCCAACCGCTGATAGAGAAGAATTCCTGTATGACTATTGTACCTGTAATTATCTGGTACAAGAACAAATTATCTCACCTAATTATCTAGTAAAATGAGTTTGACTGCAAACATATCGCCCGCCAATATGGCATTGACCGGCAATCCAATCAAGTTGTCGATCAACAGCAGTTCTCTGGCAACTTATACCATTTTAGTAGGAGAACAAACAATATTCACCGGCAGCGGAGAAGGCAACTTCTTTGTTTTTATTCAGGATATACTTGCTGATATAGTACAACCGGCCCAATTATATAATGAATCGGAAGAAGTTCTGCTACAGGCAGAAGGTTGTTCTCGTAATGTTACTATCAATGTTTCCAATAGTGAAAAAAATAATCTAACGATCTCCCTGAAAGTATTTATTGGCGGAGTAAGCAAAAGAATGTTACGTCATCTCAATGATGAAAATAAGAATGTGTTTATCTGGAAATTGATGAATCCGGACGGTAATTTCTTCCAAACAACCCGTACTTCCGAAAGACTTATTACAATCCGGGAAACGGAACTACTTCCGCTCTCCTTCATCTATCCTGATGGTGGTATACTAAGAGTAATTGCAAACGGAATGGAGACCGCCCTAATCGGAGTAGCCGGACAACCGGTTGCACTCAACTTATATCGTCTTCGGAAGCAACTTTTCGATACTCACCATATTCTTGCCTCCATATTTGATATCTATGTAGGAGAAACTAAATCCTGCACGATCGTAATTACTCCCGGAACAATAAGTAGAGAAAGGTATCTCTTACAATTTCTTAATTCATACGGTTCTTATGAGCTGATCGAAATTACCGGCATTGGAAGTATTAAGCGTGAAGCAGAAAAAGAAAATGCATTCAATAAGTATGATGAAGTCATAGATGATTATGTTGAATCCTGGGAAAGGTTATCCGGACGCGAATCTATGACTGTAGAATCCGGATATCGCACAAATGACGAACTGATACATTTGATTGATCTGTTATCTTCTGACGACATAAAACTCCTTGGACTGGATGGACGAAATATCAGAGTAAATATAACAGCGGAAAATCTTACCAGAGCATCCCGTGCAACCGTTCCGGAGAGTATAAAGTTATCTCTACGTTTTGCGGATTCAGAACAGCGTTATACCGGTTCATTCACTGATGATGATTTAGGATCACCGCGAATACATACCGAACAATTCACTAAACAATTCAATTGATATGTCAACACAACAGGATCTCATAGATCAACTGATAGACTACATTGACAAAGCTATTTTGAAGAACAGTGTCTCCAACCGACATGTCGCAACAGTACTATCTTTCCTAAATGAAAAACTGAAAGATTTTGCTGAAGGAGATACTTTTTTGCGTCGTAAGCAACCAGACAGCACCCTCTTCTTATTGCAGTTGCTAGGAGGACTTGAAGTTGAGAAAGGAGTAAAAGCTGATAATATAAAGGTGCTAAATGAACTTCTTGCCAATACCGCCTCTTTCACTGGAAACATTTCTACTTCAGGAGATATTTCTTCTTCAGACTATGCCTGCAAAATGTTGGGATGGTTAATATCGGCTATCGGAGATGCAGAGTTTAACTCTGTACACATACGCGGATTCCTGGAATCAGATGAATTTAGATATAATCGTATCTCGGTAGTTAGTGGAGAAACTTGGAATGCACCTGGCGGGGGCATCATAGAGGAAGTAGATCCACTGGAGAGAATTATCTATTTGAAATTAGAGCCCGGAGAACTTGCAGAAATAGAGATTGATGACATCTGCAAAGGAAAATTCAATGATTCGGTCACTGGTTTTCATACCTCTTATTTCCGAATTTCTGAAAAAATTGATGAAAAGACTTTTAAATACATACTTCGTAGCGGAACTATACTTCCACCACAAAAGACCATGCACTTCGTCGCGTATGGAAACTTCACGAACGAAGAGCGACAAAGATCGAGCTATTCGACGCAAAGCTATGTCCGCTATCTGACAGGTGTTAATAATTGGGAGATTACTAAGGAAATGATCGCTATGCAGTTGGGCGACCTGTCTAACTTAAAACTGTTTGATATTGATATGACCGGACATTCAGCCTATCTCCGTAATGTATATATGACCGGAGTTATCAAACAGATTTCCGATGATGGAGTAACAGAAAGCCGCGTCCCCTGTTTTAAGGGAGAGTGGAAAGCCGGAGCTTATTATTACTATGACGAAGTAACTCACAACGGATCGTCATGGTTATGTATTTCAGATAAGCCTACAACGCAAGAACCGGAGGAAGGTGCTACAGACTGGCTTGAAAAGTCAGCAGCAGGCAAAGATGCGATAATAGTTAATATAATGAGTTCTAACGGGAATATATTTCAGAACGGTTCTGTAGCTACCACTTTAACCGCTTACGTGATAAAAGGAGATACAGATATAACAGATAGCGTTCCGTCTTCTCGCTTTTCGTGGGAGAAGGAAAGTGATAATTCGGATACCGATAAAATATTCAATGAGACGCATGTCGGGCACGGGCATGTACTTACACTTACCCCAGATGATGTTTGGGGACGTGCTACATTTAATTGTATTGTTTCACTATAAAAAATAAATTTATGGAATTTACAACACCATGTTTTATAAGAAAGAATACTAAGGAACTTCGAAAGAAGTTGGAGGTATTGGGGTATAAAGAATCTATCGGAAAGGAAGGTCCTTTTCTTTTCACGTCATGCAATAGCTTTGACTGTATGCACTCCGATTCCGGATTGAATGATTTAGTCAATAATGGACTTATTGATTGCGATGGAAATGAAGAGCTTTTTCTTGCTATTGCTGCACTTCGTGATGATATTGACAGAGGACAATGGTTCGTTTTGGATTATGACAATATTTGGGAGGCAGTTGGCTGTTATCAATACAAAGGTGATTTTAAACTGTGTGATTATAGAGATAAATGGTATGGAGCGACCGATATTCCTACTGCTCATAAGGCTACGGTGAAAGAACTTATTGAACATTTTAATGCCCTACCTTTAAAGAAGTGAATTAATTTAGTTTTAAATGTGACAAGTAAAATAGTTATAACAATTTAATAATCAAAATTATGCCAATCGCAAGAGGTCAAATTACCATCGTCGATTTGAACGACGCAAAATCAATGAACATGTATCTAGGCTCTAATCAGCCTTTAACGCAAATCTTTAACAAGGAAAACAGCACCTATGTACCGAACTATACGGCTTCTCCTTTCCTTGTCATTACCCCTGAAATGTATGTATCCGGAACGACAACAAACGTAATCAGTCGTTTAAAAGCTGCTCCTACCTATACAGTGAATGGAGGTGCAATCACTGCATTCGGTGGTACTGTTGCCGCTACTGCGCCGTATGCGTTGACGCTTAAGAACAATATGACATCTGTATCGCAGATGAAGGTTGAATGCTCCGGTATTTACGTTGATCCGGATACGAAGTTAGAAACTCCTGTCAAAGCAGTCATCAACTACACTAAAACTGAAAATGCCGGGCAGCTTATTTGTGCTATTGCGTATGCTCCTGCTGGTAATGTTTTCAAAAACGATCAGTCTTCAACTTTAAAAGCGCATTGTGACATGTGGCGAGGTAGTAGTATTGATGCTGATAAGGTTGCATATCAATGGTTTAAATTGAAATCTGATGGTACCTGGGAATCTTTGGCAGCTTCCAACTCATACGGTATTACGGGTACAACAACTAATGAGATCACCATCCCGGCAAGTGCTGTCTTAAATTTCGAGTCTTTCAAATGTGAGATCAAGGATACCGATACAGCATCCGGAACCTACAACACAACAGTGAGCGATATTATTTCGTTCTCCGATCTTTCCGATCCGTATATAGTGGAAGTCTCCTCTACAACGGGGGATAAGTTAGTAAATGGCCAAGGAAGTACGACTATCAATGCCAAAGTATGGCAAAATGGGGAAGCATTCACCGACAGTGCTGCTGATACCAAATTTGTATTTTCTTGGAAGAAGTACAATAAGGATGGTACACAAGATACGGCTTGGGGAACTTCCGGTGTAAAGACTGGAAAGACCATTACCGTCACTGCTGCCGAAGTCGATGTAAAAGCGACGTTTGTAGTTGAATTATCACTAAAATAATAGTATGATAGTAGCAAGAGGACAAATAACGATTAGCGTAACGAAGGACGGGCAATATCCCGCGCAGGAGTTCGCAAAGTCTACATCTGGCACGGTTGCGCCTACAAGTGGGTGGAGTAAAACTCCGCCCGCCTGTGGTACAAACGAATATTTGTGGATGCGCACGGGTATTGTTATCCCTCCGGCTACGTCTCCCGTTTCATGGACTACTGTTCGTATTGGTGCAATAGATGGGGCAACTGGGGCTAAAGGTGACAAAGGTGAAACGGGACCGACAGGATCGCAGGGTATTCCCGGCACGTCACAATTCTTTCATGTGAAGTATTCCGCTAATGCGAACGGCAATCCTATGAGTGATACCCCTAATACCTACATCGGTACAGCAGTTACAACAAGTGCGGCCGCTCCGACCGGATATACTTCATATAAGTGGGTACAGTTGAAAGGCTCGCAAGGTCCTAAAGGAGAACAAGGTATTGCCGGACCAACCGGAGCCAACGGACAAACTTCCTACTTACACATCAAGTACTCGGACAACGGTACGACGTTTACCGCTAACAACGGTGAGACGCCGGGCGCATACATCGGACAATACACTGACTTCACGGCGGCAGACAGCAATACGTTTTCCGCATATACCTGGACGAAAGTCAAGGGCGACAAAGGCGACAAGGGTGATACAGGTGCAACTGGGGCAAAAGGCGACAAAGGTGATACAGGACCGACCGGATCGCAAGGTATTCCCGGCACATCACAGTATTTTCACGTAAAGTACTCCGCTAATGCGAACGGTAATCCGATGTCTGACACTCCGAATACTTATATCGGTACAGCGGTAACAACAAGCGCGACCGCTCCAACCGGACACACTTCGTATAAGTGGGTACAGTTGAAAGGCTCGCAAGGGCCTAAAGGGGAACAAGGTATTGCCGGACCAACCGGAGCCAACGGACAAACTTCCTACTTACACATCAAGTACTCGGACAACGGTACGACGTTTACCGCTAACAACGGTGAGACGCCGGGCGCATATATCGGACAATACACTGACTTCACGGCGGCAGACAGCAATACGTTTTCCGCTTATACCTGGACGAAAGTCAAGGGCGACAAAGGAGATAAAGGCGACAAGGGTGATACAGGTGCAACCGGGGCAAAAGGTGACAAAGGTGATACAGGACCGACCGGATCGCAAGGTATTCCCGGCACATCACAGTATTTTCACGTAAAGTACTCCGCTAATGCGAACGGTAATCCGATGTCTGACACTCCGAACACTTATATCGGTACAGCGGTAACAACAAGCGCGACCGCTCCAACCGGATATACTTCATATAAGTGGGTACAGTTGAAAGGCTCGCAAGGTCCTAAAGGAGAACAAGGTATTGCCGGACCAACCGGAGCCAACGGACAAACTTCCTACTTACACATCAAGTACTCGGACAACGGTACGACGTTTACCGCTAACAACGGTGAGACGCCGGGCGCATATATCGGACAATACACTGACTTTACGGCGGCAGACAGCAATACGTTTTCCGCTTATACCTGGACGAAGGTTAAGGGCGACAAAGGTGATAAGGGAGATACGGGTGCAACTGGAGCAACCGGGCTTCCCGGTGCTCTAATCCGTCCGCGCGGCGAGTGGAAAGCAAATACTAACTATGTTAACAACACGCAGTATCGAGATACTATCATCTACAACGGTAATACTTATTCGTGTCGTGCGGATCATAATTCCGGTTCTTCTTTCGATGTAACGAAATGGACTTTGTTTAACGAATTTATAAATGTCGCTACGCATTTATTAGTAGCTCAAAATGCAACGATCGATATACTCGGTACGTCTGGTCTGTTTATCGGTAATCAAGCAAAAACGCAAGGTTGGTTAATGACAGGCGGTTCGATTAAGCACAATGTAACCGGGCTTGAACTAACAGCAGACGGGAAATTATCACTCCCTAAAACAGGTGCGATATTAGTTGGGGGTAAGACGTTTATCAGTGATGGAAAGATCGTAGCTGATTTTATTGATGTTGATAAATTAGCAGTTACTAACTTAGCAGCAATAAAAGGCACGATTGCAGGGTTTGAGATTGCGAATAATCGTATCGGAGTTGCAGATAGCGACAAAGGAGGTGTGTATTCCGGGTTATCTCTTAACAGAGATTTTATTAAGTTTTCCGAGTCGGATACATGGGTAGGCATAGGCACTAATGTGTTTCCATCGTCAACCGGAATGAAGTGTCTGGCACGATGCGAATATACAGGAAGTGTAAATTCGGGTATAGCTTTATACGCAAAATTTAGACCTAAAGAAGCTTCTAGCTGGTATACACAACGTGCTATTCAATATGACGGGAATGTTTTTGGAATAGGTCGGCGCGCTATTTTTGAAGATGGTTATGTTGGAGCAGCCTACACGGATATAATAACAAGTAATATAGCGAATACTCATACTTATGTATTTACCTCGATCTCGTCCACATTAGTAGCGATTAATCTTCCGGGACGTGCTCAACTAGAGAAGCTCGGAATTTCTAATAACACTTTCTTCGAGTTGCGGATAATGGTTACCTGGGAACCCGGTTCTAATAAATGGCTAAGAATTAAAGGCTGTGCAGATGGTCGCCTGTTGATGGGTGTCAATGTTGCAAATGTGAATCTATGGGGAGATGGTTGTGCTGATATTTCAGGTGGGAATATGTTTAGAATAAGATATATGAATAGTCACTATTACCTATAATTACAATAATGAAAATAGACTTTAGAAATATTCAAGTAAAAGACATCGAAGGGAATAACAGTACCGTCGATATTGCAAAAATGTTAGGCAATACGATCTATCAGAAAACCGCCGATTTAGGCGAGTTGGAACTAGCTCAACAAATCTACAAGAACGGTGAAGTAGAAGTATCTCCCGAACAGGCGGAAAGTATTAAAAAATATGTGAGTACGGGGTTCGTCGCTTTTGTTCAGGTAGCGGTTAATGAAGCTTTATCGGTAGAATAATTCAGTTTCAATCACTTTTATTAAAGACATGAACAATATTGATTCAATCATCATCCACTGTTCGGCTACACGTGCTGGACAAGCTTTCAAAGCAAAAGACATTGATCGAATGCATAGAGATCGAAACTTTTCTATGATTGGTTATCACTATGTCATTGACTTAGATGGTACCATCGAAGAAGGAAGACCTCTATCAATGGAAGGTGCCCATTGTAATACTAAAGGCACCTCTGGTATATCATACAATAAACATAGCGTAGGAATTTGCTATGTAGGTGGTTTAGACGCCAACGGTAACCCAGCAGACACACGTACTCCTGCACAAAAAATTGCACTAATCGAGTTGGTCTCCCGACTTCAAAAGTCAATTCAAGATCACAGAAGTACTAGGTCACAGAGATACTTCTCCAGATCTGAATGACAATGGCATCGTAGAGTCAAAGGAATGGATTAAATCCTGCCCCTGCTTCGACGCTGCAATTGAATTCGGCTACTCTCCTGCAGTTGTTATACGACCATAAGAAAGTTTGTACGAGCATGCAGTGTTTTGTACCAAAGTGTACAAAGACTGTACGCTCGTTATTTACTGGTTTTCAGACTGATAGAAACACATTGTACAAATGTACAATTTAAAATGCAAAACAGTTGAAACACTGCATTCCCTCTTGCTTACTCTCGTTTAAAACATGGGCATACACTAAAGTCTCTTTTAAATCAGAATGTCCTAGTATCTCTTTCAAGGAAGCTATATCTTTAGTCTTACGCAAAAAAACAGTTGCAAAAGTATGTCTACCAACTTTATGTGTAATGTTCTTCTCTATTCCAGCAATAGCAGCTATTTCTTTCAGGAATCTATTCATCGTTTGATCAGCTGGCAGTTTCTCAAAAACGATACCCTTTTTTCTGGTACCAACAATATTTTTCAGTAATGTACGAAGTGGATCCGATATAGGTACTTGAATAGGAAATGGTTTTCTTTTCTTTAGCTTCATTCGGAAATAAGTCAATGTATCATCTGTAAACTGCTCAAGAATCAATTTCTTTGCATCCCCTATGTGCAAAGAGCTAAAACATAAAAACAAAAACATTTCTAATGTTTTATGATGTTTATAGTCTAGTTCTCCATCCATATATAACCCCATCAAAGTTTGTAACTCATCTTCTTGCAAATACTCACCACTAGGAATTCCTTTCTTTATCTTCCAGTTCTTGAAAGGATTCTCATCCATATATCCAGCATTGTATGCAGCTAAAACATACTTCTTTATTGTGGCCATGTTTTTGTTTGCGGTATTTTGATTATTTCCAAGTCCAGTCATCAGATGAAAGAAATACTCATCAAGCCACTCCCTGGTTATATCATCAAAATAGAGATTAGGATTATATTCTTGCAGCTTTTTGATAACCGATAAGTTCGTCTTAAAAGTTGAATATTCAAGTTTAAACGATTCTTTTTTTTGATAGTCTCGTACGAACTCGAAAAAAGTATTGTAATCGGTTGGTCGATGATATGCTTTAAGAAAAGCATCGCGAGTAAGTTTGCGATCACGAAGTCGGTATTTTACAAAAACATTGTTTATTCTGGCTAATATGTTTTCTATAATCAGGTTTTTGTCATTGCACTGTTTGTCTCCTACTCCTACACACTTCTTCTTATCATTCCAGTTTTTCAAATCAACAGAGACTTTCGTTGAAAAGTTTACTTTTTCACGATTAACGTAAAAAGATAACCAAACGACTCCGGTAGATGGGTCGCTTCCGTATGTTCTTAGATATATTTTTATAGTTACCATAATCTACAATGGTCCCTTTTTACAGATAAGAATTGATAATCGGTCTACACCTGCACAGTTTGTTACACAAATACAGAAGTAGTTAATTGTTTGTGTGTCAACAAATAACAAATGCCGGACACATTTCTGTATCCGGCATTTTGCCTTCTTCGAGGTTCCTGGCGAACCTCTTTTTCTTTATTTTCCTTATTTATTAGATAAAACATTATCTTCATAAACTACTGAAAAACAACAAATTATTTATCACACAAAGAAAATAGAATAAAATAAGATAAAAGTTTGTAGTACCAATGTAGTACCAAATCAAAAAGAATCTCTATCTTTGTAGTACCAACTTATAAAAGTAAAAATATGGGTGCAACATTCATTTTGAGAACTGACAAAAGCGAAGGATATGCAACCTTATACGCTCGCATACAAAACAGGGTTCCAAAGATTAACATTCGAGTATCTACCGGATTAGAGGTTGATATAAAAGAGTGGAACAAATCTTTAACAGGAGCCAAAGCTCTAACAGCTTTCAGGACAGGCAAAGGAAAAGAACTTTACCTTAAACTAGACGCTATTTCATCAACGATTGACGCACTAATAAAAAATGGTGTAGCCATAACTTCCAACATGGCTAAAGAGCGTATACATGAAATAGTATATGCTGAACAGATAGCAGCCGAAAAAGAACGAGCAGAAGCCGAAGCTAAAGCCCTAGAAGAAGAACAGGCTACCAACTTCAACGACTTCATAGCACAATTCATTCACGAATGCGAAACAGGAAAACGGAAAAAGAAGGGAGGAACTACAAATATATCTCCTGGAACAATCAAAAGCTACAAAGGCTTTCAATCCCAGTTTAAAGCGTATCAGGAAACAAGGCTAAAGGTTATTGATTTTGAGGATCTGACAATAGAGTTTTATAATGACTTTCGATCATTCCTCACAGATAAGGAATATTCCCCTAATACTATTGCCCGGATGGTGAAGATATGCAAAACAATCTGTTATGCAGCCGAACAGCTTAAACTAATGGATGCGGCAAACGTCCGGTTTGGTTTTGATGTGATCTATAAAGATGTTGATAATGTCTACTTGACTGAAGAACGAATACAGGAACTTTATGAGTACGATTTATCCAATCGTCCGGCATGGGAAAAGATAAAAGATGTGTTTGTAGTCGGCTGTCTGACCGGGCAACGAGTAAGTGATTATAAGCGCATCAATTCAAAAATGATAGTTACCCTTACCGATGGCAATAAGTACATCAAACTTAAACAGGAAAAGACCGGAAATATCGTTTATATTCCTCTTGATTATCGGGTTGCAGCTATCCTTGACAAATATAACGGTACACTTCCCAAAGTCTACGACCAAAAGATAAACGACCATATCAAAGAGATTGGAGAGGCTTTAGGATGGACGGAAATAGTAGAGTTGGACGAACAACGGGGAGCAATGGAGTATACAGCAAAGAAACGTTTCTGCGACCTTCTTAAAACTCATACCTGCCGAAGAAGCTTAGCAACCAATATGTATAAAGCCGGGGCTTCATTAAGTTCTATTATGGCTATCACTGGACACAACAGCGAGCAGCAACTAAAGACGTACCTTAAACTGGATGAATCGGAAAAGAGCATGCTAGCAGCTAAAGAGAATTATTTCACGAAATTACGAATAGCAAAATAATCAATCATGGAAAATTGGAAAGAACAATACAATCAGCTAGAATGTGAGTGGAAGAAATATTATAAGGATGATTTTGCAGAAGTTTATAAATACTTATTAGAAGATAATATATCAATTGACGAAGCAATAATCAAGATAGGAGCTAATTATAATGCAGAAGATATATCAAACCTCAAGAGATGCGATGAGATATTGGCTCAAGGCACCAAATTAGTAATGGATAATTCAGAAGAGCTAATTAATGAAGGAAACGCAATTATGTACGATCTGATCTTAGCATTATCTAATGAAAAAATTAAAAAGACATTATTTTTTGAAAATCTAAAAAAAGAAGATGAAAGTTTTGATGATCTGTTTATGTCGAATAACTATAAATGCGAATATGGACTTTACACATATTACAGAAAGCTAAAAGAGCATAAGCTAGACGTTTTTTTAGGAACAGAAGATTTTAAGAACATAATAGAGACATTAAATAAAGTCTGTATATTTATAAAAGAGAATAATCAACATCCTATTAAAATTCAAAACCAACTCATTGAACTAATAACATTATATATTGGAATGAGGCTTGAATATCATTTAATTATAGTATTACAAGGTTTAATAGAATGGACAGAAAAAATATATGAAAATAACAATGAGCCCGAAAAAGAAAACGCATTTGAGTTACATACCTGGATTTTAAAACAAGCAACCCGGTTGTACTATAGTTATTATCTTTCCTGCAGTAATCAAATTGAGAATGATTTTGATGTTTTCTTCTTTTCTACAATGATCGGGAGATATATTAAAGAACATAGTGATGAATATTCAATAGAAGCAATAGAAAACATCATTGATGATAACAACATTCCTAAAATCGACAAAACATTAATAAGAAAAATCTATAACAAATGCAACAATAATCAATGGAATAGTATCCCTATAGATGATTTTATCAGATTACTTAATTGTGACAATTCAAGAACTCTATCTATTAAAAAAGATGAGTTTAATAGGACAAAAGTTGTATTTAAGAATATAGCCAACAGCATAAAAGATAAAGGAAGTCGCAAAAAATGGATCGAATTTATTAAAAAAGAAGTCTTCAATAATGTAGATTTTATGAAAGCTACATTGAGAACCGATACAAGCTGCGAAGGATATAGCCAAATCGATATAAATTTTAGCAGTTTTATAGCCGATTTAGGAGTTTCCCCCAATAAATAAAAAACGCCCCAATAAACTCCCCAATAAATATTTCAGAAGCGCATTGATAATCAACATTTTATCAATGCGTTTTTTTTTATATTCCCCAATAAATCCCAATTTCTCCCCAATGTATCTTCGCAGTTGAAGATTAGGACGTGCACACCCTGCCTTCATAACAATTAAAAAGTATAAGTTATGAAAGAATTAAATGCAACCCAGCAAGCTATAATTATGAGTTTCTTTGATCCATTTGTAGATGTGATTGTAGATAGAGTTTCAGAAAGAATATTGTCTGTAACTGCTAAGAAAGAACCAAAGTTCTACACTCGAAAAGAAGCCGCTGAAATCCTTCATGTCACCTTACCAACATTGGCGAGAATAACAAAAGACGGACTTCTTATCTCCAAGCGTGTAGGTAGTAGAATCCTGTATGAAGCGGATGCTATTGATGAGGCAGTAAAAAAGCAGGTCGTATTCAAATATCGGAGGGCGTGACTATGAAAGAAAAGAAAAAGGCAGCCTCCACGACCGCCAATCTCCAACATAGATCCGGAAACAAAGATAGCAAATCATCTCGAATAATTCAACAGGTACGATCTATTTTCTTATCTGGTCGGAAAGTAACAGCAAAAGAAATCAACGCTGAAACAAATTCGAATGATGCTAGACGTGTAATCTCCACCCTCCGTAATGATGAAGGTTGGGACATTAAAGACGTTCGTCTGGACGATAGAAGAAAACTATACTGGTTAGAGCCAGATAAACGGCAAATGTCTATTGATTGGGAGGTTAATGGCAATGAGTGAAGCAATAAAACAGATTGTTAGCGAATTTGAAAAGCCTGTGATTGAGATTCCATCCGATATAATGGATGCTATTCAATGTAGCCGCCTGGACTTATCACAAAATATACCCGATCCGCAAATGCTCGTATCAAAAGGAAACCTACCTGTATGTACCCGGGGAAATTTTTCTTTCGTTATTGGTTTACCCGGTGCAAGAAAGAGTTTTCTATGTTCCGGTATTGCCGGGGCGTTCCTGAATGAAAACGGGTGTATGGGATTAGACAACCCGAACGGATCTGGAAAGTTACTTTGGATTGATACGGAGCAAGCACCGGGGCACGTGGCGAAGATCGGGCGGAGACTACACCGCATTGCAGGGCTTCCAACTAACATCAATTCAGATAATATCATTATTCACATGTTGAGAGAGTATCAGCCGCCAATAAGACATAAAATCTTTTATGCGTGCATGAATCTATATCATCCTGATTTTGTCGTTCTTGATGGAGTTAGTGATCTAATAGCCGACCCTAACAGTTCGGAGCAATCAACGTCTGTAATTAATGATTTGATGGCTTTTACAAAGGAATATGATTGCCACGTTCTGACAGTCATTCACGCCAATGTAGGAAGTGAAAAAGCCCGGGGACATCTTGGATCGGAGGCTTTGCGGAAGTGCGAAACAGCGATTTTTGCGGAGGCTAAAGGAGATGTAACGTTGTGCAAATGGGCTAAAACTAGAGATATGCGACCGATGGACTTTGCATTTATAGTTTTGGAAGGGCTTCCCGTTGAAGCTGAATACATGCCCATTGAAGCAAAAACGGATAAACTACAACAGACTTTATCAAGTATCATGCCTCAATATCCGGCAACTATAACCTATTCGGATTTAAGACAGAAACTAATGCTACATCTTGGAGTGAAAGAAAGAGCGGCAGAAAAGAATGTTACGAAAGCGGTAGAGAATGGATATATTATCAAAAATCAGGTAGGCTGTTATTACCTGCCAAAGATTGAAAAAGCTAATGATACACTACCATTTTAATAACCGTTACCGTACCGTACTTTTCTACCGTACTCATCACCCCTTCTATAGAAGGGGGTGAATACGGTTAATACGGTGTACGGCAAAAATACGGTAAAAATACGGTTATTAATACGGTGCTATAAAATTTAAAGATTTTGATTTATGAGTGAACATACATATCACCTACAAAAATACGCAGGAACGAGTACCCGCCACACCTGCCCGCAATGCGGACATAAAGGAGAATTTACTTATTATGTTGATGAAAGGAATGTTCCTATTGATGAATCGTGCGGACGTTGCAACCGGGAACGTTGCGGCTATCATCTGACACCTTCGGAATATTTCAAGGCACACCCGGCCGATAAACGAAATGAGTTTACCACATGGAAACAGCCGGAACCACCTAAAGCAATTCCCATATCTTATCTACCTTCTTCGTTGTTGGCAACAGATACACACCGAGACAGAAACAATCTATTCCAGTTTATGTCTAAAGAGTTCGGAGATGTTGAGGCAAACCGGGTGTTTGATCTCTACCATGTCGGGACATCTCGCCACTGGAGAAACAATGACGGATTATCTACCACCTTTCCACAGATTAACGAAAAAGGCAAATTATGCCAACTAAAGGTTATGGCTTATAATCCCAATACGGGAAAACGGATGAAAAAACAAGACCGGGCGGAGATGTGGAGCGATAAGGCGCAAAAGTATATTCCAGATACTCGACCGATGGATAAGATTTGGTTTGCCGGGAAAACGCTTCTCAAAAACTATGAGGCTAATCTTCAGCAAACATTCTTCGGTTGCCATTTAATAAAAACCTCATCCCGGATAGGAATTGTTGAAAGTGAGAAATCAGCCCTTATATGCTCTATTTTGATGCCCGAAATCACTTGGATAGCATCAGGAGGCTGTAACGGATGCAAATGGACGGAAACAGCCGTTTTCAAGCCGTTATCAGGCAAAAGAGTAGTTTTATATCCTGATAGTGGAATGTTGGCAAAATGGGAAGAAAAAGCCGAAATATTGCACAGCGCCGGAATAGATGTAACAGTTAGCCGGATATGTGAAGGACTACCGAATAACTGGGACGTGGCGGACGTTCTTCTTCGGGAACGACATACACAGAAAGGTATGAATATTGGTGAAATAATGGCTTATGCCAAAGAAATAGGAGTTTCCCGGCAAATAACATATAACGTTTGAGTATGGAAATAGAAATAATATACGGGCAAGTGATAGCGAAAGCAAATAACTATCAAGCCGTACCGGGCAAAGACGGTCAGAAACGGATCATCAAAAACGACCGGATCAGGGAGTATGAGAAATCCTTCTGCCTACAATGCAAGAAGTATCGAGGAAAGCGCATTTCCGGTCGTTTCAAGCTATTTATTCGTGTATGGCATGGGAATATTCGCTTCGATCTGGATAATGCCTTAAAAACGATCCTTGATTGCTTGCAAATGGTGGAGGCTATTACAAATGACAGCCTTTGTTTTGAGATTCATGCGGAGAAACGGATAGACCGACGGAATCCGAGAGTAGAGTTTGGTATGGAAGAGATAAACGAGCAAAAAAATATATTCAGCCAAAATAAAGCGAGCGAAAATCACTTTCATCTGTCAGATGAGCAAGAGTACCCAAAAGAGTAAATTATCATTTTCGCTCACCTTAAAATGAGCGAGAGCAACATTTAAAAGTTATGGAAGCAATTAAAGAATTAAAGAAAGAGTTTATTAAGAACAAAGAGCGATTTATCCAAATCGGATATAATCCCCAAACTGAAGTTTACTTATACAAGCGTATATTTCCAGGAGGAGCAATCGTTTATGAAGTGTTCAAACGCAAGATAAATAAACGGTTTAACTGTGTTAGCTATCCCGGTAACAACGCCTTTGGTTATTGGGCTTTGACATTCCCCAAATATGAGCAAGCGAGATATTATTTAGATAATGGGTTTATAAAACCCTCGTAAGTTTATTTTTAAAAGAATCATTTAAACAAATGCCCATTAAACGAGGAAAAGTATTATCAGATAGGTGTTTGTCTAATCGTTGCAAAAGAATTAGAGAACAAATATTTTATTAACCAATTTAATTTTTTAGGTCATGAAACAAGAAACATTTTTCGGAGTAAGAAAAGATAGTGAAAAACATCTTTATGTGAGAAGATGTGACAACAACGAAGTCCTTATCACTAAAACAGTAAACGGGGAATCCATAACAGAAGAGAACACCGTACACCTAAATGCGGAAGAAGCCCGTAAACTGGGGATTCAGTTGCTAAAATTAGGTAGTGAAGAACTGCCAAAATCTGGAATAGATCTTAAAACGGAATCTTTCGTAGACAAAATCACGGTATACAGAGGAATAAACCCGGACGAAACACCGGCCAATCTCGCAGTTATCACCATTGATGAAAGTGATGAAGCCAGACAAGTAAGGGAAGATAGCGGAGAGGAGCCCGGCTTTTCCATTGAAGGCGAAGAACTGGAAAAACTCATTTCCGCACTGGCAAAGATTGTATAACCGATACCGGGTAGGTCTGCTTCGGATGGTCTACCCGGTATAAATAAAAAATATGCTATGACAAGAGACGAATTATATATCAATAACACAAAAGCCGATCTTAACAAGACGGATATTACTTTGAGCTATAAGAGTAACCTGCTAACCGATATTAGTAAAATTATAAGTAATAGGAGTTATACGATCAGGTTGCCTAAAACAGCAAAGAATCTGGCTTTGATTGAGTGTTCACATCTTCCCAGCTCAATAAGCCGTTATCCTTACCTAAAGCATAAAGGAACATTATTGCGAAATGGTGTTGAGATGATTAAAAATGCCAATGTAGTACTACTAGAAACTGGCGAAACAATAGAGGTTGCTCTTACATGGGGAAACGTCACAAACTTTGCTGGCGTGGTAAACGATGGCAAGAAGCTAACGGATATTACGCACGGGACAGTGGAAGGCGTGGATTGGGTAGTATGGAGTAATAAGGGAAGCAATTCAGCGCAATTTCCACTTATCGACTACGGGTTTAACTCCGATGATCCGAACGTGTGGTATCATCCTGTAGTGACTGTGAAATGGATTTTAGACAAGATTCAGGAGCAAAGCGGAGTGACATTTAATTTCCCGTCTGACAAGCTTACTGTTATAAATAAAATGATTATTCCTCTTTTGACAAGGAATGATTCACAAGAGATATATGATGCCTACCCAATGACTTTAAAAGTAACAGGGTATGATTCATCAATAATCAAATTTGAAGCTGTAGGAGATAGTACCCAACAGTATGTTAGCACTAATGGGAGCCGGGATATTTACCCGAAATTTGATTCAACATTGAAACTGAAAGGAACAATAGAAGTTTCATACACTTACTCACAGGGGATTGATTATTTAAATACGCCTTTTCAAATCACAGTTTATAGCACACCGACCAAGCAGGAGGAAATAATAAACATATATAAGCCGGCTGCATATATAGAACCGCCATATATTCGGCTAGTTTATAGCTTTGATACTTCTGCTACAGTTTATAAAGATGGATATTTTATAATATCAAGTGGAAACGGAAAACAACCGATAAATAGTGTATCAGGGAGTTTATCAGTAACGATAACAGAAAGAGAAGAGGATGTTTTACTAGGTGAGAAATTTCCCCTAGTTCCCAATCTTCCAGACATCAAGCAAATAGACTTCATTAAAGCCGTTGCCTCAATGGTCGGTTTGTTTGCCTTACCGGATGGCGAAAACGGGATCAAGTTTATTCCCTTCGATAATCTGTCTGCAAACAAATCTAAAGCTGTAGACTGGACGAATCGTGTGATAATGGCTTATAATAGCGTAACGCCAAGAAACTTACAGTACACCCTTGATAACATTGCTCAAAACAACTGGTTCCGGTATAAAGAAGATGATAATGTCATGGGAAACTATGACGGAAATATCCAGGTTGATGATGCCACGATTGAGTACGAACGTGATGCCATCACTTTGCCTTTCTCCGCCTGCAGTACAAAAGGAGGCGTTGCTTATATTCCTCTTTATTCTTATAACGAGGAAGGAGAGTTGGAGTATAACAAAACAAATCCCCGGATATTATTGCTTGATGGCACGAAGGGAATATTCAAGGGGCTAGAATGGACTACCTTAATTGCAAATAACTATCAGACGTACAAAGGGCTAATCAATAATGCAAAGGTAGTGACCGAGTATATCCGTCTTAACAGTATCGAATTGCGGGACTTAGAGATGGATATACCGGTTTATTTGGCTCAATATGGTTGTTATCTGGCTATCATAGAGATAACGACCAAAGAAAACGATATATGCGAGTGTAAACTTTTAAAATTGTAATGTCATGGAAGAAAATGTAGAAGAAAAGATTCGGAGTATTACCGAACAGGCCAATCAAACTAGAAAAATGCTTTTAGAAGAGTATTTGGGACATTCTATCTCTATGGAGGAGGCTATAAATATGGAAATACCGGACGAAGCTCTGGATCATCTGGGAGATTTGTAATTTAATGATTTAATATAAAATGATTATGACAGAAAAAGATTTATTAAACAACAGAGAAGCCATGAAATTAGCTTTGGCTTTTGATAAGATGGCCAAAGAGTATAAAACTACTATTCAGAAAATAGTAGCAGAAGGCAAACGAGTTACGGAATTAATCCAAAACAACCGGATGGAGGCTGTATCAACATTATCAATGATCGAGAATCTGATAAATGAACATGAACCGGATTCCGAAAAACGTAAAAAAATGCTTTCACTCCTGGATAATCTGAATATCAAAGGAGATAGCAAAACTTTCCCAGCCCTTGTTATGGCTTTATTTTTTGCAAGTAACGGAGTATTAACCGAAAAATAGAAAAGAGTTATGAAAAATGAAAATACAGTAGAAAAAGTATTAGAGATAAAAGTCCGATATGATGATGCGATCCGGAACATTGCAAAATACCGGGCGGCTATTGACGATTTGAAGAAGGAAGAGGCAGAGTATAAAAAAGCCTTGAAGGACAAGAAAATATCACAAGAGGAGTATAATGCCAAGCTCGTAGAAACAGAAAAAAAGATGATGCACGCTAAAGACGTGGTTCAGACGCTTACTAAAGATGTTAGAAATAATATAAAGATTGAAAAGGAGCAAACAGGTAGTTTAAAGCAACTCCGAGCACAATTATCCAATCTTACATCAGAGTATGACAGCCTTTCGGAAGTAGAAAGAAAAGCAAGCAGAGGGCAGGAACTTAAAATCAAGATCAACGGTATAACAGATTCACTCAAAGAAGCGGAAGGAGAAACTCAACGTTTCTACCGAAGTGTCGGAAGCTACGAAGAAGCCATAAAAAACGCTCTGGGAATGAATAACTCTTTTGCTGATTCCCTGCTACGTATGGCAGACAATGCCAAAAGCGGTTCCGGTCTTTTCTCCAATCTAAAAACGGAAGCTTCCGCCTTCGGAAATACCCTAACTTCCCTTTTAAAGAATAAAGTATTTTTAGGCATCGCAGGGATAGCGGGTGCTGGTGTTGTCTTTAAATGGTGGTATGATTACAATAAAGGTTTGGTTGAAGCTACAAAGTTAACAAGGCAATTCACTGATAAATCAGGGGATGATTTGAAGGCTTATCGAAGTGAAGTGCAAGCTCTGGCAGACTATTACGGGAAAGACTTTAAAGAAGTGCTTATTTCCGCTAATACGGTATCAAAACAATTTGGTATCACTTCCGAGAAGGCTTTGCAAATAATAAAAGACGGATTTATAGCCGGAGCAGATGCGAATGGCGAATTTCTGGATAGCCTGAAAGAATACCCGGCATATTTCAAAGAGGCTGGAATATCTGCCGATCAGTTTGTAGCCATCATCGCAGAGACCAACAAGCAGGGGATATTCTCCGATAAGGGTATAGATACGATTAAAGAAGCAAATATACGGCTCCGAGAAATGACAGATTCCACTGCCGCAGCATTAGAGGGGATCGGGCTAAATTCGAAGAAAATACAAAAGGAGTTACAAAGCGGGTCTATTACTACTTTTGAGGTTATGCAACTTGTTTCTGATAAATTGAATGAGCTTCCGGAAAGTTCCGCTGCTGTTGGTACTGCCATTGCTGATATATTTGGCGGCCCGGGAGAAGATGCAGGTTTGAAGTATATCCGGACACTGAAAGATATTTCTACCAATTTGGATGAAGTGAAAGCTAAGGCCGGAGAGTTAGGACGTGTCGAAGAAGATTTAATTAATTCTCAAACCGAATTAACAAAAGAGATTGCTTTGCTGTTTGATGCTACCGGAGGATCATTTGAGAAAATGACAACTAAGATTAAGCTATTTGTGAACTCCGTTCTTTCAGAACTAATTAAAGAGGTTAGAGGGCTGTTTGATACCGTAGAAACTATATCCAATAGAGAAGAAGCCATTGCAAAACGATTAGGAGAGACTATTGGGACAGACATGGCAAAAAAGAAGTATATTGATATAGAAAAAGCTCGGAAAGAATATATTAAACAGGGAATATCCGACAATGAAGCTTTAGAGAAAGCAAAACAAGATCAACTAAAGATTCTCGAATTATCATTGGCACAAGAGGAAGAATATTTCCAAAAGACTATAGATATAAACGAGAAATACAATAAAGAACTAAAAGATGCTTCAATTATTAGACAAGGACTAGGGTTAGATCGTACTAATAAAGAAATAAATCAGGATATTAGCAAATCTTGGAAAGAGCGAATGAATCAATTATCTGTTGTTGAATCTCTAAGAAAACAAATAAATGATATAACGAATTATGAGCCTACAAGCAAAGCAACGGGGGGTATCACCAGTGCTGCCAATATTGAAGCAAAAAAGAAAGAAATTGCCGAATTGAGGAAAGCAGAAGATGAAGCCTTAAAACTGATAAAAGATAGCCGGAAACGCCAAACGGAAGAGATCGAACTACAGTATTCCCGCCAGATAGAGGATCTTAAAAAGCGTATTAAAACGGAGGAGGATTTGACACCTAAAGCAAAAGAGGCCATCAATAAGCAAATCACTTCATTAGAAGCACAAAAACAGCAGGCACTAAAGAAGCTATCCGATGAAGAATTGCAGAAGGAAATTGCCAACCGCCAGAAGCTTATAGAAATACAACTTGAATCTGTAAAGAAAGGAAGCGAACAGGAATATCAACTGAAGATGCAGCAATTAATTGCGCAACGGGATTTAGACCTTTCTAATACCGAACTTACCGAACAGATGAAATTTGCCATCCGTGAAAAATATAATAAGAAAATTGATGATCTTGTAAAACAACATGATGCGGACTTACTGAAAAAGCAACAGGATGCAATGAAACTTCGCTATGAAACCGAGATTGCAAAAGTGTACAATGATGAAGCGGAAGTTTATCGTATCAGATTAAAGCAAAGAAAGGAGGAATTAGACGCCATCCAACAAATGGAAGGAGAAAGTATAGAAGCTTTCAATCTTCGTAAGCTGGAGCTTAAAAATGCCTATCTCGATGCAGAAAAAGAACTAGCTGATAAAGAAGTAGAAATCGAAACACAGAAATCAGAAGCTATTGGAAATCTTATTGGTGGAATCTCTTCCTTGTTGGAGTTGGCAGGAGAAACTAATGAAGAAATGGCACGTGCCGCAAAACTATTAGCGATTGCAGAAGTTGCCATAGCGCAGGGAGTAGCTATTGCAAATGCTGTTAAAACGGCTACCAGTTCAAGTGCAACATGGATAGATATGCTTGCAGCCATTGGAACTGTTGTTGGTGCTGTTACTGCTATGATGGGAACTGCTATGAAGTCTATTAAATCCGCCAAGTTTGCAACCGGTGGACTAGTTACTGGGCCGGGAACCGGAACGAGTGATAGCATACCGGCACAACTAAGTAACGGAGAATCGGTAATGACAGCAAGAACTACGGAGTTATTCGCTCCGATACTTTCCTCATTTAACCAAATGGGAGGCGGTGTTCCGATAAACATCACCGCATCAAGTAATCAGACCATGGGAGAGGATATGTTAGCAAGAGCTGTAGCAAAAGGAGTCCAGATGATGCCTAATCCGGTGGTATCTGTAACTGAAATAAACACAGTTGGAAAACGAGTTGAAGTACTTGAAAACCTAGAAAGCTTATAATATATTATTAAAAACTATTGAAGATATGGCAAAATTTAATGAAGAAACAATTCAAAAGTGCGTTGACTGGGTATGTGAAAACGGACTTATAGATTATGGCGGTGCAAAGCTTATTGACTTCTGTAATGTAATGGGAATCGGAAAGAGTACCTATTACCGGTGGATGGAAAATGAAACTTTCGGGACTGCTATAAAAAAGGCGAAAGAAGATTTCAAAAACGGGTTAGAACGCAATGTAGTTTCTTCCCTTGCAAGGTCTGCCATCGGGTATGAATACGAACAAGTTTCTTCCGAATACTACATGGAAGGCAAGAAAAAGAAGTTGAAAAAGGAAGTTAGAAAAAATGTCCGTGTTGAGCCTAATGTAGGAGCCGGAATATTCCTTCTCACAAACCTTGCTCCTGACAGATGGAAGAACAAACAGAACACCGAGCATTCCGGAGAAGTTTCTACCGGATTGACCGTTGTAGTCAAGAATCAGGAAGAAGCGGATTTAATCAAACAATTAAAAGAGCATTAGTTATGTCTGCACCTAAAGGAAACCAATTTTGGAAGTTGAGAAACAGGCATGGGAGAAGCAAGCGTTTTGCTTCTCCTGAACAGTTGTGGGAAGCAGCCTGTGAGTATTTTGCCTATTGTGACAGGACTCCATGGAAAGTAATCAAGAATAAAACGAAAGGAGAAATAAAGGAAAAAGAAGAAAGCCCTACACAACGTCCTTACTCTCTGACCGGGTTAATGGCTTATTTAGATGTTAGTAAGTCCTTTTGGAACGATTTTAAAAAAGGTAGTCATGAAGATTTTTCCGTAGTCATTACACGCATAGAGAATGTCATCAGGACACAACAATTAGAAGGTGCTATTGTTGGTGCGTTTAATCCCAATATAGTTTCCCGAATTATAGGTCTTTCTGATAAACAAAAGGTAACTCATACCATCAACAGTAAAGAGTTTAAAGGCTTTGATTTCTTACCTTATATTCCCAAAGCAGATGAAAGTATATGAGGTTTTAGCATCAAGCCGCTTTCTACTCGCTACAATGAACAGAAACGGAGTGAGCGCAGATGATATAATGTATCTTGATATGTTCTATGAGTATAGAGATATGCTTGCAGAAGGACGAAAAGAAACCGAAATTCGGGACTTTCTTGCAAACAAGCATAAATTATCAGCCTCAACAATAAAAAGGATCATAAAACGTCTGAATGATGAATATAAATTATAGTTTTAATGGCTAAGTATAAACAAAAGTCCCGAACCAATCAAGGAACGGGGCTTATTATTTCTCTCATTTCAGCCTTTGCCAAAGGGGAAAGTTCTTTCATATAATTACATTTAAAAGCGGCTGATTCCAGGTCAAGCACATCATAACGGACGCCGGAACGTAACTTTTCATCAACATCTTTATATTTCTTCACTATGCCAGCTTTTACCCATTTAGTAACATTTCCTTTGCCATACCGGATATGTGCCTGATTTTGAGATATAAATTGAGATTCTTTGAATAAGCTAATTCGTTCTTTTTTACGACCCAGATTTTCTGCAAATTCTACTAGCTTAAACAGCAATTCTTCGGATATGGCTACAATCATATTAACATTTATTTTTACCACATCACTCATAAGACTTAGGAATGTTCAAATATTGATATTTAATTCTATCTAACAGATGAAATACAGGAAATGTAAGTGCATAATAATCTGTAACACCATTTACAGCAACTAATTTCCAATATGAGTAATATGCAGTTTTTTGAATATTGAATGTATATTTATTATCATAAATTAATAATTCATGTTGTTGTTTCTCCGTTATTGATGGATATAAAAGACATAATACTTCATTTATAGCTGTAAAATTCTTCCTATACGGAGATAATGGTTCTTGTATAGAACAGGCTGATATCGCATTAGAAACTTCATAATCATCTACAAACATTTTTTTCAAAACAAGAAATAATAATCCTGCATAATCACACGTTTTATGAAAATCGTCAAGAGTCTTTGTTGGTATTATCTCAATATGTGCTTCTTGAATTTTTGTTATTGTTCTAACATTTATTTCCCCACAATTAATCATTACCTGAATAATGTCAAGATAGCGTTCAAAAAATTCACTTCTTACATCAGGCGGCATATTTATTTGACTGAATAGAATATTTATGACTTTCACAAGATCATTCCTTATATCAAAACGAAAGATTTCCGTTGAATAGAATTTATCAATATATCCATTGAAAGCTTTATTGGTTCCATTGATATGTACAAAGCAATCACGCAAATTATTTATATCACATACTATAATAATTTTATCAAACCCAAATTTATTCTCTCCTGTACCCGTTTCATTGTCATTTGTAGACAAAATATTTAACAAGCGAAAAGACTGTAATGGTTCAAGACGATCAAAATCATCTATCAACAAAATAGTTTCTTTTTGCTTATTCTCTAATTTGCTAGCTTTAATAAGCATTTCTCTTATCAAATTAGATATGTCGTTCATTTCATAACTAGTACCTATCTCATTCTCTAAATCGTTTAAAAATTGTTCGATTTTAGTCTTTGGAGAATCATCTTTGTAGTCTTTGTATATATTCGCAATCACTTCTATTGCTTTACCTAACTTTACTGTATTCTCATCAATAAGTGATGCTACTTCCAAAATACTTTGCAATAACTTAAGCGCATTACTTTTCACCGACCTACATATTGTAGAAACTTTTTCAAAATCAGTTCTTTCAATCGTAATCCCAGTCCCCAACAATTGAATTAATATGTCGAATTTTATTAACTCGTAAATGTCTTTATTAGTTGAAGTCACATAATTTACTGGGAATAGTTTACATACGTAATATTTTTCCTGTTGTTCTGGATCATTAAAAAAATTATTTAAAAATGTAGTTTTGCCACTTCCAAAACAACCTGAAAAAATAATTCGTTGGTTATTTGTATTATTTAGATGAGCCTGAAATTGCTCCATCATACCCTTTGTTTCTATTTGACGCATAAATATTTCTGTATTATTCCTCACTTTCTATTCTAATCTCCATAATAAGAACAAAACGAATTTATTCTTTAGATTATTCCGGTTCGTAACCCTAATAATAAGATTGTGTAATACCCTTAAATATAACTTCTCTATCATCTACCTGGTTGGTTAATCTTTGATGTAACAAAGTCCGTAGTTCCAGGTCGTTAATCGGGCTTCTTTCCATAGCTTGCAAATAGAGAACCTTATCTACATTCTGCCAATCGATCACCATGCCAAGACGTTTTTTAAGTATCACATCAAGATACATACAATTAGCAAAACGAAAGTTTCCCTTTACTATATTCAACGTACGCACCTGTTCAGCAAACCTGTACAACCCATCGAACAAATAACGGTGTATGTCACACAATCCCTTTACGGTTCCCACCTCAATACGATCTATATCTCCAGTTTCAAACAAGGCATGAGCTTTTGCAAAGCTCAATTTATCTATTTCATTTGTATTCATACCCTATTGCATTATAGACAAATATCTTTGTAAAGAGGCTATTTCGGCCTCAACAACAAGTTTTTGAAAGGCTTCCGGCTCATTCTCTGTATGAGATTCTTCCAGTGCTTTATAATAACTTATTTTATCCTCATTGCTACCTTTTAAAGTAACCAATGTATACCCATTCCGTAAAAGATAAAGATTCATCAATAAACGTGACGTTCGCCCGTTTCCATCAATAAACGGATGAATACGTACAAGTTCGTCGTGAAGATATGCGGCTATAAGTACCGGATGTACTTTTTCTTCCTCCATCTGCCGGAACTTTATCATAAAATCCTCCATTTGCTTCTGTATTAAATAAGGTTGTGGCGGCATGTGGGTACTACCGGAAATCATGACGGGAACGGTGCGATACCGCCCGGCATTTTCACGATCTATTCCGTGCAAGATAAGAGCGTGTATTTCTTTGATAGTGCGTTCGCTTATCTCTATATCTTTCTTCGCTATATCTTTGATATAATCAATAGCCTCGCTATGATTGATAGCCTCCAGATGTTCACGCATAGATTTGCCGGATATGGTAACTCCTTCATTTACTACTAGAGCGGTTTCCTGTAATGTAAGGGTATTGCCTTCGATTCGGTTACTTTCGTAAGTGTATTCTATATCTAAGGCATCCTGTATCTTTTCCAAAGCATCTTCCGGTAATGGACGTAAAGCGGATAATTCTCCTTTGAGTGTGTCAGCTTTATCTAACAACAGTTTTAAATCTTCATTCATGACTATTCTACTTTGATACTATAAAACAATTTCTCCGCTTTCTATTCTATCCAGCAACCGGGACAAATCCGGCACACTATTTATATTGTAACTGGTATCTCTTATGCGGATTACTCCAATAATACCACCGGAAGAAGAAGGTGCAAACAGCTCTGTAATATCAACCTCTAAAGCATTGGCAATCCTTTCCAGTGTTTCAAGCGTTGGATTTCCATTGATAGCCCGGCTTAAACTTTCTTGCTTAATACCCATCTTTTCCGCAAGCTGGCTCACTGTGATGCCTTTTTCTTTACATACTTCTTTTATTCTCATGATAATGACATTTTAAGTTATAATTCAATTTATGTGCAAATATAGGAATAAATAACTCAAAAGTTATATCTCATAGTTAAATATAGTTTAAAGCATCATTATTTTTCATTTAGATAATTGTAATTATGATATTAAGAGTTATATTTGCACTATAATAATAACAATAAAAGTTATAAAGATATGGCACGTTACGATTTAAGCAAGATAATGAAGAGAGCTTGGGCACTATTTACGAATGCCCGTGTAAAGTACCCGACATTTGCCGATGCACTCCGTAAATCTTGGAGCATGGCAAAGTTTGAGGTTAGAGTAGCCGAAGAACGCCAAGCAATCGAAGCGGAGACTAAAGCACGTGAAGCAAAGGTACGTGAAGAGAACGAGCAAGCCGCAATTAGTTCGGTTCTTCTTCAGGCACAAATCGAAGCCGATCGGATCAGAAGAGAAGCGGAAGCCAAAGCGGAACGCATGAAGGGCGAGATAGCAGCACGCAAAGAGGGCATCTCTTACAATGAGTATCAAAGCCGTATTAGCCGTGCAATGGGCTACGGGTGTGGCTCGTATTGCGGTGATTGATTATTTTATTCATAATATTTGATTTGTTTTCATGGAAGCACTGGTTTGTGAAAATAGGTGCTTCTCTTTCACTGAATTATTAACCCGGAAATAGTTAAATTTGATAAGCCTATTTTTCAAAGTGAGAGAGCATGACGTTCAGGAATGTATGATATAAAGAACTATTATTTAGTTATACTATTTAATTATATTATTAATGCGGGCGGATATAAGGGTGAACATAAGGGCGGGCATAAAGGTGATGTTAATTAAGAGGGTGACTTATTAAGACGGCGTTTTATTGAATTTATTGATTGTAATCTACTATCTTCCAACTGTTTAACCTTGAAATTTAAACTTTTCTGTTTGATGTGCTCTACAATAGCATCTTCTAAGCCCTTCATATCCATTTTACAAGATACATACGTACGCTTATTATAACCTATTTCAGACATCAAGAACCCACGTACTACAAGCTCCTTCAACAT
Source organism: Bacteroides sp. MSK.18.37 (assembly GCF_019129155.2). NCBI lineage: Bacteria > Pseudomonadati > Bacteroidota > Bacteroidia > Bacteroidales > Bacteroidaceae > Bacteroides > Bacteroides sp. MSK.18.37. The sequence goes on along the minus strand of NZ_JAHOIB020000001.1, from coordinate 4,928,304 downwards.
TTTCTTATAATGATAATCAGTCGTATATTGCTTGTACGCAGATTTCACTTTCTTATCATTCAATATAAGCTCTAATTCGGCTTGATTCTTTGCGCCGAACATCCTACATTTAATCATGTTTCCAGTCGTTTCTGCAAAGTCTTTATTACCAATAATGGAGCGGATGCCGGCATACATAGCAAACAATGCTTTTTCGTAGTCGGTCTTTGTGTTTTTATAGAAATCAAACATCATCCTTTGACTGATTGATACTAACGGCTGGTTGTGAAACCCGTTATAAGCGGTATAATACTTTTGGTAGGTTTGGGCAACACAAGATATATCAAATGTAATATTAAGTACGGTTTTTACCTGCCTTAGACGGTGAAACTCCTCTATTTCATTCTTCAGTTCTTCATGCTCCTTGCAATATTCGTAAATGCTTTCTATTTCTTCATCGGGAACAAATTCATAACTACTAAACCCGTTGTAATCTTCATCGCTATAAAACAGTTCTCCCTGTTCAAGTCTGGCTAGTTCGTTTTGTAAACTCTTGGTAAGCCCGCCACGGTAGTAACAATAAATAAGCTGTTTTAAGGCATTGTATTCGTCTATCCGCAATGTTTGAGATACACGGTATATTCCTACATCGAAAATATCACTAAACCCTGTTTTGGGCTTCTTGAATATTTCTTGGATTAGTGGCAACGGAAATAGGATGTATTCAAAATTATCCATATCTTTGTATAGTCAAATAATTGCGCCTGGTTGCTTGTGAGAAGTAGCCGGGCGTTCTTCATTTTATTAATCTTCTTTTTTATTTGTGCAATCAGGCACTGACAGCGTTTCAGCGTATGCCTTTAATGCCTCTTCTGTCTCAAAGGTGAATGTTTCACCGTTACGCCGTACAAAAGCTATAAAATCCCGTTCCGCTTCAAATAGAGACGATATAGGAACGTTTAAAGCGGTGGCTATCTGTGAGAGCCTTTCAAGCGTTGGATTACCCGAAAGCGATTTAGATAAAGCTCCCTCACTGATATTCATTTTTGCCGCCAAATCTTTTGCGGTCATCCCTTTCTGCCTTAGCAGTTCTTTAATCTGTATCATATTTACCTATATTAAAAGTTCTTGTAGGTACAAAAATAGCGTAAAATTTCAATATACAACAATAAATAATAGAAAAATTGCATTAAAATGAAATATTTTACATAAAAACCTTGCATATTAATTTAAGTATACGTAAATTTGCATCATGAAAATTGAAGTAAACGTAAACATAAAGATTATGAAAGCAATTATCGACTACAAGAAAGAGAACAGCGAACTAACAGGCGCAATTATAGTAAATGAATATGCAGGTAAGACAACTTACATCGCAGTTATAGCATCAGCAAGTAAGACTTACAAGACATTGAAAGGTGCTGAAAAGTTCATGAATGAATACAATTACAAGAAATGCTAATATAAACCGGATGGGGTAGTTTCAACCAACCCCATCATAAAATATACACTATGACAGAAACAAAGGTTTACAAGCTCCACGAGAGCAAGCAAGTAGAGGATATTACTACCATGCTAAAGATAGAAGGAATAAAGCATAAGGTATTCGAATACGAAGAGTACACAGCAATAGAAGTGACCGGCACACCGTTAGAGATAATAAGAGTCTCCACGATATACCAACAGGCTACAACCATTAAGCTATAACGAGATGGAGATATTGATAGTATTTGGATGCCTATACACTGGCTATAGGATATTCAGGAGAAAGGGAGAACACTTCTTTGATGTTTAATCAATTATGAACGCTACACTAATTATTTGTATCATCCTTCTTGCTTTTTGCGTCTGGGATGAAATTTTTAACGATAACAACAGGAATCAATCAATATAAAATATAACTATGGAAATGGTAATAGAGCCCGCTAGCAAAGAACGGACAGAGCAAGGAGAGCAGTTTATCGAAAGACTACTAAAGATTCTACAAAACAACGATAAAGTAACGGTTAACGTAATGTATTGCCAGACTTGCGTTATTGACAGGCTGGTAACTGTAGAATCTGGCACCAGTTTTAATGCGGGTCTAAGTAAAGACAATTGTACAGTACTAAATGAAATGGTTTACAACTCACATCAATAAAAAGGAATCATGGACTTATAAGAGATATTATTGCAAAGACTTGTATTTCTGACTGATGAATACTTTCTGTTAAAGAAAAGAGTTAAGGAGTTGGAGAACGAGACAAGAATAAAGAGTTCAACGGCTCCAAGGATAATAAAGATGAGAATAGAGAAAGCAAAATAAGTTAGTGTTTAGGGGGCTTCGGCCTGGCACATTAGTTGACGCCATCAACAAAGACGCCCGGTAACAATACGGTTGCCGGGTTTTCTTTTTATGATGGCTATTTATGAGGATGAATGAGATAAACCCACAAATAAAAAGATCAAAATGTCGTAATAACTCCAATTATTTTCGTTCATTTGTCACTTAACAAAAAGAAAAAAAACATGGAAATAGATCCGATTATTAAGCAAGCCATTGAGATTGGTATTAAATTAGGTATTGAAGCATATAAGAATGAAAGAAATGCAAATCTCAAAAATAAAAAAATTCTTATATGTAAATCCGATGCGGAAGACCGTTTCGGAAGCGGAGTTCTTAAAAATTTAGAGAAACGGAAACTAGTATTCCCTTATCAATTTGGTATTGAAACAATGGTAAACGAAGAAGGTGACGAAATTTCCGAACCTAGAGGACATATATACTATAAACTGCATGAAATTATGGAAGCTATTGAGAGTGGAAACATTCTAAAGTGTCTTCAAAAAATACAGATGTAGATAAAATAGCCAAAAGCAATTTAATATAAAATCAACAAATTATGAAATTACAAGATTTATTGGAAAGCGATTTAAATATTTCCATAACGATTACGATCAAGGAGCTAAAAGAATTTGCAGATTATCTTCTCCAACAGTCAAAAGATGATATAGAACGTTTGATTTTAGAAACAAAGCAACCCAAAGAATACCTTACTCCCAATGAAACCGCAAAACTATTGCATGTCAACCGTAGCACATTATATCAGTGGAATAAAAATGGATATTTACGTGTAATAGAAGTTGGAGGAAAAAGGCTTTATAGACAATCTGATATTGATGCCATTTTAAATAGGAAATAATCAGAAAAGAGCTGAAAAAGCAATTGTTGGAGATTAATTTATAACTTAATAAATAATACTATGATAGGAATAGAAAGAAGATTTTCAGACGACACTCGCCTAATTGACTTAACAGTAGGAGATTTAAAAGAACTAATAACCAGCCTTATCTCAAAAATCAAACAGATAGAAGAAAAAAGATATGTATATGGTTTACAGGGATTAGCCGATTTATTACACTGCACAAAGCGACATGCTTCAAAAATAAAATCATCGGGAATACTAGATGAGGCAATAAAACAAAGAGGGAGAACTATTGTAATAGATCATGATTTGGCTTTAGAATTATTCGGAAAGCAAAATTAATTGCAATAATGAAAGTTATTAGAACCAAACTTCCGAATACCGCTATTTGGAACTGATACACTACAAAGATTTTTCCGTAGTCATTACACATGTGAGAAGAAGAATCACACTTTTCCTACCCTAATTTTGTAGTACCAATGTAGTACCATTTTCAGTTAAGAGCAAAGAAAAACCCTTCCAGAAAACATCTGAAAGGGCTTCGTGAGGTTCCTGGCGGATTCGAACCGCCGTACACGGTTTTGCAGACCGCTGACTAAGCCACTCATCCAAGGAACCATTATTTCTCGTTTGCGGTTGCAAAGGTAGTACAAATTTTGAAACTACCAACTATCCGCAGCAATTTTTCTTTGTACTTTTTTTCTTTACATCGCACTCTCCGCGTTTCTTATCCATCATATCCTTTAGTTCACAGCCACTTACACAGCTGTCACAAGGATTCTGATTTTCTCGCGTACGACGAAAAAAACGAAATATTCCATATATGACGCGGGCAATGCAGAGTACAACCAGTACTCCGACTACCCAATCTTGCCAATTATTCATACAAACAATCCTCCAATCTGATAAACAGCAAATGATACAAGCCAAGCCAATCCCGTTGTGTAACAAGCAGCAAAAAGCGTCCATTTCCAACTACCCGATTCCTGTTTTATAGCCGCTATCGCCGCAATACACGGGAAGTAAATCAATACAAACAACATATAACAGAAAGCAACCAATGGAGTAATCGGAATTCGTTCTGCCAAACTTACTGAATCAGCATCCGGATCATCTGCATATAAGACACCTAATGTACTTACTACCAATTCTTTCGCTCCCACACCGGAAAGCAAGCCAATACCTAGTTTCCAATCAAATCCCAGTGGTTTTATAACTGGCTCTATACCACGTCCCAACTGGCCGATATAAGAATTTTCCTGCTGCTCGGCAACTGTTTCATAAGCATCATGATTCGGATAATACCCCAAGAACCAGATTATAATAGAAGCAATCATAATAATGCCTCCCATCTTTTTCAAATACTGCGCTCCCTTTTCCCATGTGTGACGGAAGATCGATTTTGCTGTCGGCATCCGGTAAGGTGGAAGTTCCATCACAAATGGAGTATCATCACCCTTCACCAGAAACTTGCTAAACAAGCGGGCCATTACCACAGCCAGTACAATACCAATCACATAAATACTTAACAACACCAGACTTGCATTGTTCGGGAAGAAAGCACCCACCAACAATAAATAAATTGGCAGACGCGCACTGCAAGACATCAAAGGATTTACCAACATTGTAATAAGACGGCTCTTCCGGTTCTCAATAGTACGGGAAGCTATAATAGCAGGTACATTGCATCCAAATCCCATAATCAAAGGAATGAATGATTTTCCGTGCAATCCCATTTTATGCATGATTTTATCCATGATAAAAGCTGCACGAGCCATATAACCCGAATCTTCCATAAGAGAAATGCAGAAATACAAAATCAAGATATTCGGCAAAAAGACAATAACCGCTCCTACCCCACCAATAATTCCATCAATCAGCAAATCTTTAAATGGACCTTCCGCCATATTATTGCGTAACAAGTCACCAATCTGCTCGACAAGCCATTCAATCCCCATCATCGGATATTCTCCAATGACAAACGTACCCTCAAACATCAGATACATAAAAAGGAAGAAAATAGGAAATCCCCAGACACGGTGAGTTACGATCGAATCCAGCACTTTTGTTGTCTGCGCCTGCTCCAAGTGATTATCTGTGAATGTCTCCTTCAGTGCACCACTGATAAATCCATATTTAGCATCCGTAATAGCCGATTCACAATCCTCATTCATTGTGTCCTGAACACGCTTCGACATCTTATCACGGACATGGAATATCTCATCCGCATTTGGTAATGTCCGCACAATGCGCTCAATGTCAGGATCATTCTCCAACAATTTAATGGATAGGAAACGGGTAGAATATTTATGACGGATAAATTCGTTTTTGGACACTTCACTTTTTACAGCTTCAATCGCTTTTTCGATATCAGGACCATGATTGATATGAATATGCCGGAAGACACGCCCCGTCTTTTTATGTTCACGTACATAATCTTCCAAATGCTCTTCCTCGTGGTTCTTACGATCTTCCAGAGAATCATGCCATTCGGTCAAATCCTTAAGAACTTCCGGATTCATATTTCCCTGTTTATCAAAGAAGTCTACTCCTTCATACAGATTGATAACAACATGAAACAAGGTATCCAATCCACGATTTTTCTTACTGACAGTAGGCAACATCGGCACCCCGAACAACTTACTCAACAGATGATAATCCAATGTATTTCCACTGGCTTCCAACTCATCATAAATATTCAGAGCTACCACCATGCGGACATTCATATCTATCAATTGAGTAGTCAGATATAAGTTTCGCTCCAGATTAGAGGAATCGACTACATTAATAATCACGTCCGGAGTTTCATCGATAATATGACGACGCACATAGATTTCTTCCGGCGTATAAGCAGACAAAGAATAAGTTCCCGGCAAATCGACAATACGGAAATGATAGCCTTCGAAATCAAAATAACCTTCTTTGGCATCCACGGTTACGCCGCTGTAGTTTCCAACATGCTCATGAGCACCGGATGCAAGATTAAATAAAGAAGTCTTGCCACTGTTCGGGTTTCCGACCAAAGCAACATTAATGGTACGGCGTTTACCTAACGCCAACCGTTTCATATCTTCTTCTTTTACTGAAAGGTCTTCAGGCAATCCTTCATGATAAACGGTCTTCTCGGCCAGTTTCTTTGCTTCCTCTTCGCTGATAACTTCGATCATTTCAGCTTCCTGACGACGAAGAGAAATTTCATAACCTAAAACTTTATATTTTATGGGATCTTTTAGCGGAGCATTCAACAGCACTTCAACCGTTTTACCTTTAATGAAGCCCATCTCCACAATACGTTTACGAAAACCACCGTGCCCCAATACCTTTACAATAACACCTTTTTCTCCTGTTTTTAATTCGGACAAACGCATAACTCTCAAAATTTTTGGCAAAGATAATTCATAACTTCGGAGCATGCAAATTATTTAGAATGTTTTTAAATAGCAGCTTTTTTCATCCTCTAAAAGATTCAGAAAAAATAAAAAAACTTATTGATAAACTCGTATCTTTGCAGGTATGATACAACAACGCGTTACAAAATATATAGAAAAGGAACATTTATTCTCACCGGATGATAAAATCCTGGTCGCATTGAGTGGTGGTGCCGACTCGGTGGCATTACTATATATTCTGCATACAGCAGGCTATCATTGCGAAGCCGCACATTGTAATTTCCACCTGCGAGGCAAAGAGTCAGACCGGGACGAGTTATTTGTCCGCCAACTTTGCGAAAGAATGGAAATCCATTTACATACCATTGATTTCAACACGACCCAATATGCAACGGAAAAACATATTTCGATTGAAATGGCCGCACGGGAACTCCGCTACCAATGGTTCGAGAAAATTAGAAAAGAATGTCAGGCAGATGTTGTCGCTGTGGCCCATCACCAGGATGATAGCATAGAAACTATACTACTTAACCTGATTCGGGGAACAGGAATTACCGGTCTGTTAGGAATCCGCCCCCGTAATGGAACCATCGTACGCCCTCTGCTTTGTATCAACCGGGAAGAGATAATTCGTTACCTGCAAAACATCGGACAAGATTATGTGACAGACAGCACCAATCTGGAAGACGAATATACCCGTAATAAAATCCGACTCAACCTCCTTCCCCTCATGCAGGAAATTAATCCGTCAGTCAAAAACACTCTGATAGATACGAGTAATTATCTGAATGATGTAGCCACTATATATAATAAATGTATAGAGGAAACTAAAAAGAAAATCATTACGGCAGAAGGTATCAGAATCTGTGATTTGGTAAAGGAACCGGCACCCGAAGCCATCTTATTCGAAGTCCTGCATCCTCTAGGATTCAATTCCGCACAAATCAAAGATATCACCCATTCGCTTCATAGCCAACCGGGCAAGCAATTCTGTAGCAAAGAATGGAGAGTGATAAAAGACAGAGAATTCCTATTAATAGAAACAGCTGAATCTGAAAATGAGACTCTTCCTCCTTTTCAAATTATCAAAGAAGAAAAAGAATACACCCCGGATTTTCTCATTCCACGTGAAAAGGAAATTGCCTGTTTTGATGCCGACAAACTGAATGGAGAAATTCATTACCGGAAATGGCAGCCGGGAGACACTTTTATTCCTTTTGGAATGAAAGGAAAGAAAAAAATAAGCGATTATCTGACCGACCGCAAATTTTCTATCAGCCAAAAAGAACGCCAATGGGTACTCTGCTGTGGAGAACACATCGCATGGCTGATAGGCGAACGAACAGACAACCGCTTTCGTATTGATGAAACGACTAAGCGCGTCGTGATTTACAAAATAGTCTGAGGCAACTTCTGTTTCTTGAAACAATCTGATAACAAAGCTGCAAAAGGAGTTTCATACACCCTTGCTTTCCTAACGCAAGCTTTTACACAAGCGCAACATTTGATACATTTAGCCTCATCCGTATGTAGCTCATCCCCTTTCGTTATAGCCCCTGCCGGACAACGGACCACACATAACCCGCAATGGGTACACAAATCCTCATCTTCCACCCAAGGAACGCGGGGAAGCGGTGTACCACTTTTACGTAACTTGATGACTTTCCTCAAAAAACGGAACAAAGGAAAGAATGGTTGACTCGGACGTTTGATAGTACGTACATCCACCGGATAAAGGGTATCCATACTATCAGCTGTCTGTATTTTTTCCATGATTTTCTTCCCAAACTCCGCAGCAAAGGCTAAATCCGATTCATCAGGACGTCCCACTGCAATCGGGTATTTGTCGGTACTATATGAATGTTCTCCAATAAAAGTTGCCCCGGCAATTACTTTAAATCCGTGAGGAATAGCAAAAGCATCCAGTTCCATTAAAGCTTTTTCATAAGCGCGATTTCCGTAAACCACTACCAAAACGGTAGGAGTATCCACTCCACGGATATACTGTAAACGTTCCATTGCCAAAGGAGCGACATGTCCTCCATACACAGGCACTACAATAATAGCCAAAGAAGATGTAGGAATCACAATTTCATCCGCAATCTGCTGCGTCACATTAATAGGAAAAATATTTTTTATGCCCGTCCCGTGAACAATCGCCTCCGCAACTTGTTTAGATGTGTGTGTAGGCGAAAAATAAATTAAATGAGCTTCATTTACTGTCATACTATTTTCTTTTATGTAGCAAAGATACACTTTTACGTGGAAAAAAATGTTTGATTGTTCATGAAACCAAAAAAAATTATTATCTTTGCCCCGTTGAAACATTCTACGATTCAACATATACATCCCTAATTCAGAATAAAAAACAAAACGTATGCTCGCATATCTGTAGCCATGAGCTGTAGTAATGCTGTCCATAATTCAGCAAAAAAAGAAATATTAATAACTTACCATACTATATGTATAACATTATCCAATTAAACGACAAAAATCTGTCGGAACTTCAAGTTATTGCCAAAGAGTTAGGCATAAAAAAAGCAGACTCATACAAAAAAGAAGACCTTGTTTATAAAATACTCGATGAACAGGCCATTGTAGGAGCTACAAAGAAAGTAGCCGCAGATAAGCTAAAAGAAGAACGCAAAAATGAAGAACAAAAGAAAAAGCGTTCACGGGTAGCTCCTACCAAAAAAGAAGACAAAGTGGTTTCCGCAACAAAGAGTGAAGAGGCTAACAAGACAAAAGAGACCGCTCCTGTAAAAGCTGCACCACAACCTTCCAAGAAAGAAGAAAGTACAAACAAAGAAAAAGAAACTGTTGTTGTAGAAGCTAAAGCGGAAAACACTGCTACTCCCAAGCGTAAAGTAGGCCGTCCTCGTAAGAGCTCTGATGCAGAAGAGAAAAAAGAAGTAGAAAATGCAAAACCGGCAGCACCCAAAGTAGTGGAACCTAAACCTGTTGTTGCAGAGAAAGCTACTGGTGCTACGGAAAAGCCAGCTCCGGTACAACAGCAAACAGCTGAGAAGAAAGCAAAAAACAAACCAGCTGCAGAAGCAAATAAGCCTGTTGCAGAAACAAATAAACCGGCTACTGAACCTAACAAACCTGTTGTAGAGAAAAAGGTAATAGATAAACCACAAAAGAAAGCTGCACCCGTTATCGACGAGGAAAGTAATATCTTATCCAGCGTTGACGACGATGATTTTATTCCAATCGAAGATCTGCCTTCTGAAAAAATAGAGCTTCCTACCGAATTATTCGGAAAATTCGAAGCTACTAAAACAGAATCAGCACAGACAGCACCGGAACAGCCATCTCATCCTCAACAGCAACAACAATCTCAACAGCAGCAGTCCCAGCAGCAACGTCCGCGTATTGTTCGCTCACGCGACAATAACAACGGTAATAACAATGCTAACAACAATGGAAATAATGGCAATAACACCAATAATAATTTCCAGCGTAACAACAATAACCAGAATCAGGTTCAGAACCCAAATCAAAATCAGAACCAGAACCAAAACCAACAACGCTCACCGATGCCACGTGCCGCTCAGCAGAACAATGCGGGTGAAAATCTTCCGGTACAACAGCAGCAGGAACGTAAGGTTATTGAACGCGAAAAGCCTTATGAATTCGACGATATTCTCAACGGAGTAGGTGTTCTGGAAATTATGCAGGATGGATACGGATTCCTCCGTTCTTCCGACTATAACTACCTTTCTTCTCCGGATGATATTTATGTATCACAATCTCAAATCAAACTATTTGGTCTGAAAACCGGTGATGTAGTAGAAGGAGTTATCCGTCCACCCAAAGAAGGAGAAAAATATTTCCCATTGGTAAAGGTTTCGAAGATCAACGGACGTGATGCAGCTTTCGTTCGCGACCGTGTTCCTTTCGAACATCTGACACCTCTCTTCCCGGATGAAAAGTTTAAACTTTGCAAAGGCGGTTATTCAGACTCTATGTCTGCCCGTGTCGTCGATCTTTTCGCTCCTATCGGTAAAGGCCAGCGTGCATTGATCGTTGCCCAGCCAAAGACAGGTAAGACCATCTTAATGAAAGATATCGCAAACGCTATCGCAGCCAACCACCCGGAAGTTTACATGATTATGCTGCTGATTGACGAACGCCCGGAAGAAGTAACAGACATGGCGCGCAGCGTTAATGCAGAAGTAATTGCTTCTACTTTCGACGAACCGGCAGAACGCCACGTAAAAATTGCAGGTATCGTATTGGAAAAGGCAAAACGTCTGGTAGAATGTGGTCACGACGTAGTTATCTTCCTTGATTCTATTACTCGTCTGGCTCGTGCATACAATACAGTATCTCCTGCATCCGGTAAAGTTCTTTCCGGTGGTGTGGATGCAAATGCACTTCATAAACCTAAACGCTTCTTCGGTGCTGCCCGTAATATTGAAAACGGTGGTTCACTGACTATTATTGCTACCGCATTGATCGATACCGGTTCTAAAATGGACGAAGTTATCTTCGAAGAATTCAAGGGTACAGGTAACATGGAGTTGCAGCTCGACCGCAACCTGTCCAACAAACGCATCTTCCCGGCAGTCAACATTACCGCATCCAGCACTCGTCGCGACGACCTGTTGCTTGATAAAACAACCCTTGACCGCATGTGGATATTGCGCAAATATCTTGCCGACATGAATCCGATCGAAGCAATGGACTTTGTTAAAGACCGTCTGGAAAAAACCAGAGACAACGACGAATTCCTGATGAGCATGAACAGCTAATCAACAGCAAACTTATAAATGAACGGTGAACAAACTGCGCCATAACAAGTGCAGTTTATTCACCGTTTTCTTTTTCGGTAACCCATTTTATGACTTATCACCTGCCGTTTATCACTTATCATTCAACTCCCATCACCGATAGTTACCCCTAACCGCTTGCCACACCTTTCATTTTTGTACAAAATACTTTCATTTGCGTCCAAAACTACTACCTCGCCCTTTTTTACGTTTCCTTTTTTCCTACTTTTGCTTCCAAATCAAATATTACTTAATTCTAACCAGTAATGAAAACTATTTATCCATTCATGGGATTAGCCCTGTGCAGCGTGACAGCGCAGGCCCAAGAAAAGCCCAATTTCCTGATTATCCAGTGCGACCATCTGACACAACGCGTTGTGGGAGCTTACGGACAAACACAAGGCTGCACCCTCCCTATTGACGAAGTCGCTTCACGAGGAGTTATCTTCTCCAATGCTTATGTAGGCTGCCCTCTCAGCCAACCCTCACGCGCTGCTTTATGGAGTGGCATGATGCCTCATCAAACCAATGTACGTTCCAACTCCAGCGAACCTATCAACCCACGTATTCCCGAAAATGTACCGACATTAGGAAGTCTTTTTTCTGAAAACGGTTACGAAGCCGTACACTTCGGAAAAACGCATGACATGGGTTCACTTAGAGGATTCAAGCATAAAGAACCAGTAGCCAAGCCATTCACTGATCCGGAATTCCCGGTCAATAACGACAGCTTCCTGGATGTAGGAACATGCGAAGACGCTGTTGCTTATCTAAGTAATCCGCCGGAAGAACCATTCATCTGTATCGCAGATTTTCAGAACCCTCACAATATCTGTGGATTTGTAGGAGCGAACGAAGGAGTACATACCGACCGCCCCATTAGCGGAACCCTTCCGGAACTACCAGCCAATTTCGATGTAGAAGACTGGAGCAATATCCCTAAACCTGTACAATACATCTGCTGCAGTCATCGCCGCATGACCCAGGCCTCTCATTGGAATGAAGAGAATTACCGTCATTACATTGCTGCTTTCCAACACTATACCAAGATGGTTTCCAAGCAAGTAGACAGCGTATTGAAAGCACTTTACTCCACTCCTGCCGGAAAAAACACAATCGTTATTATCATGGCTGACCATGGTGATGGGATGGCTTCACACCGCATGGTGACCAAACACATCAGCTTCTACGATGAAATGACCAACGTACCGTTTATCTTTGCAGGTCCCGGCATCAAACAACAGAAAAAGCCCATAGACCAAGTATTGACACAGCCTACACTGGATCTTCTGCCTACCCTTTGTGATTTGGCAGGAATTCCTGTTCCGGCCGAAAAACCGGGAATCAGCCTTGCACCTATATTAAAAGGAGAGAAACAGAAAAAAACTCACCCTTATGTCGTTTCCGAATGGCATAGCGAATATGAATATGTCGTTACTCCCGGACGTATGGTACGCGGACCGAGATACAAGTACACTCACTATCTGGAAGGTAACGGAGAAGAGCTATATGATATGAAAAAGGATCCGGGAGAACGCAAGAATCTCGCCAAAGACCCTAAATACAGTAAAGTCCTCGCCGAACACCGTGCCATGCTTGATGATTACATCGCCCGCACCAAAGACGATTACCGGAGTTTGAAAGTAGATGCCGATCCACGATGCAGAAACCATACTCCCGGCTACCCCAACCACGAGGGCCCTGGGGTACGAGAGATACTCAAAAGAAAATAAATTATAAAAAAGAGTGAAGATTTCTTTGTAATCTTCACTCTTTTTAGTTCTTTTGCAGATAAACTTACAAGCAAGCAATTCTTATATCAGGTGAAAAAACACAGACGTCATATAATTGCAATAGTCGTAACCGCATTAATATCGGTCACCTTATATGCTGCACGTACAAATTCAGATCGTCTTTCTTTATTACAACCTTTACTTGAATACAATCATCCATTTAGTCCGGACGCCCCTGTCGACAGCATCATTGCCTGGGAAAAACTTTTAGAACCGGAATTACAAAAGGAACAACAATACCCACTCCTATTCCAGATAAATCTGCTGACCGTTCAAGCCTTAATCACAGAAGGCAACATCAGTCTCGCCATCAACCAGGCCAATCAGATATACCAGAAAGCCAGAGAAATGGACTATCCTTTGGGAACAGCACTCGCATTACACGCCATTGGAAATACCTATTTAAGTTCGTCAACACCACAAGTTGCCATCAAATCGTATAAGGAAGCATTAGAAATCATTCAGAAACTCCCTCATGCCAACCAATATATCAAAACGATCTTGTCCCAATTTATCCTGACGAAGCTCAACTATCACCAAATGACAGATATAGAAGACAATATCCGGGAACTCGAATCTGTTATCAACAAGGATACGAATCCCCAAGACGATTTCCACCTTGTTTATTGTCAGGCATTCTATCGCATCCAGATGCATCATCTTCCGGAAGCATTAAACTATATACGACAAACCGAACAAATCAGCCGGCAACACCAGTACCCATATTTTCATTTAATGATTAAATACCTGTATTCACGCTACTACACTGAATCCAAAGAATACACGCAGGCACTAACCACACTTGACGAATTACTTTCGCATACCAAAGCAGCCAACTCATACAGATCCCTGCAAGTACTGAAAGATCGTGCACACATACTTACACTAATGGGAAACAGCAAGGAAGCATGTGAAGCTTATGAAATATTCAATACGTACAAAGACTCTTTGGACGCAATGAATTATATTCGCCAAATCAATGAATTGCACACCCTCTACCAAATAGATAAAAATGAACTGGACAACTTAAACAGACAGAAGACAATCCTCTACTGGAGCTGGTTCACCATCCTATTCATAGTCATACTGATTGTATTTTTCATCCTTTTGGTCAGACGAGGAAATAAAAAACTGCGCCAATCACAGCAGGAACTGGAAAAAGTGAAAAAGCAAGAAGAAAATTCCATCCGGACAAAGAGCCTTTTCCTTTCCAACATGAGCCATGAAATTCGCACGCCGCTCAATGCGTTGTCCGGCTTCTCCTCCATCCTGACGGAAGAATCCATCGACAACGAGACCCGGAAACAGTGTAGCGATATTATTCAGCAAAATTCAGAACTGTTACTCAAGCTGATTAACGACGTAATCGACTTGTCCAGTCTCGAAGTAGGCAAGATGAAATTCAAATATGAGCGATGTGATGCAGTGGCAATATGCAGAAACGTTATCGACATGGTTGAGAAAATAAAACAAACGAATGCTAACGTCCGTTTTTCGACCTCTCTCCATTCATTAGAATTGACGACAGACAATGCAAGGTTACAACAATTATTAATCAACCTTCTCATCAATGCAACCAAATTTACTCCGCAAGGTTCCATCACCATGGAACTGGAAAAACAGACAGAAGACATAGCACTGTTTTCCGTGACCGACACCGGTTGCGGTATCTCTCCGGAGAATCAGAATAAAATATTCAACCGTTTTGAGAAACTGAATGAAAATGCTCAAGGGACAGGACTCGGTCTGTCTATCTGCCAACTCATTATCGAGCAGCTGGGCGGCAAAATATGGATTGACTCCAATTATGAGGAAGGAGCCCGTTTCCTGTTCACACACCCCATTTACCATGAGCAACAAGGAAAGGAGGAAGCCGAATGAAACAAGTCCTGCTCCTGATCCTTCTATTATGCTGCACCCTCACCGGAAAAGCCAGCACCGAGATTGTTTTGGAATCCGACAGCCTGATAAAGGTGTTGGAAACATTACCGTACGATACGACACGGCTGAATGTTCTCAATCAAATCATCAGAATAGAACAAAACAACCAGCAATGTATCCAATATTCGGATGCATTAATGAAAGAAGCATTGCAACTGGGAAATGACAAATATGCCGGTCTGGCTGCTTACTACCATATTTTATACTATTACAATCGTAATAATCAAGACAGTGTAGCCAAATGGCTCACCATAATGGAGCCTCATGCCCGGAAATCAGATTTATGGAATTACTTCTTTGATGCCAAACGTTTCCAGATAGACCTGTACACATTCAACGAACAATACGAACTTGCTATCAACGAATCTCAAAAGATGCAACAGCAAGCCTCCCAAATGAATAGTAACCGGGGTAGTATGGCTGCCTATCAATGCTTGAGTAATGCATATATCGGCAGCCAGCGCTGGGATAAAGGAATAGAAGCACTGGAGGCTGCCTACCAGCTACTCACTCCGACAGAAAATCCGGTGGTCCGTATCTCGGTATTGTCACAGTTAGTATCCGTTGTCAAAGAAAAGAAGGATAATAAAAAACTACTCAAATATTTGCAGGAACTGGAAAACACTCTTCATAACCACATCAGTGCAAACCCATCCTTAAAAGCGGGATTTGCCGATGTATACCTGTTCAATGAACTGTTCTACAGCTATTATTACCTGAATACCCATCAGCCGCAACAAGCCTATGAACATCTCGTAAAATCTAAAGAATATCTGGACGAGAATACTTATTTCATGTATAAAGTACTCTATTTCGACACATTTGCCAAATATTACCAGGCAATTGGAGCCTACCAACAGGCATCGGATTATATCGACACGACACTGACGATGTTGAAGAAAGACTTCACAAGCGACTATGCCGAACAGCTACTCGAAAAGGCCAGAATATGGAAACAGGCAGGGCAAAGCGGAAAAGCCATCCCCCTGTATGAGCAGGCACTTGCCATCAAAGACTCGACAGCCACTGTACTCTCAAACAATCAGATGGCACAGATACAAAGCAAATACAATATCGAAAAAACAGAACTGGATCAAAAAAGGGAAAACAACCGGATCCAGCTCACCTATCTGATCTTTATATTTGTTATCCTGATTCTGCTTTTTATCTTTATGGCACGACTCTTTATGGTACGGAAGGCACTCAAATACGCGGAAAACGAAATCCGGAAAACAACAGAAAACGTGCGGAAGACCAATGAAATAAAAAATCGCTTCCTGTCCAACATGAGCTATAACATCCGTACCCCACTCAACAATGTGGTCGGTTTCTCACAACTCATAGCCAGCGAACCCAATATAGACAAGGAAATAAGGCAAGAATACTCAAACATCATCCACAAAAGTTCGGAGAAGTTAATGAGACTTGTCAATGACGTTCTCGACTTATCCCGTTTGGAAGCTCAGATGATGAAGTTCCAGTTGCAAGACTATGATGCCACTACCCTATGCAAGGAAGCATGCAGCATGGCGCAGATGAGGAACGAAGAAACAGGTATCCAGATTGAATTTTCCAGCGAAACGGACGCCCAAATTCATACCGATATAATGCGACTGACACAGGCCTTGATTAGCGTACTGGTGTACCCACAAGAACACCGGCAAGCACGAATCATCCGGTTCACATTAAGCCAGAATGAAAACATGCTTTGTTTCCGGATCACTAATTCACCTTTGGCAGACCATGCATTCGTATCACAGGAAACCATCATCCGGCATGATATCAACCTATTGTTACTAAAACATTTCGGAGGAAACTATCTCGTCAACGATAAAACTCCCGAAGGTCCGGAAATTGTTTTCATCTACCCCATCGTTTCCGAATCGAAATAAAGCACTATCTTTGCAAAGTGTAAACTTAAACACTTAATTATGTACACCAACAAACAGATTTGGAGTGTCAGTTATCCGATACTACTAAGCTTGCTGGCACAAAATGTCATCAATGTCACCGACACAGCATTCCTCGGACACGTGAGTGAAGTAGCCCTTGGAGCATCAGCTATGGGCGGGTTATTCTATATATGCGTATTCACCATCGCATTCGGATTCAGTACCGGTTCGCAGATAGTCATCGCACGACGCAATGGCGAAGGACGCTATTCGGATGTCGGTCCCGTCATGATTCAAGGAATCATGTTCCTGTTCGTCATGGCCCTGCTGCTATTCGGATTCACCAAAGCATTCGGTGGAAACATCATGCGTTTGCTGGTTTCTTCAGAATCCATCTACGAAGGAACAATGGAGTTTCTGAACTGGCGTATTTACGGATTCTTTTTCTCTTTTATCAATGTCATGTTCCGGGCATTGTACATCGGCATTACACGCACTAAAGTGCTAACCATCAATGCTATTGTCATGGCATTAACTAATGTCGTACTGGACTATGCATTAATTTTCGGAAAGTTCGGTTTGCCGGAAATGGGTATCAAAGGGGCTGCTATTGCTTCCGTATTGGCAGAAGCCTCCTCCATTCTCTTTTTCGTCATCTATACGTATGCCACGGTCGATTTAAAGAAATACGGTATGAACCGCCTGCGCACATTCGACCCAGCATTGCTGATGCGGATTCTTAGTATCTCCTGCTTCACCATGCTGCAATATTTCCTGTCGATGGCTACCTGGTTCGTTTTCTTCGTAGCCGTAGAACGGTTGGGACAACGGGAACTGGCGATTGCCAATATCGTCCGGAGTATTTATGTCGTATTGCTGATTCCGGTCAACGCACTGGCTACGACTACCAACAGTCTTGTCAGCAATGCTATTGGTGCAGGAGGCATCCAGCACGTGATGCCGCTCATTAATAAAATTGCGCGTTTCTCCTTTTTCATCATGCTGGGGTTAGTAGCGGTATCGGCACTGTTTCCGCAATTCCTGCTCTCCATTTACACTAGTGAAGCTGCGCTCATTACGGAATCCGTCCCCTCGGTATATGTAATTTGTTGCGCCATGCTTATCGCATCCGTAGCCAACGTGGTGTTTAACGGTATCTCCGGAACAGGAAATACACAGGCAGCCCTGTTGCTCGAAACGATTACAATTATCATCTACGGATCATACATCATTTTCATCGGAATGTGGCTGAAAGCACCGATCGAAATTTGCTTTACGATTGAGATTGTGTATTATAGCTTGCTGTTGATAACAAGTTATATTTATCTCAAAAAAGCAAAATGGCAGAATAAAAAGATATAAATACAAGAGATTTTTGTACATTTGCAAGCTCAAATAAAGAGTAGACGGAAAAGTCCCTCTTTCGGCCAAGTAAATTGTAATTAGTAATTCGTAATTAAATAACTATGTTCGATAATTTAAGTGAAAGACTAGAACGGTCATTCAAGATTCTGAAAGGTGAAGGCAAAATCACCGAAATCAACGTGGCGGAGACGCTGAAAGACGTACGTAAAGCACTTCTCGACGCCGACGTAAACTACAAGGTGGCAAAGAATTTCACGGATACAGTGAAAGAAAAAGCGCTTGGCCAGAACGTTCTTACGGCTGTGAAGCCAAGCCAATTGATGGTGAAAATCGTGCATGATGAACTTACACAATTGATGGGTGGAGAGACAGCCGAGATCAACATTGACGCCCGTCCGGCAGTTATCCTGATGTCAGGTTTGCAGGGTTCGGGTAAGACCACCTTCTCCGGTAAACTGGCACGGATGCTGAAAACCAAGAAGAACCGTAAGCCATTATTGGTGGCTTGTGACGTTTACCGTCCGGCAGCTATCGAACAGTTACGTGTATTGGCAGAACAGATTGAAGTACCGATGTACTGCGAACTGGACAGCAAGAATCCGGTAGAAATCGCACAACACGCCATTCAGGAAGCCAAAGCCAAAGGATACGACCTCGTTATCGTCGATACAGCCGGACGTCTGGCAGTAGACGAGCAGATGATGAACGAGATCGCCGCTATCAAAAAAGCAATCAACCCGGACGAAATTCTGTTCGTGGTAGACTCCATGACCGGTCAGGACGCTGTAAACACAGCTAAAGAATTCAATGAACGTCTGGACTTCAACGGTGTGGTACTGACCAAACTCGATGGTGATACCCGCGGTGGTGCGGCTCTTTCTATCCGTTCGGTAGTGAACAAACCGATTAAATTCGTAGGTACAGGTGAAAAGCTGGAAGCAATCGATCAGTTCCACCCTGCCCGTATGGCCGACCGTATTCTCGGTATGGGTGACATCGTTTCATTGGTAGAACGCGCACAGGAACAATACGATGAAGAAGAAGCCAAACGCTTACAGAAGAAAATTGCCAAAAACCAATTCGACTTCAACGACTTCCTTAGCCAGATTGCACAAATCAAGAAAATGGGTAATCTGAAAGACCTCGCTTCCATGATTCCGGGAGTAGGAAAAGCAATCAAAGATATTGATATTGACGACAATGCTTTCAAGAGCATCGAAGCCATCATTTATTCCATGACTCCGGCAGAACGTTCCAATCCGGAAATACTGAACGGTTCACGCCGTACGCGTATCGCCAAAGGTAGCGGAACGACTATCCAAGAAGTGAATCGCCTATTGAAACAGTTCGACCAGACACGCAAAATGATGAAAATGGTGACTAGCAGCAAAATGGGTAAGATGATGCCTAAGATGAAAAAGTAATCATTCTGTAGATCCAAATCTAATGATAAGTAAAAAGAGGAAGTTTCGGCTCCCTCTTTTTTTATCCCCCCCATCTCTTGACAAAAATTCCAATCCCTTTGGAGAGTTCAGTTATTTATTTTACTTTTGTCCATCACCAATAAATACTCTGAAAATATGACTCTGATAGACGGAAAAGCAATTTCCGAACAAGTAAAACAAGAGATTGCAGCCGAAGTAGCCGAAATGGTGGCTCATGGCGAAAAACGCCCGCACCTGGCCGCTATTCTTGTAGGACACGATGGTGGTAGCGAGACTTATGTAGCTGCCAAAGTAAAAGCCTGTGAAGTATGTGGATTCAAGTCTTCCCTCATCCGTTATGAAAGTGACGTGACCGAAGAAGAACTGCTTGCCAAAGTACGTGAACTAAACGAAGACAACGACGTGGACGGCTTTATCGTACAACTTCCCTTACCCAAGCATATCTCCGAACAGAAAGTAATCGAAACAATTGATTACCGTAAAGACGTAGACGGTTTCCATCCGATCAACGTAGGCCGTATGTCCATCGGGCTTCCGTGTTATGTATCCGCTACTCCCAACGGCATCCTCGAATTGTTGAAACGTTATAACATAGAAACTTCCGGAAAAAAGTGCGTCGTACTCGGACGCAGCAATATTGTCGGCAAACCGATGGCTGCCCTGATGATGCAGAAAGCCTATCCGGGCGATGCCACAGTAACCGTATGCCACAGCCGTAGCAGAGACCTGGTAAAAGAATGTCAGGAAGCTGATATTATTATCGCTGCTTTGGGACAACCGAACTTTGTAAAAGCCGAAATGGTGAAAGAAGGCGCGGCAGTTATTGACGTAGGTACTACCCGTGTGCCGGATGCAACCAAGAAATCAGGTTTTAAACTGACCGGCGACGTGAAGTTTGACGAAGTTGCACCGAAATGCTCATTCATCACTCCCGTACCGGGCGGTGTTGGACCAATGACGATTGTATCGTTAATGAAAAATACACTCTTAGCTGGTAAGAAAGCTATTTATCAATGAGACATACCCTGTTTCTGATGATTTTGCTTCTCTCTTTGTCCTGCACCTCCCGGTCGCAGGCAAAGAGAGATTCTATCATTGACACCCTGTCGGACAGCCTTTCCGACAGCATCTTCCCCACCGACACCCTACGCCTCCTTTTCGTAGGTGACCTCATGCAACATCAGGGACAAATCAACGCTGCACGAACATCAACCGGCTATGATTACTCCACATGCTTTGCGTATGTCAAAGAAGAAATAAAGAAAGCCGACCTCTCCATCGCCAACCTGGAAGTGACATTAGGAGGCAAACCTTACAAAGGTTATCCTGCTTTCAGCGCGCCGGACGAATTTCTGACCGCAATTCACGATGCAGGTTTCAATGTTTTAGTGACTGCCAACAACCACAGTCTCGATCGTGGTAAATCCGGACTGGAGAGAACCATTCAATTAATAGACTCTTTAAAGGTTCCACACGCAGGCACGTATATCAACGCTGATGAACGCGAAAAGAAATATCCTCTTTTATTAGAAAAGAACGGATTCCGCATCGCCCTGCTCAACTACACGTATGGAACAAACGGCATCCCCGTTACCCCTCCTAATATCGTGAACTATATCGATACAGCCATCATCGCCAAAGATATTGAAGAGAGTAAAGCAATGAAGCCGGATGCCATCATAGCTTGTATGCATTGGGGAATCGAATACCAGTCACTCCCGGACAAAGAGCAAAAATTCCTCGCCGACTGGCTGATTGAAAAAGGAGTAAACCATATCATCGGCTCCCATCCTCACGTAGTTCAGCCCATCGAAGTTCGCACAGACAGCCTGACGAATGACAAACATCTCGTAGTCTATTCGCTGGGAAATTATATTTCCAATATGTCCGCCCGCCGCACTGACGGAGGACTGATGGTAAGAATGGAATTAGTAAAAGACAGCACTGTCCGCCTCAATAATTGTGATTATAGTTTGGTATGGACAGCCCGTCCCATTCAATCAGGAAAAAAAAATCATCAATTGCTCCCAGTCAATTTGCCGATTGATTCAATTCCTTTACAAGCACGTAACTCTCTGAAAATCTTTGTAAATGATGCGCGAACCCTTTTCAGCAAGCACAATCGGGGAATAAAAGAATATACTTTTTTCGAAAAAAAATAGCAGAATCTTTTGGAAATTAGAAGATAATATCTATCTTTGCACCGCGTTAGAGAAACGCAAACATGGTGGATGTAGTTCAGTTGGTTAGAGCGTCAGATTGTGGTTCTGAATGTCGCCGGTTCGAGTCCGGTCTTCCACCCAACAAAAACCCTTGTAAGTTAAATACTTATGAGGGTTTTCTGCTTTCAGGAAATAGGCATCTTAGAGAGCAAATCATGCTAAATCCTACCTAATATTCCTTGTTGTTGGTCTATTGTTGACCCCCAATTAAGTAAGTTAAAATGCTAACAAATAATACATAAATCTTTCCGTTTAACCCATAAACCAAATATATTCTCTATATTTGTGTAGCATTTGCATTAAAAGAACATAGTATATCATGGAAAATGAAAAGAAATTAACCCGCTCTTCCAATCGAATGATTGCAGGTGTATGTGCCGGAATAGCCGAATATTTCGGATGGGATGCTACTTTATTGAGAATAGTATATATATTGGCTACATTCTTCACTGCTTTCGCCGGAGTGATTATATATATTATCTTGTGGATTGTCATGCCGGGAAGAAAACCTTCAGACGGATATGAAGACCGCATGAATCAACGCCTACATTGATATGAAAATCAAGAATATCGACCATATCGTCATACCGGTGTCCGATATAGATAAAAGCCTACATTTCTACACAGAAGTCCTGGGAATGGAAGCCGATACAAGCAACCAACGCTTTGCCGTCAAGTTCGGTAATCAGAAAATCAATCTTCACGTAGGAAAAGCACAGTTCCTTCCTGCTGCTAAGCATCCTGCTTTCGGAAGTGCGGACATCTGTCTACTGACAGAAGGAAACATAGAGGAAATAAAAGTCGAAGTAGAATCCAAAGGAATAGAAATAGAAGTCGGTATAGTCCAGCGTCGAGGTGCGCAGGGTGCCATCCGGAGTATTTATTTCAGAGATCCGGATGGTAATCTGATAGAAGTAAGTAGGGATATTCCTAAAATAATAAAATTTAAGGCAACTAATTCATTGCGAGTTAGTTGCCTTTTTTGTATCTTTAAGCATTCCCCCCCAAAAACGGTTTGACGGCCAAAACGGGGGGAATTAAAAATAAAAACACATGGTAAAGATACAAAAAATCTCAGAAATCGAACCTTGTTTAGGTTTTACCGAGTTCGATATGCTTAAAAAATATCGTCAAAGTTTTGCAACGAGTGAATTAGGTCGACTCCATTCTCTGTTCCCTTTCTCGGAACTGGCCCGACAAATGCATTTGAAGTCCTCTCCTTTGGGGCGTAAAAGTTATTTTTCTCCCGAAGGTAAAATAGCCTTGATGGTCTTGAAGTCCTATACCAACTTTTCCGATGCACAACTGATTGAGCATTTAAACGGTAATATTCATTACCAGTTATTTTGTGGTATTCAGATTGATCCGCTTCATCCACTGACCAATCCTAAAATCGTCAGTGCAATTCGTCAGGAACTAGCGGATCGCCTTGATATTGAGTCCCTCCAGCTCATTCTTGCCGAGCATTGGAAACCTTATCTTGAGAACCTTCATGTCTGTATGACCGATGCCACCTGTTATGAAAGTCATCTGCGCTTTCCTACTGATACCAAACTCTTATGGGAAGGTATTGTATGGCTTCATCGTCATCTGTGCAAACATTGCCAGACCTTGCACATACAACGTCCCCGTAACAAGTATCTTGATGTACGCCGTGCCTATCTTGCTTATAGCAAACTGCGTAAACGCAAGAAATCACAGACTCGTATGATTACACGAAGGTTACTTCAGTTATTGGAAAAGTTACTTGACCAGCTGGAGCAGCTTCATTCATCCTACAGGAACAGGCTTACACTATCCTCTGATTACCAAAGACGTTTCTCGGTCATACAGACAGTCCTTGAGCAAGGGAAAAATTTATTTGCAGGCAAAAAAGTGTCCAACCGTATCGTGAGTATCGACCGGCATTACCTTCGTCCCATTATCAGAGGCAAGGAAACCAAATCCGTTGAATTCGGAGCCAAAGTCAACAATATACAGATAGACGGAATCTCCTTTATAGAACATATCTCCTTTAAGGCTTTTAACGAAGGAGTACGTTTGAAAGACTGTATTCATCTGCAACAACAACTGACCGGGGTCAGGGTTAAGGCGCTTGCGGCGGATTCAATCTATGCCAATAATGCCAACCGGAAATTTTGTACAAAATATCATATAAGTACTTCCTTTAAGCGTAAGGGCAGAGCTGCCAAAGATGAGCCGCTTCGGAAAATCTTACGGTCGGAACTCAGCCGTGAAAGAGCTACCCGCCTGGAAGGAAGTTTTGGAACGCAGAAACAACATTACTCACTGGCCAGGATAAAAGCTAGAAACAGGAAAACGGAAGTACTTTGGATTTTCTTTGGGATACATACAGCCAATGCGGTATGTATGATAGAAAAGGTCGAAAAGAAAAAAAGAAAGGCAGCATAATCTGACTAAAATAACAGGAAAAACAGGAGAGGTTTTAACTTCCCCTAAAAAAGACATGTACATAATGCAAGGGTGGGAAGGAAAAAACAAGAATATGTAAACAATATTGTACAAAAAAGATAGAAGACTGGGAGAGTTGAACGAAAAAATCAAGAGAAAAGCTCACGTAAAGCAAAGCTTTTCTCTTGATTTTTTAGAAAGAGGAACATTTACTGAATATCCCTAAGTACATTAATATAATTCCAGCCCGAACTCATCTTTCAGTTGCATCAATGCCTGATTCTTTTGAGCCATCATCTGGAATTTCTCGACACGTCCCACAGGACGTACTGTTTCTGTTGCCTCACTTACCCGCACTGTCATCATCACTTTACTGTTCTTCAGTCTGCCGCGAAGATAATCCTGCAATTCGGGAATCAAAGCTGTAAAATCCTTTGCAGCAAACTCATTATCAACCACCACTTCAAAAGTCGTTGAGTTGTTAAGCAACGCCGGACGGAGCATCTGCATACGTTTTGCAAGAGCATCCTGTTCTTTCGGCAACTGGCCGGCATACTCCTGCCAATAATAATTCAAATCCCGGTCATTGAACATAAAATCCTCTTCCGGTTGTTGCACCTTAGGAACATAAATTGTAGTCGCATTCTGCGATACTTGGTCACGCTGCGGATTCTTGATAGATACCCCCAAGCTGGACATCTTCATCACGGGAATTTTTCGTTCTTCCTTGGCAGTCTGAGCAACTCCCGCTCCTTGTGACGGAGCAGACGAAGCCGCACCAGGAGAAGCCGGTGCTCCCGGTTGCACAGCCGCAGAAGCCTGCGGATGCTGGGCAGTAGTGCCATTAGCAGCCTGTGTTGTAACTGAAGACGGAGACGAATGAACTGGAGCCTGCTGAACCTGAGTGGCAGAAGCTACCTGCGGCTGCTGTGCTGCGGCAGGCTGAGTGAATACGGGTTTTATAGTCTTCTTAGGGCCACGCCCACCACTCACGTCATCCCCCTCGGTGGTAAGCTGTGCAACCTGTATCAAGGTCAGTTCTACCAGCAAACGCTTATTTTTGCTGATGCGGTAATTCAAATCGCACTCATTACACAGCTTCATAGCCCGGTACAAGAAAGGTAACGGACATTTCTGCGCCTGTTCCTGATAACGTTGGCGTATGCTCGCTCCCACTTCCAGTAAAGGCAATGTCACCGGGTCTTTCCCGACCAACAAGTCACGGAAATGAGACGACAATCCGGTAATAAAGTGACTTCCGTCAAAACCTTTATTCAATATATCATTGAAAAGCAACAATGCGTCGCTCACCTTGTTTTCGAGGAAGCAATCCGTCAGACGGAAATAATATTCATAATCAAGTACGTTCAGATTATCAATCACACTCTTATAGGTGATATTTCCTCCGGTGAAACTAACCACCTGATCGAAGATAGACAATGCATCACGCATACCACCGTCCGCCTTCATGGCTATCACGTTCAGCGCTTCCGGCTCTGCCGTGATTCCTTCTTTCGAAGCAACATACGACAGATGATTCACCGTATCTTCCACGCTTATCCGGTTAAAGTCATAAATCTGACAACGTGAAAGAATGGTAGGAAGAATCTTATGCTTCTCCGTCGTAGCCAGAATAAAAATCGCATGACGGGGAGGTTCTTCCAGCGTTTTTAGGAACGCATTGAAAGCAGATGCCGAGAGCATGTGCACCTCGTCGATGATATATACCTTATACTTACCAATCTGTGGCGGGATACGCACTTGCTCCACCAACTGGCGAATGTCATCCACCGAGTTATTAGAAGCAGCATCGAGTTCGTGAATATTATATGACCGCTGTTCGTTGAAAGCTACACATGACTCACACTGATTGCAAGCCTCTCCGTCAGCGGTAGGCGTCATACAATTAATGGTTTTGGCAAAGATACGCGCGCAAGTCGTTTTTCCTACCCCGCGCGGTCCGCAAAACAAATAAGCATGAGCCAGTTTTTGGGTAGCAATTGCATTTTTCAGCGTAGTAGTCAACGCCCGCTGCCCCACCACCGATTCGAACGTGGACGGACGGTATTTACGGGCTGAAACAATATAGTTTTCCATATCCGGGATTCTCTCTGTTTTTGAAATTTCGCTTATTCTGCAAATGTACACAAAAAAAGTGATAAGTAATAAGGGATAAAGAGAGAAGTTTTGAAGCCGAAGCGATAAGTTTTTAAGTTATTAGTTTTATCTTTGCAGATATTAAAAGGAGAAATTATGGGTAAACTAATCAGTATCTGGAGTTTCATATGCAGACGCAAGTACCTCATTACGGTCGTTGCATTTGCTGTTATCATTGGCTTTCTGGACGAGAACAGCCTGGTTCGTCGTTTCGGATATGAACGGGAAATCAGCCAGTTGAAAGAAGAGATAGAAAAGTACCGGGCAGATTACGAAGAGAACACCAAACGTCTCAACGAAATAAGTACCAATCCGGACGCCATCGAACAGATCGCCCGTGAAAAGTATCTGATGAAGAAACCCAACGAAGATATTTACGTTTTTGAAGATTAAAGAATGAAACAATTAGTACCCGCCCTTTTCACCGCAGGCGCCATAATGGCTCTCACCGGAGCAGCTGTGTTTATTACCGGATGGATATACGCTCCTTACATATATACTGTTGGAGCCGGATGTATCGCATTGGCACAAGTGAACACACCCGTCAAAGGAAAGAGCAAAACATTGAAACGCCTGCGTGTTCAGCAGATATTCGGCGCACTGGCACTTATCCTGACCGGAGCCTTTATGTTTACCACACGAGGCAATGAATGGATTGCCTGCCTCACAGTTGCTGCCATCCTCGAACTTTACACCGCTTTCCGTATTCCACAGGAAGAAGAAAAAGAAAGGTCATAAAAAAAGCCCGTTCATAGCTTTTCAGTCTTGAACAGGCATCACTTTTTTTAATTCGATAATGTTTCGTCCTTTTATAAAGAACGGAACAGTTTTATATCATTTATTTCTTCACAGGTGAATATCTTGCATTCAACCCGTCAACAATTTCTTTTGTAATATTGAAAGTGCTGTCAGCATAAAGCAGGTTATCGAAACCAGTGTTGCTGAAGATCAGGCTATATCCGTGAGTCTTATTATATTCTTTCAGGAAAGCGTTGATAGAATCGCGGAACTGCAAGCTATTCTTGTTGTTCTCTTCCATCAAACCATTCTGAAGTTTGTTGCTCAACTCTTGCAAATCTTGTTCCAACTTCACCAGACGGTTGTACTCTTGCTGCGCTCTATCTTGTGACAGGAAAGCATTGTTTTCAACTTTCTTCTGAAAATCTTGCTTTTCCTTGTTCAAAGAGGTAGCCTTCTGATTCAATGTCATACGAACGTTTTCGCTCTTCTTTACCATCGCCTCATTCAAGTCAATACAGAAATTGTATTTGGCAAGCAGCGTATCTATTTCAACATAGGCAATTTTCATTCCTGACAGTTCGGCATTAGCCTGAGCCGGAGCATTGGTAGTTTGATTGTCAGTTTTGCCAGCACATTGTGAAAATAAAACGATAAACGCAAGAGCAGCCAAACCGTTCATGAGGTAGTTCATTCTATTCATAATTAATAAGTATTGTTTTTAATAAATTTAATTCATACTATCGTTCAAGGCTTTTTCCAACTCGTTAATAGAAAAACGCGGCTTCTTTTGTGCTTCGCGATCTTGCGACTGTGCGCATCCGATTCCTTTCTGACGCAACGCTTTATTCCCACTCACGTGACCATTCGGGAATTTCCCACCCTTCGTAAAGAATACTTTCACCCCTAATAATACCAGGGAAATAGCAACTATTAACAAAGTTATCAGTATAGTCTCAACCATTTCTATTAATTTTGTGAGTGCAAAGATAGGCTTTAATGAGATATGAGTTCAGATAAGTCAATCAAATTAACCATATTTAGCAATAGAAGAAGCGAAAACAACCCTTCTATTCCTATTATAAAATAGAAACAGCATGGAAAAAAAAGACTTAAAGCCGGCTGGCGTATTCAAGTATTTCGAAGAAATCTGCCAAGTGCCACGCCCTTCGAAGAAGGAAGAGAAAATGATTGCCTACCTGAAGGCATTCGGAGCAAAACATAATCTCGAAACCAAGGTGGACGAAGCCGGTAATGTATTGATTAAAAAGCCCGCTACTCCGGGAAAAGAAAATCTTCAAACCGTCGTTCTGCAATCGCATATCGACATGGTGTGCGAAAAGAATAACGATGTTCAACATGACTTCCTCACCGATCCCATCGAAACTGAAATTGACGGTGAATGGCTGAAAGCCAAAGGCACAACCCTCGGAGCCGACAACGGTATCGGTGTAGCTACCGAGCTGGCTATCCTGGCTGACGACAGCATTGAGCACGGCCCGCTGGAATGTCTGTTTACTGTAGACGAAGAAACGGGGCTTACCGGAGCTTTTGCCCTACAAGAAGGTTTTATGAGCGGTGACATCCTTCTGAACCTTGATTCGGAAGATGAAGGAGAAATCTTTATCGGATGTGCCGGAGGTATTGACTCCGTTGCAGAATTTACGTATAAAGAGGTAGAAGTTCCCGCCGGATATTTCTTCTTCAAGGTGGAAGTGAAAGGTTTGAAAGGCGGTCACTCCGGTGGTGACATTCATTTGGGACGGGGCAATGCCAACAAAATACTGAACCGTTTTCTTTCACGCATGGCTGGCAGACATGATCTGTACCTTTGTGAAATCAACGGAGGTAATCTGCGTAACGCTATTCCCCGCGAGGCTTATGCCATCTGTGCTGTTCCCGAAGACGCCAAGCATGATGTCCGCACCGAACTGAATATTTTCACCAGCGAAATGGAAGACGAATTATCCGTTGTAGAGCCTGACTTAAAGTTGGTACTCGAATCGGAAGCTCCCCGTAAGATAGCTATCGACCAGGATACCACTACCCGCTTATTAAAAGCTCTGTATGCAGCTCCTCACGGTGTATATGCTATGAGCCAGGATATTCCCGGACTGGTGGAAACGTCTACCAATCTGGCATCTGTCAAGATGAAACCGAATCATATCATCCGTATTGAAACCAGTCAGCGAAGTTCTATACTGTCCGCACGCAACGATATGGCGAACACGGTTCGCGCCGTATTCCAACTGGCAGGAGCTAATGTTACGTTCGGTGAAGGTTATCCGGGATGGAAACCGAATCCACATTCGGCCATCCTCGAAGTAGCAGTTGAATCATACAAACGCTTATTTGGTGTAGATGCGAAAGTTAAAGCCATCCATGCAGGATTGGAATGTGGTCTGTTCCTTGATAAATATCCAACGCTGGATATGATCTCTTTCGGACCGACACTGACAGGTGTTCATTCTCCTGACGAACGAATGCTTATTCCTACTGTAGAAAAGTTCTGGAAACACCTGTTGGACATCCTGGCACATGTACCTGCCAAGAAGTAGCGGGCAAATAAGTCAACATAAAGAAGAGTATGGTAACAGTCAAAAAAGAATAGCTGTTATCGTACTCTTTTTTACTATGATTTTATCAGGTGTAAGTTTCCTCGCTCCTTCCAATATCATTGCACAAGAGGTTCACGGCAGACAAGCCTCCTCTCAACAAGAAAGAATCTCTTTCCGTGTTGTAAGTTGGAACATAGAAAACCTGTTCGACACACACCACGACAGTCTGAAGAACGATCATGAATATCTTCCCGATGCGATACGTCATTGGAATTATAGCAGATATAAGAAAAAACTGGCTGATGTTGCCCGTGTAATTACTGCTATTGGCGAATGGAATCCTCCCGCATTAGTTGGATTATGTGAAGTAGAAAATGATACAGTGCTTCGTGACCTTACCCGTCGTTCTCCTTTAAAAGAGCTCAGCTATCGTTATGTAATGACCAACTCCCCTGATTTAAGAGGAATTGACGTAGCCTTGCTTTATCAACGGGATCTATTCAAACTATTATCTTCCCGTTCCATCTCCATTCCTCCGTTTAAGCAGCACCGTCCGACAAGAGATTTGCTACACGTCAGCGGGCTTCTACTGGCGGGAGATACACTCGACGTATTTGTCTGCCACTTCCCCAGCCGTTCGGGTGGAGCCAAAGAATCGGAACCTTATCGTTTATATGTAGCTCACATACTGCGTACGGAAGTCGATAGCATTATGAATATTCGTTCTCATCCGCAAGCCATTATCATGGGGGATTTCAACGATTACCCGACGAATCAGTCCATTCTGAAAATACTGAAAGCCGAAGCGCCTCCTGTTAAAACCAATGACCTAGCTTCAACAACCGACTCCGCCAACGCCTCAACAGTTACCCCCTCCTCACTAAAACTATATCATCTACTTGCCCGAAAAGCAAAATCAAAAAACTTCGGTTCTTACAAATTTCGTGGTGAATGGGGATTACTCGACCACTTGATTGTATCAGGCACGCTATTAAATCAATCAAATCACTTTTTCACTAGCGAAGAAAAAGCAAATGTATGCCTTCTCCCTTTTTTACTGAAAGACGACGAAAAATATGGTGACAAAGAACCTTTCCGCACTTATAAGGGAATGAAATATCAAGGAGGCATCAGTGACCATCTTCCTATCTACACAGACTTTGAATTGATTGTATATTAATTATGGCAAACGATAGTAGCCAATATTATCAGGTTATTACAAATAAAGATAGTCAACCATTATCAGAGAAGTACAAACGCCGCTACAGCATACTCTGACAAGAGACTATTCTCATCGTAGTGAGAATACTTGAGAAATATAACGCCTCATCATAGCTTCATAAATTAAATTATCAAACAAGAGTTCCGAACTTCTATTTCTCCATGTCCTCTATGATGCAAATGATGAATTAGTCCGAATACTGATAAACCTTCAAATCGAACTTCGGAACCATTGCCAGCAAATGGTCGAAGATATCCGACTGAATACGCTCGTATTCTTTCCAGACCTTATTGCGGGAGAAGAAATAAACCTGAATAGGTACTCCGTACATCGTAGCTTCTTTCTGACTGATAATCAAATCCAACTCCTGATTGACCACAGGCAGACTACACAAATAGCGTTCAATATATACCCTGTACACTTGAGAATTGGTAGGAACGACTCCTTCTTCCGGCTGATAATCCGCCATTAATGGAATTTCTTTCCGGTAACGGTCCAACATTTCCGGAGTACAGAATTGAAGTGTAGTCAAATCCAAAGTTATACTCTTCATCACCCGTCGTCCTCCCGACTGTGTCATTCCCCGCCAATTCTGAAAAGGACTGCTCACTAATGTATAAGGAGGAATAGTGGAAATGGTATTATCAAAATTCTGGATCTTGACTGTATTCAGCGTTATTTCCTGTACAATGCCATTTGCGTCACCGGAAGGAAGCGTCACCCAGTCCCCCGGACGAACCATATCGTTGGCAGAAAGCTGGATACCCGCCACAAAACCTAATATGGAATCTTTGAATACTAACATTAAAATAGCCGCTGAAGCGCCCAAGCCCGCAAACAAAGTAGCCGGAGACTTATTCACGATAATAGCAATGATTACAATCCCGCCAACAAAGAAAAGAAGCACCTGCAACACTTGGATAAAACCTTTCATCGGGCGGTCTTTCATCGACTCTCTTCCGTCATAGATATCCATTATCATCAACAGAATCCCATTTATAGCCAATAGTAAAGAGAAAATAATATAAATGACGCACGCCTTCTGGGAAATCAGCAACAGCTCTTTTCCACGGATAAAAGCCATCGGCAACAACGAATAAACCAGAAAAGCCGGGATGGTATGAATCAAATTATGAAATACCCTACGCTTCATCAACAATGTATTCCATTGATGAGGTTTACGTCTCGTATACTGTTTCATACCTCCAATAAGAATTGCCTGGCAAAGATAATTCAAAACGATAGCAACCACTATCATCAGTAAAGCCATAATAGTCTCATCAAAACGATCGGCAACAGCCGGATCTATTCCCCAATTAATGAGGGTTTTATTCATCCATTTTCCTAAATCTACTACTAACATAACTTCTGTCTTTTTTTATAAATAACAGTAAAATATTCATTTGGTTTAGAAAAAAAGAGACTAGTATCCGATTTATCAAGAATCAAGACACCGGTCTCCACTGCTACTCTCTAAGCATATCATTTTTCGATGAGGGCTCCATCAGGGAATCACCATCACCCCTATTTCATTCATATTTACTTTAGCAACGGTAGCATCAGGTGTAGTGGCCTCCAGTTTAATGAAACGTGCCTGTACTTTCTGACTGAAAGCAACCGTCTGTGGCAACGGATTATGCATAATATTGCTGAACTCTCCACTGGCAGGCACTTCTTTCCAGCTCTTACCATCCATGCTTACAAAGAATTGATAACGGAATGCCATCGTCGGCTTTGCCTCCGCTTTTGAAGGCGCGTACGTGAAACTGCTCAATGTTACCGTCTTCCCCAAATCAATCGTTAATGGAGAAGCAGCAACCTGTTTCCATCCGGAACGCGGCAAATTATTCCAGTCTTCTTTCGTTGTTTCTTCCTGCAAAGGTTCTGCATAATAAGCGGCAACCTGACTAACGTAAGCAGTCAACCGGCACTCGTCTATTCTCACCCGGAGCTTATTGGCATTAACTGCCGGAAAGCGCAACATACGTTTATATCCTATCGTCGTACCTTTTCCTACTTCTTTCCAGCCATTATCCGTCAAGGCTTCCACAGTAAAAGCCTCTACCCTCTGCCCTTTCGTTATATCTTCCTGCAACATGACCAGATTGATTTCCGATTTGGACTTCAAGGCATAGACAGCCTCACCGCCCGAAGTAGTGCTCCAGTATTTTCTTCCGTTTTTCACCCGGTTGTCAGCAAACGTTTGTTGCCGATAATCAGCAAACTCTTTCAACCGCTTGATATCAGCTTCATGAATCAGTCCCCTCCGGTCAGGTGGAATATTCAACAGGAGCACTGAATTATATCCTACCGACTGGAAATAAATATCTGATAAATGCTTCAAAGATTTCACTTTACCATCTTCCTCCGCATGATAGAACCATCCCGGACGGATAGATACGTCGACTTCCGAAGGATACCAGAATAATTCCGTAGCTTTCTCCAATATCTTACGACTTCCCAAATCCTCTGCTTTACTGAAAACACCCAAACGTTTGTTGTTCTCTTGTGAACGGGCATATATACCGGGAGTCAACACAGTTGCGTTCCATTCCGTTTCACGGCCTACTCCTTTCTCGTTTCCGACCCAGCGGACATCATCCCCCATAATTGCCATCACAGCTTTGGGTTGGAGGCGTTGGATGGTTTGGTAAAAAGCGTCCCAGTCATACACTTGCTTCTTTCCGTTCGGACCTTCTCCATTCGCCCCGTCGAACCAGACTTCATGTACTTCACCATAATTGGTGAGCAATTCCGTCAATTGCCGAATAAAAAAATCATTGTAACGGGGAGAGTCTCCATAACATTCCGCATTCCGGTCCCAGGGAGAAAGATATACTCCGAACTTCATATCATATTTGTCACAGGCAGCACGAAGTTCTTTCACTACATCGCCTTGTCCGTTTTTCCAGGGAGAAGAGGCCACGGAATGTTTGGTAGTAGCCGTTGGCCAAAGGCAGAAACCGTCGTGATGTTTTGCAGTCAGAAGCACCATTTTAAAGCCGGCTTCCTTGAGGGTACGTACCCATTGTTCAGCATCCAGTTCCGAAGGATTAAAGAGCGCGGGATCTTCTTTCCCGTCCCCCCATTCACGTCCGGTAAAGGTGTTGATACCAAAATGAAGGAAAGCTGTTAATTCCATTTGTTGCCAAGCGTATTGCTGTGGAGTAGGTACCAGACGCGCTGCCATATCAACCTTCTGTTCGATAGTTGCACTTTGAGGAAATTCAACATGCTTCACATAGTAATTTTCTTTTTTCTGCGCCTGCGCTCCACTCATGAGAGTAACAGACA
Source organism: Bacteroides sp. MSK.18.37 (assembly GCF_019129155.2). Lineage (NCBI taxonomy): Bacteria > Pseudomonadati > Bacteroidota > Bacteroidia > Bacteroidales > Bacteroidaceae > Bacteroides > Bacteroides sp. MSK.18.37. The sequence goes on along the minus strand of NZ_JAHOIB020000001.1, from coordinate 4,893,934 downwards.
ATAAAAGAGAGGTTAGTAGTTTATTCATGGTCTATTAATTATTGCAATCGTACAAAGATAAAATAAAGGTGCAGATTTCACGATCCTCATGGAATATTTTCTTACGACATTCCATCCAATCAGTGTAACCCCCACCTTTATATATAATCTAAATAACCTATTGATTTAGTATCTATTTCACCGGATAAAGGGTAAATTCAAAACTCTGTTTCTTTAATGGAACCAAGTATTGCGGTAATACTCCGGGACCACAAGTAGCCGTTCCCACACCTGCCTGTTCAGCATCCAGATGCACTGTCAACAATCCATCGCGTTCCAGTTCATTGATATGGCGGGCCTTCTCTAATAATACATCCGAGAAAGGAATGATACTAAACTGGAAAGCACGATCCGACTCAACAAAGATACCTTCGCCGGAAGTATCTGCCAACTTCACCCAACGTACATCGGTGCGGTTGCCTGTAGATTGCGGAGCAACATAATAGTGGAACATCCGTTCCGGTGTGGTCTGATATACACCGATTTTACCGGACTGATTGCGGTCAATATAGGTTTCATTATCTCCACGTCCCAAGTAAGAAACCTGATCGTAGGCGTTCGACACACGGAACGTCAATCCCAGGCGTGCCATTGATTTCACGATGGTCGTGTCGGGTTGGAAAGTTGTATGTACTTTCAGTGCACCGTTTCTATCCAGTGAATAAACAAAGTCAGCAATTCCTACCCTTTGCGTTTTTGCATTTAGAATTTCTACACGGGCAGTGGTCGAAGTCTTACTTTCCCTCAATGACACTACTTTCTGGGTCAGACAATCCAATCCCGCATCACGCCACAAGCGTGCGCCGTTCTTATCCCGGTTGTCATTATCCGTTGCCGGGCGGTAAAGGCTCAATGTCAGCGGAGTAGCCAATAATTCTTTGCCGTTCAGGTTCAATGAAGTCAGCGCGCCTGTTTGCTTATCAACGGTGAAAGTCGTTTCACCTGCTTTTTGCGGACGGTAGCCTGTGTAGTTCTTATTACCGGCAAATACAAACTGGTCGTATGCCACCTCCCAATCCTTATCTATCATTGAAGAAGCTTCACGACGGGTCCAGCTGATATTCAAATAAGCCTCACGGACTGTATTCGGAAGTTTTACAGCACCCAAAGTAACATCAACAGTAGCGTGCGGTGCACAATCAACCGTTTTTGTACCTTCCGCCAAAATCTTGCCATTATCTGCCGTCACATTCCAGTTCAGTACATACTCATTCAAGTTAGAGAAATCATACCAGTTCTTGACACGGATAGTCAGATTCTTCTGATTCGCCAGCGTTACTTTTATGTTCTGATATACTTTCTTTACTTCGAGCAAATGCGGGTGCGGTTCACGGTTGGCGCCCACCAAACCGTTACAGCAGAAGTTTCCGAAACTTGGAATTCCTTCCGGTCCGTAATCACCGCCATACGTCCAGTACCATTTACCATTCTTGTCTATTTCGCGGAATGACTGATCCACCCAGTCCCAAACGCAGCCACCTTGTGCCATCGGATTGTTTTCAAATACGTCCCAGTATTCTTTCAGTCCGCCGCAACTGTTGCCCATCGCATGAAGATATTCACAAAGAATGAAAGGGCGGTAGATGTCTTTCTCTTTTACGTATGCTTTGATATCGTCTACACTGCGGTACATACGACAGTAAATATCCGTATTATAGTTCAATTCGGCACGTTCATACTGTACAGGGCGAGTTTTCTCCACCGATTTCAGCCAGTCATAAGTACGTTCGAAGTTAATTCCGTTTCCTGCTTCATTTCCCAATGACCAGATAACGATAGCCGGGTGATTCTTAGAACGTTCATACATCCGGTGAGTGCGATCCATGTGTGCAGTCAGCCAGGTACTATCCTTGGCTAGGGAAGCAGGACCATATCCCATTCCGTGAGATTCGATGTTTGCCTCATCAATCATGTACAAACCGTAACGGTCGCAAAGTTGATACCAGTAAGGATGTGTAGGATAATGCGAGTTACGCACCATGTTGATATTGTGCTGCTTCATCAGTTTGATGTCCAGTTCCATCAGCTCCTTGCTCACGGTACGTCCCAGTTGAGAATGCTCGTGTCGGTTGGTTCCCTTCACCAATACCGGAACGCCGTTGATGCAGAAACGTCCGTCTTTGATTTCCGAGGTACGGAAGCCGACTTCACAACCAGTCAGTTCGGTTACCTTGCCTTGTTCATCCTTCAGTTCGAGTATTAATGTGTAAAGATGAGGATGCTCTGCACTCCAAGCCTTTACATCGGGAATATTCTTTTCATCAAACGTGATAAAATTGCTCAATCCGCGGGATTTTATCCGGATAGCACCCTGCAGGACAGCTTTACCATCGGCGTCTTTCAGGGTATAAGCAATAGAAGTAGCTCCAGATATAGCAGAATGTCCCTCTACGGTCACTTCAAGTCCGAAAATACCATCTTTGTATTTCTCTTTTTCTAAAGAAGCATTCAGTTTATAATCCGCAATGTACTGTTTGGGAGTACTGTAAAGATACACGTCACGTTCGATACCACTCAAACGCCACATATCCTGACATTCCAGATAAGCACCCGAACTCCAGCGATACACTTCCAAAGCAACCACATTTTCGCCTTCATTGAGGACATCTGTAATATCCCATTCGGCAGCCGTCTTTGATCCCTGATTATAGCCAAGTAATTTTCCATTCACCCATACATAATAGAAAGAAATGACTCCTTCACAACACAGTACTACCCTGCGTCCTTTCCAGTCGGCAGGCACTTTGAAGGTACGTCGGTAGGAGCCGACTTCATTCTCTGCATAAGGCACCAGCGGCGGATTCTTCTTGAAGTTGAACATTTTATCATCAAACTCATACGTTTCGTTGACATAGATAGCCGTGCCATACCCCTGGCGTTCCCAGTTACCGGGCACATTGATATCCGCCCATCCTCCTGTATAATAAGAAGGTTGGTAAAAGTCCTTCGGACGATTATCGAGATTCTTCACCCAATGGAATTTCCACTTTCCATTGAGACTCATATAAAAAGGAGACTGTTCATACCCTCCCGGCTTTTCAATGTCGGAAGCGTTGGCGTAAGGCCATACGTATGTGTGAGGAGCGAGTTTGTTCAGTCCCACCGCATACTGGCTTTGCCATTCGGGCAACGGTTGTTGCTGCGCTAAAGTGAAAGTAGCAGTCAGTCCTGACAATAGAACTAAAAGAGTTCGTTTCTTTAAGCTAATATTCATAAGCATGTCATCATAATTGGTTTATATAATAAATTAGGCACAGATTAAGCTGATTGACGCTATTATTTTATATACTCATCATTCTAAAAACCGTGAAATTCGTGTAATCCGTCTCTAATAATATAAGATTATTCTGCAAGAGCACTTAATTGCTGTTTTTAACTATTTGATTACTATTCTATAATCACTTCATCAAAATAGACTCTCGCTTCCTGACCGGGACGGACATGCTCGTCGGGACATATCCCCGCACCTTCCGCCGTCACTCGGACATAACGAGCAGATACTCCGCCCATATCTATCGAATAGTCATTTCTAAAAGTTCCTTCCAGATAGATTTCTTTCGGAGAGAAGTTCAATTCTCCCATAGTATGGTAGGTTCGATTGTCATCGGAAACTTCTACGCGAATCATCTTCGGTTTATGTGCTCCCATTCCATAATTCGTAATGCAACCGATGGTAAATTTATTCAAAATCTCCCGCCCCTGCAAATCTATCGTGAAAGATATAGAATCATTTTGATTCCAGTTACACCATTCAAAATCAGTATATTTCAGGCTTCCCCGCAATCCGTTGACTAATAACATTTCGTTCTTCTTATTGCCAAGCAAAGGTTTTGCCGTAGCTTTGTTCCATGTGAGTTGCAACTCTAAAGTTTCTCCCATTTGCTTGCCGTTCATAAAGGTAGCGGCTTTCACCATTTGCGTCTTCGTCACACGGATAGGTCCGTCGTAACGATGAGAAGACATAGCCGGATTACTTCCGTTCAGTGTATAATGAATCTCTACATCCGGGCGGATACATTCCAAATTCACTTCCAGATGTCCGTCCACTGGTGTCACCGTCTGTTGTATGTTATACATTGAGCGGGCATAGACAATTCCTTTTTCCGCAATATGCGCGTTGTATGCATCCATCCGCTTCAAGAATCCAGACCAGTCCTTCGTTCCTGCGGGCGTCCATGCCACTTCTGCTAAAGCGGCCAAGCGGGGGAACAAAAGATAATCCACATCTTCTGGCTTATTACAGAACTCTGTCCACATACAAGCCTGTACTCCCATTAACAAAGACTCATATTCCGGTTTCCAATCCTTCTGTACAGGTTCGTAATCGAAAACATCTTTCAGGGTATTGTTGCCAAAATAGGTTACCGGTTCAAACCATTGCGGTCCCTGATAACGAATCAAGTATAAGACACGCGCCGGAGTCATGATAAAACGATGTCCCTTTTCGGCAGCTTTCAGAGCAGCCGTACCCATTCCCTGCCAGCCTAGGATAATAGATTCTTCAGGAAGAAAAGAGCTGTTTGTCAACTCATCCCAGCCAATCACTTCACGACCTTTCTTACGCAGATAATCACTGATACGTTTCATGAAGTAACCCTGCAAATCTTCTTCATTGGCCAAACGCTGTTTTTTCATCCGTTTTTGGCAAAGCGGGCATTTCTCCCAGTTTGTCTTTCGCGCCTCATCTCCACCAACATGAATATAGCGAGAAGGGAAAAGCTCTAGAATTTCGTCAAAAACATCTTGCAAGAATGTAAATACGCTATCATTTCCCGCACAGTAGATAATCTCGGAATTTCGTCCTCCCAGTCCGGGAAGTACACCGACAAAGTCTTTCACAACCGGACAGGCAAGCTGGGGATAAGCAGCCAGAGCAGAGTTACTGTGTGCCGGTACATCTATTTCGGGAATGACTTCTATCTGTCTGTCGGCTGCATAAGCTACAATTTCCCGGATGTCCTCCTGCGTGTAGAAACCGCCTATCGGAGTAGGTTCTCCCCGTTCCGGGTTGCGACGTGAGTGGAAAGGCACATCTGTACGGTCTACTCTCCACGCTCCTATTTCCGTCAAACGGGGGTATTTCTTTATTTCAATCCGCCAGCCGTTATCGTCTGTCAGATGAAAATGAAGTTTGTTTATTTTCAGCATCGCCATACAGTCAATGATTCGCAGTACATTCTTTTTAGGGATAAAACAACGTACCGGATCCAACAGTAATCCGCGGAAACCGAAACGGGGTTCATCCTGAACCGTCATTGCCGGAACTCTCCAATCGACATTCCGGACCGGTTGTTCCGATTCTATGGCAGCCGGCAGAAGTTGGCGGATAGATTGCAGGGCATAGAAAAAGCCTTTTGTATCCGAAGCTTTAATGAGTATCTGTTCCGGCGTAATCTCCAGTAAGTAGGCTTCACTTTTTAAAGAAGAATCCGTCACAAAACGGACTTGTCCCTCTTCACGCCCGACATTCAAAGCAGGAGTTATTCCGGCAGCACGAGTAAACAAGTCAATAAAATTGCGAGCAATCACGGCTTGTTCCTGACTTTCTACCGCAAACACCGTTTGGGCTGAAAAGGTGAAGTTACCACTACCCGGCACAATCTGTGTCGGGCGTGGTACTATTGAAATTAAAGGGGATGTTAAGTTATCAGCCTGCAAAAACGCTGTCAGTGGCGAAAGCAGTATGAGAATGATTAAGATGTATTTTTTCATGGCGTATGTACATTGGTATTATTCCTTGTCTCTCTCCGGTGAGAAGCGGACAGGATCATTGTATTGCTCCTGAAGTTTCAGCATTTCTTCTTTTAGTTCTTTCACTACCGGTTCATATTCAGGTTGTCCGTAGAGATTGTGCATTTCCGACGGGTCTGCCTGCAAGTCATAGAGTTCCCACCAGTTGATATCATTATAGAAATGAATCAGTTTATAGCGGTCTGTACGTACACCGTAATGACGTTTCACCATGTGTTCAGCGGGATATTCGTAGAAATGATAGTAGAGAGCCTTCCGCCAATCTTTCGGATGTTCGCCTTTCAGCAAGGGGACGAGGGATACACCTTGTATGTCTGAAGGAATCTCTGCTCCTGCCAATTCGAGGAAGGTAGGTGCATAGTCGATGTTCTGCACCATTTCAGTGATGTCTCCCCTGCGGTCGAATCCTTTCGGCAGACGCATGATAAGCGGTGTACGCATGGATTCTTCATACATGAAACGTTTGTCGAACCAACCGTGTTCGCCCATGTAGAATCCTTGGTCGGAAGTATAGACAACAAGTGTGTTATCCAGTAATCCTTTCTCTTTCAGGTAGTCGAGTACACGACCTACATTGTCGTCCAGCGACTTCACCGTCTTCATATAATCGCGCATATAACGCTGGAATTTCCAGTTGGCTAGTTCCTTGCCTTGCAGGTTCTGTTTATAGAAGTCGTCTATTATTGGGGTGTAGAATTTGTCCCATGCAGCACGTTGTGCTTCATCCATACGACCAATATATTTCTCATATAAGGATTTCAGACGGGTCTTTTTGTCGGGACGAAGCATTTTGAGGTCATAAATCATGTCCATGTCTTTCATAATACTCATCTCTTGTGCGGCAGCGGCAGGGCGTCCTTCGTAATCGTCAAAGAAATTGTCCGGTAGCGGGAAGGTTTTATCTTCGTACAAAGCCAGGTTGCAAGTATCTGCCAACCAATTACGGTGAATAGCCTTATGGTGAATCAAAAGACAGAAAGGTTTCTCCGGATTGCGTTTGTTTTCTATCCAGTCAATGGCATCGTCAGTGATAAGGTTCGTGATATATCCATGTTTTTGGATAGTGTCATTGTTCTGTGTGATGAAATCCGGATTGTAGTAGTCGCCTTGTCCGGGGACAATCTGCCAGTAATCAAAACCGGAAGGCAAACTTTCAAGATGCCATTTACCTACCAGTGCTGTCTGATAACCGATTTTCTGCAACAGCTTCGGAAAAGTCTGTTGCGAACTGTCGAATACGCAAGTGGTATTATCATAGAATTTATTAGCACAACTATGTTTACCCGTTATCATGCAGGCACGACTGGGACCGCTTAATGAATTGGCTACAAAACTTTGAGTAAAGCGTACACCATCGGCAGCAATACGATCGAGATTGGGTGTTTCCATGTAGCGTGTGTCATAACAGCTCATCATCTGAGCTGTGTGATCGTCTGTCATAATGTAGACGATATTCAAAGGTTTCTGTTCCACAGGCTTTTGCTTGTTTGAACAGGAAGCAAAGGAAGCTACAGCTGCTACTCCTGCTAAAGGAAAGAATAAGTTTGGTTGCAATTTTTCCATAAATACTAATTTGTATAAGATTGTGTCAGCAAAGATAGAGGACAGCCATCTATTTAACTTCCACAAATTACCATTTAATTTCCAATAATCTCCATTTCTGCATAATTGACTAATAAATAGCCGGAAGCATATCGCCTTCTAACGATAGCTTCCGGCATAAAATTCATTTCACACTATTGAAAGCTAATTGAAAGAGATAGCATTAATAAAATAACTGATTAGCCCAGACTTTTTCAGCATCAGTCTGTACATAATTCTTATTTGTATAGATACGAATCCAATCAATTTCCATTCGAGGCGTATTATCATCCGTTTCACAATTGGCAATACTTTTCAGTACATTATCCCAACCTTCAGGCGCTTTACCAGCAGCCCGTTCCGAGCTTTCAGCCAATCTCATAAAGAAGTAGAGACCGGCACTGCCACCAGCAGCAGTAGCAGGATCAGGATTAGCAGTAGCAGGAGTTCCAGCCTTGTCGAATGGCCACCTGTCAGGAGATTGTGTACGATTCACAGTCAGATTGGTTGCTCCATTAATTCCTAAATTGATTATATTTTCATCCACAAGTTCCACCCAATATATATTCCATTCATTCGCTTGAGGTATTGCTACACTCTTTGAACCTATCTCATTATCAACAGTTACAGCCTGAGTAATTACAGAACCTTGAGTGTTCTTGAGAATATCGATCTCATCTTTCGTGTTCGGAAGGGAATTTTTCTGATTTTTAAGTCCGATTGTCGGAACAAAACCAGTCCGTATTCCTCTCAAACGCGCCTTCACTTCAATTCTCATACCAGGAAAGAACCGAGTATGTTGTGGGGCAAAAATACCACCAAATTTAGAACATTGCAATGCGGCGACACCGTAATCCTTGGTAGCAGTCATGGCACCAGTCCCCTGAACATTTTTATCCACCCACATATTTAAAATACCTTCATTGGTTATATTTGTACATTTTGCATTATTCACAGCTTGTATTTTCTGTGACGGTGCATCATTAATATCAGAAAAGGCCCAAGAAATACGATGTCCGAAAGCATTAGGGGTATTATTTCCGCCACTAAAACTATTATTAATATAATGGAACTCTATCGCATTGCATAATACCCAATCTTTATCTTTCAAAGCTGAAGTGGGATGAGCGCTATTCTTATTCATAGCTATTTTATCTCCCGTAAACCAACTTTCAATTGCAGTTTTATTTTTATCAGACATAAACGGCCTATCCGGGAATTCATACACCTTCGTTATATCAAACAGATTAGGATCTCCCATAGATTCCAAATCAGTCATAGTTATAGTCAGAGTAGAATTTATCATCGGATTCGCTGGAGAATCACTCTCCAGATTCAATACCAGTTGCAAATCCCCTGTCATTTCAAAATCCTGTTTAATAGTCACAGCATCACTTTTTGCCGAAGTTCTTCCTGCAGGAATTGTTAATGTAGAAGGTAAATTTTCATACCTATCTCCTTCCCCTTCTTTCGGAGTAATTTTCATATTAAGAGGTACGGAACTTGGTTTTTCAATCTTTGCAACTAATACAAACTTACCACCTTCCATTACTACATTCTCCGCATTGTTCTCCAATGATGCCATTATCCGATAATAATCGGAAACCTTAATTACCTGACTGGAGCCTTCCATCTTATAACCACGGGCAAAAGCCGTAAAGTTTATAGCAGTACTACCCGTCAGTCCGGATGCCTTTACCGGGAAATCCACCTGAATCTGTTTTTCCCCCTTCGGAAAAGTAACGATTCCATTGAACTGTTCGAATACATTCGAAGCATCTTCCGCTCCGGCTTTCGCCGTAAAGTAAATATCAAAATCTTCATTTGCTACAACCTCCTTGCCATCAGCATCCGGTTCCACATTTATATTCACTTTCAAGTGTTCGCCCATCGCTAATGCGTTGTCATTGATGCTCATCGTTAATGGCACGATTTCCGGTAGAGGACGGTATTTCGTTTCTTCCTCACACCCGGTCAACCCCATGGTCAACAAGCATATCGGAAATATTTTATATAATATGTTCTTCATATCTTTATCTATCTAATTATCATAAATGAATTTTATTCAGTTCCCTTACTTAGTCGGCCATCCCGGATTCTGATTCAGCTCATGGTCCATCTGGATTTCATCCGGTGGTATGGGTAACAAGTAATCACGATCTTCATTAAACTTGTAGCCTTCAGGCAAGTACTCTTTCAACGGATCCATCCATCCTTCATTATCTGTCAGTACATGATTCAGTCCTTCTTTCCGCAATGTAGGCGAAAAGCTCAGATAAAGCACACCGTCTTTGCCCAGATAAGCTCCACGTCCGCGTCCTTCCACACCTTTCAACGTACCGGCTACCCTCCAACGCATCAAGTCATCCAAACGAAAACCTTGCAGAGATAGCTCTGAACGTCTTTCCCGACGTACCTCCTGCACTGCCGGCGGCAGGCCTTGGAAAGGGAAGTGAGGATCAGCCGCCGGAGTAACATAGGCCACACCGGCTCTTTGACGCAATGGCTTTAATGTTTTCTCTGCCACGTTATCATTATACTGCCCTAATTCGGCAGCAGCTTCAGCATAACAAAGCAACCCTTCGGCATAGCGGAACATGACATGAGCCGTTTCACAATTGCCGGTTACATAGGTCGTATCAATGCCAAGGCGAGTATGGAATCCGGTCACGTTCTTGTAAATTCCATCCCCATTCAAGCGCGGAGATGAAATATCTTTATTCTTTTCCTTTTGTTCTGCTTCGGTCCCTGTCTCGTCATACGCTCTCACATTCATCAAGCTATTAGACTTGAACTTACAACCGGTATGCATCACCATAGCCAAAAGTCTTCCGTCACGATCTTTAAATACCTCATTAAAGTCCTTATACTTTTCATCGGTTGGGTCAACCGGCGTACCATCCACATTCAGAAAATTATCCACCAAAGACTTGGATAGTCCCGAAGGCTTCACATTATCTGTTACTCCACCGCTAAGCTGTTGAGTAACGGTATTGAACACGCCATCAGCTATTGAATATTTTTTCCAAAAAGTCACTTCGCTAATGTTGGAAAGATCGTTTGAATTGAATAGCTCCGAAAAAGCGTCATCTATATTGGTAGCTTTCGGATTGGTTGCTGTCATATGCAAAGTCAGTCCGACCGGGAACAAATATTGATCTCCCCAGTTCATCACTTCCTTAAAAAACTCTTCAGAGTTATCTTCCGTTGCAAAATCAGTTCCTTTGTGATACTTCTCCCACGAACCTTCGTACAAAGCAACTCGCATAGCCAGAATCATGGCCGTTTCTCTGTTGACACGCAATCCACTGTATTTACTGCGGGAATGTAAATTAGCACGAGCCTCCGGTATCAACCCAATAGCCGCTTTCAAATCGTTCAGGATAAAACGGGCTGCATCCGCACGTTTTGTCGCAGGAATTTGCAAACCGCCCAACGTAGCATTGCCATCCCAGAAGTCATCCATAATGGGAATATTACCAAAACGTGTGAGCAGATAGAAGTGCCAATAAGCACGGAAGAAATACGCTTCCCCTCTCAATGAAAGCACTTCGTCCGTTTCGTCCACTTCGGAAACTGCGTAATAATGAAAAAAGTAATTCACCATACGCAAGTTTTTATAGCCTTTATTCCAATCGTCAGAGCCACTGAATTGATTATTCTCTCCATTCAGGCGCATATCATACTTTTCCGAAAGGATATTGTCACTGTTCACCTCTTCTCCTCTGACACCAATACCATATTGAGCCGGAGCCGGTAGAGAAGTATACAAATTATTTATATAGCTCTCTACATTCTCTCTGGTTTTCAAGAAATCTTCATTGTTAGGCTGCGTATAGGGTTTACGGTCCAAATAGTCGGAACACGCCGACAACAGTAAGCCTGCAAAAACAGTCAGGATAATTATTTTATTTTTCATGATAGCGTTCCTCTTTAATTAAAATGTAAAATCAAGTCCAAACACGAAATTACGGTTCATCGGATACACCTTTCCGTTACCATTCTGATTTTGAGCCGAGGTAAGTCCCGGAGCAGCCGCGTTACTTCCGCCTGCCCACGCGTTCACCTGATTAAGGGTTTCCGGATCAAACTGATTCGGCAGTTTACTGATGGTAAACAGGTTATCGCATGTAAAGTATACTTTCAGGTTACTTAGTCCAATATTCTTCAACAATTGAGGCTTAAAAGTATAGGATACTGTCAAGTTCTTCATACGCATATATGCCGCATTCAGCATATAGCGGGTAGTATTGTATCCCGTATTGGCATTCGTTGTCTGGGCATCGGTCGTCAGTCGAGGTAGATATCCATTGGGATTCTCGGGACTGAAATAATCGAGATGCTCCTTGAACCATTCTTTACCACCGAATAGGTAAGTACTGGCGGCCATCGGGAAATCTCTCTTGGCAACTCCTTGCAGTAAAGTGGATATTTCAAATCCCTTATATCCTACGTTCAGATTGATACCGAAACTGTATTTGGGAGTGGCATTACCGATAATTTTCAGATCACCATGGTCGGCCAATGTACCCTTACCCGGGTCCACTTTACCGTCACCGTCAGAATCAATGTATTTCAAGTCGCCTCGTTGCCATTTGTCGCCGGACTTAAAGAAACTAAGATCTACTTGTCTTAGGTATGCGTCCACTTCGCGATTGGACAGAAAAAGATCATTCGCTTCATATCCCCAAATCTCACCTATGTCCATTCCTTCATAATATCCTTTATTAGTTGCCAAACCGGTATGATTGTTGTATATCAATCCCTCCGGATTGTTGTATTTGGTAACAACAGCTTTGTAATTGAATACATTGAATCCTATGCCATAGCTAAAGCCACATTTTAGCTGGTCCTGCCAGTTTACAGACAATTCCCAACCACGATTACGTAAAGTAGCGTTATTGACCTTCGCACGGTCATCCGTACTAATACCTCCGAGATTCGGAATAGCTTCAGCAGGTCCAATCATGTCGCGCGTGGTACGCTGATAAATATCGGCAGTAATAGACAGTCGGTTATCCAACAACATCAAGTCGATACCTAAGTTGGCATTATCCACCTTCTCCCACGTAATATACGAACTGATCATCTTAGGCGTAGTGGCTAAAGTTCCTTTTTGAGGAGTAGCTTGCACACCGGGCAACAGCCAAGCATTGGGTGAATCGGAGGTCAAACTCTGAATCCCAAGGTAATCGTAGAGTCCCGCTCCATTCTGATTACCCAAGCGACCGTAAGAAACACGTACTTTCAATTGAGAAACCGGCAGATTCAAAGCTTTGAAATAGTCGGTACGAGAAATGTCATAACCGGCTGAGAAAGAAGGGAACAATCCCCAGCGATTTCCCGGAGCAAAACGGGAAGAACCGTCATAACGTCCACTGAATTCCAGAAAATAAATCTCCTTGTAATTCCAATTCAGTTTAGCGTACATACCCATTGTAGCCCAATGCGTCCGGTCTTCACCTGCCAATACTTGCCCGTTAGCATTCACAAAAGAGAATATATCACTAGTCAGCAATCCGTCTTTATAAGTATAACCATTCGAATTTTCTTGCAGTTCCATCTGGAAACCCGCCATCGCCTTAAAGAAGTGGTCGCCCCAAGCATGTGTGTAGGATGACGATACGTTTGGAGACAGGTAGTAGTTGAAAGTATTACCGCGTGTATAAGAGCCCCAATTTGAGTTTTTCCAGTTCATGCCCGGATATTGATACCCCTGCTTGGTTCCCTTACTTATATCCAACGTTCCGTCAGGCTTTTCAGCAGTGGGATATCCGCGTTTGAAGTCATTGTTTTCCACATCGAAGCGTACTTTCATTTCACCTACAATATCCCAACCTTCCAGCGGAGTAATCGTAGTGGCAAACGACATCGCATCAGAAATTCTGTTCTGCACATAATGCGATTGTTTCAGATAACGGTATTCGGAATTGTCATTATATTCCGACTTTACAGGAAGATGGGTAGGAGAATTCGGAAAGCTGCTTCCGATAGTTCCATAAAAAATGGTCTGGTTAGCCATCGGACGCTTCAGTATATTCAGCGAAAGGTTATTATTGAAATTAAACTTCAACCATTTATTGGCTCGGATCTGAAACTTCGAGTTTACATTGTACTTACTCAAGTTATCGTCCACTTGATCCAGTAATCCTTCCTGGTAAATATATCCCAAACCTACGTAATAATTAAATTTATCAGAACCTCCCGTTACGCTCAGATTATGAGAATGACGGATGGAAGCTTTTTTAAAGTAGTAATCATACCAGTCGGTATTGGCATACACAGCATCTTTAGAACCTGCCCAACCGGTACCGTCCGCATTAGGTCCTATGCCCGGGAACTTTTCCGAATAAGGATTCTCCATAAAGCCCTGCATCTTTTCGATGAGCGCATCAGGAATCGAGTGTTTTACTCCATCGTTATCATCTCGTTCGTTCAGATAATTGGCAAATTCAATAGAATTCATCATTTGGGGCATATTAATAGGAGAACTGAATCCTACAGTACCACTGTATGATATACGTGTTTTTTCCTTTTTACCACTTTTGGTAGTGACGATAACCACACCATAGGCGGCACGTGCACCATAAACGGCAGCAGCAGAAGCATCTTTCAATACACTGATGGTTTCGATGTCGGCAGGATTCACGTTCTGCAAACTTTGCTCCACTCCGTCTACCAATACATAAGGTTCGCCTCCATTGATAGAACCGATACCACGAATATTGAATTTAATTTCGGCACCGGTCTCACCGCCTACCCCATTAGCAACCGCATCAGAAGAGAAGTTTAAACCGGCTACATTACCCTGAAGGGCACTCGTGAGGTCAGTAACCGGACGGTTGACAATAGCATCGGAACCTACAGTAGCCACCGCCGCCGTAATGGTGCTTCGTTTCTGTTTATCCATACCTACTACTACCACTTCATCCAAGACTTTTGTATCCTCTTTTAACGTAAATCGGTTGCCTTCTGCTTTTGTCACCTTTATTTCAAGGGGAGTAAAACCGACATAAGAAATAACCAATGTGTTACCTACTTTCCCTTTCACGGAAAAGTTACCGTCAATGTCAGTCAGCGTCCCATCTTTAGAACCTTTCACCATCACTGTGGCGCCGATAATGGTTTCACCTTTATCATCTACCACTTGTCCTTTTATCATTTGTTGCTGTGCCAACGCACTCAAAGGAAAGGATAGCAGGAGTATCAGAAACAGAATCAAAAATTTCTGTACTCGCATGAACTTCTTTTTTTCCATAATATTGTATTTGATTAATTTAGATTCTCTTTTATTCCGTCGGATTCGCATAATATTCAAACTCTTCTTTTATGACCTTCAACAAAGACTTATTATTGGTTATGTCAATATCTGTTGCCAAATCCCAACTCATAATGCCTGCATAGTCTTCTTCACAGACATACCTCGCTTTCTTGCGAATCGTTTCTATACTGTTGAAAGTATATGTATTTCCTTTATATGTATATGTATCTTCATTCGTAGTAGCCAAACCATCATTCACGAAATCACAATAGGCAGCAATCAGACTACCCGTAGAACCATAGAAAGGCACTCCCATCACCAGCTTATTCTTAGGGATTCCATATGCCACAGCTGCTTCTCCATCTTTTACAAATTGCTCGTAAGGAAAACGCATCACTGCAGGGCCGTAACATTGATAAGAGATAAAATCCAGAGCATCAATAGCTTCCGGGGAAATTTTAAAAGAAACCGGATGCAACGACGCGGTGAAGTAAACATACTTTCCTAATGTAGAACGCATTTGGATTACAGTTGCACTATAATTATTATATTCACTGGCATTTGTAGGCCATTCAAAATCAAAATCAACTCCATCAAAATCATATTGTTCGATAATCTTCTTCACCTCGGAAGCAAATCTTGTACGGGCAGTGGCATCAGCCATCATCTTTTTCCATTCTCCACCAGCAATGCCCAAGCGCAATCTTCTATCTCCCTGTTGTCCCTGTAAAGCGGTACGTATATTATTCAAACGCCCCAGCCAGGAATGTGAATCCTTGCCAGGTTTCGTGGCATCATCGTATTTCCAGTAAGCAAGTATTTTTGAATTATTCCAATTGTCAAAGGTGATAGGGTTTCTACCTGATGTACCTACTACCAGACTGCTTACAAAAGTTTCATCTAAATAACCTTTAAATTTATCTCCAATCAAAAAATCAGTACGTGTATTAGGTACTTCATTAGGGAGAGCACCTACAAAACTTATTGCAGTATTGTTTGTATCTACATAAAGTTTAGCCGTTCCCTGTTCATAAGTCAACCCAATATAGTGCCAGCCTGTTGCCAGATCAGGAGTGGTAACGGTTGCAACCGAACTTCCAATAGACAGTTTCAAACTATTAGCTGTCGCACCCATTTGAAAAGCAATAATCGTGGAATTTCCATCCATTTTCTTAAAGAGAAAAGCTCCGTCCACCCATTCACTTATATATATATAGGTACCAAAGGTGAATTTATTAAAGGCTCCATCAGCAGAGTGAAGTAATCCATCACCGCCATTCATAAGACTTGTTCCTTCAAATTTAACCACTCCATTACGACCTTGAAAAGTGCCAGCATGAGATACGTTTGTCATCGTTGCATCATTCAACGGCAATTCAAAAGCTACCTCACCATTTGCATAAGGACGCGCTGCCAAATAAATCAAATCTGTACAAGCACCCATACTGGCTGCCGAAATACGGTTTATTTCAAAAAAATCCCCCCGAATATAAGAGCAATTAATGAATGATTTTACAGTAGGATTATCCGGTTCTTCCGGTTCACCAGGTTTTCCTGTGATTGCACCTTCAGGAGGAGTACCAGTTGGAACGTCTACCCATTTTGTGTCTTTACAAGCTGTCAACGTTCCAAAAAGGAGGAGACAAAGAAATAGGAATTTGTTTCTCATAAATTTAATAATTAAGATTAGCTTTATTTAATAATTGTGCTGTCCCTTTTGACAATCACTACCACAAATGTAGGCTATATTAAAGGCAAAGAATGTTCTATTTTAGCTACGATTCTTCCAAATTTGTCTAAAATCGTCCATTTCATCGATATATCTAAACATCATAGACATTGTTGGACATCTTACGAATCAAAAAAAGAAAGCGGAAGTATTCATTCCTGAATATTCCCGCCTCTTTTATATTTTATCCTAATATAACTACAACAATTTTCCTACGAAGATATATTATAGGTTTTCTATATCAGAAGATTGAAGACCCGTGTATTTGATAATTGTATCAATGGATATTCCGTCCTCCCTCATCTTTCGAGCAATTTCAATTTGCTTCTTTTGCTCTCCTTTCTCCATCCCTTTCTCCATTCCTTCCTTTATTCCTTCTCTTATCCCTTCCTTTAGCCCTTCTTTCATCCCTTCTTCAGCCGCTTTTCTCCGCATCTCTTCGTTTTTACGCCGTTCATCCTCCTCTACGATTTGATTGACTCTATATCGATCTAATGCCTTATCATAAGCGATACGATTTTCTTCCGAAAGATCGGCAACTGCTGCCAATCTCGCCAGATGTTCAAACACTTGTTCTTTAATTGATTGATCACAACCATGAAAGCCAACAACAAGATTAGAACGACGTGAGTATAATGTTTCTTTCATCTATAAATTTTGGTAAGTTCACCTGATTTAGAGACTATTCCAGCTTTTTTTAGAAAAGATTGGGCATTCCTTTTATTAGCTGTAATTTTCTTCACTACCTCAACTCTAAGTTCTTCCCGAGTTTTTATTTTCTTTGTAGCAGTCATTATATACCTCCTTTCTTGTACAAAGATAACTATTTAAATCCATAAACATAAAAAACAATCCCAAACTTTACGGATTTATAGCCTTTTAAGTAAGCCGTCTCCCTTTCAATTCCTCCAAACAAACAAGAGAAATGTTCTTTTTTTCAGATTAAGAAAGAAAACAAAACTGTTGAAGATGGGAATCCGGAATTAAAAGCATCCATATTATCACATATATATGCATATTACTGCCACAATACAGCATATATTTTCAGATAATATGCGTTTTCTTTAAAGAAATAAATGATTTTCCTCGGTGAGCAATAAGCCATTCCTCGGTGAGGAACACATCCTTCCTCACCGAGAAAGCCTTCCATACTCACCGACCAAGTTATAAAAGCCCTTGGAAAAGCCCGTTTATAGGCTAGTTCATCATCACATGCGCGCAAAATAAGAATGATAAAACAAACTACATACGGGCAAACAGTAAGCATATAGATAGCAATACAGAGGAATTATTTATTTTTAGACAGGAATTATCCAGGATAACAAACAGCCCTACATTCTTTCATCCAAAATGCAGAGCGTTTTTTCCTTCACCACAAACAAGTGACTGATATATTAAAAACTGAAAGAATAGAATATACCCTTTTTCAGATCAGCATATTTTTAATCCCATCCTTTCAACAACCATACTCTTTCAGCGTCTGCATCAACTTCGCACCATTGATCGGCTTCACCAGATAATCATCACAACCAGCTTTCAACGCAGCTACCCGGTCGGCATCAAAGGCATGAGCAGTCAGGGCGATAATCGGAATTTCAGCATTGAACTTCCGGATCTCCGAGGTTGCAGTACGCCCGTCCATTACAGGCATCTTCATATCCATCAGTACCAAATCCACCGATTGGGTACGGACAATCTCAACTGCCTCCAGTCCATTCGGTGCGTGTAACAACTGGCATTTGTTTTTCAAGATAGAAGATACCAAAAAGAAGTTACTTTGTATATCTTCAACGACCAGTACTCTTTTAGGTACTTTCTTTGTTTCTTCGGAGTCAAGAACATTTTCTT
This sequence comes from Bacteroides sp. MSK.18.37, assembly GCF_019129155.2. Classification (NCBI taxonomy): domain Bacteria; kingdom Pseudomonadati; phylum Bacteroidota; class Bacteroidia; order Bacteroidales; family Bacteroidaceae; genus Bacteroides; species Bacteroides sp. MSK.18.37. Next base: position 4,875,725 of record NZ_JAHOIB020000001.1, on the reverse strand, counting down.
TATCTGCATCCTTCTCATTATTCCGACGTGAAGAAGTCGATTCGCTGCCAACTGACTTAAACTGGCATGGCAAAACCGCCCAAAACAAAGACCCTTTATCAAATTCCGACTCAAAGCCTATCTCTCCCCTGCAAGCCTCAACGATGGCTTTACAAATAGACAGTCCCAATCCGGTTCCCTGTGCAAATTCATCCAGTTTCTCAAAACGATGGAACACCTTGTCTTTTTTATCTTCCGGTATACCAATACCTGTATCGCGAACGTAAAGACGAATATTTCCGTCTATCTTTTCATACCCCATTTCAATCATTCCTTTGGAGGTATATTTGATAGCATTAGTTACAAAGTTAGTGAGAATCTGCGCTAACCGGTTTTTATCCAAACGAACGGTACAAGTTTCATAAGGATTCACGGGAACTAACCGAACCTGCGGATTTACTACACGACGATGCATCGAAGCAGCTAATTCGTTGAAATAAACAGCCAAATCAAAATTTTCGTATTTCAGTTCTACCGAGCCGGCTTCTATTTTCGAAAGATCCAGTATGTCGTTAATCAGCTTCAAAAGCAACTCATTGTTGGCATTGATAATCTGAATAAATTCTTCTTTTTCTTCTTGATCTTCCGTCACCATCAATAAGTCGGAAAAACCAACGATAGCATTTAACGGTGTACGAATTTCATGGCTCATATTTGCCAGAAAGGCGGATTTCAACTTATCGGATTGTTCAGCGCGGCTCCTTGCCTTTTCAAGTTCACCAATCATGTGCTGCCGCTCGGTAACATCATCTACACGAATCACGACACCGTCAACATCTCCCTGTTCATTAAATATGGGAGTAGCAAAGACTTCTATGACATGCTTGTTATCCAGATTAAACAAGATAGACTCTACCTGACCGGATTTCCGGGCACGTTGCATCACACAATTCTCACAAGGAGTGGTGCGATTATGGGCTGTCAGATAGCAAGGTTCTCCTTTTTTGTAAGCCTCATAAGAAAGGCTTTTACTACAAAGCGAGATATTCTCCCATTGTACGATATAGTCGTTCGCAATATATGCCAATCCCGAATTAATATTGTTCAATACCAATTCATTCTGACGAATCAAATGGATCATTCTTTGTTCGCTCTCAAGAAGTTCTTTTTTCGAACGCACAACCTCTTCGTAAAGATTATCATATTTGTTTTGCCACAAAACACGTTCGGTGATATCTTGAGTTATCACCATATAATTGGTAATTTCAGACTTATCATTATGTACAAAAGAAACGGTAATCTCGAAGAATTTTATACCGGACAGATTAGTAGGAAAAAGACGGCACAAGTCATCAAAATCATATTTTGCCATGAAACGCACTGTTTCTCCTTTTCTGATCTGTTCCTTGATTTCATCAGAGAAACTGGTGTAGTTGAATAGATTATAGCCCAAAATATCCTTTTTGTCTTTTATCCCCATTGATCTCAACCGTGAATAATTGACATCTATCATGAGACCGTCCTTATCATACAATTCCAAGCCTACAGACAAGTCATTAAAGATATTATGCAATAAGTTATCAGCTATCCCATTTACCAAAGTCTGTTCCATGCAGCAAAATTTGTATAGTATTACAATATTGATTGTTTATCCAAGCAAAGTTACTTTAATATTTTGTTACATAGAAAGAAAGAGGCCTTTTAGCCTCTTTCAGTATCTTTATTTCGCATTTTGGTATAAGAAGCCTTCTGCTTTCGCTAATGTTTCCGGTTTGCCTATATCAATCAGATGCAACTTTTCTGTCAAGTAACCACCATAGTTTACTTGCCGGCAAGTGGCAAGATAGAAATCCATGATAGAGAATTTTCCATCCCATGAGGGAGAGGTCATCCATTGAAAAATGGCGGGCGAAAGTACATGGATGCCACTGAATGCATATTCTTGATAAAGGGAAGAATCATACTGAAAACCTTCCGGTTTCACTTGTTCCGTATCCTTGTTTATCCATCCGCAAAGTCTCTTATCTGTATCAAAAAGAAGATAGCGGGAGGTTTTACGTTGGCTGGCCAGTAAAGTGGCAACAGCACCGCTTCGTAAATGGTAGTCATATAATTCTTTCAGATTCACGTCTGAAAGAATATCGACATTGTGTATCAGGAAAGGCTCATCGGAGTTTTCAAAGAAAGAACGGGCTTTCTTAATTCCCCCACCGGTGTCGAGCAACAGATCGCGTTCATCGGAAATATGTATGATAAGCCCAAAATTCTCATTGGCTTCTAAGAAATCAAGTATTTGTTCGCCAAAATGATGGATATTAATCACTATTTCTGTGAATCCGGCAGCTTTCAGTTTTAAGATCACATGTTCCAACATCGGATGTCCGGCTATGGGAACCAAAGCCTTCGGCATGGTATCGGTGAGCGGCTTCAGCCGGCTACCCAAACCGGCTGCAAATATCATTGCTTTCATTCTTTCGGTTACTTTCTTCTTTAATATTTACTCTTCTTAGATTGTTGCCTCAAACGTATGTTCGATATTCTGTTCCCGATGCACCAGTTCGACTTTCACACCAAATTTCTGATTCAGGTGCTCTGCCAGATGCTGGGCAGAATAAACAGAACGATGCTGTCCGCCGGTGCAACCGAAGCAGACGGACAAATTGCTGAATCCGCGTTCCATATAACGTTGCACGGAGGCATCCACCAAAGCATAGACATGATCGAGGAAACGGAGTATTTCTCCATCTTCTTCCAAGAAAGTGATTACAGGTTCATCCAGTCCGGTGAAAGGTTTGTAACGCTCATACTTACCGGGATTATTCACGGCGCGACAGTCGAATACATAACCTCCTCCATTGCCGGTAGAGTCATCAGGAATTCCTTTCTTATAGGCAAAACTCATTACTTTGACGGTTAACTGCCGCTTTTTCAGATCGTCCGTAAATTGTTTCAGTCCGGTAAGCTCTCGCAAAACGTTACAGAGATACGGATATTCCGGATATTCTTCTTTCAACAATTCACGCAGGTTTTCGATGGCATAAGGAACACTTTGGATAAAATGCGGTTTCTTTTCAAAGTAACCACGGAAACCATAAGCTCCCAGCACTTGCAGCGTACGGAAAAGGACAAAGTGACGAAGCTGGCTATAAAAATAGGATTCGTCAATCGGTTGGTATTTGCGAAGAGCTTCCATATACTCTTGCAGCAGTTCTTTACGAAGACTATCGGGATATTTCGCTTTCGCTTGCCACAGGAAAGAGGCTATGTCATAATAGAACGGGCCTTTGCGTCCGCCCTGAAAGTCGATAAACCACGGTTCGCCGTCTTTTATCATCACATTACGGCTCTGAAAATCACGATACATGAAAGTAGCGGAAGAACTGCGAAGCAAGACATCGCTCATTTTCTGGAAATCATCTTCCAGTTTATCTTCCTGAAACTCCATACCGGTAGCTTTCAGGAAGCAATATTTAAAGTAATTCAAATCCCACAGAATGGAGCGTTGATTGAACTCCGGTTGAGGATAACAACGGGAAAAATCAAATCCATCGGCCCCGGCAAACTGAATGGCAGGAAGCAAACGAATCGTTTTGCGAAGCAACTCTTTTTCCTCTTCTGAAAAGACGCTGGTAGCACGTCCTTTCTCTATGGCATGGAACAACAGAGTATCGCCCAAATCCTCCTGCAAATAATAGGTCTTATCTTCCGAAACGATGCGCACTTCGGGAACAGGCAGTCCACATTTGTGGAAGTGTCCTGCCATATAAAGAAATGCTTCATTCTCATCGATAGAAGCTCCGTAAACTCCAATCAATGTTTCTATACCCGTCAGCCGAAAATAACGGCGGTTGGAACCGGAAGACGGTAATTCTGTTATGTTTTCAGCGGGAACGCCCGTATATGACTGATAAAGTTTCTGTAGTTCTTCGGTAATCATAGTCGTATATTTTCGAGCAAAGATAGAGAATCTAGCTAAATAATACTATCTTCCCGCTGATAAAAACCGGCTACTTTACCTAATCTGCTGTGTACAGGCCTTTACTTCCAATAAGCCGGTTATTTAAAAAAGTTGTTGGAATGGCTCCCTATGAATATAAGATGAAGAATTAGCAATTCTCATTGTATTCAAGGATTTTCAGTGCAGAGATTAAAGATTTTCAGTACAGAAATTTATAATAGTTTATGCAGTCGAGTAGTCATCCCCTTATAAGGTGACAATAATCATTTTGTAAAGTGATAAATAGCACCCTATAAGATGACTATTATCCCATTACAAGGGGACAACTTATCTTTAGAAGGACGGAAAGCTTTAAAGATACAAAATTAAATAGAAAAAAGCAACTATATATAACTCTTTTACCTGAAGGAATACAAAATAAGTTTGCTTTTCAACAAACATTCATCCGAATGTATTATCTTTGTTTTAGTTTAACTGACCTAATCTCATGAGAAGAAAGACCTTTTTACTACTATGCATCGCATTTATCGCACTGTTTATCGGCATCTCCCCTCTTCAAGCCGGTCATTATTACTATAAGCAAATCTCACTAAAAGACGGACTGCCTTCTACCGTACGATGCATCTTAACGGATGAACAAGGTTTTGTATGGATTGGAACCCGCTCCGGACTGGGACGATATGACGGACATGAACTTAAAAAGTATGTCCATCAGTCAAACAACCCTCATTCCATTCCTCACAATTTAATCTACCAGCTGATAGAAGATGTACAAAACAATATATGGATTCTGACAGATAAGGGAGTGGCACGTTATCAGCGGCAAAGCGATGACTTTCTTATACCGACTGATGAAACAGGAAATAATATCATCGCCTATTCCGTCTGCCTGACTGATGATGGAGTGTTATTCGGTTCGAAAAATAAAATCTTTTTCTATAATTATCAGGATGCCACTTTCCGCCTCCTGCAAACGTTTGACCTAGAGCCCAATTATAATGTGACTCTGCTAAGTCTATGGGATAAACGAACATTACTTTGTTGTAGTCGCTGGCAAGGACTACTCCTGCTCGACCTGAATACCGGAAAATGCCGCCGTCCTCCTTTCGATTGCGGAAAGGAAATAATGAACGTACTCATAGACTCACAAAAAAGAATCTGGGTAGCCCCTTACAACGGAGGGCTGAACTGCCTGACACACGACGGTAAACTACTGGCTACATATACTACCCACAACTCTTCTCTAAGTAACAATGTTGTACTAAGTCTCGCCGAACGGGAAGGAGAAATCTGGATTGGAACAGACGGAGGAGGCATTAATATTCTCGACCCGGAAACCGGACATTTTTCTCTGCTGGAACATGTGCCCGGAAGTGACAACTATTCACTTCCCGCCAACTCTATCTTATGCCTATACAACGACTACAACAACAATATATGGGCAGGCAGCATCCGCAACGGACTAATCAGCATCCGGGAAGTTTCCATGAAAACATATACAGACGTACCACCCGGCAACGACCGGGGACTTAGCAACAATACCGTTCTAAGTCTTTTCCAGGAATCTCAAGATCAAATCTGGGTAGGCACGGACGGAGGAGGTATCAACAACTTTAATCCGCTCACAGAGAAATTTACTCATTATCCCTCAACCTGGGAAGACAAAGTTGCCTCTATCTGTCAGTTTACTCCCGGTAAATTATTAATTTCTATTTTCTCACAAGGAGTATTTATTTTCAATCCGGCAACTGGAGAAAAACAACCTTTCACCATTGTCGACGCTGAAACAACAGCACTCTTATGCAATCGAGGCAAGGCTGTAAATCTACTCCGGAACACTCATCACAGCATTCTGTTCCTTGGAGAACATATCTATATATATGATTTGAATACACGTACTTTCAGTACCGCTATAGAACAGGAAGAACAAGATATTATCGGTGCTCTCCTGCCAATCGGCAATTATAGGAACACCACTTATCTAAATGATACGAAGCACATATATGAACTGGACAACCATACAAACCGGCTGAAAGCCCTATACAGATGCTGGAAAGACACGACCATCAACTCCGTTTCAAGAGACGAAGAGGGAAACTTCTGGATTGGGAACAATTACGGATTGGTACACTACAATCCCGCCACCAAAATACAGACTCCGATCCCGACCTCTCTATTTAGTGAAATCACTTTGATCGTATGCGACCAGCAAGGAAAAGTATGGATAGGAGCTGACAGCATGCTTTTCGCTTGGCTTATCAAAGAAAAAAAGTTCGTTCTATTCGGCGAATCAGACGGCGTAATCCAGAACGAATATCTTTCCAAACCCCGCCTGTTAAGTATGCAGGGAGACGTCTATATGGGTGGAGTAAAAGGTTTACTGCACATTAACTGCAAAATACCATTAACAACTTCTGAACTTCCCCAACTCCAATTATCTGATGTCATCATCAATGGAGAATCCGTGAATAACGAATTAACCAATCGACCAACAGGGATCTCCGCTCCCTGGAACAGTAATATCACTATCCGGATCATGTCGAAAGAGAAGGACATTTTCCGACAGAAAGTGTACAGATACCAGATAGAAGGGCTGAATGACCAGCAAATCGAATCGTACAATCCCGAACTGGCTATACGTTCACTTCCTCCGGGAAGTTATAAGATTATGGCTTCATGTACAGCTAAAGATGGCAGTTGGATTCCCAGTCAGGAAGTACTGGAACTAACCATTCTCCCTCCCTGGTATCGGACATGGTGGTTTATTCTTAGCTGTACCGTTCTTACTGCTGCCGCTATTATTGAAACTTTCCGAAGAACTCTAAAGCGTAAGGAAGAAAAACTGAAATGGGCAATGAAGGAACATGAACAACAGGTATATGAAGAAAAAGTACGTTTCCTTATTAATATCAGTCATGAGCTGCGCACACCTTTAACGCTCATACACGCACCGCTTAGCCGGATACTGAAATCGCTTTCTGCCGAAGATACACAATATTTACCTATAAAAGCAATCTATCGCCAGTCACAGCGAATGAAAAACCTTATTAATATGGTACTCGATGTACGCAAAATGGAGGTTGGGGAAAGTAAATTGCAGATACAGCCGTATGCTCTCAATCAATGGATTGAACATGTATCCCAAGATTTCGTCAGCGAAGGTGAAGCTAAAAACGTCCGTATCCGCTATCAGCTTGACCCACAGGTCAATACTGTAAGTTTCGATAAAGATAAGTGTGAGATTATTCTAAGCAATCTGCTTATCAATGCCTTGAAACACAGTCCACAAGATGCAGAAATAACAATTACATCGGAGTTGCTTTCCGAGAAAAATAGCGTACGTATCTCCATCATTGACCGGGGAAACGGATTGAAACAAGTAAATACACAAAAACTCTTCACCCGTTTCTATCAAGGTACAGGAGAGCAAAGCGGCACAGGTATCGGATTATCTTATTCCAGGATTCTGGTAGAACTACACGGAGGCTCCATCGGTGCACGGGATAATCAGGAAGCTGGTGCAACATTCTTCTTTGAACTACCCTTGAGACAACAATCGGAAGAGATCGTCTGTCAGCCGAAGGCATATCTGAACGAATTGATGAACGATGATAGCAAAGAACAGTTACCGGAGGAAAATACGTTCGATACGAGTCCTTACAGTATTCTAGTGGTGGATGACAATCCGGATTTGACGGATTTTCTGAAAAAGTCACTGGGAGAATATTTCAAACGGGTAGTGATTGCTTCCGATGGTGTGGAAGCCCTTCAACTGACCAGAAATCATGCTCCGGATATTATCGTCAGTGACGTGATGATGCCGAGAATGAATGGATATGAACTTTGCAAAAATATAAAGGAAGATATTACGATCAGTCACATTCCTATCATTCTGCTGACAGCAAGAGATGATAAACAAAGTCAGTTGAGTGGCTACAAGAATGGGGCGGACGCTTATCTGACTAAGCCCTTTGAGATAGAAATGCTAATGGAAATCATTCGCAACCGATTGAAAAACCGCGAATCTATCAAGAAAAGATATTTGAATACAGGATTAGTCCCTGCGCCGGAAGAGAGCACTTTCAGCCAGGCAGATGAAACATTTCTGCTGAAACTGAATAAAATTATTCAGGAACATCTGGATAGCAGCAATCTGGACGTCACTTTTATCTGCAAGGAGATAGGTATGAGCCGGGCTTCCCTTTACAATAAGCTAAAAGCTCTGACCGATATGGGAGCCAATGATTACATTAATAAATTCCGGATGGAGAAAGCGATCACATTAATCACCAGTACGGACATGTCGTTCACGGAAATTGCCGAGAAGGTCGGCTTCACTACTTCACGCTATTTCAGTACGGCTTTCAAACAATATACAGGAGAAACGCCAACTCAATATAAGGAGAAGAGAAAACAGGAACGGAAAAAAGAGTAATGAGCAGCTACCCGAAAAAACAAATATTCTTTAGGCACGGAATTCTAAGACCTGAGCAAATAATCCGTGCCTAAAAATTTTAATATACTGCAAGTTTCATTACTTACTTAACCATTGACTTTTTTATAGTCTTCCAGAAACTTCTTCAATCCCGAATCCGTCAACGGATGATTCAATAAACCCTTGATAGCACTCAACGGACAAGTAGCAACGTCCGCTCCCACTTCCACACATTCGATAATATGTTTCGTATTGCGGATAGAAGCAGCGAGCACTTGTGTCTTGTAATCATAGGTACGATACATACGTACAATATCTCCCACAAGCCCTACTCCATCTTCACAAATATCGTCCAGACGACCGACAAAAGGCGAAACATAGGTAGCTCCGGCTTTAGCTGCCAGTAATGCCTGTCCTACTGAAAAGACTAATGTACAGTTAGTACGGATTCCCTTTTCCGTGAAATGTTTGATCGCTTTAATGCCATCGGCAATACAGGGGACTTTTACTACAATATGCGGATTGAGCGCGGCAAGTTCTTCACCTTCACGAATCATTCCTTCATAATCGGTTGCTATCACTTCGGCACTGACATCTCCGTTGACAATCTTACATATCTTGATATAATGTTCACGCTGATTCTGCGTTCCTTTGATACCTTCTTTCGCCATCAGCGAAGGGTTGGTAGTCACTCCGTCAAGTACTCCGAGGTCATAAGCCTCCTGAATTTGCTCCAAATTAGCTGTGTCAATAAAAAATTTCATACTCTTAATTTTTAATGGTTAACGATCTAATAGTCAAAGATAATAATTTATTTCCATTCATCTCTGATTATGCAATCGTTATTGACGAATCAAGATATACATCCTGAATAGTATTCAATAATTCCACCCCTTCGTTCATTGGTTTCTGGAACGCTTTACGTCCGCTAATCAATCCCATACCTCCTGCACGTTTGTTGACTACAGCTGTAATGACTGCATCACGCAAATCGGAAGAACCGTGAGATTCTCCACCGGAGTTAATCAAACCAACGCGTCCCATATAGCCGTTGGCTACCTGGTAGCGGCAAAGGTCAATCGGATGTTCGGAAGCAAGTTCGGTATACATACGCTCGTCGATCTTTCCGAAACCGATAGCTTTGAAGCCACCATTATTAGTCGGAAGTTTCTGTTTCACAATATCAGCTTTGATAGTCACTCCCAAACGGTCGGCCTGTCCTGTCAGGTCGGCGGCAGCATGATAATCGACAGCACCTTTCTTGAAATCATTATTGCGCAGGTAACACCAAAGAATGGTTGCCATCCCCAGTTCGTGAGCATATTCAAAAGCTTCGGCTATCTCCACGAGCTGACGGCGACTCTGTTCCGAACCGAAATAGATAGTGGCGCCTACCGCTACTGCTCCCATATTCCAGGCTTCTTTAACGGTACCAAACAATACTTGGTCGAAACTGTTAGGATAAGAAAGTAATTCATTGTGATTCAACTTAACGATAAAAGGTATTTTATGGGCATATTTACGTGCTACGGATCCAAGAATCCCAAAGGTAGAAGCTACTCCATTACAGCCTCCTTCAATAGCCAGTTTTACGATATTTTCCGGATCGAAATAGATCGGATTGGGGGCAAACGATGCTCCGGCAGTATGTTCGATGTCCTGATCGACAGGAAGTATAGACACATAACCGGTATTTGCCAGGCGGCCATGTCCCAACAACGTTTGCAGACTGTTCAATACTCTGATGCTCCGGTCCGAATCAATCCAGATTTTATCTATTGTATCGGGAGACGGAACATGAATCAATGATTTATCAATGGTTTCGCAAGTGTGGTCCAGGTAATAACAGGCCTTATCTCTTAATAATTCTACTACTTTACTCATAACTTCTTTTTTTAATGTGTAACTTTTCTATTTTTTCTTTCCCTGATTGGCTACTGCTTCCATCAGTTTTTTGATCTCTTCCGGGTTTCCCAGGAAATAGTCATTAGCAACGTTCAGGTTTTCATCAAACTCAAATACGTAAGGCACAGCCGTAGGTAGATTCAGCTTGACAATATCTTCATCGGAGATGTTTTTTAGATGCTTGATGATGCCTCTCAAACTATTGCCATGAGCGACCACCAACAGCGTATGAGCTGTTTTCAGACTAGGAAATATATCACTTTCCCAATAAGGCATAATACGTTCTATGGTATCTTTCAACGATTCAGTACGAGGCAACTCCGCATCGGGTACTTCATGATAACGGTAATCAAAACGGGGATTTCTCAAATCACTTTCTGAAAGAGGATGGGGAGCTATATCATAGCTACGACGCCACACTAGCACTTGTTCTTCTCCATATTTCTCGGCAGTCTCGGCTTTATTCAATCCCTGCAATTCACCATAATGCTTTTCATTCAAGCGCCAGCTTTTCTCTACAGGTATCCAGTCCAGATTCATCTTATCGAGAACACAGTTCAAGGTTTTCACCGCACGCTTCAAATAGGAAGTATAAGCCTTATCAAAATTGAAACCATATTCTTTCAATGTCTCTCCAGCTTTTTCAGCTTCGGCAACTCCCTTTTCTGTCAGATCTACATCTGTCCAGCCCGTAAAACGATTTTCTTTATTCCATGCACTCTCTCCGTGACGAAGTAATACTATCTTTTTCATTTCTAAAATTCTCCTTTCTTCTTTTTATATATACAACAGATTGTTTCTTCACAAAGTTCACTAGAAAATAAATAGTTGTCAATACCCAGAAATAATGATTCTTTCTACAAAGAAGCGGGATGCAGTAATCAGGGATATAAAAAAATACCCTCCTCTAATTCTAAGCTTGCATTATGGATGATGATTCATCAAAGCAAGGTTATCATTAGAGAAGAGTAAGTCTGTAAAAGTAAAAAGAGAGAGTTTATATATACAAGAAAATCTGTTCTACTTTTCTATTTTTTCTATTCTTCGTTTTCCTCAAAGCTATTTATCAGAAGACCGCGTATCAGCATCTTTTCCATAATATCCTTCTTTTATTTTCTGAACGTTGCGCAGCAATGCCGCATAATGCCGGTAATTGAGATCTCCCTCCTTAGAAGCAGCAAGTTGCTCTTTTACTGACTCTTCAATCTTATCTAAATGCTGTTCTACAAAAAGCTGAATATCAGAACGGCTGATTGCCAGATTTGCATTGGCACCATCTTTGCTACTAGGTTTAATCATTCCTTCGACAAACCCCAGATAAGTCCGGTGCAACTGACGGCGGAAATTATTCTCCAGTTCACTGGGATCATTCAACGGTTTCCATATTGCAGTAAATACATCGTTCAAATAATCATCGAGTGCATACGATTCCGAAGAACACAATGAGGTTGAGTAAATATTATACAACATTCCCGGTGCAAGTAGCAAAGCTACAACAGAGCTTTGGCGGTCACGAATCTCATCCACCGGCTTGACTCCGGTACGACTCACCACTTCATCAGGGTAGAGCCAGAGCGGAGCTACAAACAAATTGCGTCCCAACCATTCAACAGCTTCTTTCTGCAAACTGCGTGGCAGATAATCATGCACTTTGAGATCCGGCAAATTATTGGTATAGCGTCCTCCTATGTTCTTCTGCACTTGCAGGGTATACTTCAGATGTTGGGCACGAACCGAATTATAAATGGTGGTTAAGTCAGTGTACTCTCCGTCAGGCTGTGCTGTCCAGGTCAGTATGTTTTCCATCACTCTTTTCAGGTTCTTTATACCGTATTCATTGGCTTTCATATTATTGTCGCCCAAGTCCTCACTCTGGCTACGGGGATCAAATCCCTTTCCTTCATCACCAACAAACCACAAGCGATGATCTCCCCGCAGTTTTTTGGTTACTTCGGCACGTAATACGTCTTTTTCTTTATAAGGATCCTTAAATTCCGGACGATAGCGATATCCCCATTGGATAGCCCATTTGTCATAAACACCGATACGAGGGAACAATCCTTTTTCGGAAATCCGATCTTCCGGTTGGGCTACATAATTAAACCGCGCATAATCCATGATCGATACCGTATGACCATTGGCTTCTACCCAAGCTTTATCACGCAGTTTCTCTACCGGAGTAGCCGAACTGGCTGCCATATTGTGCCGTAAGCCGATACTATGCCCCACTTCATGTGAAGAGACAAACTGAATCAGACTGCCCATTAATTTGTCGTCAAAAGTCATCGTGCGTGCGCGCTTATCCAGTGGCCCGCACTGCACCATATACCACTTTTTGAGTAAGTTCATTACGTTGTGATACCAACAAATATGACTTTCCATAATTTCTCCACTACGCGGATCGACAATACGCGGACCGTAAGCATTCTCCGTTTCGGAGGGTAGATAACGTATCACACTATAACGCGCATCGTCCAAACTCATATTGGGATCGTTCGGCCATTCTTTAGCTATTATAGCGTTCTTGAATCCGGCAGCTTCAAATGCTGTATTCCAGTCTTCGACACCTGCTTTAAGATAAGGTATCCACTTCTTCGGTGTTGCCGGATCAATGTAGTAGATAATGGGATTTTTCGGTTCGGAGAGTTGTCCCCGACGGTAACGTTCCGGATCTTTCGGTTCCAACCGATAGCGCTGGATGATGGCTCCACGATCGGTAGTCTGCTGGTCGTCCGAAAATTCGGTCAACGAGTTTTGGAAAAATCCCACCCGGTCATCGGCAAACCGTGGCTGCATCGGTTCTTTGGGTAACATCACGATGCTTGTATTCAGTTTCACAGTCACCGAACCAGTCTGTGCAGCCGGTAGTCTACCAGCACTAATACTATAAGTACGCAAAGTCACTGCCTCCACGTTGATAGGATAGGTTTTTATCGTATCCATAAATGTGCGGTCCTGGGCTAAAGTACCGATGCCAAGAATGGAACGGTCGCTTGAGGTAAAGCCGCACAATTTATTATCACCTAAAAAGAGTTTTGATACATCAATGAGCTGTGCCTGAGTCTCCGGATTTCTACCGATTACATCAAACTTATAGATTACAGGATCTACAGTCGATTGTTTCAATGCCTCGGCAATGTTATCACCCGGACGGGCAAACTGTGATTGCACATATTCGCGTAAAAAGAGAGTCTTATCATCATGCTGTTCCCAATAAACAACACTCCGGTTCACCTCTTCTCCGCTAAGCATTTTGAAACCCTGTGGCACTGCTTTAAACCGGGTCACAGCCAACAACAACCGTCCTAAAAGAGTATCCGGCACCTCAAAATACCAGTTATCTTTGATGTGGCGTACCGTAAACATACCCTCACATTCACTTCCTCCATCTTTCAACAGTTTTTCATAAGCCGTTACTTTCTTAACAGTGTCTTTCTTGACCGTATCTTCCTGTGCTACCAGTTTCTTCTTTCCACTTTCCAGAAGAGATATACCACTGGCACGAGCTCCCACACCTTGCAAGGACAGGAACGCCAACACAGCCATCATCAAAATCTTTCGCATAGTTTTCTCTTTATTTTTTTCATTCGTTAGTGTTCATTGTCAGGTTCGGATTTTTTTCACGGGCAGCCAACGGGAATGGAATGATATACAACCGTGAATCCGGCTTCAACGTATATGTCTTTTTCTCGACATCCGTAGATACCAGCGGGAAAGTACGGGTGATTGTCTTTGCGTAATCAGCTTCCGTATTGTATCGTTTCAAATCCCAGAAGCGACTAAATCCGGAGATTAACTCCTTACGGCGCTCATCAATGACTGCCTGCACCATCGCACGTTCGGTAGCAGGTTCCGGCAATACAGCTTCGGCTCCCTTGATTCGTTTTTCACGCAACTGATTCAATGTTTGGACAGCTCCCGGTATATCTTTCAGCCGTGCTTTCGCTTCTGCCAGAATCAGGTAAACTTCGGCAGTACGCATTCCCACAGACATAGGCTGAAACTTAGAATAAGTAATCGAAGTATTCCACAAAGCAGCTCCTGAACCTTCGTCAAAGTAGTATATACTGTTGTCACTCGTTTTAAAGAATTGGTTCAAACGTTCATCATTCTGCCCGAAAAGTTGTACCATCTCCGGGCTAAGCATACCATAACAAAAGGCCAAAACTTCAGTAGGACCACCCATATAAGCATAGTTCAGCACTTCCGGGTTACCGCCTTTGGCATAAGTAGTAACCTTAGTCGGACCTCCTTTAGCTCCCAAATCAATATAATCAATCAGGGTATTATTCAACTTCAATGATTCTTCGGCAGCTTCTTTCGCTTTTTTCCAATCTCGATGGAACAGATAAACACGGGCAGCCAACGCATATCCAAAAGCTTTTGACGGATGATATACATTCACCGGCTCTTCCTGTAAATAAGGAAGCGCTTCTTCTATATCCTTAATAATAAAATCGTATACTTGAGCAACCGTAGATTTGGTTGGAGTAGCCTCCAAATCATATTTATCAATGATAGCAACTCCACCGTCAGTGGCTGCTGTTTCCGGATTATATGCTTTCGCAAATGTATTTATCAGAATAAAGTGATCCCAGGCACGCATGATCTTTGCTTCCGCTTTTGCCAATTCCTTAACATCTTTATCACCCAGACTAGCATCAACCAATGAAATTACGATATTTGACCGTAGGATATATGTATAACAATTTTCATATAAATTGTTATCACTTAGCTCTTTCCGGTTAGCTGCCTCATTAAAAGTCATGTTAATACCATCCCATGAAATAAATTCATTACCTATGATATTCGATTCTTTCGACCAGACATTATCGCTCAACAAGGCAAAAGCTGCCGGATGGTAGGCCCGGTTGGGCAGGGCTATCAATTCATAATAAGTATCAGTAGAATCCACCGTTTTCTTGCCTGTAGGAGTAATATCCACATAGTCTTCACAGGCTGCAAAACCCAATATGAGAATAACTGGCAATATATAAAGTAATTTACGCATATCTTATATCTTTTAAATGGTTAGAAACTTGTTGATAATCCGATGGAGTAAGTCTTAGGAGAAGCGATGCCACGTGTACCGTCATTCATTCCATAGCTTTCCGGATCAATATCACTTCCTGCCTTACACCAGGTAAACAGATTATTTACCTGCACTTTCACTTTCAGAGAAGAGAGGCGGAGGTACTGGCAAACCATAAACGGCAAGTTATATCCTACACTCAAACTACGCAATTTCACATAACCTGCATCTTTCACATTGATGTCACCAAATTGCCACCAATCCTGGAAAGTTGTTGCATAAGTTTTTACCTGTGCCGGTATATCGAGGTACATACGTACCTGTGCATTCGAATCATCCGCAGTCCAACGGTTAGCAATTCCTTTCAAGGTTTGAGTACCTAACTGGTCATCCATTTTTAATACACTGTTACGCAGTTTATTACCACCAGCATACACAAAGAATGCATTCAAATCAAAATTCTTATAGTTGAATCTTAACCCTACTGACCCGCTGAATTTCGGAGTCAGCGAACCAAGGTTCACCAAGTCATCAGTACCTTTGAGCGAAGAACCAGAAGTGATACTGGCTACCGTACCATCTTCATTGAATTTCACCAGATCATTTCCATCTTTATCCACTGCTACCGGATATCCATTCTCGATACGATGTATACGGTAAGCCCATAACGTATTATAACTAGTACCTTCCATAAAATAAACCTGCGGACTTGCGATAAAGACTCTTGCATTATCAGATTCACTATGATCGACTTTCAACATTTTGTTCTTATTATAGTCAAAGTTAAAATCTACAGCGAAGTTCCAGTCTTTCTTACGTATGATATTGGTTGTAAGGGAAAGTTCTACGCCACGATTACGCATCTCACCATTATTCACCACACGTGAACCGGCTCCTAAAGTAGGGTCCATATATCGGCGTACCAGCAAATCAGATGAGTGACGATTGTAATATTCCAGACTACCGCTTATCAGATTCTTGAAAAGACGGAAATCTAATCCTATATTGTAGGTGGCTGTTTTCTCCCAACGAAGCTTCGGATTTGGCAAATCATCATCCTCATAAGTCAGATAGGTCGTTTTAATAGGATTACTTTGCGTTTTTTTCTTTACAACAAAATAGGTAGTTGAGCTTTGATCGACATTACCGTTGATACCGTATGTCATACGTAGTTTAAGGTAATCCAGCCAGGAAATCTCTTTTATGAACGATTCTTCCGATAAAATCCAAGAAGCACCGATTGACCACAAAGGATGGCGCTGATTGCGTATATCGAGCCCGAACAAGTCAGCTTGATCCCAACGTATACTTCCGGAAAGATTATAACGTGACAGATAAGAGTATCCTGCATTTGTATAAAAAGACGCATAACGATGGCGTGACTCGTGCAAAGTAGCAGACAGCCCCGATAAAGTAATTGTTCTGCCAGAAAGAGCACTTGTTCCTACACCGTCACGATAGGTCTGCCAGTTCATAAAATCAGAAGTTAATGTCTGCGGATCGTAGCCATACAACAATTGGCGGGCAGGTGTCGGAATCTTGTTTTCACGAAATTCCAGACCGGCAATGGCAGTTACTGCATGGCCTTTCCAAGTTTTGTCAAAGTCAATCTGGTTTCGTACCGTGTAACGCTTACTTTCTACTTCTGTCTGATTAAAACGTCCCCCTTGCGGCAATTGTGCTTTTCCATTTGTATCAACCATACTGTTATATAGCATACGCATTACATAAGTATTTTCCGACTCAAATAGTTCACTCTTACCTTTATTCCATTCATACTGATACATGAAGTTGTATTTGAACATTTTCAGGAAACGAGCCTGTAAACTTACAAACGGACGAATACTAACATCATGTGACTTTGTTATGCTTTCCTCCAATGCATCAAGTACATTGAAACCAAACGTTCTATAAGGTGAGACACCTTCAGCTTTTCTTACAACACTCCCATTATAGGAAGGAGATGTATCCACATTCACGTAAGGAGAAGTATAATGGTTACCATCGGCATCCAATATCCGTTCATATCGCTGTTGCAGGGTGTAGCTAGTATAACCGCTATTCGGGGTATAACTACGTCCCATACGTACATCCACTCCGGCATTCAGGTTCAGCCAGTTTGTAACCGCATAATTCGATTTATAGTATAAAGAAATTTTATTACTTTTGCCACTGATAACGCGCTGACTATCCTTTTCATAATTGAAAGAAAGGAGATGGTTGCTATTTCCGGCTTTCTGTGATACGGTTACATTATAGCGCTGGGTTATAGCCGTACGCCAAGCGTTATCACGATATTCTTTATAATAATCATTATTGCGCCATTGCCTCAACGTAGCATTTACTTCACCACTGGTAATATCCCCATTGGCCTGATCCAGATAAAGCTGAAACAAGGGATTGTAATAATTATACTCAAAAGAAGATAAAAAATTCGCCGCACTTCCTTTTTCCGCTACATTGGCATCAAAAACAGCTGTCTGATAATCAATAATATCACTTGTTGAAGCTAAATTCAAACTCTTGAAATTTGGTTTGGTAGTGATAAACCAGTCTGCATTAATGCTCACGTGCGCACCTTCTTTTTTAGCCCGCATCGTGGCTACCACAATAACGCCATTGGCTGCCAAAGCACCATAAATACTGGCAGCGGCAGCATCTTTCAGTACAGTGATACTCTCTACATTATACGGATTTATCTCGCTCAATCTCAAATTGGTTGGCATATCGTCCACAACAATCAGTGGTTCTGTTCCCACATCATGCGAGAATGTACCTACCCCACGAAGAATAGGACTCATATCACCCGTATTCGAATTGATATTCATACGCAAACCAGCTACTTGCCCTTCCAGAGATGAGGCCAGATCACTGTGCATCTGTCTGTTCAGTTGCTCGGAATCAACGAAACCGAAAGCGGCAGTAGAACGTTCACGGCTAATACGCTGATAACCCGTCACAATAACATCACCCAACTGTTGCTTGTCCTCATGCATTATCACCCTGACGTTGTTACGGTCTTTAACAGAAACCTTTTCCGACTGCATACCAACGAAAGACACTTCCAATGTATGTACATCGACCGGAACTCTACAAGTAAAGTTTCCCTCTGCGTCCGTAATAGCACCAAAGGGACTGTTAAGCACCTTTACATTTGCTCCCGGCAAGGGATCACCACTTTCATCCACTACCTGACCTCCAACATTTCTGAACTTGCCTGAAGCAGTTGTCGAGGTAGCTTTCACTTTACGGACAGTGATGAAATTTTGTTTCACATCATACTCAAAAGGCTTTCCTTCCAGCATCTTCTGAAGTGCTGCAAAAGGAGACATCTGATATATACTCACAGTTACACGATAGGGTGCAACGTCTTCACTGGGGAAATTCACCTTATAACCAGATACATTGCTGAACTGTTTCAAGGCCGAACCGAGCGGCTCGTTTTTCATCTCTAAAGAAATCTGCCTGTTTTCTGCATTCTGCGCCCATCCTTGCAAGGCTGTTGCTGTAAACACCAGCAATAGAAAGGCAGTTCTCATCCACACAAGCTTTTTTTTAGTTCTTTTTTCTAATAATGTAATTTGTTGCTTTTTCATAAGAGTTGTATTTGTATAGTTAAATCTGCTTGATTGTAATGGTCCCGTCCTGATAGTCCACCTGCACTTTCTCCAACTTATTCAGCAGTTCCAATGCTTCATCCAAATGGGTATTTTTATTAGCCCAGAAGTTCAACCTGATATGGTACAGTTCGCACCGCTCAAAATCGATATTCACATTATACCATCTTCCCAAAGCACCCATGATTTCTTCCAACGGCACATCCTCAAAGTAGAACATTCCCTCTGTCCAGGCTGTATATGTAGCGATATTCACTTCTGATACTTTTTCCTCTCCGGTTTCCGTATAGGTCAAATCCTGTCCCGGACGTAATGTTACCGACTTATTGTTAACTGTGTTTGTGACCTGCACCTTACCATTCACCAAAGTTACATGACGATCTTCAACACTATAGGAACGCACGTTGAATTTAGTTCCCAGCACCATGGTATTCATGCCATTAGCACATACAATAAACGGATGTTCGGCATCTTTTGCCACTTCAAAGCAAGCCTCCCCTTCTAGTTCCACACGTCGTTCTTTTCCATGAAATGCCACAGGGTAGCGCAAACGACTTTCAGCATTGAGCCATACCTTAGTCCCATCAGCCAGTACCAGCAGAAAATCTTTTCCACGTGGTGTAGTCAAAGTCTGACAGCATACAGTGTCTGCCGAGACAGTTTTCCAGTCTTTCACATCCATCACACTGTCTGTCAATAACTGCTGTTCACTACGACCATCCATTTGTAGGACCACATGTTCATCATTGTTGTTCGCAGCAAAAAAACGTATCGGCTGTTCTGCAGGTAAAGAAGTGGAAGGAAGCAAAGAAGGAATCAGAAAAGCCAGTATCAAGACAGCTGCAGCAGAAGAAGCAATTGCCAAGATACGCATTTTCTTTCTGTACTTGCGTTTCCGTTGCAGATTCTCACGTATCACAGCTTCCTTACAAGCCATTAATTCCAAGAAAAGTTCTTTATTTTCAGGTATACCTATCCACTGAAGAAATTCATCAGTTTCTCTTAATTGTGGATGTTGTATGGCACGAAGTGCATAATCTAATTTTTTATCTGAATGGTCTATCATAGTGTCAATAGTTTCATTAAACACGTAAAGGTTACTGAAACTGATGACACCCCGATAGGATTTTTTTTAAAAAAAGATGGTTAATTGTTTTCGGAGTATCTTTAAAGCTCTGGCAATGTGCGTTCTAACGGTATTATCACTAATACGTAACTTTTCACTGATTTCCGCACATTTCTTTTCATTTAAGAAGAATTCTTCCACTACGGTTCGCATTTGTGGAGCCATCTGGCGAATACTCTCCTGCATCCGGTTTATCTTGTCTTCATACTCACGGTATTCTTTCACAGTCCAGCCACTGTAAAGTTCTTCCAGATATCTTTCCGCATTTTTATGCACCACGTTCTGATGACGTATTTGGTCAATACAACGATTTCGCACCATGACGAAAAATAACGGCAGCAGATCCTCTTCCGTTGTCAACCGTTCGTTGCTCTCAAGCACCGAACAAAAGACATCGTTCACCACATCTTTTGCGCTTTCCTCATCATTCAGCAGATTATATGCATGAATATAGAGTTTTTGCCAATGTTCCCTGTATATAACAGTTATAGCATTTTGACTATTATTCATGTATTTATAGTTACTTTTTGCGTTTCATAGAGCGCAAAGATAACCAATTGGAGCAAAAAACACTCTATTTATTAAAAAAGATTATAATTCATATAAATACATTTGTTGTTATAGACATATTCTATTCCCATCGTCTGACTCTTAATATTTTGACACTATGTTTCTCTCCAGAAAGATACGATTCACAACTATATCCGGCCGTTTCCATTCATCTGGACGTTGATTTAATCTTCGCTTTATCTTTACGCGTACAGAATGCTTCGATTACTTTTTTTACACGAAGATAATTTATTGATACTCTGCTCATATATGCCCATTTTCTTTGTAATACATACTTTCCTTGTGATACAATCATACTATCTTTTACTTTTTTAAGGTGGAATTCAACAAAAATGATTATTTTTACGAGCAAATTATTGTCTAACTACCTGATAATACAGACATACCTTGAAAATAAACGAACAAAACGAAAGCGAATTCCTACAAAAGCTTATGAACAAAGCGAATATAGGATGGTGGGAAGCTGACTTGAAAGCAGAGACTTACAAGTGTTCGGAACTTATCTCCCAACTACTCGGAATAGGAGAAGACGGGCTCATCAGTTTCGAAGATTTCAACAAGCGTATTCTAAAAGAAGATCAGGGATACGCAACTTTTCCGTCTTTTGACAAAGTACAACAGACTGTAGAAGAAATATACTTGTTTGATACTCCCAAAGGTCATGTATGGATTCGTAGCAAGGCATGCTTCCAGGAAACAGACGAAAATGGTAACACCAAAGTATATGGAATTGCCGAAACCCAAGAGGGAATTCATATAGCATCTGCACACCAGGCTCTACAAAATAGCGAGCGGATCCTTCATAATATATATAAGAATCTTCCGGTAGGCATCGAATTATATGATAAGGACGGTCAAATGGTCGACCTGAATAAAAAAGATATGGAAATGTTCCGAATTTCCAATAAAGAAGATATTTTGGGAGTCAACATTTTCGAGAATCCTATATTGCCGGAAGAGATAAAACAGAAAATAAAAGACAATGAGAACGCAGATTTTACATTCCGGTATGACTTTTCCAAAATCAACAAATATTATCAGCCTAACAGTACAACCGGTTTCATTGACTTAACAACCAAAGTCACCACTCTATACGATCACAATCACGAACCTATCAACTACCTCTTAATTAATGTAGACAAGACCGAAGATACAATTGCTTATAATAAGATTCAGGAATTCGAGAGTTTTTTCGACCTGGTAGGAGATTATGCCAAAGTAGGTTACGCGCACTTCGATGCTTTGAGTCGGGATGGGTATGCTTTGAGAAGCTGGTACAGGAATGTAGGTGAAGAAGAGGGTACCCCATTGCCGGAAATCATCGGCATTCATTCCCATTTCCATCCAGAAGATCGGGCTGTGATGATCGACTTCCTGGATAAAGTGATAAAAGGAGAAAGTTCCAAGCTATCCCGCGATGTCCGGATTCGCAGAGCAGATGGAAATTACACTTGGACACGGGTTAACGTATTAGTAAGGAATTACCAGCCCCAGGACAATATCATCGAAATGCTGTGTATCAACTTTGATATTACCGAACTGAAAGAGACAGAGCGGATGCTGATTGGCGCCAAAGAGAAAGCTGAAGAAGCCGACCGGCTAAAATCTGCTTTTCTTGCGAATATGAGTCATGAGATACGTACCCCGCTCAATGCGATAGTAGGCTTTTCCAGTTTGCTTGAGGAAGCGGAGGATGCAGAAGAAAAACATCTGTATGCAACGATTATTGAAGAAAACAACAAGCTCTTGTTACAACTGATCTCGGATATTCTTGACTTGTCAAAGATTGAGGCAGGGACTTTCGACATTATCCCGGAACAAGTGGATGCACAACAACTTTGCAACGAACTGCTACAATCTATGCAGGTAAGGGCTACAGAGCAAGTAGAGATTCTCTTAGCACCGGAACTGCCCGAGCTTACTTTTACCAGCGACAAAAACAGGTTGTATCAGGTATTGCTGAATTTTGTAACGAATGCTCTGAAATTTACTTCCGAGGGCAGTATTGTTATTGATTACCGAATCAACGGAAATGAAGTCAGATTCTCGGTTCAAGATACGGGAATGGGCATCGAACCGGAAAAGCAGGAAGCTATCTTTACCCGATTCGTGAAATTGAATAATTTTATTGCCGGCACAGGGCTGGGACTCCCTATCTGTCAAAGTATCGTCACACAGTTAGGCGGCAAAATCGGAGTGGAATCAGAACCGGGGAAAGGTTCTTGTTTCTGGTTTACGCATCCGATTAACTAAAATCTAAATTCAAAATAAATATCAGAAAACAATGTTTACCGGTTTCTCTTTAAGAAAATACGATCTGTTATAGTGTTGGGAAGTTCCGATTCATAATGTGTCACCATAATCATCGTCTTATCTTTGCGTCGGCAGAAAGCCTCAATCACTTTCTTTACCCGTCGACGATTATAAGTATCCAAGCCATGAAGCGGTTCATCCAGAATCAGCAGTTCCGGGTCTTTGACGAAAGCTCTTGCCAACAAGGACAAACGTTGTTCTCCACTGGATAGTTGCAGGAATGGTTTATCTTTCAAATCTGCAATGCCAAATATATCCATCCACCACTCACAGATAGCCATCTGTTCCGGTTGAGGACGTTTATACAGACCGATACTGTCATGCAAACCACTGGCTACAATCTCAATAGCGGGCAGATTTTTAAGATAAGCACGGTGCATCTCCGGACTTACGTAACCAATATGTTTCTTGATTTCCCAAATACTTTCTCCCGTCCCTCTTTTCCGTCCGAAGAGACTGATGTCACAGGCATACGATTGCGGATTGTCTGCACAGACAAGGCTCAACAGAGTCGATTTCCCAGCACCGTTCTCACCACTCAACGCCCACTTCTCACCACGACGGACTGTCCAGTCCAGTTCTTTCAGAATAGTTCGGTCGCCATAACGGATACTGACCTTATTAAGTTTTACTACTTCCTCCGAATCGTAATTGTTGCCATCAGATGGCAAATCTATAATCCGTTGCTGCAAATCATCCAAAGCGGTAACCACATCTCTACTGCGGAAAGCTTCCAGATAGGCTTCACGTTCCATTTTAGGAAAGACCTCCATTTTGTCCACAGGAATGACATGAGTGATGAATGAAGGTATATCATCGAGCATGGAAAGTACCAGAATGATCTGTACGGACGACATTTTTGTCAGACGTTCGAGCAAAGAAAACAACAGTTCACGCGTAGGAGCATCCAGTCCGATAAACGGATTATCCATAATCAACACGCGGGGAGCAGTCAACAGGGTTTTGGTTAGCTGGAATTTACGTAATTCACCGCTGGAAAGGAGAATAATTTTCTTGTCGAGCAACGGTTCGATACGGAAGAGTTCAAACAGTTCGCGTTGTAGTTGCTCGTCCTTGATTTCTCCCAACATCTCACGAACATCAGGAGCTTCATCCTGATCGTGAGCATTCCAACGCTGCTGGTAGTAGTAATTGGCATCGGCAGCTCCATAGGTATCACGGAAAGCAATGTATTTCACATTATCATAAAGAGTCTGGGTGGCAGAGGGGGAAAAATCATATTGTACGGTTCCTTCACGCAATGGATATTTTCCGATCAGGGTATCTACAAAAAGACTTTTACCGCCACCATTGGGACCTACAATAGCTATGTGTTCATTCGCTCCGATAGTTGCCGTGATGGGTTTGGCTAAACGCACAAGCGGGTTGCGTGCTACGCCCCCCGCCATGCAGAATGTATTTTGGTTCATATTCTTTTATTCTGTTTTATTATTGCCCGCAAAGGTAACAATTTTATCATAAAAGACGCCAAATTGCAAACATATTCTTATTCGTTCCGTAGAAGGAATATCTTTATTTACTTACTAAACCCATAAGGTGGACATTCAAAATTGGTAATATCCAATTTGTATTCCATCATATCTTTCAACTCGTGTATGGGACGTTCCAATTCGTAAGGTATCGATTGTCTGCTGAATTGCTGGAAGTAAAGCAAACAAGCATCCCGCCACCAGACAGCATCCCGTGCCTGAATCTTCAGGCGGTGTTGCACATCACGAAATCGTTCGGAATCAATATACGGTTCCATCCTGTCCCACACTTTTTGAAAGTTTCTCACTTCGTTTACACCACGATCATACGCGTAGCACAGTTCTGCCCAAAGTGTACATCCGCTCTTCATCTGATGATTCCAAGGGACATGGTGAAACCAAAGGAGCAGATTCTCCGGACAGGTATTCACATTGTCCAGTTGCTCGCATAATGGAGAATGGTATTGTCCGGTAGCATTACTTCCTGTACTGCTGCGGTCGAAACCTATTCCCGTGTTGTCGGCACGGTGGTAATAAGGAGGCAGCCAATCCGGGCGGGCATCGGGAATATCACACCAGGGTTCCGGTCCGTAATGATGTCCCCATGCAAAGATATGATGCAAGCCGAGAGGCATCATGTAGTCTACTACTGCTTCTCTCGATTTCTGAAGCACCTGGGAGTTGAGAAGGGAGAGTTGAGCGTCGATTTGCTCTTTTTGAATGACTTCTCCTGCCGGAGTATCGGTTTGCGCACCGGTAACGGGAAGAAAAGTCTGTTTCAACCATTCTTCTCCTATCTGTTCGGAAGAGAGCGAATGTTTCCATGCCAATCGTCCGAAAGCATACCAGTTGGCTTGAGCAAAAGGATGTCCACACCAATTAGTATCATCACCGATGTTTGCCACTCCGGAAATAGCCGTGAGCGGATGAGAGAATAAAGAACCATCTGTCACACGGGCAACGGTAGAGCCTTTGCCTTGCAGATAAGTATCACTGTCTAAACACTCTTTCCACATAGGAGCAAGGAATGCAAGATGATTGGAAAAACCAAGATACTCTTGTGTGATTTGAAATTCGGGCATAACTGCCGTCTTTTTCATGGCTCCGAACAACGGGCTGAATGGTTCACGGGGTTGGAAATCTATCGGACCGTTCTTGATCTGCACAATAACATTATCCCGAAACTTACCATCCAAAGGTTCAAATTCAAGATAGGCTTGTTTGGCACGGTCGCTGTCGGTAGGAGAATAAACGAAAGCGCGCCACATCACAATGCCATGATAGGGCCTCAACACATCGGCAAGCATATTGGCTCCTTCGGCATGAGTGCGTCCGTAGTCACATGGACCGGGCTGTCCTTCGGAATTAGCTTTCACCAGGAAACCTCCGAAATCGGGAATCAGGGAATAAATCTCTTTGGCTTTCTGCTTCCACCAGTCTATCACTTCTTTATTTAACGGATCGGAAGTGGATAAACCGCCTAAAGCTGCGGGAGAAGAGAAATTGATAGAAAGATATATTTTCAAGCCATAAGGGCGGAAAACGTCGGCCAAGACTTTGACTTTCTGCAAATAATCATTAGATAGTATCTTAGGACTTGCATTGACATTGTTTATTACAGTGGCATTAATGCCGATAGAAGCATTGGCACGAGCGTAGGCTTCATAACGGGGAGAGACAACAGACGGAAGTTCGTCCCATTTCCAAAGTGAATGTCCGGCATATCCGCGTTCGATTGTACCATCCAAGTTATCCCAATGATTCAGGATACGAATTCGATAATCAGGTCGTTCGGAGATATTGAGGGATTGCAAAGCTGATTCCGGTAGTTGTCCGGTAGCTTGCAGACGGAGTAAATGATACGTTCCATAAAGTACTCCTTGTTCACCGGAAGAAGCTATCGTTATTTGATTGCCACCTTTGGAGGTCTGAATCGTATATCCCTCATTTCCAAGTGCACGAAGTTCTTTATTGTTCCGGACCTCCAAAGTAACCGGGATTCCTCCCTGCCAGAAGTTCTGTAATTCGGAAACCGCAATACGTAATGTAGGTGATTGTTTCTTGCTGGTAATTTCCGCTTTCGCTCCCGATGCATAACGAAGCCACAAGGCACTTCCATCTTCTGCCCAAATAGAAGAAAAGCAAAAAAACAAAGTGAATGTCAATGCAAATATATTTCTCATAGTACAAAGTATGTTATCACAATTAATTTACAGTATGATAGCATAAGTAAATTAAGCATTCATAGTTAATAATAACCGCCTCTACCTGAAAAATCCCTATTACCTAATATTCTGGTAAAAGTAGGTATGTTTTTCAAATAGAGGCGGTTGTTTTAATGTATCCTATTATTCATCTTTTCCCTCGATAGTAATGATTCGCCCGTCTGCATCATACTGAAGTTCACAGACTTTCAAGCTACGGAGCCAAGTCTTTCCCTCTGATGGTACACAATCGTGATGAAACAGATACCACTTACCTTTAAACTCTACAATAGCATGGTGAGTAGTCCATCCTACCACCGGAGTCAGAATGACTCCCTGATAAGTAAACGGACCATAAGGGTTATCACCTGTTGCATAGCAGAGCAAATGAGTGTCTCCCGTAGAATAGGAAAAATAGTATTTACCATTATATTTATGCATCCACGAAGCTTCGAAGAAACGGCGTTCCGTATCCCCTGCTGTCAATGGCTTACCGTCTTCATCCAGAATTACCACTGCACGGGGTTCTTCGGCAAACTCCATCATGTCTTCACTCAAACGAGCAACACGCGACGGGATTGCCTCCTCCTCTCCTTCCGGCAAAATGGCAGATTCCAAGGCTTTATTATTACGGTAACGTTGAAGTTGTCCACCCCACAATCCACCGAAATATATATAATAGTTACCATCTCCGTCATCCCATACAGCCGGATCGATGCTGTAACTTCCTTTCATCGGATTAGCTTCCGGTATAAAAGGACCATAAGGTTTATCACTCACAGCTACCCCGATACGAAATATATCATTCTGATCTTTCAATGGAAAATACATATAGTACTTACCATCTTTACAAACCACATCACAATCCCATAGTTGACGGCCCGCCCAAGGAATATCCTCTGTGGAAAGCACCACTCCATGATCTTTTATTTCACCGTTCATCACATCATCCATAGAATACACGTGATAATCTTTCATATTGAAATGATCGCCATTATCATTTTCAGCAATACCACTTTCCCAATCGTGCGAGGGATAAATATACAGTTTGCCATCAAATACATGTACGGCAGGGTCAGCCATATAATCACCGGGAACTAAATATCTTTTTTCTGTTTTCATGCTTTTTCGGTTTTTCTGTTAGAAACTTATTTTGTTTTTTCAGCCTCTTTGATAATCAGGCCGACTACCGGCTTCGGCTGATAATTGCGATCAAAAAGTAACGGATAATCCGTGCGGCCTCTCATCGGCCAGTCATTACGCCAAGAGTTCTGATCGGCTACTCCCCAAAGAGTAACCCTGGTGATAAGGTTATGATGTTTCAGGAACAGACGGAAAAAGTCATTCATTCTTTCAGTCCATGCTTTCGATACCTCTTCCGGTAATCCATCCGGATAAGGATTCATCTCTTTCTTATATTCAAAGGAAGCGGAAACTTCTGCACCTACATTGGGATTCGGTGATGGTATCACCGTCAAATCCAGTTCTGTTATCATTATCTTCACTCCTGTTCCGGCAAAGGCCAGCATACTCTTCTCAAATTCACTGATTTTCGGGTAGTCCATGCCGATGTGTCCTTGCATACCTATGGCATCAATACGGATTCCACGTTTTTTCAAATCGTTCACCATTTTCACGACGGCTTCTCTTCTGCCCGGTTGGGCCATTGAGTAGTCATTGTAGTAAAGTTCGGCATCCGGATCAGCCTCGTGTGCATACTGGAAAGCCAATGGGATATATTCTTCCCCCAGAATCTCATAAAACTTTGTCTTGCGATATGCTCCATTATCTTCAATCGCTTCATTTACTACATCCCAGCCTTTGATACGGCCTTTATAGCGTTTCACGATGGTAGTGATATGGTCTTTCATCCGTTTCTTCAGGACTTCCGGAGAAACATTATTCCCGTCCTTATCTACGCAAAACCAAGGAGCCAATTGTGAATGCCAAATCAGGCAGTGACCAATGATAGCCATTTGATTGCTCTCACCAAAACTGACAAATTCATCTGCCTGCGCAAAATTATACTTATTTTCTTTCGGATGAATGACAGAAGACTTCATGCAGTTTTCCGCCACGATGGAATTAAAATTCTTCTTTACAATTTCAACAGCTGCGACATCCTTACCGGAACTTTGATGTGTGTTCACTGACACGCCAATCAAAAACTTGTTTTTCAAAGCCTTTTTCAGCGAACTTCCATCTTTCGCAAAAACTTCTCCATAAGAAAAAGAAAACATCACTGTCAATAACAACAGAATTATTCGTTTGAGTTTCATACGTTATATTTTTGAGTAATAAACATTCTACTATCTTATCTATTCGCCTTTTTTACAGCGCGATTCTATCTCCTCATTTATATTGTCAATCACATTATCTTCCAATTCATATTTAGAAATAATGAACATAGCGACCAAAAGCAACAACGCCGGAATAACGGCTACGAGCCACAGTATTCCCTGTTCGGCAAAAGGCGATTGTGACACTTCATTTGTCTGGTCGAATCCGACAAAAGCCATAACAAGTCCCGGTACAACTCCTCCAAGAGCCATTCCCGCTTTATAGAAAATACCAGTCAAAGCATTGACTATACCCGAAATACGTTTACCATGAGTATATTCGCCATACGAAATTACTTCGGGAACCAAAGCCCACATATACCCTGTCGCAATAATGACTCCCGTCGATTTTATGAACTGCGCCACAAAGACCAACCATATCTGCGTTTTGAGTACCGGAACCACAGAAATAATATACAGCAATGCCATACCCAATATAGCGACTGAAAGGAATACATAAAACATTTGCTTTTTTCCAATGGCACGTTTAATGGCAGGTACCATCGGCATGAAAATGAATGCGGGTATCGAGCCCAAGGCCATGAAATAAGGTAACATCTCCGGTGCACGTACATTATAAATCATATAATATGAACCGGCAGAATTACCAATCGCCATCATTGCAAAAGCAGTAATGAAAAAGAACGCCAAAATACGCAAAGGTTTATTTCTACAAAATTCTACCCACAAGTCGGACACTTTTACTTTAGATGTCTCCTCCTGATCCATAACCACACGCTCCTTCGTCTGGTTAAAGCAGAACATCAATAACGCCAATCCGATAACAGCATAAATAGTCATCGTAATAAACCATGCGTTAGCAGATGCAGTAGTATTGATTTTACCATCGGGAGACAACACCTTCACCAGTATCGGAATACCGTATGCCACAGCCAAACCACCCAAATTGGCAAGAAACATACGCACTGACGTCAACACCGTGATTTCATTCGTATCGCGGGTAAGTGACGCATTCAGTGCTCCATAAGGCACATTAATCAATGTATAACACATGGATAATCCAACGTAAGTGAAATAGGCATAGAACAGTGAACCCGAAAAGCCGTTCCAAAAACAAAGAATAGCAAAACCAGTCAGCGGAATTCCTCCCCAAATAAGATATGAACGGTATTTACCTAGTTTAGGATTGTGTTTATCGACGAAAGCACCCACCAGAGGATCCCAAAGGACATCCACTATCCTGACAATAAGAAACATCACGGCTGCCACTTCCGGTTTAAGTCCATATACATTGGTATAAAAAATCAGCAGATACATACATACGGTCTGGTAAATAAGGTTTTGCGCCAAATCACCGGAACCGAATCCTATACGTTGAAGCCAAGAGAGTTTATAGAAACCTTTCGCTTCATTGGTCTTTATTGTATTCTCCATAAAATAGATAAATTGGTCATTTTCTGTTTTTCGTATTCATTTCTATCAAGATAGCTGCTGCCACTCGTTGCCCTAGCGTCTTTTTATCCAATGGATGAATATCATTCCATTCTCCTAAATCACTATTTTTAATCAGAGTAACATTTTTATTTGTATCGGCTACTTCCGCCTGCGCTTTCCGGAATTCCGCCCAGGCAGTGCGTCCTCCTTTATCTGTGGGTGAAAGGAAATCCGCCAGCTCAATGATATAGAAAGGCATATCCGACTTATTCCATCGTTGTCTCCAATCGCTAATCATAGCCGTCAACAAGTCTTTATACTCATTTCTGCGTGAGACATTCGATTCTCCCTGATACCAGATAACACCAGATACCGTATAGTTCAGCAAAGGAGCAATCATTGCATTATACAGTCCTGTGGGTTTATAATGAAAAGCCGTTTGTCCCGGAGCAGCGGGCATAGGAGCACCGAGATGATATTTCCAACTCCCCTCCAAATTGATCTCCGATTCTCCTTTTTCCGGCTGACCTTTTCCGAAAAGGATTTTATAAGGCTTTTCCTTTACAAATTGAGGACGACCGCCATAACTGAAAAGGCGTATGGTTATTGTATTTTTTCCGGCTTTCAACAATCCGGCAGGAATGGTGTAGATACGGGGAGGATACTGATAAGAGACAGTCCCCACAAATGTGCCATTTACATAGACCGAATCTGCATCTACGATGCATCCCAAACGAAGAGTCGCTTTCTCTCCCGCCTGTTGTGCAGACACCTGAAAGTCTTTACGGAACCAGTGGGAGCCATTGACGGTATTCAGTCCGTTTGTTGCCCAGCCGGAAGTAAACAAATCTGTTTCTGTCCAATTGCTATCATCATAATCGGCAGCATACCAAGGGGTAGCCTCATGCATCCCTTTATCTCCCTGAAACAACGCCACATTCCAGGCATGACTTTTCTTCCTCTCCTCTTTTTTCATCGACTCCATCAAATCGTCTGACTCATAGATACGCTTTTCATTCAAATAAAATGGAAAAGGCTTCAACCCTCCCTCACTGATCCACGCTTCTACCGGTGAACCTCCGACACTGGAATTTATGATTCCTACCGGAACCTTTGTCTTTTGATAGACATCTTTAGCGAAGAAATAGGCCAAAGCAGAGAAAGGCATCACATTTTCAGGAGTCATCGCTTGCCAGGAAATTCCCGGAATATCTGCCTGCGGAGCATGAAAATTATAGAGCAGAGGTGTTTTTATATAGCGTACCATCGGATAGTTACTGTCCGTAGATATTTCATCGCGAAAACGATCTGTAACCCGTGAAACAGGCAATTCCATATTCGACTGTCCCGAACATACCCAAACATCACCAATAAGAATATCCTTTAATTCGATATCATTAATGGCCATCGTATAAGGTCCGCCAGCTTTCAATATAGGCAAAGTCACTTTCCAGTTACCTTGTACATCAGCAACAGTCTTATATTTCTTTTTCAGGAAAGTTATATCAACGGTTTCATCAGGATCAGCCGTTCCCCAGATATTGACAGGTTCCCCACGCTGAAGTACCATTCCGTCGGAAACAAGAGTCGGAAGTTTAACCTTTGCTCCGCCCAACAAGGCGAAGCAAAGGAACACAACTACTAACCCTACCTTATAAAACCAATACTTATTCATTCTGTCTTTTCTTTTATATGTCTTTATTTCATGATAATTTAGCAAGAGAAGAAATCCATCGGGATTCCACTTTGCAAACTTAGGAAGTTTCTTCCCACTTACCCAGAAATTCTGATTCAAATCATTACTCGCTTGTTACATCATCGTTTACGTATGTTACAAAAACTTGTTGCAATGTTACATTCAAGCTGAAACCACCGATAAACAAGAGGAAAGGGAAAGTTTTAGAACGAGCGGATTACAGTAGTTATTGTTATTCATTTAATCCACTCCAAGATAATAACAACTACTGTAACCCTCACTCTCCCCTTCTTTAATCGTTATAAAATCATTTATTCCAAATCTCCGGTAAAGTCTCCGCTGACATCTTTACCAGCCAAACCATCGGCCACTCCCTTATAAGCATGTTTACGTGCATAATTAGCATCCCAAAGGTTCGGAGCATCATTCGGTATCCAATTCACATGTTCTTTTTCATTGTCCGATACTCCCCAGATGGTAATACCATATTGTTTGTCCGCTGGGATATACTTCTTGTACATATCAATGACATACTGATACATTTCTGCCTGTTGTGCCAGATTTTCAGTAGTAGGCGACGAAGTGTTAACCTTAATATCCAACTCGGATACTTTAATCAACTTGCCGGTAGCACCCAGTTTCTGGAACATTTGAGCAATATTGTCTTTATTGGAATCAATAGCAATATGCATTTGTGTACCAATACCATCCACTGTGGCCCCTTTGCTTTCGATGTATTCCACATATTTAATCAGACCGTCACACTTATTGAGGTTATATTCCAGATTATAATCATTGATGAATAGTTTATCATCCGGATTTCCATACTGACGGGCAAGTTTGAAAGCTTCTACTGCATAGTCTTTCGGAGTCAGGAAATAATCTTGCCAGTAGAATTCATCAGAAGCCAGATCAGTTTTGCCTTTACCAGTCTTAATGTCTGATGTTTTTCCGTCATCCATTGGTTCATTGACTACGTCCCATGCATGAACATAAGGTTTGCAATGGGTAACCATCTTTGAAATCCAGTCTTCCATAGCATCTCTGATAATCTCGGCTTTTTCTTCGTCGGTCTTCTCAATGATAGTAGGACCGGAAGCACGAGTGACAGCACGTGTCTCCACCACTTTCTCCGACAATACGATATTATCTATATAATAATCACCCGCACTAACTCCGAAATTGATACAGAATCGATTCATATCCTCTTTAGACACTGTAAATTCTTTCTTAAATTCTGTCCAAGTCGTACTCACATTTCCATCTACATAGCATTCACCTGCATAACTCGTTGAGTTCTGAATTTGAATTTGGAAAGTAGTTGAGACACTTGCTTTAATCATAGCAGAGAACTCATAGGTCTTGCCGACTTCCAAAGGAGTATCAAAGCCATATCCAGCCTGTGCCTTATATGCATTGCCCGCCCCTCCGTCAACAGAACTAGTCAGCTTCATCGAATATGAACTTCCATATCCTTCACCTTCTTCCGAAATCGCGGCCTTTCCACTACTCCAAGCTCCCCAAGGAGTAATAGCTTTGCTTTCAAAATCTCCGTTAGAAATCAGATTAACCACAGTAGGCTCCGCATCTTTGTCTGTCACAACAATATTATCTACATAATAAGTCACATCCGGCAAATAACCAAACTCAAATGCAATCTGAAATGTAGTACTAACAAAATCATTCACCGTAATCTTCACCTGCTGCCATTGAGACGTCGTCTCAAAAGCTTCCGTCCAACTGCCACCTGTAGCATACCAATCCTTATATGGATAATTATTTCCTAACCCATCAAAAGTCAACCGGGCTTTACCGGGATTATCCGAACGGACAAAAAATGAAATTTCATAATTATGCCCACTTACTGCTGAAATGTCAGGAGTATATAATTGCACAGAATGAGCAGCCGTTACAGAAGATCCTACTGTAAATTTCAATGCTTTGGAAGTAGTTGTCAGTCCTTCCCCTTCCACAATGGACATCGCATCACTTCCATTTTTACGATTCCAGCCATCAAAGGTTCCATCTTCAATGCCTGACAGATCCAACAAATTACTGCCCGCCGGTCCCGGAATAACTTCCGGTGCAATCAGACTATTCAGATAACTCGCATTCTGATTAGTGTGCCAAATCAGACAGTGTCCATAAATGCTTATACCCGCTTCTGTAGTCTTTGTAAACAATTGATCTACCTTATCAAATTTCAAATTCCCTTTAGAATCGACCATAGGACCGTGCTTCATGGCATATCCTATCGTCAGATCATTAAAGTTCTCATTCACAATGGTAGTCGTTGTCTCGTCACCAAGATATTCATCCATCCCCACTCCGATACCCAACTTAAAGTTGGGATCGGATAAATATTCTTTCAACGGCTTGTAACGGGAAATCTTTTCAGCCAACTGTAAAGGCAGTTCGGAAGAAGTAACCGCTCCATGTGTAGGGTCTTTATACCACTCCATCTTATTATCGTCACACGATGTCAATATCAGCACCGACAAGGCAACAAACGGAAGCATATTTCTGTATTTCATAATCTTTTCAATTTAAAGTCATTATTATTCTGCATCCTCTTCTTCGTCCGGGAAATCGGTATATTCCGGCTTCGTCAAAGGTACGACACGCCAGTTATCAATATAAATCTTCACGGA
The DNA here is from genome assembly GCF_019129155.2 of Bacteroides sp. MSK.18.37. Taxonomy (NCBI): domain Bacteria; kingdom Pseudomonadati; phylum Bacteroidota; class Bacteroidia; order Bacteroidales; family Bacteroidaceae; genus Bacteroides; species Bacteroides sp. MSK.18.37. Next base: position 4,841,015 of record NZ_JAHOIB020000001.1, on the reverse strand, counting down.
AGTTGCTTTGGATAGAAACTCTGTTTCTTTATCCGAGCTCGCACCTGTGATCTTATCCAATGTAATATCAGAGTTCTCAAAATAGAAACCGAAGTTGGCATAAGAAGCAGATGCACGGGTAGCGGTCACATCGGCAAAAGTGGTCCAAGCTCCGCTGGATGCTTTCGATTTGTAGAATTCACTAAACGGAACAGTTACAGTCTGCCAACCGGTTGTCTGGAAAGGAACAATCTTTCCGTCTACAAGCCACGGTACGTAATTATAACAGTCTCTCTCCCATTCTCCACCGTTGAATCCGTTCTGACCACAAATCTTCAGGAATCCGGATTCAGACCAAGGTTCGGGCACATAAATTTCAAACTGAATAGCACATTCGGCAACAGGAGTTTCAGCAGGGACACCCAGCGTCAACCAGTCAGGATCAGTGCCATTACCAGCTGTCCAAACTTCAGCACAACGATTCTTCGCTGCTGCCACCGGCAACTGTCTTTCTAATGGCAAACGACAGTAAGCACCTTGCGACACATTACCTTCACCAATCGAAGCTGATTCCAGTTCGGTTGTTTGAATCATACTTTCAGAATCGCCCCATGCCCCTTGTGCACCCACTCCGTCGAAGTTCAACAACAAGCCTTTCTTATAATTGAAATAGGCAGGAGAATAAGCACCACCATTCGAACCTTCTACGAAAATAGAACCGCCCTCTTCAGAAACTCCGGCAGGCATATCCACCATAAAATATTCACCGTCAAGATCAGAAATAATACCTTCTGTCACCACCACATTTCCGGGGAAAACGACTTTTGCTATTTCCGTCAATCCACTTCCATAAACAATGATAGGTTCACCTACATTCGGCATACAGTTGGAGATTTTCGTTATAGACGGTGCAGCAGCACGAATCTGGAAATCATAAACGTATTCACCACCATCTTTTACCAAACGAATTGTATTACGTACATTCTCGTCTGCTTCTGTAGTCGGAACTTTACTGTTCACACTAACCAGAAAAGATTTATTCGAAACAAATACCGGATTAAAATAACAGTTATATCCATTAATATACACTTTCTTCAATCCGTTGAATCCTTCACCTTCAATTCGGATCAGTTGTCCCAAACGGGCAAAATCAACCAAACGGTCAGGAACATTCGACTTCGCGTCTTCCAGATAGATCCCTGTTATGTTCATCACAGAACTTCCGCCATTATCGTCATCGTCGTCGCACGAAACAAATGAACAAGAGCAGATGAGCAGACTCACCAATAAGCCAAATGCTTTCATACTATTTTTATATATCAAGCTTTTCATTCGTATTCTCGTTTTTAGTTAAACAAATCGGTTATTCTGTCTTCCTTAAATGCATAAGGCATAGGATCCGCTTTCAACAAAGGATTTTGCACAGTCTCCGATTCCGGATAAGGAAGAAGGAATATACTGGAATCGACGTCACCTATGGCACGCTTCGTTTCATCCGAATCCTCGTCTCTCTTCAAAGTCTGTGTATCCGCATCCCATACTACAGGAATAGCAGTACCCCTATCCTGTCCGGTGATATAATTGAGTACTTCCTGTTGTTTATAATAAGCTCTACGTACCAAGTCATACCAATACTGTCCTTCCAGACAAAGTTCCAGTCTACGCTCACGACGAATATCTTCGTAAGTAATCGAATTTTGGGGTTCCAAACCGGCACGCTTGCGCACTTTGTTAAAGTATTCCATTGCATCGGCATCATCTGTTGAAGGATTATTTCCCAATATAGCTTCTGCATAAATCAGATATACTTCTGCCAGACGCAACATGTAAGTATTGATAGGAGTACTTCCGGAAGTGATCTTCGCATTATCTTTGCTAGAACCACAAACATATTTCTTACAATAAATTCCGGAAACAGTACCCGATGCTTTCTTCTCACAAGTATATCCTCCGTTTGCTTTCTGTATTTCAGGATAATGATCGCCATAAGCCATCCAAGTCGGCTGACGCCGTTTATCTCCTTTTTCATACTCCCAAATCACGTCCGGTTGTGCAAAAACATAACCGCCCCATGCACGGTCATTACCGGTAATAGCCGACTCACAAGCAAAATAATCCTGTATCGTATTACATTCCCCATACGTACCATTACTAACCCATTGTAAAGCAAACAGTGTTTCCGAGTTGTTATTTTTATCAATCATAAACAAATCGGCATAATCAGTCATCAGTTCAAAATTTCTGTTTTCTATCACTTTTAAAGCCGCTTTCTTTGCCAAATCCAGATAGTCCTGATTACGGGTCGCACTATTAGGGTTACTACTATAACCGGCATACGTCAGATAAACACGCGACAACATGCCAAAGGCACTGTATTTATTGACACGTCCGGCAGCAGAAGAAACCTCCGGCAAATATTTTGCCGCAAATTCCAAGTCACGCATCGCAAATTCATAGACATCACTTACCGGGCTAGTATTGACAATTGGATTAGCCACCAGTTCATCCGTATCCTCATTTATAATAACATTTCCCCATAACATCGCCAGATAGGAATAAGCAACTCCACGCATGAACCGTGCTTCAGCAATATATGGGTTCTTCACTTCTTCGCTATTGGATGAGTTACCTTTGATCCCGTTAATAATCTTATTAGTTTGCTGTACTATATTGTATAATGAGCCCCAAGCCGAAACTAACGGCCCCGTCAATCCGGTTTCGGTCAAATCGGCAAAAGGATAGATATAATTAGAGGTTGTCGCACAAAGGTTGAATCCGCGTCCATCACCCAGTCCATAATAGAACTTATCGTTAAAGTCGAACCACACCTTATTATACAAAGGAGCTGTTGCTGCCCGGAAATCATCTTCCGTTTGATAAAAGTTATCTCCTGCGATATTGGAGTTATCTTCAGAATCGAGGAAGTCACTGCATCCTGCAAACGCCAAAGCTACAGCCAACATGAAAGAGTATATATATTTACTTGTTTTCATATTTAGTCACTTTAAATGATTAAAAGGTTAAATTCAGACCGAATGTATAAATTCGCGGAGAAGGATAACGATAGTTATCAAAGCCTGTAAGCAAAGCGTCCTGATTGGCAGAACCTATTTCCGGGTCCATCCCTTTGTATTTTGTGAATGTATATACATTCTGCAGGTTACAATAAAGTTTCAGATTCTGAATACCAATCGGTGCCAACCATTTACGCGGGAACGTATAGCCGAAAGAGATAGACTGAATACGCAGGAAAGAACCATCTTCCACAAAGCGGTCACTGAAACGATAATTGGAATCATCTGTCCCTTTGGCAATAGCCATACGGCAAGCATAAGGGTCACCGCCTACAATCTGTATATTCCGATAATCATCCGGACCATTCGGATCAATCAAAGCCAGTTGTGCATAATCCAACGCCGATTTCAGGATATTATTATTGCCCCGTGGATTTTCAAGTTCACGACGCCCCCAGTTTACAACTTCATTTCCCACCGATCCGGTCAGGTTAATGCTCAAGTCGAAGCCTTTATAAGAGAAAGAGTTACCGAAGCCGAAAGTAAAGTCCGGTTCAGGATTACCGATATAAGTACGGTCCTGTTCATTGATAACACCGTCTTTGTTTACATCTTCAAAAATATAATCACCAATCCAGATACTATTCTTGGAAATCGACATACCTTCAGGCAATGCTACCGGCTTAATTGCTCCAGAAGCATCTCTATAGTAAAAGTCAGTAGCCTTTTCAAAGCGGCCAATCACTTTATAACCATAAAACTGTCCGATAGGGTTTCCTACTGATGTACGTGTCAGTACGGTTATTGTTTCGCCTGTCTGATTACTCTTATCTATCAGGCTGGTTGCCGTATCCAGCGATTTTACTTTATTACGGTTCATAGAGAATACCACGTTACTTCTCCATTGAAATCCGCCTTTATCAATATTCACTGTATTTAAAGTCAACTCAAGTCCTTTATTCTCCAAAGAACCCACATTCTTCCAGGGTGCGGAAGTAGAGCCCTGACCTGAAGTTCCCACGTAAGCAGGAAGAGGCACTTGCAACAACAAATCATTTGTTTTCTTATAATAAATATCGGCTATCAATTCAATCCTGTTCTGGAAAAGATTAATATCAAGTCCCAGATTACTTGAATAAGTAGACTCCCATTTCAATTCGGGATTCGGAGTATTGCCAGCCAGCAACCCTGTTCCCCAAACGGTAGCAACAGATGAATAAATGGCTTTATATGCATTATTAGGCACATTCTGATTACCTACAACACCCCATCCTAAACGCAATTTCAGATTATTAATAATATTGTTGTCTTTCAAAAAAGATTCATTGGAAACCTTCCAAGCCAAAGCAGCCGACGGGAACCATCCCCAACGATTATCTTTGTAAAATTTGGAAGAACCGTCGCGACGAAGAGTAAATGTCAACAGATATTTGTCATCGTATGAATAGAACAGACGGCCGAAATAAGATAAAATCGAACTTTCTCCACTATTACCATTATTCTTGGCTGTTGCGGCATCTCCCAATGTCAGGTCGGTTGCGGCATTGGACAAATATCCCATACGGCTTCCCATCAGATATTCCCATTTGCTCTCCTGCATTTCCTGACCAATCATTGCATTCACATTGTGCACTCCAAAAGTTTTCATGTAATTCACGATATTTCTCCAACTCCAGAACTTATTATATGATTTGGAGAAAGTCCCCTGACGGTCCGTATTTTCAATCGCACCAAAAGTATATGAGGGATCAAATTTATAAGTATTAGTTACCCCATAATCGAAAGACAATTCCGTTTTAAACGTCAGTCCGTCAATGATAGTAGCTTCAGCATAGGTGTTTGCCCGAATACCCATTTTCTCATTGCGGTTATCCTTAATCATGGCAAGACCCACCGGATTCGTTTGTACCCATTCGTCCGTATCCGGTCCGTCAAATGTGCCTTCAGCATTACGAACAGCCACACTCGGACTCTGCAATAAAGCAGTTCTAATCAACGACTCGTCAGATACAGTCAATTTCTGACGGGAATTACTAAACGCAAAGTTAATACCCATTTTTAAATAGCTCTTCACCTGGGCATCAAAACTACCTCGTAAGTTCAGACGCCTGAACCCTGAACCAACAGCAATACCATCCTGATTGAGGTAACCTGCTCCCAATGCATAGTTACTTTTATCAGTACCTCCGGTCACAGAAAGATTATGACTGGTCATCATAGCTTTAGAGAACATCTCATCCTGCCAGTCTGTACCCTCACCTAGTAAATCCGGACGAACAAAGTTATTATCCTTGTTCACTATTCCCCAATCATTTCCCGAATAGTCTTTTCCTGAACGAACATTCTTATGCTCCGCATATTCACGCAGATTCAGCATATCCAGTTTTTTAGGCATTTCCTGCCATCCTATATATCCGTCATAAGTTATTTGCGCCTCACCCTTCTGTCCACGTTTGGTAGTAATCATAATCACACCGTTTGCAGCTCGCGCACCATAAATAGCAGTGGCGGAAGCATCCTTTAATACGTCCATAGAGACGATGTCCGAAGGATTGATAGATGCCAGTGCATTATCACTTCCCGAACCTGTGGAACCGTCGATGATAACACCGTCAATGACAAAGATAGGTTCATTGGAGGCATTCAAAGAGTTGATACCACGAATACGGATGGAAGAACTACCACCGGGCATACCGCTATTAGCCTGTACCTGCACACCAGCAGCACGTCCTTGCAGTACCTGGTCAACGGAAGTCACTACAGATTTCTTAATGGCTTCATCGTTGACCGATACAACAGAACCGGTCAGGTCACTACGTTTCATCTGACCATATCCAACTACAACTACTTCGTCTAATACTTTTGCATCTTCTTTGAGGGTAATATCAAACTGCTTTTTCCCGGCTACAGGAATCGTTTGTGTCTGATATCCGATAAAAGAAATCTTCAAGCTACCTTTGGCTGATACATTCAACTTAAAATTACCATCCAAATCGGTAACTATACCATTGGTAGTGCCAGCTTCTACTACACTGGCTCCGATAATCGGTTCGCCCGATGCATCTTTGACCACTCCCGTCACGGAAACAGTCTGTGCCAATACCCATACAGGAAAGAGGCAGAAAAGAATGATAAGACCTAACGGTCGAAAATAATGATTTGTGCTTTCCATAAAATCATTTTTTTAATTAATAATGATAGTGGTTAATCCAAGTTATAGGTTTTTCTCTTCTTATTTATAATAAGGAATAGAGTAAGGAATTCATGTTTCCATAAGCAGTTATTATTTTAAGGTGTCCGACAATTCATTTTTTTGGTTAATGCAAATTTATGGATAATATATCAAGCATAGGTGGAGATTTTGTTTCAAGCAATTGACAGGCGGTTACATACACTTGCATGTACGTTACAAGCTATTGCACACCCGTTACATACCCCTCCCAGAAGCATCCCTAAAGGGTTTGCACGTAACATCAGTAAAAGGAAAAGTAACAAAGCTAATGCTATTTTAATTTAATATAGTATCTTTGTCTATATAAAAAGCACCAATAAACCCTGCTTATATTAATGAGTATGAAAGCACAAATCCTATTCCTTTTTTCCATATACTGTTTCCTGATAGGAAGCACTCCTGTTATGAAAGCACAGACCGGCAAATTCTATTCAACAGACAAAGAACTTTCCAACAGTCTGATCAATGCCGTATATCAGGACCGGAAAGGATTTATCTGGATAGCTACCGAAAACGGACTTAATAAATTCGACGGGACACGTTTCTCGATCTATCGACATAATGCTACGGATAGCACCAGTTTGAAAAACAACTATGTACGGACATTATTCGAAGACAGTCGCGGTAATTTCTGGATCGGATGCATCAATGGCTTACAGCGATATGACCGCGCCACAGACAACTTTCACGAATTATTCATCTCTCGGAAAGACGGACGAAAGAATCCTCATATCACTTCCATTATTGAACGCCGGAACGGAGATCTTTGGATAGCAACTTCCGGACAAGGCGCCATATCCCTAAAAAAGAACAGCAATCCCGCCTCCTTCCATATCGAAACCGAACTGACAGACCGGATAGGTAGTAACTACCTGAATGTCATTTTCGAAGATTCCCGGCAAAATTTATGGATTGCTACAGAAGAAAAAGGACTTTACCGTTATTCTCCGGAAAGTAAAGAGCTTAAAAGCTATAAAGCACCTTATCATATAGCAGGTGATGACGTTTCTGCCATTTGTGAGGATGCACACGGACAAATTTTCGTAGGAACCTTGACAAAAGGTCTTTTCAGACTATCATCCCGACAGGAAGGAAACTTCGAACCTGTCCTCTACCAAAACCGGATGAATTTGAATATCCGGACTCTCATCATTGATACCCGTGGAAAACTTATCATAGGAACAGACGGTGAAGGAGTAAAAGAATATCAGCCTCAACAAGATATTATTGTGGACAGTGAGATTAATGCGGGTCCCTTTGACTTCTCCAAATCCAAGGTTCACTCGTTAATCGAAGATAAAGATCACAATTTATGGCTGGGCATTTTTCAGAAAGGTTTGATACTAGTGCCCGGCATTTCAAATAAATTCGACTACTACGGCTACAAATCAATACACAACAACACCATTGGTTCCAGCTGTGTTATGGCTATTCATACAGATGAACAAGCTACAATCTGGATAGGTACGGATAACGACGGATTATATGCCATAAACGATCAGGGAAAACAATTACGCCATTACACCCATCAGGCAGGTAATCCCCAATCTGTCCCCGGCACTATCCTATGTCTCTATGAAGATTCCAATCAGGAACTTTGGCTAGGATCTTACTTCGATGGTCTGGCACGGATGAACAAACAAACCGGAACATGTCAAGATGCCACCTCGCTTTTACAAGGAAATCTTAACGCAGGCAAGCCCAAAGTTTCCTGCATCATTGAAGACAAAAACAAGAATCTCTGGGTGGGTACTTATGGTTCGGGCTTATACAAAATCAATTTACCAACTCAACATGTCACCTATTACGAATCTACCCGCAACGAAAACGATGACTGGAGTATCAACCGTCTTCCGAACGATTGGATCAGCTACCTACTGGAAGATAAAGAGGGAATGATATGGATCGGCACTTATAAAGGTCTGGCCGTACTCAATCCTCAAACGGACAATTTTATCAATTATAAAAAGCAAAACAATCTCCTCCCCGGGTATGTCGTTTACAGTTTATTGGAAAGTAGTAATGGAGAGATCTGGGCTGGTACTTCCGAAGGATTGGTCTGCCTGAATAAAGACAGACTAACACCTGTACTTTTCACTACTGCCGATGGGCTCCCCAGTGATATTATTTGCGGCCTGGCTGAAGACGAGAAAAAAAATATATGGATCAGTACCCATCAGGGAATCTCCAAACTGAATCCTCCGGAAAAGAAGTTTATCAACTATTATGCAGGCGACGGTCTGCAAGGAAATGAGTTTACACGCACTGCTGTATTTAAAGATAAACGCGGCAAGATATTTTTTGGAGGTACCAATGGAGTAACTGCTTTCTACCCCCAGGATATCACCGAAATCAAAAAAGAAATGAATGTATTGATTACCGGCTTTCACGTTGCTAACCGCCCTGTGAAAAAAGGGGATAAATCCGGCAACAATGTCATCACTGATACTGCTGTCATGGATACCGAGCAATTTACACTGGCATATAATGAAAATACATTCAGCATTGATTTTTCTGTTTTGGAATTCAGCAATCCCGACCGGATTAGTTATCAATATAAGATAAAAGAATTAGGCGATGAATGGATCAGTACGCAACCGGGAACAAACCGGGTGACTTATAGCAGTCTGAAACCGGGGAAATACACTTTCTCCGTACAGGCACGCGACCATAATAATTTCTCTAATATCCGCACAGTTACTATTGCCATCACTCCACCCTGGTACCAGACCTGGTGGGCAAAAGTAATCTGGGGATGCCTCGGAGCATTACTAATCTATGCTCTTACCATGTATATTCTGTCACGTATCCGCCACCGGCAAGAAGTGATGCGACAAAAACACATGGAACAGATTAACGAAGCCAAATTACAATTCTTCATTAATATCTCACATGAAATACGTACCCCGATGACTCTTATCATCAGCCCGTTAGAGAAACTGTTAGCCGAACATTCCGAGAAACAACCGGTTTATCTCATGATTTACCGGAATGCCCAACGTATTCTACGTCTGATCAATCAACTGATGGACATACGAAAACTGGACAAAGGACAAATGCATCTGAAATTCCGGGAAACAGACATCGTAGGATTTATCAATGACTTGATGCAAACATTCAATTATCAAGCGCAAAAAAAGAACATCACATTTACTTTCGAAAAAGAACTGGAAGGTGCTGATTCTCTGAAAGTATGGATTGATCTAAATAACTTTGACAAAGTATTGATGAATGTCCTTTCCAATGCTTTCAAATATACACATGAGGGAGGAAATATCGAAGTGTCATTGAAAACCGGTCACAACGATGCCTACCGGGGTGCTTTGAAAGATTATTTCGAGATAGATATCACCGATAACGGAATCGGTATTGACAAAAACAAAATAGAACAAATATTCGAGCGTTTCTATCAGATTGACAACGACATGACACAATCTAATTTCGGTACAGGAATCGGACTGCATCTTTCACGGTCGTTAGTGGAACTGCACCACGGCATCATCAAAGCAGAAAACCGCGAAGACGGACAAGGAACCCGTTTCGTCATCCGCCTGCCGTTAGGTAGTAATCACTTGAAAGCAGAGGAACTGGAAAATCCTGAAGAAACCGGAAGCGAACCAACAATCTCCCAACTTCCCAAAGATTCCATCTATGAAACGGAAGAAGAAAACAAAACTAACGAGTACAGGAAACCCAAAGCAAAAACACGTTATCGCGTCTTAATCGTAGAAGATGATGAAGAAATACGTCGCTACATACGTAGCGAACTGGATAGTGATTTCCGTATCTACGAATGTACAAATGGACGGGAAGGACTGGAAACCATTTTGAAGGAGAAACCCGATCTCGTCATCAGTGATGTTATGATGCCCGAAATGGATGGAATCACTCTCTGCCGGAAAATAAAACAGAATATCAATATCAATCATATACCTATTATATTATTAACCGCCAAATCGAAAGCCGAAGACCAAATCGAAGGACTTGAAATTGGAGCAGATGCTTATATCGTAAAACCATTCAACACTGAATTATTACGAACTACTATCAGTAATCTGATAGCCAATCGGGAAAGACTGCGTGGCAAACTGGTAGGTGAACAACAAGTAGAAGAAAAAATAACAAAGATAGAAATGAAGTCCAATGATGAGATCTTGATGAGTAAAGTAATGAAAACCATCAATGACCATCTTGCCGACCCTACCCTTAATGTAGAGATGCTGGCAGCCAACGTTGGAATGAGCCGCGTACATATGCACCGCAAATTAAAGGAGTTGACTAATCAGTCAGCACGAGATTTCATTCGTTCTATCAGACTGAAACAAGCTGCCAATCTGCTACGTGAGAAGAATCTAAGCGTTTCGGAAGTTGCATACGCTACAGGCTTCTCCAACCTCTCTCATTTTTCCAATACATTCAGAGACTTTTACGGAATTTCACCGAGTGAATATAAAGAACAACAGATGTAACAAACAGAATTAGACTTGTTACAAACAAGAATCTAAATTAGAAAGAAAGCCGTTATTGATATGACAAATAATGACTAAAGCTACTTATACATAATCAATGCAGACTGTCCGGGAATAATTACTTCCGGTCCGATCTGCGTACCTAATCCACGCACATCTATCACACCATCTTTGCATACCACTGTATATTTACCAACAGGCACTTCCAAACGCGCAGGAGTCATACGGGAATTAAAAGCCACGATAATATCTTCCCAACTATCTCCGTTCGCATGATCCTTCAGGCGGAATGCAATCAGGTTTTGTCCTTCCACCGGAAGAAACTCCAGATGCTTCCGAACCTTTTCCGCATCTCCCATACGGAAAGCGGGATGGGACTTACGCAGATCTATGAGTCGCTTATAATACATGAAAACATCTCCGTTCGTCGTTTTACGTCGCCAATCGATAGCATTGACTGCATCCGGACTCTTATAACTATTGTCCACCCCTTGTTTATCGCGCATCACTTCTTCTCCTGCATAGATAAAAGGAATACCTTGCGAAGTGAAGACTACCGTCTGCGCAAGCTTATCAAGTCGAACCTGTTGCTCGGGAGTAGCTCCCGGCATACTTGCTTTCAAGCGATCAACAAGACACAAACCGTCATGGCAGGAAACGTAGCTAATCATCTGGGTAGGCTGCTCCGCCCACGGTTTCTGACTGTAATTAACAGAATCACACCGTACTTGCGGATGCTCAATAGCACCCACAATACCGAATTTAACACTCATTTCTGCTCCCGGAACTCCGGCGAGGAAAGCCCCTTTCTCCTTTTTCCACACAGGTCCGCAAAGCCCATCACGCAATTCATCCGAGAATACGGCAATTCCCGGCATGTGGGAAACATTCCCTTTCATTGCCAACGAATCTGCCGGATATTGGGGAGTGTCGGCTGCCCAACCTTCTCCATAAATACAAATGGTAGGATCAACCTTGTTCACCGCTTTCCGGATCTCATTCATGGTTTCAATATCATGCACTCCCATCAAGTCAAAACGGAAACCGTCAATATGATATTCTTTTATCCAATAAAGAACGGACTCTATCATAAACTTGCGCATCATAGGGCGTTCACTTGCCGTCTCATTACCGCATCCGGAACCATTTGCCAATGTCCCGTCTTCTTTCTGACGATAAAAATAACCGGGAACAGTACGTTCAAAATTACTTTCAACGGTATTAAAAGTATGATTATAAACCATATCCATTATCACACGGATACCAGCTCTATGCAGTGCTTGTACCATTTGTTTGAACTCTTTCACACGAGTGGCAGGTTGATAAGGGTCAGTTGAATAAGAGCCATCCGGCACATTATAATTCGCCGGATCATATCCCCAGTTATAGTGGTTTTCTTCCAGTTTTGTTTCGTCGATAGAAGCATAATCAGAGGAAGGAAGAAGATGTACATGTGTCACTCCCAGTTCTATCAAGTGATCGATACCGGTCAATAACTTATCTGAATTCATGGTCCCGTGTTCAGTCAATGCGAGGTATTTACCTTTATTCTTAATTCCCGAAGTAGAATCAACCGAGAAGTCACGATGATGCATTTCATAGATAATCATATCAGCAGGAGATTTCAGAGAAGGACGCCTGTCACTCTCCCATCCCTCGGGATTTGTAGTCTTCCAGTCAATAATGGCAGCACGTTTCCCATTCACTCCGACAGCATGGGCATTGATTCCCGGCGTGTCTCCCTGCCATTTATCATTGATTTTTACATTGAAGGCATAGAATTTGCCAAGCAGGTTCTCATCTACTGAAGTTGTCCAGGTTCCATCTTCTGTGGGCTCCATCTTTACTGTTTCATAAGCATGTCCGCCTTCACCGGCATCATATAGCATCAGGCGTACTTCTTCTGCAGTTGGTGACCAAAGATAAAATTTGGTTGCCAACGGCGTATATTCCATTTCCGTAAGACTTCCCGTACGAACCGGATACAGCTCAAAAGAAGCATATTCCTTTTTCGCAGGGGAGCAGCTCATTACTGTTGTCACTGTAGTCACCCCTAATATTGCTAAATAATTACTTCCCATCTTCATTTAAACCTCCCCTAGATATTTCCTTTATATCTATCCCTATAATCAGTCGCTTTACTTCACCTTATCCGGATTCTTCGCTATAAAATCCTTCCAGCTATTATAACCTTTTTCCATGGTCGGCCGCCCCATTTGCAGGAAATGACAATAGGCTGCTGCCAATCCGTCTGTTGCATCCATAAAAGTAGGCATATCCTCTTTGGGAAAGCGCAACATCCGCTGCAACATATCCGCTACCTGTTCTTTGGATGCCTGCCCGTTTCCGGTGATAGCCATCTTTATCTTCAAAGGAGCATATTCCGTAATCGGAATGTCCCGGCTCAACGCCACTGCCATCGCTACCCCCTGTGCACGGCCCAACTTCAACATCGATTGTACATTTTTACCGAAGAAAGGCGCTTCAATAGCCAGCTCATCAGGCAGATAACTTTCAATAATACTCAATACCCGTTCATGGATATGGCGAAGTTTCAGATAGTGGTTGGCAAATTTACGCAAGTCGATAATCCCCATCGCAATCATTTCAGGCTTGGTTCCTTTCACTCTTAGAACACCGTATCCCATGATTGTCGTACCGGGGTCAATCCCCAGGATTATCTTTTCTTTTACCGGTTGAATCACTCTATCACCTCCATCAAGGTCGGAAACCCGATCACTTTATCTTTAAATATTTTTGCCAGTTCGTCATTCAAACGTACTCCCTGTTCCAAATGCCAACGATGCAGTAACCCACTGCTTTCCACCTCCCATTGCAAAGAATACGCACTTCCTTCTTCCCGATGACTTAATATCCTGCAAATGCGCGGTGCCTTCAACGTACCGTGTTTCTGTACTTCAGGGATATAACTTTCTTTTATCCAAATCATGAAATTGTCGTGAACATCCTCGTCCACTTGAAAAGTTGTATTATAAATCAGCATATCTTAATTTCATACTATTATTTACCGCAAACATAGCAATTATTTCAGAATAATGCATTATATTTGCGGCAACAAAAAAGATTCGTTTACAAACGTTATCATATAAGACAAAAAAGGGGCGTTAGCTCATCTGGCTAGAGCGTAACACTGGCAGTGTTAAGGTGATCGGTTCGAGTCCGATACGCTCCACAAACATCGCAGAAGGGTTCTAAAACAGAACTCTTTTTTCTTTTTTTATAACTATTCCATCCCTCTATTCCCTTCAAAAGAAAAACTCATAGAAAAAAACGCCTAAATCTCCCATGTTTCCGGCCTTACAGCTGCATTTCCGACTGAACATCTACACTTTCAAAAAGATATCGAATACCTACAAATAGGTATTTCAATGACGTTTTATCATAAAAACATAAACAAGAAGTATTATATCTTAATATTTTTATGTTATTTTGCATTGCATAATTCTATTATAAAAATGAATCATTTAACGGATAAAGAATTAGTAAGTCTATTCAGTACGGATAAAGAGAGGGCCTTCAACCTTTTCTTTCAGCGTTACTATATCCGTTTATGTATGTATGCAGTACAGATTACGGATGACTTTTCCGAATCCGAAGATATCGTTCAAAGTTTTTTTATTTCATTTTGGGAAAAGAAGCTCTATAAAACCATTACTGACAATCTGAAAGGATATGCCTATCTCTGTATTCGCAATGCATCACTGAAATTCATTGAAAAACGAGAAAAGATAGACTCCAGCGATATTCTTCTCAACGAAGAAGAATACCTATATATATGTGAAAGCCTTGAAGAGAATGAACGTGAACAAAAAGAAAAGGAGTTGGAAAAAGCTTTAGCAGCATTGCCCGAACAAGAAAAGAAAGCACTCTATGGTGTCGTTATTGAAAACAAAAGCTATAAAGCAGTAGCCAGTGAACTGCATATCAGCGTCAATACATTAAAGACTTATCTTGCCAGAGCGATGAAGAAACTGCGTAAAAACGAGAAATTACTTCTAGTATCTTTATTCTTGATAAACCTATCATAAATCTTCCAAGAAAAAAAGTCTCTCGTTTTTGACACCCATTTTACACAATTCCGGATCATATAATAAAACGAGAGAAAAGATGAATCAAGAAGACCATAATAAAACGGAGAAAAATCTGATTACTTTGCTCAACTGGTACCGGTTGAAACGGGTAAATGAATTTGCGGCACAATGCGATGAAGCACAAGCATGGGAATCAATCCAGCAACGCATCCGCCACCGTAAACGGATACGAATGTACACCTATTGGAGCAGCACTGCCGCTGCCTGCCTGTTAATAGCAGCTTTCAGTTTTTACACACTCACAGAATATGACCAATCTCTATTTGCACACAGAGGGGAACAGAAAGCAACCCTGTTTGTAAATAACGGAGAATCTTACGACCTGCTGTCGCAAGATAAATCCATATTCAATGCAAACGGCATGCAAGTTGCTCAAAATACAGAAAAAGAATTAAGATACGACACTCAAACGAGTATACAAAAGAATGCAGAAAAGCATATTTTAAATGTACCCAGAGGAGGAGAATATAAACTCGTGCTTTCAGACGGTACACGCGTACACGCCAATGCCGAAAGCCGTCTTACTTATCCCGTTTCTTTTACCGGTAATAAAAGAGAAGTCTACCTCACAGGAGAAGCTCTCTTTGAAGTTGCCAAAGATACGCTCCATCCTTTCATTGTACATACCCCGTACGGTATAGTAGAAGTAGTAGGAACACGGTTTAATGTCAATACTTACGAGAAGAATCAAACTACCGTAACCTTGGAAGAAGGAGCCGTAAAAGTATACTGCGAGGAAAAGAAAGGGACAGAACAAAAATCTCTTTCACCCGGTGAACAAGCTGTCATACAATCAAAAACAATTAATACACAAACAGTTCAGGTACAGGAATATACTTCCTGGGCAAACGGTATATACGAATATACCGATACGTCACTGGAAACTATTGTGCAACAACTTTCGCGCTGGTATAACGTTAACATGACCTTTGCCGACCCGCAATTGCGTGAACGAAAGTTTGCAGGAGTCATCTTCCGCGACCAACCATTACAAAAAGCAGTAGATATATTATCCAAAGTTTCTAATGTACACTTCAGACAGAAAGGAAATGTTATTGAGATAACAGAGAACCGTCCCCAATATTAAACAGGAAAAAGCGTTGTTCAAATATGAAAAAATATCTTTTAATCCGGATGATGCAAACAGTAGCCATTATCCTGTTTGCCGCCAATGTATCGGCACAAAACCAAAATGTGGTCATATCAGTACGGAATATCCCGGTACGTACCACACTGACCCAGATTCGGCAAGCTGCCAATGTACATTTTGTCTATGAAGAGAAGAATATTAATAGCCAACAGACTGTAACACTCAATTATCCGCAAGGGACATCATTGAGCACTTTACTCAACAACCTTTGCAAGCAAATAGGACTGACGTACGAAATCAATGAATCCGTTATTCTACTCTATCCTGCTCAAAAGCAAACCACCACTCATGACATCCATATCCTGTTGTTGGAAAGGGGAAACAAACAGCCGCTACCAATGGCAACCTGCGTTCTCAATCCGCTAGGAGCTTATGCCGCAACCGACATGGAGGGAAAGGCAGTACTAAAAAACGTCCCCACAGGAAAATACATATTAAATATTTCGTATGTAGGCTTCGAGACTGTGCAACGGGAAATCAACGTTGAACAAAACCTGGATCTGACGATCCGCATGTCTCCCACTTCGCTAGCTTTGAAAGAGGTAGTAGTGGTAGCAAAACAAAATGCGGCCGGAGAATCTACCAGCTCCATTATAGGCAGACAAGCGATAGACCATTTACAGGCTATGAGCCTTGATGACGTGATGCAACTCATACCGGGGCACTTAATGAAAAATACAGATCTGACATCCCGTTCCAATGTACAGCTCCGTACTCTTGTTAACAATAACACCAATGCCTTCGGTTCGAGTATCATAATGGACGGAGTTCCCATGTCCAACAATGGTACACTATCGCAAGGAGGATTTTCAAGTACCGCATTTGTCGGAACAGACTTACGCCAAATTAGTGCGGACGATATTGAATCCGTAGAAATAATCCGTGGTATTCCTTCTGCCGAATACGGTGATTTAACCTCCGGACTTGTAGTTGTTCATTCCAAAATCGGACAAACTCCCTGGCAGATCAAGGGAAAGATAAATCCCGGAACAATGAATTACTCGCTCGGTAAAGGATTACGTTTAAACAAAGATGCCGGTATCCTGAATTTCAATCTCGACTATGCACAAGCATGGGGAGATCCACGCCAGAAAACAAAGTCATTCGACCGTTACACCTTTAGCTTGGGATACAGCAAAGATTTTTCACGTATCTGGCATACAGACACAAAGGTACGTTACATGATGGGCAAAGACTGGAATGGAAAAGACCCGGATGCCATTGACGACGGCACTTTTCAAAAGAATCGCAACCAGCTGTTCTCACTAAGCCATAATGGCAAACTATCAATTAATAAACCATTCTCACGTACTGTTAATTACACATTAGGTGTCAGCTATACTCAAACAGAGATGGAAAAGAGCGCCATTGTTGCCAATTCGTCCGGGTTGCTACCGATACTTACTGCCACAGAAACAGGGTATTATAATGTGCCTTTCGAGCAAAGCTCCTATCAGGCAAGCGGAGGTTCCCTTAGCCGTCCCGGAAATGTATATGCCAAAGTCAGCAACACGTTCTTCGTAAAATCAAAGAAAACATATCAGAACTTCAAAATGGGAGTGGAATACCACTACGACTGGAATAATGCCCGCGGATATTATAATGATGACGACCGTTACCCATTGCAACCCAACAGTAACGGACGTCCCCGTCCTTTCTCCGATATTCCGAGCATCCATCAGATGGCCGCTTACATAGAAGATAACTTCCGTTGGGATATATCAGAAAACAGATTTCTGAAAATACAGTTAGGCGGACGTTTCACCACTTTACAGCCGTGGGCGGATGAAGCAACCTTTTCTTTCTCTCCTCGTGTAAATGCTTCATTCTCCGTCAACAAATGGCTAAATATCCGTGGAGGATTCGGACTCAACTCAAAAACTCCCGGTTTGGATTATCTCTATCCCGACAAAAAGTACATCGACCGTGTAGCTGCCAATTATATGCCTCAAGACGACAAAGTCGGACAAATATTAATGTACCACACCCAAGTGTACAACGTGCAACGAACTAAAGGATTGAAGAATGCGACCAATCGCAAATGGGAGGCAGGGTTCGACATAAAGTTATCGGACAAGCATAAATTAAGCCTCATCGGTTATCATGATAAAACCGCTAACGGATTCGGATCGGCCACAGAATATTTTACGTATACAGCCAACTATTATTCTGCGGAAAAAGGACTGATTATCACTCCTGGACAAGCCACAAAAATAGATTGGGATAATCCAGAACGCACGGACCTTGTACTCAGTACGACCGGTAAAATAGGAAACACGAATGTCTCTATCAATAAAGGGATAGAAATGGACTTTGACTTCGGCGAGATTCCGGCACTGCACACTTCATTCTATCTGTCAGGAGCATATATGGAATCCAAGACTTACTCTACAGACATCAACAGTAGCAATCCTACCGATCTACCTACTGAATATCAGGTAACCAATACCATTCCATTCAAAATTGTATATCCATCCGGGCTAAACTATAGCACTTACCGCCGCTTTACGAACACTCTGCGGATTGTGACCAATATCCCGGCACTGCGTATGGTAGCTTCGTTCTCAACACAAGCCATCTGGTACAATTATTCCAAGAGCAACAATCCTCCGATGGACCCCATCGGATGGATAGACACAGACCTCTCTTATCATGAAATAACAGCAGATATGCTGGCAGATGAGAACTACAAAATAAAAGGGGTATCATTGAAAAGCCAACGCAAGAATCCTAAAGACAATGTGCCAAGCAAAGCCCCTATTACATGGTTAATGGCGGGACGCCTCACCAAGGAGCTGGGCAATATAGGCGGCATTTCATTCTATGCCAACAACATACTCTTTTACGAACCTTTTCTCAAAAACTCTACCTCCAACACGCTAGTACAGCGTAATACAGGTAATTTCAGTTTTGGTGTCGAATTATTCTTTAATTTATAAATCACAATATGAATAGAACAATTTCTTTTATTACAAAAATGATGTTTGCGGCTGTCACAGTTATCATGGCTGCATGTTCCTCTGACGACAATGCCACACAAGCATTGACCGTACAAGTGAAAGTATCCATGCCCGAAGGATTCAAGTCCGACATTCTATATACAGGGCACACTGTTACAATGGGTAAATACACTGCCATTACAAACGAAAAAGGTATAGCCACTTTCGAAGGAGTGATTCCCGATTTGTATGACATCTCTACTTCCTGCGAAATCACTGCAGAAGAATATGAAGAAATGACAGGCAACGATCCGCAAAATGAAAATTATGTGATTTCCGGCAGTCTATTGAAATATACTGTCGGCTCGTCAACAACCATCGAACTTCAAACAAGTATTTCTGCCAAACAATCAATTGTTATCAGCAAAGTTTACTATGCAGGAACCAAAGACAACAATAATAAAAATTATCTGGCAGGAAAGTACATTGAGTTCTTTAATAACTCGGACCAAACCGTTGATATAGCCGGACTTTATTTCGGACTGGTAGAGTCGGAAAGTACTCCTGCATATACGCTTGGCTCCACACCGGAATATATCTACCTAAAACAGATTTATCGTTTCCCATCTAATGGAGTCACAGAAGTTGCACCGGGAGCCTCGATAATCGTTGCCAATAGTGCCATCGACCATACAGGAAATAATGAAGTAGATTTATCCAAAGCCGACTTTGAAGCTAAAGATACGCAAGGGAAAACAACCAACAATCCTGCAACCCCGGCTGTAGAACTGATATATACAACATTTCCCACAATCAGTAATATGAATCTGGTACAAGGTGGTCCCTGTTCTGTTGTATTATTCAGTACGGATGAAGATGTAACCTCATGGGAAACTGTATACGTTGACGGTAAAGATAAAGGAAGCAAGTTTGTCAAAACCCCTGTAAAATACATAATGGATGGTGTAGAATGTTTGAAAAACAAAAGTACGGGAGTAGATAAAAATTCCAAACGTCTTTACAACTACATTGATGCAGGCTATCAATACACGGAGGCTACCACCGGATATACCGGAGAAGTAGTCTACCGCAAAACAGCCAAGACAGAAAACGGGCGCACCATTCTTGCTGATACCAATAACAGCAGTAACGATTTTGCCGTATCAACTGAAATCAAACCGAGGGAATACAAATAATAGAAAATAAAAGAGACTGTGCCCCAAGAACATATAACCTTCCGGTACAGTCTCTTCAACTACTTCACGAAATAATTAAACCAATTCAGAAATGATGATGAACCATCGATATATACTCTTTACCGGTCTGATGGTAACTGCACTGTGCATACATGCCCAAGATATCGAATTACAGACAAAAGAAAAATACGAGTACGCCGATGCTACCCAGTTATGGAGACGTACCCTGAATCCTGCCGGGCTCTCTTTGGATACGCTGACCAACCGGGGAATCAGTTATTTCGAATTCTCTCATCAGCAAGGCACACACTATCGGGTTCAGGACGGTGATGAGCAAAACAAATTATTGTTCACTTCGGAACGATACCAAAAAATTGGAAAATATCTCTACGGATACGGGCGTTTTACCTTTGACATGGGACGGCAATTCAACCGTTCATGGAGCGACGTATTGCGTAGCCACCACTCCAATCCTTACTTTTCAGGAAGCTCCATCAAAGGAAAGTACGACTTCCAGAACTTCGACCTCTCGGCAGCGTTAGCCACTCTGCCTATCAAAAACTTCACTTTCGGCGCACGACTGGATTATAAAGTAGGAGATCTTTCCCGACTGAAAGACCCCCGTTCACGCACCAATCTGGCAGACTATCAACTGACTCCTGCCGTCACCTACACGTGGAACAAACACTCGCTGGGTCTTAGCGGTTATTACCATCGCAGAAAAGAAAAAATCCCTAACATCACCACCGTACAAACCGATCCGAACCTCAAATACTACACCTTCACCGGAATGGAAAATACTGATGGTACCACTGGTGGTTACTCCGGTTTTGAACGTGAATTCGTCAACCATGAATTTGGCGGTGAATTGTCTTATCAATATAAAAACGAACGGATTCAAACACTTACTACCCTTTCATACGCCAAAGGCAACGAAGACGTATGGGGAGACATCAAATATTCACCGGGAAAATATCACACCACCACCTACAACTTGCTTTCTATGAACCGGATCAAATCCGGACGCACAGAACACATCATCGACATTTCCATTAACTATCAGACCGGAAAAGCCGACGAATACCGTCAGGAAAAAATAATAGAAAAAGATCCGGTAACAGGTATCGAATCTTCCTACTGGAACACACTTCTCACGTACGACGAACGTTACACCGTCGATTTACTCAATGCCAATCTGCACTACCGCCTGTTGTGGAGTAATCATCACACCGGAGAAGCCACAGCCTACGCAGGCGCACGCGCCTATTTTCAATCGGTAGAAGATCAATACAATCTTCCGTCTTCATCGCTTACAGTCCGACAGGCAACTATCTGCATGGAGGGCGGATATTCATTCCTGCGCAAAAACAACCGTTCATTATGGATAGAAGCAGAAGCCGGATATCACATTTCGCTATCATCGGACCTGTCACTCAACGATCCGTCCACTGAATACGCCCAAAGTGTGCTTTTACCCGACATGACCTATTATGGAGCATCGTATGCGCACGGAAAACTTCAAATACAATATCAAATGCCTGTAACTATAAAGAAACACACCAACGTGTGGTTCGTCAAAGCCACAGGAGCATATCTGAAGACCGACAAGAAAACCGATTCCAAAATGTTCGGAATAAGTCTCGGATTGTACCATTAACCTTCCTCACCCCACAAAAACCAACCAGATAATTTACACCAATCATGATGAGAATTGCCAATAACAAACTTCGGTTGCTACTCCTGCTGCTCTTTCCCACCCTCCTTTGGGGTAACTCTGCCCCCATGTTTCACATCCGGCAAAACGCTAAAGGATGTTTTGTAGAAATACCCAAACGGTTGATAAACCGGGATTTTCTGTTAGCAGCCCGTGTGATGACCGTCAGTTCTCCCAATAATAAAGTTAAACTTTATGCAGGCCAGCGACTTTATGATCCGGTATGGATACGTTTGAAATATGACAAAGAACAGTTATATCTATTACGTCCCGACTCCAAAAACTTATGTGAGGACACAACTCATCTTTCATATCCGGCCTATGCGCGCAATGCTATCACTCCCATAGCGGAATCCTGGAAAATAGAACAGGAGACAGACAGCTCGATTGTTGTAAACTGGAGCAAATTTCTTAGTGAGCCCATAGAAGGTGTAGACCCCTTTGGAGGGAAAACGTCACCAGGACGCTCCCTGCCCCAACTCAATAAAATACTTCAGGTAGACGTCCACGAAAAGAACCTGGAAGTCAGCGTACAGTATGGTTTTGAAGGAACCACCCAACCTTTCCTCACTACCATACGGAAATCGCTGTTACTACTGCCTGAGCAACCTATGCAACCACGTATACACGATGCCCGGGTAGGATATGACAATATCCCTAAACGGAAATTCAACTTCGATACTCCCTCAATCGCAGCGGAAAACTACATCACCCGCTTCCGGATTGTCCCCTCTCCTAAAGATGTACGCAGTTATTTGCAAGGCAAACAAGTGAAGCCTCAACAACCCATCGTTTTTTATATAGACGATGCCTTCCCTCCTCTTTGGAAAAAAGCCATACGCAAAGGAATACTGGATTGGAACAAAGCATTCGAAGAGATTGGCTTTAAAGAAGTTATGCAAGCAAAGACATACGCCGAAGCCGGACCGGAGTTCGATCCGAACGATATACGTTTCAACTGTTTCCGATATGTAGTCAGCGATTTCCCGAACGCAATGGGAAAACACTGGGTAGACCCGCGTTCAGGAGAAATTCTGCAAGCAGACGTATTGTTTCACAGTAATGTCATAGCCCTGCTACGCAAATGGTATTTCCTGCAAACATCAGCCTACCATCCTGCGGCACGCACGAAAACACTACCGGATGACATAACGGCACAATTAATCCGTTACGCCGCCGCCCATGAGATAGGTCACTGCCTCGGACTGGAACATAATTTCAAAGCCTCGTATGCCCATAATACAGAAGACCTGCGTCGTCCGGAATTTACAGAACGTTACGGCACCACCCCGTCCATCATGGATTATGCCCGGTTCAATTATGTCGCCCAACCGGGAGACGGCGTCCGTTACGTATTACCTCCCCTGTTGGGAGTATACGACCGATACGCCATCCGTATCGGATACGCCTATCTCTCCCGCGAGAACACCCGAACTGTAGCCGGATGGATAGATGAAAAACAAAACGACCCCATGTATCATTGCGGACGCATGGCACCGAGCACCATTCCCACTGATCCTACCGTTCAAACCTCCGATCTCGGTAATGACCCCGTCGCATCGGCAACCTACGGAATCCGCAACCTTCAACAAATATTGACGCAATTGCCGGAATGGAACAAAAAACGTCTGACAGATAACCCGTTTGAGGAGATGCCCGCCACCTATACCGATTTGCAGCAAGCCTATTTCGACCATCTGGAACGTGTGATTCCTTTTATTGGTTTCTCCGATGAAGTATCCGGAAAAGCTGTCGAATTTCTTTGGAAAGAACTGCTTGGCGGATACAACTTCCTACGGACGGATGCCGTATGCAAATATGCCGGCAACCCAACCGAAGCCATCATAAAAGCACAAAAGACAATTATTGAAAAGATGTTTGGCAGAATCATTGCCGAACGAATCTCTTCGAACGAAACACCAGCAGGATTTACCTACGCCCATTATCTGGAAGTCTCTGCCAACTATCTTTTTACGGACAAGACACCGGACATATTCACACGACATTTGCAGGAAAGCTATCTCCAGACCTTGCAATCATTGCTAACAGAAGCACGTACCTCCTCTTTCAGTGTACTCTTCTCCCCTACGGTCAGCGAGCATCTTACCCGCATCCGCGAACAGTTAACAACTAATCCTTCTACCTGGAATAATTATTTAAAAAACAAAATACAATGAAGCTAACTACCATTATTTCCGCCTTCTACCTCCTCTGCCTGTTGTGCATACAGCCCGTGCATGCCGATGGAGGCTTCTGGCTGCCTACTCAAATACAAGGAAAAGTACATCAGGCAATGAAAAAACAGGGATTGCGCCTTAGTGAAAAAGATATTTACGACATCAACCAGTCGTGTCTGTCGAATGCTACCCTTTCATTAAGTTATGACAACAGTACATTTTCTCCCTCTGCCAGTGCCTCTTTCATCTCCGGTGAAGGACTGGTATTGACCAACTTCCACTGTGTCGCACGTTATCTCGAACATATCTCCGATGCAAACCACGATTACGTGAAGCATGGCTGCTGGGCTACCCAACGCAGCGAAGAGACTTATCTTCCGAATTTACAGGTCAATCAATTAATCACTATCAAAGACGTAACGACGGAAATAACACAAGATACCGGAAATCTTACCGATCAGGCACTTACCCAAAAGATCAACGAGAACGGGAATAAAATTGTCAAATCCCAAGCCAAAGGTCGTGGTGTAGAAGGAAAAATCTACTCCTTATTTGGTGGCAGACAATACATCCTGGCTGTCTTCCGCTGCTTCAAGGATGTGCGTATCGTAGCCGCTCCCCCCATCTCGATAGGGAAATTCGGAGGCGACACAGACAACTGGCAATGGCCCCGTTACTCTGCCGATTTCGCCATCTTGCGCGTTTATGCCAACGATAAAAATCAACCGGCAGCCTACAACAAGCAGAACCGCCCCTATCAACCCGACGCTCATTTGTCTATCTCTACCAAAGGAGTGAAACCCGATGATTTTGTAATGGTTGCCGGCTATCCTGCACAAACAAGGCAATATGTCCCTTCGTTTGCCCTTGAGAAAATTGTATTCAAAGACACGCAAGCAGAAGCAGATATTGCCAAAATCAAGCTCGACTTCTACACACAACGTAAAGAAACGGCTGCCGACTCGCTTTATTCCTACTATAACATTAAGGCCGGAAGCGCTGCTAATGTCTATCTAAAATCAATTGGTGAGATCAGTGGTGTGAAAGAATCCGGCATCATTGCCCGGAAACAGCAGGAGGAACAGGCGATGACAGGATGGATTCTGTCTGATGACACCCGTACGCAACGCTACGGGGCAACATTGCTCGATGATATGAAAGCAAACTACGAACGTCTTACCCAACTGAACTTCACAGACCAGATGTTTCGCGAAGTCGCACTTTATGGTGCCAACGTCATTCCTTTTGCCGGAAAATTTGAAAAACTGGTGCAAATGGAACAAAGAAAAAGCAAGAATGTAAAGACTGCCATGAAAGGAGAAATCCGCAAACTGAAACCGCTTACCGTAGCATTCTATCGTGATTTCAGACCTGAAGACGACAAATATATCATGAAAAAGATGTTGGCTTATTATCTGGATCACGTAGATTCTATTTTCTACTCCACAGCATTGAAAAAGGTAGAAAAGCATTACCCTCAACATCTTTCTGCCTATATAGACAGCCTGTACGATCATTCCCCCCTGCGTAATCAAGAAAGTATGCTCGCACTTCTGGACAGTGTACCGACACAAGGAACAGCTGCACTGTCACAAGATGGGCTGTATCAGTTGTCACTCGGTTTCTATCTGGTGTATGTAGAAAAAATAAACCGTTTGAAACAAGCGTATCAGAATAAAAACATGAAACTCTACTCTTTGTATCTGCAAGCATACGCTGAAAAGAACAAGGGGACACAAATTGCATTTGACGCCAACCGCACCCTGCGTTATTCTACGGGAAAAGTAAAGGCAGCCGTTCCCAGCGAAGGAGTCATCTATACTCCATTTACAACTGTTGACGGAATGCTCAGCCGTCATCGCCTTTATGCCGGAAACAAGGACTTCAATCTGCCGGCACGTTTCGTCAAACTCATCGAACACCGCCAACCCAGTAACTACTTTAGCCAGAAAGTGACACCCACCTGTTGTTTCCTGACAGATGCACATACCACTTCTGGTAGTTCGGGCAGTCCGGTATTGAATGCCAAAGGAGAAGTGGTGGGTATCAACTTCGACCGTATCTGGCAGGGACTTAGTTCCGACTACGAAACTGTAGGAAATGAGAAAAGTCGTAACATCGCAGTAGATATCCGCTATGTGTTATGGACTTTGGAGCAATATTCACGTTCCCAATACATATTAGACGAATTGGACATTCACTAACTTAGTAAATTCTATATAAAAATGTTATCTCCCAAAACGCTCAAATACTTACGTTTAACGCACCGTTATGTATCTTTCATTTGTGCAGGCATCCTGTTTGTCTATCTCCTTTCCGGCTTCCTGCTCAACCACCGGAAAGAATTTACATTCATGAATCAGAAAAAGGAACGTACGGTGGACTATATATTCCAGCTCCCTGCCAATAAAGACGATTTTACAGAAGCCGATGCACGAAAGATTATCTCCGATCTCTCATGCAATCCCGACCTGTATAACCGTTTCAGCCTCAGTAAAAACAAACTGACCATCTTTGGCAAAGAACAATTGGTAATCAAGTTGGATGCAACCAGCCAGCAAGCATTTATTAAAGAAATGCATCGTCCTGCTTTCCTAACCGCATTGAATAAGCTACATCGCAATCCGGGTTCTTTATGGACAATAACCTCCGATGCATTCCTCTTACTCATGTTTATTTTGCTCATCACCGGGTTACTGATTGTTCCCGGGAAAAAGGGATTGTGGGGCATCGGCGGAATTCTAACGATAATAGGAATTTTAATACCTATATTGATTTACTGGATGATAGTATAATTTCTTATTTTTATTCATCCGTATGCATCTTTCTGTACTTTCTTTCCGTATCGCAGAAAACAAAAAAGGACCTTTATTCAAGGTCCTTTTTAATCACTTCGTCCATTTCTTTTATACGTTTCTCACGGTTTTTAATAGGACCGTCTTTCTTGTCATTCTTGAATACGTCATCGGCACGGTCGGCAACCTCGCCGCTCCATTCTTCAAACTGGTCCTTAGCCGGACGACCATTCGGCTCGATATTTTCCTCGGCTATCGAATCATGCCTGTTAATCATATCATCCATAAGTTTTCGTTTTAAAAGTTTATGGCTATAAGACAATACAAACGAAGAAAAGTTTTCTATTTTAATGATTTTTGAAGAAATCAGCCATGTTATTATACTATCAAAGAAACACTCCAGCCCAATCTGTGTCATTCATCCAGATACCTATATAAATTGCAGTTGCCGGCAACGTCCAGTACATTCAGCTCTTTCAAGCGTTTTTCCACTTTCTTTTGTGAAACCAGCCCGAAATTCCGTAACATATCACGCAACTTCCTAAACCCATATTGAGAAGTGATTTGTAGCAGTTCCCGGAGTGTTTTTATATCAGCTTCAGAAATGATCCGCTGCGACCGAATATCGAATTTCAATTCTGTGATAGGAGTATCAAGTAAAGCCTTTGCCGCTTTTATATCTTCGGGAATAAAAATTTCCGGATTCGTTTCTTCCGCCTCTCTCATGAGCATATCATTATCAAAGCCATTTTGGCGGGATTTCATTTCATACATCCGTACTGTTGCTCTAAGACGGATATTTTCTTCCTTATAAGTCCTAAGGAATCCCGCTTGAGATTTTATTTCCTGTACAAGTCCCTCAAATGCCTTCTGTGCTTGACGATATTTCATATGTTTCCGGACACTAAAATCCTTAATATTTCCTTGTAAGACGGTATAAAGAAATAGTTGTCGTCTTTCATCATTCCTTATCATTCCGGCAAGCTCTTTTATTATTAACCGGATCAATGGGGTCAACTCTTTCAGCGATTGAAGTAGAAAAAATTCCTCTTCATTTTCCTTCATCTTCTCATCCATCCGGCGTTTGTGTTCTTCTTCGGAAAGACTGAACCGAATATTTCGTTCAAGACAATCCGTCAGACTGTTTTCATCAAGCATCAGATAATCACCGATTTCTGAATAAATAATCTCTTGCCTTTCACACCAAGTAATAATACGTCTGGTAGATACCTGATACTTGGTTGCCGCTTCTTCAATACCAATCCATTGTTTTGTTGCCATAACTCGTTTGTTTTTAGATGTATACGTCGCAACCGGATATAAAAAAGGTGCGAACGATACATGTATTTCCTAGTAGAGGTAGTCGCATACCCATAGATGAAAAATACAGTATGCCCGCACCAGAACTTATATATCGATAGGGATATAAGCTTGGCACGGACATTTGATTTATCATCTATTCGAAAATGCGACTTTCCTACTAATAAATTAAATGTCCTATAAATACAAGTCCGGCTGTCAAAGGTCCGGTCCTTGATTGCAAATATACTTCTTTTTTCTGAAAAGAAAGATAATAAATGACAAGCTTTTTAGTTACAATAGAATTTTATATAAGACAAATAAGTAAACAACTACACGGGAGAATAGTTTCATCGGTGAGAAACTAAAGTTCCATCAGTGTGAAACTATAGTTTCATCAGTAAGAAACTAATAGTTCCAAGCAAGAGAAACTAAAGTTTCAAGGCAATGAAACTTTAGTTTCGCACCGCAGAACCAATAGTTTCAAGCCTTGAAACTATCGGTTACAAGGCAGGTCCCGCCCCGTAAGTACAGGGGTAATAAATAAAATAGCTTATCTGCCTGTGGTTAATACTATTCAGGCAATGAAACTTCATCTGTGATTTTTACTTGATTTGGGTATGCATCTCTACCATACCGCCTTTGCAGTGCGTTTATCTCTTCTTTGCTTTGCAGTGACAGCATTATTGCCGTCACAGTGCTGTCACCATGCTGCTGTCACGCCATTAACTTTTCATAATCAAACAGTTAAGCTACAATCTGTGACAGATGACAGCAAATTTATTTTTTTTATTTATTGGAGAGAGTATAAGTTCAACTTATAAATGCAATATTTCTTTTTTATTAATCGGACTTTAGATGCAAAGTTGCTTATTTATTCCGATAGAGTTGCGGACGGAAAGGAACATAAAGAGTGTAATTACTATCCGCCGGCTTTCCTCCCACCAATGCAGGTGACCATTTCGGCATTCCTTTGACAATGCGGAGAGCCTCCTCTGCAAATTCCGGATGAGTGGAACGTAGAATATGAGGACGAAGGATAACCCCTTCTTTATCAATAGTAAACTCACACAAAGCATAACCCGAAACATTCTTCTCCAAAAGCCCTGACGGATAAACCATTTCACTGGCAATATATTCTTCCGGAGTCATCGCAGAGAAATGAGCAGGTTCCTCCACCTGTCTTCCGGAAAGTGTCTTTGAACGGGGACCCACCGGATAAATTCCGATATACATCGGCCGCTTATAAGCATCCGGCTCTTCCTTGGTGCGCTGTTGCAATGCTTTTAATAAAGCAGCAGCCTCCACTGCCAACGTCTGTTCAGAAATATTTTCCCCTCGGGATAACATATAAGCCGACTGACAAACCAACACGAGACGTTCCATCAACGTTCCCTTTTCCGGCGACCATTTACGTCCCATCTGCTCTTTACCTTTAGCATCCGTAGAAGAGAAAAAATAAACAATTCCATCCAAACCAGCCGTAGAACCGTCCAAATCCTGTACCTGCTCTGTCACCAAACGAAAGATAGCCCCTAAAGACTGATATAGGGAAGCACTAATGACAACCGATTTAGTATCCACCGTCACCGTCCCCTTCTCTGCCTGCCAATAAGTACGCGATAATGTGTTCGAAACCAGGGTATAACGTCCGTTCCTCTTCTCTACCGACATTGCATACTCCGGCGAAAAGGAAGGGATAGCTGCAAAACGCGCATAAGGCTGTTTCTGGAAGCCCGTATTAAGTAAAGAAAACACACTACGATAATATTCGCCTAACTCGCCTGTATAAGTGGAAAAAGGTTTCACCGGCTCCAAATAGTCAATCTGGGCCGCAAGGCGAAAAGAAAAGGTTAAAAGCAGAAGACAGAAAACAATCTTTTTCATAAGTTGCCGGATTTTCGGTACATATCGGCAACAAAGTTACTACAAAAAAGTGAAATGCGGAAGAATATGGTAATGGATTTGATTTACAGGGGTTTCATTTACGCTGCCAATTATTCCGAGAGCCATTACAATCCACGCCGAAGCCAAATCAAGACGGAGCTACGTTACTTGTTCGTAACCACGCTCAATAGGTGACGAAATGGACACGAATAACGAAACAAGGCTTTAAGGATTAGTGAGTTACTGACAACTCACGCAAAAAATCCGGTAACGAAAAAAGATTGCGCCGTTCTTCCGCAATTTGCGTATCAGAGGAGGGCTCTTCACCAACTAATTTTGAACAAAAAAATTAAGGACGATGAAGAGTACATTTTCAGTTATTTACTACCTCAAACGTCAGGTAGTGAAAAAAGACGGGACGGTTCCCGTCATGGGACGCATCACGGTGGACGGCAGCCAGACGCAATTCAGTTGCAAACTGACCATCGATCCCAAGTTGTGGGACACCAAAGGGGGACGTGTCACGGGCAGAAGCACGGCGGCACTCGAAACGAACCGCATGCTTGACAAGATGCGGGTGCGCATCAACAAGCACTATCAGGAAATCATGGAGCGTGACAACTTCGTCACGGCAGAGAAGGTGAAGAACGCCTTTCTCGGACTGGAACACCGCTATCACACGCTGATGCAGGTGTTCCAGCAACACAACGAGGACTATGCCAAGCAGGTGGAAGCAGGCATGAAAGCCAAAGGCACACTCTTGAAGTACAAGACCGTTTACAAGCACCTGCAAGAGTTTCTCAACATCCGTTACCACGTGAAGGACATCGCGTTGAAAGAGCTTACCCCCGCTTTCATTTCCGACTTCGAGATGTTTCTGCGCACGGACAAACACTGCTGCACCAATACCGTGTGGCTGTATGTATGCCCACTTCGGACGATGGTGTTCATCGCCATCAACAACGAATGGCTCACACGCGACCCGTTCAGGGAGTATGAAATCAAGAAGGAGGAAACGACACGCAGTTTCCTGACCAAAGACGAAATCCGCCTGCTGATGGAAGGTAAACTGAAGAACGCCAAACAGGAACTATACCGCGACCTCTACCTGTTCTGCGCCTTCACGGGCTTGTCATTCGCCGATATGCGCAATTTGACGGAAGAGAACATCCGCACCTACTTCGATGAACACGAGTGGATAAACATCAACCGCCAGAAGACGGGCGTGGTGTCTAACATCCGCCTGCTTGACATTGCGAAACAAATCATCGACAAATACCGCGGGCTGTGCGAAAACGGCAGGATTTTCCCTGTTCCCCACTACAACACGTGCCTCGCCGGAATCCGTGCCGTCGCCAAGCGTTGCGGCATCACCAAGCACATCACGTGGCATCAGAGCCGCCATACGGCAGCCACGACGGTGTTCCTCTCCAACGGTGTACCCATCGAAACAGTCAGTTCCATGCTGGGACACAAGAGTATAAAGACAACGCAGATATACGCGAAGATAACCAAAGAGAAGCTCAACCAAGACATGGAGAACCTTGCCGCAAGATTGAACCAAATCGAGGAATTTGCAGGATGTACCATCTAAAACAGAGACGCCATGAAACGTGACATAATCATTATAGAGGACAAGACGGTCAGCGTAACCGGTAACGAGGTATGGATGACCGCCGGGGAAATCGCCGAAGAGTTCCATGCCACCGTCCCGGCAGTGAACGCCGCCATCAAAGCCGTCCGCAAGTCGGACGTGCTGAACGACTACGAGGTATGCCGCTACATACAGCTTGAAAACGGCCTGTACGCGGATGTTTACTCGCTTGAAATCATCATTCCAGTAGCCTTCCGGCTGAACACATACTATACACACGTGTTCCGCATGTGGCTGGTGGAGAAGGCACTCTCAAAGGAAAAGAGGCAGGCATACGTGATGTTCATACAGAACGGGAAAACCGGATATTGCTGAACACGCATACAGACAACGAAAAAGGAAACGGACAACGCCATCGGGTGCTGTCCGTTTCCTTTTTTTTTCATGCAACCGCCTTATTCCAGCGGCTTGAGGTAATTCGCCTCCAACAGTTCACGCAGTCCCGATTCGGGATAAAGCACCTTACCTGCCAGAAGGATAAAGGGCAGCATCCTGTTGTTGCGATACTCCTGCAAGGTGCGGCGGCTTACCCGGAGCATTTCCGCCACCTCCTTGTCCGTCAGGTAATGTTCCCCGTCCAGTGGCGGACGGTAACTTTCCAAAAATGCGGAGAGCCATTTGGAGCCTTTGAGCATATTCTGTATCGCGGTGGCAACCTGCTCGTCCTCCATTGAGAAAACCTCGTTGTTCTCGTTCATCATAACATCGGATTAAGTGGTTAATAAAAACAGAGTCATTTTCCATCGGGATAGATCGTGCCGATAAGCGGAATAAGCCGCCTGACCTCCTCCGGCCTGTAATAGAACCTGCGGTTCATCTGCGAGTAGCCGATAAGCCGCCTGTCACGCAATGACTGCAACGTGCGCGGGCTGATTCTCAACTGCCCGCAGACCTCCTCGCCCGTGAGCCACCTTTCCAGCCGCCCGCCGTCGCTTTTGCGCCTGAGGGCGGCGACTTTCTCCGAGAGGGCGTTGAATGACGCCAGCATCATCTCGAAGGTCTTTTTCTCGATAGATACGATTTCCATATACCAAAACATTTAATGATTTACCGCAAAGGTAACGCAGCCGCCTTGAATGCGTGCCGTTTTCCGCTATACGGCAGCTTGTTGCGCCGGTTGTCCGGGTTACGGAGTCACTTTCAAAGAAAATCTTACGTGAGTCACGTAATGAGTTGTTAAAGCCCCTTTTGTTTATTGCCGAATTTTGCCGCAGAGAAACAAAAGAAAGGATAAAATATGAAAGTGATAACGATTGAAAGTTCCGCCTTCACCGCCCTGACGGAACAGATAGCCGAGATAGCGGTCTATGTGCGTGCCGTTTCCGGTGAGAGTAAGGGAGAGTCTTCCGACATGCTGCTCACCACCCGCGAGGCGGCGCACCTGCTGAACGTGAGTACCCGTACCCTCCAACGTATGCGCAGCGAACAGCGCATCGGCTATATCGTGCTGCGCGGCAAATGCCGCTACCGCCGGTCGGAAATAGACCGCCTGCTCGCAGACTGCACCGTGGCAGAAGATGCAGCGACACTGACGGAACTGAAACGCAACCACACGCTGCGCACGGGCGGCGGCAAACCCAAAGGAAGGAGGACATAAGATATGGAACTGCTTACACGAAACAATTTTGAGGACTGGATGCAGAAGCTGATGGAACGGCTCGACCGTCAGGACGAGCTGTTGCTCTCCCTGCGACCGTCCGGCAAAGCCCCGAACCCGATGGAAAGTATCAGGATGTTCGACAACCAAGACCTCTGCATGCTGCTCCAGATAAGCAAGCGTACCCTGCAGCGCTACCGCAGCATCGGTGCATTGCCGTACAAGACGCTCGGCAAAAAGACCTATTACAGCGAGGAGGACGTACTGACATTCCTCTCCGAACACGTAAAGGATTTCCGCAAGGAAGATATAGCCTTCTACAAGGCGCGTATCCATAATTTCTTTAACAAATAACCCATTAAAACATTTTTCAAATGGCAAAGAAAACAACAGAAAAAGACGTGCTGATAGTCCGCGACGAGAAGACGGGCGAGATCAGCGTGGTAGCCGGGCTTAACGCCGACGGCTCACCCAAGCGTACCCCCGCAAAGGCGGAGAACGCGCAGAGTTTCCTGCAATTCGACAGGCACGGAGACGTGCTGGACAACTTCTTCAAGAACTTCTTCCGGCAGTGCAAGGAACCCAGCCGCTTCGGTTTCTACCGTGTCGCGGCGGACCAAGCCGACAAGCTGCTGGAAGTTATCAAGGACTTGCTGAAAGACCCCGAGGGCAACAAGGAGATGCTTGCGCCCCACAAGGTGGACACCTCCGGCTACGAAAAGAAAGTACAGGAGGAGCAGTCCGCCGAAAAGCAGGAACAACCGGAACAGAAACAAGATGACGAACCTAAAAAACAGGAAGAAATAGAACAGAAAAACGAACAGAATCAGAAAAGCCCACAGCAGGCGCAAAGCAACCGGGGCTACCAACCCATCGACGAGAGCAAGATCAACTGGAAGGAGTTGGAGGAGAAATGGGGCGTGAAGCGCGACGACCTTGAAAAGTCGGGCGACCTTGACCGGATGCTCAACTACGGCAAGTCCGACTTGGTGAGGGTATCGCCCAATTTCGGCGGAGAGGCTTTCGAGCTGGATGCCCGCCTCTCCTTCAAGAAGGACGGCGAGGGCAACGTCAGCCTTGTGCCGCACTTCATCCGCAAGGAGCAGAAACTCGACGAGTACAAGGAACACAAGTTCTCCGACGACCGGAAGAACCTGCGCGAAACGGGCAACCTCGGCAGGGTTGTGGACCTCGTGGACAGGGAAACGGGCGAGATCATCCCCTCGTTCGTCAGCATCGACCGCAAGACGAACGAAATCACAGATGTCCCGGCAAACAAGGTGCGCATACCGGAGCGCATCGGCAAGACGGAAATCACCAAGCAGGAGCAGGACATGCTGCGTGCCGGGCTGCCTGTGCGCGACAAACTCATCGAGCGCAAGGACGGCAGGAAGTTCGTCACCACCCTGCAAGTGAACGTGGAGCAGCGCGGCGTGGAGTTCGTGCCGGGAACCGGCAGGTCGCCACGTGCCGCACAAGCACAGGAAGCCAAGAACACCCCCGCACAGGGACAGGCGCAGGGTACGGAAAACACAGCCAACACGAACAAGGAGCAACGCCGCAACACGTGGACGAACGCCGACGGCAGCATCCGCCCCATCAGCAAATGGAGCGGCGTGGACTTCACCGAGCAGCAGAAAGCCGACTACGTGGCTGGCAAAGCCGTGAAACTGGAGAACGTGACCGACAAGCAGGGCTTCCACGCCACGATGTACATCAGGTTCAACCCGGAGAAGGGACGCCCGTACCGCTACGACACCAACCCCGACAACGCGCAGAAGGTCGCGCCTTCCAACGAGAGCCGCACGCAGGTGGCGGTGAACAGCGAGGGCAAGACCAACGAGGCTACCAAGAACCTGAAGGAGCCGTTGCGGAAGGGACAGACCGCCCCGAAGGACACCGCACAGCAACAGCAGCAGGAGAAGCCGCAAAAGAAAAACAATAAGGGCATGAAGATGTAATCCGGTGTCCGCCACTAAATCCGAAGTAACATTTGTAAAATTCAAAACGACAGAAAAATATGAAGACAATCATTGCAGAAAAGCCGTCTGTGGCACGTGAGATCGCCCGTATCGTGGGCGCGGCAAAGAGAGAGGAAGGATATTTCGAGGGAGGCGGCTACGCCGTGACATGGGCGTTCGGACACCTCGTGCAGCTTGCCATGCCCGACGGTTACGGCATACGCGGCTTTGTCCGTGACAACCTGCCCGTCATACCCGACACCTTCACGCTCGTCTCCCGTCAGGTAAAGACGGAGAAGGGCTACAAGCCTGACAGCAGCGTGGTGGCGCAGATCAAAACCGTCGCCCGGCTATTCAAGGAAAGCGAACAGATCATCGTGGCGACCGATGCCGGACGCGAGGGTGAGCTTATCTTCCGCTACCTCTACCATTATACCGGATGCACCACCCCGTTCGTCCGCCTC
The DNA here is from genome assembly GCF_019129155.2 of Bacteroides sp. MSK.18.37. NCBI lineage: Bacteria > Pseudomonadati > Bacteroidota > Bacteroidia > Bacteroidales > Bacteroidaceae > Bacteroides > Bacteroides sp. MSK.18.37. The sequence continues at coordinate 4,805,376 of NZ_JAHOIB020000001.1, read as the reverse complement.
TGGATAAGCTCGCTTACCGACAAGGCTATCCGCGAGGGACTGCGCAACCTCGAAGCGGGCGACAAATACGACAACCTCTATCTTGCCGCCAAAGCACGGAACGAATCAGACTGGCTCGTGGGCATCAACGGCACGCAGGCACTCTCCATCGCCGCCGGACACGGCACTTACTCCGTCGGGCGGGTGCAGACACCCACGTTGGCGATGGTGTGCGCACGCTATTGGGAGAACCGCCGCTTTACCCCCGAAGCCTTCTGGCAGCTCCATATCGCAACGGACGGCTGCGATGAAGGAACGGTGAAGTTTTCCTCTTCCGAAAAATGGAAAGAGAAAGAGTCCGCGACGGAACTGTATAATAAGGTGAAGTCGGCAGGCACAGCCACCGTCACGAAAGCCGAACGCAAGGAGAAGACGGAGGAAACACCGCTCCTGTACGACCTGACCACGCTCCAGAAGGAAGCCAACGCCAAGCATGGCTTCACGGCGGAACAGACGCTTGAAATCGCGCAGAAGCTCTACGAGAAGAAGCTCATCACCTATCCGCGAACCGGAAGCCGCTACATTCCCGAAGACGTGTTCGCGGAAATCCCCAAGCTGCTTGCCTTCACCGGCAGCCTGCCCGAATGGAAGGGCAAGTTGCAGCCGAAAGCCGTGCCGACACGCCGCAGCCTGGACGGCGGCAAGGTGACAGACCACCATGCCCTGCTCGTCACGGGCGAGAAGCCGCTGTTCCTCTCCAAAGAGGACAGCACCGTCTATCACATGATAGCCGGGCGCATGCTTGAGGCTTTCTCCGAAAAATGCGTCAAGGACACTGCCACCGTCACGGCAGAGTGTGCCGGAGTGGAGTTCGTGGCAAAAGGCAGCATCATCAGGCAAGCCGGATGGCGTGCCGTCTATGGCAAGGAGAATGGAGAAGAGAACAACAGCCAAGAGGAAACCGCCGCCATTCCCTGTTGGCAGGAAGGCGACACGCTGGCACTGAAAGCCGCCTCCATCACGGAGGGAAAGACCAAACCCAAGCCGCTGCATACCGAAGCCACCCTGCTGTCCGCGATGGAAACGGCTGGCAAGGAGATAGAGGACGACGCATTGCGGCAGGCTATGAAGGATTGCGGCATCGGCACGCCCGCCACCCGTGCGTCCATCATCGAAACGCTTTTCAAGCGCGGCTATATGGAACGCTGCAAGAAGTCGCTTGTCCCCACCGAAAAAGGGCTTGCCCTCCACTCGGTCGTGAAGGCGATGCGTATTGCCGATGTCGCCATGACGGGCGAATGGGAAAAGGAATTGGCACGCATCGAGCGTGGGGAACTGCCCGCCGATGACTTCCGCAGGAAGATTGAGGCATATACACGGGAAATTACCTCCGAACTGCTGTCGTGCGACAAGCTGTTCGCCCGCAGGGATTCCGGCTGCAAGTGTCCCAAGTGCGGAGCGGGGACGATGCAGTTTTACGGCAAGGTCGTCCGCTGCGACAACGCGGAGTGCGGTCTGCCCGTGTTCCGCCTGAAAGCAAACCGCACCCTCTCTGATGATGAAATCAAAAACCTGCTCACCGACGGACACACGAAACTGCTCAAAGGATTCAAGAGCAAGCAGGGCAAGAGTTTTGATGCCGTAGTCGCCTTTGACGGGGACTATAACACGGTTTTCGTGTTCCCAGAAAGGAAAAGTAAAGCGACCTCTGCGAAAAGAAGAAAATAAATGTTTAACTTTGCCACTGGTTCAGAGTAATGAATTGTTCTTCGATACCGGATTACACTCATACTTTGGATTTAGTGGTGGCACTCGGAGGGATACCGGGTGCCTTTTTCTTCTCGTTTTCCAACGATTATCCCTATCATCATTATCAATCCACTAAATTCCAAAGAAATGAACAACAAGAAGAAAAACGAGGGTCGGACCGACTTTTCCTATTACGGTCTGTACCTGCTGGACTACCTCACCACGAACAAGTTCGAACAGGCAGCCGATGAAGCCTTCATCCGAGAAAGAACCGACCGTGCCGCCGAAGCGTATGAACGGGCAAGGCTCGAAGGCTATCCTGCCGACGGGGCGCAGGAACTGGCGATGAAGGTGCTGACGGAGGGCCTTCGCTACTCCAGGCACGCCATCCTGCGCGAAGTCGTGGAGAACGAATTTGCGGGTGAAGTACCGGGAGAAAAATGTGAAGCCTTTACCCAGAAGCTGCTACCGCTTGTCGGAAACGTATTCTCCATCTATGACCTCTCGGACGACAATTTCGCCCTGTCGCCCGACTATGACCTGCTCTACACGGAGCTGACGGGAGCCGTCATCCTCTATATCGAAGAGTATGGCGTTTAACCGCAAACAGAGACTGCGGGACAACATCGAGGCGATACGGACGGCATTCCTCCTTGACAGGGAACAGCGCACACCCACCGCACGCGAACGGCTCTTGTTAGAACGTTATTGCGGTTTCGGGGGACTGAAGAACATACTCAACCCTGCAAGGGAACTGACGGATGCCGTCCACTGGGCGAAGTCCGACCTCGAACTGTTTGCCCCTACCGTGGAACTGCACAGGTTGCTGCGGGAGAACACAAAAGACGAGACGGAGTACAAACGGAATATGGATGCCATGAAGCAGTCCGTGCTGACCGCCTTCTATACCCCGCCGGAGATAACCGGGACCATCGCGGACGTGCTGCATGAACACGGCATCCGTCCCGACCGGGTGCTGGAGCCGTCGGCAGGTGTCGGTGCATTCGTGGACGCCGTGCTGGAGAACAGACCGGACGCGGACATCATGGCTTTTGAGAAAGACCTGATGACGGGCAAGATACTGAAGCACCTGCATCCCGGACAGAAAGTAAGGGTACAGGGCTTCGAGAAGATAGAAAAGCCGTTCATGAACCATTTTGATTTGGCTGTCTCCAATATACCGTTTGGCGATGTGGCGGTGTTCGACCCGGATTTTTCGGGCAGCAAGGATCCTGCAAGGCTCTCGGCGGCACGGACGATACACAATTACTTTTTCCTGAAAAGCCTTGACGCGGTGCGTGAAGGCGGAATCGTGGCGTTCATCACCTCGCAGGGGGTACTGGATGCCCCGACCAACGCGCCCATACGCGAGTATATGATGAACCATGCCAATCTGGTGGGCGTAGCCCGCCTGCCGAACAACCTCTTTACGGATAACGCGGGAACGGAGGTGGGCAGCGACCTGATTATCCTGCAAAAGAACAGCGGAAAGAACGGTGAACTGTATTACAACGAAAAACTCTTCGTGCAGACCGAACAGACCCCTATCGGCACTTCCGTAAATGGGTATGTATGGAGCATCGGTTCGCTTTCACACACGGATTTGATCAGAAGTACCGACCCGTACGGGAAACCAGCCTATAAACTCCTGCACTGTGGGGACATCGCACAACTGGCGGAAGACTTGCGGGAGCATCTGAAAATAGAACTGCAACAACTTGACAGGAAACTGTATGAGAGACACAGGCTGCATCCGACAAAGGAGGAAAGCACGGCTGCGGAAGTGCAACCTGCTCCGAAAACAGAAAAGGTATCACCTTCTGTAATAGCCCCCGTTTCTGTAATTGAGCCTGTCAAGGGAGTGGAGAAGCCGCAGGCACAGCCCATAGAGGAAAAGCCGGAGATTGAGCCGCGCCAACCCAATCATTCGTCAGCCGTGCAGCTTACCCTGCTCGACCTTTGGGGTATGCCCATAGAGGAACCGGTAAAAAAGAAAAAGGCAGCGAAAAAGGAAAGCAAGCCGAAGCCTATGCCGTCCACGCCTAAACCGCAAGTCAAAGTTACTCCACCCGTTGAAGCCGCCAAGCCGATAAACGGTAATAAGGAAGAAAAGCCGGAAAATGCCGAAAAGCCAAACGACCCGGACGACATTTACGCCACTCTGGATTGGGAAACCAATCCTCCCATCAACGGCTTCTATGAGACAATGATGAGCCTGACAGCGGAACGGCGCAAGGCCCTACGGCTTGAGGCAGAACGGCACAGGCAGGAACAACTGAAAAAGATGGGTATCAAAGACACGTTGAACCCTGCTTTTGCGCCTTCTTCGGACAATATGGATAAAAAGCCGGAACAAACGGAAGAAATAAAGCAACCTGAAACACCGGCAGAAGTTGTGCCTACTTCCGAAACGGTTGCCACTTCCCTGTTCCCGGAACTTGAAACGGAAAAGCCGAAGGAGGAAGTCATGGACCTTTCTCCCCGTCCGTTCAACGGCCTGCTGGAGCCACACCACCGTGACGGCTCGATGGTGCTGGATGCTTCACGCAATCTCGGTTACCTGAAAGACCTCACGCCTTACGGTGCGACCTTCCAACCGCTCGACCTCCGTGGCTATCAAAAAGAGAAAGCGATGCTGTATATATCGCTCCGTGACGCTTACGAACGTCTGTATAGCCACGAGACGGAGAACCATACGGAACACAAACCGCAGCGCGGGTATCTCAACACCTACTACGATGAGTTTGTCATGCGTTACGGTAACCTCAACGCCAGACAGAACGTGAAACTGGTGATGATGGATGCCGGAGGGCGCGACATCCTTTCGCTGGAACGTGCGGAGGACGGCAAGTTTGTCAAGGCGGACATCTTCGACCGTCCCGTTTCCTTCTCGGTGGAGAGCCGTGTCAATGCAGGCTCTCCCGAAGAAGCCTTGTCCGCATCGCTCAACAAGTTCGGCACGGTCAATCTCGTCTATATGCGGGAGATAACCGACACTACGGAAGAGGAACTGCTTGGTGCCCTCAAGGGGCGCATCTTCTACAACCCGCTCGTAACCGGTTACGAAATCAAAGACCGCTTCATCGCGGGGAACGTGATAGAGAAGGCGGAACGCATAGAGGGCTGGATGGAGGACAATCCCGAAAGTGAGCGGATCCCGGAGGTGAAACAGGCGTGGGAGGCATTGAAGGAAGCCGAACCGCAGCGCATAGCCTTTGAAGACCTCGACTTCAACTTCGGTGAACGCTGGATTCCCACGGGCGTGTATGCCGCATACATGAGCCATCTTTTCGACACGGACGTGAAAATCGCCTATTCCGCCAGCATGGACGAATTTTCCGTGGCGTGCGGCTACCGCACCATGAAGATCACGGACGAGTTTTTAGTAAAGGGCTATTACCGGAACTATGACGGTATGCACCTGTTGAAGCACGCCCTGCACAACACCTGCCCCGACATGATGAAAAGTATCGGCAAGGACGAGAACGGCAACGACATCAAGGTACGCGACAGCGAGGGCATACAGCTCGCCAACGCGAAGATAGACGAAATCCGTAACGGGTTCTCCGAATGGCTGGAAGAACAGTCGCCGCAGTTCAAGGAACGGCTCACGACGATGTATAACCGCAAGTTCAACTGTTTCGTGCG